>NZ_SDWT01000001.1:0-2400000 GCF_004137255.1 Nocardioides oleivorans | reverse complement strand
GACGACCGAGGTCAGACCAGCGCGGGCGTGCGGTCGGCTGCCGCGGCGGTGCCCGCCTGCGGGTCCGGTTCGGCGTACGTCGTCGCCGAAGCCGTCGTGGCGACCGCGAGGCGGCGGTTGCGCCGGCGCTCGAGCCAGCAAACGAGCGCGATCGTGATCGCGGCGCCGCTCATCCCGGTGGCGGCCGCCGCACGGAGCGGGTTGCCGCCGATCTGGTAGATCAGCGGGGCCTTCGTGGCGGGGCGCGAGGAGACCCGCATCCCCGGGACGATGCCGAGCTCGTCCTGGCGGGTCGCCAGGGAGTCCGCGATCTCGGCGATGGTCGTGTCGGAGCGCCGGGTCACCTCCTCCGGCGTCGGAGCGGCCACCTGGACGTCGATGTAGCTCGCGGTCATCTCGCGCCGCCACTGGGTGCCGAGGTTGGGCACGCGCACCTGGACGCCGTCGGTGATCCCCTGGCCGACCATGTTGGTCTCGACCGACGCGGTCAGCATCGGGCTCTCGCCGCCGTTGACGTCGTCGACGACGACCCCGACGAACGGGTAGAGCGTGAACCGCGGGTCCTCGAGGTAGTTGGGGAACTCGGGGTCCTGGGGACCGATCAGCAGCACGTTGAACTGGGTCCAGTAGACGGGTTGCTGGTGGGTGGCGACGTAGACCATGCCGAGGCTGATCACGGCGCCGACGAGCATGACGTACCAGCGGCGCAGGGCCGCGACGATGAGGTCCCGGGACGTCATGGCTGGTGGTCGACCCGGCTCAGGCGCGCGAGGCGATGAAGTCGGTGAGGCTGCCGACGGTCTCGAAGACCTCGCCGGTGAAGTCCTCGTCGTCGATCTCGATGTCGAAGCGGTCCTCGAGGGCCGCGGCGAGCTCGACGACGCCGAGGGAGTCGAGCTCGGGCAGCTCGCCGAAGAGGCCGGTGTCGCGGGTCATCGACCCGGCGCGGTCCTCGATGCCGAGGGTGCGGGTGAGCACCTCGACGACCCCCGCGAGGGTGGTGTCGGTGGAGAGGTCGGTGCTGGCGGTCATGGCGGTGCTCCCTGGTGCTGTCGGTTCGGATGTCACGGGCTCTGGCGTCACAGGAGGACCTCGGCGGGCGCGTCGTGGCCGAGGAACGCGGTCGGGCTGGCGGTGAGGCCGTAGGCGCCGGCCTGGAAGATGACGACGAGGTCGTCCACCTCCGGGCGCGGCAGCTCGACGTGGTCGCCGAGCAGGTCGAGCGGGGTGCAGAGGCAGCCCACGACCGTGACCGGGGCGGCGTCCGACCCGGATCCCGTGTCGCCGAGCCGGTTGCCCAGCGCCATCGGGTAGTTGCGGCGGATCACCTGTCCGAAGTTGCCGGAGGCCGCGAGCTGGTGGTGCATGCCGCCGTCGACGACGGCGTACGCCTGTCCACGCGACTCCTTCACGTCGACCACGCGGGTGACGTAGACCCCCGACTCGCCGACGAGGTAGCGGCCGAGCTCGAGGCACACCTCGGCCTCGGGGAGCTTGTCGGCCACCTGCTCCTCGAGGAGCGCGCCGAGCTGCTCGCCGACGTGGGCGAGGTCGAGCCGCTCGTCCTTCTCGAAGTAGGGGATGCCGAAGCCGCCGCCGAGGTTGACGTAGCGCGCCTCGTCCGGGAGATGCGCGGCGAGCTCGAGGACCAGCTCGACGGTGCGGGCCTGGGCCTCGACGAGGATGTCGGCGCGGAGGTTCTGCGAGCCGGCGAAGACGTGGAAGCCGAGCACGTCGACGTCGGTGCGCGAGACCTCCCCGAGCAGGGAGGGCACCATCTCGGCGTCGACGCCGAACTGCTGGGGGCCGCCTCCCATCCGCATGCCGGAGCCCTTGACCGCGAAGGCCGGGTTGACCCGGATCGCGGCCCGCGGCAGCACCGCGAGCTCCTTGCCGGTGCGGACCAGACGCTGCATCTCGGTGCGCGACTCGACCTCGACGATGACGCCTGCGGCCACCGCCCGGCGCAGCTCGGCGTCGGTCTTGCCGGGGCCGGCGAAGCTGATCCGCGACGCGTCGTGGCCGGTGTCCAGCGCGACCGCGAGCTCGCCCGCAGAGGCGACGTCGAGGGAGTCGACGAGCCCGGACAGGTGCTGGACCACGGCGGGCATCGGGTTGGCCTTGACGGCGTACCCCAGTCCGACGCGGTCGGGCAGCGCGGCCCGCACCTCGGCGACCCGGGCCGTGATCGCGGCGCGGTCGTAGGCGAAGAAGGGCGTCGAGCCCACGCGCGCGGCCAGTCGGCCCAGCGGGATCCCGGCGACGACCAGCTCGCTGCCGTCGCGGCCGAACGCGGCCAGGTGGTCCTCGGTCCTCATGCCTGCTCCCCTGCTGTGTCGAGCGCTGTCTCGAGCTGCTGGCGCAGCAGCACCCGGTCGAACTTCCCGTTGGGACTGCGCGGCAGCTCGGGGCGTACGACGACCTCCGCCGGCACCATGTAGAGCGGGAGCGTTCGGCGCATGATCGCCAGCAGCTCGGTCGTGTCGACCGTGTCGCCGCCGTAGGGGCTCACGAGGAGCACCACCCGGTGGCCGAGGCCCGGCTCGGGCAGGCCGAGCGCGACGGCGTCGGTGACCAGGCCGGAGTCGTAGGCGACCTCCTCGATCTCCGTCGGGGAGACCCGGTAGCCGCTGGTCTTGATCATGTCGTCGGTGCGCCCGACGAAGTAGAGGTAGCCCTCCTCGTCGCTCACCACCCGGTCGCCGGACCACACCGCGAGCTCGGGCGCGCGCCAGTCGGACTCCGGTCCGGGCACCGGCTTGAAGCGCTCGGCGGTCTTCTCCGCGTTGCCCCAGTAGCCCATCGCGACGAGGGGGCCGCGGTGCACGAGCTCGCCCTCCTCGCCCGGCCCGCACGGCGTGCCGTCCGGCTTCACGACGAGGATCTCCGCGTTCGGGATCGCCTTGCCGATCGAGTCGGGGCGGGCGTCGACCTCGGCGGGGTCGAGGTAGGTGGAGCGGAACGCCTCGGTCAGGCCGTACATCAGGAACGGGCTGGCCGACGGGAAGATCTCGCGCAGCCGGTCGAGCGTCGCGCGCGGCATCCGGCCGCCGGTGTTGGCGAGGTAGCGCATCGACGCGGTCGCCTCCGGCGGCCACTCGACGGTGACCAGCTGCAGCCACAGCGGCGGCACGCAGGTGAGGCCCGTGACGCCGTGCTTCGCGCACAGCCTCGGCACGTCGCGCGGCAGCAGGTAGTTGAGCAGCACGACGTGAGCTCCGGCGGAGAAGGCGGTCGTGAGCTGGCTCAGGCCGGCGTCGAAGCTCAGCGGCAGCGCCGAGAGGATCACGTCGTCCTCGGAGTTCGCGAGGTAGGTGCTGACGCTCTCCGCGCCGACCAGCAGGTTGCGGTGGCTGAGCACGACGCCCTTCGGACGGCCGGTGCTGCCGGAGGTGTAGAGGATGGCGGCCATGTCGAGGTCGACGGTGGAGCCGGTCAGGTCGACGGGCGCGAGGTCGGCGAAGTCCGCCAGGGCGTGCACGAAACCGTCGGACGTGCCGGGCTCGGCGTCGACGAGCAGCACGTGCTCGAGGGCCGCGCACTCCTTCGCCTCCTCGCGCACCGACTCCCAGCGCTGGCGGGTCGTGACCAGCACCCGCACGCCGCAGTCGCCGAGGATGTAGGAGACCTGCGGCGCCTTGAGCACCGGGTTGACCGGCACGAAGACGCCGTCGGCGACCGAGGTGCCGAAGATCGAGGCGACGGTGTCCGGGCGCTTGTCGAGGAAGATCGCCACCCGGTCGCCGCGGTCGAGGCCGAGGTCGGCGAGGACGGCACCCAGGTGCGCGACGCGGTCCCAGAGCTCGGCATAGGTGAGCGACGAGCTGCCGTGGGTCAGTGCCGTGCGCTCGCTGCGCAGGTGCGCCTGCTCCTCGACGAGGTGGTGGAGGCGGGTGCGGGTCGCGGGTCGGGTCGGGTTCACCAGGGCACGCATGTCAGCTCGCTGTAGAGGTAGTCGATGGACGAGGCCGGGGTCTGGTGCGGGCTGCGGTACATCCGGCGGCGCGGCGCGCGCTGGGGCCGCGACAGGCGCGGCGGCCGGCCCGCGACGCGGTGCTCGGCGAGGGTCACGAGGGTGCGGTGCCGCAGGAGGAGGTGGCGGTACGGCGCGTGGCCGGCGCGGGCGAGCACGGCGGGGTCCGAGACGTGGAGCAGCGTCGCGAAGACCGGCATCCGCTTGCGCCGGTCGCGGCGAGCGACGACGTAGCAGGACTCCTCGCCCACCTGGACGACGAAGTGCCAGGCGGCGCCGGCGTGGCGGTGGTCGCGGTAGACCGCGAGCTCGTGCTCGGGCAGCGCCCGCTCGATGTCCGTGGGCCGGGTCAGCACCCGCACGCCCCGACGTGAGGGCAGCGGCACGTTGGGCACCATCGCCGAGGTCGTGTCGAGGAACTCGAAGCCGAGGCGGGTGTTGAGGTCGACGACGTTGCCGCTGGGCGACAGGTCGACGAAGTCGTAGCCCTTCTGGCGCAGCATCGCCCGCACCAGTCGTACGCCGTGGGCGCGGTGCTCCTCCAGCACGCACCACGCGGCGAGGTTGCAGACCTTGCGGGACCCGGTCCCGTCCGCCACCGGCCGCTCGGAGTAGAAGGCGAGGTAGACGCCGACGATGTCGTCGCCCTGGCGCAGGAGGAAGCCGTGGTTGGGCGCGTCGACGGTCCACGTCGGCAGCGCCGAGCGCGCCCACAGCCGGCCGCTGAGGCGACTGTTCAAGTGCCGGTGCAGGAACTCACCGACGGCCTGGACGTCCTCGTCCCGGATGGGAGCGACGTCCACCCCCCTGGGTCCGTCAACCATGGGACCACCGTAGGAACAAGCACGCCCCAGTCGCCCGGTGCGAGGACCACGTACCCCATTTGTGGGAAGGGGTCCACGAGCCCGGCCGACCGGCCCGAGGTCGTGGAACTCTCGGGGTCGAGCTGATCACGCAGAAGCAAGGGGGCAGCGTGGAGCTGCGGGTTTTCTGGCGCACGTTGGTGCGCCGCTGGTACCTCTCACTGGTGGTGCTGGCACTCACCGTCGGAGCGACCACCTACGTCGTGCGCGACGTGGTGGGTCCGACCTACGAGGCCGAGGGCTCGGCCCTGGTCTTCCCACCGGCGACGTCGATGAAGAAGGAGGGCGAGACCACCACGGTGGGCAACCCCTACCTCGAGCTGGCCGGCGTCAACCAGGCACGCGACGTGGTCATCCGGACACTGAAGTCGCGCACCGTCCAGACGCAGTTCGCGGAGGACTTCCCGGGCACGTCCTACGAGGCGACGCCCGACTTCACCAACAGCGCGCCGATCATCCTGTTCGACGTCGAGGGCGACACCACGGCCGGCACCTCGGCAGCGCTCGAGGAGCTGATGGGCCGGGTGCCGCAGATCCTCGACGACCTCCAGGGTGGCCTCGGGCTGCCGCAGGAGGGACTCGTCACGGCCCGCAAGCTGACCCAGGACTCGCGTCCGGCGGTGGTGCGCAAGGGCCAGATCCGTGCCGGTCTGATGACCACCGCGGTCGCGGGCGGTCTCGGCCTGCTGCTGCTGGCGCTCGTCGACTCGCTGCTGCTCGCCCGGGCCCGTTCCCGTGCGCTGCGGGCGGCCCGCGAGGCCGAGGAGGTCCGGCTCGCCGAGGAGGAGGCGGCGGCTGCGCCGCTCGACCCCTTCGACGACCCCTACGAGGACGCGTCCGAGGACGTGGCCGAGGACGAGGTGGACGACGAAGTGGACGACGAGGACGAGGTCGACGACCCGGTCGAGGTGGACGACGACGTCGAGGAGCCGGTCTACACCTACCGGATCCCGGTGGAGTCCGAGCTGGCGGTGAGCCCGGCCCGCTCGAAGTGGCTGCACAACGGCTCGGGTCCCCGTGACAGCCACCGCTTCCGGGACGCCCCGGTGGCCAAGCCCCGGACGAGAGCAGCCGGCAGGAACCGATGAACGACGCCGTCTCACGGCGCGGATTCGACGCGACGTCCCTGCTCACGATCTACCTCGTGCTGCTGTGGGGCATCCCGTCGTCGATGGTGGTGCCCTCGCTCGGCAGCGCGGGCAGCCCGTCGAACCTGCTCGGTGTCGGTGCGTTCTTCTGGTGGCTGTGGTTCCACGTGCGTCGCACCGAGCCGCACACCACCGGTTTCCAGCCGGTGCGGGCGGCGATGCTCGGCTGGCTGCTGGTGATGTTCCTGGTCTACGCCCACGCGATGTCCGGGCCGATCCCCGGTGACGAGGTCAGCGTCGCCGACAACGGGATCCTCCGGCTGCTCGGCATGGCCGGGATCCTGCTGCTCGCCAGCGACGGCATCACCACCTACGACCGGCTCCACACGCTGCTGCGTCGCCTCGCCCTCGCCGCCGGTGCGGTCGCCATCCTGGGCTTCGTCCAGTACGTCACCCACCAGCTGTGGATCGACCGTCTCTCCATCCCCGGGCTGACCTCGGCCGCCGTCACCGAGCTCGGGGCACGCGCCGGGTTCGCGCGCCCGAGCGGCACGTCGGCCAGCGCGATCGAGTACGGCGTGGTGCTGGCGATGGCGCTGCCACTGGTCATCTCCCTCGCCGGTGGGACCTACCACCGGTGGGCCTTCCGGCTGATGCTCGTGCCGATGATCCTCTCGATCTACCTCTCGGTCTCCCGCTCGGCCTACCTCTGCGCGGCCGTCGGGCTGCTCGTCCTCGCCTTCTCGTGGACCAACCGGCAGCGGCTCCAGGCGCTCGGGTTCATGGCGGTGGTGTCGACGGCGCTCTACGTCTCGGTGCCGGGCCTGCTCGGCGCGATCCTCGGGCTCTTCTCCAACGCCGACTCCGACCCGAGCGTCGCCTCGCGGACCGGCAGCTACGAGGTGGCCGGCGCGTTCATCGCCAACAGCCCGGTCCTGGGCCGTGGCTTCGGCACCTTCCTGCCCCGCTACTGGATCCTCGACAACGGCTACCTCGGCCTCCTCATCGAGGGCGGGGTCCTCGGCCTCGGCGGCCTGCTGCTCCTCCTCGCGACCGGTTTCTTCGCCGCTCGACGGGCCGGCAACGGCGTACCCCTCGAGGACCGGCAGCTCTCCCGTGCCCTGATGGCCTCGATCCTCGCCGGCGCCACGTCGTTCGCCTTCTTCGACACCTTCGCCTTCCCCCAGACCTCGGGGTGCGTGTTCCTGGTCCTCGGCGTCGCCGGCGCCATGCGACGGCTCGCGGTCGACGAGCCCGGCGCGCCCGAGCCCCAGGCCCCGGACGAGACGCCGGACGCCGAGCCGGACGCCGAGCCGGACGTCATGCGCTCGGCATCGCCCGTGGTCCCTCCCGCATGACGTCCTGACCGGGTTCCGTCTTCGCGGGACAAGGTCCGGTGGGCTCGCCCAGTGCGGTGTCCGTGATGTGCCACGCGCGTCGCCAGGACCACGCTGTCAGGTCGCCCGGAGCCCGCTGCTGACG
The DNA here is from genome assembly GCF_004137255.1 of Nocardioides oleivorans. Classification (NCBI taxonomy): domain Bacteria; kingdom Bacillati; phylum Actinomycetota; class Actinomycetes; order Propionibacteriales; family Nocardioidaceae; genus Nocardioides; species Nocardioides oleivorans. The sequence goes on along the minus strand of NZ_SDWT01000001.1, from coordinate 2,392,594 downwards.
ATCGGCTGGTCGGCGGACACCGAGCGGTCGAGCACGTCGCCGAGACCCGCCTCGAACGTCTCCCAGGAGAACAGCTCCTCGGCACGCAGCGCCGCGCGGATGCCGAGGACCTGGCGGCGGTCCACGTCGGCGACGAGGCGGGACACCTCGCGGGCGAAGGACTCGATGTCCTCGCGCGGGACGAGGACGCCGGTGTCCCCGAGCTGGTGGGCGACCCCGCCGACGTCGAAGGCGACGACGGGCTTGCCCTGGAGCATCGCCTCCATCACGACGAGCGGGAAGGGGTCGTCTCGCGAGGGCAGGGTCATCACGTCGAACTCCGCCACGGCGGCGGACGGGTTCGCGGAGTGGCCGGGGAACTCGACACCGGCGATGGTCGCGGCCTCCGCCGGCGGCTCGCCGTCGCCGACCCAGACGAAGCGCAGGCTGCCGGGCGGCGAGCAGGAGACGAGGAGCCGGGCGACCTGGAGCCAGAGGTCCACGCCCTTGCGGTGCTCGACGGCGCCGACGCACCCCACGACGACTGGACGACGGGCCGCCGCCGGGAGCAGGGCTGCAGGAGCGGGTACGACGTCCAGCACCCGTGTCGCGTCAGGGATCGACAGCAGCAGGTCGACCTCGTCGCGTGGTGCGCCGAGCGCGACGAGGGCGTCGGCGACGCTGGGCGAGCACGCCACCAGGCGCACGCGCCCGGTCGGCAGGCCGGGGATGCCGACCCGGTCGAGGAACCCGCGGAGGACCTCGCCCGACTCGTGGACGTGCAGCACGGAGGGCTTGCGCAGGATCGACGCGGCACGGACGTAGCCGGCGGACGAGGTCGAGTTGACGTACACGACGTCGGGCCGGTGGGCGGCGACCACGGCGAGCGCGGTGGCGACCTCGAGGGTTCCGGCGACGCGGGTGCGGAGACGACCCTGCCGCGACCACAGGCGCCGCAGCACCCGCCACAGCGGGGGCACCCGGGTCGGCGCGACCCGGGCGAAGTCGTCGACGAGCGGGCCGGGGCGCTGCGAGACGATCCGCACCCGGTGACCCTGCTCGACGAGCCCGCGCGCCACGAGCGCGGCGATGCGGGGCGCCCCCGTGCGCGACGCCTCGTGGCTGACGAGGAGCACCCGGCTCATGACGTGGCCCCCGCCGCGCGAGCGCGCAGCGAGCGCGCCCGGCCGAGGAGGTCGCGCGCGGCCAGGTAGCCGACGTCGGCCAGGCGTTCCCACCACGCGTCGTCGTGGGCGAGGGTCGTGCGGTAGACCTCCTCCAGCGTGGCGGCACCCGCCTCCAGGCTGTACCGCTCGCGCACGAGGTCGACGCCCCACTGGCCACGTCCGCGGCGCTCGTCGGTGTCGAGCAACGGCTCGAGCTGGGTCCAGAGGTGCGCGACCGGGTCGGCCGGCGCAGTGGTGCCGTAGTAGCCGTCGACGAGGAACTGTCCGATGGTGTCGGGACCGGCGGCGAGGCTGAAGCCGTGGTCGCCGAGGACGACGAGCGGGCTGCCGTGGGCCATCACCCGCAGCGCGGATCCGCCCATCGCGAGCCCGACGTCGGCAGCGGCATAGGCAGGGCGGGGGTCGGCGAGCGCCCCGGTGAGGAGCACACCCTCGCGGCCGAGCTCGCGGTTGACCTCGGCCGCACGGCGGGCGACGGCTGCCATGCCGCTGCCGTCCCCGACCAGCACCAGCCGGGCGGCCGGCGCACCGGGCGCGAGCAGCGCGTCCATCGCGAGCATCAGCCCGGGAAGCTTGGCGACGCCGTGCTCCTGGCCCGGCGGGAGCTCGTCGATCCGGCCGACGACGACCAGCAGCAGCTCGTCCTCCCGGATGCCGAGCTCCGCCCGGAAGCCCTTGCCGGCGACCTCGTCGGGGTGGTCCTGGTCGAGGTCGACCGGCGGCTCGAGGAGGTAGGACCGGGCACCGTGCACCTCGACCGCCTCGCGGTGCAGCCCCCCGGTGCCGACGACCAGGGGCGTGCGACCGGTCGTGGTGAACTCGTTGTCCATCAGCCAGTTGAGCACCACCGGCACCCGCCGCCCGGACAGCCCACAGGCGAGGACGGCGCTGCGGCCCAGCCAGGCGGCGAAGACGTGCAGCACGTCGAGGTCGTGCTCGCGCGCGATCGCGGCCAGCTGTCGCGCCCGGCCGAAGAGCCCCGCGCCCGCCGGGATGCGTACGACGTCGAAGCCGGCCGCCTCGGCCCGCGGCAGCACCGACACCCGAGGCTGCTCGTCGACCGCCACCAGGACGACGTGGTGGCCCTGCGCCCGCAACGTGCGGGCGAGGTCGATCGCGTTGAGCGGGCAGCCGCCGAGGGCGAGGCCCTCGAGGACGAACCCGATGCGGAGCGGCGCGCTCACCGGTGCGCCCCACGGTGGCGCGGGCGACGCCCGGGCAGCCTGCGGAGCAGCCGGCCGACCTCCGGGAGGTCGTGCTCGATCATCGACCGGGCGGCCACGAGGTAGACCGCCACAGCCACGAGGCCGCCGGTCAGCAGCCCCATCCCGGGTCCGTCGATCACCCGGTCGCACACCCAGGCCGCGGCTCCGGCGACAGCCGCCGCACCGGCGGGGCGCAGCAGGGCCCGACCCATGGCCGCAGGCAGCGGGCCGAGCCCCGACCGCATCGCCCAGAGGTAGCCGGGCACGGAGACGAGGAGCACGACGACCACGTGGGCCCAGGCAGCACCGACCAGGCCGCCCACCTCGATGCCCCAGATCATCGCCGGCACGAGCGCGGTGATCCAGGCCACCTGCACGAGCAGCAGCTGCGTGGTCGCCCCGATCGCGACCAGCAGGTTGACGTAGAGCAGGGTGAAGGCGAAGCAGGCGCCGTAGACGGCGAGCACGGACAGCACCGGCCCGGCGGCGTCCCACTGGGCACCGAAGACGGTGTGGACGAGGCTCGGTGCCATCGCCACCGTGCAGAAGGCGATCGGGAAGGCCACCAGCGCGACCAGCCGGGTCGCCGAGACGAGCGACTCGACCAGCCGCTCCCGGTCGTCGCCGACACGGCCGAAGGCCGGGAGCACGACGCCGTTGAGCACCGAGCCGAGCACGGCCGTGGTCCAGTTAGCGACGTTGAAGGCGATCATGTAGACGCCCACCTGCTCGGCGGTCAGCAGCCGGCCGAGGACGAGGTAGTCGGCGTTGAGCAGCGTCCAGTTGATCAGGTTGGCCAGCGCCAGCGGCAGGCCGAAGCGCATCAGCGGCCCGACCAGTCCGCGCCGCCACTCCGGGCGGTAGCGACGCTCGAGGAAGTAGACGAACACCAGCCCGGTCACGACCTGCCCGACCACCCGCGACCACGCGAACGCGGTCGCACCCTGACCGAGCAGGGCCAGCACGACGAGCACGACGTTGGCCGGCACGAACCCGGCGAGCGTGCCGATGAGGATGCGGTCCTGGCGGAAGCCGCGCACGAGCTGCGCACCGGGCACGGCGAAGAGGCCGGTGAGTGCCAGGCAGATCGACATGACCCGGAGCGGCCCGGCCGCCGCGGGCATGCCGAGGAGGCTCGCGAGCGGACCGGCGAAGACGGCCATCAGTGTCGCCAGCGTGAAGCTGACGAGGATGGAGATCGACGACACCGTGCCGGCGATCTCGTCCGGCTCCATCACCGACCGCGCGACCGCGGAGGCCATGCCGAGCTCGGCCAGGCTGGTCACGACGACGAACACCGCCAGCGCGATCGCGAACACGCCGAACTCGTCCGGCGAGAAGATCCGCGCCACCACGGCGGTGACGAGGATGCCGGCGACGCGCATCACGATGTTGCCGGCCGCCGCCCAGACGACGCCGCGCCCGATGTCCCTGCGCAGGTCCTGCTCTGCTGCCTGCTCGGTCTCGGTCTCGGTCTCGGTACCGGTGTCGGTCTCGATCTCGACTTCGTTGTCGACCGGGTCCCCCGACACGGTCGTCTCCCCCACTGTCACGCGTCTGCCCCCTGGTCAGGTCGCGAACGGGTGCTCAGGCGTCATGGCGACGCCCGGAACACCACGTCCACGAAGTAGTTGGTGGAGTTCCACGACCCGTTGGGGAACCCTCCCGAGCTGCCGTAGCGGTAGCGGCCGTTGTTGCCGGCCGGTGCCGTCAGCGGACCCACGGTCCGCGCCGAGGCGAAGTAGTTGCCGGTGGCCGAGTAGCGACCGTTCGGCGCGAAGTAGGACACGACGTAGGTCGACCCGGCCGTGACCGCCACCGGCGTGGCGAACGTCGCCGTCTGCCAGCCCGTCGCGGTCTCGCCGGTGAAGGTGACCTGGCCGAGGCGGTTGCCGCTCGCGTCCCACACCGACCCGGTGTGGGTGCCGGTGTTGCCCGCGCCCTTGTAGAACTTCACCCCGGTGACGGTGCCGTCCTGCGACGGCGTGAACGCCGTCCCGAGCTCGACCGCGTCCGGGTCGTTGACCGCCGCTGTCGCCGGCGTGAGGCCGTCGAAGAGCGAGACCGTGTTGGGCGCCGCCGTGCGGAAGCTCCAGGTCTGCGTCGCCAGCGCCGCGCCCTCGGTCGAGGTCGCACCCGACAACGTCACGGTGTAGGGCGTGTCCGTCGCGAGAGCAGCGGTCGGCGTGAAGGTCACCGTCCTCCCGTCCGTCGACAGCGCAGCGGTGCCCGGCACGTTGGTGCTGCCGGTGGCGAGCGTCATCGACCAGCCGGTGGCCAGCGGTGCGGTGACCGTGATCGACGGCTTGGTAACGACGGCGACGTCCGTAGCCCCCGGGACCGGGGTCTGGGAGTCGACGGCGATGCTCGCCGCCTCCCGCTGGAAGACCAGGTCCACGTAGTAGTTCGCGGCACCCCACGAGTACGACGGGAACCCGCCGCCGCTCGCGTAGAGGTAGCGGCCGTTGTTGGCCGCCGGCGCCGTCAGGTCGCCGGCCGTCCACGGGTTGTCGAAGAAGTTCTGCGTGTAGGAGTAGTGGCCGGCGGGGGCGTAGTAGGAGACGACGTACTGCGTCCCGGCGGTGACCGCGATCGGCGTCGTCAGGTTCGCCGTCTGCCAGCCCGACGCGCTCTCACCGGTGAACGTCACCGTGGCCAGACGGGTGCCCGTCGAGCTCCACAGCGACCCGGTGTGGGTGCCCGTGTTGCCGGCTCCCTTGTAGAACCTGACGGCCGAGACGTAGCCGTTGCGGCTCGGGGTCACCACGACGCCGAGCTCCACCGGGGCGCCGTCGTCTGCCGACTCGACCGCGGGCACCTCGTCGCCGAACAGGCTCTGCGAGGTCAGCGAGTCGGAGCTGCGGGTGCTGAACGTCCACGCCTGCGGGGCCAGCGCGGCTCCGTCACGGGAGACCACACCGGTCAGCGAGACCGAGACGACCGCGTCGGCCGGAAGCTGGCCGGTCGGGGTCCAGGTGAGCAGGGTGCCGGCCGCGTCGAGGACGGCGCTGCCCGGCAGGGTGGACCCACCGCTGGTGACGGTCATCGTCCAGCCGGCCGCGTTGACCGGAGCCGTGAAGCCGACCTTGACCTTCGACCCGCGCGGGACGCTGGTCGCACCGGGCGCCGGGTCCTGCCCGGTCACCGCGATCGCGGGGGCGACCTTCTCGAAGACCACGTCGACGAGGTAGCTCGTCGTCGAGGAGTTGTTGGGGACGCCGGTGCCGTAGGTGTAGGCGCCGGCCGTCGAGGTCACCGTGAGCGGCGAGCGCGACAGGTTGGCGGCCGAGAACGCACCCGGCGTCGCCGAGTAGCGCCCGCCCGGGGCACGGTAGGAGGCGATGTAGGCCGTGTCCTTGCGGACCGTCACCGGCGAGGCGAAGGTCAGCGTCTGCCACCCGGTCGTCGACTCGTCGGTGAACGTCCCGGTCGCGAGCACCGATCCGTCGGCGGCCCAGAGCGTGCCGGTGTGCGAGCCGGTGTTGTTGACGCCCTTGTAGAACCGGATGCCGGTCACCTGACCGTTGGTGTCCGGGGTGAACCGGACGCCGAGGGTCACCGGGTCGCGGTCGGAGTCCTCCATCAGCGTCGGGGTCAGCGAGTCGTCGAAGAGCGTGCACGGGCAGACCCCGGGCGCGTTCGGCGGCTTGACGGTGGTGAAGGACCAGGTGTCGCCGGAGCTCACCGGGTTGCCCGAGGTGTCGGTGCCGCTCACCTTGGCGGTGTACTTCACGAAGCCCGCCAGGGCGGCGTTCGGGGTGAAGGTGACGGTGCGCGTCGTGGCGTCGTACGCCGTCGTGCCGGGCACGGTCGTGCCGTTGGCGTCCTTCAGGACGAGCGCCGCGGTGCCCGCGGTGAGGGGCTTGGAGTAGCGCGCACTGACCTTCGTCGTGGCGGGCACGCTGGAGGAGCCCGGCAGCGGTGACTGGTTGAGCGCGATCAGCGCCGAGCTGTCGGTCGTCGTGAAGCTCACGTCGACGTAGTAGTTGGCGTTCTGGTAGCTCTGGCTGGGGAACTGGCCGGGGTTGGCGAAGACGCCGCCCGCCGGGGCGCCGTAGCCGCCGTCGACCATCAGCGCCGCGGTCTCGCGCGGCTTGGCCGAGAAGCCCCAGCTCTCGAGCGCGTAGTTGCCGTTGGGCGCGGTGTAGGAGGCGATGTAGGTCTGACCCGCGGCTACCGCGACCGGCGTCGGGAAGGTCACGCTCTGCCAGCCGGTGGCCGACTCGCCGGAGAAGGTGGCCTGGCCGAGGCGCTCGCCGGCGCTCGACCAGAGCGATCCGACGTGGGTGCCGGAGTTGCCGGCGCCCTTGTAGAAGCGGACGCCGGTCACGAAGCCGTCGGCCAGCGGCACGAAGCGCACGCCGACCTCGACGCCCGCGGGGTCATTGGCGGCGGCGACCTTGGGCACCTCGTTGCCGAAGATGCTGCAGGGGCACTGGGCGTTGAAGGCGCGGGTGACCGCGGTGCCGATGTTGGCCGAGTCGTCCATCGCGCGGACCCGGATCGGCGAGCTGCCGAGCCCCTTCTGGCGGAAGGTGTAGGTCCACGACGTGGTGCCGGTGGCGGCACTCCACGAGACGCCGCCGTCGGTGGAGACCTCGACGCCCGCGACGCGGCCGCCGGTGTCGGCGGCAGTGCCGGTGACGGTGACGTTCTGGCCGTTGGGCTGGTTGACGCCCGCCGCCGGGCTGGCGATCGTGACGGTCGGCGCGACCGTGTCGGTCGACTTCGTCGCCGCGACCAGGCCGCTCATCAGCGTGGAGGGCTGGGCGCCCATGTCGGCGAACAGGTTCACCTGCGCCTGCTGCATGCGGACGTCGGCGGGCTCGGCCGTCCACGACGAGTCGTGGTAGGCGTCGAGGCCCCAGGCCCACTGCACGGTGCCGGCGCTGAAGACCAGCGCACCGCTGGGTGCCTTGTACATCGTCAGGTTGTGGCGCGTCGTGCCCGCGACCACGGTGTTGCCGAAGTCGGTGAGGTACTCGGGGACCGCACCGGTGGTCGTCGACAGGCGCACGAGTCCCGAGGGCCGCGAGCCGTTGTCGACGTCCTCGTTCGACTCGTAGCCGACGGTGTGCGGCGCGAGCGTCGCCATGCCGCTGGAGAGGTTGGCGATCGAGGTGTTGCGCCAGAGCCGGTACTTGCCCTCGGCGGCGCTCACCGTCATCGCGAGGTCGCTGAAGTTGACCTGGTACTGGGTGCCGATGAGCGCGTTCTCGGGCACGCCGGCGCCACGGCTGGTCGGTGCGAAGCGCGGGTCGCGCCACGTGCCGGTCCACTCCGGGTCCGGGTCGACCTTGTCGTTGCTCCACGTCTCCTTGTAGGACGTCAGCGTGCGGTAGGCGGTGCTCGTGCCGTCGATCGAGGGCTGGTAGCGCGTCTTCCAGTAGCCGTCGTTGCCGGACAGGAACTGGATGTTCACCCCGGCGTCGCGGGCGGCCTCGATGTTGGCGCGCTGCCCCTTGCTCCAGTACTCGTCGTGGCCGACGGTGAGGAAGACCTTGTGGTTCTTCAGCAACGTGCCGCGGCGATCGGTGTCGACGCCCGCGAAGTAGCTCACGTCGTAGCCGTTGCGCTCCATGAAGCGGACCATGGCGTACTCCGACGACATGAAGAAGTCGCGCCCGTGCTCGCGGCCACGGGTGAGCACCGGGCGGTTGTAGCTGACCTTGTAGGCGCGCCCGTGCGAGCCGCCGCCGTAGAAGTAGGCGCCGCCGTAGGTGTTGTAGGCCTGCCAGGTCGGGTCGGAGGTCTGGAAGAGCACGTCGGAGGTGCTCGAGTCGTCGCGCACGACGAACGTGATGTGGCTGCCGTCGCCGGTGGAGCGCTTGATGTGGGCGATGTAGACGCCCGACACGGCGGTCGACGGGACGGTCCAGCTGGCCGAGACCTTCCAGTTGCCGCAGTCGTAGAGGTCGGTCTGCACGTCGGTCACGCAGGCCGGCTGGATCTGCGGCAGCGAGGCGCTCGGCGTCACCGAGGCGACCTTGCGGGCGCCGAGGCCGCCGTAGTAGCCCATCCGGTAGATGTCGACGGTGTAGGCCGAGGCGGTGGTGTCGATCTTGAAGTCGACCTTCTGCCCGACGTTGACCGAGATGTCGGTCGCGAAGCCCTGGATCGCGGGGTCACCGGCGCCGTCGATCTCCCACACGTCGGGGTTGGTGCCCGGCTTGGAGTTCTCGCAGGCGATCTTGTTGCCGCCGGCGGCACACGGGTCGGCGGCGTTGGCGGCGCTCGGACCACCCAGCACGACCGGCCCCAGGAGGGCGTTGAGCGAGGCGACGAGCACGATCACGGCCGCCTTCACACCCCACGAACGTGACTTCCCCGTCAGCGTCATGCCCATGTCTCCACAACCCCTCGTCGCACGCCAGTCGCGCGATCCTGATCTTGGTCCGGCCCCGGTCGACCCCTCGGGGGTCGGGACCGGATATCCCCACAATTCGGTGTGGGCCTCACCCGTGGACGACGGTCGCCGCGGTGGCGGCCGCAGCGACCGCGGCGGCACCGCGCTGGCGCGGGATCCGTACGCCGCTGATGTGCAGCGGCGGCGGGTCGACGACCTTGCTGACCCGGTGCGCGGCAGCCGAGGCCAGGTCACGGCCCTTGAGGCTGTCGGCGTCGCGCGAGATGCACAGGTCACGCAGCGCCAGGTCGAGCGCGATCGTGAGCTGGTGGTCGTCGACGTGCTCGCCGTGCTTGGCCCGGCGGGGCACGAGGATCGGGAACTTGCCGTTCTCCAGGGCCATCAGCGCGATGCCGGTGCCGGCGTGCGCGACGACGACGTCGGCCTCGCTGATCGCCTGGCGCATCTCCTCGGACGGCACCTTTGCCCGCCCGTCGATGCCGAGCCCGCTGGTGTCGGTGCAGCCGGTCTGCCAGAGCACCTGCGCGCCGGCGGGCACCAGCGGCACCAGCCGCTCGAGCAGCCGGCGGAACCCGTAGTCCTCCTGGGTGCCGAGGCTGACCACCATCGACCGCACCGGACGCGGGTCGGTCGGGGCGACGTCGTACAGCTCCCAGGGCGAGGCGAGGTAGTGCCAGGCGCCCTTGTCGAGGTCGCTGGACTGGCTGAAGGTCTTGATGCCCGGCATCGCGGCCATCGCGCGACCCGACAGCGACGGCTCGTCGCGGCGGGTGGCGCTCTCGATGTAGACCGTCTCGATGCCGCGCATCCGTGCCTGCGGGAGCACCGCCAGCGCCAGGGCGGCGCCGGTGCTCACGACGAGGTGCACGTCGTGGAGGCGGAACAGCTTGCGGGCCGCGACGGTGTTGCGCGCGACCGCTCGCAGGTCGCGGGGCGGGCACGGCTCCATCCAGTGGACCTGCTCCCCCGCGAGCATCGACTCGGTCTGCGGGGTCCGCACGGTCACCCACACGACGTCCGTGCCGACGCCGAGGCGCGGGCGCAGGGTGTGGAGCTGCATCAGGTGGCCGCCGTCGTTGGCGACGAGCAGGGTGGTCACTTCGCGGTCCCTCCGTCCGTGGTCCCGACGACGTTGCGCAGCACCTCGACGACCCGGTCCTGCATGGCCTCGGTCAGGTGCGGGTGCATCGGCAGCGAGAGGATCTCGCCGGCCGCGCGCTCGGCCACCGGGGCGGTCCCGAGCCCCAGCCCGAGGTGGGCGTAGGCGCCGGTGAGGTGCACCGGGTAGGGGTAGTGGATGCCGGCGCCGACGCCGGCGCCGTTGAGCTCGGCGAGCACCCGGTCGCGGTCGGCGACGCGGACGACGTAGAGGTGCCACACGTGCTGGCCGTCGGCGCCGAGCAGCGGACGTCGTACGCCCGGGACGTCGGCGAGCAGCTGGTCGTAGCGGGCGGCGGCGCGCACGCGCAGCTCGTTCCACTTCTCCAGCCGGTCGAGCTTGGCACGGAGGTAGACCGCCTGGATCGTGTCGAGGCGGGAGTTCATGCCGATGACGTCGTGGACGTAGCGCACGGCCGAGCCGTGGTTGCGCAGCCGCCGGACCTCCGAGGCGATCGCGGCGTCGTCGGTGGTCACCGCCCCTGCGTCGCCGGCGGCACCGAGGTTCTTGCCGGGGTAGAAGCTGGTCGCACCGATCGTCGCCAGGCCACCCGAGCCGCGACCGCCGAGGCGGGCTCCCTGTGACTGGGCGGCGTCCTCGACGAGGGGCACGCCGGCGGCGTCGCAGACCTCCTTGAGCCGCGCCATCGGCGCGAGCTGCCCGAACAGGTGCACCGCGACCACGGCCTGGGTGCGGTCGGTGATCGCCGCCTCGACCAGGTCGGGGTCGATGAGCAGCCGCTCGTCGTCGCAGTCGACCAGCACCGGGACGGCGCCGATCCGCGAGACGGCCTCGGCCGTGGCGATGAAGGTGTTGGCCGGGAGGACGACCTCGCCCCCGGGGCCGACCCCGGCCGCGCGCAGGGCGAGCTCGAGCGCGTCGGTGCCGTTGCCGACGCCGACGGTGTGCTCGACGCCGACGAACTCGGAGTAGGCGTGCTCGAAGTCGGCGACCGGCGGGCCGTCGACGAAGGACGTCGTCGCGAAGACCGCGGCGATGCCGGCCTCGACCTCGGCCGCGACCTCGGCGTGCTGCGAGGCGAGGTCGACGAAGGGGACGTTGCTCATGTGAGGACTCCTGTGCGGATGGGTCGGGCGGGCACTCCGGCCCAGGTCTCGCCGGCAGGGACGTCGTGGAGCACGACGGCACCCATGCCGACGGTGGCGCCGGCGCCGATGTGGACGCCCTCGCGGATCGAGGCGTTCATGCCGATGTAGGCCGCCTCGCCGACCTCGACGTCGCCGCCGAGGGAGGCGCCGGCGCAGATCGTGGCGTAGTCGTGGACGGTGCAGCCGTGCGTGAGCGTCACCTGCGGCATCAGCACGACGTGGTCACCGACCTCGACGTCGGCGGTGAGCACCACCCCGTCGAGGGCGATCGAGCCCACTCCGATGTGGCAGCTGCCCGGCAGCACCACGCGCGGGTGGATCATCGAGCGGTAGCGCGAGGCGTCCATGCCGAGCATGCCGAGGCGCACGGCGACCCGCCTGCGGTGCCGGCCCTTGCCGAGGGTGAGCAGCACGCCGTGGTCCACGAGCTGGGTGACCAGGTCGACCGAGCCGATGACCGGGGTGAGCCCGTGCAGGGTGCCCCAGACCGCCGGGTTGTCGTCGACGATGTCGAGCGGGCCGTCCTGGTGCAGCAGCACCGCGACGGCGGTGGCCTCGCGCGCCAGTCCGCTGGCGCCGACCATCAGCAGGCCGCTCACGGTCGCCACGCCGTCGCGAGGGCGTCGCAGACCCGGGCCTGCTCGGCGTCGGTCATCTGGTGGAAGAGCGGCAGGATCAGCGTCTGGTCGTTGAGCCGCTCGGTGACCGGCAGCGGGACGTGCGACCGGTCGCGGTGAGCGGGCTGGCGGTGGGCCGCCATGATCCCGCGACGCGCGGAGATCCCGGCGTCGGCGAGGTGCATCATCAGCTCCTCGCGGTCGAGCGGGTGCTCGGGGAGCACCTCGAGCCAGCACGACTGGAAGTTGGTGGTGCCCCAGGCGGGGTCGCCGACCATCCGCAGCCCGGGCAGCTCGGCCACCGCGTCGGCGTACGTCGCTGCGAGCGCGCGGCGACGGGCGACCATCTCCGGGAGCCGGCCGAGCTGGACGATGCCGACGGCGGCCTGCAGGTCGGTCATCCGGTAGTTGAAGCCGACCTCGGCGTAGGACTCCGGCGGCGCGAGGACCGACGCGTGCCGATCGGCGGCCGAGACGCTCATCGCGTGCTCGCGCAGCTGCTTCGCGCGGGCCGCCCACTCAGGACGGGAGGTGGTGAGCATGCCGCCCTCACCGGTGGTGAGGAGCTTGCGCGGGTGGAAGGACCAGGCGGCGATCTCGGCCTCGGCACCGACCGGGCGCCCGTGCGAGGTCGAGCCCGCGGCGCAGGCGGCGTCCTCGATCACGACGATGCCGCGCGGGTCGCACCAGGCGCGGATGGCGCGGAGGTCGAGCGGGACGCCGCCCTGGTCCACAGCGATCACCGCGCGCGTCCGCGGGGTGACCACCGTGGCGATCGTGGCGGGGGTGAGGTTGCCGGTCGTCTCGTCGACGTCGGCGAAGACGGGCGTGGCGCCGACGTAGGTCGGGGCGTTGGCGGTCGCGACGAACGAGAACGACGGGACCACGACCTCGTCGCCGGGGCCGATGCCCGTGACGACGAGCGCGAGGTGGAGGGCCGTGGTGCAGTTGCTCACCGCGATCGCGTGGGCCGCCTGCTGGGAGGCGGCGAAGGCCTCCTCGAAGGCGGCGACCCGCGGACCCTGGGCGACCCAGCCGGAGCGGAGCACCTCTGAGACCGCGGCGACCTCCTCCTCGCCGAGCCACGGCTGCATCACGTTGATGCGGGTGAGCTGCTGGTCGAGGCTCATGACGCCACCGCCTGCGGGGTGCGACCGGCGGCGATCTCCTCGCGCTGCGGGCGCCACCACTCGACGAGGTCGCGGAGGCCGTCCTCGAGACCCGTCGCGGCGACGAAACCGAGGTCACGCTCGGCCGCGCACGTGTCGGCCAGGCGGCGGACTACGCCGTTCACCCCGCGCTCGGGCCCGTGCTCGACCGGCAGGTCCGAGCCCATGACCTTCAGCAGCGTCTCGGCCAGACCGAGGAGACTGGTCTCCTCGCCGCGAGCGATGTTGTAGACCCCCTCGACGACCGACGACGACGCCGCGAGCACGTTGGCCTGGGCGATGTCGGTGGTGAAGACGAAGTCCATCGTCTGTCGACCGTCGCCGAAGATCAGCGGCGGCAGGCCGTCGTCGATGCGCTCCATCCAGCGCACCAGCACCTCGGTGTAGAGGCCGTGGACGTCCATCCGCGGGCCGTAGACGTTGAAGTAGCGCAGCGCGACGTAGTCGAGCCCCTGCATCGCCCGGAAGCTCTTGAGCATGCCCTCGTTGAAGGTCTTGGCGGCCCCGTAGAACGTGTCGTTGGCGTAGGGGTGCTGCACCTCGGGCGTCGGGAACTCCTCGGCCAGGCCGTAGACGGAGGCCGACGAGGCGGCGACGATCTTGTCGACACCGGGCGTCGCGGCGGCGGCCTCGATCACGTTGAACGAGCCGTCGACGAGCACCTCGAGCGCGAGCCGCGGCTCCTCCGCGCATTGGGTGATCCGGATGGCGGCCTGGTGGAAGACCAGGTCGCACCCCTTCGTCAGGTCGTGGACCAGGTCGCGGTCGCGGATGTCGCCGCGCACGAGCGAGAAGCCGCTGCGGTCGATGGACTGCGCGAGGTTGGCCTCACGGCCGCGGACCAGGTTGTCGAGCACCCGGACCTCGGCGGCGCCGGCGTCGAAGAGCTGGTCGACGAGCGTGGAGCCGATGGTCCCGGCGCCTCCCGTGACGAGGGCGGTCGCCCCCTGGAGCGCGGTCATCGGACTCCCTCCAGGACCGACGAGGCGGCGGCCTGCTGCGGCACCGGCGGTGGTCCGGCGGGCACCATCACCCCGTCGGCGTACGTCGTCCCGGCCTGCTCGGCGAGCCGGTGCGAGGCCTGCTCGAGCACCTCGAGGACCCGGAGTCCGGCGCGACCGTCGGTCAGTGCCGGGCGTCCCTCGCGGATCGCGGCGGCGAACTCGGTCACCATCGCGCCGAGCGCCTCACGCTCGGGCAGCGCCGGCGACCAGGTGTCGCCGAGCCGGTAGGAGACGCGCGAGGCGGTCGGGTCCTCCCCGCCCACCGACGTACGGGCCAGGTCGACGCCGCGGTCGAAGACGCTCAGCCGCTGCTGCGGGTTGAGGTCGTCCCACAGCAGGGTGCGACGCGACCCGCCGATCACCATCTGGCGGATCTTGGTCGGGCTGAGCCAGTTGACGTGGACGTGCGCGAGGCCGTCGTCGGGCAGCGGGAGCGTCAGGTGGCCCACGCACGCGCGACCCGCGCCGATCGGGTCGGCACCCGTCGCGCCGATGCCGGTGCTCGGCAGCCCGCCCGGCAGGACGTGGTCGAGGATCGCGAGGTCGTGGGGCGCGAGGTCCCACAGCACGTCGATGTCGGGCTGCACGAGGCCGAGGTTGATCCGCACCGAGTCGATGAAGTGGATCTGGCCGAGCTCGCCGCTCTGCACGAGGTCGCGCATCTTCTGCACGACGGGCGTGTAGCAGAACGTGTGGTCGGTCATCAGGACCAGGCCCTGCGCCTCGGCCAGGTCGACCATCTCGCGGCCGCGGGCGACGCTGTCGGCCAGCGGCTTCTCGACGACCACGTGCTTGCCGGCGCGGAGGGCCTGCAGCGCGAGACCGTGGTGCGTGCGCGCCGGGGTGGCGATCGCGACGGCCTGGATCTCCGGGTCGTCGAGGACCCGCTCGAGGCTGTCGGTGACCCCGACGTGCGGGCCGGCGACCTTGCGGGCCCGGTCCAGGTCGAGGTCGCAGACCAGCTTGAGGTCCCAGTCGGGCGAGCCAGCGAAGTTGCGGACCAGGTTGGGTCCCCAGTAGCCGGCGCCGATCACGGCGATCCCCATGGGCTGGTGCGGGGTGGTGCTCATCGTGCTTCCTCCAGTCGTCCGTCGATCTCCACGTAGACCTCGCCCGAGACCGGGCAGATCCACCGGTCGCGGTTGTCGGACACCAGCGGCACTCCGCTGCGTCCGACCCACCCGACCTGTCGTGCGGGGGTGCCCACCACGAGGGCGTGGTCGGGCACGTCACGGGTCACCACCGACCCGGCACCGACGCTCGCCCAGCGGCCGATGCGCACCGGTGCGACGCACACGGCGCGGGCGCCGACAGCAGCGCCCTCCTCGATCGTCACGCCGACCGCCTCCCAGTCCTCGGCGCCCTTGCGGCGCCCGTCCGGCGTCACGGCGCGGGGGTAGGTGTCATTGGTCAGCACCACGGCGGGACCGATGAAGACGCCGTTGCCGAGCACCGCGGGCTCGTAGACGAGGGCCTGGTTCTGCACCTTGCAGCGCTCGCCGAGGCGGGCACCGGGGCCGATGTAGACCCCGCGACCCAGGATCGTGTCGGCGCCGACCTGGGCGCCGGACCGGACGACGGCCTGGTCCCAGACCTGGGCGCCGGGGCCGACGCGAGCGCCGTCCTCGACGGTCGCCGTCGGCGCGACGATGGTGCGGGCGCCCGAGTGGGGCCTCGCGCTGGACAGGGTCATGAGCGTGAGCTTTCGTCTCGTTGCCACGTGGTGAAGTCCCCAGCCCTCAGCGCCTTGCGGGCGCCGAGCTGGGAGGCGACGTGGATGGCCACGAACACCGGGAGTCGGAGTGCCAGGCCGGGGCGGCTGACCGCCAGGCCGAGCAGGGAGCGGGCGCCGGTGCGGGAGGCGGGACGGCGTACGCCGAGCTGCGCGGCCTGCGCGTTGCCCGTCACGATGCGGATCCGGCGGCGGACCAGGTCGCGCACGGTGCGCGGCGGGTGCACGACCGCGACCGCGCCGGGGACGATGCGGCGCTCGTCGCCGCTGAAGGAGTCGGACATGCCGAGGTCGTCGCTCATCATCCGCGGCAGCGCGGTGACGCGGGCCTGGCCCTGCTCGGAGAGGACGACGACGCCGCGTCCGAAGAGCCCGGCCTCGACCTGCGGGAGCGCCTCCCAGACGTCGTAGTACCAGCGCACCAGCGGTGAGCAGCCGGCCTTCGGCACGTCGCGCCGCGGCGCGGTCGCCAGGACCTGCTCGCGGGTGATCGGCTCGAGCAGCTGGAGCGCGTCGGCGCCGCTCAGCTGGATGTCGGCGTCGAGGTGGATCCGCGGGAAGACGTCGGTGGCGGCGTTGCCGACCCGGACGGCCTCGGCCTTGGACGGCTGCTGGATCTCGATGACCCGCGCGAACGGGTCGGCGCTGCGGGCGACGTCGGCGGTGCTGTCGGTGCAGCCGTTGCAGACCACGACGACGTCGAGGTCGTCAGCGGTCGTGCCCTCCCGCAGCGCACGGAGGTTGCGGCCGATCGAGGCTGCCTCGTTGTGCGCCGGGATGATGACGCTGGCAACTGCCATCTCAACTCCCCCAAGTCGCGTGCGCCGGACCCCACGTCCCGCGCACAGTCAGATCCTGTGGACCGCGGGGCCCCGAGTGGGGGCTCGTCGGGTGCTTTCGCCGAAATTGGGGAGTGCGGTGCCGACCTGGAGTCGTCAGCCGGGCTGGGCCATGGCGTAGGTGATGTCCAGCGAGCGCAGGTTGCGCAGCCCGAGGACGAGCAGGTCCATCTCCAGGACGGACCAGCCGTCGTCGACGGCCGTGCCGTCGACGGTGGTGCTCAGGGCGCGGTAGAGGTCGAGGGGTCGCTTGCGCAGCTCCTGGTGGAGCGTGGCCTCCATGGCCTGCTGGAGGTACTCGTGCTGCACCTCCGGCCCGGAGCCGTAGACGTACGCCGGGTCGGCGCCGTTGGTCGCGGCCAGGCGGGCGAAGGTGTCCCAGTCGACGGCGATCAGGTGGTCGACCCGCCGGCCCGACCAGGCCTCCACTGCCGCCACGGTGGCGCTGGGCCGCTCGTCGGCCGCCGTCGCCCGCACGCCGCTGCTCGCGGGCAGCGTGTCGACCCGCGCGGACAGGCCGTCGGCCGCGACCTCGACGAGCATCACGGCCTCGACCGACTGGTCGCCGTCGAGCCATGGCACGTCGGGACCCGCGGCGCCGGGGCGCGTGCCGACCATGAGGAAGGTCCGGCCCGCGGCCTCCGGCGGTCGGTCGGTCAGTCCGGCGAAGGCGCCGTCGATCCGCTCGAGGCGGCCCACGACGACGGCGTTGGCGAGGATCCCCGCGAGCGCGACGACGAGCACCAGGACGGCCACGACCCACGCCAGTCGGCGTACGACGCTCCGTCTGCGCCGGGTCGGCGGCTCGGGCGCGAGCGGCGGGTCCGAGGCGCGCCGGGGCGCGGGGATCCTGATGGTCCCCGGACCGGTCGTACCGCGCGGGCTCGCGCTGCTCGTCGCCATCGTGTCCTTCCCCCTCGCCGGCACCTCGCCGACCTCTCGACGCTAGGGGGCGACGGCCTCCGGCTCATGCCCCAGATGAGGGACACCGGTGCGCAGGGTCAGGAGTTGAAGCGCTGCTGGGTCTTCTCGAGGCCGTCGGTGATCAGCGACTCGATCGCGTCGGCGGCGTCGGCGACCTGGAACGGCAGCTCCTTGCGCTCGACGGTGGAGTAGTTGGACAGCACGAAGTCGGCGACGTCCTGGCGACCGGGCGGTCGGCCGATGCCGGCGCGGACCCGGTGGAAGTCGCCGGTGCCGAGCGAGGAGCGCATCGACTTGAGGCCGTTGTGGCCGTTGTCGCCGCCGCCGAGCTTGACCCGCAGCGTGCCGAAGGCGATGTCGAGCTCGTCGTGGATCGCGATGACGTGGTCGGGCGCGACCTTGTAGAAGGTGGCGAGGGCCTTCACCGGGCCGCCGGACTCGTTCATGTAGCCCCGGCCTCGGGCGAGCACGACCCGCGGTCCACCGATGGAGAGCCGGCCCTCGACGACGTCGGCGCGGCCCGACTTGTGCGACCGGAAGGGCGAGCCCATCCGCGAGGCCAGCTCGTCGGTGACCAGGTAGCCGATGTTGTGGCGGTGGCCGGCGTAGGACGGACCGGGGTTGCCGAGGCCGACGACCAGCCACACGTCGCTCGTCTCGCTGACCTGCTCGCTCACGTCCTCATCCTTCCATCGGCGCCGGCGCCACGTCGTCGTACCGCCTGTCCACCACGGGATGCAGACGAATGGGCACTTCCCTCGGTCGGCTGACCGGGGGAAGTGCCCATCTAGCGGCATCCCGTGGTGGACAGGCCACCACGGGATGCCGGTGGATCACTCGGAGTCGGTGCCCTCGGCAGCGTCCTCGGCGATGGCTTCTTCCTGGGCCTCGGCGATCTCGTCGTCGGACGGGTCGTGCTCGATGCCGGCCTCGGCCTCGGCCTCCTCCAGCTCGGCCTCGAGGGCCTCGGCGGAGATCTGCTCGGTCACGTTGACGATGAGCAGCTCCTCGTCGGCGAGCAGCGTGGTGCCCGACGGGAGGTCGAGGTCCTTGGCGAGGATCTGGGTGCCGATGGCAGCGCCCTCGACGGAGACCTCGAAGAACTCGGGGATGTGGGTGGCCTCGGCCTCGACGGAGACCACGGTGTTCTCGGTGACGACCAGGGTGTCGGGGGCGGCGTCGCCGGTGACGTGGATCGGGACGTCGACGGTGACCTTCTCGCCGCGGACGACGGCGACGAAGTCGAGGTGCTCGATGACGCGGCGGATCGGGTCGACCTGGATGTCCTTGGTCAGCGCGAGCTGCTCGGAGCCCTCGATGTCGAGCGCGAGGAGCGCGTTGGCGCCGCCGTGCTTGAGGGCCATCATCGTCTGGTGGCCGGGCAGGATCACGTGGACCGGCTCGTTGCCGTGGCCGTAGACGACGGCGGGGATCTTGTTGTCGCGGCGGATCCGGCGGGCCGCGCCCTTGCCGAACTCGGTGCGGGACTCGGCGACGATCTTCTCGGGGGCAGACATGGGGTTCTCCATCTGTCGGTGGGGTGGTCTTCTCGGGCCCTCTCGAGCCCTGGTCGGTGGGCCCGGCGCTCCGGAGACGACGAACGCCGCGCTCCGGATCGTGAGCGCGGCGCAGTGGATCTGACCGGCCCGTCGATCACGGAGTCCCAGTCGTACGTCTGAGCTCCCTCGCCGAGGCAACCCGGAAACCCTAGACCCGGCGACGGCCCCGGGTCGAATCCCGGGCGCGCGGCCCGACACCGGGCCCCTAGGGTGGCCGGGTGCCCCTGATGCTCCCCGAGGCGCGCGAGCGCGCCACCCTGCTGACCGACGTCCACACCGAGGTCCACCTCGACCTCACCTCGACCGACGACTTCCTCGTCGAGGCGACGATCTCCTTCGGCTGCACCCAGCCGGGAGCGACGTCGTTCCTCGAGCTCAACGGCGGCTCGGACGTCACCCTCGACGGACAGCCGGCGCCGTACGCCGACGGGCGCATCGCGCTGGCCGGCCTCGGCGCGACCAACACGGTCCGGGTCACCGCGCGGATGCCGTACGTCCACGACGGCGACGGCATGACCGAGACGATCGACCCGGCCGACGGCGAGCGCTACCTGTCGGCGCACACGTCGATGGACATCACCCAGAAGGTGATCCCCTGCTTCGACCAGCCCGACATCAAGTCCACCTTCTCCGTGTCGGTCACCGCTCCGTCGCACTGGACGGTCCTGGCCAACGGCGCCCTGGAGTCCCGCGACGGCGACACCTGGCGCTTCGCGACGACGCCGCCGTTCTCGACGTACCTCTTCACCGTCCAGGGCGGGCCGTGGGTCTCGGTCACTTGGGACGAGCCCTACGCCCCGGCGCCCGGCGGCACGCTGCCGTTCGGCTGGCACGCCCGCGCGTCGCAGGAGCGCGAGCTGCGCCGCGACGCCGACGAGCTCAGGCGGATCACCAGCGCGTGCTTCCAGCACTACACGACCGTCTTCGAGCCGGAGTACCCCTACGCCGACTACCAGCAGGTCTTCGCACCCGGCCTCAACTGGGGCGCCATGGAGTTCCCCGGCTGCGTCGTCTTCCGCGACTCCTTCCTCTCCCCCGGCACGCCGACCGAGCTGGAGAAGGAGTGGGTCGCCTCCACCATCGCGCACGAGATGGCGCACATGTGGTTCGGCGACCTGGTCACGATGAGGTGGTGGGAGGACTCATGGCTCAACGAGTCCTTCGCCGACTTCATGGGGTTCGACGTCGCGGGCATCGCGGCCGGCTACACCGATGCCTGGACCTCGGCCGCCATCACCCGCAAGCCGACCGGCTACCGCGCCGACCGCCGTCGATCGACGCACCCCATCGCGGAGGACACCGACAAGATCGTCGACGTCGACACCGCCTTCGCGAACTTCGACATGATCACCTACGCCAAGGGCAACTCCGCGCTCGCCCAGCTCGGGCACTGGCTCGGCGAGGAGGACTTCCTCGCCGGGGTGAACCGGCACCTCACCGCCCACGCCTTCGGCAACGCCGACCTCGCCGACTTCCTCGACTCCCTCGACGCCGCCACCGACAAGGACGTCCGCGGCTGGGCCGAGTCGTGGCTGCGCACGACCGGCTTCGACACCCTCGTCGTCACGCGTGAGGGCGACGTGCCCGTGCTGACCCGCGAGGGTTCGCGGTCGCACCGCATCACCGTGTCGGCGTACGACGACGCGATGGCGCTCGTCGGCACCGAGGACGTGCTGGTCGGGGACGAGCCCGTGCGGCTCGACGCCTTCGCCGGACGAGTCGTGGTGCCGAGCTCCGGCGACGAGACCTTCGCCGTGGTCCGACCCGACGACGAGTCGTGGGCCGCGATCACGGCCGGCCTGTCATCCGTGGAGTCCCCGTTGACCCGGGCGATGCTCTGGTGGACCGCCGTCGACCTGACCGAGGCCCACGTGATCCCGGTGGCCGACCTGGTCGCGCTCGCCGACCGCCACCTGCGGCCCGAGACGCACCCCGTCGTCTTCGAGGGCGTGATGCGCAACCTGCAGCTGATCGCGCGCCGCTACTCGACGCCGTCCGAGGTGGCCGGGCACCTTGCCGTGATCGCCGACATCGCTCGAGGGGCGGTCGATGGTGGCGACCCGGCCCTGGCGCCCGGCGCCTCCCGGGTGCTCGCCCGGCTCAGCGCCGACCGCGACTTCCTCGTCGGCTGGCTCGGCCAGGACGACGTCGACCCCAGCGTGCGCTGGGCCGCCGTGCACCGGCTCGCCGAGCTCGGCGACCCCTCGCACATCGACCCCGAGTCCGAGCGCGACAAGTCGGTCTCCGGCCACCACTCCGCGCTCCGCGCCCGGGCCGCGGTCCCGACGCCGGAGGCCAAGGAGGAGGTCTGGGGCAGGCTGATGGGCGGCGAGCTCGGCAACCACGAGTTCGACGCCGTCGGCGAGGGCTTCTGGGGCTGGGAGCAGGCCGACCTGCTGCGGCCCTACCTCCAGCGCTACGTCACCGACGGCCTCGACCTCGCCCGCCGATCCGGCCAGGCCATGTCGGACGTCATCGGCGACGCCTTCCCGACCCTGCCGCTCAGCGTCGACGTACGCCGCGAGCTCCGCGCCGCGGTCGCCTCGGCCCTTGAGGCCGGGGACGTGCCCACGGTCCTTGCGCGCTCGTGGAACGACTCGCTCGACGACCTCGACCGGACGTTCTGAGCGAGGGCGGTCACCGGATATCCGGTGACCGCCCCGCTTGTCGGCCCAGATCTGGGTGCCGAAGCGGGAGACTCGGGTGCACAGCACCCGGATCGGCTCAGGCGTGCCCGTCGAACATCGAGGTGACGGAGCCGTCCTCGAAGACCTCGCGGATGGCGCGGGCGATGAGGGGCGCGATCGAGAGCGTCGTGAGCTTGTCGAACTGCTTGTCCGCGGGGATCGGGAGCGTGTTGGTGACCACGACCTCGATGGCGGAGGAGTTCTTGAGCCGGTCGACGGCGGGGTCGGACAGGATCGGGTGGGTCGCGGCGATGACCACGCCCGCGGCACCGGCCTCGACGCAGGCCTCGGCCGCCTTCACGATCGTGCCGCCGGTGTCGATCATGTCGTCGGTCAGGATGCAGATCTTGCCGCTCACGTCACCGACGACGCGGTTGGCGACGACCTCGTTGGCCACGTCGATGCGACGGCTCTTGTGGATGAAGGCCAGCGGTGCGCCACCGAGGCGGGCCGACCAGCGCTCGGCGACCTTGATCCGGCCGGCGTCCGGCGAGACCACGGCGAGCGGCTGGTCGCCGTACTTCTGCTTGACGTAGTCGGTGAGGATCGGCAGCGCCATCAGGTGGTCGACGGGGCCGTCGAAGAAGCCCTGGATCTGGTCGGCGTGGAGGTCGACCGTGATGAGCCGGTCGGCTCCGGCGGTCTTGAACAGGTCGGCCATCAGCCGCGCCGAGATCGGCTCGCGGCCGCGGTGCTTCTTGTCCTGGCGGGCATAGCCGTAGAACGGCATGACGACGGTGATCCGCTTGGCCGACGCGCGCTTGAGGGCGTCGACCATGATCAGGTGCTCCATCACCCACTCGTTGATCGGAGCCGTGTGGCTCTGGATGACGAAGGCGTCGCACCCGCGCACCGACTCCTCGTAGCGGACGTAGAGCTCACCGTTGGCGAAGGCTCGTGCGTCCTGCGGGACGAGCCCGCACTCGAGGAGGTCGGCGACCTCGTGCGACAGCTCGGGGAAGGCCCGGCCACTGAAGACCATCAGGTTCTTCTCGGTGGTGCGCTTCATTCCGGTCACGCCACGCAACTCCTCGCTCGGGGGGCTGTTTCGGAGGTGTTCGGCATGATTCTGACCCACCCGCGGGCCATCCCCAAGACCGGGGTCACTGGTCGGTCACTCGGCGGACTTCTCCTGCTGTTCACGTGCCGTTCGGGCCGCCTCGCCCTGCGCCGTACCGGCCCGCTTCGACTCGCTCCAGCCCTCGAGGTTGCGCTGCGCGGAGGCGCTCACGGCCAGCGCACCGGCCGGCACGTTGCGGCGTACGGTCGTGCCACCCGCGGTGCCGGCCCCGTCCCCCACCGACACCGGCGCGACGAAGGTGTTGTTCGACCCGGTCCGGGCGTGGCGGCCGATGACGGTGCGGTGCTTGGCCACCCCGTCGTAGTTGGCGAAGATCGTCCCGGCGCCGATGTTGGTGCCCTCACCGATCTCGGCGTCGCCGACGTAGGACAGGTGCGGGACCTTGGCACCGTCGCCGATCTGCGCGTTCTTGGTCTCCACGAAGGTGCCGATCTTGCCCGCGATGCCGAGCTGCGTGCCGGGGCGGAGGTAGGCGAAGGGCCCGACGGTGGCCCGGTCGCCGATGACGGCGAGCTCTCCATGGGTGCGTACGACGCGAGCGCCGGCGCCGACCTCGCAGTCCTTCAGCGTCGTGTCGGGGCCGACCACGGCGTCCTCGCGCACGACGGTCGCGCCGAGGAGCTGGGTGCCGGGCAGGATCACCACGTCGGGCTCGAGCACAACGTCGGCCTCGATCCAGGTCGTCGCCGGGTCCATGACGGTCACGCCGTCCTTCATCCAGCGGGTGACGATGCGGCGGTTGAGCTCCTTGCCCAGGTCGGCGAGCTGCGCGCGGTCGTTGGCGCCCTCGGTCTGCGCGACGTCGTCGATCAGGTGCGCACCGACCGTGAGACCGTCCTCGCGGGCGATGCCGACGGCGTCGGTGAGGTAGTACTCGCCCTTGGCGTTGTCGTTGCCGATCCGCGGCAGCGCGGAGACGAGGAACTCGGCGTCGAAGGCGAGGATGCCGGAGTTGATCTCGTCGATCTCGCGCTGCTCCGGCGAGGCGTCCTTCTCCTCCACGATCGCCTCGACGTCGCCCTCGTGGTTGCGCACGATGCGGCCGTAGCCGAACGGGTTCGGCACCCGCCCGCTCAGGATGCTCACCGCGCGCTGGGCGGCCTCGTGCTCGGCGGCGAACGCCCGCAGCGACTCCCCCTCCAGCAGCGGGGTGTCACCGGCCGCGACGATCACGGTGCCGGTGGTCGTGCCGGACGCCTCCATCGCGATGCGTACGGCGTGCCCGGTGCCGTCCTGCGTCTCCTGGACCGCCAGCACGGCGTTCGGCATGAGGTCGATGATGTGCGGGCCCACCTGGTCGCGCTGGTGGCCCACGACGGCGACGACGCTGGTCGGCTCGACAGCCGCCACGGCGGTGAGCACGTGGCCGATCATGGAGCGACCGGCGACCGGGTGCAGCACCTTCATGGTCTTCGACTTCATGCGGGTGCCGCCGCCGGCGGCGAGGACGATGACGGTGAGGTTGTCCATGGCCGCAGTGTGTCACCGCCCGGTGACGGGCCGGCCCATCGAGTCGCACGCCGTCCCCGCACCCGCCCCTGGACTTCCACCCGCACGCGTGGAAATCCATCGCGGCGGCCCGGGCACGTCGGTGAGCATGGGGTGATGGAGGACGAGGACTACGCGCGCGGGCTGTTCCGCATCCTGGGCGCGCAGCCCGACCCGGACCTCGAGCCGGGACGCCTGGGCGACGACTGGATCGACCGCTCCGACGGCTTCGGCACGGAGGTGCAGGTGACGTCGGTCGAGGTGGTCCCGGGCCCGTACGGCGCGCAGCTCGAGGTCGGCTTCCGGCTCGAGGTCCCTCCGGGGCTCGACGTGCCCGAGGGCGGGTCCGTCCGGTTTCCGCTGGACGAGGAGTGG
This sequence comes from Nocardioides oleivorans, assembly GCF_004137255.1. Taxonomy (NCBI): domain Bacteria; kingdom Bacillati; phylum Actinomycetota; class Actinomycetes; order Propionibacteriales; family Nocardioidaceae; genus Nocardioides; species Nocardioides oleivorans. The sequence continues at coordinate 2,368,113 of NZ_SDWT01000001.1, read as the reverse complement.
CGCGTGCTCTGCGGTTTCGCCGAGCCCGAGGACTACGCGCCACGCATCGCGAGCCGGCTGGTGCGGGCAGCGCGGGACCACGTGGTCGCCCACATCGAGCCACCGCGGCCCGGCTACGAGCCGCCGGCCTCGGACAAGCAGCGCGCGATCCTGCTGCACGTGCTCGGGCGGGTCGGAACGGTCGAGGAGCTGGGGACGGATCGCTTCGTCGTACGTCGCGGAGCGGACGGCCACGTCGAGCACGAGCGAGAGGTCACCGTGATCCTCACCCCGGAGCAGTGGGAGCAGGTCCTCCGCCGCCACGGCCCGGTGAGGCACGGCGGGTTCGACCATTACGAGGAGACGTTCGCCTCGGCGCCGGAGGAGGAGCGGTTCTGGGTCTTCTGGGAGGGCGACCTCGTGTCCTCGACCCGCGAGGAGCTACCACCGGCGACGACACCCTGGCCACCGCTGCGCGAGGTGAGGCAGCGGCTGGCCGAGGCGCGGGCGAGCGGCACGACGTACGGCTGGTTCGCCTACGAGCCCTTGCGGGACGAGGAGCTCCCCGGGTAGGAGTCGAACCTACGTCGCTAGTCCTGATTCAAAGTCAGGCGGGCCCTGCCGGCAGACCAACCGGGGATAGGCGACCAAGCCTAGGGCCCGCCTCGGGCGGGGCTGCCGAGGCCCGGCAGACCAACCGGGGCCGACACATCTTCACCACACCTCCACGCGGATCCGGGCGATCCCTGATGCCGGTGGGTACGACGCCCCGCTAGCGTGGCGGTCGTGACGGGGGAACTGACACCGGGGGCCGGACGGCCGCCGGTCATCGCGACTGCGGGCCTGACCAAGCACTACGGCTCGGTCCATGCGCTGACCGACCTGACGGTCGAGGTCGGGCCGGGCGTGACGGGTCTCGTCGGCGCCAACGGTGCCGGGAAGTCGACGCTGATCAAGATCCTGCTCGGCCTGCTCGAGCCGACGCGCGGTCACGCGCTGGTGCTCGGCCACGACATCGAGCACCAGGGCCAGGAGATCCGCCGGCTGGTCGGCTACATGCCCGAGCACGACTGCCTGCCGCCCGACGTCAGCGCCAGCGACTTCGTCGTGCACATGGCGCGGATGTCCGGGATGGGCGCCTCCGCCGCGCGTGAGCGGGCCGCCGACGTGCTGCGCCACGTGGGGCTCGACGAGGAGCGCTACCGGCCGATGGGCGGCTACTCCACCGGCATGAAGCAGCGCGCCAAGCTCGCCCAGGCGCTCGTGCACGACCCGCGGCTGGTCTTCCTCGACGAGCCGACCAACGGCCTCGACCCGGCCGCCCGCAACGACATGCTCCGCCTCGTCGGCCGCATCGGGAGCGACTTCGGCATCGCCGTCCTGGTCACCTCCCACCTGCTCGGCGAGCTCGAGCAGGTCAGCGACCACGTGATCGTCCTCGACGGCGGCAACCTGCTCCGGTCGAGCGCCACGACCGACTTCCTGCGCCAGACCGGGAGCCTGCTGGTCGAGGTCGTCGGCACCGAGACCGAGCGCGACCGGCTCGGCGAGGCCCTCGCCCAGCGCGGGCTGGCCTGCCGCCCGCGCGGCAAGGTGGTCGCGATCGACCCGCCGCCGCCCGAGCTCGCCGGGGAGGGTGTCGCCCACGACCTGATCCGCGACGTCGCGGCCGACCTCGGCCTCGGCCTGATGCGCCTCGAGCCCGACCGTGGTCACCTCGAGGACGTCTTCCTCGAAGGAGGCGTGCGTGTCTGACACGAGCGGACGCTCCGGCGTCATCCACGACCTCGGCTACCGCCACTACGACGGCGCCCGCGAGGGCACCGGCGCGATCGCGCGCACGCTGTTCGTCACCGGCCTGCGCCACGCGTACGGCCTGGGGCGCTCGGGCAAGTCGAAGGTGATGCCCTTCCTGCTGCTGGCCATGTCGGTGCTGCCGGCGGCGATCATCGTCGGCGTCGTGGTGCTCACCGGGCTCGGCAGCCTGCCGGTCACCTACGCCGACTTCACCAACCAGACCAACCTGCTCGTGAGCCTCTTCGCCGCGGCCCAGGCGCCCGTCCTCTTCTCCCGCGACCTGCGGCACCGCTCGATCGTGCTCTACCTCGCGCGCCCGCTGTCGGCATCGGTCTTCGCCCTCGTGCGCTGGCTCTCGCTCACCGTCGCGATCTTCCTCTTCACGCTGGTGCCGACCGCCCTCCTCCTCGCGGGCGCGCTGCTCGCCGGGCTCGACACGAGCGACCAGCTCAGCGACGTGGGCAAGGCCCTCCTCCTGCAGGTGGTGCTGGCCGCGCTGGTCGCCGGTCTGTCCGGGCTGATCTCGTCGGTCTCGCTGCGCCGCGGCTTCGCGGTCGTCGGCTCGGTGATGGTGCTGATCGTGCTCGCCTCGGTGGTCACCGTGATCCAGGCGATCTCCCGCGAGCAGGACTCCGAGGCCGTGGGCGTCTGGGCGGGGCTGCTCTCGCCGTGGTCGCTCTACAGCGGGCTCGGCCAGGCGTGGGACGCCGGCGTGCGCAACCCGGTGACGGTCGACGGCGCCTGGGCTCCGGCGTACGCCATCGTGGCCCTGCTGCTGGTCGGCGGCTGCCTCCTCGGGCTGGTCGCCCGCTTCCGGAAGGTGGGCTCGCGATGAGCGACCTGGTCCTCGAGTCGGCCTCGCGCTGGTTCGGCAACGTCGTCGCGGTCAACGACGTCTCGCTCTCCATCGGCCCCGGTGTCACCGGGCTGCTCGGCCCCAACGGTGCCGGCAAGACCACCTTGATGGCGATGATGGCGGGCTTCCTCGCCCCGTCCGCCGGCTCCGTCACGCTCGACGGGCAGCCGGTGTGGCGCAACACAGCGATCTACCGCCAGATCGGGCTGGTCCCCGAGAGGGAGCTGAGCTTCGGCTACCTCACCGGCCGCCAGTTCGTCCGCGCCAACGCCGACCTGCACAAGCTGCCCGACGCGGCCGCGGCCACCGAGCGGATCCTCGAGGTCGTCGACATGGTCGAGCCGGCTGCCCGCCGCCTCGACACGTACTCCAAGGGCATGCGACAGCGCGTGAAGATCGCCGCCGCGCTGGTCCACGACCCCGCCGTGCTGCTGCTCGACGAGCCGTTCAACGGCGTCGACCCGCGCCAGCGGATGCACCTGATGGACCTGCTCCGCCGCCTCGGCGACGAGGGCAGGACGGTGCTGTTCAGCTCGCACATCCTCGAGGAGGTCGAGCGGCTGGCGCGCCACATCGAGGTCGTCGTCTCCGGCCGGCACGCCGCCTCCGGCGACTTCGGCGCCATCCGGCGGCTGATGACCGACCGCCCGGTGCAGTACGCCGTCCGCTCGAGCGACAACCGCCGCCTGGCCGCGCTGCTCATGGCGGAGGCCTCGGTGCGCGCGGTGAGCCTGGGCAGCGAGCACCTCGACGTCCAGGTCGACGACCTCGGCAGCTTCGCCGTCGGGCTCCCCAGCCTGGCCCGGCAGCACGACCTGACCCTCTTCGAGCTCTCCCCCAGCGACGAGTCGCTGGAGAGCGTGTTCGCCTACCTGGTGGCCCGATGATCAACGCAACCATCGCCCGGCTCGCGCTCCAGGCGCTGCTCGGCCGACGCCGCTTCTACCTGCTGCTCGCCTTCCCGGTGCTGCTGATCGGGCTCGTCGCCCTGGTCGCCGCGCTCACCGACGGCGAGGCGGCCTACGAGCTCATCCCCGGCCTCGGCTACCCCTTGGTCCTGCCGCTCGTCGCGATCCTCGCGGCGTCGTCGGTGCTCGGGCCGGAGGTCGACGACGGCTCGATCGTCTACCTGCTCTCGAAGCCGGTCAGCCGGCACGGCATCGCGATCAGCAAGTGGCTGGTCGCCCTCGGAGCGACCCTGACGGCCGGCTCGCTGTCGATCTTCGTCGCCGCGCTCGTCACCGGCGACAGCACCCGGGCGGTCGCACTGCTGGTCGGCGCCGCCGTCGCCGGGACGGCGTACAGCGCCCTCTTCCTGGCCATCTCGTCGGTCACTCGCCACGCGGTGATCGCGTCGCTGATGTTCGTCCTGATCTGGGAGAGCCTGCTCGGCAACCTCTTCACCGGTGTCGCCTGGCTCAGCATCGGCCAGTGGGGCCTGCGGATCGGGCACGAGGTCTCCGACCAGCTGCCCGACCCGGCGAACCTCGCGTGGGCGATCATCGCCAGCGCGGTCGTGACGGTGGTCGGCGTGTTCTTCGCGGGCGACCGGTTGCGGTCCTTCTCGCTCCGCGGCGAGGACTGAGCCACGCCCTAGGCTGGGCGGATGAAGCGGCTCGTAGCACTGCTCGTCGTCCCCCTCGTGGCAGCCCTGCTGGCCACTCCGGCCGCTGCGGCACCGGCGCCTGACCGCGTCCAGGCCCGCGACGTGCGCGGCGTCGGCGTGTGGGAGATGCGTGGGGCCACGAAGGCGCTGCGGAAGTCGCGCGCCGGGTGGTACCACGCGTGGACGGCCGAGCCACCGGCGTACGTCGGCCGCACCCGCGCCGCGTTCGTGCCGATGATCTGGGGCGCGGGCTCCGTGACCGACGAGGCGCTCGCGTCGGCGAGGCAGCACGGTCCGTGGCTGCTCGGATTCAACGAGCCCGACCTCGGCGAGCAGGCGAACATGAGTGTCGAGCAGGCGCTCGACCTGTGGCCGCGGCTGGAGTCCACCGGTCTCCAGCTGGTCAGTCCCGCGGTCGCCTACGGCGGCGCCGACGCGGGCGGGTGGCTCGACGGCTTCATGAGCGGCGCCGAGCAGCGCGACCTGCGCGTCGACGCCGTCGCACTGCACTGGTACGGCGGCGACTGGCGGCCGCGGCGAGCCGTCGGGCAGCTCACCGACTACCTCGACGCCGTGCACGACCGCTACGGCAAGCCGATCTGGCTCACCGAGGTCGCCCTGATGCGCTTCGACGACGGACCGCGCGTGCCGTCCGGCAAGGTCCAGGCGCGCTTCGTGAGGCTGATGTCGCGAGCGCTCGCGGAGCGCGAGTGGGTGAGCCGGTGGGCGTGGTTCGGGCTGCCCGCCTCGGCGAAGGGCGCGAGCAGTGGCCTCTACCGGCCCGGCGCGCGACCGACCACGGTCGGCAAGGCCTACGCGGCACTGCCGTAGGCGGCCCTCACGTCCTGGCGGGCGCCGCAGGGATAGGCTCGATTTCGTGGACCTCCCCGTGATGCCGCCCGTGCAGCCGATGCTCGCGAAGAGCGTCAGCGGCGTGCCCGACCCGGCCAGGCACGGCGGGCTGAGCTTCGAGCCGAAGTGGGACGGCTTCCGCTGCCTGGTCTTCAAGGACGGCGACGAGATCGAGCTCGCGAGCCGCAACACCAAGCCGCTCACCCGCTACTTCCCCGAGGTCGTCGAGGCGTGCCGGCAGCAGCTGCCCGACCGCATCGTGCTCGACGGCGAGATCTTCGTCGGCCTCCAGGGGCCGGACGGCTGGCGGCTCGAGTTCGAGACGCTCCAGGAGCGCATCCACCCGGCCGCGAGCCGCGTCGACAAGCTCTCCGTGGAGACGCCCGCCGGCTTCGTCGCCTTCGACCTGCTGGCGCTCGGCGACGAGTCGTTCATGGACCGCCCGCTCTCCGAGCGCCGCGCCGCCCTCGTCGAGGCGCTGTCCGGGCTCGACGGCACCGGTCCGTGCTTCCTCACCCGCACCACCGAGGACCCCGCCGAGGCCGAGAGGTGGTTCGAGGCGTTCGAGGGAGCCGGCCTCGACGGTGTCGTCGCCAAGCCGCTCGGGTCGTCGTACGAGCCCAACAAGCGCACCATGCTCAAGATCAAGCACGAGCGCACCGCCGACGTGGTGCTGGCCGGCTACCGCGAGCACAAGACCTCGACCCCGGAGGAGCCGCTGATCGGCTCGCTGCTCCTGGGGCTGTACGACGACGACGGCGAGCTGCAGCACATCGGCGTCTCGGCCAGCTTCACCGCCGCGAAGCGGGCCGAGCTGTTCCACGAGCTGCAGCCGCTGGTCTGCGCCATCGCCGACCACCCGTGGGGCCGCTGGAACGAGTTCCTCACCGCCAACCCCGACCGCGTCCCCGGCACGCAGAGCCGCTGGAGCGCCGGCAAGGACCTCGGCTTCACCGCGCTGCGCCCCGAGCGGGTGCTCGAGGTGAAGTACGACCACATGGAGGGCCGCCGGTTCCGGCACACTGCGCACTTCAAACGGTGGCGCACCGACCGCGACCCGGAGAGCTGCGGCTACGCCCAGCTCGACGAACCGGCAGGCTACGACCTCACCAGGATCCTCAGCACCGACGCAGGCACGCACCCAGGAGGCACGCGATGACCGACGACATCCATGACGGGCAGGGCACCTACGACGTGGTGCTGCTCGTCGAGCAGGCACTCACCCCCGCCGACGCCCGGCAGGTCCGCTCGCTCCACTCCGAGATCGAGGACCAGGTCGTCTACCACGTCCTGCTGCCGCTCGAGGACGCCGCGGCCAGGGTCGAGGCGTCGATGGGCACACTCGGCGCCGGCGACCTGATGGCCGCCCCCGCGCTCACGATGACCGACGTCGACCTCGAGTCGCTGCGCCGCGAGTGCGAGGAGACGTCCTCGGCCGACCTCCAGCAGACGCTCAAGGTCATCGACGCCGCGGGCGGCACGGCGACCGGCAGGGTCACCTCCGAGCCGCCGGTCGACGCGCTGGCCGCGCTCGTCACGTCGGTCGATGCTCGCGAGGCGATCATCCTGACCCGCTCCCACGTCGTCGCGGAGTTCTTCCACGTCGACTGGACCTCGCGCGCCCGTCGCAAGCTCGGCGTACCCGTCCTCCACCTCATCGAGCACGAGAACTTCGACGAGCAGGCCTCCGGCACCGGCGAGGGCGTCACCGGCCTCTGACGGCCGGGCAGCCTGGCTCAGCGGCGCGTGATCCGGCGTACGACGGCTCGGCGCAGGATCGCGGCCGCCTCGCGCCCGCCGACGGTCTGGGCGAGCGGGGTCGAGCCGGCGCGGCGGGCCTGCTCGAGGTCGCGGCGCACCTGCTGGAGCGTGGACCGCTGGGTGTCGCGGGCCTCGCGGGCGGCGAGGGTCGACTCGGCCTTGGTGTGGTCGAAGGTGAGCGCGACGGCGTCGGCGTAGCGCGCGGTGTAGTCGGCGTGGACCTCGTCGAGCCGGGCGAGCGTGGCCTCGTCGTGCGGTGAGGTGGTCAGCACGCCGAGCAGCTGCCAGACCTCCTCGGCCATGTCCTTGAGCCAGTCGGGGGTGGCGACGTCGTCCCAGCCGAGCTGCGACTTGCGCATCGAGGGCTCGACGAAGTCGTCGACCGGGTGGTGGTCGGTGCTGGCCAGGTCGGTGTCGAAGGAGAGCGCGAGCTGCTCCTGCACCGGCGCCAGCGCGGCCCGCCAGTCGGCCAGCAGGTCGACGTACTTCACGAAGGCGCGCCTGGAGGCGCGGCCGGCCTGCTCGGTGAGGAGCGCGGCGTGCACCCAGCCGGCGACGTTGGACGTCTCCTTGGTCAGCCGCAGCTCGTCGGACTGGCTGGAGAGGTAGGCGATGTCGCGCGAGCCGACGACCTCGGCCGGGTGGCGCAGCGCGGTCAGCCAGCGCAGGTCGGCGCCGAGGTCCTTCGACGCCTCCTCCCAGGCCCGGGCGAACCAGAACGCGTGCGGGTCCTTGACGACGACCTGGTCGGCGTCGAGCTGGCCGGACAGCCACTCGCGGAGCTCGGCGGTGGTCTCGCCCGAGGCGAGGTAGTCGGCGACGAGCTGGACCGCGGCGGGTCGGCTGTCGATGTTGAAGAGCGCGAGCTCCTTGAGGTGGCGCTTGTGGAAGTCGATGACCCACTGCGGCTCGTAGAACCCGCGCGGGTTGGTCTCCGACGCCTCGACCTCGGGCTGCGGCACGTGCAGGCCGAGCCGCTTCAGGGTGCCGGCGAGGGAGCTGGTGCCGCTGCGGCCGGAACCGGACACCAGGACCAGCGGGGTGGAGGACATCGGCATGCGGCTCACCCTATCGGCCGCTCGCCCGGCCTCTAGGATCGTGGCGACCCGCTCGCAGAGACAGGACTGAGGGACACGTGGCGCTCACCGACAAGCTCGGGGGGAAGGTGCGCTCGGCCGTGCGCCGGGCCCGCCGCGACGGCCCGCTCGACATCGTCCTCGTCCTCTTCAACGCCGACGGGATGGGCGGCACCGCCCGGTCCGGCATCGAGCAGGCGAACGCGCTGGCCGGGCTCGGCGAGGGCCACCGGGTCCGCATCCTCAGCGTCACGCGGAGCGGTAGGTCGACCCACTACCGGCTGGCGGACGGCGTCGAGGTGACCTATCTCGTCGACGTACGCGGCCCGCGGCCCGTCGCGGTCGGCGGCGCCCACCCGGCCGAGCTCGCCGAGCGGGAGTCGGTGATCGTCCCGCGCAGCTGGGACGCGCTCTTCAACGGCCTCACCGATGCCACCCTGCGCGAGGCGCTCGGCAGCATCGACGCCGACGTCCTCGTCACCACCACCCCCGAGCTCCTCGCCGTGGTCGCGCAGCTCGCGCCTGCCGACGTCGCGCTGGTGCACCAGGAGCACCGCGCCTCCTCGAGCCGGGTCAACGACCTCGGCGCACTGCTGGAGTTCGCCCCGCGCGCCGACATCGTGGTCTCGCTGACCGAGTCGATGTCGCGCTGGCTCGCCGGGCGCCTCGGCGGTGCCGCGCCGGAGCTCCTCGTCATCCCGAACCCGCTGCCCGCCCAGGCACAGCAGCGGTCACCGCTCGACCAGAAGACCTTCGTGACGGCCGGCCGACTGGCGCCGGAGAAGCAGTTCGAGCACGTCGTCGACGCCTTCTGGCGCATCCGGGACGAGGTGCCGGGCTGGCGGCTGCGCATCTGGGGCGACGGCCCGCGCGCCGACAACCTCGCCGCCCAGGTCCGCAAGCTCGAGCTCGAGGACCGCGTCGACCTGCCCGGCTCGACCGACGACCTGGCCGCCGAGTGGGCGCGCACGAGCGTCGCCGTCCTCGCCTCGCGAGGTGAGGGCTACCCACTTGTGCTGCAGGAGGCGATGTCGGCGGGCGTGCCAACGGTGTCGTACGACTGCCCCTCCGGTCCGCGCGAGATCATCACCCCCGACGTCGACGGGCTGCTCGTCCCGCCCGGCTCCAAGGCGGCGCTGGCTGCCGCGATGCTGCGGATCGCGACCGACGACGAGCTCCGCACCCGTCTCGGCGCCGCTGCGCTCGAGCGCTCGAAGCGCTGGGACGGCCCGACGCTCGCCGCCCAGTGGGTCGACGTCTTCCGGCGCGCGGTCGCCCGCCGCGCCGACCCCCTCGCCCCGCGCCGCGTCCTGCACGGCCTGCGCCCGGGGCCGCTGGGTGACCTGCCCGAGACCACGGGCGCGCGCGGCGTCACCCCCGCCGAGTGCCGTACGACGACCCTGCGCGCGCTCACCTCGGCCGCCGCGGCGACCGGGGACGGGTGGTTCGTGATGCCCGCTCGCGGCCTCGACCCGCACCCGGTCGTCGTCGTCCCCTCGTCGCGGCGCGCCGCCTTCCTGAGCGCGCTGGCGGGCGGGGACGTGCCCGACTGGCTGTCGGTCCGCGACCCGGCCGAGCGCGGCTGGCCCGAGCGCCGCGGAACGGTCGCCGCGATGACCGCCGAGCTCGCGAAGGCCCGCACCGCCTCGCTCTTCCTCGAGCCGTGGCCGATGCGCGGCGGCCACGACGGCCTCCTGGGCGAGGGCGTGGAGATCGGCGTGCAGTTCTGGGAGGAGTCGCCCGAGGGAGACCTCCTCGCGCCGGGCCTCAACCGCTACGGCGACCGCGTGCCTGCCGGGTCGCCCCGCACCACGATCGCCGTCGAGGGAGTCGACGTACCCACCCTCGAGGTGATGGCGCTGCCCACCGTCGACGACTGCCGCTTCGACGTCGACGTCGTCTACACCTGGGTCGACGGCGACGACGAGGCGTGGCTCGACGCCCGCGACGAACGGCTCACCGGTCTCGGCCGGACGCCCGACCAGCGGGCCAGCGGGGTCGCGCGCTTCCGCAGCCGCGACGAGCTGCGCTACTCGATGCGCAGCATCCACCTCTTCGCCCCGTGGGTCCGGCGGATCCACCTCGTCACGGCCGGGCAGGTGCCGACGTGGCTCGACACCTCGCACGACAGGATCCGCCTCGTCGACCACCGCGACATCCTCCCGGCCTCCGCGCTGCCGACCTTCAGCTCGCACGCGATCGAGACCCGGCTGCACGCGGTGCCCGACCTCGCCGACCACTTCGTCTACGTCAACGACGACGTCTTCCTCGGCAGGCCGCGGCGCCCGGAGCACTTCTTCACGCCCGGTGGGCAGTACGCCGCCTTCGTCGCCGACCACCGCGCGGTCGGCCTCCCCGGCACCGACGACCGTCCCTACCTCTCGGCCGCGCAGAACAACCGCCGCGTGCTCGCCGATGCCTTCGGGGTCGCGCTGACCAACACGATGATGCACAGCCCGCACCCCCAGCGGCGCTCCGTCCTCGAGGAGGTCGCGGCCCGCTTCCCGGCCGAGGTGGCGGCCACCACGGACGCGCCGTTCCGCTCGGAGACCGACCTGTCGCTGCTGTCGTCCTTCGCGCAGAACTACGGCCTCGTCACCGGCCAGGCCTTCCGCGCCGGCGCCCACCACGGCTACGTCGACCTCGGCCACCAGCAGCTGCCCGTCCAGCTCAAGCAGATGCTCAAGCGCGACCGCGACTTCTTCTGCGTGGCCGACAACCACGTCTCCGCCTTCGACGCCGAGCGCGCCGACCGCCTGCTGCTCGACTTCCTGGCCGAGTACTTCCCGATCGCCGCCCCCTGGGAGCTCGCGTGAGCGGTGCGTGAGCCACATTCCTGACCGCCGGAATGTGGCTCACTCACCGCTGGCACGGGTGTCGGCGTACGACTGGCCGCTGGGCGGTGAGTGAGCCACATTCGTGACCGCCGGAATGTGGCTCACTCACCGCTCGTCTGCGTGCCGGCAGCGTGACCGGAGCACTCAGCACTCAGTCGGCGATCCGGTTGCCGTCCTCGTCCCAGTGGGACTCGACCTTCTTCGACGGCTGCACGCGGGGCGGCTCACCGGGCATCTTCGGGTGGTCGGGCGGGTAGTTCAGCTCGACGGGGTGGGCGTCCCAGAGGTCGAGGAGCGGCTGGAGCGAGTGGTGCTCGTCGTCGATCGTCGCCCAGGGGTCGCCGTGGGACGCGAGCCGCTCGGGCACGGTGAACAGGTTGAAGCCGCTCGGCGAGGTCAGCGTCGCGAGCTCGTCCCACGTGACCGGCGTCGAGACCGGAGCGCCGGCGATGGGTCGCAGGGAGTACGCCGACGCGATCGTGCGGTCGCGGGTGTTCTGGTTGAAGTCGACGAAGATCCGCTCCCCGCGCTCCTCCTTCCACCACGCGGTCGTCACGCCGTCGTCACGCTTCTCGAGCTCGCGGCCGAAGGCGATGGCCGCGTGGCGGACGGCCGCGAAGTCCCACTGCGGCTGGATCCGGACGTAGACGTGGATGCCCCGGTTGCCCGAGGTCTTGGCGAAGCCGGTCATGCCGAGGTCGGTGAGCAGCTCGCGCGCGACCCCGGCGACCCGCACCGCGTCGGTGAACGTCGTACCCGGCTGGGGGTCGAGGTCGATGCGCAGCTCGTCGGGGTGGTCCACGTCGTCACGCCGCACGGGCCACGGGTGGAACGTCAGCGTGCCCATGTGCGCGCACCAGACCGGCACCGCGATCTCGGTCGGGCAGATCTCGTCGGCGGTGCGACCGGAGGGGAACGTGATCGTCGCGGTCTCGAGGTAGTCGGGAGCGCCCTTCGGCACGCGCTTCTGGTAGAACGCGTCGGCGTTGCGGTCCTGCGGCCCGGTGGCGAGCCTCATCCCCTCGCGCACGCCCGACGTCCACCGCTCGAGGGCCGTCGGCCGGTCGCGCAGCGCGCGCATCAGCCCGTCCTCGACGCTGGCGAAGTACTCCGCGACCATCAGCTTGGTGACCTCGCCGGTGGTCTCGGTCGCCTCGTAGACGACGCGGTCGGGCGAGGAGACACGGACCTCCCGGTCGCCGGCCTGCACCATCACCGGCTTCGCAGCTGCCATGGCCACAACCTAGCCGTCCGACCCGCTGGTGTGCCGCCGTAGGCTGGAGGCATGGCCTACGACGTTCAGAAGACCGATGAGCAGTGGCGCGAGGAGCTCACGCCCGAGGAGTACGCCGTCCTGCGGCAGGCCGGCACGGAGCGCGCCTTCACCGGTGAGTACACCGACACCGAGACCGAGGGCACCTACTCGTGCAAGGCCTGCGGGTCGGAGCTGTTCACCAGCGACACCAAGTTCCACTCCGGCTGCGGCTGGCCGAGCTTCTACCAGCCGATGACCGACACGGTGGAGTACATCGAGGACAACACCCACGGCATGAAGCGCGTCGAGGTCCGCTGCGCCACCTGCGGCTCGCACCTCGGGCACGTCTTCCCCGACGGGTTCGGCACTCCCACCGGCGACCGCTACTGCATCAACTCGATCAGCATCTCGCTGAACAAGAAGTAGCCGCCGCCCGGCCTCGGTTTCGACACGGGCGCGGGCGCCCTGCTCGACCAGCGGCTTCGCGGGCGCCCGCTCGACCAGCGGCCACCCCCGCTGGTTGAGCAGCGAGGAACGAGCGTGTCGAAACCGAGGACCCAGCGGTGATCAGGTGGCCGGGACGAGGGCCGAGGTGACCGTCACCAGCCCGTCGCCCCAGGTCTCGTCGGCCCAGTCCTGGATCGAGCCGTCGTCGAAGACGACCTGCGCGTCGAGCGAGTCGGGCCGGAACGAGCCGCTGGTCAGCAGCCGGTCGCCCAGCTCGGCCTGGAGCTCGGTGTTGATCGCGTTGAGGTCGGCGTCGGTCTTCTCGACGGTCGTCACGCAGAGCATGCCGCCCCAGGTCTCGCGCAGGGTCGACTCGGCGCCCTCGGGGTCCTCGGTGACCGCGACGTTGATCGTGTTGCCGCTGAGCCACGCGGTCGCGTAGCCGGGCAGGGCCGAGGCGGCGGCGAGGGTGGCGTCCATGTCCTCGGGCGTCGCCTTCTGGGTGTCGGTCGTCGTCGCGTCGTCGCACGCGGCGGCGAGCGGGTCGTCGGTCGGCTCGCCCATCGTGTCGTAGAGCGCGGCCGGGATGGCGTCGGTGACGGCGAACTCGGTGCCGTCGTAGGTGCCGGTGAGGGCGTAGGAGCCCCACTTCGTGCCGGCGGCCTCCTCGAAGCCGACGTCGCCCCACTCGAAGTCCACGACCGCGGGCCCGCCGCACTGGGGCGGGTACGACTCGGCGACGGCACCCAGGCACAGCTGCGGACCACTGCCGTCGTCGAGCACCGTCACCAGGCCGCTGGTGCGCACCTCGCCGTCCGGCACCGGGTCGGGCGCCCCGTCCGGGGAGGCCGACGACGTCGGCTCGCCCGAGGCGGCCGGGTCGACGGCCTTCATCTCGTCCTCGGTCGAGCAGGCGGCCAGGGTGGAGAGCGCAGCGGCGGACAGGGCCAGGGCGGCGATGACGCGTGTGGGAGTCATGGTGGGTACGACGCTAGCGCGCCGCGACCCGTTCCCACGTCAGGCCGAGGCACCCCGGCAGGCCACCGGCAGGTGCGCCTCGCGCCACGCCTTGAAGCCACCGACCACGTCGGTCGCGTCGAGGCCGAGGCTGCGCAGCGCGTCGGCGGCCAGGCTCGAGGTGTAGCCCTCCTGGCACAGCACCAGGATGCGGGCGTCGTACGACGCCTCGGGGACGCGTGCCTCGGAGCGCGGGTCGAACCGCCACTCGAGCACGTTGCGCTCGACGACCATCGGCTCGACGGCGGGGTGGACCTCGCCCTCGGCCGCCCGCTGGGCGGCCGGCCTGATGTCGACGAGCAGCGCGCCGTCGAGCGCCTCGCGGTAGGCCGTCTCGACGTCGATGCGGAGCAGCCGCGAGCGGGCGTCGGCCAGCAGCGCGTCGACGCCGTCGTGCCTGACGGCCGGGCGCTCCTGCACCGCGCTCACCAGGACTCCCCGCGCTGCTCGACGCTGGTCACCTGGAGCCGGCCTCGGACGAGCTCGTAGCGGGTCATCGCGGCGAGCGACGGCGCGTAGGCGTGGAGCGAGACCGCCGTGGTGGTGCCGTGGTTGATCACGTCGTGGATGTGGCTGCCGTCGAACTCGCGGACCGCCCGCTCGCCCAGGGTCGAGGCGGTGGCGACACCGGTCCAGACGTACTCCGTGAGCTGGCCGGCGAGGGTCACGAAGGCGCCGCTGGCCGAGCCGTGGTCGTGCCAGCCGGTGCTCGAGCCGGCGGGCCAGGTGATCAGCCAGATGTCGGCACTGGACACCGAGCCGATGCGCACCCAGGTGCGCTCGGGGACGGTCAGGTCGACGGTGGCGAGCGGGTCGTGCGTGGCGAGGTAGTCGGCGAGGGCGTCACGGGCGACGTCGTCGCCGGTGGCGCGTGCGGTGGCGCGTGCTGCTGGGGCGGGGAAGGTGGCGGTCATGGCTACTCCTAAGAAACAATGTTGAGTAAGTTACTCTACATTGCGAGCGAGCCCGATCCCCGTCATTCCACGCGGAACGACGAGAGGCTTTCCCGATCAGGGCAGACGGTCGAGCAGGTCGCCCGGCGAGACACGGGCACCGGTGTAGAACGGCACCTCCTCGCGCACGTGGCGGCGGGCGTCGGACGCGCGCAGGTCACGCATCAGGTCGACGATGCGGTGGAGCTCGTCGGCCTCGAAGGCCAGCAGCCACTCGTAGTCCCCGAGGGCGAACGAGGCGACCGTGTTGGCCCGCACGTCGGCGTACCCCCGTGCCTGCTGGCCGTGCTGGGCGAGCATCCGGCGACGCTCGCCGTCGTCGAGGAGGTACCACTCGTAGGACCGGACGAACGGGTAGACGCAGATGTGCGCACGCGGCTCCTCATCGGCGAGGAAGGCCGGGATGTGCGACTTGTTGAACTCCGCGGGGCGGTGCAGCGCCATCTGGGACCAGACCGGCTCGAGGCGCCGGCCGAAGGCGGTGCGGCGGAAGGCGTTGTAGGCCGCCTGCAGCTGCTGGGAGTCGGCGGCGTGCCACCAGACCATGAGGTCGGCGTCGGCGCGGAGGCCGGACACGTCGTAGAGCCCGCGGACCGTGACGTCCTCGGTGCCGAGCTCCGCGAAGAACGCCTCGACCTCGGCGGCCTCACCGGCCCGGTCGGCGTCACCGAGCACGTCGCGCAGCCTGAACACCGACCACATCGTGTAGCGGATGGTGCTGTTGAGCTCCTTGGTGCGGGCGGCGTTGGTCTGCTCTGCGGGGGCGTCCGTGCTCATGCCCTCATTCTGCCGGGGCGAGCGAAGCCGCGGCACGGCGGGCCGAGCCGATCACGGCCGGGACGCCCACCCCGTCGTACGCCGCCCCGCACAGCGCGAGCCCCGGCAGGTCGGCGACCGCGGCGCGGATGCGCGCGACCCGGTCGAGGTGGCCGACGGCGTACTGCGGCAGGGCGCCGCCCCACCGCTGCACGTGCGAGTCGACGGGCCGGGCGGTGATGCCGGCTGTCGCGGCCAGGTCGGCGAGCGAGACCCGCACCAGCCCGTCGTCGCCGGCCTGGAGCGTGGCCTCCTCGCGGTGGCGGCCCAGCGACGTGCGCAGCACGACGACGTCGGGGTCGAGGTCGCGGACCCAACCCCACTTGGCGAAGGAGAACGTCGACGCCTTGATCGCGCGCCGCTCGACCGGAGGCACGAGGAAGCCGGAGCGCTCGAAGGCGGCGTCGGGCACGTCCGCCGTGCGGAAGGCGAGGGTCACCACGGCGACGCTGGCCGCCTCGATCGCCGCCAGCTCGCCCGCCGCACCGGGGGCGACCTCGGCCAGGAGCCGCGCGGTGGCGGCGGCAGGCGTGGCCAGCACGACCGCAGCGGCCGCGATGGTCTCGGGGTGCGTCGTGGGACCGACGGTGAGCGCCCACCCGTCAGGGGTACGCCGGAGGGCGCGGACGGTCGAGGAGGTCCGCACCTCGAACGAGCCGTCGGCGACGAGCGCGGGCAGGCGCCCCATCCCGCCGGGCAGCGAGGCGAAGACCGGGGCGGCCGAGGTCGGCACGGCGGCGGCCTGCTCGAGGACGCTCCCCCGCCGGGCCATCGCGAGCAGCTGCGGCACGGCCGCGGCCACGGAGATCTGCCGTGCGTGGCCGGCGTACACCCCACCGAGCAGCGGCTCGACGAGCCGGTCGACGACCTCGTCCCCCAGCCGCGCGGCGACCAGGTCGCCGACCGAGACGTCGTCGGGGACCTCGGTGTCGACCGTCTCGACGGAGGCGCGGGCCACCCCGTCCTTGCTCAGCACGCCGCTCGCGGCCAGCTGGCCGAGGTCGAACGGCACGCCCATCAGCGAGCGCGGCAGCGGGCGGAGCGCCCCACGCGACCACACGGCGGAGGTGGCGGGCGTCGGGTGGACGATCTCCGCGCCGATCTCGGCGGCGAGCGCGACACCCTCGGGCCGGCGGGCCAGCATGGCCTCGGCGCCGACGTCGACCCGCAGCCCGGCGACCTCGGCGGAGCGCAGCTTGCCGCCGACCTCGGGCGAGCCCTCGAGCAGCAGCACGTCGCGACCGGCGGCGGCGAGGTCACGGGCGGCGACCAGGCCGGCGATCCCGCCCCCGACGACCACCACGTCCCTGTTCCGCGCCACGGCCTCACCCTAGGGTGATGACCATGGAGACCAGTGGGGGCACCGACCGGATCGCGGTCCTGATCGACGGCGACAACACGCGACCGTCCTACGCCGACGACGTGCTGAGCGAGGTCGCGAAGTACGGCAACCCGACGATCAAGCGGGTCTACGGCGACTGGACCAACTCGCACCTCAACCAGTGGTCGCGCAAGCTCAACAGCCTCGGCCTCCGGGCGATGCACCAGAACGCCTTCACCACCAGCAAGAACTCCACCGACCTCGCGCTGGTCATCGACGCGATGGACCTGTTGTACGACGACCACGTCGAGGCGTTCGCGCTCGTCACGAGCGACAGCGACTTCACCAGCCTGGCGCACCGGCTGCGCGAGTCGGGCAAGACCGTCTACGTGCTCGGCGAGAGCAAGGCACCCGCCGCGCTGAAGAACGCGTGCGACAAGTTCATCGACCTCGGGGTCGTGCAGGACGGCAAGAAGCCCGAGCCGGAGCCCGAGGAGCAGCCCGACGACCAGCCCGAGGACGACGAGTCCGCGCCGGCGCCGATCAACCTCCAGAGCGCGCTCACCCGCGCGATCAACGCCGTCTCCGACGACGAGGGCTGGGTCCACCTCGGCTCCCTCGGCAACCAGCTCAACCGCACCCACCCGTCGTTCGACGCGCGGACCTTCGCCGGCCCGGGCGGCCGGCTGAGCACGCTCGTCGAGGCGCAGCCCTACCTCGTGACCGAGGGATCGGGCAACGCGCTGCGCGTCCGGCTCAAGGGCTCGTCCGCCCGCAAGCCCGCGGCCAGGCAGCCCGACGCGAAGAAGGCCCCCGCGAAGAAGGCGGCCGCGAAGAAGGCCCCCGCAGCGACGGCCGCCGCAGCGACCGCCCCCGCGAAGAAGGCGGCCCCCACGGCGAAGCCGGTCGTCACCCAGACGCAGAAGACCTGAGGGTCACAGTTCCGTCACGGCCTCGACCACCACGGAACCGGCTCCGACGCAGGTCGCGTCGGAGCGACATGAGCAGACTCCCCACGACGCGCCTGCGAGCAGCAGGCATCCTGACCGCGATCACCATGACGGCCGTCCTGGCCGCCTGCTCCTCCGGCTCGAGCGACGGCGGCACCTCCGCCGACATGTCGGAGCCCAGCGCGGGAGGCGGCTCGGACGCGGCGTCCTCGGAGCGGTCCGCGGCGGCACCGGAGGCCGCCTCTGACGAGGTCGGCGGATCGGGGGCCGAGGACGCGTCGGCGGGCAGGAGCGCGGCCACGCCCGAGCTGCAGCGCGCGGTCATCTCGAACGGCGCCGTCTCGCTGTCGACCGACGACGTGCGCAAGACCCGCCAGGAGGTGCAGCGGATCGTCGACGCCCAGGCCGGCGACGTGACCGAGGAGGACACCGAGAGCGACGAGGGGGGTACGACCTCCTACGCCCGGATCGTCCTCCGGGTGCCCAGCGCGAAGTTCGCCGCCACCATGGAGGCGCTCGAGGGCACGGCCACCCTGCGCTCGTCGAACCGCGGGTCGGAGGACGTCACGACCCAGGTGATCGACACCGGTGTCCGGGTGCGGGCCCAGGAGGCGAGCCTGAAGCGGGTCGAGCTCCTGCTCTCCGAGGCCGACACCCTCAAGGACGTCATCTGGATCGAGTCCCAGCTGACCAGCCGGCAGGCCGAGCTCGACTCGCTGAAGTCGCAGCAGTCCTACCTGAAGGACCAGACCTCCCTGTCCACGATCACCGTCGACATCTCCACCCAGCCGGTCGAGTCGGTCGAGGAGGACGACGACCAGCCGGCCGGCTTCCTCAGCGGCCTCGACGGCGGCATGAAGGCGATGGGCGCGATGCTCGTCGCGGTGCTGACGATCCTCGGCGCGCTGCTGCCCTTCGCGGTGGTGGCCCTGGTGCTCGGCCTCCCGCTCTGGCTCGTCGTACGCCGTCGCCGGGTCGCCGCGACGCCCGCCGAGGTCGTCGACGCCTGAGGGCTCGCCCGGTCCCGACGACGAGGAGCGGCCCGGCCTCCACTTCGCCCAAGGGAGGCCGGGCCGCGGGACCCGGGAGGGATCGCTCCCGGGCGTCGGGGTGGTCAGGCCGCGTCGTGCGCCTCGTCCGCGGTCGTGACAGTGGTCGCGCCCCGGTCGACCTCGGCGCCGTTGATCCGGCCGTCGAGGCGCGAGGGGTCGAGGTCGTCGCGGTGCAGCTTGGCGAAGGCCGAGCGGTGGAAGACGAGCGGGTGCTCACCGTCGCCGGCACCGACCTCGTGCACCTCGAGCAGTACGATGACGTGGTCGCCGGCGACGACCTCGTCATGGATCGAGCAGTCGTAGGTCGCGACGGCCTCGTCGAGGAGCACCGAGCCGTTCTCGGTGACCTTGAAGGGCAGGCCGGTGAAGCGCTCCTCGCGCGGCCCGGCGAGCTGGCGGCAGACCGCGTCGTGGTGGTCGGCGAGCACGCTGATGCCGAGCCGGTCGGCCTCGCGCAGCGACGGCCAGGTGGAGCTGGACGTCGCGATCGAGAACGACACGAGCGGCGGGTCGATGCTCACCGAGGTGAACGACGACGCGGCGATGCCGGTGAGCTGCCCCTTCACCGAGGCGGCGACGGCGACGACGCCGGACGGGAACGCGCCGAACGCGTCGCGCAGCGTGCGCTGGTCGAGGTCGGCGGCGCTCACGAGGCGGCCTTCTGGCTGCCGAACGGGACCGAGGCCCGTGCCGCGACGGGCGCGGGGTTGGTCCAGAGGCCGCGCTCCTCGAGGATCGGGAGCACGCCCTCACCGAACTGGTAGGCGCCCTCGAGGTGCGGGTACGCCGACAGCACGAGCTCGTCGATGCCGACCGCGTGGTACTCCTCGACGAGGTCGGCGACCTCCTCGTGGCTCCCGACCAGGGCGGTGCCGGCACCGCCGCGGACCAGGCCGACGCCGGCCCACAGGTTCGGGTGGATCTCGAGGCCGTCCTTGCTGCCGTTGTTGAGGGCGAGCATGTTCTGCTGGCCCACCGACTCCGAGCGCCGCAGGCCCTCCTGCACCCGGGCGATGTCCTCCTCGGCGATGCCGGCGAGCAGCCGGTCGGCCTCGGCCCACGCCTCCTCGGAGGTGTCGCGGGAGATCGTGTGGACGCGCAGGCCGTAGGTCAGCTCGCGACCCTGCTTCTCCCCCAGCTCCCTGATCCAGGCGATCTTCTTCGCGACCGCGGCCGGCGGCTCGCCCCAGGTGAGGTAGACGTCGGCGTGCTCGGCCGCGACCTCGCCGGCGGCGGGCGAGGAGCCGCCGAAGTAGATCTGCGGGATCGGGTCGGGCAGCTGCTGGAGCCGCGCCTGGTCGACGCGCAGGTGCTTGCCGGCGTACGTCACCTCTTCGCCGGTCCACAGACGGCGCACGATGGAGAGGAACTCCCCGCAACGCTCGTAGCGCTCGTCCTTGTCGAGGAAGTCACCGTAGGCGCGCTGCTCGTGCGACTCGCCGCCGGTGACCACGTTGAGGAGCAGCCGGCCGCCGGTGAGGTTCTGGAAGGTGGCGGCCATCTGCGCGGCGAGCGTCGGCGAGGTGAGCCCGGGCCGGAAGGCGACGAGGAACTTCAGCCGCTCCGAGAGCGGGGCGAGCATGGCCGTGGTCAGCCACGCGTCCTCGCACCAGGCCCCGGTCGGGGTGAGCGCGGCCTCGAAGCCGAGCTGCTCGGCACTGCGGGCGATCTGCCCGAGGTAGGGCACGCTCGCGGGCCGGCCCGCGACGCCGTGCTCGACGCCGTGGCCGCCGCTCACGACCTGGCGGCCGTCGCCGCCGTTGGTGGGCAGGAACCAGTGGAACTTCATGGCAGTCCTTTCATCCGTCGCTGGTCGAGCAACGTGGAGGGAGCGTGTCGAAACCGAGGCCGGTCGGCCTCAGAGCTGACCGTGGTTGGGCGGCGGCGTGCCGTCGACGGCGTACCGCCCGAGGTGCTGGACCTTCCAGGCAGCGGGGTCGTGGAGGGTGTGGGTGCGCGCGTTGCGCCAGTGCCGGTCGAGGTTGAGCGAGTCGAGGGCCGAGCGGGTGCCAGAGACCTCGAAGAGCCGGCTGGAGACCTCGACCGAGGTCTTCGCCGAGTGGGCACGGGCGGCGGCGACCGCGAGGCTGGCGGTGGCCACGGTGTCCGCGGTGAGGTCGGCGTCCGCCGCGTCGACGGCGCGAGCCGCCTCGCGCAGCAGCGCCTCCGAGGCCCGCACGTCGAGCTCCATCTGGCCCAGCGCCTGGACGACGAGCGGGTCGTCGGCGGCCCGCTCGACCTGGGCGTCGGGGTGGGGCCGTGACTTCGTGCGGACGAAGAGCGCGGCCTCGTCGAGCGCGGCCCGGGCGATGCCGACGTCGAGCGCGGCGTGCAGCACCTGGGCGAAGGCGCCGTAGGTCTGCGGTCCGGAGAAGGTGAGGTGGTACGGCGTGATGCGGGTGTCGTGCACCTCGACGTCGACCAGGTCGACGGTGCCGCTTGCGGTGGTGCGCTGGCCCATCCCGTTCCAGTCGTCGGTCACCGTGACGCCGGGCGCGTGCCGCTCGACCCACGCGACGTGCAGCGGACCCTCACCGGGTGCCGCGAGCGTGTCGAGGTGGGCGAGCACCGGGATCCAGTCGGCGAAGAGCGCACCGGTGCTGTAGCCCTTGGTCCCGTTGAGCGTCCAGCGCCCGTTGCCGACCGGCGTGAGCGCCGTGCGGATGTCGCGGACGTGGCGGGTGCCGGTCTCGGACTGCGCGTTGCCGAACCGCTTGCCGGCCAGCACCTCGCCGAAGAAGAACCGCTGCTGCTCGGGGGTGCCCTGGTGCCGCATCGCGTTGACGTACACGAAGTGGCTGTGCGGCACCTGCGCCACGCTCGGGTCGCCGGCGGCGAGGATCCGGAAGACCTCGACGAGGGTCTCGACGGCGAGCCCGGCGCCGCCGTGCTCGACCGGCACGGTCGCCGCGAGGAGCCCGGAGGCCGACAGCCGTTCGAGCTCGCGCGCGGGCAGGATCCGGTCCCGGTCGCGCTCGCTCGACGACGCGGCGAGGTCGGCGGCGATCTCGTGGGCGACCGCGAGCGCCTCGGGCGCGGAGAGGACGGGCACGTAGGCCGCCTCACCAGCCGGGTTGTCGGAGGCAGACGGGGTCCCCGCGGCGTTGTCCGGAGGAGCGGAGCGGGGGAGGAGAACGTCGTGGGGTGTCTTCATGCGACACGCTCCTGCTCGGCGGCCTCGAGCTCGCGCACGATCGGGAGGACCTCGCGGCCGAAGTGCTCGACCTCCTCCTGGAAGTGCAGGAAGCCGAGGAGGAACAGGTCGACGCCGCGACGCTTGAACTCGAGCATCCGGTGGGCGACCTGCTCGGGCGTGCCGACGAGACCGGTGCGGAAGCCGTCGTTGTACTGCACGAGGTCGGAGAAGTCGCTGTCCTGCCACATCCCCGTCTTGTCACCGGTCGACTGGCCGGCCTGCTTCACGGCGTCGCCGAAGCCCTGGACGGCTTCCGGGTTGGCCTTGGCGATGATCTCCGCGAGGGTCGCGTGGGCCTCCGCCTCGGTGTCGCGGGCGACCATGAAGCCGTTGACACCGAAGCGGACGGTCCGCCCGGCCGCGCGGGCGCTGGAGGTGACGCCCTCGATCTGCTGCGAGATGCCGTCAGGGGTGTTGCCGTTCGCGAAGTACCAGTCGCTCACCCGACCGGCCATCGCCTGCGCGACCGAGGAGTTGCCGCCCTGGAAGATCTCCGGCAGCGGGCGGCCCGGGAGGTCCAGCGGCTTGGGCTTCATGTCGAAGTCGTGCAGCTGGAAGAAGTCGCCGCGGAACTCGGCGGCGTCCTCGGTCCAGATCTCGCGGATGTAGGCGATGAACTCCTCCGCCATCCGGTAGCGCTCGCCGTGCTCGAGCCACCGCACCCCCATGTTGGTGGCCTCGTCCTTGAACCAGCCGGACACCACGTTGATCGCCGCGCGGCCGTTGCTCAGGTGGTCGGCGGTCGCGATGAACTTCGCGAGCACGCCCGGGTGCCACATGTAGGGGTGCACCGCCGAGATGACCTTGAGCCGTTCGGTGGCCAGCAGCAGCGCGAGGCTGAAGCTGGTCGCCTCGTGCTGGTAGGCCGCGCCGTAGGACGCGGTGTAGCGCACCTGCGTCAGGGCGTAGTCGAAGCCGCTGTTCTCCGCGGTCTGCGCGAGGCGCTTGTTGTAGTCGTAGTCCCAGCCGGTGCGCTGCTCGATGTCGGAGATGACGAGGCCACCGGACACGTTGGGGACCCAGTAGGCGAACTTCAGCGGCTCGCTCGGGGCCGGTCGTCTGGTGCTCATCGGTGCTCCTGGGGGGTGTTCATGATTTATCTCTATCGATCTTATAGACACAAATACCAGCGGCGGGCCTCGAAGTCCCGCACCCGCCCACTGGCGCTGTCGATCGGGTGACAGGTGACGCCTTGCAGCCAGAGCAGTGCAGCTGCGGGGCGCCACCTGTCTCCCATCGGAGCCGGTGCGTGACCGGTCAGCTCGTGGTGGCGGGCGCCCAGTCCTGTCGGCGGCGGGTGCCGCCGATCGACCAGGCGTAGGGCGGCGGGGTGCCGTTGACGACGTGGGCGCCGACGACCCGGGCCTTGAGGATGCGCGGGTTGTGCGAGGCCACGGTCCGGGCGTTGCGCCAGTGGCGGTCGAGCGCGAGCGGGCGCGCCGTGGCGGAGGCGCCGAGCGCGTCGAACAGGTCGGACGTCGCGCGGAGCACGAGCTCGGAGACCACGACCTGGGCCGTCGACGACTCGATCTCGCTGGCCTCGACCAGCCGGGCGACCTCGTCGGGGTCTGCCAGCACGGCGTCGGCCACGGCCTGGACGCTGCCCGCGACACGGAGCGTCGCGGCCTCGGCGGCGTACACCGCCGCGGCGATCTCGCCGATCCGGGCGAGCACCTGCGCGTCGTCGCGCACGCGCGGGGCGTTGGCGTGGGAGAAGTTGCGGGTGCGCTTCTGGACCGCGTCGACGACGTCGGCGAGCGCCGCCCTCGCGATGCCGGTCAGGGTCGCCAGGAGGTTCAGCTGGTAGAACGCGGTCTGGTAGGGGAAGCGCTCCTCGAAGGGCAGCACGTGGTCGGCCGGGACGCCGACGTTGTCGAAGGTCGTCGTGCCGCTGCCGGTGCCCTTCTGGCCGAAGCCGTTCCAGTCGTCGGACGTGGCGACGCCGGCGTCGCGCGTGTCGACCAGGGCGATCGCGGTCGGGTCCTCGACCTCGTCGGGGTGCCCGGGCCGGGCGATGCGGGCGTGCACGTCGGCCCACTCCGCGAAGATCGTGCCGGTCGTGTAGTACTTCGTGCCGTCGAGACGGTAGGACCCGTCGGCGCGCGGGCGGAGCACGGTGCGCGGCAGGTCGATGTCCGAGCCGACCTCCGACCACGCGTTGCCCGCGATCTCCCCGGCGGCGAAGCGGTCGAACCACACCCGCTGGTCGCTCGAGCGCGCGTGGTGCCACAGCCGGTCCTCGACGAGGGCGAAGTGGCCGCGGAAGGCCTGCGGCAGGTTCGCGTCGGCGGCGGCGAGGTCGATCCAGAGGGCGGCCAGGCCGACGAGGTCGACGCCGGCGCCACCGTGGGCGACCGGCACCCGCAGCGCACCGAAGCCGGCCGCCTTCAGGCGGGCGACCGCCTCGGCGGGCAGGACGCCGTCGAGCTCGCGCTGGAGGGCGCCCGCGCCGATCTCGGCGAACACGGCGGGCCAGTCGGCCCGCTCGGCCTCCTGGTCCTTGTCGGCGCTCGAGCGGGCCTTCCGGGGATCGTTCCGACTGAGGGTGGGTCGGACACGCAGGGTGGTCATGGGTGGGTTCCTCCCGTTTTGTATAGTTACTTAGTAGACTTTAGGGAGTCGTCGTCGCGGACCACGACTTCCCGGCAGCAGGTTTTGCCGACCACCACGCCAGATCACGTCAGAGCACGTCAGGACAGAGCAGGAGCAACGGGTGCGGATCGAACAGCTGGAGTACCTCGCGGCGGTGACCGAGCACGGGTCGCTGCGTCGCGCGAGCGAGGCGATGCACATCTCCCAGCCGGCGCTGAGCGAGGCGGTGACCAAGCTCGAGAAGGAGCTCGGCACGACCCTGCTCGACCGTCGGCGCACCGGCTCGCGGATCAGCCGCCAGGGCCTCGACCTGCTGCAGAGCATGACGGAGGTGCTCGAGGCGGTCGACCGGCTGCGCGAGGCCGCGGGCCAGCAGTCCGTACGCCGTCGCGACCTGCGCATAGGCACGGTGAACACCGCGTCGTCGAGCCTGCTCGCCCCGGCCCTGCGCGACCTGCACGCGCGGCACGGGTCCGGCGGCATCGAGGTCGTCAACGGCCGCCAGACCGACATCCAGCAGGGCCTGGCCGAGGGGTCGCTGGACCTCGGCCTGGTCAATGTGCTGCCCGGTGACGAGGTGCCGCCGACGCTCGTCGCGGACAAGCTCATCGAGGGCACGCCGGTCGCCTGCCTGCGCGCGGACCACCCGCTGACCTCCAAGGAGCGGGTCACCATCGACGAGCTGCGCGCCGAGCCCCACGTGCTGATGCGTCCCGGCTTCGTGATGCACCGCTACGCCCACCGGCTGTTCGCGGGTGCGCTGCCGGAGACGACGTACGCCACCGACGGGGCCGAGATGGGCAAGGCGATGGTCGCGGCGGGCCTGGGCCTGTCGATCCTGCCCGACTTCTCCATCACCGCCGACCCGCTGGTGCGTGCCGGGGTGCTGACGACGCGGCCGATCCAGACCGACCAGACGACCGTCACGCTGCTGATGCTGCGCCGTCGGGCCGAGCGGGTCTCGGAGCCGCTGCGCGACCTCCAGACCGCGCTCGTGCGGCAGTCGCGGGCCTACCTCGCCTCGCTCGAGCTGCCGGCGACCGGGTCGGACACGGCCCCGGTGACCTCGATCAGTAGCCGTGCACGAACTCGGTCAGCGCCGTGAGCTGACCGGGGTCGGTCGACGGGATGACTCCGTGGCCGAGGTTGAAGATGTGACCCCTGGCCGCGCGGCCGGCGTCGATGATCGCCGCCGCCCGCTGCGTCATCACCTCGGTCGGCGCGAACACCAGCGTCGGGTCGAGGTTGCCCTGGACGGCGCGGTCCCCCACCTGCGGGATCGCCAGCTCCAGCGGCGTACGCCAGTCGACGCCGACCACGTCGGCACCGGCCTCGCCCATCAGGCCGAGCAGGTTGGTGGTGCCGACGCCGAAGTGGATGCGCGGCACGCCGAGCTCCCCGGCCGCGCCGAGCACGCGCCGGGAGTGGGGCATCACCGACGCGCGGTAGTCCTCCGGGGTGAGCGCGCCCGCCCACGAGTCGAAGAGCTGGACCGCCGAGGCGCCCGCCTCGACCTGGATCCGGAGGTAGGCCGAGGCGATGCCGGCGATCTTGCGCATCAGCGCCTCCCACACGTCGGGGGCGCCGAACATCATCGCCTTGGTCTTCGCGTGCTCCTTCGAGGGACCGCCCTCGACGAGGTACGACGCGACGGTGAAGGGCGCGCCGGCGAAGCCGATCAGCGGCGTCGCGCCGAGCTCGGCGACGAGCTGGCGGACCGCGCGGGTGATGTAGGGGACGTGCTCGTCGACCAGGTCGGGGATCGCCTCGACGTCGGCGAGGGTGCGCACCGGTGAGGCGACGACCGGGCCGACGCCGGCCTTGATGTCGAGGTCGACGCCGACCGCCTTGAGCGGCAGCACGATGTCGGAGAAGAAGATCGCGGCGTCGACGCCGTAGCGGCGCACGGGCTGGAGGGTGATCTCGGTGACCAGGTCGGCGTCCATGCACGACTCGAGCATCCCGATGCCCTCGCGCACCCGGAGGTACTCCGGCAGCGAGCGACCCGCCTGCCGCATGAACCAGACCGGCGTGTGCGACGGCGCCTCCCCCCTCGCCGCGGCGAGGAACGGGCTCTGCGCGAGCCCCGGGTGGGGCGTGGGAACAGCGTCGGTCACCTCCGAATCTTCGCAGGTCAGGCGGCGTGGCGGCACATCCACGGGGACGTGGGCTGGCTTACCCTGACGTCATGGTGGCTCGTCACGAGACCCACCCGGGCAGTGCTGCCGCGGCTGGGCCCGCGGAGTTCCGCGCGGCGGTGGAGTCGATGCGTCGGGCCTCGCTGCGCCCGGAGGTCTTCTGCGAGGAGATGCCCGCGCCCCAGCGGATCGCACCGTGGTCGTCGGCCCTGAGCGGTGACGTGACGGTCGACGAGGAGGACCTCGGCACCGGTCGGCTGATCCTGCTGCACGACCCCGCGGGCAACGACGCGTGGGACGGCACCTTCCGCTGCGTGGCCTACGCCCGCGCGGACATCGACCCCGAGCTCGGCGCCGACCCGATGCTCGCCGCGGTCGGCTGGTCGTGGCTGACCGAGGCGCTCGTCGCGCACGGTGCCGCGTTCCACGCCGCATCCGGCACCGTCACCTGCGTGACCACCGAGAGCTTCGGCGGGATGGCCGACGAGGAGGGCACCGCCCAGGTCGAGATCCGGGCGTCGTGGACCCCCGACGTCGACGACGCCGGAGCGCTCGACATGACCCCGCACGTCGAGGCCTGGGGGGAGCTGATGTGCACGGCCGTCGGCCTGCCCCCCGTCCCCGAGGGCGTCATCGCCATCCCCAGCCGCCGCGGTCAGCGCGGCACCTGAACGATGTCGGAGACGCCGCACAGTCCTGACGCCGAGCCCGACAGCGAGCCCGGCACGGAGCCCGACGCTGGCCTCGAGCCGGCACCCGAGGCTCCCCCGGCCCCGCTGCTCGAGCTCCGCGACGGCCTGCCCGAGGTCGTCGACACCGACGCGGGGCTCCTCGAGGCCTGCGCCGCGCTCGCGGCCGCCACCGGACCGGTCGCCATCGACGCCGAGCGGGCCTCGGGCTACCGCTACTCCAACCGGGCCTACCTGATCCAGCTGCGGCGCGAGGGCGCCGGCACCTGGCTGATCGACCCGATCCCGATGACGACGCTCGCCCCGCTCCAGGAGGCGCTCGCCGGGTCCGAGTGGATCCTGCACGCGGCCACCCAGGACCTCCCCTGCCTGCGCGAGGTCGGCCTCGTCCCGACGAGCCTCTTCGACTCCGAGCTCGCCGGCCGGCTCCTCGGCTACCCGCGCGTCGGCCTCGCCACGCTCGTGGAGACGATCCTCGGACAGCGGATGCGCAAGGAGCACTCGGCGGCCGACTGGTCGACCCGGCCGCTGCCGAAGCCGTGGCTCGACTACGCCGCGCTCGACGTCGAGGTGCTGATCGAGCTGCGCGAGCACATGATCGGCGAGCTCGCCGAGGCCGGGAAGACCGAGTGGGCACGCCAGGAGTTCGAGAACCTCCTCGGTTTCGAGCCCGCCGTCCGGGTCGACGCGTGGCGGCGTACGTCCGGGGTGCACCGGCTGCGCGGGCGCCGGTCGCTGGCCGCCGCCAAGGCCCTGTGGGAGGCCCGCGACGAGATCGCCGCCGAGCGCGACGTCACCCCGGGCCGGATCCTGCCCGACTCCGCCATCGTCGTCGCCGCGACCGCGATGCCCACCGACCGCCGCTCGCTCCTGTCCCTGCAGGGCTTCCACGGTCGCGGCGCCAGCCGCTACTCCGCGAGCTGGGTCGACGCGCTCGCCAAGGTGCGCGAGATGTCCGAGGACGAGCTGCCGAGCCGGGCGCCCCGCGGGGACGGCCCGCCGCACCCGCGCACGTGGGCCGACCGCGACCCGGTCGCCGACCGCCGCTTCAAGGCCGCCCGCGAGTCGATGCTCAACCTCGCCGAGGTGAACCACCTCCCGGTGGAGAACCTGCTGACCCCCGACTACCTCCGCCGGCTCATGTGGGCGCCGCCCGCCACCCGGGAGCCGGCCGCCCTGGCCGAGGGCATCCGCGAGCAGCTGGCGTCGTACGGCGCGCGGCCGTGGCAGGCCGGGCTCGTCACCGGCGCACTGGTGGGTGCGGTCCTCGGCGCCGACCAGGCGGCCGACCAGGGAGCCGAGGACGCGCCGGCCTGAGGCCGCTCCTCGACCGTGAGTCTCCTGGAGACTCACGGCCCAGCGGTCACTCGACCGGGGTCTCGCTCGACTCGTCGTCGGTCGGCGTCTCGCTGGGCGTCTCGGTCTCCGTCTCCGGCGAGAGGATCGTCTGCGAGGCGGTGTCGATCTGCTCGGTGATCAGGTCGAGGTCCAGCACGCCGGGAGCGGTCACCATGCGCTCGAGGAACGGGGTCACCGCCTCGATCAGCTCGAGGCGCTGGTCGATGAACGGCGGGACCACCATGTAGCGGATGCTCGCGTTGAAGACCGCGGCGTCGGCCGGCTCGAGCTCGGGGGCGAGGAAGTCCTCGGAGGAGGCGACCTCGGTGTTGGCCGGCACGATGTAGCCCGTCTTGGCGACCGTGGCGCTCGCCGCGTCGGAGACGGCGTAGGCGATGAAGTCGGCCGCGTCGCCGGTCACCTTCGAGTCGGCGGAGAGGCAGAGGCCGGTGATGTCGCCGACCGTCGCGCGGTCGTTGATCGTGGGCATCGGCATGACGTCGAAGTCGAGCTTCTCGGCGTCACGCAGCTGGGGGGTCAGGTTGCGGAAACCGGCGATCATCGCGAGCTCGCCACGCTTGAACAGCTGCACCGGAGTCGCGCGGGCGAGCTGGGCGTTGGTCGGCGTGACGGTCGAGTCGCGGAGGATCGCGAGCGTCTGGCTCAACGCCTCGCGGGTGCCGTCGTCGGAGAAGGCGAGCGAGGTGGGCTCGCGGTCGTCGTTGAAGACCTGGCCACCGCCGGAGTAGATGAACGGCGCGAGCCCCTGGAGGGTCGGGTCGATCCACACGCCGCGACGGTCACCGCGCCGTGAGGCGAACCGCGCGGCCTCGCCGAACTCCGCCAGCGTCCAGCGGTCGCGCACGCCGTCGGAGTTGGCCGTCGGCACGTCGAGCTCGCGGCGCTCCATCTTGTCCCAGTCGACGAGCCTGGTGTTGTAGTAGATGACCATCGGCGAGATCGAGTACGCCATGCACTGCAGGTCGTCGTTCATCGCGAACGCGTCGACGGCGTCGCGCGAGAACCGGTCGCCGAAGTCGACGCCGCGCTCGTCGAGCAGCAGGCTCACGGGCTGGAGGGCCTCGGCGTCCACCAGCTGGCCGAGGTCGATGCGCGAGGTGAGGAAGGCGTCGGGACCGTTGCCGGCGAGGACGTCCTCGAGCGCGGACTCGTGGTCCGGCCACGACTTCAAGGTGACCTGGCGGGTGGTCGAGGTGGCGTTGAAGGAGTCGACGACGCTCTGGAAGGCCGCCACCTCCTCGTCGGTGCCGTAGGCGCCGAAGGTGACCTGGCGCGGCTTGTCGGTCGGCTTGCCGGTCTTGGTGGGCTGCGGGCTCGGCTGAGGCTCGGGGTCGGCGTCACCGGTGCACGCCGCGGTCGCCAGCGCGACCACCAGGGCACAGCCGGCGAAGGCACCTCGACGAAGGGTCGATCGGGAAGCAAGAGCACGAACCACGGCGTGACCCTATCCGGAGAGTCCACGCCGGGCAGCGACGACGGCGTCGAAGATCGCGCGGTCCAGGGCGGCACCCTCACGTCGTACGCCACCGCGGGCGAGGTGGACCAGCCGGTCGAGGCGCACCTCGCTCGGACGCCGCTGCGCGTCCCACCCGCCGGTGCCGACGTCCATCCAGTGACGCCCGTGGCGCGCCTCGTCCTCGGCGTCCCGGTCGTGGTCCTGGCTGGTGAGCATCAGCCCCACCCAGCCGTCGCTGTCGGCGTCCTCGGCGAGGACCAGCACCGGGCGGTCCTTGCCCTGGCTCGGGTCGTCCTCGTAGGGCACCCACGCCCACACGACCTCGCCCGGGTCGGGCTCGCCGTCGATCTCGGGCGCGTAGGGGAAGTCCACGTCGTCGGTCACGCCCCGAGCCTAGGGGCGGAGGATGAGCGAGTGCGCCGGACCGGGAGCGCCTCACGGCGCGTGGCCGCTCGTAGCGGCTAATTTCGGGACCCGGGGCTGCCACAGCCCGACGCACTCACTGACAGTTTAACGACCTACGGAAGCGTGTCCGCGATTTCCCCATGTCCGGCCGCCTCGAGCTGCTCGGACAGCGCGAGCATCCGGGAGATGTCGTCGTGCGAGCCGTCGAGGCTGGCGCGGCCGGCGGCGACGATGCGAGCGAACGCGGCCGCCCGGAACAGCGTCACGGCGAAGTCGCCGCGGGCGATGCCGCGCAGCACGTCGTCGACCATCAAGCGCAGCTCGTCGGGTCCGGGCGGGTCGGCTACACCGGCGACGACGCGCGCCACGTCGACCCTCCGCTGGCCGGCCTCGAACTCCGCCGCGACCCGCTCGGGGTCGGCGTACACCCACGAGCGGAGGAGGAACAGGCGCCAGAGGCAGCCGGCCAGGGTGTCGGCGGGCGCGCCCGACCAGACCTCGGCGAGGGTCTCGAGGCCCTCGGTCTCGGCGAGGTGCACGACCCGCTCGGCGAGCGCCGGGTCCTCCGACTCGCGTGCCCCGCGGACCAGGACCGTCGCGGCGAGGTCGCCCGCCTCGCGCACCTTGGCGGGGTCGGCGCCCCCGACGATGTCGGCGAAGAAGCCGTCGCCGGGGGTCATCGGGCGGTGGTGGATGCGATCGCTCACCGAGCCAGCCTAGGTGCCGACGCGGCCCATCACCTTGCGGATCCTCTGGTCGCTGACCTTCTCCCGGGTGCCGAGGCCCTGGGCGAAGAGCGAGACGCGGTACTCCTCGATCAGCCAACGCGCCTCACGCAGGTGCTCCGGCACCGGCTGCCCGTCGGGGAGCGCGGCGACCGCGTGCAGCCACGCCTCCTGCAGCCCGGACAGCTGGTCCATCAGCTGGCGGTCGCGGGCGACCTGTTGGTCGAGACGCTCGCGCCGGTACGCCACTGCGCTGAGGTAGCGGCTCACGTCACGCAGCCGCCTCGGTCCGGCATCCGCCACGAAGCCGGCCGTCATCAGCCGGCCGACCTGCGCGCGCATGTCGGTCAGGGCGGGCAGCGTCATCAGGTCGGCGCGTCCGGAGATGGCCTTGTCGGTCGTGCGCCACGACTCCAGCACCCGCATCACGTCGTGCACCGCGGCGCTCGTCCCGGCGGCCACGGCCTCGCGGGCGGCGGCGACCACGGCGTCGTACGCCTCCTCGTCCCGGACCGTCGGGCGGGCGTCGACCACCTCGCCGACGATCCCGGCGCGCAGGTCGTCGAGGAGGTCGGCGACCGAGGGGTACGGCGACCCGACGAGGGCGAGCTTGGCCCGCTGGTCGAGGCCGGCGGCGGCCAGCACGTCGTCGACGGGGGTGGCCGGACCGAGCGCGAGGAGCACGAGGCGTCGTACGCCGAGCCGGTGGTGGGCCGCGGCCTCGTCGGCCGTGGCGAGCACCTGCAGCCCGACGGTCGTGCCCTCGTCGACGAGGGCCGGGAAGCCGCGGACCTCGTGGCCCGCCCGCCGCTGGACGAAGGACTCCTCGACCGTGCCGAACGTCCAGGACGTCCGGCCCGTCGCGGTGATGCCCGAGTCGGCGGCGACGTCGGCCATCGCCTGCTCGAAGGTCGGCCGCAGCGGCTCCTTGAGCGCGTCGAGGTCCTTGCCGCGGCCGGCCTCCGCACCCTCCTCGGTCACGACGCGGTAGGTCGGCCGGAGGTGCGAGGGGACCTTCGACCAGTCCCACGACCCACGGTCGATCATCAGGCTGCGGGTGCTGCGGGCGAAGCGCTCGAGGGCGTCGAGCAGCGGCTCGGCGCCGGGAGGGATGGCGGCGAGGAACTCGCGCGCGGTGTTGGGTGCGGGGACCATCGAGACGCGGAGGTTCTTCGGCAGCGAGCGGATCAGCTCGGTGACGAGCTCCTCGCGCAGGCCCGGCACGAGCCAGGAGAAGTCGTCGGCCTCGATGCGGTTGAGCGTCGCGACGGGCACGTCGATGGTGAGCCCGTCGTCGACCGCCCCGGGCTCGAAGTGGTAGCTGATCGGGAAGGTCAGCCCGGCCTCGTCCGAGTCCTGCCACTGCGTGGGGAAGTCCGTCGCGCGGACGTCGTCGGCGGTGTCGTGGGTGAGCATCTCCGGGTCGAAGGTGAGCAGGTCGGCGCGCTTCTGCCGCGCGCGCTTCCACCACTGGTCGAAGTGCTGGCCGCTGACCACGTCGGCCCCGACGCGCTGGTCGTAGAACTCGAAGAGCGTCTCCTCGTCGACCACGATGTCGCGGCGCCGGGCGCGGTGCTCGAGCTCCTCGGCCTCCTCGAGCAGGCGGGCGTTCTCGGCGAGGAACCGGTGTCGCGAGTCCCACTCACGCTGCACCAGCGCGTGGCGGATGAACAGCTCGCGCGCGAGCGGCGGGTCGATGCGGCCGTACTGCACCAGCCGGTCGGCGACCAGCGGGACGCCGTACAACGTGACCCGCTCGCGGGCCATCACGGCCGCGCGCTTGCGCGACCAGTGCGGCTCGGAGAAGGTCCGCTTCACCAGGTGGGCGCCGAGGGTCTCGGCCCACTCGGGCTTGATCGCGGCGTTCTGCCGGGCCCACAGCCGCGAGGTCTCGACCAGCTCGGCGCCCATCACGAAGCCGGGGTTGGAGCCGCGGAGCACGCTGCCCGGGAAGATCGCGAACCGGGCGTTGCGGGCGCCGAGGTACTCCCGCATCGGGCGCCGCTCCCCCGGCCTGGCCTTCTCCCGCTCCTCGAGCGCGCCGATGTGGCTCAGCAGGCCGGACAGCAGCGCCTGGTGGATGCCGTCCTCGTCGGGGGTGTCGGACGGGTGCCCGACGTGGAGCTTCATCTCCTTGGCGACCTGGCGGAGCTGGGACTCGTAGTCCTGCCACTCGCGGATGCGCATGTAGTTGAGGTGCTCGCGCTTGCACATCCGGCGGAAGGCGCTCGACGAGAGCTCCTTCTGCTGCTCCTTGACGTGCCGCCACAGGTTGAGCCAGGTGAGGAAGTCGCTCGACTCGTGCTTGAACCGTGCGTGGAGCTGGTCGGCCTGCGCCCGCTGCTCCTCCGGACGCTCGCGGGGGTCCTGGATCGACAGCGCGGCCGAGATCACGAGCACGTCGCGCAGGCAGCCGAGGCGGTCGGCCTCGATGATCATCCGGCCCAGCCGGGGGTCGATCGGGAGGCGGGCCAGGCGCCTGCCGACCTCGGTGAGCCGTACGCCCTGCCGGGACGTCATGCGGTCGGGGCGACCGCCTGCCCTGTCCGCATGACGTTGCGGGGGCGCCTCGGTGGCGACCGCGCCGAGCTCCTCCAGCAGGTCGGTGCCGGCCTTGATGTTGCGGCGGTCGGGCGGCTCGACGAAGGGGAAGCGGGCGATGTCGCCGAGGCGGAGCGAGGCCATCTGGAGGATGACGCTGGCCAGGTTGGTCCGCAGGATCTCGGGGTCGGTGAACTCCGGCCGCGCCTCGAAGTCCTCCTCCGAGTAGAGCCGGATCGCGATGCCCTCCGACACGCGCCCGCAGCGGCCGGAGCGCTGGTTGGCGGAGGCCTGGCTGATGGGCTCGATCGGCAGGCGTTGCACCTTGGTGCGCACCGAGTAGCGGCTGATCCGCGCGACGCCGGTGTCGACGACGTACCGGATCCCGGGCACGGTCAGCGACGTCTCGGCGACGTTGGTGGCGAGCACCACGCGGCGCACGATCGAGGAGTGGCTGGAGAAGACCTTGTGCTGGTCGGCCGCGCTGAGGCGGGAGTAGAGCGGGACGATCTCCAGCCGGTCGCTCTTCAGGGCCTCGAACGCGTCGGCGGTGTCGCGGATCTCCCGCTCGCCCGGGAGGAAGACCAGCACGTCACCCGGGCCCTCCGCCGAGAGCTCGCGGACGGCGTCGAGGATCGCGTCGGTCTGGTCGCGCTGGACCGCCTCGCCCTCGTCGTCCTCCTCCGGCAGCTCCAGCAGCGGGCGGTAGCGGACCTCGACGGGGTAGGTGCGCCCCGAGACCTCGACCACGGGCGCCGAGAAGTGCGCGGCGAAGCGGTCGACGTCGATCGTGGCGCTGGTGATGATCACCTTGAGGTCGGGCCGGCGCGGCAGCAGGCGCTTGAGGTAGCCGAGCAGGAAGTCGATGTTGAGGCTGCGCTCGTGGGCCTCGTCGATGATGATCGTGTCGTACTTGCGCAGGTCACGGTCGCGCTGGAGCTCGGCCAGCAGGATGCCGTCGGTCATCAGCTTGACCCGGCTCGCACGGCTGGTCCGATCGGTGAACCGGACCTGGTAGCCGACCACGTCGCCGAGCTCGGTGCCGAGCTCCTCGGCGATGCGCTCGGCGACCGAGCGTGCAGCGATCCGGCGCGGCTGCGTGTGCCCGATCAGCTGGCCGCCGCCGTCCGACCCGAGGCCGCGGCCGAGCTCGAGGCAGATCTTCGGCAGCTGGGTGGTCTTCCCCGAGCCGGTCTCGCCGGCCACGATCACGACCTGGTGGTCGCGGATGGCCGCCGCGATGTCGTCGCGGCGCGCGGAGACCGGGAGCTCGGCGGGATAGGTGATCTTCACAGCGGGAGACATTCTCGCCCACTGCGGCAACCGGATTGTCCGGCCGGGTCGGGGTCAGGAGCTCGAGCCGCTGTCGTCGTCCTCGGGGGGCGTGGTCGGCTGCACCTGGCCGGGCATCCCACCGCCCTGGCCGAAGGCCGGGCCGCCGTTGCCGTCCCGGCCCGGCTGCCCGCCGGGTCCGTCGAGGTCGCCGCCCATCGGCCCGCGCTGCTGGCTGACGTTCCCGCGGTCGGGTCCGTCGTGGCCGATGGCGTGCACGGCGGTGACGCCGAGCCCACCGACGATGAGGCCGGCCAGCGCGGAGGCGACGAGCGCGCCGAGGCTGAAGGCGCGGTTGCCGTCGCCGCTGCGCGCCCGGCGGAAGCGCTCGCGGAAGCCGCGCCGGGCGCTCGGGTCGGCGACCGCGGCGGCCGGGACGGCGTACGCGGCCGTGGCGGGTGCAGCCGTGTCGGTTGCGGGAGCGGCGGGCTGGGCGGGGGCCTGGTCGGCGGGTGCGCCCTGGGGACGCACCGGCTGGGTCTCGTCGGTGGGCTGGACGCCCGGGGACTTGTCATCGGTCATGTGCCACACCGTCCGGCGCGACCCTGTGCGGGGCCTGTGGCGACGATCTGAGACAGCCGAGAAAAAGGCCGCCCGAGGATGTCGAGACGCGCGGCACGGCTCCGTCCCCGGGGTGGACGCGGCCACAATGGGCCGCACGACACCAAGGAGACCGACATGCCGAAGTACCTGCTCCTCAAGCACTACCGCGGCGCACCC
Source organism: Nocardioides oleivorans (assembly GCF_004137255.1). NCBI lineage: Bacteria > Bacillati > Actinomycetota > Actinomycetes > Propionibacteriales > Nocardioidaceae > Nocardioides > Nocardioides oleivorans. Next base: position 2,332,385 of record NZ_SDWT01000001.1, on the reverse strand, counting down.
ACGGCGGTGAACGACCACCCGATGGACGAGTGGGCGCCCGAGGAGATCGACGCCCACATGGCCTTCATGGACGACTTCGGGAAGAGGCTGGAGGCCAACGGCGAGTACGTCGACGCGCAGGCGCTCGCCCCCGACGGCGCCTGGGTCAGGGCCGACGACGCCGGCACCGCACCGGTCACCGACGGCCCGTTCGCCGAGACGAAGGACCTCATCGCCGGGTGGTACGTCATCGACGTCGACGGCTGGGACCGCGCGGTCGAGCTCGCCACCGAGCTCTCGATGGCGCCCGGCAAGGACGGCAGGCCGATCCACGAGTGGCTCGAGGTGCGCCCGTTCTACGGTTCCCCGACGAGCACCGGCGACTGACCTGCCGATGACCGACGCCTTCGACGCTGCGACGCTGCGGCCGCTCGTGCCGCAGGTGATCGGCATCCTCGTCCGCCGCGGAGCTGACTTCGCGGCGGCCGAGGACGCCGTGCAGGAGGCGCTCGTCGACGCCTGGCGGACCTTCGGCGACGGCTCGGAGGCGGTGCCGCGCGACCTCAAGGGCTGGCTGGTCACCGCGGCGTGGCGACGGTTCCTCGACGTGGTGCGCTCCGCGTCCGCGCGGTCGCGGCGCGAGGTCACCGTCGACGCCGAGCCCGGACCGGGGCCGACCGAGGCCGCCGACGACACCCTGCGGGTGTTCTTCCTCTGCGCCCACCCTGCGCTGACGCCCGCGTCGGCGGTCGCGCTCACCCTGCGCGCCGTCGGCGGCCTCACCACGAGGCAGGTCGCCGAGGCCTACCTCGTCCCCGAGGCGACGATGGCGCAGCGCATCAGCCGGGCGAAGCGCACCGTGTCGACGGAGTCCTTCGACCGGCCGGGCGACCTCGCCACGGTCCGCCGGGTGCTCTACCTCGTCTTCAACGAGGGCTACACCGGCGACGTCGACCTCGCCGCCGAGGCGATCCGACTGACCCGGCAGCTCGCCGGGCTCGCCGGACCGGACGGGCAGGACCCGGAGACCGGCGGGCTGCTCGCGCTGATGCTCCTGCACCACGCCCGGCGCCCGGCGCGCACCCGCGACGACGGCACCCTCGTCCCCCTGGCCGACCAGGACCGCGCCCTCTGGGACACCGCGCTCGTGGAGGAGGGCGTCGCGATCCTGCAGGCCGCGCTGGCGCAGGACCGGAGAGGGGAGTTCCAGCTCCAGGCGGCGATCGCCGCCCTCCACGCAGACGCCCCGAGCGCCGAGGAGACCGACTGGGTGCAGATCGTGCAGTGGTACGACGAGCTGCTGGCGCTCACCGGCAGCCCGGTCGTGCGGCTCAACCGGGCCGTCGCCCTCGGCGAGGCCGACGGTGCCCGCGCAGGTCTCGCCGCGCTCGCCGAGGTCGACCCCGCCCTGCCGCGCCACCGGGCCGTGTCGGCGTACCTCCACGAGAGGGACGGCGACCTCGCGACCGCCGCACGGCTCTACGCCGAGGCTGCCGGGCTCGCGACCAACGCCGCCGAGCGGAACCACCTGGTGCGCCAGGCCGCCCGGCTCAACCGGCGCTGAGACGGTCGACAGGCGCGGCACAGGAAACGCACAGCAAGAATCGGCAAGATGCTGCCCATGCAGCAGCTCACCCGCCCCGACGGCACGCCCGTGCGGGTCCTCGTCGTGGACGACGAGGTCAACATCGCCGAGCTCCTCTCGATGGCCCTGCGCTACGAGGGCTGGGACCTCCAGATGGCGCACAACGGCACGGACGCGGTCGCGACGGCGCGCGACTTCCGGCCCGATGCCGTCGTCCTCGACATCATGCTGCCCGACTTCGACGGCCTCGAGGTGCTGCGCCGGATGCGCGCGGACGGCAACGACGTCCCCGTCCTCTTCCTCACCGCCAAGGACGCCGTCGAGGACCGCATCGCCGGCCTCACCGCCGGTGGCGACGACTACGTCACCAAGCCGTTCTCCCTGGAGGAGGTCGTGGCCCGGCTGCGCGGCCTGATCCGCCGTGGCGGCACCGCCGCACAGGCCGACGCCGGCAACATGCTGGTCGTCGGGGACCTCACCCTCGACGAGGACAGCCACGAGGTGCACCGCGCCGGCGACGAGATCAGCCTGACCGCGACCGAGTTCGAGCTGCTGCGCTTCCTCATGCGCAACCCCCGCCGGGTGCTGAGCAAGGCGCAGATCCTCGACCGCGTCTGGCAGTACGACTTCGGCGGGCAGGCCAACGTGGTCGAGCTCTACATCTCCTACCTCCGCAAGAAGGTCGACGCCGGCCGCGAGCCGATGATCCACACCATGCGCGGTGCGGGCTACGTGCTGAAGCCGGCGGGATGAGGCTGCCCGCCCTGCGGAGGCCACGGTTCCCGCTGACCCTCACCGCGCGGCTCGTGGCCGTCGCGGTGCTGCTGGTGGCCGTGACCGCCCTCGCCATCGGTACGGCGACGACGCTCGCGATGCGCCAGAGCCTCGACAAGCGGCTCGACGCCGATGTCGCCGACACCATGCGCACCCTGCTCGGCCCGGGCCGCGGTGGCCCGGGTGACTTCGGTGCGGGGCAGGAGTACGGCACCCTCTACGCCGGGTTCCTCGACGACGGTCCCGTGAAGGCCGGCGGCCAGGTGCTCAACCACGACGAGGACGATCGAGGACCGCGACGCACCTCGTTGACCGACGACCAGCTCGACGCGCTCTCCGGGCTCGAACCGTCGGACGACCCGCAGGACGTCACGATCCCCGGGCTCGGGGACTACCGCGTCCTCGTCACGGACCTGAGCGACGGCGTGGCGGTCGTCGGTCTCCCCTGCTCGGACGTCGACGCGACGATCAGCGACCTCGTGCGCCTCGAGCTGCTCGCCACCCTGCTCGGCGTGCTCGCCGCCGCGGGGGTCGGCTTCTGGGTCGTCCGCCGCCAGCTGGCCCCGCTGCGCGAGGTGTCGGCCACCGCCCACCGGGTCTCCGAGCTCCCCCTCGGCTCCGGCGAGATCCAGATCGGCGAGCGGGTGCCGGAGCGGCTCACCGACGACCGCACCGAGGTCGGCCAGGTCGGCGCCGCGCTCAACTCGATGCTCGACCACGTCGAGAGCTCGCTGGCCGAACGCCACCGCAGCGAGCAGCAGGTGCGCCAGTTCGTCGCCGACGCCTCCCACGAGCTGCGCACCCCGCTGGCCACGATCGCCGGCTACACCGAGCTCGCCCGCAAGCGGCCCGAGGCCACCGGCACCGCGCTCGACAAGGTCGAGACCGAGTCGGCCCGGATGACCGCGCTGGTCGAGGACCTGCTCCTGCTCGCGCGGCTCGACTCCGGGCGCCCCCTCGTGCGCGAGCCCGTGGACCTGTCGCGCCTGCTCATCGAGGCGGTCGACGACGCCCGGGTCGTCGACCCCGACCGGTCGTGGCGGCTGGCCCTGCCCGACGCCCCGATCACGGTCGAGGGCGACAGCGCCCGGCTGCACCAGGTCGTCAGCAACCTGCTCACCAACGGACGCAAGTACACCCCCGCCGGCAGCACGATCACGGTCACCGGGACGGCGTACGGCTTCACGGTGCACGACGACGGGCCCGGCTTCCCGCCCGAGCTGGCACCGCGCGCCTTCGAGCGCTTCGTCCGCGGGGACGCCTCGCGCAACCGTGCGGGCGGCGCCGGGCTCGGGCTGTCGCTGGTCGAGGCGATCGTCCACGCCCACGGTGGCTCGGTGTCCCTCCGCAGCGCGCCCGGTGACACCGTGATCACCGTCGCCCTGCCCGGGGCTCCCCAAGACCGTAACTCCGAGTTACAGTCGGACGCATGAGCCTGCGCAGCGTCTCCGACAAGGTCGTCGTCATCTCGGGTGCCGGGTCCGGCATCGGCCGGGCGCTGGCGCTGCGCGCCGCCCGCGGTGGAGGGCTCCTCGCGCTGTCCGACTGGAACGCCGAGGGCCTCGCCGAGACCGTGCGGCTGGCCGAGCACGCCGGTGCCACCAAGGTGCGCCACGACGTCGTCGACGTCTCCTCGCGGTCCGAGATGGCCGCCTGGGCCGAGGGGGTCGTCGAGGAGTTCGGCCGGGTCGACCTCGTCGTCAACAACGCCGGCGTCACGCTGACCGGCGACTTCACCGAGCTCACCTACGACGACCTCGACTGGATCGTCGGGGTCAACTTCCACGGCGTCGTCCACGGCTCCAAGGAGTTCCTCCCCCACCTCATCGCCTCGGGCAACGGAGCGCTGGTCAACATCTCCTCGCTGTTCGGGCTGGTCTCCGTCCCCGGGCAGTCGGCGTACAACGCCACCAAGTACGCCGTCCGCGGCCTGACCGAGGCGATCCGCGAGGAGATGCTCGTGGCCGGCCACCCGGTCACCGTCACCTGCGTCCACCCCGGCGGCATCCGCACCGGCATCAGCCGCAACGGCCGCAAGGCGGCCGGCCTCGACGGCGGCGCGATCGACGCGCTCTTCGAGAAGAAGCTCGCCAGGATGTCCCCGGACCGCGCGGCCGAGGTCATCCTCGACGGCGCCCTCGCCGGGAAGGCGCGCGTCCTGGTCGGCATCGACGCCCACGTGATCCACCACCTCGCCAAGCTCGCCGGCTCGCGCTACCAGGACGTCGTCGCACGCGTGACCTCGCGCATGCCCATCCGCTGACCCGGCGTCCGGCCGGCGTCTAGGTTGGGGGTCATGGAGCCCGGGGCCGCGATCCGCGTCGAGATGACGAAGTGGGGCGACCGGCCGCACTGGGAGTTCGACGGCATCTACCTCGGTGCGGACGAGCACGGCGAGTGGCTCGGCTTCCCCGAGGGCACGCTGAACCGTCGGCCCGGGCACGAGTTCGTCTCCTCCGTCGACGCCGTGACGCTGGTGACCGCGGACGGGTGGTACGTCCCGACGTTCCAGGCACCGGGCATCTGGTGCGACGTCTACATCGACGTCTCGACCCCCGCGAGGTGGGACGGCGACGTGCTGCGCGCGGTTGACCTCGACCTCGACGTGATCCGGATGTCACCCGAGCCGCTGGAGTCACCGGCCGACTGGATGGCGGGTCCGGGCGAGACCTTCATCGACGACGAGGACGAGTTCCTCGAGCACCAGGCGGCCTTCGGCTATCCCGCCGACGTCGTCGCCGCTGCGCGATCGACCGCCGACGGGCTGGTGCCGCTCGTGCGCGGCCACGCGGCGCCGTACGACGGCTCCCACCAGCGGTGGCTGGCGACGCTCAACGACCTGAGAGCCCGTCCCTGACCTTGCGGAGCGCCTTGCGCTCGGCGCGGGTCATCGCCCGGTAGGGCCCGACCAGGCGCGGTCCGGACAGCCGGCTCTCCAGCCTGCGGGCCTCCCGCTTCAGCGGCTGGGCGACGTACTCCCCCAGGATCACGCCGGAGGCCAGCGCGATCGCGACCGAGATCGCGGTCATCAGCGCCAGGATGCCCTGGGAGATCAGGTAGCCGCCGTCCGCGAGCCAGGTGAGGCCGCGGTAGATCGACAGGCCGGGCAGGAACGGCACGATCGCCGGCACCGCGACGACGAGCGGCGGGACCCGGACGCGACCGGCGACGGCGTAGGCCACGAGCCCGATGAAGAACGCGCTGGCACCTGCCGCGGCGACCCTGCCGAAGCCGTTGAGGGAGACCAGCTGGCCGATCAGGGCCGCGGCCGCGGTGGTGAGGCCGATCGGCAGCACGGCCCGGCGCGGGGCGTACGACGCGACGCTGAAGGCCGCCGCGGAGACGGCCGCGCCGACGAGGATCGTGGGGAGGTCGGAGTACTGCCGGCCGAGCTGGCCGGGCACCAGCGTCCCGAGCTCGAGGCCGACGCCGTTGGCGACCGAGATGCCGAGCGCGACGCCCGCGATGATGCCGGCGGTCGCCATCATCGCCTCGATCAGGCGGGCGCTGGAGGTCAGGTAGAAGCCCGTGAGCGCGTCCTGCACCGCGCCCATCAGGCCGATGCCGGCGAGCAGCATGATGATGTTGGCGGTCACGACGAGGGACGGATCGACGTCGATCGGGGACGCCGCGACGGCAGCCGCGATCAGGGTCGCGATCGCACCACCGGCGACCTGGAGGTAGAAGAACGGCAGCCGGCGGCGGGCCAGCGCCATCTGCACGCGGTCGATCAAGGCGGCCGCCACCGCGGCCACGGCGGACACCACGACGCCACCGCCGAGGAAGACGCCGACCGCGGCCGCCATCACCGCCCAGGCGATCGTCACGGCCCACCGGGGGAAGGCGTGGCCCAGCGAGACGATCGTGGCCATCCGCGAGCGCGCGAGGTAGACGTCGGCCTGGTCGGTGAGAATGTCGCGGACGAGGTGGTCGACCGCGGTGAGGTCCTCGTAGTCGATGTCGCGCTGCTGCACGTGCCGCATCATCAGCACGGGCACGTCGTCGGGCGAGCGCTGGAAGCTCATCGACAGCGCCGTGAAGGTGACGTCGACCTCGGCCGCCCGGAGGCCGAAGTGGTCGGCCACCGATCGCATGGTCGCGGTGACGTCGGCGGCCCCCGCGCCCGACGACAGCAGCATCTCGCCGACGCGCAGGCAGAGGTCCATCGTCAGGTGGGCCTCGCGGGCCAGCTCGGCCGCGCGCTGCTGCTCGGTCTGCTCCTCCGGCTCGTCCACCGGGCCATGGTGGCACCGGGGCGGGGACGAGCGTCACAGGGGTGATCCGTCGTGTCGCCGACACCCCTAGGCTGGTCGCCATGCGCATCGACTTCCACGCGTCGCCGCAGCCGACCCTCGGGGTGGAGTGGGAGTTCGCGCTGGTCGACCGCGTCAGCCGCGACCTGCGCAGCGTCGCCTCCGAGGTGCACGACCTCGCCGGTGGCCGGCTCGCCGAACCGGCCCGGCTGCACAAGGAGCTGCTGCGCAACACGGTCGAGGTGGTGACCGGGATCTGCGACACCGTCGGCGAGGCGATGACCGACCTGGCCGACACCCTGGCCGTCGTCGTCCCTGCTGCGCACGAGGTCGGCGTCGACCTGCTCGGGGCGGGGTCGCACCCCTTCGCCGACTGGTCGATGCAGCAGCTCACCGACGGCCACCGCTACGCCGAGCTAATCAACCGCACGCAGTGGTGGGGCCGTCAGATGCTGATCTGGGGCGTGCACGTCCACGTCGGGATGCCCGAGCGCGACCGGGTGATGCCGGTGCTCGCCTCGATGCTGACGACCTACCCCCACCTCCTCGCGCTGTCGGCGAGCTCGCCGATCTGGGCCGGCCAGGACACCGGCTACGCCTCCAACCGCGCGCTGATGTTCCAGCAGCTGCCGACCGCCGGGCTGCCCTTCGCCTTCGACACGTGGGCCGAGTTCGAGAAGTGCATCGGCGACCAGACCACGACCGGGATCATCGACTCGATGTCCGACGTCCGCTGGGACCTCCGGCCCGCGCCGCACCTCGGCACCCTCGAGCACCGCGTCTGCGACGGCATGTCCGACATCCGCGAGGTGGCCGCGATGACCGCCCTCGTGCACTGCCTCGTCGTCGACCTCGACACCCGGCTCGCCGCCGGCGAGCACCTGCCGACGATGCCGCCGTGGCAGGTCCAGGAGAACAAGTGGCGCGCGGCGCGCTACGGCCTCGAGGCGATCGTCATCGTCGACGACGCCAACCGGGAGCGGCTGGTGACCGAGGACCTCGACGACCTCCTGGAGCGGCTCACGCCCGTGGCCCGGCGCCTCGACTGCGAGGCCGAGCTGCGGACCGTCGCCGAGATCCCGCGGCGCGGGGCGTCGTACCAGCGACAGCGCACGGTCGCGCGCGAGTCCGGCGGCGACCTCGTCGCGGTCGTCGACGCGCTGGTCAGCGAGCTCACCGACTCCCTCAGCGATCCGTCCGGGGCCTGACGCGCCGGACACCTCCTTGTGGCGGTCGTCGCAGGGCGAGAGGATGCGCGGACTGCCCTCGAGCCGAGGGGGCCGGAGGAGGATCCCGTGGTCAACCCGATCGACCCGACGGCGACCGGCTTCCTGCTGGCCGAGAACCGCAACATGCCGATGCACGTCGGCGGCCTCCAGCTCTTCGAGAAGCCCGAGGGTGCGGGTCGCGGGTTCGCGCGCGAGATGTACGAGCAGATGAGCAACGTCGAGGAGATCGCCCCCCTCTTCCTCAAGCACCCGCACCGCTCGGCGCGCACCGCCGGACAGCTCGTCTGGCAGCCGGACGAGCAGTTCGACATCGAGCACCACGTCCGGCACAGCGCGCTGCCCCGGCCGGGTCGCGTCCGCGAGCTGCTCGAGCTCTGCTCGCGCCTGCACAGCACCCGCCTCGCCTGGGAGCGGCCGCTGTGGGAGGCGACGATCATCGAGGGCCTGCGCGACGGCCGGGTCGCGATGTACACCAAGACCCACCACGCCCTCGTCGACGGCGTCTCGGCGATGCGACTGCTCGCGAGCGTGCTCTCCACCGACCCCGACGAGCGCAACATGCCGGCGCCCTGGGCCCACCGCCCGCGCGCGCCGCAGGAGGAGCCGGTGAGCGACGGCGGTGCCTCGCTGGCCGACGTCTCGGCCACCACGGTGCGTACGGCGCTCGCGCTGGCGTCGGAGGCCGCCGGGATGCCCGGCGCGCTGATCCGCACGCTCAACAAGTCCGTCCGCAACGAGACCTCCGCGCTCTCGCTCTACGCCCCGCGCACGATGCTCAACCAGAACATCACCGGATCGCGCCGCTTCGCCGCGCAGGACTGGCCCGTCGAGCGGCTCCGCGGGGTCGGCAAGGCGACCGGCACGACGATCAACGACGTGGTGCTCGCGATGGTCAGCGGCGCGATGCGGACCTACCTCGCCGACCTCGACGCACTGCCCGAGACGTCGCTGATCTCGATGGTGCCGGTCGGGCTCAACGCCAAGCAGTCGCACCTCGCCTCCGGCGACGGCGGCAACGCCGTCGGCTCGGTCATGGTGCAGCTCGGCACCCACCTCGCCGACCCGGCCGACCGGCTCGCCGCGATCCACACCTCGATGAAGGACGGCAAGGAGAGCCTGTCGGCGATGACGCCGGCGCAGATCCTCGCGATGAGCGCGCTCGGTCAGGCGCCGGCCATCCTCGGTCCGGTCCTGCGGATGCAGGGCATCGTCCGCCCGCCCTACAACCTCATCGTGAGCAACGTCCCCGGCCCCCGGACCACCCACTACTGGAACGGCGCCCGCCTCGTCGGCACCTACCCGCTCTCCATCCCGATCAACGGCATGGCGCTCAACATCACGTGCACGTCGTACGACGGCAAGATGGCCTTCGGGCTCACCGGTTGCCGCCGCACGGTCCCCCACCTCCAGGTGCTGCTCCAGTACCTCGACGACGAGCTGGCGGCGCTGGAGAAGGCCGCGGGGGTCTAGGGCCACCTCCGTCTGGAGTCACCGGATATCCGGTGACTCCCCCGCTTGTCGGCCTGGATCTGGGGGGCGAAGCGTGAGTCTCACCGGATATCCGGTGACTCCCGAACCACCTCGAGCCCGCCGCCGAGCTGCTCGGCGACGGCGGTGAGGCGGGCGACCGTGATGTCGGCGACGGTGGCGAGGCCGGCGGCGTGGGCGTTGGAGCCCGGGCGGGTCGGCTCGGTGGAGTTGATGCTGAGGCAGCGTCGAGTGCCGCCGTCGGCGAGGTTGGCGAGGGCGACGGCGTGGCCGGTGGTGCCGCTGCCGGCGAAGGGATCGAGCACGACGACGTCGTCGGGCAGGGTGGCGAGGATCCGGCGGACCAGGCCGGTGGGCTTGGGCGACTCGAAGACGTGACCGACGAGTGCCTTGAGCTCGGCGACCGCGGAGTCGGTCGAGCCGATCTCCTCGGCCAGCCAGATGGTGCGCAGCTTCTTGCGCCGGCCGCCCTCGCGGTGCAGCCAGTCGCGCTGGAAGATGTCGGCGCGCTCGCCGCCCCGGCCGCGGATCACCCGGCACTCGAGGTCGTCGGGCCGCTCGTCGACCCGCGGCCGCGACCAGCGCCACACGGCCGCCCGGCCGTCGCCGAAGACCGGCGTGAGGGCCAGGGCACCGTCGAACGCGGTCGTGGACACGCGGCCGGTCACCGGGTCGCCGTACAGCTCGAAGTGCAGGGTCGGCGCGGTGCCGGGGTTGAACTTCTTGTTGGTGTTGCGCAGCGGCAGGTAGCGGAAGCGCCGCCCGTCCTCGGTGGTCTGCGGGAAGTCGCCCTCGTCGACCGCCTCGGTCGTGCTCGCGTCGACCGCGCAGCCGGGCAGGTGCCGGGCGTAGGCCAGGACGTACTCGTGGCTGGTCGCGAACCCGCGCCCGAGCTGGCGACCCTTCGGGTTGAGGTTGACCACGACCTGCGCCATGAAGTTGGCCTCGCCGAACACCTCGTCCATCAGCAGCCGCAGGTGGGCGACCTCGTTGTCGTCGATGCTGACGAACACCGCGCCGTGCGGCGCCAGGACCTCGCGCACCGCCTCTAGCCGGGGGCGCATCATCGCGGTCCAGGCGGCGTGCCGGCCGGCGTACCGGTCGGGGTGCGACCCGTCGCGGAAGCGGTCGGCGTACGCGAAGTCGTTGCCGGTGTTGTAGGGCGGGTCGGTGTAGACGACGTCGACCGAGCCGGGCGCCAGGCGCGGCAGCACGTCGAGGTTGTCGCCGGCGTGGAAGGTGTTCCACGGCTGCCCCGCGCGTGGGTACGACGACTCCTCGGGCACGTGCCGCAGCCTAGGGCGTCCGGGCCCGGGCGCGGGGTCACGATTCGGGGGCGGTGGTCCCAATATTCCCACCAGCCCCAGAGCGTCCTTTACTCTGGAACGCGTGACTGTCTTCGCCCGCAGCCCGCTGTCCCGCAAGCCTGCCCGCAGCCGCGTCCTGACGCTGGCCACCGCGGGCGTGCTCGTCACCGGCCTCGCTGCCACGGCCGGCATGGCTCCGTCGGCCGCCGACGACCGCAAGGCCTCCGACCGCGGCTCGCTCACCTCGCAGGGCGACAGCGGCTACCGCGGACGCAACCAGACCTCCGACGGCAGGCCGGGCACGCTCGTCGGACCGCCGGTCAGCATGCGTGCGCGCACGGCCACGGCGAAGAACGACGTCAGCTACGAGATCGCGCCCGGCGTCACGCTGCGCGAGTGGGACCAGGTCGACGGACGGCTGCCGGTGGGACAGGTGCGGATGAACCTGGTGAGCATCAGCCTCGACGCGCCCAACCTCAGCTTCGAGTCGCTCTCGCCGACCTACGTCACCAACCGCCTGAAGGTCAGCGAGTTCGGCGCCTGGAACAAGGCGCTGGTCGCGGTCAACGGCGACTTCTTCGACATTGGCCGGACGGACGCACCGCTCGGGGTCACGATCGACGACCAGCGAGGCATCCTCGGCGGCTCCCGCGACGGCTGGATCCCGGGGGTGAACTCGACGCTGTGGTTCGACGACTCGGGCCCCCACGTCAGCCCGCTGACCCTGGAGTACACGATCCGGCAGCGGAAGGCCTGGACGGTCAGCGGCATCAACCACCCCTCGATCCCCGCGGGGCAGATCGGCGTCTACACCTCCGACTGGCACCGCACCTCGGGCTACGAGGTCACCGCCGGGAAGAAGCGGGCGCGCGAGGTGGTCCTGCGCAAGAACAAGGTCATCTCGAACCGGCCCAAGCTCTCCAGCGGCAAGAAGATCGGCAAGAAGGACCGGGTGCTCATCGGCACCGGCCAGATGGCCGGCAAGCTCGCCACGCTCAAGAAGGGCAAGAAGCTCACGCTGTCCAAGCGCATCGTGGGCGGCCGGCCGAAGGTCGCGATCAGCGGCGACCGCCCCCTGCTCGTCAACGGCGTGCGCACCGTCATCAACGACACGATCGCGCACCCCCGCACGGCGGTCGGCATCGACGCCGACGGCCGCAAGCTGCTGATCCTGGTGGTCGACGGCCGCTCGGCGGTCAGCCGCGGCTACACGATGGTCGAGCTCGCCAACATCATGACCGCGCTCGGCGCGGAGAACGCCATCAACCTCGACGGCGGCGGCTCCTCGGCGATGTACACCCGCGCCGGCACCGGGGCGATGGGCATCGTCAACGAGCCCTCCGACGGCGGCGAGCGGCTGGTCGCGAACTCGTTCGGGGTGGTATACAACGGCGAGCTGCCGCCGGTCATCCCGATCCTGCCGACGACGCCGACGCCCACCCCGACGGTGCCGCCGACCACGGTCCCGCCGACCACGCCTCCGCCCTCGAAGGGCTGACGAGCAGCGCGGGTCAGGCGTTCGGCGCGGCGAACACGACGACGTACGTCACCGGCGCCAGGCACTGGACGGTGCTCTTGGGCAGCTTCGGCAGCACGGTGAAGCCCGCCTCGCCGGCGTCGATGGCGACGTTGCGCGGCGCCTCGCAGCCGATGCTGACGATCGCGCCGTAGGGCGTCGCGTCGGGCGAGGCCTGGGCGACCTGCGCCACCGTGTCGGCGATCGTGGCGTCGAAGCCGTTCTGGAGGCCGGCGGTGAAGTCGGTGACCGCCTGGTCGGTGTCGAGGGCGAACGCCATCTCCGACACCGAGCCGCCGGCGTCGGTCCGGCTGACGAGCTGCGCCTCGGTGACGCCGGCGGAGCCGATGGCCTCGATCGGGCCGTCGGTGCCGCTGCCGGAGTCGGGCTCCTCGCTCGTCGGCGTCTCCGAGGGAGTCTCCGAGGGAGTCCCGGACGTCGTCTCCGTCGGCGCGCCCGTCGAGCCGGCGGGGTCGGTGGCGGTGTCGTCGCCGGCGTCGGACCCGCAGGCCGACAGCCCGGCGACGAGGGCGAGACCGGCGACGAGGGCGGCTGGACGGGGGCGGCGCAGCCCGGACTTCAGTGACGTGTTCATGGTGGTTCGACGATAACCGGCGCGGTACGGCTCCCGGTGCAGGCTCGTGCTCTGGCAGGCTGGCGTCATGAGCGAGCAGGAGCCGGTGCGCGAGGCAGTGAGGTCGTACGCCGCCCGCCAGCCGCAGCTGGTGGCCGCGACGGGCGCGTGGGTGACGCTGGTGCGCACGCTCCTCGACGACGCCGGGATCGACTACCTGAGCGTCACCGGGCGCACCAAGAGCGTGGCGTCGTTCGCCGCGAAGGCCAACCGCACCGAGGGAGGCGAGCCGCTCTACCGCGACCCGCTCGAGCAGATCACCGACCAGATCGGCGTCCGCGTCATCACCTACGTCCACAGCGACGTCGCCGCCGTCGCCGAGCTGCTCGACGACGAGCTCACCATCCTCGACGACCGCGACCTCGGTGAGGAGATGGCACGCTCGGGCCGCTTCGGCTACGCCAGCCGCCACCTGCTCGTGCGGGGCGACGACGGCGAGGGGCACCAGGAGCTCGCCGGCGAGCGGGCCAGCATCCAGCTCCGCACGGTGCTGCAGCACGCGTGGGCCGAGTTCGAGCACGACATCCGCTACAAGGGCAGCGTCCCCGAGGACGCCGCCGCCGACCTCGACCGGCGCTTCACCCTCGCCGCCGGGCTGATCGAGCTGGCCGACCGGGAGTTCTCCACCATCCGCCGCCGGATCCAGGTCGCGGCCCCCGGGAGCACGCCCGAGGCCGAGGCCGACCACATCGTCGGCCAGGAGCTGGCGACCTTCCTCGCCGGCCACTACAGCGACGCCGGCTGGTCGCACACCGACCACTACGACTGGATCGCCGGGCTGCTCGCCCAGCTCGGCATCGACACCGTCGACGACCTCGCCGACCTGCTCACCTCGGTCGACGCCGACGCGGTGATCCGGCGGATGGGCTACCGCTACCCCGCCGGGGCCGTACGCCGTCTCGACGACGCGCTGCTGGCGATCTTCGGCGAGCAGTACGTCACCCTCGAGGGCAACAACCACCGCGTACCACTCCTGCGGGCTCGCCTCGAGAAGCTGACGACCCCCGAGACCTGAGGGCGGCCTTCAGGAACGCCCCATAGGGTTGCCTTATGAGCAGGCCATCCTGGACGACCCTCGCCCCCGTCGTGGCACTCGTGGTGCTCGTGCCGGCATGGTTCGCCCATCCCGAGAGCCCCGTGGTGCTGGGCGTCCTCGCCCTCCTGCTGGTCGGCGCGGTGCTGGCCGCGGTGCACCACGCCGAGGTCGTCGCGCACCGGGTCGGTGAGCCCTACGGCTCACTCGTGCTGGCGGTCGCGGTCACGATCATCGAGGTCGGCCTGATCGTCACGCTCATGGTGACCGCCGACAAGGACGCCTCCGGCCTGGCGCGTGACACCGTCTTCGCGGCCGTGATGATCACCGTCAACGGCATCGTCGGCATCTCGCTGCTCGTCGGCGCGCTCAAGCACCGCCTCGCGGTGTTCAACCCCGAGGGCACCGGAGCCGCGCTCGCGACCGTCATCGCGCTCGCCGTGCTCTGCCTCGTCGTGCCGTCCGTGACGACGTCGGAGCCAGGCCCGGAGTTCACCGGCGCCCAGCTGGCCTTCGCCGCGATCGCCTCGCTCGCCCTCTACGGCATGTTCGTCTTCACCCAGACCATCCGGCACCGCGACTTCTTCCTACCGGTGGAGCAGGGCCAGCACACCCCGACCGTGATGTCGTCGGGCGGGGGCGACTCCTTCGAGCACGCGCCGGTCGACCTCGACGAGGACGGGCACGCCGACCCGCCGACCGACCGCGCCGCCCTGGCCAGCCTCGGCCTGCTCGTCGTCTCGCTCGTCGCCGTCGTCGGGCTCGCCAAGATCGAGTCGCCCGCCATCGAGAACGGCGTCGCCGCGCTCGGCTTCCCCCAGGCCGTGGTCGGCGTCGTGATCGCGCTGCTCGTCCTCGCGCCGGAGACGATCGCGGCCGTCCGCGCGGCCGCCCGCAACCGGGTCCAGGTCAGCCTCAACCTCGCCCTCGGCTCGGCGATGGCCTCCATCGGCCTCACCATCCCCGCCATCGCGATCGCCAGCATCTGGCTGGAGGGCCCGCTCGAGCTCGGCCTCAACCAGCTCCAGACGGTCCTGCTCCTGCTGACCGCCGCGGTGGCCATCCTCACGGTGGTCCCCGGTCGCACCAAGCCGCTGCAGGGCGGGGTGCACCTCGTGCTCCTCGCGTCGTTCCTGTTCCTCACGATCGCGCCGTAGGCGGGACCGAGCGGCCACCACGAGCCACCGCAGCCACCGCAACGCACCACGGCCCGGCAGGATCACCTGCCGGGCCGTGTGGGCTGGACGATCAGCCGAAGTACTTCTTGTAGATCTTGTCGTAGCGGCCGTCCTCGCGGAGCTGGGCCAGCGTGCTGTTGATCGAGCGCAGCAGCGGGATGTTGCCGTCCTTCTTGACCGCCATGCCGTACTGCTCACCGGTGTCGAACTCGCGGGCCAGCTTGAGCGTGCGGTTCTGGGTGACGAACTCGCCCGAGACCGTGTTGTCGAGCATCGCCGCGTCGATCTCGCCGGCGTCGAGCGCGGCCTGGAGGCCCGCCGCGTCGGCGAAGGTGACGACCTCGGTGGTGTCGGGTGCGTAGTCGCCCATGAAGGTCTCGCCGGTCGTCTCCTTCTGCACGCCCACGCGCTGGCCGGCCAGCTCCTCGAGGGTGTCGAGGCCCGAGCCGCGAGGCGTGATCAGCGCCTGCTTGGCGTCGAAGTAGGGGCTGGAGAAGTCGAGGACGCGGGCCCGCTCACCGGTGATGGTCATCGCCGAGACGGCCACGTCGCACACGTCGTTGTTGAGCGAGTCGCCCGAGGTGATGTCGTCGAAGTCGACGTCGATGACGTCGAGGTCGACCTCCAGCTCGTCGGCGACCTCCTGGGCCAGGTCGACGTCGAAGCCGGCCAGCTTGCCCTTCTGCTCGTAGACGAACGGCGCGTAGGGGCTGTCGGTGCACACGGTGAGCGCGCCCTTGAAGACCAGGGACACGTCGCTGAGCGAGTCGGCCGACTGGCCGCTGGCGCTGCCGCCGCACGCGCTGAGCGTGAGCAGCAGGACAGCGGAGGAGAGGGCGGCACCGGCGATGCGGTGTCGTGGAGTGGTGCGGGTCATGGCTCAGTTCGCATTCACGGTGAGCGACTCGCGCAGTCGCATGAGGGCGTATTCGGTGATCTTCACGAGCGCACCCTTGGCCTGCTCGCGGTCGCGGGCGTCGAGGCTGATGATCGGTACGTCGGCGGGCAGGGCCAGCGCGGCGGCGATCTCCTCGGCGGGGTAGCGCGGAACGCCGTCGAACTCGTTGACGGCGACGATGAACGGGATGCCCTTGGACTCGAAGTAGTCCAGCGGCGAGAAGGACTCGTCGAGCCGGGCCACGTCGACCAGCACGATGGCGCCGATGGCGCCGCGGCACAGGTCGTCCCACATGAACCAGAAACGGCGCTGGCCGGGCGTGCCGAAGAGGTAGAGGACCAGGTCCTCCGCCAGGGTCAGTCGGCCGAAGTCCATGGCCACGGTGGTGGTGGCCTTGGTGGGCACGGCGGCGAGATCGTCGACGCCCTCGGACTCGTTGGTGACGAGTGCCTCGGTGCGCAGCGGGTCGATCTCCGAGACGGCGCCGACGAGCGTCGACTTGCCGACGCCGAAGCCGCCGGCAATGACGATCTTCGTCGACGCAGCCGCGCGCTGTGCCTTAGTAGTTTCGAAGTCCACGGAGGGTCCTTTCGATGAGCTCCAGACGCTCATCTGTCGACGTCTTCTCGGTGATGGTGGCCTGGATCCGGATCAAGCCCTGCTCGATGAGGTCACCCAGCAGCACCCGGGTGACGCCGATCGGCATCTTGGTCAGGGCCGAGACCTCGGCCACGGAACGGCGGTCGCAGACCTCGAGAACCTGCGCGGCGGAAGGGGTGAGGACGGGCGCCTCTGCACCAGCCTGGAGGCGCAGCGTGGCCTCCATGGCCAGGTCGACAGAGGTTGCCGTACGACCTGAGGTGATGGTGTAGGAGCGGATCAGACGAGGGGTGTACCCGTCGTCGTCAGGCTCGACTGGCGGCGTCATGGCACGGGACCGGTTCAGCCGCCCGTACCGACGCGGGCCTGGGCCTCGACGGTACGTCCCACGCGGTCGACGAGCAGGGCCATCTCGTAGCCCACCTGGCCGATGTCGGCCTCCTCGGTGGTGAGCACGGTGAGGTTGGACCCGTCACCGACGCTCATGAGCATCAGGAAGCCCATCTCCATCTCGACGATGGTCTGCATCACCGAGCCGCCCTCGAAGAGGCGGGCGGCGCCCACCGCGAGGCTGGCGAGTCCGGAGGAGACGGCCGCGACCTGCTCGGCGCGCTCACCCGGGATGCTGGTGCTCGAGGCCATCAGGAGGCCGTCGGCGGAGACCAGGATCGCGTGCGCGGCATCGGGGACGTCGTCCACGAAGCGCGACATCACCCAGTCGAGGTCGCGGTCGTCACCAGCGGCGCCGGGGACGGAGGTTTCGTAGCTCATGCGGGGCCTGCTTCCGTGTGCTGAGTGGAACTTTGGGCTGCAGCTCGACCACGGCTGACACCGGCCTTGTGGGCCTGGAGCCGGCGACGGATCGCTTCCGGGTCGCGCGTCTTGGCTGCAGTGGGCGGGGTAACGCTACCCGGAACGAGGCGCTCTCCGGGGGCACGACGAGGGAGTCCGGCGACGGTGGATTCGGCCACGGGAGCCTCCTCCGCGACGTGCTCGGCGATCTCCCATCCGCGGTCCACCTCGGTCTGGTGGAACTCGCCCTGGCCATCACCGGCGAGCCAGCCTGACCGCATGGACTTGAAGATCGGCGAGTCCCCGCCGATCCGGGCCGGCGCCACGCCCTCGGGCGAGATGCCGTTGCTCGCATGACCCGGCTCGTACGCCGTCTCGGCGCGGGCGGCCGGGGCGTCGTACGTCGGCTCGGCGAAGGCCGCGGGCTCCTCGACCGGGACCTCGGTCTCGGTCGAGGTCTCGGTGAAGGTCTCGGTGCGGGTCTCGGTGACGGTGGCCGTCTCCGCGACGGTCTCGGTGAGGGTGTCGCCGTAGCTCGGGGCGACCGGCTGCGCGGGCTCGGGCTCGTAGGCGACGACCGGCTGGTGGGCCGGCAGCTCCGGCTCCCAGGCGGGGGTCTCGGCCACCACCGGCTCGGGCTCGGGCTCGGGCTCCGGCTCGGGCTCGACGACCTGCGTGCTCGGCGTCCCGAGGCCCAGCGGGTCGTTGTAGTCGACCTCGACCTCGTCGTGCACGTGCGCGACGGGCTCGGCGACGACCGGCTCGGGCTCGACGACGGGCTCCTCGAAGCGCTCCTCGACGGGCTCATCGGCGACGGGCTCGTCGGCGACGGGCTCGTCGGCGACGGGCTCCTCGGCGATCTCCTCGGCCACGGGCTCCGCCACGACCGGCTCGGCCTCGGCCGGCTCCGCCGAGGACGGCTCGTCGTCGAAGGCGTCCGCGGGCAGCGGGTCGGACAGCGGGTCCGGAACCGGGCTGGAGGCGGTGGACGACTCGCGCGAACGGTAGGGCTCGAAGATCGGGGGCTCGACCGGCGCCTGCGCGACGGGCGTCTCCGCGACCGGAGCCTCCTCGACGGACTCCTCCGCGACGGGCTGCTCGACCGTCCCCTCCGACACGTGCTCCGACGCGGGCTCCGACACGTGCTCCGACGCGGGCTCGGACTCGGGCTCGGACGAGGTCTCGGCGGCAGCGGCCTCGGCAGCGCGGGCCTCGGCCTCGGCCTGGGCGCGCTGGCGGGCGGCGAGCGCCGTGATCGGGACGACCCGAGCGACCTTCTCCGCGGTCTTCTCGGCGGCCGGCTCCGACTCGGTGGTGTCCCCGGCGACGGGCTCGGCGGACGCGACGGGCGCGGCCGCGGGCTCCTCGACGGGCTTGGGCTCACGCTTGCCGAACAGCGGTCCCGTGACGCCGGAGGTCTCCGGCGGCAGGAAGGCGTCGGCGCCCGTGCGGGGCATGTTGGCGCCGGGCTCGCGGCGCGGGAGCAGGCTCTCGAGCGGCGGGCGGTCCTCGGTGACGACCGGGGCCTCGACGACCGGCTCGGGCTCGGGCGTCGGCGCGACGACCTTGGCCGCGGCGTCCTTCCTGGCGGCCTTCTCCGCAGCCTTGGCCTCGGCCTTCTCGGCGCGGGAGCGGTTGCGGGCCTCGCGCTTGGACTCCACGACCTCGGTCGCGGCGGCCGCGGCAACGGCAGGAGCGGCCGCGGCGGGAACCGGCGACTCGAGGGCCTCGGCCATCTCGCGCAGGCTGGCCGCCGGGGCCGGCGCACCGGTCTGCGGGAGCTCGGGCAGCACGGACGTCGGGAGCACGACGGTGGCCGTCATGCCGCCACCGGCGTTGCGCGACAGCGTCGCGACGATGCCGTGGCGCTCGGCGAGGCGGGAGACCACGAACAGGCCCATGCGGCGGGCGGTGTCCGGGGTGGCCTCGGCGCCGTGCTCGAGGTCGCGGTTGAGCTGCTCGAGCTCGGCCGGGGGCACGCCCAGGCCGGAGTCGGTGACGGTGATGGTGACGCCGTCGGTGCCGAGCTTGGCGGCGAGGCGGACCGGCTCGGCCGGCGGCGAGTAGGTGAGGGCGTTGTCCACCAGCTCGGTGAGCAGGTGCACGAGGTCGGCTGCGGCGTCGTCGCTGACCCGGGTGCCGATGTGCGACAGGATCTGCACGCGCTGGTAGTCCTGCACACCGGAGGTCGCGGCCTGGAGGGCCTCTCCGACGCTGAGGCTGAACTGGCCGGCGGCACGGTTCGGGGCGTCGGCGAGGATCAGGAGCGAGTCGGCCGTACGACGCATCCGCGAGGCGAGGTGGTCGAGGCGGAACAGCGACTCGAGTCGCTTGGGGTCTTCCTCGTCGTGCTCGAGGCGCTCGATCTGGGCGAGCTGCTGGTTGACCAGCGAGGTCGAGCGACGCGACAGCGTCACGAACATCGCGTTGACGGTCTGCCGCAGCTGGGCCTCGCCGGAGGCGAGGTGGATGGCCTGGCGGTGGAGGTCGTCGACCGCTCGCGCGACCTGGCCGATCTCCTCGTTGGTGGTGACGTCGATCGTCCTGATCGGCTCCGGCTCCTGACCGGAACGGATGCGGGCGACCGCGTCGGGCAGGCGGTGACGGGCGACCGCGAGGGCTCCGTCCCGCACCTTGCCGATCGGCTCGAGGAGGCTGCGGGCCACGAGGAGGGCCAGGAAGATCGCGGCGGCGAGGGCGGAGAGCGTGAGCAGCGCACCGAGGAGCGCGTTGCGCTGGGCAGCCGAGGCGGCGCTGTCGAGCGAGGCGGTGACACCTGAGATGAGGGTCTCGGTGATCGTGTCGTAGGACGTGTAGGCGTCGCGGCCGTCGAGGTTCGTGGCGGAGTTGTCACGGATCTCGTTGGCGTGCCGGGTGTTCTGCGTGCGGAGCTGGGACGTCTCGGCCTCGGCGCCCTCGACCGAACCGGCGAGACGGTCGATGGCGGCCGCCTCGACGCCGACCTCCGAGAAGAGGTCCTGCGAGGTGGACTGGGCCAGCGTGGTGGAGATCAGGCCCTGCTGGAGGGCGAGCGAGAGTCGACCGCTCATGGCCTGCGAGAGCTGCTCGAGGCGCGGCTCGGGCGTCTCCTGGGCGGCGTTCACGCTGGTGATGAGCTGGGAGACGCTCGACTCGAGCTGGCGGACCAGCGCGACCCAGGTGGCGGGGCCGAGGTTCTGGGCGCCGTCACCGCGGATGGCCTGGCTGAGGTCGAGGAGCGCGTCCACGTGCGCGGTCTGGAGCTCGTCGAGGTCGGCGGTGTCGCGGGCCTGGGTCAGCGCCTCGGCGTTGGTGACGATGTCGTCGATCGCGTCGATCTTGTCGCCCTGGCTGGCGGCGGAGTCGGACTGCGCGGCGACCATGGCGGACTCGGCGGCGGTCAGGTAGTCGACCGCGGGCTGGATGATCGTGACCTGCTGGGCGCTCCGCGAAGCCTGGCGCGAGTCGCCGTAGTCGCTCGCCACGCGCAGGCCGCCGAGGACACCGGCGAGGACCAGCGGCACGGCCAGGGCGAGCGCGATCTTGCGGCGCAGCGGCCAGCCGGCGACAGAACTACCCAAGCCCTTGGCGGGCCGGGCTGCATCCTGGGTCATGTGTGCCTCGCGGGGGTGGTAGCGGCTTCGGACGACGGAACCTGCGCCGGGCAGCACCCGGAGCAGACTCAACCTAAAGAGTCCGGCGACTTTCCGTGGCGTTTTGGAAGAACTGATGCGCAAGGGTGTAAAGGAGATCGTTCAACGTCTCGCTGAGCGTGGAACCGGCCCCACGAGCACCACGCACCACACCAGGGGTTCACCTCGCGGACCTTCCCCGATGCCGGATGTTGGGGCAGGGTGACCTTCCATGACCCTTCATCTCGGGAAGGGCCGGTCGCTCGCGTCCGCCCTTGTGTCCACCTTCGTCCTGACCCTCTCCGTGGTCGCCCTGCCCGCCGTCACGGCTCCGGCACAGGCCGCCACCCCGATCACCGTCAGCCAGGCCACCGGCCAGCAGACGGGTGCCACGCAGACCGTGCGCGGCTACGTCGTCGGGCAGCCGACGGCCACCAGCACCGTCGTACGCTCCGGCTTCCCCAGCGACTACGCGCTGGCGATCGCCGACTCGGCGTCGCAGACCAGCACCTCGTCGATGCTCTACGTGCAGGTCCCCTCGGCCTTC
The DNA here is from genome assembly GCF_004137255.1 of Nocardioides oleivorans. Taxonomy (NCBI): domain Bacteria; kingdom Bacillati; phylum Actinomycetota; class Actinomycetes; order Propionibacteriales; family Nocardioidaceae; genus Nocardioides; species Nocardioides oleivorans. The sequence goes on along the minus strand of NZ_SDWT01000001.1, from coordinate 2,310,961 downwards.
CGCGCGCAGTGGGGCCTGAAGTCGAACCCGTCGCTGATGGGCAAGCAGATCGACGTGACCGGCGCGCTGTCGGCGTACTTCTCCCACCCGGGCATGACCGGCACGTCGGCCTTCGCGGACGCCGGTGGCGCCACGACGCCCACCGACCCGCCGACGACCGACCCGACGACGCCACCGGGCGCGGTCGACAGCCCGTGGGACGACACCTACTACGCGCCGGCGGTCGGCAAGACCGGGTCCGCGCTCAAGAGCGCGCTCCACGAGATCATCGACGACAACACCCGGCTGTCCTACGACCAGGTCTGGACCGCGCTGAAGGACACCGACCAGGACCCGAGCAACACCGCCAACGTCCTCGAGCTCTACACCGGCAGGTCGATCTCGAAGAACAGCAACGGCGGCGGCACCGGCCAGTGGAACCGCGAGCACGTGTGGGCCCAGTCGCGCGGCGGCTTCTCCACCAGCGCCGGTCCGGGCACCGACCTGCACCACCTCCGCGCCGAGGACGTCCAGGTCAACGGCACCCGCGGCAACAAGGACTTCGACAACGGCGGCTCGACCGTCTCTGGCTGCTCGGGCTGCTACAGCGACTCCGACTCCTTCGAGCCGCGCGCCGCGGTCAAGGGCGACGTCGCGCGGATGCTCCTCTACATGGCCGTGCGCTACAACGGCGACGACGGCTTCAACGACCTGGAGATGAGCTCCACGGTCGGCAGCTCGTCGTCGCAGATCGGCGACCTGGAGACCCTGCTGGCCTGGAACGCCGCCGACCCCGTCGACGCCTTCGAGATGCGACGCAACGACCGCATCCACGCGCAGTGGCAGGGCAACCGCAACCCGTTCATCGACCACCCCGAGTGGGCGAGCGCGATCTGGAACTGATCTCCCGGCCCGCACCTCTGGTCACCCGGAGCGTGCGGGTGTAGGCAGGGTCGGGAGGGCCGCCACCAGGCAGTGTCCTCCCGACCCTCCCCCACCCAGGAGATCGACGTGGCCGCTCTCGACACCACCCAGCTGCTGACCGAGCTCGAGCCGGTGGTGGAGGAGAACCTCAACCGTCACCTGGGCATCGCCGACGAGTGGATGCCGCACGAGTACGTCCCGTGGAGCCTCGGGCGCGACTTCGCCGACCTGGGCGGCGACCCGTGGGAGGTCGCCCAGTCGCAGCTGTCGCCGATCGCGCGCACGGCGCTCGAGGTCAACCTGCTGACCGAGGACAACCTCCCGAGCTACCACCGCGAGATCGACCGTGCGTTCGGCCGGGACAGCGCCTGGGGGACGTGGGTGAACCGCTGGACCGCCGAGGAGGGCCGGCACGCCTTCTGCATCCGCGACTACCTCCTGGTCACCCGCGGCGTCGACCCCGTCGAGCTGGAGCGGGCCCGGATGGAGACGATGGAGTCCGGCTACGAGGCGCTCGACAAGTCCCTGCTCAACGTCTGCGCCTACGTCTCGTTCCAGGAGCTCGCCACCCGCATCTCGCACCGCAACACCGGCCGCTACACCGCCGAGCCCATCGCCGAGAAGCTGCTGAGCCGGGTCGCCAAGGACGAGAACCTGCACATGATCTTCTACCGCAACCTCGTCGCCGCGGCCCTCCAGCTCGCGCCCAGCCAGACGATGCGCGCGATCACCGAGGAGGTCGTCGACTTCCAGATGCCGGGCAGCGTGATCCCCGGCTTCTCACGCAAGGCCGTGCAGATGGCGAAGGCCGGGATCTACGACCTGCGCATCCACCACGACGACATCGTCACCCCGCTGCTGCGCCAGTGGGGCGTCTGGGACCTCGAGGACCTCGACGAGGACGGCGAGAAGGCGCGCGAGGAGCTCGCCGCCGCGGTGTCGGCCCTCGACGTCGAGGCCACCCGCTTCGTGGAGCGCCGCGCGGAGGCCGAGGCGAAGCGGGCGGCGCGCCAGTCGTCCTGACCACCGGGCATGCTCCTCCCATGAGCGAGCGCAACGTCCTCGGTGGCGAGCTGGACCCGTGCGGGACCGACCCGGTGACGGGCTACCACCGCGACGGCACGTGCACCGTCGGCCCGCGCGACGTCGGTCTCCATGCGATCTGCGCGGTGATGACCGAGGAGTTCCTCGCCCACCAGAAGGCGGTCGGCAACGACCTGTCGACCCCGCGCCCGGAGTGGAGCTTCCCCGGCCTGGTGCCGGGCGACCGCTGGTGCGTCGTCGCGACGCGCTGGCTCGATGCGTACGCCGACGGCCTCGCCGCCCCGGTCGTCCTGGCCGCGACCTCCGAGCGCGCGCTCGACGTCGTACCGCTCGAGGTGCTCCGGGCACACTCCGTCGACGTGCCGCCCGACCTCAGCGCGATGGAGTGAGACCGCTCGACCGGGTCAGTGGCTGTGCGGCGGGAGGACGGGGCCCTCGGACGGCTGGACGACGACGAAGCCCGGCCCCTGGAAGGCGTACTGGAACGCCTCGCCCGTGCCGCCACGCAGCATCGAGCGCATGTTCATCGAGCTGACCACCTGGGGCACCAGGTTGGCCGACCAGCACACGGCGGCGTTCATGTCGACGTAGGTCGGCGGGCCGGAGCAGTCGAGGATCAGGGGCTGGCCGTCGCTGGTCAGCGCGACGGTGCCGTGGCCCTGGATGAGGGTGTTGAACATCCCGCCGGTCATCATCCCGGCGCCCTTGACCCGGTGGACGTCGTAGTCGAGCGTCGCGTCCATCGCGAGCAGGGACGTCCCGTTGACCGACAGCCCGTCGCCCTCGAGGCCGACCAGGAAGATGTCCTTGGCGGTGTCGGCGAAGAAGACCTCGCCCTGGCCAGACACCGTCATCAGCGGCGTGTCCTCCGACGTCACGAGACGACGCATCATCTTGCCGACCGAGCCGGCCGACTTGTGCTCGAAGCTGACCTGGCCCTGGAAGGCGACCATCGAGCCCTTCGCCGCGAGCACCGGCTCGCCGAGCACCGTCCGCAACGTCTTGCGGTGGTGCAGGCTCCACCTCTCGGTGGTCGTGTTCTCCTGGTTGGCCTGGTCGAAGAGCTCGCTGCGCATGACAGCATCCTCACCAGATCCGGGCGCCCCAAACCTCAGGGCGCGCGGTTGCCCCGCCGCTCCTCCTGCTCGACGAGCCCGTCGAGGTCCTTGAGCCGGTCGAGACCGTTCACCGCACGCGACATCCGGTGGTTGCCGGCGAACGTCTCGCGGTGCCGGTCGAGGAACCACCAGTAGCCCGCGGTGAACGGGCACGCGTCCTCCCCCACCCGCACCTTGGGGTCGAAGCGGCACGAGCCGCAGTGGTCCGACATCTTGTTGATGTAGGCGCCGCCCGAGGTGTAGGGCTTGGTCATCATCGTGCCGCCGTCGGCGTGCTGGGACATGCCGACGACGTTCGGCACCATCACCCAGTCGTAGCCGTCGACGAAGGCGCGGTGGAACCAGTCGGTGACCTGCCGCGGCGACCAGCCGCGCTGGAGGGCGTAGGACCCCAGCACCATCAGCCGCGGGATGTGGTGCACCCAGCCGTGCTCGGCGACCTGGTCGAGGGTGTGCGAGAGGCAGTGGGCGTCGGTCGCGGCGGCGTCGAGCTCGGCGAACCACTGCGGCAGCCGTTCGGTCGCGCGCAGCTGGTTCTCGCCGCGGTAGGCGTCGCCCTGGTGCCAGTAGGTGTGCCAGACGTAGTCGCGCCACCCGAGGACCTGCCGGACGAAGCCCTCGACGCTGGCGATCGGCGCGCTCCCGGAGCGGTACGCCGTCTCGGCGCGCTCGACGACCTCGAGCGGGTCGAGCAGGCCGAGGTTCATCGGCGCGCTGACCAGGCTGTGGGCCATCCACGGGTCGCCCTCGAGGATCGCGTCCTCGTGGGCGCCGAACTCGGGCAACCGGTGCTCGACGAAGTGGTCGAGGGCGGCCAGCGCCTCGCGCCGGGTGGCGGGGAAGAGGCGGTCGCCGTCCCGCCCCAGGAAGGCGACCTGGCCGTCGCGCTCCCACCGGTCGAGGTCGTCGCGCACCTCGCCGTCGATGTCGTCCTCGGTCGGCCACCACGGCTCGGTCACACCGAGGGTCGTGGCCCCGCGGGGCGGCGGCTCGCGGTTGTCGTGGTCGAAGTTCCACCGACCGCCGGCCGGCTCGCCTCCATCGACCAGCACGCCGTGCGCGAGACGGGCACGCCGGTAGAAGTCCTCCATCAGCAGCCGCCTGCTCCCCCGCGCACCGGCCCAGCGCTCGAAGTCCTCGCGCGCGGTCGCGAAGCCGCGGGGCGGCAGGACGGTCACGTCGAGCCGCTCGACCAGTCCGAGGGCGGCGTAGGACGTCGGGTGCACGACCTCGACGTCGTCGAGCTCGCCCACCACCTCGGCGTACGTCTCCGACTGCACGTAGGTCATCCGGTTGCCGAAGTCGGCGGCGCGGTGGCGCATCGCGCTGAGCACGAGGTGCGCCTTGGCCCGGTGGAAGCGGCGCCGCCTCAGCACCGCCAGCGACTCGACCATCAGCAGCGGCCCGCGGTGGTCGTCGGTGAAGTGCGGTCCGAGCTGGTCGCCGAAGAGCCAGCGCGTGGTCATGCGGGTGACCCTAGGCCCGCTCGACCTCGCTCTGGAGCTTGAGCACGGTCGTGCCGTCGTCCTGCTCGATGACGTAGGCCGGGTCGTCGTCGCTGCCGTGCCGGGTGACCTTCTCGCCCTTGGTCGTGCGGGAGACGTCGCCGTGGTGCACCTCCGCGACCGTGCCCTCGGCCCACGAGGAGCCCCACTTCCACTTCACCGTGGTGCCGGTCCGGATCGCCATGCGACCCACCGTGCCACGACCGTCGCGGCGACGCGCCACCCCTAGGAGCGCACGTGCATCCGCTCACCTTGTGGGCCGAAGATCGCCAGCACCTCGGTGACGGTCGGCCCGGGGTTGCCGAGCCAGTGCGGTGTGCGGGTGTCGAACTCCACGACCTCGCCCGGTCCCAGCGTCATGTCGCGGGTGCCGAGGAGCAGGCGCACCCGGCCGCTCAGGACGTAGAGCCACTCGTAGCCCTCGTGGGTCCGCAGGGCCGGAGAGGGCTCGTCCTCGACCGGCATCAGGATCTTGTAGGACTGCAGGCCTCCCGGACGCCGGGTGAGCGAGATGAAGGTGCGCCCGTGGCGCACCACCGGCTTCGAGCGGATCCGCGGATCGCCCGTCTCCGGTGCGTCGACGAGCTCGTCGAGGGCGACGCGGTGGGCGCGCGCCAGGGGCAGGAGCAGCTCGAGGGTCGGCTTGCGCTGCCCGGCCTCGAGCCGCGACAGGGTGCTCACGGAGATGCCGGTCTCCTCGGCCAGGTCGCCGAGGGTGGCCTCGCGCTCGAGCCGCAGCTGGCGCAGCCGCGGGCCGACCCCGCGGAGCACGTCGTCGTCGTCCATGCCGAGCAGTTTGCCATTACAGCAAGAATGTTTGTCAATATCGCGAAGCGGTGTGCATCATCGTCAGCATGAGTGACGACATGACTTTCGACGTGGTGGTGGTCGGCGGCGGCGCAGCCGGCCTGAGCGGTGCGATGGCCCTGGGCCGATCGAGGCGATCGGTGCTGGTGATCGACGCCGGCGAGCCCCGCAACGCGCCCGCCGGCCACGCCCACAACTACCTCGGCCGCGAAGGCGTCAACCCGCTCGAGCTCCTCGAGATCGGCCGCACCGAGGTGGCGCAGTACGGCGTCGAGGTGCTCGCGGACCGGGTCGTCGGCCTGTCCGGCGAGGCCGGCGCCTTCCTCGTCACCACCGAGGGCGGCCGCCGGGTGACCGCACGCCGCATCCTCGTCGCCGGTGGCGTCACCGACGAGCTGCCCGACGTGCCGGGCCTCGCCGAGCGCTGGGGTGTCGACGTCCTGCACTGCCCCTACTGCCACGGCTGGGAGGTGCGCGACCAGCGGCTCGTCGTCCTCGGCACCTCGCCGATGGCCGGCCACCAGGGCCTGCTCTTCCGCCAGCTGTCCGACGACGTGACCCTGGTCGTCTTCGACGGCGTCGAGCTGCCCGACGAGGAGCTCGAGAAGATGGGTGCCATCGGTGTGACGATCGTGCACGGCACACCGCAGGAGGTCGTCACCGACGGCGACTCCCTGGTCGGCCTGCGGCTGGCCGACGGCTCGGTGCTCGAGCGCGACGCGATCGTCGTGGCGTCGAAGGTGCACGCGAAGGCCGACTTCCTCGCGCCGATCGGCGTCGAGACGGCGCCCTTCGAGATGAACGGCATCCCGTTCGGCACGGTCGTCCCGGTCGAGCCGACCGGCGCCACCTCCGTCCCCGGCATCTTCGCCGCCGGCAACATCACCGACGTGTCCATGATCCTGGTCGCCTCGGCCGCGCACGGCACCCGCGTCGGCGCCTGGATCAACGCCGAGCTCGCCGGCGAGGAGGCGGCTGCTGCGGTCGCCCGGAAGCGCGACGACTTCTTCGAGCGACCCGCGTGGGAGGAGCGCTACAGCGGCGACAAGGTCTGGAGCGGCAAGGTGAACGCCCAGCTCGCCGCCGAGGCGGCCGACCTGGCCCCGGGCCGCGCGCTCGACGTCGGGTGCGGCGAGGGCGGCGACGTCCTGTGGCTGGCCGAGCGGGGCTGGGAGGTCACCGCGTCCGACTTCGCCGAGGCGGCCCTCGCCCGCGTCGGCGAGCACGCCGCGGAGGCCGGGCTCGGCGACCGCGTCGAGACCCGCCTGGTCGACGTACGCACCTTCGATCCCGCCGGCGAGACCTGGGACCTGGTCACCGCCCACTTCGTGCACCTGCCCGACGGCGGCATGGTGGACGTCGTACGACGACTCGCCTCCGCGGTCGCACCGGGTGGCACGCTGCTCGTGGTCGGGCACGCGCCCGACGACGTCCACACCGGCCTCCGGCGTGGGCACCACTCGTTCATGCACACCGCCGACCAGCTGCTGCCGGCGGTCCCCGAGGACTTCGTCGTCGAGGTGTGCGAGTCCCGCCCCCGCACGCAGAAGCACCCGGAGACCGGCGAGGACATCGAGATCGCCGACGCGACCCTCCGAGTCCGCCGCCAGGGGTGAACCGTCGTCACCAGCGGGTGGGCAGGATGGTGACGTGAGCACGCACGCGTCCGCCGTCCCGCCCGTCCGCCAGTGGTGGACGCTCGCCCCGTTCCTCGTCGCGGTCATCGCGGTCGCCGGCATCGGCGGTCTCGCCGCGGCGTCCGCGCGGTCGACGTACGACGCTCTGGAGCTGCCTCCGTTCGCGCCGCCCGGGTGGCTGTTCGGGCCGGTGTGGTCGGTGCTCTACCTCTTCATCGGCGTCGCCGGGTGGCTGCTGTGGCGATCCCGTGGGTGGGACGGCGTGCTCTGGCTGTGGGTCGGGCAGCTGGTGCTCAACCTCGCGTGGACGCCGCTCTTCTTCTCCGCGGACCGCTACGTGCTCGCCCTCGTCGACATCGTGGCGCTCGACCTCGCGGTGGCCGCCCTCGTGGTGCTCGCCCGGCGGACGTCACGGGTCGCGGCGTGGCTGCTGGTGCCCTACCTCGCGTGGGTGCTGTTCGCGACGGCGCTGAACATCGGCATCGTCGTCCTCAACTGAGGCCGAGCCGGCCCAGCACCATTGCGGCGATCCGGTCGACGGGCAGCGCCGGGTCGACGTCCATCCCCTCCTCGTCCGCCTGGAGCGGCTCGAGGGTGTCGAGCTGCGACTCCAGCAGGCTCGGCGGCATGAAGTGCTGGCGCGCCTCCATCCTCTGCAGGAGCAGCCCCTTGTCGCCGGTGCAGTGCACGAAGAAGGTGCCTTCGCCGCCCCGGCGCAGCACGTCGCGGTAGGAGCGGCGCAGGGCGCTGCAGGTGATGATCGTCGGATCACCCTGCTGGTCGCGCTCGGCGGTCCAGTCCGCCAGAGATCCGAGCCAGCCCCAGCGGTCGTCGTCGGTGAGCGCGATGCCCTGGCGCATCTTCTCGACGTTGGCGGGCGGGTGGAAGTCGTCGCCCTCGGCCATCTCCCAGCCGAGTCGGTCGCGCACGGCCAGGGCGACGGTGGACTTCCCCGAACCGGAGACGCCCATGAAGACGAGGTGGAGCGGGCCCTCCCCCGTCATCCGACGGCCCAGACCCCGAGCGCGAGCACGAAGATCGACAGGCCGAGCGTGGTCTCCAGCACGGTCCACGTGCGCAGCGTGGTCTTCACGTCCATGCCGAAGAAGCGGCTCACCAGCCAGAAGCCCGAGTCGTTGACGTGCGACAGCACGGTGGCCCCGGCCGCGATCGCGAGCACCAGCGCGACGAGCTGGAGCGAGGACGGGTCGGCGTCGGCGACACCGGCCGAGATCAGGCCGGCCGTCGTCGTGAGCGCCACGGTCGCCGACCCCTGCGCCACGCGCAGGATGGTCGCGATCACGAAGGCCGAGACGATGAGCGGGAGGCCCAGGTCGGCGAGCGAGTCGGACAGCGCGGCACCGATGCCGCTGTAGCGCAGCACCCCGCCGAACATGCCGCCGGCACCGGTGATGAGGATGATCGCGCAGATCGGGCCGAGCGCGTCGTTGAGCAGGGTCTCCACCTCCTCGCGCGAGTGCCGCCGGATGGCGAGGGTGTACGTCGCGACGAGCAGGGCGATCAGCAGGGCGACCGGGGTCTGCCCGAGGAAGACCAGCGCGTCGACGAACCCGCCCTCCTCGCTGATCGAGCCGTTGGTGCGCAGGGTCGTGAACACGGTGTTGAGGCCGATGAGCACGAGCGGGAGCAGCAGGATCCCCAGCACGTGGGCGAACGCCGGCGGGTGCTCGGTGTCGGAGTCGCGGCCGCCGGTGAGCACGGAGTCGTCGATCGGGACGTGCACCTTGCCGAGCCACGCGGTGGTGACGACGTAGACGCCGACGATCCACGCGACCACGGCGATCACCACGCCGACGAGGAGCGTGAGGCCGATGCTGGCGCCCAGCTCGGTCGCGGCGGTGACCGGACCGGGGTGCGGCGGCACGATCGCGTGCATCGCCGCGAACGCACCGGCCGCGGGCAGGGCGTACATCAGCACGGAGCCGCCGAAGCGCCTGGCCACCGAGAAGATGATCGGCAGGAAGACCACGAGCCCGGCGTCGAAGAAGATCGGCAGGCCGAAGAGCAGGGCCGCGACGCCGAGCGCCAGGGGTGCGCGCTTCTCGCCGAACCTGCTGACGAGCGTGTCGGCGAGCACCTGGGCGCCGCCGGTCACCTCCAGCAGCCGACCGATCATCACGCCGAGGCCGACGAGCAGCGCCACTTGTCCGAGCGTGCTGCCGAACGCGGCGATGGCGATGGTCGGCACGTCGGCCACCGGCACACCGGCGGCGACGGCCGTGCCGAGGCTCACCAGCACGAGCGCGACGAACGCGTGCATCCGCAGGACGATGATCAGGACGAGCAGCAGGGCGACGGCCGCGGCGGCGATGAGCAGCAGGGTGCTCGAGCCGTAGACCGGGGTCATGGTGTCCACAGGAGAACCTCCGTGATGGGGTGCCCACACCCTAGGCTCTGAGTCGGACAGGCCGTCGCGCTGACCCCTGCGGGTGGGCCCAGCGAAAGGGCCCGTCTCGGTTGTCCACAGATCGTGTCAAGGGTCTGTTGTCAGGCCGTCTGCGCGGGCGATGGTCTAGACATGATCGTCTCCGGGAAGCTCGCCCTCGACCGCAACGCCCACGTCATGGCATCGGACACCCTGTCCTCGCGACTGGCGGACATCGAGGCACGCCGGAGAGCCGCCGAGTCCAGCGTGGGCTCCCTGCTCGCGTCGTGGCGCGGCGACGCGTCCTCGCACTTCAGCACGCGCTGGCAGGAGTGGGACGACGCCGCCAACGAGGTGATCGACTCCCTGTCCGCCCTGCTCGGCGCCCTCGACCTGGCTCGCGACGAGCTCGTCGACCTCGACGAGAGCATCGTCGTCCTCCCGCGCCAGCTCGGCCGCCGGCTCGGGTGAGCCCGGCATGACCGCCTACGACGTCGACCTCGACGAGCTGCGCGGCGCGGTCCGCGAGCTGGCGTCCTGCCACCGCGACCTGCTCGCCCTGGCCGCCGAGGTCGACCGGACACAGGCCGGCCTCGGCGACCACTGGCTGGGCGTGGCCGCCAACGCCGAGCGGTCGGCCTACGACACCTGGCGCGCGCACCGCGACGAGATGGTCACGGCCCTGTCGGCCCTGCGCGCGATCGCCGATGCGGCCGACGGCCACTACTCGCGTGCGGTCGCGGCGAACCTCGCGCGCTGGCGCCTCGTGGGCGCCTGACACCAGCTCCACGACGTGCGACGACCCGGCGGTCCTGACCGCCGGGTCGTCGCACGTCCTGCACTTCCCCGGGCCGGTTGTCCACAGATCGCTCGACGTGGGTGGTGGCACCGCCCCTCAGCCGCTGAGGGTGGAGGGGTGCGGATCAGTGTGGAGTGCGGAGGGTTCACGAGGGCGGCCGATGCCTGCCTGACGGCGAACCAGACATCGGCGGTGCTCACCCAGTCGCTCGGCGGGCGGCTGGGGGCGTACGCCGGCATGGCCGGCAACGACGCCACCTCGGCGTCCTTCGCAAGGGCGTACGACGCCGGTGCACCGGCCGCGCTCGCCGCACTGACCGACCTCACGCACGCGTTCATCGGGGCCGGCCGGCTGCTGGCGGCGACGGGCTCGGAGCACGCGAGGGCCGAGGCAGCGGCGGCCTTCACCGTGTCGGCGTACAACGGCGGGGCGCTGGACGACTCCTTCGTCCGCATCCGCCCGCCCCTGCCGCCCTCCAGCCTCGGAGCGCAGGAGGTCTCGCTCGGCCGGGTCGACGCGTGGATCCTCGACCAGGTCGAAGGGTTCGTCTGGCCCGGCGGCGACGTGCCGGCACTGCGGTCCGCCGCCACCGACTGGCGCCGCGCGGCGTCGTCCGCCGACGGCCTGGCTGACCAGGTCGACATCGCCGTCGCGTTCCTCGAGCCGCAACGCTCGCCCGAGGTCCCGGTCGCCACCGACGCCCTGGGCGAGCTGCGGTCCGTCGTCCTCGACACGGCCTGGCAGCTGACTTCGATCGCCACCGCGTGCGACGACTACGCCGACGCGATCGAGGACACCCGCGAGCGCACCCGTGCGCTGCTCGAGGAGATCGGGAAGATGGTCGTCGAGGGCGTCGCCATCTCGGCCTTCGTCACGGCCGTGTCCGGTGGCCTCGGCGGCGGCGCCTCCGCCGCAGCGGTGGTGGAGAAGATCCGCGAGAAGCTCCCCCGCTTCGTCGCCCTCCTCACCGCCCTCCGCGCCTCCGTCGCCACCGCCGCCGCCCGCCTCGAGCGCGTGCTCGACGACCTCGCCGACCTCCGCGCCCGCATCGGCGGGTGGCTCAGGGTGCCGGCGCGGGATGAGCGCGGTGAGCTGAAGAATCCGCTCGGGTGGTTCGCACGTGATCGCAAGCCCGGCTGGCTGAATGACCACGAAGTGCCGCCCGGGCACACGATGAAGGAGCATGTCGGCAAGACGACGGACGAGCTGGCGGAACGTCTCACCGACCATCCAAAACTTCCTCAGGCCTCGACCTTCGCCGACCAAGCGACCGCAGAGCGACTGATAGAGGCGGTGCTCGAGCGCCGTGTCGAAGACATCGACCAGTGGATCGCAGCGGGTGCTACCGGGCGCCTCACACTCGTCGAGGAAATGGGCGAGGTCACAGGTACGTCAGTGCTGCGAGACGGAACGGTGACGCACCCGACCGGCATGAGGGTGGTGCTCGTCCCCGACCAAGAAGCTTCGACTGGTTGGCGCATACTGACGTCCTTCCCGGACTGATCGAAGGAAGAAATGGAAGCTCTTGAGTACCTGATGTCCGCCTACTTCCACCAAGACTGGATCCTCGACGGTGGCGAATCCTCCGACACCGTGAGGGCATTCCTGGCCGCCGAGAAGTCGCAGCTGGTGATCGATTGTGCGCAGGAGATCGACGATCTTCTGGGCGAGAAGCTGGCTGAGGGGGAGATCGAGCGACGACTCACATCGTGGGGCGCCCAGTACCGAGCAGGCGACACCGATGCCGACTACCGCTCGTGGCTCATTGAGATTCGGGACCAGATCCGAGCGAGCGCTTCATCGTGACCGTCGAGGCCGACCTCACCAACAGGCTCGTCTCCGAAGCGTCGGAGCTGAAGCTCCTGCTCGATGCGCACCTCGAGGATCAGGAGGGCGAGATCCTGCCTTATCTGTTCATGGGCGACGTCGCGTCCTGGCTCGACGAGCAGAGCCGGAAGCAACCCGAGCGCGCATCGGCGATCGCGAGGTGGCTCGAGGGTGAGTTTGCCGAAGGCGACTTCGACGTCCGCAACCTCATCGACGTAGGAATTGTCGAGATGCTGCCCGCACTCCCCGATGGCGCGCCGGTGCTCGATCTGCTCGGCCCCGAGCTCCGCGCCCGCGCCGAGGTCGCGGGACTGATGTCGTGAGGGCAGGAACGAACCAGTTCTCAGATCCTCAGCCCACCTCACGGGCGGGCCTGGCCGAATCGATCGAGGCGGATGATCCCGACCTGATCAGCGAACGGCTGATCGCTCTGTCGTTGACGGACGTCGACCCCGACTGGCTCACCGGCCGATCGATCGAGCTCGCATCCCACCGATCACCTCAGGTGAGACGCGCCGCGGTCGTTGCTCTCGGACACATCGCGCGCGTCCATCGCGCGATCGATGCCGACGTCGTCCTTCCGCACCTCCGTGCGATGAGCGACGACCCCGAGCTGGCAGGCGCTGCCGCCGACGCACTCGATGACATCGAGATGTTCGCTGGCGACGTTCACGACCGGGGAACCGACGGGTAGGCGTTCCGACGTACTTGGAGCCCGAAGGATCCCCACGCACTGGACGGGTGCCGACCGCGCGACGAGACCCGGAACTACGAGGCCAACGACGACTTGATCTCCGTCTTCAGCACCTTGCCCACCTTCGAGCGAGGCAGGTCGTCCCAGACGTGGACCTCCTTGGGCGCCTTGACCGAGCCGATGCGCGCCTTCACGAAGGCGGTGAGCTCGGCTGGGTCGACCGACGCGGAGGCATGGGGTTGCACGACGACCACTACCCGCTCGCCCCACTTCTCGTCAGGCAGGCCGATGACCGCGCAGTCCTGGACCGCCTCGTGGGCCAGCACCGCCTGCTCGACCTCGGTCGAGTACACGTTGAAGCCGCCGGTGATGATCATGTCCTTGGCCCGGTCGACGATGTGGAGGAACCCCTCCTCGTCGAGGAACCCGATGTCGCCGGTGTGCAGCCACCCGTTGGCCAACGTCGAGGCCGTCTCGTCGGGGTTCCTCCAGTAGCCCGCCATCACCAGCGACGAGCGGGCACAGATCTCGCCCCGCTCCCCCGGCGGCACCGGTCGATCCGAGGAGTCGAGGATCGCGACCGTCACGAGGGGTGACGGGCGGCCGGCGGAGGTGAGGCGGGACGTGGCCACGGACCCGTCCGGGTTGAAGTGGTCGGCCGGCGGCATCATCGAGATCATCATCGGCGCCTCGGTCTGCCCGAAGAGCTGCGCCATCACCGGGCCGATCCGGGTCAGCGCCTCCTCGAGCCGCGACGCCGACATCGGCGCAGCGCCGTACCAGAAGCACTGGAGGCTCGACAGGTCCGTGCTCTCCAGCGCCGGACTGCTGAGCACCATGTAGATCAGCGTCGGCGGCAGGAACGTGTGGGTCACCCGGTGCGCGGCGACCAGGCCGAGGAAGGCGCCGACGTCCGGCGAGCGCATGATCACGACCTCCCCGCCGAGCGACAGCACCGGGAAGCACAGCACCCCGGCGGCGTGGGTGAGCGGCGCGAGCGCGAGGTAGACCGGCGGACCGTCGAAGGGATAGCCCATCAAGGTCAGCGCGGTCATCGTCTCGAGGTTGGTCGGCGTGAGCATCACGCCCTTGGGCCGGCCGGTCGTGCCGCCGGTGCCGACGAGCATCGCGAGCTCGTCGGCACCGGGGCGCTCGGGAAGGGCGGGCACCGCAGTGGGGTCACCGAGCGCCACGAACTGGTCGAACGCCAGCGAACCGTCGTCGACCCCGTCGAGGCAGACCCAGGTATGGACGCCCGGCAGGGCATCGCGGATCGCGGCCACGAGCGAGGAGAAGCCGGACTGGTAGACAACCACCTCGGCGCCGAAGAGCTCGAGCAGCTCCTGGTTCTCCGCGGCCTCGTTGCGCGGGTTGACCGGGCACCACACGCCTCCTGCGCGGCTGATCCCGAAGACGCACGTGAACGCCACCGGGTCGTTGGCCGACAGGATCGCGACCCGACCACCTGTGCCGAGGCCCCGCGCCACCAACGCGGCCGCGACGTCCCGCGACAGCCTCACCACGTCGGCGTACGACATCGAGGTGCCGTCGGTGGTGAGGCACGGGCGGTCAGCGCCGAGGCTGGCGCCCTTGTCGAGGTAGTCGTGCAGCCGCATGGGGGTACGCCGTCAGTCCTGCGTGGTCAGCACCGGCGACGACACCAGGCCGAACGACCGCAGCACACCGAGCAGCTCGTGGTGCCCGAACGCCTGGCAGCCCGACGCGAAGCCGACCCGCCTGGGCGGCTGCTGCAGCAGCGAGTAGGCGGCGTACGCCTGCATCAGTCCGGTCTGCTTGTAGTTGCTGTTCCCGTGGATGACGCAGTGCGCGCGGCCGAGCGGACCCGAGGCGTGGACCGAGTCGAGGGACTTGTTGACGCGCGGGTTCTCGCGCGGCGGCATCTGGTCCATCACCTGGCGCGCCGTCGCCGTCAGTGCAGCGGCCCGGTCGTCGGCGTTCATGTCCTTCGTGGCCTCGAGGGCACCCGCGACGATCTGCGGCACGCCGTTCATCAGAGCGGCGTTGAAGACACCGCCCTGCGCCTTGCAGTTGGCCACGCGGGGGTCTCGCTTGAACCACACCGGGTGCGAGGTGCCACCCCAGGGCAGGGACTGCGCCAGCTCGTGCTGACCGGGGACCACGAGCGGCACCAGCCCCTGCGCGGGGTCGAAGGGGACGTACGCGTTCTGCTCCAGGAAGTGCGCGGCGGACGAGGCGGCGTTAACGAGGATCGTCTCGGTCGAGGCGATCGTCGGGGAACCGCCCCAGAAGACGGCGATGTCGAGGGTGTCGAGGCCGGGCTTCTCGAGGCAGAGCTGCGCGGCGATCTCACCGGTGGTGTACATCTGCGCGATGCCGGGTGAGAGCAGCAACCCGGCCTCGGCGTACTGCTCGCCCCAGTTGGCGTCGCAGTCGAGCAGCCAGTCCTGCTCGCCGGTGGTGTCGGTGTAGTGCACGCCGGCCTTCAGCGCGGCCTCGACGACGGTGGGCCCGAGCGTGCTGAACGGGCCGACCGTGTTGCACACGACCGAGGCGCCGTCGAACAGCTCGGCCAGGCTCTCGACGTCGTGGTCGACGGTCCTGATCTCGTAGTCGGCGGTCTCGATGCCGGCGACGTTGGTCGACATCGAGGACTCGAGCTTCTCCTGGCTCCGGCCTGCCGCGACGAACGGCACGTTGTACTCGCGGAGGTACTCGCAGATCAGGCGGCCGGTGTAGCCGGACGCTCCGTAGACGACGACCTTCTTCTCACTCATGGCGATCTCCTCTGGTCTCTGGTGTCTCGTTGGTCCCGATCACATGCCCATGCCGCCGTCGACGGGCAGCCCTGCCCCGTTGACGAAGCGGGACTGGTCGGAGGCGAGGAACACCACGGCGTCGGCCATGTCCTCGACCTCGCCGAGTCGGCCGGACGGGGTCAGCTCGACGACCGCGCCGATGGCCGCCTCGACGCTGGGGTAGAGGCCGAGCTCGGCCATGTCGTTGGCGAGGCCGGCGCCCATCGCGGTCGGAACGAGCCCGGGGTAGACGCAGTTGACGCGGACGCCGTAGCCGAGCTTGCCCGACTCCATCGCGGCCACGCGGGTCATCCGGTCGACCGCGGACTTGGTGCCGGAGTAGATCGCGATCGCCGGGAAGGCGATGGTCGCGGCGACCGAGGCAATGTTGATGATCGAGCCGCCCTTGCCGGCCGCGCCGCCCGGGCGCATCGTGCGGAGCCCGTGCTTGAGGCCGAGCGCCGTGCCGAGGATGTTGACGTCGAGCATCCTGCGGATGTCGTCGGTCTGCACCTCGGTGATGAGACTGCTGATCTCGACGCCGGCGTTGTTGACCAGTACGTCGAGCCCGCCGAGCTGCTCGACGCACCCTGCCGTGGCCGCCTCCCAGCCGGCGTCGTCCGTCACGTCGAGGCGCGTGAACCCGTGGCCGTCGCCCAGGCTGGCGGCGGTGTCGGCACCCGCCTCGTTGACGTCGGCGATCATCACCTTCGCACCGGCCGCGGCCAGCGCGCGGGCCATGCCCTCGCCCAGTCCCTGGGCCCCTCCCGTCACCAGTGCGACGCGGCCGGTCAGGTCGATTCCAGTCATCCGGGGCTCCTCGAAGGTGGTCGGGCGATGTGTGGTGACCATCACAGTGACCCCGAATCTTGACGACTGTCAAGGAAATCTTTGGACACATGTCAAGAAAAGTCCGAGGGGCGTAGGATCATCGACATGGCCCCCACTCCTGCACCCGCTGTCGCCGACCCGGTGGCCTCCGCAGCGGCGCGCGTGAGCAAGCACGACAACCGGCGCGACCAGCTCGCGGAGTCGGCCCTCGTCACGCTCGGCAAGCTGGGCTACGCCAAGACCTCGCTGCGCGAGATCGCCCAGCACTCACCGTTCTCCCACGGGGTCGTGCACTACTACTTCGCCGACAAGCAGGAGCTGATCACCTACTGCGTGCGCTACTACAAGCGCACCTGCGTGACGCGCTACGACGAGATCGTGGAGACCTCGACGTCCGCGGCCGAGCTCCAGTCGCGCTTCGCCGCCAAGCTCGCCGAGACCATCCGCGAGGAGGGTCCGATGCACCAGCTCTGGTACGACCTGCGCAACCAGTCGATGTTCGAGCCGGCCCTCCGCGAGGTCGTGCTCGACATCGACGGCCAGCTCGAGGCGATGATCTGGCGCGTGGTGTCGAAGTACGCCGAGCTGGCGGACCAGGAGCCCGCCCTCGACCCGTCGACGACCTACGGCATGCTCGACGGGCTCTTCGTCCAGACGCTCCTGTCCTGGGCCACCGGCCCCGAGGACCACCGCGAGCACGCGCTGTCGATCCTCAGCGGGCGTGTCGACTCGCTCCTGCCGTCACTCCTGGCCTGACGGCGATTCCGGCGAGCAGCCGGGAGCATGCGAAAGGGCCGGTCCCGAAGGACCGGCCCTGTTCACGTGGGTCGAGCGTGGTGGCGTACGCCGCTCACTCGCTCTCACTCGCTCCAGGAGCGCGGGAGGCTGCTGTTGGCGATGCGGTTCTCCGCGTCGATCATCCAGGCGAGCTGCTCGATGCGCTCGAGGATGGTGTGGATCAGGTCGGCGGAGGTCGGGTCCTCGGAGTCGACCTCGTCGTGGATGCGCCGGCCCGTGCCGGCGACGGCGTACAGCGCGGCGACGATGAGGTTCACGCAGTCGCCCGTGTTGACCTCGTCGGCCGGGAACTCCGCGAGCGAGGACTGCTCGGCGACGGACTTCGCGCGGGCGTCGGGCGTGACGTAGACGGCGCGCATCCGCTCGGCGACGTCGTCGGAGAAGGCACGGGCGGCGTCGACGACCTCGTCGAGGACGAGGTGCATGTCGCGGAAGTTCTTGCCGACGACGTTCCAGTGGGCCTGCTTGCCCTGGAGGTGCAGGTCGGTCAGGTCGACGAGCAGCGCCTGGAGGTGGCCGGCGAGGCGCTCCGAGGCCTGGAAGGCGGGGTGCGCGGTGTGGGCCGTGGCGCTGGGGGTGGCGGTCTGGGTCATGGCTCTCCCTCGAGATCTGGGTCGGATCGGTGTGCTGACACCTACCTAACCGCCTTTTCTTGAACGATTCCAGTAAGGCGAGGCTGGCCTGAGCGTCCTCCGTCCCGCGCTGTAACGCCGGGTTCGTGGCTGTACCCACCCTGCTGCAGAGGGGTGGGTACAGCACGTAACCCGGCGTTACAGCGGTGCTGAGAGCCCGAATCAGAACGGGTTCAGCGTGATCCCGGCCTGGCGCGGGTCGCCGCTGTGCACCAGCGACTCCTGGGCCTGGACGTCGTCGAAGGCGAACCCGTAGGCCCGGCCGTCGACCATGTTCTGGTGGATCAGGCGCGAGTAGTGGTTGGTGATCGCACCCTGGTAGAAGTCCGACGCCGTGCCGCTGGGCTGGGTGTCGAGGCGGCCGAGCGTCGAGCGGTGCAGGGCCGCGCACAGCGTGCGGGCGATCGGGCCGACGACCTGGTCGTTGGGCGCGCCGAGGTTGCCGTCGCAGCCCCAGACGTTGCTGGTCGAGGGCTTCTGGAACGACGCGACCTGGGCGCCGGTGGTGTCGGTGAAGCTCATCGTGCTGCCGGAGGTGGTGCCGAAGAACTTCACGTCCGGGCGGTCACCGAACGGCTGCACGGTGAGCGTCCTGCTGGAGTACGCACCCCAGGCCTCGTCGATGTAGGGGGCGAGGTAGTCCGGGTCGAACGACCCCGAGTCCGCACCCTTGCCGGGGGCGAGCACGCGCAGCACGGTGCCGTCGCCGCGGGTGCGGATGAGGCCGTCCCAGCCGCCCTGGTCGCGCAGGCCGTTGATGACGGCGTCGCGGCCGCCGGCCTTGAGCCTGCCGGTCTCGAGGAAGTTGCCGTTGGCCTCGGTCACCGAGACGGCGTGCGGCACGGCGAACATGTCGACCTGCGAGCTGTTCAGCCAGAGCCCGGCGTCGTTGTAGGTGAACTCGCTCCAGTCGAACAGGATGTTCTCGGACGAGTCGCCCGGCGCCCACGGGGCGGGCTGCACGAGGCCGTCCGGGGTGAGCGAGAACGGCAGCTTCTCGCCGAAGGACATGTAGAGGCGACCCGAGAAGCCGCGAGGCACGTTGACGGTCGTGCTCGACCCGGAGCCGCCCATCTGGATCGACACGTCGGGCGCGGGGCTCGGCGGGTTGGTGCCGCCGGACCACGCGGTGAACGTGCCGTCCTGGCTGACGTAGCCGAGGCGGCCGGAGTTGAGGTCGACACCCACGACGTAGAGGAAGACGTCCTCCCCGCGCTGCGAGTTGTTGGTGATGTCGAAAGGCAGCCGGTCAGGACCGGCGGCGGTCGCCGGGGCGACCGGACTGGCCAGGGTGAAGCCGATCGCGAGGGCGACCAGCAGTCCGAGGAGCGCACGGAGGGAGCGCATGATGGAACCTCTTTCCCGAGAGATTGTGACGCCCATCACGCTATGAGAGCGCTTCCACCGCTGTCCAGCAGCTCACTCGGTCATGCTCCTCTGGTCATGCGGACCACTGCCGGAA
Source organism: Nocardioides oleivorans (assembly GCF_004137255.1). NCBI lineage: Bacteria > Bacillati > Actinomycetota > Actinomycetes > Propionibacteriales > Nocardioidaceae > Nocardioides > Nocardioides oleivorans. The sequence goes on along the minus strand of NZ_SDWT01000001.1, from coordinate 2,291,741 downwards.
GTGGTCCGGTCGGGTCGCGCCACTGACCTCAGAGGTGGTGGAGCTTGGCGTACGGCGGGCGGATGCGCACCGACTGCGCGCCGCAGTCGACGGTGACCGCGTGGCTGTCGACCTGGGTCACCCGGCCGAGTCCGTAGAGGTCGTGGGTGACCCGGTCACCCACCTCGAAGACCTCGATGTCGGGCTCGACAGCAGGCTTGAACGGACTGCTCGAGAGGTGCTTCGGCCGTGAGCCGCGCGAAGTGGTCATTTGCTTCGAGTATGCGCCCTACCAGCCAGAATGGCACCGTTCCGCACGATCCCGGGCCGCACCACGTCGGCGTACACGCCCAGGAAGGGCTCGCCCGCGCGGTTGGTCGGACGGCTCCGGACCAGCGCCGTGAGCAGCCGTGCGTCCCGCTCGCCGGTCACGGGGTGGTGGTCGATGACCGCGCACCGCGGCACCGGTCCCCCGATCCGGACGATCGCGCCGCCGACGCCCACCTCCGCGCCGAGCCACGAGTCCTCCACCCACGGCTCGTCGGTCTCGACCACGAGGTTTGCCCGGAACCGGGCCGAATCCACTGGTCCACCGACCTCCTCGGCGAGTGCGGCGAGCGAGGCGGTGCCGACGATCGTGACCGGTGCGGCGAACACGACGCCGCCACGAGGGGCCTCGGCCAGACGTACGTCGTTGCCGAGCAGGTCGCCCAGCAGCGCGGCGTGCGGACCCTCAGTGGGGCCAAGGGCACGGCCCTCCCCCAGTAGTCGCAGGTGACCGTCCGGCCGGTCGGCACCGGCTCGGCGGCGACCGACTCCCCGGACGGCAGCTCGAGCGAGAGGACCTCGCCGTCGTGCCGCGCGACGACGCTGATCAGTGACGGGTGCTGGACGGTGCGCAGCACCCGCCCGGCGCGTACGTCGACCACGCACCAGCGCCGGTCACCGACCGGGCCGTGCTCGTCGAGCTCCACGCGCTCGTGGGCGAGGTGCCGCATGCCCTTGACCGGCGAGTGGCCCGCTTCGCGGACGAGGAGCTCGGCGGGCATGCGGCCAGTCTCGCAGGCACGATCAGTCGTCGAGCTCGACCCGCAGCACCTCGCCGGTCTCGGCGTCGACGTCGACCGTGGTCTCGTCGGCGGTGTCCTCGTTGAGCTGGACCTCCCACACGGCGGTGCCGTTGTCGTCGGACAGGTCGACGCCGGTGACCGTGCCCTGGACCTCGCCCGCCGCGGCCTCGATCGCCGCCGCGTAGTCGAGCGAGGCACCGAGGAGCATCTCGCGCTCGGCCGCGTCGTCGGCGTCTTCGTCGGTGTCGGCGACCGGCCCGCGGGTGACCTCGGTGGCGTCGGCGCTGAGCTCGACGTCGTTCTCCACCCCGTCGGCGGTCACGATCGTGACGTCCCAGCCCTGACCGTCGTGGTCGACGGTGAAGACGGTGCCGTCGACCTCGCCGAGGGCGGTCCGGGCGGCGGTCTCCACGTCACCCTCGATCGTGGTGGTGCCTGCGCCGTCCGTCGTGCCGCTGTCGTCGGTCGTGCTGTTGTCGTCGGTCGTGCTGTTGTCGGTGGTCGACGTCTCGGAGGACGTGGTCGCGGGGGCGTCGTCGCTGTCGTCGTCCCCGCCGCAGGCGACCAGCCCGAGGGCGAGGGGCGCGAGGACGGCGGCGGTCGCGAGGCGGGTGCGGCGGCTGATGGTGTTCATCGTGGTTGCTCCTGTGGTCGACTTCTCGTGCGTACGACGACCACCGTGCCGGGAGGCGGGATAAGGCCGCTTCCCCCGCTCCTCAACGTGCGGTTAAGGCCTGTCCGTCGCCGAAGCAGACGTCAGGAGCCGAGGAGGCCCTTCACGTAGGCGGCCTGCCCGAGGTGCTGGAGGCAGTCGGACTGGATGCTGACCAGACGTGCTCCGGCGGTGACCGGTGGGTCCCATCGCTCGTCCACGACACGCTCGAGCTCGTCCTCGTCGACTCCCTCGAGGTAGCGCGCGGTCGCGAGGGTGACCTCGTGGTGGTACTCGGCCAGCAGGGCCGGGTCCTCGATGCGCAGGGCGTCGACCTGCTCACTGGTGTGGCCGTATCCGATGTCGTCGGTGCCGTTCGGAAGGCCGAAGCGCTCCTGGAACCTCTCCCACACCTGCTGCTCCCCCGCGAGGTCGGCGACGTGGTCGTCCTGCACCCGCGCGAGGTGCCAGAGCAGCCAGCCGACGGGGTTGCCGGTGCCGCCCGGTCGATCGTGGAGGGTGGCGTCGTCGAGACCGTCGACGAGGCCGGCGTACAGCTCGGTGATGCGGCCGAAGCCCTCGGTCAGCAGTCCACGGACGTCCATGACGACCTCACTCCACCGGGGTCGCCGCGCGGACCTGCGGCGCCTGCGACTGCTCGTCCTTCATGCCGTCGATCGCGGCGAGGACGCGCGCCCGCTCGTCGTCGTCGAGCGAGACCTGGGCCTTCGCGAGCCCCTCGTCGAGCTGCTGGGCGATGGTGTCGTCCTCCGCGCTGTACTGGTAGGAGCTCACCTCGTCGACCACGCGCTGGGCTGCCTCGACCGCTGCCTGCTGCTCTTCGTCCGTCATGCGATCCACGGTAGCCACGGCACCCGGCGACACCACGCCCGTCGGGGTGGCTAGCTCGCGGCGTAGGTCCAGAACGCCTCCATCACCGCGGTCGACTCCGGGCTGCCGAGCTCGACCTGGGTGAGGAGCACGTTGACCGAGCCGTGGCTCGGGATGACGTACGCCGACGTGCCGGTGCCGCCGACCCAGCCGTAGCGGCCGACGACGTTCCACGGCTCGCGGACCGAGGTGTCGACACCGCCGCCGTAGGCCCAGCCCTGGCCGTCGAGGAAGAACCCGCCCATCTCGCGGAGCTCCGGCGTCGTGTGGTCGGTCGTCATCTGACGGACAGATTCCGGCGCGAGCAGCCCACCGCCCCCAGCGAGCAGCATCCGGCCGAAGGCGAGCATGTCGTCGACGGTCGTGACGATGCCGCCGGCACCCGACGCGAACGGCGGCGGCTCGGCGAACGACCCGTCGGGCTCGTCGCTGACGGTCAGCTCGCCCCGGTCGTCGTGGCCGTGGAGGGTGGTGAACCGGTCCCGCTTGTCGGCCGGGACGTGGAAGCCGGAGTCGACCATGCCGAGCGGTTCGAGGATCCGCTCGGCCATGAGGGTCGCCAGGTCCTGGCCGGACGCCCGCGCGAGCAGCACGCCGAGCAGGTCGTAGGAGGCGTTGTAGGTCCAGCCGTCGCCGGGCTGGTGGATGAGGGGGATGCCCGAGAGGCGACGCACCCACTCGTCGGGCGCAGGCACCTTGTCGAGCTCCATCGACGCCTGGCCGAGCTGCTCGATCAGCGCCGGGACGACCGGGGTCTCAACCGTCGCGAAGCCGTGCCCGGAGGTGCTCGCGAGGACATGACGTCCGGTGATCGGGCGCTCCGCCGGCACGGTGTCGTCGAGCTCGCTGGTCGGCGTCCGCAGCACCCGGGGGTCGGCCAGCTCGGGCAGGAGGCCGGCGACCGGGTCGTCGAGGTCGAGCCTGCCGTCCTCGACGAGCATCATCGTCAGGGCGGCCATGAGCGGCTTCGTGATGGAGGCTCCCCGGGCGATCGACCCGCGCTGCATCGGCGTACCGCTCGTGCCCTGGCTGCCCAGCGCGACGACCTCGACGTCGTCGCCGCGCGCGACGAGCGCGACCAGTCCGGGGATCGCACCGGCGTCGACGTGGGGGCGGAGGACTGCCTCGAGACCGGCCATGCCCGCGACGCTACGCCTAGAGTCGCGCCATGGGACCCCTCGCTGCCGGCCCGGTTCTGCGCACCCGGTGACCCCCTCGCTCGACGAGCTCGCCGCGCGCGCCACCGACCTGCTCGCCCGGCCCGGGCGCGTCGTCCTCGGCATCACCGGGCCGCCCGGTGCAGGGAAGTCGACGCTGACCGCGTCGCTCCTGGCCGAGCTGGGGCCTGACGTCGCGCACCTGCCGATGGACGGCTTCCACCTGGACGACGTGCAGCTCGACCGGCTCGGGCGCCGCGACCGCAAGGGCGCGCCGGACACCTTCGACGTCGACGGCTACGTCTCCGCACTGTCCCGGCTGCACGCCTCGCCGGACCAGACGCTGCTCGCGCCCGGCTTCGAGCGCGGGCTCGAGCAACCGCTCGCCGCGGCCATCGCGATCGAGCCGTCCGCACGGCTGGTGGTGACGGAAGGCAACTACCTGCTGCTGCCCGGTGGCGGGTGGGAGCGCGTACGTCCCCTGCTGGCCGAGGTCTGGTACGTCGACGTGGACGACGACCTGCGCCTGGCTCGGTTGATCGCGCGGCACGAGCAGTTCGGCAAGTCGCCTGCCGAGGCGCGGGAGTGGGTGCTGCGCAGCGACGAGGCCAACGCCCGGCTCGTCGCCGCCACCCGCGACGCCGCCGACCTCGTGGTCGACCTCGACCGGTCCTGAGGTCAGGACGCGGCCCGTCGTCGCCCCCGGATCGCGCCGGCACGGACGTAGACGACTGTCGTGACGACGTTGAGCACGACCAGCGTGACGACGTACAGCGCGAGGTTCAGACCGGGCACGACGTCGGCGGGAAGCGTGTACGCCAGCACGACCCGCGCGACCGCGTCGAGCAGCGTGCCGGCCGCCCACCACGCCGACGAGGTGCGCCACATCCGGCGGAACCACGCGTCCTCTCGCCAGCGACGCTCCCAGTCACCGACCCAGCCACCGCGGCCCTCGATCATCGGCTTCGCGAACTGGTAGGCCAGCGGACGCTCGGCCCAGCGGAGGCTGGCGAGGAACCAGAAGCCGACGCCGCCGGTGACCAGGGCGTCCTTGGCGAGCAGGAACCGCTCGTCGCCGGGCAGCAGCGCGACGGCGAAGCTCGCGAACAGCAGCACGGTGAAGAACGCCTCGAGCCCGCCGGGCCGCTGCCCGCGCAGCAGCGAGACGCACGCCGGCAGCAGCGACACCACGGCGCCGACGACCAGCGCGGCGTACACGCTGACGCCGAGGTGGCGCAGCAGGTAGTAGAGCGCGGTGGATCCGGCGATGCCGATCACCGGCCGCAGGAGGGTCACGCCTCGGCCCTCGTCGCGCGGTCGAACAGCTCGACCAGCTCGGCGGCGTACGCCGTGCAGTCGAGGTCGGGCTCGGCCTGCAACCGGAACGGAACGACCTCGACGGCGCGCTGCACGGTCGTCGCCATCACGCTGACGTCGAAGGCCCGCATCTCGCCCGACTCCTGCCCGTCGCGCAGGATCCGCTCGAGGTGGCCGAGGTCGCTGGGCTCCTGCGTCGTCGCCCCGCCGGCACCGGCCATCGCCACCTGGAGCAGCGCCGACATCGGTGCTCGGTGGACGTCGGCGTACGACACGACGCCCTCGACGTACGCCGCGAGCCGGCCGCGCGCGGTCGACGCGGCCGCCACCCGTGCGCCGACGTGCGCCCCGATCCCCGCGACGACGTGCTGGACCAGTGCTGCGACGAGCTCGCCCTTGCCGGCGAAGTGATAGCTGATCAACCGGGTGCTGGACAGGCCGCCGCGCTCGGCGATGCGCGCGAAGGTGGCGCGCGCGAAGCCCTCCTCGGCGACCACGGCGATGGTCGCCTCGAGGATCTGCGCCCGTCGTGCTTCGGCGGTGACCGACCGTGTTACCTGCATGAGTAAACTCTACGTCGGACGGGTAACAGGCGCCAGACGTGCGACGATTCCGCCGGCACACCGGGGCGAGGAGGACAGGTGACGGTCAGCGGTCCGCCGCCCCTGCGCATCCACCAGCGCGAGGCCCTGGAGTCGCTCGCGCGGGCGTGGGACGGGTCCGATCGCCCGCGCGCCTGGGTCGTGCTGCCCCCGGGTGCGGGGAAGACCCGCGTCGGTCTCGAGGCCGTCGCCGACCGACTCCGGGCCGATCCCGCCGTGAAGGCCGTCGTGCTCGCCCCCAACACCGCGATCCAGTCCCAGTGGATCGCCGAGGCACGCGTCATGGGTCTCGACGCGAGTGACGACCGGTCGCTGGCCGCCGCCCTGACCTGCCTGACCTACCAGTCCCTCGCGGTCTTCGACTCCGAAGCGACCGACGCCGCGGTCACGGTTGTCGACCGACTCCATCCCAACGGCGTGGCGCTCTTCGACCGGATCCGCACGGAGCCCGACCTGGTGCTGGTCCTCGACGAGTGCCACCACCTGCTCGAGGTGTGGGGCCGGCTGCTGGCGGAGCTGCTCGAGGCGGTGTCGACCGCGCATGTCCTCGCCCTGACTGCCACCCCGCCCGAGAGCCTCACCGCCGAGCAGCGCGCCCTCGTCGACGAGCTGTTCGGGAGCATCCGCTACCGCGTGTCGGTGCCGGCGGTCGTCAAGGAGGGCCACCTCGCGCCCTTCGACGAGCTGGTCTGGCTGACCACGCCCACCCCGACCGAGGAGGACTGGCTCACCGGCGAGGCGCTCCGCTTCACCGAGCTCACCACCCTGCTCACCACGCCGGGCTTCGGGTCGGTCGGGTTCTACGAGTGGCTCACGGCGCGGTACGTCGACCCGGTGCCCGCCACGACCACGTGGGCGGCGCTCGCCGAGCGGGAGCCCGACCTCTGCGACGCGGCGCTGCGGATGCACCACGCAGGCCTGCTCGGGCTGCCCGTCGGCGCACGCTTGCGCGAGGAGCACCGCCACCCACCGTCCGCCGAGGACTGGGTCGGCCTCCTCGGCGACTGGCTGCTCCACCACGTCGCCGTCTCCTCCGACGTGCGGGACGCGGAGGTGCTGGCGACGGTGAAGGCAGCGCTGCCGTCGGTCGGCTACGCGTGGACCCGCCGGGGCGTACGTCGAGGGAGGTCCACCGTCGACCGGGTGCTGGCCCGGTCCTACGCCAAGCCGGGCGCGGCCGCCCAGATCATCGCGGCCGAGCATGCCGCGATCGGCGTACGAGCCCGGGTGCTGGTGCTGTGCGACCACGAGCGCGCGTCGGCGACGGTTCCGGTCACGCTCGACGGTGTCCAGGACGCCGAGGCCGGTTCGGCGGTGGCCGCACTCGAGGCGCTCCTCGCTGCGCCGGACACCGCGGTGCTCCAGCCGATGCTGGTCACCGGGTCCGTCGTCGCCGCCTCCGAGTCCACGCTGCGCGACCTCGTCGCCTTCGTCGCGACCCGCGACCCCCAGCTGGCCGGTCGGCTCGTCGTGTCGAGCGAGGGTGTCGTGGCGACGTGCACGGCGGGGTGGACCTCGCGGACCTGGGTCGGCCACGTCACCGCCTTCTTCGAGTCCGGCGGGACGCAGGTCCTCGTCGGCACCCGCGGGCTCCTCGGCGAGGGCTGGAACGCACGCGGCGTCTCCACCCTCATCGACCTCACCACCGCCACGACGCTGACGGCGGTCGTCCAGACCCGGGGACGGGCGCTGCGCACCGACCCGACCTGGCCGGAGAAGGTCGCCACCAACTGGACGGTCGTGTGCGTGTCGGAGGCGCACCCGAAGGGCGACAACGACTGGTTCCGACTGGTCCGCAAGCACCAGGGGTTCCACGGCGTCGACGCCGACGGGGACATCGTCGACGGGGTCGCCCACATCGACGCGTCCTTCTCCCCCTTCGCACCGCCGCCGGTCGCTTCGTTCGACGGCTACAACGCGCGGATGCTGGTCGCCGCGGCTGACCGCGACGCGATCCGCGACCTCTGGAGGGTGGGTGAGCCGTACCAGGACGTCACCCTGGCGTCGCTGCGCGTCCGGCGCTCTGCCGGCACCTCCCTCGCGCCTCCCGACCGCGTCGTGGTGCTCACGCCGGTCGCCCCCACGTGGCGCCTGACGTCGGACGGTCTGTCGACCGAGGCCGCGGTGCCGGACACCAGCTGGCGTACGCCGCTGTCGCTCGCCGCTGGCACAGCCGGCGTCGGCGGTGTCGCCGCCGTGCTCCCGGGCGTCGGGCAGTTGGTGGCCGCTGGCGCGCTCGGCGTCCTGGCCGCCGGCGGTGCCGTCATCAGCGGGCATCGGAACGCGGAGGTGCTCACGGCGTGGGTGCACTCGCAGCTCGCCCTGACCACCGGGGTACCCCCGCTCGAGGCGGTCGCCGCCGCCGTCGCGGACGCGCTCCTCGCCGCCGGACTGACGGGTGTGGGGGCGTCGGCCCTCGCCGCCGACGTCCACCCGGGCGGGGAGTACCGCTTCCGGCTCGTCGGTTCCGAAGCCGATGCCGAGGTGTTCGCCGCTGCCTTCGACGAGGCCATCGCCCCGGTCGGCGCGCCGCGCTACCTCGTGTCCCGCTGGACCTCGGCCCAGCTGAGGGACCCGGGCCGCCGGATCCGCACACGAGCCGGTGCCCGATCCGCCCTGGCCGCTGCCGCCCCGTCAGGTGAGGCGTGGCACCCCGTCCCCACTGTGCTCGGGCGCAACGCCACCAGCGCCGGTCACTACCTCGCGACCTGGCGCACCTGGGTCGGCGACGGCCGGCTGCTGGCGACGGCTCGGCCCGAGGGGGCCGGCATCCTGACTGCGGTGTCGGGCGAGGACCCGTTCGCCGCGACCACGGTCATGCGCCGCCAGTGGTCCTGACCGAGTGCAAGAACCGGTGCACGGCTCGCGACCCGCGCCCGTCCCTGCACGAAGGCTTTCGTGCAGCCGCGGCCGGGTCCACCCCGGGCACGCGAGAGCTTGCGCGCACGCTCAGATCCCGAGCCGCCGCGCCACGTCGTCGCCCGCCACGCGTCGTACGGTCTCCGGCTCACCGACGACGACCAGCTCGTCGGTCGCACGCGACATCCCGACATAGAGCCGTTCGCGAGCGCGGTCGCGCGACCCGTCCTCGTTGAGGCAGAGCACGACGGCACGGCGCTCGAGGCCCTTGCACCCGAGGACGTGGCCGTAGAAGACGTCGTCGTCCCAGAAGGTCTTCCAGTAGCCGTCCTGGTCGTGGAAGTCGGTGCGCTCGACCTGGGCCGGGTGGCGGTGTCCCGTCGTCAGCAGCGCGACGTGCTTCGGGTCCCAGCCGGCGTCGAGCAGCCGGTCCACCTCGTCGTCCGCCACTCCGAGCGGGTCCTCACCCGCAGCGTCGACGACACGGACGACTGGCCCCTCCCCGCCGCGGGAGTACATGCGGCTCGGCGCGAGCGGACCGAAGGACTCGTGGATCTGCCTGGTGTTGCGCAGGTTGTGGTCGAGCACCAGTGGGACGAGCGCGACCGGCGGCCGACCGAAGCGAGCGAAGATGCGCTGGTTCTCGTCGGAGTAGAGGTAGAGGCCACCCTCCTCCTCGTCACGCAGTGCACGGAGCACCGGTGTCCACCACGAGTCGGCGAAGTCCTGCGCCTCGTCCACGATGACCGCGTCGTACTTCTTGCCGTCGTCGAGGCCTGCCGCCAGCTCGGCCATCTGCGCCGGCAGGTGCTCCTCCCAGAACTGGCTGTCCTGCCGGTCGCCGTCGGCCGCGCCCCACTGGCGACCGAAGTCGTGGAAGGTCCCGACGAAGGCCGGACGGTGCTTCCGGTCCCAGGTCGCGACCTCGCGCTTGAGGTGCTCGGCCAGGCCGATCGAGTAGCAGAGCAGCGCGACGCGCTGGCGCGGTCGCTCGTGCCCGCCGCGGGTGAGCTCCTTGGCCTGCTGGAGCGCGAGCACGGTCTTGCCGCTTCCCGCCCCGCCGCGCACCTCCACCCGGTGGAGCAGCCGGGTGACCCGGAGGATCGTGGCCTGCTCGAGGGTCAGTCGGTCAGCGACCGCCGCGCGCTCGTCGGCCTCGGCGCGGACGTCGTACGACGTGGGCAGCCGGCCGGTCAGGATCTCCGCGATCTCGTCGACGTCGTCGGGCGTCGCGACCCGCTGCCCGTGGGTCATCTTCGTCGCGGTCTGACGGAGGCGCCCGACGAGGTGCGCCTGTTCGCCCTTGTCGTGGAGCGACCAGCGCGGCAGGTCAGGCAGGGCGAAGTCGTCGCCGAACTCGGAGTAGGGAGTCACGACGGCGTGCGACCACGCGACGCGGGTGCGGCTGCCCCAGCGTGCGTCGCGCTCGACGTAGGTGCGCAGGGCGTACTTCGCGTCGCGCGCCTGGTCGACCGGGTGGATCGGCGTGTCCTTGCCGCGACGCTTGATCCACCAGCCGTCGTCCCACCAGACGCTGCTGCCCTTCACCTCGAGCACGACGATGCCGATGCCGGGCATCAGCACGACGATGTCGGCCTCGTGGTCCTTGATCTCGTCGGTGAGGCGGAGGTTGGCAACGAGCACGTCGTTGTCACCGAGGCTGTCGCGCAGCCGCTCCCACACCTCCCGCTCCGAGTCAGTGGTGAAGGTCGGCGACTCCGGGATCAGGCGTGGCATGCGACCACCCCATCATCGAACGCGACCGGCCGCGTGCGGAACGCCCTCAACGGCCCGTCCCAGCCTCGTCCTCGTCGAACAGCGCGAGCTGGTCGAGCTGCGGCTTGCGGACGGGCCCGTCGACCAGCAACCTCAGTGCCCCACGCATCCGCGACGCCAGGTCACGGAGGTAGTCGTGGCGCGCCTGCTGCACCTTCTCCTTCGTGCGCCGGCCCTCCGCACGCGCGGCGCGCACCTTGGCCCTGGCTTCGCGGCGGCGCTGCTCGGTGATCCGGATCGCCTTGAGCATGAGCCCGGGGTCGTTGTCGTAGATCCGCAGCATCGCGATCGCACCGACCGACCCACGCTCCTCGCGCTCGAGCTCGGCCATCACGGCGTACGCCGTCGCGAAGCGGCTGCCCTTCGGCTCCCCCGAGGGCTCGCTCGCCGCACGCAGCGCCTCGGACAGCTCCTGCGCCCAGCCGTCGACCTGTGTGAGCAGCCGCTGGAGCTCGATCCCCACCGCGGAAGGAACTGCCGCGGCCAGCCCGAGCTCGCGGGTGACGCTGATCCGGCCACCCACCAGGACGAAGCTCAGGCCGAGCTCAGTCCCGTTGAGCCGGTTGACCTCGGCGAGCGCAGCCGACTCGTCCTCGACCCCGTCGACCAGCAGGCAGGTGAGCAGGGCGTGCGGAGCATGCTTGTTGACCAGGACCCAGACGCACGACTCGTCGGTCGGCAGGCCCAGGTCACCGTCGTCGTCCCACTCGAGCGTCTCGCCGTAGATCTCCGCCACGGCGAGGTCGATCACGGCCCGCACGTCGTCCGCGGAGGTGGCACGAACGACCGCGTCGAGGTCTGGCCGTTGCGCCCTCAGCGGCTTGGGCGGCAACGGCTTGAAGCCCGTGCGCTCAGGCTCGAGGCCCTCGGCCTCCAGGTAGACCGGGTGCAGCACGCCGTAGACCTCGCGCAGCGCCCGGACCACCACCACTGCGGCCCGATCGACCTCGCGCGGCTCCAGCTGGAGGCACACCTCGGACCTGCCGTCGGAGACGACCTGCACCCACAGGACACCATCCGCAAGTGTCACCTCGCACGTGGTCACCGCCTCGTGCTCCGGTCCGGTGTCGAGCGCCAGCCCGTCGCCATCCGCGAGCTCGGCGAGCCTGTCGGCCAGTCGCTGCCGGAATCCCCGCCACGCCGTGTCCACCGCGTCGTCCCACCGACGCTCGAGCTCGTCACTCATCTCATCGACCCCCGTCCGGATCGCCCCCGCGATCCCCACACCACGAACTCTAGGGAAGCCCACCGACACTGGGTCCTGCCTGGCGCGGGTGTAGGGCGCGTCCAGCCAGAGTCGACGTACGAGCGGGGTGCTGGCGCCCGAATCCGCACGAGTGGGGTCCATGAGCTGGCCGAGGGCGTGACGGGTGATCAGCTCCTGCGCCTTGGCTGAGAGCGCCTCCGCCTCGGGCTCGGAGTCGAGCATCAGTCCCGCTGAGCTCGTCGACTGATCCCCGCACCTCACCACTCTCTGTGAGGATCACGCCGTGCGCATCGGGACCTGGAACCTCGCCGGCCGCTGGTCGGACCACCACGCCACCCTGCTGCTCGACGCCGACTGCGACGTCTGGCTGCTGACCGAGGTGGGCGAACGGACCAGCCTGCCCGGCTACGCGCTCCACATGTCCGGGTCGCTGATGGCCCAGCGACGCAGGTGGGCCGGGATCGCGAGCCGGTTGCCGATGTCGTCGTGTCCCGACCCGCACCCCGCCAGCGCGTCCGCGACGATCGGCACGACGACGTACGTCAGCTCGATCCTGCCGTGGAAGGCGTGTGGGTCACGGCCGCCGTGGGTCGGGTCGCGTCACGTCGACAAGACCGCGCACGCGATCGACGACCTGCTCGTCCATCTCCGGGCAGCGCCGTCCCTCGTGTGGGGCGGCGACTGGAACCATGCGCTGAGCGGTCGGGAGTACGCCGGCTCCCTCGGTGGTCGCAGGGCACTGCAGTCCGCGCTGGCTGAGCTCGACCTCGACGTCCCGACCGCAGATCTCCCGCACGTGATCGACGGCCTGCTCAGCATCGACCACATCGCCGTGGCTCGTGGCTCGAGCGCCGTCGCGACGCGCATCGAGGCGTCGTACGACGGCAAGCGGCTCTCGGACCACGACGCCTACGTGGTGAAGACTTGAGCCCGACGTAGCGTCATGGTTTCGACTGGGCGCATGAACCGCTCGGTGCTCGCCTATCTCACGTCCTACGGCATCTCCTTCCTCGGCAACTCGGTCGCGGCCGTCGTCCTGCCGCTGGTCGTGCTGCAGACCACCGGAAGTGCGCTCGACGCCGGCCTCGTCGCGGCGGCCACTGCGCTGCCGGCGCTCGTGGCGGGGCTGTTCATGGGCAGCGTCGTCGACCGGTACGACCGGCGGTGGGTGTCCGTGCTGACCGACGTCATCTCCGGTGCGGCCGTCGCAGCGCTGCCGGTCACCGCGCTCTTCACGGACCTCAGCCTCGGCTGGTTCGTGCTGTTCGGCATCCTCGGGTCGTTCGGCGACGTACCCGGCCTCACCGCTCGCGAGGCCCTCCTCCTGCCGGTCGCGCGCCGCAGCACCTGGACCGTCGACCGGCTGGTCGGGCTCCGCGAGGGCACGGCCGCGATCACGATGATCGTCGGCCCGGCGATCGCGGCGGGCCTGGTCACCGTGCTGGACGGGACGGAGGCACTCTGGGTCACCGCCGGCATGTCCCTGCTGGCCGCCCTCATCACCCTCGTCCTTCCGCGCGACGTCGGCGTCATCGAGGTGTCGACGGTCGGTTCGTCGCCGCGCGCAGTGCTGGCCCACCTGGCCGAGGGATGGTCGCTGCTCTTCCTGCGCAGCCCGTTCCTGCTGACCGTCACGGCGCTCACGCTGGTCCTCGCCTCCTGCCTCGCCGCCGTCCAGGGGCTCCTGCTCCCGGTGCACTTCACGATGACGGGCGACGAGGGTCGGCTCGGCCTCGTCCTCAGCTCCCTGGCCGTCGGCATGCTGGTCGGGGCAGGCGTGTACGCCGCTGTCGGCACGCGGCTGCCGCGACGGGTCTGGCTGGTCGTCGGCCTGCTCGGCTCCGCGGCCGGGCTGCTCGTGATCGGCTCGCTGCCGTCGGTGTGGCTCGTCCTCGGCGGGGCCGCGATGGTCGGTACGTTCGGGGGCATGGTGAGCACCGTGCTCGGCGTCCTCATGACCGAGCGCATCCCCGAGCAGCTGCGCGGCCGAGTGACCGGCACCCAGAACGCCCTGCTCACCGTGGCGCCGTCCCTCGGCATCCTCGGGACCGCGGTGCTCGTCGACCAGGTCTCCGTGGAGGCGGCCGGCCTCGCGATCGGCGCGCTGTGGGCGGTCGTGGCAGTCGCCGCACTCTTCCTCCCGTCGCTGCGCGACCTCTCCTCGGCGCCCACCTCGACTCCGGACGCGGAGGTCGCGGCGTGAGGAGCAAGGAGGTCGCCGAGCTGGCAGGCGTCTCGGTCCGCACGCTCCGGCACTACCACCAGGTCGGCGTCCTCCCCGAGCCCGGCCGGGGCACCAACGGCTATCGCACCTATGAGCTCTCGCACGTCGCTCGGCTCCTCCGCATCCGGACCCTCGCCGAGCTCGGCGTACCCCTCGAGCGGATGGCCACGCTCCTCGACGATCCCGCCGACACCGCCAGCGCGGACCTGCTCGCCGACCTCGAGACCCAGCTGCGCGAGCGCATCGCCCACCTCGAGGGGCAGCTGCGACGGGTGAGCGAGCTCCGCACCTCGCGTGCGCGGCCGGACCTGACGCCCGCGCTGGCCGAGTTCCTCGAGGCGGTGGGCGGGGTGGAGGAGTCGGACCTGGCCGACCTTGAGCACGACGCCTCGGTCCTGCTGGCCCGTCTCTACGAGGCCGGCGGGACGCCTGACGACCTGCACGAGCTCGCGGCGGTGCTCAACGACGTACGCGGCAACAGCGAGTACGACGACTTCGCCGCCCGCTTCGAGGCGCTGCCCGCGGACGCCTCCGACGCCGACGTCCGTGCGGTCACGGAAGTCTTCATCGCGGCCTTCGGCCCGTCGCTGACGCAGCACGCCGACACGGCGATGGGCGGGCGGTTGCGGCAGCTCCGGGAGCAGGACGTGCCCGCCGTCGACCTCGACCCGCGGCTCAACGACGCCCAGGCAGCCGTGCTCCGGATGATCGGGGACACGCTCTGACGCGTGGCCGGCCGACAGCACACGTGTCCGAGATGTCGCCCCCGAACCCGCGGATCAGGGGCAGCTTCTCGGACACGTGTGGCGGTCAGTCAGACCGGTCGGAGCACGCAGACGCCCGCCGAGGGTGGGGTCCTCGGCGGGCGTCCTCAGGTGATCAACGCACCCCAGCGGCGCGGATCACCTCCTGCACGACGCGGTTGCCCGCGTCGTCCGAGGCCGTGGCGCGGAGCGAGAGGTGGGTGACCCTCGCCGGAATCCGCACCGAGCCTGACCACGAGCCGGCCCTCTCGGGGTCGAGCTCGACTCGCTGCCAGGTGGCCCCGTCGTCGTACGACACCTCGAGCGTCGCCTGCTTCCTCACCCGTCCCGCGCCCTCGACATCGGGCGGGAAGGCGGCGGAGAGCCCTATCTCCTGCCACCGACCGTTCAACCGACCGTTGAGGTCCGTGTCGAGCGAGTAGTCGAGCTGGAGCAGCGGCAGGTTGACCCAGTCGTCGGACTCGGTGGTCTGCGCACGGAACTCCCACTCGGTCGATGTACGTGTGCCGAGCTTCCACGCCGCCGGGCGGGTCGTGTCCATCTCGAAGCGGTAGTCGCCCCAGCCGTCGACTGCCGGCATGTCGGTCTGGATCGCCTGGGAGGGACCCTCGTCGACGAGCGTGGCGCCGGCGTAGAGGCGCGTCTCCACCGTCGATCCCTCGTCGAGCATCCCGCCGGTGACTCCGTCGACACCGGTGCTGGCGGTGGGCACGTTGACGGCGAAGAAGTTCCCGACCCGTCGCGGCTGCCAGTAGCCGGGTCCGGTGCGCGGCCGGACGACCGGGTCGAACCAGCTGCGGGTGACCTGCTCGCCGCGGCGGTACGACCGCTGCTCGCCGCGCAGCTCCCAGCCGCGGACGTCCTGCACGTCGTCGTACCACTCGGTCCCGCCCTGCGTGCTGACGTAGTCGGTGCGCTCGGTGCCGAGGTGCACCGGCTCGCTCTCCATCAGGCACGGCGGCCAGTTCCAGTCACGGCAGTCGCCGCGGCTCTCGATGGCCAGCCGGCCGGACTCGCCGACGAAGCGGTTGGTGATGGTGGCCAGGTCCTTCCTCGCCGGCTTCCACGCCAGCCCAGCCGGGATCTCGCCGTCGAACGAGCGGACCAGGTCGTAGACGTACGCCGCCTGCTCGGTGCCGTCGAGCTTGAGCGTCACCGGACGGCCGCGCTCGAGCTTGTCGACCAGCGGCTGCCCGTCGGCCTGCGCGAGGCTGAGGATCGGCAGGTCGGTTCCGCCGGCGTAGGCGACGTACCGGCCCGGGCGGTCGTTGACGACGACCACCACGCGGGCGCCGGCGCGGGCGGCGTTCTCGGCCACCTCGTAGGGCTCGATCGCGTCGGACCGCTGGACCAGCACCGCCTTGCCGCGGACGTCGCGGCCGGTGAAGTCACCGACCGAACCGGTGCCAACCGAGACCGCGGCAAGGCGGGTGGTGCCGTCCCAGCGACGCGCGGACGGCATGTTCATGGCGTCGAGCTCGCGACCGCCGACGGTGACGGACAGGAGCGGTGCCGTACGACGCCAGCGCGTCACGAACTCGTAGCGCGCGCCGGCGACCTTGCCGGTCGGCGCGGCGTACATGCGCTCGATCGCCGGCGAGATGTCGTACTGGTTGACGAAGGTCGCGAAGTCACCGCCGATCCCCGAGTCGTGCACGTAGCCGGGGCGGCGCGTGCCGTCGATGCTGGGTCGCGGCGTGCTGACCGAGATCTCCTTCGCCTTGCGGGCGTCGAGGACGAGCGTCTGGTCTGCCTCGCCGACCACGACGTGCGGGTTGCCGACGAGGGCGACGCCGCTCTCGTTCGCATCGACAGGGAGCCAGCTGGTGACGTTGTAGACGCCGGGCTGGAGCCGCTGCGTCGGCACCTGACCGGTGGCCGGGTCGAGCTCGAGGGTCTGCACGAACTGGTCCCCGTAGCGGTACATCGTCACGAACCCGCCGACCGGCTTGCCGCCGCGGTCGAGGGCGGTGATGTCGAGGTCGTAGCGCTCGGCCTCCTTGACCATCCCGACCGCGGTCTGCGCGAGCTGCTCGCCGCCGGAGGAGGCGACGATCGTGCCGGAGTACGTCGTCCCGGCCACGCCGTCGGTCGGGTTGCCGGTGACCGTGACGTCCGCGGTGCCGTTGGCGGGCACGGTGACCTGCTGCTGGCCGAGGCTCACGAGGCCGTCGGGCGCCGGCGTCAGCGCGTCGTCGGTGACGGCGGCGCTGAGGTCGAGCGTCACGTCGCTGTCGGTGAGGTTGGTGTAGGTGATCGTGCGCTCGACCGGGGTCGCCGGAGCGTCCCACGCGACGTACCCGAGCTCGACGGCTGCGGTTGCGACGACGTCTCCGAAAGCTGCCGACGGGACGTCGAGGCGACCGCCGCCGACCTGGTACGCCGTCTGCCCGGCGAGCGGCTTGGCGGTGCTGACGAGCGCGTCCTTGACCTGCGCGCCGGTCCAGCCGGGGTGCTGCTGCTTGATGATCGCGGCCGCACCGGCGACATGCGGCGTCGCCATCGACGTACCGGAGAGGGAGACGTACGACCCCTCGCCCTCGGCGGACGCCGACGAACGGGCGGCGAGGATGTCGACGCCGGGTGCCACGATCTCGGGCTTGACCACGGCGTCGCCGAGGCGCGGGCCCATGTCCTGGAAGTACGCCCGCTCGTCGTTGCCGTCGACCGCGCCGACGGTGAGCGCGGACTGAGCAGCGCCGGGCGAGCCGATGCCGCTGACCCGCCCGTAGTTGCCGGCCGCGATGACGAAGAGGGCACCGGTCGATGCGCTGAGCGAGTCGACCGCCAGCGCCATCGGGTCGGTGCCGTCGCTGGGCTCGGTGCTGCCGAGGCTCATCGAGACGACGGGGGCCACCGAGGCGCCCCACTCCATCCCCTCGATGATCCACGACTCGGCGCCGGAACCGGCGTCGTTGAGCACCTTGCCGATGGCGAGGTCGGCGCCGGGCGCAACGCCCTTCTCCTTGCCACCCGACGCGGCACCCGTGCCGGCGACGGTCGAGGCGACGTGGGTGCCGTGCCCGTTGACGTCGGTGATCTCCTCCCCGGGCACGAAGCTCCGGGTCTGCGCGAGCTGGTCCGCGACGTCCGGGTGCGTCGGGTCGATGCCGGTGTCCAACACGGCGACGGTCGTGCCGGTGCCGTCGAGGCCGTCGGCCCACGCCTCGGGTGCGCCGACCTGCGCGACGGAGTCGGCGAGGGATGCCTCGACCTTGCCGTCGAGGTGGATCTTGGCGATGCCGCCGGCGAAGCGGGCCTTGCTCTGCTGGGCCAGGTCCGCCCAGAAGTCGGTGGCCTCGTCCTTGCTGGCGGCGATCGCGGCACCGTGGATGCTGGTGAGCACGGCACTCTTCGTGGCGTGCTCGGGTGCCTGGCTCGAGGCAGCCCGGACGCCCGGGCCGTACTGGACGATCAGCGGGATGCTCGACACCGACGCGTCGTCGTACCCCTGCTCGACGAGCTCGGTCACGTTGAAGAGATCCGCGTCGAGGCGGTCCTGCGCGAGGAACGGAAGAGCGGAGTCCGGTACGACGTGGAGGTCGCCGCCGACGGTGTAGGTCTGGACGCCACCCGTGCTGCCCGGCGCGCGGTCGATGGTCACCGCGTCATCGACGAGCGTGACGACGTCGCCGGTGATCAGGGTGACCGACGTCTTCTTCGGCGCTGCGGGCTGCGGTGCGGCCTTGCCTTCCGGGCTGGCCGAGGCGCTGGGCACCGACAGCGCAGCGGCGGTGACCGCCAGCGCTGCGAGACCGGCGACGCCGGGGAGGGATCGGGACATCAGGGGTAGGTCCTTTCCGAGACGGGTGCGGCAGGCATGAACCTGCCATCGATGAGTACGCTGCTCAATGGCGGAGATACGCCATGACACATCTCCGCCTATGACCGTGCTCACCAGACGATCCGGAAGGCGGCAGCATGCTCGACGTGCTCGGACTGGATGCGACAGAGGAAGGCGCCTACCGCCGGCTGGTCGCGCTGCCCTCGGCGTCCGCAGAGGACCTGGCCTCGGCGATGACCCTGTCGGTCTCGTCATTGGCGTCGGCGCTCTCCGCCTTGGAGGCGAAAGGCCTGGTGGCCCGGTCGACGGGCCAACGCGACCACTTCGTCGCCTCTCCCCCGTCGCTCGCGCTGGGGTCGTTGATCGTGGAGCGCGAGGAGGAGATCCGCCGCGCCCAGCTCGAGCTCGGCCGGCTGACCGAGCAGTACCGCGGCTCGGTCGCCGACCGCACCGGCACGGACGTCGTGGACGTCGTACGAGGCCCGCAGGCCGTCGCCGACCGCTTCGCCCAGATGCAGCGCGGCGCGACCTCCGAGGTCGTCGCACTCGTGAAGTCGTCCGTTGCGATCGTGACGGCCGAGGAGAACTCCGCCTCCGAAGACGTGGCCCTCGCCCGCGGGGTGGCGTACCGCGTCGTACTCGAACGGGCCGCCTTCGAGCGGCCGGGCTTCATGGACCGGGTGGTCGAGTCGGTGGCCGCCGGCGAGACCGTGCGGGTGGCCGACTCGCTCCCCCTGCGGCTGATGATCGCCGACCGCTCCCTCGCTCTCCTGCCCCTCGCACCGACCGCCTCCGACGTCGGCGGGGGTGCGCTGCTCGTGCATGAGTCGGGGTTGCTGGATGCCCTGCTCCACCTCTTCGACCTCGTCTGGGCGTCGTCCAACGAGGTCCTGCCTTCCGGCGCGTTCCAGCCCTCCGACCAGATCGACGAGGTGGACGCCCGGATCCTGACTCTCCTGCTCGCCGGGCTCACCGACCAGGCGATCGGCGGTCAGCTGGGGATGTCGCTGCGTACGGTGCAGCGGCGGGTGTCGTCACTCATGGATCGGGCGTCTGTGGTGACGCGGTTCCAGCTCGGGCACGAGGCTTCGAGGCGGGGGTGGGTGGGGGCGTGAATCGTGTCCACGGGTTGCTCGCACATGCACGCGCGCGATTTCTCTCCGGGAGGTAGCGGAGAATCACCGGCTCGCTGAGCGATCTTCGGTGAGAATGACTCCGGTCGACCACGATGGGTCGCACGCAATCGCACACGCGGACGGGGAAGTCATGAGCACCACAGCCGAGCAGCGGATCTTCATCTCCTATCGGCGGAGTGACTGTCAGTCCCAGGCGAACGGGTTGAACGACGGTCTGCGCCACCGGCTCCCGGAGGCGCGGGTGTTCATGGACATCGACTCGATCCCGATCGGAGCCGACTTCGAGGAGCACATCCGTGGAGAGATCGAGCAGTGCCACGTTGCACTGATCCTCATCGGCGACAACTGGCTCGACGCCCGACCCGGGTCGAACCTCCGGCGGATCGACGAAGCCAATGACTTCGTCCGCCTCGAGGTGGAGTCCGCCCTCGCGGCCAAGCACCTCCGTGTCATCCCGGTGCTGGTCGAGGGCGCCACGATGCCGACACCGGACGAGCTGCCCGACAGCATCCAGCGGCTTGCGCGCCTGAACGCGTTCGAGATGTCGGACCAGCGTTGGAGCACCGACATCGAGCGCCTCACCCAGCAGCTGCGTCAGCTGAGTGGCCCCGCTACGACCACAGCCGCACCCGAGGCTGAGCCGACCATGTCGTTCTCCGACGTCGATGATGCGGCCATCCGCTACGCGATGACGACGTTGCCGGAGACCTTCAAGACCAAGGACCTGTCCGAGCACCCGGCAGTGCTGGCCACTCACACCGAGGTCTCGCAGCTGCGGAACTATCACACGATCATCGGTCGCTACCTCATGCAGCACCGGAGGAGCCTCGGTCTGGACGACCCCGGCAAGCCCGTCGACCAGCGCGCTCCGTGTGGGCCAAGAGCCGTACGACCCCGTCCTACCCCTCGCCTTCCGTCCCGGCGGCGGCGCCGCGGCCCTCGTACGCCCGGGCTCCTGCTCCCGCGCCGGCGCGGACGTCGTATCCCCCGGCGGCGACGTGGTCGCCGCAGGCTGATGCCTCTGCGCCCCAGAAGACGGGCCGCTCGACCAGGGCCATGATCCTCTGGTGCATCTTCACCATGGGGCTGGCGTCGTTTGCTGCACCCCTATGGGCGGCGAATCGTCGCCCGTACGACAAGACCTTCCGCAAGCGCATGCACATGCTCGCAGCGGGACTTGGGGCAGCCTCCTTGCTCGCGTTCGTTCTGGTCGGCTCGAGCCCCGAGGACGCCACCGGCTCGCCGACTGGCGCCGCTTCCGACGTCGGTGGCACGCTGCTCCTCCTGACCATCGCGGCCGGGGTCGCCGTCGTCCTGATCTTCAGGAAGCCGCAGGTCGCCCTCGCCGGCACCCAGTCCGTCCTCATGCGCCGCGATACTCGCGACCGCTATCGCGCCTTGGTCGAGAAGGATCGACCGCTGGCCAGGTCGATGCGCGTCGGACGGCCGGACGTCACGCGCGACTACGATGACGGCGGCCTGTTGGACGTGAACAGCGCGCCGTCCTACACCCTCGCTGAGCACGGCGGAATCAGCAGTGCCCAGGCTGACAAGCTCGTCGAGGTGCGCGGTCAACTGGGTCGCTACGTCAGCATGGACGAGGTGCTCGCCTACGTCGACCTCCCCGACCCAGCCGCCACCCGCCTGCGAGACGTCGCGGTCTTCGTCTAGTCCCTGGTGGGAACGTCGACGGCGTACCCGACGCGAGCCAGCATCCGCGGGATCGCCCGGATCGCGTCTCGATCCTTCTCACGCTCCGGCTCGTCGAGCTCCTCCCAGCCCACAAGCAGCGGATGTGTCTTTCGCTCGGGATTTTTGGGGCCGGACGAGTACGTCCATCCGTCGCGGATGAGGTCGCTCATCCAGCGGTCGTGCTCCTGTCGCGCAAGCACCTCCAACCGCTCATGACCAACCGGCATCACGTCGGGGTCCAGCGGACGGCCGAGCGGTACAAGCCCCGCTCCGATGTCGCCCAGGACGGTCCCGACGGCGACAGCAAAGCGCCGATTGGAGTCCTTGAGGCTTTCCGGCAGGTCGAGCCAGCCCACCAGCGACGGGTTGTCCCGGCTGGTGATGCCTCGCAGTCGCTCGTTGGCGCAGTAGTCCTCGTGCCGCGCCATGGCCATGAGCTCGATCCAGGAGTGACCGAAGAACGACTCCGGCTCGCGAAAGGCAGATCCCGCCGGGACCAGGACGATCTTGCCCGAGACGCCCTTCAGGTCCAGCACTGCTCGACCTCGCGGCAGGGTCGAGCAGACGAACACGTCCGTCACGTGGCGCTCCCCCGCCATGCTGAGCGCCGCGCTGAGCGCCGTACCGTCCAAGCCCTGACGGCACACCATGCCCACGGTGCACGACGTGGGGACGGTGGCGGCGGCGCTTACGACCGACCCCAGCCATGGCTGGGTCCGGAGCATCGGCTCCACGACAGCGGAGTACGTCTCAGCGCTGACATGGATACTGACGTGCGTTCCCTCCGCGAGGCGTCGCTGACACCAGCGCACGAGCACCCGTTGCGCAAGGGCACCCTCCCCGGTCAGGTACACCGCCGACGTCGGTCCGGCGAGTGAGCGGTCCACGACGTCGATGAAGGCGAGGGCCTTGCGGTCGTCGGCGTGGAAGAAGTCGAACGAGCCGGAGTCGCTGTTCTCCTCCACCTGGACCCGTCCCAGCACCGACCAGAGCGACTCGTCGTCGATCGCCGCGTGAACGGTCGTGGCGTCGCTGACCATGTGCGTCAGCACTTCGCAGACCTCGACGTTGACCGAGTCCAGTCCTGTCGTGACGACGACCTGCTGGGCAGTGTCCACACGACACCGCCGAAGCACACCCGGTTGGCGGGCATCGCCGATCACCACCAGAGCGCCTCGGTTCTGCACCTCCGCCAGCGCCGGATGAGCAGGGTCCGCCTCCAGGACGACCACCTTCTGGTCTCGCTCACGCAGGGCGCGAGCCAGCTCGGTCCCGGTCTCGCCCAGGCCGATGAGGACGACGTGGTCCCTGCCCCGCCACCGGAGGACGGCCCGCCGGATCTGCTGGCCCGCGACCGCAAGCACGGCGGCGAGCGTTGCAGCCGCGAGCGACAGGGGCGCCGTGAAACGAGCGATGTTGAGCGCCGCCGGGGGCTGGTCCAGATCGGTCTGCGTCTCCATGAAGAACAGCTGGATCGCTCCGAAGGCGGCGTCGGTCCGCGACATCGACGCCTCGGCGAGGTCGCGATAGCCGATGTAGCCGAGCAGCAGCGACAACGGGATGAGGACGACGCCCAACCAGACGCTGACGCGGTTGAGCGTTCCCATCGGTCTCCCTCGTTGACATCCGGTGATGCGCGATCACCCTAGAACCCACACCCGGCGCTTCGGGCCCGATCAGCTCCATGCGCCCGACCGTGTCAGTCCTCGACGACGTCCCCGAGCGTCGCCTCGACCTCGTCGTGCAGCTCGTCGAGGGTGTCCCAGAACTCCTGCTCGCCGATCGGGAACTCGATGGCGACACCCCGGTCGCTGAACCCGACCTCGAAGTAGCGGTCGTCATCCGTGATCACCCAGGCGTCGAGCTCGTAGTCGGCGGAGAGCCAGCCGCACAGGTCCTCGAGGTCATCGACCTCGGCCTCGGCCATCAACGCCTGCAGGTCGGCGAAGGCCTGCTCGGGCGTCCAGGTCGCGCCACACGCCTCGCAGCGGCGGCTGTAACCGGGATGCATGCACCCGACCCACGCGACCCACTCAGGGTCGCCCGCGCCGTCGTCGGGACCGGCGGGCATTCCAATTCCGAGGTGAGTCACCTCGGGGGACGAGCAGGAAGGACAGGTGCCCCGCGGCTGGTCGTACGACCGCGGTGCCTGCTGCCAAGGCGGAGGCATCATCTGGTCCTCACCAGGACGCACGCTCGTCACCGGCCGCCTCCGTAGCGGAGTGCGTACTCCTCGCTGGTGATCGCAGGGTCGAGGAACACCGCAGGGTCCAGCCCGATGAAGCGGTCGGGCGTGCGCAGCAGCGACGCCCAGACGTCGCTCGCCGTGGCACCACGTCGGCGGAGCGCAGGCGAGATGTACGAGGACTGATAGGCAAGGTTGTCGGGCGAGAGCACATGTACGACCGTGATCAGATCGGCCTTGACCTCGGCGTCTCGCTCGAGCTCGGCCGCCAGGAGCTGCTGGCGCACGAGCTGGTAGACCGGCTCGTGGAACAGGTCGGTCAGCTCGATGTCGGCGACGTCGATCGGGCTGGCGGGGTGGCGCAGCGCCGACTCGTAGCGCTTGAGCCGTGTCGGAGCCTTGGCGTCCGCCTTGGGATCGGCACCTCTGTATGTCTCCGTGAACTTCCACTCCACGAGCGCAAGAGCATCCCTACCGTCCGGGGTTGTGTAGGCGAAGGCAGCGTCGACGCTCGTGGACTGTGAGCCTCGCGTGACGCCCTCGCCGAAGTAGTCGCCCTTCCCGACGAACTCGAAGGTGAGGTAGCGGCCCTTCTCGGCGGCGTCGATCTCACCGAAGTCACGGATCTCGGCGATGTCCAGGACATCGCCGAAGGCGAGCTTGATCCGTTCCGGATCACTCATCATCTGGCCGAGCGCGTTGACGCACTGCACCTGGGACGACCGCAGGTGGTTGGTCGGCCCGCCGTCGATGGACTGGTGCCACGCGATCTGGTGCTGCTCGAAGAGCGCCAGGGCAGGCTCGCGCACCTCGGGCAGGAGGTTGTGCGTGGCCCAAGCCCTCGGCAGCGCGTAGTCCACCTCGACCATCGCGCCTCCCCGCGCCCGCACCTCACCGGGCGCCTTCGCCTCCGCTGGCAGGACCGCACTGGACTGCTTCCAGCGCTGGCCGAGGAGGTTGGACTCCCGCGCGTAGTTGCGCCGGGCCCTGGGGCGCCCGTCCGGCAGCCGCGACTCGTCGAGCGGGATCCACTCGCCGGTCAGGCTGATCTCGTAGATCTCCGCCTCGGCCACACCGGTGTCGATCTCCTTGAGCACGTCGCGCACCACGCACATCCGACGGATCATCTCCGACGACGCGCCTCGCTGCAGCGCCACGACGGGCACTACCTTCGGGCTCAGTACGTCGGGCAGCTCCATCTGCGGAGCAAGCCGTACGGCATTGCGCTGGTCGAGCATGCCTCGCAGGACGTCCACGGGTCGGTCGCCTTCGGACGCCGCCGCATCGAGCCAGCCCTGCAGGATGCGGGCATACATCGTGGCCTGGGCGACCACGTAGGCGATCGATCCCACGCCCAGCGGCTTGACCTCGACGGCCAGGACACGGCCGCCGTCGTCGACGGCGATCGCGTCGCACTCGTTGCCGAGTTTCGTGGGGACCTTGCTGAACCCCAGGTCCGCATTTTGAAGTGCCTCCAGGATCGGCTTCTGGCACGCCGACATGAACTCCTTCTTGAATGCCTTGTCCTTGAACGACGGTGTCACCTCGCGGTCCAGGACCACCCGGCCTACAGAGCGGAAAGAAGAGACCGCCGCCTGTACGGCACCTTCCTTGCGGCCGTGTGACTCAGCCGCGATCGGGATGATCCTGTCGAGGTAGAGCTCCACGGCGGGCCAGACGAGTGCGAGCTGGTCGACGGTCATCGAGGAGCTCCATGCCGGGTCGAAGCCACCATTCTTCTGGTGGGTCGTGTGCGCCTTCAGCTTGAACGAGCCGACCTTGGTGTGGTGGACGTCGAGCACCGACGTCAGGCCGACGTAGAGCGTGGCGTGCTCGGCCCCCGAAGTGGCCGCCCGGCGAAAACGCAGGTCGAGCGGGAAGAGCCCGCTCTTGGCGTACGCCGGCAGGGAGGACAGGAGGCCGTCGGGCGCGAAGTACTGCAGGAACTGCTCCGACACTCGACGGTCGTAGCGGATGTCGAAAGTGTTGCTCATGGTGTTTCCCCCGTTGCGTGTGCCCAAGGGTGGGCGTGGAAATGGTGCCTGTCGTCAGGACCGAGCGCCGGCAATTCGAGAAAGCTCCGAGGTGGGCTCCTAGCGCGGTACTGACTACAGAGGTTGATGACAGCTGGCTGGGTCTAGATGGGATGAAGACCTCCGGGTGAGGTGTTAAGCAACCACGCATTCGCATCTCAGGTCCCGCCGACGTGGACGAGATCGTCGACCAGGTCAGGGACATCGCAGATGTCTATCTGGTGCCGACAGGCCCTCACGCCTGGGAGTTGTCCAACAACCTCCCTGCGATGACCCAGGTCTACGGTGGCTTGGGACGCGTGTACCCACTCGGGCACGCGTGGGCGAGCGAACCGCGCCGGTCCCCCCTGCGATTTGCGTACGGTGCCGACGAGCGGCCGAGGGCGACCAACGAGCTGATCGACGATGCACTGAGAATGGCGACGGACGCCGGACTGTTTGACGTGGTGCGCAAGACGGAGCGCGCACGGCTTTCGGGCGTCGTCGCCGGGATCATCGCCGACCGGGCGATGGTCAAGCTCGAGGGCGGCATGGGCATCGTCCCGGACGCCTTGGCGTTCCCGGGCCTACCGCTCGAACGCCTGATGCGGGCAGGCCAGCGAGTGACCGGGCTCTGACGCCGGCGGATCGCCGCAGAAGGTGAGTGATGACGGTGCACGCGCGTGGCGGGTAATGCCTCCATTCGAACACTCCAGCCGCACGCCGGCTCCGCTACTGGATTCTGCCGGAGGGATCGCTCGAACTCGCGAAGGTCGGCGTCCACGACGACATGACCGTCTGAAGTCTGTTGCGCGAGTACCCAGTCGCCAGACACCTCGCCTGACAGGATTCCGATTGTGCGCGACTACGTAGCAGATCTCCCACCGTTCTCCATCCACATGAGCGACGGGCCCGAGGGCGGGCAGGAGTTCGGCTACTCCGACGGCCTGCTGGAACCACTCGGCCACGAGCTGCTGGTGTGGACACGTCCGACACACGGCATGGATCCTGGCCTCGACTGGCCGCGCGGGAGGCGCAGCGTCCAGCTCATGTGTCTTGACGTGCTCGACGCAGCCGCGCGCCGCACGTTCGCGATTGACGTGCCGATCGAGCGCAGCCTGCCCAACGGGACCATGTTTCTCACCGTTCGCAATCCCGAGACGGCCATCGAGTTGCGCGCGAACGCGCTGGCTCCCCACACTCCGGTGGCAGCTGTCTCCTGGGAACTGCGTCGCGACGACTTCGGTCCCCTGAGACCCATCGAGACTTCGCAGCTCTTCGACCTCATCGATAAGTGCCGCGAGCTCGTCGCCGCAGTGCCCCCGCACGCCGACGTACCTGCAGACCTCGTGGTCGACGCCGACGCACTCAGCGCGGAGAGCTTCTCAGCCGCGGGGTCGTTCGGTCCTGCCACTCCCCTCGTCCGTGCGCTCGCGGCATCGATGGCAACGGCCAGGGAGGAGGTGATGAGCGGTCTCGACCTCAACGCCAAGCACCTGCATCTCGCAAACGACCAGCAGCACCGAGTCGAGTCCAGCTTGTCGAGGGTCGGACGCGGTGCTGGCCGGTCGACCGCGCTGTCGAGGTGCGACGACCTGGCGGCCGGCCTGCTTGAGGACGTATCACCCGACCTGAACATCGACTTGGTCTCGACGTCTGTCCGCGTTGCCCTCAAGACTGCCGCACTGCATGACCTCCTGACCGTCGAGGGTCGGCAGCGCGGCTACGGCCCGTGGGAGACGACCCTATACTTTCCTGAGCGTCCCCCCGGCCAGACTGCTCCCGAGGACGTGATCTCCTTGGTCGCCAACGCCTTGGCGGCTGTTCCGCCGGCCGACGTGGCTGCACTCATCGACCGCCACGCCGAAAGCCGCGGGGTCGAGGACCTCGACGTCTATGGCATCACGCACCCGACCGGTCTCCCAGCCGGGCATCCCCTTCAGCGGCACTGGGAGGATGTCACCGGGCGCCTCGAACACGAGGTACGCGAGATGGTGACGACGCTTCTTTCGGCAACGGCTTGGCGCCACGAGGACGGTGAGCGTGACGACGACCTGTCGGCCTACGTCGGGTGGTCGGTCTTCGACGACTACGGCGACCTGCTTCCGCGTCTCCGCGAGCTGCTCCGGTTGGGCGATCGGCCCGCTGACTTCTTTGGCTGACCACCGAAGCCCGACTCGCTTGCTGTCACGCCCAGTGGACGTCTGCGAGAGTGAAACTCCAGTGAGGGCTCATGAAACTAGGACGTAGCTGATCGCGGTCCAACCCGCGCCAGGAGACGGACCCCGGCCCAGGACCACGCTGGGGATCTTCGCCACTGCGCCGGCTTCAGGGTCCGGATGTCCAGTCGACGTCCTCGGGCAAACAGGTTCTGGTGTTCAAGCCTTCCCCTCTTGTGAGCTCACATGAGGCGACGGCGCTACATCCCGCGCAGCATTCCAGCCGCGACTTCTCCATCCACGCCCACGAGCGCCACACGGTCTAGGAAGATATTGCGGTGTTCGCAGCTCGTCTCTGGCAGCAGCAGACATGCGTGGCACGCGGCCAGATTCAACCCGTCGCTTCCTGAGGGGCCCGACTCCGAACACACGGGGTCGTTCGAACACCAGCGCGCCCTTGTGACAGCCGTCCGCAGGATCTCGGCGAAGCGCTCTCCGTCCGCCAAGGCGGCAAGTCCGCCGAGGCTCCCGGCTGCGTCCGAAGAAGCTGTGTATACGAGAAAGCCAGCCTGCTCCTTCTCGGCATAGATGCGTTCCCGCAGCGCACCCACGGGGTACCCAGCATCGAGGCTGAGTTCTTTGAGGACCGCATGTGCGAGGGTGTGCACCGCGAGAAAGCGGGTGGTGGGCGTTTCCAAGGACGACGCACCGCTGTCGCTGTTCCTGGCTCCGAGTGCGGCGTCAAGTACCGTGCGACGCTCGATGGCTTCGTCTTCCGACTCCCAAGCAGCGATGAGCGGCTCATCCAGCCGCACGAAGACGCCTTCGCCAAAGATCTCGACGGCCGGCAACCAGTCGTGGCGGCGCAGGCTAAGCCCGGCTGCAGGCCCTTGTTCCGGGGCAACCGGAGTCACCCTTGAGAAGCCACTCAGAGCCCTGACCTCTCGTAGGCGCGTGACCTTTGAGACTTGCGTCAGAACCCCCGACAGACTCGGGGACACGTCCACGGCTATGCACTGGAACGAATCTTGTCGACCGCCGTTGTTGCCGTCGACCAGCGCTTGGTACTCCTCTGCACGGAGTTCCGCCTCGGTGGGCGGAGGGCCTGCCACAACACCCCGCCGTTGGGCCACTAGTGCCATGGCGCCTTCGACATCTATGTCACGATTTTTCGCTGCCTGCGCTTCTACAACGGTGCGCACTGCCGCATCGTCGAGCACCTCAAACGAGTCCCAGAGCTTGGTTACGAGGCGCGCACTCGGACTAGACCACGGTGGGATCGAAATGCTGGATCGCAAAGACGCGAACCACACGTTTGCGGAACCGCGCTGCAGGGCACGAAGGTTCTTGTCGCAGGCTTCAGGCTCAGAGCCGGGCAACCACGGACGCCGGCCGGAGCAGCCCTTGACCATGGCGACTGCGTTGCGCCCGAACGCACCTTCGAGGTCACTCGGCGGAACTCCACAGGAACACCTGATCACGATGTCCCCCAAGGAAGAAGATGTCCCGCGAGTCTCCAAGCGCAGGGAGTGCTCGGCGGACTCGTCCCAAGTGACGGCCCCCTCCACGCGGCGGTGAACCCATTGGAAGTACGGGAACTCCTCAAGATGTCCGTTCTCGCAACAGGCCACGAAACGTGACGGGGTTAGTTCGCGGATGCATTTCTGGCACTGCATTTTCTGGGCATCGAACTCCCAGAAACGCGCCAAGCGGCGGCACTCCGGGCAGTACTGGAATTCAGGAAAGCGGACAACAGGGACGTCTCCGCGTCGCGCGCCCGTGGAGGGCGCCCTGAACAGGGAGACTCCCAACGACCGCGCGAGCCGCGGCTCCTCGATCGGGGTGCACCTCCGGTCGTCCCACTCATCAAGGCCACAGATCAGGTAGCTGTGATCGCCCGATGGGAAGATTGCGCCGACCCCGAAAGTGGATACCAATTGGCTCTGCCGCACTCGTGTGTCCTCGGGCTTCATGGCGTGCGGGCCTCTCGTCTCACGTTAACCAAACGCAGTGTGCTCTCGCTGTCGACATTCCTGAGGCTCGTCAGGGTCGGCCAGGCGGGCCGGCTGGGTGGGAAGATTTCCACCAACGGTTCGTTGTCCGCACCTTGCATTTGGGCGCCTGCCGGGACCATCAGCGCCGCTTCCGGCGATCTCCACCCTGCGTACTTCGACACGTATCCATCGGCAACCGCATCCCGCCAGTGGTCCACCAGAGCGTCGATGGCTTGCAGCACCTCGTCCTCCTGCTCGGGCGCGATACTGCGGACGCGCTCCAAGACGCAAGCCAAGGCATCGTCCAGATCTGAGCGACTCACCTCGTCGACCATGCCCGCTGCTGAATCCGGCCGTGCGCCGGTAAGCAGGTGCCGGAGGAGGACTACAACCACGCCGTGCAGCCCACGGTCCAGGGCTCTGGGAGCGAAAGGCGTGGCACCGGTTGCCTCAACCTGCTGGTAGATCGAACGGTGATACGTGGTGAATGACTCAAAATGGGAGAGGTCCCTAGAGCGGCCAGCATTGAACAGGGTAATCACCAAACCGGGGTAGCGACGCCCTACTCGGCTAGTCGCTTGAATGTATTCCGACGTCGTCTGGGGTTGCCCGGAGACGACCATGAGGCCAAGTCGGTCGACATCCAGGCCGACAGAGATCATGTTCGTCGCCAGCACAGTGTCCGGAGATTCGGTAGATGGATAGGAAGTCTGCAGGGCATCGAGCTCGACGGGAATTTCGCTTGCTTTCTTCCGTGACGTCAGCTCTCGCGGATCTCGCGTCTTGCGCTCAGACTGCCCCAGCCGCGATGCGACGACCTTGATGCGGTCCCGGACGTCGTCGATGGTTGCGATGTAGGCCGCTCCTAGAACCCTTAGGCTGCCGAAGTAGCCGAGCAGCGTCCAGTAAGCATCCCGGACCTCGTCTGACACGTCCATCCCAGCTCCTGCTTGAAGGAGAGCTGCATAGGCACGAACCGTGAGGGTCGCGTGGCTCGCGCCTGGTGCCATCACGCCGACGTATTGCCGGGTGCCCTTCGTCGCCGATGACGCATCGACGGCAAAGAAGGAATCCCCTGCTTCGATTCCGGGTGGCGGGAACTGTCGCGACTCCCGGTTGAACACTGCGCGGACCTGCTGGGCAGATCGTCGAATGGTTGCCGTGGACGCCACCACCTTGGGAGCGGCACCCGTGTGCGGGTCGGTCGCAAGCCGGTCCACGGCGGTCTCGTACAAGCCAACCAATGTACCGAGCGGTCCACTGATCAGGTGCAACTCATCTTGGATGATCAGTTCGGGTGGGGCGTCTGTACCTCCTCCGAAGAGGCTGTTCGAATCGGCATTCCACGCCAGCATCGCAAACTTGTCGACGGTGCCGATGACTAAAGACGGTCTCTTCGCGTACACGTCTGTGTCAACCAATGCGACCGGCAGACCTGCCGCGAATGGGCAGGTGATCCCGGGACACTCAACTCGTAGTTCGTCGGCCGCCCTGTCAGCGACGTAGGCGGCCTCAGACAGCTTGCTCCCACACCATGGGCAACGCAGCAGTTGGACGGGATCCCCATTCTCCGGGGTGAGCCCGCGAGCTCTGTCACGCAGCGCCTTGCCGGCGTCCCTGACGTTGTTGGGCGTCGCTCCTTGTCCCACCCACAGCCCAATGGTGAAGGGCGACTTCGACGAGAGGTCCGGCTGCTCGGCCCGCCAAACCTCAAGTGCGCAGACGAGGCCCGCAGCCCGTTCGAATTGTTGAAGGGTCAGCAGCCGCAGGGTGTAGCGCATGAGGACACCCACGCCGCCCCCCTGCCGATCGCTGCCGGTCCCTCGCAAACGTCGAAGCACCAAGGTCAGTGAGATCAGGCCGAGGTAGGCCTCGGTCTTCCCCCCGCCGGTAGGGAACCACAGCACATCCGCGATCTCGCGATCGCTGCTGGCCGGGTTGACGACCCCTTCGATGTTCATCAGGATGAAGGCCATCTGGAACGGGCGCCACGCTGCGACGACGGCGTCGATGTGTCGCTCCGAACCGGTCCTCAGCACCTCCTGACGTTGCCTTTGGCTACGCATCGTCTCGTTCATGGCCGCGAACGCACGAGCGACCATCGCATCGCTCTCGAGGAGCGAGATGCCTCGCCGCATCCTTCGAGCGGCTGCCTGAGCTTCTCGGAGATGCCTCCCCGCTGTGTCTAGGTGGGCTCCGTCGAGAGACTTCAGGTCGATGCTGCGGTCGTGGATCCACGCTTCGTAGGTTTCGACCAATGCGTACAGGAGGGTTCTGTCGCCGGAGGCCAGCGTCTGCATATCCAGCGACGGCACATCAGCACGGCTGGC
The DNA here is from genome assembly GCF_004137255.1 of Nocardioides oleivorans. NCBI lineage: Bacteria > Bacillati > Actinomycetota > Actinomycetes > Propionibacteriales > Nocardioidaceae > Nocardioides > Nocardioides oleivorans. The sequence goes on along the minus strand of NZ_SDWT01000001.1, from coordinate 2,259,951 downwards.
ATCGGCCAAAGGCAGGTCGTGTTGGGGGAAGAATGTGGTCGTCAATTGACGGACCACGAGCCCTTCCTCCCATTCGACAGCGACGCCGTGACCTACAGCGAGGTTCCGCTGGCGGCGGTGTAGCAGCGCGCTACTCATCTCGTCCTCGTCCATGAATTCGGCGCTCGGGCTGGGACGCCGGTCCACGAACTCGCCATCCGGCGTGGAAACGACGAGCGAGGGCCGGAACCAGCAAGCACCGTCGGGTGCTCCCTGCAAGGGCTCTGACAAGTCGTTGAGCAGCACGATCGTCACACTTCGACGCCCGTCCTTCACCGGTCGGACCACATAGCGCAACACAAGGCCTTGTCCCAGGACGGACTGCCCGGACCCGGTGACCGCAAGGGTGAGGTCCACCTCAACGGGTCCGAATGAAATCCTGCTCCACGAATTGCTCGCAGGTTCTTCAGACACCCGCTCGTAACGATCGGCCTGCACCGTCACGTTGATCACCGGGGTAACGGCACTGACCGAGGTGGTCAGACCAATGGTCGATGGCCGACGCGTGTGGGCAAACGAAACACCCGGGTCGTAGGCAGCGTCCACCTCGGTTCCGGCGTCCTGATCAGTGTCGTCACCCAGCGTCGAGTCGGGTTGCGGTTCGGCCGAGGTGCCCCTTGGGTAGAGCACGCCAACAAGGAACCGTCTCAATGGCGCTTCGTCGATCAGCTCGTGCTCATGCGTGCCCTGGAGATCCGCCACCAGCGCCTCGACCATCATCCGACGCGCGTAGTACCACGCAGAAATGTCATTCACCGCCGCTGTCGCTCCATTCGATGTCGGCAAGTCCGGACAGCACCGGTACGAGCCGGAACCTGAGGGATTCGTCCGCAAACGTGGCCACATCCTCGATGTAGGCATTGGTAAGAGTTGGCCAACCGCGGCGTCGCCTCTCTAGCCCTCCGATGCGGCTCACAAGGTCGGTCCCGAATGCCTCGGTCGTCACGCTGACGGACTGACCGTCGATCTCCACCCTGTAGATGGGTCGCTCCAAAGTGGAGAGGACAGGATCAGGCGTCAGGCGAGCGGACCTCCCGACGAGGTACTTCACGTCCAGCATTCCGGCGGCCCCTGTCACACCGAGATCGCCGTCGACATCTCCATCGATGTCACCCATGCGCATCTCGAATGCCAACGTCTGCCACTTCTGCGGACCTCCGCGGATCCACCGTGCCCCCGCTGGTGGAGGCGGCTTGTGTAGCCGAACCATGCGATCGGAGGGTCCGGGCACTCTCAGAAGCAGATCCCTCGCCCGGGTTAGCGCAACGAACCGTCCCCTCGACTCCATCTCGGCCGTGCGGGATTGGCCCGGCGATAGATCCTCCACCAAGGCGACGTGGTCGAACTCCAAACCCTTGGCTCGGTGCACCGTCGACACCACCACATCTGCGTCGGGGATGGAGAGGAGTTCCGGGGCGAAGCTGAACCGTGCTCGGAGCGACGAAGCCAGAGCAACCTTGTCGATCTCCGTGCCACGCCCTGATACGACGGACCTAAGCGCTTGCCAAGCGACGGCCGTATCCACTTCGGGGGCGATGTGGCTCAGCAGATCCCGGAACTCATCCCGAGCCAGCGAGGCTGCGGGCGAGGCGAAGACAAGTGCTATCCAGGCCGCCAAGCACTGCTGCTGTGCGCCTCGATGCAGGGTCACCTTCAGCCCCATATCGCGCAGCGCCGACGCCACCAGCAGTGCGTGCCCGTTCGTCCCCGTCAGGAAGGCCTTGGTTCCCGACCGGGTTGCCAGCACGTCCCACGCCTCACCGGCGCTGCCAAGCGGAATCACTTCATTCCAGAAGTCCTCGACGTCATTGGGATCTGCTGTGTCGGCGCCCGACGTGCGGAGGCCAGCCGCGGCGACCGCGTCACGGCTCCGCGCGCGGTACTGGCCTCGCAGAAACACTGTCCGGGCTCCGTCGGCCCGTACTTGGTCGAGCAACTCGGACGAGGGGGTTCCTCCGCCTTCCTCCGCTAGCTGAAAATCATAGATCGCCTGCGCGGGGTCGCCTAGGAGGGTCATCCCAGCTTCCTTCGGAATTGATGCGAGAAGCGCCAACACGAAATCGGCTCGCACGCCCACTACGTCCTGCACCTCGTCGACCACGACATGCTCGATGTCCTCGCCGTCATCCCATTCGCCAGTTCTGAGTAGATCTGTTGCGCGAGCGACGCGTGCCTCGAAGGACGAGCTTGTCGCGTCATCCTCCGCATACCGACGCAGGATCAGGCCAGCCAAGGAATCGATAGTCCGCACCTGAACGGGCGGGACATCGTGTGCCTTAAGCCGAGCGTGGACAGCGTGCACAGCAGCGTTGGAGAAGCTCAGCACCAGCAGTCCGTTCACCGGGTCGACGCCCTCGTCGATGATCAGGTTCTCCACCAGACGGGCAACAACGTGAGTCTTCCCTGCCCCAGGCCCAGCAATGACGACCTGCCGTTCCGATGGGTCACAAGTGGCCACGCTCAACTGGTCGTCGTCGAGGCCGACACTGCTCAACGCTTCGTCCAGAGGTACTCGAACTCGTTGAACGCCAGCAAGTCGCCGTACTGATCGAAGTTGTCCTCCACGTTGACGATGAGAACCTCTTCGGACCCGCCATTAAGCGGACCCCTGAGCCCACGCCCGATCATCTGTTGGTAGACGTTCGGGCTGAATGTGGGTCTGGCGACGTACACCGCTCGCACCTGAGGAGCGTCGAAGCCCTGGGTGAGGACGTTGTAGTTAGTGATCACCCTGATGCGCCCGGCCTTGAACTCCTCGACGTAGTGACGGCGCACCGCAGGCTCGGTGTCCCCGGACACGGACACCGCGGGAACTCCACGCTCGGCCAGTAGCGCCGCCAGTACACGCGCGTTCTCTACCGACGGGGCGAAGGCGATCACCGTCCAGTCAACCGGCAACGAAGCGATGTGGTCCACCACTCGCTTCGTTCGCTCGAGGTCTGACCCCAGTTGCTCGGAGATTGTCGACGGCAGCTTCCGCGTCTTCTCGATGTCGGCCTTGTCCTGCTCGCTGAGAGTGACGTTGACTCCGTCGAGCACTTCGTGGCGCACCTGTGCGAGCACCCCCATGTCTTGAAGCTCTTCGTAAGGGTCCTCCTTGCGGAAGGCGCCCCGGTCGAGCCGATTGCCGTCGTACCGACCCACGAGCCGGTCTGTGTCCCCCTCCGAGGTGCCCCGGAACGGCGTGGCCGTCAGACCGAGCAGCGGACGTCGGACGTCCCTGTCGCGACCTCGACCGCCACGCCCCATCCAGTCCAGTACCTGGGTATAGGAGGACGCGATTGACGTGTGCGCCTCATCGATGACCACGATGGATGGGTCGCGCAGCCATTCGTACTCCTCCCCACGCTTCTGCAGGGACGACAGCTTGTCGACGGTGGCGATCACCAGCTGGAAGGTACCCGGCTCTTCCGGCACCTCGTTGCTGCCCCACAGCCGACCCAGACGCATGGGAACCTGAGGTCCGATGGCGCGCCAGACGTACGTCCAGGTCTCAGCCGCCTGCTCGCACAACTCGTCCGTCTGCGCGATCCACACCAAAGGCTTGTCTGGAGCGACCAGCTCCAGGGCCACGGCTCGGACGATGGCTTCCACGGTAACTCGCGTCTTGCCTGCCCCTGTCGGCAGCGAGACCATCCCGCGGTCTGGTCCGACCCCGCGCAGAAGGCCTTCGATTCGCTCGGTGACAAACTCCTGATAGTCGTGCAGTGGACTTAGCACTGCCGGTCCGTCAATCATCTCCACAGCGGCTCGTTGGCTGCCGGGGAACCCGGCCCAGTCGGCAGGAAAGCCCAATGCGTCCACCCATTGACGGGTCGGCCGACGCCCTGTCCACTCGCGGGGTGGGAGCAGTCCGTTGTCGTCAAGCGCAGGACGGAGCACCTTCAGGATTCCGACACCGTGGACCGCTCGGGCGAGAGCTGCCACCTGCGCGGGCGAGGCCTCACCAGTTGCTTGCTCGAGAACGGCGAGTGCTTGCGCGGGAACTGCACGTCGCAGCGCCTCCGCGCCGGCCGCCAGAACGAGCCTCTCGTTGTCGTCCTTGCAGCGCTTCACCTGCGTACGGAGCTTGTCAGTCTCGGCCCTTGCCATCGAGGCGAGCACCTGGTCTACGCCTTCTCGTCCGAGGCCAAGCCCCAGCGCTTCGGAGACCTGTGCGAGGCGATCGCGCGCCGTCTCGCCGGTCACGAAGAGTGTGCCGGCTTCCCGACGGAATGGCAGCCGCTTGGCTACCTGTCCCTTGGGCGTCGCCGTCATGCGTTCGATACGGCTTGCCGGCTGCAGCTTCAGATCTTGGTCCGCATTCTGCAGGCGGACCTTAAGCGGTGGGAACTCATCGGTCAGGTGGACCAACTCACCTGACGGTTCGACCACTACCTCCTCTTGGAGCAGGTCGTCGCCGAGGGGCATCCCATGTAGACGGACGAACTCGTCGAGATCCGCGGAGTCCTCCACAAGCAGGGCAGGGATACCCGCGTCGAGAAGCGAGTCGTAGGTGGTGGACGAACTGGTGACGCCGACGTTTTGCACCTCCACGGGTTGCCTGCTGTTGCCGACGGCCACCACCGGCGGCGAGGTCGTGAGAAGGTCGGCCGGACCGTGATACAGGCTCCACGCGTAGAAGTGGGAACGGTCCGCGTCCCGCTCCGGTGACCGCCAGGTATCGACAACCTGCTTCATCCGCCGCCACGTACCCGCGCCAAGTTCCTCGAGTGATGCCTTGACGCCGAGCAGTGACGCAGCATTCGACGCGATGTCCACGACCGGGAACACCTCGGCCTTGACGCCCTCCAGCGGGATCACGGTGTCCGATGGGCGAAGGGTTCCGTGCGAAGTCGCGAAGTGTGCGTTATGCCAGAGGAAGAAGGTCTCCGGGCCCACCACAGTGACAGACTCCCCGCGGTTTGCCACCCGCACAGGCTGTGGCAACGTGCGCCGGAGCAGTAGGTCGGTCACGATCCGTTTGGCCTCTGCGCTCATGAGCGTGACTGGCTGAAGCGGCCATGTCACGCTTGCGGGCATGGCGATCTCGGCCTTTTTGGGGTCGACGAACCTTGTGTTGTCCACGAAGGCCCGACGAGCCATCGCCTCCCACTCCTCGAACCACGGCTCGCTGAGCGTGCCATTTCGATTCAGCGGAACCTCCACCGCGCCGAAGTGTTGAAGCAGCTCGTCGTCGGACGCGTGGAACTTTGGGTCGATCAGGAAACCCGGGTCGCGACTCCCGTCGACGGGTACTAGCCGCCCACCGACGAAGGCGTCGCAGACCCTCACCCACTGTCCCTTGGCGGACCTGACACGCACCGACCTGACGAACTCGCCCGGGAGGTCCTCTTGGAGGATTTCGTCGATACTCCTTGGCGAAAGTTCGCGCATCACCCGCCAGATATCACTCCAGATCGCAGCATCGGCCGGGCTCTTCGCGCTGGCATGCCACCGGTGCAGCAGCTTCCGCAGTTCGCCGCTGAGGTCCATGAGCTTCACTCCCAAGACACCCAGTGCATCCGGGATTCCCGGACGCTTGGCGAGGTCGGGATCAACGAACGCGACGTCGGAGCTGTCATCTCCCGCCACGCGGACGAAGACGCGTCCCTTGGCAGGCGCGCTGAACGATCCGTCCTCGAGGCGCACGATCTTTGCTGCCCGCACCTGGGCCTGGACCCCGTACTGCAGCGCCTTGGGGTCTTGGCCTCGTCTCCGTCTGGTGAACTCCTCGATACCTGCGTCATCGGCGAAGACGTACTCGGCCAAGAGGATCGCGTCTGCCGACTCATCCACCGTTTCGTGTGCGATCAGCGCCTCGAGCCATTCAGAGAGTCCCGCTGCACTGTCCTCGATGACAGCACCTGCTCCCATCAGACGCGAAACCTTGAGTCGTCGTTCTTCGGGTGAGTACGCGGCACCTGCAACCCAATGGTCCAACGGCGCTGAGCGGGTCGCGGCCCACCTGTCCAGCCAGCCGCTGGCGCCCATATTCCCGACCCACTGGAGTTCCTTCGGCTTTCGCAGGTCGCCCGCGGCGTTCGGCACACACGCGACCTCCCTCATGTGGCTGAAGATGGGCCCGTTGATCTCCTCGTCAGCCCAGTTGCGTGCCTCCTTGGCGCCGAGCTCGCCACCACGGGACGGCAGCGCGTCCAGGATGCTCACCGCCTGGTCCGTGCCCCCGAAACGGATCAGGGCCGAACCGACCAACTGTGGGAGGACCTCGAGCAGTTCCCTGTTGAAGCTGCTGTCCAGGAGGTGACGGCGGTCGTCGCTCAGCTTCCACGGCGCATTCACGATGCCTGACAACGTCGTCTTCGTTTCGGTCGGGAAGTAGGCCCAGAAGGCACCGTCATTCTTCGACGGCGGGAACTGGACGGCGTACTGCACCTCTACGGACTGTCGCGCGGCAACATGGCCCGCCTCGGCGTAGGCGGCTCGCGATACCGCCACCTTCTTCGTGACGAGCGACCACGTGGTCGATGCCGTCCCCGAGGTGACGGTAACGAAGCCGTCACCACGGTCCCGCCGCTCGACGGTGCGGTCTCCCGCCATGATGGACGGCTGACCGTCAGGCCCGGTCACGTTACTTCGCATCCGAACCGTCTTGAGATGCGGGGAGAACAGAACAAACTCAGAAGGAAACTGTGCGAGTCGGGACGCCAGAGGCGTCACGTCCGTGTTCAGCGTGGCTACCACCACGGTGGACGCCCAATCCATGAGTTCTGCCAGTACGGGATCTGCATGCGCGCCGTCCCCCTGCGGATCCAGGACACGCGCAAGACGCATCACCGGATAGTGGTCCTCGTCGTACCCACGGCTCTGGAGCATCTCGGTCGACCACGCACGATCAAATCCGAAGGAGACTGTGCGACTGAAGACCTTGGGCGTGTCCGACACCGCCAGGATCGACTTGAAGCCGATTCCGAACTTGCCGATCTGGTCGTCGTCCTTGGCGGAGATGTCGGAAGCCAGGACTGATCGAATGCCTCGCTCAGTGAATGGCTCGCCGTCGTTGGCTACGTAAAGAGTCGTGTCGCTCAGGTAGACCTCGACGCGACCTCCCCCCTTGGCGGCGGCGTCCGTGGCGTTCTGAAGCAGTTCTTCGAACTGTCGCGACGAGTAGCCGCCTTGGGCGATGCGGCGCTCATTGTTCGCGTCCTGCCGCACCCGTGACGCATCCTCGGCGTACACGTTCAGGCACACCCGCGTCTGCTCGTCTACTACCCATGCCAGACCTGCCGAGCTAGCCTTCCAACCGTGCACTGTTCCCCCATAGTCACGCTTCCGGTACGGGGATGAATGTAGATCAGCCGTCCGACACACGCAGGAGAACAGCGACTCACCCGAGCGCTACACGGGATTGATACTCGCTCGATACTGCGGACTGCTGCACGGACAGATGACCGCAGCGGCACCGATCACATGTCGCACCCGTGCCGCGGTCACGAGCCTCCCGCAGTGACAGCCTGAAAGTCCTCCAACATCTGCGCCACAGTCCACACGGTCTGTGACGGCAGATATGCGCCATGGAGGTTGGCCGGTACAACAAGCGTCACGTTGCTATCGGCCATCTCTGTCGTCTGGCTTTCACTGATCGGCGCCTCTAACGTCAGTAGATGCTTGTGCGGGATTCGAGCGGCTTCACTCAGGATCTGACGCCATCGGTCCTTGCAGGTCGACTTGACCGCGAGCATGCGAAGACGCGCCTCGTCATAGGTGTTGTCGCGGTACGGGACTTCGCCCGGGACGAGGAAGTCCGGACGCACGTTGCCCTCTGTCCTGGGTTGCGCATCGAACGAGATCTCCCATGCCTCAAGGACTGCAGCTACATGGTTCTCGAGCGCGTGACCCGCGCGCGACTTGCGGCGCTGGAAGGCGCTCATGGCGAGCTTGAGTACCTGATCGACGTCGGTCGCCGCTTCGGCGATCTTCTCGGAGAGCACGTGCCGTTCAAAGGTGCGGAACAGGATCTCCTCGCGCTCCCACCACCCGAGGAGGGCCGCGTCAGGATCAACGCGCGAGTCCACGGCCGGCAAGGTCTCTCTCGCGAAGGCAGAGAACACCTTGGTCTGAGGGAAGGTCATCCCGAATCGTTCGACAAGGACATCGAGAAAGTTCTCGTCAGAGAGCTCAACCTCATAACCGAGGGCTTCCAGAAGTGCTCGCGACGTGAAGTTCAGGTCGACGCCAGACGGAGCGGTCTCAACATCGAATCGATCAGCGGGCTCCAGCCCGAACAGGACCTCCACCTGCTGCGCAAGGGTTGAACCCCCAGCGGCCACGATCACCAACAGGTCGCGTTGCGGATCTGACCGCGTCTTCGCGATGACCAGGAAGTCGCCGGACTTCGCCCGAGTCATGACTTCGATGCCAGCGGGATAGTAGAAGCGGTACTCGGTGCGAATCGGGTGCGCTTCGCGGGCGTCGTACCAGGTTGAGGTGCTGTCGACCACGAGCGGATCGTTGTCGTCCTCTAGATAGACGTAGGAGGTCGCGAACCTGCGGCCTCCGTTAGCTGGCGGCACGTCAAGCAGCTCGATCAGTGGCGCGACACCATTGAATTCATGCTGGTTTGACTTGGTGGGATCCGTCTCGACACTGCTGAGGTACTTCCCTGCAGCTCCGTCGAAGTAGTCCTCTAGCCTTGCGCTTGCAGCCACGCCACGTCGACTCTCTGGCTCGTTCCCCTCAACCAGCCCTCGAGCTGATCAACCGTCGAGTCGAAATCCTTCCGCGTCGCGCACTCCCACACGACCGCGACTCGCCAGCCTGCATCCTGAAGCAGACTTAAGTTGCGCCGATCCCGCTCGCGGTTAGCCATCAGTTTGTCGCGCCAGAACTCGGGCCGCGTGGCGGGGAGTTTGAAGTAGGGACACCCTTCATGGGCATGCCAGAAGCATCCGTTCACGAGCACAACCGCATGACGCGCGGGGAGCACGAGGTCGGGCCTACCCGGCAGGTTCCGATCGTGGAGCTTGTACCGGAAACCCCGGCGGTGCAAAGCCTTGCGGAGGACGACCTCAGGCTTGGTGTCCTTGCCGCGGATTCCAGACATCATGCGGCTGCGGACCTCGCGCGACACGATGTCCGGCATGTAGCGAGGCTAACCCGCGGCGGCGACCTCGCCTCGCTGGGCGTCCAGTACGGCCGCCACAAGTGTGGCAACAGCCTCGACTACTGGCACCACGACACTATTGCCGAACTGCTTGTAGGCCTGCGTGTCACTCACCGGAATCTCAAAGGAGTCCGGGAACCCCATAAGGCGCGCGCACTCACGCGGCGTGAGACGACGCGGCCGCAAGTCCGGTCCCTGATCAATAAGGATCTCCGAGCCGTCCTTGTAATAGCGCGCTGAAAGGGTCCGAGCGACATCGTTCCGGGTCACGAGCCCGAACCCAAAGCCGTTGCCGGCGGCGCTGTGCTTCTTCTTGTAATTCTGCAGGTACTCCCACAGCCTCGGGGTAAGGGTGTACTTGTCGGGCACGACATCTTCGGTGCCGTCGTCGCTGTGCAGCACGGCCTCCATGCTCGGGTTCGGCCCGTGGGGACCTTCGAGCACCAAGTCCTTGAACGAGAAGCCCGAGCCACCCGGGAACGCCGACTTGTCGAAACCGACCATAAAGATGCGGCGACGTCCCTGCGGCACGACTGCGCTGGCGTCGATCACCATCGGATGGAACTCGTAGCCGAGCTCATCCTCAAGCTTGGCCCGGATCACCTTGAACGTATTGCCCTTGTCGTGCGACACGAGGTTACGGACGTTCTCCAGCACGAACGCCCGCGGACGCTTCTCGGCGATGATGCGCGCGACGTCGAAGAACAGCGTCCCCTGCGTGGGGTCCTGGAAGCCGTGCGGTCGCCCGAGAGCGTTCTTCTTCGACACACCAGCGATGCTGAACGGCTGGCACGGGAAGCCGCCAACGAGCACGTCGTGGTCAGGAACCTCGGACGCCACGATCTCGCGGATGTCACCAGCGAAGACATGGTCACTGCCCTCGTCCGTTGGGTAGTTGGTCTCGTAAGTCTGACGAGCGAATCGGTCCCACTCAGACGTAAACACACACTCGCCACCAGCCCGCTCGAAACCGAGCCGACAGCCGCCGATTCCCGCGAAGAGGTCGATGAAGCGAAAGGCGGGGTCGGGATTCCGATCGATCGGACTGACAGTCTTGGTGACCACGGTGATGCCCTTTCAAAGCGTTCGACGACCCCACAGGCCCAGGTTAGACAGGCCCACTGACATTGGTGGGCTGAAGCGACGAGACACGCCGCGACCAGCCCACCACGTGTCAGATCAGCTGCAGCCGCTGGTGGACCCGCAGCCCTCGCACACGTAGCACGAACCAGCGGGACGCATCTTGGTCCCACACGTCATGCAGAGCGGCGAGTCGACGGCTGTACCGGTGAGCTGCTCGAACAGCTCGGCGGTGGTCTTGGCACCACCGGGGACCGGCTTGGCGGTGGCCTCGACGACGTCCTCGACCTCGACGACCTCGGCCACGACCGGAGCGGCAGGCGCCTCGACGAGCTCGGAGGCGTTGCCGGTCTCCTCCACGAGCGGCTCGTAGGAGCCGGTCTCGAGGTGGCGCTGGCGCTCGTCGGCGGAGTAGATGCCGAGAGCCGAGCGCTCGTCGAAGGACAGGTAGTCCAGGGCCAGGCGGCGGAAGATGTAGTCCATGATCGACTGCGACATCCGCACGTCGGGGTCGTCGGTGAGGCCGGCAGGCTCGAAGCGCAGGTTGGTGAACTTCGAGACGTAGGTCTCCAGCGGGACGCCGTACTGCAGGCCGATCGACACCGCGATCGAGAAGGCGTCCATCACGCCGGCCAGGGTCGAGCCCTGCTTGCCGAGCTTGAGGAAGACCTCGCCGAGCTGGCCGTCGTCGTGGGCGCCGGAGGTCATGTAACCCTCGGCACCGCCGACGGTGAACGACGTCGTGCGGGAGACGCGCGACTTCGGCAGGCGCTTGCGGACCGGGGCGTAGACGACCTTCTCCACGACCTTGGTCTCGACGGCCGCGTCGGCCGCAGCCTTGTCGGCCTCGTCCTTCTTGGCCTTGCCGCCACCGTCGGACAGAGGCTGGCCGACCTTGCAGTTGTCGCGGTAGACGGCCGTCGCCTTGAGGCCGAGCTTCCAGGACTGCATGTAGACGTCCTCGATCTCCTCGACCGTGGCGGTCTCGGGGAGGTTGACCGTCTTGGAGATCGCACCGGAGAGGAACGGCTGAGCGGCGGCCATCATCCTCACGTGGCCCATCGGCTTGAGCGAGCGGGCGCCCATCGCGGTGTCGAAGACCTCGTAGTGCTCGAGCTTGAGGCCGGGAGCGTCGATGACGTGGCCGTGCTCGGCGATGAAGGCGACGATCGCCTCGATCTGCTCCTCCTGGTAGCCCATCTTCTTCAGGGCCCGCGGGATCGTCTGGTTGACGATCTGCATGGAGCCGCCGCCGACGAGCTTCTTGAACTTCACCAGCGAGAAGTCGGGCTCGATGCCGGTCGTGTCGCAGTCCATCATGAAGCCGATGGTGCCGGTCGGCGCGAGCACGGAGGCCTGCGCGTTGCGGAAGCCGAACTTGTCCCCGAGCTTGACCACGTCGGCCCACGCCTGCGTGGCGAGCTTGTGGGTGCGGCCGTCCTCGGTGTGCAGCACGCGGACGACGTCGTTGGCCGCCTGGTGCTTGCGCATCACGCGCTTGTGGGCCTCGGCGTTGCGGGCGTAGCCGGCGTACGGGCCGACGATCCCGGCGAGCTCCGCGCTGCGCTTGTAGGACGTACCGGTCATGAGGGACGTGATCGCGGCAGCCATCGAGCGGCCACCCTCGGAGTCGTAGCCCAGGCCCATGGCCATGAGCAGCGCGCCGAGGTTGGCGTAGCCGATGCCGAGCTGGCGGTAGTCGCGGGTGGTCTGGCCGATCGGCTCGGTCGGGAAGTCGGCGAAGCAGATCGAGATGTCCATCGCGGTGATGATGAACTCGACGGCCTTGGCGAACAGGGCGGCGTCGAAGGTGTCGTCGTCCTTGAGGAACTTCAGCAGGTTCAGCGAGGCCAGGTTGCACGAGGAGTTGTCGAGCGACATGTACTCCGAGCACGGGTTGGACGCGGTGATGCGGCCGGTCTCGGGGTTGGTGTGCCAGTCGTTGATCGTGTCGTCGTACTGCAGGCCCGGGTCGGCGCAGGCCCAGGCGGCCTCGCTGATCTTGCGGAACAGGTCGCGGGCGTCGACGGTCTCGATGACCTCGCCGGTGCCGCGCGAGCGGAGGCCGAACTCGGTGCCGTCCTCGACGGCGCGCATGAACTCGTCGGTCACGCGGACGGAGTTGTTGGCGTTCTGGTACTGGACCGAGGTGATGTCGGCGCCGCCGAGGTCCATGTCGAACCCGGCGTCGCGGAGGGCGCGGATCTTGTCCTCCTCCTTCGCCTTCGTCATCACGAACTCCTCGATGTCCGGGTGGTCGACGTCGAGGACGACCATCTTGGCCGCACGACGCGTCGCGCCGCCCGACTTGATGGTGCCCGCGGAGGCGTCGGCGCCGCGCATGAAGGAGACGGGACCCGACGCCGTACCACCGGAGCTGAGCAGCTCCTTGGACGAGCGGATGCGGGAGAGGTTGAGGCCGGCACCGGAGCCGCCCTTGAAGATGAAGCCCTCCTCCTTGTACCAGTTGAGGATCGAGTCCATCGAGTCGTCCACCGAGAGGATGAAGCAGGCCGAGACCTGCTGCGGCGAGGCGGTGCCGACGTTGAACCACACGGGGCTGTTGAACGAGAAGTACTGGTTGACCAGGAGCCAGGTGAGCTCGTGCTCGAAGATCTCGGCGTCACCGGGGGTGGCGAAGTAGCCGTGGTCGACGCCGGCCTTCGTGTACGTCGTCACGATGCGGTCGATGAGCTGCTTGAGGCTCCACTCGCGGACGTCGGTGCCGACCGCGCCGCGGAAGTACTTGGTGGTGACGATCGTGGAGGCGTTGACCGACCAGGTGTCGGGGTACTCCACACCGCGCTGCTCGAAGACGGTCTCGCCGGTCTTCCAGTTGGTCTGGACGACGTCGCGGCGCTCCCAGGTGATCTCGTCGTAGGGGTGGGTGCCCTCGGTGCTGAAGACGCGCTCCAGCGTCAGACCCTTGCCCTTCGTCGCTCGCTTGCTACGGGCGCTCGCCGTCTCGGTCATTCGGGCTCCTCGTTCCCTCGTGGTGTGGTGGTGCTGATGTCCTGCATGTGCGTGCGGATGTCGTCCGCGGCGTTGGTAGGCCCGGCAGGCAGCTTCCCCACTACCTGCCGGGCCGTCTGTGGGTCAGCCCGTCGTGGCGGGCTGATCGTCTGCTGCGGCGCGTTCGAGCCGCAGCATCTTGATCTCGGCGTCGAAGTCGTCGGCCGACTCGAAGGCGCGGTAGACGCTTGCGAAGCGGAGGTACGCCACCTCGTCGAGCGCGCGCAGCGGCGCCAGGATCGCCAGGCCGACGTCGTTCGCGTCGAACTCGGCCTGGCCGCTCAGGCGCAGGGCGTCCTCGACGTCCTGGCCGAGGCAGGCGAGCTGGGCGTCGGTGACCGGGCGGCCCTTGCAGGCCTTGCGGACGCCGGCGATCGCCTTGTCGCGGTTGAAGGGCTCGGTCGCGCCGGAGCGCTTGAGCACCGTGAGCTGCATCTTCTCGACCGTGGTGAACCGGCGGTCGCACGCCGAGCACGTCCGGCGGCGGCGGATCGAACCGCCGTCGTCGGCGACACGCGAGTCGAGGACCTTGGTGTCCTCGTTCTTGCAGTAGGGACAGTGCATGGTGGTCCTCCTCTCGCGTCGTCAGGGCGCGCTTCATACACCCTCATAACAGGGTGCAGCTTGGGGATGTTCCTGTGGACAACTAGCCTCAAGCTGTGCGCTTCGGCCTCTAGCCTGTGCACCAGATGTGGATAACTACAGCGGTGTAACTACTAGATGTAGTGGTAACCGTACGCCCCGACCACAACGCTTGGCAAGCGAATGCGGAACCTCGACCGATCTGTTTCGGGGCATGCGCCTGACCTGCGGATATGTCGTCGGAACGCCGCGCCGAGGGGCGTGTCGACCCCTGCTCGAACGACCGGATGTTCGCCGGCCCTGCGCGGTTCGGGTGTCCCCCTCGGGTCACATCAGTCACAATGATCCCCGTGTCCACGGGGAAGCGAGCAGGGTCGAGGCGCGGCACTCGCCAGCCCCGGACACTGAACCGGACCGCCCTCCTCCTCGGGGCCGCGATCACGCTCTGCGTCGTGGCCTGGGGCTACCTCGTGTACGCCGCCATCGACTTCGGTACGGCGGCCCGCGGGGGCAGCTCGGGCGCCTGGGGCTTCATGGCCCTGGCCTGCCTCGGTGCGATCGCCTGCCTCTTCGTCGGCCTGCTGCTCCTCGCCCGGATGATGCGCGCCCTGGGGATCACGGCCGCGCCCGAATCCTCCGGCTCCCCCGGCTCCCCCGGCTCCGCGCCGGCCGCACCTCGCCCGGTCGGCGGGAAGCGCGCCGCTCGCTAGTGCGGTGCTGGTGACGCGGCATCCGCGTCACCACGACCGCACTCCGCGCGATCAGCGGATCACGAGCTGCGGCAGCGCCTCGACGACCTGGAGGTCGAAGCCGGGGCCGGCGACGGTCAGGGTGTCGGGGATCGCCTGCCAGTCGCCGTCGCCGATCCGGAACTCGCCGGAGTAGGTGGTGTCGAGGCTGACGACCACGTCGCCCGTGCTGGCGTAGGTGTGGGTCACGTCGAGGTCGGGGTGCGGCCGGCCCGGGCTCGCCGTCGTCGTGCTCGAGTCGTCGCCGAAGTGGAAGGTATACGTCGGGGTGGCGCGGAGCGTCACGTTCCTGCCGGCGACGGTGACCGAGCGGGTGATGACCTGGTTGTCGGTCGTGTAGAAGTTCGTCTCGAGGTTGACCAGCGTCTTGCCGCCCGGGGGTTGGACGACGAGGGCTGACGCCGGCCAGTCGTAGTTCTTGAAGGCACGGATCGCCAGCGCGGCGACGTCGACCTCCTGGATCTGGCTCTCGGGGACGCACACGTCGCCCACATCCGTGCCGTCCATGTAGACGTCGTGGACGAAGCCCTCCTCGCCGTTCTCGACACACTCGACGTGCTCGGCGCAGATCCCACCGTTGCCGCACTGGATCGTGACGACCCACGTGTGGCCGTCGCCAGCCGACGAGCTCTCGGTGTACTCGGCATAGGTCCACGCGCAGTCGGCCGAAACTTGCGACCATCCCACGCCCACGCAGCTGCCGGCTTGCGCGGGAGCCGCGACCAGGGCGACCAGCGCACTGGCGACTATTGCAAGGACCGCTAGAAGTCCGGCGACTCGTTGACTGTCCGGCATCACAGGATCCCGAAGTACGTGACTAGCCACCCTGACTGCGTCGTCTTCAAGATCACCCGAATCCGAGTGCTTCCGGCCGGATATGTCTCGGTCTTGCCAGTGTCACCGTGCTTGATCACGGTCTCCGCGACGTCTTGTGACACATCGTAGGTCGGCGGCTTGGCCGCGTAGCGCCGGATCTTTGTCACGGTGGTGCCGGCGAACTGTGCACTCCCGCCGGCCGCGTAGACCTGCTCCACGCTCTCAACGAAGCCCTGACATGCCTTGCAGTTCGGCGTCATCGCGTCGTACTCGGCCGTATCGCCGGTCACCTGCATCTCGTCGCCCGCCTTCACCCAGCGCCGGATGAAGTCCTCGGCACTCTCGACCTCGGGCGTCTCGGTCTCGGTCGGCTCCTCGGTGGGAGTCGCGGTCGAGGTCTCCGGCATCTGGGGCTTCGGCTCGGGGTCGTCGGAGCACCCGACCAGGAGCAGGGGCGCGAGAACGGCGAGCGCGAGTGCGCGGCGTACGTGCATGAGACGGCCTTCCCGAGAGCGTGGACGCAGTCAAGTTACCCATGACGGCGGCTCTCGAACCAGAGCGAAGGCAAAGCCTGTGGACGAGCACCCGGCCACACCGAAGACCCCGAAATGCGCCGAGGGGCGGGCCGATGGCCCGCCCCTCGCCTTCCCCTTGGTCCACCAGCCGGGGTCGAAGCGGCTGATGGAGGCCTTCGCGTCAGTCGGAGACGACTGGGACGCGGAGCTTCTGGCCAGCCGCGAGGCTGGCGGACTCGAGGGCGTTGAGCCGCTCGATCTCGGTCATCATCCCGCGGACGTCACCGTCGGTGGCGAGGTCGCTGGCGATCCCCCACAGGGTGTCACCGGGGGCCACCTGGACGATCTCGGTCGGCGCGGGCTGGCCGGCCGAGTCGGTGCCGACGGCGCCACCGGCGAGCATGATCGCCACGCCGAGGACCAGGAACAGCGAGATCAGGAAGACGACCATCCGGCCACGACGCGTCAATCGCACGGACGAGCGCGGGCGAGCGGCAGAGACGGTGTTGGTGGTGAAGACAGGTGCAAGGCTGAGGGTGCTCATGGTGTGGCCTCCTGGGGAAGATCAGCCGGGTCGTGTGATGACGAGGAATGTCTAGTGACAGCCACCGACAGCGGGTGGGCGTCGATCAGACGTTCGATCGAACATGTGTACGACGTTAGAGCACGTGTTCGAACGATGCAAGACTCCGGTCGAACAAATGTTCGGCGTGTCGCCCGCGCGGACAGCGCGACACGCAGGTTCGAACAGGTGTTTGATCCTGTGGTGCGATCCGGGCTACGGTGCACGGACAGCAGCCCGTACCGCCACGCGTCGAGAGGTTCCAGAGATGGCCAAGTCAGCGGACAAGAACGTCATCGAGATGCCGGACGGTCCCCCGGACGCCACGGGCCTGACCCCGCGCCAGCAGCGTGTGCTCGCCACGATCAAGGACTCGATCGAGTCCAAGGGCTACCCGCCGTCCATGCGCGAGATCGGCCAGGCCGTCGGCCTGACCTCCTCCTCCAGCGTCGCCCACCAGCTGCGCGTGCTCGAGAGCAAGGGCTTCCTCAAGCGTGACCCGAACCGGCCGCGCGCCCTCGAGGTCTTCCTGCCCGAGGTGATGGCAGCACGCCGCTCCATCTCCAGCGGCGACGACTCGAGCGTCGACGAGACCGGCATCGGCGACGTCGCCCCCACCGCGGTCAACATCCCGGTCGTCGGCCGGATCGCCGCCGGTGGCCCGATCCTCGCCGAGGAGCAGGTCACCGACGTCTTCCCGCTCCCCAAGCAGCTCGTCGGCGACGGCACGCTCTTCCTGCTCGAGGTCTCGGGTGACTCGATGGTCGACGCGGCCATCTGCAACGGCGACTACGTCGTTATCCGTCAGGAGCAGACGGCCGAGAACGGCCAGATCGTCGCCGCGATGATCGACGGAGAGGCCACGGTGAAGACCTTCCAGCGCAAGGACGGCCACGTCTGGCTGCTCCCGCACAACTCGGCGTACGACCCGATCCCCGGCGACAACGCCACGATCCTGGGTGTCGTGACCGCGGTGCTGCGCAGCCTCTGACGCCCACCCGCGAGGGCGTTGAAAGGTCCTCACCTGCGGGACACGATGGCCACATGAGCACCGTCAAGGAGTCCTACGACTACGTCATCGTCGGAGCAGGGGTCACGGCCGCGAGCGCGGTGAAGGGGATCAGGTCCCAGGACGAGGGCGGCACGATCGCGGTCCTCGGGTCGGAGCCCGCGAAGCCGCTCTACCGTCCGGACCTCTCCAAGGACCTCTGGCTCAGCGACGACAAGACCTTGGCCGACTCCGACCTGTCCGGCGACCTCGACGAGGACGACGCCGTCGACCTGGTCACCGACACGACCGTGACTGAGATCGACCCGGGTGCGCACGTCGTACGCCTCGCGGACGGTACGACGGTGGGATACGGCAAGCTCTTGCTCGCCACCGGCGCCGAGCCGCGCGTGCTCGGCATCGACCCCGGCCCCCGTGTCGTCTACTACCGGACCGCCGCCGACTACGACCGGCTGCGCGCGGTCGCCACGGAGGGCAGCCACGTCGTGGTCGTCGGGGGCGGCTACATCGGCTCGGAGATCACCTCTGCGCTCGTGCAGAACGGCGTCACCGTCACGCTCGTGCTGGACGTCGAGGACGTGCAGGAGGCGATGTTCCCGCGCGCACTGGCCGCTACCCTCAGCAAGGACTTCGCCGACCGGGGCGTGACGATCGTGCACGGCTCCGTCGAGGGCGGGCAGGAGCAGGACGGCGGTGTCCGCATCCGCCTCGACGACGGCACCGACATCACCGCCGACGGCGCGGTCGTCGGCGTGGGCGTGCTCCCCCGGACCGGGCTCGCCGAGGCAGCGGGCCTCGAGGTCGACAACGGCATCGTGGTCGACGAGCACCTGCGCACCAGCGCCGATGACGTGTACGCCGCGGGCGACGTGGCGTCGTACCCGGACGCGCTCCTGGGCCGGCGCCGCGTCGAGCACGTCGACCACGCCGAGAAGTCGGGCGAAGCCGCGGGCAAGGCGATGGCCGGCAGCGACGAGACCTACGACTACACGCCCTTCTTCTGGTCCGACATCCTCGACCGCGGCTACGAGGCCGTCGGCGAGACGAGGAGCGACCTCGACCTGATCGAGGACTGGAAGGACGGCGAGATCGGCACCGGCGTCGTCTACTACCTGAAGTCCGGGCACGTGCGCGGGGTGCTGCTCTGGAACGTGTGGGACAGCGTCGACCAGGCGCGCGAGCTGATCGCGGAGACGAAGGACGCACCGGTCGCCGACCCGGAGTCGCTGCGGGGGCGGATCGCCTTCGGCTAGCCTCGCGGCGATGTCACGCCCCGATCCCGAGCTCTTCCGTACCCGCCCCGGCAACCGGCGCCGGCTGACGCCGCCCGGAGAGGCGGAGCTCGACCGGCTCGCCGCCGCGGGCGAGAAGTCCGGTTGGCTGAGCCCGCTGGCGTACAACCTCACGATCAGCCACGGCCACCGGTTCGTCTGGTACCGCGTGGCCAAGGTCGCGACCCGCACGATCCGGCACCACTGCGAGAGCAACGGCGTGGTGCTCGACGTCGACCACGCGATGCGGATCCGCTACCCGCTGGCGTCGTACGCCGACTACTTCACGTTCGCATTCGTCCGCGACCCGCTCGACCGATTCGTGTCGGCGTGGCACGACAAGGTCGTGGACAACAACTACTACGACTTCGACCCCGCGACCCACGCGCGGATGCAGGTGGTCGAGGAGTTCGCCGCGTGGACCGCGACGCACGACCTGGCCGCCGTGCCCGGCACCGACCAGCACCTGACCCTCCAGAGCCGGATGATCGACCTCAACCGCGTCGACTTCATCGGCCGCCTCGAGACCTTCGACCGCGACTTCGCCGAGGTGTGCGAGCGGATCGGGGCGCCCGCCGTGCCGAGCGCGCCGAAGAACCAGACCGCGCCCGGCGGCCGCGACCAGCAGGTCTCCGCCGAGCTGCGCGCGCTGGTGACGCAGATGTACCGCCGCGACTACCAGCTCTTCGGCTACTCACCCGACCAGGCCTGACGGAGGACCGACATGGCACTCGACCGCCCCACCTTCAGCACGACCTCCCTCCGCGAGGGGTACGACATGGGAGAGGTCGACCAGGCCATCGACCTGATCTTCGACAACCTCGAGCTTCCCGAGCAGCGGTTCGGCGCCGAGCACATCATGGACCTGCGGTTCACCCCGGTGCGGCTGCGGCAGGGGTACGACATCGGCGAGGTCGACAGCTGGCTGGACCTCGCCGCCGCGGAGACCGCGCGCCGGGAGTCGGGTGGAGCAGCTCCCGAGCAGGCGCCTCCCGCGCCCGAGCCCGCGCCCGAGGTGCCGCAGCCGGCACCCACCCCGCAGCCGCAGGCGGCGCCCGCGCGGTCGTCGTACGAGCCCACGACCTCGTCCGCGATCACGGAGGTGAGCTCGGGCGGGCCCGCCCTCTACCTGATCCTCGCCGGCATCCTGGTGGTCATCGGCGTGGTGGTCTACGCGCTGGTCGCCTGACCCAGCCTCTTCAGCGCCTGGCGGACGAGCGCCGGGTCGGTGGTCGACCACATCGGCGGCAGCGACGCCTTGAGGAACCGGCCGTAGCGGGCGGTCTCCAGTCGCGGATCGAGGACGGCGACGATGCCGCGGTCGGTGGTCGTGCGGATCAGGCGGCCGGCACCCTGCGCCATCAGCAGCGCAGCATGGGTCGCGGCGACCTGCATGAAGCCGTTGCCGCCGGCTTGGTCGGCAGCCTTCTGGCGCGCCGACATCAGCGGGTCGTCGGGCCGTGGGAACGGGATCCGGTCGATGATCACGAGCTGGCAGGTGTCGCCGGGGACGTCGAGTCCCTGCCAGAGCGACAGCGTGCCGAACAGGCAGGTGTGCGGGTCCTCGACGAACTGCTTGGCGAGCTCCGGGAGCTGGGCGTCGCCCTGCGCGAGCGTGGTGAGGTGCGGCAGCCGCGCGCGCACGGCCTCGGCGGCGGTCTCGGCCGCGCGGCGGGACGAGAACAGGCCGAGCGTGCGGCCCTCGAGGGCGTCGACGAGCTCGCAGATCTCGTCGAGCTGCGCCTGCCCGAGGCCGTCGCGGCCGGGCTGAGGCAGGTGGCGGGCGACGTAGAGGATGGACTGCTGGCCGTAGTCGAACGGCGAGCCGACGTCGATGCCCTTCCACGGCAGCGCGTCCTCGGCGTCGGTGGTGGCGACCTGGTGGCCGATTCGCTCGGTGGGCTTGAGACCGAGCGAGGTGGCGACGGCGCCGAACTCGCCACCGAGCATCAGCGTGGCGCTGGTGAAGACGACCGTCTTGTCGGTGAGCAGCTTGTCGCGCATCGGGCCCCATACCTGCAGGGGCGCGACGTGCAGCCGCGCAGGTAACCGGTCGCGCGCCTCGCCGAGCCACAGCACGTCGGCCTGCGAACCCGCAGCCATCCGCTCGGCGTTGACGAAGACCTCCTGCACCATGCCCTTGGCCTGGGTGCGACCGGCGTCGCCCTCGCCACCACCGCCGCCGGACTCGCGCGGGTACGCCGACAGGCAGGCGCGCGCGGCGTCGCGGACGAGGACCAGTGCGTCGGACAGCTGCTGCGACACCTGGTCGATCCGCCCGGGCGGGGTCGCCTCGAAGGCCTCGGCCAGCTGCTGGGCGGCGTCCTCGAGGTCACCCGCCGGGTCGCCGTCCGCGTCGGCGGTCCAGCGGCTCGAGCGGCGGGCGGCGCGCTCGATGTCGGCGGCTGCGAGCTCGTCGGTCGCAGCCTGGGTGACGCGTGCGGTGAGCTCGTGCGCCTCGTCGATGACCACGGTGTCGTAGTCGGGGATCATCGGCACCTCCTCGATCGCGTCGATCGCGAGGAGCGAGTGGTTGGTGACGATCAGGTGGCTGCGCTGCGCCTTTTCGCGCGCGAGCTCGGCGAAGCACTCCGCGCCGAACGGGCACTTCGCGGCACCGAGGCACTCCCGGTGGCTGACCGAGACCTGGCGCCACTCACGATCGGTGTGGCGCGGAGCGTTGTCGCGCTCGCCGCTGGCCTTCTGCTCCGACTCCTCCTCGGCCCACGCCCGCAGCTCGAGGACCTTCTCGGCCATGGAGCCCATGGGCACGTCGACCAGGGTGCCCTGGTCGTCGGGGACGCCGGCCCGGATGCGGTGCAGGCACGCGTAGTTCGATCGCCCCTTCAGGACGGCGTACGACGTGTCGAGCCCGGGCACGTCCTTGACCGCCTCGACCAGTCGGGGCAGGTCGCGCTCGACGAGCTGGTGCTGGAGGGCGAGGGTCGCGGTGGCCACCACGACGCGCTTGTCGTGGAGCATCGCCGGGACGAGGTAGCCCAGCGACTTGCCGGTGCCGGTGCCGGCCTGGACGAGGAGGTGGCGACCGTCCTCCATCGCGTCGGCGACCTCCGTCGCCATCTGCACCTGGCCGTCGCGCTGCTGCCCGCCGAGGCCGGTGACCGCCTTGGCCAGCACGGTCGCGACTCGGCTGGTGGAGGTGTCGGGCTCAGGCACCAGAGCACCCTACGGGGCGGCGCCGACACCACGTCGTACGCCATCCACAAGCGGCGTCAGTAGTTCTTCTTGCGGCCGATCTGGCGCTCGATGCGCCGCTCGGGCTGGCCGAGGATCCGGGCCAGGATCTTCACGCGGTACTTGTAGGCGACCACGCCCAGCACGACGATCAACAGGATCCACAACATGGGCAGAGCCTACGCCGCCCGGGCAACGTCGTCCTGGACCCGTCGACGGGACCTTTGCACCCGAGTCTCCCGCTTGTCGGCCGAGATCCAGGCCGACAAGCGGGGCGGTCACCGGATATCCGGAGACTCCTGAGGCAGCAACCTCAGACGACGGCGCCGGAGTCCTCGGGGGTCCGGACGACCTTCTCGCGCTTGACCCGGCTCATCGGGAACCGCTGGTTGAGGTAGGTCAGCAGCGGGGTGGCCACGAAGACCGAGGACAGCGTGCCGATGATCAGGCCGACGAGGAGCGCGATGGCGAAGTCCTGGAGCGAGTCGCCGCCGATGAAGGCGAGTGCGGCGAGGATGAACATCGCGCCGAGGCCGGTGTTGACCGTGCGGGGCATGGTCTCGACGGACGCGGTGTTGGCCAGCTCCATGAAGTCGTCACCGGGCTTCGATCCCCACCAGCGCTCGCGGATGCGGTCGAAGACGACGACGGAGTCGTTGACCGACAGACCGACGATGGTCATCGCGGCGGCCAGGAAGATGCCGTCGATCGGCTTGCCGAGCCAGGCGAAGAGGCCGGTCACGAGGAGCACGTCGTGTGCCATCGCGAGGACGGCCGAGAGGCCGAAGGTCCACTTGAAGCGGATCGCGAGGTAGAGCAGCTGGGCGAGGAAGGCGACGCCGAACGCGATGAGCGCGTTGTTGCGCAGCTCCTTGCCGAGCGACGAGCCGATGGTCTGGTCGTCGACCTTGTCGACCGTGCCGCCGAGCTTGGCCAGCTCGGCCTCGATCTTCTGCTCCTCGTCGTTGCTGATCGACCCGGTGCGGACGGTGAAGTCGGCGGTGTCGGCGGTCTGCACGACGGCCTCGGGGAAGCCGGCGTCGGCCACCGCCTGGCGGGCCTGGTCGACGGTCATGTCCTTGCTCACGGAGTAGTCGAGCTGGCGACCACCGGTGAACTCGACGCCGAGGTTGAGGCCCTGGGTCGCGATGCCGGTGACGGCGAGGACGAGCGCGGCACCCGAGATGCTGAGCCAGATCTTGCGGCGCTTCATGATCTGCGGGTTCTTCCTCTCCAGCCACCTGCGCACGGCACCGACGTCGCTCAGGCCGGTGAGGCGGGGCCGGCGCGAGACCGGCTTGTTGGAGACGAGGAGGTCGCAGAGCACGCGGGCGATGATCAGCGCCGACACCATCGAGGCGACGACACCGATGGTCAGGGTGACACCGAAGCCCTTGATCGGGCCGGAGCCGAGGAAGAACAGCAGGCCCGCGGCGAGCAGGGTGGTGACGTTGGAGTCGATGATCGCGCTCCACGCCTTGTTGAAGCCGACGGCGAGGGCGCGCCTGAAGCCCGCGGACGGGTAGGCCTCGTACTCCTCCCTGGCTCTCTCGAAGACGAGGACGTTGGCATCGATCGCCATGCCGATGGCGAGCACGAAGCCTGCAAGGCCGGGCAGGGTCAGCGTCGACCCGAGCCCGACGAGCATGGCGTAGGCGAGCAGGGCGTAGGACGCCAGCGCGATGGTCGCGCCGAAGCCGACGAGGCGGTAGACGACGATGATGAAGAGACCGGTCAGGATGATGCCGATGATGCCGGCCTCGATCGACTGGTCGATCGCCGCGGCACCGAGCGAGGGGCCGACGAGGCGGTCGGAGATCGGCTTGAGCTCGAGGGGCAGCGAGCCGCCCTCGATGAGGGCAGCGAGGTCGCCGGCCTCGCTCGCGGTGTAGCTGCCGGTGATCTGGGTGCTGTCGCCGCGGATGCCGACGTCGCACCCGACGTCGGTGTTGACCTCGGGCGAGGAGATGACCTCACCGTCGAGCACGATCGCGATGCGTCGCTTCGGGTCGCCGGACGGGTTGCAGGCGGCCTTGCCGGTGATGTCGGCCCAGGTGTCGCCACCCTTGCCGTTGAAGTCGATCGCCACGACCCAGTCGACGCTGTTCTGCGGCTGCTGCGAGCTGGCGCCGGTGATCTCGTCGCCCTGGATGACCGTGGGGCCGATCTCGATCGTGTCGCCCTGGTCGGACGCCAGGACCTGGTTGTCCTTCTTGCTGGGCTCCGCGTCGGGCTGCGCGGTCGCGAGCACCTTGTGGATGGTCAGCTTCGCGGTCGACCCGATGCGCTCCTCGGCCCGCTGTGCCTCGGCGTCGCTGGTGACACCGGGGAGCTCGACGAGGATCCGGTTCTCACCCTGGCGGACCAGGGTCGACTCGGCGACACCGAGGGCGTCCACCCGGCCGCGGAGGACCTGCAGCGTCTTGTCGACGTTCTCGGCACTGGCAGGCGTGGCGTCGGTGCCCTCCGCCTCGAAGACGAACTGAGCGCCGCCCTTGAGGTCGAGACCGAGGTTGGGCTTGACGTTGACCGCGAGCGCCGCGCACCCGACCAGGAGGCCGAGCACGAGGAAGAAGCGGATCCAGACACCACGTGACATGCGCGACATACTCCCTCAGAGGAAACCCAACGCCCGAATCCGGGCGCCGGACGGGTCAACGCGTGACCCCGGTCGAAGGTTCCGGTGTCACGCGCGACGCAAAACGTCAGCGACTGTACGCCGCCAGCTCCCCCGCCAGGTCGGCGTTGGCCCTTCCGACGACGAGCGTGCCGTCGCCGGTGTGCTCCATCGAGCCGATCTCGGCCTCCTGGTGGATCCGGTTGACCAGGTCGCCGCGCTCGTAGGGCAGCAGCACGTCGAACTCGACCTGCGGGCGCGGCAGCTCGGACTCGATGGCCGCCAGGGCCTTCTCGATGCCCTCGCCGGTCTTCGCGCTGACCACGACGCTGTGCGGCTCGCGCGCCAGCAGCCGGCTGATCACCAGCGGGTCGGCGGCGTCGGCCTTGTTGATCACGATGATCTCGGGGACCTTGTTCGCGCCGATCTCGGCGAGCACCTCGCGCACCGCGGCGATCTGGCCCTCGGGGTCGGGGTGGGAGCCGTCGACGACGTGGAGCAGCAGGTCGGAGTCGGCGACCTCCTCCAGCGTCGAGCGGAACGCCTCGACCAGCCCGTGCGGCAGGTGGCGCACGAACCCGACGGTGTCGGACATCGTGTAGACGCGGCCGTCCGCGGTCGTCGTACGCCGCGTGGTGGGGTCGAGGGTCGCGAAGAGCGCGTCCTCGACGAGCACCCCGGCGTCGGTCAGCCGGTTGAGGAGCGAGGACTTGCCGGCGTTGGTGTAGCCGGCGATCGCGACGCTGGGGATGTGGTTGCGGCGACGTGACTGGCGCTTGACGTCGCGGGTGCTGCGCAGCTCCTTGAGCTCGCGGCGGAGCTTGGCGATCTTGGTGTTGATCCGCCGCCGGTCGGTCTCGATCTTCGTCTCACCGGGACCACGACCACCGATGCCGTCACCGCCGGCGGCGCGGCCACCGACCTGGCGGGAGAGGTTGCCACCCCAGCCGCGCAGCCGCTGCTTCATGTACTGCAGCTGGGCCAGCTCGACCTGCGCCTGGCCCTCCTTGCTCTTCGCGTGCTGGGCGAAGATGTCGAGGATCAGCGCCGTGCGGTCGACGACCTTGACCTTGATCTTGTCCTCGAGGTTCCGCAGCTGGCTGGGCGCGAGCTCACCGTCGCAGATGACGGTGTCGGCGCCGGTGGCCTGGACGATCTCGCGGATCGCCTCGACCTTGCCGCGCCCGATGTAGGTGGCGGGGTCGGGCGTCGAGCGTCGCTGGAAGACCGCCTCGAGCACCTCGGAGCCCGCGGTCTCGGCGAGCAGCGCGAGCTCGGCCATCGAGTTCTCCGCGTCGGTGACCGAACCGTCGGTCCACACGCCGACGAGCACGACCTTCTCGAGGCGGAGCTGGCGGTACTCGACCTCGGTGATGTCCTCGAGCTCGGTGCGCAGGGCGGCGACGCGGCGCAGGGCGTGGCGCTCGGCCAGCTCCTGGGCGCCGACGGTCAGCTCCTCGGGGTCGCCGTCGTCGTCGTAGCCGGACTCGCCCCACTCGTCGGAGGCGGTGTCGTCGAGCAGCTGGTCGTCGAGCTCGATGGTGTCGTCGTCCCAGGCGCGGGTCGCGTCGAGTGCGTCACGCAGCGTGAAGTCGGCGGCGGGGAGGTCAGGTGCGTTCGTCATATGCCCTCAAGCGTAGGTCGCGTGCCTGACCTGCGCGAACGAGTTTGCCCAGGGCGAACAGCCGGGGTTGCCGGGTCAGCGCTTGACCTTCACCTGGCGCGACCTCGCGGAGGCGCACATCGGCTGCTCCGGAGAGGTCACGGTGACGTAGTAGGTGCCGGCCCGCGCAGGACGCTTCATCGCGAACGCGCCGTTGGACTTCGCCGACACGACCATGACGCGGCGGTCGGCCTTCTTGTGCACGCGCCAGACCGTCACGGTGGCGCCCGTGCGGCAGCCGGTGGCGGGCGAGGTGATGGTGCCGCGGAGCTTGGTGCCCTTCACCTGCAGGCCCACCTCGCGCTGGTAGAGGCACGCGGTCGTGCAGCCCGGGATCTCGATCGGCTCGGGGGCCGGACCGGTCGTGGGGGCGGGTCCGGCGGTGGGCGTCGCCGGAGGGTTGGTCGGCGGGTTGGTCGGCGGGTTGGTGGTCGGCGGCGTCGTGGTCGGCGGCGTCGTGGGAGGGGTCGTGGGCGGGGTGGTGGGCTCGCCGGTCGGCGTGGGGTCGCAGGCGTCGCCGGTGCCGTCGCCGTCCGCGTCCTCCTGCCCGGGGTTCGACGTCTGCGGGCAGTTGTCGGAGAAGTCCTCCCACCCGTCGCCGTCCCAGTCGTAGAACGGCGGCTCGCACGGGTCCTGCGGGAGCGACTGGGCGGCGCCGGTCGGCTGCTCCGGCGCGACGGGGCACACGGTCGTGGGCGGCAGCATGCCGGGCGCGGGCGCCGACTCGGCCGAGGCGCCGGGCTGCGTGATGCCGAGCGCGGCCACGACCGCGATCGCCGTGCCGACGAAGACCTTGCTCCCGAGGTGCTCACCCATGGGTGGCCCGTTCCCCCACCCCGGCGGGGTCAAACCACCGCGAAGGTAAAGGAATCGGGCCCGGCGTCAGGCGCGGTGGCGACCCACCGGGGCGACCTCGTGCGTGCCGACCAGCGCCGTGTCGATGAACTCGTCGCAGGCGCCGCGGACGTCGTGGGGCGTGTGTCCGGGACCGACCACCACGACGCGTACGCCGGCGGCGTGCAGGCGGTGGACGAGGGGGAGCATCGAGGTCATGTCACCGACGATGACGAACTCGTCGATCGCGGCGTCGCGCGCGATGTCGACGGCGTCGATCGCCATGGCGACCAGCGCCTGCTCGTCGTCGTCGGCGAACTGGTGGAAGGAGTGGAGGCCCTGGCGGCGCATCCGGCCCACCCAGGCGCCGAGGTCCGAGCGGCTCCAGTCGGCGTAGGCCCGGCACACGTTGACCGTGCCGCGCTCGGCGAGGCGGGCCAGGAGGCCCGCGGCGACGTCGTCGTCGACGCGGCGGGCGTCGATGAGCACGGCGATCCGGCGGGCGTGCTCGGTCTCCTCCGCGGTCGGGCGGTGCGGCAGCGGAGGGGTGCGTGGGGCCGGGGCCTGGAGCGCCGGCGGGGCGGCGGGGGCGGCGGGGGCGGCGGGCGCACCCGTCGCGGACTCCGCGACCGGCGCCGCGGTGTCGATGCCCTCCTCGAGGACGGGGTCGGCGTGCTCCGTCACGGGAGCCGGCTCGACGGCTGGCTCGACGACGTCCTCGACGTCCTCGACCGGGGGCGCGACGCGCAGGACGCTGTCACGACGCAGGCGCTCCTGACGACCGGCCGTCATCCAGCGCCGGACGAGTGAGGCGAGCTCACCGTCGTCTGCGTCCTGGACGCGCACCGCGTCGTCGAACGTCGCTTCGCGCGACTGCGTCATGGTGGTCATGCCCCCGTTCTCCGAGCCGATGTGGTCGTCTTCACTCCCCTACGTGCATGACCATGCACCGTTCGTATAACGGACACGCCGAAATCGGCAGAACTGGCCCCGTCGGGCTAGACCAGCGGGGCGAGGGTCACCGCCGCCGGACACGGACCGCGCGGGACCGGTCGGCGCCGCAGAGCGGCTCGCCGGCGGAGCCGACGGTGGCGTAGTAGCGACCCGGCCTGCGCGGTGCCTGGGTGGCGTACGACCCGTTGCCGCGGGTGGTGACGACGAGCACCTTGCGGTCCCTCCTCGTCCGCGCGTGCCAGATGGTCACCGACACCTGGCTGCGGCAGCCGACCGCGACGGAGTCGACCTTGCCCCGGAGGCGGTGCTTCTTCCTCTGGTGGTCGAGCGTGACGGTGCGCGGATAGGCGCAGCCCTGGCTGCAGCCGGGGGTCCCGGGTGGCGGGCCGGGAGACGGGTCGCAGGCGTTGCCGACCCCGTCCGCGTCCCAGTCGGCCTGGTCGGGGTTGGCCGCGCTCGGGCAGTTGTCAGCCCGCTCGTCGACCCCGTCGCCGTCGGAGTCGCAGGTGCTCGGGGTGACGACCAGCGTCCAGTCGCGGAGGCGGACAGCCGCCGTCGAGGTGTCCGGGTTGGTCACCGTGAGCGCGTACGCGCCCTGGACCGGCGTGGTGTCGAAGGCGGACAGCGGCAGGAAGCCGGCGACCTGCGGGGGCTTGTAACGGCCGCCCGCGGGCGAGTTCGGGGACAGCGGCACAGCCGCCTCGTCGTCGAAGGTCAGGGAGTACGCCGAGGAGGGCGGGCTGGGAGGGTAGGCGCCCATCAGCTGGACGTCGACCCCTGCGTGGATGACGTGGATGTTCGGTCCGACGGCGTAGTCGACGAACGACAAGGACACGTCGAGGTCCGCGATGGTGAGGTCGCCGCGGCCGTCGGGGGCGGGCAGCGTGAACGAGCGGGTGACGGACTCACCCGGCGCCAGGTCGATCGGAGCGGCGAGGGCCGGCTGCGACAGCACGCACGGGACGGCCGCGCGGGCGGGCTCCGTCGTACCGGCACCGGCCAGCGTGGCAGCGGCCGTCACCATCGCGACGGCGACCGCCGTGCCTCGTCCCCCGGCCATGCGGAGCAGCGTAGACGCCCCGGGCGGTCGGACGGGTGGCTCAGCGGGCCCTGACGCGCACGCTCCGGGACCGGTCGGTGCCGCAGAGCGGCTCGCCGGCGGACCCGACAGTGGCGTAGTAGCGACCCGACCTGCGCGGTGCCTTGGTGGCGTACGACCCGTTGCTGCGGGTGGTGACGACGAGCACCTTCCGGTCCTGCGCCCTGCGCTTCTGCCAGAGGGTCACCGCCACCTGGCTGCGGCAGCCGACCGCGACCGAGTCGACCTCTCCCCGGAGCCGCTCCTGCTTCGCGCGGTGGGACAGGTCGACGGTGCGCGGGTAGGCGCACGTCCCGGAGCACCCGGGCGTCGACGGGACCTCGGTGACCGGCGGCGGAGGAGGAGCAGGAGCGGTCCCCGGCGTCGGGTCGCACGCGTTGCCGACGCCGTCACCGTCCCAGTCGGTCTGGTCGGTGGTCGCGACCGACGGGCAGTTGTCCGCGCCCTCGACGACCCCGTCGCCGTCGGAGTCGCAGTCGGCAGTGGTGATGCGCAGCTCGACGCCGTGCGCGCGGAAGCCGGGAGTCGCCGTCTGCGTGACCTCCACCTGCCAGGCACCGCGCGCGGGCAGCTGGTCGTGCACGGCGAGCGGGGTCCGCGGCCGCACCGACCCGGTCGTCTGGTCCAGCTCGGGTGGGGCCGGGGCCTCGTCGTCGAACGTCAGGTCGTAGGTCGCGTACGAGCCCCCCGACCCGAAGCCCGAGCGGAAGAGGTCACCTCGGGCGAGGTGGGACAGGGTGATCGTGACCGGGCCGTTGGCGTCGTAGGACTGCCCGTAGATCCTGACGTCGACGTCGGTCACCCGCGCATCGGGACCGGTCCACGTGCCACGCGGGACGTCGACCGTGAAGACCTGCTCCTGCCCTCCACCGCCGGAGGTCGACACGAAGGTCTGCGTGCACGGCACCGCGGCGGCGTACGCCGACGGGCCGGCCGTGACGGCCGACACGAGGCCCGCGCCCAGCAGCACCAGCACGGCACCCGCTCGCGTCGTCGTCCCCATGACAGGTGGACTACCCCGCCGGTGCCGGGTGAAACGTCAGCTCACTTGGGAGGCATCCGGATGCCGCCGTCGACGCGGATCGTCTCGCCGTTCATGTAGGAGTTCGTCAGGCACTCCACGACCATGCTCGCGAGCTCGGCGGCGTGGCCGAGGCGCTTGGGGAAGAGCACGTTGGCACCGAGGTTGGCCTTGAACTCGTCGGGATCGGGGAACGCGTCGTAGATCGGGGTGTCGATCAGGCCCGGCGCGACCGTGTTGAGCCGGATGCCGGCCGCGGACAGGTCGCGGGCGACCGGGAGGGTCATGCCGACGACCCCTCCCTTGGAGGCGGAGTAGGACGCCTGGCCGATCTGGCCGTCGAAGGCGGCGACCGAGGCGAGGTTGACGATCGCGCCGCGCTGGCCGTCGGCGTCCGGCTCGTTGCGGCTCATCACCGTTGCGGCCTGGCGCGTCATGTCGAAGGTGCCGATCAGGTTGATCTCGACGACCTTGCGGAAGGCGTCGAGGTCGTGGGCCTGCTCCAGGAGGCCGTCGCGACCGATGGTGCGCTGGGCCCAGCCGATGCCGGCGGAGTTCACGCAGGCGCGCAGCGGCGCGATCTCGGCAGCGGCCTCCACGGCGGCGGCGACCTGCTCGGTCCTGGTCACGTCGACCGAGGCGAACACGCCGCCGATCTCGGCCGCCAGGGCCTCGCCCTTCTCGGCGTTGAGGTCGGCGACGACGACCACGGCGCCCTTGGCTGCGAGGGCGCGCGCGACCGCGGCGCCGATGCCGCTCGCGCCGCCGGTGACGATGGCGGTCGATCCGGTGATGTCCATGCTGGGGAGCGTAGATGAGCCGGGTGCGCAACCGTACGGCGACTGCTGCCGCAGGCGCACCCGCCTCAGAGGTCGGTCTGCCCCTGGGCCACGAGGACGGCCGGCCCGGTCATCAGGATCCGGTCGTCGTCGGTCCAGGTGACGTGGAGGGTGCCGCCGGGCACGTCGACGCGGTACGCGGTCCCGCGCGGGGCGCCGTCGGCGAGGGCGGTCGCGACCGCCACCGCGCATGCGCCCGTGCCGCAGGAGCGGGTCTCGCCGGCCCCTCGCTCGTGCACGCGCATCGCGACGTGGTGCTCGCCGCGGCGCACGACGAACTCGACGTTGACCCCGTCGGGGTAGACCGCCGGGTCGTGCTCCGGCGCCTCGAGCAGGTGGCCGGCGTCGTCGAGGTCGTCGACGAACGCCACGGCGTGCGGGTTGCCCATCGACACGTGCAGCGCGGCCCAGCCCCGGCCGTCGACCGACACCTTCGTCTCCCCCAGCACCTGCGGCGTACCCATGTCGGCGGTGAGCTCCTGACCGGCGCGGTCGAGGACCTTCACGCCGTCACGCGTGCCGATCCGCATCGGGAACGACTCGCCCTGGTGGTCGTGGAGGTAGCGCGCGAAGACCCTGATGCCGTTGCCGCACATCTCGCTGACGGAGCCGTCGGAGTTGCGGTAGTCCATGAACCAGCCGTCCCCGTCGCCCGCCCGCACGGCGCGCAGCACGCCGTCGGCGCCGATCCCGGCCCGCCGGTCGCACAGCGCGCGCACCCGCTCCGCCGGCAGGTCGCCGTGGACCGTGCCGTCGGGGTCGGGCAGGACCACGAAGTCGTTCTCGGTGCCGTGGCCCTTGAGGAAGGGATAGCTCACGCCTCCAGTGTGGCAGGCGCGCGGGTGGTCACTTCTTGTCGACCACCGCGGCCGAGCCCTTGCCGCGTCGGCTCGGCTCGGCGACCGCGGTCAGCAGCGACTTCGGCCCGAACTCGATCGCCGTGGCCGCCCCGATCTCCGCGGCGCTGGTGAAGGCGTCACCGGCCGGGGCGAGGGTGTGGCCCAGCGCGGTGAGCGCGGCACCGTAGGCGTCGATGAAGGCCGGCTCCGCGGTGACGCTCGCCGTGTTGCGCTGGCTCGCCCGGGGCGCGGCGATGGCCTCCTCGATCGTCATGCCGAGGTCGATCCGGTTCACGATCATCTGCAGCACGGTCGTGATGATCGTGGAGCCGCCGGGCGAGCCCAGGGCGAGGAACGGCTTGCCGTCCTTGAGGATGATCGTGGGCGACATGGAGCTGCGCGGGCGCTTGCCCGGCTGGATCCGGTTCGGGTCGGCGGCGTCGTACACCGTCGAGAAGTCAGTCAGCTCGTTGTTGAGCAGGAAGCCGTGGCCGGGGACGGTGATGCCCGAACCGCCGGTCTGCTCGATCGTGAGGGTGTACTCCACGACGTTGCCCCACTTGTCGGCGACGGTGAGGTTGGTCGTCGAGATGTTCTCGGTGTCCTGGTCGACGACACCCTGCTTGGGCGTGGTGCCACAGATGCCGTCGTACGACGTCACGTCACCCGCAGCGACGGGCTTGGTCGCCGCCCTGGTCTGGTCGAGCGAGCACGCGCGCTCGGCGGCGTACTTCTTGTCGAGCAGCCGCTTCACCGGGACGTCGACGTAGGCGGGGTCGCCGACGTACTTCCCGCGGTCGGCGAAGGCGAGCGCGCTGGCCTCGAGGTAGTGGTGCAGCGCGGCCTCGGTCGTCATCGCGGAGAGGTTGTAGCGCTCGAGGATGTCGAGCGCCTCGCCGATGGTCGTGCCGCCCGACGACGACGGGGCCATGCCGTAGACGTCGTGCCCGCGGTAGGTCGACCTCGTGGCCTTCTGAGAGCGGACCTTGTAGTCACGCAGGTCGCGCGGCGTGAGGTAGCCCTTCGGCACCGGCAGCTTCGTCTTCTTCGAGGTGCGCGGCTTGCGCACCACGTCGGACATCAGCCGGGCGAGCGGGCCGCGGTAGAAGGTGGAGATGCCCTTGTCGGCGATCAGGTCGTAGGTGTCGGCGAGCTCGGGGTTGCGGAAGATCGAGCCGACCTTGGGCGCGTCGCCCTTCGGGAGGAACAGCTTCTTGGTGTCGGGGAAGGCCATGAAGCGCACGAGGTTGTCGAGCGTCTGCTGGCGGAAGGTCGGGTCGACCTTGAAGCCGCGCCGCGCGACCTTGGTCGCCGGGGCGAGGGCGTCGCCGAGCGAGAGGGTGCCCCAGTTGGCCAGCGCCTTGTCCCAGGTGGCGAGCGTTCCGGGGGTGCCGACGCTCACGCCGCTGGTGACCAGGTCGGGGGTGAAGGTGTACGGCGCCCCGGTGGCGGGGTCGATGAACGCGTCCTGCGGCATCTTGTTCGGCGCGGTCTCGCGGCCGTCGAGCGTGCGGACCTTGCCGGACTTGGCGTTGTAGTAGACGAAGTAGCCGCCGCCGCCGATGCCCGCGCTGTAGGGCTCGGTGACGCCGAGCGTCGCGGCCGCTGCCACGGCAGCGTCGACCGCGTTGCCGCCGGCCTTGAGCACGTTGAGCCCGGCGGCCGTCGCCTCGGGGTCGACGGTGGTGACCGCGCCGCCCTTGCCGATGGCGGTCGGCTTCTTGGCCGTCGGCCGGGCGACCGTGTCGGCGGCGTTCGCGGCTGCCCCGGCTCCGGGGCTGGCCGCGGTCGGGGTGGCGACGACGAGGCCGGCGAGGACACCGGTGACGGCGAGTGCGGCGATGGGGGTGCGGAGCTGCATGTTCGGTCCTCCCGAGAACGATGGGGTCCGTCCACCCTGCCGCCCGCGGGCCCCGCTGTCCACGACCGTCGGGAGGTGTCTCAGCGCACGACCGTGTAGCGACCGCACATGAAGTCGCGGTTGCGGGCGACCTCCTCGAGGCGCAGGTCGATGGCGCGCGGCAGCACCGGCGCGCCGGCGCCGAGGGTGCAGGGGGCGTACTGGACCCACACCTCGTCGAGCAGGCCGAGGTCGGCGAACTGGCCGACCAGCTCGCCGCCGCCCACGAGCCACACGTCCTCGTCCCCCGCGACCTCGACCGCCTGCGCGTGGACCTCGGCGATCGGCGCGTCCGTGAACGTCGTACCGGCCAGGGGTGCGAAGTCGCGGTGCGTCATCACGAAGTTGGGCAGCGTGCCCCAGGGCTGGTCGCTGTCGTCGTGGTCGAGGACCCACTGGCAGGTCGTCGCGCCCATGATGCTCGCCCCGATCTGCTTGCGGAACGTGGCGTAGTGCATCGGTCCGGCCTCGTCGATGTCGCGCGAGAGCAGCCAGTCGAGGGAGTGGTCCGGGGTCGCGATGAAGCCGTCGAGGGAGCTTGCGGTGTAGTAGATGGTCGCCATGCGGCCAGCGTCGCAGCGATCGGCCCTCGCGCGCTTGATTGAAATTGCTCGGCTACCGGACCAGGGCGTGGATGGCGGGCTCGGCCGCCTCGAGCGGGAGGTGGCCGAGGGTGATGAGCTGCGCCATCCCGTGGACCGTCGACCAGAGCGCCGCCGACAGCGCCATCGGGTCCCGCCCCTCGAAGCCCGGCTCCGTGACGAGCTGGGTGACCAGCCCGCCCAGCAGCTGCTCGTTGCGGGCGATCAGGGCGGCCATGTCCGAGGACGGGTCGTCGACCCCGCAGTAGTCCGGATCGAAGACGAGCGCGAAGCCCTGCGGGTGCGCAGCGGCGTAGCGCACGTAGGCCAGCCCCAGGGCCCGGACCTTCGCCACGGTCCCGTCGGCGGCCTCGGCCGCCGCCTCCTGGGCCGCGAGCAGGTCCGCCATCCCCCGCACGCCGAGGGCACCGAGGAGCGCGGCCCGGTCGCCGAAGTGGTGGTAGGGCGCGTTGTGGCTGACGCCGGCACGACGCGCGACCTCGCGCAGGCTGATCTTCGCCGCGGAGGTGGTCTCGAGCAGGTCGAGGGCTGCGTCCTCGAGGGCGGCCTGGAGATTGCCGTGGTGGTAGCCGCTCGCAGATCTTGACATGAGCAACATCCTACTCCAATGTGGACGTTGTCCAGATTCTTGTCACTGTCCAGATTCTCGCGAACGGAGCTCTCCCATGGCACACGTCCTCGTCATCGACGCCCACCCCGACGCCCAGTCCCTCACCGCGCAGCTGGCCGCGTCCTACGCCGCCGGCGCCGGCGACCACGCGGTCACGCTCGCGCTGCGCGACCTCGACTTCGACCTCACCCTCCGTACCGGCTACCGCACCCCGCAGCACCTCGAGCCGGACCTCGCCCGCGCCCAGGAGCTGCTCGAGTGGGCCGAGCACGTCGCGGTCTTCACCCCGGTGTGGTGGGGCTCGGTGCCGGCGCTGCTCAAGGGCTTCTTCGACCGCACGCTCGAGCGCGGCTGGGCCTTCCGCTACCGGGAGAACGGCATGCCCGAGGGGCTCCTCGCCGGGCGCACCGGCCGACTGGCCGTCACGTCGGACTCGCCCCGCTGGTACCTCCCGCTGGTCGGGGACACGACCGTGAAGCAGGTGCGCGGCCGGACCATGGAGTTCTGCGGGATCAAGCCGACGAGGCTGACCCGGTACGCCGACGTGCGCGGCCGCAGCGAGGAGCAGCTCGCCGCCTGGGTGCGCGAGGCGGCCGACCTGGGTGCGGCAGACGCCGCGCGACCGGGCCGGCCGGACCGCCTCGCGGGCGAGCGACGCGAGCTCACCGCTGCTGGTCGCTGAGCCCCGCGACCGCCTCGACCGCCCTCGCCACGCGGTCGGGGTCGTCGTGGGCCACCCAGACGATGCGCGGGTCCTTGCGGAACCAGGAGTCCTGGCGGCGCGCGAAGCGGCGGGTCGCGGCCTTGGTCTGCTCGATCGCCTCGGCCAGCGACCGGTCGCCGGCGAGGTGGGCGAGCACCTCGCGGTAGCCGATCGCCCGGTGCGCGGTGCGGCCGTTCTGGAGCCCCCTGGCCACCAGGGCCTCCACCTCCTCGACGAGCCCGCCCGCGAACATCTCCTCGACCCGCTGCTCGATGCGCGCGTCGAGGGTCGGCCGGTCGATGTCGACACCGACCTGCACGGTCAGCGGGTCGGCGTACTCCAGCTGCGGGAGGCTCGCGCTGTAGGGCCGGCCGGTGAGGGCCACGACCTCCAGTGCTCGTACGACGCGGCGCCCGTTGTCGGGCAGGATCGCCGCGGCCGCCTCGGGGTCGAGGCCCCGCAGGCGCTCGTGCAGGGCGTGGCCGCCGACCTCCTCGAGCTCGGCCTCGAGCTCGGCGCGCAGCGACTCGTCGGTGCCGGGGAACTCGAAGCGGTCGACGATCGCGCGGGTGTAGAGGGCGGATCCGCCGACGAGGACCGGCACGCGGTCGCGCTCACGGATGCCCGCGATCACCCCGCGGGCGAGGCCCTGGAACTCGGCGACCGTGGACGGCTCGGTGACCTCCAGGAGGTCGAGCAGGTGGTGCGGGATGCCGCGGCGCTCGGAGGCGGGGAGCTTCGCGGTGCCGACGTCCATGCCGCGGTAAACCTGCATCGCGTCGGTGTTGACCACCTCGCCGCCGAGCCGCTCGGCGAGGTCGAGGGAGAGCCCGGTCTTGCCCGACGCCGTGGCCCCGACGAGGGCGACGATCGGCTGGGGCATGGGCACATTGTCCATGTCTGGATAGGATTTTGGTCGTCGGAGTCACCGTCCCGCGGGGGCGGACCGGCATCCCTCGAGGAGGCAGCACATGTCGTTCCTGGACAAGGCCAAGGACAAGCTCACCAAGGCGGTCGACGACCACGGCGACACGATCGCCGACGGCATCGACAAGGCCGGCGCGTTCGCCAACGAGAAGACCGGCGGCAAGCACGCCGACAAGATCGACCAGGCCACCGGCAAGGCGCGCGACGCGCTCGACAAGCTGGACGGCAAGGACGACGACATCCCGCCGGCCACCCCGGCTCCCTGAGTTCATAGAGTCGGTCGGGTGAGCTTCGCACTCGTCCCGGCTTCCTACGTCTACCTGCTGCGGGGCTCGGGCCCCGACACCGAGGTGCTGCTGCAGCTGCGCCAGGGCACGCCGTACATGTCCGGGCACTGGGCGGCCGCAGCCGCCGGCCACGTCGAGCGGGGCGAGACGGCGTACGACGCTGCGCACCGCGAGGCGGCCGAGGAGCTCGGCGTGGGCGACGTCGACCTCGAGTTCGCCTTCACGATGCAGCGCACCGCGCACGCCGACGCGATCGACGAGCGGGTCGACTGGTTCTTCACCGCGCGCTCGTGGAGCGGCGAGCCGCGGATCATGGAGCCGCAGAAGTGCGCCTCGATCGAGTGGTTCCCCCTGTCGTCGCTCCCGACGCCGATGGTCCCGCACGAGGCGTACGCCCTCTCGCAGCTCGGGTCGGGGACGGCGTACCTCACCTTCGGCTGGTCTCCCCCGGCCTGACCCGCCCGGGGGGTGGTCTCGGCTGGCGCCGGAGGGCAGGATCGAGGGATGAGCGACGAGCACCTGCCCCCGATGCCCACCCCGTCCACCGAGGACCCCCAGCTCGTCCCGGGCGGAGTCGACGCCGACGCGCTGCACTCCGACACCGCCGACGAGGGCCTCGGGCGCGACCTGAGCCCCGACGACAACCCCGCCGTCGACGAGGTGCTGCCCGACGAGGTGGCCGAGCCCGACGACAAGACGCAGGAGCCCTCCGGCGAGGACGACGCGGAGTCCGGCACGACCGACTCCCCCTCCGCCGGCCAGGAGGCCGAGGACGGGTCGCCCGAGCCTCCGGCCTGAGGTCTCGCTTCCCGGCTCCCGCGTGAGGGCGGTCACCGGATATCCGGTGACCGCTCCGGGAGTGCGGTCCTGGTGACGCGACATCCACGTCAGGACGACCGCACTGGCCGTCATCCACAGCCCGGCCCGTACCCGTGGCGGCCGGGTGGCGCCCTGTCGCACGATCGTCCGCATGCCCGAACTCGAGTACGACGACCTGCTGGGGCTCCAGTCGGGCGTCATCACGCGTCGGCAGCTGGTCGACCTCGGCGCCGCTCCACACGACCTCGAACGGTTGCTGCGCAAGCGCGAGCTGGTCCGGGTCCACGACGGCGTGTTCGTCGACCACACCGGGGAGCGCACGTGGCTGCAACGCGCGTGGGTCGGCGTGCTCATCGCCTGGCCGGCGGCGCTCGCCGCCGACAGCGCGATCCGCGCCGAGGACGGTCCGGGACGGTCGGGCCGTGACGACTCGAGGATCCACGTCGCGGTCGACCGAGACCGCAGGGTGCGGCTTCCCCGGGGATACCGGCTGCACCGGATGTCCGGCCTGGACGAGAAGGTCAGGTGGAACGCCAGTCCGCCGCGGGTCCGGATCGAGGAGGCGCTGGTCGATCTCTCCTCGAAGGCGCGCGACGACTTCGCTGCGATCTCCGTCCTGGCCGATGCGATCCAGGCCCGCCGCACGACGGCGGCGCGCATCCGTGAGCGCCTCGACGACCGCGCTCGCCTGCCGCGGCGCGACTTCCTCCGCGGCGTCCTGAGGGACATCGACCGCGGGACGTGCTCGGTCCTCGAGCACGGCTACCTCACCCGGGTCGAGGCGCCGCACGGCATCCCGGTCGCGCGCCGCCAGCTCCGCGACTCGTCCAACGGCCCGCTCTACCGCGACGTGGCCTACGTCGACTTCGACCAGCTGGTCGAGCTCGACGGCCGTCTCTGGCACGACGGTGCCACCCAGCGCGACGCCGACCTCGAACGGGACCTCGATGCTGCGGTCGACCGGCTCAACACCGTCCGGGTGGGGTGGGGCCAGGTGTTCGAGCGCCCGTGCGCGACCGCGGCGCGGATCGGCGTACTCCTCGAGGCCCGGGGGTGGACCGGTCGCGCGAGGTCCTGCCCGGACTGCCGCGACGGCCTCCCGCTCGCCAGTTGAGGCCAGCGCGGTCCTGGTGACGTGGATGTCACGTCACCACGACCGCACAGGGGAAGGAGTCACCGGATATCCGGTGACCGCCCGCAGAGCGGCGAGGACCGCGCGGGGAACGCAGAGGCGCAGAGGACCCCAGCCCGAGGACGCGCTCAGCCGCAGGCAGGCGCGGGCGGGAGCGGAGCCGGTACGCCGACCGAGGGCATGCCGAGGCCGACGGACGAGGCGGCGGGGGGCGAGGACGTACGCCGCTCCCAGGCGTCGCCGGCGCGGGTGCGGCGTACGGACTGGATCGCGCCGTCGGCGACGAGGTGGTGGGGCGCGGCGTAGGTGATCTCGACGGTCACCATGTCGCCGGGACGCACCGAGTCGGCGGACACGGCGGAGAAGTCGGCGGCGAAGTGGACGAGCCGGTTGTCGGGCGCGCGGCCCGACAGGCGGTGGGTCTCGGTGTCCTTGCGGCCCTGGCCCTCGGCGACCATCAGCTCGACGGTCCGGCCCACCAGGGTCTTGTTCTCCGCCCAGGCGATCTCGTCG
The DNA here is from genome assembly GCF_004137255.1 of Nocardioides oleivorans. Classification (NCBI taxonomy): domain Bacteria; kingdom Bacillati; phylum Actinomycetota; class Actinomycetes; order Propionibacteriales; family Nocardioidaceae; genus Nocardioides; species Nocardioides oleivorans. The sequence goes on along the minus strand of NZ_SDWT01000001.1, from coordinate 2,220,659 downwards.
ACGACCTCGGCGAGCCGCAGGTAGCGGTCCTTCACGACCTCCGGGGAGATCTGGTCGTCGAGCACGGCGGCCGGCGTCCCGGGGCGCTTGGAGTACTGGAAGGTGAAGGCCGAGGAGAAGCGGGCGGCCCGGACGACGTCGAGCGTGGCCTGGAAGTCCTCCTCGGTCTCGCCCGGGAAGCCGACGATGATGTCGGTGGTGATCGCGGCGTCGGGGATCGCGGCGCGCACGCGCTCGATGATCCCGAGGTACTTCGACTGGCGGTAGGAGCGGCGCATGTCGCGCAGCACCTTGTCGGACCCCGACTGCAGGGGCATGTGCAGAGACGGCATCACGTTGGGCGTCTCGGCCATCGCCTCGATGACGTCGTCGGTGAACTCGGCCGGGTGGGGTGAGGTGAACCGGACCCGCTCGAGGCCCTCGATCGCGCCGCACGCGCGCAGCAGCTTGGAGAACGCCTGGCGGTCGCCGAACTCCACGCCGTAGGCGTTGACGTTCTGCCCCAGCAGGGTCACCTCGGTGACGCCCTCGGCGACGAGGGCCTCGACCTCGGCGAGGATCTCGCCCGGCCGGCGGTCCTTCTCCTTGCCCCGCAGCGCGGGGACGATGCAGAAGGTGCACGTGTTGTTGCACCCGACCGACACCGACACCCAGGCGGCGTACGCCGACTCCCGCTTGGTCGGCAGCGTCGAGGGGAAGACCGAGAGGGACTCCAGGATCTCGACCTGGGCCTCCTCCTGCACCCGTGCGCGCTCCAGGAGCACCGGCAGCGAGCCGATGTTGTGGGTGCCGAAGACGACGTCGACCCACGGCGCCCGCGTCGTGATCGTGTCGCGGTCCTTCTGCGCCAGGCAGCCGCCGACGGCGATCTGCATGCCCGGGGTGACGGCCTTGACCGAGGCCAGCTGGCCCAGGTTGCCGTAGAGCTTGTTGTCGGCGTTCTCGCGGACCGCGCAGGTGTTGAAGACGACGACGTCGGCCTGCTCGGCGGAGCCGGCGCGGACGTAGCCGGCCTCCTCCAGCAGACCGCTGAGCCGCTCGGAGTCGTGCACGTTCATCTGGCAGCCGTGCGTCTTCACCTCGTAGGTGCGCGCATCGGTCACGGCAGCGGTTTCGGCGGTGGAGGTCATGGCGCACCCAGCGTACGGCGCTCGCGCGAGGCCGCGGGAATCGAGTTGACCGGGTCGGACCACGGATTCCGTGGTCCGAGAGACCCCGGTCGGACCATGGCGGTCTAGTCCATAAGGGTTGTTACGTAGTCCATTCGAGTAGTTAGGAACAGACTCGCGGGCCTTTTGACACAGCAACCCCTCAAGATCCTCTTGTTGATCCACAAACCGGTAACAACGAGAACTTCAGGATCCGGGGCCTGAGCTCGCTGAAACCCCGTCAGACCCGGGAGAAGCCATGACGCACGGATGCGCAGTGGACCGTCACAACACCGCACGGATCGCGGTCTCCACCTTGATCGGGCTGGTTGTTACCGTGCTGTTGCTCAGCATGTTCTCCTCCAGCGCCCACGCTTCCGCGAAGCCCGGTCACAAGGGTCGCCAGATCGCCGTCAAGGGCACGCTCGCCTCGCTCCCGCCGATCGTGCAGCCCGGCGCCTCCGCCGCCGCCCCGCAGAACACCGGCAGCATCCTCGCCACCTTCACCCCGGCCAGCCCCGGCCAGAAGGTCACGCTCGAGCGGAAGACCGCCAAGGGCTGGAAGCCGTACGCCACCGCGACCGAGGACGCCTGGGGCTCCGCGGCCTTCGCGCCGCGCCGCGGCACCTACCGCGCCTACACCACCTCCGACGGCCGCATGTGGGTCACCGGCACCGTGACCACCGAGCGCTGGGCCCCGGAGTTCGAGGACACCTTCTCCGGCGCCGGCCTCGACCCCGCCGTCTGGAACGACCAGAAGCGCGAGCACGAGAGCGTCTACGCCCCCCGCACCTGCGCCCGCACCGACCCCGCCGCCCGCCGCGTCCAGGACGGCGTCCTCCACCTCGGCGTCGCGGCCGACCCGCAGTACGCCGGCCAGACCTGCGACTACGTCAACAAGGGCGTCCCCGGCCAGAGCACGTACATGATCAACAGCCAGGTCGCCACGGAGTACACCCGCTCCTTCCGCCACGGCATCGTCGCCGCCCGCATGAAGCCCCAGCGCGCCAAGGGCATGCACTCCGGCTTCTGGCTGCTGCCCCAGGGCACGGAGTACGTCGACGGCCAGCCCGCCGGCGGCACCGAGATCGACGTGATGGAGTTCTTCGGCGAGAACGGCCGGGGCACCGAGACCATCGGCTCGCACGTCCACTACTACGAGGCCAACTGGAGCAAGGTCAGCCTCGGCGACTACTTCCCCACCGCACGCCGCGCGCTGACCTCCGGCAAGGACTGGTGGGACGAGTTCCACGTCTTCTCCGTCGAGTGGACTCCCCGCGAGTACATCTTCCGCGTCGACGGCCGCGAGTACTACCGCGAGTCGAAGGCCGTCTCGCAGGTCCCCCAGTACCTCGTCTTCTCGAACCTCACCTCGGACTACGAGCTCAAGAACCTCTCCGCGGACAACTTCGGCGAGACCGCGCAGGTCGACTGGGTGCGGGTCTTCGACGCCACCTCCCGCGCCTCGTCCAAGGTCACCCTGGGCCGCAAGGTCGCCCGCTCGTGACCGCCCAGCGCACGACCGCCAGCCGGGCCCTCCTCCCCACGCCTAGGCTCGCGGGCATGCCCCGTCTGCACGCGCTGGAGCTGGTCCCCGACGAGGCCGGCTGCGACGTCGTACGCCGTGACTGGCAGGCGCTGCGCGACGCAGGCCTGCCGTCCCAGCTCGACCACCGCGGCGCCACCAACAGCCCGCACCTCACGCTCGCATCGACCCCGGTGATCGGTGACGCCGTGCGCCGGCGCGCCGCCGACCTGCTCGCCGAGCACGTGCCGGCAGGAGTGCGTACGTCCGGGATCGCGCTGCTGGGCGGTGAGCGGGTCACCCTCGTCCGGCTCGTCACCGTGCCCGACGCGCTCACCCGCGCCGTGCTCGACGTGCGCGCCACGATGCCCTCGGTGGAGCACCTCGGCTGGCTCCCGCACATCACCCTGGCGCGTCGGCTGGACCGCTCGGACGTGGCCCGCGCGATGTCGGCCATCGCCCGCGAGGACGTCTCACTGACCCTCTCCGCGGTGCGCCACTGGGATCCCGACGCCGGAATCGTCACCACTTTGTAACAGCCCGTTGTGACCATGCTCAATGGCCCTTCGGGGTGACCTGCCGATAGGTTCCCCCTATGACCGCGCAGGAAACGGCCCCCGTCAGTGCCGGCCGGGGTGAGCCCCTCGTCGTGCTGAGCGGAGTCCAGAAGCACTTCGGACAGCTGCACGCCCTCAAGGACATCGAGCTCACCGTCAAGCGCGGGGAGGTCGTCGTGGTGATCGGACCCTCGGGCTCCGGCAAGTCGACGCTCTGCCGCACCATCAACCGCCTCGAGACCATCGACGAGGGCTCGATCACCCTCGACGGCAAGGACCTCCCCCAGGAGGGCAAGGCGCTCGCCGCGCTGCGCGCCGAGGTCGGCATGGTCTTCCAGAGCTTCAACCTCTTCGCCCACAAGACGATCCTGGAGAACGTCACCCTCGGCCCCATCAAGGTCCGCGGGGTCGCCAAGGCCGAGGCGGAGAAGAAGGCGCGCGAGCTCCTGGACCGCGTCGGCGTCGGCCACCAGGCCGAGAAGTACCCCGCCCAGCTCTCCGGCGGCCAGCAGCAGCGCGTGGCCATCGCCCGCGCCCTGGCCATGGAGCCGAAGGTGATGCTCTTCGACGAGCCGACCTCCGCGCTCGACCCGGAGATGATCAAGGAGGTCCTCGACGTGATGGTCTCCCTCGCCGAGCAGGGCATGACCATGGTCGTGGTCACCCACGAGATGGGCTTCGCCCGCACCGCCGCGCACCGCGTCGTCTTCATGGCCGACGGCGCGATCGTCGAGGAGAACACCCCGGAGGAGTTCTTCACCAACCCCGGCTCGGACCGCGCGAAGGACTTCCTCGGGAAGATCCTCAAGCACTGAGCCCCCTGTCTCGGGAACACCGCACCACCCCATCCCCAGAAACCCCAGACGGCCTCGGGCCGCCAACCGAAGGAGAGCAAGGATGAGATTCACCAGGACCAAGGCGATCATCGCCACGGCGGGATTGGCCCTGTCGCTCGCCGCCTGCGGCGACGCCGGAGGCGACGACAGCGAGGGCGCCGACGTCGACGTGGCCGAGGGCGCAGCCGACAGCTTCGACGACGGCACCGCCATGAAGGAGCTCGCCGACGCGGGCTCGATCACGATCGGCGTGAAGTACGACCAGCCGGGCATCGGCTTCAAGGGCGCCACCGACGACGCGCCCGTGGGCTTCGACCCGCAGATCGGCGAGATCCTCGCGGCGTCGCTCGGCATCGCGGCCGACGACATCACGTGGAAGGAGACCATCTCCGACAACCGTGAGCCCTTCCTCCAGGAGGGCGAGGTCGACCTCGTCATCGCGTCGTACTCCATCACCGACGAGCGTCGCGCGGTCGTCGGCCAGGCCGGCCCCTACTACGTCACCGGCCAGCAGCTCCTGGTCGCCGCGGACAGCGACATCGACAGCCTCGAGGACGTCAAGGGCAAGGAGGTCTGCTCGGTCACGGGCTCGACCTCGCTCGACAACATCCAGGCCGAGGGTGCGAAGCCCCGCGGCTTCGACACCTACTCCGAGTGCGTCGACCAGGTGCTCAGCGGCACCGTCGACGCGATGACCACCGACGGCGCGATCCTGCTCGGCTACGCCGCGGAGAACCCCGACGAGCTCAAGGTCGTCGTGGACCCGTTCTCCGAGGAGCGCTACGGCGTGGGCTACAGCCTCGACCGCCCGGAGATGTGCCAGTGGATAGTCGACACCCTCACCACCGCCGAGGAGGACGGTGACTGGGACGCAGCCTTCGAGGCCACGCTCGGCCAGTCCGGTGTGGACACCCCCGAGCCGCCGGCGATGGACGAGTGCCCGGCCGCCTGACGCACGACGACATCTGATCCATCCTGATAGGACGCCGGCGGGCCGAGGCCCGCCGGCGTCCGGCAGAGAGGAGCCCGCCGCATGGAAGCGGTGTTCTCGAACTTCGACGACTACCTGAAGGCCTTCGGCCTGACGATCGGACTGTTCGTGGTCTCCGGCGTCGCGTCGCTCGTCTGGGGCACCGTCCTGGCAGTGCTCCGCGTCGGTCCCGTCTCGGTCCTCAACAAGGCCGCGGCGGTCTACGTCACCCTGTTCCGCAACACGCCGCTGCTCATGATCTTCATATTCATGGCGATCGCGATGCCGAAGCTGGGCTACAACTTCAAGTTCGTCGAGGACGTGGAGATCGGCGGCTACAACATCTCCGCCTTCTTCGTCCGCGCGACCATCGCGCTGACCCTCTACACCTCGGCGTTCGTGTGCGAGGCGATGCGATCAGGCGTCAACGCCGTGCCGATCGGCCAGGCCGAGGCCGGCCGCGCGATCGGGCTCACCTTCTCGCAGTCCATGCGGCTGATCGTCCTCCCCCAGGCGTCTCGCGCCATCATCCCGCCGATGACCAGCGTGCAGATCGCGCTGCTCAAGAACACCTCGATCGCTGCCGCCTTCGGCATCGCCGAGGCGACCGCGACCATGCGCGGGCTCACCAACGGCAACGCGGACCAGCGGATCGGGATCTTCCTCGCCTTCGCGATCGGCTACGTCGTCGTGGTGGAGGTCATCTCCTTCTCGTCCCTCCTCGTCGAGCGAAAGGTGCGGGTGGCCCGATGAGCGCATCAGTCCTGTTCGACGCCCCGGGCCCGAAGACCGTCGCCCGCCATCGCATCTACACGGTCGTGAGCCTGCTGGCCGTCCTTGCGGTCGTTGCCTTCGCCGTCTGGACCCTCTACGACGAGGGCCAGCTCGCGTACGCCTACTGGGAGCCGTTCGTCACCCCGGACTACGTGCGGTTCATCCTCGTCGACGGCTTGCTGGAAACGCTCAAGATGGCGTTCTTCTCCGTCATCTTCGCCGTGGTCATCGGCCTCGTCTTCGGTGTCGGCAAGCTCTCCGACCACGCCTGGGTCCGCTGGCCGGCCTGGCTCTTCGTGGAGTTCTTCCGCGCGGTGCCCGTGCTCTTGCTGATGGTCTTCTCGTTCTTCCTGCTCTCCATCGGCGACGGGCCGCTCAGCTCCTTCTGGTGCGTGGTGATCGCGCTGACCCTCTACAACGGCTCGGTCCTCGCCGAGGTCTTCCGGGCAGGCATCAACGCAGTGCCGCAGGGGCAGGCCGAGGCGGCGTACGCCATCGGCATGCGCAAGACGCAGGTGATGACCTCGGTCCTGCTCCCGCAGGCCGTCAAGATCATGCTCCCGACGATCATCAGCCAGATGGTGGTGGCGCTGAAGGACACCAGCCTCGGCTACTACATCCTCGCTCCCGGCCTGACGGCTGTCGGCAAGCCGATCTACCTCGAGTTCCGCAACCAGGTGCAGGTGGCGATCGTGATCACCGCGATCTACATCATCGTCAACCTGCTGCTGACGTTCCTCGCGACGATGCTGCAGAAGAGGCTGGTGGGCGAGAAGAAGATGCTCGACGTCCCGATGGTCGGCGACGCGCAGACCGGGCGCGCCAGCGGGGGCATCTAGCGCTTCCGGGCGGTCACCCAGAGCCCGATCTCGCCCTCGATGACAGTCGTGCCGTCCGCACGCACGCCGCGGACGCGCACGGGGAGGTCGTACCCCTCACCGATCTCGCCGGTCCACTGCTCGGGGTCGGTCTCGGCGATGCACGTGATGTCCGAGGTCGCCTTGGCGGTGTAGGCGACCTCCATGCCCTTCGGGATCCAGCGCCGGTCCCGCGGGATCGTCGACTCCGCCAGCGCCCCCATCGCGGCCTCGAGGCCGTTGCACAGCGCGATCGCGTGCACGGTGCCGAGGTGGTTGTGCACGCCCCGTCGCTTGGGGATCACCAGCTCGGCGCGGTTGGGCTCGATCACGGTGAACCGCGGCCGGATGGTCGCGAAGTACGGTGCCTTCTGGCTGAAGGCGATCGAGAAGATCCGGTGGCCGAACGGCAGCGCCGAGGTCTTCTTCCAGAGGTCCAGGACGGCAGGCATGGACCTGAGGTTACCAGCGGGTAACTGATATCTGGGGACGAACTGGTAGGCGGATTCGTGGCCGGACCACCCACATCGTCCCTAGGTACCAGCAGACTGCAGGACCTCGACCCGGTTGCCGTGGGCGTCGAAGGAGTGGAACCGGACGAACCCGGGGAACGACGTCCGCTGGCTCTCGTCGACCTCAAACCCGAGCCCCCGCAGCCGCTGCGCCGTGCCGGCCAGGTCGCCGACGACGAAGGCCGGGTGCGCCTTCCTCGCCGGGGAGAACGGGTCCTCGACGCCGACGTGCAGCTCGGCCGCGACGGCACCCGAGTCGTCGTACGCCCGGAACCAGCACCCACCGCGCGCGACCAGGTCGGCCGGCTTCTCGACCTCGACCATGCCGAGGCCGTCGGCGTAGAACCGGCGCGCCCCGTCCTCGCCTCCGGGCGGACAGGCGACCTGGACGTGGTGCAGCCTCACGCGGTCGTCCTCGCGGGCTTGCGGGCCACGACGAAGATCCGGCGGAAGGGCAGGACGACCCGTCCGGCGGAGTCGGCGGGGTACGCCTCGCGCAGCCGGGCCTTGAACTCCTCCTCGAACCGCGGGCGGAGGTCGTCGGGCAGCGCCTGGAGCGTCGGGCGCGCGCCGGTGCCGGAGACCCAGGTGAAGACCGGGTCGTCACCGGTGAGGACGTGGAGGTACGTCGTCTCCCACGCGTCGACCTCGCAGCCGAGGTCGAGAAGGAGGCGGGCGTAGTCGGCCGGCCCGTGGCTCGTCGGGACGCGGGCGTCACGGGTGAACTCGGCGTAGGGCTCCTGCGCGGCGAGCTCGGTGCGGGTGGTGTGGCTGGGCTCGTCGAAGTTGCCGGGGACCTGGAAGGCGAACCAGCCGCCGGGCGCGACGCGGTCGAGCAGGCCGGGCAGGAGGTCGAGGTGCTCGGGCAGCCACTGGAGGGTCGCGTTGGACACGAGCACGTCGATGGGCGCGCGGAGCGCGAGCGGGTCGGGGGTGGCCCACGTGCGGAGGTCGTCGACCTGCCACGCGATGCCGTCGATCGCGCTGGCCTTCTCGATCATCTCCGGGCTGCTGTCGACGCCGGCGACCCTCGCGTCGGGCCACCGCTCCTTCAGCAGGCGGGTGAGGTTGCCGGGGCCGCACCCGAGGTCGACGACCGTCGCGGGAGCGTCGGCGTCGATCCGGCCGATCAGGTCGACGAACGGGCGCCCGCGCTCGTCGGCGTACTGCAGGTAGCGGTCGGGGTCCCAGGTGTGTGCCATCGGTTCATCCTCGCAGTCGAAGTATCTTGATGTCGAGATACATTCACCTTCGCCGACATTCGTCTTGATGTCAAGATTCTCGATCTGGCAAGATGTCGGCATGCGCGACGAGGTGGACGACCTGGTCGAGGCCTGGGGCCGCGAACGCGGCGACCTGGACCTCGCCCCCGTCGAGGTGTTCTCGCGCATCAGCCGGCTCGCGCGCCACCTCGACCTCGCGCGTCGCGACGCCTTCACCGCGCACGGCATCGAGTCGTGGGAGTTCGACGTGCTGGCCGCGCTCCGCCGGGCCGGCCAGCCCTACGAGCTCTCCCCCGGCCGGCTGCTGCGCGAGACGCTCGTGACCAGTGGGACGATGACCAACCGGGTCGACCGGCTCACCGCGCGCGGCCTCGTCGAGCGCCTCCCCGACCCGCACGACCGGCGCGGGGTGCTGGTGCGGCTCACGATCGAGGGCAAGGCCGCCGTCGACGGAGCCTTCGAGGCGCTCCTCGCCGCCGAGGCCGACCTGCTCGCCGAGCTCCCCGACAAGCAGCGCACCCACCTCGCCGGGCTCCTGCGCTCGCTCCTCGCGCCCTTCAGCTGACGGCGGGCCGCTCCTGGGAGGGCTGGTCCGTCGAGAGACGGGCAGGCCTACTCGACGAGCTCCGAGGCCTCGAGCCACTGCATCTCGAGCTCCTCCTTCTCGGCCGCGAGCTCGCCCAGCTGGCCGCCGACGCGGGCGAGGAGGTCGTAGTCGCCGAGGTTGGCCCCCATCTCGGCCTGGAGCTCCGCCTCGCGTACGGCGATGCGCTCGAGCTGCTTCTCCACGCGGGCCAGGATCTTTCGAGCGGCTCGGTCCTCGGAGGACCCGGGCCGCGCCTTGGCCGCGGACGACGGCACCTCGGCCGCGACGGGCGCCACCACCTGCGAGGTGCCGCCACTCGAGGAGCCGCCACTCGAGGAGCCGAGCGAGGCGGAGTCGGCGGACGCGGCGCGCCGCTCGAGGTACTCCTCGACGCCCCGCGGCAGCATCGAGACCTTCCCGTCGCCGAGCAGCGCCCAGACGGAGTCGGTGACGCGCTCGAGGAAGTACCGGTCGTGCGAGACGACAACCAGCGTTCCGGGCCAGGAGTCGAGGAAGTCCTCGAGGACGTTGAGGGTGTCGATGTCGAGGTCGTTGGTCGGCTCGTCGAGGAGCAGCACGTTGGGCTCGGTCAGCAGCAGCTTGAGCAGCTGGAAGCGACGCCGCTCGCCACCGGACAGGTCGCCGAGCCGCGCGGTCAGCCGGTCGCCGGTGAAGCCGAACCGCTCCAGCAGCGAGGTCGCCGTGAGCTCCTGGCCGTCGAGGGTCTTGGTGACGCGCCGGATCGACTCGACGGTCGGCAGCACCCGTCCCTCGGGGTCGACGTCGTCGAGCGCCTGGGTGAGGTGCTGCATCTGGATCGTGCGTCCGTGCTTGACCTTGCCCACGTCGGGCGCCAGCGTGCCGGCGATCAGCGACAGCAGCGAGGTCTTGCCGGCCCCGTTGACGCCGACGATCCCGACCCGGTCGCCGGGTCCGATGCGCCACGTGGCGTGGTCGAGCAGCACCCGCTCGCCGCGTTTGAGGTCGACGTCCTCGATGTCGACGACGTCCTTGCCGAGCCGCTGGCTGGCGAAGCGCTGGAGCTCCATCCGGTCGCGCGGCGGGGGCACGTCCTCGATCAGGGCGTTGGCGGCGTCGATGCGGAACTTCGGCTTCGACGTACGCGCCGGGGCGCCGCGCCGCAGCCAGGCGAGCTCCTTGCGGGCGAGGTTCAGCCGGCGCGTCTCGGAGGCGGCGGCCTGACGCGTGCGCTCGGCCTTCGCGAGGACGTACGCCGCGTAGCCGCCCTCGTAGGAGTCGACCGCGCCGTCGTGGACCTCCCACGTGGTCTGGCAGACCGCGTCGAGGAACCACCGGTCGTGGGTCACCACGATCAGCGCGCTCGGCAGGCTGACGAGGTGGGCCGCCAACCAGGCGACGGCCTCGACGTCGAGGTGGTTGGTCGGCTCGTCGAGGATGACCAGCTCGTGGCGCGAGAGCAGCAGCGCCGCGAGGGCGCAGCGTCGGCGCTCACCGCCGGAGAGGCCGACCACGGCGCGGTCGAGCGCGATGCCCGCGAGCAGCTCCTCGACGACCTGCCGGGTCGTCGGGTCGGCGGCCCACTCGTGGTCCTCACGACCTCCGAGCACGGCCTCGCGCACGCTGTGGGTGTCGACGAGCTCGTCGCCCTGGTGGAGGTAGCCGATCTCGACGCCGCGGGTGCGCGAGACGCGACCCGCGTCCGGCTCCTCGATCCCGGCCATCACCTCGAGCAGCGTGGTCTTGCCGTCGCCGTTGCGGCCGACGATGCCGACGCGCTCGCCGACCGAGATGCCGAGCGAGACGGAGTCGAGCAGCGGCCGGACTCCGTAGGACTTCGAGACCCGCTCGAGGTTGATGAGGTTCGCCATGACCGGCCGATCCTCTCAGGTGGCACCCAGCGGGCGCGGATCGGCGTACGACCGGGGTGGAGCGGTGCGTGACCCACATCCTGCTGGCGCGCAAGGTGGCTGTGCCACCGCCCACCGGCGCGCCGTACGACGACACGCAGGCGAGCGGTGAGTGAGCCACGTCCCGGGCGCCGGGAATGTGGCTCACTCACCGCTCACGACATCAGCTCAGCGGCTCGCCCGAGGCCGGCGCCGGGGCGGACGGGGCGGGGGCGGATCGGCGTACGACCGGGGTGGAGCGGTGCGTGACCCACATCCTGCTGCCGCGCAAGGTGGGTGTGCCACCGCCCACCGGCGCGTCGTCCGACGACACGCAGGCCAGCGGTGAGTGAGCCACGTCCCGGGCGCCGGGAATGTGGCTCACTCACCGCTCACGACATCAGCTGAGCGGCTCGCCCGAGGCCGGCGCCGGGGCGGACGCGGCGGGCGCGGCCGCGGTGGACGAGCCGAGGGACGGCGCCTCGGTGCCGGCGTACTTCTGGATCAGCGACTCGACGTCGAGGCCGGTCGTGGTCTTCAACAGCTCCATCGTCTGGACGAAGTTGTTGGTGACCTGCTTGGGCAGCTCGCCGGCGCCGTCGGCGGAGATGACGGTGAGCTTGTCGATGCTGCCCATCGGGCGGGCGAGCTCGGCGGCGACCTTGGGCATGACCTCGATCAGCATCTGCAGGACGGCGGCCTCGTTGTAGCCGGCGAAGGCGGCGGCCTTCTTGTCCATTGCCTCTGCCTCGGCGTTTCCGGCGGCCAGGATCGCGGCGGCCTTGGCCTCGCCCTCCGCGCGGGTGGCGTCGGCCTCCGCGACTCGGCGGGCCTTCTCGGCCTCACCGCGCTTGGCACCCTCGATGGCCTCGGCCTCGGCGAGCGCCGAACGGCGCGACTTCTCGCCCTCACCGGTCAGGCGGGCCTTCTCGGCCTCCGCCTCGGCGTTGGCGATCGAGGAGGCCTTGCGGGCCTCGGCCTCGAGGATCTCCGAGCTGCGGCGACCCTGGGCCTCGGTCTCGACGCGGTAGCGCTCGGCGTCGGCGGGCTTGCGGACCTCGGTGTCGAGCTGGCGCTCCTTGAGCGCGGCCTGGCGCACGGCGACCTTCTCCTGCTCGAGCAGGATCGCCTGGTCGCGGTCGGCCTGGGCGAGCGGCCCGGCGGCGGACGCCTGCGCGTTGGCCGCGTCGGTCTCGGCCTTGATCTCCGCGCTCTTCAGCGCGAGCGCACGCTGGGTGATCGCGATCTCCTGCTCGGCGGCGATGCGCGCCTGCTCCGCGGCCTGGCGGGCGTTGGCCTCGGCGATGGAGGCGAGCTGGTTGAGCTTGGCGGCCTCGGGACGACCGAGGTCGGCGAGGTAGGAGCCGTCGTCGGTGATGTCCTGGATCTGGAAGGTGTCGAGCACGAGTCCCTGGCCGGTCAGCGACGACTCGGACTCCTCGGCGACGCGCTGGGCGAAGGCCGCGCGGTCACGGATGATCTGCTCGACCGACATCGAGCCGACGATGGAGCGCAGCGCACCGGCGAGCACCTCCTGGGTGAAGGTCTCGATCTCCTGCTGCTGGGACAGGAAGCGCTGACCCGCGGCGCGGATGGAGTCCTCGTTGCCGCCGACCTTCACCAGCGCGACGCCGTCGAGGTTGAGCTTGATGCCCTGGCCCGACACGGCGCCGCGGATTTGGACCGAGATCCGGCGCGAGGAGAGGTCGAGGGTCGCGAGCCGCTGGACGAACGGGATGACGAACACCCCGCCGCCCATGACGACCTTCTGGCCGGACAGGTCGGTGGAGATCTCGCCCGTCTCCGGGTTGCGCACCTCTCCCTTGCCCTTGCGCCCGGTGATGATGAACGACTCGTTGGGGCCGGCCACCTTGTAGCGGGTGGTGACCAGCAGCGCGAGCAGCACCACGAGGACGACGAGGCCGATCACCGAGGTGACGACCGGGGAGAGACCGAACATGGAGGCTCCTGGAAGTGGAAGTTGGGGAGTCGGAAAGGATCAGGGGAGGAAGAGGGGTTCGACCTGGACGGCCGTGGGCGAGATGACCTGGGTGACGCTCACCTGCGTGCCGGCTGGTACGGCGACGCTGGAGCGGGCGTTGAGCCGGGTGAGGTGGCCGCCGACGCTGATGGAGACGACGCCGAAGCCGTCCTCGGGGATCGCGCTGACGACGTTGCCGATCTTCTCGACCATGTCGGAGGTGCGGACGGTGTCGGTCTCGCCGTCACCGTGGAGGAACGCCGATGCCCGGGCGGCACTCCAGCCGAGGAGGACACCGAGCACGAGGCCGACCACGAGGGCGACGGACGTGGAGCCCGTGACCGACAGCGTGATCGCGCCGCCGAAGCCGAGCGCGCCGAGGAAGCCGGCGAGCGCCTCGGTCGAGAAGAAGCCCGCGCTCAGTCCCTCGAAGGCGCCGTCGAAGATGTCACCGACGACCAGCGCCACGAGCAGCAGCCCGACGCCGACGGCGCCGACCACCAGGAACACGGTCACGATGTCTCCCCCACATCATCGAGCGGCATGGATGCCGCGCACAACATAGCCGCACTCTTCCCCGTCCTGCGCGGTTCACACCACCCGGTCCGGACCCCATGGCACGCCGGGCTGCGCGGGTCAGGAGACGACGTGCACTCCTGCGACGGGTCCCGTCGCGGTGAGTACGACGGGGTGGCCGGCGGCGGCCAGCCCGGTGCCGGTCGCGTGGGCGCCGTCGGCGGAGTCGCAGAGGAAGACGACGGTCGGGCCGGAGCCGCTGACGATGCCCCGCAACGCTCCCTCCGCCTCGCCCAGCTCGATGAGGTCGCCGAGCTCGGGCCGCAGGTCGATCGCCGGCTCCTGCAGGTCGTTGTGGAGCGCGCGGGCCACGCGCACGACCTCACCGGTCGCGAGCGCCTCGAGCAGCAGGTCCGCCGAGGCCGGGACCTCCGGGGCGTCGGGTCGCATGGCGTCGAAGTGGCGGTAGACCGCGGGAGTCGACAACCCGTCGGTGGACGGCACGGCCACCCACCACCAGGGCCCGGCGTCGTCGACCGGGCTCACGAGCTCGCCGCGACCCACGCCCCGCGCCGTACCTCCCACGAGCGAGAAGGGGACGTCGCTGCCGAGCCCGGCGGCCAGGGCGAGCAGGTCGTCGTCGCTGGTCTGGAGGTCGTGGAGGCGGTCGACGGCGAGGAGGGCGGCGGCTGCGTCGGCGGAGCCACCGGCCATCCCCCCGGCGAGCGGGATCGACTTGTCGAGCACCAGGTCGACGGGCAGCTCGCGGCCGTGATGGCGCTCCATCGCAGCGACGGCCTTGCGGATGAGGTTGTCGTCGTCGTCGGGGAGGCCGGCCAGGTCGATGTAGTCGGCGACCCGCATGGACAGCTGCACCGAGGCGGCCTCGGCGATCGCGAGGTCGTCGTAGATCGAGATCGCCTGGTAGACGGTGTCGAGCGGGTGGAAGCCGTCGTCGCGCACGCGGCCGACGCCGAGGTGCAGGTTGATCTTGGCCGGCGCCCGCACCGTGAGGTCGTGGGTCACCACGTGAGGCCCTCCGCGATCCGCGCGAAGTCGTCGACGGAGAGCACCTCGCCACGGGCGGTGGGGTCGACCCCGGCCTGCTCCAGCGCGGCCGTCGCGGCCTCGGCGGACCCGGCGAGGCCGCGTAGCGCCGCGCGGACTTGCTTGCGGCGCTGGGCGAAGGCGGCGTCGACGACGGCGAAGACCTGCTCCCGGGTGGCGGTGGTCCGCGGCGGATCGGTCCGGGTCCAGGCGACCAGCCCGGAGTCGACGTTGGGCGCCGGCCAGAAGACGTTGCGCCCGATCGCACCGGCACGCCTCACATCCGCGAACCACGCCGCCTTCACGCTGGGCACGCCGTAGGTCTTCGAGCCCGGTCCTGCGGCCAGCCGGTCGGCGACCTCGGCCTGCACCATCACCAGGCCGCGCTCGAGCGACGGCAGCAACGTGAGCAGGTGGATCAGCACGGGCACCGAGACGTTGTAGGGGAGGTTGGCTACCAGCGCGGTCGGCGGCGGTCCGGGCACCTCCTCGATGCGCATCGCGTCGGCCAGCACGACCTCGAAGTGGTCGACCTGCCCGGGGGCGTACGACGCGATGGTGGCCGGCAGCCGCTCGGCGAGGAGCGGGTCGACCTCGATCGCGATCACGCGCCGGGCAACCTCGAGGAGGGCGAGTGTCAGGGAGCCCAGGCCCGGGCCGACCTCGACCACGACGTCGTCCCCGGTGATGCCCGACTCGCGCACGATCCGGCGCACGGTGTTGGCGTCGATCACGAAGTTCTGGCCGCGCTGCTTGGTCGGCCGGAGGTCGAGCTCGGCGGCCAGCTGACGCACCTCGGCGGGCCCGAGGAGCCTCGGGCCCGGGTTGGTCGTCATGGAGCGGAAGCCTAGTCGGGCACCGGTCCCCCGGAGGAGGCGACGCGGGCCTGCAGCCGCTGGCGTACGCCGTCGAGCCAGTCGCCGACGCTGCGGCGGGCCTCGGGCGTGCCGGGGTAGCGGCAGCGCAGGTGCAGGCCGGAGGCGTTGACGACGAACCAGATCATCACGCCGTCGGTGCGGACGACGGCGGACACGTGCTGCGGCTCGAGCCCGGGAGGTACGGCGACGGGGAGCCGGCGGTTGTCGAGCCAGGAGACCGCGAAGTTGCCGGGCGTCATCGGCATCCCGCCGTAAGGGGCCATGATCGGCTCGAGCGGGTGCGAGCCGAGGACGACGGCCTCCTTGACCGCGCGGTGGCACGCGGCGGGGTCCGGCGAGGGCACCTCGATGACCGAGTTCGTGATGAACCAGCCGACCGAGTCGTGCCAGCGGTCGTCGTACCTGCTGTGCACCGGGAAGATCGCCCGCAGCGGCGCGGCCGCGCCGGAGAGGTCGTCGACGGCGGCGCACGCCTCGGCGAGGGAGACCGACAGCATGCTGGCGCCGATCCCGCGGCAGTGGCCCTCGAACGCGGCCAGCTGGTCGGTGTCGAGCACGTCGTGCACCTCGACCACCGCGGTGCGCGGCTCGCTGAGGTCGCCCAGGGGGAGCGGGAACGTCGGCATCGCCCCGTCGCCGGCGTCGAGGATCTCGCGCCAGCGGGTCACCACGTCCTCCGGCACCGGCGGGCGGGAGGAGAGCTCGTGGGTGTGGTCGGCGAAGGCGGGCGCGGGCGGCAGGTCCACCCCGGGCGGGCGGCCGCCGGCGAGGTCGGCGAGGCAGGTCGTCAGGTCGCGCACCAGCACCAGCAGCGACCAGGCGTCGACGTGCGAGTGGTCGGCGGCGATGACGACGGACGGCGGGCCGTCGGCCGGCTGCACCACGCAGAGCCGGTGCGACGGACGGGCGAACGGGGCGCACGCCTCGTCGAGGACCTCGCGCAGCCGGTCGCGGATGCCGACGCCCGGTTGGGCCGGGTGGTCGACCCAGCCGCCGCGCCGCAGCTCGATCTCGTGCAGCACCACCGAGCGGGGCGGCCGCGCGACGAACGCGGACCGCAGCGTGCCGTGCCGCTGCACGACCGCCTCCCAGGCCAGCGCGAGGGCGTCGTCGTCGACGCGCTCGGGCAGCGTGAACGCGACGGCCATCCACGACCCGCGCCGCTGGCCCTCCAGGACGTGGCGGCGCTGGTCGAAGGAGATCGGCAGCTCGCGGAGGTGGCCGACGCTGCCGCCGCGCTTCAGGACGTGGCTGCGCAGCTGCCCCTCGGGCAGGTGCACCTGGTCCACGATGGTGAGCCGCATCACGACGGAGTGTAGGCAGCCCCGGGCGGCTCCTAGGATGAGGACCCCGGCTGTCCTCCCTCCCGTCACCACCAGGAGCACCGTGCCCGTCCTCCGCCGACGCGACACCGTCCTCGACTTCGACCTGCGCGGCGACGCCGGCCCCGCCGTCGTACAGCTCCACGGGCTCACGTCGAGCCGGGCCCGCGAGGACCTGATCGCCGTCGACCTGGTGGGCGAGCTCGACGGCTGTCGCGTGCTGCGGTACGACGCCCGCGGGCACGGCCGGTCGACGGGCCCGCGGGACGCGACGGCGTACGGCTGGCCGACGCTCGCCGACGACCTCCTCGCCCTGGTGGCGCACGTGTTCCCCGGCGAGCAGGTGCACGGCGTCGGCAGCTCGATGGGCAGCGCGACGCTGCTCCACGCGGCGCCGGCCTCACCCTCGTCGTTCGCCGGCCTCACCCTCTGCATCCCGCCGACGGTGTGGGAGACACGGGTCGCCCAGGGCGCGGCCTACGAGGACTGCGCGGTGGTCGTCGAGACCCAGGGCGTCGATGCGCTCGTCGAGGCCGGGCGCGCCGCTCCGCACCCGCCGGCGGAGAACCCCGACAAGCCCGTCACGTGGCCCGACGTCGCGATCGACCTGCTGCCGACCGTCTTCCGGGGCGCGGCGCTCACCGACCTGCCCGACCGCTCGGTGCTGGCCGGGCTCGACGTGCCGGCGCTGATCCTCGCCTGGATCGAGGACCCGGCCCACCCGGTGAGCACCTCGGAGCAGCTGCACGACCTGCTGCCGCACAGCGAGCTGGTCGTCGCGCGGACCCACCCCGACGTACGGCTCTGGCCCGCGATGGTGGCCGAGCACGTCCACCGGGACGCGCCTGTAACGCCGGGTTGATGCTTGTACCCACCCCCCTGCAGCAGGGTGGGTACAACGATCAACCCGGCGTTACAGCGGTGCCAAGTACAGCGGTGCCAGGTTCAGCGAGGCAGGCCGAGCGCGGCGGCGCAGCCGGGCCAGGAGCCGTAGCCGCCGGTGGCGTCGCGGAGGCGGGTCGCCACGGCGATCTGCGTCTCGCGGGAGGCCTGGTGCGGGTAGCCCGTGCCGCCGTAGGCGCGCCACGTGCCGAGGTTGAACTGGAGTCCGCCGTAGTAGCCGTTGCCGGTGTTGATCGCCCAGTTGCCGCCGGACTCGCACTTCGCGAGGGAGTCCCACACGGTGCCGCCGTCGGCGAAGTTCGAGGTCGGCTGCTCCTTGGTGCCGACGCTGACGATCGTGGCGACGGGCTTGACCTGCACCGCGGCCCTGACCACCTTGCGGGCGACCAGCTCGCCGTTGACGAAGCGCAGCCGGTACGTCACGTTGCGGACGCCGTCGCTGCCCTCGCGCACGACCTCCTCCTCGCCCTCGTACATGTCGGGGTCCTCGCGCTCCACGACGGGCGCGTCGACGACCTCGCGCGCCACCCGCTTGGTGGCGATGCGGATCTGCTTGAGGACGACCTTGTCGCCGTCGGCGATCTCGGTGTCGAGTGCGGGGCTGACCTTGTCGTGCTTGCCGACCTCGATGCCCATCGAGGTGAGCACGTCGGCGACGGTGAGCGCGGCGACCTTCTTCTCCTCGACGGCCCGCGCGCCGAGCTTGATGCGGAGCACCTTCGGGGTGACGACGTCGAGCGAGAGGCCGCTGCGGCCGATCGAGGCGCTGCGGCTCGTGGACAGGTCCGCGCCGTCGAAGCGGCGGCCGATCTCGCCGAGCGCACTGGCGACGCTGGTGGAGTTGACCCAGTAGGTCTCGGAGTCGCCGTCGACGGAGATCTCCAGCGGGCGCCCGAACTGGACGGCGATGGCCGACCCGTCGGTCACGGTCTCATCGATCGCGGGGGCGACCAGGTCCTTGTCGGTGACCTCGACGCCCTCGGCGGCGAGCACGTCGCCGACGGTGCTGCCGATGGCGGAGACCTGGGTCGTCCGCCCGTCGAGCGTGAGGGTCACGTCCTTGCTGAGGGCTGCGTAGCCCACCGTCGTTCCAGCGACGGCTGCCACGACGACCGCCGAGAGGGCGGCCAGGACTGCCTTGGACCTGCTGAGCTGTGCGAATCGAGAGCGCACGGTTCTCCGAACGTCGTACTTCCCGGGCCTCGGGCGGCAGCACCCCCCGACCAGCCTGCGCAGCGCCTCGGTGGAGCAGGGTGAGGCGGTACGACGTGCGAGCGGGGGTCTCGCAGGACCGGCCCGATCCGGTCCCGTGCTGCCGTGAATCGCTCCCGATCCCGGCCAACAATCACAAGACGATAACGACGAGTGCCGGTGTCGCAAACTCGAACGACGAAAATCGTCGTCGGAATTGCCTACCAGGAGCCACCGAAGGCGGTCTCCGTGGTCGCGTCGATCGTCCGGCAGAGGGTCTCCAGGTCGGCCCCGAGGACGTCGGCCATCGCCCGGACGGTGACCGGGACGAGGTAGGAGGCGTTGGGGCGGCCGCGGTAGGGCGTGGGCGTCAGGTAGGGCGCGTCGGTCTCCACCAGCACCCGGTCGACCGGCGTGATCGCGAGCGCGTCCCGCAACGGCTGCGCGTTCTTGAAGGTGACGGTCCCGGCGAAGCTGAGGAAGGCCCCGCGGTCCAGGCACCTGCGTGCGAAGTCGGCGTCGCCGGAGAAGCAGTGCATCACCCAGCGCTCGGGCGCCCCTTCCTCGTCGATGACCCGGAGCACGTCGTCGTGGGCCTCGCGGTCGTGGATCACCAGCGTCTTGTCGAGCCGCTTGGCGATGTCGACGTGCCGGCGGAAGCTCTCCTCCTGCACGGCCCGGCCGTCGTCGCCGGTCCGGAAGGTGTCGAGCCCGGTCTCCCCCACGGCGCGCACCTTGTCGTGGGCCTGCGCCAACCGCTCGATCTCCTCGAGCGCGGCCTCGAGGTCGCCGGTCGCGGCCAGGCGCGGGGCCTCGTTGGGGTGCAGCGCGACGCCTGCGACGAGCGCCTCGTGGTCGGCGGCCGCCTGCACGGCCCACCGCGCGCCGGGCAGGTCGCAGCCGATCTGCACGATGCGTCGTACGCCGACCTCCGCAGCCGCGGCGATCGCGTCCTCGGTCGTGATCCAGTCGCCGTCGGCGATGTCGAGGTGGCAGTGGTTGTCGACCACCGGGTGCGGCAGCGGCTCCGGCGCCGGCGGGCGCTCGCGGTCGCGGCGGGCACCCGACCGCTCCTCCGTGGCGGCACGCGAGCGGGTCGGCCCGGGGTCGGGGTCAGCGGTGGACAACGTCGTACACCTCCCGCTTGGGCAGGCCGGCGCGCTTGGCGACCTCGGCGATCGCCTCCTTGCGGGTCGATCCGGACTCCTCCAGCGCGGTGACGGCGGCGCGGAGCGAGCCGGGGTCGGTATCGACGGCCGGGCCGCCGCTGGAGCCTTCGACGACGATCGTCACCTCGCCGCGCACGCCCTCCTTGGCCCACGCCACGAGCTCGCCGAGCGGGCCGCGGCGCACCTCCTCGTGGGTCTTGGTGAGCTCGCGGCACACCGCGGCGGGCCGGTCGTCGCCGAGCGCGTCGGCCATCGCGGTGAGCGCGGCCTCGGTGCGGTGGGGCGCCTCGAAGAAGACCATCGTCCGCTCCTCGGTGGCGAGCGCGGCGAGCCGGCGTCCGCGCTCCCCCGCCTTGCGCGGCAGGAACCCCTCGAAGCAGAACCGGTCGACCGGGAGGCCGCTGACGGCGAGCGCGGTGAGCACGGCGCTGGGGCCGGGAACGGCGGTGACGCGTACGTCGTGCTCGACCGCGGCGGCCACCAGCCGGTAGCCCGGGTCGGAGACGCTCGGCATCCCGGCGTCGGTCACGAGCACGACCCGCTCGCCGGCGAGGAGAGCCTCGAGCAGCACCGGGGTGCGCGCCTGCTCGTTGCCCTCGAAGTAGGACACGACGCGGCCGGACAGCGTGATCCCGACGTCGGCGCAGAGCCGCTTGAGCCGCCGGGTGTCCTCGGCGGCGACGACGTCGGCCCCCGACAGCTCGGCCGCGAGCCGCGGCGGCGCGTCTCCGGCCTGACCGATCGGGGTGCCCGCGAGGACCAGGACGCCAGACATGCGACCGATCATGTCAGGGGCGTCGCACCACCCTGAACCACCAGGTCTTCGACGCCTTGTTGCCGGCCGCGTCGCGGACCACGAGGCGGACGACGTGGCGCCCGGGCGCGAGTGCCTTCGACGGCCGCCACGTCACGAGCCCGCGCTTCGCGTCGTACTTAGTGCCGGTGGCCTTCCGGCCGTCGACGCGGAGCACGACGTCCTTCTTCCGCACCGTGGAGTCGCGGTCGCGCACGCGCACCTTGATCGTCGGGCGAGCCTCGGACGACGACCCGCGCGGCCCGAACGTCGAGATCCGCGGCGGGGTGCGATCGACAGTCGGCGGCAGCGTCGGCACGGTCGGCGGGGCACCGCCGCCGACGACGACCTGCACGCTGTCGCTCACCGACGTGTGGCCGGCGTGGGGCCCCGAGCCGTGCGTGACCGTCACGGTCGCGGTGTAGGTGCCGGGCTGCGCGTAGGTGTGGTCGGGGTCGGCGCCGGTCGCGGTGGTGCCGTCGCCGAAGCTCCAGACGTAGACGAGGTCGGAGGTGCTGGGCGCGAGGTCGGCGCAGGCGAGTCGACGCGAGGCGTCGGCCGGGTCGTGGACCACGAGCGAGACGGCCTTCGTGCCGGC
Source organism: Nocardioides oleivorans (assembly GCF_004137255.1). Lineage (NCBI taxonomy): Bacteria > Bacillati > Actinomycetota > Actinomycetes > Propionibacteriales > Nocardioidaceae > Nocardioides > Nocardioides oleivorans. The sequence continues at coordinate 2,199,405 of NZ_SDWT01000001.1, read as the reverse complement.
CCGCACCGGCTTGGTGACCCCGACCAGCCCGCTCGCACCGCTGGCGTCGGTCGTGAAGAGCGGCCAGATCTCGTTGACCTCGGCGAACGGCTGCGTCTCGTCGAAGCGGAAGTGCACGCCGCCGTTGCCGGTGCCGCACGGCTGCTCGTGCACGTGCACCTGGTCGTAGGTCGTGCTCGCCTTCGCGCCGGTCACGCTCAGCGAGGTGTACGTCGACCCGCGACGGCGCACCATGGTCGCCTCGCCGGCCAGGGGGCCGTCCGCGGCGGTCCAGGCGGCGAAGGGCGCGAGCAGGCCGTGGGTGGTCACCTGCGTGGAGAACGCGGCGGTGAGCGACGCGCCGCCGGTGGCGAGGGCGTCGATGTCGGGCAGCGCTCCGTCGGCCGGGGGCTCGGTCGTGCCGCCGCCGGCCGCGACGGTGACCGGGAAGTCCTGGGCGTAGAGGCCACCGCGCCCGTCGCTCACCCGCAGCCGGACGACGTACTGGCCCGGGGCGGAGTAGTCGTGCATGGCGTGGTTCGTGGTGGCGCGGGCACCGCCGGCACCGAAGTCCCACGAGTAGCTCAGCGGGTCACCCTCGGCGTCGGTGGCGTTGGCGGTCGCGTGGAGGACGTTGGGGGTGACGCTGTCGAGCCCGACGACCGGGCTCGCGGTCGGCGCGGTGTTGCTCGCGTCGTCGGTGACGATGACCGTGCCCTCCATCATCCCGGCGTGCAGCGTGCACTCGTAGTTGTAGGTGCCGGCCTGGGTGAAGGTGTGGGAGAGGGTCTTGGCGCCGTCGGCCGGCACCCACGACTGGTGGAAGTCCCAGTCCCGGTCCCACGGGTCGACCTTGGGCTTCGACTTGAGGTCGTGCGCCTGGTTGGCCTGGTCGAACTCCCACACGACGGTGTCGCCGACCGCGATCGTGACGATGTTCCTGCCCGTGTCGACCGACTCCCAGCGGTTGAGCCCGGACGTCCCGGCGGCCGGGTCGATCGCGTCGACGACCCAGGTGCGACCCGCGGCCGCGGCACCCGTCGAGCCCGTCGAGGCCGTCGCAGCGACCCACGCCCCGGGCAGGACCGCGCAGAGGAGTGCGAGCACGGTGAGGACGGTGCGCGCCCTCGACGTCGTACGTGCGGCGGACCGGGCGTCGCGTGGCATGGAAACCTCTCGTCGGGGCGACCTGTCGAACGGAGTTCGCATGTCTGAATCGGTGCGACGAGTCTGCGATGTGGCCAGCGTCACGTCAAGGCCGCACCGCCCGACGTGGACAGCTCGCCGAGCCGATCCCCCGACGCCGCAGGGGACCGCGCGGGGCGGTCGACGAGGGTGCGGCTCTGGTTAGAGTTCCCGCGTGACTCCGACTGCCACCGAGCGGAACCGTCCGCGTTGGCGCTCGGAGGACCCGGCCCTCGGCTGGGTCGGCGCGATCTGCCTGGCCGCGCTGGCGTTCTTCCTGCGCCGCTGGCACCTCGGCACGCCGCACCAGTTCTCCTTCGACGAGACCTACTACGCCAAGGACGCCTGGTCGCTGCTCAACCACGGCTACGTGCTGAAGTACGTCGACGACGCCGACAAGACGATCCTCAACGGCAACGTCCTGGGGCTGTGGCAGGACGACCCGTCGATGATCGTCCACCCCGAGGTCGGCAAGTGGCTGATCGCGCTCGGCATCAAGGCCTGGGGCATGGACCCCACGGGCTGGCGGATGGCCTCGGCGATCGTCGGCTCGCTGATGGTGCTGGTGATGTGCCGCTTCGTGCGGCGGGTCACCGGCTCGACCGTGCTCGGCCTGGTCGCCGGCCTGCTGCTGAGCATCGACGGGCTCCAGCTCGTGCTGTCCCGCCTCGCGCTCCTCGACATCTTCCTGGCCTTCTTCATCCTCTGCGGCGTGCACTGCGTCGTCGCCGACCGGCAGTGGCTGCGCGACCGCCTCGCGTCCGGGCGGCACGGCCGGGCGCTGGGCCTGTGGCGGCCGTGGCTGCTCCTCGGCGGGATCATGTTCGGCCTCGCGTGCGGCACGAAGTGGTCGGCGGCCTACACGCTCGCCGTCTTCGGCCTGCTCGCCTGGCTGTGGAGCGCGGGCGCGCGCCGGGCCTTCGGCCAGAAGCGGCCACTGCTCCGCTCGATCTTCCTCGACGGCGCCCCGGCGTTCCTCGCGCTCGTCGGCGTCGCCCTAGTGACGTACGTCGTCTCGTGGACCGGCTGGCTCATCCACGCCGACGCCTACGAGCAGACGCTCAGCAACACGCAGTACACGACGTACGGCGGCGGCGAGCAGTGGCCGACGGCGACCGAGCCGGACGCGGAGGGCCTCGGCGAGGTCACCCAGTCGCTGAGGTCGCTGTGGCACTACCACCACGACGTCTACGCGTTCCACAGCCACTTCCTCAACGACTCGACCCACATCTACGCCTCCAAGCCGTCGACCTGGCTGCTCATGGGCCGCCCCGTGGGGGTCGACGCGCAGACCGACATCCAGCCCGGCTCGCAGGGCTGCGACGCCCCCAGCGGCTCGACCTGCATCCGGCAGATCCTGCTGCTCGGCAACCCGGTGATCTGGTGGGGCGGGTGCCTGGCGATGATCGCCTCGCTCCTGCTGTGGATCGGCGCGCGCGACTGGCGGCACGGCATCGCGGTGGTCGGACTGGCCAGCACGTGGCTGCCGTGGTTCCTCTACGACGACCGGCCGATCTTCTTCTTCTACGCGATCGCCTGCCTGCCGTTCATGGTGCTCTCGATCGCACTCGCGATGGGTCACCTGATCGGCACCTCCGACGTGCCCACCCCTCGTCGTACGTTCGGTGTGGTCGTCGCCGGGAGCTACACCGTGCTCGCCCTGATCGCCTTCGCGTGGTTCTGGCCGATCTGGACCGACGTGCTGCTCACGAAGTCGGAGTGGGACGCGCGGATCTGGTTCCGTCGCTGGATCTGACCTGCGGAAAGCACCTGTCAATTTCGGGCAAGCCAGCACGATCTTCCGAGTTTTCATCAAGATGACCCGGAATTCGCATCTCGGCCATTTCGCTGCGCGCGCCCGCGGCGCACCATGAGCAGGACAGACCGCTCGGGCCGAGCACAGTGAGGGGTGCGCGATGGGTTCCACGATGCTGCACATCTGCCTGGAGACCGAGGGGGCTCCGGCGGCCGACGGCGAGCACGAGGTCGGCGAGCGCTGGATCTGCGAGTGCGGCGGCAACTTCGTCTACCGCGAGGGCTTCAACGCCGCCCGCCCGTCCTTCTCGACCATGGGCTGGTGGCCCGCGCCGGCGATCCCGCGCCCGCGCAGCGCGATCGGCAACCTGATCCTCGGGCCCCGCAAGGGCTGACCCGCCGCCGGTCCACGCGACCGGCACCCAGACCGACAGGCCCCGTCCGGCCCCATACCGGACGGGGCCGTCGTCGTCCCGTGGCCGGCACGGGTCGGCGTACGTCAGTCGTCCCACGTGCGGGCGCGGACGAAGTCGACGAACCGCTCGGCCGGGGGCGCGAGCGGGCGGTCGGTGCGCCAGGAGAGGCCGATCGTGCGCGTCGCACCCGCCGAGGAGAGGGCGAGCCCGACCGAGCCCGACTGGCCGGCGAACGCCTCGGGCACGACCGCGACCCCGAGCCCGGCGGAGACCAGCCCCTCGATCGTCGCGAGGTCGGCGCTCTCGAAGGAGATCCGCGGCACGACACCGACCTCGGCGAACAGCGCCTGCACGATCACGCTGTGGGCGTAGCCCACCGGAGTGGTGACGAGCTCGTCGTCGGCCAGCTCGGCCAGGTCGACCCGCTTGCGGCCGCGGAGCCGGTGGGTCGGCGGCACCACGACGACCAGGCGCTCGCGTCGCACCGGCAGCCAGGCGAGGTCGTCGGAGCGGTCCATCGTGAGGCCGAGCTCGACCGTGCCCCGGTCGAGGTCGCGGCGGATCTCGTGCGCCGGCTCCTGGCTCAATGCCACCTTCAGCCCCGGGGCCTCCGCGTGGAACGCGCGCAGCAACCGGGGCACGAGGGTGGTGGCCATCGAGTCGAGGAAGGCCAGCCGGACGAGCCCGGTGTCGGGGTCGACGCGGTTGGCGAGCGTCGCGCGCAGCAGGTCGTGTCGGGCCACGAGGTCGTGCGCGGCCTCGAGCACCAGCTCGCCGTCGGCGGTCGGGGCGACGCCGGTGGGCAGCCGCTCGAAGATCCGCACGCCCAGCTCGTCCTCCAGCCGGCCGAGTGCTCGCGACAGCGTCGGCTGGCTCGTCCCGAGCGCCGAGGCCGCCTCGGTGACGTGGCCGAGCTCGCCGACCTGCAGCAGCCACTCGAGGTCGCGCACCAGCATGGGAGCATCATACGCCGGACGTATGCAAATCAGACGGGGTCGACATTGGACGCATGTGTCCGAGAGGTCGCACCATCGTCCGGTGACCACGACCGCCCACTCGTCCGACCTCGGGGAGACCACCCACCTCCCGGGCAGCGCCGGCTACCGCCGCGTGATGGTCGCGATGTTCCTCGCCGGGATGGCCACCTTCGTCGTGCTGTACGACGTCCAGGCACTGCTGCCGGACCTGGCCCGCGCCTACGCGGTGACGCCGGCGCGCGCGACGCTCGCGCTCTCCCTGACCACCGCGGCCCTGGCCGTCGCGCTCCTCGTCGCCGGTCCGGTCTCCGAGGTCGTCGGCCGCACCCGGCTGATCCACCTCTCCCTCTGGTCGGCCTCCGTCGTGGCCCTGGCCTGCGCGGTCGCACCGTCGTGGGAGTGGCTGCTGGCGCTGCGGACCCTGCAGGGCATCACGCTCGCCGGGCTGCCGGCGGTCGCGACGGCGTACCTCCGCGAGGAGCTGCACCACTCCGCGCACGGGCGGGCGTTCGGCCTCTACATCGGCGGCACCGCGCTCGGCGGGATGGCCGGCCGCATCGTGACGGCGCCGGTCGCCGACGTCGCCGGCTGGCGCTGGGGCCTCGCCGCCGCCGGCACCTTCGCCCTCGTGTGCGCCGCTCTCGTGGCCTGGCTCCTGCCGGCCTCGCGCCACTTCTCCCCCCGCTCGGCGGGGTTCGGCAGCGTGCTGACCGGCGCACGCGACGCGATGCGCGACCGAGCGCTCGTCGCGCTCTACGTGCTCGGCGGCTGCGGCATCGGCACGATGGTGGCGGTCTTCAACGGTCTGGGCTTCCGGCTGAGCGAGGCGCCCTACTCGCTGTCGGTCGGAGCCGTCAGCCTGGTCTACCTCGTCTACGCGCTCGGCAGCCTCAGCTCGGCGACGTCCGGCCGGGTGGCCGACCGGATCGGCCGTCGCGCGACCATCCCGGTCGGCTGCGCCTTCGCGCTCGGCGGCGTCTGGCTGACCCTCAGCGGGTCGCTGCCCTTCGTCGTGCTCGGCATGGCGGCGCTCACGATCGGCTTCTTCTGCATCCACGGCCTGGCCAGCGGCTGGGTGACCTCGCGCGCGCACCTCGCCGGGGTCAGCACCGGGCAGGCGGCGTCGTTCTACCTCTTCGCCTACTACGTCGGCGCCTCGGTGTTCGGCAACCTCGGCGCCGTCGCGTGGAGCCACGCCGGCTGGGACGGGGTGGTCGCCCTGGCCTCGGTCCTGCTGCTCACGGTCTGCGCGATGGTCGTCGTGCTGCGCCGTACGCCCGCACTCGTGCAGCCGACCTGACCCTCACCTGACCCGGCTCACCACGACCCGGGGAAGCGGGACGACCCCGCGATCGCCAGCAGGCTGAAGACCAGCGCGACACCGGTCGCGATCAGCAGCGTCTGGCCCACGTGCCGGCGGCTCGGGACGGCGAGCAGGCCCAGCCCGACTAGCAGCGCGAGCAGCGGCAGCACCCACACCGGCACGACGGCCGACAGCAGCCCCGCGACGAGGGCGAGGCCGATCCCGATGGCCGCCGCGCGCCCGAGAGGCACCGGACGGCTTCCCCGCCGCAGGCCCACCTCGGTCACCGGCCCGGACTCCGGCAGCTGGTCGGGCGCGAGGACGCGCAGCAGCAGGGTGATCGTGGCCGGGTCGGCCACCACGACGACGTCGCGGAACCGGTCGACGACCGCGTGCTGTCGCACGAGCTCGTCGAGACGGTGGCCGCGGTCGACGTCGGGGAACCGCACGGGCGCGAGCACGACCTCGGGGCGCGCGTCACGGCCCAGCGCCCGGACCACCCGCTTCGCCTCACCGGTCGGGGCGGTGAGCACGACCGTCGTGGAGCCGAGGCGACCGCGCACGCGCGACAGGTCGCCGTCGGTCGCCTGCGTGCTGACCACGAGGATCCGTTGGTAGTCGGTCACGTGCTGACCGTAGTCCGGGCGCCGACTCTGCGACGATGCTGGGCATGAAGCTCCTGCTCACCTCCGGCGGCGTCACCAACGCCAGCATCAGGTCCGCGCTGGTCGGGCTGCTCGGCAAGCCGATCGAGGAGTCGACGGCGCTCGGCATCCCCACGGCGCAGTGGGGCCACCCGATGTGCGGGCCGGCGTCGCTGCGCCGGTTCGTGGCCGACGGGACTCCCCCGACCATGACCGGCCTGGGCTGGAGGTCCGTCGGGATGCTCGAGCTCACCGCGCTCCCGACGATCGCCCGCGAGCGCTGGGAGCCCTGGGTCCGGGAGGCCGACGTGCTGCTCGTCGACGGCGGCGAGGCGACGTACCTCGCCCACTGGATGCGCGAGTCCGGCGTCCTGGACCTGCTGCCCGAGCTGGACGACACGGTCTGGGTCGGCGTCAGCGCCGGGAGCATGGTGCTGACGCCGCGGATCGGCGACCTGTTCGTCGAGTGGGAGGCCGCTCAGGGCGACCGGACGCTCGGCCTGGTCGACTTCTCGATCTTCCCGCACGTCGGCCTGTTCCCGGGCAACACCTTCGAGATCGCCGAGGAGTGGGCCGCCGGCCTCGGCAACCCGGCCTACGCCCTCGACGAGCAGTCGGCCGTCGTCGTCGACGGCGACCGGGTCGAGGTCGTCTCCGAGGGCGAGTGGCGGCACCTCGGTGGCTGACCGCGCCACGCCGTACCTCCGGGTCGACGTCGCCCGCCTGCGGGCCAACGTCGAGCGCGCGGCGACCTCGGCCGCCGAGGTCGGCGTCGTCCTCCGGCCGCACGCCAAGACCCACAAGTCCGCGGACATCGCCCGGCTCCAGCTGGCGTCGGGCGCCGTCGGGCTGACGGTCGCGACCGTCGGCGAGGCCGAGGCGTTCGCGGCGAGCGGCTGCACGGACCTGTTCATCGCCTATCCCCTGTGGTTGACCGACGCACTCGCGGCGCGGCTCCGGACGCTCGCGGGGTCCGGCACCCGGATCGCGATCGGGGTCGACTCGGTGGACGGCGCGCGGAGGGCCGCGTCCCGGCTCGCCGGCAGCGGCGTCGAGGTCGTCGTCGAGGTCGACTCGGGCCACCACCGCAGCGGCGCCGAACCGGCGTCCGCCGGCGAGGTCGCGCTCGCCGCCGCTCCCGTGGCGGTGCGCGGCGTGTTCACCTTCCCCGGACACTCCTACTCGCTCGACGGGCGCGCCGCGGCGGCCCGCGACGAGGCAGGCGCCCTCGCCACGGCGCGTACGTCGCTCGCGTCGGCAGGCGTCGCCGCGCAGGTCGTCAGCGGCGGGTCGACCCCGTCGCTCGAGCACGCCGACACCTCGGTGCTGACCGAGGTGCGGCCCGGCGTCTACGTCTTCGGCGACGCGCAGCAGTGGGAGCTCGGCGCGATGCCGTCCGACGACATCGCGCTGACGGCGGTGGCCACGGTCGTCAGCCACGCGGGCGGCCGCGCCGTGCTCGACGCCGGATCCAAGGTGCTCGGCGCGGACCGGGCGGCGTACGCCACCGGGTCCGGCCGGCTGCTCGACCACCCCGACGCGCGGATCGTCCAGCTCTCCGAGCACCACGCGGTCGCCGAGCTGCCCGGCCCGCTGCCCGCCCTCGGGAGCCGGGTGCTGGTCGTGCCGAACCACTGCTGCACCGCGGTCAACCTCGCCGACGAGCTGTGGCCGACCGGCCACGACACCCCATGGCCCGTGACGGCGCGGGGTCGCAACGCCTGACCCGCTCAGACATGACCCCCGATACCTGAGGACGGGGTGTACGAGTCCAGGGCCGGACGACGTACGCCACGTCCTCAGATGTCGGGGAAGGTGATGACCTGACGGAGGGCCCGGCCGTCGGCGAGGTCGTCCATGCCCTGGTTGACGTCGGCGAGCGCGATCGTCGAGGTGATGAGCTTCTCGACCGGGAGCCTGCCCGCCCGCCACAGCTCCACGAACGCCGGGATGTCGCGCGCAGGCACGGCCGAGCCGAGGTAGCTGCCGATGATCGAGCGGCCGCCGGCGACGAGCCGTAGCGGCGAGATGGTGGCCATCGGGGCTGCGGGTGGCAGGCCGACGGTGACCGTACGACCTCCCGGACCGGTGACGTCGACCGCGGTCTCGAAGGCGCGGACGTTGCCCGCCGCCTCGACGACGACGTCGGCGGCGAGACCGGACTCGACCGCCTCGGCCGGCGTGAGGGCACGGTGCGCGCCGAGAGCACGGGCCACGTCGAGCTTGTCGGCCGCGGCGTCGATGCCGACCACCGTGACGTCGTCGACGGAGAGCGCCGTCAGCAGCGCGGCCATGCCGACACCGCCGAGTCCGACCACCGCGACCGTGTCGCCGGGCCGCGGACGCCCCGCGTTGAGCACGGCGCCCCCACCGGTGAGGACCGCGCAGCCCAGCACCGCCGCGATCGCGGGAGGTACGTCGTCGCCGACCGGCACCACGGATCGCTCGTCGACGACCGCACGGGTCGCGAAGCCGGAGACACCGAGGTGGTGGCTGACGGTCTCGCCACCGCGCGAGATCCGCGACCCTCCACCGACCAGGTGCCCTGCCTCGTTGCTCGCGCTGCCGACGACGCATGGCCTGATGCCGTCGGTCCGGCAGCCCTCGCACTCGCCGCAGCGGGGCAGGAAGGTCATCACGACGCGCTGGCCGACGTCGAGCGCGCTGTCCGGGCCGACCGCCTCGACGCGACCGCACGCCTCGTGCCCGAGCAGCATCGGCACCGGGCGCGGGCGGTTGCCGTCGACGACCGACAGGTCGCTGTGGCAGATCCCGGCCGCCTCCATCCGCACAAGAACCTCACGTCCCACCGGCGGGTCGAGGTCGAGCTCCCCGACAGTGAGCGGCGTGCTGCTGGCGTAGGGCCTCTCGGCTCCGAGCACCTCGAGGACGGCGGCGGTGATCTTCACCCCGCCGACCCTAGGGGGTGGCGCACGCAGGAGCGTCCGGGTGCCTGGTCGCCGTCACGCGGTCGGCACGAGCTCCCACTCCTCGAGCGCGGCGCGCACCTGCTCGGCGGCGTCGATGTTGAGCGGGCCGCTGGTCCACATCGCGTAGGGCAGGTTGAGGAACCTCTCCTCCTCGACGGCGGGCAGGTCCCTGGTGGCCGGGTTGGCCTTCAGGACGGCAACCTTCTGCTCGAAGGTCTGGCCGGGGTAGTCGACGAAGACGAACGCCTCGGGCCGCGAGGCGGCGAGCCGCTCCCAGGAGACCTCGGTCCAGGTGTCCTCGAGGTCGGACATGGCGTTGACTCCGCCGCCGGCCTCGATGACCGCCTGGGGCGCGCCGAAGGCACCGGACGTGAAGACGGCCTTCTCGCCGCTGTCGAACACGAAGACGACCGGGTCCTCCTCGGCGCGCGGCGACGCGTCGAGCGCGTCGAGGCGGGCGTCGAAGTCGGCGACGACCTCCGTCGCCCTGTCCTGCGTGCCGGTGATGGCGCCGAGGTTGGTCATGTCCTCGCGCAGCGCGGTCCAGGGGTCGACGATGCCGCGGGCGTCGCTGCCGTCCTGGCGGCACGACTCGGTGAGGACGTACGCCGCGATGTCGCGCTGGGCGAGGCTGTCGGGGGTGAGCTGCTTGGTCTCGTCGTAGCCGTAGTTCCAGCCGGCGACCATGACGTCGGGCCGCGCGGCGATGACCGTCTCGAGGCTCGGGTAGTCGTCGGAGACCTGGTTGAGCCCGGCCACCGCGTCGCCGTAGTGCTCGGTGAGGACCTCCTGGTCGCGACCGATGCTGGACACCGCCGCCACCTGGTCCTCGGCGCCGAGGGCGAGCACCATCGAGATCAGGTTGCTGTCGTTGACGAAGAGGTCCTGCGCGGGCGTCGGGAACTCGACGTCGGTCCCGCAGTTGGACACCGACACGGTCGAGGCGTCCGCCGAGGACCCGGCCCCGGAGGACGAGCCGTCCTCATCGCCCGAGGAGCCGCAGCCGGCGAGGAGGAGGACCGACACGGCTGCGAGGACGCTGCCACCGGTCCGGGCGTGGTGGCTGGTGGTGCTTCTCATGGGTGCTGCTCCCTTTCATCGTGGCTGAACAGCAGGTGGGTCCTGCCGGTGAGGGGGTGGGTGACGCGGGTGGCGAGCACGCCGAACGCGTCGTGGAGGACGTGGGGCACGAGCACCTCGTCCGGGGTGCCGCAGGCGAAGACGCCGCCGTCGTGGAGCACGGCGATCCGGTCGCAGAAGGTCGCGGCGAGGTCGAGGTCGTGGATCGCGACCACGACGGTCTTCCCGAGTGACCGCACGAGCCGCATCAGGTCGAGCTGGTGGCGGATGTCGAGGTGGTTGGTGGGCTCGTCCAGCAGCAGCAGCGGTGCCCCCTGGGCCAGGCCCCGGGCGATCACCGCGCGACGGCGCTCGCCGCCCGAGAGCCGGTCGAGCGGCTGCTGGGCGGAGTGCTCCAGGTCGACAAGGCGCAGGGCCTCCTCGACCGCGGCTCGCGACTCGTCGTCCATCCCGCCGGACGCACGCAGGTGCGGCACTCGCCCGAGCGCGACCATCTCGACCACCAGCAGGTCGGCCGGGGCGGCTTCCTCCTGGGCGACGAACGCGATGCGTCGGGCGCGCTCACGCGACCGCATCGAGGAGAGCGGCACGCCGTCGAGGACGACCTCGCCCCTCGCGGCCGGACGTACGCCGGCGAGCGCCCGGAGCAGGGTCGACTTGCCGCTGCCGTTGGCGCCGACCAGCCCGAGCACCTCCCCCGGACGCACCTCGAGGTCGACCCCCGCCAGGATCGTGCGGCGGCCGATGGCGCACGAGACGTCACGCACCTCGAGGGCGGTCTTCGCCGCTGTCGGCGCAGCGACGTCGGCGGTGGTCATGACTCGCCTCCGAACCGGTAGGCCCGACGGCCCAGCAGCAGCAGGAAGATCGGGGCGCCGATCAGCCCGGTGACCACGCTCAGGGGGATCTCGGTCGGGCGTACGGCGACCCGGGTGATCACGTCGACCCACACCAGGAACAGCCCGCCCGCGAGCGCCGCCACCGGCAGGCTGGCGCGGTGTCGCGGGCCGACGAGGAGGCGCGAGAGGTGGGGCAGGACGAGACCGACGAACCCGATGCCCCCGGCGACCGCGACCAGGACGCCGACGAGCACGGAGAGCAGGACGAACAGTGCGATGCGCAGGGCGGGGACCGGGACACCGAGCGCAGCCGCCGTCTCGGGTCCGACCGCGAGGGCGTCGAGCCACCCGCTCGCCGACATCAGCAGCGCGAAGCAGGCGACCACCGTCACCAGCGGCAGCCACAGCTGGGCCCACGTGGTGCCCGACAGCGAGCCGAGGAGCCAGAACAGCACGGACTGCGCAGCCTGCGGCTCGGAGCTCTTGAACACCATGAAGCTGGCGATCGAGGAGAACGCAGCCGACAGCACCGTCCCGGTGAGCACCAGGCGCAGCGGCGTCAGACCGCCCTGGAGCAGGGCGATGCCGAACACGATCGCGGAGGCCGCCAGCGCGCCGAGGAGCGCACCGACCGACAGCGCCCACGTCCCGGCGCCCGAGAGCACGCCGAGGGTGATGACGGCCGTGGCACCGACGCTCGCGCCCGAGGAGACACCCAGGAGGTACGGGTCGGCCAGGGGGTTGCGGACGAGCGTCTGGATGCCGGCCCCGGCGACCGCGAGGCCCGCACCGACCACGAACCCGAGCAGGGTCCGCGGCAGCCGGAGCTCCCACACGATCGCGTCGTACGCCGGGTCCCGCGGGCCGTCGCCGAAGCGGGCCGCCAGCGCCTCGACGACGACGCCGACCGGAAGCGGCTCGGCACCGAAGCCGGTCGAGACCACCGCCGTGACCAGGATCGCCGGGACGAGGACGACGAGCGCGACCGGGACGGGGACACGCCTCGGGGCGCGGCGCGGGGGCGCAGCACGGAGCTGGTGCAAAGGGGGGCCTGCCGGTGTCGGGAGCTCAGATCGCGAAGCTCGTGTGATGGACCGAACCAGCAGGTTTTCGGACTCGGGGTCAACCGGACGAAGCGCCTTCCCAGACCTCTCGGTCCAGTGGCTGTGTGCTTCGCCCGTCGCCTCTTACCGCTGCGCGACAGTTCCGGATTCTCACCGGATTCCCTCACCCGACGTGCGGGTGTGACTGGCTCGCGGTCAATCTACACACGCGACCCCGGGGGCGCCACGCCCCGGCCCACGCCCCGCCGCCCGTCAGCGCAGGCCGCTGGACGTGAAGCCCTGCACGAAGAACCGCTGGAAGATCACGAACAGCACCAGCATCGGCGCGACGTTGACCAGCGCGTACGCCATCGTCGCGGTGTAGTCGGGCCCGTACTGGCCCTGGAGGTAGAGCAGGCCGATCGGCAGGGTGAACAGCTCGTTGTCCTTGAGGGCGATCAACGGCCAGGCGAAGTCGTTCCACGACGACAGCAGGCTCATGAAGAACAGCACGGCGACGAGCGGCTTGGCGTTGGGCAGGACGATGCGGCTGAAGGTCCGCCACTCCCCTGCCCCGTCGAGCCGGGCCGCGTCGAGCAGGTCACGAGGGATCCCCAGGAAGAACTGGCGCGCCAGGAACATCCCGAGCGCCGAGGCCGAGGTGGGCAGGATGACCGCCCAGTAGGTGCCGTAGAGCTGCAGCTCGGTGACGAGTCGGAACAGCGCCACCATGATGACCTGGACCGGCAGCACGAGCGTGCCGAGTGCGAGCACGAAGAGCGGGCTCGCCCCGCGGAAGCGCAGGTGCGCGAAGGCGTACCCGGCCATCAGGTTCGTGACCACCGTCAGGACGGCCACCGACAAGGAGACGGCCACGGAGTTGCCGAACCAGGTCCCGACCGGGAACGCCTCCAGCACGCGGCGGAAGTTGTCGGTGGTCAGGTCGCTGGGCAGGACGCCGACGCGACCACCCAGCAGGTCGCGGCGGCTCGAGAGCGCGACGACGACCATCCAGTACAGGGGGAACACGAGGACGAGGGCGACGACCGAGGCGGCGACGGTCCGGAGGAGCTTCATGCCTCACCGTCCCGTCCGCGGTTGAGGCGCCACTGGAGCGTCGTGAAGGCGAGGGTCGCGACCAGCAGCACCATGCCGACGGCCGCGGCGTAGCCCTGGTCGCGCTGGGTGAAGCCCTGCTCGTAGGCGTAGGTCACCAGCACCGAGGTCGAGTCCTCGGGACCGCCGCCGGTGAGGACGAAGACGAGGTCGAACACCTGGAAGGAGTAGATGACGTTGATGATGACGAGGAAGAAGGTCGCGGGTCGCAGCGCGGGGATGGTGACGTGCCTGAGCCGCTGCACCCACGACGCGCCGTCGAGCATCGCCGACTCGTGCAGCTGCGGGTCGGTGCCCTGCAGGGCCGTGAGGTAGATGAGCATGTTGAAGCCGACCCGCCACCACAGCGTCACGAGCACCACGGATGCGAACGCCCACGGACCGTCGGACTGCCAGGCCGGCTCCGAGAGGCCGAAGGACGCGAGGATGCTGTTGAGGACCCCGGTGTTCTCGTCGAAGAACAGCAGCCCCACGAGCGCCGTGGCCACCCCGGAGACCGCCATGGGCAGGATCAGCACGGTGCGGAAGAGCGGTCGCGCCGGCAGCGCCGCGTCGAGGAGCAGGGCCGCGGCGAGCCCGAGACCGATCGACAACGGCGTGACGACCACCGTGAACACCAGGGTGTTGAGGCTGGCCCGCCAGAACCGGGAGTCGCCGAGCAGCCGCGCGTAGTTGTCGAGGCCGATCCACGCACCCTGGCCGAACCCGTCGGTGCTCTGGAAGCTGATCACGACCGCCCACGCGAGCGGGAGGAAGACGAACAGTCCCAGCAGGAGTGCCGTCGGCGCGACGAAGGCGTACGCCGCGCGGGCCTCGACCCGAGCCGCCTGCCTCATCCGGCCGTTGCCTCCCCGATCCCCGAGGCGAGGCCGCGGATCGTGGCCTCCGTGCCCTGACCGCCGACGAAGGCTGCTTCAAGCTGGTCCTGCAGGACGGTGATGATGCTCGCCATCGAGGGCGAGGCGACCTGTCCGGAGTCCTGGGCCTGGACGGTGCTCGCCTGACCGACGAACACCGGCGACAGCTCGGGTCGGACCGCGAACTCGATGCCGCCCTCGACCAGGTCGGCGCGGGTCGGCAGGAGCGAGGCGCCCGCGCAGAACTGGCGCATCTGCTCGGCCTGGGTGACGTGGTCGAAGAACGCCGCGACGAGCTCGGGGTCGGCGTCGCGGGTGGCGACGAGCGCGTTGCCGCCGAAGTCGCCGCCGGCGCGGACGTTGCGCGGGGAGTACGTCGCCCCCCACTCGAAGTCGACCGTCGCCTCGGTGTCGGGCACCAGGAAGGCTCCGCCGAAGGTCATCGCCACGGTCTCGCCGTACCAGAGGTCGGCTGCGTAGGTGGTGGCCTTCACCGACGAGTTCGGCGGCACGAGGCGGTCCGGGAAGAACCGTTGGGTGAACTCCACCGCGGCTCGACCTGCGTCGGAGTCGATCGCGGGGGTGAGGAGGTCGTCCTCGAGGAACCGGCCGTCGGCCTCGAAGAGCCAGCTCAGCCACCGCGTGACGCCGTTGCCCTGCCAGTTGTAGGCGAAGGGGAACTTGTCGTCGGGAAGCGACCTGCGCAGCCGCCTGGCCACCTCGTCGAACTGGTCCCAGGTCCATGCCTCGTCGAGAGCCGTGGGCACCGCGTCGATGCCGGCCGTCTCCAGCGCCTGCTTGTTGTAGAGGATCACCGAGGTGTCGGTGTGGTGCGGGACGCCGAACGGCGAGCCGCCGTTCTGCACGGCCGCCCAGGCCTGGGGGGTGAAGCGGTCGGAGAAGCCGCTGTCGAGGTGGTCGGTGAGGTCGAGCAGCTGGCCCGCGCCCGCGTAGGCGCCGAACGAGTAGTACGGCACCCGGAACACGTCGGGTGCGTTGCCGGCCTGGATCTGGGCGTCGACGTTGGTGAACATCTGCTCGTAGGGCACCGCGTTCAGCTGCACGCTGGTTCCGGGGTTGGCCTTCTCGAAGGAGTCGATGGCGGACCGGAATCCGGCGAGCTCGCTCTCGGTGCCCCAGGTCGTGAAGGTGAGCGTGCGCGACCCGGTGGAGTCGTCGCTCGACCGCGTGAACCCGCATCCCGCGAGGGCTGCGGCGCCCGCCGCGGCGGAGGAGTAGGTGAGCAGGTGGCGGCGCGTGAGGTGCATGTCAGCCTTTCTGGGCTTCGGTGTCGGGACGGCGGTGCGAGACGGCCCGGAAGACCGGACCCACGAGGCGCCGCCAGGCGAACGGGACGAAGTTGTGCGCCCAGATGAGCGCGAAGTTGGCCAGCGCCGTCTGCGACTCCGCGCGTGGCGAGCGCAGCTGCCGGTAGACGACCCTGGCCGCCCGCTCCGGGCTGATCACGGGCGGCGGCGGCGCGTTCACCGCGCCGGCCGAGTCGAGGGCGTTGTCGTAGATGGGCGTGTCGACGCTGCCGGGTGCGACGTGGGCGATGTGCACGTGCGGCAGGTCGTCGTTCTCCAGCGCGAGCTGCTTGGCCAGCGCGCGCACGCCCCACTTCGAGACGACGTAGGGCGTCATGTCGGGGACGGTGACGTGCCCGAGGAGCGAGCCCACCAGGACGAGCACGCCGTGCTCCTGCTCGCGGAAGACGCGCACCACGTGTCGCGCGAGGATCGCCGAGCCCAGCAGGTTGGTCGTGATGACCGCGGTGAAGTCGTCCGGCGTGACCTCCTCGGCCCGCCCGTAGGTCACCACCCCGGCACAGTGGAAGACGGCATCGAGGTGTCCGTGGCGTGCCACGGCCAGCTGGACGACCTCTGCCACGCGCGCGTCGTCCGAGACGTCGGCGACGGCGACCGACGCGGAGGCGGCACCCACCGCCACGCACTCCGTCACGAGGTCCTGCAGCTCGGAGACGCTGCGGGCCAGCACCGTGACGTGGTCCCCGTGACGGGCCGCCTCGAGGGCGGTGGCCCGGCCGATCCCGCTCGAGGCCCCGGTGACCAGCACGACCTGGGCCTGGTCGACGGTCCGCGTCACCGGTCGCCTCCCCTGCGGCGCCAGCGCGGACGTCCACCCGCGCTGCGCCGTCGGCCGGACGGTGTCCACCCGCCCGACTCCGCCTCCCGCTCGGGGAACGCGATGATGGTGTTGCCGCTGTGGTCTGCCACGGCCGGTCCGCGCAGCACGACGCGTCGTACGAGGGGTGCCGCCAGCCGGTCGTAGAGCGGCGCACCCAGCCGGAACGCAGCGACCGCGGGTCGGTTCACGGGACCCACCTCCACGTGCCGGCGTGGCTTGTCCAGGCAGTCGACGACGGCGCGGGCGACCCGGGCGGCGCTCACCACCGGCGGCGGCGCGGAGCCGGCGCTGCCGGCGTAGGACGCGGCCTGGTCGTAGATCGGCGTGTCCACCGCACCGGGCGACACGAGGCAGACGTGGATCCTGCGCTCACGCCGGAGCTCCATCTGCAGCGCGCGGACCAGTCCGAGCTGTCCCCACTTGGCGGCGTTGTAGGCACCCATCTCGGGGACCGCGATGCGGGCCAGGAGCGAGCTGACCACGACGAGGTTGCCGTGGCCCTGCTGGCGGAAGACCGGGAGCACCGCGCGCACGAGGTGCGCCGTCCCCTGGATGGCGGTGCTCACGACCGCGTCGAGGACCTCGACCGGGACCTCGTCGACCTTCCCGTAGGCCATCACCTGTGCGGTGGTGACCACGGCGTCGAGACGGCCGAACCTCGCCATCACCTGGTCCACCGCCGCCGCCACCGAGGGACCGTCCGTCAGGTCGAGCGGCACCAGCATCGGCTCACCCGGCAGGGCGGCTGCCGCGCGCGCCAGGGCGCGGTCGTCGCGGGCCGCGATCGCCACACGGACGTCGCGGTCGTCCGCGGACAGCAGGGACGCGGTGGCCAGGCCGATGCCGGAGGTTCCTCCGACGACGAGCACCACGGGAGACGCCGAGGCCACGTGCAGCACCACCCTCGACCCCTTCCCCTACTTGGACATGTCGCCGAAGTTCGGTTGCCCATACTTCAACATGCTGATGAAGCACTAGCATCGTGGCCATGGCGCCCCCGCACCTCACCCCTGCAGAGGGGCGCTCCTCCCACGACCCGGCCCCGGCCCTGCTCTCCATCGGGGAGCTTGCCGCGCTGTCCGGGGTCGGGGCGACCACGCTCCGGTCGTGGGAGCAGCGGTTCGGGTTCCCGACGCCGGTGCGCACCAGCGGTGGGCAGCGGCGCTACCACGCGGCCGACCTCGACCGGGTCCGTCGAGTGGTCGAGGCGCGGGAGCGGGGGCTCAGGTTGGGCGCTGCCGTCGAGCTCGCCGAGCTCGCGGGCCAGGAGGGTCAGCAGTCGCTGTACGCCGACCTGCGTGCGTCCCACCCCCACGTCCAGCCGATCACGCTCGGCATCAAGGTGATGAAGGCCCTCACGTGGTCCATCGAGGACGAGTGCCTGGCCCACGCCTCACGCCCGCAGCTCTTCGGCTGCTTCCAGGACGAGCGGTCCTTCCGGCTGGCGGGCCGGCGCTGGCGGGAGCTCTCACGCTCGGCGAGCTCGGCCACCGCCTTCTCGAGCTTCGACCGGTCCGATCCGGCCGCGACCCCGGCCCGCGTCGCCCTGCCGCGGGACTCGCCCATGCTCAACGAGTGGTTCCTGGTCTGCGCCGACCGGCAGATGAGCGTCGTGCTGTCGGCGTGGGAGCCACCGCGCACCGGTGCCGACGACGCCCGACGCTTCGAGGTGCTGCTCAGCCTCGAGCCCGACGTGGTCCGGGATGCCGCGCGGTTCTGCAGCGACACGGCGCAGCGCCTCGGGGTGAGGCTGCCGGCGCCCGGCGCCGACGTCTCCGGGCTGGACGAGGATCCGCGCCGCTCCGCGTCGCTGCTGCGGCGCTTCGCGACGTACGCCGACTCCTGACACCGCACCTCCCGGCAGTGCTCGCGCAGTGTTTGCGGCAGTGTTCATCGGGGTGGTCACAGGGTGGGTCGTCGTTGGTTGACTCGAGGGACATCGACGAACGGAGCAGGTCATGGCAGGGAACCAGGACGATCGCGGCAAGGTCATCGAGCTCATCGGCCGGGCGGAGTCGGCGATGCTGACGACGATGACGGCGGACGGGGACCACGTCAGCCGGCCGATGGCCGTGCAGGAGGCCGAGTTCGACGGCGACCTGTGGTTCTTCACCTACGACGACTCCGACAAGGTGCAGCAGATCTCGGCGCACCCTCGGGTCAACGTCTCGCTGTCCAACGACAAGAAGAGCGAGTGGACGTCGATCGCCGGGACGGCCGAGGTCGTGCACGACCGGGCCAAGGCCGAGGAGCTGTGGGCCAAGCCGCTCGAGACGTGGTTCCCCGACGGCCTCGACACCCCCGGTCTCTGCCTGCTGAAGGTGCACGGCGAGACCGCCGAGTACTGGGACGCGGCCACCAGCAAGGCACGCCAGCTCCTCGGCATGGTCAAGGCGATCCGCAACGACGACCCTGACGAGTTCCCGGCCGAGAACCGCACCGTCGACCTGTGAGCGCCTGACGGCCCGGCGACCGCCGCCCCGGGGCGGCTAGGCGCTGCGGCTGCGGTTCTGCTCGTTCAGCTTCTTCTTGGCCGCGGAAGTCCCACCAGCGCGAGCAGCTTCCAGACTGCCCATCCGAGCAGTGCGAACAGGTTTCGCTTGGTGCGAGCCATGGGTGTTCTCCGTCCTACTTGTTCGTGGCGGCGCGGACGCGCCGTCGTGCGGTCGGTGCCGACGCGCGGGTGCGGCGGCCGGATGGGGCCGGTCCGCCGCACACCGCACGCGGTGGGCACTACTTCTTGAAGGCGTCCTTGACGTCCTCGCCGGCCGACTTGATGTCGGACTTCGTCTGGTCGGCCTTGCCCTCGGCCTTCAGGCTGTCGTTGTCGGTCGTCTCGCCGACGACCTCCTTGGCCTTGCCCACGAGGTCCTCGGCGGCGTTCTTGGCCTTGTCTGCCAGTCCCATCTGCTTCTCCTTCTTCTGGGTCGGGTGGTGCGGTGGTGCCTACCCCGGCGATCTGCCGGGGAAGTCGATGCGTGCCGTGGGTGCGTCAGCGGGCGCGCGGGAGCGCGCGCCCGCGGGAGGCGACCCGGAACTGCACGCTGCAGTGCAGGTCGTCGCGTCCGAGGGCACCTGCGAGCTGCGCCGACACCTCGTCGGCTCGGCGAGCCAGGAGCGCGAGGTCGGCGTCGGGTTCGATGACGGCACTGAGGGTGGCGACGAGCTGACCTCGGTCGCGTACGACGGCGCCCCGGGCCGATCGGACGCCGACGGTGGTCGCGAGGGCGTCAGCGGCGGCGTCGGCCACCTTGGAGCCGGCCACGTCGAGTCGGCCCGTGGCGTCGGACCCCCCGAGGACGAGGTGCTTCACGCGCGACCTGGTCAGGTGCGCGGCGATCCACCGGATCCCGACCAGGGCCAGGACGATGCCGACCAGCGCGGCGACCCATGCGAACCATGAGTCGTCGACCACCTGGGCCACCTGGCTCGTGTCGCTGGTGGCGAGCGGCTGGTGGCCGTTGATCGTCGCTCCGCTCCACCACCAGATGGATGCGGCGCCGCCGAGGACCAGCACGAGCGCCAGGAGGAAGGTCGCGGTGCGGTCGATGAGGAGTGTCTTGCGAGTCGTCATGGCAGTTCCTCAGATTCCGTCGTTCCGGATGGTGACCGCGAGCCGCGGCTTCCGTTCCAGTGCGTCGAGCGCGGGGCCGACGCGTGAGTCGATGTCGTCCTTGACCTGGCCGTTGCGGTCCTTGGCAGCCACGGAGTCCGCGGTGATGCGCACCTTGCGGCGGGTGGCCTTCACCCGGACGTCGGCAAGGGTGTCGGCACCCTGGAGGGCTGATTCGAGGACGTCTGCGAGGTCACGAGGACGCAGGTGCACGCCGGTGTTGGCCCTCAGCGCGAGGCCCTTCCGGGGCCGGCGCCTGAAGACGATGGGCAGCAGCAGCAGCCCCAGCGCCACCGCGACGATCCCCGACACGAGGACCAGGGCGGAGTCACCCGCGATGCCGTCACCGGCCTCGACGGCCGAGGAGATCCATGCCCGGTCCCTGACGACGTCCAGGGACACGAGGAGTGTCTGGACCCCCACGACTCCCAACCCGATGAAGGCGAGCGCGATCAGCTGGGCGACGAGCGGCGAGGCCCCGGTCCCCACCGGGGGCTTGGCGGCGCGCAACGCATCGTCAGCGCCGACGGCCGGCGCGGGGGGAGCCGCGACGCGCGACGTCGCGGTCGGGTCCACCTGGGCGTCTGCGGTGTCGCGGGTGGGGATGTCGGGTGTGGTGGTCATCGGTTCTTCCTTCTCCTGGTGCTCCTGGTGGGTCGCCGTCGCGGATCGGCTCGTGGGCGGGCTAGTGCACCCGGGCCTCGGTGGCCTCGAGGTGCACCACGTCGGCCACCGTGACGTCGACCCGCGTGACGGTGACGCCGGTGATGTCGGAGACCTGTCGGCTCACGTGCTCGCGCACCTGGGCGGCGACCTGGGCCAACGGCGTGGGCCAGGTCGCGGCCACCTCGACGGTGATTCGCGACGTGCCGCCCGCCACGACGGCCTCGGCGTGCGGCAGGCCCTTGCGCACCAGCTTGGTCCAGCCCGTGCGCGTGTCGATGACGGCCTCGATCTCGGACGTCGCGATGGAGGCGACGCGCTCGACGACCTTGTCGGCGATCACGGTGCGGCCGCGGTCGGCCGCGGGCGCGGTGGCCACGGCGTCAGCCACGGTCGCGCCGCCCCACGAGGGCGGAGAGGTCGACCTCTCCGTCGAAGTGTCCGCCGATCAGGTATCCGGCAGCACCCAGGACGAGGGCGATCAGGAATCCGGCGAACCCGCCGGCCGCGGCGGCGATCGCCAGCAGCAGGCCGGCGATGAGGCCGATGGTGGAAGTAGTCATGGTGTGCTCCTTGTCGGTGGACCCGATGACCGGGTCCGTCGTGGTGTCTGAATGGCTGGACGGCGTCCCGGGCGGGACGTCCCAGATCGGGGCGAGCAGGCTTCGCCGGTCGCGTCAGCCCCGTGGTGCGGGCGTGACGTCCTCGACGACCACCTCGACAGGCCCCCCGAGCAGGGTCGAGACGGTGTCGCGGACCTGACCGGCCACGGCCAGCACGTCGGAGCCCATCGCCACGGTCACGTGCACCTGGCTCGTGGCACCCAGCCGGATCCCGCTGACCCGCCGACCCGGCAGGTAGGTCCCCACCTCACCGAACGCGCCACCGTGCAGACCCGAGACCCCCGGCACCGCGAGCACGGCAGCAGCCACCAGGTCGGCAGTCGCGCCGTCACCCCCGGCCGGGACGTCGGGTCCGGTCACTGGACCCGCGGCTCGCTGACGGTGGCACCGGCCTCGGCGCCGTCGTCGTCGGACTCGATGTGGACGTCCTGGACCTCGATGTTGACCTCCACCACGTGCAGGCCCACCATCCGCTCCACCGCAGCGATCACGTTGCTACGGATCCCCGCAGCCAGGTCAGCGATCGCCACCCCGTACTCGGCGACCAGCTGGATGTCGATAGCGGCCTCCTTCTCGCCCACCTCGACCGAGATGCCCTGCGAGTGGTTGGTCGAGCTGCCCGGGATCCGCTCACGGATCGCACCCACCGCACGCGCCGTACCGCCACCCAGGGCGTAGACACCGGAGACCTCCTTGGTCGCCAGACCCGCGATCTTCGACACCACGGTGTCCGCGATCGTCGTACGACCCTGGGTCGAGTCCAGCTCGCCCGCCGAGACGGCCGTCTTCTCGATGCTCTTCTCGCTCACGTGATCAGTCCTTCTTCCTTGTTCGGTGTTCGGTGTTCGGTGTTCGTCGTCATTGCCCGCGCTCGGATCGTCCGTGGATCCGGCGGGGCCGGTGCTCGGTTGTCGTGCACCGTTCGAGAGTGAGACGAGGGCTGGTGCGCGATCGTCACGCCGATGTGACACAGGCCACGCCGACGCTTCGGGTCGGCCGGCGAGAGTGGCCCAGGTCACATCACGCCGGGCGTGACGATCGGTGCCCGCACCACGTCGTACATCCCCGGGGGCTGAAAGTGCGTCGCGACGGCAGGTGGCTCAGGGACACCCGGCCGTCGCGACGCATTCCCCCAGACACCCCTAGAGGTGGCAAAGTCGTCGAAACGCACAGCGTGCGTTCCAGCGCCGCTAGCCTCGGCAGCATCAAGCTCTCAAGCCATGGGGCCTTGACCGCGAGTCATGACTCGACGGAGCACCACCATGCCCCCTCCCGCACCAGCACCCCGCCCTGCCAGACACCGCACCGAGGACCCTGTCGCGCTGCGGCTCCGGCGAGCAGCAACAGGCGACCAGGAAGCGTTCGCTGAGCTCTACGACCTCATGTCCAGCCGGGTGCACGGGCTGGTCCTGCGCGTGCTGCGCGACCACCACCACGCCGAGGACGTCACCCAGGACGTGTTCGTCGAGGTCTGGCGCAAGTCAGCCAGCTTCGACCCCCTCCGCGGCTCGGCCCAGGGCTGGATCCTGGCCATGGCCCACCACCGCGCCGTCGATCGCGTCCGGTCGCACACCGCTCTCCAGCGCCGGGACGCCACGTGGCACCACGACCAGGACAGCGCCACGTCGCTCGACTCGACGGCCGACCTGGCCGGAGCGCACCTCGATGCCCTGGTGGTGCGCGAGGCCATGGCCCTCCTGCCGGCACCGCAGCGGCAGGCGCTCGAGCTGGCCTACCTGGACGGGCACACGTACAGCACCGTGGCGCGGCTGATGCAGGCTCCTGTGGGCACGACCAAGACGAGGATCAGGACCGCGCTGCGCAGCCTCGGGTCCCAGCTGCACGACCCGGACCTGATCACCGCCTGAGCCGTCGCGCAGACGCCGGGGAACAGCCTCGTCAAACTGTCGTGGGCCGCCTCGTCGAGACGTCCCCGCCCGCCCGAGCCTTCCGGACGAGTCGCTCCAGGATCCCGGCGACCCCGTCGCCCGCGCTCCCGTCGGCCGACTCGAGCAGCGTCTGGGCGATGTCGGCGACCTTGCGGTTGGCGAGCTGCGAGCACAGCCGCAGCCGCTCGAACGCCTCGTCGGCGGTGCAGTCCTCGGCCAGCATGATCATGCCCTTGGCCTGCTCGATGACCGGGGCGGCCACTGCCTTCCTGGTGAGGGCGTCCTCGACGTCGGCCTGGGTCTCGTCGCGACGCACCTGCGTCAGGTCGATGTAGTACCCCTGGATCTCGACCGTCCGGCCCTCGGCGTCGAGGAGCGACTTGCCCACGCTCACCACGGAGAGGACCTTCTTGTTCCGGTCCACGATGCGGTGGTAGCAGCTGTAGGTCCCGCCCTCACGGATCACGGCAGCGAAGACACCGGCGGCTCGCTCCCGGTCGCCGGGGTGCTTGTGGTGCATCAGCGCACCGGTCGTGGCCGGGATCTCTCGCGGCGCGTAGCCGTGGAGCTCGTAGAGGGCGTCCGACCAGTCCCACCGGTCACCGGCGACGTCGTAGGCGAAGGGGGCGACGATGCCGGGCGAGCGCTCGCCCGGGAAGGAATGGATGTCCACGGGCAGTCCGCGTCTTTCTCGTCATGACCAGCTGCCCGTGACCGACGACGGGCGTGGGCCAAGGATACCTGTCTCCCGGCGGGCGGCGACGTGCAGAAGCCCGGGTGGAACGGACGTGCGCCGAGCGCCTGAAAACGACGAGGGCCGCGCCTGCCTCCCTCGTCGGGATGGCGGGCACGGCCCGGTCCGGTGCTTCTCGGTGGAGCTGAGGGGATTCGAACCCCTGACCTTCTCATTGCGAACGAGACGCGCTACCAACTGCGCCACAGCCCCTCCACGCCTCACGGCGCGTCGCAAAGATACACGAGCCGTCGGCGCCGTTCCCAATCGACCCGATGAAGGTCCACCCGTGTGCGCTGACCTTCATCCGGCGCTGGGCGTGGGCCGGCCGACCAGGCCCCGGACTTCCACCCAGGCGGGTGGAATTCCACCGGACCCGGGGAGGGAGCGAAGGATCAGGCGCCGCTGGCGCGACGGCTCTCGTCGCTGGCGCGGGCCGCCTTGGCGGACTTCTCGGCGGAGCGCGCGATGGCGGAGTCCTCGTCGTTGCGACCGCTCGACCAGACGCCGGTCGAGTCCAGGTCGATCGTCGAGACGGTACGACGGCTCGCCGCCGGCTTGCTGACGTAGGTCGGGAGCGTCGTGGGGACCATGTCCCAGCCTCCCGCGACAGGCTCGGCGACCGGCTTAGCTACCGGCTGCTCGACGGGGGCCTCGACGACGGGCGAGTCGACGACGGGCGTCTCGACGGGGATCCGCGGGGACCCGGGGGTCACCGGGATCTCGCCGGTGAGGTCGAGGTCGTCCTGGTCGGGAGCCTCGTCGACCCGCGGCGGCGCACCGACCTCGATCGCGGAGCGACCCGCGCGCTCGGCGCGGACCGACACGCGGCAGGCGACGAGCCAGGCCACGAGGAGGGCGACGGGTCCGGCGACCCACGGCCAGGTGATGACGGAGAACGAGGCGAGGCCGACGACGACCACGTTGACGAGCAGGACCAGGGCGAGCACGTTGCGGCGGCGCTTCGCGGCACGTCGCGCGGACGCGCGCAGGTCGGCCGGCCGGGCGGCTGGTCGGGTCACCGGGCGGGAGGCCGGGCGAGCGGACGCCATGACCGGCTCGGGCTCGACGTGCTTCTTGGTCTCGACCGGCGGGCGGAGCGCGGCGCGGATCGGCGAGACGACCAGGCGCGCGTTGCGGCGGTCGACGGGCTCGCGACGGGCCAGCACACGCATCGTGTGGGAGAACTTGTCGACCGAGCGGCTGCGGACGACCTCGTCGTGGTGCTTGAGGGCCTTGGGGATCAGGTAGACGGCCCACGCCACGGCAAGGGCGACGAAGATGAGAGCGCTCAGGTCCACGACCCGAGCGTAGGAGCGCGGAGCACGAGCGAGGCGGATGTCAAGTGGTGTGTCGCAGAACTACTGGTGTGACTGATGTGTCGAGAGCCTCGCCAGGATGCCTCGCGGCACCTCCTCGACCGTCACTGCGAAGATCCGGTGGTCGCGCCACTCGCCGTCGATGTGGAGGAAGCGGGGGGCGTAACCGACCTGCTCGAGGCCGAGCTTCTCCACCACCCGCAGGGAGTTCGAGTTCTCCGGCCGCACGCAGATCTCGACGCGGTGCAGGCCGACCGAGCCGAAGCAGTGGTCGATCGCCAGCGCCACCGCGCGCGGCGCGACACCACGGCCGGCGACCTCGGCGGCGACCCAGTAGCCGATCGAGGCCCACTGCGCCGATCCCCTGGCCACGTTGCTCACCGTCACCTGCCCGGCGAACCTGCCGTCGACCTCGATGACGAACGGCAGGCAGGCGCCCTGCCGCGCCTGCTGCAGCAGCGACTTCGTCACCAGCTTGTACGACGACGGGCGGGGCGCCGACCCCGGCGGCACGGTCGCGTCCCACGGCCGCAGCCAGTCGTGGTTGCGCTGGCGCACGGCCTGCCACTCGTCGGCGTCGGACTTGCGCAGCGAGCGCAGGACCACGCCCTCGGACTCCAGGTGCGCGGGCCAGCCGGGAGAGGTCCCCGGCAAGGCGCTCAGTGGTCGCTCCCGACCGCTTGCTCGACCGCGTGGCGAACGACGTCCTCCAGCACGGACAGCCCGTCCTTCACGCCGCCGCGGGAGCCGGGGAGGTTGATGACGAGGCAGTCACCGGCGATCCCCGCGATGCCGCGCGAGAGCATCGCGGTCGGCACGCCCTTGGCCACGCCCGCGGCACGAATCGCCTCCGCGATGCCCGGCACCTCGCGGTCGAGGAGCGGGCGGGTCGCCTCCGGCGTACGGTCCGTCGGGGTCAGCCCCGTGCCGCCGGTCGTGAGGACGAGGCGTACGCCGTCGGCCACCGCCGCGGCGATCGCGTCGCGCACCGGGTCGCCGTCGGGCACGACGGCGGGGTCCGCGCACGCGAAGCCCTGGTCGCGCAGCCAGTCGGCGATGAGCGGTCCGGTCTCGTCGGCGTACACACCAGCCGCGGCACGGTTGGACGCGACGACGACGGCGGCGCGGAGGCTCATCGGGACCAGTCCCCCGACTTCCCGCCGGTCTTGGTCTCGACCTGGATGTCGGTGATGACCGCGGCCTTGTCGACGGCCTTGACCATGTCGACGACGGTGAGCGCCGCGACCGACACCGCGGTCAGGGCCTCCATCTCGACGCCGGTGCGGTCGGTGGTGCGGACGGTCGCGGTGATGTCGACGGACTCGTCGGTGACCTCGAGGTCGAGGCTCACCCCGGAGATCGAGAGCGGGTGGCACAGCGGGATCAGCGCCGGCGTCTGCTTGGCACCCATGATCCCGGCGATGCGGGCGACCGCCAGCGCGTCGCCCTTCGGCACGCCCTCGCCGCGCAGCAGCCCGACGACCGCCGGGCTGACGAGCACGCGGCCCGACGCGGACGCCGTACGAGCCGTGACCGCCTTGTCACCCACGTCGACCATCCGGGCGGCGCCACTCGCGTCGAGGTGGGTGAGCTCTCCCGGAGCCATCTCAGAACTCCTCGTCGAGCTTGCGGATCGCGACCATCTCACCGGCCGCGATCGCGGTCGTCGCGGCGGGCACCTCGATGAGGCAGTTGGCGGTGGCGAGGTCACCGATGAGGTGCGAGCCGTGGCCGCCGACCGGTGAGACGAACGTGCCGCCGCGGTCGGAGTCGTAGAGGCCGCGCACCATCTGCATCCTGCCGTCGGGCGAGGAGAGTCCGTGGGTGAGGCGCGCGCGGCTGGTCGGACGGACGTAGGGCAGCTTGCCCATCATCCGGCGGATCGCGGGCAGCACGAACATCTCGAAGGAGACGTAGGACGACACCGGGTTGCCGGGCAGCGTGAAGACCGGGGTGGCGTCCTCACCGACGGTGCCGAAGCCCTGCGGCTTGCCCGGCTGCATGCCGACGCCGCCGAACCACATCGTGCCGTGCTGCGACAGCGACTCCTTCACGACGTCGAAGTCGCCCTCGCTGACGCCGCCGCTGGTGACGACGATGTCGGCGCGGACCAGCTGGTCACTCAGCGCCTCGGTGAAGGCGTGCGCCTCGTCGGGCACGATGCCGACGCGGTAGGCGATGGCACCGGCGGCGCGGGCGGCCGCGGCCAGGAGGTAGGAGTTGCCGTCGTAGATCGAGTCGTGGCCCAGCGGGGTGCCGGGGTCGCGCAGCTCGGACCCGGTCGAGATGACCACGACGCGCGGGCGGGGACGGGTGCGTACGGTCGCGCGGCCGACCGCCGCGAGCATGCCGAGGTGGCGAGGACCGAGGACCGTGCCCTCCTCGAGCAGCATGTCGCCCTCGGCGATGTCGTCGCCGAGCGGACGGATGTGCTGGCCGGCCGTCGGTGCCTGGCCGATGCGCACGGACGCGACGCCGCGGTCGGTCCACTCGTAGGGCACGACCGCGGTGGCACCGGCCGGCACGGGTGCGCCGGTCATGATCTTCACGGCGCTGCCCGGCGAGAGGGCGAGGATCGAGGACTGCCCGGCACCGATCTCCCCGACGACCGGCAGCACGACGGGGTCGTCCTCGGTGGCGCCGGCGACGTCCTCGGCGACCACGGCGTAGCCGTCCATCGCGGAGTTGTCGAAGCTCGGCAGGGAGATCGCGGCGACGACGTCCTCGGCGAGAGCGAGGCCCAGGGCCTCCATCAACGGCTGCGGGAAGGCCGGCAGCGGGGAGATGGTGGCGAGGATGCGGTCGAGGTAGTCCCCGACGGGGAGCAGGCCGGGCGCTGTGGCGCGGTGCGGCCCGTGATCCGGCTCAGCCATGCTGCTCCTGCTCGTCGAGGATCGTGCCGCCCTCGACGCGCTTGGCGGAGCTCGCGTTGAGGGTGACCTCCCCGACGACCTTCACGCCGTGGCCGAAGGTCCAGTCGCCCTCGACGGTGAACGAGTCGGCCTCGCGCAGCGACGGCGCGCCCTCGGGGAAGCGCTTGTCGAAGTCACCGACGAGCTTGTAGAACTCGCCGTCGAGCGAGACGTAGGGCACCTCGTCGCCGGTCTGGTCGAGGACGAAGTCCTTGCCGATGTCGTAGACGTCGGAGCGCAGCACCAGCAGGTCGTCGGTGGTCTTGACCGGGACGAACCTGTCGCGGCCGACCTCGATCGTGCGGGCTCCCTCGAAGACCTCGATCGCCGCACCCATCGCGGTCTCGACCTGGATCACCTTCGGGGTCGACGCGTCGGCCGGGTCGAGGTGCTTCACGTTGCGGATCAGGGGCAGGCCGAGGATGCCGCCGCGGGCGTCGAGCGCGTCGGACATCGCCTGCAGGTCGAACCAGAGGTTGTTGGTCGAGCAGAACTGGTGCCGGCTGAGGTCGGCCAGCGCCTCCTTGTCGGCGTCGAGCGTCTGGGCAGACTCGCGCAGCACGATGCGGCCGTCGGACTTGCGGCGCGCGAAGTGCCCGCCCTTGCGGTCGGACGGCGTGCGACGCACGGCCTCGATGGCGAACGGCGCACCGCTCTGGGCGAACCAGCCGGCGACCCGCGCGTCGGGGACGGCGCCGAGGTTGTCGGAGTTGGAGACGAAGACGTAGCGGAATCCGGCGTCGATGAGACGGGCGAGCAGGCCGGTGCCGCGCAGCGCGGTGTAGAGGTCGCCATGGCCGGGCGGGCACCACTCGAGGTCAGGTGCCTTGGGGTAGGCGGCCGGCATCAGGTCGGCCTCGAGGAGCTTGGGCTCCTTGTTCTGCAGGAACTCCAGCGGCAGGCCGTCGACGGGCAGCTCGTCGTAGCGCTCGAGCGCGGCCATCGTGTCGGCCGAGGTGCGGAAGGAGTTCATGAACAGCAGCGGCAGCGTGGCGTCGTACTGCTGGCGCAGGTGCAGCACCTGCCGGGCGATGATGTCGAGGAAGCTCAGACCGCGGCGCACGCACAGCAGCGACTTCGCGCGCTCCATGCCCATCGACGTGCCGAGGCCGCCGTTGAGCTTGATCACGGCGGTCCGCCGGATGGCCTCGGTCGCGACGTCGTCGGGCACCTCGACGTCGGCCAGCGCCTCCATGTCGAGCGGGTCGATGGTGTCCTCGGCGATCATGCCGGTCTCACCGTGCTCGAGGAGTCGGTAGTAGTGCGCGAAGGTGTCGACCGCGACCTCGTCCACTCCGGCCGCACGCATCTTCTCGCGCGCCAGGGCGAGGCCCTGGGCATTGCCCTTGCTTCCCATGCTTCGATCGTAGGCTGCTCAGGTGGACACGCCACATCCCGGTGTTAGCACGGTCACCAAGGACGCCCTGCGCGACCAGCTGCGCGCTGCCCGCAAGCGCCGTCCGCTCGAGGCGGCCGCCCTCCTCGCGGCCTCCGTCGCGGACGTGGCCACGGAGTGGTCGGAGGTGCGCCGTGCCGCCACCGTGGCGGCGTACGTCTCCGTCGGCAGCGAGCCCGGCACCGGCCTCCTGCTCGACGCGCTCGTCGCCGCCGGCAAGCGCGTGCTCCTCCCGGTGGTGCTGCCCGGCCTCGACCTCGACTGGGCCGTCTACACCGGCCGCGACAGCCTCGCCCCGGCCGTGCGCGGGCTCTTCGAGCCGACCGGCGAGCGACTCGGTCGCGAGGCGATCGGCCAGGCCGACGTGGTCCTCGTGCCGGGGCTCGGGGTCTCCTCGACCGGCGAGCGGCTCGGCCAGGGCGGTGGCTGCTACGACCGGGCGCTCCCCCGCGTCACGCCCGGGACCCCCGTCGCCGTGGTGCTGTACGACGACGAGGTCGGGGTCGCGGTGCCCACCGAGCCCCACGACCTCCCGGTCGGCTTCGCGCTGACGGCGGGCGGCGTCGTACCCCTCGTGATCCCCGGCTGACCGGGGATCGCTGAACTTGTCAGGCATTGCAAGGGCCGACAAGTTGAGTGATCCCCGGCTGACCGGGGATCACGACTTCTACTCGGTGACGAGCGGCCGGAGCACGAGCGTGTCCTCCGCCGAGGCGAGGACCGCGTCGCGGGTGAAGGCCCAGGGCAGGGTCTCGCCGTCGACGTAGAGCTCGGTCTGGTCGGAGTAGTGCGACGAGGCCGGGTGCCCGGAGACGCCGGTGAGGTTGATCCAGCGCGAGTCGTCGAGGTCGGCCATCGAGACGACCATCCGCATCGACGGGGCGGCGGTGACCTCGTAGCCGTCGACGGCGTTCCACGAGGTGGCGTCGACGATCGCGCTGCCGCCGCCGACCTCCCAGCCGTCGCGGTTGAACAGCCGCTCGACCAGTCCCACGCCGGACTCGCCGAGGGTGGCGTTGTGGAGGTTCATCCGGTGCAGCCGGCCCCACTCCCACAGCCGGACGTCGCGCGCCTGGCGCCGGGTGAGCTCGTCGCGGGCGTCGAGGAGCGCCTGCCGCAGGATGTCGTCGCGGGTCTCGACCTCGTCGGTCTCGACGTCGTCCCACCACGGCCCGGCGGGCTCGGACAGCATCCGGCCGACGACCAGGAACCACCGGTCGCCGCCGTCGGGCCAGGTGCGCTGGCGCAGGTCGTCGTGGAAGGTCAGGTCGAGCAGGTTGCGCCAGACCACGTTGAAGTACGCCGCCGGCGCGCTGTCGGCCGGCGAGGTGAAGTCCCAGTCGCGCAGCAGGTTCTGGGCGTTGCGGTAGTAGCCGCCGGGCACGTCGATGTCGAGCAGGTAGGGCACGAGCTCCTCGGCCATCGGGTTGGTCGTGTCGAGCTGGAGCGCCGACATCTCGGCGACCGAGAGCTCCCCCTCCGCGGTCAGCACGTCGCGGATGCGGGTCGAGCGGTAGCCGTAGTCCCAGTCCTGGGTGAGGAGGTAGGGGTAGCGCGTGCCGATGACCGCCTGGTTCGCGGTCGCGATGAAGCCCTCCTCCGGGTCGAGCACGCTCGGCAGGCCGTCGAACGGGATGTCGTCGCCGGTCCAGTCGTTGGCGCTGTTCCAGCCCTCGACCGGCATCGTTCCGTCGTTGCCGCCGCCGCGGATCGGCACCCGTCCCGGCGCCTGGTAGCCGATGTGGCCGTCGCGGTCGGCGTAGACCAGGTTCTGCGACGGCACCGAGAAGTCGGCGGCCGCGGCGCGGAACGAGTCCCAGTCGCTCGCGCGGTTGAGCTCGAGGATGGCGTCGGCGGTCGGCGCGGGATCGAGCGCGGTCCACGCCAGCGCGACGGCGTACCCGCTCCCCCGGTCACCGTCGTCGTCGGCGGGCGCGTTGGCACCGACGGTCGCGAACTCCGACGACACGTCGCTGATGAGCGGCCCGTGCACGGTCTCGCGGACTCGCAGCGACACGTCGTCCTGCCCGCGCACCTCGATCGTCTCGGTGCGCACCTGCATCGGCTCCGTGGTGTCGTCGCGGACGTAGCGGTCGTCGCCCTCGGTCTTCTCCAGGAAGAGGTCGGTGACGTCGGGGCCGAGGTTGGTGAAGCCCCAGGCGATGTCGGCGTTGTGGCCGATGATCACGCCGGGCACGCCGGAGAAGGTGAAGCCCGCGGTGTCGAGGGTGCAGGCGTCCGACACCTCGCGGCAGTGCAGCCCCATCTGCATCCAGATGCCCGGCTGGCTGACGCCGAGGTGCGGGTCGTTGGCCAGGATCGGCATGCCGGTGGAGCTGTGCGCGCCGTCGACGACCCACGAGTTGCTGCCCAGCCCGCGGCCCTTGCCGAGCAGGTCGGGCATCGCCTCGACGCTCGCCTGCACGCCCTCGAGCGCGTCGACGACACCCCGGGGGTACGCCGGTCGCCGCGGGTTGCGGGTGCCGTTGGACGTCGCGTTCTGCTCGAAGACGCCGTCGACGACGCCGCCGCCGGAGACGATCGGCGGGTGCTCGTCGTAGGGGTAGTCGGGCCAGAGCTGGGCGATCTCGGCGTCGGTGTGGTCGAGCGAGAGCAGCACCCGGTCGACCTCGGCGTCCATGTTGCCGCGCAGGTCCCACGCCATCGCCTTGAGCCAGGCGAGCGAGTCGATCGGGTCCCACTCCTCGGGCGTGTAGTCGAGACCGGTCAGGCCGAGCACGGCGTACTCCGCCGACAGCTCCGAGGGCGACCGGTCGCCGATGTAGGCGTTGACCCCGGCGGCGTACGACGTCAGCGCGTCGCGCGTCGCCGGCTGCAGCAGCGCCCACTCCTGCTCGGCGACCCGGCGCCAGCCCATCGTGCGGACGAACCGGTCGGTCTCCAGCGTGGTGTCGCCGAACATCTCCGAGAGCCGGCCGGCCGTCACGTGGCGGCGGAAGTCCATCTCGAAGAACCGCTCGGACGCGTGCACGTAGCCCTGCGCGAACATCAGGTCGTCGTCGGTGTCGGCGTAGAGCTGCGGGATGCCGTTGCCGTCGCGGATCACCTCGACCGACGCCGACAGTCCCGGCACCTCGACCGCGCCGTCGACCTGCGGCAGCGGACGGCGTACGACGACCACGGCAGCCGCCGCGAGCACGAGCAGCACGACCACCAGCCCCACGGCGGTCCACGCGGTCCAGCGCACGGCGCGGGGCGCGCGTCGGAAGGTCTGCCACCAGCTGGTCCGGGGAGGGGCGGTCGCAGGCTCGGTCTGTGCGGAGGGCTCGGTCATCGGTTCGCATTGTGCCGTACCATTGGCAGTCGGTCGGCCCGAGTGCCAGCGCGTCGCGCCAGCCCCGTCGATCGTCCCCATCTCTCCTCGCAGTCGCTCTCGAAGGACCCACATGCCCACCTACCAGTACGCCTGCACCGAGTGCGGCCACGCGTTCGAGCAGTTCCAGAGCTTCAGCGACGACGCGCTCACCGTCTGCCCGGTGTGCGACGGCAAGCTGCGCAAGGTCTTCAACGCCGTCGGCGTGGTCTTCAAGGGCTCGGGCTTCTACCGCAACGACTCCCGCTCCACCACGTCGTCCTCCGACACCGCGTCGTCGAGCACGAAGAGCTCGGACACCTCGTCGTCCTCCTCCTCGACGCCGTCGACTTCGACGAGCGGCTCGAGCTCGTCGAGCTCGACCTCGTCGAGCAGCTCGTCCTCCTCGGACTGACCTCCCACCGCTGCTCGACCCGGGCGCCCTCGGCTCGCGGGCCCTGTGGAGAGCCCGAGCGGCACCGGGCCGATCCGGCCTAGCGTCGTCGGATGCTCCCGGGACTCCCACCAGCGCGACGCCGCCTGCGAGCCGTACGCCACCAGCTGCGGCGCCGTCGGCGGCTGGCCGCGGCCGTGCTGGCCGGGATCGCCGCCCTGGCCGCGATCCGCGCGATCGCGCCGCCGCCACCCGAGACCGTGTCCGTGCTGGTCGCGACAAGGGACCTGCCGTCGGGCACCCTCCTCGGCGACGACGACCTCGCGACCCGCGACTTCCCCTCGGACCTCGCACCTCCCGACGCCGCGGGCGAGGCGACCGGTCGCGTGCTGGCGGCACCGATCGGCCGTGGCGAGGTGCTGACCGACGCCCGGGTCGTGGGTCCGGGCCTGGCCGAGGCGCAGGCCGGCGACACGGTCCTGCCGGTCCGGCTGCCCGACGCCGGGATGGCGACGCTCCTGCGCCCGGGCGACGTCGTCGACCTGCTGGCGACCGACCCGGGCACGGGCGCCGCCACCACGATCGCGCGCGACGTGACCGTCCTGGCCACGCCCCGCGACGTACCTGAGGGGCCGGCCGGCGGCACCGGAGGTGCACTCGTCGTGATCGGCGCGTCTGCTCGAGAAGCCGTGGAGATCACGTCCGCGGCGCTCTCGCAGTTCCTGACGGTGTCGTGGGAGCGATAGCGTTCTGCCATTCACGCAGTCGGCCTCTCGGGGCCCAGCAAGAGGGAGCACCATGACTGGATTCAAGAACTTCATCCTCCGAGGCAACCTCGTCGAGCTCGCGGTGGCCGTCATCATGGGCACGTCGTTCGCCGCCGTGGTCACCGCCTTCACCGGCATGCTGCTCTCCGCGGTGAGCAAGGTGACCGGCGGCAACGAGCCGAACTTCGACACCTTCGCTCCGGGCGACGTCCTCATCGGACCGTTCCTGACGGCGCTGGTCGCCTTCGCCATCCTCGCGGCGGTCATCTACTTCTTCGTGGTCACGCCCTACACCCGCGCGAAGGACAAGTTCTTCCCCGCCGAGGAGAGCGGCACGCCCGCCGACGTCGCGCTCCTCGAGGAGATCCGCGACCTGCTCAAGTCCCGCGGTGGCGCCGTCTGAGCGACGCACGCACCACACGCGAACGGCCCGCCCCGGGAGGGAGGCGGGCCGTTCGTCATGTGCGGGTCGAGGGGGCTCAGCCGTGGTGGGGCGGCACCTGGTCGCGGTACCACGCGTCACCCTTGCCGGAGCGGTCCTCGCGGGCGTCGGTGTCGTCGGAGGTCTGCTCGGGCACGCCGTCCCCGAAGACAGCAGCCAGCCGGCGGCGGCGCTTCCACTCGGGCTCCTGCTCCGGAGCACCCTCCTGGTCGGAGCGGTCGCTCATGCGCAGACGCCGTAGATCCGGTCCTCGGGGTCGGTCGTCTCCGTGGGCGTGGTCGGCGTGCTGGGAGTCCCGCTGGGCGTCTCCGTGACGGTCTCCGACGGGGTCTCGGTCGGCGTCTCGCTCGGGGTCTCCGACGGGGTGCCCGACGGCGTACCGGTCGAAGACTCGCCGGCGCTGGGCGACTCCGACGATCCGGGCGGACCCTCGGCGCTGACGGAGGTGCCGCCGATGAGCTTGGCGGGCAGCTCCTTGTCCTGGGCGATCAGCTTCCAGATCTCGTCGGCCTGCTCGGTCCAGTAGACCCGGCCGAAGAAGCCGGAGTCGCGCGTGTAGTAGGCCGTGGGGAGCGTGACGAACTTGATCTTGTCCAGGCCGATGCCCTGCAGCTGCATCGCGACCTTGCCGAGGCGGGTGACGTTGGCGAACTCGTCGTCGGTGGTGAGCGACTTGGTGGCCGCGTCGAGGAACCGCACCACCTTGTCGAGGCGGGTCAGGGTGCCGGCGGAGAGCACCTCGCGCACGAGGGCACCGATGAACTCCTGCTGGCGTCGGATGCGCGAGATGTCGTTCTGCTGGATCAGGTCACCGACGTAGCGCGCTCGCACGTAGTCGAGGGCCTCGTCGCCGGTCAGCACGGACGGGTTGCCCTTGGGCACGAAGATGCTGTGCTTCGGGTCCTTGATGTCCTCGGGCACGCAGACCGGGACACCCCCCACCGCGTCGACCATCGAGCCGAAGCTGGCGAAGTCGACGACGATGAAGTGCTCGACCCGGATGCCGGTGTTCTCCTCGAGCTGGCGCATCGTGCAGAGCGGGCCGCCGACGCTGTAGGCGGCGTTCCAGATCACGTCCGTCACCGCCGGGGAGTCGCACCCGTCCTCGGGACGGTTGACGATCGAGTCGCGCGGGATGGAGACGGCGTACGCCCGACTGCGGTCGGCGGACAGGTGCACCAGGATCGTGGTGTCGGAGCCACCGCCACCCTCCTGGTCGATCCCGCAGCCGTCGCAGTCGCGGGAGTCCGAGCCCATCACCAGGATGTCGAGCGGCTCGCCGTTGCCGGTGTAGACCTCCTCGGGCCGCGCGTCCTCGTCGAGCGCGTCGGTGGAGACGCCCTCGATGTTGCCGTTGAGGTGGCGGATGAAGTAGACCGTGCTGAGCCCGGTGATGAGTGCGAGCACGAGCGCGCTGATCAGGACGACCCGTCCGACCGTGTGCTTGCGCTTGGCCTTGCCCTTGCGTTTGGGCGCGCTGTCGGGCGTCTCCGGGCGCGACTCATCGGACACGGGAGCTCACCTTCGACAGGGACGGGCGGTGCTGACCGCACTGAACCTACTTCACGATCACAAGATCACAGAGCCCGCGACTCCACGCCGCTTCTCGTCCCGGGCGGCGGAAAAGGCCTGATCAGGTGCGTCGCGCGGAGAGCAGGCCGATGAGCTCGTCGGCCATCTCGAGCTGCCTCGCGAGCCTCGCCCGACGCGCGGCGGCGTCCTCCTGGACGGCCGCGAGCGGGTCACTGCAGTCGCACTGAGCAGCATCGAGTTCGTCGACGTACGCCGTCGTGGCAGGATGCTGCCCGCCGTGCGCGCACGGCACGCCCCAGTAGCTCAGTGGATAGAGCAGCCGCCTCCTAAGCGAAAGGTCGCAAGTTCGACTCTTGCCTGGGGCACCCCCGCCACATCGCGCGCTACCGAACAGTCGGGTCGCCGGTCGGCGAGACCACGACCTGACTGTTCGGTAGCGCCGACGAGGGTCCTCGCCTGCTGCTCACGCGAGCGTGCGGAGCGTCCCGAACCCGCTGCGGTGGAACACCAGCGGGTGCGCGTTGTCCTCGGCCTGGTGCACGGCGTGCAGCTCGAGCAGGACGACCACGTGGTCGCCGGCCTCCACCTCGCGGTAGATCGTGCAGTCGAAGCTGGCGAGTCCCTCGTCGAGGGTGATCGCGCCCTCCGGCGTCGTGGTGAAGTCGAGCTCGTCGAAGCGGTGGTCCACCGGCCCGGCGAGGGCGCGGCACACCTCCGCGTGGTGGTCGGCGAGCACGGTCACCCCGATGTGGGACGAGCGGCGCAGGTCGGGCCACGTCTTCGAGGAGGTGGCCAGGCTGACCGACACCAACGGCGGGTCGAGGCTGACCGAGGTGAACGAGCTGGCGGCCAGGCCGATGGGACGGCCGTCGATCTCGGCGGCGAGCGCCACGACGCCGCTCGGGAACGTGCCGAACGCGTCGCGCAGGAGCCGGGGGTCGAGGTCCTGGTTGGTGGCCAGGCTGGTCATGGCGGTCATCGGGATCCGTTCGTGGGGGCTGTCGTGCGGGCCAGGAAGGTGGAGACGATCGGCCGGGTGGCGGCGAGCCAGTCGGCGTACGCCGCCGGGTCGTCGTGCTGGGCGTCGACCACGTAGAGCGCCTTGCCGGGGACGGTCCCGCCGATCTCCGTCAGCACGGGCCGGAGGGTCGTCTCCGGTGCGAGGGAGTGGGCGGGACTGCCCCCGAGCATGAGCGGCACGGCCAGTCCCGAGAGGCCGGTGCCGCCGGCGAACCGGTCGAGGAAGAGCTTGAGCAGCCCCGTGTAGGCGGCCTTGTAGGTCGGGCTGGCGACGACGACGAGGTCGGCGGCACCCACCTGCTTGACGAGGTCGGCGACGCCCGCGTCGGCCCAGTCGAGGATCGCCGGCCCCAGGGTGGCGAGGTCGACGACCAGGTCGGGCTCGGCACCGGTGAGCTCGTGCGCGACGTAGGTCGCGGCGGCGAGGGTGCGGCTCGCGGGCTTGGGGTTGCCGACGACGACGGCGGTGACGCTCATCGGGCGCCTCCCGCGGGGACGAGCACCGGCGGCAGCTCGGCGCCGAGCTTCAGCGACTCCAGGAACAGCACGATCGTGGCGGCCACCGAGCGGTGCGACACGTCGTTGAGGATGTCGTGCCGGCCACCCTCGACCAGCCACACGCGGGCGCCGGGGGCGGAGACGTACGACGCGATCGCGTCGGCCGCAGGCGTGATCCGGTCGGCCGTCCCGTGGACGACGAGCACGGGCTTGTCGGGCGCGGACAGCTCGACGGACGCCCACGGCAGTGGACGGTCGAGCGCCTCGCGGTCCAGGAGCACGTCGCCGTCGAGGACCGAGCGGTGCACCGGACAGGCGGTGCGGGCCTCGACCTGGTCGTCCCACGTGCCGTCCGCGGTCGAGCCGGGCAGCGCCACGCCTGCGATCACGGCTGCGTCGGCGGCCACCTCCCCCACGAGGGTGGCCGCCAGCGTGGCTCCGCTGTCGGCGCCGACGAGCACCTTCGGCGAGGGCAGCGACTCGTCGGCGAGCAGCTTCTCGACCCGCTCACGCGTGCCGGTGAGGTCGTCGAGGTCGACGGGGACCACGCGCACCTTGTAGGCGTCGGCGGAGAGCCGCTTGCCGAAGCGGGCGTACGCCGCGTCGGTCTCGCCGCGTCCGGGCAGGACGACGAGCGTGCCGCGCGGCGTGGCGCCGGCGGGCTCGTCCCAGGCGGTGACAGTCATGTTCGATCTCCTTCTCGGGTCGTCAGGTGGGGCGGGCTCAGGCCCAGCGCGAGGTGAACCAGTGCACGGCACCGGTCTCGGGGTCGTAGCTGCGGCGCGGGAGGGTCCCGATGTCGGCGCCGTAGACGTGGATGCCGACGACCGGCTGGTCGCCGCCGCACCGGACCTGGTGCACGTCGTCGTCGGTCGTGCAGCAGACGGTGACCTCGCCGGCGCCCCACT
Source organism: Nocardioides oleivorans (assembly GCF_004137255.1). Lineage (NCBI taxonomy): Bacteria > Bacillati > Actinomycetota > Actinomycetes > Propionibacteriales > Nocardioidaceae > Nocardioides > Nocardioides oleivorans. The sequence goes on along the minus strand of NZ_SDWT01000001.1, from coordinate 2,161,110 downwards.
CGTCGGTGCCCTGGCCCACGAGGGGCACGTCGGGCGAGGTGGGCTTCTCGTAGCGGGTCTCGACCTCGACGCCGGAGTAGATGCCGACGACGCCCCAGGTCTCGTGGCCGTGGACCGGCGTTCCTTGGCCGACGTCCCAGACGGCGCTCGCGATGGAGAAGCTGCCGTCGGCCGCGACGTGCAGCGGGTACATCACGTAGCGGACCGGGTCGGGGGCCACCTGCTCGGCCGGCAGCTCGAAGCCCTCGGCGAGGGTGCGCTCGAGCTCGGTGCGGACGGCCGCCGTCAGGGCCTGCTCGTCGAGACCCCGGCCGATGAGGTCCTCGACGGTTCGTGCGAGCGCCGCGATCGCGGGCGTCTCGCTCTGGATCGGGACGATCTCCTGCTGCGCGGTCATGCGGACTCCTTCTTCCTGGCCTGGGCGGCCTTCCTGATGTCTTCGGCGTACGCCGTGATGCGGGCGTGGATGCCCGGGGCGGACACCGAGCGGGCGAGCGCGCTCACCTCGGCGTCGCTGTCGTGGTGGGGGCGTGCGGGTCGTGGGGCGGCGAGCACGTCCGCGAGGTCGGCCGGCACCCCCGTCGACCAGCTCTCGTCGAGCTCGGCGCGGCGCAGCACGCCGAGCGCGACGCCGAAGGCCGATCCCGGGAACCGGAGGGTCACCGACGGGTCGACGAGCCGGTGGTCGCACGCGAGGACGAGGTCCGCACCTGCACCGATCGCCGCGCCCTCGACCACGGCGACCGTGGTGCACGGCGCCGCGATCAGCCGCTCGAGCAGGTCACCGATCCGCAGGAAGCGCAGGACCAGGGTCGCGTCGGTCTCGTCCTCGAGGCCGCCGAGGTCGAACCCGGCGGCGAAGTGGCGGGCGTTGCCGCGCAGCACGAGCGCGTCGGGTCGCGCGGCGTCCACCTCGTCGAGGGTCGCGTGCAGCGACTCGACGAGCTCGGCGGACAGCGCGTTGGCACGCGTCGGCCGGTCGAGGGTGACGGTCCACACCGGACCGCGATCGACGATGACGGTCACGCCGACCACTCCCCTGCCCACTCCTCGACGACCTCCGGGTGGGCGCCGAGCCCGGGGGCGCCGCGCTCCAGTCGCGGTGCCAGTCCGGAGATGCGCACCGGGTAGACGACCGTCGGCGTCTCCCCCGCAACGGGGACGTCCAGCCGGGCGACCAGCCCGGTCGCCTCGACGTGGGGGTCGGCGAGCGCCTCACCGAAGGTGTTGACCGGACCGCACGGCACACCGCGCGCACGGAGCTCGGTCAGCCAGTGGGCGCGCTTCTCCTGGGCGAGCTGCTCACCGAGGAGGCCGGCGAGCTCGCGCTGGTGCTCCACGCGATCTCCCTGCGTGACGAAGCGCGGGTCGTGGACCAGGTGCGGGAGCCCGACCACCTCGGCGACGGCCGCCCAGAGCTTGTCGTTGCCGGCCGCGATCGTGAGGTCGCCGTCGGCGGCGGAGAAGCCCTGGTACGGCGCGTTGCGCGGGTGCGCCGTGCCGAGGCGCTCCGGCTCGCGGCCGGAGCCCCAGTACTCGCTCGTCTGCAGCGCGGACACCCCGATCAGGCAGTCCAGCATCGGCACGTCCAGCCGCACCGACGTGCCGCTCTCGCGGACCTGCGGCAGCATCGCGGCGATCGTGTAGGCGGCGTAGAGGCCCGCGGTGAAGTCCCCGACGGGCACGCCCGACTTGACCGGGTTCCCGTCCGGCTCACCGGTCACGCTCATCAGGCCGGACATCCCCTGGATCACGACGTCGTACGCCCCGTCGTTGACGTAGGGACTGCCCAACCCGTAGCCGGAGATCGACGCGTAGACGATCCCGCGGTGGCCGGCCGACACCTCGTCGTAGCCCAGGCCGAGCCGGTCGAGCACGCCCGGGCGGTAGTTCTCCACGACGACGTCGGCGGCGGCGACCAGCGAGCGCACCTCCGCGAGCTGGTCGGGATCCTTGAGGTCGGCGGTGATGCTGCGCTTGTTGCGGTTGACCGAGGCGAAGTTGTGGCTGAACGCGCCGCCGTCCTCGTCGCGGGCGAACGGCGGCCACGCCCGCATCTGGTCACCCGTGGGCGGCTCGACCTTGACCACGTCGGCACCGAGGTCGGCCAGGAGCATCCCGGCGAACGGACCGGCCGCGACGTGGGCGAGCTCGACGACCCGGACGCCGCTCAGGGGCAGGCCGAGGGCGGGACGGGGAGCTTCAGGAGGCACGGGCGGTCCCGGCACGGTGGGCGAGCTCCTGGCGGACCAGCGGCAGCAGGTCGCGGCCGTAGTCGATGGCGTCCTGGAGCGGGTCGTAGCCGCGGATCAGGACGGTGTTGACCCCGATCTCCACGTAGTCGAGGATCGCGGCCGCGACCGTCTCGGGCGAGCCGACGAGCGCGGTCGAGTTGCCGCCGCCGCCCACCGCCGTGGTGGTCGGCGTCCAGAGGCAACGGTCGTGCACGTCGCCCTTCTCGGCGACGGCGAGGAGCCGCTGCGAGCCGGCGTTCTGCGGGCCCCCACCCTGCGGGTGGATGCGGCCGACCTTCTCCTTGAAGGCCTTGCCGACGGAGCCGCTGATCGTGTCGAGGATGCCGTGCGCTCGCTCCCACGCCTCCTCGTCCGTGCGACCGAGGATCGGGCGGAAGGAGACGGAGATGCGCGGCGTCGTGCGCCCGGCGGCCGCGGCCTCGCGACCCACGGTCGCGATCTGCTCGCCGGTCTCGGCGAGGGGCTCGCCCCAGAGCATGTAGGTGTCGGCTCGCTTGGCGCCGACGGTGTACGCCGCCGGCGAGCTGCCGCCGAAGAACAGCTCGAGGTGTCGGTCCTCGTAGGGGCGGACCTGCGGGTCGAAGCCCTCGAAGCGGTAGTAGCTGCCCTCGAAGTCGCGCGGGCCCGTGGTGTCCCACGACTGGCGCAGGACCTGGAGGTACTCGTCGGTGCGGGCGTAGCGCTCGTCGTGCGGCAGGTAGTCGCCCTCGCGTCGCTGCTCGGTGTCGTTGCCGCCCGTCACGATGTTGAGCGCGACGCGGCCCTTCGAGAAGTGGTCGAGGGTGCTGAAGGTGCGCGAGGCCAGGGTCGGGTGCACGACGCCGGGACGGTGCGCGACGAGGAGGCCGAGCCGCTCGGTGTGGGCGGCGGCGTACGCCGCGACCTGGGTGCCCTCGGACCAGCCGGAGCCGTAGCCGATGAGGACCCGGTCGAAGCCGCCGTCCTCGTGGGCCTGCGCGAAGCGGGCCGTGTAGTCGGGGTCGACGACGGGTCCGGACGAGGGCCGGATCTCGGAGGAGTCGGCGGTGCCGATCATGCCGAGGATCTCGACGGAGTCGTAGGGCGCAGGGGTGGGCGAGGCGGTCATGGTGTTCCTTCTCTCGGGAGGGCTCAGGCGAGGGCGAGGCGCCGGTCGGCGCCGTTGCGGACCAGGTCGATGACGGGGGCGTACGACGTGGCGTCGGCCAGGGGGTCGAAGCCGCGGATGAGCAGGGTGGTGACGCCCAGCGCGACGTAGTCGAGGAGCGCGTCGGCGACCTGCTCCTGCGTGCCGACGAGGGCGGTGGAGTTGCCGGTGGCGCCGGTGACCTTCGCCAGCGCGGTCCACAGTCGCTTGTCGTGGACGTCGCCCTTGTCGGCGGCGTCGAGCAGGCGCTGCGAGCCGACGGCGTTGCGGCCGTCGAGCCCGAACGTGCGGCGGGTGGTGCCCCAGCGCTCCTGGGTGGCGGCGAGGATCTGCTCGGCGCGCGCCCAGGCCTCGGCCTCGGTGTCGGCGACGATGGGCCGGAGGCTGACGCTGAAGCGCGGGTCCCGGCCGTACGGCGCCGCTGCCGCCCGGACCTGGTCGATCCGCTCGCGGATGCCCTCGAGCGGCTCGCCCCAGAAGGCGTACGCGTCGGCGTGCTTGCCGCCGACCCGGATGGCGTCGTCCGACGCCCCGCCGAAGTAGATCGGGATGCCGCCCGGCGTGGGACGGACCGCCGACCACGCACCCTTCACGCGGTAGAACTCGCCCTCGTGGTCGAAGGGCTCGCTCGACTCCCACTCGCGGCGCAGGACGGTGAGGAAGTCGTCGGTGCGGCGGTAGCGGGTCGTCTTGTCGGAGAAGTCGCCGTCGCGGGCCTGGTCGACGTCGTCGCCGCCGGTGATGACGTGCATCGCGACCCGGCCGGGGTGGAAGGCGTCGAGGGTGGCGTAGGCGCGCGCGGCCAGGGTCGGGGCCAGGAAGCCCGGACGGTGGGCGAGCAGGACGCCGAGCCGCTCGGTCGACTGGAGGACGTGCGAGGCCACCAGGAAGCCGTCGGGGGTCGCCGACGAGTGCGCGATGAGGACCCGGTCGAAGCCCGCCGCCTCGTGCGCCTGCGCCAGGCGGGCGGCGTACGCCGGGTTGACGGTCGGCCCGACCGGGACGCCGGCCTCGGTCTGGGCCGAGATCCCGTCGACGCGGTTGTGCTCCGACGGGGCGTTGCTGGTCTCCTGCGTGGCGGTGATGCCGATGAGCTTGATGGTCATCAGGACTCCTGGGTCTCGGTGAGCTGGGCGCGCCACTCGCCGGCGACGTGGCACGCGGCCTCGCGCTCGTCGGTCAGCGCGACCGGCAGGGGCTGGATGGCGCACGCGTCGTGCGCGAAGCGGCAGCGGTTGGCGAAGACGCACGCGTCGGGAGAGGTCCACACCCGGGCGTCGGACGGCGGTCGCAGCTGGTCGGGCCGGAGCCGGTCGACGTGGGTGACGCTCGGGGCCGACGCGGTCAGCAGACCCGTGTAGGGGTGCGCCGGCTGCTCGAGGACGGCCTGGATCGGCCCCTGCTCCACGACGCGGCTGCGGTAGAAGACCGCGACCCGGTCCGCGATCCCGGCCAGCGAGCTGAGGTCGTGGGCGATGATCACGACCGCCAGGTCGAGCTCGCGGCGCAGCCGGTCGAGCAGGCTGAGGACGAGGTTGCGGTTCGACACGTCGAGCGCGGAGACGGGCTCGTCGCAGAACAGCAGCTGCGGGCGCGTCGAGATGGCCCGGGCCAGGGAGACGCGCTGGCGCTGGCCGCCCGAGAGCTGGCGAGGCCGTCGACCGAGCATGCTGTCCGGCTCGAGCCCGACGAGGCGCAGGGACTCCGCCACCCGCTCGTCACGCTCGGTCCGCGTCAGGGTGCCCGCGATGTCGAGCGGCTCGCGGACGAGGTCGGCGACGGTGAGGTCCGGGTCCAGCGAGCGCAGCGGGTCCTGGAAGACGAGCTGGACCTGGCCCGAGCGGCGGAAGTCGCGCAGGGCCCGTCCCTTCAGCGATCCCATGTCCTGGCCGTCGAACTCGATGCGGCCGGAGCGCGGCCGGACCAGGCCGACCGTGGCTCGCGCCAGGGTGGTCTTGCCCGAACCGGTCTCGCCGATGATCCCGACGATCTCGCCGGGGCGGACCTCGAGGGTGGCGTCGGTCAGGGCGGCGCCGGTGCCGAGGTGCGTGCCCTTGCGGGGACGGGCGTACGACACCGACAGGTCGGTGACCCGCAGCAGCGGGGCCACGCGCGCCGGCGCCTCGTTGATCGTCCCGACGTGCTCACGGGTGGCAGTCATGCGAGGGCTCCTTCGAGCTCGTCGATCCGGGCGCATCGGGCGGCCCGACCCTCACCGAGGTCGGTGAGGGCGATCGGGCCCGAGGTGCACTGGTCGGTGGCGAACCGGCAGCGCGGGGCGAACCGGCAGCCGGGCATGTCCTCGCCGACGGTGGGCGGCTGGCCGGGGATGATCTCGAGGGAGCGGCGCTCCCAGGTGCCGATCGTGGCGACTCCCATCAACGCCTGCGTGTAGGGGTGCCGGGGACGGGCGAGCACCTCCTCGGTGGTGCCGCTCTCGACGATCTCGCCGCCGTACATCACGAGGATCCGCTCGCAGGTCTCGGCCACGACGGCGAGGTCGTGGGTGACGAGCAGCAGCGAGAGGCCGTGCGTCTCCCGGAGCCGGTCGAGCAGGTCGAGGATCTCGGCCTGGATCACCACGTCGAGCGCGGTCGTGGCCTCGTCGGCGATGAGCAGCTCGGGCTCGCAGGAGACCGAGATGGCGATGAGGACGCGCTGCTGCATGCCGCCGGAGAGCTCGTGCGGGTACTGGTGGAAGACCCCCTCGGGGTCGTGCAGACCGACCTCGGCGAACAGCTCGACGGCCCGGCTGTGGGCATCACTCCGCGACATCCCACGCTTCACGCGCAGCTGCTCCGCGAGCTGGTGCCCGACCGTCAGCGACGGGTTGAGGTAGGACGCGGAGTCCTGGAACACCGCGCCGAGACGGGTGCCCCGCACGTCGTTCCACGTACGACGACTGGCGCCGGTCAGCTCGGTGCCACCCAGCACGATGCGGCCGTGGTCGATCTCCCCGGTCGCCGGCAGCAGGCCGAGCACGGAGCGGCAGGTGAGGGTCTTGCCGCTGCCGGACTCCCCCACCAGGCCGACGGACTCGCCGAGGCCGATCGAGAACGAGACGTCGTGGACGGCGACGAGGTGGTCGCCGACGGAGACCTGGAGGCCGCTCACCTCCAGGACCGGGCTGGCGGTCGGGCTCGTGGTCGGGCTCGTGGTCGGGTCAGACATGGGCGGTCTCCTTCCGCGCGGAGCGGGCGGTGGCGCGCGCGGCGCGGGACGGCGTACGACGACGGGGTGCGTCGCCGGTCGCCTCGCGCACCGCGTCGGCGAGCAGGTTGAGGGAGCCGACCGTGGCCATCATCAGGAGGCCGGGGAACACCGGCGCCCACGGCTGCTGGGCCAGGTAGTCCAGGTCGGAGGCGAGCATCCCGCCCCAGGTCGGGGCAGGCGGCGAGACGCCGAGGCCGAGGAACGAGAGCGACGCGACGACGAGGAGCGCGGACCCGGTGGCCTGGGCGGAGGTGACCGCCACGTTGGGCAGCACCTTGCTCCAGATGTGCTTGCGCAGGGTCCACCACTCGGTGGCGCCCATCAGCTCGGCCGCCTCGACGTACTGCTGGCGGCGCATGCCGAGCGCGACGGCGCGGGTGACGCGGTAGAAGATCGGGCTGATCAGCACGCCGATCGCGAACATCGCCTGCTGGAGCCCGTTGCCGAGCGTGCCGGCGACGGCGATGGCGAAGACCGTGAAGGGGAGGATCACCAGCGTGTCGCTGATCCGCAGCGTCAGCCACTCCAGGCGGGTGCCGAGCCACGCCGACGCGAGGCCCGACGGGACCCCGAGCACGGCGCCGATGACGACCGCCTCGAACGCGCCGACGACGGAGAGCCGGGTGCCGGACATCAGCCGGCTGAGCACGTCGCGGCCGACGTAGTCGGTGCCGAGCCAGTGCGCCGCGGACGGACCCTCGAGGACGTGGTCGGTGTACTGCTGGAGCGGGTCGTGCGGGGCGAGCGCACCGCCGAAGACGGTGAGGAAGGCGATCCCTGCGAGCACGACGAGCGCGAAGCGGGCCGACGGGATGCGCCAGAGGTTGCGGACGACGGTCATCGGAGCACCCCCTGGCGTCGGGCGGTCGGGTCGAGGGACTTCTGCAGCACGTTGACGATCGAGCTCGCGACGACCACGACGACGGCCGTGACGAGGAGCGTGCCGAGGACGACCGGTACGTCGCCGCGCTCGGCGGACTGCAGGGCGAGCTGCGCGACGCCCGGCAGGCCGAAGAGCCGCTCGGTGATCACGGCACCGCCGACGATCAGCGGGATCGCGAGGCCGATGACGGCCAGCGTCGGTCCGGCAGCGTTGCGCAGCACGTGCCCGAACAGCACCCGGGAGCGGCCGTAGCCGCGCATCTCGGCGCCGATCGCGTAGTTGTCGCCCAGTGCGGTGACCATCGACGTGCGCAGCTGCCGGGCGATCGAGGCAGCGACGTCGAGGCTGAGCGCCAGGGACGGCAGGATCGCGAACCGCAGCCACTGGGCGGGGTCCTGGTCGATGGGCACGTAGCCGCCCGAGGGCAGCAGCTGCAGCTTCACCGAGAAGACCACGATGAGGGCCATGCCGATGACGAACGGCGGCAGCGTGGCGAGCACCGAGCAGAACAGCGTGACCACGCGGTCGAAGGCGCCGCCGTTGCTCAGCGCGGCGCCGATCCCGGCGCCGCCGCCGATGATGATGGCGAGCACCAGGGCGAGTGCCGCGATGGAGAGGTCGACCGGGAGCGCCTGCTTGATGCTGTCGGCCACCGGGATCGTGGTGAACCACGACCGCCCGAGGTCGCCCTGCACCGCGCTGCCGACCCACGAGACGTACTGCTCGACCAGCGGTCGGTCGAGTCCGAACTCGTGGTTCATCCGGGCGATGTCGTCGGGGGTCGCGGTCTCGCCGAGCACCGCCGCGGCCGGGTTGCTGTCGCTCAGCGCGCCGAGGGCGAAGGTGATGACCGAGGCGAGCAGGAGCACCGTGACGGCGACCGCGAGGCCGCCGGCGACCGCGCGCACCAGGGGTACGACGCGGCGCGGGCGAGCCACTGCGGCGGCGGGCGAGTCGCCCGGCACCGGCGGCTGCAGGTCGGGCGGCGCCGTGCCTGCCTCGGGGGCGACGGTGAGGCTCACGCCGTGACGCCTTCGAAGCGCCGCAGGCTCGGCCGCGTCGGGAGCCCGCTGACGCCCTTGCGGGCGATGACGGCGGGGACGAGGGTCAGGAAGGTGTTCGGGAACGTCGTGACCGCGATCTTCGTCGCCTCCTGGAGCAGGGCGGGGTAGGTCGGGTCGTCGGTCGGCGTGTTCTTGACCTTCTCCAGCTGCGACTCGAGCTCGGGGCTGGAGATGCGGCCCGGGTTCATCAGGCCCTCGGCGCCGAAGAGCACCTGGAAGGCCTGCACGGGAGACTCACGGCCGGCGAAGCCGTCGTAGGCGAGCGCCTTGGAGTGCTCGAGGTAGACCAGCTGCGTGTGCTGGGTCGCCGGGATCGAGTCGATCGTCGCCTCGATGCCGACCTCCTTGAGCTGCGCCTGGATCAGCTCGACGGCCGCGTCGCTCTGGCCGCTGCTGGTGAAGACCGCCTTGATCGGGGTCTTGAGACCGGCGTCCTCGAGGATCTGGCGCGACTTGTCGGGGTCGTAGGCGTAGAGCGTCGCCAGCTCCGGGTTGTAGCCGACGTAGCCGGGCGGGAAGGGCTGGTAGCTGACGTCGCCGACACCGAAGGCCGCGACCTCCTTCAGCTTCTCGCGGTCGATGGCGTACTTCATCGCCTCGACGACCGCCGGGTCGTCGAAGGGCGCCATGGTCGCGTTCACGTCGAGGACGCTGACGAACATGGTGTCGATGACCTGCACGTCGAGGCCGGCGTCCTTGGCCTGCTGCAGCTGCGCGCCGCCGAGGCGGACGAGGTTGAACTGCCCGGAGCGGGCCGCGGCGACCGCGGTCGAGGGGTCGGGCTGCGGGTAGAGCTCGAAGTTCTCGACCTTGATCTCGTCGGCGGCGGAGAAGTTCGGGTTCTTCTTCAGCGTCGCGTGGTCGTTCTGCACGTAGGACGTCAGGGTGAACGGTCCGGAACCGGCCGGCTGGGTCGCCAGCGCGTCGACGTCCTTCTCGAAGGCGGCCGGGTTCACGACCATGCCGGTCTTGCCTGCGAAGAGGAGCGGGTACTGGTAGTCGACCTCGGTCAGCTCGATGACGACGTCGAGGTCGCCGTCCGCCTTGACCGACTTGATCGTCGCCATCTGCGGGGCGATCAGCGACCCGTCCTGGGTGCGACCGCGCTCGATCGACTTCGCGACCGCGGTGGCGTCGAGCGGGCTGCCGTCGCTGAACTTGAGGTCCGGCTGCAGGGTGAACGTCACCGACTTGCCGGAGGCGTCGTAGGTCCACTTCTCCGCCAGCCACGGCGAGGCGTTGCCCTGGTCGTCGAGGGCCGTGATGGCGTCGTAGGTCAGGGCGAGCATCTGCACGTCCGAGCCGGCCGACGAGGTGACCGGGTCCCAGGTGGTCGGGAGCTGCCAGGCCCACTTGATGGTGCCGGTGCCGCCGGCCGAGCCGCTGCCTCCGGCGGTCGAGGTGCCGCCGCAGGCCTCGAGGCCGAGCACGAGGCCGGCGGCGAGGCTGAGGCCGAGGAAGCCGCGGCGGGACGGGGTGAGGAGGGGGGTGCTGCTGGCGCGCGTCATGGTGGGCGTGTGCCTTTCGGGTCGGGTCGGTGTCGATCTGGGTCGAGTCGTACGACGGTGTGGGTGGGGGTGGTGCCGGCCGGGGTCAGCCGACGCGACGGGCCGCCGTGTGGCGGTTCTCCGGCACGGGCAGCCCGAGATGCCCGCGCAGGTGGGTGGAGTCGTAGGCGGCGCGGAAGACGCCGCGCTCCTGGAGGATCGGGACGACCTCGTCGACGATCCGGCGGAAGTTGGCCGGGTGGTCGAGGCCGATGTTGAAGCCGTCGCAGGCCCGGGCCTCCCACCACTCGACGAGCTTGTCGGCGACCGTGGTGGGCGACCCGACGAACTCGCTCTTGCGGAAGGCGCGGGTGGTCTCGACCGCCTGGCGAAGCGACCACCCGTTGTCGACCGCGCGCTGCGTCACGGCCTTGGCCTGGGTGTAGAACGAGCGCTCGCCGTGGACCAGCGCCTCGGCCGGGAACGGCGCGTCGAGGTCGTACTGGGTGAAGTCGTGCCAGCCGAAGGGGCGGCCGAACTCGCGCAGCGCGGCTCCGAAGGTGTGGTCGCGGTCGTTGTTGGCCGCCTCGATCTCGCGGGCGTCCTCGTCGGTGTCGCCGACGACGACCTTGATGCCCGGCATGACCACGAGGTGGTCGGGGTTGCGGCCGAACTTGTCGCGGGCGCGGGTCTTGATGTCGTCGTAGAACGCCTGCCCGCTGGGGATGTCGGGGGCGAAGGTGAAGATGCCCTCCCCCACGCTGGCGCCCAGGTCGCGGCCCTGGTCGGAGTCGCCGGCCTGGAAGACGACCGGGTGGCCCTGGGCCGAGCGCACCATGTTGAGCGGTCCGCGCACGGAGAAGTAGGTGCCCTCGTGGTCGAGCACGTGCTGCTTGCTGGCGTCGAGGAACTGGCCGGTCTCGCGGTCGCGGACGAAGGCGTCGTCCTCGTAGGAGTCCCACAGCGCCCGGGCGAGCTCGACGTACTCCTGCGCGCGGCCGTAACGGGTGTCGTAGTCGTAGTGCTCGTCGAGGCCGTAGTTGCCGGCCGTCCCGGCGTCGCCGGTCGTGACGACGTTCCAGCCGGCGCGGCCCTTGCTGATGAGGTCGAGGCTGCCGAAGCGGCGGACCAGGTTGAACGGGCTGTTGAAGCTCGTGGTCGCCGTCCCGACCAGGCCGATCCGGCTGGTCTGGGTGGCGAGCGCGCTCAGGAGCGTGAGCGGCTCGAGCCGGTTGAGGTAGTGCGGAGGGGAGAACGGCGTGATGAACTGGCTGTCGACGATGAAGACCAGGTCGAACTTGCCGCGCTCGGCCAGCTGGGCCATCTCGACGAACCAGTCGATGTTGACGCTGGCGTCGCCCGGGATCTCGGGGTCGAGCCACAGCGTGTGGCTGCCGGGCCCGCCCGTGCCGTACGGCACCGCTCCCAGGTGCATCTGCCTCGTGCCCATCGACTCCCTCTCGCGCTTGAATCACCTTTCTCTACCAACTTAGTGGACTTTTGTTGATCGATCCAACGCCGGTCCGTGATGCGTGTCATCACGCAGCGTGATCAATAGTCGACTAATCTGATCGACATGGAACGCATCCTTGACATCGGCCCCCTCCGCAGCCTCGTCGCGGTCGCCGACCACGGCGGCTTCCAGCGCGCGGCCGAGCGCCTGCACCTGAGCCAGGCCGGGGTCAGCCAGCACGTGCGCCGTCTCGAGTCCGCCACCGGGCTGCGGCTCGTGGAGCGGCACGGTCGCGGCTCGCGGTTCACCGCCGACGGCGAGCGCCTGCTAGCAGCGGCCCGGCGGATCCTCGCGGCTCACGACGAGGCGCTGCGTAACCTGACGGGGGCCGACCTCGAGATCACGATCGGCTCGACCGAGCACGCGGCCGCCCGGCTGCTGCCGTCCCTGTCGGCGTCGCTCGAAGACGCCGGGTCGGCCACCACGTTCCGCTACCGCATCGACCGCGGCGCCCGCCTGCGCGAGGGCCTCGCGTCCGGGCAGGTCGACCTCGCCCTGCTGCTCAACGCCGCCGACCACCCCGGCGCGGTGCCGGTCGGCGCGCTGGAGCTGACCTGGTACGCCGCCGAGACGTGGCGGCGTCCCACCCCACCCGACCCGGTGGCGGTCGTCGCCTTCGACAACCCGTGCGAGCTGCGCAAGCGCGCGCTCCAGACGCTGGCCGACCACGGCCTGCCCGCCACCATCGGCGCCGAGGCCACCCAGCTGGCCGGGGTGCAGGCGGCGGTCAGCGCCGGGCTCGGCGTCGCCCTGATGGCCCTCGACGAGGCCCCGCCGGGGATGGTCGCCGTCCCCGACCTGCCGGCGCCGGAGCCCCTGATGCTCTACGTCTGCCCGCGCGCCGGGCTCGCGGACGACGTCGTCGCGCTCGCGGCCGAGGCGGTGGCGAGCGTGCTCGCCGGACCGGTGGGCCGACCGGAGCTGGCGCTCGCGCCCTGAGCAACCTCACGGGGTCTCCGGCGCGGGCGTCGGGTCTGCGCGACTCCGGCGGACGTCAGATCAGTCCGGCTCGCACGGCGATCACGACGGCGTGGGTGTTGTTCGTCGCGCCCAGGGTCCGCCGGATCCTCCTGATGTCCTCGCGCACACCGCCGACGCGGACGCCGAGGTGTGATGCGATGCGTGAGCCGTTCCACCCCTGCGCCAGGTGCTGAAGGAGGACGGTGTCGGTGTCAGTGAGGGCCGAGATGTCCATCGGACGGGCCTCCTCTTTCGTGGGGGATGCGGTCACCGCAACGAGGGGCCACGCCTGATGGCGTGACCCCTCGCTGCAACCTGACCGGTCTCGCGGGCTCGGTCAGACTGCCTACCTCTTCGTGACCCGCACCGTGGTCTTGTAGAGGACGGTCCCCTTCCGGTCGAGGACGCGCAGGACCTTGCGGCCCGTCATGCCTCGAGGAACGACCGTGGTGATGGTCACCTTGCCGTCCTTCACCTTGGCCACGGCGAGCTTCCTGCCGCCCAGGGTGAGCTCGACCTTGTTCACCGACAGGTCGCGGATGCGGACCTTCAACCGCTGACCGGCCTTCACCTTGCCCTTGACCGTCACCTTCGGCTCCACCACCGGGGTCGGCGTCGGGGTGGGGGTCGGGGTGGCCGTCGACGTCGGGGTCGGGTTGGTCGTGGGGGTCGGGCTCGTGGTGGGCGGCGTCGGAGCCTCGGCGCTGTACTCGACGTCCACGAACGGCACGATCTTCGCCTGCTGCGGACCGAACGACAGGTACTTCACGTCGTTCATCCACCACGGGTTGCCGCGCGGGATGCGCGGGAACGCCTCCGTGACGATGCCACGGTCGAGCTGGACGTTGGCCAGTGCCGAGGAGTAGTCGATGACGATCTCGTTCTCACCGTCGACGAGGTAGTCGCTGACGTCGGCCACCGGGGTGGACCAGTTGAGGCCTCCGGTGTAGAGGTCGGTGCCCACCAGCGGGACCTGGTTGCCGCGTCCGTCGTCGATGGTCGGCTTGCCGACGCCTCCGACGTCCTTCGTGGCCTTGGTCGGGTTGGTGCTCTTCTCGCCGCCCACCTTCCGGCCGTTGATCCAGACCACCATCGAGTCCTCGAGGTCCTTGCCGAAGTCGAGGTAGGCGCCACTGGCCGAGCCGGCGTCCCAGTCGAACGTCGCCTCGTAGTGGCCCTTGCCGGAGACGGCCTTCCCGACCTCGGGGATCTTGTCCCAGGTCGTCAGGGTGTCGAGCTGGACGTCGATGTCGGTCACCACCGTGGAGGTCTTCCGGTTGGTGGTGGTCAGTCCGTCGATGGTCTCGGTGCGAGTCAGGTCGCCCTGGGTCGCGTTGGGACGCCACGACTCGACCGTGAGGTCCCAGTCGGTGATGTCGTACGCCCCGGGGACCTCGACCGCCTGGTCGATCACGGTGCCGTCACTGAGCTCCGCGGTGACCGTGCCCGACTCGGAGGTACGCATCGCGACCCCGTCCTCGGTGGCGTACGCCGAGTCGGCGTTGGTGTCGAGAATGTGCAGCTGGGCCTCGTCGACCTTCTCGAAGGCGAGGAGCTCGATGTTGTCGTAGTCGAGGTCGATCGGGACGATGGTCTTGCCGTCCTCCCACCGATAGTCGGCCAGCTGCGTCGTCTCACCGGTCCAGGAGTCGATGACGTACGGCACGAACAGTCCGTCCTGGACGATGTCGGTCTTGATGTTCTGGTTGTGCGTGGCGTTGCGGACGCTGGCCTTGTGGCTCTTGTCGAGGTAGTTGGCCGGGTCGTAGTTGTAGACGTAGAGGAACTGGTTTCCCTCCTCGTCCTCGCGGGTCTGCGTGAGCAGCTGCAGGTTGGGCTCGGGGAAGCCGGAGTAGGGCTCCACGCCGAGCTCCTGCAGCTTCTCCAGGACGTTGTCGTCATAACCGCCCGGCTGGGCGCTGAAGTAGTCGATGTCGTCGTAGACCGTGGCCTGGCGCACAGTGGGGAGGGTCTTGAGCTCGTCCATGACCTTCTTCAGCGCGACGTCCTTGCCGTCGTTGAAGGGCGTGCGGTTGCCGGCGTTCTCCAGGATCACGACCTTGAGGCCCTGCTTGGCCCACCGGCGGATCCGGTTGGCCGCCTCGAGGTCGAGCCAGTCCTGGTAGAGCACGATGGCCTTGTAGCCGGCCTTCTCGATCGTCTTGGTCGTCGTGTCGAAGTGGACGTCGTCGTCGAAGAGGAACTTCGGGCTGAAGTAGTCGTAGGTGTAGCCGTTGTCCTGCAGCTCGGTCGAGCGGTAGTAGACGCCCTGGTGGGCGTACTGCCAGTTCATGTTCCCGTTGTCGCTGCCGATGCCGGCGTTGTAGGCGACGCCGTGGATCCACTTCTGGTTGATGAAGCCGACGTCGGTGCGCGACTTGCCGGTCTGCAGGAGCTGCTGGACCCGGCCCATGTGGGCGTTGAACTCGTCGTAGTCGGAATATCCCGGGTTACGGGTGCCGAGCTGGCGGAACCCGGTGGCGTTGTGACCGGGCCAGGCGAAGCTGCCGAAGCTGTACCCGGCGCCCCACACGTGCCACACGATGCGCTGGAAGCCGGCGGCGTACTGGGCGTACGCGTCGTGCAGGTCCATCTGACGGGTTCCGCTGTAAGGGCCGAGCTGGGCGCCGGTCTCGGTGGAGAGCACCTTGTTCTCGAGCTTGGCGCCGCCCGTCCAGAGTCGCAGGATGTCGACGTTGTCGTACTGGTTGAAGTTCTCGGCCTCGGGGTAGTCGACGTCCATCGCCGGCTCCGACATCTCAAGCGGCCGGCCGTAGGAGATCTGGGCGCGGGTCTCGATGCCTACTGAGTTGAGCCAGGTCTTGAGTGGCTGGAGCATCCGCTCGCGGTACAGCTGGGTGAGCACGTCCTGGTAGTCGTTGATGATGCCCTGGCGCTTGATCTCCGCGCCGTCGAGCTTGTACGTGCCGGTGTTGCGCACCTCGTGGTACGGCGTGAAGGGGCTGGCGTTCACGTCCTGGAAGAGGAAGAGGTACGGCGTGATGTCGTAGCCCTTGCGCCTCTTGAACTCGGCGGCCATGTCCGCGGCCCACCAGGTCGCACCACCGGTGCCGAAGTTGATCTCGAGGGAGTCCATGAACAGCTGGACGTCGCCCTCGGCGATCTTCGCTCGCAGCGCGGGGTCCGCGAGGTAATGCTGCTCCCAGTAGGTCCGGAGCGCCTGGACCCCGCGCGTGTCGAAGTAGTTGGTCGCGTAGGCAGGCTGGGCGGACGGGCTGGAGGCGTGGTACGTGCCCTGGGTCCACACACCGAAGACCCGGTAGGTGCCGTCGTTGGGGGCGGTCCAGCTCAGATTCTGGGTCCAGGCGTCCGCGCCCTGCGTCACGTTGGCCTTGAGGTCGATGAAGCTGTTCGGGTCGACCGCGTTGCCCGTGGTCACCTTGTAGGCGTAGGCCGTGACGAACGTGGCGCCGGCGCGACGTGCGTTGGCAGCTGCCGGGACGGGCACGGTCGTCAGGGCCTGGCCGGCCGCCACGGTGCCCGTGCCGAGGGTGATGTTCTGCATCGCCTGCTGGCTCGCCGGGTCGAGGCCGGGCACGTTGGAGGTGGCCCAGTTGGTGCCCGAGGTGAGGTAGACCGCCATGCCCAGGTCGAGCATCTTGTTCATCATCAGGTTCCACTTGTGCGTCCACATGTCGGAGCCGTAGGCGTACTGCGCGTCTGGAGCGACGGCGTCGCTCTGCATGCACAGCTCCACGCCGCGGTATCCCGCGTCGTAGAGCGCCTGGATTTCTTCCAGCAGGGACTCGTCGGTGTTGGCCGCCTCGCCCAGCCACCAGCGCACGTCGGTGCTGTAGACCCGGTCGGGGTCGACGTACTTGCTCTCGAGCTCCTTGGCGAAGGCCGAGCTCTTCTTGACGACGGGTGCCGTGATGGCGGGCGCCGACGGCCGCGCCACCTCAGCGTGCGAGGGCGACGTGGTGGCCAGGAACACCGCCGGCGACGCCACGCCCAGCGCGAGCGCGGTCGAGAGCAGGCAGGTGACCGACCTGTTCCTCGGAGTGATTCTCACAGTTGCTCCTTCTCCCGGACAGCACTCACGCCGCCGAAGATTGAAACGATTCATTCTCGTGCCACCAACTGTGTCGGTCATCACATGCGGTCCACAAGGTGCGTCGGACGGCTTCTCCCTCCCGTCTGCCGATACCTGCTATTGCCGGCGCCGATAGGGCCCACGCTCGGGCGACGACGTCGCCCGGCGCGAGTCGCGACCGTGCTCCCGGTGGAGATAGTCACTATCTGCTCAAGGCATATGTCTGGGCGGCGACTCGGCAGCCCCGGATTGATACGTTCCCGCCAGCTGGCTGCCGTGCCCGAGGTCGACCGACCCCGCCGCAGCCGGACATCGACCGAGGAGGCCAGTTGATCGACCACGCTCGACTCCGACGCCTCGACCTCAACCTGCTGCACTCCCTCGACAGCCTCCTCCGCGAGCGGAACGTGTCTCGCGCAGCGTCGTCGGTCGGGGTGAGCCAGCCCGTGATGAGTGCCGCGCTCGCACGTCTCCGCCGACACTTCGACGACGAGCTGCTCGTGCGCAGGGGGAACACCTACGAGCTGACGTCGCTGGCCAGGCAGCTGCACCCGGGGGTGATCGACGCCCTCCGCGCGGTCGACCGGGTCATCGCCGCCAAGACCCGGTTCGACCCGAGCGTGGAGCACGAGTTCACCGTGGTGTGCGGCGAGGTGATCGCGGCGATCCTCCTGCCGCGCCTGTGCCTGGCCATGCAGGAGGCGGCTCCGGCCAGCACGCTCCGGGTGGTCGAGCCCGGTCAGCTCCGGGGCTCCGACATCGCCGACCACCTCGCGGCCAGTGTCGACGGCGTGTTCCTGCCCCACGGCTGGCTGTCGGGCCTGGAAAGCATCGATGTCCTCGACGACCAGTGGGTGTTCGCCGTCGCAGCCGACGACCCCACCCACCGTCTGACGGTCGAGGACCTCAACGAACGTCCCTGGGTGGTTGCCCAGGTCGGCGACAACACCGTCGCCCGTGGCATGCAGCAGATCCTGTCCGCCGGCATCCGCCCGCGCGCGGAGGTCATCGTGAGCGGCTCGATGAGCATGCCGTTCTTCCTTCGCGACAGCTCTCGCGTCGCCGTGATGGGGCGCCGGCTCATCACCGACATGGGCGACCTCTTCGGGATCCGGGAGGTACCGGGCCCGTGGGAGCTGGACTCGCTCAGGACGGCGTTCTGGTGGCACCCCAGCAGGCGCGAGGACCCGGCGCACCAGTGGCTGCGGATGCTCCTCGAGGACATGCTCGCGAACGACGTGACCTCGGCGCCGAGCGACGACTAGGCCCGGACCGCCCGCTCAGAGGGTCTCGAACCGGATTCCGGCCGCGGTGGCGAGCGTGCTTGCCGGAACCCGGCTCGCACTCACCTCGTAGGGCGCAGTCCGGCCACGTCGACGGTGCCGCCGGTCCAGGAGACCGAGAGGGTCTCCGCTGCGGCGAGGTCGGCGGCCAGGTCACGCCTCACCACCAGCTCGACGTCGCCCGCGCGGACGACCGTGGTGGCCGCGAGGTCGTGGACCGAGACGTCGCCGAGGTCCGGCACCGCCGCGGAGGTGCCGGTGCCGCGCGCCCTCGCGCCGGGATCGCGGACCGCCCGCGTGCCGTCCGCGGCCTGGACCTCCTCCACGGCCTCGGTGCCCCCGGTCGCGATCGCGGTGGCGAGGACGCCGACGCAGACCGGGTCGAGGAGGCCGTCGTAGACGTAGCGCGTCCCGAGCACGGAGTGCTCCATCACGCCGATCTCGTCGACGCCGGCGAGCCGGTCGGCCCGGTAGGTCAGCGGGACGAACAGCCCACCGCCAGCCGCGTCGCCCAGCAGGAAGCACTCGACGCCCACCTCGCCGGCCGGGTCGTCGAGCCGGAAGCTCGCGACCGGGTCACGGTCGACCACGCCGTCGTACCACTCCCGGGTCGGCAGCCACGCCGCCATCAGCTCCTGCTTGGTGGGGGTGATCGTCGCCTGGTGCATGAGGGCCATGGCCCCATGATGCTCCAGTCGGGTCGACTCAGAGGGTCTCGAACCGGATGCCGGCGGCCTGGAGCCGGGCGAGCAGCGCGTCGCCCATCGCGACCGCCGGGGTGACCTGGCCGGAGGTCTCGGGGTTGTCGTCGAGGGCCAGGCAGAGTGCGGCCTCGGACAGCATCTTCGCGGTCTCGGTGTAGCCGGGGTCGCCGCCCGAGACGCGGGTGCGGACGGTCTGGCCGCCCGCGTCACCGACGAAGTCGACGGTGAACCACGACTTCTCCCGCTTCGACGCGTCCGGACCGGACCCCTGAGGCACCTTGCCCTTGAGGAAGTCGCGCACCGGCTTCACCTGCGCGGCGACGGTGAGCGCGCCGACGCCGATCGCGCCGCCGGCGGCGTAGCGCAGCGTCTTGGTGCCTGCCCAGTGGGAGTAGCGGAACTTCGGGCCGTACGACGGCAGCCTGGCGCCGCTGCGCGCCACGATGATCGGGTCGATGGTCGGCAGCGGGAGCAGCCAGTAGCCGAGCACCGGGTCGCGGTGCGGCTTGCCGCCGACCGAGCGGGACGAGCGGCCGTCGGCCGGCTTGCCCTCGGCGCGGCGGCGATCGGCGTACGTCTTCTTCATCTGCTTCGCGCGGGCGAACTGGTCGAGGGCGGAGTGGAAGGTGCCGCCGGACGGCGTGCCGCCGGCGCGGACGACACCGCGCACCGTGATCGGCTGGTCGGACGGGAGCTGCTGCACGGTGTAGTAGGCCCCGACGTCGTGCGGGACGGAGTCGAAGCCGCACGCGTGGACGATCCGGGCGCCGGTGCGCACGGCGGTCTGGTGGTGCTCGAGGTAGGTCCGGTCGACGAACTCGGGCTCGCCGGTGAGGTCGAGGTAGTCGGTGCCGGCCTCGGCGCAGGCCGCGACGAGCGGGCCGCCGTTGGCGAGGTAGGGGCCGATCGTGGTGACCACGACGCGGGCCTGCCGCGCCACGTCGGCCAGGGCGGCGGGATCGGTGGCGTCGGCGACGAGCACCTGGACGTCGGGTGCGCCCAGGTCGCCCAGCCGACGACGTACGCCCTCGAGCTTGTCCGCGTTGCGGCCGGCGATCGCCCACCGCAGGCCGTCGGGCGCGTGGGCGGCGAGGTAGTCGGCGGTGAGCCCGCCGGTGAAGCCGGTCGCGCCGAACAGCACGATGTCGAAGGGCCTGTCGCTCATCGCGCCATCGTGCCACGCGCGCTGCCGGGAACCGGCGGGCCGCAGGGCCCGTCCCACGACCATGCACCTGCGCACGACCATCACCGGCATCGTCGCGCTGACCAGCCTGGCGGCCGCCGCCGGGGTCGGCTACGCGATCGGCCAGGACTCCGACCCCACGGGCACTGCCCCGCCGCCCCGCATCGCGCTCGCCAACGCCGACCTCACGACCACCGGGTCGTGCGACGCGCTCCTCCAGTCCTACGTCGACCGCGGCGTCGAGCAGGTCGGGGCCTACGGCTGGGTCGGCGACATGCGCATCTTCTCGTCGCAGGAGGGGGACGTCTCGATGCCGCTCTCCTCCAGCGCCGCAGGCGTCGAGCGGTCGATGCCGTCGACCTCGCGCACCACGAGCGACGAGTCCGGCACCAACGTCCAGGAGGCCGGCGTCGACGAGGCCGACGTGGTGAAGGTCGCGGGCTCGCTCCTGCTGCGGATGCGCGACGGGGAGCTGCTGGCCCACGACGTCTCCGGCGCCGCGCCCCGGTTGCTGTCGACCACCACGATCGCCGACTCGAGGACCACCAACCAGCCGCTCGACCCGGGCGGCGAGCTGCTCCTCGTCGGCGGCCGCGCGGTGGTCTTCGGTTCGACGGACACGGGCACGACGATCACGACGGTCGACCTGTCCGACCCCAGCTCACCGTCGATCGTCGACGTCACCAGGGTCAGCGGCCGCGCGACGGCGGCCCGGCTCACCGGCGACGTCGTGCGCGTCGTCGTGCAGACCGACCTGCCGCAGCTCGACTTCTCCTCGCCCAGCGGCGCCCTCGGCGAGCTGCGGTCGCGGCTCCACAACCGCTCGCTCGTGCGCGCCACCACGCTGGCCGACTGGCTCCCGACGATCGAGGGACAGCCAGCCGTCGACTGCGACGACGTCGCCGTGCCGACCGACACCGACCTCGCGCTCGGCACCACGACGGTGCTCGCGCTCGACCCGGCCTCGCCGTCCCTCCGGACCGCGACGGCGGTCGCGACGGACTCCGACACGGCCTACTTCTCGACCGACCGGTTCTACCTCGCCGCCGGCCAGCCGGCGTGGTGGGGCCCGTGGAGCGAGTGCATCGACTGCGGCACCGGGTCCCCGCAGGAGCCGAGCGGCACCACGCCGATCTTCGCGTTCGCGCTCGACGGGATGGAGGCGTCGTACGTCGCCTCGGGTGAGGTCGAGGGCACCATCGCGGACCGCTGGTCGATGGACGCCGTCGGCGGCTCGCTCCGGATCGCGGTCGGTCCGAGCGCCACCACCGGCACCTCGAACTCCGTGATCACGCTGCGCGAGGACGGCTCGGCCCTGGTCGAGGAGGGACGCGTCGACGACCTCGGGGTCGGGGAGGTGATCCAGTCGGTGCGGTGGTTCGACGACCTCGCGATCGTGGTGACCTTCCGCCAGACCGACCCGCTCTACGCGATCGACCTCACGAACGCGGCCGCACCGGTGCTGCTCGGCGAGCTGAAGATCCCCGGCTACTCCGACTACCTCCACCCGCTCGGCGAGCACCGGCTCATCGGCCTCGGCCAGGACGCCACCTCCGACGGGCTCGTCCAGGGCGCGCAGGCCGCGCTCTTCGACGTCACCGACCTCACCGACCCGCGCCAGATCGACGTCGTGCGCTACGACCCCGGCACGTGGGCGGGCGCGGGCAGCGACCCGCGCCAGTTCACCTGGTTGCCCGACCAGCGCGTCGCGCTCGCGGTCGTCAACGGCAGCACCGCGAAGGGGATGACCGGCTGGGTCTCGGTGCTCTCGCTCGCCGACGGGCGGATGTCCAACCGGATGGTCGAGGTCGAGCACGGCGAGGACGTGTACGACGTCCGCCTCGTGCCGCTCTCCTCCGGCAGGGTCGCGCTCGTGACCGGCTCGGACGTCTCGTTCCTGGCCCTGTGACGCGGCCGCTGCCGGACGTACCCTCACCTCTATGTGCCGCAACATCCGACCGCTCAACAACTTCGAGCCGCCCGCGACGCGTGACGAGGTGACCGCCGCCGCGCTGCAGTACGTTCGCAAGGTGGCCGGGACGACGAAGCCGTCCCAGGCCAACGAGGAGAGGTTCTACGCCGCGGTGAAGGAGATCGCACACATCACCGAGCACCTCCTCGACGACCTCGTCACCGCGGCGCCGCCGAAGAACCGCGAGGTCGAGGCGGCCAAGGCGCGGGCCCGCGCGCAGGCGCGCTACGCGTGATCCTGGCGTCCGCACCCACCGCTGAGGCCCTCGACCTGCTGGCCGGGCGGCCGCTGGTCGTGCTCACCGGCGCCGGCCTCTCGACCGACTCCGGGATCCCGGACTACCGCGGCCCGGGCGCGCCGACGCGGATGCCGATGACCTACCAGGAGTTCGTCGCGACGCCCGAGGCGCAGCAGCGCTACTGGGCGCGCAGCCACCTCGGCTGGCAGCGGATGGGCCGGGCGCTGCCGAACGACGGGCACCGGGCGCTCGCCGCGCTCGACCCCGACCTGCTGATCACGCAGAACGTCGACGGCCTCCACGAGGCCGCCGGGTCCCGCTCGGTCGTCGCCCTCCACGGCCGGGTGTCGGAGGTCATCTGCCTCGAATGCGGCACGACGTCGTCGCGCGCCGACCTCGAGCACGAGCTCGACGCCCTCAACCCGCAGTGGCTCGAGCGGCACGGCTGGGTCGAGTCGCGCCCCGACGGTGACGTCGACCTCGACGACACCGACGACTTCGTGGTGCCGCACTGCCCGTGCGGCGGCCCGCTCAAGCCGCACGTCGTCTTCTTCGGCGAGAACGTCCCCGCCGAGCGCGTGGCCCGCTGCTACGCCGCCGTCGAGGCGCTCGGCACCTCGGGCGCGCTCCTCGTGGCCGGGTCGTCCCTCACCGTCATGAGCGGCCTCCGGTTCGTGAAGCGCGCGGCTGCCGGGGGCACGCCGATCGTCATCGTGAACCGTGGCGAGACCCGCGGCGACGCGTTGGCGTCGTACAAGCTCGAGGTGGGGTGCAGCGAGTTCCTGACGAACCTCTGCACCCGAGTCTCCCGCTTGTCGGCCGAGATCTAGGCCGACAACCGGGGCGGTCACCGGATATCCGGTGACTCGAGCGCCAGCTCAGCGCCGCACGAAGATGTGCTCGGCGGCCTCGACCACGAGCTCGGCGGTCTCCCCGCCGGAGCCGATCAGGATGCCCTCGTCGGTGCGGGCGATGGTGACGGTCTTGCCGGGGAGGGCGCCGACGCGGCGGAGCAGGCCCATCAGCTCCTCGTCCTTCTGCATCTCCTCGGAGATCCGCTTCACGTGGACGCGCTGGTCCTCGGTGATGGCGGCTCCGGACAGCGGCTCGACGTTGTCCATGAAGTCCTCGCCGACGGTGTCGCCGAGCTCGTCGAGGCCGGGGATCGGGTTGCCGTAGGGCGACTCGGTGGGGTGGTCGAGCAGGTCGAGCAGGCGACGCTCGACGGTCTCCGACATCACGTGCTCCCAGCGGCACGCCTCGGCGTGCACGAGCTCCCAGTCGAGGCCGATCACGTCGGTGAGCAGCCGCTCGGCGAGGCGGTGCTTGCGCATCACGCGGGTCGCGAGGAGCAGTCCCTCCTCGGTGAGCTCGAGGTGGCGGTCGCCCTCGACCGTCAGCAGGCCGTCGCGCTCCATCCGGGCGACGGTCTGCGAGACGGTCGGGCCGGACTGGTGCAGCCGCTCGGCGATCCGGGCACGCAGCGGGACGATGTCCTCCTCCACGAGCTCGTAGATCGTGCGGAGGTACATCTCGGTGGTGTCGATCAGGTCACTCACAGGCTCATTGTGTCCCATCCGGCAACTGCCCCGCTCCACCCGCCCGTGGCACAGTGGCCCGGGTGAGCGAACTCATCGTCCCGCGACGTTTCTGCGGACCACCCGACTCGGGCAACGGGGGCTGGACGGCCGGTGCGCTGGCCGCTCTCGACGAGCCCGACTCGCCCGACAACCGGTGCGACAGCTGGCCCGCGATCGAGGTCTCGCTCCGCCAACCGCCACCCCTCGACACGCCCCTGCTCGTCAGCGAGGACGACGGGGTGACCACGGCGTCCTTCGGAGGTACGCCGATCGCGACCGCGCACCGCGTGGAGCGTGCGCTGGCCGAGGTGGAGCCGGTCTCCCCCGAGGCCGCCGCGGCCGCCTCGTCGTCCTACCCCGGGCTCGAGTTCCACCCCTTCCCCACGTGCTTCGCCTGCGGTACGTCGCGCGAGGAGGGCGACGGGCTGCGGATCTTCCCCGGCAGGGTCGGCGACGGCTCCGCCAGGGAGGGGGCGGGCGACCTGGTCGCGGCCGCCTGGACACCGCACCCGAGCCTCCACGAGGACTGGCACGCCTACGTCGACGAGCACCCGCGCGTGTCCGTCGCGGTGACCTGGGCGGCGCTCGACTGCATCGGCGGCTGGGCCGGCGACCTCTCCGAGCGGCTGATGGTGCTCGGCCGGATGACCGCACGGGTCGACGACCTGCCCGTGATCGGCGAGCCGCACGTCGTCGTCGGCGAGGGCCGCGGCCAGGACGGGCGCAAGACCTTCACCGCCTCGACGCTGTACGACGCCGACGGCCGGGTCGTCGCCACCGCCGAGCACACGTGGATCGCCGTCGACCCGGCGATGTTCGGCGGTCAGGTCCCGACGCGGTGACGGGTCCCGCGGACCGGGGTTTCGACGTGCCCGCGCGGAGTTGAGAGGATGGGGCGCATGGCTGATGTGAACGATCCAATCCGCAGCGACTGGTGGCGCCACGCCGTCGTCTACCAGGTCTACGTCCGCAGCTTCGCCGACAGCGACGGCGACGGCATCGGCGACCTCCCGGGCATCACGTCGCGGCTCCCGCACCTCGCGGACCTCGGCGTCGACGCCCTGTGGATCACGCCGTTCTACACCTCGCCCCAGCACGACCACGGCTACGACGTCGCCGACTACGAGGACGTCGACCCGCTCTTCGGCACGCTCGCCGACGCCGACGACCTGGTCGCCCGCGCGCACGAGCTCGGCCTGCGCGTCGTGGTCGACCTGGTGCCCAACCACACCTCCGACGAGCACGAGTGGTTCCGGGCCGCGCTGGCCGCCGGTCCGGGCAGCCCGGAGCGGGCGCGCTACCTCTTCCGCGACTCCCCCGAGGGCAAGCCGGACGGAACCCCTCCCAACAACTGGAGCTCGGTCTTCGGTGGCCCGGCGTGGACCCAGGTCGACGACGGCCAGTGGTACCTCCACCTCTTCGACTCCTCCCAGCCCGACCTCGACTGGCGCAACCCCGAGGTGCCCGCGATGTTCGAGGGCGTCCTGCGCTTCTGGCTCGACCGCGGTGTCGACGGCTTCCGGGTCGACGTCGCCCACGGCCTCTTCAAGGAGGCGTCCCTGCGCGACCAGGTCGTCGAGCCCGGCGGCACCCCCGTCAGCGGCGCCGGCGAGATGGTCGAGCGCAAGGTCACCGACGAGCCGATGTGGGACCAGCCCGAGGTGCACGAGGTCTACCGCTCGTGGCACCGGATCCTCGACGAGGCCGGCCCCGACCGGATGGCCGTCGCGGAGGCCTGGACCCAGACCGTCGAGTCGATGGCCGCCTTCGTGCGTCCCGACGAGCTCGACCAGACCTTCAACTTCGCCTGGCTGCTCGCCGACTGGTCGGCCGAGTCGTTCTCCGAGGTCATCACCAGCACGCTGGCCTCCGTCGACGGCGTCGGCGCGGCGCCGACGTGGGTGCTCAGCAACCACGACGTCGTACGCCACCCGACCCGCTACGGCGGCGGCGAGCAGGGCCTGGCCCGCGCCCGCGCCGCCACGCTGACCATGCTCGCGCTCCCCGGCTCGAGCTACCTCTACCAGGGCGAGGAGCTCGGCCTGGAGCAGGTCGACGTCGCACCCGAGGACCGGCAGGACCCGTCGTACCTCCGCACCGGCGAGGTCGGCCGCGACGGATGCCGGGTGCCGATCCCGTGGGG
Organism: Nocardioides oleivorans; assembly: GCF_004137255.1. Classification (NCBI taxonomy): domain Bacteria; kingdom Bacillati; phylum Actinomycetota; class Actinomycetes; order Propionibacteriales; family Nocardioidaceae; genus Nocardioides; species Nocardioides oleivorans. Next base: position 2,135,452 of record NZ_SDWT01000001.1, on the reverse strand, counting down.
AGGCACCGAGGCGCCGTACGCCTTCGGGCCGGGCCACGAGCAGCCGTGGATCCCGCAGCCGGCCGAGTGGGCGACGCTCACGGTGGCCGCCCAGTCGACCGACCCCGCCTCGACGCTCGCGTTCTACACCGACGCGCTCCGGGTCCGCCGCGACTTCGCCTGGACCGCCGGCGAGGACGTGTCGATGATCGACCTCGGTGACGACGTCGTCGCGTTCACCCGCGGCCCGGTCACCGTCGTGCTCAACTGCGGCACGACCCCGGTCGATCTCCCCGCCGGCGAGCTGCTGCTGGCCAGCGGCCCGGTCGACGGCACGCTGCCGCCGGACACCGCCGCCTGGCTCCGCTGACGTCCCCGGATGCACGAAACCTGAGGACGTGGCGTACGTCCGGAAGCCCGGATCCCGTACGACACGTCCTCAGGTATCTGGGGGTCAGTCGTCGCTGAGCGCGGTGTTGTACGCCGTCAGCTGGGCGGAGAACGTCGCGAGGTCCTCGTCGGACCAGGCCCCGAGCCGCTCGTCGAAGCGGTCGCTGCGACGACGGCTCATCGCCTCGAGGCGCGAGCGGCCCTCGTCCGAGGCGTCGAGCAGGATCGCCCGACGGTCCTCGGGGTCGGGCATCCGCTCCACGAGGCCGAGGTCGACCAGTGCCTGCACCTGGCGGCTGACGCCACCCTTGTCCATCCCGAAGGCGTCGGAGAGGTCGGCGCCGCGCATCGGCCCCTCCTTCGCCAGGTGGGTGAGGATGAAGAAGGTCATCGGGTGCAGGTCGGGGTGCACCTCCCGGGCGCGCTCGCCGATCACCCTCTTGACGCGTCGGATCAGGGTGCCGACCTCGGCCTCGATGGCGCGGAGGTCGTCGTAGCGGGACCTGGTGGTCGTGCTCCTCGTGGTGCTCACGGCGGTCATTGTGGTGCTCACACCTGAGAAGCGGGTGAGACCGGGCTGACCTCGGCCATGAGCTCGTCGTCGCGCTTCACCGAGGTGCGCAGCGGCACCTCCTTGATGAAGAGCACCGCGATCAGCGCGCCGATGGCGAACGGCAGGGCCACGAGGAAGATGTGGCCGGTCGCGTCACCGAAGGCGCTCTCGAAGATCGCCCGCAGCGGAGCCGGCATGCCCGACACGTCGGGGATGCCGCCCTGGCTGTGGCCGACGGCGTCGGCGTACTCCGGGTGCGCGGCGAGCAGCTTGGCCAGCCCGGCCTGCACCGAGTCGGCGACCTGGGTCGAGAGCACGGCGCCGAGGGCGGCGATGCCGACCGAGCCACCGAGCGAGCGGAAGAACGCGACCACCGAGGAGCCGGCGCCCATGTCGGAGAGGGCGATGGTGTTCTGCACGGCGAGGACGAGGTTCTGCATCGTGGCGCCGAGGCCGAGGCCGAGGACCGCCATGAAGATGCCGGTGTGCCACAGCGGGGTGTCGGCGTCGATCGTGGAGAGCAGGCCGATGCCGAGGATGACCGCGACCATGCCGGCGACGAGCCAGCGCTTCCAGACACCGGTCGCGGAGATGATCCGACCGCTGGTGATGCTCGAGACGAGGAGGCCGCCGACCATGCAGATCGACATCAGGCCGGCCTCGGTCGGGCTCATGTCCTTGGCACGCTGGAAGTAAAGGCTGAGGTAGACCGTCGAGCCGAACATCGCGACACCGATCAGCACCGAGGCGACCGTGGCGAGGGTCAGCGTGCGGTCCTTGAAGAGGCGCAGCGGGATGACCGGATCCTTGGCCACGTTGGCCTCGACGTAGATCGCCGCGCCGATGACCGCGAGGGACCCGACGACGAGGAGGGCGCTGGTCGTCGAGACCCAGTCGAAGTTCTGGCCACCGAGGGAGACCCAGATGAGCAGGATCGAGACGCCGCCGACGAGGAGGAACGCGCCGAGGTAGTCGATCGAGACGTCGTCACGCTTGACGACGGGGAGGCGCAGGGTCTTCTGCAGGACCACGAAGGCCAGGGCCGCGACGGGGAGCCCGGCGAAGAAGCACCAGCGCCAGCCGACGGTGTCCACCAGCACGCCACCGACGAGCGGGCCGCTGACGGTCGCGAGGGCGAAGACGGCGCCGATGTAGCCGCTGTAGCGGCCACGCTCACGCGGGGAGACCATCGAGGCGATGACGACCTGGACGAGCGCGGTGAGGCCACCGACGCCGAGGCCCTGCACGACGCGGGCGCCGATCAGCACCTCCATCGAGGGCGCGAAGCCGGCGACGACGGAGCCGATCGAGAAGATGACCAGCGCCGACTGCACGAGGACCTTCTTGTCGAAGAGGTCGGCGAACTTGCCCCAGATCGGGGTGGTCGCGGTCATCGCGAGCATCGTCGCGACGACGACCCACGTGTAGCCGGTCTGGCTGCCCTTCAGGTCGTCGACGATGGTCGGCAGCGCGTTGCTGACGATCGTGGAGGAGAGCATCGCGACGAACATCGCGAGGAGGAGGCCGCTGAGCGCCTCGAGCACCTCGCGGTGGGTCATCTGGCCGTTCTGCTCGGCGCTGATGGTGGGAGCCTGTGTCACTGCATTGCCTGCGATTCTTGGTTGCCGTTCGCAATAGTTGTTGACCACAACTTTACGCCTCCGGCAACCATCCGGCCACTCGGCGACGACGAGACCTGCGCCACAACGGCGAACCGGCGTGGTGCCGTACCAAGAAGGGGCGGGGGCGCGGGGAAATGCAGCGACCCGCAGGCGTACTGCCCTCGGAAGAGGGCCCCGGCGGATGACAACCGGGCGCCTGCGGGTCGGGTGGCTGCGATGGATTCGCCGGCAGCTGTCGGCGGACCGGGCTGCCTAGCGGGCAGCCACCTCACTCATCCGAAAAGAACTCATTCTTCGGATCACCTCCCTTCTGTGTGCCTCGACCCTACGTCGCTGCACGCGGGCGCTCAACGCATTAACCCGCCGGCGGACTTGCACCTCACGCAACGTGATGTGGTCCGGTTGACCCACGCCCACCCACGAAAAGAAGGAGCCCCATGAGCTTGCCGTTCGCCATCCCGCGCCAGGTCAAGATCGGTGACGCGGCAGCGTTCGTCGGCACCACGCCCCGAGCGATCCGCCACTACCACGAGATCGGCCTGCTCCCCGAGCCCGAGCGGGGCACCGACGACCGACGCCGCTACGGGTACGACGACATGATCCGGCTGCTGTGGATCCGCCGGATGGCCGACGCGGGGATCGCCCTCGACGACGTGCGGGCCGCCTTCGCCGATCCGGCTCCCGCCGGCTCCGACGGCGACCACGAGGTCGCGGCGATCCTCGAGCGGTTGGAGGAGACCCTCGCCGCCCGCGAGGCCGAGCTGCAGGAGCAGCGGAGCGCCGTGCAGCGCATGCTCGCCGCAGGCAGCAGGAGGGGCCTGCTCTCCGACCTGGTGACCGCGCGCCTTGCGTCGGTGCCCGAGGGCTCCCTGCGCCAGGCGGACCTGGACACCCTGCTGGTCACCGAACGGATCTTCGGTCCGCTCGGCGCGGCCATCCAGGCCGGCCGGTTCGTCGCCCTGGCCGCCCACCCCGACCTGCAGGAGGAGTCCGACCGCGTGGACGCCGCCGAGGAGGCGCTGGACGACACGGTCGACGTCGACGACCCCCGCGTGGCAGAGGTGGCCGAGCGACGACACGCCTTCGAGCTGGCGCTGAACGCCGTCATCGAGGACTCCGGCCAGGCGGTGGAGGAAGAGAGGTTCTTCGACTCCTGGGAGGCCTCGCAGGCCGACGACGTCGACGCCGGACCCGGGTCCGGGCCGGGCTCGACGAGCGCCCTCGCGGCAGTCGAGAAGATGCCCTACGACTTCTCCCCGGCCCGTCTCCGGTGCATCGAGCTGGTGGCCGAGAAGCTCGCCGCCCAGGAGCCGGCCGCCCCCTAGGCCGGACCCGGGTGAGCAGTCAGCCGGCCACCGCCTCCCCCACGGCCGACTCGAACTGGGAGCGGTAGAGCCGGGCATAGGCGCCGTCGACCTCGAGCAGCTGCTCGTGCGAGCCCTGCTCGACGATCGAGCCGTCCTCCATGACGAGGATCAGGTCGGCGTCGCGGATGGTCGAGAGCCGGTGCGCGATCACGAACGACGTACGGTCCGAGCGGAGCGCGGCCATCGCCTGCTGGAGCAGCAGCTCGGTGCGGGTGTCGACCGACGAGGTGGCCTCGTCGAGGATCAGCAGCGCCGGGTCGGACAGGAAGGCCCGCGCGATGGTCACCAGCTGGCGCTCACCGGCCGAGAGGTTGGAGCCGTCCTCGTCGATGACCGTGTCGTAGCCGTCGGGTAGCGAGTGCACGAAGCGGTCGACGAAGGTCGCCCGGGCGGCTTCGAGGATCTGCTCCTCGGTGGCGTCGGGGCGGCCGTAGGCGATGTTGTCGCGGATCGACCCGGCGAAGAGCCACGTGTCCTGGAGCACCATCCCGATCCGGCTGCGCAGCACCCCCCGCGGGATCGAGGTGATGTCGACGCCGTCGATGAGGATCCGCCCGGACTGCGGGTCGTAGAACCGCATGACCAGGTTGACCATCGTGGTCTTGCCGGCGCCGGTCGGCCCGACGATCGCCACCGTGCTGCCGGGCTCCGCGACCAGCGACAGCCCGGAGATGAGCGGGCGCTCGGGGTCGTAGGAGAAGGCCACGTCCTCGAAGCGCACCTCGCCGTGGGCGTCGGCGGACTCGGCAGGACGACCGGTCGCCTCCACGCTCTCCTCCTCGGCGTCGAGCAGCTCGAAGACCCGCTCGGCCGACGCGACGCCCGACTGCAGCAGGTTGAGCATCGAGGCGACCTGCGTCAGCGGCTGGGTGAACTGGCGGGTGTACTGGATGAAGGCCTGCACGTCGCCGAGCGACATCGTGCCGCTGGCGACCCGGAGGCCACCGAGCACCGCGATGACGACGTAGTTGAGGTTCCCGACGAACATCATGATCGGCATGATCAGGCCGCTGACGAACTGGGCGGAGTACGACGCCTGGTAGAGCTCGTCGTTCTGCTCGGCGAACTTCCGCTCGGAGTCGGCCTGGCGACCGAAGACCTTGACGATCGAGTGCCCGGAGAAAGTCTCCTCGATGTGGGCGTTGAGCGTGCCGGTGCGCCGCCACTGCTGGATGAACATGCCCTGCGAGCGCTTCATCACCGCCGCCGTGACGAACATGGAGATCGGCACCGAGACGAGCGCGACCAGCGCGAGCAGCGGCGAGATGTAGAACATCATCGCGATCACCGCGAAGACCGTGAGCACCGAGGTGAGCATCTGGCTCATCGTCTGCTGGAGCGTCTGGCTGATGTTGTCGACGTCGTTGGTGGCGCGGCTCAGCAGCTCGCCGCGCGGCTGCTTGTCGAAGTAGCCGAGCGGGAGCCGGTTGACCTTGTCCTCCACCTCGGAGCGCATCCGCAGGACCGTCCCCTGCACGACGTCGTTCAGCAGGTAGCCGCCCAGCCAGGCGAGCAGCGATGCGGCGACGTACACCGCGAGCACGACCAGCAGCACGTCGGCGACGGCGGAGAAGTCGACGCCGTCGGTCAGCTTCATCGAGGCGAGCATGTCGGCACGATCGGTCTCGCCCTGCGCGCGCAGCGCCTCGATCGCCTGCTCCTGCGTCGCGCCGGAGCCGAGCACGTCCTTGCCGATCAGCCCGGCGAAGATCAGGTCGGTCGCCCGGCCCAGGATCTTCGGCCCGACCGCGGTGGCGACCACGCTGACCAGCGTCAGGACCACGACGGCGTACGCCTTGTGGCGCTCGGGACGCAGCCGCGCGAGCAGGCGCTTGAGCGACGGCCAGAACGTGTCGGCCTTCTGGCCGATCATCCCGCCGCCCATCGGGCCGCGGCCGGGACCGCCCGGGCCCTGCTGGACGCGCTCGGTCTCCTTCATCTGGCCGCCCTTCGCGGGGGCCTCCGACTGGGTGCTCATGCGACCTCCTCCGCCGTCATCTGGGACTGGACGATCTCCTGGTAGGTCGAGCACGTCTCGAGGAGCTCGTCGTGCGTGCCGGTGCCGACGACGGCGCCGTCCTCCATCACCACGATCCGGTCGGCGTGGCGGATGGTCGCGACGCGCTGCGCCACGATCACCACCGTCGAGTCACGGGTCACCGGTCTGAGCGCGGCCCGCAGCCGGGCGTCGGTGGTCAGGTCGAGCGCGGAGAAGGAGTCGTCGAAGAGATAGATCTCCGGGCGCCGGATCACCGCGCGGGCGATCGCCATCCGCTGCCGCTGGCCGCCGCTGAGGCTCGAGCCGCCCTGGGTGATCTCGGCGTCGAGCCGGTCGGGCATCGCCTCGACGAAGTCCTTCGCCTGGGCGATCTCGAGCGCCGACCACATCTCCTCCTCGGTGGCGTCGGGCTTGCCGTAGCGCAGGTTGTCGGCCACGGACCCCCGGAAGAGGAAGGCCTTCTGCGGCACGAGCCCGAGCCGCGACCAGAGGACCTCGGGCTCGATCTGGCGTACGTCGACCCCGCCGACGCGGACCGCGCCACCGGTCGCGTCGAACAGGCGCGGGACCAGGTTGACGAGGGTCGACTTGCCGGCACCGGTCGAGCCGACGATCGCCACGGTCTCCCCCGGGCTCGCCGTGATCGCGACCGAGCGCAGCACGGGCTCGTCGGCCCCTGGGTAGGCGAAGGTGACGTCGTCGAGCTCGAGCGTGAGCCGCCCGGGGAGCTCGGTCACGGCGTCGGCCGGCGGGACCACCGACGAGTCGGTCTCGAGGACCTCGGTGATGCGCTCGGCGCAGACGGCCGCGCGCGGCACCATCATGAGCATGAACATCGCCATCATCACCGACATGACGATCTGCATCAGGTAGGAGATGTAGGCGGTCAGGGCGCCGACCTCCATGTGCCCGTCCTCGACCCGGTGACCACCGAACCACAGCACGGCGACCATCGCGACGTTGGACACGATCATGACCGTCGGGAACATCGCGGCCTGCCAGCGGCCGGTGCGGACCGCGACGTCGGTGAGCTGCTGGTTGGCGTCGCCGAACCGCTCGGTCTCGTGCTCCTCGCGGACGAAGGCCCGCACGACGCGGACGCCGGTGATCTGCTCGCGCAGCAGCCGGTTCACCTCGTCGATGCGCACCTGCATGAGCCGGAAGCTCGGCACCATCTTGCGCACGATCAGGCCGATCGCGCCGCCGAGCACGGGCACGACGGCGAGGACGAGCCACGACAGGCCGATGTCCTCGCGGGCGGCCATGATGATGCCGCCGACCATCATGATCGGCGCCGACACCATGAGCGTGCCGCCCATCAGCACGAGCATCTGCACCTGCTGGACGTCGTTGGTCTCGCGGGTGATCAGCGAGGGGGCGCCGAAGTGCTGGACCTCGCGGGCGGAGAACGAGCCGACCCGGTGGAAGATCGCAGCGCGCAGGTCGCGACCGAAGCCCATCGCGTTGCGCGCCGAGAACCACACCGCGGTGATCGAGCAGACGATCTGCACGAGCGAGACGGCGAGCATGTAGCCGCCGTGGCGCAGGATGTAGCCGGTGTCCCCGGTGACGACGCCCTTGTCGATGATGTCGGCGTTGAGGCTCGGCAGGTAGAGCGCGGCCATGGTGCCGACGAACTGCAGTGCGACGACCGCCGACAGCGGGGCGGCGTACGGCTTGAGGTAGGTGCGGACGAGTCGGAGCAGCATCACGTGTCCTGGGTGGTCGAAGGGGTCTTGAGGACGCCGTTGAGGACGGTGTCGACGATGTCGGCCGCCGTGAGCGGGTGGCCGTCGGAGATGTGCGGGTGGGTGCCGGAGAAGGTCAGCAGCCGCACCATGTGCATCAGCTGGGCGGGCGGCACGCGCAGCTGGTCGCGATGGGGCTCGGCCAGCACCTGGAGGATCGCCGCGACGCGCTCGCGCTCGGCCTCCATGTGACGGCGCGCCTTCGGCGGGCCGATCATCCCCATCCTCGACATGAGGGTGAAGACGCGCTCGAAGCGGTGCTGGAAGAGCTCCACGACCTCGAGCAGGAGCGCGCCCAGCGGCTGGTCGGGGTCGACCTCCTGGAGCTGCGCGATGAACGGCTCGAGGTCGAGCGCCCGGTCGAGGGCCGCGGCGACCAGGTCGTCCTTGGAGTCGAAGACGCGGAAGATCGTGCCCTCCGCGATGCCGGCGGCGTCGGCGATCTGCTTGGTCGTCACGGTGCGGCCGTGCTCCACGAGCAGTGGGACGGTCGCGGTCACGAGGGCGGCCCGGCGGTCGTCGGGCGAGAGGGGCTTGGCACGAGGTGGCACGCGCTCCACTGTAAGTGAGTGAGCACTCACTCACAATCCGTTTTCGGGGATGCCGCCGGACCACGTCCCTGTGGTGTGCTCGCGGCATGAGCGCCATGGACAAGTTCCTGAACTCGAAGTTCATCGACCAGTACGGCGCCGCGCTGGCCCCGTCGTTCGACTTCGTCAACACCAGCGCGAGCGCCGAGCTCGACCTGCCGATCCCGCCGGAGGCGGTGAGCGCCGGGGTCCAGCAGCTGGTCGCCGACCTCGGCCACACCCTGGCCGGCGTGAGCCCGGACCAGCTCGAGCTCGCGGTCATCACGAAGAAGACGATGATGAGCTGGGAGAACGCCACCGGCATCGAGATCACGCCGACCCCGCAGGGCTCGCACGTCGCGATCTTCATGCAGAACATGCCCGGACGTCCGAAGGCGCTGCTCGACGGCAAGAAGAACAAGAAGATGGCGCAGAAGCTCGCCGACCAGATCCAGGCGAGCGCCCACGGCGCCTGACGCTCACTAGAGTGCCGCCGTGCGCGCGCGGCGGGGGCTCCAGGTCGGTGTGGTCCTGCTCGTCCTGGTGGCGCTGGGCGCCGGGATCGCGTTCGGCATCTCGAGCGCGCTCGGCATCCGGGTCGAGCCGAAGCAGGTCCCGGTCGAGGAGCTCGTCGCCGCGCCGCCGCGCGAGGCGGTGGCTCCCCCGCGCCTGACCGACGTCGCCGCACCCGACGGCGTACGCATGGACGCGGCGCTCGCCGAGCTCGACGACGCGACCGCCGGGGAGACCGAGGGGACCGCGACCCTCCGGGTGACGTACGACGACGGGGTGCCCGCAGCCGATCGGCAGGGCGACGACTCCTACCGCCTGACCGGAGCTCCCGAGCGGCTGCGCATCGCCGCGGGCAGCGAGACCGGCGCCGTCCGCGGCGTCTACGACCTGGCCGCCGCGGCGCGCGCCGGCCGTCCGTTGACCGAGCACCTCGGCGAGACCGTCACCTCCGAGCTGCCGTTCCGGATGGTCGACCTCGGCGCGGCAGGCGTCGACCCCGATCCCGAGCAGTGGCGTGGCGGGACCGACTACTCCCACTACTCCCGCGCGTTCGAGGACGTCTTCCTCGACGACGCGCCCTACATCGACCAGGCGGCGCTGGCCGAGGCTCGCGAGAGCGTCCTCGCCTACGCCCACCACGTGCTCGCGCAGGGCTACAACGCCGTCGCCGTCCCTGGCTTCCTCGACCACGTCACCTTCGACGCGATCCCGGAGGTCTACGCCGACGACCCGGCGTACGCCGCTCGCGCCGCGGCGATGCGCGACGCCTTCGGCCCGATCTACGCCGAGCTCGACGACCTCGGCCTCGACGTCTACCTCCGCACCGACATGCTCATCCTCAGCGAGCCGCTCGAGCGCTACCTCACGGACCGGTTCGACCTCGACACCGAGGACCCCGGGCTCTGGCAGGTCTACGAGGCGGCGCTCGACGAGATCTACACGCAGCTGCCGCAGCTGTCCGGCGTCGTGCTGCGCATCGGCGAGGGCGGGGGCATCTACAACTCCCCCGGCATCGACTACTACTCCGAGATCTCCGTGACCACGCCGAAGGCGGTCCGGGCGATGCTCGGCGCCTTCACCGAGCAGGCCGAGCGCGCCGACAAGGACGTCGTCTTCCGCACGTGGAGCGTCGGCGTCGGTGCGGTCGGCGACATGCACACCGACCCGGAGTCGTACGACGAGGTGCTGGCCGGCATCGACTCCCCGCGGCTCGTCGTGTCGACGAAGTACAGCCTCGGCGACTTCTACTCCTGGCTGCCGCTCAACGAGACCCTCGACCACGGCGACCAGCGGCGGATCGTCGAGCTCCAGAGCCGACGCGAGTTCGAGGCCTTCGGCGCGGTGCCCGACGACCTCGGCGTGCTGCACCAGATGGCGCTGCAGCGGTTCATCGCCGCCAATCCCCACGTCGAGGGCATCTGGACGTGGACCCAGGACGGCGGTCCGTGGCGAGCCGGGCCGAGGTCGCTGCTGCTGACGACCGGCTTCTGGCAGCTCTACGACCTCAACTCCGAGACCGCCGCCCGGCTCGCCCGCGACCCCGACGCGGACCCGGCCGGGCTCACCGCCGACTGGGTGCGACGCTGGTTCTCCACCGACCCCGACACCGTCGCCGCGATCACGCAGGCGATGTCGTACTCCCGCGAGGCGGTGACGCACGGGCAGTACGTCCCGCAGTTCGCCGAGGTGCGGGCCTTCGCGCTCGGCCTGGAGCCGCCGCCGCAGATGCTGCTCTTCGAGTGGGACATCCTCACCGGCGACTCGGCCGTGCTGGACGTCCTCTACGCGATCGCGCGCGACCACGGCGGGACCGACGGGCTCGACGGCGTCACGGCCGCGATCGACGACGGCCAGCACGCCGTCGACCTGGCGACGACGATGCGTGACCTCGTCGACCGGACCGATCCAGCGACGTACGACGACCCGGCGATGCGCGAGCAGCTGCTGGCCGCGCTCGACTACCAGGTCGACCTCTACGCGCTGCTCGGCGCCTACCGCGAGATGACGCTGCGCCACGCACTCTGGCTCGACACCGGCGAGGGCCGAGGGGTGTGGGAGACCGCTCGTGCCCGGTTCGACGCCGCCGCGACCGAGCACGAGGCGACGTACGGCGGCGACCTGGCGCTGCCGGCGTACAACCTCACCGCCGCGAGGATCGGCGAGGCGCGCGCCGCCCGTGACCTGCCGATGGCGTGGCTCGCCCGTGGCGGCCTGGCCCTCCTCGTGCTCGTGCTCGGGCTCACCCGGACCGGTCGGGCGCTCGTGCGCACGGCGGCGACACCGTGGCGCGAGCCGGGATCGATCACCAGGTGGCTCGTCGTGGCGATCCCCCTCGTCGCCGTCGTGTGGAGCCGGCTGGTCCTCACGTGGTTCCTCGCGCCGAGCCACCTGCTGCTCGTCGGGATCGGCTGGACGGTGCTCGCCCTGGTGGTCGTCGCCGCGTGCCGGTGGACCCGCTCGTGGCACGTCGCGGTGGCGGTCGGCGGCGCGGTGACGATCCGGTCGGTGGTCCTGCTGGCGGTGCTCGCGTGGCGCGGTCCGGGTGGCTACTGGTTCGCCTTCTGGACCGAGCCCGGCACGCGATCGGCGTACGTCGTCGTGGCGTTCGTGCTCGCGGGCTGGGTCCTCGCGGCCCTGCTCTGGTCGCTCGCCGCGCACGTCGGCCGACGGCGGGCGACGGCAGCGGTGCTGCACACCGTGGCGCTGACGTTGCTCGGCGTCGGCTCGCTCCTCCAGCTCGTCGGGCTCGAGGACGCGCTCACCGTCTGGAACGACCAGCTGGCGCTGCTGCCGTGGGGCATGGCGCGGATCCTCGGGATCACGACGTTCCTCGGCATCCCGACCACCCTGCCGACCTACGCGCTCGCGGCTGGGGGCGTGCTGCTCCTCGCGGCGGCCGCCTCGGGCCTGTCGCGCAGGCCAGCACGACCGGCCGACGGCTAGGGAGCCAGCCGCTCCGTGACCCAGCGCGAGCCGTCACGGCGGTAGACGAGCCGGTCGTGCATCCGGCTCGGTCGCCCCTGCCAGAACTCGACGACCTCGGGCGTCACGCGGTAGCCACCCCAGTGCGGCGGCACGGGGACCTCGGCGTCGGTCGGCTCGACGCCGAAGCGCTCCTCGACCTGGGCGTACGACGACGCGAGGTCGGCTCGCGAGGCGACCGGACGTGACTGGGCCGAGGCCCAAGCGCCGAGCTGGGCGCCGCGCGGGCGGGAGTGGAAGTAGGTCTCGACCTCGGCGTCGCCCAGGACGGAGGCGGTCCCCTCGACGCGCACCTGCCGCTCGAGCGGGTGCCACGGGAACAGCAGGGCGCAGTGCGGGTTGGCGGCGAGCTCGTCGCCCTTGCGCGAGGCCTGGTTGGTGAAGAAGACGAATCCGTCGGGACCAACGCCCTTGAGGAGGACCATCCGGCTCGACGGGCGGCCGTCGGGGGCCGAGGTCGCGAGCACCATCGCGTTGGGCTCGTGGACGCCCGCGTCGATGGACTGCTGGAGCCACCGCTCGAACATCCCGATCGGGTCGGCAGCCAGGTCGGGGACGTCCAGGCCCCCGCGGCCGTACTCCTCGCGCAGCGCGGACAGGTCCATGTCTGGACACTAACGGCCGGGTGCACAATGAGCCGACCCGCAGAAGGAGTGACCCATGACCGAGATCCACCACGGGCTCGAGGGCGTCATTGCGTTCGAGACGCAGATCGCCGAGCCCGACAAGGAGGGCTCCGCGCTGCGCTACCGCGGGGTCGACATCGAGGACCTCGTCGGCCGGGTGCCGTTCGAGAACGTCTGGGGACTCCTGGTCGACGGCTCCTACACCCCCGGCCTCCCGCCGGCCGAGCCCTACAACATCTCCATCCACACCGGTGACGTGCGTGCCGACGTGCAGGCCGCCGTCGCGATGCTCGCCCCGATGCTCGGCATGGGCCAGACCTACGACATCTCCGACGAGCAGGCGCGCCTCGACCTCTCCCGCGTCGCCGTCATGGTGCTGTCGTACGCCGCCCAGTCCGCGCGCGGCCTCGGCAAGCCGGTCGTCTCCCAGGCCGAGGTCGACCAGGGCAGGACCCTCGCCGAGCGGTTCCTGATCCGCTGGCGTGGCGAGGCCGACCCGAAGCACGCGCACGCGATCGACGCCTACTGGTCCTCGGCCGCCGAGCACGGCATGAACGCCTCCACCTTCACCGCCCGCGTGATCACCTCGACCGGCGCCGACGTGGCCGCCGCCTTCTCCGGTGCCATCGGCGCCATGTCCGGCCCGCTCCACGGGGGCGCGCCGTCGCGCGTGCTCGGGATGATCGAGGAGGTCGAGAAGCGCGACGGCGACGCCTCGACCTACGTCAAGGAGCTGCTCGACAGCGGCGAGCGACTGATGGGCTTCGGCCACCGCGTCTACCGCGCCGAGGACCCGCGCGCCCGGGTGCTCCGTCGCACCGCCAAGGAGCTCGACGCCCCTCGCTACGAGGTCGCCGAGGCGCTCGAGAAGGCCGCGCTCGCCGAGCTCCGCGAGCGCCGTCCCGACCGGGTGCTCGAGACCAACGTGGAGTTCTGGGCGGCGATCGTCCTCGACTTCGCCGAGGTGCCGGCGCGCATGTTCACCTCGATGTTCACGTGTGCGCGCACCGGCGGCTGGTCGGCCCACATCCTCGAGCAGAAGACGACGGGCCGCCTGATCCGCCCGTCCGCGGTCTACGCCGGTCCGAGCACGCGCCCGGCCAGCGAGGTCGACGGCTGGGACCGGGCCTGGGCCTGAGTCACCCGGCGGCGGGGGGCTGCTGCTGGGCGTAGTACCAGGACGTCAGGCCCTTGGCGCCCTGCCGCGTCAAGGAGAGGTGCACGTGGTCGCGGTGGCGCAGCGTGGGTGAGCACGACTTCCTCGTGCGGCAGCCCGAGCTGAGGTAGCGCTCGGGAGCGAAGCCGCGGTAGGAGGCGTACATCGTGTCGTTCCAGATGACGTACATGATGCCCATCCGGCGGGCCAGCGCGGCCGGCTCACCGGTGTCGTCGGGCGCGAAGAGCTCGTCGAGCAGTGCCTGCGCGAGCACCTGGTCGTCCGGGTTCGTGGCGTCGAGCAGCCAGTCGAAGGCGCGCGACTCCTTGTGCTCGCTGGTGCTCGTGCCCGTGCACGAGCGGCTGATCGGGCCGTAGCCACCACCCCGCGCGACCAGCCAGTCGGCCAGCGCGAGGATGCCCGGCTTGGGCTTCTGGCGGCACTTCGTCTGCGGCTGGTAGCCCGCGAACGGCTCGATCGGCATCACGTAGGGCGCGGACGACGTCACGATCCCCCGGCGGCCGTACGACGACTCGGCGGAGGCCGCGGCCGCGTGGCCGAGGAGCAGCCCGAGGACGAGGAGGACGGTCGTCGGGACGACGGCGCGCACGCGCATCGGTCGCACCACCTTCCCCAGGGATCACTCGTGACCCGAGGACCGTAGGCGGCGTGCGGAGCGGGCGTCAGGGGTTCGCGCGAACTACAGATCTGTAGTTCTCAGGAGCCGTCCGAAGCACCGGCTGAGGTCGCTGTCGGCGTAGTAGCCGAAGCCCGGGATCGGCTCGTAGCCCGAGGAGAGGTAGAGCTGGATCGCCTCCGGCTGCTTCATCCCGGTCTCGAGCACGAGGGCCTCGATCCCCTCGGCCGCAGCGGTGGTCTCGAGGTGCGCCAGCATCCGCCGGGCGAGGCCGCGACGTTGCGCCGCCGGGACGACGTACATCCGCTTCACCTCGGCGGTGACCTGCGCCCCGAGCGCCCTGACCGAGCTGCGCCGCCACGCGCCGGTCGCCACCGGGACGCCGTCGAGGTAGCCGACGTAGAAGCTGCCGAGGGGGTCCTCGAAGTCGCGGGCGTCGATGGGTGAGTCGTCGCGACCGCCGTAGCGCGCGACGTACTCCTCCTGGACGGCCTCCACCAGCAGCCGTGCGTCGGGATGGGTGATCGAGACCCGCTCGATCCGCAGGTCGTCACTCACGGTCCGGACCCTACGCCCGACCCCGGCCGCGACCCCAGCAACCCCACCCGTCCCCATCCGCCCCACAGTGGTTGCACAGGTCGACGCCCGCACAGGAATCTGTCGGATCGGCGTAACGCAGCAGGGGTGCGGCGACAGGTACCTGGTGACACACCCCCCACACCCCAAGGAGAAGGCATGAAGCAGCGACGCTTCCGCGCCGTCACCGCCCTGTTGTCGGTCCTCGCCCTGTCGGCCGTTGCCGCCCCCGCGCACGCCGGCGACCGCGGCGGAGACCGCGGCGACGGACCACGCCACAGCAGCCACGAGGGCCGCGGCCACCACTCCCACGGAGAGGGCCGCGGCTGGGGCCACTCCCGCGGACTCGGGATGACGGTGACCGAGGACGTCACCGCGATCCTCGACGCCGCTTCCGTCGAGGTCGAGGGATCCGGGGGCGCCCGCGTCGGCCGCGACGACGACGACCTCATCGTGATCAGCGTCGGCGGCCGCCACCGTGGCCACTGGAACGACTCCGACGACGAGTCCGACGACCGCCGCGGCAAGGGTGGCTCGAAGGGCGGCGACGGGTCGAACGCCGTCGTGACCTTCACCGGCAGCAGCGTGACCTCCGAGTGGACCGACGTCGACGTCGACCTCCGTGAGGGCGTCGTCACCGCCGAGGTCGACGGCGTCGAGGACGTCCCGGTCCTCACCGTCGTCAGGACCGACGACAACGACGACGACGACCGCGACTGGAAGCGGAGGAGCGGGTCGCACGACTCGTCGATCGAGTACCAGCTGACCGAGGAGTCGGCCGTCGTGCTCGGCGCCGTGGTCGGCACCGATGCGTTCGAGGCGGGCGACGTGTTCGCCACCGCCGGCGGATGCGGTCGCTGACGCGACCGACCGAAGGAGCCGCCGCATGAATCCCCAGGAACCCCGCCTCCCGGCGCTTCGTCTCGACGCGCCGGTGCTGGTCCCCGACCGGGCGTTCCTCATGCGGCTCTGCGCGGAGTCGGCCCAGTCCCCCACCCCCACCTGGGCCGACTCCGCCCTCGAACCACTGCTCGCCTCGTGGCGGCCGGTCATCGCGGCGGCCGCGGCGGCGGCAGTGGTGGCGGGAGGTACGACGATCGCCTCCCGCATCGGCGACGAGACGATCGTCCCCGCCCGCCCCGCGCCGACCACTCCCGCGATCCCCGGCCCCACGCACGGTCCGTCGAAGGCGCTGGTCCCACCGGCCGGACCGGGCTCGGGCGCCACCGGCGACCAGGACCGCGAGACGTCCGACGACACGACGGGCACCACCTCAGACGACGCCGCCGCCGACACGTCCGGCGACACGTCCGGCGACGCGCGCGGCACCGATCCCGGCGCCGAGCGCGAGGACGACACGTCCGGCTCCCGTCCGGGCACACGTCACGACGGACGCGACCGGGACGACGAGCGCGACGACGACCGTCACGGCGGTCGTGACGACGACCGCGACGGAGGTCGCGACGAGCACGACAGCGAGCACGACGGCGACTGGAACGGGACCCGCCACGGCGACGGCGGACGCGACGGCGACCGCCACGACGACGACCGGGGTGACCGCGAGGGCGACCGGTCCGACGAGGGCCACCAGGGCGACCAGGGCGACCAGGACCACTGGGACGGATCGACCCAGCCGTGAGCGACGACGCCACCGTCACGGCTGCCAAGGCCGGCGACCCGGACGCCTGGAACGAGCTCTACCTGGCGTACGCCGGCCGCCTGTTGCTGTGGTTGCGAGCACGGCAGGTCGCGGACTCGGCCGTCACCGCCGAGGACGTCGCCTCGGAGGCGTGGCTGGTCGCGGCCCGGCGCATCCGCCACTTCACCGGCACGCGCGAGGAGTTCGCGGGCTGGCTCTTCGGCATCGGCCGCAAGGTCAGCGCCAACCAGACCCGGCGCGGCGTCCTGCGCAGCACGGCCACCCTGCTCGACCACGACGGCAACGACGACCACCCAGTCGTCACCCCGCACGACGAGGTCGTCGGCCTCGACTGGGTCCGCGACCAGCTCGCCCGGCTGCCCAAGCGCGAGCGCGACGTGCTGGCGTGCATGGAGGTCGTCGGCCTCGACGTCGCCGCAACCGCGCAGGCGCTCGGCATGACCGCCGTCGCCGTCCGGGTCACCCGCCACCGCGGCCTCAAGCGGCTGCGCACCCGGATGGGCGACGACGTACGGCCCGACACGGAGACGTCAGTCGACGCCGAGGCGGATGACCAACACGCGGGTCAGCCGAGCGCCCTACCGGCACGGATGACATGATGGCGGACGTCTGACAGCGTCGTCAGGGCAGCCGTTCCGTCTTCCACGTGAGGTACCCATGACCGACGCACTGCAGATCCCCGCCGAGCTGATCCCGGCCGACGGCCGCTTCGGCGCCGGGCCGTCGAAGATCCAGACCAGCCACCTCGACGCGCTCGCCGCGACCGGCTCCGAGCTGATGGGCACGTCCCACCGCCAGGCCCCGGTGAAGAAGACCGTCGGCCGCGTCCGCGAGGGCCTCACCGCCCTGTTCGACGTGCCCGAGGGCTACGAGGTGGTGCTCGGCAACGGCGGTGCGACCGCCTTCTGGGACATCGCCTGCTTCGGCCTGATCCGCGAGAAGAGCCAGCACCTGACCTTCGGCGAGTTCTCCTCGAAGTTCGCCACGTCGGCCAAGAAGGCGCCGTGGCTGGCCGACCCCTCGGTCATCTCGAGCGACCCCGGCTCGCGCCCCGAGGCGGTCGCGGAGGACGGCGTCGACGCCTACGCATGGGCGCACAACGAGACCTCCACCGCCGTGATGGCGCCCGTACGACGCCCGGCGGGCGTGGCCGACGACGCGCTCGTGCTGGTCGACGCGACCTCCGGCGCCGGCGGCCTGCCGGTCGACCTGGAGCAGGTCGACGCCTACTACTTCGCCCCGCAGAAGTGCTTCGCCTCCGACGGCGGGCTCTGGATCGCCCTCATGTCGCCACGAGCACTGGCCCGGGCCGAGGAGATCGCCGCGACCGATCGCTACATCCCGCCGTTCTTCGACCTGCCGACCGCGATCGACAACTCCTCGAAGAACCAGACCTACAACACCCCGTCGGTCGCCACGCTCTTCCTCATGGCCGAGCAGCTCGACTGGATGAACAGCCTGGGCGGCCTCAAGGGCATGGTCGAGCGGACCACCGCGTCCTCCGACGCGCTCTACGGCTGGGCCGAGCGGACGGCGTACACCACCCCGTACGTCACCGACCCCGCCGACCGTTCGCTCGTGATCGGCACGATCGACTTCGACGACAGCATCGACGCCGCGGCGATCGCCGCGACCCTGCGGGCCAACGGCATCGTCGACACCGAGCCCTACCGCAAGCTCGGCCGCAACCAGCTGCGCATCGCGATGTATCCCGCGATCGACCCCGCCGACGTCGAGAAGCTCACGGCGGCGGTCGACTTCGTGGTCGCCAACAGCTGACGTCCCACCCCGCACGACACAGCACCGGCCCCCACCATCGCGGTGGGGGCCGTGCTCGTTGCGGCTGCGATCAGTTGTTGAGCGTGCCCGCGTCCACGACGATCGAGGTGTTCGGCACGCACAGCGCCCACACCGTCAGCGTCGAGGTGTACTGCGAGTTGCCGAAGACGATCCAGCCGTCGAGGCGACCGGGGCGCGGCTTGCCGGTGTCCCAGTTCATGCGGCCGGGGAACGACGACGAGACGAGGAAGCCGGTCTGCTTCTCGCTGACGCCGGACTCGCTGCCCTGCACCCCGCCGGAGATGGCGGTGTACTTCTGCGACTCGGTCGCGTCGTCGGCGCACGCGACCGTGGCGCTGCCGCCGCCGCCGTTGAGGTAGGTCATCGTGCGGTACTTCGCGCCGACGAGGCCGTCGGTGCCCTTGTCGCCCTTCTCGCCCTTGTCGCCCTTCTCGCCCTTGGCACCGGCAGCACCGGTGGCACCGGTCGCACCCGGGGCGCCGTCCTTGCCGGCGGCGCCGAGCTTGGCGGTGACCTCCTTGCTGAGGTGGTCGAGCTTGACGGCCTTGTCGGTGATCTTGCCGCCGTTGACCGAGCCCGCCGCCAGGTCCTGCGACTCGATGGACCGGTCCTTGATGTCGGCGCCGGTGAGGAGCGGACCGGCGACGGCGCCGGAGCCGGCACCCACGGCCAGGAGCGCGGCTGCGGCGAGGACGACGACGCCGCGCGAGCGCGCAGCAGTGAAGTTGGGCATGGTGGACTGACCCTTCGAACGAGGGCGGGCCGAGTGCCCGCCGCACGGCGCCGACGTCGAGGAAGCCGACCCCTTCGGGCGGCCCCACACCTCGAGGACGACCAGCGGAACGTATCGACGTCGACCCGGTTGTCAGGGTTCGCTTGACCAGAACTTGACGCCCCGACCCCTGCCTTCATCCGAACGGACGAGACCAGTGGTCCACCACACCGGACCTAGGTCCGCCGCCGGCGATGTATCAGGCGCGCAGCAGCTTGAGCACGGCTCGCTCGAGCGCCGCCTGGCGCGCGTCGTCGGAGTCGTACTTCGCGCGCACCGAGATGGTGCGACCGCGCTCGTAGGCCTCGACCACCCGCGGGTCGACGTACGACGACCGCGCGAGGGTGGGGGTGTTGCCGAGGAAGTCCGAGACCTCCTTCATCGCGCCCGAGACCGCCCGCTTGCGCGAGGCCTTGGTGTCACCGGGCTCGTCGGTCGAGGCGAGCACCGCCGCCGCGATCACGGTCGCGTGCCAGGTGCGGAAGTCCTTGGCGGTGGCATCGATCCCGAAGCAGGACCGGATGTAGTCGTTGACGTGGCCGGCGTCGATGTCCTTCCACTGCCGGCCGTCCTTCCACGCGAGGAGCTCGTCGCCTCCGCCGCGTCGACGGCGCATGATCTCGAGGGTGCCGATCGCCGAGGGGTCGTCGATGTCGATGCAGTGCTCGACACCGGACTTGCCGACGAAGCAGAACCGCAGACCGTTCGCGTGGCGGGTGACGTGGTCCTTGCGCAGCGTGGTCAGGCCGAACGAGCCGTTGGTGTCGGTGTAGACGTCGTTGCCGATCCGGAAGTAGCCGAGGTCGAGGAGCCGCACCGCGACCGCGCACGCGCGCTCGAGGGACATCCCCTCGGAGCCCATGTCGACCAGCACCCGCTCGCGCGCCTTCGACAGCGCCTTGCCGAAGCCGAGGATCCGGTCGAACTTCGCCGCGTCCCGGCTCGTGCGCCACTGCGGGTGGTAGAGGTACTGCTTGCGGCCGGCGTCGTCGATGCCGACCGCCTGCAGGTGGCCGTTGGGGTACGGCGTGATCCACACGTCCTGCCACGCCGGCGGGATCACGAGGTCCTTGCACCGCTGCACGTCCTCGGGCTCGAGCTTCAGCCCGTCGGCGTCGAGGTAGGTGAAGCCCTTGCCCGACCGTCTCCGGCTCCAGCCCGGCTGGTCGGGGGACGTGCGCCGGAGTCGTGGCATGGGATCGAAGGTAGTGCGACTCCGTCCCGCGCCGAACACCCACAGGGAGGGTTCGTCGCACCTCGCGCGAGGACTGTTGGCTGAAAACGCCGCCCGGCCCGCGCGCTCGTCGATACCCTCCACCGTGACCCTGGGGGAGGCGCTGGCGCGTCGCGACAACGCGCTCAACTTCATCCGGCTGGTCCTAGCGGCCGGAGTGATCGTCGGACACTCCTACCAGCTCGCCGACATCGCAGCTCCGACGATGTGGCTCAACCCTCGACTGCAGGAATGGGCGCTCAACGGCTTCTTCGCCGTCTCCGGTTACCTCATCGCCGGATCACGTGTGCGCCTCTCGTTCCGGGAGTTCCTCGAGCGCCGCGCGCGTCGCATCCTGCCGGGACTCTGGACCGTGCTGGTGGTCGTCGCCTTCGGCTTCGCGCCGATCATCTCGTGGCTGGCCGGCGAGGGCTGGGATCCCGTGTCTTCACTGACGTACGTGCTGCGGAACCTGGGGGTCGTCGTCGGTCAGGAGTTCATCGACCAGACCCTCACGCACGCACCCGGCACACCTCTCTGGAACGGGCCGCTCTGGACCTTGAGCTTCGAGATCGGTTGCTACCTCGCCTTCGGTCTCTTCCTGGGACTTCGGTGGGTCCGGCGGCACGGTGCACTCGTCTGCGCAGCCCTGCTCGTCGGTCTCATGACAGCTCACCCGTTCCTGATGGAGGAACCCGAGATCGGGCTCGTGTGGAAGAACATCGTGCGACTGACGTCGTTCTTCGCCGCGGGGGTGCTGTGCTGGTTCCTGCGGGACCGCCTCCCTAGCCGATGGTCGGTCGTCGTGGCGTGCACCGTCTGCCTGGGCGTCCTGTCCGCGGTCTCGGACGGGCAGTGGTACGGCCAGGTGTTCGCGGCCGTCGCGCTCCTGACCGCAGGTGGACTGCTGCCGATTCGCGTCGGAGCCACCAACGACATCTCCTACGGCGTCTACATCTACGGGTGGCCCGTGCAACAGGCCCTCGCTGATCTCGGCGCAGCAGGGCTCGGCATCTATGCCTACCAGGCACTCTCGCTCCTGCTCGTCATCCCGTTCGCGTGGGCCTCGTGGGTCCTGGTCGAGCGCAGATGGCTATCGCGACGCCGCGACGCGCTATCGGTCGACGTCCCGCAGGTGGCCCATCACGTGAGTGCCCGCGCCACCTGACTCACCGACCGGTCGGGGCTACGACTCGTGCGCCCGCAGGATCCGGCGCGCGAGCTCGGACTGGCTCGCGGACAGCAGCTGCTCGGGCACGCGGACGGGCGCGTGCCCGTCGAGGAAGAACGTGTAGACGAACATGTCGGGCTTCGGCGGCGTCGCCTGCGTGGCCGAGCCGAGCACTGCCTCGGTGACCAGGCCGCGGATCTCGTCGTCGCCGGCGGAGTCGAGGTCGACCTCCGCCGACTCCGTGCGGCCGGCGAATCCGCCGGAGCGCTCGACCCGGAGCCGACCGGCGGGCTGGCCGGTGGGGACCGGCGGCGCGGTGGTGCTGACGCCCACCTCGACGCCGACCTGCTGCCACGCCCCCCGCACCGCGTCGGCATGCTCCCCGGCGACCGCGACGGTGGCGGCCGCGAAGGTCGCGAAGTCGGCGCCCGGGGGTACGTCGTCGCCGACGAGGGCGTCGTACCAGATCCGACCGGCACCAACGATCGCCGTGCCGCCGACGGCGACCGCCGCGAGCTGGAAGGCCTTGTTCGGGATGCCTGAGTTGAGGTGGACGCCGCCGTTGTCGTCCTCGGTCTCGATGTAGTCGTCCATGTGGCCGACCTGCGGGTCCTTGCCGAGGTCGGGGTCGTCGTAGGCCGTGCCGGGGGCGGCCATGTCACGCAGCGCGCGGGCCAGGACCGCGGGCTTGAAGATCCCCTCCCCGATCAGCCAGTCGCCCTCGGCCGCCTGCTGTCCGAGGACGCGCTGCTTGAGGCAGGACGCGAACACGTCGGCGACCGACTCGTTGAGCGCGCCGGGCTGGCCCTGGTAGACGAGGCCGGCGGTGTGCTCGACGACCGCGTGGGTGAACTCGTGGGCGAGCACGTCGACAGGCTTGGTGAAGCGCTCGAACACGCGGCCGTCGCCGTCGCCGAAGACGAGCTGCGTGCCGTCCCAGAAGGCGTTGTCGTAGGCCGTGCCGTAGTGGACGGTCACGGTCACCGTGGCGCCGGCGCCGTCGTGGGAGTCACGACCGAGGTCGTCGGCATACATCTCGAGCGTGGCCGTGATGCCGGCGGCGGCCTCGTCGACCGCGAGGTCACCGGTGTCGGACTCACCGGCCGATCGCACCGGCGTGCCGGGCAGGTCGGTCGTGGACCCGGCGTCGTGGACGGTCCAGTCGGGATCGCCCGGGGCCGCGGTGGACGCCACCGCCCACGGGGGGAGGGCGGTGGCGCCACGTCGGGCCCTCAGCTCCTCGTCCCGCGCTGCCGCGTCCGGGCCGTCGATGCGCTCGGCGAGCCATGGGGGGATGAACGTGCAGTGCGGGTGGGGGGTCCGAGGAGCCATGGGGTCAGGTCTACCCCGCACGGGGGACAGCGGGGTAGACCTGAGTCTGGATCAGGCCATCAGCAGGGCTGGAAGCCGAAGGAGAAGTTCGCGATCGTGACGACCTGGTCGGGGTCGGCCGAGATCGTGCCGGTCTGCCGGTTGGAGTAGTTGATCGTGAACGAGGAGATCGTGCCGGGGTAGGTGATCGTCGCGTTGCCGTTGGCGCCCGAGGCGTTGTCGACCGCGGTGTTGCCGTTGGACTGGCGGATGGGGTCGGCCGAGGTCCCCGCACCCGTCAATCCGGCCGAGAGCGTCGGCTTGGAGAAGCCCGGGGTGAGCCAGACGGAGTCCCAGAAGTCGCCGGTGGTCGAGTCGATGTCGGTCAGCGTGAAGGTCAGGCCGGTGACCGGCTTGGTGAAGGTGAACGTGTAGTGCCCGAACGCGCCGGTGTTGGACGCCCGGGAGCTGAGACGCTGCGCCATGACCAGGCCGTAGGTGTTGAGGCCCCCGACCGGGTTCTGGATCGTGAAGTTGTCGTTGGTGCCGCCGTTGGCGTCGTTGCGCACGACCATGCCGGTGTCGTAGGTCGCCTTCACGGTCATGACGTTCGTCGGCTGGGCGCCGGTGCCGGCATTGAAGGTCACCGAGTAGTCGACCGCGCTGGACCGGTTCGGCGCCGTCGCGTTGGCCGCGGTGACCGTCACGGGGGCGCACGACGCCGCGAATGCCGGGACCGTGGTCGCGGTGGCGATCACCGGGACGCTCCAGGCGGCGGCGCGAGTGACCGAACGCCGCGTGGGGCGGGCGTCGGTCAGGTTCGCGATGTCGTACTTCATTGCTTTCTCCAGCGAGCTAGGCGATCCACGTGGATCTAGTTGATGGCTCAACGGTAAAGACGCTTTGCCTACGGCTCGGTAACTTCTGGAACACACCAGAGTTCATACTTTGGAACGTTTCCGAATTCCTTCGTTCATGTTGTGGTCTGGCTCACTCGCAGCGGCCGCTGGGCCCCGCTGCAGTGCCGCCGAAGTCTCGATTCGGTCCCCTCCGCACTAGACTTGCCGCGCTGCGGCCGTGCTGGCCGCGCCCGGCCCGACAAGCCGCTCGTTCCAGCCCGGAAGGCTCCTGCATGCCCACCCAGTCCCGCTCCGACCTGCGCAACGTCGCGATCGTCGCCCACGTCGACCACGGCAAGACCACGCTGGTGGACGCGATGCTCCGCCAGGCCGGCGCGTTCACCGCGCACCAGGCCGAGAGCGTCGCCGACCGGGTCATGGACTCCGGCGACCTCGAGCGCGAGAAGGGCATCACGATCCTCGCGAAGAACACCGCCGTCCACTACGCCGGTCCCGCCGGTGGCGGTCAGCCGATGGTCATCAACATCATCGACACCCCCGGCCACGCCGACTTCGGTGGCGAGGTCGAGCGAGGACTGTCGATGGTCGACGGCATCGTGCTGCTCGTCGACGCATCGGAGGGCCCGCTCCCCCAGACCCGCTTCGTGCTCCGCAAGGCGCTCAACGCCGACATGCCCGTGATCCTGGTCGTCAACAAGACCGACCGTGGCGACGCCCGCATCGCGGAGGTCGTCGACGAGTCCTACGAGCTCTTCATGGACCTGCTCGACGAGACCCACAGCCAGGACGCGCTGGACTTCCCGGTCGTCTACGCCTCGGGCAAGGCCGGCATCGCGTCCCTGACGGCGCCCGAGAACGGCACCATGCCGGAGGGCACCGACCTCGAGCCGCTCTTCAAGACGATCCTCGAGACCATCCCCGCCCCGCAGTACGACGAGGGCGCGCCGCTCCAGGCCCACGTCACCAACCTCGACTCCTCGCCGTTCCTCGGTCGCCTCGCGCTGCTGCGCATCCACCAGGGCCACCTGAAGAAGGGCCAGACCGTCGCGTGGATCAAGCGCGATGGCACGGTCAAGAACGTCCGGATCACCGAGCTTCTCGTCACCGAGGGCCTCGAGCGCGTCCCCGGCGAGTCCGCCGGCCCCGGCGACATCGTCGCCATCGCGGGCATCCCCGAGATCACCATCGGCGAGACCCTCGCCGACGCGGAGAACCCGATCGCGCTGCCGCTCATCCACGTCGACGACCCGGCCATCTCGATGACCATCGGCACCAACACCTCGCCCATGGTCGGCAAGGTCAAGGGCGCCAAGGTCACCGCGCGCCTGGTCAAGGACCGCCTCGACAGCGAGCTGATCGGCAACGTGTCGCTCCGCGTCCTGCCGACCGAGCGGCCCGACGCGTGGGAGGTCCAGGGCCGCGGCGAGCTCGCGCTGGCGATCCTCGTCGAGCAGATGCGTCGCGAGGGATTCGAGCTCACCGTCGGCAAGCCGCAGGTCGTCACCCGCGAGGTCGACGGCAAGGTCCACGAGCCCTTCGAGCGCCTGACGATCGACGCTCCGGAGGAGTACCTCGGCACCATCACCGAGCTCCTCGCGACCCGCAAGGGCCGCATGGAGGGCATGACCAACCACGGCACCGGCTGGGTGCGCATGGACTTCGTCGTCCCCTCGCGCGGCCTGATCGGCTTCCGCACCGAGTTCCTCACCGAGACCCGCGGCACAGGCATCGCCCACCACATCTCCGAGGGCTATCACCCCTGGGCCGGCGAGATCCGCTCGCGCAACAACGGATCGCTGGTGGCCGACCGCGCCGGTGCGGCGACGGCGTACGCCATGACGTCGCTGCAGGAGCGCGGCGTGCTCTTCGTCGAGCCCACCACCGACGTCTACGAGGGCATGATCGTCGGCGAGAACTCCCGCGCCGACGACATGGACGTCAACATCACCAAGGAGAAGCAGCAGACCAACATCCGGTCCGCCACCTCCGACAACTTCGAGAAGCTGATCCCGCCGAAGCGGCTCTCCCTCGAGCAGTGCCTGGAGTTCTGCCGCGAGGACGAGTGCGTCGAGGTCACGCCCGACATGGTGCGGATCCGCAAGGTCGTCCTCGACGCCAACGCGCGCGCCAAGACCGCCTCGCGGGCCCGCAAGGCCAGCAAGTAGTCCTGCCCGATGTCGCCCTGCTCCCCGGCCCGCGTCGACCCCGCTGACGGCGGGTACGACGACGGGCTGGGCGAGCGGCTGGCGACCTGGCTCGAGCAGCTGGGGCTCGCCGACCAGCTCGGTGCGGCCGGGCTGCCGACGTACGACCGCGCCCACGGCGAGGTCCGCTGGCGCGAGCCCGGGACGGTCGAGCTGTTGCCCGCCGACCGGCTGGTCGACCTCGACCGGCAGCTGCGTGCCCAGGGCGACGACCCCGCGCACGCCGTGCCGGTCGCGCTCGTCCGTCTCCGCCGCGAGGCCCGCATCCGTGCGGAGCTGCTCGACGGAGGGTGGCTCGACTACGCAGGTGTCGCCGCACTGCGTGGAGTCTCGGAGAACGCCGCGCGTTTCGCGCTGCACAAGGCGTCCGACCGACGAGCGGTGCTGCTCGTCCAGCAGGAGGGCGCGACGCTCGTGCCGTCGTTCCAGCTCGACGACGCCGGCGAGGTCCGCGACGAGCTCCTCACGATCCTCGAGACCCTGCTCGCCGCCGGGGTCGACCCCTGGCGTGCCTGGATCTGGCTCACGACGCCCGCTGCCCTCCTGGGCGGCGACGTGCCCCACCAGGCTGCCCGCGACCCCGAGGAGCTCCCGATCGTGCAGCGTGCCGCGGTCGCCCTCGGCGAGCGCGCTCGCGCGTCAGCCGTCCATCCAGTCCACTGAGCCGTTCCACTCGATGCGGACGTCGCTCGGGATCTCGAAGTAGTCGCGGACCAGCTGCTCCCACTCCTCGTGGTCGCCGTCGATCGCGAAGGACGGCCGCATGTCGTTCCACGGATAGGTCCATGGGATGTCGACGACTCCGTCCTCCTGCTCGAGGACCTGGGCGTCGACGTAGGCCCGCCACGCGTAGTTGTCGTTGACCTTGTCGAGCATCTCGTAGGCGAGCGTCGGGCCAACCACGAGACCGGCCCCGAGCAGCGCGGAGGCCAGCCACCTGGCGCCAGAAGCAGGTCGCGGAGCACGTAGGTCGACCCTCCCAGGACCCAGACCCGCTGCTCCGCGGGCCAACCACGAGAGCGCGACGAGCAGGGCGAGGTACTCACCGAAGAACCACGCCCGTCCGGGGAGGAGACCGCCGTAGACGGGAACCGCGAAGGCGAGTGCCGTCGCCCCCAGTGCCACCAGCTCTGCTGGGGTCACCCGTGCCGGCCGCAGCAGCCATATCGCTGCAACGAGGCAGACGATCGTCGACGCAGTGACGACGCCGCCCAACGGATAGCCGCCGAGTGCGCGATACCCCGCGCCGACCAGCACCAACACGGCACCCACTCCCCCCAGGAGCACGACGCGCCTCGTGGCCACGCCACGTGACGGGAGCGAGACCGCGATGGACGTCGCGACGTAGGCGAGCAACGGCACGAAGGCGACGAGTGCGAAGGCGAGGGCAACATCGGTCCTGGCGACGAGGCTGGCATCTGCCAGCTGTCGCTGGTCTGTGTCTGCAGTACGACTCCAGAGTCCCGGCGTGCTCGCCTTGAGCGCGACCGCAAGCAGCAGCGGGGGAAGGAGCGTCAGCAGCTGACGTCTCCGGATCGGTGTCCGCACCGCCACCAGCGCCGCCGACACCAGTGCGCCGAGCACCAGGGCAGCAAGGACCTCGTGGAACATCACGCCCACCAGCAACGACACCGCCGACCCGACCATCACCCGCGGCGGTGTCGCCAATCCATCTGCAGTCCTGAGCAGGGGTACGAGGCCGACGCTCACGAGGAAGAGGCCCGTGCAGTAGCCAGAGGACGCAGCGCCGAACAGCGCGAGCTGGGAGATGAGCCTGCGGTCCAGCGCGAGCAGGAGGAGGGGCGAGGCGGCAGCCACCAACGGGAGGACGAAGGACGGCAGGTCGCGCCGGACCGAACGTGGCACGAGGAAGCTCAGCCAGATGAGGGCTGTCGGAAAGAGCGAGGACAGCGCAACGGCGAAGTAGGCACGAGCAGCTCGCTCGTCCCCCGCCGCAGCCACCAACGACAGGACCGTGTCGGCGATGCGGCCGTTCTGGACGACGACATCGTGGTGGAGCATGTCCAGCACGTCGGCGAGCGACGTCAGACGTTCCCGACCCCGCAGGATGAAACCCATGTCGTCCAGCGCGAGCACGGATCGCTGGAACACCAGTCCCCAGAACCCCAACGACCCGATGAACAGCGCAGCGCAGAGACCACGCGGAAGCCGCTGGTCAACGCCCGTGTCCTCGTCGTCCGGTAACGACACAGGGACTGCCTCACTTCCATGCGGCCCGGTGCACGTCCGACCGAGCCAAGCCGGATGCGAGTGTGGCACGAGAGGGCGAGGGGACGGCGACGATCGCCCCAAAATCATACGGAGCGCGCGGTCTCCGGTGATCGCAGAGTCGGTGCCAGGACGATCAGTCCGAGCACCGGGAGAGCGGCGAGCAGCAGCAGTGCTCCGGTCATGCCGAGGGGCCCGCTGAGGCCGGCGATCACCGCGGAGCCGATGCTGCCGCCGATGAGGAACAACAGCGTGGACACGCCGAGCGCGACTCCGCGCACGTTCTCGTGGACTGCGTCACCGACCACCGCGCTGAGTGCCGGCTGACCGAGCCCGAACGCCACGGTCACGAAGACGATGCCGATCACCAGGATCGTGGCGCTCGCGAAGTGTGCGCCCAGTGCTGCCAGCAGGATCGCGCCGGACGCCACCAGCGCGGCGGCG
The DNA here is from genome assembly GCF_004137255.1 of Nocardioides oleivorans. Taxonomy (NCBI): domain Bacteria; kingdom Bacillati; phylum Actinomycetota; class Actinomycetes; order Propionibacteriales; family Nocardioidaceae; genus Nocardioides; species Nocardioides oleivorans. The sequence goes on along the minus strand of NZ_SDWT01000001.1, from coordinate 2,107,071 downwards.
CCGACGCTCCGCCCCGGCCCGACTCGCCGCAGCATCGGTCCCACGAGTCGTGGCACGAACAGCGCGATCGCGGCGCTCGGCAGCATCGCGACGCCGACCTGCCAGGCCTCCCAGCCCTCCGCCAGGAGGACCGCAGGCGTGGCGATCAACAGAGCGAACCACGACGCGGGGATGGAGGACGCCGACACCGCAGTGCGTACGACGGTCGCGTTGCGGATGACCTCGACCGGGAGGAACCCGTCGGGGCGCCGGCGCACGGTCGCGTGCACAGCCGGGACACCGGCGAACAGCAACACAGCGCCCAGCGCGGCGACGAGCAGGCCGGCGGACGGCGACTGGACGAGCAGCACCATCCCGGCTGCGGTGAGGCAGACCAGGATCGCGCCGACGACGTCCAGCTTGGCGCCGCTGCCGCCGGTCGGGAGGGCGCGCCAGATGAACGGCAGGACCAACGCACCGAGGATCGGCAGTGCCATCACGGCCCGCCACCCGAAGGCGGCCTCGACGACACCGCCCGCTAGCGGCCCGAGGCAACCCACCGCCGCCGAGACCCCGGCCAGGCGCCCGAAGGCGACCCCACGGATCTCGCCGGCGTACCGCGACGACAGGACCGCGACGCCCAGGGTCGGGAGCGCCGCCGCGCCGGCACCCTGCACCATCCGCGCGCCGAGCAGCACCTGGAAGGTGGGAGCGACCGCCGCCACGAGGGCGCCGATCGACATCAGCACCAAGCCCGCCAGCATCGGCCCGCGGAAGCCGACGAGGTCGGAGATGCGGCCGTAGAGGGCGGTCGTGACCGCGAGCATCAGGACGTAGAGGCTGATCGCCCAGGCCGCGAGGCCCGAGCTGATCCCGAAGTCCTTGCCCATGAGGGCGAGCGTCACCGCCGCGCTGGACGACCCGAGTCCCCCGAGCCCGAACAGCAGCCCGAGCAGGATCGAGATCCTGCGCGAGTCGTCAACGGGCTGGGTGGTGGTGTCCGCGGCAGTCATCGATCACGGACAACAGCGTGTTGCCAGGGGTTGTTCCCGGGCAACCGTCAGCAGATGACGGGCTGGAAGCTCATGTTCGAGATACCGATGAACGGGGATCCGGTCGCTGCCAGCGACTGGAAGTAGGTGAAGGAGACCGAGTTCACGATTCCCGCCCACGACACGTTGACGTTGCCAGTGGTCGAGGTCCCCGGACTGTTCCCCGAGGTGTTGGCGTTGGCCGCCCGGAAGGCAGTCGCCGGAGCGAGACCGTCACCCACGACGTTCGCAGGGCTGACGATCGTGTAACCGAACCCGCCGGTGTTGACCACGACGTTGTCGCTCCACCCGGAGCCGCCCGAGTCGACGTCCAGGAACGAGAAGCTGAGGTTCTTGATGTCCACCGGCAGGCCCGTGCTCGTCCGGGTGAACGCGAACGTGGCGGTCTGCGAGCTGCCGTTCGCCGACCCGCTGTAGAAGCGCAGGTTGCTGGTCTGGGCACCGGTGGCCGTGGTCGAGATCGTCCGGTTGTTGGCTGCGTTGGTGACACCTGAGACGGTCAGCGTCACCGTGACGGCACCGACGGTGGTGGAGGCGAACACGTTGCCGTTGCCGAGGGCGGACCAGGCCAGGGTCGTGGTCGGACATGCCGACGCCGCATACGCCGGAGCGGTCGCGGCAACCGCGACGACCGGAACGGTCCAGGCCGCCCCACGCACCATGGCGCGACGTGACGGACGCAGCGGCTCGTGAACAGTCGCCTTGCTGGACATGTCGATCAAGCTCCCCAACCCCACGGCGACCCCCACGGTCACCTGATGTGTCAAGGCTATGGGCGAACGTTCAACAAGATGGCAACAACAGATGGCGGTCTAGTCCACTTTGCCTGAGGAGTGGATCACCCCCGGGACGTCAGTCGCAGTTGACCTTGTAGCTCATGTTGCCGATCCACACGGCCTGCGTCCCGGTGTAGCTGTTGCGGCCCTGGATGCTCCAGTAGCGGAACTTGAACGTCGTGACGGCGCCGGTGAACCAGAAGTTGAGTCTCTGGCTGGCGGCCGCGTTGGAGTCCGGCGGCGTGTTGGCGAAGGTCTCCTGGCGCCACGGGTCCGCGATCGTCCCGCTGCCGGTCAGCGCCGACCCGAGCGAGGCGCTGTAAGGAGTGCTCGTCCCGTGGACGGCGATGGCGTCCCAGTAGTTGTAGGTGCGGTTGCCGCCGTTGCCCTGGCCGCTGGTATCGATGTCAGCGATGTCGAAGGTCAGGTTTCGGACCGCCCGCGAGAAGGTGACAGTGATGTCCTGGTAGGTCGACGGGTTCGATGCACCACCAGCACCGCGAGGTGCGTTCTCGAACTCGAGCCAGCCCGCGGTCATCACCGGGTCGCTCGTGCTGAAGTTGTAGGAGCCCAGCGACGTGTTCACCGGCGCGCTGCCGAACGTCACCGTGGTGCCGTCGCCACCGGACCTGGTAGCAAGGTTCATAGCGGTCGGCGTGGTCGAGTCGCATGACGCGGCATAGGCCGGTGCGGTGGCAGCGACCGCGATGACGGGCACTGTCCAAGCCGCGCCTCGAGCGATCGAGCGGCGCGTCGGGCGCGCGCTGAGAAGAGTTCCGTTGTGCGACATGCTGACTGAGCCCCCAGGGAGTACCGGCGGACCCCCACGGTCGCCTGTAGACCCGAAAGTAGGCGCGCGTCGGCCACAGGAAGGCAACAGAACGACATAGCCAGCGGCGTGGTTCCCTCAAGAAGTTCTCACGCGCAGGGCGCCTTGGGGTCAGCAGCCGATGGCGGTGAAGCTCAGGTTGCCCAGGTAGATGCGGTGGTACTGCGTGCCACCCGTGGCGTTCCAGTAGGTCAGCACGATGCGCTTGACGTCCGTGGCGGCAGTCGGAGACGTGGCGGTGAAGTCGACCGACACCTGGGCGCCGGCGGCGTTCTCGTTGACGTTGGCGTTGCTCGCGCGAAGCCACGGGTCCGCCTGGGTGCCGGATCCGGTGACCCCGTCGTTGGCGAAGCCGAAGCCCACGACGGCGTTGCTGGAGCTGTAGCCGACGAGCTCGACCCGGTCGGAGTACGCCGGGCTGGTGATCGTGTCGATGTCCGTCACCCAGAACTTCAGGCCCCGCACCGGACGCGAGAACGTGATGGTCACGTCCTGACGGTTCGCGCGTCCGATCGTGCTGGTGGCGTGGTAGAGCATGACGCCGCGTTCGCCGGCTCGCCCGCCGAGGCTGGTGACGACGGGGTCGGCCGTGGTGCCGGTGCCCGTGTTGGCCGGGATCGTCAGGTTGCGCGCAGCGTCGGGCACATTGGCGGTCGACGACGACACACTCGCGAACGTCACCCCCACTGCGCTGGAGTCGCCGGAGGTCACGCTGGCCGACGAGCTCCGTGCGTCGGTCCGGGAGTAGGAGGTCGTACCCCAACGAAGCACGTAGCCGTAGCGGTCCGAGCACGGCGAGGCCGCGAAGGCCGGAGCAGTCGCAGCGACCGAGACGACCGGCACCGTCCATGCCGCGGTGCGCACCACCGTCCGGCGCGAAGGATGCGGCAGGGATGCGCCGTGGTCGATGTTCGCGTTCAACGCGGATGTCCCCCGAGGTCCTGCGGAGCCGCTTCGTGGCCACCGCACTCGACGAGAATCCTAAGGAGGCTCCGTCCAACGAACGTCTACGTAAAATCTACGACTGATGCATACGACTTCTTGAGAGTGAGGCTCCTCCGGCGCGCTCAGCAGCCGCGCGCGGTGAAGCTGAAGTCGCTCAGCAAGATGCCCTGGGGACCGGACAGGACCGTGTTCCAGTACAGGATCTGGAACGAGGTGAAGCTCGCTCCGCCGGCGTAGCGCACCTGGACGTTGCCGGCACCGCTCGTGTCGACCAGGTTGCCGGTGGGGCCCGTGAACCTGAACGGTCCGTCGCCGGACGTCTCGGCGTTGAGGTTTCCCGCGCCGTCGACCTGGGCCGCCCGAGTGAAGTTGCCGGCACCTGGCGCCGGGTTGAACGCCACGCGGTCCCAGAAGTTCGCGTCGCGATCGATGTCGACGACAGTGAACGACAGGTTGCTGACGGCTCGACCGAAGGCGACCGTGATCGTCTGGTTCGACAGCGGATACGCGCCCAACGAGCCGTTCGAACGGATCGCGAGTCCCTGCTCGCCCGCTCCCAGGTTGCCGATGCCAGTGGTGGGCAGGACCGTCAGGTTGCTGTCGTAGCGCGTCGAGACCAGGACCGTGCTCGTGAACGTCACGTTGATGCCGTTGCCGCCGGCGCTGCCCGTCGCGACTGCCGTACCGACGTTCGGCGTCGCGGTCAGGCTGCCCGGCGGGGTGTAGGCGCTGACACCCCAGTCGATCCTGTAGGTCTGCGGGTCGCACGGCGAGGCGGCGAACGCCGGCGCCTGCGCGGCGACGGCGACGACCGGGACGGTCCACGCGGCACCACGCATCAACGTACGCCGCGAGGTCCCCGCGCCTCGCTCGTTGCCCATGTCGGTCATGACGACTTTCCCCCGCTTGAAGATCCGAGAGGTCCTTCACCCAAAGGTTAAGACATTCTCAAGAAGATCAACGAACTCTCAAGGTGCGCAACGAGCGTCATCGATGTGGGTCACGGCGCGGCGGATGCGCCAAGTCGCGGCGTTCGGGGTACGTCTGCGCCTACCCTGTCGGCCATGAGCACGTCGGACGGTGCCTCGCAGGGCGACGAGGCACTCGGCAGGTGGCTGGAAGCTCGCCAGCGCTCCAGGGCCGAGCACGAGGCGGAGCGGGACGCGACCCTCGCGTCGGACGCTGATCGCGAGCGGGTCTGCAACGTCCTGTCCGCTGCCTTCGCCGAGGGACGCCTGACGTCGACCGAGCTCGACGAGCGGACCACACAGGCGCTCGCGTCACGGACACACGGTCAGCTCGAGGACGTGCTCGACGGTCTTGCCGGTCCCGGGCAAGCGACCCTGTGGGCCACCAGGCCGGAGCGCGGCGTCCTCCCACGGATCGTCTTCTGGATCGTCGGCCTCTTCACGTCGCCGTTCGTCTTCATCGGGACGATGCTGCTGCTCTTCGGTGACGACATGGGCAGCCGCCTGTTCGGTGTCGTCTTCCTCGTGATCTTCCTGCCGGGGCTCATCGCCCTCTACCGCTGGGCGCACCCGCGCGGCTGACGGACCGTACGATCTGGGCCATGTCGTCGGCACCGGTCGCAGCGCTCGTCGTGGTGCTGACCCTGGTGGCTGTCCTGCTCGCCAGTGGGATCGCCAAGCTGCGGAACCGGACCGCCACGCGCGACGCATTCGACGCACTTCGGGTGCCCGGGCTGGTGCCGGCTGACGCAACAGCATCGGCGCTCCCGTGGGTGGAGATCGCGTTGGCGGTGCTCCTCGTGGTCGCTCCCACGGGCGTGCTCGCGCCGGTGGCCGTCCTGCTTCTCCTGCTGATGCTCACCTACACCGCCCTCATCGGCAGGGCTCTCGGGTTCGAGGAACCCGTGACGTGCTCCTGCTTCGGCAGCCTCGGTCGTCACGACGTCGACCGGACCACCCTCGGCCGCAACGTGCTGCTGTCCGTCCTGGCCGGCGTGGTCCTGTGGTTCGGACTCGACGGCGGCTCCGTGCCCTCGGCCCTCGCAGACCTCGACGCTGGCGGCTGGTGGGCACTCATCGCCTCGATGGCCGCGGCTGCCGTCGCCGTGCTCGTGCTCGGCGGTGGCTCGCCGGCACGTCACGTCCCGGACGACGAGCTCCTCGACTACGACCGCGACCGGATCCCGTACGGCGTGGTGACCGACTCGGCCGGGCGCACGTCCAACCTGTGGGAGCTGACGTCGACCCAGGCGCGGCTGGTGGTCGTGCTGAGTCCGGGGTGCGGTCCGTGCGTTCGCACGGCAGAGAGGCTCGACGAGCTTGCTGCCCGGCTGGCACCGGCCGTCGGGGTGGTGGCGGTCTACCCGGACGACGCGTCAGCAGCTGCCGCCACCGAGCACGCACGCGAGCTGACGTACTCCGAGCCCGACTCCAACATCCGCCGCGGCTTCTCGGTCGGCACCCCGGCTGCGATCCTGCTCGGCGCCGACGGCTTCCTCGCGGGCGGCCCGGTCGCCGGCGAGAAGGACGTGACCGCCTTCTTCGACGAGGTGCTCGACGCCGTCGCCGAGCAGTCCGACTCCTAGGATCGTGCCGTGACGTCTCCCCTCGTGTCCGTCATCGTGCCGTCCCACGGAGGCGCGCGTCGGCTCCCGGTCCTGTTCGCTGCCCTCGCGGCCCAGGTGGACGCCGAGTGGGAAGCCGTCGTCGTCATCGACGGGGACGTCGACGACTCGTCCGCAGTCGTGGACGCGGCAGCCGAACGACTCCCTGTCCGACGGATCACCTTCGAGGCCAACCGGGGCCGGTCTGCGGCTCTCAACGCCGGTTTCGCCCAGGCACAGGGTGACGTGCTGGTTCGCTGCGACGACGACCTCGTGCCCGCCCCCGACTACGTCTCGGGCCACGCCGCGGCACACGACGGTCGCCGCGTCGGCGTCGTGGGCCTCTACCGCAACGTGTATCCCGAGACCACCTATGCGCGGATCTACGGCCGCGCTTGGGACGCGCGCTTCCGGGACGAGGCCTACCGGGTCCCTCCCGACCAGGCGTGGCGCTACTGGGCAGGCAACGTCTCGGTGACCCGCGACATGTGGCACACCGTCGGGGAGTACGACACGACGTTCAGGGCCTACGGGTGGGAGGACGTCGACTGGGGCTACCGCTTGATGCAGGCGGGAGTGCCCGTCGTGCTCGATCCCGCGCTCGAGACCGAGCACCGCATCGCTGCGACGACCACGGCGATGCGGACGCAGCGTGCGTTCTACTCCGGTGCGGCACGTCACGTGTTCGAGGAGAAGCACCACATCGCGGCTGCCCCGACGAGGCCAGTGAACACGTGGCAGCGCATTGTCGCCGGGGTCGCAGCGGGGCTCGACGAGCGGCGCGCGGGACGGATCGGCACCCTGGTCGACTCCAGCGCCCGCTTGATGCCCGACCGAGCGGCCGCGAAGGTGATCGCACTGGCGATCGATGCAGCGTCGCGTGCCGGTCACCGCGCCGGCACCACTGCAGGTGCGATCTGATGCAGACGATCAGCGTCGTCATCCCCCACTACGGAGACCCGACGCCCACCCTCGAGCTCGTGCGCCAGATCCAGGGCCAGGAGGGCGCCGAGCAGGTGGAGATCATCGTCTCCGACGACGCCTCGCCACAGGCGTTCCCGGACACGCCCGGCGTCATCGTGGCTCGCAGGGACGTCAACGGCGGTTTCGGCGCCAACGTGAACGCGGGAGCCGCCACGGCCACGGGCGACGTGATCGTGGTGCTCAACAGCGACCTGACGCTCGAACCGTCCTTCCTGACCGAGATGCAGCGCGCAGCAGAGCAACACCCACGCGCAGTGCTCTCCCCACGCGTGGTGGACGAGAACGGCATCGAGGCCTGGACCGGGCGGTCGTTCCCGGGCGTGCGCCACCATGCAGCAGCCTGGCTCACCCCTCTGGCGCGGTTCCGGGCGACAAACGCGTGGCACCGAGCCGTCGGTCACGACGTCCGAGCCCGTGGGGCGGAGGCGGAGGTGGACTGGGTCGTCGGAGCGGTCATGTGGATCCCACTGGCTGACTTCCGCGAGGTCGGTGGGTTCGACGAGAGGTTCTTCATGAACTCCGAGGAGATCGACCTCCAGCGTCGCCTCCGCGAGCGCGGACTCACCGTCGTCGCACTTCGCGCCCCCACGGTCGTGCACGCGGGCGGTGGGTCGTCGCCGTCGGAGTCCCGCCGGCGATGGCTGGTCGAGGGGCAGATGCTGTACGCCGACAAGTGGGGATCGAAGCGCGGGCTGCAGGCCGCGCTCGCTGCGGCAACCGGTGCGAACTTCCTGGTCAACGTGGCCCGACGTGCTGCCGGACGCGACGTCCGACCGATAGCCGTCGCCCGCTCCGAGCTGTCGATGATCCGCGGTGACCGATGACGCGCGCGCTGGTCCTGTCCGAGCACGCGCTCGACTCGTGGAGCTCGCGCTACACGGCGGGCGAGGTGCCTGCTCCCCTGCCGTACGGCGTCAACGCGCTGGCCGACGACCTCGGTTGGAGGCTCGCAGGCTCGCGTCGTGCCGTGGATCCGCGGTGGAGCCGTCTCCGCGATGTCGTCGAGCACCGCGCCGGCTTTCCTGTCGAGCAGACGCTGCGCGGTGCTGGCGAGGCTCGACGGTCCGACCTCGTGCTCGCGCTGCTCGAGCAGCAGGGGGCCGCGGCAGCCCTCTCCCGACGCGCCAAGGTGCCGCCCTATGCGTCGACCCCGCTGGTCGTGTGGTCGTGCTGGCTCGCGGACGACCTGCGTTCGGCGGATCCCGATCAGCGCCAACGGTTGAAACGTCGCTTCGACGGCGCCGACCTGATCACCCACCTGTCCCGCCACGAGACCGAGATCTTCACGGACCTCGGGATCAGCGAGGACCGGCTCTTCCCGGTGACCTACGGCGTGAGCCACGAGTACTACGTCCCGGGCGACGGGCCACGCGACATCGAGCTGCTCGCCGTCGGGCAGGACCGAGGGCGCGACTACGGCACCCTGTTCGACGCCGTCCGCGGCACCGACCTCGTGCTCGATGTCGTGTGCAAGCCGGAGAACCTCGCCGACCTCGACGTGCCGGACAACGTCCGGGTGCACGGCATCATCCCGCTGAGGGACTACCGCCGGATGCTCCAGCGGGCCCAGGTCGTCGTCGTGCCGACTCGCGACCTGGCCTACCCGACCGGTTCGAGCGTGGCGCTGGAGTCGGCGTCGTCGGGTGCGTGCGTGGCCGTGACCGGCACCCGGGCGATGCGCGACTACTTCTCGGACGGCATCGACTCGCGGCTGGTGGACGAGGGCGACGCCGCGGGGTGGCGAGACGTGCTCACCGAGCTTCGTGGCGACGCTGGGCAGCGCGAACGACTGGGAGCAGCAGCTCGCAGGAGCGTCGAGACCCGCTTAAACGCGCGCCACATGTGGACCGAGCTCGCGGGTGTCATCCGCGAGCGCGGGATCATCTGACCCAGGTGCCGCGGATCGTCTCCTCGAACCGCGCACGCCCGTAGACCTCCTGCGCCCAGTCCTGCACCCGATCCGTGCGCTGCTGCTGGGCAGCGGTGTCGTCGAGCACGCTGACCAGGGCGTCGGCGAGGCCGTGCGGGTCGTCGACGAGACCGGCAAACAGGTCGTCGCCCTCGATGCCCTCGGCGCCGACGGTCGTCGTCACGACGGGGACCCCGTGGCAGAGCCCCTCGACCGTCTTGAACTTCACGCCCGCTCCCTGGAGGACGGGCACGAGGGCGACGGCCGCGGCGGCGTACTCGGCGTCGAGGTCGTCGACGAAGCCCGTGAGCGTGACCCCGTCACCAGCAGGCAGCTCGTCGACGCGGCTCCTCAGTGCGTCGAGCACGCCTCCTCCCACGAGGCGCAGGCGAGCCTCCGGACGGTGCTCGAGCACCCGGGGCCAGACGTGGTCGAGCGTCCAGAGCGCGGCCTTGTTGTTCTCGTCGCGCGCGAGGTAGGACACGACGATGACGACGGGCTCGGTGGCCGGCGTGTGCCGGGGCTCGGTGCCGTCGGACAGGGGCGGGTGGACGACGGTGTGCGGCGGGCCGCCGAGCAGCTCGGCGTCCTTGTGGCTGAAGACGAGCACCTCGTCGAGCTGCGCCACCATCGCCTTCTCGTGACCGCGGGACCGCTCCGCGACTCCCTCCCAGTAGCGGCGCTCCTCGTCGGTGTCCTGCGGCTCGCGCGAGAAGGACTGGCTCATCACGTCGTGGAAGGTGCCGGTGATCCGCGCGGTCGGGTTGAGCCGGCGCAGCAGACGCACGAGCCGGATGGACTCGGAGTACTGCAGGTCGATGACATCGGCCCCGCGCACCGCGGCGCGGGCCTCCCTCGACCGCAGCAGTCCGAGGATGAAGGCAGCCGAGGGCATGCCCGGGTCGCGACGGTGCCGGTACGTCGTGTCGGCCGAGAACGCGGCGCGGTTCAGCACCTTCCCGACGGGTCCGCGACCGGACTCGTGTCCGAGGAGCAGGAGCCGTCGCGGCACGCCAGGCTTCGTCGCCGACTCGCGGTTGAGCCGGTTGCCGACGGTGAGCATGGTCAGGTCGGTCTCGCGGTCGAGCAACCGCTGCAGCTCCAGCAGGTATCGGCCCCCGGCGTGCGGGACGCCCTCGTGACCGACGTGCATGCTGATCAGCACCACACGCGGACGGGTCACGTTCCGCATCCTCCCAGACGTCCCGCTCACTAGACTGCACAACCGTGACCCTCGGAGGAGCGCGATGAAGCGCCTGATCCTGGCCCCCCACATGGACGACGAGGCCATGGGGTGCGGCGGACTGATGGCGAAGCACCCCGACGAGTGCCTGGTCGTCGTGATGACCAACAGCGGCGAGGTCCGTGCGCAGGAGCATGCCGAGGCGATGAGGATCCTCGGGGTGTCCGAGTCGCGCGTCCTGGACTTCCCCGACGGGCAGACCCCGCAGCACATGACCGAGATGGTCGGCGCGATCGACGCGATCATGGCTGAGTACGAGCCGGAGGAGCTCTACCTCCCCTACCCGTCGCTCCACCAGGACCACATCGCCGTCTACGAGGCAGGGATGCGCTCGTGCCGGGTGTCGATGTCGCTGGACCACTGGTACCCGCCGAGCGTCTTCGTCTACGACATCGCGGTCTACGACGTGAACCTCTACCCGACCGACCTGCGGTGGAACGTCTTCGAGGCGCTCACCGAGGAGCAGATCACCGCCAAGGAGGCCGCCTGCCAGGCCTACCAGTCGGAGATCCCGACCGACGTGCACCCGATCAACAGCGTCCGCCAGATCGCCGGAGCGCTCGGGCAGGTCCGGCTGGTGCCCTACGCCGAGCAGTACGCCCTGGTCAGGACGGTCCGCAAGTGAAGGTCGCGATCCACCAGCCGGACCTCCTGCCGTGGCCGGGCTTCTGGTTCAAGATGCTCCACAGCGATCGCTTCGTCCTCGCCGTGCACGACCAGCTCCAGAAGCACTGGGTGCAGCGCCGGGTGATGATGCGCGAGTCGTGGGTGACGATGCCGCTCGAGTCGAAGCCGCACCTGATCCCCATCAACGAGACGATCGTGAAGCCCGGGTGGCAGGACCACCTCGAGAGCTCGATCACCGGCCGCTACCGCGGCGCGCGCCACTGGAAGGACCGCAGCGGCGACGTCTTCGAGATGATCCACGCGGTGGACTCCCACAACCTCGCCGACATCAATCACCAGCTCATCCTGTCGATGCGCGACTACCTCGGCATCACGACCGAGGTGGTGGTGACCGACCCGCCGCAGGAGAAGGCCGCCGACCGGGTGCTCGAGCAGCTCCAGATGGTCGGCGCGACGTCGTACCTCTCCGGCACCGGCGCCAAGGACTACCTCGGCGACGAGGCGCAGGCGAAGTTCCGCGAGCTCGGCATCGGCCTGGAGTTCTCCGACCACGAGAAGACGACCGGCGACTCCATCGTCACCGTGCTGATGGACTACGACGACCCGATGGAGGTCGTGTCGAAGGCGGCCGCGCCACACTGACTCCTACACGCGCTGACGCGCCCGCTCCGGCGTCGGCGCCTCCTCCTCCGATGCGGGCCGCGCCGCCAGCCCGAAGGCGCAGATCGCGACGAACATCGCGAAGTCGACGTTGTCGAACAGCCAGCCCGTCCCGTGGTCGTCGGACCACTCCGTGATGGAGATGTGCAGGTAGGCGAAGCCGACCACGACCAGTCCGAGCACTCGCGGCGCCCATCGCGTGCGGAGCGCAAGGACGATGCCCGCGAGCGGCAGCCAGATCTGGTGGTGGGGCCATGCGATCGGGGTGGCCACGACCGCGGCGCAGCCGAGGATGATCGCGGCCGCGACATCGTCTCCGACTCGCCGGGCACGCTCGGCGTTCCAGAACGCGAGGAGGACGAGCACGCCCCCAAGGAGCAACCACAAGATGCTTCGGGCCGAGCCGTCGACACCTGAGCGGGCGAGCGCGCCCATCACCGAGCTGTTGAAACGCAGCTCGACGTCACCGACGCGGCTGGTGTCGAACACGGCGTCCGTCCAGAACCGCCGCGAGTCTCCGGGCAGGACGGCCCAGGCGAGCAGGCCGCAGGCGGCGAAGGTTCCCATCGAGCTGGCGAGGGCGCGCCACTGCCGGGTGACGACGAACCATCCCCAGACGACCATCGGCGTGAGCTTGACCGCCGCGGCGAGTCCGACCAGCACGCCGCGGAACCGGTCCGGGACGAATCGGCCGATGTCGAGGATGATCAGGAGCGCGAGCACGAGGTTCACCTGGCCGGTGATCAGGTCGCTCTGCACCTGAACCGATCCGAGGAACGACCCGACTGCGAGACCGAGCACGATCAGCCGACCGGCCATGCTCCCGGGCCATCTGCGCGTGGTGACGACGAGACCGACCACAACGACAGCCACGACGACGCACATGGTCAGCCACAGGCGACCGACGGTCAGCGGCGCGAGCCAAGTGAGAGGACGCAGGACGATCGCGGAGAAGGGCGGGTACGTGAAGCCGTACCCGCCTCCGAGCGGATAGTCGTAGAGCTCGCCACCGGACGCGAGGTAGTTGATCGCCCCGATGTAGACGGAGATGTCGCCGTTCTCCCCGAGATCGCTGCTCGCTCCTAGTCGCCACCCACTGACGACCTGGCGAAGCGCGAACAGCCCGGCCAGGACCAGCAGCGTCCCCGTGAGCAGCGGCGGCATCGGCCGTCGCGCGCGCTGTTGAGTCATGGTGTGCCTCCAGCCCCGAGGGCGTCTTCGAGCGCGGCGATGACGCGGGAGCTGTCCGGCGCGAGGAACTTGCGCGCGAAGAGCACGTGCTCGGGCAACGTCAGCAGCGTCGCCACGTCCTCGTGCCCCATCGCACGGGGAAGGTCCCAGTCGCCCTCGGTCCAGTCGACATGGGTCAGCGTCGGTCCGACCGTCGCGGTGAGACCCTCGTCCATCGCGACGAGCAGCGTCTGGAAGAACGTCTCGTCCGGGAACTGGCTCCAGCGGAAGAACTCGGCGTAGTCGGGGTGCGATCCGTGGAAGGCCATCATCCGAGAGGCGGTGTCCCACGGCATGGCCCACCACTGCGACCCTCCCACGACCTGGCTGCGCACGTCCGGGCGCGGCCGACCGATGACACGCAGCACCTCGATCGCCCGCCGCAACCCGGTCTCCCGAAGGAGACGACGCGTCCACCCGACCAGCTCGCGGGCATTCATGTCCTGACGCGGCCGCAACAGGCGGAGGTTGCCCTTGGTCTCAGTCATCGGGATGCAGAAGTAGTCGAGCCGGTCTCGATGGTTGTCGGGCCACCGCTCGTCGAGGCGCCAGAGGTCCATGTTGACCAGATCCGGGTGGGACGACAGGTAGGCGTCGATCTGCGCGGTTGTCTTGATCGGATAGCTCTGACCGCTCAGCATCACGAGGTGGCCCGGCGTCCCGGCACCGAGGCAGGCGCGCACCATCGCGAGAGTCGCCTCGACCATCGACCAGGTGCCCCAGATGCACCTGACCCGAGGCTCGACAGCCACGACGTCCGACCGGGAGACGACGTCGCGCCACTCGCGGTCCACCGCCCGAGGGTCGAGGTGCAGCCAGAAGGTCGCATCCTCGTCGGCGAGCCTGTCGATGAGTCGTCCGACGTGGTCGGGCTGGTCGTGGGCGAGCACCAGGTAGTGCTTCCTCACCTCGGGCCTCCCCATCCGTTCCGGTCTCGTCGGTGAGCATCCTTCACTATCCTCACCGGATGCGACGCGACCTTGACAGGACTGGTCCGTCCGCAGGCCCGTCCGGGTCCCCTTGGATCTGGCTTCTTGCCGCCACGCTGATGACCGCGGTCTCGGCCGCGCAGAAGCTCCCGTGCTTGCGGGGCCGTGTGGACACCGACGTCCTGGCGACCGCGCAGTGCTACAGCGACGTGCCGTTGTTCTACGTCGGCCGTGGGCTGGCAGCCGACTTCGGCTGGTTGGGTCACCTGAACACGGGATTCCGCAACCTCGAGTACCCCCCGCTCATCAACCTCTTCATCGAGGCGAGCGCCAAGCTGACGCACGTCGTCCTCGGCATCACCCCCGCCGAGCTGGACCGTCGCTCGTCGATGTCCGGGCCGGATCTCTACGATCTCCCCGGCATGGCGGGTGAGGAACGCGCCTTCTTCCTCGTCACGTGTGCCCTTCTCCTCCTGGCTGTGCTGGCGACGGTGTGGATCGCCTGGTCGGCAGGATGGACGATCGGGGACCGCGTCTCGTGGGTGGTGCTGACACCCCTGGTGGTCCTCACCCTCACCCTGAACTGGGATGCCCTCGCCCTCCTCGCGACGGCACTCGCGCTGCTGGCGTGGCAGCGCGACCGGATGGCGTGGTTCGGGGTCTTCGTGGCACTGGGCACGGCGACCAAGCTCTTCCCCCTCGTCCTCCTCGCAGCGGGACTTCTCCTCGCGATCAGGGCTCGCTCGGTCCGAGCCCTTTCGCGCATGCTCTGCGCCTTCGCCGTCACCACCATCGTCGCGAACGCCCCGCTGTACGTGTCGAACCCGGAGGCGTGGCGCGAGTTCTGGGACACCAACACCGACAGGCCTGCGTCGTTCGGGTCAGCGTGGATGGCCATGCGCATGGTGGGGGTTCCCGTGAGCGCCGACCAGCTCAGCCTCGTTCTCGGCGGTGGGATGCTCGGCGCCTGGGCGGTCCTGAGCTTACTGACCTGGCGTCGCCTGATCGAGCCGACGTTCGAGGAGCTCTCGTTCGTCTTCCTCGTGGTCTTCTTCGTCCTCGGCAAGGTCTACTCGCCGCAGTACTCGCTGTGGGTCGCCCTGGCACTCCTGCTCGTCACCCGCAACCGGTGGCTCATCTGTCTCGTCGGAGCCGCGGAGACGTGGCACTACATCGCGACGTGGCTCTACATCCGGGAGTTCACCACCCCGCAGTCAGGCATCGACAAGACCTACTGGTCCTCGATCGTGATCAGGCTGACGGTCGAGGCAGTTGCGGTGCTCTACGTCATCGAGCGGGCTCGGCGACGGGCCAGGCTCGACGAGCCCGTTTCGTCCGAGCCGGTCACAGCCGCTTCCTGAGCTCATCGACGGTACGCCGGGCGACACGTCGTCCAGCGACGCGGGCCCTGTTGTAGGGGTCGGACGCCGGCGCGTGGAACTGGTAGTGGCGCAACGTCACCGGTTCGGGCAGCAGCGACGGCGAATCGGCGGCGGTGATGGCGGCGAAGGCCTTCCCCAGCCGCTCGCGGACCAGGTCACTGTTGTGGCGGGCCCGTACCCAGTCGCGACCCCGGGCAGCCCGGTCGTCGATGACCGCCCGGTCGTGCTCGAACCAGCTCATCGCCTCCAGGGTGCGGTCACACATGTCGACGACGTCCGAGTCTGCGATGACCGACGAGTGCTCCGGGAGCATGTACTCCTTGGCTCCATCGCCGGTGAACCCGACGACGTAGCACCCCGAGGCCATCGCTTCCGCACCCGGAAGGCCCACGCCCTCGCGCTCGGCTCCGAAGAGGAAGATCGCCGCACGCCCGAGCTCGTCGGCCACCTGCTGCTGCGTCATCCCGTCGATGAGGACGATCTGCCAGTCGCCCAGCCGGCCCGAGCGGCGCACGAGCTGGACCGCGCCGAGAAGGTCCTCGCGTCGGCGGCGCGGCATCAGCGCGATCCGCTTGTCCTTGCGCCCCGGCTGGAACCAGTCTTCGATCTGAACGGGCACGTTGTGCAGCGGGAAGCCGTCGTGACAGGCCCGCTCGAGGAACGTGTGGATCGCGTCGGACACGGTGATCGCCGCAGTCGCGTGCGGCCAACCGGGATAGTCACCGGGCTCGTCGGTGAGGAAGTCGGAGTTGGCGAACACGAAGTCCATGCCCTGGCAGAGCATCACGACCGGATACCCGTCCGACAGGAAGCTCCACTGGTTGCCGCCCGTCTCGGGCATCACCAGGACGTCGCCGGCAGCGAACCGGAGCTCAAGTCCGGTGTCGACGGGAGCGGTGGACCCCCAGGACTCGTAGGAGAATCCAGGGGTGCCGTGCCACACCCGGGCGTCGTGGCCGAGGGCGCACAAGTGCTCGACGTAGCGATAGATCACCTTGATGCCGCCGCTGGGTGTCGGGAGGTCGGGCGCCATGAACCGAATCACGTCCCGATTCAACCAGTCCCGCGTGCGAGGGAGTCGCTGATGACAGGATGGAGCCATGTCGGTCGTCGAGGAGGCAACTCGGTGCTGAACCTCCAAGGGGGCCTCGTGGAGCGCTCCGCGCGGCTCCTGGGCATCCCTCCCGGCACGGGCGAGCTGATCACGCTCGAGACGCGGCGAAAGCTGGTGCTCTCCATCGGCGGTTCGGTCGTGCTCTCGTTGCTCGACACGCTCGGTGTCCTCGCGATGCTGCCGATGATGCAGTACATCACTGCACAGGACCCCGACTCCGGAACACTCGGAGTGGTCAACCGCGTGCTGGGCCACCCGAGCGACGGTGCGCTGGTCGCCGTACTTGCCCTCATTATCGTCGGGGCCTTCGTGCTCAAGGACGTGTTCGCGGTGCTGTTCCGCTGGTGGCAGCTCAACTTCATGGCGAAGAACCAGGTGGCGATCCAGGCCCGCCTGCTCGAGGGCTACCTCGTCGGCCCCTACGCGTGGCACCTCACCAAGAACACCTCCGACAAGCTCTGGACCGTCAGCGGAGCGGTCGGGATGGGCTACACCAGCGGGCTGACCGCGACGCTCGGCTTCTTCACCGAGGTCCTGACCATCACCTTCATCTTCGTCTCGCTGCTCTTCGTGTCACCTGTCGCCACGGCGGCGGCCATCGTCTACTTCGGGTTGGCCGGGCTCGTGGTCCAGCGTGGGATCCGCCCGCGGATCCTCCACGCCAGCCAACGCAACCTCGAGGCGTCCCAGGCCGTGGCGAAGTCGTCACTGCAGTCCTTGACGGCGGTCAAGGAGATCAAGCTGCGCCACGCCCACGGGCCGTTCGTCGACACGTTCGCCGCGGCGAGCGACGAGGGGGCGAGAGCGAGTGCCACAGCCTCCTGGCTCGCGGAGATCCCCAAGTACTTCCTCGAGATCGTGTTCATCGTCGGCGTCGGCCTGCTGGCGATCGGCGCTTCGTCCGGTGGCTCCTCGACCCAGGGCCTGACCCTGATCGGCATCTTCGTCGCGGCGGGGACGCGCATCCTGCCGAGCGCAGTCCGCCTGATCAACGCACTTGCCGGCATCCGGTTTGCTCGTGCGCCGCTCACGCACCTGGTCACGGAGAACCGTGCGCTCCAGGACGAGCGGGACGCGGAGGTGGCGGCCCGGATCACGAACGTCGTGCCCACCGGTGACATCGAGGTGCGGGGGCTGACCTTCGCCTATGCCGATCAGCCCGAGGACCTCGTCCTCCGCGGCGTCGACCTCGACATCCCGCGTGGCCGGACCGTCGCGATGGTCGGTTCGAGCGGCGCCGGCAAGTCCACGTTCGTGGACATCCTGCTCGGGCTCCACCAACCTCGTGGCGGTTCGATCACCGCCGGGGGAACCAGCATCTTCGACAACCTTCCGGACTGGCAGCGCCAGCTCGCCGTCGTGCCTCAGGACGTGACGCTCCTCGACGAGACCTTGGGCGCGAACATCGCGTTCGACGAGGAGGTCGATGCCGGTCGGCTGGAGGAGGCCCTCGAGCGGGCGCAGCTGAGCGACCTGGTCAGGTCGCTACCACTCGGGCTGGAGACCGAGATCGGCGAACGAGGGGTCCGCCTGTCCGGCGGCCAGCGACAGCGGATCGGCATTGCGCGCGCCCTCTACCGCCGGCCACAGCTCCTCGTCCTCGACGAGGCCACGTCCGCGCTCGACAACGAGACCGAACGACGGCTCACGGAGACCATCGAGGCCCTGAAGGGCACCATGACGATGGTCATCGTCGCGCACCGCCTCTCGACGGTCCGTCACAGCGACCAGCTCATCTTCATGTCCGGGGGCAAGGTCGCCACGGTCGGAACGTTCGACGAGGTTGCGTCTCGCAACGCCGAGTTCGCCCGACTGGTCGAGCTGGGACAGCTGGCTCCCGCGACATCCAGCGAGACCCACGGATGAGCGTCATTCGATGCTCCGTGGTGATCCCCACCTACAACGCCGCGCACCTGATCGGTGAGCAGCTCGGCGCCCTCGCCGCCCAGGTCGGGGCTCCGGACTTCGAGGTCGTCGTCGCCGACAACGGCTCCACGGACGACCTGGCGGCGGCGGTGGGCCTGTGGACCGAGCGACTGGACGTCAGGATCGTCGATGCGTCGCGTGGCCGGGGCGTGTCGGTGGCGCGCAACGTCGGCATCGGCCACGCCACCAGCGACCGGATCCTGATCTGCGACGCGGACGACCGTGTCGCTCCGGGTTGGATCGCCGCGATGATGTGCGGACTGGACGATCATCCTCTCGTGAGCGGGCCCATCGAGACGACCCTGCTGTCGGGCAGGTCCGCGACCTGGGTCCCGATCGACCAGCGCACGACCGGTCTCTTCGAGACCTGGGGTGGGCGGACCTACGGCCTGGGCGGGAACGTCGGTCTGCGCTGCGAGGTCTGGGAACGCGTCGGGGGCTACGACGAGACCTACCCGGCCGGCGCGGAGGAGATCGACTTCGCCTGGCGCGCACACGACCTCGGCTATCGATTCGCCTACGTCGAGGAGGCGCTGGTCCACTACCGGATCCGCACCGACCTGAAGGGTGTGCTCCGACAGCAGTACAACTCGGGACGCGGCACCACCACGCTCTACAGCAAGTTCCGCCCGGCAGAGGTGTCGCCCAAGTCGGTCCGACGCCGGATCCACCACGAGCTCCTGCTGCTCAGGCGGTTCCCGTGGCTCGGGTCGGCCGACGACCGGCGGAGCTGGCTCACCCTGATGGCCTTCGAGGCCGGGAAGCTGGTCGAGGCACGCAACCTCGGATGCCCCGCTCCATGAGCCACGCCTTCACTAGGGTGGTCCTGTGACCCTCTTGCAACGTCTTGTCGAGGCGCCTCCTTCGCTCCGATGGCACCGCAGCAGCCTGATGTCGCGCCTGGTCTACCCTCGCGCGTTCGGCGCCTTCGGTGAAGGCACCGTCATCGTCCGCCCTCACATCATCCGCCGACCCCAACAGATCTTCGTCGGCGCGGGGGGCGCGATCTTCGAGGACGTCTGGCTGCAGTGCGAGAACGACGACAGCAGGATCACGATCGGCGACCGCGCCAACTTCGGTCGGTGCGTGGCCATCAGCTCGACCGATCCCGTGACGCTCGGCGATGACTGCCTCGTCGGCTTCGGCTCGCTCATCACCTCCGGCGACCACGACCGGGTGGACCGCCACCTGACCAAGCCGACCGGGCCGATCACGATCGGCAACTCGGTCTTCATCGGTCAGGGAGCGATCGTGCTCGGCGGAGTCAGCATCGGCGACGGCGCATCGGTGGGAGCCAACGCGGTGGTCACCCGTGACGTCGCGCCGGGCGACACCGTCGTCGGCATTCCCGCCCGCTCCGTCCGCGGATGAGCACGTGAGGTTGCTCCTGGTCAGTCCGGGATTCCACGGCTACCACGCGTCCATCGCCGCGGCCTTCATGGCGCGTGGCCACGACGTCACCACGCACGTGTACGACGACAACGGCGGGATGGTCGGGCGCGCCTGGCACCAGCTGCGTCACCAGCTCCCCCACAAGGTCGGCGCCGGCCGTCACCGCGGACTGGGCCGCGAGGCCACCGAGCGGGCGGTCGCCGCGGTTGCTGACGTGCGCCCCGAGGCGGTCGTGGTCGTCAAGGGCGACACCCTCGGCAGCGACTTCTGGGAGTCGATCGGCGGCCTCCCGCGCGTCACGTGGCTCTATGACGAGGTGCGTCGCACTCGCTGGACGATCGAGCGGCTTGCCGGCATCGGCCCGATCGCCACCTACTCGACCCTCGACGACGTCGACTTCGACGCAGCTGCTCTGGACACTCGGCACCTCCCGCTCGCCTATGACCATCGGCTGGTGCCCTCGCCCACCATTCGTCGAACGCCCGACGTGTCCTTCATCGGCGCGCGCTACCCGACCCGTGAGCAGGTGCTGACCCTGCTCCACGACCAGGGCGTCCCGGTCCGTGCCTACGGGCGCGACTGGTCGAGCCATCCGGTCGACCGACTCCGGACCTGGCGGCTGAACACGCCAGACATCCCCGCGGGCCGCGACCTCGCCCGCGCGACGGCGTACGACGTCATGGCTGCGTCGGCGGCCACGCTCAACCTGCACGGCGACCAGGACGGCTTCACGATGCGCACGTTCGAGGCAGCAGGCGTCGGCGGCGTCGAGCTGCTCGACCGGTCGGACGTCGAGGGTCTCTACGAACCGGGCAGAGAGGTGCTCACGTGGACCACACCAGAGGAGCTCACTGACATCTGTCGGCGCGCGCTCGCCGAACCGGAGTGGGCCGATGCCATACGGGCCGCAGCCCGTTCACGCACGCTGGCGCAACACACGTTCGACCACCGGGTCGCCGTCTTGGAGGATGCATGGGACACGGTCTGAGGCATCCCGCCGATCTCGTCGCGTGGCGTCGCTGGCACGAGTCGCGGCACCCGGTCCGTGGGCTGGCCCGAGCGGCGAAGTCCCGCCTCCGCCCGACGCCCGAGGGCGCGGTCGACCTGCTCACCCCCGGACCGGACGCGGAGGTCCTCGTCGCCGTCGAGGCGACACACGCAAGCGTGGACCGAGCCATTGTCGAACCGCTCAGGCACCTTCCCGCGGAGCGCACCGCGATCGTCGCTCCAGTCGGATGGCAGCCACCTGCTCCCTTCGCCGATCACCAGCGGCGCACGATCGCGCTCCCCGACGTGGCAGGGCTGCACGGGATCAGGGCCGTCCTGGCAGCCGGGCACTACACGGAGATCGGGACGGCTGCGTTCGAGCTCGCGGAGTCGCACGGTCTGCCGTTCTTCGTGTCGCAGCACGGAGCACTGACCCCGTTCGCGCCGCCGCTGCCGCGCGCGGCCCACCTGCTGGCGTGGAGCGAGCTCGACGGCGAGTTCTGGACCTCCGGTCGCGCGGACGTGACTGTGAGCGTCACCGGGAGTCAGCTGTTGTGGGGGGCGAGCCCGGGTCTGGACACGGGCTCGGAACGCCCAAGCGGACCAACGGCCGCGAGCGGGCCGCTGACCTATCTCGGGCAGGGGCACGCGGCGGAGATCTCACGGGCCCGCCTGGCGCGCGCGGCCCTCAGCACGTGTCGCGAGCACGGCGCCGTCTACCGGCCACACCCGTCCGAGCGTGACGTCACGTCACGAGCCGTGCTGGCGGCGTACGCCCGCGCAGGCGTCGTCGTCGACACCCGCGGCGTACCCCTGGCCGAGCTGGCCGCGCCGATCGTCAGCGTGTTCTCCACAGGTGTGCTCGAGGCGGCCGCACGTGGCCGCGATGCCTGGGTCGACTTCCCGCGTCCGCCCACATGGTTGGGCGAGTTCTGGGAGCGTTATGCCATGCACCGTCTCGGAACCCTCCCCACACCTCCCCCCGAGCAGCCTGCGCAGGAACCAGCTCGGCACATCGCCACGATCGTCGCGGACTCGGCGTCATGACGCTGTGCGTGATCCCCGCCCGCGGCGGATCGAAGGGCGTACCGCGCAAGAACCTGCTCGACGTGGGCGGCAAACCACTCATCGTGTGGACCATCGAACAGGCACTGGCCGTGCCCGAGCTCGACGTGCTGGTGTCCACCGACGACGAGGAGATCGCCGACGTCGCGCAGGCGGCCGGCGCGCGTGTCCCGTGGTTGCGGCCCGCGGACCTTGCTCAAGACACCACGCCGACCGAACCGGTCGTGCGCCACGCGATCCGACGCACCACTGAAGAACGCGGGCGGCCCGCCTCGGTGATGCTCCTGCAGGCGACCTCACCCGTGAGGCACGGCGACACCCTCACCCGCGCCCTGACCGAGTTCACCGCCACCGAGGTGGACTCGATGGTCGGTGTCGTCGAGCAACCGCCGTTCATCTGGCAGGCCGGCGACCCACCTACCGCGGCGTACGACGTGGCGGACCGACCGCGCCGGCAGGACCTGACACCGGACGCCCGGCGCTACCGCGAGACCGGGTCGCTCTACCTCACCCGGACCGAGGTCTACGAGCAGCACGACAACCGGCTCGGTGGGGTGATCGGCTTGTTCGTGATGGCCGAGGACGAGGGAGTCGACATCGACACCGAGCTCGACGTGGCTCTCGCCGCCAAGCTCCTGAGAGGCATGAACCGATGATGAACCTGCTGAGGCGCATCGCGTCGTTGCCCGGACTTCGCGCCGTTCTGCTTCGACCTGCCGTCCGAAGAGTCATTGCCTCGCTGCTCGCGCTGCGCTTCCTCAGGGCGGCGCTGCTGACCACGACACCCGCCAGGTTCGTCCTCGCAGAGCTCGTCACCTCGCGGGGCACCATCCGCAGCTGGGCGTTGCGCAACGGGGGGCGAGTCACCCTGCTCCACGGACGGGACCTCGAGGCATTCCACGAGCTGATGGTCGGCGGTGAGTACGTGCCCCCAGCCGAGCTCCAGGCGCGCCTGGCACGACCCAGCCGCATCGTGGACCTGGGCGGGAACATCGGCATGTTCGCCCACTGGGCCCACCAGCGATGGCCGGACGCGACGATCACGTCCTTCGAGCCGGATCCCGAGAACCTCGCGGTCTTCCGTGCCGGGATCTCGCCCGACCTGCCCATCGAGGTGGTCGGAGCCGCTGCCATGACGCAGTCGGGCCACGCCGTTCTCGGCGGCGGCACGGGCGCCGGCCGAACGGTCGAGTTCCGCGACGACCCCGTTCCGGGATCGCTGCCGGCCGTCGACATCTTCGATCACCTCGACGGCGTCGACTTCGTGAAGATGGACATCGAAGGTGGCGAGTGGCCGATCCTCAGTGACCCTCGGCTGGCTTCGCTGGGGCGCATGATGTGGGTCATCGAGTACCACCGGCGGGGCGCGCCGTTCCTGCCTGCCCACGACGCTGCTCGCCAGCTCTTCGAAGCGGCTGGCTTCACCGTGGGGCACGACCACCCGAACTACTGGGGGCACGGTGTCCTGTGGGCGTGGAAGGACTGAGCGCCTCCGCGTCCGGCGGTCTGACCACATCGAGCCGAACTGCTGGCTACGGTGGACCCATACGTTTCCTTGATGGAAGGTTCCGGCGTTGATCATCGAGCGTGACCTCACGCCCTACGTCGTCTACTCGGGCGACCCGGTCCTGCGCGCCCTGGAGAAGATCACCGCCAACAAGGCGCGGGTCATCTTCCTGGTCGACTCGCACGGCCACCTCGACGGCGTGCTGTCCGACGGCGACTTCCGGCGGTGGGTCAGCAGCGCCGCGAGCCTGACGACCGACGTGCCCGCGCTCGAGGCCGCCAACACCGCGCCCCGCAGCCTCCCGATCGGCAGCAGCCCCGCCGAGATCGCCCACGCCTTCGGCGCCGGGATCGACCACGTCGCCCTCGTCGACGACCGCGGCCACCTGGTCGCGATCGCGATCAACCGCGCCGACGAGCTCCGCATCGGCAAGCACGTGGTCGCCCCCGACGCGCCGGCCCTCCTGATCTCGGAGATCGGCATCAACCACCAGGGCGAGGTGTCCCTGGCCAAGCAGCTGGTCGACCTGTCCGTCGAGGCCGGCGCCGACATCGTGAAGTTCCAGCTGCGCGACATGGAGTCGCTCTACCGCCAGGGCTCGTCCGGCTCCGGCGGCGAGGACCTCGGCCCGCAGTACACCCTCGACCTCCTCGCGAAGTACAACCTCGACGCGGACGGCCTCTTCGAGGTCTTCGACCACTGCAAGGACGTCGGCATCGAGGTCATGTGCACGGCGTGGGACCCGGTGAGCGTCGACCGCCTCGTCGACTACGGCATCACCTCGCTCAAGGTCGCCTCCGCCGACATGACCAACCACGCCCTGCTGCGCCACATGGCTGCGAGCGGCACGCCGATGGTGATCTCGACCGGCATGTCCACCGAGGGCGAGATCCGCGAGACCGTCGACGTCGTCCGCAGCACCGGTGTCGCGCACGCCTTCCTGCACTGCCAGTCGACCTACCCGGCGCCCTTCAAGGACATCAACCTCGCCTACCTGACCAGGCTCGCCGAGCTCACCCAGGCGCCGGTCGGCTACTCCGGCCACGAGCGTGGCTTCCACGTGCCGGTCGCCGCGGTGGCGCTCGGCGCGCGGATCATCGAGAAGCACTTCACCATCGACCGCGGGCTCGAGGGCAACGACCACAAGGTCAGCCTGCTGCCCGACGAGTTCAAGGAGATGGTGCGGCGGGTCCGCGAGGTCGAGGAGGCACTCGGCACCAACGCCCCGCGTGCGGTGTCGACCGGCGAGATGATGAACCGCGTCAACCTCGCCAAGTCGCTCGTCGCCGCCCGCCGGATCGAGGTCGGCGAGGTGCTCACCGACGCCGACATCGACATCAAGAGCCCCGGCCGCGGCCTCCAGCCCAATGCGTACGACAGGCTCGTCGGCCGTACGACGACCCGCGCGCTCGAGGCCGGCGACTTCTTCTACGCCACCGACCTCGGGGACGCGGCGCCGAAGGGTCGCGCCTACGACTTCCGGCGCCCGTGGGGCCTGGCAGTCCGCTACCACGACATCGACGCGATGACGAAGGACACGACCCCGGACTTCCTGGAGTTCCACTTCTCCTACAAGGACCTCGACCTGCCGGTCGAGGAGGTCTTCGCGAAGTACGACGGCGGGCTGCCGATGGGCTTCACCACCCACTCCCCCGACCTCTTCGCCGGTGACTTCCTGCTCAACCTTGCCTCGACCGACGACGAGCACTGGGAGCGGTCGATCCGGGAGCTCCAGCGGGTCGTCGACACCACTCGCCAGATGCAGCAGTTCTTCACCCGCGACGCTGACGCCACGGGAGGGTCGGAGGGGCCGGTCATCGTGGCGAGCCTCGGCGGTTTCACCACCGACGCCTTCGTCGCTCCGGCCGAGCGCGAGGCGATGTACGCCCGGGTGGCCGAGGGGCTGGCCCGCGTCGACGACTCCGGCGTCCGCCTCTGTGCGCAGACGCTGCCGCCCTACCCGTGGTACATGGGCGGCCAGCTCTACTGCAACCTCTTCGTCGACCCGCGTGACACCGCCGAGTTCGCCGCTCGCCATGACCGCCGGCTGTGCTTCGACGTCTCGCACTCGAAGCTCTCGGCCAACTACCTCGGGATGTCGTTCGCCGACGCCACCGACCTCCTCGCCCCGCACACCGAGCACCTCCACCTCGTCGACGCCACCGGCGTGGACGGCGAGGGCGTGCAGGTCGGCGACGGCGAGATCGACTGGGCCGTGCTCGCCCAGCAGCTCGACGCCATGTCACCGGGGGTGAGCTTCATCCCGGAGATCTGGCAGGGCCACGTCAACGACGGCGAGGGCTTCTGGATCGCCCTGGAGCGGTTGGAGCAATGGTTCTGACCCCACCCACGGCCCTGTGGGCGGTCCCGGTCAGCAACATCGCCGGGGTGGCCAGGCACGTCCTCGACGTCGCCGCCAACGGGATCCCCGGCTGGCGGCTGGCGTTCCTCACCCCGCCGGGCGACCTCCCGGCCCGGCTGCGCGAGCTCGGGGCGGTCGTCCACGAGGCGCCGTTCGGGCCGGACCACGGGCTCGCCTCGTCGGTGAAGAGCGTGCGCGAGGTCGTACGACGTGAGCGACCGGCCGTCGTGCACACCCACCTGGCGTACGCCGACATCGTCGCCTCGCTCGCCGTCGGGCGTGGTCCCGCGCTCGTCACGACCGAGCACGGCATCGCCCGCGACGACGTCGTCTACCACCGCTCCGGCGCCAAGACCCGGGTGATGGCTGCCGCCCACACCGCGCGGCTGCTGCGCTTCGACGCGGCTGTCGCCGTCAGCCGGGCGACCGCCGACGCGATGGTGGAGAAGTGGCACCCGCGGAAGCCGATCACGGTCATCCACAACGGGGTCGACGTCGTGCCGGGCGCGTCGCCCACGACCGGGCTGCGGATCCTGTCGCTGGCACGCCTGTCGCCGGAGAAGCGCCTGCCCGCCCTCGTCGACGGCTTCGCCGAGCTGCGGCACACCCACCCCGAGGCACGACTCACCCTCGCCGGAGCCGGCGAGGAGGAGGCAGCCCTGCGCGCGCAGGTCGCCAGGCTCGGGCTCGGTGACGTGGTCGAGCTGCCGGGCTTCGTCGACCCCGAACCGGCCATGGCGAGCCACGACGTGCTCGCGATGATGTCGGTCTGGGAGAACTGCTCCTACGCCCTGCTCGACGCGGCCGCGCGCGGGATGGGCGTCGTCGCCAGCGACGTCGGTGGCAACCCCGAGATCCTGCCGTCGCGCGCGCTGGTCGCTGCTGAGGACCGGTCCGCCGTGGCTGCTGCCCTGTCGACCCAGGGACTGGACCTCGCCGCGCGCCCGGGGCTGGCCGGCTGGCCATCCGTCGCGGACATGTGCGAGCAGGTCGCCGGGACCTACGCCGCCCTCGGGGGACGGTCGTGAGCAAGCGCGTCGACTCACCGTGGAACCTGCCGGACAAGACGGTGGTCCGAGCCGACGAAGTGGACCGGGACATCCGGATCACGGACTTCGTGCTGATGGCACTGCTACCGATTCGCACGATCGAGGTGTCAGGGCTTCCGATCAACGAGTTCGCCATGGCCGGGCTCGTCACCCTCAGCCTGATGCGCCCCGCCCGGGGACGGGCCCGCGTGCCGGAGCTCGTGTTCCTGCTCATGGCCGCGCTGCTGGTGCTGCTCGTGTTCTCCGGGGTGGCAAACAATGTCGACTGGACCCGACGGGTCGGGCATGTCGGCATCCTCTGCGGGCTGATCTGGAGCCTGGGCACCGGGCGCGTGTCGCTGCGATCGGCTGGTCTCGGTCTGGCAACCGGGTTGGTCGCGGTGATCGGACTGGGGTACGTGGGGATCGGCGGTGCCACCTATGAGGGTCGGCTGACGGGATACCTGGGCGACCCCAACGCCGGCGCGTACTTCATCGTGACCCTCGGGATCCTGGCGATCTTCTTCTGCGACGATCGCTGGAAGGTGCGTCTCGTCGTCGCCGTTCCCGTGGTCGCCGGCCTGGTGCTCAGCTACTCCCGCACCGGCCTCCTCGCGGGTGCCTTTGCCGTCGTGTGGGTGCTGGCGGGGCGGAGGCTCGGCGCGATCGGCGGAGCTGCCATGGCGTTCGGGCTGGTCTGGATCGTCGACAACATCCCCAAGAGCCTGACCACCTTCGGTCCCTTCTCGGACAGGTCGGGCAGCGACGCCCTCCGCAACCGGATCATCGCCCAGGAACGCATCCAGATCTCCGACATGCCGTGGTACGGCCACGGGCCCGGCACCGCGCGGGTGAACATCAGGGACCTCGAGTTCTTCTTCCACAACAGCTATCTCGCGGCTCGCCAGGAGGGAGGATGGGGAGCCCTCCTGATCGTCCTGAGCCTGATGGTCGCGGGGTTCCTGTTGCTCTCGAAGCAGTCACGTCGAGGAGACCTCCAGGCCGCGGGCGTCCAGGCCGCGGTCATCTCGGTCGGGGTCATGGCCACCACCCTCGGCGAGGTGCTGCTCGACCTCCCGATGGCGATCGCCGTCGGGTTCGCGCTGGGCCAGAGACTGCACGCGGACGAGAGCCCACCTGATGGCTGAGCGCGTGTACCTCGCCGCCAACAATCCCGACCTCGGCGGCGGCGAGCAGATGCTGGTGCGCACCGCAGCCGCCCTGGTGGACCTCGGAACGCCCGTGACCGTCGTGGCCGGGGACTCCCCCAGCGACGTGCTCGACGCGGCCTTCGACGTCGGCGCCGACGTGGTGGCGATCCACGCGGACGGCCGGCGCGACTACCTGCGTGGTCTGCGCGCGTGGGACCGCCAGCACCGCGACGGCCTGCTCTGGTGCCACGGCCTCGTGCCCGCGCTCGCCACCGCCGGCCGTCGTCGACGCCTGGTCCACCTGCACCAGCTGCCTCGCAGCCGCGGCCAGTGGGCAGCACTCTCCGTCGCGCGCCGTCGCGCGGACCGGCTGCTGACCCCGTCGGCCCACCTGACCTCCCACGTGCCCGGTTCGCAGGTCTTCGCCAACTGGACCGACGAGGTGGACCGCGTGTCACGGCCCGACTCTCGGAACCACGTCGGGTTCCTGGGGCGCCTCGCCACCGACAAGGGCACCGACCTGGTCGCGAGGGCGGTGGGCCACCACCCCGACCTCGCGCTGGTCGTGGCAGGCGACGACAGGTGGGTCGCCGACGACCAGCTGCTGCCGGTGACCGACGCCCTCGCGACGCTGGGCGACAGGGTTCGCAGAGTGGGTCGGGTGACACCAGCGGACTTCTTCGCCCAGGTGGACCTCGCGGTCTTCCCCAGTCGCGTCCCGGAGTCGTTCGGGCTGGTCGTCGCCGAGGCGATGGCGGCCGGCATCCCGTTCGTCATCAGCGACGCCGGCGCCCTGCCCGAGGTCGCCGGCCCCGACCACCCCTGGATCGCGAGGACCGGTGACGCCGACGACCTCGCGCGCGCGATCGGCGACGCGCTCACGACCCCGGCGGACGGCGTACGCGCCGTGACCGACCGCGCCCGCGCGCGTTGGGAGGAGATGTACTCCCCCGAGGCCGGCCGCGAGCGGGTGCGCACCCTCCTCGCCGATCTGGGTGTGCGATGAAGGCGCACGGCCGCGTGGCGATCGCCCACGACTACCTCACCCAGCGCGGCGGCGCGGAGCGCGTCGTCCTCACGCTGATGAAGGCGTTCCCCGAGGCGCCGGTCCACACGACGCTCTACGACCCTGAGGGCACCTACCCGGAGTTCGCCGGGGCGGACGTGCGCACCTCGCCGCTGAACCGGATCGGACCGCTGCGCCGCGACCACCGCCTCGCCCTCCCGCTGCTGGCGCCCGCCTCGTCGCGGTTGCGGATCGACGCGGACGTCGTCGTCGCGTCGAGCAGCGGCTGGGCGCACGGCTTCGACACCGAGGCGCGCACGGTCGTCTACTGCCACAACCCGGCGCGCTGGCTCTACCAGACCGACGAGTACCTCGGCGGCACCGCGTGGCGCTCGCCGATCGGTCCGCCGCTGATGGCGCTGCGCCCGTTCCTCAAGAAGTGGGACCGCAGCCGAGCCGACAAGGTCGACGTCTACCTCGCCAACAGCCGCGTCGTGCAGCAGCGGATCCGGTCGACGTACGGCCGCGACGCCGAGCTGCTGCCGCCCCCGCACGGCATGGACGCCGCCGCTCCCCGCGAGCCGGTGCCCGAGCTCGAGGGCTGGGAGCCCGGCTACGCCCTCGTCGTCTCCCGCCTGCTCCCCTACAAGAACGTCGACGCCGTCATCGAGGCCGTGCGCGGCACCGACCGCCGGCTGGTCGTGGTGGGCCGCGGCCCCGAGGAGGCGCGCCTGCGGGCCACCCTGCCCGACAACGCACGCCTCCTGGGCGGGCTGAGCGACGCGCAGCTGCGAGCGGTGTACGCCGACGCCGGCGTGCTGGTGGCCGCCAGCCACGAGGACTTCGGGCTGACGCCGCTCGAGGCGGCGGCCTTCGCCGTCCCGGTGGTCGCGCTGCGCGGTGGCGGCTTCCTCGAGACCGTCCTCGAGGGTGAGACCGGCGTCTTCTTCGACAGTCCCGAGCCCGACCAGATCGCGGTAGGTCTGGCGATTTCCGACAAGCAGGACTGGGACGCTGAGAGACTGCTGGCGCGGGCCGAGGAGTTCGGCGAGGCACGCTTCATCGACAGGATCCGCACGATCGCGCTCGAGGAAGGGACGGGGGTCTAGGTGCGCCCGGAAGGCATCCGGCTGCTGCCGTGGCTGATCGCCGCCATCGACGTGGTCATGGTCGCGGTCGCGACCTTCCTCGCGATCCAGTTCCGCCTCACGCTGACCGTCTTCGAGACGACCGGCGACGTCCTCGAGAACACCGCCCTGGCGAGCGTCTTCTTCGGCGCCACGTGGCTGGTCATGCTCGTCTTCTTCGGCACCTACGAGCGCCACGTCTTCGGTGCCGGCACCGAGGAGTTCAAGCTCGTCGTCAACGCGTCGTTCTTCACCGGTGCTCTCGTGGCGACCATGGCGTACCTGATGCAGTACCCGCTCTCCCGCGGCTTCTTCGTCCTCTACTTCCCGATCGGCGTGCTGCTGCTGCTCGTCGGCCGCCTGGTCTCGCGCCGGATCATCCAGCGGCTGCGCCGGGCCGGGCACTTCAACGAGAAGGTGCTCCTCGTCGGGACGCCCGGCTACATCGGCGAGATCAGCACCGTCCTGGCCCGCGAGGGCTGGCTCGGCTACAAGGTCATCGGCTGCCTGGTGCCCAGCGACTACGCCGGACTCGAGCGCACGTCGGCCGGCATCCCCGTCCTGGGCCTCATCGACGAGGTCCGCGCGATCGTCGACGAGCACGGGCCTGACATCGTCTTCTTCACGGCCGGCGCGGTGAGCTCCTCCACCCAGCTGCGACGTCTCGCCTGGGACCTCGAGGACCACCAGCACGTCCAGATCATCGTGGCGCCCAACGTCACCGACGTCTCCAGCGAGCGCGTCCGCATCCGCCCAGTGGCTGGGCTGCCGCTGATGCACCTGGGTCGCTCGCGCTCCCAGCTCGCGACCAACGACGCCAAGCGGGCCTTCGACCTCGTCGGAGCGCTCCTGATCCTGGCCCTCGTGTGGCCGGTCCTGTTCGGGCTGATGCTCTGGATCAAGCGCACGGACGGCGGACCTGCGCTCTTCCGGCAGACCCGCGTCGGGCGCGAGGGCGTGGAGTTCACCTGCCTCAAGCTGCGCTCGATGCACATCGACGCCGAGGCGATGCTGGCCGAGATGGAGGCGCGTGACCACGTCCTCTTCAAGGACGCCGCGGACCCGCGCATCACGCGGCCGGGCAGGTTCATCCGCCGCTTCTCCCTCGACGAGCTGCCGCAGCTCTGGAACGTCGTACGCGGCGAGATGAGCCTCGTCGGTCCCCGTCCCCCGCTTGCCAGCGAGGTCGAGCAGTACGAGGACGACATGCTCCGCCGGCTCAACGTGCTGCCCGGCATGACCGGCCTCTGGCAGGTCTCCGGCCGCTCGGACCTGTCGTGGGAGGACACCGTCCGGCTCGACCTCTACTACGTCGACAACTGGTCGATGGTCCAGGACCTGCTGATCCTGGCGCGCACGGTCACGGCCGTGGTCGGCAGCCGCGGCGCCTACTGATCAGGACTTCCGGCCGAGCTTGGTCAGCTTGCGGCGTCCCTTGCCCGCGGTGGAGTACGCCTCCCGCGAGGCGTACTCGGCCTTGTAGCCGCCGTAGCCCCCGTAGCCGCCGTAGCCGCCACCGTAGGCGATGGCCGCAGCACCCTTGACCGGCGCCTTGTTCAGCACGACGCCGAGGAGCCGGCTGCCGACCTGGTCGAGGATGCGGCGGCAGTGCTGGCTCTGCTCGATCTGCGTCTTGCCGGCTGCCTGGACGAGCAGCGCACCGTCGCAGAAGGCGGAGAGCAGGCCCGCGTCGGTGACGGGCAGCAGGGGCGGCGCGTCGAGGATGACGAGGTAGTCGTGGGAGAGGTCCTCGATGAACTGCTTCATCCGCAGGGAGCCGAGGAGCTCGCTCGGGTTGGGCGGGATGCGGCCGGCGGGGAGCAGGCTGAGGTTGGACAGCCCGGAGCCGACGATGACGTCGCGGATGTCGACGTCTCCGGCGAGCGCCTGGGTGAGACCGACCGCGCCGTCGATCTCGAAGGTCGAGGCGATCATCGGCCTGCGGAGGTCGGCGTCGATCAGCAGCACCGGTGTGCCGGCCTGCGCGACCAGGCGCGCGATGTTGGACGACACCGTCGACTTCCCCTCGCCGGCGAGGGCCGAGGTCACCACGATGCGGCGTGGTTCGTTGTCGACGTCGACGAAGCGGAGGTTGGTGCGCAGCTGGCGGAAGGACTCCGCCGCGCGACCGAGGTCACCGCGCACCCCGCGGTGGCCGCGACCGAGCGCGTCCTCCTTGGGGATGATGCCGAGCACGGAGGAGCCGGTGGCCTCCTCGACGTGCTTCGCGGAGCGGATCCGGCGGTCGATCAGTCGACGGCCGACCAGGACGGCGTAGCAGAGGCCGAGGCCGGCGGCCGCGCCCTGCATCGCGCCCTTCTTGTAGTTGGGCGTGAAGGGCGCGCCCGGGAGCGCCGCCTCCTCGAGCGGCACGATCCGCGCGAGGGGGTCGCCCTTGGGCGTGGTGCCGCCGTTCTCGACCTGCGCCGCGTAGATGACCACCGCGTCGATGACGGCGTTGGCGAGGTCGCGGGCGTCGGTGGGAGAGGTGGAGACGGCAGTGACCGTGAGGGCGTTGACCGACGTGTCGACCGACGCCGAGAAGTTGCCGGCGATCGCCTCGGGCGGCACGTCGAGGCCGAGGTCGTCCACGACGAGCTGGGCGACCGGCAGCTTGGAGACGAGGAACGCGTAGAGGTTGGCCTTGTCCTCGGCGAGCTGGGCGTTGCCCTGCTCCTCACCCGCCGTGGTGGCGTTGCCGACCTTGACGAAGCCCGAGGCGTTGGCCGCGTAGAGCACCGGCTCGCGGGACGTCTTCGCGATCATGAGGAGCGATCCGAGGATGGTGCAGCCGATCAGCAACCAGACGTAGGCGCGGCTGAGCCGTACGAAGTCCCCGAACGTCATGACCGCGAGTCTAGGGCGTCCAACTCTGCGGACCGACCGAAACGACGACACGCGTGCTGGCACGATGGGACCTGCAACGACGACCCGTGCAGGAAGTCGCGGGCGGGAGGTGACCGTGGAGGAGCACGACCAGAGGGACGGGGAGCCCACCGACGATGCGCTCGGCGCGATCCCCATCGCGGCGCGCGTCCACCTGTCCCACACCGTCGTCCAGGCGCTCGCCGACCGGCACGGCGTCGACCTCCTGCACCTCAAGGGGCCGGCGGTCCTCCCGGGGCTGCGCGAGCCCGGCCGTCACTCCAGCGACGTCGACGTCCTGGTCCGCCCGAGCCACCTCCCCGCGCTGGTCACCGCACTGGAGTCGATCGGCTGGGAGCAGCGCACGACCTTCGCCACCGGCTCGGTCTTCGCCCACGCCGCGAACTGGTGGCACGACGACTGGGGCTGGGTCGACGTGCACCTCCACTGGCCGGGCGTGACGGTCGAGGCCGAGCGGGCCTACGACATCTTCGCCCGCGACCTGGTCCAGCACCCGATCGCGCACCGCCCCTGCCCCGTCCCCGGGGTGGCCGCCCAGCGCCTGATCCTGGTGCTCCACTCGGCCCGCTCCGGCGGCACGACCGACGTGCAGCACGCGTGGGAGGCGGCTGGTCCCGACGAGCAGGCTGCCGTCCGTGCCCTCGCGGTCGAGCTCGGCGCGGAGGTGGCGCTCGCCGCCGGCATCGGTGAGCTGGAGCAGCACCGCGACGACCCGACGTACCTCCTGTGGCGCCACTTCGTCCACGGCGGCACCCGGATCGACGAGTGGCGGGCGCGGTGGGCCGCCGCCCGGGGCGTGAAGGCCAAGTCGCACCTCCTGACCGCTGCGATGCGCGTCAACCAGGACCACCTCCGCATGGAGCTGGGCCGCCCGCCGACCAAGGAGGAGATCCGCGCCAAGCAGCGCGAGCGGCTGCACAAGCTGCGCAACGAGGTGCGGTCACGCGTGCGGGCGCGGGTGGGACAGCCATGACGATGCACTACCGGATCGCCGACGACGTCGCCTGGGTCAGCCAGGACGACCTCGACGGCGGCGACCTGCCGATGGCCTACATGACACGCGTGCCCGGTGGCCCGCCGATCCTGCTCGAGGGATCGGGGTGCATCGTGTGGCTCGCGCTCGCCGAGGGCGGGACCATCGAGGAGATCACCGCGCGCGCCGCCGAGCTGTCCGCGACCGACGCCGGGGACATCAAGGACGACGTGTTCGACCTGGTCGACCAGCTCGTGATCATCCGGCTCGCCGCCGAAGAAGAGCGCTGACGACCGCGCCGACGAGCGCACCCGTCGTGTTCGCGGCGACGTCGAGCCAGCTCGCCTCCCGGGCCAGGAACAGCCCCTGCACCGCCTCGATCGCCCCCGACGCCACGGCCGCGACCGCGGTCGCCCACCACCAGGGGCGCCTGATGACCAGCACCAGCGCGGCGCCCACCGGCACGAACAGCACCACGTTGAGCAGCACGCCGTAGTGCTCCGGCAGCGCCCAGTCGGGCGCGATCGGCACCTCGTAGCGGAAGAGGACGTAGAGCCGGACCGTCAGCCGGTTCAGCGCCCAGCCCCACGGGCCGCCGACCAGCACGGCCAGCGCGACGACGTACGCCGCTGCGAGGACGGCCAGCACCCGACGGTCACGCATCCAGCCCACGCGGACACCCTAGGGTGGGGACGTGACTGACGTGGGCCAGCCGGACGAGGTCGTCGTGCGCGCCCTCGGGGTGCCGGTCGGGATCCCCGCCACGGGAGACGCGGCGCGGCGGCTGCGGCACCAGTGGAGCCGCGCGCTCACCGACGAGCCCCCGACCACCTCGATCGACGTCAGCGAGATCGCCTCGGCCGACGACGTGGCCCACGACTACGCGATCACGACCCGCGTGACGATGGCCGCCCTCGACGCCACCGCCGGCCGGCGGATCAACCTGCACGCGGGCGCGGTCGCCGACGACGAGGGCCGGGTGCTGACGGTGATCGGCCCGTCGGGCTCGGGCAAGACCACCGCGATCCGCCTGCTGGCCTCGCGCCTGGGATACGTCTCGGACGAGACCACCTCGATCGACGAGCTGCTCGGCGTGCACGCGCACGCCAAGCCCCTGTCGGTCATCACCGATCCACTCGTGCCGCTGCACAAGGAGTCGCTCTCCCCCGACGAGCTCGACCTCGTCCGTGCACCCGACCAGGCGTGGCTGCACCGCATCGTGCTGCTCCACCGCGGCCTCGACGACGACGGCCTCGTGCCCCTCGACCAGGCCCACGCGATCGCCGAGATCGTCGAGCAGACGTCCTCGCTCGTGCAGCTCGAGCACCCGATCCTGCGGCTCGCCGACACGATCGACGCGTGCGGCGGCGTGTGGAGCCTGAAGTACGTCGAGCTCGAGGACTGGCTCGACGACCTCGTCGGCCTGCTCGACCTCGAGGGCCAGCCGCCGCCGGCCCGCCTGCACCACCCCGGCGCCGACGCGGGCGAGCCCGCACCGGGCGCCTGGACGCGTGCCGCGTGGCGCGACGCGGTGGAGTACGACGACGAGCTCGTGCTGATGGTCGACGACCGGGTCCACGTCCTCGCGGGCCTCGGCGTCGTGGTCTGGCTGGCCCTGGCCGACCCGGCCACGGTCGACGACCTCGTCGCCGAGGCGGAGGCCCTCTGGGGTGCTCACCCGGAGGCAGCCGCGCTCGTCGCCGACGCCCTCGCGGTGATGGCCGAGGCGGGCATGGTGCGGCCCCCGGCCTGAACCGTCCCGGGGAGGGCGCGGGTAACGTCCGCCACATGACCGCACGCCGCCAGCTGCCCACCGACGAGGCTCGCGACCTGCTCGCCCTGACCCGCGAGATCGCGACCAAGGAGCTCGCGCCGCGCTCGGCGGAGGCCGAGGCGACCGAGACCTTCCCGCGCGACGTCTTCGCGATGCTCGGGCAGGCGGGCCTGCTGTCGCTGCCGTACCCCGAGGAGCACGGCGGCGGCGAGCAGCCCTACGAGGTCTACCTCCAGGTGCTCGAGGAGATCGGCGCCGTCTGGGCCTCCGTCGGCGTCGGCGTCTCGGTGCACGCGCTCTCCTGCTTCGGCCTGGCCTACTACGGCACCGACGAGCAGCGCGCGGAGTGGCTCCCCGGCATGCTCTCCGGCGACCTGCTGGGCGCCTACTGCCTCTCCGAGCCGCACGCGGGCTCCGACCCCGCCGCGATGCGGACGACCGCCCGCCTCGACGGCGACTCCTACGTCATCAACGGCGCCAAGGCCTGGACCACCCACGGCGGGCACGCCGACTTCTACAAGGTGATGGCCCGGACCTCCGACGACCGCAACGGGATCTCGTGCTTCCTCGTCCCGGCCGATGCCGAGGGGCTGTCGGCCGACCCGCCCGAGCGCAAGATGGGGCTCACCGGCTCGGCCACCGCGACGATGCGCTTCGACAACGTCCGGATCCCCGTCGAGCGCCGGCTCGGCGCCGAGGGAGAGGGCCTCAAGATCGCGCTCGCCGGGCTCGACTCCGGGCGCCTCGGCATCGCCGCGGTGGCGACCGGGCTCGCCCAGGGCGCCCTCGACGCGGCGACGGCGTACGCCCGCGAGCGCGAGACCTTCGGCACCAGGATCATCGACCACCAGGGCCTGGCCTTCGTGCTCGCCGACATGGAGGCCGCGATCATCTCCGCCCGCGCGACGATGCTCCACGCCGCGCGCCTGCGCGACGCCGGGCTGCCGTTCTCCCGCGAGGCCTCGGTGGCCAAGCTCGTCGCCACCGACAACGCCATGAAGGTCACCACCGACGCCGTCCAGGTCCTCGGCGGCTACGGCTACACCCGCGACTTCCCCGTCGAGCGCTACATGCGCGAGGCGAAGGTGATGCAGATCTTCGAGGGCACCAACCAGATCCAGCGGATGGTCATCTCCCGCTCGTTGGCGAAGGACAACAACGGGCAGATCGCCTGAGGGAGGGCCTCAGACGTCGGTGACCCGCAGCCCGGCATGTGCCTTGTAGCGCCGGTTGACCGAGATCAGGTTGGCGGTGAAGGCCTCGACCTGGTGGGCGTTGCGCAGCCGGCCGCCGAAGAGACCCCGCATGCCGGGCACCACGTCGGCGAGCGCCTGGACGAGGTCGGTGGCCTCCCGGTCGTCGCCGAGCACGAGCACGTCGGTGTCGACCCGCTCCACCTCCGGGTCCTCGAGCAGCACGGCGCTGACGTTGTGGAACGCTCCGACGACGCGCGAGCGCGTGAGGATCGCGGCGGCCTGCTGGGTGGCCGAACCCTGCTCGACCGGCAGCGCGTAGGCCCCCTGCTTGTCGAAGCCCAGCGGGTTCACGCAGTCGACGACGACCTTGTCCGCGAGCACGTCCACGAGCGAGGCGAGCAGCTCCGCGTGCCCGTCCCACGGTACGACGACCAGCACGATGTCGCCGGCCGCCGCAGCCTCCGCGTTGCTGGCCCCCCGGACCCGGCCGACCGCGGCCAGGGTCTCGGCCGTCGAGGCAGCGCGGGACGCGTCCCGCGACCCGAGCACGACGTCCAGGCCTGCGGTGGCGAAGCGCCGGGCGAGCCCGCGGCCCTGGGGTCCAGTGCCGCCGAGGACGGCGATGGTCAGGTCGGACAGCGGGGAGGTCTCGTCGGATTCGCTCACCCGGCCGACGCTAGCGCTCCCACCGGACCGAGGCAGGGGCCGGGCGGGAGAGTTGCCTCACCCCGACGTGTGTTGTCGGCCGCGACCGGGCGAGCGAGCGTGGGGGCATGTCCAAGCGCATCGCATTCCTGACCGCATCCGAGGGCGTCGAGGAGGTCGAGCTGACGAAGCCGTGGCAGGCCGTCGTCGACGCCGGGCACACCGCCGAGCTCGTCTCGCTCGACGAGGGCGACGTCCAGCTCTTCGAGCACCTCGACAAGTCCAGCACCCAGCGGATCGACCGCCGCGTCAGCGACGTGTCGATCGGCGACTACGACGCCCTCGTCCTGCCCGGCGGCGTCGCCAACCCCGACGCCCTGCGAGCAGACGAGGACGCGGTCGCGTTCATCCGCGACTTCGTCGACTCGGGCAAGCCCGTCGCGGCGATCTGCCACGCGCCGTGGACCCTGGTCGAGGCCGACCGCGTCCGGGGAAAGCGGCTCGCCAGCTGGCCGAGCCTGCAGACCGACATCCGCAACGCCGGTGGCGAGTGGGTGGACGAGGAGGTCGTCGTCGACGGCAACCTGATCACCAGCCGCAACCCCGACGACATCCCCGCCTTCAACGACGCCCTGCTGGCGGCCCTGCCGGACTGAGCCCGGGCGGGACGATCCATGCGTCGCCCATCCGCCGTCAGCCGACGAGCCAGCGTCCCAGCAGCGTCCCGTCCTGCTCGAGCAGCAGGGCGGGACGCAGCGCCACGTCCACCTCGGCCCCGGTCGCGATGCGCGGGCCGTCCCCACCGATGAGCCGTGGCACGACGGTCCAGCACAGCTCGTCGACGACACCGGCGGCCAGCAGGTCGGCGAAGAGGGAGGGCCCTCCCTCGCAGAGCTGCTCGGTCCAGCCACGGGCGGCCAGCTGCTGCTTGAGCTCGACGAAGTCGATCTCCTCGCGCCCGAGCACCAGCACGTTCTCCTCGCCCAGGGCCGAGCGCGCCTCGGACAGGCCGTCGGAGGTCTCGACCGTCGCCATCAGCACGCGCCCACTGGGGGCCTCGCGCAGGTTCGGCGGGACGTCGGCCGATCGGCTCACGACCACGACCGGCACGCGCGGGACGTCGTACTCCTCGTCGCGGAGGGTGCCCGCGCCGACCACCAGGCAGTGGGCCCTCGCCCGCAGGGCGTCGAAGACCCGGGCGTCGGCGTCGTCGTTGATGCTCTTGCTCAACCCGTCGGAGCCGGTGGCGGCCCCGTCGACGGTGCTGACGAAGTTCACGCGGAGCCACGGATCGCCCATCGGAGCGTAGGCGTCGCGCAGGTCGTCGTCGGAGAGGTCGGCCAGCTGCTGGATCTTGAGTCGCTCGGTCACGCGCCTACTGTTGCACCGTGATCACGCTCGCCGACCTGGCCGCCCTCCAGAACGCCCATGGCGACGACTGGGCGAGCCCGGTCGCCCCGGTCGTCATCGACGGTCCGCACGGCCCCGTCTCCATCGGCGACGGCCCGGTCACGCTCATGGGCTGCGTGAACCTCTCGCGCGACTCGAGCTACCAGGAGAGCGTCGCCACCAGCCCGGAGGACGCCGTCCGGATGGGCCGGATCCAGGCGGCCCAGGGTGCCCAGGTGATCGACCTCGGCGCCGAGTCGAGCAACGAGGGGACGCTCCGGGTCTCGCCCGAGGACCAGGTCGCGATGCTCGTGCCGGCCGTGAAGGGCCTCGTCCAGGACGCGGTCGTCTCCGTCGAGACCTACGAGCCCGAAGTGGTCCGCGCCTGCCTCGACGCCGGTGCCCGCGTGCTCAACATGACCGGGCGCCAGCACGAGGAGGAGATGCTCACCCTCGCCGCGGAGTACGACGCCGCCGTCGTGATGTGCTTCGGCGAGACCGCCAACGTCCGCGAGATCTCCGACGTCCCGCCCGACGCCGACCCCATCCCGGTGCTCGTCGACCACTTCACGCCGCGTCTCGCGCGCGCCCGCGAGCTCGGCGTGGACAAGGTGGTCGTCGACCCCGGCATGGGCTTCGTCTACGGCAACCTGATGGACCCCATGACGCGTTCGCGCCACCAGACCCGGGTGCTGACCCAGACCTTCCGGCTGCGCCCCCTCGGCGTACCCGTCTGCAACGTGGTCCCCCACACCTACGACATCTTCGGCGACCAGTTCCGCAAGGCCGAGGGCTTCTACGCCATGTTCGCCGCCCTCGGCGGCACCCACCTCCTCCGGATCCACGAGGTCGCGCACCTGCGGGTCGTCCTCCGGGGCCTGGAGATGCTCGAGGTCCGCTGACCGGCACCACGAAGGCAGTTCGGTAGCCCGGTCTGCTCCCACGCTCACGCAGCGAGGCCGTGCCGCCCGACTGCCTGCATGGTGCGCCACTGGACGACCTCGGACATGGCCAAGGCGACCTGGTCCGGATGGAGCATCACGTCGGTCCAGGTGAACCGAAGCACGACCAGACCGAGCCGGGCCGCGCTCGTGTAGCGATCGACATCGCGCTGGAGTCCTGCCTTCGTCCAGTGGTGCTCGAGCGACTCCGCCTCGATCACGATGCCGAGCACTCGATCGAGGAGGTCGACGAAACCCACCCCGGGCACGTGCCCTTGGGCCCTCACGTCCAGCCCCGGGACGGTGATCGCGATGGCGTACAGGCAGGACTCGAAGGGGTTCGCCCTCAGACGTGAGGCGTGCCTCGCGACTCTCTGTGCCCGCGCGCGACCCGTGCGTGGGCTGCGGGCGGCAGCGAGGACCAGGTCGTCCTGGTCGAGGATGCCCTCTCGCAGCGCAGAGTCGGCGACGGAGAGCGCGACATCGAAGTCGTAGGACCGGGCGCAGTCGATGACCGTGCGCGTCCTGGAGGTCACGTTGCGACGACGCTCGCGATCAGAGAGGTCGGCCCAGTGGAGCTCGAAGCGCCCGGGAGGCTTGCGGGCGCTGCGCGGCAGGGTGATGCAGGGCCTGGGCGGATCGTGCTTCAGCTTCCAGCCGAACTCCTGCGCCGCGCTCCGGTGCGAGGCCGTGCCACCCGTCGCGGCGACGGCCTGCCTCGTCGCATCGGCGTCGGCGAGGCAGTACCGGTTGTGTCGAGGCTTGCGGACGTGGCCCCGGCCGATGGCACGCTCGAGCTCGGCTCGCGTGGTGCAGGCGACGAGCTCGCCGAAGGTCGCAACACCGCCCAGCTCGCGCAGCGCCTCGACCGGGTCCATGCCGACCAGACTTGCAGCGCTGGGCCGGGCGCGTCAGCGTCGTCCACAGGCATCCTGGAGGCAGTTCGGGGGCCCGAGGCCCACCGCGCACGCTCAGGACCTTCCGACGCCGGCCGAGCTGCCTTCATGGTGCTAGCGGAGGAAGGTCCGCACCCCGGCCACCAGGCCGCGGGCGTACCGCTCACGACCGCGGGCCGAGGTCATCACGCGCGCCTCGGCGGCGTTGCGCATGTTGCCGAGCTCGACCATCACGGTGGGTACGTCGCTGAGGTTGAGGGTGCCGAGGTCCGAGCGGACGTCGAGGCCGTCGCCGCCGGCGATGTAGTTCGCCACCGCGAAGTCGCGCGCCAGCAGGCCCGACTTCACCGCCGCGGCGAGGCGCAGCGAGGACCCGTGGATGTCGTCGGTCCACGGCGCCCGGTCGGCCGGCGCGATGACGTGGAAGCCGCGCGCGCCGGCGGCGTACGAGCCGTCGCCGTGGATCGAGATCTTGAGGTCGGCACCCACCGCGTTCCCGGCCCGGCCGCGGACGTCGACGCACGGACCCCACCGGTCCTGGCGGTTGCTGTGGCGGGTCAGCACCACGGTGGCGCCGAGCCTGCGCAGCCGCGTGGTCAGGGCGCGGGACACCTGCCAGGTGAAGGTGGCCTCCGGGTAACCCCCGTCGGTCGCCGTGCCGGTGGTGTTGCACGGCTTGGTGAACCCGCCGGCCGGCACCTGCCGGCCGATCTGCTCGGGGAAGTTGTGGTTGCCGAGCTGGTGCCCGGGGTCGATCACGACGACGCTCCCGTCGAGCGGCTTCGCGGCCCGCACCGCGACCAGCGGCGCCACCGGATCGGCGTGGGCAGCTCCGGGGACGAGGCTCGCCAGCAGCGCGACCACCAGCGCAGTGACCAGGCGGTGCATCAGCCGGAGTAGCCCTGGGGGTTCTGGGACTGCCAGCGCCAGGCGTCGACGGCCATCTCGTCGACGGTCTTCTTCGTGCTCCAGCCGAGCTCGCGGTTGGCCTTCGAGGGGTCGGCGTAGGACGTCGCGACGTCACCGGGTCGCCGGGCGACGACCTCGTAGGGGAGCTCGCGGCCGACGGCGCGCTCGAAGGCGTGGAGCAGCTCCAGCACGCTGGTGCCGTGGCCCGTGCCGAGGTTCCAGACGTTGACCCCCTCGGTGGTGGTCGTCAGCGCCTCGAGGGCGGCGACGTGGCCGGCGGCGAGGTCCTCGACGTGGATGTAGTCGCGCACCCCGGTGCCGTCGACGGTGTCGTAGTCGTCGCCGAAGACGGCGAGCTTCTCGCGCTTCCCGACCGCGACCTGGGCGATGAACGGCATCAGGTTGTTCGGGATGCCCGACGGGTCCTCGCCGATCGTGCCGGACTCGTGCGCGCCGACCGGGTTGAAGTAGCGCAGCAGCGCGAAGCGCAGGCTCGGGTCGGCGGCCGCCACGTCGCGCAGGATCTGCTCCTGCATCACCTTGGTCCAGCCGTAGGGGTTCGTGGCGAACGTGCGCCGGTCCTCGGTCGCTCCGGCCTGGTCGGTGCCGTAGACGGTGGCGCTGGAGGAGAAGACGAGCTTGTGGACGTCGTTCTTCTGCATCGCGCGCACGAGCGAGAAGGTCGAGCCGAGGTTGTTCTCGTAGTAGTCGAGCGGCTTGGCCACGCTCTCGCCGACCGCCTTGTAGCCGGCGAAGTGGATGACCGCGTCGAAGTCCTCGCTCGCGAAGAGGTGCTCGGTCTTGTCGTAGTCGCACAGGTCGAAGGAGTGCGTCGGGATGCTGGTCCCGGTGAGCGACTCCATCCGCCCGAGCACCGTCGGGTGCGCGTTGCTGAAGTTGTCGACGATGACCACGTCGTGGCCGGCCGCGACGAGCTGGATGACAGTGTGCGAGCCGATGTAGCCGGCGCCGCCGCTCACGAGGATCCTCATGGACCTCACCCTAACGACCGCCGACCCTGACAGACTGGCCGCATGCCGAGCGCTCTGATCACCGGAATCACAGGCCAGGACGGCCTCTACCTCGCCGAGCTGCTGCTCGAGAAGGGGTACGACGTCCACGGGCTGATCCGCGGCCAGAACAACCCGCGCCGCGAGCTCGTCGAGAGCCTCGTCCCCGACGTCCAGCTCCACAACGGCGACCTGACCGACCTCTCCAGCCTGATGCGAGCCATGCGCGACTCCGACCCCAGCGAGGTCTACAACCTCGGCGCGATCTCGTTCGTCGCCTACTCGTGGGAGAACGCCTTCGTCACCAGCGACGTGACCGGCATGGGCGTGCTCAACATGCTCGAGGCCGTCCGCCTCCACGCCGGCGACGACCCCTCGGGCATCCACTTCTACCAGGCCTCGAGCTCGGAGATGTTCGGCAAGGTGCAGGAGGTGCCCCAGTCGGAGAGCACCCTGCTGTGGCCCCGCTCGCCCTACGGCGTGAGCAAGGTCTACGGCCACTACATGACGATCAACTACCGCGAGTCCTACGGCATGCACGCCTCGTCGGGCATCCTGTTCAACCACGAGTCGCCGCGTCGCGGCCCCGAGTTCGTGACCCGCAAGATCAGCCAGGCCGTCGCCCGGATCAAGCTCGGGCTGCAGGACGACATCACCCTCGGCAACCTCGACGCCCGGCGCGACTGGGGCTTCGCCGGCGACTACGTCGAGGCCATGTGGCGGATGCTCCAGCAGGACGAGGCCGACGACTACGTCATCGCCACCGGCGAGACCTGGTCGATCCGCGACTACCTCGACCTCGCCTTCCAGCACATCGGCGTCGACGACTGGGAGCACCTGGTCAAGCAGGACCCGCGCTTCATGCGCCCGGCCGAGGTCGAGCTGCTGATCGGCGACGCGACCAAGGCCAAGGACAAGCTGGGCTGGACGCCGACGGTCTCCTTCGCCGAGCTCGTCGCGATGATGGTCGACAGCGACATCGCCGCCTTCAAGGCCGGCTGGTGACTGCGCGAGCCTTCATCACCGGCATCGGTGGCCAGGACGGCACCTACCTCGCCGAGCGCCTCGTCGCCGAGGGGTACGACGTCCACGCGCTCGTCTACACCTCCGACGGCCACCCGGCCCACTGCCCCGACGCGGTCGTGCTGCACAGCGGCGACCTGGGCGACGTGGAGGCGACCCGGCGCCTCGTGCTCGACCTCGCGCCGCGGGAGATCTACAACCTCGCCGCGATCAGCTCGGTCGCCCAGTCGTGGGAGCAGCCCGACGCCACGGCCCTCGTCAACGGCCACGCAGCGGTCGGGCTGATGGAGACCGCGCACCGGCTCGGCGACGTACGCCTCGTGCAGGCCTCCAGCGCCGAGATCTTCGGCGAGCCCGCCGAGTCTCCGCAGGACGAGGACACGCCAGTCGCGCCGGTGAACCCGTACGGCGCCGCCAAGGCGTTCGCCCACCTCTCGGCGCGGGTCTTCCGCCAGCGCGACCTGCACGTGTCGAGCGCGATCCTCTACAACCACGAGTCTCCCCGGCGCCACGAGCGCTTCGTGACGCGCAAGATCACCTCGACCGTGGCCGCGATCGCCAAGGGGGAGGCCGACGAGCTGGTCCTCGGCAACGTCGAGGCCCGTCGTGACTGGGGCTGGGCGCCCGACTACGTCGACGCGATGGTGCGCGCCGCCCGTGCCGACCAGCCGTCGGACTACGTCGTCGCCACCGGCCGGGCGCACTCCGTGCGCGAGTTCGTGGCCGCCGCCTTCGCCGCCGCCGGCATCACCGACTGGGAGCACCTCGTGCGGCAGGACGAGCGGTTCTTCCGCCCCGCCGACCCGACCGAGCTCGTCGGCGACGCCGGCCGTGCCCGAGAGGAGCTCGGCTGGGCGCCGACGGTGTCCTTCGAGGAGCTCGTGGCCCGGATGGTCGCCGCCGACCTCGACTGAACCCTGGCGGGCCCGTCGAGGCGCGGATCAGTCGAGCGGGATCTCCACCGCGTTGTCCCGGTCGACGACAGGGGCGTCGTCGGGGACCTCCACGTCACCGGCCCGGTCGAGGCTGAGCGCGAGCTCGCGGGTGCCGACCTTGGTCCAGCCGATCGTCGTGCGGAAGTCGTCGCGCTCGAGCTGCACCCACGGGTTGGCCTCGCCGGCGTCGAGCCCTGCGGCCTTGCGGGTCCAGCCGGCGTCCTCGAGCGCCGCGGCGGCCTGCTCGACCTGGCCGGCCTCGTCCCCGGAGCCGACCAGCACCGCACGCGCGAGGTAGTCCTGGGCCCGCCGGGTCGACATGCCCTTCTCGTCCACCCTCCCGGTCGCCTGCTCGACGGCCAGTCCGGACGAGGTGAGG
The DNA here is from genome assembly GCF_004137255.1 of Nocardioides oleivorans. NCBI lineage: Bacteria > Bacillati > Actinomycetota > Actinomycetes > Propionibacteriales > Nocardioidaceae > Nocardioides > Nocardioides oleivorans. The sequence goes on along the minus strand of NZ_SDWT01000001.1, from coordinate 2,062,333 downwards.
GCGCCGGCCATCGCGCGGAGCTCGTCGTCGACCGACGACCTCATCGACTCGAGCGCGTCGGCCGACTCGTCGGCGGACGGCCCTCCTCCGCACGCCGCCAGCGCGAGCCCGAGGGTGAGGACGAGCAGCAACCGCAGCGGGAGACGGGTCATGCCGTCCATCATCACCGGCGCGCGGTCGTGTCCGAGCGCCCGGGCTGGTCGGCCGTCGGCTCCCGGTCCCACTCGGGGTCCTGCGGCGGGCCCCACCACGGGTCGTAGCTCTGGTCGACCACGTTGACGTCACCACCGTGGCCGTCGACGATGCGGCCGATGTTGTAGAGCGACTCGGAGTCGTTGTCGAGGTAGGAGCTGTGGGCGTCGCCGGTGTTGCGGATCCAGCTGCGGTCGACGTCCTCGGCGGCGAAGCGGGTCGCCTCGAAGTCCTCCGACGAGGGGTCGGTGCCGAGTCCCAGCCCGAACTTGCCGATCCAGCCCTCGTCGCCGAGCACGGCCACGAGGTCGCGGCTGTCGCGCCCGACGTAGACGTTGCCCTGCCCCAGGTCGGAGGCGGTGTCGGCCGGACCCGCGCCCGGGCTGCCGATCAGCACGACGTCGTTGACCGAACCGTTGCCGTGCGTGGCGTACGACGTCGTGGTGGAGCCGTAGCTGTGGCCGATCGCCGTGAGGTGGGCGGGGTCGTCGGAGCGCGACGCGCGCAGGCCGTCGATCGCCTCGGAGAGCTGGCGCCCGCCGTCCTCGGCGCGGCCCTCGGTGAAGGTGGCCAGGTCGGTCGGCCCGTGCGGGGCGTCGTAGCCGAGCCAGTACATCGCCGCCACGCTCGAGCCGTCGCCGTTGTAGCGGGTCGACTCGTAGAGGTTCATCATCTTGTCGGTGTAGCTCGTGGTGTCGGACATGTCGGTGTTGATGCCGGGCGTGAACACCGCGACGTCCTGGGCCGTGTCGAGGTCGCCGACCGCGATCGCCACCCGGCCGTCACCGTCGTAGGCCCCGGGGTCGTAGAGCCACAGCTGGCCGCCGGGCCGCACGCTCGGGTCGAGCGGGTCGGTGTAGGCGTCGGCGTTGGTGAGGGAGTCGCGCGCCTGCTCGGCGTTGGCGAGCACCTTCCCCTCGGACTCCGAGATCGTCCCGTCCGCACGCTTGGAGGCCAGGCGGGCGAGGTCGTCGTCGAGGAGCACCCGGTTGGCCTGATCGCGGGCGTCGGCCGGCAGCCCGTTGCCCTGCCCGATGCGGTCGGGGTAGGCCGCGATCACGGCCTCCCGCTCGGCCTCGGTGAGGCCGTCCCACCACGCCTTGGTCTCCGCCGGGCTGGCGCCGCTGCCCGGCGCACCCGGGCGGTTGATCGCCGCCTCCGCGAGCGGAGGGATGCCACCCTCGGCCGACGTCGACTCGGCCAGGGTGTCGGCGGCCTGGAAGACCTGGCGCAGCAGGGTCTCGTTGTCGCGGACGCGGCGCTGCAGGTCGTCGTCGGCGCGCACCAGCTCGGCGTACTCGCTGCGCAGCTCGGCCGCACGCTGGCGGAACGCCGCGATGTCGGCCTCCGTGGCGCCGGCGGCCGCGTTGATCTCGGCGATCAGCGCGTTGCGCCGGTCGTCGAGGGACCGCTTGCGCTCGAGGAGCTCCTCGTGGTCGCGCAGCAGGTCGCGCAGGGTGTCGGCGAACGCGGTCACGCCGCGGCCGACGCGACGGACGGTCGTGCCCATGGCGGCGTGCTCGCCGGACGCCTTCCCGGAGGCGACCTTGTAGGCGTCGTAGGCGCTGCCGGTCCAGCGGCCGAGGGTCTGCAGCTCCTTCGAACGGTCCGCGAACTCCTCGTAGCGGCCCGCCGCTGTGTAGAGCGTGGTGGCGAGGGCGTCGACGCCGCCGGGCTCGCCCTCGGGCTTCTTGATCTGTGCCGGCACCGACGCCGGGACCTCGATGGTCGTCATCGGGCCGGCCCCAGTCGTCCGTCGAGGTCGCTGAACTGGCGGTCCGCGGCGTCGTCCGACGTGGAGTAGTCGTTGCCGGTGGCCTTCAGCGCGCCGACGAAGCCCTGGGCGATCGCGGTGCTCTCACCGGCGAGCCCGGCCCACGTCGAGAAGAACGCCGTGGCGGCGCCCTGCACGCTCGGCGGCAGCGCGCCCGGCGAGGCGGCCCGGAAGTCCTTGGCGGTGGCGTCCATGAGCCGCTCCTGCGACTCCCACCCGGTCGTGCCCTTCTGGAGGACCTGCAGGTCCCAGACCAGCTGCTCGGTCATCGGTCCCCACCACCTGCGGACGAGCCCAGGGTCGCAGCGGCGGCGACCGCCCCGACGTGGACGAGTGCCGAGCGCATCCGCACCACGAGCCGCGTGGGCGAGGCGAGGACGACGTGGACCTCCTCGCGGCCGGGCTGTGCGGCCCGGCCGGCGATCACGCGCGGCAGGCCGTCGGTCGGGACGAGCGTGTGCCAGCCGTCGTCGGCGGCGAGCACCAGCTGCGCGCGCTCGAGGGCGGCGGAGGCCAGGAGCGGGTCGACCTGCTCGAAGGTCGCGGTGCCCTGCCAGCGCAGCGTGCCCGGTGCCACACCGGCGAACCAGACGTCGTCGAGGTGGGCCGGGTCGCCGCCGAGGCCGAGCTCGGCCCAGAACGCGGCGGCCTGGCCGCGGAGCGCCTCGCGGGCCTGCTCGGGATCGACCTCGGGCTCACCCTCCGGCACCACCTGCTCGAGCGTCGGCTCCTGCGGGAGCACGACGACGTCGATGTCGCCGTGGCGACGGAGCACCGTCGCCCAGAAGGGATCGTCGGCCACCGCACGCTCGGCGGCGCCTCCCTGCACGAACTCCACGCCTGTTGACTGGGGCACCCGAGACCTCCTGTGGCCGCGCTTGGTCGTCCTGTGTCCCCTACCTCCCCCGCCCGCGCCGGGTCGAAACGTCCTCGGCGCAGGTTGGGGAGGACGGCGGTGCGGTCGGCCTCAGCCGTGCTCCAGCCGTGCCTCAGCCGTGCTTCAAGAGGCCCAGGAGGTACTCGCCGTAGCCGCTCTTGCGCAGGGGCTCGGCCCGGGCCACGAGCTCGTCGTCGGACAGGAAGCCCATCCGCCAGGCGACCTCCTCGGGCGCGCCGACCTTGAAGCCCTGGCGTCCCTCGATGGTGCGGACGAAGTTGGAGGCGTCGTTGAGCGAGTCGAAGGTGCCCGTGTCGAGCCAGGCCGTGCCGCGCGGCAGAACCTCGACGTGGAGCCGGCCCTCCTCGAGGTAGCGCCGGTTGAGGTCGGTGATCTCCAGCTCGCCACGCGCTGACGGAGCCAGCTCGGCGGCGTACTGCACGACGTCGTTGTCGTAGAAGTAGAGCCCCGGGACGGCGAAGTCGCTCTTCGGGTGCTCGGGCTTCTCCTCCAGCGACAGCGCCCGTCCCTGGTCGTCGAACTCCACGACGCCGTACGCCCGGGGGTCGGCGACGTGGTAGCCGAAGACGGCGGCACCGTCGAGGTCCTTGAACCGCAGCAGCTGCGACCCCAGGCCCGAGCCGTAGAAGATGTTGTCGCCGAGGACGAGCGCCGCCCGCTCCGAGCCGATGTGGTCGGCACCGATGATGAAGGCCTGCGCGAGGCCGTCGGGGCTGGGCTGCACCGCGAAGGTGAGGTCGATGCCGAACTGCGAGCCGTCGCCGAGCAGCCGGTGGAAGCCGTCGGCCTCGTGCGGCGTGGTGATGATGAGGACGTCCTTGATCCCCGCGAGCATCAGCGTCGAGAGCGGGTAGTAGATCATCGGCTTGTCGTACACCGGGACCAGCTGCTTGCTGATGCCCTGGGTGATCGGGTGCAGTCGGGAGCCGGTGCCACCGGCCAGGATGATTCCGCGCATGGATGAACACTATGGCGTACGGGCCGGGGTCCCGTTTGGCACCATGTGGGCATGCCGTCCTCCCGCCGCACCCAGAAGCGACGGTTGATCCGGCCGGCCACCGTCATCGGCGGTCTGTTCCTCCTGGTGGTCGTGCTCGGACTGCTGGCGATCCCGTTCCTCAAGGCGCCCGGCAACGCCGAGGCCGCGAAGGCGGACCTGGAGGCCGCGCAGGCCTCGCTCAGCGCGGGTGACCTCGGGGCCGCTGCCACGAGCGTGGAGAGCGCACGCCACCACGCCGACGAGCTCCAGGTGGCCATGCAGGGCATCGGCGGTGACGTCTGGAGCCTCGTCCCCGTCGTGGGCCGGCCCGTGTCCGACGTACGCCACCTGGGCAACGCCCTCGAGGAGCTGACCGCGACCGCCGAGATCGCCGTCGACGTCTGGCCGACCGTGCACGGCAAGGACGCGACCCTCTTCGGGAACCGCTCGATCGACGTCGGCGCCCTCGACACGCTGGTGGGTGCGATCGGGGAGGCGAGCGCGAACCTCGACTCCGCCCAGCTCGAGCTCAGCCAGGTCAGCGACTCCGCGATGGGCGTCGGCACCCGGCTCGCCGACGCGCGCGACGAGGCGTCCGACGTCGTCGCCCCGCTCGCGGCCGGCGCCCGGCGCGCCGAGCCGCTCGCCGAGGCCCTGCCGGCCCTGTTCGGCATCGACGAGAAGCGGACCTACCTCCTGGCCCTGCTCAACCCGGCCGAGGAGCGGTTCTCCGGCGGCGCTCCGCTCACCATCGCCCCGATGGACGTCGCCGGCGGCAAGCTCACCCTCGGCGAGGCGCGCGACACCTCCGACCCGGACCTCTACCGCGTGGGTCGCTGGGACCGGGTCGAGGGCAACCCGTTCCACACCGGCAAGCTGCGCATCTCCACCGCGACGTTCGCCCCCGACTGGTCCGTCTCCGGTGAGGAGCTGCTGCGCGGCTGGGCCCGTCGCACCGGGCAGGAGGCCGACGGCCTGATCGCGGTCGACGTGGTCGCCCTCGCCGACATGCTGCGCATCACCGGCCCGGTGGAGGCGCCGACCTACGGCACCCTCGACGCCTCGAACTTCACCGAGAAGATGGTCGGCGACTACGACGCCTTCCCCGACAACGAGGCGCGCCACGACCTCAACCGTGCCATCGTGCCGGTCTTCGCCGAGCGCCTCTTCGAGCCCGGCAACGGCGTGGCGAAGATCGAGTCCCTGAGGGACTCCGCGCAGGGCCGCCACTTCGCGCTCTGGATGCGCGACCCCGACGTCCAGGCGGCGATCGCCGACATCGGACTGGCCGGCGAGCTCTCCGACACCGACCACGACTACGTCGCGGTCTTCAACCAGAACACCAACCAGTCCAAGGCCGACTACTGGCAGAAGCGCACCGTCGCCAGCGAGGTGACGCTGCGCGAGGACGGCTCGGCCAAGGTGCGGATGACCATCTCGGTCTTCAACGACTCCCCGCCCTACGGCGCGAACCAGATCTACGGCGACCCCCGCGGCGGCTCCAGCCGCACCCGCTGGAACGGCATGACCCTCGGTGTCTTCCTGCCCGACGGCGTGGAGATCACCAGCGCGACCGCCGCCGGCAAGGTCCAGGGCAACGGCACGTTCGACTACTACGGCCGTCCCTACAAGCTCCTCCGCCTGGTGCTGCCGCCGCAGACGACCCGCGAGGCCGTGCTGGAGTACGTCGTCCCTGCCGCCGCGGTCGCCCCCGGTGACGGCACGCTGACCTACCGGCTCGCGATGACGCCGCAGGGCATGGTCAACGCGCAGGCCGTGAAGGTCAGCGTCCAGTGGCCCGACGGGTACGACGTCGGCGAGCTCCCGGAGGGCTGGACGAGCAGCGGCGCCGGGCTGGCGACGTACGACTCCCCCGGATTGGTGACGCAGCCGAGCTTCACGCTCACCGGGTCGGCCGCGGGCGCCGGCGCACCCTAGACTCCCGGCCATGGAACGCCTTCTTGTGACCGGGGGCGCGGGGTTCATCGGATCGAACTTCGTGCACCACCTCGTCGAGCACACCGACCTCAACGTCACCGTCCTCGACAAGCTGACCTACGCCGCCTCGAAGGAGTCGCTGGCCGGGCTGCCCGAGGACCGGGTGCAGCTGGTCGTCGGCGACATCGCCGACGAGGAGACCGTCGACCCGCTGGTCGCGGCGCACGACGCGGTCGTCCACTACGCGGCGGAGTCGCACAACGACAACTCGCTCAACGACCCGAGCCCGTTCATCAAGACGAACATCCTCGGCACCTACACGATCCTCGAGGCGGTGCGGAAGCACGACAAGCGCCTCCACCACGTCTCGACCGACGAGGTCTACGGCGACCTCGAACTCGACGACCCGAAGCGCTTCACCGAGGACACGCCCTACAACCCGTCCTCGCCCTACTCCGCGTCGAAGGCCGGCTCCGACCACCTCGTGCGCGCCTGGGTCCGCAGCTTCGGCGTGCGGGCGACGGTGTCGAACTGCTCGAACAACTACGGCCCCTGGCAGCACATCGAGAAGTTCATCCCACGCCAGATCACCAACGTCATCGACGGCATCCGCCCCAAGCTCTACGGCTCGGGCGAGAACGTCCGCGACTGGATCCACGCCGACGACCACTCCTCGGCCGTCCTCACCATCCTCACCAAGGGCGAGATCGGCGAGACGTACCTGATCGGCGCCGACGGCGAGAAGAACAACCTCGAGGTCGTCCGCCTGATCCTCACGCTGATGGGCAAGGGCGCCGACGAGTTCGACCACGTCACCGACCGCGCCGGCCACGACCTGCGCTACGCCATCGAGTCCGGCAAGCTGCGCCAGGAGCTCGGCTGGCAGCCGCAGTTCCAGGACTTCGAGTCCGGCCTGGCCAACACCATCGCGTGGTACCAGGAGCACGAGGACTGGTGGCGCCCCCACAAGGACGCGACCGAGGCGAAGTACGCGCAGAAGGGCCAGTGATGGCTGAGGCCCGCACCAACGAGCTGCGCGTCGAGACGACCCCGATCCCGGGCCTGCTCGTCGTCCGGATGCCCCTGCACGGCGACGCCCGCGGCTGGTTCAAGGAGAACTGGCAGCGCGAGAAGATGGTGGCCCTCGGCCTGCCCGACTTCGGCCCCGTGCAGAACAACATCTCGTTCAACGCCTCCCGGGGCGCGACCCGCGGCATCCACACCGAGCCGTGGGACAAGTTCGTGTCGCTGGCGACCGGGCGGATCTTCGGCGCCTGGGTCGACATGCGCGAGGGCGAGTCGTTCGGCACGACCTTCTCGACCGAGGTCGACCCCTCGGTCGCCGTCTTCGTGCCGCGCGGGGTGGGCAACTCCTACCAGGCGCTCGAAGACGGCACCGCCTACACCTACCTCGTCAACGACCACTGGCGCCCCGGCGTGGCCTACCCGGCCCTCCACCTCGGCGACGAGACCGCGGGCATCCCGTGGCCGATCCCGCTCGACGAGGCGGAGATCTCCGAGAAGGACCACAACAACCCGCGCCTGGGTGACGTCGTGCCGATGAAGCCGAAGAAGACGCTCGTCGTGGGTGCCCTCGGCCAGCTCGGCCGCGCGCTCCACGCGGAGCACCCCGACGCCGACCGCGTCGACCTCTTCGCGGGCGAGGGCGTGACGTCGCTCGACCTGACCGACCCGGCCGCCGTGGCCGCCTGGCCGTGGCACGAGTACGCCCTGGTGCTCAACGCCGCGGCCTACACCGCCGTCGACGCCGCCGAGACCACCGAGGGCCGCGTCGCCGCCTGGGCGGCGAACTCGACCGCCCCCGCGACGTTGGCGCGGCTCGCGCGCGAGCACGGCTTCACGCTGGTGCACGTCTCGTCGGAGTACGTCTTCGACGGCACCGCCGCACTCGACCCCGGGCACACCGAGGACGAGCCGCTCTCGCCGCTCGGCGTCTACGCGCAGTCGAAGGCCGCCGGTGACCTCGCCGTCGGACTGGCCCCGCGCCACTACCTGATCCGCACCAGCTGGGTGATCGGCGACGGCAAGAACTTCGTGCGCACGATGCAGTCGCTCGCCGAGAAGGGCGTGTCGCCGAGCGTGGTCGACGACCAGGTCGGGCGGCTCACCTTCACCGAGGAGCTCGTCCGCGGCATCAGCCACCTGATCACGACGGGCGCTCCGTTCGGCACCTACAACCTCTCCAACGGCGGCCCGGCCATGTCGTGGCAAGAGATCGCCCAGGCGGTCTTCGAGCGCTCCGGCCGCAGCGCCGACGACGTCTCCGGGACCACCACGGAGGCGTACGCCGAGGGGGTGCTGGCGCAGGGCAACCCGTTCGCGCCGCGACCGCTCAACTCGGCGATGTCGCTGGAGAAGATCCGCGCCACCGGCTTCGAGCCCGAGGACGCGCTCGCCGCGCTCGACCGCTACCTGGGCTGACGCGGGCCGATGCGGGTCAGCGACGACCCGAGGTGACCTCGCGCAGCGCGGGGCGCACGTCGGCGAGGTAGACCAGCGCGGCGATGGTGAAGATCAGGTTGATGATGCCCAGCGGTGAGCCGAGCAGCACGAGCTGCGCGGCGAAGCCGAGGCCGGTGATCAGGCACCACGCCTGCTTGGTCAGCTTGCCCGCGGCGTCGTAGGCCTCGACGGAGAAGGTCAACGCGTTGACGAACGCGAAGCCCTTGATCGCGAGGGCGATCACGAGCACGCCCAGCATCAGCCAGCTCTCGAAGATCCACGGTTGCACAAGGACAGCGTAGGCGAAGGTGCGAAGGGCCTCCGTCCACCGGACGGAGGCCCTTCGTCTCAGAACAACGAGAGCTGACCCGGGTCAGCCTCGGCGGCTCTTCAGTCGCCGACCTTCTCGGCGGCCTCGACGACGGCCTGGGCAGCGTTCGTGGCGGTCTTCTTCGCCGCGGTGGCGGTGGCCTTGGCGCTGCTCTGGGCGGTCGCGGTCTTCTTCGCGGCGCTCTTGCGCGCGGTCGTCGCGGCGGCCTTCTTGCCGGCGGCCTTCTGGGTCGCCTTCTTGGCGGTCGGCCTGGGCTTCGGGGCGACCTTCGTGGCGGAGGTCCGGTCAGCGGCCGTGGCGGTGGCGTCCGCGGCCTTCCTGGCCTGGGTCGCGGTGGTCTTGGCCTTGGAGACCGTGGTCTTCGCGGACTCCCGGGCGGCGACGGTCGACTCCTGGCGACGGATCCGGCCCACGAGGGACTCGCCGCGCTTGACGAGGTCGGCGTAGGCAGCGTTCGCGGCCGCGACGTTGTCGTCGACCAGCGAGGAGACCTTGCCGGGGTAGGCCTGGAGCTCGGCGACGCGGGCCTCGACGGCGGCGCGACGAGCCTGGGCGTCCTTCGCGAGGGCGTCGACCCGGGCGTTGACGACGGCCTTGGGGTCGGCAGCGGTGCGCGTGGCGCGCTCCTGCACGGCCGCGACGCGCTTCTGCACGTCGGCGACGGCCTCGCGGACGGCCTCGACAGCGAGGTCGGTCACGCCGACACCGGCGAGGACGGGCTTGAGTGCCTGGTTCTTGAGGTTGGTGGCCATGTGGTTCTCCTTGGTTGGGTGCTGCTGGTCGGATGTGCTGGTCATGCAGGGTCGGTGGGTCGGGCGTCGCGCTCGTTGAGCGCCTGGAAGGACGCGTAGACGTCGAGCAGCGAGTGCTTCTGCCGCTCGGTGAGGCCGGCGTCCGCGAGGATCGCGAGCTCGACACCTCCCGCCTCGGCGGTGTCCGGGTGGACGATGCCGGCGCGCACGTAGAGCTGCTCGGCGGAGACCCGCAGGGCGCGGGCGAGCTGCTGGAGCACCTCGGCCGACGGCTTGCGGAGACCGCGCTCGATCTGGCTCAGGTAGGGGTTGCTGACCCCGACCTGGTCGGCGAGCTGTCGCAGCGACAGCTTGGCTGCGAGTCGCTGCTCCTTCAGGTAGTCGCCGAGCTCGCCGATCTTCTCCTTGACCATGCCTCCAGTGTGCTAACACTTGTTAGCAAAATGCAAACACCGGGACGGTGACCATCGTCACCAAGCCAATGGGAACTGGACTCCAGGTGCTAGCTAGAAGCAAGCACGGATCTCGCCGACGGGCTTCCCGCCGCCGAGGAGGTCGAGCCGGCCCGTGCCCTCGACGGCAGCGGCGTCCACGCCGTCCTCGGCCAGGACGCCCGAGCGACGCAGCGCCTCGGCCATCAGCACGGGGCGCACGCGCGGGGCGCCGTCGTCGGTCTTGAGCGCCCACGCCCGGCCGTCGGGCAGCGCGACGGCGTACACCGACTCGGCACCGGCCTTGCCGATCAGGCCCGGGACCGCCCGGTGGAGCGTCAGCTCGTCACGCGTCGTGCCGCTGACGAGCTCCGGGTGCCGGCGGATCGCCTCCGCGATGCGCTGCTCGGGACCCTCCGTCGCAGTGGCGAGCGCGGCGAACGCGCGGGCGAGCCCGGTCAGGGAGGTCGACAGGAGCGGTGCCCCGCAGCCGTCGACGGCGACGGTGTCGACCGGCTCGCCGGTCAGGCGGGCGAAGGTCTCGATGGTCGCCACCTGCAGGGGGTGGTGCGGGTCGAGGTAGGTCGCGGTGTCCCACCCGCGGACCACGCAGGTCGCGAGCATCGCCGCGTGCTTGCCCGAGCAGTTCATCAGGATCGGCGACTTCTCCCCGCCGGCCCGGAGCACGGCCTCGCGCGCCGCGTCGTCGAGCGGGTAGTCGGGCGGGGTCCGCAGGGCCGACTCGTCGAGCCCGGCAGACGCCAGCGTGCGACGTACGCCGTCCACGTGGAACGGCTCGCCGGAGTGCGAGGCGCAGGCCAGGGCGAGCAGGTCGTCGGGGAGGTCGAGGCCGAGCTCGACCATCGCCAGCGCCTGGATCGGCTTGTTGCTCGAGCGCGGCAGCACCGGCGCGACGACCTCGCCCACCGACCAGTCGACCGACCCGTCGGCAGCCAGCGCGACGATCGAGCCGTAGTGGTGGCCCTCCACGAATCCCGAGCGGACGATCTCAGCGACGACGGGCAGACCAGCGGCAGGCATGGGGCGCAGGCTATCTGCCACCAGTGAGAGGATGCGCGGGTGATCCAGCACTGCCCCACGCCGACCGAGCTCGACGACCTGGAGCTCCTGGTCTCCGGCGCCTACGCCCCCCTCGACCGCTTCAACGCACCCGGGAGCGCGGTCACCCTCGACCTGCCCGACGGCGCCGTCGAGGCCGAGCTCGTCGACCCCGAGGGGCTGCCGCTCGCCCGGGTCGCGGGCGACGGCACGCTGACCCCCCTGACCCACGCCCAGTACGGCCCCTTCCGCCGGCTGCACCTCACGCCCACGCAGGTGCGGGAGCAGCACGCCGGCGCCACGTTCGTCCCCGTCGTCGACGCGCTCACCGAGGCCGACCTCGACGAGCTGCGCAGCCTGGGCCGCGCGGTGCTCGTGGCATTGGTGGGCACCGGCACGGCCGAGCTCTCGCCCGTCGCGCTCGTGCGGGCCACCCTCGCCGCGGCCGAGCTGCTCGACGACGCCAGCGTGGTCGCCGTACCCCTCCCCTCGCACGGGGACGCCGACGCCGACCACGCCCTGGGCGCCCAGGTGCTCGAGACGTACGCCGCCGGCGACCCGGTCCACGCCCTCGCGGACAACGGCCTCGTGACCGGCGCCGGGGCTCCGTCGTCGACCAGCGACACCTTCCCCGCGGGGATCGCCGAGATCGTGGCCGCCGACCAGCCCGAGCCCGCCGACCAGGGCCTCGTGCTCTTCTTCACCGGCCTGTCCGGCAGCGGCAAGTCCACGCTGGCCCGGGCCCTGATGGACCTCCTGCTCGAGCAGGGGGGTCGCTCGGTCACCAGCCTCGACGGCGACGTCGTGCGCCGCAACCTCTCGGCCGGGCTCACCTTCTCCAAGGCCGACCGCGAGACCAACATCCGCCGGATCGGCTGGGTCGCCGCCGAGATCTCACGGCACGGCGGCGTGGCCGTGTGCTCGCCGATCGCGCCGTTCGCCGAGACCCGCGCGCAGGTGCGCGCGATGGTCGAGGACGCGGGCGGGGCGTTCTTCCTCGTCCACGTCGCGACGCCGCTCGAGGAGTGTGAGCGCCGCGACCGCAAGGGCCTCTACGCCAAGGCGCGTGCCGGCGAGATCCCCGAGTTCACCGGCATCTCCTCTCCCTACGAGGAGCCCGACGACGCCGCCGTGCGCGTCGACACGACCGGGCGCACCATCGAGGACGCCCTCGACGACGTGCTCGTCGCGCTCGACGAGGCCGGCTACCTCCACCTGACGGCCCAGCCGACGGACAGCCGTGCCTGACTCCCTCGCGGTGTTGTTCGTGTGCACCGCCAACATCTGCCGCTCACCCACGATGGAGCTGCTCGCGCGCGACCTCGCCGGCGGCGCGCGGATCTACTTCGGCAGCGCCGGCACGCACGCGCGTGACGGCGAGCCGATGAACCCCGACATGGTGGCGACCCTCCCGGCGCACGTCGACAGCAGCGAGTTCCGCAGCCAGCACCTCGAGGCCGCGCTGCTCACGGAGGCCGACCTGGTCCTCACCGCGACGTCGGTGCACCGGCAGTTCGTCCTCGACGACTTCCCCCAGCACCACCGCAAGCTCTTCACGCTCGGCCAGTTCGCCGAGACGATCGGGCAGATCCCCGACCTGCGCGGCCGGGAGCTGGTCACCGCCGCCGGCACCCGTCGCGCGCCGGCCGCGCCCGGGCACGACGTCGCCGACCCCTACCGGCGAGGCCAGGCGGCCGCGGAGCGGGCAAGGGGCACAATCACTGCCATGTTGAGCGACATCGTCCCCCGCCTCACCGCTCGGGAGTCCTGATGGACTGGATCACCGTCACGTTCTTCTCGATCCTCGCGGCGGGCTTCTTCGTCGGCATCGTGGTCGGCCTGACCGGCATGGGCGGCGGTGCGCTGATGACGCCCGCGCTGATCTTCCTCGGCGTGGGCGAGGCCGCCACGGTCGTCACCGCCGACCTGACGGCCGCGGCGATCTACAAGACCGGTGGCGCCATCGTGCACAAGCGCGAGGGCTCGCCCAACATGCAGCTGGCCAAGTGGTTGATGATCGGCTCGATCCCGATGGCCCTGCTCGGCCCCCACCTGGTGTCGTGGGTCGTCTCGCCCGAGGACATCGACGAGACGCTCAAGCTCTGCATCGGCTTCGCGCTGCTGCTGGCGGCGGCGACGTACGCCCTGCGCCTCTACCTCAACCTGCTCCGCGTCCGCGGCGGCGACCACCCCGACGACAACCCTGCGATCCGCCCGATCCCGACCCTCCTGGTCGGCGCCCTCGGCGGACTGCTCGTCGGCATCACCAGCGTCGGCTCGGGCTCGGTCATCATGATCGCGCTGCTGATGCTCTACCCGGGCCTGTCGGCGGTCCGCCTCGTCGGCACCGACCTCGTCCAGGCCGTCCCGCTCGTCATGGCCGCCGCGATCTCCAACATCGCCCTCCACGGCCTCGACTGGGCGATCCTCGTCCCGCTCGTGCTCGGCTCCGTGCCCGGCACGCTCATCGGCTCGGCCATCGCCCCGCGCGTCCCGCAGTCGTTCATCCGCCGCGGCATCGTCGTGGTGCTGACCATGAGCGGCGTGGCGCTCCTCGACAAGGCCGGCTGGGCCCCGCTCGGTGCGGGCGAGGACGAGACGCACCCGATCCTCATCGCCGGCGTCGGCCTCGCCGTCCTGCTCGTCCTCCCGGTGGTGTGGGGGTTCCTCCGCAAGTCCCAGGGCCTGCCGATGTTCGGATCCCCCACCATCGCCCAGCTCGAGGACCCGTCCTACCGCCCCGGCGTGGTCGGCATGAAGAAGGTCGACGACTCCGGTCCCTAGGCGCGGACGAAAGCTTGCGTGCACCCGCGGAAGGGCCGATCCTCGGCACGCCAGCGCCGAGCATGCGGCGTGTCGCGACAGCGTGTGCCGTGTCGGCCGGACCTCGGCGCAACAGCGGCCCTGTGGAGAGCTGTTCGCGTCATCGATCGGGGCACAGCACACTCGGCGGCATGGACCCGGTCGCCGCACTCACCCGCCTCGGCGGGATCGGGTCGACCGCGCAGATCCTGTCCCTCACCACGCGGAAACGTCTCCGTGACGCAGTCGCCGGAGGCCGGATCACCCACGTCTCCCGCGGTCGCTACGCCCTGCCGACGGCGGACCTGGCGCTGTCGGCGGCGACGGAGGTCGACGGCCACCTGCGGGGACTCAGCGCTGCCGCCCACTGGGGTTGGGAGATGAAGTGGCCGCCGCGCTGGCCCGAGCTGGCAGTCGCACGCAAGCCGGAGCACCCGGTCGACGCCTCGCTCACGATGGTCGAGCTGCCCCGCGACGAGGTGGATGGCTGGGCCACGAGCAAGCTCCGCACGGTCCTGGACTGTGCGAAGGAGCTCCCGTTCGACGAGGCGCTCGCCGTGGCTGACTCCGCCCTGCGGCACGGAGACGTCACGGGCGACGACCTGTCCCGGGTGCTGCGCCGCGACCTGCGTCCCGAGGTCCGTCGCGTGCTCGACCATGCGACGCCCCTCGCAGCCAACCCGTTCGAGTCCGTGCTCCGGGCCGTCCTCATCGAGGCCGGCATCGCCGTCGTGCCCCAGTGGGCCACGACCGTCCGCGGCGTCACCTACCACCCCGACCTCGCCGACCCGTTCCACGCGCTCGCCATCGAGGCCAACTCGTGGGCGCACCACGCGGGCAAGGTCGACCACGACGACGACTGCCGGCGATACAACGCCCTCGTCGTCGCTGGGTGGACGGTGCTGCGATTCACCTGGGAGCAGGTGATGTTCTCCCCGCACGAGGTCGTCGCCGACGTGCGGGACGCTCTCGAGCTGCCGGTCGCGGCCTGAGGGGCCGCTTCTCGGCCGCGCGGCCCTTGCGTGCGGCGAGTCGCGGACGTCGTACTGCGTGTCGCGGGACGACGCGCTCGGGTTGCGGCCTCAGGACAGCCCGAGGAGCTCCCGGCACTGAGCAGGCGTCATCGGGGACCGCTGAGCGATCCGGCCGAGGTCCACGGCTCGGGAGACGAGCTGGGCGTTGGACTCGACCGGTACGCCGCGGCTGATGGTGAGCACGTCCTCCATCCCGACGCGGAGGTGGCCGCCCATCGACAGGGATGCCATCGCGACGGCGAGGGTCGAGCGGCCGATGCCGGTGGCGGACCACGAGGTCACCTCCGGCGGGAGCGCCGCGACGCCGGCGACCAGCGCCGGGGCGGTGCCCGGCATGCCGCCGGGGACTCCCATCACGAAGTCGACGTGGACCTTGCCGCCGGCGGGGACGCCGTACTCCCGGACGAGGCGCCCGAGCGCGTGCACCTGGCCGAGGTCGAACAGCTCGAACTCCGGGGCGACGCCGCGCGACAGGGCGAGCTGGTAGAGGTCCTTCACGAAGGGCCACGGGTTGAGGAAGACGTCGTCACCGAAGTTCGTCGTGCCCATCGTCAGGCTGCACGAGTCGGGCTCGGCGTCGAGCACCCTCAGCCGCTCCTCGAGCGGGTCGTGCACCGATCCGCCGGTGGACAGCTGGACCACCAGGGAGGACGACGAGCGCACGGCGGCCACCCACTCGCGCAGCAGCCCCTGGTCGAGCGTCGGCGCGTGCGAGGTGTCGCGCACGTGGAGGTGGATCATCGCGGCGCCGGCCGCCTCGCACTCGGCGGCGGTGCGGGCGATCTCCTCGGGGGTGGTGGGGAGCTGCGGGCAGTCGGCCTTGGCGGTCTCGGCCCCGGTGGGGGCGACGGTGATCAGCAACACATCAGACATGGCGGCATCCTTGCACCATGCGTGCGGTCATCCAGCGGGTCCTCTCCGCCAGCGTCCGGGTCGACGGCGAGGTGGTCGGCGAGCTCGATCGACCCGGCCTGCTGGTCTACCTCGGCATCACCCACGACGACGGTGACGTGGAGGTCGCCTGGACCGCCCGCAAGGTCTGGGACCTGCGCCTGCTCCGCGAGGAGCGGAGCGCCAGCGACGTCGGGGCGCCGGTGCTCGTGGTCAGCCAGTTCACGCTGTACGGCGACGCGCGCAAGGGCCGTCGCCCCACCTGGCAGTCGGCCGCGCCGGGCCCGGTCAGCGAGCCGCTGTACGACGCCGTCTGCGCCGAGCTCGATCGCCTCGGCGCCCACGTCGAGCGAGGCCGGTTCGGGGCGGACATGCGGGTCGAGAGCGTCAACGACGGGCCGATCACGCTCGTCCTGGACTCGCCGTCCCGGGCGGTCGGGTAGTCACTGCTTGCCGGTCTCCCACGCGCGCGCCCAGTCGACCTCCATGTGCTCGGGCAGCTCGCCGTTGAAGCGCGGCAGCTCGTAGTCCGACGACAGCAGGCTCAGGATCAGGAACTCCGGGCGACCGGACGTGGGGCCCTCGAGCCGCTGGGTGACCTGGCCGTCGATGCGGAAGACGTACTCCTCGGGCGTCCACTCCACGGAGTAGACGTGGTACTGCTCGGACCAGTCGTCGCCGTACTTCTCGACGTCGGGGATCCAGCCCCCGACCGTCTGCTTCTTGCCGGCCTTGTCGAGGAAGTAGGTGAACTGCGTCAGGCCGCCGAGCGGGTGGTCGTCGCCGAAGTACTCCATGACGTCGATCTCGGCGCCGCCCTTCTGCGGGCCGCCGGACTGCTGCCCGCCGACCGCCTGCATCCAGAAGGCCGCGTGCTGGCCGCGCGCCGACTGCGTCCTGATCCGCGCGGCGGCGTAGCCGTAGGTGAAGGCGTAGCTCGCCTCGGTGCCGACGTGGCCGTTGAGCCGGTAGGGGAACTTCTTGCGGCGGCCGGGCAGCTGGCACTCGCCCTTCATGTCGGGGTCCTCGATGACGCTGAGCTGGAGCACCCCGTCGGTGACCTCGGCGGCGTCGGCGCCGGCGCGCGAGCACGTCCGTACGCCGATGTGGCCCTGCGTGCGCGACACCCAGGGCCCGCCCTCGACGTCGACGGAGTTCTCGTCGAAGTCGTCGGTGAAGGTCGCCTCGGGCGCGTCACTGGTCGAGACCTCGGTGCCGATGGCGTCCTCGCCCGACCCGACGACCACGTGGAGGTCACCGGACGCGGTGGACGTCAGCGCGACCTGCCCGTCGGCGTCGGTCTCCTGCTCGTCGACCTCGTCCCACCCGTCGTCGGTCCTGCCGTAGAGGGTGACGGTCGTGCCTTCATCGACGTCGGCGATGGTCGCGTCGACGACCCAGGCGGCGTCGGAGGCGGCCTCGGTGTCCTCGCCGTTGGCGGCGATCTGGGGCAGCACGCGCGCCTCGACGGCGTCGCTGGCGTCGTACGACGGCGGCGTGGCGGCCCCGTCGGAGGAGCATCCCGCCGTGACGAGGCCCACGGCGACGAGCCCTGCGAGCAGGCGCGAGGGAGCGTGGGAGCGGGACGAGGCACGGGGGGCACGACTCATCTGGCCAAGTCTGGCTGACCACGCCCGGGCAGGCGAATTCACCGAGCCGTGCCACGTCGCTACGATGAACGCTGCTGTCACTAGAGAGGCCCCCTCTTCACCATGACCAACACCCACGTCGACTACCAGCTGAGCCAGCTGGACCAGCTCGAGGCGGAGTCGATCCACATCTTCCGTGAGGTCGCCGCCGAGTTCGAGAAGCCGGTCCTGATGTTCTCGGGTGGCAAGGACTCCATCGTCATGCTCCGCCTCGCCGAGAAGGCCTTCTACCCGGCGAAGATCCCGTTCCCGATCCTGCAGGTGGACACGGGCCTGGACTTCCCCGAGGTCATGGAGACCCGCGACAACTGGGTCAACCGCCTCGGCGTGCGCCTGGTCGTGGCCTCGATCGACGACGCGATCGCCAACGGGGTCGTGGTCGACGACGGCAAGACCAGCCGCAACCGCATGCAGACCGGCACCCTGCTCAACGCCATCGAGGAGAACGGCTTCACCGCCGCCTTCGGTGGTGGCCGTCGCGACGAGGAGAAGGCCCGCGCCAAGGAGCGCGTCTACTCCCACCGCGACGAGTTCGGCCAGTGGGACCCGAAGATGCAGCGCCCCGAGCTGTGGAGCCTCTACAACGGCCGCCTGCACGCCGGCGAGCACATGCGGATCTTCCCGATCTCGAACTGGACCGAGCTCGACATCTGGGACTACATCGGCCGCGAGGGCATCGAGATCCCCGACATCTACTTCAGCCACCAGCGCCGCGTCTTCGAGCGCGACGGCATGCTGATGACCGAGACGCCGCTCAACCCGCTGCGCGCGGGCGAGGTCGCCGAGGAGCGCACGGTGCGCTTCCGCACCTGCGGCGACATCACCCTGACCGGCTGCGTGGAGTCCACCGCCAGCACGATCGACGAGATCATCGAGGAGGTCGCGGCTGCCCGGGTCACCGAGCGCGGCGCGACCCGCGGTGACGACCGGTTCAGCGAGGCGGCCATGGAAGACCGCAAGAAGGAAGGCTACTTCTGATGGGCGCCACAGATGGCCAGATGGACCTGCTCCGCTTCGCGACGGCGGGTTCGGTCGACGACGGCAAGTCGACCCTGATCGGTCGCCTGCTCTACGACAGCAAGTCGATCTTCGCCGACCAGCTCGAGGCCGTGGAGAAGACGTCCACGGACAAGGGCCACGGCTACGTCGACCTGTCGCTGCTCACCGACGGCCTGCGCTCGGAGCGCGAGCAGGGCATCACGATCGACGTCGCCTACCGCTACTTCGCAACCCCGAACCGCAAGTTCATCATCGCCGACACCCCGGGCCACGTGCAGTACACCCGCAACATGGTCACCGGTGCCTCGACCGCCGACCTCGGCCTCGTGCTCGTCGACGCCCGCCACGGCCTCACCGAGCAGTCGCGCCGCCACGCCGTGCTGCTCTCGCTGCTGCGCGTGCCGCACCTGGTCCTCTGCATCAACAAGATGGACCTCGTCGAGTGGTCGCAGGAGACCTACGAGCGGATCCACAGCGAGTTCACCCAGTTCGCGACGAAGCTCAACATCCCCGACCTCGAGGTCATCCCGATCTCCGCGCTCAACGGCGACAACGTCGTCGACCGCTCGGAGAACACGCCCTGGTACCACGGCCCGACGCTCATGCACCACCTCGAGCACGTGCACGTGGCCTCCGACCGCGACCTCGTCGACACGCGCTTCCCGGTGCAGTACGTCGTACGCCCCAAGTCCGACGAGCACCACGACTACCGCGGGTACGCCGGCCTGGTCGCGGGCGGCGTGCTGAAGAAGGGCGACGAGGTCATCGTGCTGCCCTCCGGCATGACGTCGAAGATCTCGGGCATCGACCTGTTCGACCGTGAGGTGGACGAGGCGTTCCCGCCGATGTCGGTGACGGTCCGGCTCGAGGACGACGTCGACGTCTCGCGCGGCGACATGATCGCCCGCGTCAAGAACGCGCCGAAGCCCAGCCAGGACATCGACGCGATGGTCTGCTGGATGACCAACGAGCCGCTGCGCCCGCGCCAGAAGCTCGCCATCAAGCACACCACGCGCACCGGTCGTGCCATGGTCAAGGACATCCAGTACCGCCTCGACGTGAACTCGCTGCACCGCGACCAGGAGGCCGGCGAGCTCGGGCTCAACGAGATCGGCCGTGTCCAGCTGCGCACCACCGTGCCGCTGCTGTGCGACCCCTACTCGAAGAACCGCACCACCGGCTCGTTCATCCTGATCGACGAGGCGACCGGCGTCACCGTCGGCGCCGGCATGATCAACAGCGGCAGCTGACGCCGCAGCCGGTTCGCTCCGGCACCCGATCAGCACCAGCAGGGCCCCGACCGCGCGGTCGGGGCCCTCTGTGTTGCCCGGTCGTAGGTGACCGGTGTCGTTTCACTTGCCAGAAAATGACACGTTGTTGGCAAACGTGACCCAGAATGTCGGAATGGACTCGCGTCATGCCGAGATGCTCGCCCAGACCGACCGCGTCGCACTGGGCCGTCGTCTGCGTTCTGCCCGCCAGGCCCGCGGCCTCACGCAGGGCGAGGTGGCCGCCGACCTCATGTCGATCGCCTACCTGTCGCGCATCGAGACCGGCCACCGCCGCCCCAC
The DNA here is from genome assembly GCF_004137255.1 of Nocardioides oleivorans. Taxonomy (NCBI): domain Bacteria; kingdom Bacillati; phylum Actinomycetota; class Actinomycetes; order Propionibacteriales; family Nocardioidaceae; genus Nocardioides; species Nocardioides oleivorans. The sequence goes on along the minus strand of NZ_SDWT01000001.1, from coordinate 2,042,570 downwards.
CGCTCCGGCGCTCGAGGTGCTCGCCGAACGCCTCGGCGTGACCCCTGAGTCGCTGCTCGGCCTGGCGGACCGACGGGTGGTCGACGAGATCCGCCTGGCACTCGACTACGCCGAGCTGTCGCTGGAGTCGGGCCAGCCCGTCGATGCGGTGACCCACCTCGACCAGGCCATGGCCCAGATGACGTCGGCCAAGGTCGACGACATGCGCGACCGCGGGCGCCTCCTGCGCGCCCGCGCCCTCGAGGCGCTCGACAGCGTCGACGACGCCATCCTCGAGCTCGAGGTGCTGATCGACGACGAGCGCACCGACGGCCTGACCCGGATCAAGGCCGGCATCGCGATCAGTCGCATCTACCGCGAGTCCGGTGACCTGGGTCGCGCCATCGAGTGCGGTGAGCGGGTGATGACCCGCGTCGAGGAGACCGGCCTGGACTCCTCCGACGAGGCCGTGCAGCTGGCGGTCACCCTGGCCGCCGCCCACTTCGAGCGCGGGGACACCGGACACGCCGTGCGCATGTGCCGCAAGGCCATCTCCCGCGCGGAGTCGCTCGGCACGCCGCGGGCCCGCGCGTCCGCCTACTGGAACGCCAGCGCGATGCAGGCGCGTCGCGGCGACGTGGCGACCGCCGTCCCGCTCGCCGAGCGCGCGCTCGCCCTGCTCGGTGAGGGCCAGGACGCCCGCAACCTCGCGCTGCTGCGCGGCGAGGTGGGCCGTCTCCAGCTGGAGCTCGACCCGCCCGCCCTCGACGACGCGCGACGCAACCTCGAGCAGGCCGCCGCCGAGATGGAGTGGAGCGCGTCCACGTCGTCCGACCGGGCCCAGGTGCTGATCGGCCTCGCGCGTGCCGCGTTCCTCTCCGGAGACGTGTCGGCGAGCCGGGACCTGGTCTCCCAGGTGCACACCGTCGCCAACGGACACCTGCCACTCGCCGAGGCGGAGGCCTGGGCCCTGCTGGGCAGCACGCACGTGGCGGAGGGCGACACCGCAGAGGCGAGCTCGTGCTTCCAGCAGGCGGTGCTCACCCTGTCGGCCATCGGTGCCGACAAGGGTGCCGCGCAGCTGTGGTTCGACCTGGCCGACCTCCTCAACGGCATCGGGCAGGCCGAAGCGGCCTCGGACGCCTACCGGCGCGCGGCGGCGTCGACCGGGCTGCGGGCTCGCGTGGCGGTCACCACGTTCGCCCGCAGCTGAGGTCGGGCGTCAGTCAGCCCGAGCGGGCGTCAGCAGCACCAGCCGGTCCGAGCGGTCGTGTTGACCTGCGCGGCCTCGACGGGCCCGGCGAAGCCGGCCAGGCTGACGAGGGCGATGGTGGCGACGAGGATGCGGGTGGCCTTGCGGTTCATGGTGTCTCCAGGGGTGTGGGGTCGACGTGCGTGAGGGTGGAGCGGTCGGGCTTCAGGGGTGCCCGGGGATGGAGCAGCGGTGCCTGCGGTCAGCAGCACCAGCCGGTCCTGAGCGTCGTCGGGCCTGCCGGGGCGGCCTGCGCGGGAGCGGCCGTGCCGGCCAGGCTCACGAGGGCGATCGAGGCGAGGATCAGGCGGGCGGACTTGCTGTTCATGGGGATCTCCAGGGTTGTCTCGGGTGGGTGCTGACGCTGACGTGCGGGGTGTCGTGCGGGGTGTCGTGCGGGGTGTCTTACGGGGTCGTGCAGGTCGATCGGGTGGAGCTGGTCGTGCGTGGCGAGGTGCGCCGATCAGCAGCACCAGCCGGTCTTGAGCGTCGTCGGACGTGCCGGGGCGGCCTCGGCCGGAGCGGCCATGCCGGCCAGGCTGACGAGGGCGATCGAGGCGAGGATGACGCGGGCGGACTTGCTCTTCATGGGGGTCTCCAAGGGGTGGTGGTGCTGGATGGGTGGGCAAGCTCCCGAGTTCCTGCACGAGAAATAGTGTCAAAACTGATGCGGAGTCTTCTCTGGTTTGGCAAACTTGGGCAAGTCCCGTTGTCAATTCCCTGTGTCGACAGCGGTACGCACCTCGTGAACCCCCCTTCGCGAGAACACGCACCGGTCCCCACCCGGTTGCCGCCCGGACCCCCCGCTCCCCCCGCGGGGGGTCCCCGCACGTCCGGGGTCGGATGCCCGCGAGCGGGCGCGCTCGTAGGCCGCCGCCCCGGGCTGGGACAGCGGCCTCACGCAAGCGTCAGCGGGGCAGGATGACGGCGACCGTGGTGCCGACGCCCGGGGTGCTCTCGAGCGACACCTCGCCGCCGTGGGCCTCGACGATCGTCCGCACGATGTCGAGGCCGAGACCTGCTCCGGGGGCCTGGAGCCGCAGCGCGTTGGTGCCGCGGAAGAAGCGGTCGAAGACCCGCGCCACGTCGTCGGGATCGATGCCCCCGCCGGTGTCGGCGATGGTGAGCACGACGCGGTCGTGCCCGTCGGCCAGGGCGACGCGCACCTCGCCGCCACGCTGGCTGTAGAGGATCGCGTTGGCGAGCAGATTGTCCACGACGTGGCGCAGCCGCATCCCGTCGGCGACGACGGACACCGACGCAGGCTGCGCGAGCGTGAGGCGTACGCCGGCCCGCTCGGCGTCGGGTCCCGCCGCCTCGACCGCCTCGGCGACCGTGGTGACGAGGTCGAGCCGGTAGGGGTCGATGAGCGTGGAGCCGGCGGTGGCGCGGGTCGCGAAGAGCAGGTCGGCCACCAGGTGGGACAGCCGCAGCACGTTGCGGCGCGCGGCGACGACCTGGTGCCGCCCGTCGTCGGTCACGTCGGCGGACTCCTCGAGGAGCTCGAGGTAGGCCAGCGCGGAGGTCAGGGGCGTGCGGAGCTCGTGCGAGACCGTCGAGACGAAGTCGTCCTTGACCTTCTCCGCACGGATCTTGTCGGTGACGTCCTGGTAGGCGAGCGCGGCGCCGGCACAGGCACCGAAGCGGTCGCGGACCGAGCGGGCCGAGACGGACAGGGCGCGGCGCGTCTGCGGGTCCTCGCCGACCCAGAGGAGGAGGTCGTCGAACTCCTCCCCCGCCACCGCGCGCACCGTCGGCATCTCCTCCGAGGTCAGCGTCCGGGTCTGCTCGGCGTCGTAGAGGAAGCCGAGCTGTCCGACGCGACCGAGGTGGCCGTCGGGGAAGGCGAGCGCCATGAACTCGCTGTGGCGGGTGTTGTAGGCCTGGTAGGCACCGTCGGCGTCGAGCAGGAGCAGGCCGACCGCGACGGAGTCGAAGACGGCCTCCGCCCTGCGGCGCTCGGACTCGATCGTCTCCTCGGCGGCGTCGAGCCGCTCGACGAACGCGTGCCGCTCGGTGAGGTCGGCGATCTGGGAGATGAAGTGCATCGGGGTGCCGTCGGGGTCGCGCAGCAGCGCGACCGACAGGTCACCGATCACGATGGTGCCGTCGGCGCACACGTAGCGCTTGGTGATCCGGTAGGAGCTGATCTCGCCCGCCAGGCACTGCTCGACCAGCCGCATGTCGCTGGCGAGGTCGTCGGAGTGCGTGATGTCGTGGAAGCTGAGGGTCGCCATCACCTCGGGGTCGTAGCCGAGCATGTCGCACATCGCGACGTTGGCGAACTGGAAGTGTCCCTCGGGGGACACGATCGCCATCCCGACCGGGGAGTGCTCCACCGTCAGACGCCAGAGGTCGTCCGTGGGGAGCGCACGCGTCGTCACCGGCACGGCACACCTCCTCGCCTCGTCGGCCGCTACCCAACGGTACGAGTCACCGCGACGGTGCCGGCCGGCCTTGGGAGGATTCGAGGCGAAAATGCGGAGAACGCCTCCTGCGCACGTGGCGCAGGAGGCGTCTTCCTTGACGGTCCTGTGAGAGTCGGCCCTCGTTCAGGCGGAGACGAGCACCTGGACCTCGGCGACGGAGCCGGTGGCGGCCACGACGCGCGTGTCGACCGGCTCGGCCTTCGGCGCCAGCGTGCGCAGCGTCCACTCGCCGTCGCCGGCGAAGAACCGGAAGTGACCGGTCGCGGAGGTCGGCACCTCCGCGGTGAACTCGCCGGAGCGGTCGAGCAGCCGGACGTAGGCGTTCGGCACGGGCTCCTGGCCACGCAGGACCTGGCCCTGGATCACGGCCTCCTTGGCGACGTTGACGCCGTCGAGCGACAGGCCGCCCTCAGTGGCGCCGCACATCAGGCTTCACCGGGCTCGTCGCCGAGGGCCACGGGCACGCCCACGAGGGAGCCGTACTCGGTCCACGAACCGTCGTAGTTCTTCACGCTCTGGTGGCCGAGGAGCTCCTTGAGCACGAACCAGGTGAGCGAGGAGCGCTCGCCGATGCGGCACAGCGCGATCGTCTCCTTGGAGTCGTCGATGCCGACCTCGGCGTAGAGGGCCTTGAGCTCCTCGTCGGACTTGAAGGTGCCGTCGTCGTTGCAGTTCTTGCTCCACGGCACGTTGAGCGACGTCGGGACGTGGCCGGCGCGCTGGGCCTGCTCCTGCGGGAGGTGGGCCGGGGCGAGCAACCGACCGGCGTACTCGTCGGGGCTGCGCACGTCGATCAGGTTCTTCACGCCGATGGCGGCGACCGCCTCGTCGCGGAAGGCGCGGATCGAGTGGTCCTGCTCCGTGGCGGTGTACGACGTCGCGGCGCGGGTCGGCAGCTCGGAGACGAGCTCGCGGGAGTCGAGCTCCCACTTCTTGCGGCCGCCGTCGAGCAGCTTGACGTCCTGGTGGCCGTAGAGCTTGAAGTACCAGTAGGCGTAGGCAGCGAACCAGTTGTTGTTGCCGCCGTAGAGGACGACGGTGTCGTCGTTGGAGACACCTCGCTCGGAGAGGAGCGCCTCGAACTGCTCCTTGTTGACGAAGTCGCGACGGACCTGGTCCTGGAGGTCGGTCGTCCAGTCGAGCTTGATGGCGCCCTGGATGTGGCCCTTGTCGTAGGCGCTGGTGTCCTCGTCGACCTCGACGAGGACGATGCCGTCGGTGTCGAGGTTGTCCTCGACCCACTGGGCGGTGACGAGAGAGGTCTCGCGGCTCATGGTGGTGTGCTCCTTGCTGGTGGTGAACAGTCGGGGTGGATCAGGCGGTGACGCGACGGAGAAGCAGGTAGACCTCGCATCCCAGGCAGAAGGCGAAGACGGCGTTGAGCAGGGCGGCGACGAGCGCGAGCCCGACGGCGACCTGGCCCACGACGGTGGCGCCGGCCAGGAGTGCGACCAGCCCGACGAGGGCGAAGGCGAGGCCCACGGCCTGGGCGAAGCGCGGCGGCTGCGGGTCCTCCCACTCGGCGGGCGGTGCCAAGCGTGGTCGTACGACGGTGCGGAACAGCCAGGCGTGGGGCGTGTGCTGCACGCCGCGCACGGCGCCGAGCGCGAAGAGGGCGGCCTGCACGGCGAGCAGGACGACGTCGGCCGGCGAGGGCAGCAGCAGGACGGCGACCAGCACCACCGCGGTCAGGGCGGCGGTGAACTGCGGCCCGCGGGGGTCGATGCGGCCAGCCGGGGGGCGGACGACGCCGGGCGCGGTGTGGCTCGTGCTGGTGGACATGTCTCTCCTGAGGTCGGTCGGCGCGGCGCGAGGCCGGGCGCGCCGGGACGTCACCCGGCGCCGGGTCCCTCCCGCGAGCATAGTCCAGTTGATTGATGGACTTTGATGCTCAGGTCAGCGGGGGACCTCTACGACATTCGACACAGCGCCGAGCGCACGCGGCAGTGGTCGACTGCGCGTCGCTTGGTGAGCATGGTCGAGGACATGACGACGACAGTAGGCCGTCGTGCCCCGTGCTCCCCGGCTCGTCTCACGATGTGGCCCATGCATCCATATTCTGAGATCAGACCCGCGCGAGAGCGCTCAGGACCTGGTCGCGCGTCGGCGCCCCGGTCGCCCGGGTGACCTCGGCACCTGCCGCGTCGAGCACCAGGGTGGTCGGCGTGCGGAGGATGCCGAAGTCGCGCGTCGCGTCGAGGTGGTGCTCGGCGTCGACCTCGACGTGCGCGACACCCTCGACGATGCCCGTCACCTCGTCGAGGACCCGCCGGGTGGCGCGGCAGGGTGCGCAGAAGGCGCTCGAGAACTGCACCAGGGTGGCGCGCTCCCCCAGTGTCGCGCCGACCGCAGCGACGAGGTCCGCCCCCGGAAGCGACGCGGCGGGCATGGAGTCCGGGCCCGGGCCGGTGTCGGCTCCCGGGCGGCGTACGGCACGGGTGCCGCGGAAGCGGCCGTCCGTCGCGGCGCGCCACAGCCCGAGGCCGAGGGCGAGCACGACGGCGGCGACGACGATCCAGGCTCCGGTGCTCACGCAGGCCCAACGACGAGCCCCCGACGGTTGTTCCGCGGGTGGGGCGTCGGCCGGGGAGGGCGACGAGGCCCCGGGAGCTCGTCCCGGGGCCTCGCGGTGCTGCTGGAGCGGCGGTGCCGCGTCAGGTCAGCGCTTGATCTTCACCTTCTGCTCTAGGTCGCCCGACCCGACCTTGCCCTTGCCCTTCAGGGAGAACACCAGCCGGTGCTTGCCCTTGCCGAGCGGCTTGCTGAAGCGGACGGTGCCCTTGCCGCCGGTGATCGTGCCCTTGCCGATCTTCTTCAGCTTCGGCTCACCGTTCTTCGTCGTCCCGGTCTGCTCGTAGACGACGACGGACGCCTTCACCTTCTTGGCCTTGAGAGACTTCACCTTGAGGGTGAGCACCGCGGACCGGGCCGAGACCTTGGCCTTGAGCCTGGGCTGGAGGCCGACCTTCGCGCTCGCCTTGGTGAGCGCCTGGCCCTGCGCGAAGCCGGCGTCGTTGGTCACCCGCGCCGTGATCTTCTTGCCGAGGTGCTTCTTGGCGACCTTCAGCGAGGCGCCGGTGGCGACGACCTTGCCACCCACGAGCCACTCGTAGGTGAAGCGCGACGCGGCCTGGGTGTTCCAGCGTCCGGCGTCGACCCGCAGCGTCCTGCCGACCCAGGCGTCGCCGAGGATCTCGGGACGGTCGACGGCCTTGACGTCCTTCGACAGCGAGGCGGAGATGCCGGTGACGACCTGGCCGGGCTTCACCGTGATGGCGAGGGCATCCTCGGGCAGGGCGTTCTTCCACCACTCCGTGACGTGCAGGTAGGCACCGAAGGCGACGGTGTACTGGCCCGCCCACAACGTGCGCTCGTCGTAGGTGCCGTCGACCTCGACTCTCGCCGAGCCGGTCCCACGGTTGTCGCTGTCGGTGAAGATCACGTCGGCGTTCTCCGGCACGCCGCCCGCGTCGCTCGTCACGCTGCCGCTCACACCGCCGGCGACCGGCAGCGTGAAGTCCAGGGTCCCCGACGTCGCGGTGACGGTCGCCGCAGTGGCGAAGTCGAGCTTGTTGCCCGACCACGTCGTGCGGCGCGCGAAGTCGCCGTCCTCGCGAGGCTGCTCCGCGCCGCCGTCGCCGTCGGTGCCGTCCACCTCGATCTTGAACTGGGTCACGCCACCGATCCGGTCGAGCTCGGTGAAGAAGTACTGACCGGCCCGGTTGCTGTAGGTCGTGGCCACGACCTTCGAGTCGCGGGGGTCGGGAGTCGCGGTGTAGAGGTTGACCGGATAGCCGACGCCGACGCCCCCGAGCTCGTCGCGGACCGTGCCACGCACGTCGACGCCGTTCGGCGCGACCACCGGTGCGGCGGCCAGCGCGGCGTCGATGCCTGTGACGGCCTGACCCGGTGCGACCACGACAGGCGTTGCGGTCCCGGACGTCGACGCGTTGTTCCAGTACTCGGGGACGAACTCGCCGATCGGGTCTCGGAAGCTCACCGTCTGCGTACCGGTCCGGACGCCCTCGATGAGGTAGACGCCGCCTGCGTCGGTCCAGTCGCAACCACCGCTGCTGGCGCAGGCCTGGACCCGGTGGATCGGCGCACCGGCCTCGGTGGTGACCCGACCCGAGACGCTGCCGCCGGGCGCGAGCGTCACGACGCCGAGGTCGGCGCCCGCTGCGGTCGGCGTGACCACGTCCGCGGCGTCGATCGAGATCTTGTCGTTGAACCACTCCGAGGCGAGGTTCTTGCGCGTGCGGTTGTCGTAGCCGCTGAAGAACAGCTTGACCGGCACGTCCTCCGAGACGCGGAAGGCGCCCGACCGGTCGGCCGTCTCCCGGCCGAGCTGGACCCCTGTGGCGGCGTTGAACACGTCGATGCTGGCAGCGATCCCGCGCCCGTCGGACGTGCGGACCACGCCCGTCACGCTGGGGCTGCGGTCGACGGTCCAGGCGGGCAGCACCTGGGCTGCACCGGCGACGGTGACGACGTCGGCGGACGCCTCGTCGACCTTGTCGCGGTACCACTCACTGGCGTAGGCGGACGAGTCGAACTCGAGCTTGTAGGACCCGTCGGCCAGCGGCAGGTCGAAGGCGCCGTTGTCGAAGGAGTCGCCGGTGACGAACGAGCCGTCGAGGGTGTAGGCGGCGACGTAGCCGCTGGCGTAGTTGCCGGCCGGGTCGATCACGCTGCCGCTGACCGAGACGGCCGCGTTGGCGGGTGCGGCCAGGCCGACCGCCATGCCTGCGGCGGCCACCGAGGCGGCGACCCCTCCTGCGACGAGGCGCGCGAGGGCGCCTCTGGAAGATGAACTCATGTGCTGACTCCCCGTGGTGGTGAAGCCGGCCCGCGATGGGCCGGCAGGTCAGGGATCCCCTGACGGGAGCAGATCAAACCTCATCGGCCCGACGAGCTGTGCTCAGCCCCCGGCGAAGGGGGGCAGCAGCTCCACCACCGACCCGGGCGGTACGACGACCGCGGCCGGGTCCCGCGAGCCGACGGGCTGGTCGCCGAGGAGCACCGAGCACGCTCCGACCGTGCGGGCCATCCGGTCGCCCGGGTGCAGCGCCAGCACCTGCTCGACGAGGCCGGCCAGGGTCAGCCCAGGCTGGGCCTCGAAGGTGTCCGCCGAGGTGCCGGCAGCGGCCTTGGCGCCGGCCCAGTAGCGCACTGTGATCGTCCCAACACTGTGGTCCGGGTCAGGAGGAGCGCTCATGCGGGCTATCCTTCACCATCCCCCGGCATCACCCCACCGGCAGGCAGGAGGCTTCGTCATGAGCTCGCTCTTGCTGCTCACGGGCGCCCTGCAGCCCTCCGCCGAGGTGCTCCCGGGGCTCGCCCTCCTCGCGCACAACGTGAAGATCCTGCCCGCGCAGGGGAGCGCCCTGCTCGACGCGCCGGGCGCCGACCTCGTGCTCGTCGACGGGCGCCAGGACCTCGCGGCCGCCCGCGACCTGTGCCGCCTGATCCGCACGACCGGCACCGAGGCTCCCGTCCTGCTCGTCGTCACCGAGGGCGGCCTCGCCGTCGTCGCCCACGACTGGGGCATGGACGACGTGGTGCTGCACACCTGCGGCCCGGCCGAGCTCGACGCCCGGATCCGGCTCGCGATCGGGCGCAGCAGCGCCGCCAGCGCGGACGACCCGTCCGCCCACGTGATCCACCGTGGGGAGGTCGTCGTCGACGACGCCACCTACACCGCCCGCATCGGCGGTCGCGCGCTCGACCTCACCTACAAGGAGTTCGAGCTCCTGAAGTACCTCGCCCAGCACCCGGGCCGCGTCTTCAGCCGCGAGCAGCTCCTCCAGGAGGTCTGGGGCTACGACTACTTCGGCGGCACCCGCACCGTCGACGTTCACGTGCGGCGCCTGCGCGCCAAGCTCGGCACCGAGCACGAGCACCACATCGGCACGGTCCGCAACGTCGGCTACCGCTTCGTGGTGCCGAGCCGCGAGAAGGACTCCGAGGACGTCTCCCAGCACTCCGGCAAGGCCTGAGCTCAGCTCGCCGACATCCGCCCGTCGAGGTGCGCCGCGAGCGACTCGGCGGCGTGACCTGCCACCGCGTCGAGGCGGTACGACGTCGCCCGTCCGTCGCGACGGACGGTGAGCCGCGGCGGAGCGCCGTCGACGTACGCCACGTGCTCGACCTCGTGCCACGGCACGACCGTCGTCGCAGGGTCGCTCAGCAGCTCGAGGCCGCTGAGGTGCACCGAGTGGGCGAGCACCTGGTCGGGGGGTGTACGACGACCCAGCGGCGGCAGCGACACGAGCTCGCGCAGGGCGACCGGGCGCACGGCCAGGCCCGCCTCGGTGACGTGGACGACGCGTGGGGTCGGGCGGAGCTTCTGGCGGGCGGCCATGACCGAGAGCACCTGTGGCCCCGTGGGACCGATGACCGCCCGGGTGACGACCGGGTTCCACGTGCGGGAGATGCCCTCGGAGCGCAGCACCTCGAGCAGCCAGTCGGCCTGCGCCGGGTCGCCGGCCACGCCCCGCACGAGACCCGCCACGTCGACCTCGGTGCCGGTCTCGTCGACGATCACGTCGGTGCGGTCCCAGCGCAGCACGTGGGCGGCGTGGCCCGCGCTGACGAGGGCGGTGCGCACGAGCGCCTCGACGGCCTCCGTGAGCATCCCCTCGGCGGCCTCGGCGTCCTCCGCCTCGTCCGCGAGCGCCCGGGCCAGCTCGGGCCCACGGCCGCTCCCGACGAGGTGGAGCACGACGCTCAGGTCCACCGCACCCGTCGTGATCGCGTCGGCTGCCGCGACGACGGCGACCGCGCGCTCCTCGTCGCGGCGGCGGTTGCCGAACAGCACGGCCCGCTCCCACGCGACCGGGGCGAGCGCTTCCCGGCGGGCGTGGTGCGCCTCGACCCGGCCGATCGCGGCGGACGGGTCGACGAGCAGGAGCAGGGCCGGGTCGTCGGACGTGACGCCCTCCGGCCGGTCCTGGACGACGAGCTGCTCGAGCCGCGCGATCCGCGCCGCGGTCGGCGGGTGCGTGTCGAACGGTGAGCGGGCCTCGTCGTCGATCAGCCGGTCGGCATCGAGCGGCTCGCGCCCGGGGTCGGAGAGGAACGAGGCGTAGCCGGAGAACAGCCCGCGCGGGACCATCCCAGCCGAGGTCCCGATCGAGCCGTAGTCGCGCGCGAAGGTCTGCCAGGTCGACGTCGTGACGGCCGACGCGCGGAGGGCGGCGATGCCGACCTGCGTCCCGCCGAGCGTGGCCGCCCAGCGGTCGGCGTCGAGCTCCTGGTCGCGCCACAGCGCGTGGACCAGACGGGTGTAGGTCGCGAGGTGGCGCCGCGCAACCCGGCCGAGCACGTGGCGCGGGCCGAAGCCGTCGACCACCTCGACGAGCGCGACCAGGCCCCTGCGGCTGAGCCCGGACATCGCTGCGTGCCGCTCGCTGTGGTGGCCCAGCTCGTGGCCCAGCACCCACACGAGCTCGGCGCGGGTGAGCGTCTGGAGGAGCGGTACGCCGACGTGGAGGGTGCGGGTGCCCGCGCCGAGACCCAGGAGCCGGGAGTCCTCGGTGACACCGGCGGTGACGTCGACCACGAGGCGGATCTCGTCGGGTGCCCGCGTGCCGACGCCCTCGGCCGCCTTGCTCACCACGGCCCAGAGCTCCGGCTCGGCCATCAGCGAGACGGGCAGGCCCTCGGGCACGCCCGGGACCGAGCGGAGGATCCGCACGAGCGCGACGACCAGGGCCACGGCCGGCACCCCGACGAGCGCGACGACGAGCACCCCGACGAGCACCGCACCGGGGCTGTCGCTGCGTGCCACCCACGCGATCGCGGCGACGAGCACGACCAGCAGCACGGCCGCGAGCACGAGGATGCCGGCGAGCAGCGCCACGGCGGCGGTCGCGCGCAGTCGAGCCAGCATCCCGAGTCCTCACCTTCTCCTGAGCACATCCATGCTCCCCGAGCAACGGCCCGCGCGGGCCATTTTCGGCGAATCCGGTGGGTGGTCGGTGCTCACGCGGTCGCTAGGGTCGGGGCGTGGACCAGGTCATCGCCATCGCGGACGAGGCGGCTGCCGCCGACGGGGCCGACCCGCTCGACGAGGCGGCGCGCATGGCCCTCGCCGACGGCACGGCCGACGTCCTCGTGGACGACGACGCCTTCGCGCTCGTCCACGACGGTGACCTGTCGCTCGTCGTGCGCCCGTCGGCCCGCGGACGTGGCCTCGGGTCCGCCCTGCTGGCCCGCGCCTCGTCGTCGTACGGCACCGGGGTGACGGCGTGGTCGCACGGCAACCACCCCGCGGCGGCGGCGCTCGCCGCGAGCCACGGGTGGGAGCGGGTGCGCGACCTCTGGGTGATGCGCAGGCCCACCTCGACGCCCCTGCCCCCGCTCGAGGTGCCGCCGGGCGTGACGGTCCGGTCCTACCTCGACTCCGACGCCGACGACGTGGTCGCCGTCAACGCCGCCGCCTTCGCCCACCACCCCGAGCAGGGCTCGATGGATCGGGCCAACCTCGCCCGCCGGATGGCCGAGCCGTGGTTCGACCCCGCGGGCCTGCTCGTGGCCGAGGACGCGAGCGGGATGCTCGGCTTCCACTGGACCAAGCAGCACGACGCCCCGCTCGGTGAGGTGTACGTCGTCGGCGTCGCGCCGGCCGCGCAGGGTCGCGGCCTCGGGAAGGTGCTCACCCTGGCCGGGCTGCACCACCTCGCCGGGCTCGGCGTCCAGGAGGTCCTGCTCTACGTCGAGGCCGACAACGCCCCGGCGGTCGCGGTCTACTCACGCCTCGGGTTCGAGCACGAAGCAGCCGACACCCACGTGCAGTACGCCGGCCCGGGTCCGCGCGCCGCTGGCTGAGAGGGCGACCCTCAGCGGAGCGGGCGCACGTGGAGGCCGACCTCCGGGTCCACGACGACCTCCTGCGAGGCCGGCATCTCGTCGACCGTGAGGGCGGCGTCGACGGGGACGTTGCGCTTGACCACCGCGAGGGCGATCGGGCCGAGCTCGTGGTGGCGGGCGCTGGAGCCCACGAAGCCGACGTCGCGACCGTCGTGGGTCACCGGCGAGCCGGTCGGGGGGAGCCGGTTCTCCGAGCCGTCGAGGTGCAGCAGCACCAGCCGACGCGGCGGACGCCCGAGCGTGTGGACGCGCGCGACGGTCTCCTGGCCGCGGTAGCAGCCCTTGTCGAGATGGACGGCGGGACCGATCCAGCCGACCTCGTTGGGGATGGTGCGGTGGTCGGTGTCCAGGCCCAGGCGCGGCTCGCCGCGCTCGATCCGGAGGGCCTCGAAGGCCCAGAGCCCGGCAGCCGGGCCGGCGGCGTCGGCGTACGCCTCGAGCTTGTCGCGGGGCACCAGGTCGTACTTCCCGGCTCCCTCGCCCGGGCGCCACATCACCGCGAGGGCGTCGACCAGCGAGATCTCGACCCGGGTCATGAACTTCATCCGCTCGAGCCACTCGACCAGCGCGGCCCCGGCGCCGGGCTCGGTGTGGGCGGTGAACGCCTCGCCGTCGTCGACGCCGGTGAAGGCGTGCTCGACGTGGCCCTGGGGGCTCAGCACCAGCGCCTGGGTCCACACGCCGGGCGCGAGGCCCTCGAAGTACTGGGTCGTGAGGTTGTGCAGCCACGACAGCCGGTCGGGCCCGGAGACCCGGAGCACGTCGCGGTGGGACAGGTCGACGAAGCCCTCGCCGCGCGCGAGGCTGCGCTGCTCGGTGTTGAAGGAGCCGTAGTGCGCGGCCACCGGGGCGTCGATGCCGTCACCGGCGACGGCCCCGGGCAGGGACAGGAGGGGGCTTGCCATGCCCTCGAGTCTAGGTCTGCTCCGAAGTCGTGCCGCAGTCCGTGCACTGGCCGAAGACGGCGAGGTGGCCGACGTCCATGGTGAAGCCGTCGGCCGCGAGCGCCTCGACGAGCGGCGCGACGAGCTCGGGACCGTAGGAGCGCACCTTCTGGCAGCGGCGGCAGACCACGTGGACGTGCTCGTGCTCGAGGGTGGAGTGGTACGTCGGCGCCCGGTCGCTGAGGTGGGTGTGGCGCACCAGCCCGAGCTCCTCAAGCACCTCGAGCGTGCGGTAGACGGTGGAGGCGTTGACCGAGCTGACCTGCTCGCGGACGTGGCAGAGCACCTCGTCGGGAGTGGCGTGACGCAGCTCCTCGACGGCGCGCAGGATCAGCTGGCGCTGCGGGGTGAGCCGCAGGCCCTGCTCCCGGAGGCGCTGCGCCAGGTCGTCGCTCACGTGGTCATCCCCGCTGGAGGCGGGCCCACGTGTGCGGCTGGAGCTCCTGGCCCTGGGCCGCCATGTCGTAGGCGTAGAGCAGGTCGCCCTCCACGTTGCCGTACATCCGCGAGCCGGCCGTGACCTCCTTGGCGGTCTCGGTGAAGGAGACCCCGGCGGTGTGCATCTCGACCTTGCCCGCGTCGGCCTGGCCGTACCAGATCTCGGCGAAGCCCGTGTTGTGTGCCAGGAGGAGCTCGACCTTGCCGGGCTCCGGGCAGCGCAGGAAGCCGGACTCCATCGCCGCGTCGCGGACGAACTCGCCCTCCTCGTCGACGATCCAGGCGCGCGACATGTAGTGGAAGAACGGGCGGCCGTCGTGGGTGAAGATCAGCTCCTGGCCGAACTGGAACTTCTCGATCGTCGGGTAGTCGCCGTGACCGTTGCCGCGCCAGGTGCCGAGGAGCCAGGCGACGGGGCCGCAGTTGGGGTGCAGGTTGTCCGGCAGCTCGAAAGGCATGACCCACATCCTAATGTGGGGGCATGGCTCGTTCACTGGTCGTCAAGGTCACCTGCGGCGCCGACGACGCCGAGCGCTGCAACCAGGCCTTCACCGTCGCGGCGGCCGCGGCGGCCGCGGGCGCCGACGTCTCGCTGTGGTTCACGGGGGACGCAGCGTGGTTCGCGCTGCCGGGGCGGGCCGAGGAGTTCGCGCTGGAGCTCGCCACCCCGCTCGACCAGCTCATGGCGGCGGTGCTCACGTCGGGCACGATCACCGTGTGCTCCCAGTGCGCGGCGCGGCGCGGGATCGTCGAGGGCGACCTGCGCGAGGGGGTCACGATCGCCGGGGCCGCGGTCTTCGCCGAGCAGGTCCTCGGCGACGGCGTCCAGGCGCTCGTCTACTGACGTCGCGCGTCATCTGACGTTCACCTGACGGTGCCAGTATGGGTGCCATGTCCGACCCGGCCACCACCCTCGCCAGCGCCGCCTCCCCGTCCGTCGAGGAAGGTCCGGGCGACGAGCCCTTCATCGGGCACCCGAGCGAGACCTTCGACGTCGAGCCGCCCTACACGCCCGACGCGGCGGCGATCGAGGCCGTGGAGAAGTTCGAGGACCGCTTCATCGACCGCGAGGTCTCGTGGGTGCGCTTCAACCAGCGCGTGCTCGAGCTCGCGGAGAACCCCGACCTGCCGCTCCTGGAGCGCGCGCGGTTCCTGGCCATCTTCGCCAGCAACCTCGACGAGTTCTTCATGGTCCGCGTGGCCGGCCTCAAGCGGCGCATCGCCGCGGGCGTCGCCGTCCGCGCCGCCAGCGGCCTGATGCCGCGCGAGCAGATCGAGCAGCTGTGGTCCGACAGCCGCTCGCTGATGGAGCGGCACGCGCAGGCCTTCGTCGACCTGCTCCCCGAGCTCGGCAGCCAGGGCATCGAGATCGTCCGCTGGGACGAGCTCGACCGTGACGAGCAGAAGGTCTGCAAGAAGCTCTTCAAGGACCGGATCTTCCCTGTCCTCACCCCCCTCGCCGTCGACCCGGCCCACCCCTTCCCCTACATCTCCGGGCTGTCGCTCAACCTCGCGGTCGTCGTACGACACCCGGTGACGGGCACCGAGCACTTCGCGCGCGTGAAGGTGCCGCCGACCTTCGGCCGGTTCGTCGGCCTGGGCAACCAGCGGTTCGTGCCGATCGAGGACGTCATCGGCGAGCACCTCAAGAAGCTCTTCCCCGGCATGGACGTGCTCGGCGCACACACCTTCCGCGTCACCCGCAACGAAGACCTCGAGGTCGAGGAGGACGACGCGGAGAACCTGCTGAAGGCCCTCGAGAAGGAGCTCCAGCGCCGCCGGTTCGGCCCGCCGGTCCGGCTCGAGGTGGAGAAGTCGATCGACCCGAAGGTCCTCGAGCTGCTCGTCTCCGAGCTCGGCGTGCGCCACGACGAGGTCGTCTCGCTGCCCGGCCCGCTCGACCTCACCGGGCTGCACTCGATCGCCGACCTGCCGCGCGACGACCTGAAGTACGCCGCCTTCCTCCCCTCGACCCACCCGAGCCTGGCCGAGGTCGAGTCGTCGTCGCCGGTCGACGTGTTCGACTCGGTGTCGCGCCACGACGTGCTGCTGCACCACCCGTACGACTCCTTCGCCACGTCCGTGCAGCGCTTCCTGGAGCAGGCCGCGGCCGACCCCCACGTCCTCGCGATCAAGCAGACGCTCTACCGCACGTCGGGCGACAGCCCGATCATCGAGGCGCTCATCGACGCCGCCGAGGCCGGCAAGCAGGTGCTGGTGGTCGTCGAGATCAAGGCCCGCTTCGACGAGCAGGCCAACATCCGCTGGGCCCGCAAGCTCGAGCAGGCCGGCTGCCACGTGGTCTACGGCCTGGTCGGCCTGAAGACCCACTGCAAGCTGTCGATGGTCGTGCGCGACGAGCCCGAGGGCATCCGGCGCTACGTCCACCTCGGGACCGGCAACTACAACCCCAAGACCGCCCGCGTCTACGAGGATCTCGGCCTGCTCACGGCCAACCAGGAGATCGGCGAGGACGTCGCGCTCCTGTTCAACAACCTCTCCGGGATCAGCCGCAACCGCACCTACGACCACCTGCTCGTCGCCCCGCACAGCGTGCGCGAGGGCCTGGTCGTGCAGATCCACCAGGAGATCGCCCACCACCAGGCCGGCCGGCAGGCGGGGATCCGGATCAAGGCGAACTCGGTGGTCGACGAGGCGGTGATCGACGCTCTCTACCTCGCCTCGCAGGCCGGCGTGCGCGTCGAGCTGGTCATCCGCGGCATCTGCGCCCTGCGACCCGGCGTACCCGGCCTCTCCGAGACCATCCGGGTGCGCTCGATCCTGGGCCGGTTCCTCGAGCACAGCCGGATCTTCTGGTTCGAGAACGACGGCGACCCGGCGGCGTGGATCGGCTCGGCCGACATGATGCACCGCAACCTCGACCGTCGCGTCGAGGTGCTCGTCCGGCTGCGCGATCCGCACGTGGTGACCCAGGTCGGTGAGCTCCTCGACCTCTCGCTCGACGAGGCGACGACCGGGTGGGACCTCGGTGCCGACGGCCAGTGGGTGCTGCACACCGGTGAGCGGCACCTCCACGACGAGCTCATCGCGCGTCAGCGCGGCCGCCGCCGCTGACCCCTCGGCCGCGGCTTTCCGAGCGACACGCCGGGCGACACGCCGAGCGGCGTACCCGTGGCGCGCGGGTCCCGGTGGCCTGACGGCCGCGGGTTTGCATGTCGGGGCGAACGACCCCCTAATCTATTTCCCGGTTCATCCGCCCCCCGTTCGGAGTTCACCGTGCGTTTCAGGTTGCGTCCTGTCGACAGCTCGTTCTACGACCTCTTCACCGAGGCGGCCGCCCACCTCGTCGTCGGCTCCCAGCTCCTCAGCGAGATGCTCGCCGACGGTGCGCCCCGCGCCGACATCGCCCAGCGGATGCGCGAGGCAGAGCACGCCGCAGACGAGACGACCCACTCGATCATCCGGCGGGTCAACAGCACCTTCGTGACGCCCTTCGACCGCGAGGACATCTACAACCTCGCCTCGGCGCTCGACGACGTGATGGACATGATGGACGAGGCCGTCGACATGATCCTGCTCTACGAGGTCACCTGGCTGCCGGCCGAGACGACCGAGCAGGTCGAGGTGCTGCAGCGCTGCGCCGAGCTGACGTCGGCCGCGATGCCCAAGCTGGAGTCGATGGGCTCGCTCGACGAGTACTGGATCGAGATCAACCGGCTCGAGAACACCGGCGACAAGTCCTACCGCCGGATCCTCGCCAACCTCTTCAGCGGCGACCACAAGGCCCTCGAGGTCATGAAGCTCAAGGACATCGTCGAGTCGCTCGAGGGGGCGATCGACGCGTTCGAGAAGGTCGCCAACATCGTGGAGCAGATCGCCGTCAAGGAGTCCTGACTCCATGGAGATCGGCATCATCATCGCCGTCGTCGTCGTGGCCCTGGTCTTCGACTACACCAACGGCTTCCACGACGCGGCCAACGCGATCGCCACCTCCGTCTCGACCGGTGCGCTCAAGCCGCGCGTCGCGCTCGCGATGGCGGCCATCATGAACTTCGTCGGCGCCTTCCTCGGCCAGAAGGTCGCGCACACCGTCTCCGACACCATCGACCCGGGACCCGGCAGCCACGGACTGGTGATCGTGATGTGCGGCCTGCTCGGCGCGATCACCTGGAACCTCGTCACCTGGTACTACGGCCTGCCGTCGTCCTCCTCGCACGCGCTCATCGGCGGGCTGGTCGGCGCCGCTGTCGTCGCCGGCGCCACCGCCAACTGGGCGCTGGTGGTCGAGAAGGTCGTCATCCCGATGTTCCTCTCGCCGGTCGTGGCCTTCGGGCTCGGCTTCGCGCTGATGCTCGCGATCATGTGGATCTTCCGCCGGGCCAACCCCAGCAAGGCGCACCGCGGCTTCAAGGTCGCGCAGACCGTCTCCGCGGCGGCGATGGCGCTCGGCCACGGCCTGCAGGACGCCCAGAAGACGATGGGCGTGATCTTCCTGGCACTGCTCACCGGCGGCTACGTCTCCGAGTCCGACGGCCTCCCGCTCTGGGTGATCCTCGCCGCGGCCACCGCGATCTCGCTCGGCACCTGGTCGGGCGGCTGGCGGATCATGCGCACCCTCGGCCGTCGCATCATCCACCTCGACCCGGCCCGCGGGTTCGCCGCGGAGTCCGTGGCCGCCTCGGTGCTCTACACGACGTCGTACGTCTTCGAGGCGCCCATCTCGACCACCCACACGATCACCTCCGCGGTCATGGGCGTCGGCGCCACCAAGCGCCTCTCCGCCGTCCGCTGGGGCGTCGCGAAGTCGATCCTCACCGCCTGGGTGCTCACCTTCCCGGCCGCCGCGGCCGCCGCCGCCCTCTGCTACACGGTCGCCCGCCTCTTCCTCCCCTGACGCCGCCCCACCCCTCCTCCCTCCCTCTCCCGATATCTGAGGACGTGACGTACGTAGGGACGGGTACCGGACGTACGTAGCGTCCTCAGGTATCCCGTGTCGGCCGATCAGGCGGCGCGTCGGCGGTGAGCCAGCAGCCGCTCGCGGTCGTACGTCGACAGGGCGCGGCGAGCATCGACCGTCGTCGTGTCCTTCCACGACCGTGGAGGGTCGATGGTCCACCTGCGCTCGGCGGACGGGAGGCGTGAGGCGCGGCCGTA
Organism: Nocardioides oleivorans; assembly: GCF_004137255.1. Classification (NCBI taxonomy): domain Bacteria; kingdom Bacillati; phylum Actinomycetota; class Actinomycetes; order Propionibacteriales; family Nocardioidaceae; genus Nocardioides; species Nocardioides oleivorans. Next base: position 2,023,539 of record NZ_SDWT01000001.1, on the reverse strand, counting down.
TGCCTCCCGAAGTCTCCGCGAGAACGGCGAGCGATCCGCGAGGTCGCTGGCCATCATCGTGGCCCCCTCGAGGCCGATGCTCCGGTAGGCGGCCTCCTTCTCGATGTCGCGGTGCCGGACGGAGCCCGCAAGGTGAAGTCCTCCGTCGTACATGCCGTAGACCCCGGCAGCCGGATCGATCGCGTCGGGCGTCCCGATGAACCTGCCTCTCTGGTCGAAGACCGGACGATTCATCAGTGGGAGCACTCCCAGCTCGCGCTCCCAGGTCAGCTGCAGGACCGGCTCCATCGGCGACCAGCAGTTCTCGTCGAGAAACCCCAGGACCCGGCGGACGCGCTCCACTCCCTGACGAGCGACGAGGTGGCGGTCGACGAAGGCGCGAAGCTCGGCCACGGAGACGAGATCGTTGAAGGCGGCCATGTCAAAGGCGACGACGGCGGCCTCGTCGCTCGCGGCCTTGCGCATCGAGTAGCTCACGGACCACAGTGCTCCGGTCAGCCTGACTCCGCCGCTGCGAGTGAGGTTCGCCGGGGTCACCACTTCCTGGGAGATCTCCAGACCTGCTCGCGGACGTGCTCGATGTCCGCTTCCCACAGCCAAGGGGACGGGCCGGAGATCACCATCCGAGCCGACGCCGGTGAACCAGACACCGCCTAGCCACCAGAGTGCCGCCCATCCCGTGACGCCACCTCGCGCCGGCAGCTGCGCAGCAGCCTCCACGACGCGCTGGTCCGGTTCGGTCGCGTCGACGTCCACAGGGATCCACAGGTTGTGCCCGACCTGCCTCCACCGGCCGGACCGCGTGCCCCAGTGGGTAGGTCCTGCCAAGCCCGAGTCATCGCGGCGGCTGGGCCAGCAGGGTCCCGGCCGCAGCCCCTCGCGCGGCCCAGCCCCGACGATGGGCCACGCCCCTGAGGTCCACGTGTCTGGGTGCACGCCAGAATCGTGGCCCGTGACCGGCATGGCTCGCTGCAGTCATCCACAGAGCAACGTGCTCGCCCCGCACCGCTATCTGAGGACGCGGCGTACGGACTTCACCCGGATCGACGTACGTCACGTCCTCAGGTAGCGGGTGGGAGGCGGACCGCCCGGATGTCTAGGGACGTCCTGGTGGGCAAACCCCCCGATCGACCCACCAGGACGTCCCTAGATATCCGGTGGTGGAAGGGGAACGGGAACGGGGAAAGGACGGACGGCGCAGGTGGTGCTCAGCCGAAGCGGCCGGAGATGTAGGCCTCGGTGGCCTCGTTGTCCGGGTTGGCGAACATCTTCTGGGTGGAGTTGAACTCCACCAGGTGGCCGGGCTGGCCGGCGGCCTTGAGGTTGAAGAACCCGGTCTCGTCGGAGACGCGGGCGGCCTGCTGCATGTTGTGGGTGACGATGACGATCGTGTACTCGGACTTGAGCTCGTGGATCAGGTCCTCGATGGCCGAGGTCGAGATCGGGTCGAGCGCGGAGCACGGCTCGTCCATCAGGAGCACCTCGGGCTGGACCGCGATCGCGCGGGCGATGCACAGGCGCTGCTGCTGGCCACCTGACAGGCCCATGCCGGGCTTGCCGAGGCGGTCCTTGACCTCGTTCCAGAGGTTGGCGCCCTTGAGCGAGCGCTCGACGATCTCGTCGGCCTCGGCCTTCTTCATCTTCTTCGAGTTGAGGCGGTTGCCGGCGAGGATGTTGTCGTAGATCGACATCGTCGGGAACGGGTTGGGCCGCTGGAAGACCATGCCGATCTGGCGGCGTACGGCGACCGGGTCGACCGCGGAGTCGTAGAGCGACTGGCCGTCGACCATCACCTTGCCCTCCACGCGGGCACCCGGGATGACCTCGTGCATCCGGTTGAGCGAGCGCAGGAAGGTCGACTTGCCGCAGCCCGACGGGCCGATGAAGGCGGTGACCGAGCGCGCCTTGATGGTCATGCTGACGCCCTGCACGGCGAGGAAGTCGCCGTAGTAGATGTCGAGGTCGTCGACGGTGATGCTCTTGGCCATGGGGGTGAGTCTCTCTTGTCTGTCGTTCGGGCTCAGTGGCCGGTCTTGGGGGCGAAGATCTTGCCGATGATGCGCGCGGCGAGGTTCAGAACCATCACGATCACGATCAGCACCAGGGCACCGCCCCAGGCCATCTCGATGCCGGGCCGGATCCCGCCGGGGACCTCGGCGATGCCGGGGTTGGCGTTCTGCGTGTAGATCAGCACCGGCAGGGTGGTCATGCGGCCGTCGAACACGTTGAAGTTCGTGCGCGTGGTCAGACCGGCGATCAGCAGCAGCGGCGCGGTCTCACCGACGACGCGGGCGATCGAGAGCGTGACACCGGTGACGATGCCGCCGAGGGCCGTCGGGAGGACGACCTTGACGATCGTGCGCCACTTCGGCACGCCCAGGGCGTACGCCGCCTCGCGCAGCTCGGCGGGCACGAGGCGCAGCATCTCCTCGGTCGAGCGGACGACGATCGGGATCATCAGCAGCGAGAGCGCCACCGAGCCGCCGATGCCCACACGGGTCGAGGGGCCGAACAGCAGGATGAACAGGGCGAAGGCGAACAGTCCGGCGACGATCGAGGGGATGCCGGTCATGACGTCGACCAGGAAGGTGATCCAGCGGGCGAGGCGCTTGCCCTTGCCGTACTCGATCAGGTAGATCGCGGCCATGATGCCGATCGGCACCGAGATGATCGCCGCGAACAGGGTGATCAGCACCGTGCCGATCAGCGCGTGGTAGATGCCCACCTCCTGGTCGAGGCTGGTGCGGTACATCGAGTACGTCAGGAAGGTCGAGTTGATCGCGGGCAGGCCGCGGTCGACGACCGTCCAGAGCAGCGAGACCAGCGGCACGATCGCCACCAAGCAGGCGGCCCAGACCAGGCCGGTCACCATCCGGTCCGCGGCGCCGCGGCGCCCCTCCACCACGCGCGACCACAGCGGCAGCGCGACCAGGTAGACCAGGCCGGTCAGCAGCGCCCAGCCGACGACGCCCCACCCGAGCAGCAGCATCGGCAGCGCCCCGGCGGCGATCGCCACGACGGCGACCAGCAGCGGCGCGAAGCGCGGCAGGCGCGCGGCGGTGAACGAGACCGGCTCCGAGCGGGGCCGGACGGGAGCAGCAGTGGTGCTCATCGAGCCAGCTTCCTCTCGTTGCGGGTGACGATCCAACGGGCCGCGAAGTTGACCAGGAACGTCACGAGGAACAGCACCAGGCCGGTCGCGATCAGCACCTGGATCTTGCCCGGGGTGCCCTCCTTGTAGTTGGAGGCGATGTTGGACGCGATGGACGCGGGGTTGGTGCTCGAGATCAGGTTGAACGAGATGCCGCCACCGGCAGAGAGCACCATGGCGACGGCCATCGTCTCGCCGAGGGCGCGGCCCAGGCCGAGCATCACGGCGGAGACCATGCCCGAGCGGGCGTAGGGGAAGACGGCCATCCGGACCATCTCCCAGCGCGTGGCGCCGAGGGCCAGCGCGGCCTCCTCGTGCAGCCGCGGGGTCTGCGAGAAGACCTCGCGGGAGATCGCGGTGATGATCGGGATGATCATGATCGCCAGCACCAGGCCGGCGGTGAGGATCGTACGACCGGTGCCGGACGCCGGGCCGGCGAAGAACGGGAGCCAGCCGGCGTTCTCGTCGAGCCAGACGTAGACGGGCTTGAGCTGCGGCGCCAGCACGCTGATGCCCCACAGGCCGAACACCACGGACGGCACGGCCGCCAGCAGGTCGATGACGTAGGCGATGGGGGTCGCGACCCGCTTGGGCGCGTAGTGGCTCACCACCAGCGCGATGCCCCAGGCGAGCGGGACGGCCACGATGAGGGCGATGATCGCCGCCAGCACCGTGCCGAAGAGCAGCGGCGCGACGTAGCCCCAGAAGTTGCTGGCATCGCCGTAGAACTCGGCGGGCTTGGCGAGCCCCGGGATGCCCTCGATCGCCAGGAAGATGAAGACCCCGGCCAGCGCGACCAGGATGGCGATCCCGGCGGCCAGCGCGAAGCCGGAGAAGACCCTGTCGCCGACCCGGGCCTTGGCCTGGCCGGTGTCCTCAGCAACAACAGTGGTTGCCACTCGCTACCTCACTCAGTCGTTTCATGCGTCGGTGCGGCGGGCCGGTTGCCCGACCCGCCGCACGCGGCGATGGGTGGTCGGAGCGCGCTCCGACCCAGGGAATCAGCCCGCGGTGATCGCGTCCACGATGGACTGCGCACGCTCGGCGACCGAGGAGGACAGCGGCGCCGAGCCGGCCTCGTCGGCAGCGGCCTGCTGGCCCTCGTCGGACACGATGTAGGACAGGTAGCCCTTGACCAGGTCGGCCTCGGCCTGGTCCTCGTAGGTCTGGCAGGCGATGAGGTAGCTCAGCAGGACGACCGGGTAGGCGCCCGCCTCGGTCGAGGTGCGGTCGATGTCGACGGCCATGTCGACGTCGGCACGGCCCTCGGCGGCCGGGGAGGTCTCCACGACGATCGCGGCGCCCTCGGCGGACGGGGCGACGTACTCCTCGCCGACCTTGACCGACACGACGGACAGGTCGCCGACCTGGCTCTCGTCGGCGTAGCCGATGGTGCCGGTGCCGCCGGAGACGGCCGAGATGACACCGGAGGTGCCCTCGGCGGCCTCGCCACCCTTGACCGGGAAGGCGTCCTCGGCCTCGTAGGACCACGACGAGCTGGCCTTGCCGAGGTAGTCGGTGAAGTTCTTCGTGGTGCCCGAGTCGTCCGAGCGGTGCACGGGCGTGATCGCCGTGTCCGGGAGGTCGGCGTCGGGGTTCTGGTCGGCGATCGCCGGGTCGTTCCACGTGGTGATCTTGTTGTCGAAGATCTGCGCGATCGTGTCGGCGTCGAGGTTGAGCGCGTCCACGCCCTCGAGGTTGAACGTCACCGCGATCGGCGAGACGTAGGCCGGGACCTCGATCGGGTCGGTGCCGCCGCAGCGGTCCTTGGCGCCGGTGAGCTCGCCCTCGTCGTCGCTGAGGTAGGAGTCGGAGCCGGCGAAGCTGACGCCGCCGCTGATGAAGTTGGTGCGACCGTCGCCGGAGCCGACCGGGTCGTAGTTGACGGTCACGTTGCCGTCGTTCATGCCCTGGAAGCCGGTGGCCCAGGCGCCCTGCGCCTTCTCCTGCGAGGAGGCGCCGGCGCCGTTGAGGTCACCCGACAGGCCGCCGGAGGTGTCGCTGGAGTCGCTGCCGGAGTCCGTGCCGGCGTCGCTCTCGTTGCCGGCACCGCAGGCGGTGAGCGAGATCGAGAGGGCGAGGACGGCGACGCTGGGGGCGAGCGCCTTGCGGAAAGAAGTGCGGTTCACTTCGAGTGCTCCTGAAGTCTGATGAGTGCTGACACCGGTGAAGGTAGGGACGTCAGGAGAACGAGCGCGTCGCCGTCGGTGAACGCACGATGAACTCGGACAGGCCGGATGGCGTCGCGCATCCGTGCATGAGACGGCGATCACGTGAACTCGCCCGGGAGGCCTTGACGACGGCCTCACCGGAGGTCTAACCGGGCCTGATCAGGGCTGCAGGACCTCGGTCGCGACGACCCGGCCCTTGCGGTGGTGCACGACCAGCATCGCACCCGGCTCCAGCTTCACCTCGGGCACCCGCAGCGCGTCGAGGACGGTCGGCAGGACCGGCCGGTGGGTGCAGAGGACCGAGCTGGCACCGCCGTCCATCAGGGAGTCGACCAGGTCGACGATCCCGTCGACGGAGGCGTCCTCCTCGCTGAGGTCGTCGTAGAGCTTCACCGGCCAGCCCGTGGTGTCGACGTACGGCGTCACCGTCTGCACGCAGCGGAGGCTGGAGGAGGTGTGGGCGGAGGTCACGTCGAAGGCGGCGAGCAGGGGCACGAGCCGCTGGGCCTGGGCCTCGCCGAGCTGGACGAGCGGTCGCCGGCGGTCGTCCCGCTTCCAGCTGCCGCGGGCGCGCGCCTTGCCGTGGCGCAGCACGACCAGTGCACGGGTCTTGCGCCGCAGCGCCTGGGCCTCGGTGAGCGTCTCGCGGTCGTGGGGATAGGTCAGCCGGCGCATCGCGGCCTTCCACTCCACCCACTCGACGCGGTCGATCTCGTCGTTGGCGCGGTAGCGCCGGACGTCGTCGCTGCCGACCACGCGCGCAACCCAGTAGTCCACGCGCTTCCAGCGCCCGCTGGCCATCCGATAGCGCTGGTGCGTCAGCGCGGGACCGAGCCGGACGTCGAGCCCGGTCTCCTCGGCGACCTCGCGGACGGCGGCGGTGACGACGTGCTCGCCCGGGTCGAGCTTGCCCTTGGGGAACGACCAGTCGTCGTACTTCGGCCGGTGCACGAGCAGCACCTCACCACCCTTGCGGGTCACCACGGCACCGGCAGCGCGCACGTCGCGGGGCTCCATGGAAGTAGTGTCACACCCATTCCCGACCTCTGAGGAGCCCGCCCGTGCCACGACGTGCCGTGCTGGCCCTCGTGGTCGCGCTGGTGGTGGTCGTGGGTGGCCTCGTCGCGTGGCGCTCGGGATCGTCGCCCACGCCGCTGAGCCGGGCGCTGGAGCTGGCGCCGTCGTCCACCAGCCGCTTCTCGTGGACCGACTGGGAGGGCGTACGCCGCGAGGTGGGCGCCGAGGTCGGGGCGAGCTCGTCGGGCGACGAGGTCGACTCCTTCGTCTCGGAAGCCTTCGGAGGCGACCTCACCTCTATGTCGGCGCTGGGCACGTCGGCCGGGACGATGCAGGACGAGCTCGGCCTGTCCCCCGCCACGCTGTCGTGGGAGCTGCTGGCCCAGTCGGGCGAGGGCGCCGTGGAGATGATGGGTGTCGGTGAGGACGTCGACCTCGACGACCTCGCCGGCCGGCTCGACGAGCTGGGCTGGACCGCTCCCGAGGACGACGACGGCGTGTGGGTCGGCGGCACGGACGTGCTGGCGAGCGTCGGAGCCCTCACTCCGGAGCTCCAGCACGTCGCGCTGCTGCGCGACCTCGACCTCGTGCTCGCCTCCGACCAGGTGGCCTACCTCGAGCAGGCCGTGCAGGTCGCGACGGGCGACGCGGACGGCGCCGACGACCTCGCCGACCTCGCCGGTGGCCTCGAGGACCCGGTCGCGGCGGCCGTCTACAGCGGGGACTACGCCTGCGAGGAGCTCGCGATGGCCCAGGCCGACGACGACGCGCAGGCCGAGGCCGACCAGCTCGTCGCGGCAGCGGGCGGCGTACATCCCCTGACGGGGTTCGCGACGGGCCTGCTCCCGGGCGGTGACGTCCGGGCCCTGCTGCAGGTCGAGGACGCGGACGACGCACCGGACGACGCCGACGCGCGTGCGGAGCTGGCCTCGGGCCCGGCTCCCGGCCAGGGCGGGGAGTTCGCGGACCGGTTCACCCTCGAGGGGGCGAGCGCGGAGGGACGCGTGGTCACGCTCGACCTGCGCCCGCAGGAGGGCGAGTACGTGCTCTCGGACCTCACCAGCGGCCCGGTGCTGTTCGCGACCTGCTGAGCAGGTGACGCGGGATCAGTCGATGGGCTTGCGCGGGGTGACCCCGAGCAGCGCGTCGATCTCCTCCTGGGAGAGGTGCTCCTCGGACTCGCTGGCCGCGATGATGAGGGTCGTGGTCAGCTCGACCTCGCTGAGGAGGTCGCCGTCCTCGAGGGTCACGTCGAACTGGTCGTGCATGTCACCCTCCTCCTCCACGCCGGACGGATCTTCCGACTCTAGGCGTTGGCTCCCAGTCTGGCGCAGCGCCACGTCCGTGTGTATGACCCGAACGTGCTACTAGTCTGCCTCGAAAAGGACTCCGGCCCCAGCCCTCGAAGGGATGGGGCCGAAGCCTTGATCAGATCTGGAACAGGTCCAGACGCAGCAGATCAGACCGGACGAACGTTCTCCGCCTGCGGGCCCTTCGGGCCCTGGGTGACGTCGAACTCGACCTTCTGGTTCTCATCCAGCGACTTGTAGCCGTTGGTCTGGATGGCCGAGTAGTGCACGAAGACGTCGTCGCCGCCGTCCTCCTGCGCGATGAAGCCGAAACCCTTCTCGGCGTTGAACCACTTAACGGTGCCCTGAGCCATGATGCTCGTTACTCCTTTGTCGGGGCGAGAGCCGCCACCTCGGCGACCCACACCAGATGCGGTGACACGCCGCTTGCGACTCACGAGCTGGCAGGGCCCGAAGAAGAAAACGCCGTTGGATCACAAACTCCGCGGGCGTCGACCTGCTGGAACTTGCACCTGTTGCACTCCAAACCCTACCAACTTTTCGGCCCGCGTCACCTGTCCGTAAGTACTGAGTGGTGAACGTTCGACCAACGGGCCCGCCGCAGGGGTGAGCGGCAGTTCCTGACAGCATCGTGAGCGTGACCAGCCCCGCACTCCCCCGTATCGCCGTCTGTGGCATCAGCCTGGAGGCGTCGACGTTCTCCCCGGCACTCACCACCGCAGCGATGCTGTCGCCGCGTCGGGGCCGCGAGGTGCTCGACGCCTGGCCGTTCTGGAGCGCCGGCGGATCGCTCGCCGCCCGGGCCGACTGGATCGGGATCCTCCAGGCCCGCAACATCGCGGGCGGCGCGATCCCCGCCGACGACTACGCCCAGCTCATGGCGGAGATCCTCGCCGGGCTGGTGGCCGCGGTCGCCGAGGCGCCGCTCGACGGGCTGGTCCTCGACATCCACGGAGCCGCCAGCGTGGTCGGCCTCGACGACATGGAGGGCGACCTCGCCGTCGCCGTGCGGGCCGTCGTGGGCCCCGACTGCCTCATCAGCAGCGGGATGGACCTGCACGGCAACGTGTCCCGGACACTGGCGGAGACCGTCGACCTGTTGACGACGTACCGCACCGCCCCGCACGTGGACTGGCAGGAGACCAAGGAGCGCGCCGTGACCAACCTCGTCGAGCGGCTCGCGCTGCCGGCCGGCCGACGCCGGCCCGCCAAGGCGTGGGTGCCGGTGCCGATCCTGCTGCCGGGGGAGATGACCAGCACCCGGCAGGAGCCCGCGGCCAGCCTCTACGCACGGGTGCCCGGGATCGAGGCGCTCGACGGCGTCCTCGACGCCGGGATCTGGATCGGCTACCCGTGGGCGGACGAGCCGCGCAACTGCGCCGTCGTGATGGTCGTCGGGGACGACCCCGACCTCGCGATGGCCGAGGCGACCGGGCTCGCCCGCGACCTCTGGGCACGCCGCGAGGAGTTCGGCTTCGTCGCGCCGACCGGCTCGCTCGAGGAGGTGCTGGCCGCCGCGATCGCGTCGCCGGTGCGGCCCTACTTCATCTCCGACTCGGGGGACAACCCCACCGCAGGAGGGGCCGGCGACGTCACCTGGACGCTCGCCGAGCTGCTGGCCAGCGAGGAGCTCGCAGCCAGCGGCAAGCGCGCCGTCTACGCCTCCCTCCCCGACAGCCACGGTGCCCTCGCCGCCGCCGAGGCGGGGGTCGGGGCGGACGTGCGCCTCACGCTCGGTGCGCGCGTCGACGACCGGCCGGCGCCGCCGGTGCAGGTCGCGGGGCAGGTCGTCGCGGTCGTGCCGGGCGAGGACAACCTCGAGGTCGTGGTCCGCACGCCGTCCGTCGACGTGATCGTCACGCGACGGCGTCGGCCCTACCACCTCGAGGGCGACTTCACCCGTCTCGGGCTCGACCCGCGCAGCGCCGACATCGTCGTGGTGAAGATCGGCTACCTCGAGCCCGAGCTGTTCGACATGGCGGCCGACTGGATGCTCGCGCTCACGCCCGGCGGCGTCGACCAGGACCTCGCCCGGCTGGGCCACCGACGGGTGCAGCGGCCGATGTTCCCGCTCGACGACGTGTCCGGTGTCGATCCGGTCGCCGGTGCCGTCCTCTTCCCGGGCGACACGGCGAGCTGACCTCAGCGGCCCAGCGCCGCCATCACGTCGGCCAGGACCTCGGCGCTGGTCACCTCGCGCGGGCCGTCGTCGTAGCCCGCGGACACGCCCGCGGAGGCGACCGTGCCGGGCGCGCGCAGGTGGACCTCGCGCGCTCCCGTGGCCGCCACGACGGCGGCGACGTTGGCCGGGCGTACGCCGCCGCCCACCGCGATCCGCACGTCCTCGCCGCCGCGCGCGACGAGGTCGGCGAGCTCCGGCAGGTGGTCGAGCGCCGGGCCGGGACCCCCGCTCGTGAGCACCCGGCTGACACCGAGGTCACCGAGGAGCGCCAGCCCCGACGCCTTGTCGGGCACCGAGTCGAAGGCCTTGTGGAAGGTGACCGGGGCGTCCCCGCACGCGGCCACGAGTCGTCGTACGGCACCCGCGTCGACGTGGCCGTCGGGCTCGAGGGTGCCGATCACGAAGCCGAGCCGGGTGCCCGGGTCGACGGCGCTGCGCAGCGCCTCGACGTCGGCGACCATCACGTCGACGTCCTCGGCGCCGTGCACGAAGTCGCCCGGTCGCGAGCGGACCAGCACCCGGATCTCGAGGCCCGGCGCCGCGGCGGCGCAGTGCCGGACGAACCCCGGCGTGGGCGTCGTACCGCCCTGGGCGAGGCCGGCGCACACCTCCAGCGCGTCGGCCCCGGCCTCCGCCGCGAGCCGGGCGCCGCCGACGTCCTCGAGGCAGATCTCGACCAGGGTGTGGGTCTCGCTCATGGGCCACACGCTATGCCGACCCGCGGACTCCGATATTTTCTCTGCGTCATCCACTTCTGAGCAGGAGATCCCGTGAGCGTCCTCGTCTTCCACAAGCCGACCCCCGAGGGGGCCGAGGCCGTCCGTGCCGGCGCCCAGCAGGCCGCGTTCTTCGGCACCACGCTGGTGGTGCACAACGTCCCGCTCGACGCCGCGGAGGCCGAGGAGGTCGTCGCGCTCGCGTCGGGCGCCGCGACCGGTGCGGGCGTGGAGTTCATCACCGTGCTCGGCCCGGACGACGGCGGCACCGGTGTCGACGAGTTCCTCGCCGCCGCGGCGGAGCCCGGGGTCGACCTGCTCGTGCTCGGCATCCGGCACCGCACGCCGGTCGGCAAGCTGATCCTCGGCAGCACCGAGCAGCAGATCCTGCTCGACGCCCCGCGCCCGGTGCTCGCGGTCAAGGCCTGACGGCGCGCACGCCGAGCGCGGCTGAGGCCGCCTCGGCGTCGGTGGTCAGTGCCGTTCGTCGCTCGGGTCGACGACGTGAGGGTCACCCACTGTGACGTCGGAGACGTGGACGTGGCCGAGGGTGACGGGAAGGTCGTCGCCGGCCGGTCGCTCGCCGAGCAGCGAGGTGAGCACCTCGCGTCCGAGCTCGCGCGCGAGGTCGCCGATCGGCAGGATCTCGGTGCCGTACTGCACGTAGAGCTCGATGGTCACGGCGGTGAGCTCCCCGTCCCGGTCGACGTCGAGCAGGATGCGTCCCACGGCGGCGCCGACGAGGTGCCGGTCGAGGTGCTCGCGCATCGCCCCGATGATCGCCAGCGTCGACACGCGGAGGTAGTCGTGCGGCGCGTGCGCTCGCACGAGGTGGGAGCGGCGGGGTGCGGCCAGTGCTCGCGTCAGGACCCGGTCGGCGATCTCGACCCGCCGCGGGTGCTGCATGGCGCGGAGCTGTCGGGCGGCCTCGTCGAGTCCCGCCTCGCCCCGCCGCAGCTCGATGCCGTCGGGCACCGGCTCAAGGTCGCTCATCGCCACTGCTCCATCCTGATCGCGAGGGTACGTCGTGCCCGGTGCAGCTGTCCGCGCACCACCGTAGGCGTGGTGTCGAGGACGTGGGAGATCTCGGCGTAGCTCATGTCCTCGAGCTCGCGCAGGACCCAGCACGCGCGTTGCGTCCACGGCAGCTCGCTCAGGGCGAGCTGGAGGGTCTCCCACAGCTCGCGTGTCAGGAGGGCGCGCTCGGGGTCACCCTCTCCCCTGTCGGTGAGCGTCGTGCGGGCATCACCTCGTGAGAGCGGCTCGAGGATCTCGTTGTCGACGGCGAGGGGGCGTCGACGCCGACGCCGGTCCAGCGCCGTGCGCTGGACGATCGTGAACAGCCACGTCTGCACCTTGGAGGTGCCACGGAACTCCGGCAGCGCCTGCCACGCCTTCACCCACGCGTCCTGCACCACGTCCTCGGCGAGCACCGGGTCGTCGGCGAGCATGTGGGTCGCGAACCGCAACGTCCCGGGGAAGAGGCGGTCGAAGAGCTCCTCGAACGCCGCCCGGTCGCCGAGGCCGGCGCGTCGCGCCAGGGCGTTGTCCGACGCCTCCACCACGGGGGCCTCGGGCCGTCCACCGTCGATCGACAAGTCCCACCCCTGCACCCGGGTGCGACCCGGGCGGCCGGCACCGCCTCATCCTGACAGAACCGCCAAGTGTGCCGTCCATCACACGAGCGTGACGATCGCCCATCCGATCTCGTCTCACCTACGAATGGTCGGCGTACACACCACGCCGAGAAGCGCGTGCACGACCAGTGCACCAGAGCACGAAAGCAGGACTGATCACGTGAGCGAGAAGAGCATCGAGAAGACGGCCGTCTCGGCGGGCGAGCTGGACTCGACCCAGGGTCGTACGACGATCGCGGACACCGTGGTGTCGAAGATCGCGGGTCTGGCGACCAAGGAGGTCTCCGGTGTCTACGCCCTGGGTGGCGGTACGGCGCGTGCGGTGGGTGCGATCCGTGAGCGGATCCCGGGCAGCTCGACCAACCACTCGCAGGGCATCTCGGTCGAGGTGGGCGAGAAGGAGGCCGCTATCGACATCCAGCTGGTCGCCGAGTACGGGGTGGCGATCGCTGACCTGGCTGCGGGGATCCGTAGCAACGTGATCGCTGCGGTGGAGCGGATGGTGGGCCTGCACGTGGTGGAGGTCAACATCGAGGTCCAGGACGTCCACATCGAGTCCGACGACGACGGTGCCGAGACCGGCGCCACCGTCAGCGAGCCGCGGGTCCAGTGACCCGACCCGACGTCCCGCCCGGGAGCAACAGCCCGGCCGGGGGCGAGATCCCGGCCGGGGGTGACGGCGCGACTGCCGACCTGGTGGCTGCTGCCGTGCTCTCGGTGCCGGGGGTCTCGGGTCTGCACGGTGGCGCGTTCGGTGAGGTGGGGACCTACCTGCCGGGTCGGCGGGTCAGCGGGATCCGGCTGGGTGCCACGAGCCAGGTGCACGTGACCGTGGCGATGGGCTCCGACGTGCTGGCCGTGGCCGGTCAGGTCCGCGACACCGTCTCGACCCTGCTCGGGGGGCCTGTCGAGGTGGTCGTCGAGGACGTCACGCCCGCGGTACCGCACTGATGTCGACGAGCGGACCGGCCGCGGGGCGCAGCACCTCACGAGGACCGGACGACCCGGTCCTGCGCGTGCAGTGGCTGCGCGAGCGCCGCGCCGTGATCCGTGACCACCACCCCGACCGGGGCGGCGACCCCGAGGCGATGCGCAGCCGGCTCGAGGAGCTGGACGCCCGCTACGCACGACTGGAGTCCCCACTGGGTGACCGTCGCCCGTCCGCAGGCCCGCGGCACCGTCAGGCCGGTCGCGTCGCGCGGAAGGTCCGACGCGGACTCCGCACGATGCGGCGCGCGGGGCAGGCCCGCATCCCCCGGGGCTGGCCCGGCAGCCGGCGCTACTTCGACCTCTGACCCCGGACCACCAGGTCCACCGACAAGGAGCACACCATGACTACTTCCACCATCGGCCTCATCGCCGGCCTCCTCCTGGCGATCGCCGCCGTTGCCGGCGGCTTCACCGGCTTCCTGATCGCCGTCGTCCTCGGCACCGCGGGCTACCTCATCGGTGGCCACTTCGACGGAGAGGTCGACCTCTCCGCCCTCGTCGGGCGGCGCGACCGTGGCTGACCCGCACGCGGGCAGCGACCGGACGCCCGTGCCGGTCGCCGAGCGTGGTCGCACCGTCGTGGCCGACAAGGTCGTCGAACGGGTCGCGTCCATCGCCACGGCCGAGGTCGAGGCCGTCATCGACACCCGCACGGGCTGGACCAGGCTGGTCCGCAAGGGCCTGCCGCACGCCGAGGCCGTCGTCGCCGGAGGCACGTCGCGGATCACCGTCGCCGTGGCTGCCACCTGGCCCACCCCGCTGGCGCAGGTCGCCGCCCAGGTGCGCGAGAACGTCACCCGGCAGGTCGCCCACATCACCGGAGTCACCGTCGCTCGGGTCGACGTCACGGTCGCCGACGTCGTCCACCTGGACTCGCCCGCTCCGCGCATCCGCTGACCCGCTCCCTCCGCACGGGCCGAGCCGCGTGCGACCTCCCCACACCTCGAAAGCAGAGCTGATGACCACCACCCCCGACCAGACCAGCCGCGGCCCGACGGCCGGCACCCCCGGTGCCACGTCCGGCGCCACTCCCGGCGGCGCGACCGGCGCGACCGGCACGACCGGCACGAAGGCCGACGTCGCCGCACCGCCCGCGCCCGTGGTCGCACCCGAGGACGCCCTGCAGGCCGCGAAGGCACCGGTGGGGACCGGCGCCTCGCCGCTGTTCGCCCAGCTCGTGGCACTCGGGCTCGTCTGCCTCGGCGTGGTCGGGGTCCAGGCCCTGCTGGTCACCCTCGACCTGGCGACCGGTCCGTCGTGGATCGACGCCGTCGTCGACGCCGCTGACGGCGTCGCGGGGCGCTCCGTGCCGGTCCTCGTCGGCGGCGTCGTCGCCGTCGTGCTCGGTGTCCTGCTGCTCCCGGTCGTGGTGCGGCGGCGCCCGCGCAAGGGTCTCGCGCTCCGGGCCAGCACCGGCGTGCACCTGCGACGGCGCGACCTGGCCCGCGTCATCACGTCCTCGCTGGAGGGCACCACCTCGGTCACCGACTGCTCGGTGAAGGCGAAGCGTCGCACGGTCCGCGTGGTGGCCACCTCGGTCGCGAACCCGGACCAGAACGCCGTCATCGAGTCCGAGATCGGCACCCGTGCCGACGCCGTCCTCAGCTCCCTGGAGCGCGCGCCACGACTGCGCGTCACCGTCCGCAACGATGGAATGTGAGCCCCCGACATGACGACACGCAAGACGCTCCTGATCGATCGCACCGCCACGCTGGTGCTCGCCCTCGCCCTCGTCGCCGGAGGCCTCACGGCCATCTGGTGGTGGTCGGGTGCGACGATCGCCGGCCGCCAGCTGCCCGGCACCACCGACACGGCCGACGTCGCCGCGATCGTGGACACCCCGTGGTTCAGCTGGGTGGCCGCGCTCGTCGGCATCCTGCTCGCCGCGATCGGCGTCCGCTGGATCGCCGCGCACCTGACGAGTGCCCGGGTCCGCCACCTCACGCTCCGCGGCTCGGACGCCACCGGCCGGCTCGACGTGGCCGGCTCCAAGGTCGCCGGCGCGGCAGCCGACGCGCTGGCCCACACGGTCGGCGTCCGCTCCGCGAAGGGCTCGGTCGTGCGCGACCGCGGCCAGCTCGTCGCCCACCTCGACGCCGTCATCGAGCCGGAGGCCGACCTCGCGCTGCTGGCCCGGCGCGCGGACGAGGTCTCCGCCCAGCTCGCCGGCGCCCTGGAGCGCGACGACCTGCACTGCAGCGTCCAGCTGCGCGTCGCCGGACTCGGACGGGCGCTCCCGCGCACGCGCTGAGCGGCGCGCACCCACACGTCCTCGGCGCCGCCGAGGCAGAGCACCACCACATCCAGAGAAGGAGCACGTCATGGGAATCGCAGACAAGGCCCAGAACGCCGCCGAGAACCTGATCGGCAAGGCCAAGGAGGTCGTCGGCGACGCGACCGACAACGACAGCCTCAAGGCCGAGGGCAAGACCGACCAGACCAAGTCCGACCTCAAGTCGGCTGGCGAGAACGTCAAGGACGCCTTCAAGAAGTGATCGCGCGAGCCGCCGGCGTCCCACCGGACGCCGGCGGACCGTCACGACCCGGGCTCGACGTCCGGGACTGCGCATCTGGAAGGATGCGGGCTCGGAGCATGGGGTCGACCGGCCGTCGCCGAGCGGCGCCTCCCATGACCCCGGGCCTCTAGCTCAATTGGCAGAGCAGCGGACTTTTAATCCGTTAGTTCAGGGTTCGAGTCCCTGGAGGCCTACCGGTGCCTCGCCCGCCCCGAGCGGGCGGAGGTGAACTCTCGGCGACATTTGGGTGACGACGGCACACTTGCCGCGACGCCCCCACGAGCGCCAGGAGCCCCATGTCCACGCCACCGTCCCCGGCCACCGCACGCCGCACGCCGACACGACTCCCGGTCTGGGCCTTCCTCGTCGCCACCGCCGCCCTCATCGGCGGCGCCGCCTTCCTCGCCAGCGCGTTCCTCGAGCGGCCGATCGCCGACCCGGAGGGCAGCTTCCTCGGGCCGTCGTGGGTCCGGCTGCCCGTCCTGTGCCTGTCGGCGATCGTGATCGACCTGCTCCCGCGCGCGCTGTGGCAGGGACGCCTGAACCCGGCGCGCACGTGGGACGCCGTGGTCCTGCGGGCCCGCACGCACTGGACGCGCGCACGCCTGCAGCTCGTGGTCGTCGGGATCTCGTGCTTCTACGTCGTCTACGTCTCCTACCGCAACCTCAAGTCGCTGCTGCCGCTCCTGCACGACGAGAAGTACGACCGTGAGCTGAGGCTGCTCGACCGGTTCCTGCTGTTCGGCCACGATCCCGCCACCCTGCTCCACGACCTCCTCGGCACGGACGTCACCGCCCACGTCCTCTCCGCGGTCTACCTCACCTACATCCCGCTGGTGGCGGTCCTGGTGACGGCCTGGCTGGTGTGGTCGCGGATCGGCTACGGCTGGTGGTTCGTCACCGCGCAGGGCATCGCGTGGACCCTCGGCGCCGTCTCCTACTACCTGCTGCCCACGCTGGGCCCCGGGATCATGTACCCGTGGCTCACCAGCGACCTGGCCGCCACGGGGGCGTCCGACCTGATGGACTCGCTGGTCTACTCCCGACAGGGGTTCCTGTGGGGCGGCGGTGAGTACCAGGGCGTCGCGGGCTTCGCGAGCCTGCACACCGCGATCGCCCTCCTGTGGGCGCTGATGGCCAGCGCGACGATCCGCAGCCGGGCGATCCGCACGGTCTTCTGGGTCAACTTCGCCCTGACGGTCGTCGCCACCCTCTACTTCGGCTGGCACTACATCGCCGACGACCTCGCCGGTGCCGCCATCGCGCTGATCGCGTTCCGGGTCGGAGCGCGGGTGACGGGTCAACGCGGGCTCCGCGCGCCGGAGGCCGATATTGCCAGCGGCCGCGCCGTGGTCTCCCCCACCCGCTGATCCCGCACCTCCACGAACGACACGACCTCCCCGGGACAGCCCGGGGAGGTCGTCTGCGCCTGCGGACGTCGTACGACGTCGCGGCCGGGGTCAGCCGGCGTCGTGCACGCCGCGCACGCCGGAGTCGGTGAGCTCCGCCTCGCGGATGGCGGCGGCCTCGAGCTCCTGGCGACGGGTCTCCTCGACCATCGCCCGGGTGGCGTCGTAGATGCCGGGGTCGGAGACGAGGTCGGCGGCACCGCCGCGCAGCCGCGCGAGGGCGGCACGGGCGAAGATCTGCTGCTCGGTCGTCGTGCGCTCGGAGCGGTTGTTGCTGACGAAGGTGATCGCCCAGCGCATGAGGGCGGAAACCTGGTTCTTGAAGCCGGTCAGGTAGACCAGGTGGACGCTGAGCCACATCAGCCAGGCGAGGATGCCGCTGAGCCGGACCTTGCCGACCATCGCGACCGCACGGAAGCGGCTGATGATCGCCATGGAGCCCTTGTCGAAGTACTTGAACGGCCCCTGGGGCTGCTTGTCCTCGACGCGGTTCCTGATCTCCTTGGCGGCGTACTTGGCACCCTGGATCGCGACCTGCGCGACACCGGGGAGGTTGTCGAGGGCGATCATGTCGCCGACGACGAAGACCTCGGGGTGGCCGGGCAGCGTGAGGTCGGGGTTGACCGCGATCCGGCCGGCCCGGTCGAGCGGGGCGCCGGTCTGCTCGGACAGGGTCCGGCCGAGCGGGTTGGCCTGCACGCCGGCGGCCCAGATCTTGGTGACGCTCGAGATGCGCTCGACGCGGCCGTCCTTGAACTTCATCTCGAGGCCGCGCTCGTCGACGTCGGTGACCATCGCACCGAGCATGACCTCCACGCCGAGCTTCTCCAGCTCGGCCTGGGCCTTCTCGCCGAGCTTGGCGCCGAAGGGCGGGAGCACCTGCGGCGCGGCGTCGACGAGCACCACGCGGGCCTCGCGGGTGTTGATCGCGCGGAAGTCCTTGCGGAGCGTGTTGTGGGCGAGCTCGGCGATCTGGCCGGCCATCTCCACGCCCGTGGGCCCGGCGCCGACGACGACGAAGGTCAGGTGGTGGTCGACGTTCTCGCCGCGGGTGGCACCGAGCTCGGCCATCTCGAACGCGCCGAAGATGCGCCCGCGCAGCTCGAGGGCGTCGTCGATGCTCTTCATGCCGGGGGCGAACTCGGCGAAGTGGTCGTTGCCGAAGTAGGACTGGCTGGCACCCGCGGCGACGAGCAGCGAGTCGTACGACGTCACGGTGTCGCGGCCGAGCACCCGGGACGTGACGGTCCTGGCCTCGAGGTCGATGGCGGTGACCTCGCCGAGGATCACCTTGGCGTTGTCCTGGCCGCTCAGCACCTCGCGGGTCGGCGGCGCGATCTCGCCCTCGGAGAGGATGCCGGTCGCCACCTGGTAGAGCAGCGGCTGGAAGAGGTGGTGGGTCGTCTTCGCGATCATCGTGACGTCGACGTCGGCGCGGCGCAGCGCCTTGGTCCCGAAGAGCCCACCGAACCCTGAGCCGATCACGACCACCTTGTGGCGGGGCGTCTGCGTCGTGGTCATGGGGCTCTCCTGTTGTCGTGTGCGGGACGTGTGGTGCTGCTTCCACCATTGTCCTCCTGACCTCGCGCGACCGCGAAACGCGGGTGCGTCTCGTTGCTCACACGACCCGTTCGGAGCCTCGAAGAACTATGGTGACCGTCGAGGTTTGAACCATCTGTCCCATGGGTACCGAGACACCCACTGGACTGTCCACCCCCTCTGAAAAGAGTCCCGGTGCCGCTGAGCTCAGAGCTGACGCTTGCGTCATCGCCGCGCGCTGCGGCCGACGCGCGTCGCTGGGTCAGCGACGTGTGCCGCAAGCTCGAGCGGGCCGACCTGGTCGAGTGCGCCGAGCTCGGCGTCTCGGAACTGGTGGCCAACGCCATCATCCACGCGACCGCGCCCTACAAGGTCCGGGTCCGCGGGACCGCGAGCCACCCGCGCATCGAGGTGGTCGACGGCTCCACCAGCCCGCCCGTCCCGCCGGTGCTGCCGGCGCCGCGCGGTGGTGACGAGCTCGAGCTGCTGCTGACCTTCGGTCGCGGGCTGGCGATGGTGGCGCAGTGCTCGGTGGCCTGGGGCGCGACCATCGAGGCCGACGGCAAGGTCGTCTGGTTCGAGCCGTCGGACGAGATGGCCGACGAGGCCGCCGCGGAGTGGGTCGTCGACCACCACGACGAGCCCGGGCCCGAGCCGACCAGCGAGGCGGCCGTGGAGGTGCGACTCCTGGGCGTCGACGTCGGCCTCTACTCCGCCCTCGCCCGGCAGTACAACGAGCTGCGCCGCGAGCTGCGCCTGCTCTCCCTGTCGCACCAGTCCGACTACCCCCTCGCCGGTGACCTGACGTCGATGTTCGCCAACTTCGAGCGCCAGTTCCCCGACAGCTACCGCCTCCAGCTGCGCGACGCCCAGGAGCGCCGGCTGCCGCAGGTCGACCTCACCTTCGCGATGATGCGCGAGTCGGCGCCGATCCTGGTGACCATGACCGAGATGTTCGACGTCGCCGACGCCTTCTGCCGCGCGGAGAGGCTGCTCTCCATGGCGCGCACGGCGCCGCAGCGCACGCTCCACAACTGGATCCTCGGCGAGCTCATCCATCAGCTCGACGGCGCGGCCGCCGAGCCCTGGCGCGGTCACCAGCGCTCGACGGCCACCTCGACAAGCCAGGTCGGGTGAGCGCGCGGCCGCTGCGTGCCGCGGACCTCGTGGTCGTGGCCGTCGGCGGTGCCGTCGGCGCACTGCTGCGCCTCGCCGTCGACTCCGCGGCCCCCGACACGCTCCTACCGTGGCCGACGCTCGGGATCAACGTGGTCGGGGCCTTCGCGCTGGGCGCGCTGCCGGCGCTCACGGTCGTACGCCGCTCGCCCCGTGCCGCGGCGGCGCTCGGCCCGGGCGTGCTCGGCGGGTTCACCACCGTGTCGGCGTGGGCCGGCCAGGTGCGCTCGCTCGCCGACGACGGCCACCTGGTCGTCGCCGGCACCTACCTCGCGATCACCCTGGGCGCCGGGCTGCTCGCGGCCGCGCTGGGCCAGCGGCTCTCGCACCGCCCCGAGCCCGAGGAGGCCCTCCGGTGACGGCGCTGCTCGTCGCGCTCGGCGCCGCGGTCGGCGCTCCGCTGCGGTTCGTCCTCGCGCGCCTCGACGGCAGGTTCCCCACCGGGATGCTGCTGGTCAACGTGCTCGGATCGGGTCTCTTCGGCGTCTTCGGGGCGCTCTCGCTCGGCGACGAGGCGTGGGCGCTGCTCGGCACCGGCTTCTGCGGCGGCTTCACGTCGTTCTCGACCTTCGCCGTGCAGTCCGTCGACCGCCACGGACGGGTCCGGGTGTCGTACGTCGTGGCGACGACCGTGCTCGCGGTGGCGGCCTGCGCGTCCGGATGGTGGCTCGGGACCGCACTGGACTAGCCCACTTCGAAGGTAAAATCTTTGACGCGTGTCAAGACCGGCCCGGTCAGCCCCAGCCCAGCTCGTGGAGACGCCCGTCGTCGAGGCCGAAGTGGTGGGCGACCTCGTGCACGACGGTGATCCGGACCTCCTGCTCGAGGTCCTGCTCGGTGTCGGCCATGTCGAGCAGCGGACCCCGGAACAGCAGGATCCGGTCCGGCAGCATGCCGGCGTGGTTGGCCTGGCGCTCGGTCAGCGCGAGGCCGTCGTAGAGGCCGAGGAGGTCGGGGTCCTCGGGAGGTGCGTCGTCCTCGACGAGCACCACGACGTTCTCGACGAGGGCCGCGAGCTCGTCCGGCAGGCCGTCCAGCGCGCGGTCGACCATCGCGTCGAACGCGGCGGGGTCGAGGTCGATCGGCATGCCCACAGCGTAGGGAGGCGTGGGAAACGGCCGGGCCCGGAACGCACATCAGGGTGGGCCCGAAGGCCCACCCTGATGTTGTCTGCGACCCCGACGGGACTCGAACCCGCGGCCTCCGCCGTGACAGGGCGGCGCGCTAACCAACTGCGCTACGGGGCCAGGTGTTGCTCGTTGTTGCTGGGTCGTGCTGGTGAAGCGTCGGAACTCTAACCCATGCCGTTCGGCTGCACCCAATCGGCGTCCGCACGCGGCCTGGCAGCACCCCCAACCGGATTCGAACCGGCGCTACCGCCGTGAAAGGGCGGGGTCCTGGGCCGCTAGACGATGGGGGCCAGCTCGGCCGGGACGCACCCGGTCGGGCGACGCCCAGCATAGGGCCAGCACTCGTCGCGATCCCAACCCGCGAGGGGCGCCACGAGCGGACCGACGGGCGGCCTGATCACCGCCCGACCGGACGGCCGGACAGCCCTTCGGGTGACCAACCCTTGTCCAACCACCACGAGTTCAGACTGGGGGACCACACTGACGGCGTGTCAGTTCCGAGACGATGCGAACATTGACGGCCTTGTTTACTAATCTTGTCCCATGACCGAGAAGCCGCGTGAGCTTCGTTTCCTCGTCGTCGACGACAACGAGGACATTCGCGACGTCTTCTGCCGCCTCGTCGAGCGCGCCGGCCACGTGGCCTCCACCGCGAGCGACGGGCAGGAGGCCGTGGAGACGCTCCAGGGCGAGACCTTCGACGTCATGCTGCTCGACCTGACCATGCCCCGCATGAACGGCGTCGACGTCGTGCGCTGGCTGAGGTCCCACCCGGACGTCGCCCCGGACCTCAAGATCGTGGTCATCAGCGCCTGGGCCGGGGAGCACCGAGCGGTCCTCCAGGAGCTCGGAATCGTCTCAGTCATGCAGAAGCCGCTGCGCATTCAGCAATTGACTGATCTGATTAGCGAGACACTTCGCGACACAGAGTTCTGAACCCGGTCCCTGAACGCACCATTCGGGTACAGGGCTCCGTGACGCTTCCGGAGTCCGCGACCGACCCTGAATGCTCCACGGGACCGGCCTCCGGTGGGTGTCGTGCGCGTCCGATCGGGCGTGCGTCAACTCAACCCCCTGGAGAAAACCATGATGAACCGCATCCGCACCCGCATCGAGGCCAAGCGCAACGCCACCGCCATGCAGGCCGTGTACCTGTGGCGCCCGGCCCCGCCGCGCGGCTGAACACGGGTGATTCACCTCACGTGACTCACGCACCGTGATGCACCTGGACAGCGTCGAGTCGGCCGGCGGCCGGCTCGGCGCTGTCCTCTCAGCGCCCCGCTCCGGACTCGTCCGGATCGGCCCCGGAGGTCCGTGGCTGGCCACGACTCCCGAGCTCGTCAGGCAGGTCCTCACCACTCCGTCGCACTTCGACTTCCCCGGGGACGTCAGCCGCAGCGGCGACCTCTCAGGCAGCACCGCCGACACGCGGTCCGGGCACACCGTCTTCGCACCCGTCACGCCGGCGCAGGTGGCGCGCGGGTCCGAGGTCTTCGCACGCGAGTGGGCCGCGGCACTCGACGACCACGACCGCACGCACCCCCGGAGCCCGTACGACGCCATGGTCCTGCTGCGGCGTCCGGTGGCCCGCTCGACGACCGCGGCCGTGCTCCCCTCGATCGAGCCGTCCCGACGCGACCGCATCGGCGACCTCGTGCTCGCCTGGATCGACGCGCTGGGCCCGGTCATCTCCGCGCGCCGACCTCCCGGCCGGTGGAGCCGGAAGCGGCGCACGGAGGAGGCCGCGCGCACCGCACTGGAGGACGCGCTCGAGGCCGTCCCCGACCGCGACCAGTCAGCCGGAGAGCTCGCCGCCTTGCTGGCGGCCGGCATCCAGGTCCCGATCGCCGCCGGGGCATTCCTCCTGGCCTGGCTCGGCAGCACCGGTTCCGGGGACGTCGACCCGACGCACGCGGTGTGGGAGACCCTCCGCCTGACCCCTCCGACGTGGATCACCGTGCGCGTCGCCACGCAGGACGTGGAGGTCGGCGGCCAGTCGGTGAGGGCGGGGGCGATGGTCTTCGTCAGCCCCTTGCTCCTCGGCCGTCGCGCCGACCTCGTGCCCGGTGACGACCCGAGCCTCTTCCTGCCCGCCCGGTGGAGCGTCGACGGCCGGCGGCCCGGTGCCTGGCTCCCGTTCGGGGCCGGGCCGCACGCCTGCCCCGGACGCAACCTCGGCATGGCCCAGCTGGTGCATCTCGCGCAATGGGGTACTGCTCATGAGATCGAGTTGAGCCAACGAGCGACAATCGACCAGAGTCGGGGAATCGCGCCCTCGCCCTGCCGCTTCACCGTCGCACCGAGAAGGGAGCCGTCAGCGTGACCGAGCATCCCTCCATCCAGGACCTGTCGACGTGGACCCCCGTGTCTGCTGCGGCGGCGACGCTGGCGGACGCGATCCTCGACGGCGGCACCAGCGTTGACGAGGCCATCAGCCTGACGGCCGGCCACCTCCTGTCGGGCCCCAAGGTCGAGGTGGTCGTGGTCGCCCTCACGAGCTTCACCCCCGAGGACACCACGCACTGGGTGCGGCTCGGGGGGCGTGCCTACCTCCGGGAATGGACCCGCCCGGGCTCCGAGGTCAACCTCCTGCCCCCGCCCGACGCCGGCCCCGACGCCGCGCTGACCATGCCGTGGCTCTCCGCGCATGCCCGCCGGGACGGGCTCATGGTCGTGACGGACCGCGACCTCCTGCCCGAGGAGGCCGCCCAGGACCGCCTCGAGCTCACCCGGGTCGACGTCCGCTCCCTCGCCGCCACCACGCTGCTGTCCCGCGGCGAGATGTTCGGCAGCATCTCCGCCGCCACGAGCGAGGTCGGGCGGTGGCCCGAGGAGGTCATCGCGGACCTCCGACTGCTCAACTCCGCCGTCATCGCCCGGATCAACCTCGAGCGCTCCCGCCGTGCCCTCGCCGAGGCCATCGAGGCCGGCGCCGAGGCCCAGCTGGCCTACCAGCAGTTCTTCGGCTCGGTCGGCCACGAGCTGCGCACCCCGCTCGCGGCGGTCCTCGGCTACACCGAGGTCCTGCTCGACGACGCCGAGCACGGCACCCCGGAGGTCGTCGCCAAGGGGATGCTCCGCGACGGGCCGGTCATCGTCCGGGCGTGCGAGCAGCTGCTCTCGGTCGTCGACAGCCTCCTCGGCGCCGGTCGTACCCTCTCCGAGGACGACCAGCGCCAGCACGTCTCCATCGCCGACGCGGTCGCCGACGTCGTGCACTGGCACCGCACCCCGGCCCGCACGGCCCACGTGGAGATCCTCAACGAGGTCGATCCCGCGGTGACCGTGTGGGCGCACGCGTCCGGCGTACGCCAGGTGCTGACCAACCTCCTCGGCAACGCCGTCACCCACCACCGCCACCCCGGCGGGGGCACGGTGCACCTGTCGGCGCAGCGCCTGCTCGGCGAGAGCGGTCGCCCGATGGTGCGGATCATCGTGCGCGACGACGGCCCGGGGCTGGCCCCGGAGCAGATGGAGCACGTCTTCGAGCCCTTCGTCCGCTTCGCCGAGCGCGACACCAAGGGCAGCGGGCTGGGACTGTCGATCTCGCGGACCATCGCCGAGCGCGACGGCGGTGCCGTCCGCGGGGAGTCGCGACTCGGGTCGGGCTCGAGCTTCTGGCTGGAGCTGCCCGCCGACGCCGCCGGGGACCGCGCCTAGGCGATCTCGCGCCCGCGGGCCGATTCCGTACCGGTGCGCGCGCTCATGTACGCTTTGTCGCGCTTGGGCAGGTAGCTCAGTTGGTACGAGCGATCGCCTGAAAAGTGATAGGTCGGCGGTTCGACCCCGCCCCTGCCCACAAGCCAGAAGGGCCCCGATCGCGTCCCGATCGGGGCCCTTCTGCATGTGCCGCCGGCACGTCGGGGTCAGCCGAAGCGGCCGTTGACGTAGTCGCTGGTGCGCTCGTCGCGCGGGCTGGTGAACATGGCCTCGGTGTCGCCGTGCTCGACGATCACGCCGGGGGTGCCCTGGGAGGCCAGGAAGAACGCGCACGTGTCGGAGACGCGCGCGGCCTGCTGCATGTTGTGCGTGACGATGACGATCGTGACCTGCTGGGCGAGGTCCTTCATCGTCTCCTCGATCACCCGGGTCGAGGTCGGGTCGAGGGCCGAGCAGGGCTCGTCCATGAGCAGCACGCGGGGCTTGATCGCGAGCGAGCGCGCGATGCAGAGGCGCTGCTGCTGACCGCCGGAGAGGCCGCCACCGGGGCTGTCGAGACGGTCCTTGACCTCGTTCCAGAGGCCACCGCGGACGAGACACTCCTCGACGAGCTCCTCCTTGGCCGACCTGCCCACCTTGGTGCCGGTGAGGCGCAGTCCGGCGATCACGTTCTCGCGGATCGACATCGCGGGGAACGGGTTGGGCTTCTGGAAGACCATCCCGATGTTGCGACGGGCGTCGGTGAGCTTCTTCTGCGGGTCGTAGATGTCCTCGCCGTCGAGCAGGACCTCGCCGGCGAGCGCCGCGGACGGCACCAGCTCGTGCATCCGGTTGAGGATGCGCAGGAAGGTCGACTTGCCACACCCGGACGGGCCGATCAGCGCGGTGATGCCCGAGGCCGGCATGGTCAGCGAGACCCGGTCGAGGACCTGGTGGTTGCCGAACCACGCGGTGATGTCGCGTGCCTCGAGGGCAGCCGGTCCGGTGCCCGGCCCGGAGGGGGCGGGCGGGGTGGTCGGGGTGGTCGGCAACGTGGTCTGCGTCATGGGGTTCTTCTTCGGTTCGTGGTGCGTGCGGAGGTGGAGGCGGGCGGCCGTCAGCGAGCCGCCCGCCTCCCGTTCGTGGGTGGTGCGGTCAGGAACGGACGGTCACGAGATGGTGATCGTCAGCTTCAGCTTGGAGGCCTTGAACGCCGAGCTGCCGGCGTACTCGACGACGAGCTTGTTCTTGCCCTTCTTCAGGCCCTTGATGTTCGTGACCTTGGCGACGCCGTTCTTGACCTTGCCCTTGGCGACGACCTTCTTGCCCAGCTTGATCGTGAACTTGCCGGCAGCCTTGCCGTCTGCGGACTCGGTGACCTTGATGGTGCCCGAGACCTTCGCGCCGGCCTTGTAGGACTTCTTGAAGGTCGACTTCAGCTTGGTCGGCGCCTTGGTCGTCGCCGGCGGGGTCACCGTGGTCGCCGCGACCGTCACCGGGGTGGCTGCCGACTGCGAGGCGAGGAAGACCGAGCTGCCGCTGGGAGCGAACTTCGCGACGACGGTGTGCGCGCCCGCCGCGATGCCGGTCAGCGCCTTGGTGGCCTTGCCACCCGTGAGCGGGACCGGGGTGCCGGTGGGGGTGGCCGCACCGTCGAGGAAGAACGAGACGAGGCCGTCGGCGACGGTGCTGCCGGAGGCGACCGTGGCGGTGAGGCTGAGCGCACCGGCCGAGGCGGAGGTGCCCGCAACGGTCGTGGTGGTGGCGATCTGCTGGGTCGCGAGGTTGGTGGTCGGGTCCTGGGTCGGGACGCCACAGACGCCGCCCTGGGTCTTGGGGAGCAGCTGCTCGAAGCCGGCCGCCGTGATCAGGGGCTTGGCCGCGGCCGAGCAGATGAAGCCGGCGTCGCCGAAGATCGCGGTGATCTCGGGCTTGGCGACGTCACCCTGGCGCACCACGTTGTAGAGCGCGCGAGCAGCGGAGAAGCCGCCCTCG
This sequence comes from Nocardioides oleivorans, assembly GCF_004137255.1. Taxonomy (NCBI): domain Bacteria; kingdom Bacillati; phylum Actinomycetota; class Actinomycetes; order Propionibacteriales; family Nocardioidaceae; genus Nocardioides; species Nocardioides oleivorans. Next base: position 1,996,961 of record NZ_SDWT01000001.1, on the reverse strand, counting down.
ATGCGGAGGGGCGCGCCGATGACCGAGTTCCGGCCGATGGAGAACGGCGCGACGGCGTTGGGGTCGTTCTGGACCTGGGCCGGGTCGTGCTCCTGGACCGAGGCCACGGTGCCGGCCAAGGTGACGTCCGTGCCACCGTTGGCGGCCTTGAGCTGGTCGAGGAAGAACGAGCGCGTGCCCGAGCCGCTCTGCGGGATCTTCGGGGCGATGACGCCCGCCGTGCCACCGAGCTGGCTCCAGTTGGTGACCGTGCCGGAGTAGATGCGCACCATGTCGGCGGGGCTGATCGACGCCGGCGCGTTGCTGGTCTTCGCGGTGGCCAGGGCCAGCGAGTCCTTGGCGAACGGGAAGGCTTGGAGACCGGCCTGCTTCTCTGCGGCGTTGAGGGCCGAGGACGAGCGCGCGAAGTCGATGTCGGTCTTGTTGCCGGCACCGTAGAGGGTGCTCTTGCCCGCGCCGGAGCCGTTGGGCCGCGTGGCCGCGGCCTCGTTGGGGAGGTTGATCGTCGCGGCGCCGCCCGCGGGGGCGGTGGCGTTCCAGCTGACCAGCTTGCCGGCCGGGTTGGAGGCGTTGTAGCCGGCGACGCCGGCGTTGCCGTCGGCGAGGTAGGCCAGCGCGAACTCGGAGGTGTCGGAGCCGACGCCGATGACGTCGGAGGCGGCGGGCGTGTACGGCGCCGCGGGGTCAGCCATGGCCGGGGCAGCGAGCGACAGCGACGCGGCCACGACGGCCGCGGTGCTCACGCCGGCAAAGAGCCTGCGAACAGACATGTTGTGTTCCTTCTGTGTGTGGTGCTGGTTGGGTGATGGCACTACATGAGGTTGGGCAGGAGCCGCATGACCACGTCGGTGGTGAGCCAGGCGACGGCGATCACGACAGGTGTCGTGACCACCCAGACGAGGGCAGTGGAGAACCGCTGCCGGGCGGCGATGACCCCGAGCGTCAGCGCCAGGAGCAGCCCCAGGCACAGCGTCAGCAGCGGCATGACCGCTCCGGACTCCGTACCCATCGCCTGCTCCGGTTCAGGGACCACGCGGGGCAGGCCCGCGGGGGTGGGGAACGCCTCGTCGGCCTCGGCGTCCACGTAGACGACCCGGCCCGGGGACAGCGACGGCAGCCGTGAGCCGCTCGCCTCCCCGCTCACCAGGACGAGCCGCGCGGCGCCGTCGGGACGGGGCTGGGGAAGCGGGTCACCGGCACGGCGTACGCCGATCACGCGGAAGCGGACCTCGCCCTGTGCCGTCGTGACGTTGACCTGGTCGCCCTCGACGAGGCTGCCGATGCGAGCGAAGGGGGCGCCGTACGTGCTCGCCCGGCCGAACACCGCGGAGGTTCCCTCCTGGCCCGGGAGCACGGTGTTGCGGAGGTGACCGGGACCGTCGAGGAGGTCACCGGACGCGGTGCCCTCCACCACGACCTGCTCGACACCGATGTGCGGGATCGAGAGGGTGGCGACGGGCTTGCCGACCTCGGTGACCGGACCGATCGGGGCGGTGGCGGCCGCCAGCTCGCCACGGAACTCGGCGTAGAGCCGGTCCTGGGCGCGGTCCTGCGCGAGCCCACCGAGGTAGAGCATCTGCGCGATCATCCAGCCGGCGACCAGGCACACCATGACCGACGTGGTCGACACGACGGACCAGAGGTCGTCACCCCGGGCAGGCGCCGGCGCGACGTCGGTACGGCGCGCGACCGAGGCCTTGTCGCCGCGTGCGGGGTCGGGCGCCGGGCCGGGTGCGGGAGGGCGCTGCGTCGTCATCGTCACAACCGCCTCCGCCGCAGGTGGCGCAGCCGGACCAGGTTCGCCGCGACGGCGCTGACGAGCGCGACGAGGAGGAGGAGCGGGAGCATCCGCTCGGCCACCGGGGAGGAGACCTCCGTCGTCGGCGGCATGGCCACGAGCTCCTGCTCGTCGGCCCTGCCGTCGGTCTTGTCGCCCTTGCCGTCGCCCTTGCCGTCGCCCTTGCCGTCGCCCTTGCCGTCGCCCGCGTCGGTGGGCTGCTCCTCCTCGGAGCCGCCGGTGCCCACCTCGGTCACGCTGCCGGGACCGGGGTCGGTGCTGCCTCCCGTGCCGCCGGTCCCCCCGGTTCCGCCGGTGCCCGAGCCGCCGTCACCGGACCCGTCGCCCTCGGTGACGCCCTTCTGGTCGGCGACCTCGGTCGCCACGGCCTGTGCCTGCTTCCACAGCGGCGCGGTGACGCCCGACCTGGTGATCGACAGGAAGCCGGGCGGGAGCTGTCCGTTGCCGTAGCCGCTCTTCTGCCCCTCGGTCGTCGAGATCCGGATGAACTCGGCCACCTTGGCGGCGTCGTCCTTCGGCAGGTTCGCCGTGCGCGCCGCGGTGTAGACGATCATCGTGCCGGGGTAGGCGTTGGCCTTGACGACCTCGGCCATGTCGAGCGTGAACGGGGTGTCGCCGTCCTCGGCGGGCTCCGCGAGGCGGATGGCGCGGGCCATGGTGCTCGGGGTGGGCGCCACGAAGTTCTTGCCGGTCGTCGCCAGCGCCGCCTGGGCCAGGCCCAGCCGCTCCGCGTCGCCGGTGGAGACGAGGCCCAGCATGAAGCGGGTGCCGACGCCCTGGCGGTCGACCCGTCCGATCTTCCAGGGGTCCGAGCTCGTCGCGCGGTCGCACTTGGTCTGCACGTTCGGCCAGGCGTCGAGCACGCCCTCGGCGATCTTGCGCAGCGACGTCACCGGTGCTGCGACCTGGGTGAAGTACGGAGCCGGGTTCTGCTGGTAGCACTCCTGCTCGGACGGAGCCACGTAGTCGTCGAGCAGCGGCCACTCGGGGGTCGGCAACGAGATCTTCTTGTAGCTCGGGTTGACCTTCATCCCCCACGGGTCGGCCTTGCCGTTCACGAAGGCCGCCGCGTCCTTGTCGTGGGCGATGTAGGACGTCAGCGACTGCATCACGTCGCTCCCCTCGGACAGCGACAGCATCGTCGCGGCGGCCTCGCGGGCGACCGTGTCGAGCCCGGGGTTGAGCTTCTGGAACTCCGGGTCGAGGTTGATCGACGTCGGGTTGGCGCTCATCCCGGGGTGTCCGCGACCCCGCTCGCTGGCGACGTAGGACTGCGTGAGGAGCTTGGCGATCAGGCGCGCGTTGAGCTTGAGGTCGGTGTACTCGCCGGCGTTGCCCGGCCGGTCGATGATGTAGCCGACCGAGAAGCCGGTGACCGCCGTCGGTGCGTAGGCCACCGGGTCGGCGCCCTTGGTGTCGTGCTCGCTCGAGACGAACGCCGCCACGCCGCCGCCGTTCTCGGCGAGGTTGAAGCCGGCCTCGTCGGACATCTTGTTGTGCTGGAACTTGAAGCGCTTCTTGTCCAGGCAGTAGGCCGGCGACCACTGGAGCGAGGCCTGGGCCATCAGCTCGGAGCCGTAGAAGCCGGTCGGCGCCCTCGAGTCGAGCACGTCGCAGGCGTCCGGGGGGAGGCCGAAGCCCAGGGGGATCGAGATGCGGTTGCGCCAGTTGGACGCGGACCACCACAGCTGCCCCGAGACGGCGAGATCCACACCCTCGTTGGCGTAGTTGCTCGCGCCGGACGCGAAGCGACCCGCCTTGGAGCACTCGCGGTCGTCGGTGACGCAGGAGATGCCGGTGATCGGGATCACCACGACCGAGCACGCGACGGTGTCCGAGCAGCCGAGCGACTCGTTCTCGACGTCGGTGCGGACCTCGAACTTCACCGACCCGTTGCCCTCGGTGTCGGAGAACGCGGCCATCTCGGCGGGCGGGAAGGCGGCGCCGACCGCGGCCTCGGGCGCCATCGTCTCGGCCGTGCAGGAGGCGTAGACCGTGCCGTTCGCGGCACGGAAGGGCGTGATGTGGGTGGAGAACGTCGGCGGGTCGTTGCACTCGGCCGGGGCAGGGACCAGGCCGCTCTTGGCGGCGCGGTCGGCCTCGGTGCCGTACGCGTCCTGCTGCCACACCGCCTGCGAGGCGTCCATCGACTGGCTGCGCTGGATGCGTGAGGAGGTCCAGCACGTCTCCGGAGACAGCTGCTGGTCGGGCGACAGGCTCGGGTCGTCGAGCCCGCGACACTGCAGGATGACGACCGGGTACTCCTGGAGCATCCCCAGCTCGCCGAACGGGCTCGCCGCGCGGCCGCCCGACGGGTGCGCACCGGTCCAGTCGATCTGGATGCGTTCGCGGCCGCGGAGCTGCGTCGTGCGGTTGGCCGTGACGGTGACGTCGCGCGAGTCGATCTCGATCTGCTGGCCGTCGAAGACGATCGACCGGGTGAGGTGCTTGGTCTGGGTGAAGGCCGGCTCGTCGTCGGCAGCCGCGGCGGCCGAGGTCGTACCGACGACCCCGAGCGAGGCGGGGAGGGTGACCGTGAGCCCCAGCAGGGCGACCGCCAGGAGGCGGGAGCGATCCAGGAGGCGCTTCATCGGGCCGCACCCCGACGTCGTACGCCGCGCGCGATGAGGAGTCCGGGCACGAGGATCAGGGCGAGCAGCTCGAGCGCGGCCAGCGCGCCGAAGGCACGGTCGTCGCCGGGCCGGCCGGCCGACAGCTCGGTGGGCGTGGCGTAGATCGGGTCGGTCGTGGTGCCGGCGGCGTCGGTCGTGCCTCCTCCCCCTCCCCCACCGCTGGTGGGGACGGTTTCGCCGGTGACCGGGTCGACCTCGGTGGGCGCGCCGGCGCCCCCGCCCCCGCCTCCGCCTCCGCCGTCACCGGTGGTCCCGGCGCCGCCGCCGTTCTTCGCGCCGCCGGTCCTGCCGTTGCCGGACCCGGAGCCCGAGTCGGCCGGCTGGCCCTCGTCGGTCGACGGCTCGCCGGTGCCGGTGGCCGTGCCGCACGGGCCCTGGCCCTCCTCGTCGCACGCCGCGGGCTGCGGGGCGATCTTGGCGAGGCGGTTCTCCTTGAGGTTGCCCGCGACGAAGGTCGGGTTGTTGCACTTGGTCGCGTCGCGGTTCTCGATGTCGACGGCCGGATCGGCGGCCTTGAGCTTGGCCAGCTGGGTGAAGCCGGCCTGCACGAGGTTGAGCGGCAGCGGCGAGTAGCCGTAGGGGCCGGCCTTGGCCTGGCCCTCGCACAGCGAGTAGTACATGAAGTCGCCCAGCGTCTGGCGCTTGGCGGTCGACATGCGCTGGTCGCTCGCGCCGGTCGGGATGATCATGTAGCTGTAGGACGAGAGCGGGTAGGCCCGCGGGTCGGTGGCGTTGTAGACGCCGTCCAGGATCTGCGTGAGGTAGAGCGGCGAGGACTGGTCCTCGTTGATCTTGGCCTTGGTCAGCGCCACCGCGACGTTGTACTGGGTCGGCTCGACGTAGTAGCCGCCCTCGTTGAGGACCTTGACGACCGGGTAGTCCTTGTTGAGCGGGTAGGCGTACTCGACGTAGCCGATCGTGCCGTTGCCGGCGAAGCCGGAGATCGTGTTCATGACCTGGTCGGAGCCCGACTGGGCGAGCATCCGGCCCTTGCGCGGGTAGTAGGACGTGAAGCCGCTCTTGCCGAAGTAGGGACGCCAGACGTCGGGGTACTCGGCGTCCATCCAGGTGGTCAGCTGCGCCGTCGTGCCTGAGCCGTCGGAGCGCACGACCGGCGTGATCGCGAGCTTCGGGAAGGCGCGGCCGTTGTTGTCCTCGGTGATGGCCGGGTCGGACCAGTCGGTGATCACGCCGGTGAAGATCTTGGTCAGCGTCTCCCCCGACAGGCGCAGGTTGCGGACCAGCTCGTTGCCGATCTTGAGCTGGTAGGTGAAGGCGGTGCCGCCGGCGACGATCGGCAGGTAGGCGAACTCGCGGCCGTTGCTGTTGTCGGCGTTGCCGAACTCGTCGACGCCCGGGTAGGGGATCTCGGAGATGCCGAAGTCGGTGACGTTCTGCGCGAAGTTCTTGCGGCCCTGCGAGGAGCCACCGCCGTTGTAGGTGACCTTCATGCCGAGCGCGTCGACGTCGGAGATCCACTGCTGCACGATGACCTCGGACCAGGTGGAGCCGGACCCCTCGATCTGGGCGTACGCCGCGCGCGGGGTCGCGTTGCCGAGGCCGTCCGATCCCGGCTCGTCGGCGTGGGCGGCGGCGCCGAGGCCGGACAGCGCCACGAGCGCGGCAGCCAGCACGACCGCGCCGAGGCGGTGGAAACGGTGGTTCATCAGGACTCCTCAGCGGTGCGCTTCGCGCGGGTCGTACGGCGGGGGCGGGCGCTGGCGCGCGGGGGACGGGCGACGAGGCGGGCGATCACGAAGAGCACCAGCACGAGGACGAGCAGGACGGTGGCGGCGGCGAAGGCGCGCTCGATGTCCATCGGCTCGGGGCTGCGCGCGCCCTTGAAGATGTAGAGGGGCAGCGAGTTCATGACGCCGTCGGTCGGGTCGGTGACGAAGAACGTCGCGACGCCCGAGGTCAGCAGCACCGGCGACGTCTCGCCGACGCCGCGGGCGACGCCGAGGATCAGGGCAGTCGCCAGACCCGGGCGGGCGGTGGGGAGCACGACGTGCCACACGGTCCGCCAGCGGCTCGCGCCCAGCGCCAGGCTGGCCTCGCGCAGGCCGCCGGGCACGACGCGGAGGACCACGTCGGCGGCGCGCGCGATGATCGGGAGCATCATCACCGAGAGCGCCATGGCGGCGGCGAAGCCCGACCTGGGGAAGCCGAGGGCGACGATCAGCACCGTGTAGACGAAGAGGCCGGCGACGATCGAGGGCAGCGCGGTCATCGCCTCCACGATCGTGCGGACGACGACCGCGAACCGGCCGCCGACCTCGGTCATGAAGACCGCGGTGCCGATGCCCAGCGGCAGGGTCACGGCGATCGCGATGCCGAGCTCGATGGCCGAGCCGAGGATCGCGTGGCCGATGCCGCCCCGGTCGAAGGGGTCGCGTGGTCCGACCCCGGCCATGTCGTCGATGAAGAAGTTGAGGTGGAGCAGCGGCTCCCAGCCGCGGTAGACCACGAAGACCACGGTGCTGACGAGCGCAGCGCCGACGACGAGGGCTCCCGAGGTGACGACGCCGCTGACCACGCGGTCGACCACGTCGACCCGGCGGCCGGTCATCGAGGTGGTGACCGCGCTCATCACCAGGCCCAGGACGAACCACGCGACGAGCAGCCAGGCGGGACCGGCCAGCGGCAGCAGCCGCTGGGTGACGATCCAGGCCAGTGCGAACGCACCCACCCAGGCGCCGACGACGGTGAACCTCTCCTCGGCCGTCGGCCTGCCGAGGCTCGCCCTCCGCACCGCCGGCGGGGCGTCGAGGTCGCGGACGGGCAGGTACGTCGTCGCGGTGCGGGTCGTCGTACCCGTCGCGGTCGTGTCGTGCGCGGTGCGGTCCTGCGTGGTGCTCATGCGTCCGTCCCCGCTCCCGAGCGGCTGCGCGACACGATCACCGCGGCCAGCGTGTTGACGACGAGGGTGATGAGGAAGAGCACGAAGCCGGCGGTGAGCAGCGCGGACAGCTGGGCGGCGCTCGCGTCGCCGAAGCGACCCGCGATCAGTGCGCTGACCGAGCTCGTGCCGACCTCGAGGATGCGCGGCTTGATGATGAAGTCGGGCGAGATGATCAGCAGGACGGCGATGGTCTCGCCGAGCGCGCGGCCCAGGCCCAGCATCGTGCCGCCGATGATGCCGCCGCGGCCGAAGGGCAGCACGACCGCACGGATCATCCCCCAGCGGGTGGCGCCGAGCGCGAGGGCCGCCTCCTTCTCACCGGGAGGCGTCTGGGAGAAGACCTGGCGCATCACCGCGCACGACATCGGGAGCACCATCATCGCGACGGCGATGCCGGCGCAGAACGCGCTGCCGATGTAGCGCGACTGGTCCCAGACGGCGGCGTCCGGGTCGGCGTCGACCGCGAAGAGCGGGATCCAGCCGAGGTTCTGGTGGAGCCACAGGCTGAACGCCGCCGCGTGGGGCATGACGAGGAAGTAGCCCCACATCCCGTAGATGATCGAGGGGACGGCGGCCATCAGGTCGACCAGCGAGACGAGGGTCGGCTTGATGCCGGCGGGGGCGTACTCGCTGATGAAGAGGGCGGTCAGCAGCGCCAGCGGGAAGGCGAACGCCATCGCGACGCCGGCGATCGAGACCGTGCCGACCAGCACCGCGGCGATGCCCAGGACGTCGGACTCCGGCTGCCAGGCGCTCTCGGTGAAGAAGCTCCAGCCGTAGCGCTCGAGGGTCGGCACGGACTGCCAGGCGAGGAAGACGCCGATGCCGCCGGTGACCACGAGCACCGTCGCGCCGATGGTGCGGGCACTGAGCTCGAACACCCGGTCGGCGCCGGTGGCCTTGCGGGAGAGCCGACGCGGTGTCGGTCGACCCGTGGGCAGGACAGAGTCCTGGGCAGGGAGAGTGGTGGTCACGGCTGACTTTCGAACGGACCCGAGGAGCTTGCTGACGGTGTGCGCTCCAGTCGGCCGGTGATCGAGGCGGCTGGTGAGCGCCGCAAGCATCAGGTGCCATTCGGAACGGATGCGCCGTCACAGGTGAACGACGGGCCAACGGTTGACCGTCACCGGAGGAACGAAATCGCCGGCATGGCCGATCCGGACCACCTCCTCCCTCCGTGGTGACCAGTGGTGCCGGTCCGGAAGGATGGTGGGGTGCTCCCCCGCCTCGAGGTCGTCCGTCGGCTGCGCCCGTTCGACCTCCTCGCGCCGGGCGCCGACCCCCACGCCTCCGGGACCAGTGCGCTCCCGCGCGTGGCGCCATACGTCGCCGCGACGGCCGCCGTGACGAGCGGCGAGGTGGCCCTCCACCTCGCCGGCCACCGACTGGCCGCGACCCTGGACGACGGGTCGGTGTCGCTCACGACCGCCGGACCCGACGGCGCGCGCGAGCTGCGCAGCCGGCGCTTCCACCGCGCGGTCGAGCCCACCGGCCTCGGCGTCACGCTGACCGGCACCCACCTGACGGCGTGGAGCCGCGAGGCCGACGGCTGGGTCGCGCGCGCCCGGCACGACCTCCGCGACGTCGTCGACACCCGCGACGAGGCCGCGCTCGCCGACCTCCACGTCTCGTTCCCCGGCGACGGTGGCATGGCCGGCGGCTTCGGCCAGCTCGGCCTGCGCGACGTCCGGTTCGTCACCGAGGAGGACGGCAGCCCGTGGCGTGACGGCGACGACCTGTTCCTGACCGCGACCTCGGCCGGGCCCGGCTTCTTCGACACCGCCCACACGAGCGTGTGGCGCCTCGACCCGGCCGGACCCACGCTCGAGCACTCGGCCGACCTCTTCTTCCGCCGGCCCGACCGACCCGGCGTCTTCGGCGACCACGCCACCCACCTGGTCCGCAGCTCCGGGGACGGCCCCGGTCGGTGGCTGGTGGCGACCAGTACGTGGGGCGACTTCGAGCAGCCGACCACGCGCGCCGGGCGTCGTACGGCGTCGGGGTTGCGGGTCACCCTCGCCGAGTCCGCTGCCAACCTGCTGCGAGGGACCCACGTGCTCGACACCCGCGAGCTGCCGCTGCCCACCGACGGCCTCGACTCGATCGCGACGTGGGACCCGCACCTCGTGCGGCGCGACGACGGATGGCTCGTCGGCTTCGTGAGCGCGAGGAAGTTCTTCGACTTCCACCCCGGTCTCGCCGGCGGACCGGCCCTCGACGACCTGCGCCTGCTCGGCGCGGCCACTGACCGCCGCGCGACGGAGGGCACGACGATCCTCGACGTCGACGGCCGGCTGGTGGTCCTGGCCAGCGACGGTCGTGACTCGCACCGGGGCCAGCGCGGTCGCTTCCCCGTCTTCGACCTGGCGATGGGCGAGGTCGGCGTGCTCGACGCGTCGTACCCCACGAACCTGCCGTGGCCGACCCTCGCGCGGGTCGACGACACGTGGCTGATGGCCACCTTCAACGGCCGGCCGGCGGGCGGGAAGCTCCTCGGCTACGGCACCCACGGCGACCTCGTGGTGATGCGGAGCACCTGATCTCGCAGGGCTACCCTGAGGTGATCGCGGTCACCACCCCTCGACCGCGCTGACCAGGCTCGCACACCCCGCGGCCGCCCCCACGAGAAAAGGATCCACAGCATGTCTGGAGCAGGCACTTCCGGAGTCGACGTCTTCGACCTCGGCAGCGAGCACGAGCAGGTCGTCTTCTGCAACGACCACGCGACCGGGCTCCGCGCCATCGTCGCGATCCACTCCACGGCACTCGGGCCCGGCCTCGGCGGGACGCGGTTCTACCCCTACGCCAGCACCGACGACGCGATCGTCGACGTGCTCAACCTCTCGCGCGGCATGTCCTACAAGAACGCGCTGGCCGGCCTCGACCTCGGCGGCGGCAAGGCCGTCATCATCGGCGACCCCGCCGAGCTCAAGACCGAGGCCCTGCTGCGCGCCTACGGCCGCTTCGTGCAGTCGCTCAACGGCCGCTACTTCACCGCCTGCGACGTGGGCACCTACTCCGAGGACATGGACCACATCGCCCGCGAGTGCGACTTCGTCACCGGCCGCACCGTCGCGCACGGCGGCGCCGGCGACAGCTCGGTGCTGACGGCCTACGGCGTCTTCCAGGGCATGCGCGCCTCGGCCGAGCACCTGTGGGGCGAGCCCACGCTCGCCGGCCGCACCGTCGGCGTCGCCGGGGTCGGCAAGGTGGGCAAGCACCTCGTGCGCCACCTCGTCGAGGACGGCGCCACCGTCGTGGTCACCGACGTGCACGCACCGTCGGTCGTCGCGATCCGCGAGGCCTTCCCGCAGGTGCAGGGCGTCGGGTCCACCGACGAGCTCGTCCGCAGCCAGCTCGACGTGTACGCCCCGTGCGCGATGGGCGGCGCGATCACCGACGAGGTGCTCGACGTGCTCACCGCCCGGGTCATCTGCGGCGCGGCCAACAACCAGCTCGCCCACCCCGGCATCGAGAAGCAGGTCGAGGAGCGCGGCATCCTCTACGCCCCCGACTACTGCGTGAACTCCGGCGGCGTGATCCAGGTCGCCGACGAGCTCGAGGGCTTCTCCTTCGAGCGCGCGCAGCAGCGCGCGTCGGGCATCTTCGACACCACGCGCAAGGTCCTCGCGCTCGCAAGGACCGACGGCGTCACCACGGCCGAGGCGGCGGACCGCCTCGCCGAGCGCCGGATGCGCGAGGTCGGCCGGCTGCGCGGCATCCACCTCTGACGAGCCCGACGCCAGGGTCGGCGCGTCTGCACAGGGCATCGTGCAGGGGCGCCGACCCGGCGTCGCTTCCGCGTGCAGCAGAGCAGAGCCTGGATCACCTGAGGGCGCGGTCGTACGCCCGCTCACCCGGGGTGCCGGGCGAGATGGTCAGGTGCGCTCAGTCAGTGCTCACGACGACGAGGATCGGCATAGTCCGACCACTCGTCCTCGTCCGGCTCGACGTCGGTCGTCGCCGGATGGGACTTGTCGTTCCCGTGCAGCTCATTCGCCAACGCGCCGAAGTCCGTCTCGTGAGTCCGGTACTTCAGGTCGCGTGCGACCTTCGTCTGCTTCGCCTTCGCTCGGCCGCGCCCCATAGGGTCGACCCCCTCGCACACTTGGCCGGGGCTGCCGAGGAGCACCTCGACGCGCCCGGTCTGATCGGTTACATATCGTGGGGACAACGCTACCTGAGCGGTGGGTGTTCCCGCACACCGTGGTCCGGCAATTCGTCACCGGGGCCCCGAAATTGTCACCAACCGGGGTGCTGGCCCTCGAGGACCACACGCCCGCCGTGGTCGGCGTCGCCGCGGACCTCGCCCGCGACCCAGGCCCGGATGCCGTGGCCGGCGAGCACGGAGATCGCCGTGTCGACCGACTCCGGGGCGGTCAGCGACACCATGCCGACGCCGCAGTTCAAGGTGGCCTCGAGGTCGGCCTGCGGCACGTCGCCCACGCGTCGTACGACGTCGAAGACCGGCTGCGGCGTCCACGTCGAGCGGTCGATGCGGGCAGACAGCTCCTGCGGCATCACGCGCTCGAGGTTGGCCGCCAGGCCGCCGCCGGTGACGTGCGACATCGCGTGGGTCTCGGTGCGGTCGGCGAGGTCGAGGCAGGCCTTGGCGTAGATCCGGGTGGGCTCGAGGAGCTCCTCGCCCAGCGTGCGGCCGAAGTCGTCGACCTGGCGCTCGACGGTCCAGCCGGCCTGGTTGAGCAGGACGTGGCGCACGAGCGAGTAGCCGTTGGAGTGCAGGCCGCTGGCCTCCATCGCGATGACCACGTCGCCGGGGCGGACGCGGCCCGGGCCCAGGAGCTTGCTGGCCTCGACCACGCCGGTCGTGGCGCCGGCGACGTCGTAGTCGTCGGGGTCGAGCAGGCCCGGGTGCTCGGCGGTCTCGCCGCCGATGAGCGCGCACCCGGCGACGACGCACGCCTCGGCGATGCCCTTGACGATGGCGGCGATGCGCTCGGGCACGACGCGCCCGCAGGCGATGTAGTCGGTCATGAAGAGCGGCTCGGCGCCGCAGACGACGAGGTCGTCGACGACCATTCCGACGAGGTCGAAGCCGATGGTGTCGTGGACGTCCATCAGCTGCGCGATCGCGACCTTGGTGCCGACGCCGTCGGTCGAGGTGGCCAGCAGCGGCGCCTCGTAGCGGGTCAGCGCCGAGGCGTCGAAGAGCCCGGCGAAGCCACCCAGGCCGCCGATCACCTCGGGGCGCCGGGCCTTCTCGACCCAGCCCTTCATCAGGTCGATCGCGCGGTCGGCCGCCTCGATCGAGACCCCGGCGGCAGCGTAGGCCCCTTCAGGTGCGGCGGGCTGGTCGGTCAACGGGGCTCCCTCGGTGGCGGTGCGGGTGTCGATCAGGGGTTGTTGAGGACCGGCAGCGCGCGGCCCATCGTCGGCGACTGCAGCGTCGCCTCGAGCAGGTGCTTGCCCAGCAGGCTCTCGTCGGGCAGCTCGATGGGGTACTGGCCGGTGAAGCAGGCCTGGCAGAGCTGGTCGGCCGGCTGCTTGGTGGCCTCGATCATGCCCTCGAGCGAGATGTAGCCGAGGCTGTCGGCGCCGACGCTCGCGGCGATCTCGTCGACGTCGAGGCCGTTGGCGATGAGCTCGGCGCGGGTCGCGAAGTCGATGCCGTAGAAGCACGGCCACTTCACCGGCGGGCTGGAGATCCGGACGTGCACCTCGAGCGCGCCGGCCTCGCGGAGCATCCGCACCTGGGCGCGCTGGGTGTTGCCGCGCACGATCGAGTCGTCGACCACGACGATCCGCTTGCCGCGGATCATGTGCTCGAGGGCGTTGAGCTTGAGCCGGATGCCGAGCTGGCGCAGGGTCTGGCTGGGCTGGATGAACGTCCGGCCGACGTAGGCGTTCTTCACGAAGCCCTGGCCGAACGGGATGCCGGACTCGGCGGCGTACCCGGACGCGGCGGGCGTGCCCGACTCAGGGACCGGCATCACGAGGTCGGCGTCGACGGGGAACTCGCGGGCGAGGCGGCGGCCCATCTCGACGCGCGCCTCGTGGACGTTGCGGCCGTTGATCGTCGCGTCCGGACGGGCGAGGTAGACGTACTCGAACACGCAGCCCTTGCGCTCCGGCTCGGCGAACTTGTGCGAGCGCAGGCCGTTCTCGTCGATCACGAGCATCTCGCCGGGCTCGACCTCGCGCACCACGCTGGCGCCGATGGTGGCCAGGGCGGCGTCCTCGCTGGCGACGACCCAGCCGCGGTCGAGCCGGCCGAGGACGAGTGGCCGGATGCCCTGCGGGTCGCGGGCGGCGTAGAGGGTGTTCTCGTTCATCCACACGAAGCAGTACGCCCCGCGCAGCTGCGGGAGCACCTCGAGCGCGCGCTGCTCGAGCGAGGTGTCGGGGTGGTGAGCCAGCAGGGCGGTGACGAGGCTGGTGTCGTTGGTGGCACCCTCGACGCCCTTGATGTCGAGCTCGCCGGCCGGGCCGGGCATGGCCGTGACCATGTCGCGGAGCTCGGCGGTGTTGATCAGGTTGCCGTTGTGGCCCAGCGCGATCGAGCCGTCGGCGGTGGGCCGGAAGGTCGGCTGGGCGTTGTGCCACGTGCTCGCGCCGGTGGTCGAGTAGCGCGAGTGGCCGATCGCGAGGTGGCCCTTGAGCGAGTCGAGCGTCGACTCGTCGAAGACCTGCGAGACCAGGCCCATGTCCTTGTAGACGAGGATCTGGCGGCCGTTGCTGACCGCGATGCCCGCCGACTCCTGGCCGCGGTGCTGCAACGCGTAGAGGCCGAAGTAGGTCAGCTTGGCGACGTCCTCGCCGGGCGCCCAGACGCCGAAGACGCCGCAGGCGTCCTGCGGGCCCTGGTCCTGCGGGTCGAGGGCCGTGGTCAGGCGGCCGTCGCCACCAGTCCGCTTGCTCATCTGGTAGGGCACGGCCATCAGTCTACGGGCGATCAGGGGCGGCCCACGACTCGACGCGACTGCTGCTCACCCACTGGTCACCCGAGGAGCGAGCGCAGCCGGTGGAGGGCGAGCCGGGCGGCGGCCCGCCCCGACGCCGGGAGGGGTACGACGTCGAGGAGCGGGTGCGGACGCGTCCAGGACGGGTCGGAGGGCAGGGCGCCCTCGGGACCGGCGTAGCGAGGCGTGCTCGCCCGCCCGACGGCCTCCTCGACGCCGAGGAGCGGGCCTCCGGTCGTGGGCGTCCACGTGTGCTCCGGACGGCAGACCATGTCGTGGCGCAGCGACTCGATGAGCGCGGTGACGGTGTGGAACGGCGCGGTCGTGGCGAGTGCGGTGGCGATGCCGACCAGGCCCGCCGGCGCGACGGGCGCAGGCACCCGGAGACGCGGCAGCCCCGCCTCGCGGGCGCACGCGCGCATCAGGTCGGGGTAGGGCAGGACGTCGGGCCCGCCGATGTCGACCGCACCGCTGAGCCGTCCGACGAGCGCGTCGTCGAAGGCCCGCAGGACGTCGGACACGGCGACCGGCTGGACGCTGCTGTGCATCCACGTGGGCACCGGCTGGACGAGGAAGAGCGTGGCGATCTGCCGGACGATCTCGTAGGACGTCGAGCCGGCGCCGAGCACGACGCCCGCCCGGAGGGCGACGGCGCGGTCCGTGGCGCCGAGCAGGATCCGCTCGACCTCCAGGCGCGAGGCGATGTGGGCGGAGAGCTGGGTCTCCGGCACGTCGGGGACGAGGCCGGAGAGGTAGACGAGGTGGTGCACGCCGGTCGCGGCCTCGGCCACCGTCTGCGCTGCCCACCGGTCGCGGTCGGAGAAGTCGGTGCGGTCGAGGGAGTGGACGAGGTAGACGACGGCCTCTGCTCCCTCCATAGCCTCGGCGACGGCGGCGGGGTCGGTGACGTCGCAGCTGATCGCCCGCACCCGGTCGTCCCAGCCGAACCGGTCCGGGTCGGGGACCGAGCGCGAGGCCGCGACCACCTCGTGGCCGCGCTCGACGAGGTGCGGGACCAGGCGGGAGCCGACGTAGCCTGTCGCGCCGAGGACGAGGACCCTCACGCCGCCTCTTCGCCGAGGTGCTGGAGGAGGTTGCGCGAGAAGACCGTGCCCATGTGCTTCACGACGGACGCCATCAGCCGCTCGACGGCCGGTCGCGCGAGGCCGGGCAGCGGGAGGTCGCACGCGATCTGGAGGTCGATGCTGACAGCCGTCCCGCCGGAGGCGTCGTCGGCGAGCTCGTAGGTGCCCATCACCGACGTCATCTCGTCCGGCCGCTCGGGGTCGTGGGTGAACCGGATCCGGTGCATCGGCTCGAGGTCCATCACCTCGGTGAACATCGGCGCCACCGAGATGCCGAGCACCGGCAGGGTGGCCATCCGCCAGGTCCACCGGTCGCCCTCGACGTCGATGCGGGTGACGTAGGGCGTCATCCGCGCGATCAGCGCGGCGTCGGTCAGGACCTCCCACACCTCGGCCCGGCTCGACTGCAGGACCGCGGAGGAGCGGTCGCGCGCACGGAAGGTCGCCATGTCCCCACGCTACCGACGCCGGCCTCGTGGCGACTCACCCGCGCAGCGGTGAGGGGGACAACTTTCCGAGCGTCGGACCCTGAGTCACCCACCGCTCGGGCGGAGGATCAGCGCGGCAGGGCGCCCAGGTTGCGCAGGAGGAAGGCCTCGGCCTTGACGACCTTCTCGAACTCGGCGAGGTGGAGGCCCTCGTTGGCACCGTGGGCGCGGGTGTCGGGGTCCTCGACGCCGGTGACCAGCACGCTGGCCTGCGGGAACGCCTCGAGGAACTCGGCGATGAACGGGATCGAGCCGCCGACGCCCATGTCGACGGGGGCGGTGCCGTCCCAGGCCTCGGCGAAGGCGGCCCGCGCGGCGTCGTACGCCGGACCGCTGGCGTCGATCTGCGTGGCCTCGCCGGTGTCGACGACGGTCGTGGTGAGGGTGGCGCCCCAGGGCGTGTGCTCCTCGAGGTGGGCCTGGAGGCACGCGACGGCGTTGGCGGTGGTGTCGCCGGGCGCGATGCGCATCGAGATGCGGCAGCGCGCGGCCGGGACGAGGGTGTTGGAGGCGCCCTCGACCTTGGGCGCGTCGAAGCCGGTGATGCTGATCGACGGCTTGGTCCACAGGCGCTCGACGATCGACCCGGAGCCGATCCACTCGATGCCCTCGGCACCACCGGACTCGGCGCGGAGCCGGGCCTCGGGGTACTCCACGTCGGCGGCGGGGCCGGAGTGCAGGCCCTCGACGGCGACGTTCCCGGCGTCGTCGTTGAGGCTGGCGATGAGGCGGCTCAGCGTCATGATCGAGTCGGGCACGAGCCCGCCCCACATGCCCGAGTGCACGGCGTGGGTGAGCGTGCGGACCTCGACGTCCATCCGGACGAGGCCGCGCAGCGACGTGGTGAGCGCGGGCTCGCCGATGTCCCAGTTGCCGGAGTCGGCGATGACGATGACGTCCGCGGCGAGGCGGTCCCGGTGGGCGTCCAGCAGGTCGACGAGCGTGTCCGAGCCGACCTCCTCCTCGCCCTCGATGAACATCACGAGGTTGACCGGGAGGTCTTCGCCGAAGATGCGCACGGCGCCGAGGTGCGCGGCGATGCCGGCCTTGTCGTCGGCCGCACCGCGTCCGTAGAGGCGGTCGCCGCGCTCGGTGGGCTCCCACGGCGGGGAGTCCCAGTCGGCGTGGTCGTTCTCCGGCTGGACGTCGTGGTGGGCGTAGAGCAGCACGGTGGGCGCGCCCTCGGGGCCGGCCTTCCTGGCGATCACGGCCGGCGGCGCACCGTCGTACGCCCTCACGATCTCGGTGTCGAAGCCCTCGGCCGCGAAGAGGTCGCGCGTCGCCTCGGCGCTGCGCTCGACCTCGCCGGCGCGGGCGGGGTCGGCGGAGACGGACTGGATGCGGACCAGGTCCTCGAGGTCACGGCGGAGGCCGGGCATGACCTCGGCGAGACGAGCGGCGATGTCGACAGTCATGTCACGACCCTAGCCGGGAGCGACGGAGTCGCTGACGGCGTGGGTCGGGAGGTTGAGCAAGCCCGCGGGTGAGCTTGCGAACCCGTGTCAGGCGCGTCGAAACCAACACCCTTCCTCTTACGAGTCGAGGGTCGCCCACTCGCCGCTGCGCTTCTCCATCATCAGCTGGCGCTCGGCGTCGTTGAACCCGAGCCGGCGGTAGATCCCGATGGCCTCGCCGTCGGTGTCGGCGACGATCACGAGACGGCGTACGTCGAGGTGGTCGAGCGCGTGCTGGCCCGCGGCGTGGACGACGGCCGCGGCCAGCCCCTTGCGGCGGTGGTCGGGGTGGGTCTCGACGCTCTGGTAGCGCGCGACGCCGTCCTCGGTGACGAAGATCCCGGCGGTGGAGACGACCACGTCGTCGACGAACGCGCCGAACCGCTTGCCGCGACCGGCGTCGACGAGCCGGCGCTCCTGGGCGTTCTTCTGCCGGGCGTAGGTCATGAAGGTGTCCTCGGGCGTCTGCGGGTAGAGCTGCTGGCTCAGCCGGGCGCGGCCCTCCCAGTCCTCGTCGGTCGTGACCTCGCGGACCTCGGCCTCGACCTTCCGGGGGAGGTTCACCCGGGAGGCGGTGAGGACCGTGGCGACGTCGACGACCAGGCCGGCCGCCTCGAAGGCGGCCCGCGCCTCGTCCGTGAGCTCGGCGGTGTCGATGCCGATGCTGACGTGGTCGGCCTCCGGGAACTCGGTGTGGAACGCGCCCACGACCTCCTTCTCGCCGCCGGGGACGGGCGGCTGGGCGAGGAGGATGAAGTTGCCCCAGAAGTAGGACGGGTTCTCCGGCGAGCGGACGACGAGGTGGGTGCCGCGGTCCTCGACGAGGCTCCCGGAGGAGGTCAGGAGGGCGAGGTCGGTGCGGAAGCCGAGTGAGCTGACGTGCATGGGCGAAACCTAGCCGGAGACGACGTTGACCAGCGGTTCGCCGGTCGCGCGGCGGCGGAGCTGGTCGCGGACGAGCGCGGCGATGCGGGGCAGCATCGCCGTCGTGCCGCCGGCGATGTGCGGCGTGATGAGAACGCCGGGGGCGTCCCAGAGCGGGTGCCCGTCGGGCAGCGGCTCGGGGTCGGTGACGTCGAGGGCGAAGCGGAGCCGGCCGGCCTCGCGGAGGACCGCCTCGGTGTCGACGACCGGTCCGCGCGCGACGTTGACCACGAGCGCCCCGTCGGGCAGCAGCGCGAGCGTCTCGGCGCCGAGCAGGCCGCGCGTGGCGTCGCTGAGCGGGACCAGGGCCACGACCACGTCCTGGTCGGGCAGCAACGAGTGCAGCTCGTCGATGCCGCGCACCCGGCCGACGAGGTCGTCGTCGCGCTCGCGGGTGGCGACGGCGGTGACGACCGCCTTCATCGGCAGCAGCCGCTCGGCGAGCGCGCGGCCGATCGAGCCGTAGCCCAGGACCATCACCCGCGAGTCGGCGAGCGAGCGGCGCATCTTGTCGGTCTCCCAGTGGCCGTGGCTCCGCACGGCCTCGGGGATGCCACGGAGGCTGGCGAGGACCAGACCGACGGCGTGCTCGGCGGTCGCGTCGTCGTGCACGCCGCTCGCGTTGCAGAGCGTGACGCCGACCCGCAGTCGCTCCAGCACACCGTCGTACCCCGCGCTCTGCAGCTGCACGACCTTCAGGCCCTGCAGCCGGCCGGCCTGGTCGAGGACACCGGCACTGGTCGCGTAGTGCGGGACCCAGAGGTCGACGTCGCCCTCGGGCGGCGGACCGTCACCGTTCCAGACCGCGACCTCGACGCCGTCGACCGGGCCGACGGCGTCGGCGAGCGTGCGGGAGGAGATGACGGCCTTCACTGCGG
Organism: Nocardioides oleivorans; assembly: GCF_004137255.1. Classification (NCBI taxonomy): domain Bacteria; kingdom Bacillati; phylum Actinomycetota; class Actinomycetes; order Propionibacteriales; family Nocardioidaceae; genus Nocardioides; species Nocardioides oleivorans. Next base: position 1,977,879 of record NZ_SDWT01000001.1, on the reverse strand, counting down.
TGCTCCATCGGTCAGGGGGAGGTACGGGGACAGGTCGGTGCGCTCGCCGCTCGCGGCCACCTTGCCGGAGTCGACCGCCTCGGCCCACGTCGTACGACCGGTGGCGACCGCCAGCCATGTCTCGGCGTCGGTCTCGATGACGGCCGGCGGCGTGCCACGCGTGTGGCGGACGCCCGGGATGGCCTGGACCGCGGCGAAGGGCGGGACGCGCACCTCGACGGACCTGCCGGGCGCGCGGGTCTCCAGGACGGCGAGGTAGTGCTTCACGCGAGCCTTCACGTCCGCGGACTCGAGCTCGGCTGCGGTCAGGACCTTGAGGCGTGCGGGCACGTCACCAAGTTATGCGATGGAGTCGAGGACCTTCACGCAGGCCGCCCAGGCGTCGCTGGTGGGGTCGATCACCCCGAAGTGGCCGCCGGTGACCTCGACCAGCGTGGCCTCCGCGCCCGCGGACGTGGCGGCGTCGACGTAGGCCTCCGACTGCTCGACGGGCACGACGTCGTCGTCGCTCGCGTGGACCGCCCACACCGGCACGTCGAGCGGCACCTGGGTGAGCGGGTCTGCCTGCTCGTAGGTCGTCGCGTCCGGGTCACCGAGGAACGCGAGCGCGGCGTCGGACCCGAGGTGCTGCGCGACCGCGGCCGCCAGGTCGACGACCCCGGCCTGGCTGACGACGTGGGTCAGGGCCGGCCCGCCCGCCCACCGGTCGAAGCGCCCGCGGGCACCGGCCCAGGTCGCGAGGTGGCCGCCGGCGGAGTGTCCGAGCGTGACCACCGGACCGTCGACGCCGGTCGCGACCGCACCGATGGCGGCGTGGACGTCGTCGAGGGTCTCGGGGAAGCCGCCGCCGTTGCCGACCCGGCGGTACTCCACGTTGGCGGCCGTCCACCCGCGACCGACCAGGTCCTCGGCCAGCGGTGCGCCGTAGTCGGCGCCGTACTGCGCCTTCCAGAAGCCGCCGTGGATGACCACGACCAGCCCCCGGCTCACGCCGTCCGGCGTGTGCAGGTCGACCCACTGGCTGGGGTCGTCGCCGTAGGTGATCCGCTCCACGCCGTCGCGCTCTCCGCTCACGGTCCCCACCCTGCCCGACGGGCGGTCGGAGCAGGCGGCCAGGGCCGCGGTGGCCAGCCCGACGGCCGGGAGGGCGAGCAGGGTACGACGACGCATGCCGGTGGTTCGGAGCCGCGCGTCGGACCGATCGGTCCGCGCCGGCGTGGTCACTCCTCCGTGCCGGGTCCGGGGTGTGAGGTGCTGTCGGCGTCGGGGTAGGGCTGGACGACCTGGAGCAGCAGGTACGTCCGGCGCTCGGGGTCGCGCCCGCGGGTCCGGTCGGCCCAGGCGTCGATCAGGTCGTCGACCTCCTGGCGCAGCTCCTGGGCCTCCTCGTCGGTGAGCTTGAGGACGTGGTCGGAGGTCGAGAAGACCCCGCTCCCCTTCGGTCGGTCGATGACGAAGGTGCGGTCGATGACGGCGTGCATCCGGGCGAGCTGGCTGGACCGGAAGACCTCGACCGCGGCACGCCCGCCGGGCTCGTCGGCCATCGAGCCGAGGTTGACGGTGTAGCCCGCGGGCGCGGCCGCGCGCCACACGCGGTCACGCTTGTCACGGGCCTCCTCCGGCGCCTCCTCGACCAGGCCGTACTTGGCGAGCTGGCGCAGGTGGAAACTCGCCTGGTTGGCCGGGATGTCGAGCAGGCGGGCGATGTCGGCGGCGCGCACCGGACCCGACGCGGCGAGCTCGTCGAGGATCCGGTTGCGGACGGGGTGGGCGATCGCGCGCAGCACGCGGGGATCGCCCAAGGGTCGGGACTCGGCCATGCGCGCACCCTACCGAATTGCGCACGCACTATTGCGCAACACAACGTGCGCAACATATGGTGCGGATATGCCCGGATACCGCCAGCTCTCGAAGAACCGCGACTTCACCGTCCTCTGGATCGGGGACACCGTCAGCGAGCTCGGCAGCGCGCTGTCGATGTTCGTCTTCCCGCTCATCGCCTACGCGCTGAGCGGTTCGGCCCTCACCGCGGCGGTCGTCGAGGCGGCCTACCTCGGCGGGCTCTGCGCCACCCTGCTGCCGGCCGGGGTCCTCGCCGACCGGGTCGACCGCAAGCGGCTCATGCTGGCGTCGAGCGCGGCGGGCTGCGCGGCGTACACCTCGCTCGCGGTCGCCGGCGCGAGCGGCCACCTCACGCTCCCCCACCTCGTCGCCGCCGCTCTCGTGTCGGGTGTCGCGGCGGGCGTGTTCAACCCCGCGCAGATGTCGGCGATCCGGTCGGTCGTCTCGACCGAGGACCTGCCGACCGCGCTCAGCCAGAACCAGGCGCGCCAGCACGTCGCCTCGCTGCTCGGCGGGCCGCTGGGCGGAGCGTTGTACGCCGTCACGCGCTGGCTGCCGTTCGCCGTCGACGCGGTCACCTTCGCGATCGCGTGCGTCACCGTGAGCCGGGTCCGGACCGACCTGTCGGCCCCGCACCGCACCCGTGAGCCGCTGCGACAACAGCTCACCGAGGGCTTCCGGTTCATGTGGGCGCGACCGTTCTTCCGGACGCTGATGGCGTGGTCGTCGCTGACCAACTTGGTGACCAACGCGATCTTCTTCGTGGTCGTGCTGCGGATGGTGCAGGAAGGCGTGCCAGCCGCCCAGATCGGCCTGGTCTCGACCGCAGCCGGCGTCGGCGGGATCCTCGGCGCGGTGCTCGCGCCGACCCTGATCCACCGGCTGGCGACCGGGCGGCTGACCGTCCTGATCGGCTGGATGTGCTGCCTGCCGCTGGTGCCCCTCGCCTTCTCCGCCAGCGTGTGGACCGCCTGCGTGAGCACCTTCTTCCTGCTGCTGCTCAACCCGGTCGGCAACGCCGGCATCGGGTCGTACCGGATGGCCGTCACGCCCGAGCACCTCCAGGGTCGCGTCGGGTCGACCAGCCAGTTCGTGTCGATGTCGGTGATGCCGCTCGCCCCGCTGCTCGGCGGCTACCTGCTCGAGCACCGGGGCGGGACCTTCGCGATCGGGGTCCTCGTCGTCGCGACCGCCCTGCTCGCCGTGCTGCTCACCTCGAGCCGGACGATCCGCTCGGTGCCCAAGCCGTCGGAGTGGGTCATCGAGCCGGCAGCGCCGGTGCTGGCTGCCTAGCCCGCGGTCGCCGCCGTGGTGGGGCAGGGAGTCACCGGATATCCGGTGACTCCCCCGCTTGTCGGCCCAGATCTGGGTGCCGAACCGGGAGACTCGGGTGCCAAGTCCTCATCCGACGCGCGAGAACCGGCCGCCCACCTCGGCGACCTTGTCGGCCAGCTCGACCGGCGACTCGACCGTGAAGTCCGCCCCCGAGCCGGCGAGCACCATGACCGGCCAGTCGAGGTCGTCGACGTTCATCTCCAGGACGCAGCCCGCCCCGTCGGGCGTCACCGTGCCCCAGCGACCGACCCGGGCGGCGAGGTCGTCGGCTGCCATCGCCAGCCGCACGCGTACGGCGTAGCGCTGGGGCATCCGCCGGATGCCCTGCTGCACGAAGGCGAGCGCGTCTCCGCCGGGCAGGTCGCGGGGGCGGAACCGCTGGCCGGTCGGCTCCGGGTCGGAGATCCGGTCGAGTCGGAAGCTGCGCCAGTCCGTCCGGTCGCGGTCCCAGGCGACGAGGTACCACCGCCGGCCGATCGAGACGAGCCGGAGCGGCTCGACCCGACGGTGCGTCACCTCGGCCTCGCGCGCGGCGTAGTCGAAGCGCAGCATCTCGCTGTCGCGGCAGGCCTGCGCCAGCGTGGTGAGGACGGCCGCGTCGAAGACCGGTGCTCCCTCCCACGGGCCGGGCGAGTCGGTCTGGCTCGCGACGGCGTCCATCTGGCGGCGCAGGCGGGGCGGCATCAGGGACAGCACCTTCGACAGCGCCTGGACCGACCAGTCGTCCATCCCCGCGACGGCGCCGGCGGCCGCCGTCCGCAGACCGACGGCGATCGCGACGGCCTCCTCGTCCTCGAGCAGCAGCGGCGGCAGCGAGCCGCCGGCCCGCAGCTGGTAGCCGCCGGCGGCGCCGCGGACGGCGTCGACGGTGTAGCCCAGCTCGCGCAGCCGGTCGACGTCGCGGCGCAGCGTGCGAGCGCTCACCTCGAGGCGGTCGGACAGCTCCGGACCCGGCCAGTAGCGGTGGGTCTGGAGGAGGGACAGCAGTCGCAGCATCCGTTCGCTCGTGCTCATGTCTCCAGAATAGTTCCGAATGCGGTCAGGAACTGACCTGATGCGTCCCTAGCGTCATCTCCATGACCCACACCAACACCGGACCGGCGATCGTGACGCGTGGCCTGACCCGCCACTTCACCTCGCGCAAGCAGACCGTCGAGGCAGTGAAGGGCCTCGACCTCGAGATCGGGCAGGGCGAGCTGGTCGCCTTCCTCGGGCCCAACGGGGCCGGGAAGTCGACCACGCTCCGGATGCTCACCACCCTCATCCCGCCCACCTCCGGCACCGCGAGCGTCGCCGGTCACGACGTCGTCACCGGCCAGCGCCACGTGCGCCAGGCCATCGGCTTCGTCGGGCAGGGCAACGGTGCCGGGCACCGCCAGCTCGGTCGCGACGAGCTGATCAGCCAGGGCCGCGCCCACGGGCTGTCCCGCGCCGACGCCCGCCGTCGCTCCGAGGAGCTGATCGAGGACCTCGACCTCACCGCGGTCGCCGACCGCAAGGTCTCCTCGCTCTCCGGCGGCCAGCGTCGCCGGCTCGACATCGCGATGGGCCTCGTCCACCTGCCCCGCGTGCTCTTCCTCGACGAGCCGTCGACCGGCCTCGACCCGCAGAACCGGATCAACCTGCAGGAGCTCATCCAGCGCCTGCACACCGAGACCGGCAGCACCGTCGTGCTCACCACGCACTACCTCGAGGAGGCCGACGCCCTCGCCGGTCGCGTGATCGTCGTCGACCACGGCACGGTCATCGCCGACGACTCCGCAGCCCGGTTGAAGTCCGGCCTCGGCGACCTCGTCCGGCTCGGCTTCTCCTCGGAGCCCGATGCCGCCCGGGCCGCGTCCCGGCTGTCCCGGGTGCCGTCCTCGCGTGTCGACGCCTCCGGCTCCTTCGTCGACCTGCGGGTGAAGGACGGCTCGACGCTCGTCGGTGGGCTGCTCGCCGACCTGGCCGCGGACGGCGTACCCCCGACGCGGGTGGAGGTCGCCCGACCCACCCTCGACGACGTCTTCCTCGACCTCACCGGTCGCAGCCTGCGCGAGACCCAGCAGTCCCCCACCACCGAGTCGGACGCCGCGTCCGACCAGCCCACCTCCATCGAGAGCGAGGTCGCAGCATGAGCACCTTCGTGTCAGACACCGTCAACGTCATGAACCGCGAGCTGAAGCCCGTCTGGCGCGAGCCGATGGCCGTGGTGTTCGCGATGATCCAGCCGCTGGTCTTCCTCGGGCTCTTCGCGCCGCTGCTGCCGCAGATGGCGTCGGGCTCGGCGCTGCAGTGGTTCGTCCCCGGCATCGTCGCGATGACCGCCCTGATGGGCGCGTCGTTCACCGGCTCGAACCTGATGGAGGAGATGCAGTCGGGCTCGCACGAGCGCCAGCTGGTCTCGCCGCTCGGCCGTCCGGCGCTGCTCGTCGGCCGCGCGCTGAAGGAGGTCGTGCCGATGCTGATGCAGGTCGCGATCATCGTCGCGGTCGTGACGCCGTTCAGCTTCGACCTGCACCTCGGCGGGGTGGTCGTCGCCGCGCTCGTGCTGTCGCTCTTCAGCATCGGGATCGGGGCGCTGTCGTTCGCGCTGGCCCTCGCCTCGAAGGGCCAGGACTGGATGTTCTGGACGATCCAGCAGACGCTGCTCTTCCCGGCCCTGCTCACCGCCGGCGTGCTCCTGCCGATGGACGGCGCACCCCGCTGGCTCGAGGTCGTCTCGACGCTGAACCCCATGACGTACGTCGTCGACGCCACCCGCGCGCTCTTCGCCGGCACCTTCCCGGCCGACGTCGTGCTCCAGGGCGTCGCCGGTGCCGCGGTCGTCGCGGCCCTCGGCCTCTGGGTCGGGGTCCGGGCGATGCGCCGCTCGAGCTGAGGTATGTCCTGCCTTGCCGGGGGAGTCACCGGATATCCGGTGACTCCCCCGCTTGTCGGCCGAGATCTGGGTGCCGAAGCGGGAGACTCGGGTGCGAAGTACGGCGTCAGCCCAGGCGGCCGGCCGAGCCGAGGCGCCAGATGGCGGTCCCGCGGAGGCCGAGCTCGGCGGTCAGCGATGCGCGGGCGTCGTACGACCTCCCGTCGGACCACCACACCCGGCGACCTCCGGGGAGCAGAGCCGTCCACTCCCCCTGGGCGCCGTTCCAGCGGGGCCGGGCACCGGTGCGTGACACCAGGTTGCGCGCCGCCTTGACAGCGAGCGTCCGGCCGGAGCCGTCGGCGTTCCAGAGGTAGCCGTAGCCCGCGATGCCGAGGTCGAGCCTGTCCGCCGGCACGAGCTCGAGCGCCGCCGCGACGCTCTTCCGCACCCACGGCAGCCCGCCGACGGGGCCGGGGCCGGACCAGCCGGGACCGTGCTGGTCGTAGGCCATCAGCTGGATCGCGTCGACCACCTCAGCGAGCTCGGTCATCCGGTATCCCCGGTCGAGGTACGCCGACGAGGTGCTGGACGCCGACACGTCGATCGTGATCGACGAGGCGGCCGGCAACCGCTCCCGCAGTGCCTGCACGAAGGCGACCAGGCCGCGCGAGTCGCGGCGCCGCACGAGCTCGAGGTCGACGTTGACGCCGTCCCACGCGCCGGCCCCGACGAGTGCGGCGAGGCGGTCGGCGACGACGTCGATGTTCGCGCTGCTCGAGAGCAGCGCCGACAGCGCGTCCGGGTCGAAGCCGCCGAGGCGGTCGCTGTAGTTTCCGACCAGGAGCTCGGCCCGCAGGCCCTCCTCGTGGGCGACCTCGACGAGCCGGAGCGTCCTCGGGTCGGGCTCGGTGAGGCCCGCTCCGCTCGGCTTCAACGAGGTCGCCGCGACCGTCACGGTCGACAGCGCGTCGGCGTCACGTCGCACGATCGCCGGGCGGGTGCTCGGCATCGCGTAGCCGGTGACGGCCAGCCCGTCGGTCGGCTCGGCCAGTTCCCGGACGGGCGCCGCACCCGCCGGCAGCGGCGCGAGCAGGAGCAGGGCGAGGGTCGCGATGGCGGTACGCACGAGGAGCAGTCTGCCGGGAGTCAGGCCCCGAGCACCGCAGGCAGCGTCGCGCGCCAGGCCGCCTTGGCCTCGGCGACGGGGAGGTCGAAGACGCCCTCGACCGAGATCGTGTCGCCACCGGTGCGCCCGATCGGGGTGATCGGCACGCCGTGCTGCTGGGCGAGCGCGACGAGCGTGTCGGCCCGGTCGTCGGTCACCGTCGCGAGCACCCGGGCGGTCGACTCGGAGAAGAGCGCGACGAACGCGTCGTCGGCGACGGAGGCGAGGGAGACCGAGACGCCGACGTCGCCGGTGAAGGTCGACTCGGCGAGGGCCTGGGCGAGGCCGCCGTCGGCGAGGTCGTGGGCGCTGGTGACGACGCCGTCGCGCGACGCGTCCTGCAGGAGCGAGGCGAGGGCCTGCTCGGCGGCGAGGTCGAGGCGGGGCGGGAGGCCGCCGAGGTGGCCGTGGACGACGTGGGCCCACTCCGACCCCGAGAGCTCGTCGGCCGTCGAACCCAGCAGGAAGACGCGCTCGTCGGCCGCGCGGAACCCGGTGGGCGTACGACGCGTGACGTCCTCGATCACGCCGAGCACCGCGACCACGGGCGTCGGCAGGATCGCCGTCTCGCCGGTCTGGTTGTAGAGGCTGACGTTGCCGCCGGTGACCGGGATGCCGAGCTCGAGGCAGGCGTCCTTGAGGCCGCGGCAGGCCTCGGCGAACTGCCACATCACGGCCGGGTCCTCGGGCGAGCCGAAGTTGAGGCAGTCGGAGACCGCGAGCGGCCGGGCGCCGCCGGTGGCGACGTTGCGGAAGGACTCGGCCAGCGCGAGCTGCGCGCCGGTGTAGGGGTCGAGCTTGGCGAAGCGGCCGTTGCAGTCGGTCGAGACCGCCACACCGAGGTTGGTGTCGGCGTCGACGCGGACCATGCCGGAGTCGGACGGCTGCGACAGGACGGTGTTGCCCTGGACGTAGCGGTCGTACTGGTCGGTGATCCACGACTTGTCGGCCAGGTTCGGCGACGCGACGAGCCGCAGGAGCGTGGACCGCAGCTCATCACCCGATGCGGGTCGCGCCAGGCGCGAGGCGTCGTCGGCCTGCAGCTCGTCCTGCCAGTCGGGCCGGGCGAACGGGCGCTGGTAGGTCGGGCCGTCGTGTGCCACGGACCGCGGGGGTACGTCGACGACGCGCTCGCCGTGCCAGTCGATGTGGAGGCGGCCGGAGTCGGTGACCTCGCCGACGACGACGGCTTCGACGTCCCACTTCTCGCAGATCGCCATGAAGGCGTCGACGTCGCCGGGCTCGACGACCGCCATCATCCGCTCCTGCGACTCGCTCATGAGGATCTCCTCGGGGGCGAGGGTGGAGTCGCGCAGCGGCACCCGGTCGAGCTCGACGTGCATGCCGCCGTCGCCGGCGGACGCGAGCTCGGAGGTGGCGCAGGACAGACCGGCACCGCCGAGGTCCTGGATGCCGGCGATCACGCCGGCGGCGAAGAGCTCGAGCGTGCACTCGATGAGCAGCTTCTCCATGAAGGGGTCGCCGACCTGGACGCTCGGTCGCTTGGCCGGGCCGCCCTCGTCGAAGGTCTCGCTCGCCAGCACCGACACCCCGCCGATGCCGTCGCCGCCGGTGCGGGCGCCGTACAGCACCACCTGGTTGCCCGTGCCGGAGGCGTTGGCGAGGTGGAGGTCCTCGTGGCGCAGGACGCCGACGCAGAGCGCGTTGACGAGCGGGTTGCCGGCGTAGGTCTCGTCGAAGACGGCCTCGCCGCCGATGTTGGGCAGGCCGAGGCAGTTGCCGTAGCCGCCGACGCCGGCCACGATCCCGGGCAGCACCCGGGCGGTGTCGGGCGCGTCGAGCGGGCCGAAGCGGAGCGGGTCCATCACGGCGACCGGGCGCGCGCCCATCGCGAGGATGTCGCGGACGATGCCGCCGACGCCGGTGGCCGCGCCCTGGTAGGGCTCGACGAACGACGGGTGGTTGTGGCTCTCGACCTTGAAGGTCACCGCGTAGCCCTGGCCGATGTCGAGGACGCCGGCGTTCTCGCCGATGCCGGCGAGCATCTTGCCGACCGGCGTCTCCTGCGGGATCTCGCCGAACTGCTTGAGGTGCACCTTGGTCGACTTGTAGGAGCAGTGCTCGCTCCACATGACCGAGTACATCGCCAGCTCCGAGCTCGTCGGGCGGCGGCCGAGGATCTCGCGGATCCGGGCGTACTCGTCGGCCTTGAGGCCGAGCTCGGCCCAGGGCTGCTCGCGCTCGGCGTCGGAGGCGGCGATCGCGACCGTGTCGAGGGTGCCGGTCGCGCCGGACGTGGTCAGGGTGGACTGCGGGGCGCTCGTGTCGGGCACGGCGACAATCTACCGGCGTGAGGCCCCGGGTCCCGAGCCGGTCTCGACGCTCGTACGCCGCCCGCGACCCGATGCGTCGTCGTCGGGCTCATCCTCGGGGCCGTCGGGGCCGTCGGCCTGCTCGGCCTCGAGCTCGGCGTCCAGCTCGTCGTCGAGCTCGTCGTCCAGCTCGGCGTCGTCCGCCTCCGCGTCGGAGCCGACCGTGACCTCCTCGGTCGGCACACCGTCGTAGCGCTTCTTCTCGTCCTTGTCCTGCTCGCGCTCGGCCTTGCGGGCGGCGCGCTCGGCGCGCCTCTCCTCGACGGCGGCGCGCTTGGCCTCCCTGGCGGCCTCCTTCTCCCGGGCGACGCGGGCAGCCTCGTCGTCATCGACCGGACCGCCGGCCGCGGTGCCGCGCGCGCCCGCCCGACCCTCGAGCTTGGGGGTCGCCAGCCGCGTCGGGCCGGAGCGGCCGCTGGCCATGCCGCGCGACATGGTGCCCGCGCGGGCACCCATCGCGCCGGCTCCCATCCCGCCCATCGGCGGGGCCGCGCCGGACGATTTCTTGTCCCCGCGGCGACCCAGCACGCCACTGGCCGCGGAGGCGACGAAGGGAGCGATGTTGCCCGAGACGCCGTGGAGGTCGGGCATCGACACCGATATCGCACCGATCGGCGGCAGGGCCGCGATGCCGGCCTGCGACGAGCCGAGCACGGTGGTCGACGGCGGCGGGACGGTGCCGACGCCGCTGACGTCGTCGCCCGGGCCCTGCCCGTGGGGGAAGAACCCGCCGGCGAGGGTCTTCAGCTCGGTGCGGACCATGACGAGCTCGGCGCGGGCGCTGCGCAGCCGGGCGCCCTCCTGCTCGAGGGTGGCACTCATCCGTCGGCGGATCTCGGTGGTCTCCTGCTCGCCCGAGGTGACCTTGGTGCGGTCGTCGTCCTCGGAAGGCTGGAAGACGAGGTAGCGCGACTCGCCCACCACCTGGTGCGGAATCATCGAGACCTTGGTCCAGGCCTGGTCGAGCTCACGCTGCGAGGAGCTGATGATGGCGCTGATCGCCCGGAGCGAGCCGGCGATCTGCGTGGCCAGCGCGGTGAACCGGTCGAGGTTGAGCAGCACCTGACGGCGGTGGTTGTCGTAGCTCTCCGCGGCGGCGGCGTCCCAGCCCTCGGTCGCCCGACGGGCGGCGGTGACGATCTCGTCGCCCCGGCGGGTCATCAGCGCGCTGATCTCGTCCCACCGCAGGGCGGCCGTCTCGAGCGGGCCGACGTCGGCGCGGAGCTCCCAGGCGTTGGCCGGCACGTCAGCGACCTCCCGGCTGGGGAGTCCGGTCGAACTCGTGGGTGATGATCTGCGACACGGCCCGGTCGAGCTCGCCCGCCACCGTGTCGTCGGCGCGGACGGCGTCCCGCGCCGCGTCGATCAGCCCGGCCACGCCCTGACCGAGGGCGCCCGAGAGTGCCGCGAGCGTCTCGCCGGCGTCGGTCAGCGAGTCGGCGTACGACGCCGCGATGTTGCGCATGCCGTCGGCGTCGCCGAGGTCCGCACAGGCTCCGGCGAGCTGGTCGATGGCGAGCGCCCAGTCCTGCTGCATCGCGGCGAGGGTGCTCTCGGACGACTCGGCGAGCTCGACCAGCTTGGTCGGCTCCACCTGCATCAGGGATCGCTTTCCGGTTCCGCTCACCTCTGCGGCCTACCCGCGCGAGCCCGGCCCAAACACCGATCCGGTGAACCTGTGGGTAAACAAATGGCTCGGTAAACATTTCGGGGCCGGCGGTTTCACGGCGCGGAGTTCGGGGAAGTCAGCCTGCACAGCCGTTTCCCAGCGATCTCCCCCGTGTCCCTTCTCGGAAAGCCACCAGGAGCTGCGATGAATGCCGTGATGACCGTCGACCTCTCGGAACTCGACGCCTGGTCAGCCCAGGTCCAGCGCGCGAGCGACGACCTCACCGGGATCGCCCGCAACGGCGGCAACAGCCTCGTCCAGAGCGACTTCGGCCCGATCCTCGAGACGATGATGGGCGCCTACAACGCGCTCCTCCCGTCGGTGAACCAGTCCCTGGAGGACAACGGCACCGGCATGAAGGACCACGCCGACGCCCTGCGCGCCACGGCCCGCGACTTCACCCTCACCGAGGACGGCATCGTCCGCCGCCACAACGCCAACGGCGTCGACGCCCGCGACGGCTCCAGCAGCTTCTGGGACGTCGCCGACACCACGATCCGCCGGGCCGCTCCCACCGAGGGCGAGCTCCCCAAGATCAGCTTCGGCTTCCCGTACGACACCGTGTGCGACCTCGTGCGCATGCTGACCGGCTTCGACATCCGCGCCGAGCTCGCCGAGAAGATCGGCGGCGACGTGGTCAGCGCTTCGGGGCAGGGCTCGTCGTTCGGCAGCCTCGGCACCTCGATGAAGGGGGTCGCCGCCAACCTGCAGAGCGGTGGCCAGACCATCACCAAGACCTGGCAGGGCTCGACGTCCGACGCCGCGATCAAGCAGATCGGGACCTGGGTCGGCTCGCTCAACACCCAGGCCGGCCAGCTCGTCCAGATGGGCCAGAACATCATCCAGATCTGCCGCGACGCGTGGCAGACCGCGCTCTCGGTCGTGCAGTGCGTGAAGTCGGCCGTGCAGACGGTGTCGTCCGCGCTCGCCACGATGAGCATCCCCGGCGTCGGCTGGGCCCGCGTGGTGCAGGCCGTGTTCCAGGCGTTCCAGGCCGTGATGAAGGCCTACAAGGCGATCATGAAGCTCATCAACATCCTCAAGCAGGTGAAGTCCCTCATCGAGACCGTGAAGAACTTCTTCGACGGCGACAAGGCCCCGGTCTCCACGCCCAGCGCGCCGACCGCCACCGGTACGCCGACCAGCGTCACGCGCGACCCGAGCACTATCACCACGCCGACGGTGGGCCAGAAGCCCGCTGCACCTGCGGCGCCGATGGTGCAGACGGCATAATCGCGCGGCATGAGCGACCCCCGTAGCCAGGCGGAGATCCTGGAGGCGATCAGCGCCGCCCGCGAGGACCTGACCGCGAGCCTGGCCGACCTCAAGGCGACCGTCGACCAGCTCAACGCGAAGCCGCTGCTCAGCGAGGAGGAGAAGGAAGCCCTCGAGGAGCAGGCGGAGTCGGGCGAGCTGGGCGAGGACATGAAGGAGCTCGTCGCCAAGATCAAGGGCGGCGAGGACACCTGGGACAACGTCTTCTCGGGCGAGTCCCCCAACGGCGCCCTCCTCCAGGGCCACCTCACCAAGATGTTCGAGGAGCACAAGGAGGACATCGCGCTGGCCTTCGAGGACCTGATCGAGGAGGAGGAGGCCAAGGGCAACTTCATCTTCGACGAGGTGCCCACCAGCGACTCCTGAACTACTCCGGTGTAGTTCGAGCGAAGGCCTGTTACCGGTGTGACTCGTGTGGTTTGGTGGCGGCGCTCGCCCTTCCCCGCACTGCTGGAGTCACCCCATGCGTCGCCTCGTCCTCGCCCTCCTCACGCTCGTCCTGGTCACGCCCGTCGTGGCCTCGTCGCCGGCCACCGCCGAGGAAACGTCGAGCGCTCCGCGCCTCGCCTCGCAGCGCCAGGTCGCGCTGGCCACGCCGGGCGACTTCACCGGCTACGGCTTCGACCAGTGCCTGGCCCCGACCCAGTCGGCGATGGACACCTGGTGGAAGAAGTCGCCCTTCTCCGCGGTCGGCATCTACATCTCCGGTGACTCGCGGGCGTGCCGCTCGCAACCCAACCTGAGCCCGACCTGGGTCGCAACCCAGGTCGCCCGCGGCTGGCGACTGCTCCCCATCGCCCTCGGTCCGCAGGCCTCGTGCCAGCCGCGCTTCCCGCGCTACCAGGACGACTTCACGATCTCGAGCAAGCCGGCCGGCGGCTACGCCACGGCGGCCGCGCAGGGCGTGGTCGAGGCCGACAAGAACGCCACTGACGCCACGACGTACGGCATCGGGCCGGGCAGCACGATCTGGTACGACCTCGAGGGCTTCGACCTCACCAACACGCACTGCCGCGAGTCCGCGCTCGTGTTCACCTCCGCGTGGGTGACCCGGATCAGGGAGCTCGGCTACGTCGCCGGCTTCTACTCCAGCGCCAGCTCCGGCATCAAGATGCTCGACGACGCGCGCACCCAGCGTCCCGGCCAGTTCGCGCTGCCGGACCGGATCTGGATCGCCCGCTGGGACGGCAACGCCAACACCTCGACGACGTACATCCCCGAGGACGGGTGGCGTCCCGGCGGCCGGATGAAGCAGTACCGGGGCGGCCACAACGAGACGTGGGGCGGGGTCACGATCAACATCGACAGCAACTACATCGACCTCGGCGCCGGCTCGGTGGCGCGTCCCGAGGGCCGGTGCGCCGGCACCAGGCTCGGCTTCTGGAAGTACCCCGCGGTCTCCCCCGCCTCCGCCCAGCCGACGCGGGTGAAGGTGCTGCAGTGCCTGCTGACCGAGCAGGGTGCCTACTCCGGCCCCGTGTCCGGGACCTACGACGCGGCCACGATCGCCGCCGCCCGCGCGTGGCAGGCGAGCCGCAGGTTCACCCCGGCCGACACCTTCGAGAAGCGCCACTGGGTGGCCCTGCTCTCCGCCGGGGCGCGTACGACGATCAAGCGCGGCTCCGCCGACGAGTCGGTCAACCGGCTCCAGCGCGCGCTCAACGCGGCGGGCGCCGGGAAGTTCCGGGCGACGGGCGTGTTCGACGCCAAGACCGAGGCGGCGCTGAAGAAGTACCAGTCCCGCCTGAAGATCTCCGTGTCCGGCGTGGCCACGCCCCAGACCTGGAACAAGCTCCACCAGGGTCGCTGACGGCTACGCCGGAGGGCCGACCACCAGCGCGACGCCGGTGAGGCCGGCGACGGCGATGATCCCGACGAGCAGGCCCTGCGCCGGGCGGCGGAGCAGCCAGGCAGTGGGCTTCTCGAGGAGCCCGGTGGGCGACTCGGTGCGCAGACGCCACTCGTCGCCGAGCAGCCCCGCGCGCTCGGCGTACCGCTCGAAGGCGATCGTCACGAACGGCGGGATCGCGGCGAGCAGGCCCAGCGCGAGGCGGCCGGGCGTCCACCTCTGGTCGACCCAGAGGAGCACGGTGGTCAGGCAGTAGGCGATGAACACGACGCCGTGGACCATGCCGCCGATCCGGACGCCGAGCTCGGTGGTCTCGGTGACGTACTTGAGGAACATGCCCGTCAGGAGCAGCGCCCACGTGACGGCCTCGGCGCGCGCGACGAGGCGGTAGAGACGGGTGGGGCTCACACGAAGACCTGGGCGGCGAGCGAGGTGAAGAAGCCGAGCCCGTCGGTGCCGGGGCCGGTGAGCTCCTCGACCGCGTGCTCGGGGTGGGGCATGAGGCCGACGACGTTGCCGCGCTCGTTGGAGATGCCGGCGATGTCACGGAGCGACCCGTTGGGGTTGTCGTCGAGGTAGCGCGCGACGACGCGGCCCTCGCCCTCGAGCATGTCGAGGGTGGGCTCGTCGGCGACGAAGCCGCCCTCGCCGTTCTTGAGGACGATCGTGACCTCGGCCCCGGCGGCGTACGACGACGTCCACGGGGTGTCGACGCGCTCGATGCGCAGCCGCTGGTCACGGCAGACGAACTTGCGGTGGTCGTTGCGGATCAGGGCGCCGGGCAGCAGGTGCGACTCGCAGAGGATCTGGAAGCCGTTGCAGATGCCGAGCACGGGCAGGCCCTGGCCGGCAGCCTCGATGATCGGGGTCATGACCGGCGCGAAGCGGGAGATCGCACCGCAGCGGAGGTAGTCGCCGTAGGAGAAGCCACCGGGCAGGACGACCGCGTCGACGCCCTTGAGGTCGTCGTCGCCGTGCCACAGGGCCACCGCCTCGTTGCCGCCGACGGTGACCGCCCGGCGCGCGTCGACGTCGTCGAGCGAGCCTGGGAAGGTGACGACCCCGACCCTCACTGGACGTGCACCTCGAAGTCCTCGATGACCGGGTTCGACAGCAGCTTCTCGGCCATCTCGCGGACCTCTGCGAGCAGCGCGTCGCTGGGCTCGCCCTCGAGGTCGACCTCGAACCGCTTGCCCTGCCGCACGTCCCTGACCCCCGCGAAGCCGAGCCGCGGCAGCGCTCCGAGCACCGCCTTGCCCTGGGGGTCGAGGATCTCGGGCTTGGGCATGACATCAACGACGTAGCGAGCCACGTGGCGCTCCTGGGGACAGGCTGGGGTGGGCGAGGCCGATTCTAGTGAAGGGTGGCGTCGTCCTCCGACTCGGGCGGCTCGCGCGGACGGGTACGACGCCGGGCTGGGGAACCGTCGGGTGGCAGATCACCGACTCCGAGGACTCGACGGTTCCCCGGACCTGCGGTCCTCGAGCGCGGCGTAGTGCTCGAGCATGATCACCTCGCGCTCGGCCTCCTCCGTGTCGACCGGGGCCAGCGGCGGGGCCGGGACGAAGGCTCCGACGCGCCACCGACGCTCGGACCCGGGCAGCCACAGAGCGCGTCCGCGGGCGGCGTGCATCCGCTCGACCTGCACGTCGTCGGAGTCGGAGCCCACGACCGCGAAGGTCTCCAGACCGACGGCTCTGAGATCGGCGTGGCGCTTCTCGTCCCGGGACTGGCGCCGTGCGGACCGATGAGCAGAGCCGTTGAACTCGCCGCACACCCCGGCGTCCACGTCGAGCAGGTCCACGACCGCGAGCAGCCGCCCCGACAGGTCGCGCACCTCGCGGTTCATCAGGGGCCGGGGCAGCCCTGCGACGGACTCCCACACCTGGAGCATCGCCGACTCCCTGGGCGAGCGGCACTCCGCGCACGCGCGCCCGAGTGCGTATGTCGCGTGCGCCGGGAGCCGGACGTCCCGCACGAGCCCGCGCAGCACCGGACGCTCCACGACTCCTGCCGCCAGCGCCATGTCGACCATCACCCCGGCGGCTCGGGCTGAGGAGGCACGACGGATCTCGTGCAGGAGCGCGACGTCGTTCGGAGCGCACCTGACGCCGTACCTCACGATCGGGTCCGGCAGCTCACGGCGGGTGCGGGCGACCACTACTGCCGGCCCGCGAAGCCGCCTGGCGTGGGGCAGCAGCACCGGGACCGGGAGCGGCGTGCGCCGGTCCGGCTCCACGCCCTCGAAGTAGCTCGCACCGGCCAGGCGCAGTGCCGCCCAGCCGGTGAGCATCCCGCTCGTCGGCAGCAGGCAACCCACCTCGAACGCCCGCTGCTCGGGCGTGCGCGGGGTGTCGGCGGGCACGTGCCATCCGCGGCTCACCGCGAGGAACCCGGGGCCTCGCACACGACCGGCGCTCGGCCCCTCGCGGCCCTCGGCCCAGCGGCGTACGGGCGCCACCAGGCCTGTCGCCGGTGGGCAGCACGGGTGCCAGTTGTCGTCCATGCGGGCGTCCTGCCCACCGACCGGACCCTCGACACCGACCCGTCGCGGCCTGTGGACAGCCGATCCGGGGAACCCACGGGTCGTCCCGCTCGGCCGCCGACGACCCGACGGTTCCCCGGACGAACGGAGTCACCGGATATCCGGTGACTCCCGAAGTAGGGACCTAGTGCGGGCGACGGGCGGCGGTGATCGCGAGCCCGACGCCGAGGCCGGCGAGCAGGGGGCCGATGATCGCCCAGATGGTCTGGTCGGTCATCGCGCTGCCGCCGATGTAGCCGAGGCCCTGGCCGGTCCAGAGCGCGCCGACGAGCACCATCACCACGCCGAGGGCGATGAAGAGGGCCCGCATCAGCTGAGCTCGCGCTTCAGGATCTTGCCGGTGGCGGTCATCGGGAGGGCGTCGACGAACTCGACGATCCGGGGGTACTTGTAGCCCGCCATCTGCTCCTTGCCCCACGCGACGAGCTCGTCCTCGGTGACCGTCGCGCCGTCGTTGCGGATCACGACGGCCTTGATCTCCTCACCGTGGCTCTCGTGGGGCACGCCGATGACGGCGGCGAGCGAGACGTCGGGGTGGGTCAGCAGGACCTCCTCGATCTCGCGGGGGTACACGTTGTAGCCACCGCGGATGATCATGTCCTTGGACCGGTCGACGATGTAGTACCAGCCGTCCTCGTCCTTGCGGCCGAGGTCGCCGGAGCGGAACCAGCCGTCGACGATCGCCTCGGCGGTCGCGTCGGGCCGGCCGTAGTAGCCCTTCATGATGTTCGGGCCCTTGATCGCGATCTCGCCGACCACGTCGTCGCCCTCGAGGTCCTCGCGCACGCCGGGCTCGGGGTTGATCAGCTTCATCTCGACACCGGGGATCGGCTTGCCGATCGATCCGACGCGGGCGGGCTCGCCGTAGACCGAGAAGCTCGCGACCGGCGACGTCTCGGACAGGCCGTACCCCTCGAGGATGGTCACGCCGAAGCGGCGCTCGAAGTCCTTGTGCACCTCGACCGGCAGCGCCGAGCCACCGGCCGCAGCCACCCGCAGGGTGCTGGCGAGCTTCTTCACGTCGACGCCGGAGTCGTCGAGCGCGCCGAGCAGCCCCCAGTACATCGTCGGGACGCCGGCGAAGAAGGTGACGTCCTCGCGGTCCATCAGCGCGAGCGCGGGGCCGGCCTCGAACCGCGGCAGCAGCACGACGGTGCCGCCGAACGCGAAGCCGGCGTTCTGGATGACGGTCTGGCCGAAGGAGTGGAAGAGCGGCAGCACGCACAGAAGCGTGTCGGGGTTCTCCGCGTCGGCCCCGAAGAGGGCGTCGCTGCTGAGCGCGTTGGAGACCATGTTGCGGTGCATCAGCTCGGCGCCCTTGGGCTGGCCGGTGGTGCCCGAGGTGTAGAGGATGACCGCCGTGTCGTCGCCGTCGACCTCCACCGTCTCGAAGATCGGGAGCTGGTCCTTCAGCGCCTGGCCGAGGGTCTCGGTCCCCTCGATCGGCGACTCCGCGGCCGGGTCGGCGGTGACCACGAAGAAGTGCTCGCACGAGTCGGTCTGCTCGAAGCCGGCGTGGCCCTCCGTGCCGATCGGCAGGTCGGGCGTGCCCTGGAAGCAGAAGTAGGCCTTCGCGTCCGAGTCGTCGAGGTGGTAGGCCACCTCCCGCCCCTTGAGCAGGACGTTGAGCGGGACGACCGTGGCGCCGGCCTTGAGGATGCCGTAGTAGACGATCGGGAAGTAGGGCAGGTTCGGGCAGCTCAGCGCCACCTTGTCGCCCGGCTCGATGCCTCGCGAGACCAGCAGGTTGGCCACCTGGTTGGCCGCTGCGTCGACCTGTGCGTAGGTCAGGCGGGTGTCCCCGAGGACGACGGCGGTGCGGTCCGGGTGGGACGCGGCGGATCCTTCGAGCAGCGAGGCGAGGTTCGACATGACGACAACCTACCGACCGGTCGTGACGCGCGTCACCGACCGGCGCGCTCGGCCATGATCCGACCGGCCTTCCTGAGGTCGGCGGCGATGGCCGTCGACGCCAGCAGCCCGGCTGCGGCCGCGGGGAAGGCCCACGCACCGCGACCGGTCACCTCGCCCGTGGCGTGCACCCGACAGCCGCCGGGCACGTCGGAGAACCGCAGCGCCAGGGTCGCGGTGACGCCACGCCAGCTGCCGCGCTCGGCCCACAGCCGGACCGGCTCGAGGTCGGTGGTCTCCATGTGGGGTCGTACGCCGACCGCGGTCCGCTCGCGCCACGTCTGCCCGAGGTGCGGCTCCTCGTCGGGCGGCACCTCCACCGAGAGCAGCGAGGACTGCCACTCGGGACGGCGACGCGGGTCGCTGAGGTAGTGGAAGGCCGTCTCGGCCGGGACGGGCAGCTCGACGGTGGCGTCGATGCGCCGGCCCTTCAGAACCGCTCCCCGGTGAGCAGCTCGAACGCCTCGACGTACCTCGCCCGGGTGCGCTCGACGACGGCCTCGGGCAGGGGCGGCGGAGCCTCGCCGGAGTGGCGGTCCCAGCCGGACTCCCCGGTGAGCCAGTCCCGCACGACCTGCTTGTCGTACGACGCCTGGGCGCGGCCCGGCTGCCAGTCGGCCGCCGGCCAGAAACGGGACGAGTCGGGGGTGAGGACCTCGTCGGCGAGGATCGTCGTGCCGTCCGGACGCCGACCGAACTCGAGCTTGGTGTCGGCCAGGATGATCCCGCGCTCGCGCGCCAGGCCGTGCGCCTTGTCGTAGACCTCCATGGTGAGCATCCGGAGCTCCGCTGCGGCGTCGTCACCGACGGCCTCGACGACCGCCTCGTAGTCGACGTTCTCGTCGTGGTCACCGAGGTCGGCCTTCGTGGCGGGGGTGAAGATCGGCGACGGGAGGTGGCTGCCGTCCTGCAGTCCGGCGGGCAGCGCGATGCCGCAGACCTCGCCGGTGCGCTGGTAGTCGAGCAGCCCGGAGCCGGTGAGGTAGCCGCGCGCCACGCACTCGACCGGGAACATGTCGAGCTGCTCGCAGACCAGCGCGCGCCCGGCGACGGAGGCCGGCACGTCGGTCGAGACGACGTGGTTGCCCACCAGCCCGGAGAGCTCCCCGAACCACCACAGCGACATCCGGGTGAGGATCTCGCCCTTGTCGGGGATCGCTGCGTCGAGGACGAAGTCGTAGGCCGAGATCCGGTCGCTCGCGACCATGAGCAGCCGGCCCTCGTGCTCGCCGGAGTCGATCCGGTAGAGGTCGCGCACCTTGCCGGAGTGCAGGTGGGTGGTGCCGTCGATCGCAGGGGCGGTGGGAATGCTCAGCTCGGCCACGCGCCGAGCCTAGCGGGGACTAGCGGTGCAGCCACCAGCTCATCCGGCGCGTGATCCACGGCAGCACGACGTAGGTCATGAGCGGGGTCAGCACCACGATCGTCACGAGAACGCGCGGCACGAGCGGCCAGTCGACGAGGGGCGTGTGGCCGACGACGAAGTTGACGGCCAGGCTCAGGGGGAAGAACCCCATGAAGATGACGACCATCTGCTTCCACCGCGGCGGCGCGGACGGAGCGGCGACGCTGAGGTGCTCGACGGTCGCCGGCTCGTCGAACCAGCCCTCGATGCCGGTACGACGCTCGCGCCGCTTCTCCTCCACGTCACCGGCCGCGGCCTCGAGCCACCAGGCGCGCTGCGGGGAGGCCTCCCAGGCGGCGAGCGACTCGGCGTCGGCGAAGCGGTAGAGCATGTGCCAGTCGCTCGAGTCCACGCTCGGGCGGACCCAGCCCGAGCCGAGGAAGCCGTCGAACCTCTCCGCCATCGAGGTGCCCGCCTGCATCCACGCCAGCATCTGCGTCGTGTGCCGTGGGTCGACGTGACGGGTGACGGACACGGTGACGGGGGCGGTCATGGCACCAGTCTCGGTCGCGCGTGCGCGCGAGGTGAAGCCGACGGCGACGAGATCCCGACCACTCTGGTCTCCCATTGTCGAGTGACCTAGTCTACAAAGACGAGATCACCCCTGGAGCGAGCATGACCCGAGCACCCCGTCCCGACTTCCTCGTCATCGGAGCACCCAAGGCCGGCACGACCGCCCTGCACGCGGCGCTGGCGCAGCACCCCGACGTCTTCGTGTCCGACCCCAAGGAGCCGAAGTACTGGCTCTGCGACGGCGCCCCGCCGCCGGCGTGGCGCGGACCGGGTGACAAGCACTCGCAGCAGGAGTGGATCTGGCGGGCCGACCGCTACTTCCCGCTCTTCGAGGGCGCGCGGCCCGACCAGGTGCGCGGCGAGAGCACGCCCTTCTACCTCTGGAGCCGGGGCGCCCACCGCCGGATCGCCGAGGACCTGCCCGACGTGCGCCTCGTCGCCGTGGTCCGTGACCCGATCGACCGCGCCTACAGCAACTGGATGCACCTGTGGTCCGACGGGCTCGAGCCGGAGTCGGACTTCATCACGGCCTTCGGCCGCGAGGCCGAGCGCGTCCGCGCCGGCTGGGCACCGTTCTGGCGCTACGGCGAGCTGGGCCGCTACGGCGAGCAGCTCCAGCACCTGCACCGCCACGTCGACCCGCAGCGGATCCTGGTCGTGCGCTACCGCGACCTGGTCGACGAGCCCGGCGCGACCGTCGACCGGGTGAGCCGGTTCCTCGGGATCCGCGAGGGACTCGTCGACTCGATCCCCCGCGACAACTCGCGCAGCTTCGTGCCGCCCGGGTGGCGGCCCCAGGTCTTCGGCCCGCTCGTGCGCGGTGGCGCACGCCTCGGGCAGTTCGCGCCGCCCGAGGTGTGGCGTCGCGTCCACCCGTGGACCATCGGCCTGCTCAGCGACCGCGCCGAGGCGGCCCGGCCCCGCCTCGACGCCGTGCGCCGGCAGCGGCTGGTGGACGAGTACGCCGACGACATCGGCCTCCTGTCCGAGCTCACCGGGCAGGACTTCGAGGACTGGCTGTCGCCGGAGAGCCGCGGCTCCTACGCCGAGCGCTCCGCGACGGTGACCGCGACGGTGACCGCGACGGTGACCCCGATCAGCGCACGCACGTGACCAGGTCGTGCGCGCCGTCGGGGCGCGCGGCCTCGACGTAGTAGCGCACCCGGCCGTCGGGCAGCGGCACCGCGGTCGCGTAGCGGAAGGCGCCGTCGGAGTGCGGCGAGCTGATCGGCGGCGTCTCGGCCCGGGTCAGGGCCTCGCCGTCCCACGTCGCCACACCGGTCGTCTCGAACCAGTTCGACTCCGCGTCGGGGCGACCGTCGTAGAGCACCGTGCCGTCGGGGAGCACCGCGCTCACCCGGGCGCCGCGGGCGTCCCACTGGCCGTCGCGCCCGGCGAGCACCTCGCCGCGGTCGTCCCACGCGAGGCCGTCGGCGCTGGTGAGGCGGCGGGTGGTCATCCGGTCCTCGTGGCCGGGCTCGTCGAGCGGGTGGCAGCACAGCCACATCTCGTAGCCGTCGTCGCCGACCGTGACGACGGGGTCCTTCACGCCGGTGTGCTCGTCGCCGGCGTGCACCGTGTGGCGTACGCCGTCGGGCAGGCCCTCGACCGTGTCGGCGGTCAGGCTGTCGACCCACCAGTGCTTGGAGCCGGGCGTCGCGCAGGAGAGGTAGCCGCCAACCGCCCTCGCGCAGCGGCACGAGCACCGGCCGCTCGAACGACTCGGCACCGAAGGCCTCGCGCGCCACCTCGGCGACCGGCTCGAAGGTGGTCCCGTCGCTCGAGCGCGCGACGACGACCGAGACACCGCGACCGTCGGTCAGGGGGCGGCGGACGCGCCAGGTCAGCCAGAACGTGCCGTCGACCAGCACCGCGCTGGCCGCGCCGGCCCAGTTGCCTGCACCGGGACCGGGTGCGGGCACCACGACCTGCACGTCGTCGTAGGTGGGCGGAGCGCTCGTGGCCGTCGTCATGCGACCACGATAGTCCACAAGAGTGGTCGAGAATCAGCCCGTGGTGGTGAAGGTCGTGGCGCCCGTCGGCGCGGCCTCCCGGACGGCGACGTGCTCGACGCGCGCCGACGGCGGACCGTGGTGGCACCAGGCGACGAGCTCGTCGACCGCGGACCGGTCTCCCTCGGCGTGCAGGAGCACCGAGCCGTCGACCTCGTTGCGCACCCAGCCGGCGACGCCGAGGCGGTGCGCCTCCTCCTCGGTGTGCCACCGGAAGGCGACGCCCTGGACGCGCCCGGTCACCCGGACGGAGACGGCTGCCACCCCGCCATCATGCACGAGCGGCCGTCGCCGGCTGCGCGCGTCAGGCCGTGCCGATGGTGTAGGTCAGCTGACCGGTGCTCGCGTCGCCCATCACCATGGCGGTCCCGTCGTCCTTGCTGAACACCGCCAGCCGGGTCTCGCCGGTCTCCGTGGTCGTGTCGCGGGTCCAGCCGTTGGCCTCGAGGTCGGCGACGGCCTCGTCGAAGGCCGCGACCGCGTCGTCGACGTCGAGCGTGACCGAGGAGCCGTCAGGGGTGTCGACGGACGAGACGACCTCGCCCTCGGGGACGGTGAGGTCGCTCGGGAAGCTCTCGGGGATCTCGCCGGAGCCGACGGAGATGGTGCCGTCGTCGGACTCGATCGTGACGTCCTCGCCGTCCACGTCGACGTCGACGTCCTCGCTGCCGGAGTCCTCCATGGCCTGCTCGGCGAGCTTCTCCCCCAGCTCCTGGCCGGCCTTCTCGCTGGCGTCGTCGCCGCCGCACGCGGAGACGAGTCCGGCGACTGCGACGAGGACGACCGCTCCGGCGGCACGTCGTACTGCGATCCTGCGCATGGTTTCCCCCTGTGACGATCCGGTTGTGGCACCACCCAACCGAGCCCGGGCGAACCGTGGCAAAACGACGCCCTGTGGTCTGGACCAGCCCTTCGGGCGGGACGGCTCGGGCGCGGGTGCGAGGCTGGTCGGGTGAGCGAGGAGACGCGGACCGCAGCGACTGCCGGCGATGCGGCCGCCGAGCCCGACCCGCGGCGCTGGCGTGTCCTCGCGGTCTCGCTCGTCGTCGGCTTCATGTCGCTGCTCGACGTCACCATCGTCAACGTCGCCGTGCCCTCGATCCGGTCCGGTCTCGACACCAGCGCGGCCGCGATCCAGTGGGTGGTGTCGGGCTACGCGCTCGCCTTCGGCATGACCCTCGTCGCGGGTGGGCGACTGGGCGACGCGCACGGGCGCCGCCGGATGATGATCATCGGCCTGGTCGGCTTCGTGCTCTCCAGCGCCGCCGTCGGGCTGGCCCCCAACCCGGCCGCGATCATCGTGGCCCGGCTCGTGCAGGGCGCCAGCGCCGGTCTGCTCACCCCGCAGAACTCCGGGCTCATCCAGCAGCTCTTCCGGGGCGAGGAGCGCGGGCGCGCCTTCGGGATGTTCGGCTTCACCGTGGCCGTCGCCTCGGCGACCGGCCCGCTGATCGGCGGTGCGCTGATCGGCCTGCTCGGCGAGGAGAACGGCTGGCGCGCCCTCTTCCTCATCAACGTCCCGATCGGCCTGGTCGCCCTCGCGCTGATCCGACGCCTGGTCCCGGACAACGACACCGGTGCGGACGCCGAGAAGGACCCGAGGGTGGACCTGCCCGGTGCCCTGCTCCTGGGCCTGGCCGTGCTGGCCGTGCTCTACCCGCTCATCAGCCTCGAGGGCGGCGCCGGGTTGTCGCTCGTGGCGCTCGTGGCCTTCCCGCCGCTCGCCTGGGCGTTCGTGCGGTGGGAGGCGCGGACGGTGAGCCGCGGGCACCCGCCGCTGCTCGACGTCTCGCTCCTGCGCGGCCTGCCCGGCTATGCCAACGGGCTGCTCGTCGGCACCCTCTACTTCACCGGCTTCACGGGCATCTTCCTGGTCCTGTCGGTCCACCTGCAGGAGGGCGAGGGCTTCTCACCGCTGCACGCGGCGCTGCTCATCACCCCGTTCGCCGTGGGATCCGCGGTGACGTCGCCCGTCGCGGGCCGCCTGGTGGGCCGCCTCGGCCGGCGGGTCACGCTGCTGGCGCTCTCGGTCATGATGACCGGCACCGCCCTGGCCGCCTGGCTGGTGACCCAGCCGACCGACCGGCTCTGGTGGACGCTCGCCCCTGCCATGCTCCTCGCCGGGATCGGCGGTGGTGGCGTCATCTCGCCCAACCTCACCCTCACGCTGGCCGAGGTGCCGCCCCGGATGGGCGGTGCTGCCGGAGGCGCACTGCAGACCGGGCAGCGGATCGGGTCGGCGCTGGGCGCGGCGCTGCTGATGACGATCTACCAGGCCGTCGCGTCGACGACGTCCGCCCCGGTGGCGGCGCGCACGGCCTTTCTGGCCGCGCTCGCGGTGCTCGCGGTCGCGCTCGCGGCCGCCGTGCGCTCCTGGCGCCTGGGCGACTGAGGCGCGCCGCGCAGGTCAGAGGATGGCGCCGGGGACGTACGCCGCCGCGCCGGGGTGGCGGGCCGCGAGGGCCTCGACCCGGGCGACGACTGCACGGGTCTGGGCGACGGCGGCTCCGGTGAACTCGATCGGGTCGGCGACGAGCGCGTCGATCTGGTCGCGGGTGAGGCCGAGGCGTGGGTCGGCGGCGAGCTTGGCGAAGACGTCGTTGTCGGCCTGGCCGGCGCGCATCGCGAGCGCGGTGCCGACGGCGGCCTCCTTGATCGCCTCGTGGGCGGCCTCGCGGCCGACGCCGTTGCGCACGGCTGCCATCAGCACCTTGGTCGTGGTGAGGAACGGCAGGTAGCGGTCGAGCTCGCGCTGGATCACGGCCGGGAACGCACCGAACTCGTCGAGCACGGTGAGGAAGGTCTGGAAGAGCCCGTCGGTGGCGAAGAACGCGTCGGGGAGGGCGACGCGGCGCACGACGGAGCAGGAGACGTCGCCCTCGTTCCATTGGTCACCAGCGAGCTCGCTGACCATCGACAGGTGCCCGCGGATGATGACGGCGAGGCCGTTGACGCGCTCGCACGAGCGGGTGTTCATCTTGTGCGGCATCGCCGACGAGCCGACCTGGCCCTCCTTGAAGCCCTCGGTCACCAGCTCGTGGCCGGCCATCAGCCGGACGGTGGTGGCGAGGTTGGACGGGCCGCTGACGAGCTGCACCAGCGCGGCGACGACGTCGAAGTCGAGCGAGCGCGGGTAGACCTGGCCGACGCTGGTCAGCACCTGCTCGAAGCCGAGGTGGGCCGCGACCCGCTCCTCGAGGGACTCGAGGAGCGCGGCGTCGCCGTCGAGGAGGTCGAGCATGTCCTGCGAGGTGCCCATCGGGCCCTTGATCCCGCGCAGGGGGTAGCGGGCGAGCAGCTCCTCGATCCGCTGCACGCCGATCAGCATCTCGTCGGCCACGGTCGCGAAGCGCTTGCCCAGCGTGGTGGCCTGGGCCGCGACGTTGTGGGAGCGGCCGGCCATGACGGTGGCCTCGTGCTCGGCGGCGAGCCGGCCGAGGCGGACGAGGGCGGCGACGGCGCGGTCGCGAACCAGCTCGAGCGAGCGGCGTACCTGCAGCTGCTCGACGTTCTCTGTCAGGTCGCGGGAGGTCATCCCCGCATGGATGAACTGCAGAGTGATGTGCTCGTGGCTGGCGAGGGCGGCTACGGAGTTGAACTCCTCGATGCGGGCCTTCACGTCGTGGCGGGTGACCCGCTCACGCGCGGCGATCGACTCGAGGTCGACGCCCTGCTCACCTCTGGCGACGACCTGCTCGTAGGCCTCGACGACGCCGTCGGGCACCGCGATGCCGAGGTCGCGCTGGGCCTTGAGCACGGCGACCCAGAGCTGTCGCTCGAGGACGATCTTGTGCTCGGGGGACCAGATCTCGGCGAGGTCGGCGCCGGCGTAGCGGGTGGCCAGGACGTTGGGGACGGTCACGGCTCAGATCATCCCATCCGCCGGGGTCCACCCATCCCACGGTGCCCACCAGCGGTCACCCCGGTCGAGGAGCTCCGCGACGTGTGCGGCCTCGCGGAGCACGGCGAGCAGCTCGTCGTGGGTGATCCGGCCCGACGCGAGCGTCGGCGCGAGGTCCTGGACGTCCTTCCAGCGCCAGTCCCCGTCGGGAGGTACGACGATGTCGAGCTGGAGGTCGTTGACCTCGATCGCGCCCTCGGCGCGGACGTAGGGCGTCTCGAAGTTGACGTACCACCGCAGGAACGCGCCGTCGGCGTCGAAGAACTTCCACACCGAGTACCAGTCGCCCTCGCGACGCAGCTTGAGCACCGTCGTGCCCGACCAGGCGTCGAGGTGCGACCAGGGGTGCGGGTGGTCGTGCGGCGGGAACGTCAGCGGCGTGCCGTTGCGCTGGAGGGTGACCAGGATGCCGTCGTCGGCGACGACCTGCTCGTCCCACCAGGCCCACTCCGCGCCGTGGAGGACCTCCACGACCCGGACGTCGGAGCCGACGGCGAAGGAGTCAGCCACGCGACGCCGCGCCCTCGACCACGCCGAGCGGCTCGGCCGCGATGTCGGAGCGGCGCTGCAGGCCCTCGAAGGAGATGAGGTCGGCTGCGGCATAGGCCCGCGACCGGGCGTCGGCCACGTCGTAGCCGACGGCTCTCACCGAGAGCACCCGGCCACCGGCCGTGACGAGGTGGCGGTGGTCGGGGTCGCCCTCCTCCGGGGCGGCGACGATCGCGGTGCCGGCGTGGATCACGTCGACGTCGTACACGCCGTTGGCAGCGCCCGCGCCGCTGATCACGTCGCCCTTCGACGACGACTCGGGATAGCCGGCGGAGGCGAGGACGACCGAGACGGAGGCGCCGTCGTCGAAGGTCGGCTCGGGCACGGAGGCGAGGTCGCCGGCCGCGGCCGCGGCGAGCAGCACGCCGAGCGGCGAGGTGAGCAGCGCCAGCACCGGCTGGACGTCCGGGTCGCCGAAGCGGCAGTTGAACTCGATGACCTTCGGCCCGGCGGCCGTCAGTGCGAGGCCGACGTAGAGGCAGCCGACGAACGGCGCGCCGAGGCGGCGCATCTCGGCGAGCGTCGGCTCGACGACCTGGTCCATCACGGTCTCGACGGTGCCGTCGGGCAGCCAGTCCAGCGGGGCGTACGACCCCATCCCGCCGGTGTTGGGTCCGCGCCCTCCGTCGAAGATCCGCTTGAAGTCCTGGGCCGGCAGCAGCGGCCGCCCGACGGTGCCGTCGCAGACGACGAAGATCGAGAACTCGGGTCCGTCGAGGAACTCCTCGACGACCACGGTGTCGCAGTCGGCGGCGTGCGCGAGGGCCTCGGTGCGGTCGGTGGTCACGACGACGCCCTTGCCGGCGGCGAGCGCGTCGTCCTTCACGACGTAGGGCGCCCCGAACGCGTCGAGCGCGTCGGCGACCTCGTTGGGCGTGATGCAGGTGCGCGAGCCGGCGGTGGGCACGCCCGCGGCGGCCATGACGTCCTTG
The DNA here is from genome assembly GCF_004137255.1 of Nocardioides oleivorans. NCBI lineage: Bacteria > Bacillati > Actinomycetota > Actinomycetes > Propionibacteriales > Nocardioidaceae > Nocardioides > Nocardioides oleivorans. The sequence goes on along the minus strand of NZ_SDWT01000001.1, from coordinate 1,949,801 downwards.
GCGAACGCCTTCGACCCCTCGAGCCGGGCGGCGGCCCGCGACGGTCCGAAGCACGCGATCCCCGCGCCGGTGACGGCGTCGGCCACACCGGCGACCAGCGGCGCCTCGGGTCCGACGACCACCAGGTCGGCGCCGAGCTCCGTGGCGAGCGCAGCGACGGCCGTCCCGTCCATCGGGTCCACGTCGTGGAGCGTGGCGAACGCGCCGATCCCCGGGTTGCCGGGTGCGGCGTGGACCTCCTCCACCGCCGGGTCGAGGGAGAGCGCGAGCGCGAGCGCGTGCTCGCGGCCGCCGGTGCCGATGACGAGGGTCTTCACGGGCGTCGAGCCTATCGGCGCAGCGACCACCGGCCGCGTCCTCCCCGTTAGTGGGGAGGTTTGACCCGCCCTCCTCCGGGCAGGGGTCACCCACCCCGAGACGTAGGAGTGAGTGTGGGCGCGACACCCCGGCAGGGCGAGACCTTCGGCCGCTACGAGATCGAGCGACGGCTGGGCGCGGGCGGGATGGGCGTGGTGCACCTCGCGCTCGACACCCGGATGCAGCGCCGCGTGGCGCTCAAGGTGATGTCGACGCAGATCGCCGAGGACCCCGAGCTGCTCGCGCGCTTCCACCGCGAGGCCGAGACGCTGGCCCGGCTCGACTCCCCGCACATCACCACGATCTTCGACCACGGTGACGTCGACGGCACGCCCTACCTCGCGATGCAGTACGTCGCCGGCGGCGACCTCGGCACGCAGCTGAAGCAGCGCGGCCCCGTCCCCACCCCGCTGGCCGCGGCGATCTGCGCGCAGGTCGCGGAGGCGCTCGCCGACGCGCATACCGCAGGCGTGGTCCACCGTGACGTGAAGCCGGCCAACGTGCTGGTCCGCGACCCCGACGCGGCCGAGCCGTTCGTCTACCTCAGCGACTTCGGCATCGCCCAGGCGCAGACCGGCGAGCAGGGCCTGACCCGCGCCGGAAGCGTCGCCGGCAGCTGGGCCTACCTCGCGCCCGAGCGCGCGCACGGCGCGCCGGCCACCCCGGCGAGCGACATCTACGCCCTCGGCTGCCTGCTCCACGCCTGCGCGACCGGTCGTGCGCCCTACGCCGGCTCCGACGTCGAGATGGCCGTAGCCCACGTCAACGAGCCGGTCCCGCAGCTCGACGGCACCGACACGTCGACGGTCGAGCTCAACCGCGTCCTGCGGCTCGCGATGGCCAAGGACCCCGCCGAGCGCTACGCCTCGGCCGGCGACCTCCGCGCCGACCTGCTCGCCCTCGCGCGCGGCGCGTACGACCCCGGCGCGGCGCCCCTCCCCACCCCCACCCCGACCCCGACCACCACCCCGACTCCTCCGGCGGCACCCGCGACCGGTGCACCCGACGAGCCGGGTCCGTCGCGCGGACGTCGTACGGCGCTGGTGGCGGGGGTCGCCGCGGTGGCGGTCCTCGCGGTCGTCGGCGGCGTCCTCGGTGCGCAGGCACTGGGTGGCGACGACGACGGTGCGGCCGACGGCGGGTCCGACGCGACCGGCGCCGCGATCGAGGGTGCGATCGCCGACCCGGTCGCCGGCGACTGGGACGGCGACGGGCTCGGCGACCTCCGGGTCGGGCGCTGGATCTGGCGCGACGGCATCGAGGCCCTGCCCGCGCTGATGGTGCCCTCCGACGGGTCGGCGTTCGGCGAGGCGGTCGAGGACGCCGGCCGGGTGGAGCTCCCCAGGACCGGCGACGTCGACGGCGACGGCCGCCCCGACCTGGTCCAGGTCGTGGAGAGCCTCGACGACACCGAGGTCGAGGTGACGACCTGGCGCGGCACGGGCGACGGCGTCGAGGAGCAGTCGGAGCAGACCTTCACCTGGCGCACCGACTTCGGGTTCTACGGCGTCGGCGACTTCGACGGCGACGGTCGCGACGACCTGGTGCTCACCCGCAACCGGGGCGAGAAGCTGATGATCGTCTCGGTCGCCCTGAGCAACGGCGCCGGCTTCGAGGAGCCGGTCGAGTTCGCCTCGCGTGGCGGTCGCGCCAACGACGACGACCTGTTCGCGGTGGGCGACTTCGACGGCGACGGCCTGGACGACCTCGCCGCGCGCGTCGTCAACGGCGGCGACGCCGTCGGCGTGCGCTTCAAGGTGCTGCTCAGCACCGGCGACCGCTTCCGCAAGACCGCCGACGTCCGCATCGAGGACGGCCGCTACGGCGTCGCCGACTACACCGCGGCCGACATCGACGGTGACGGCGCCGACGAGCTCGTCCACCTGGTCACGGACCGCTGGGGGGAGGACGAGTACGGCGCCACGCTGGCCGTGCAGCGCTTCGTCAACGGCAGCTTCGGCACGCCCGAGGAGGTCGTCGCCCCGACGAGCGGCGGCCCCGACTTCCCGTTCCTCGAGGTCGGCGCGAGCGACGTCGACGGCGACGGGGACGAGGACGTCGTGCGCCTCCTCGGGTTCGACGAGACGACCGGCACCGCGCAGGTCGAGGTCTACCTCTCCGACGACGGGACGCTGGCGGAGCCGGTCGTGTGGGGCGAGGTCCCGTGCACCACGACGACGTGCGACGCGGAGTCCGCGTCGCTCGTCTCGAGCGAGTGAGGGCCCCCGCCGTCCGCTAGGCCCTCACGTTCGGCCGGACCTTCACGGTGCCCGCCGAGCTGGCGAAGGTGACGGTCAGCCTGATGCGCGCCTTCGGCACCGACCGCAGCAGGGCGCGCGCGGCCTTCGGCAGCCGCACCCTCGTCGTGTAGGTCCCGAAACCCTTCGCCCGCACCGACTTCGTGACCCTGGTCGGCCTGCGGCCGGGCGCCGTGATCGTGGCGACGGCCTTGAGCCGGCCCGGGGTGTTGACCGTCGAGCGGATCGTGAGCGTGCCCTTCTTCGAGGAGTACGCCGCGCGGCCCTTCGACGCGAGCGTCGGATCGATCGTCTGCGGGCTGGCCTCCGCGGCCCAGACGACGGCGGTGGAGTCGCTGTCGCGGTTGCCGAGCCCGACGGCCCACCCGGCCGAGACGTCGAGGTGCGAGTAGTAGCTGACGGCGTCCGCCTCGTCGTCGATCACCCTGCTCGTCGACCACGTGCCGTCGGCCCCGCCGCTCGCCCGGGCGACGTAGAGGTCGCTGTCGCCGTTGTCGCGCCAGATCGCCGCCAGGCCTCCGGCGGAGGGGAGCGAGCGCAGCTGGAAGAACAGCGCCTGCCCGGTGCTCAGCCGGTGCTCGGCGCCGACCGCGCCGGTGGTCGGGTCGAACCCGCGCACCCACAGCGCGGTCGTGCCGGAGGCGGCGTACGACGGCGTGTGCGAGGTCGCGAGGGCCGCACCGGTGGTGTCGCCCGCGACCCCGAGCAGGGTGCCGAGGCTGCCGGCCCCGAAGACCTGGGTGTCCAGCGCGGGGTCGTACGTCGCCCCGCGGTGGGCGTAGATGCCGGCGGTGGTGAAGAAGCCGAGGACCGGCGTCCGCGCCGGGCCGGCCGTGACGAGCCCCGTTGCTCCCCGGCTGCCGAGCTTGTCGGTCAGCCGGGTCGCGCCGGACGGGGTCGCCTGCATCGAGTAGTCGGCCGGCACGTGCGCGATCAGCGCGTCGGTCTCGCCCACGGTCGTCCAGAAACCGCCGGCGCCGTCGGGCGCCGCGTCACCGACCCCGAACGAGTTCCACACCCTGACCGGCGCCGACCAGGTCACGCCCTGGTCGGCCGACCACCAGAGGTAGGTGCCGAGCGTGCCCGCGACGTCGGCCGACGCCTGGGCCGAGGCGGTGAGCAGGACCCGTCCGGTGGCGGCGTCCTCGACCAGCGCCGGCACGCCGAACGTGTCGAGCCCGCCCTGGGACAGCGCGACGGGCGCCCAGGTGCCGGTGCCGACCTGGCGCTGCAGCTCGAGCGCCCGCGCGACCCCGGGCCCCTGCCGGTAGTAGCTGAGCAAGGACGTCCCGGCGGCAGTGGTGAGCGTCGCGGGCCCGCCGAACGACTGACCCGCGCCGGCGACCGCCACCACCGTGGTCGCGTCGGCGGGGGCGGCCCTGCCGGCGCTGGACGCGTGGCTCGCGGCCGGTGCGGCACCGGCTGACGGACCGGTGCCGGCGACCAGCGCGAGGGCGACGACGGAGGTGAGGACGACCGCGCAGGGGCGGCGGGGAGGGAGTGCGCGCACTGGGAGCTCCTGGTGAGAGGGGACCCGCTCACGCTAGGAACCTCACCGCCTCGCCGGGGAGAGGGTTAACCCGCAATTGCGCCCTCACCTGCCCGGATCCGGCCCGCGCGCCCTGCTGGTCCTACTGGTGGACGACCACCGTCTGCTCGCGACCGGGGCCGACCCCGACGCCCCAGATCTTCGCGCCGGACATCTCCTCGAGCGCCCGGACGTAGGCCTGGGCGTTCTTCGGCAGGTCCTCGAACGAGCGGCAGCCCGAGATGTCGGACTTCCAGCCGTCGAAGTACTCGTAGACGGGCTTGGCGTGGTGGAACTCGGTCTGCGTCATCGGCATCTCGTCGACCCGCTCGCCGTCGATCTCGTAGGCCACGCAGACCGGGATCCGGTCCCACGCACCGAGGATGTCGAGCTTGGTCAGGAAGAACTCGGTGAGGCCGTTGACCCGGCTGGCGTAGCGCGCCACCACGGAGTCGTACCAGCCGCAGCGCCGCGTGCGCCCGGTCGAGACGCCGATCTCGCCGCCGAGCTGCTGGAGCTGGACGCCGTCCTCGTCGAAGAGCTCGGTGGGGAACGGGCCGGAGCCGACGCGGGTCGTGTAGGCCTTGATCACGCCGATCACCCGGTCGACGCGGGTGGGGCCGATGCCGGCGCCCACGCAGACGCCACCGGCGACCGGGTTGGACGACGTCACGAACGGATAGGTGCCGTGGTCGACGTCGAGCATCGTGGCCTGCGCGCCCTCGAAGAGCACGGTCTGGCCGGCGTCGAGCGCCTGGTTGAGCAGCAGCGAGGTGTCGCACACCATGGGCCGCAGTCGCTCGGCGTACGACGTCAGCTCCTCGACCACCGCCTCGACCTCGATCGCGCGACGGTTGTAGACCTTCGTCAGCAGGTGGTTGCGCACGTCGAGGGCAGCCTCGACCTTCTGCGCGAGGATCTTCTCGTCGAAGAGGTCGGCGATGCGGATGCCGACGCGGTTGATCTTGTCGGCGTAGGCCGGGCCGATGCCGCGCCCGGTGGTGCCGATCTGGTTCTTGCCGAGGAAGCGCTCGGTGACCTTGTCGATCGTCGCGTGGTAGCTCGCGATGACGTGCGCGTTGCTGCTCACCTTGAGGTCGGCGACCTCGACCCCGCGCTCGATGAGCCCGTCGAGCTCGCGGAAGAGCGCCTCGGGCGACACGACCACGCCGTTGGCGATGACCGAGGTGGCGCCGGGCGTGAGGATGCCGCTGGGCAGCAGGTGGGTGGCGTACTTCTCGCCGTCGATGACGATCGTGTGGCCGGCGTTGTGGCCGCCGCTGGTGCGGACGACGAAGTCGATGGGGTCGGTGGTGGCGAGCAGGTCGGTGGCCTTGCCCTTGCCCTCGTCGCCCCACTGGGCGCCGAGCACGACGATCGCGGGCATCTCAGCCCTCCTCTGTCTTTCGGCAGGTCATTCGGATGTTGTCTCGGTTGACATGCACACAGCCCCGGCACGAGGCACCGGGGCTCTTGCGACGTCACGCTATCGCACCTCGGGCGGAGGGCCGGCGGTCCGCCCACGGCGCCCCGTGCGGGTGGACCGTGCCGTCGGAGGGGTGGGCTACTGTCCCGGACGTGCAGTCGCTCCTCGTCATCACCAACTCCGGCGCCGGGACATCCGACGAGGAGAACCTCCACATCGCGCTCGCCGTCCTCCGCGAGAGGGCCTCGGTCGAGGTCGCCAGGACGTCGAACCCGGGTGAGCTCGACGGTGTCCTGCACCGCGCCGGCGGCCGCACGGTCGTGGTCGCGGGCGGCGACGGCAGCATGCACGCGGTGATCACGGCGCTGCACAAGCGCCACGAGCTCGCCGACACCACGCTCGGGCTGCTCCCGATGGGCACCGGCAACGACTTCGCCCGCGGCAACGACATCCCGCTCGAGATCGCGGACGCCGCCCGGCTCGTGCTCGACGGCGAGGCGCGCCCCGTCGACCTCATCGTCGACGAGACCGGCAGCATCGTGGTCAACAACGTCCACGTCGGCGTCGGCGCCCAGGCCAGCCGCAAGGGGGCGACCTGGAAGTCGCGCCTCGGCTCCATCGGCGTCGGCAAGGTCAACCTCGGCAAGCTCGGCTACCCGATCGGTGCCGCCCTGTCGGCCTTCCACCCGCCGAGCTGGCGGCTGCGCGTCGAGATCGACGGGAAGGTCGTCAACGACGTCGACCAGCAGGTGCTGATGGTCGCGATCGGCAACGGCGGCAACGTCGGCGGCGGCACCGAGCTCAATCCCGACGCCGACACCGAGGACGGCCTCCTCGACGTGATGATCAGTCGCGCCGTGAAGCCGACCGCCAAGCTCGGCTACGTGCTGCGCCTGCGCAAGGGCGAGCACGACCAGCGCGACGACGTCGTGTCCCTGCGAGGGCAGAGCGTGAAGGTCAGCGGCGACGAGTTCTGGCTGTCGGCCGACGGCGAGATCTCCGGCCCGGACCGCAGCCGCAGCTGGCGCCTCGAGCGCGCGGCGTACTCCCTGATCCTGCCCTAGAGCCAGCCGCGGCGGACCGCCTCGACGCCGGCCTGGAAGCGGGTGTCGACGCCGAGCTCGGCCATCAGTGCGGCGACGCGGCGCCGCACCGTGCGGAGGCTGACGTCGAGGTTGCGGGCGATCTGCTCGTCCTTGACGCCGTCGGCGAGCTCGGCCAGCAGCATCCGGCGGTGGTCCTGCTCGGCGAGCCGCCCGGCCCGCGCGTCGACCCGGCTCGCGGTCTCCCACAGCTCGTCGAAGTAGGCCTGGAGCATCCCGACGATGGACGTCTGGCGGATGACGGTGCGCCGGTCGGAGCCGACGCCGAGCGGCTCCGGCAGGATCGCGCGACGCGGGCCGACGATGACCAGCCGGGTGAAGACGCTCGGCACCAGCCGGATCTCCTCCCCGATCTCGGCCCGTCCGCGCAGCATCTCGGGCGCCTCGGTCATCGCGCGGGCGGGGTAGATCGCGCGCACCCGGGCGCCCTCGCGCACGGCGTTGCTCACCGCGACCGCCATCTCCGACTCGCTCGGGAAGCGCCACTGGTCGGGGCGCAGGAAGCTGAGGTCGCCGCGCCTCTCGCGGATCCAGCCGGTGATCAGTGCCGGGACGTCGCCCTCCGCGGAGATGTCGCCGTCGATCGCCTCGGCGCTCTCGAGGCGGGTCTCGCGGGCGTCGGTCAGCAGCGGGATGATCTCCGCCATCCGGGCGATCTCCCGGCTGGTGCGCTCGAGCGCCTCGGACTGCGCCGTCAGGACGGTCCGGGTCGCGCTGATCGGGTCGGCGACGTGCAGCACGCCGTCCTCGACCTCGACGATGCCGAGGCGGATGAGGGGGCGCACCTGCTGGAGGAACCGCTCGGGCTTCATCAGCAGGCTCGCCGCCACCTGCTCGACCGTCTGGCCCGATCCCGGCAGGACCTGGAGGTAGAGGCGCTCGACCCGGGCGTGGCCGGAATCGTCCACCCACTCGCTCACGGTGGCATCTTAGTGCCATCGGCCACTTCGAACCACGCAACGGATCGACAGCACTGGCATGATGCTGCCGACCACTCGGAGGTCCGGCGCAGACGCGGGGGTGACTGCGCCGGACCACCAGTGTCGGACACGGGACCGGACACCAGGGTGGGGCGTCGGAGCCGCCGCGGGGGACGGCTCCGGCGCCGCTCTCCCCCACCGATAGCCTTGCTCGCATGGCTAGAGGTGGGCAGCAGGGCGACGCAGACCGGACCCCGGTCGACTGGGTGACGCGCGCGGCGGACGATGCCGTGCGCCACGCGGGCGAGGGCAACCTGGTCACGGTCGCGTCGGGTGCCTCGCCCAGCGGCCCGATCCACCTCGGCAACCTCCGCGAGTTCATCACGCCGCACTTCGTGGCCGAGGAGCTGCGACGCCGCGGCGTCCCCGTGCGCCACCTGCACTCGTGGGACGACTTCGACCGCTTCCGCAAGGTGCCGGTCGGGGTGCCCGCGTCGTGGTCGGAGCACATCGGCCGTCCGCTGACCGCCGTGCCCGACCCGTGGGAGTGCCACGCCAGCTGGGCCGAGCACTTCAAGGCCCCGCTGCAGGAGTCGCTCCGGGCGCTGGGTGTCGAGATGGAGGAGGTGTCGCAGACGCAGATGTACCAGGCCGGCACCTACCGCGACCAGGTGCTGCTCGCCGTCTCGCGCCGCGACGACATCGAGGCCGTGCTCGCCCAGCACCGCACCAAGAAGGTCGCGCCCGCCGAGGACGCCTCGGACCAGGAGGCCGCCGACCTCGCCGACTCCGTGGCCAACGAGGACGACGAGCCGGCCGGTCCGTCCGACGATGCGATCGCGCGGTTCCCCTACCGGCCCTTCTGCCGCCGGTGCGGGCGCGACACGGTCACCACGACGGCGTACGACGACGCCACCACGACGCTGTCCTACACCTGCGCCTCCTGCGGCTACGAGGGCACCACCGACCTGTCGACCGACACCGACGGCAAGCTCGTGTGGAAGGTCGACTGGCCGATGCGCTGGGCCTACGAGTCGGTGAACTTCGAGCCGGCCGGGCGCGACCACATGACGCCGGGCTCGTCCTACACCGTCGGCACCGAGATCGTGCGGACGATCTTCGACTGGAAGGCGCCGGCCCGCGTCATCTACGCCTTCGTCGGCTTCGCCGGCGTGCAGAAGATGTCGTCGTCGGCCGGCGGCGTGCCGACCGCGACCGACGCGCTGCGCGTGCTCGAGGCGCCGATGCTGCGCTGGCTCTATGTCCGCCGCGCGCCGACGCAGGCCTTCGACATCGACTTCGGCCCCGCCGTCGTCCGCCTCTACGACGAGTGGGACGCGCTCGGTCGCAAGGCCGCCGAGAAGTCCGACGTCGCCACCCTCGCCTGGGAGCGGGCCTCCGCCACCGCGGCCGGCCGGCTGCCGACGCCCGCCGTCCCCGTGCCGTTCCGGACGCTCTCGTCGGTCGCCGACGTGACCGCCGGGTCGGCCGACCTCATCTCGCGCATCATCGAGTCCTCGGGCTTCCACCACGACTCGGTCGCCGACCTCGAGCCCCGGCTCTCGCTCGCGATGCAGTGGACGGCCGAGCACGTGCCGGCCGACGAGCGCACGACGGTCCGCGATACGCCCGACATCGAGCGGCTGGCTGCGCTCTCCGAGGACGAGGAGCTCTGGCTGCGGATCTTCCTCGACCGCCTGCCGACCGAGGACCCCGACCTGGACGAGGTCACCTCGGTCGTCTACGGCGTGCCCAAGGTCGCACGCGGCCTCGGCTTCGACGACGCCCCGACCGACGAGGTGAAGGCCGACCAGAAGGACTTCTTCCGGCTGCTCTACAACCTCCTCGTCTCCGCCGACCGCGGCCCCCGCCTGCCGACGCTGGTGCTCGCGCTCGGGCCCGAGACCGTACGCTCGCTGCTCGGTGGCTGACGACGGAGGACGCATGGCCGAGGAACCGCTCAACCCGCTCGAGATTCCCGACGACACCACGAAGGCCGGGCTCGCCGGCTGGATGCTGGAGTCCGTCGCGCGCTCCTACGCCCTCAGGCTGGCCGCCCTCGTCGCGCTGCTCGGCGCCACGATCGCCGCGCTCAGCCCCGACGCACCCGCAGGTCCGCGCATCGCCATGGTCGTCGTCGGTGTCGCGACGGCCTTCGCCCTCCTCGCCTCCCAGCTGGGCTCGTGGCGACGGAGCCGCCAGTGGGGGCTCATCGTGGTCACCGGGCTGGTCAGTCTCGCGCTTCTGGTCACGGTCGTCCGCCTGGGGTGAGAAGGTGCCAGTCCGCCGCCCGGACGTTTGAGGGCGCCGGTTCAGGGGATGCCTCCTGACAACAGCGCACAGGGGGCGGCAATGGGCACACAGGTCACGGTGGAGATCAGCGATCTCCGCGGCTACGCCGACGTGGTGGACGACATGGCCACCTACCTCGGCCGCGCCTCGGGCTACGCGGACACGCACTGCAACGCGACGGACTTCGGCCTGCTGCTCGACCCGTTGGCCTCCGACTACTCCGCGCTGCTGCCCCGGATGAAGACGCTCCTCTCCGACCAGGTCGCCCTCATGAAGGCCAACGCCACGGCGATCGACCAGACCCTGCAGGACTTCCTGACCACCGACGCGCAGGAGGCCGAGCGACACGGCGGCCAGGCGACGATCACCGACGACGGCACGTCGGCGAGCTACTACGGCAACCCGCTGACCGAGTTCGGCAGCCCCACCCCCGACGAGTCGGACCTGCCCGAGATCGACTTCGGGTTCCCCTTCGACCAGCTGGCCTGGGCCCTGGAGAAGATCTGTGGCTACGACGTCCGGCGCGAGGTGACCGACTACCTCGCAGGCGACGTCGTGGAGGTGTCCCGGCAGTCCAACGCCTGGTACATGGTCGGCTCGGCGACGGGCAGCTACTCCTGGTGCCTGCGCAACGCCAACGTCATCGTGGCCAGGACCTGGACCGGCGACGCGGCCGAGTCCACGATCCAGCGGATGGACGAGTGGAAGGAGTCGCTCGACCAGCAGGGCACCGACTTCCACCAGGTGGGCGCGCACCTGGCTGACATCGCCGCGGACGCCGTCGACATGGCCCAGCTGGCGGTCGACCTCATCAAGTACGCGATCGACCTCATCGCGGCCGCGTGGTCGAGCCAGTGGATCCCGGTCTACGGCCAGGCGAAGTTCGTGAAGAAGGCCTGGGACGCCTACCAGATCGTCAAGAAGGCCTGGGACAAGATCTCGGAGTTCCTCGACGTCCTCAACCTGGTCCTCAGCTCCCTGGAGATCATCTACAGCTCCCTGAACCCCGTCGAGCTCCCCGCGGCGCCGTCCCATGCCTGATCCCCGACGCCTCGAGGAGGTCGCCGCCGCTAGGGCACGCTTCCGCGCCGGCCTCGCAGCGGCCCGCGAGGAGCTCGCCGCCGCCCGGAGCCGACCGCTGCTGACCGAGGAGGAGAAGCGCGAGCTCACCGAGGTGGCCGCCCGCGGTGACATGGGCCGGGACATGCAGGAGTTCGCCCGCGACGTCCGCGACGGCGACGCCGACTGGGAGTCCTTCGTGCGTCGCACCGACGGTCGGTCCGAGCTCTTCCGGGAGTTCGTGCACCGATCGGAGGAGCGTTTCCGCGACGAGGTCGAGGAGGCACTCGTGACCTCCGAGCCGCCGCCCGGTGTCGACGACCCCCGACCGTCGCCCTGGCCTCCCCCGGGCTGGGTGCCGCCGCGGTCCTGAGGTCCGACCGCGACCCCGAGCCGCGACGTCGGTCGTGGGAGGCTGGGGCCATGACCTCCGGAACCTTCGGCGGTGACCTGATGGCCGGTCCCCCGCCCACGCACCTGCCCGCCGACCCCGCCGACGCCGAGCTGGCCGGCGGCGACGCGCCGGCAGCGGTCGTACGCCGCCACCCGGCGTCGCCGGCCGCCTGGGCCGCGATGGCACAGCAGGCCCAGGACGCTGGTGCGGACGACGTGACCGTCTACGCCTACGCGCGCGTCGGCTACCACCGCTCCCTCGACCAGCTGCGCCGCAACGGGTGGAAGGGCCACGGCCCGGTGCCGTGGGACCACGAGCCCAACCGCGGCTTCCTGCGCTCGCTGGCGCTGCTGGCCCTCGCCGCCCGCGCGATCGGCGAGACCGAGGAGTGGGAGCGCTGCTCGACCTTCCTGCGCGACTCGAGCGCGGCCGCGGCCGACGCGCTGCTCTGACCCGACCCGGCTGACCGCTCGGCGCGCCAGCCCGACCACTGGTCGCGCCACCTGCGTGGGTGGGTGACGGTCGTCACCGCGGGAGTAGTGTCGCGCGGGTGAATTCCGGGAACACAGCTCCAGAGTCGCGCCCGCAGCAGGGCCCGCCACCCACCGACAAGACCAAGATGGCGCTCGCCGGCGTCCTGCTGGTCATTCCGATCCTCGCCCTCCTGTGGGTGCCGTCGTACGCCAAGGTCGATCCGGAGCTCTTCGGGTTCCCGTTCTTCTTCTGGTACCAGTTCCTCTGGGTGTTCATCTGCTCCGGCATGACCTACACGGCCTACCGCCTGACCCTCTCGGCCCGCGGCAGGACCACGCACAAGGTCGGTGAGGACCGATGACGCCGCAGGTCACCGTGCTGGCCGCCGACACCGGCGGGGTCAACGGCGTCGCGCTCACGGTCCTGATCGTGCTGTTCCTGCTGGTGACCGTGGCCGGCTTCATGGCCAGCCGGTTCCGCCGCGCGGAGTCCCTGGAGTCCCTCGAGGAGTGGGGCCTGGGCGGCCGCTCGTTCGGCACGTGGATCACGTGGTTCCTGCTCGGCGGCGACCTCTACACGGCCTACACCTTCGTCGCCGTGCCGGCCGCGATGTTCGCGACCGGTGCCGTGGCCGGCTTCTTCGCCGTCCCGTACACGATCATCCTCTACCCGATCATCTTCATCTTCATGGCGCGGCTGTGGTCGGTCAGCCACCGTCACGGCTACGTCACGACGGCCGACTTCGTCCGCGGGAGGTACGACGACCGCGGGCTGTCGCTGGCCGTCGCGGTCACCGGGTTCGTGGCCACCATGCCCTACATCGCCCTCCAGCTCGTGGGCATCCAGGCGGTGCTGGAAGTGGCCGGGCTCGGCGGCGGCGACAACATCGTCGCCAAGGACGCGCCGCTCTTCATCGCCTTCGCGGTGCTGGCGGCCTACACCTACTCCAGCGGCCTGCGCGCGCCGGCCGTCATCGCGTTCGTGAAGGACATCCTGATCTACCTCGTGATCATCGTCGCGGTGATCTACCTGCCCGGCCAGGTGGGCGGCTGGGACGCGATCTTCGGCGCGGCGTCGGACAAGATGGACGCCAACAACGCGGCAGCCGTCGAGGCCGGCCTCGCGCCGAGCTCGTCGTTCGTCCCCGGGTCCGGCGCCTTCTGGGCCTACGCCACCCTGGCGCTCGGCTCGGCGATGGCGCTGTTCATGTACCCGCACTCCATCACCGCGTCGCTGTCGTCCAACTCGCGCAACACTATCCGCCGCAACGCCTCGATCCTGCCGGCGTACTCCTTCGTGCTGGGCCTGCTGGCCCTGCTCGGCTGGGTCGCCATCGCTGCCGGGACGCAGCCGATCGGGCTGGACGGCGAGCCCAACGCGCAGCTGGTGATCCCGCAGCTGTTCGAGGACATGTTCCCGGCCTGGTTCGCCGGGGTGGCCTTCGCCGCGATCGCGATCGGCGCGCTCGTGCCGGCCGCGATCATGTCCATCGCCGCGGCCAACACGTTCAGCCGCAACATCTACAAGGAGTGGATCAAGAAGGACGCCACCCCGAAGCAGGAGGCCAAGGTCTCCAAGCTGATGTCGCTGCTGGTGAAGGCGTTCGCGCTGATCTTCGTGCTCACGCTCGACAAGCAGAACGCGATCAACTTCCAGCTCCTCGGCGGCATCTGGATCATGCAGACCTTCCCCGCCGTCGTGTTCAGCCTCTTCACGCGGTGGTTCCACCGCTACGGCCTGCTGCTCGGCTGGGCGGTCGGCATGGTCTATGGCACCGTCGAGGCCTACCAGGTGGTCAACCCGGTCACCGGCAAGCACTTCGGCGGCTCGCTCGCGCTGATCCCGGGGATGGAGCGGATGGGCTACATCGCGGTCACCGCGTTCGTGCTCAACGTGGTCGTCGCGGTGGTCGTCACCGCGATCTGCCGGGCGCTGAAGGTCTCCAACGGCAAGGACGAGACGATCGCGTTCGACTACTTCGCCGACGCCGACGACCCCCGCGTGCAGAAGGACCTCGAGGAGCACGACTCGCACGACGAGCCCTACGGTGACGCCGACGACGTCCCCGGCAACGCGCCGGCACGCTAGCGACCCACCTCCGTCAGCGGTCTGCAAGTCGGCGGGTGTCTACTGGGTCCGTGACCCACACCGACACCGAGGCACCCGCCGAGACCAGCCCGTGGCCCGCCCTCGTGGCGCTGTGCATCGGCTTCTTCATGATCCTGGTCGACACCACCATCGTGACCGTCGCGACGCCCGCGATCATCGAGGACCTCCAGGCGGGGGTCAACGAGGTGGTCTGGGTGACCAGCGCCTACCTGCTGGCGTACGCCGTCCCGGTGCTGATCACGGGCCGGCTCGGTGACCGCTTCGGCCCGAAGAACCTCTACCTCGTCGGACTGACCGTCTTCACCCTCGCCTCCCTCGCGTGCGGGCTCACCTCCACGATCGAGGGCCTGATCGCGGCCCGCGTCGCCCAGGGCCTCGGCGCGTCGATGATGACGCCGCAGACGATGGCCGTGATCACGCGCATCTTCCCGATCGAGCGCCGCGGCTCGGCGATGGCCCTGTGGGGCGCGACGGCCGGTGTCGCGACGCTGGTCGGCCCGATCGCCGGCGGCGTGCTCGTCGACACGCTCGGCTGGGAGTGGATCTTCTTCGTCAACGTCCCCGTCGGGATCATCGCCTTCGCCCTGGCCTGGCGCCTGGTGCCCCGGCTGGACACCAACGACCACCGCTTCGACTGGCTCGGTGTCGTGCTGAGCGGCGCCGGGATGTTCCTGCTGGTCTTCGGGATCCAGGAGGGTGAGCAGTACGACTGGTCGACCATCACCGGCCCGATCACCGTGTGGCGCCTGATCGTCGCCGGGCTCGTCGTGATGGGTGTCTTCGTCTGGTGGCAGGCGCGCAACAAGCGCGAGCCGCTCGTGCCGCTGAGCCTCTTCGGCGACCGGAACTTCTCGGTCTCGAACCTCGCGATCACGACCGTCTCGTTCACCTTCACCGCGATGGGCTTCCCGCTGATGCTGTGGGCCCAGCTGGTGCGCGGCTACTCGCCGACCGAGTCGGGCCTGCTGCTCGCGCCGATGGCGGTCACCTCGATCGTCTTCGCACCGATCGCCGGTCGCCTCACCGATCGCCTCCACCCGCGCCTGCTGACGCTCGGCGGCTTCGCCGGGCTCGGCGTCTCGCTGCTCATCATCGTCGCGGTCCTCGACCCGGACACCCCGCTGTGGCAGCTGCTCGGGGCGTTCGCGCTGATGGGCATCGGCAGCTCGTTCCTCTGGGGCCCGCTCGCCACCACGGCGAACCGCAACCTGGCGCCGCAGCGTGCCGGTGCCGGGTCGGGCGTCTACAACGCCACCCGCCAGGTCGGCGCCGTGCTGGGCTCCGCGGCGATCGCCGTGCTGATCGACGCACGTCTGGCGGCCAACGGGCTCACGTTCTCGCCCTCCGAGGGCTCGGCGTCGGGCGGCGCGCTGCCCGCCCAGGTCGCCGGCCCGTTCACCGACGCGATGGCGCAGTCCCTGCTGCTCCTGCCGGTGGTCCTGGCGCTCGGGCTGGTCGCCGTCATGTTCTTCGAGCGCCCACGCCACTTCGCCGCGCGCTCCGCCGACCCCGCGCCGGTGGCGTCAGCCAGCCGCTGAGCCGGCGTACGGCCCACGCCGGGGCCGGCGCGGTCACTCGCGGCGCAGGCGGTCCTCGATGGTCTCCGGCGCGTTGACCAGGTCGTAGGCCAGGCCCGTGAGCGGAGTCCGGGTGTGTCGGGCGCGCTCCCTGAGCAGCACGAAGGCCTCGTTGACCGAGATGCCGAGCGCCCGGGCCACAGCACCCTTCGCCTGCTCGACCACGATGCGGCTGTTGAGGGCCGCCTGCAGCTGCTCGGTGACCACCTCGGCCCGCGCGATCGCCTGCTCCTGGATGATGGAGATCGTCGCCACGTCCGCCAGGGCCTGCACCACACGCGCCTCGTCCGGCTCGAGGACCTGCGCCTCGGTGCCGAAGACGTTGAGCGCCCCGATCACCCGGTCACGCAGGCGCATCGGGAAGGCGTGCACCGACCGCACACCCTTGCCGACCGCGAGGGGGGCGAAGTGCGGCCACTGCGCCTCGGCGCGCACGAGGTCGGTGTCGATGACCACCTCGCCCGAGCGGAAGCAGTCCAGGCACGGTCCCTCGCCGAGGTCGAGCTGGAGCAGCTCGAGCTCGCGGGCGACGTCGCCCGAGGCGCTCATGTAGTGCAGCTGGCCGTGCTCGTCCGCGAGCACGAGGCCCACCGCCCCGCCGGACACGTCGGCCGCGTGCTGGGCCACCGTGTGCAGGAACTCGATGAGGTCGAACCCCGCCACCAGTGTGTCGGCGACCTCGACGAAGACGTCGGCGAGGTTGTCGATCTCGATCATGGCTCGCGCCCCTTTCTCCTCGGCACTGTAGTGGTGCCCTTTCCTTCGTGGCCCGATACCGCCGAACGCCATCGGTTCACCAGCTCTCCGGATCGCTCGTGCCGTCCAGCACCTGCTGCGCGAGGTCGATCAGCGGCAGGGCCGAGGCGAAGGCGTGGGACCGCAGGATCACCATCGCCTCGGCGAGGCCGACGCCGAGCGCGACCGCCAGGGCGCCCTGCGCCTGGTAGATCTCCGCGCGGTGGTCGACGATCTCCGCACCGGCCTGGGTGAGGTCGCCGGCGTCGTCGAGCAGCACCCGGGTCGCCTCGTCCGCCAGCGCGAACGCCGTGCCGAGGTCGTCGGAGGTCAGCATGCCGGCCTTGTCGGCGTACAGGTCGAGGACGCCGAGGCCGACCGCGCCGACCTGCAGGGGCATGCTGAAGACGGCACGCACACCCTGCTCGAGCGCCGACTCCGCGTAGCCGGGCCAGCGGCCCGCAGCCTCGGCCAGGTCACCGACGAGCACCGGTCGCCGCAGGCGGAACGCGTCGTGGCAGGGCCCGACGCCCGTGACGAAGGGCAGCTCGCCCAGCGCGTGGGCTCGAGCGTCGGACGCCCCGACGACGCCCGAGCTCTCCTGACGCGTCATCAGGTGGGCGACCGAGGACGACACCGGGAGCTCGTCCACAGCACGACGGCACACAGGATCGAGCACAGATGCCAGCGACACGCGGCACCGCCCTCTCCATTGAGCCCCGACACTAGACCCTCGTAGACCCGGCGTCCCGCATGCGGGGTCGTCCGGGCGCACGCCGTCAAGGAACGGCGTGGGTGAGTGGCCTCTCCACCTGCCCTCGCACGGGCAGCACTGCGCCTGCGCGGCGGGTCGCGGGGACCCGCCACGCGTCGCCCGTCGCGGGCTCAGCCCTTGAGCGACGTGCCCGCCGACCGGAGGTTCTGGCAAGCCTCGACGATGCGCTCGGCCATGCCGGCCTCGGCGGCCTTGCCCCAGGCACGGGGGTCGTAGAGCTTCTTGTTGCCGACCTCGCCGTCGATCTTGAGGACGCCGTCGTAGTTGCTGAGCATGTGTGCGGCGACGGGGCGGGTGAAGGCGTACTGGGTGTCGGTGTCGACGTTCATCTTCACCACGCCGAAGTCGACCGCGTCGCTGATCTCCTGCGCGGTCGAGCCCGAGCCGCCGTGGAAGACGAGGTCGAAGGGACGGGCGTCGGAGCCCAGGCCGAGCTCGGAGGCGGCGGCCTCCTGGGCGGTCTTGAGGATCTCCGGGCGCAGCTTGACGTTGCCCGGCTTGTAGACGCCGTGCACGTTGCCGAAGGTCAGCGCGGTCATGTAGCGACCTCGCTCGCCGGCGCCGAGCGCCTTGATCGTGGCGATCGCGTCCTCGGGGGTCGTGTAGAGCTGGTCGTTGATCTCGTTGGCGACACCGTCCTCCTCGCCGCCGACGACGCCCACCTCGATCTCGAGGATGATCTGGGCCGCGGCGCACTTGGCGAGCAGCTCCTCGGCGATCTCGAGGTTCTCGCCCATCGGCACGGCCGAGCCGTCCCACATGTGCGACTGGAAGAGCGGCGCCTCGCCGCGGGCCACGCGCTCGGCGGAGATGTCGAGCAGGGGGCGGACGAAGCCGTCCAGCTTGTCCTTGGGGCAGTGGTCGGTGTGCAGCGCGATGTTGACCGGGTAGTTCTTCGCGACCTCGGCGGCGTAGGCGGCGAAGGCGACCGAGCCGGACACCATGTCCTTGACCGACGGGCCGGAGAGGTACTCCGCGCCACCGGTGGAGACCTGGATGATGCCGTCGGAGCCGGCGTCGGCGAACCCCTTGAGCGCGGCGTTGAGGGTCTGGGACGAGGACACGTTGATGGCCGGGAACGCGAACGAACCAGCCTTCGCTGCGTCCAGCATCTGGGCGTAGACCTCAGGGGTGGCGATGGGCATCGGTGGATCTCCTCAGGAAGCTTCGTGTGCGGTTCGTCAGGCGCCCACAACCCTAGTGGCTACCGGCCAGTCGGCCAGCGGGCGCAGATCCGGTCTCACGACGTGACGACCGACGGCAGGTGTGGATTCCGCGGTCCGGTCAGGTCTACGTTGACAGTCATGACGACACGGCTCGCGATCGGTGCCGCCGTCGCGGCCCTGCTCGCCGCAGCCGTGACCGCCACGGCCCCCACGAGTGCCGTCGCGCAGGACCCCGTCCTCGGGGCGCCGGTGGTCGGGCAGTGCTTCGACCTGGACGCCGAGGAGCTGTCGCAGCCGTCCCATCCCGAGACGGCGATCGACTGCTCGGCTCCCCACACCTCCCGGGTGGTCGGCGTCGCGATCGTGCCCGACGGCCTCGGCCTCCAGGGCCCGAAGGTCGAGCGGTTCGCGCTGGAGACCTGCTACGCCGCGGCCCGCACGGCGATCGGCGTGAGGAACATGCGCGCGCTGAACCTCACCGCCTTCCGCATCGGCTGGTTCGTCCCCACGGACGAGCAGCAGGCAGCCGGCGCCCGCTGGCTGCGCTGCGACCTGGTCCTGGGCGGCCCGTCCGACCTGCAGCCGCTCCCGGCGCAGCTCGAGGTCGGCAGGTTCCCGTACGCCACCGGCGTCTCGCGGTGCCTGGCCGGCCGCGACCTCCACGACACGGCCTGCTCGAGCCGGCACACCTACCGCGCGACCGCGGCGGTCACGGTGCCCGGGAAGCGGTATCCCCGCGCCGAGGCGTGGCAGGAGCTCGGCAACACGCGGTGCGTGCCCGGCGTGATCACGCGGGTGTTCCGGTTCGGCTGGCCCACGAAGGCCTCGTGGAAGGCCGGCGACCACACGCTGACCTGCTACTCGCGGACGAGGCGCTAGCTGCACGACCTGGGAGGGGGGTCCGGGGTGCCGAGGGGACATCCCGGGCCCGGCCCATGCGCACCCGGGCGTGGTCGGTCAGCCCCGCCAGGCGTCCTCGCCCGCCAGGTCGGCGTACGCCCGCACCCAGCTGTGCATCGCGATCGCGGCAGCAGCGCCTGCGTTGATCGAGCGGGTCGAGCCGAACTGGGCGATCGAGAAGGTGCCGTCGCACACCTCGCGCGCCGACTCCGAGAGCCCCGGGCCCTCCTGACCGAAGAGGAAGCACACCCGCTCGGGCAGCTCCATCGTCTCGAGGTGGAGCGAGCCGGGCAGGTTGTCGATCCCGAGGAGCCGGACGGGCTGCTCGAGGGAGTGGAGGTACGCCGCCAGCGCCGGCGCGTCGGCGTGGTGGCGGACGTGCTGGTAGCGGTCGGTCACCATCGCACCGCGCCGGTTCCAGCGGCGGTTGCCGACGATGTGCACCTCCGCGGCGAGGAACGCGTTGGCGGTGCGGACGATCGTGCCGATGTTGAAGTCGTGCTGCCAGTTCTCGATCGCGACGTGGAACCCGTGGCGCCTCGTGTCCAGGTCGGCGACGATCGAGTCCAGGGTCCAGTAGCGGTAGCGGTCGACGACGTTGCGCCGGTCGCCGTCGCGGAGCAGGTCGTGGTCCCAGTGCTCCCCCGCCGGCCACGGCCCCTCCCAGGGGCCGACGCCCACCTCCGGCGGACCGTGCGGCATCGGGTCGTAGGGCGCCCGTTCCTCCTGCTCGTGCATGCGGGAAAGGCTAGGGGTGACGTCTATCGTGTCGCGCGTGAGCGCTCTCCTCGACCCGTCCGCGTTCGTGACCCCGTTCCTGCTGGGCATCGAGTGGATGGACCCCAACTGGCTGCTCGACCGGTTCGGTCCCGAGCTGTTCTGGATCAGCCTCGTCATCGTCTTCATCGAGTGCGGCCTCTTCTTCCCGATCCTGCCGGGCGACACGCTGCTCTTCGCGCTCGGCCTCTTCATCGCCAACGCCGACTCCGACGGTGCGCTCAGCCTCGACGTCTTCTCCGGCGTCCCGCCTGTCGGCGAGCTGCTGATCGCGCTCGTCCTCCTGACCGCAGCGGCCTTCCTCGGCAACGTGGTGGGCTACGAGATCGGCCGCAGGATCGGCCCGCCGCTCTACGAGCGCGACGGCCGGATCATCAAGCGCAAGTACTTCGACCAGACCACCGAGTTCTTCGAGCGCCACGGCAACAAGGCGCTGGTCATCGGCCGCTTCGTCCCCTTCGTGCGGACGTACGTCACCGTGGTGGCCGGCGTGACGCGGATGGAGCGGCACCGCTTCTTCCTCTGGAGCTTCGTGGGTGCGGTGCTCTGGGTGCTCTCGATCGTGCTGCTCGGCTTCTTCCTGGGCGCGGCGTTCCCCACGCTGGGCGAGAGCATCGACAAGCTCGTGATCGTGATCCTGGCCTTCTCGGTGATCCCGATCGTCTTCGAGTGGTGGAAGCACAGGCGCGCAGGCGCCTGACCCGGCTCCTCAGGCCTGCGCGGCCGCGGCGTCGAGCTGCGCGCGGGTGAGCACCGGGCGGACCTCGAGGCCCACGTCGGCCAGCGGGTTATCACCGGCGGGCGACCGGTCGATCGCGCAGACCACGACCTCGACGATCGCGCCGGCAGCGCGCAGCTCGCGCGTGGCGTCGCGCACGGCGCCGCCGGTGGTGATCACGTCCTCGACCAGCGTGACCCGGCGGCCGGCGACGTCGGGGCCCTCGGCGAGCTTGCAGGTGCCGTACTCCTTGGCCTTCTTGCGCACGAAGAGCGCGGGCAGCCCGGTCTTCGCCGAGACCATCGTCGCGATCGGCACACCGCCGAGCTCGAGGCCGCCGAGGAGCTCGGTGTCCTCGGGCAGCAGGTCGAGCATCTGCGCGGCGACCCGGTCGAGGAGCGCCGGCTGGGCCTCGAAGAGGTACTTGTCGAAGTAGGTGTCGGCGACCTG
This sequence comes from Nocardioides oleivorans, assembly GCF_004137255.1. NCBI lineage: Bacteria > Bacillati > Actinomycetota > Actinomycetes > Propionibacteriales > Nocardioidaceae > Nocardioides > Nocardioides oleivorans. Next base: position 1,928,783 of record NZ_SDWT01000001.1, on the reverse strand, counting down.
CCCGGACCTCAGGGTGAACTCCCCGGTCAGGCGGCAGACCGCGTCGATGTCGCGTGCGAGCGTCTCGTCAACCACGCGCAGCAGCCTAGGGGGTGGTGGGTTCCTTCGACTCCAGGTGCCCGAACGCGACGAGCCGGTCGTCAGTGTGGAACAGCTCCGAGCACGTCGTCAGGGTGAGGAGCCGCTGACCGGGCTCCTGCGCCGGCTGCACGCCGCCCGCGTCGGGGTTGGCCGGGACGTCGGCGAGCACCCAGCCGGCGGTGAACGGCACGGTGAGGTCGGCGCCGCCGGTGTCGAGGACGTAGGTGTAGGTCCACTGCCGCGTCTCGACGACCACCTCGTCGCCGGGCTGCAGCTCGGGCATCGCGCGCAGGGGCTCGCCGTGCGTGATCCGGTGCGCAGCGAGGGCGTAGTTGCCCTTCGCCCCCGCCTCCGCGGTGTCGGAGAAGTGGCCGAACCCGGCCGCCAGGACCTCGTCGCTCGTCCCCTCCAGCACCGGCACCGCGTAGTCGTCGCCGAAGGCCGGGATCCGCACGATCGCCGACACGTCGCCCCGGTCGGTCTCGACCGACGCGCCGGCACCGTCGCCCGCCCGGTCGCGCCAGGTCTGCTCGACGTCCTCGACCAGCGCCCGGTGGGTGCGCTGGGAGACCACGTTGGTGCCCCACACCTGCCACGCGACGTAGGCCCCGAGCGCGAGGCCCGCGACGACCAGCACCACGCCGACCCTGCCGAGCCACCGCGCACCGGCGGTGCGGTCGGCCCTCTGGTCGGCACTCTGGCCGGCCCTCTGGTCGGCACTCTGGTCGGCGGGGGTGTCGGCCATGCCCCGAGTCTGCCAAACGCCCCGGCCACTAGCCTCGACGCCATGTCCGCCACCGCCCGACGCCTGGCCCACATCCCGCCCACCGTCTTCAGCGAGATGTCCGCCCTCGCCGTGCGCACGGGCGCGGTCAACCTCGGCCAGGGCTTCCCCGACGCCGACGGTCCGGCCTCGGTGATCGCGGCGGCGGCCGAGGCACTGGCGAGCGGCGCGAACCAGTACGCCCCCGGCATCGGCGTACCCGCCCTCCGGGCCGCGATCGCGAGGCACCAGCAGCGCCACTACGGCCTCGAGGTCGACCCCGACACCGAGGTCGTGGTGACCACCGGCTGCACCGAGGCGATCGCCGGGGCGCTGCTCGGCCTCGTCGACGCCGGTGACGAGGTGGTCGTGCTCGAGCCCTACTACGACTCCTACGTCGCCATGCTCGACATGTGCGGCGCGCGGCGGCGCGCGGTCACCCTGCGCGCGCCCGCCTTCCGTCTCGACCTCGACCAGCTGCGCGAAGCGGTCACCGACCGCACCAGGGTGATCCTGCTCAACAGCCCGCACAACCCGACCGGCACCGTGCTGACCCGCGACGAGCTGCAGGTCGTCGCCGACCTCGCGGTCGAGCACGACGTCCTCGTCATCACCGACGAGGTCTACGAGCACCTCGTCTTCACCGACGCCGCGTCCGCCGAGGGACACGTGCCGATCGCCACCCTGCCGGGGATGTGGGAGCGCACGCTGACCCTGTCGAGCGTCGGCAAGTCGTACTCCCTCACCGGCTGGAAGGTCGGCTGGGCCACCGGACCGGCACCGCTGGTGCAGGCGGTGCTGGCCGCGAAGCAGTGGCTGACCTTCACCTCGGGAGCCCCGCTCCAGCCGGCCGTGGCGCACGCGCTCGACCACGAGCCCGACTGGCCCGCGGAGCTCGCCCGCGACCTCCAGGTGCGACGCGACCTGCTCTGCGCCGGGCTCGTCGAGGCCGGGCTCACGCCGCGCGTGCCCGAGGGCACCTACTTCGCCACCACCGACGTCTCGCACCTGGGCTGGGCCGACGGACGCGAGCTCTGCCTCGCCCTGCCCGAGCGCGCCGGCGTCGTCGCGATCCCCACGCAGGGGTTCTACGACGACGCCGAGGCCGGGCTCCAGCTGGTGCGCTGGGCGTTCTGCAAGGACGCCGACGTGATCACCGAGGGCGTACGACGACTCGCCGCCGCCGACCTGCGGCGCTGAGGCGGTCGGGCCGCCGGGTCAGCGACCCGGGTAGTCCTTCGGCGGGTAGTCCGAGCTGCCGGTCCCCCCGCTGGTCTCCCCGCCGGACTCGCCGGCGCTCGGCGGCTGCTGGCCGTAGGGGTTGCCCTGCTGCTGGCCGTAGGGCTCGAAGCCGCTGCCGGCGGACGGCTGCTCGCCGGACGACGGGTACGGCTGCGTCGGCTGGGCGCCGTACTGCTGCTGGCCGTACTGCCCCGCGCCGTACTGGCCGCTGCCGTACTGCTGCTGGCCGTAGGCCTGGTAGCCACCGACGCCCTGGCCACCGCCGGGCGGCAGCCCCTTGAACCAGTTGCCGGCGTCACCGACGAAGAGCAGCACGATCGTGGCGATCGCCGCGGCGAGCCACACGATCGAGATGCCGCTGGTGATGCCGAGCAGCGAGAAGGCCGCGGTGACGCCGCTGGAGATGACGAGCAGGATCCGGGCGACGTTGGAGCGGCGCAGCACGAAGACGGCGAGCACGACGGCGATGAGGCACCAGAGGGCGATGCCGAAGATCATCGCGACCCCGACGCCGTAGGCGTCGTTGATGTCGACGTCGAGGTTCTGGTAGTCCGGCTGGCGCTGGAGCTCGTCGATCACGCTGTCGCGGGCGACCAGGGCGAGGAGCGAGATGCCGGCGAACAGCAGCCCGGTGAGACCGGAGAACACGATCGCGATCCACGCGCCCGCGGTCACCGTGCCGGGGCGACGCCGCGGCTCCTGGGAGTGGCCGGAGCCGTAGGCCGGCTGCTGGCCGTAGGGCTGGCCGGTCGGTGCCGAGCCGTAGGGGCTGGACTGCGGTGACTGGCCGTAGGGGTCGGGCTGGCCGTACGGGCTGTGCGTGGGGCCCGGCTCGTCGTTGCTCATGCGCCTATCTCATCATGTCCGGGGCCGCCGCAGGCACCACCGGAAGATGTGGTCCTAGCGCACGCCGAGGGAGAACCACTGCCGCACCTCGACCCGACGCAGGCAGACGACGGTGGCGATGGCGGCTGCGGCCGGGAGGAGCACGACCGGCGCCGTGAAGGCGGCGGCACCGCACGCGACCGCGCTGCAGGCGGCGGCGACGACCAGGCCGCGGCGGGCCCACTCGCGGCCGGCCATGGTGAACCCGGCGAGCACGAGCGCGACCGCCGACCACACCAGGAAGCCGACACCGAAACCGAGGAGCGCCCGGCGGACCTCGCCGGCCGAGAGGTCGTCCATCAGGTCGGGCTGCTGGCGCTCGAGCTCGGTCATCAGCACGTCGACGGAGCTCGCAGCGATCCCGAGGAACATCAGGCCGATCGCGAGCAGGCCGCCGGCCGTGACGACGGTGATCACGAAGGCGGTGACCAGCGCCTGCGGTCGCGGCGGCGCGACCGGCTGGGACTGCCAGCCGGGCGGCGGCGGGTACCCGGGCGGGAGCGGGGGCGGCAGCTGGCCATGCTGCCACTGCTGCGCCTGCTGGGCGGGCGGGGCCCACGGCTGGCCGTAGGGGTTCTGGGGCTGCTCCGGCTCGCCGAACGGGCGCGCTGCCGGCGGGGGCGTGTGCGGGTGGCCGGACCGGGGGTCGGTGGGGCCGGCGCCCGCGCCCGGCGTCGTACGACGACCCGCATCCGTCTTCGCGGCAGGTGCCGGAGGAGTCCAGCGACCCGTCGCGAACCACTCCCGGGCGGGCATCATCCAGAGCATCGCGGCGCCGGCGGCGACGAACGATCCGGCCAGCCCGCCGACGGGGAACCCGGCGACGAACACGGGCACGGCGGCGATCGTGAGGCCGAGCCTGGAGGAGCGGTCGGGCTTGCGGACGTACCAGCCGAGGATGCCGGTGGCGCAGGCGGCGACCGCGGCCACGAGCGCGGTGATCCGCAGGACCTGCGTCACGCCGGGGACGTCGAGGCCGAGCTGGTCGAAGGGCTGCTCGCCGAGGAAGTCGCGGATGGACTCCTGGGTCTCGAGCGACCCGAGCGTGGAGACGCGCTCCCAGACGCCGATGAGGACCAGCACCGAGGCGACCATGACGATCGTCGAGGCCAGGGTGACCTGGGGCGGGCGCTGCTCGGTGGGGGTGCTCACGGGCTCATTGTCCCAAGGCCACCCCAACGCGCCCCCCACCGGTCGGTGGGGGTCATCTCAGGGTTGCTCTCAGGGGCCGCACAGGCACTGTCCCCGATGTGCGCGGGCACCCACCGCCGCGAGGGTTGACCCATGATCAACGTCGAGTCACTCACCAAGCAGTACGGCCACTTCACGGCCGTCGACCACGTGTCCTTCACGGCCGCCTCCGGTCGCGTGACCGGCTTCCTCGGCCCCAACGGTGCCGGCAAGTCGACCACCATGCGGATCATGGTCGGCCTCACCCGGCCCTCCACCGGCCAGGTCACCATCTCCGGTCGCGACTACCGCGACCTCCCCAACCCCGGCCTCGAGGTCGGCGTCCTGCTGGACGCCTCCGCGCAGCACGCCGGGCGCACCGGCCGCGAGATCCTCGCGATCGCCGCCCAGACGATGGGCCTGCCGAAGTCGCGGGTCGCCGAGACCATCGCCCGCGTGGGCCTCACCGAGGACGAGGCCGAGCGCCGGGTGCGCAACTACTCCCTCGGCATGCGCCAGCGCCTCGGGATCGCGACCGCCCTCATCGGCGACCCGCAGGTGCTGGTCCTCGACGAGCCGGCCAACGGCCTCGACCCCGCCGGCATCCGCTGGATGCGCGACCTGCTCCGCGGCTTCGCGAACGACGGCGGCACCGTGCTGCTGTCCTCGCACCTGCTCCACGAGATCGAGGTCATCGCCGACGACATCGTCGTGATCGGCCAGGGCCGGATCGTGGCGCAGGGCAGCAAGACCGAGCTGCTCGCCGCGGCCGGCACCCTCGTCCGCTCGTCCGACGACGCCCGTCTCGCCCGGGCCCTCCACGATGCCGCGGTCGCCACCAGCCCCATCGACGGCGGCCTCCGGGCCGACGCCGACCCCCAGCTCGTCGGCGAGGTCGCGCACCGCGCCGACGTCGTCGTCCGCGAGCTCCGCGCCGCCGACGGCGCAGGGCTGGAGGAGATGTTCCTCCAGCTCACCGCCGAGACCGCCCGTGAAGGAGCAGCAGCATGACCACCACGACCCAGGTCCACCCGGAGGCCCCCGCGACCGCTGCGGTCGCGACCCCCGCCCGCACCGTCAGGCCGATCCCGACGACCCGGCTCGTCGGCGTCGAGCTCCGCAAGATGTTCGACACCCGCGCCGGCTCCTGGCTGATGGCCAGCGTCGGCATCGTCACCGTCCTCGCCACCGCGGCCGTGATCCTGTGGGCGCCCGACGAGGCGATCACGCAGGGCACCTTCTCCACCGCCATCGGCATGCCGCTCTCGGTGGTGCTGCCGATCATCGCGGTGATGGCGGTGACCTCGGAGTACAGCCAGCGCACCGGGCTGACGACGTACACCCTCGTCCCCTGGCGCGGTCGCGTGCTCAACGCGAAGCTGGTCACCACCCTGCTCGTCGGCGTCGTCGCGATGTTCGTCGCGCTCGCCGTCGGCGCGGTCGGCAACCTGCTCGGCTCCGCCATCACCGGGCTCGACGCCCAGTGGGACATCACGCTCGGCCAGTTCGGCAACATCGTCCTGGCCAACGTGCTCGGCATGCTGATGGGCTTCATGCTCGGCGTGATCTTCCGCTCCACGCCCGCCGGGCTCGTCGGCTACCTCGTCTACTCCTTCGTCCTGCCGATCGCCTTCGGGACGCTCGCCGCCTTCCAGGGGTGGTTCCGCGACCTCCAGCCGTGGGTCGACGTGCAGTTCGCCATCACCCGCCTCTTCGACAGCTCGATGACCGCGGAGTACTGGCAGCAGCTCGGCGTCACCACGCTCGTCTGGCTCTGGATCCCGCTCGCCCTCGGGCTGCGCGCGGTCCTGCGTGCCGAGGTGAAGTAGCCCCCCTGCCCGGGTGGCGTCATCTCCGCAGCGTCAGCGGCTGCCGGTCGGGGGACCGGTGGCCGCTGGCGTGTCCCCTGCCCTGGAGTCACCGGATATCCGGTGACCGCCCCGCTTGTCGGCCGAGATCTGGGTGCCGAACCGGGAGACTCGGGTGCGAAGTACGCCGTCTCTGACAGGCTGGCGACATGCACCCGGACGCCTGGCTGGTCGTGATCGACCCGCAGCGGATCTTCGCCTCGCCCGACAGCGAGTGGGGCTCGCCGATGTTTCCCGACATCGTGGAGCCGGTACGACGCCTCGCCGCCGCGGCGGGCAGGCGCACCGTGGTCACGCGCTGGGTGCCCGCGCCCGACCCGCAGGGGAGCTGGGAGGCCTACCTCGACGCGTGGCCCTTCGCGGCCGTGCCCGACAGCGACCCGCTGCTCGAGCTGGTGCCGGAGATGCAGGGGCTGGCCACCCAGACCATCTCGCTGCCGACCTTCGGCAAGTGGAGCTACGCGCTGCAGGCGGTCACCGGACCGACCCCGCACCTGGTGCTGACCGGCGTCTCGACCGACTGCTGCGTCATCTCCACCGCCCTCGCGGCGGCCGACGCCGGGGCCACGATCACGGTCGTCACCGACGCGTGCGCCGGCTCGACGCCGGAGAACCACCGGGCGGCGATGGACGTGATGGCCCTCTACCCGCCGCAGATCACCCTCGCCACCACCGACGACGTGCTGGGATGAACGCTGCGGTGGGCCGGGTCATCCACACCGGCCAGGCACTGGTCGACGTCGTCGTCGAGGTGCCCGACCTCCCGGCCCGCGGGCAGAACGTGATGGCCACGTCCGCGACCGACTACGCCGGCGGTGCGGTCACCGTGCTCGTCGCGGCCGCACGCTTCGGCGCGACCTGCGTCCACGCCGGCGCCCACGGCACCGGCCCGCACGGCGACCTGATCCGGGCCGCCCTGGCCCGGGACGGCATCAGCGCCTCCGCGCCGCCGGTCACCGACCTCGACACCGGCATCTGCGTCGTCATGGTCGAGCCCAGCGCCGAGCGCACCTTCGTCACCACCCTCGGTGCCGAGCGCCACATCTCCGTCGAGTCGCTCGGCACCTCCGACCCGCAGCCCGGCGACCTGGTGTGCGTCACCGGCTTCTCGCTGGCCCTGGCGAGCACCGGCGAACCGCTCCTGGCCTGGTTGCAGGCCCTCGACCCGTCCGTGGTCGTCGTGCTGGACCCGGGGGCGGCGTTCGCCGAGCTCAGCGAGCACGTGCGCGTCGCGATGCTCGAGCTCACCGACGTGTGGTCGAGCAACGCCGAGGAGGCCGAGGCGATCCTCCGGGTGGTCGGGCAGGCTCCCCCGGCCGACCTCGCCGACCTGACCACCGCCGTCGCTCCGCTGCTCCGCGGTGACGCCGTCGCCATCGTGCGCGACGGACCGGAGGGCTGTGCGGTGCACGTCGGCGAGGAGACGACGTACGTCCCCGGCTTCCCGCAGACCCCCGTCGACACCAACGGCGCGGGCGACACCCACACCGGTGCGCTGCTGGCGGAGGTCGCGGCCGGCACGCCGTGGGTGGAGGGCTGCCGCCGGGCGAACGCCGCGGCTGCCATCAAGGTCACCCGCCGCGGCACGCAGTCCGCCCCCACCGCCGCCGAGGTCGACGACTTCCTGGCCGCCATCTGACGCCCCGCCCGATCTCTCCCCTCCGGATATCTAGGGACGATTGGGTGGGTGAAGTCGCCCTCGGACCTACCAGTTCGTCCCTAGATATCCGGTGTTGGTCAGCTCACGGAGGCGAGCATCTCGGCGAAGCGACGGTTCACGTCACGTGTGGCAGCGGCCGCGGCGGGTGAGACGTGGCCCTGGTCCATGAAGCCGTGGATCATCCCGGCGTGGCGTACGACGTCCACGCGGACGCCGGCGGCGGAGAGCGCGGCGGCGTACGCCTCCCCCTCGTCGCGGAGCAGGTCGCACTCGGCGGTCGCGACGACGGCGGGCGGCAACCCGGCGAGGTCGCCGTGCAGGGGCGAGTGGCGCCAGTCCCCCGGCGCGGGCGCGACTCCGGAGAAGTACTGCGTGTTGATCCAGTCGGTCATCGCACGCGAGAGCAGGAAGCCGCTGGCGAACTCGTCCTTGGACGGGTGGTGGCCGAGCAGGTCGGTCGCCGGGTAGATCAGCAGCTGGGCGGCGATGTCGACCTCGCCGCGGAGCTCCTGGGTGGCGATGGCGGCGAGGTTGCCGCCGGCCGAGTCGCCGGCGACGGCGAGCACCTCGGACCCGCCGAGGTCGGCCAGCCGGTCGGCGACCCAGCGGACCGCGCGCACCGCGTCGTCGGGCGCCGCGGGCCAGGGGTCCTCGGGAGCGAGGCGGTAGCCGACGCTGACGTGCACCGCGCCGGTGTCGCGCACGAGGCGGCGTACGACCTGGTCGTGGGTGTCGATGTCCCCGCGGAACCAGCCGCCGCCGTGGAGGTAGACGACCGTCGGGACCGGACCGTCGACGACGGCGGGCCGGTAGACCCGAGCGGGCAGGTCGTCGAGGAGGACGTCGGTCACGTCGCCGACGGGTACGACGTCCTCCGGACGCACGCTGTCGACCCGGAGCGCCCGCATCTGCGCGCGCGCCTCCGGGATCGTGACCTCCCAGACCGGGCGTCCGCGCTTCGCCTCGACGTCCGCGATGAAGCGGGCGAGGTCAGGGTCGAGGCTCATCCCGCTCCTCAGCGCACGAGGCAGGGACGCTTCGGGTCGAAGCTCCAGTCCGGCACGAGGTACTGCATGGCGATCGCGTCGTCGCGGGCACCCAGGCCGTGCTCGAGGTAGAGCTCGTGCGCCTCGGCGAGCCGGTCGGGGTCGAGCGTCACGCCGAGCCCGGCCTGCTCGGGCACCTGGACGGCACCGTCACGGATCTCGGGCGGCGCGGTCGTCAGTCCCTGGCCGTCCTGCCAGATCCAGTGGGTGTCGAGCGCGGTGATCTCGCCCGGGGCGGCGGCGCCGACCTGGGTGAACATCGCGAGCGAGACGTCGAAGTGGTTGTTGGAGTGCGAGCCCCACGTGAGGCCGAAGTCGTGGCAGAGCTGGGCGACGCGGACGGAGCCGGCCATCGTCCAGAAGTGCGGGTCGGCGAGCGGGATGTCGACGGCGTTGGTGCGGACGGCGTCGGCCATCTGGCGCCAGTCCGTGGCGACCATGTTGGTGGCCGTGCGCAGGCCGGTGCGCCGCTTGAACTGCGCCATCACCTCGCGCCCGCTGTAGCCACCCTCGGCGCCGCAAGGGTCCTCGGCGTAGGCCAGGACCTCGTCGAGGCCGTCGAGCAGACGCACCGCGTCGTCGAGCAGCCAGCCGCCGTTGGGGTCGAGGGTGATCCGCGCGTCGGGGAAGCGCTCGTGCAGCGCCGTGACTGCCGCGACCTCGTCCTCGCCGGGAAGCACGCCGCCCTTGAGCTTGAAGTCGGCGAAGCCGTAGCGGGCCTGCGCGGCCTCGGCGAGGCGGACGATCGCCTCGGGGGTCATCGCCTCCTCGCGGCGGACCTTCTCCCAGTCGTCGCCGCCGTCGTGCTCGCGGAGGTAGGGCAGGTCGGTGGCGTCGGGGTCACCGACGTAGAAGAGGTAGCCCAGCATCGGCACGCTCGTCCGCTGCTGGCCGTCACCCAGGAGCTCGGCCAGGGGTACGCCGACCGCCTGGGCGGACAGGTCGAGCAGCGCCGACTCCAGCGCGGTGACCGCGTGGATCGTGGTGCGCAGGTCGAAGGTCTGCAGTCCGCGTCCGCCCGAGTCGCGGTCGGCGAAGCGGGTCGCGACCTCGCGCAGCAGAGAGCGGAAGCGCGCCACCGGCTGGCCGACCAGGATCGCCGCTGCGTCCTCGATGGTGGCTCGGATGGCCTCGCCGCCGGGCACCTCGCCGAGGCCGGTGCGACCCTCGGAGTCGGTGACGATCGCGATGTTGCGGGTGAAGAAGGGGCCGTGCGCGCCGCTCAGGTTGAGCAGCATCGAGTCGTGGCCGGCGACCGGCACCACCTCGACCTTGGCGATGGTCGTGCTCACTGCTCCAGGGTCCCGTCGACGCGGCGGAGCAGCCCCCACGGGTTGTCGTCGCGGACGGCCTCGGGCAGCAGCGCCGTGGGCACGTCCTGGTAGGCCACCGGGCGCTGGAACCGCTCGATCGCGAGGCTGCCGACGCTGGTCGTGCGCGAGTCGGAGGTCGCGGGGAACGGGCCGCCGTGCACCATCGCGTGGCCCACCTCGACGCCCGTCGGCCAGCCGTTGAAGAGGATGCGACCGGCCTTCGTCTCGAGGACCGGCAGGAGCGCACGGGCCGCCTCGGTGTCGGAGTCGTCGGCGTGGATCGTCGCGGTGAGCTGGCCCTCGAGGCCCTCGAGCCGGGGCAGCAGGTCGGCCACGTCGTCGTACCGCACCACGACGCCGGAGGCGCCGAAGACCTCGTCGGCGACCGGGCCGTCGAGGGTGGAGGTCTCGACGACCTGCGGCGCGGGGGCGAGGTCGCCGGCGGCGGTGCCCTCGGCCACGACGCGTACGCCGGTGACGTCACGCAGCGCGGCAGTGCCGGAGCGGTAGGCCTCGGCGATGCCGGAGGTGAGCATGGTCTGGCCGGTGGCGCCGGTGACGGCCTCGGCGGCGGCACGCAGGAACGCGTCACCCTCCTCGCCGGAGGGCAGGAAGAGCAGGCCCGGGTTGGTGCAGAACTGGCCGGAGCCGAGGGTGAGGGAGCCGACGTACGCCTGGGCGAAGGCCGCGGTGTCGCTGGCGGCGAGCGCGCCCGGGAGGACCACGACGGGGTTGATCGACGACATCTCGGCGTAGACCGGGATCGGCACCTCCCGGGTGGCCGCGGCCTGCACGAGGGCGAGGCCACCCCCGCGCGAGCCGGTGAAGCCGACGGCCGTGATGCGCGGGTCCTTGACGAGGTCCTGGCCGGTCTCGATGCCGCCGAGGACGAACGAGAAGACACCGGCGGGGAGGCCGGCCTTCTCGACGGCCCGGGTGATCGCGCGGGCGACGAGCGTGCCGGTGACCGGGTGGGCCGGGTGGCCCTTCACGACGACCGGGCACCCCGCGGCGAGCGCGGAGGCGGTGTCGCCGCCGGCGGTCGAGAACGCGAGCGGGAAGTTGCTGGCGCCGAAGACCGCGACGGGGCCGAGCGGCACCATCCGCTGACGGATGTCGGCGCGCGGGAGCGGCGCACGGTCCGGGAGCGCCGGGTCGATGCGGACGCCCTGGTGGTCTCCCTGCTTCACCACGCCGGCGAAGAGGCGCAGCTGGCCGGTGGTGCGGCCGACCTCGCCGGTGATCCGGCCCTCGGGCAGGCCGCTCTCGCGGACCGCCTCGACGATGATCGCGTCCTTGTCGGCCTCGATCTCGGCGGCCACCGCCTCCAGGAACGCGCCGCGCTCCTCCGGGCTGGTGGCGCGGTAGGCGCCGAACGCCTCGGCGGCGGCCGCGGTGGCGGCGGCGACGTCGGGCTGCTCGGAGTCGAGTCCGGCGATGATCGAGGTGGCGAGGTCAGACATGGGTTCCTCTCGTTGCGGTGCTGCGTGCGGGGGTGGGGTGGTGCTCAGGCCTTCGAGCCTGCCACCTTGTCCACGAGGGTCTGCAGCTCGTCGCGCTCGGCCTCGGTGAGGTCGGAGAGCGGCGGGCGGACCGGGCCGGCGGGGCGACCGACGGCGGCGAGACCGGCCTTGACGATCGAGACCGAGTAGCCGGACTCGCGGTCGCGGATCTTCGTGTAGGGGATGACGAAGTCGTTGAGCATCGCGTAGACCGCGGTGCGGTCCTGCCGGCGTACGGCGGCGTAGAAGTCGAGCGCGAACTGAGGCACGAAGTTGAAGATCGCCGAGCTGTAGGTCGTCACGCCGAGCTGGAGCAGCGGCAGCGCGAAGACCTCGGCGGTCGGCAGGCCGCCGACGTAGAAGAGCCGGTCGCCGAGCTGGGCGTAGGTGCGCGTCATCTGCTCGATGCCGCCGACACCGTCCTTGAAGCCGACGAGGTTGGCGTTGCGGGCGCAGGCCTGCTCGAGCGCATCGGTGCCGAGCACGGCGTTGGCGCGCGAGTAGAAGATGACCCCGAGGCTGGTGGCCGCGCAGATCGCGCTGATGTGCTCGACGAGCCCGCGCTGGCCGGCCTCGGTGAGGTACGGCGGCATGAGCAGGATGCCGTCCGCACCGGCCTTCTCGGCCGCCTGGACCTGGGCGACGGCGTTGACCGTCGAGCCCGTGGCGGGGGCCAGCACGGGGACCTTGCCGCCCGCACCGGCGATCGCGGCGCGCACGACGCGGTCGGTCTCCTCGGCGTTGAGCGAGAAGCCCTCGCCCGTGCCACCGGCGGCGAAGAGGCCGGCGACGGGGTAGCCGCTGAGCCACTCGAGGTGGTCGCGGTAGGCGGGCTCGTCGAACTGCAGGTCGGCGTCGAAGTGGGTCACCGGGAAGGAGAGGAGGCCGCTCCCCAGGGTCTCGACGAGCTCGGTCGGGCTGTACTTCGTCACGCTGCGTCCTTCGGTCCGAGGCGGGTGCTCATGAGGCAAGTGGGGCCACGTGATGTGGCGGTAGTCACCAACCTAGGAAGCCGCGACGATGCCTGTCCAAGCCCGGTTTTGGATCGGGTGATGCGCGTGGAGCATGGTCCGTCCCGATAGGTTCGTCACGTGGATCCGGACGTCCTTCTCGTCGGTTGCGGCGACCTCGGTGCCGCGGTCGGGCTGCGGCTGGCCGACCTCGGGCACGGCGTGCTCGCCCTGCGTCGCAACGCCGACCTCGTCCCGGAGCCGCTGGTCGGGCGCTCGGTCGACATCACCGCGTCGGCGCCGGACCTCTCCGACGTACGCCCACGGTTCGTGGTCGTCGCGCTGACGGCACGCCCGCGGACGGAGGAGGCCTACCGGGCGACGTACGTCGACGGGATGGCGCGGGCGCTCGACGCGTTGGCGGTGCCACCGGAGCGCGCGGTCCTGGTCTCGTCGACCGCGGTGTGTGCGAGCGGCGACCGGCCCGCGTTGTCCGACGAGTCCACCCCGGCCGCACCCTCCGACGGGCCCGGCCGCCAGCTGGTCGCGGCGGAGGAGGCCTTCCACGCGCGCATCCCGCACGGGACCGTCCTCCGGCTCTCGGGGTTGTACGGCGGCTCGAGCACGCGGCTGCGCGACCAGGTCGCCGAGGGCCGGGTCACCGACCCGCACCGCTGGACCAACCGCATCCACCGCACCGACGCCGCCTCGGCCGTCGTGCACCTGCTGACGATGGACGCGACGCCGGACACGCTCTACCTCGGCACCGACGACGTACCGGCCCAGATGGGCGACGTGGCCGCCTTCCTCGCCTCACAGCTCGGGGCGCCCGCTCCCCCGGCTGCGGATCCGGCGCAGGGTCACGGCAAGCGGCTGTCGAACGCCCGGCTCCGGTCGACGGGCTGGACGCCGAGCCTCCCGAGCTACCGCGAGGGCTACGCGGGGCTCGACCTCCAGGGCTGAGGGGTTTCGAGACGGGCGCTGCGCGCCCTCCTCAACCAACGGAAGTGGCACGATCTCCCTCGTGCAGATCACCCGCGCCGACTTCGAGGACCCGCGGCTGGCGGCGTTCCTGCAGGCGCACCTCGACGACATGGAGCCGACGGCGCCGCCGGAGAGCCGGCACGCGCTCGACCTCGGCGGCCTCCGGGCGGAGCACGTGCGGATGTGGGTCGGGGTGGACGAGGAGGGCATCGTCGGCACGGCGGCCCTCGCGGCCATGACCGACGACCACGAGGAGCTCAAGAGCATGCGCACCGAGCCGCGCGTCCGTGGCCGTGGGGTGGCGTCGCAGATGCTGGCCCACGCGATCGACGACGCACGGGAGCGAGGCGTCGTACGCATCTCCCTCGAGACCGGCAGCATGGAGTTCTTCGAACCGGCCCGGCGGTTCTACGCGCGCGCAGGCTTCGTGCCGTGCGACCCGTTCGGTGCCTACCGGCCGGACCCGAACAGCACGTTCATGACGCTGGAGCTCAGTCCAGGCTGATCGCGTTGACCACCTTGCCGACGTAGGCCGGCAGGGTGACCGTCGCGGTCGTGCCCCGACCGCGCTCGGAGCTGAGGTCGATCGTGCCGGAGTGCCGGCTGACGATCCGGGCCACGATGGCGAGGCCCAGACCGGTGCCGGGCCGGACGAGCGCCGCGGGGTTCGTCGAGCGGAAGAACTCGCGGAAGAGCTCCTGCTGGTCTGCGTCGGAGATGCCGATGCCGGTGTCCGTGACGGTCGTGACGACCAGGCCGCCCCGGGACGCCACGCGCACGGTGACGCTGCCTCCGGGGTCGGTGTACTTGATCGCGTTGCTGGTCAGATTGGTCAGCACCCGGTGCAGCTCGTCGGGCTGGCCCGGCACCAGGACCGACCCGGGCGGGAGCTCGGCCGTGCACGTCACGTCGGCTGCCTCGGCGGAGGCCCGGCACTCGTCGAGCACGTCGGCCACGACCCGGCGCATGTCGACCGGCACCGGCTCGAACTCCAGCCGCGGGTCGGACATCTGCGCCATCGTGAGCATGTCGTCGATGACCGCGCGCATCCGCGCGGCACCACGGGTCGCGGCCTCGACGGAGTGGCGGCCGTCCTCGTCGAGGCTGTCGACGTCGAGCAGCTCGAGGTTGGCGCTCATCGAGAAGAGCGGGTTGCGCAGCTCGTGGCCGAGGGTGTTGACCACCTCCACGCGATAGCTGTCCAGCTTGCGCAGCCGGTCCACGACCGCGCGCTCGCGCTCGAGCTGTCGCGCGTTGGCGATGGCCGTCCCGAGGTCGCGGCCGATGTCGAGGGCGGCGTCGCGCTCGACCTCGGTCCAGCTGCGGGAGTCCGAGACCCGCGTCAGCACCAGGAACCCGAGGCACTCGGTGCCCGCGCCGAGCGGCACGAAGAGCACCGACCCGACGCCGATCCGGTCGAGGAAGCCCAGGAGCTGGTCACGCGTCTCGGCCGGGAGCCCGGGGTGCGCGGGCACGGAGCGGGAGAAGGGGGCGACGTACTGCTCCGCCCAGTAGCGGTGCGCCAGGTCCATCACGACGTCGTCGATCTCGGAGTAGGGCGGCTCGACGTCGCTGCCCCGCGCGTAGGACGTCGTGGACGCGCCGCCGTGCTCGTCGAAGGCGGTCAGCCACATCCCGACGGCGTCGAAGCACTCGACGAGCGTCGAGCGGCAGGCCGCCAGCACCCGGTCGAGCGTGCCCTCGCCGAGGGCCAGGCGCACGATCTCGCGCGCCTCGGTGGCCATCCGCACCTTCTCGTTGAGCTGCTCGCGCTCGAGGGCGAGCAGCACGAGCGTGCGGGCGACGCCGGCGTAGCGGGTCAGCACGTCGATCTTCGCGGGACCGGGGACCCGGCCGTCGCGCGGGCTGTCGACACCGAGGAGACCGCGCAGCTCCCCCTGGTCGTCGTAGAGCGGCGCGAAGAGGGAGTCGAGGGGGTGCCAGGCGTCCTCGCCGTCGAGCGGGGTGAGGTCGGGGATGTGGCTGTAGTCGAGGACCTCGTCGCCGACCCGGTCGTGCGGCACGAAGCGCCAGGCGCCCCAGTCGTCGGACCGTTCGAGCTCGCGCTCGATCGCGCCGGCCGGGGTCATCGATCCGACGAACCCGTCGGCGACGGAGGCAGCCACGACCACCTGGAAGGAGCCGTCGCGGCGCAGCAGGATGGCGGACTGCTCGAAGCCGGCCAGGGCGGCGACCCCCTCGACGAGCACCTGCAGGTGCTCGCGGGTCTGGTCGTCCGCCCAGGGCGGCACCTCACCGTCACGAGCCTCGTGCTGTCCCTGCATCGAACCCCCTTGCCGGCGCCGTCAGCCGGCATGTCGTCCCAACCCAAACACGTCCGTCCACGCAGGGGAACCTTGACTCGCCACCACGTGGGACAAGCCCTCAGGTGCGCGAGGTCACCACGTCCAGCACACGTCGTACGACCGGGGTGACCGCCTCGCGCGACCAGATCGCGTGCAGCTCCACCGGCTTGTCCGGGTCGGCGTCGACGCGGGTGTCGCCGCCGTGGTGCGCGAGCTCCTTGAAGACCACGCCGTCGACGTGCAGGGACTCAGCAGAAGCCGGGGCCAGGGTGACCCCGCGGTCGGCGGAGACCAGCAGCATCGCGGTCAGCACCTGGTGCACCCGCTGGTCGATGCGGGGGTGGGCGTTGGCGAAGAAGCGCACCGACAGCTCGTGGAAGTAGCGCGACTGGTCGGGGTTGTAGCCGATCACGGTCTCGCCCTCGAAGTCGTCGGAGGTGAGCGGGTGGTCGGCCGAGGCGAGCGGGTGGCCGACGGGCACGACCGCCATGAACGGCTCGCGGAGCACGACCCGCGAGCGCAGCAGCGTGGTGTCGAAGGGTGGCCGCGCGAGGCCGATGTCGAGCTCGCCCCGGCGGATGCCCTCGACCTGGTCGTTGGTGACCCGCTCTGAGAGCACCACCTCGACGTCCGGCAGCTCGGCGGTGAGCCGGCGCAGCAGCGGCCCGAGGATGGAGATCGCGGAGACGGCGGTGAAGCCGAGGCGTACGACGCCGGCCGCGCCCGCGTCGACGCGCCGGGCGAGGTCGCCGGCTCCCTCGACGAGGTTGAGCAGGCGGTGCGCCTCCTCGAGGAAGGCCCGGCCGGCGCCCGTCAGCTCGACCCGCCGGTTGTCGCGCTCGAGGAGCCGCGCACCCACCGACTTCTCCAGCTTCTGGATCTGCCGGGACAGGGGCGGCTGCGTCATCTGGAGGCGCTCGGCGGCGCGACCGAAGTGCAGCTCCTCGGCCACGGCGACGAACGAGCGGACCTGGTCCAGCGTGATCACCGGCCGAGGGTACGATGCACGAGTTGGATCAGTCCATGCTGAATCGGGCTTGGACCGGCATCGTGATGCAATCCTAGTGTCGGTGGTCACACCCCGAACAAGGAGCACCACCATGCGCAAGCAGTCATTCGCCCTGGCGGCCGTCGCCGCCGGCACTGCCCTCGCCCTCACCGCATGCGGCGGCGTCTCGACGACCACCGGTGACGGTGGCGACGGCGACACCTACCCCACCGGCTCCGTCGAGATGTACGTCGGCGCGGACCCGGGTGGCTCCTCCGACCTGATCTCGCGCCAGGTCTCCACCGGCCTCACCGACGAGCTCGACCAGCAGTTCCCCGTCATCAACCTGTCGGGCGCCAACGGCGCGCTGGCCGCCAACAAGGTGCAGTCCTCGGACAACGACGGCTCCGTCATCTCCGTCCAGAACGCCTCGCTCTTCGCGATCACCCCGCTCGCGGTCGCCGAGGACGAGGTCACCAGCATCGACGACTTCGACGTCGTCGGCGGCGTCTCCCGCGACGACTACGTGCTGGTCACCAACGCCAAGAACGGCTGGACGTCGATCGACGACCTCAAGGCCGAGGGCGGCCGCATCACCTACGGCACCACCGGCGTCGGCACGGGTGCCCAGCTCGCCTGCGCGCTGACGTACTCCGTCGGCGACATCACCTCCGAGGCCGTGCCGTTCGACGGCGGCGCCCCGGCGCTGACCGCGCTGCTCGGCAACCAGGTCGACACCGCCTGCCTGCAGACCGGCGAGGCGATCGAGAACATCAACAACGGCAAGCTGACCGCCCTCTCGGTCTTCGCCCCCGAGCGGATCTCGTTCCTCCCCGACGTGCCCACCGCCACCGAGCAGGGCCTCGACGTCGAGGTCTACCAGTACCGCTTCCTCACCACGCCGAAGGGCACCCCGCAGGACGTCAAGGACACCCTCTACGACGCGCTGCAGGCCACCTTCAAGACCGAGGACTACCAGGCCTTCAACGAGCAGAACAGCCTCACCCCGCTCGAGGTGACCGGCGACGAGGTCGTCGAGATGCTCGACAGCGACCGCGAGCGCTACGCCTCGCTGGTCGACGAGTACGGCATCAGCCTCGGCGACGCCAGCTGATCGAGCACCACCCACCGCACCACGGCACCACCCTCCCCCGCACACGCATCACGTAAGGACCACACGATGAGCGACGAGCGCACCGCCACAGGCAGAGGTGGCCCGGACATCCTGGACGAGATCGAGGCCGAGGTGGCCGAGACCCTCGCCGAGGAGGAGCTGCCCCCGGGCGGCCCGGCCTACCAGACCGTCGGTGCGCTCGTCGCCCTCGCCGTCGGCATCGGCGGCCTGGTCCTCGCCCTCGACTACGGCCTCGACAACCTGCGCCGACCCGGTCCCGGCCTCTGGCCGTTCGTGATCTCGGCGCTGATCACGGTCCTGTCGGTCGTGCTGCTCGTCACCGGCCGCAAGCTCGAGGACAGCGTGTCCTTCTCCAGGTCGAGCATCCTCCCCGCGGTCGGCGTGCTCACCTTCATCGCCCTCGGCGTGATGATGCCGCTGACCGGCTTCGAGATCCCCTCGCTCATCCTCTGCGTGGTCTGGCTCCGCTTCCTCGGCGGCGAGACCTGGCGCAGCACCATCACCATCTCGGTCGGCACCGTGGCCGTCTTCTACTTCCTGTTCCTCTACGGGTTGAGCATCCCGCTCCCCCACCTGCTGAACTTCTGAGAGGAGGCAGCCACATGAACGACTTCCTCAACGGTTTCGCCGTCGTCGCCCAGCCCGACGTGCTGCTCTACTGCCTGGTCGGCGTCCTGATCGGCATGCTGATCGGCGTGCTGCCCGGTCTCGGCCCCGCCGCCACGATGGCCATCCTGCTGCCCATCGTCATCCAGATCGGCGACCCGATCTCCGGCATCGTCATGCTCGCCGGCGTCTACTACGGCGCCCAGTACGGCGGCACGATCACCTCGGTCCTGCTCCGGCTGCCGGGTGAGGCCAGCTCGGTGGTCACCGTCTTCGACGGCTTCGCGCTGGCCAAGCAGGGCAAGGCCGGCACCGCCCTCGGCGTCGCCGCCATCGGCTCCTTCATCGGCGCCACCGTCTCGATCGTCCTGCTCAGCCTCACCGCACCGCTCGTCGCCAGCTGGGCCGTCGACTTCGGCCCGCCGGAGTACGCCGCCCTCGCCCTGCTCGGCGTGCTCCTGGTCTCCACCATCGGCAGCGGCAACACCGTCAAGGCCCTCATCGCCGCCTCGATCGGCCTGCTCCTCGCGACGGTCGGCCAGGACAAGTTCAGCGGCGCGCAGCGCTACACCTTCGGCAGCCTCGAGCTCAGCCAGGGCATCGACTTCGTGGTCGTCGCGATGGGCCTCTTCGGCGTCAGCGAGATCCTGCACAACCTCGAGGAGCGCCACGGCAAGCCGCACGTGCCGGCCAAGGTCACCAACATCTGGCCCTCGCGCAAGGACCTCAAGGAGGCCTCGCCCGCGATCGGTCGCGGCACCGTCATCGGCTTCTTCCTCGGCGTGCTGCCGGGCGGTGGCGCCGTGATGTCGTCGCTGGCGGCGTACGCCACCGAGAAGCGCATCTCCAAGACGCCCGAGGAGTTCGGCCGCGGCTCGATCAAGGGCGTCGCCGCCCCGGAGACGGCCAACAACGCCGCCGCCACGTCGTCGTTCATCCCGCTGCTCACGCTCGGCATCCCGGCCAACGCCTCGATGGCGATGCTCTTCGCCGGCCTCCTCGTCCTGGGCGTCACGCCCAGCCCGGCGCTGGTCGACGAGAACCCCGACCTGTTCTGGGGTGTCGTGAACTCGATGTACGTCGGCAACATCATCCTGCTGCTCCTGAGCATCCCGCTGGTCGGCATCTTCGTGCGCATCCTGCGGATCCGGCCGGCGATCCTCGCCCCGATCACCGCCCTGATCACGATCCTCGGCGCCTACACGCTCAACAACTCGACCTTCGACGTCTTCTTGATGATCGTGTTCGGCGTCCTGGGCTACCTGATGAAGAAGGGCGGCTTCGAGCCCGGCCCGATGGTCCTGGCCTTCGTGCTCGGCGCGATCCTGGAGAACAACGTCCGGCGCTCGATGATCATCTACGACGGAGACCCGACCGGGTTCGTAAAGGACCCGATCTCCGGGACCATCCTCGCCGCCTTCCTCCTCGTGGCCCTGTGGCCGCTGGGCAAGAAGCTCCTGTCCGGCCGCCGGCAGCAGCCGGCCGGACAGGCCTCCACCTCCACCGACGACGTCCACCGAGAGGACTCCCTGCGATGACCATCCTGATCGGCTACGTCCCCAGTGCCGTCGGTGAGGCGGCCCTCGCGGCCGGCCTCGCCGAGGCCGCCGCCCGCGGCGACGAGGTCGTCATCCTCAACAGCCCGCGCCGGCGCAGCACCGTCGACGGGGAGCTCATCGACGGCACCGCGGCCGACGAGCTCGTCGCCCGGGCGGGCGCCCTCGGCGTCACCGCGACGGTCGACCAGTCCGACCACGGCGACGACATCGTCGAGACCTTCACCAAGGTCGCCGCGGCGCACGACGTACGCCTCGTCGTGATCGGCATGCGCCGCCGCTCCCCGGTCGGCAAGCTCGTCACCGGCAGCGACGCGCAGCGCCTCCTGCTCGACCTCGACGTCCCGATCCTCGCGGTGAAGCCGTCCAGGTGAGCGACCTCCGCATCTCCCGCGTCGTCGTCACGCCCGTCGCGTTCGAGGACCCGCCGCTGCTCAACGTGGTCGGCGTCCACCAGCCCTACGCGCTGCGCGCGATCGTCGAGCTGCACACCGACTCCGGCCTCCTCGGCCTCGGTGAGACGTACGCCGACGAGGTGCACCTCGCACGCCTGGAGGCCATCGCCGCCGGGCTGCCCGGGCACGACGCGTACGACCTGCACGGCCTGCGCCGCCTCGTCACCGACGTGCTCGGCCGCGAGACCGGCGGGGGTGGCGCGTCCTTCGGCGGGATGCTCGACGTCGACTCAGCGGTCGACACCGTCTACTCCCCCTTCGAGGTCGCCTGCCTCGACCTCCAGGGTCGTGCCGCCGGCGTGCCCGTCTCCGACCTGCTGGGCGGCGCGGTCCGCGAGACCGTGCCGTTCAGCGGCTACCTCTTCTACAAGTGGGCCGGCCACCCCGGCTTCGCCGACGACGCGTGGGGCGAGGCACTGACCCCCGACCAGCTCGTCGGCCAGGCGCACCGGATGGTCGAGGGCTGGGGCTTCGGCTCGCTCAAGCTCAAGGGCGGCGTCCTCCCGCCCGAGCAGGAGTGCGAGGCGATCGAGGCGCTGCGGGCGGCGTTCCCGGACCTGCCGCTGCGGCTCGACCCCAACGGTGCGTGGACTCCCGAGACCTCGCTCGAGGTCGCGGCCCGGCTCGCCGGCGTCGTGGAGTACCTCGAGGACCCGACCCCCGGCATCCCCGGCATGGCAGCCGTCTCGGCCGGCACCGACGTACCGCTCGCGACCAACATGTGCGTCATCGCCATGGAGCACCTGCCCCCCGCGATCGCGCAGGACGCGGTCCAGGTCGTGCTGTCCGACCACCACCTGTGGGGCGGGCTGAGGAAGTCCGCGCTGCTCGGCCAGATCACCGACGTGTGGGGCCTGGGGCTGTCGATGCACAGCAACTCCCACCTCGGCGTCTCGCTCGCCGCGATGGTGCACCTCGCCGCCGCGACGCCGAACCTGACCTACGCCTGCGACACCCACTACCCCTGGAAGACCCAGGAGGTGATCGCCGACGGCGTGCTGTCGTTCGTCGACGGCGCGGTCGCCGTGCCGACCACCCCCGGCCTCGGCGTGACGCTCGACCGCGACCGGCTCGGCGAGCTGCACGAGCTCTACCTCTCCTGCGGCGTCCGCCGGCGCGAGGACACCGTCTACATGCGCTCGATCCAGCGGGACTTCGAGGTCAACACCTCCCGCTGGTGATTCAGCCTTGACTTATATAAGTCATGCATGAATTATTTGCGGCATGTTCGACGTAGCCAAGCACCTGGGCGCGGTCACCCGCGCCGTCGAGGACAGCACTCACGAGGGCACGCCCGTCAAGGTCGTGGTCGCCTCCCGGACCTACCCGACCGACGCGGCCGACCTCTGGACCGCCGTCACCGACCCCGAGCGGATCCCGCGCTGGTTCGCGCCGGTCAGCGGCGACCTCCGCCTCGGCGGCCGCTTCCAGGTCGAGGGCAACGCCGGCGGCGAGATCCTCGCCTGCGACCAGCCGGAGCACCTCGCGATCACCTGGGAGCTCGGAGGCGAGACCTCGTGGGTCGACGTGCACCTGGTCGAGGAGACCGAGGGCGCCACGACGCTGACCCTGCGGCACGCGGCCGACGTGTCCGGCAACGAGCACTGGTCGACGTACGGCCCCGGGGCGGTCGGCGTCGGCTGGGAGCTCGGCCTGATGGGCCTGGCCGAGCACCTCGCGACCGGTACGACGATCCCGCACGAGGAGGTCGAGGGCTGGGGGGCGTCGGCGGGCGGCCAGTCGTTCATGGGCGGCTCGGCGACCCAGTGGGGCGAGGCCGACGCCGTGGTCTCCGGCGACCCGGATGCCTCGCGCGCGGCCGCCGCCCGGACCGCCGCCTTCTACACCGGCGCCGAACCGCCGGCCTGAGCCGTGCACGCCTTCGACGTCCTCGGCGATCCCGTACGCCGTCGCATCCTCGAGCTGCTGGCGGCCGAGCCGGCCGGCGAGTCGAGCGCCGGTGACGTGGCCGCGGTCGTGCGCGAGGAGTTCGGGATCAGCCAGCCCGCGGTCAGCCAGCACCTCAAGGTGCTGCGCGACCACGGCTTCGCGACCGTGCGCGCCGCGGGCACCCGGAGGCTGTACGCCGTCGACCCCACCGGCCTCCGGGAGGCCGACGCCTGGGTCGAGCAGTTCCGGGTCTTCTGGGACGCCCGGCTCGACGCCCTCGCCACCGAGGTCGCCCGGGGCAAGAGGTCCGGCCGCTGATCTCCTGAGCGGTGTGTGAGCCACATTCCGAGCCCCGGGAACGTGGCTCACTCACCGCCCACCGGCGCGGCGTACGACGACACGCCCGCGGGCGGTGCCACAGCCACATCCCGAGCCTCCGAAATGTGGCTCACTCACCGCTCCGCCCACCGGCGCGGCGTACGACGACACGCCCGCGGGCGGTGCCACAGCCACATTCCGAGCCTCGGAAATGTGGCTCACACACCGCTCCGCGCACCCGCGCCCGGACGTCACGTCACCCGGCGGCGGGTGTTCCCCAGGTGCAGCCGCATCGCGGCGCGGGCGGTCTCGACGTCTCCGGCGAGGACCGCGGCGGCGACGTTGTCGTGCTCGCGCTGGACCCGCTCGACGTGGGTGGCGTCGGTCATGGAGTACGCCTCGCCGAGGCGGGTGCGGGGCAGCATGATCATCATCGGTCCGAGCGAGCCGAGCAGGTCGACGTAGAAGCGGTTCTGCGTGGCACGGGCGACGGCGAGGTGGAAAGCGAAGTCGGCCTCGACCGCGCCCTCGTGGCCGGCGCGCGTGAAGCCCGACATCGCGGACTCGATCGAGGAGACGTCGGACGGCGTATGGTGCCTCGCCGCCAGAGCAGCCGCCTCCGACTCGACGCCGATGCGGAAGTCGAGCATCGCGGTGACGTCCGCGTTGGTGCGGATGGCGGAGGCCTCCACGAGGAACGACGACGACTCGGGGACCGCGAGCACGAAGGACCCGCGACCCTGCTGGGTCTCCACGAGGCCCTCGGCCCGGAGGCGGGTCACGGCCTCGCGCACGACGGTGCGGGAGACGGCGTACTCGTCGATGAGCTCCGCCTCCGAGGGGAGCTTCGCTCCCGGCGCGAGGTCGCCGGCCAGGATCTTGTCCTTGAGGCCGGCGACCACACGCGCGGAGAGGGTCGAGCTCATGCGGTGAAGGTAGCGGTCTCCAGGGTGAGCTCACGCATGCGCTCGGTCAGCGTGAAGCCGAGGCCCGGGCGGTCCGGCACGAAGATCTGGCCGTCGCGGATCTCGATGCGCTCCTCGAAGAGCGGGTTGAGCCACTCGAAGTGCTCGACCCACGGCTCGGTGGGGTACGTCGCCGCGAGGTGGAGGTGGATCTCCATCGCGTAGTGCGGCGCGAGGTCGAGGCGGTGGTGGGCGGCGAGGGTGGCGAACTTCAGGAACGGCGTGATGCCGCCGATGCGCGGGGCGTCGGGCTGCACGATCCCGCGGTAGCCGGCGTTGACCAGGCCCATGTGCTCGTCGACCGAGGTGAGCATCTCGCCGGTGGCGATCGGGGTGTCGAAGGTCTGCGAGAGGTCGGCGTGGCCGACGTGGTCCCACGCGTCGAGCGGCTCCTCGATCCAGACCAGGTCGAACTGCTCGAGCTCGCGGCACATCCGGCGGGCGCGGGCGCGGTCCCACTGCTGGTTGGCGTCGACCATGAAGGGGCCGTCGCCGAGGTGCTCGCGAAGGGCGGCGACGCGGCGCAGGTCCTCGCGCCAGTCGGGCTGGCCGACCTTGATCTTGATGCCGCCGATGCCGGACTCGAGCGAGGCCGACGCCTTCTCCTTGATCTCCTCGACGGAGGCCTGGAGGAAGCCGCCGGAGGTGTTGTAGACGCGGCACGAGTCGCGGTGCGCGCCGAGCAGCTTGGCGAGCGGCAGGCCGGCGCGGCGGGCCTTGAGGTCGTAGAGCGCGACGTCGAGCGCGGCGACGGCCTGGGTCGCGACGCCCGAGCGGCCGACCGAGGCGCCGGCCCACATGAGCGACTCGTAGATCTTGGCGATGTCGCTCGGGTCCTGGCCGATCGCGCGGTCCATGACCTCCTTGAGGTGGGCGTACTGCGCCTTGCCGCCCGCGCGCTTGGAGTAGCTGAAGCCCATGCCCTCGAAGCCCTGCTCGGTGGTGAGCTCCACGAAGAGCATCACCGTCTCGGTCAGCGGCTTCTGCCGGCCGGTGAGCACCTTGGCGTCGCTGACGGCGTACGGCAGCGGCAGCACCACGTGCGACAGCGTGATGGAGCGGATGCGGTCACCGGTGGCGGCGACCGGCTGGGACGGGGTGGGCGTCAGGGTCTGCGTCATGGGGG
Organism: Nocardioides oleivorans; assembly: GCF_004137255.1. Classification (NCBI taxonomy): domain Bacteria; kingdom Bacillati; phylum Actinomycetota; class Actinomycetes; order Propionibacteriales; family Nocardioidaceae; genus Nocardioides; species Nocardioides oleivorans. The sequence goes on along the minus strand of NZ_SDWT01000001.1, from coordinate 1,903,974 downwards.
TTCCTCGGGTCGTCACGAACTTGTATGATGAGTTTGCAACTCATTACACAAGTAAGTCAAGAGGAGGCCGAGCACCTTGTCAGCCGACCGGCGTCAGCAGCTCCCCGCTGTCGAGGTACGACGCCACGTTGGCGAGGGTGAGCTCGGTCATCGCCTGCCGGGTCTCCACCGTGGCGCTGCCGATGTGCGGCGTGAGCACGACGTCGTCGCGCTCCAGGAGGGCGGCCGGGACGGTCGGCTCGGACGCGAAGACGTCGAGCCCGGCGCCGGCGATCACCCCCGACTCCAGCGCCGCGACGAGCGCGTCCTCGTCGACGACCGACCCGCGGGCGATGTTGACCAGGAAGCCCTCGGGCCCGAGCGCGTCGAGCACCTTCGCGTCGACCAGGTGGCGCGAGCCGTCCCCGCCGGCAGCGGCCAGGACGAGGACGTCGACGCCCTCGGCCAGCGTCACGACGTCGGGGACGTAGGAGTACGACACGTCGGTCCGCGCGGTGCGGTTGTGGTAGCTGATCGTGGTGCCGAAGCCCTCGAGCCGGGCGGCGATCGCCAGCCCGATCCGGCCCAGGCCGACGATGCCGACCCGCTTGCCGGAGACCCGTCGGGCCAGCGCGGGGGTGCTGCCGGAGGCCCAGTCGCCGCGGCGGACGAACCGGTCCGAGGCGGAGATCCGGCGCAGGGTGTCGATCACCAGCCCGACCGCCGCGTCGGCGACGCAGTCGGTCAGCACGTCGGGGGTGTTGGACACGACGATGCCCCGCCGGCGTGCCTCGACGACGTCGGTCGCGTCGAAGCCGACGCCGAAGTTCACGATCGCCTCGAGCGCCGGCAGCCGGTCCATGTGCTCGGCCCGCACGCCCCACACACCGCTGGTCACCGCGACGCGGACGGTGGCGGCCTCCTCGGGCGTGAGCTGCGACAGCTCGCGGGCGTCGTACGCCTCCTCGAGCGGGCCCACCAGCTCGGCCCGCAACGTGCCCACCATGACGACCGTCGATCCACTCACACCGTTCACACCCGGACGCTAGGGACGGCCGGCGGGCATCGTCCAGTGCCCATCGGGCATGGCGGCCCGGTGCGTCGGACCGCTTCCCTGCTGGGACCATGGGGCACGACATGGACCTGCTGATCGGCTTCACCACGATCCTCGTCGTGATCGCGGCCGGCATCGGGCTCGCGCACGTCGGGGTCCTCGACGCACGGTCGCAGCGGACCCTCGGCGAGATCGCGTTCTTCGTCGCCTCTCCGGCCCTGATGATCATCACGATCAGCAAGGTCCACCTCGAGACCGCGACCAAGAACCTCGTCGCGAGCTCGATCTCGCTCGCCGTCTGCTTCCTGCTGTACGTCGTCCTGGCGCGGCTGCGCTGGAGGCTGACGACCGGCCCGCTGCTGATCGGCGCGCTCACCTCGTCCTACGTCAACGCGGGCAACCTCGGCCTCGCCGTCGCGGCCTACGTCGTCGGCGACATCACCGTCGTGGTGCCGGCCCTGCTGGTGCAGATGATGCTCGTACAACCCGCCGCGCTCGTCGTGCTCGACCGGGTCACCGGCCGTGGCGAGGGCTTCGGCAAGGCCGTGCGGCGGCTCGTCACCAACCCGCTCACCGTGGCCGCCGTCATCGGTGTCGTGCTGGCCCTCACCGGCTGGCCGCTGCCCGAGGTCGCCGAGGCCCCGCTGGAGCTGATGGCGGGTGCGGCGATCCCGATGATGCTGATGTCCTACGGCGCCGCGCTGCGGCTGAGCCCGGCGCTCGGCAAGGCCGGGCACAACGGCGAGGTGCTGCTCGCGACGGTCCTCAAGCTCGCCGTGATGCCGGTCGTCGCGTGGGCGGTCGGCGCCTCGCTGGGCCTCGAGGGGACCGTGCTGCTGGGCGTCGTCGTCACCGCCGCCCTGCCCACCGCGCAGAACATCTTCCTCCACGCCACGCGCTACCGCGTCGGCGAGGACGTGGCCCGCGAGACCATCCTGATCACGACGCTCGCCTCGCTGCCGGTGGTGCTCCTCATCGCCGTCCTGCTGGGCTGATCGACCCTGGAGACGACATGACCGACATCCTCGACCGCCTGCGCTCCGCCGTCGGCGACGCCCACGTGCTCACCGCCGACGCCGAGGTCGCCGCCTTCGTCGTCGACTGGACGGGGACGTACGCCGGCCGCGCGCTCGCCGTCGTCCGGCCCGGGTCGACGGCCGAGGTCGCGGACGTCGTGGCCGCGTGCCACGAGGCCGGGGTCGCGATCGTGCCGCAGGGCGGCAACACCGGGCTGGTCGGCGGCGGCGTGCCCGATCCGTCCGGCGAGGAGGTCGTGCTGTCGCTCGGCCGGATGCGCAGCGTGCGGGACGTCGACCCCGTTGCGGGCACCATCACCGTCGACGCCGGGGTCGTGCTCGCGGACCTCCACACGGCGGCCGAGGCCGTGGACCGGCTCTTCCCGATGTCGCTGGGCTCGGAGGGCAGCTGCACGATCGGCGGCAACCTCGCCACCAACGCCGGCGGCACCGCGGTGCTGCGCTACGGCATGACCCGCGAGCTGGTCCTCGGTCTCGAGGTGGTGCTGCCCGACGGGCGCGTGTGGGACGGGCTGCGCGGGCTCCGCAAGGACAACACCGGCTACGACCTCACCCAGCTGTTCGTCGGCTCCGAGGGCACGCTCGGCGTGATCACCGGCGCCGTGCTCCGGCTCTTCCCGGCCACGCCCCGCCACGCGACAGCGTGGGTCGCGGTGCCGTCGGTCGACGCCGCGGTCTCGCTGCTCGGGCTCGCACAGTCGCGCGCCGGTGCCCACCTCTCGACCTTCGAGATCGCCAACCGGCAGGCGGTCGACCTGGTGCTCGCCCACCTGCCCGGGGCCTCCGACCCGATCAGCGAGCCGAGCGACTGGTACGTCCTGGTCGAGCTCGCCGGTGCCGCGACCGAGGACGGGCTCGACGACGCGCTGGAGGCGATCCTCGGCGACGCGGTCGAGGCCGGTCTCGCCGCCGACGCCGCGATCGCCGGCAGCCCGGCCCAGCGCACCGCCCTCTGGGCGCTGCGCGAGGGCATCTCCGAGGCGCAGAAGGTCGAGGGTGCCACCCTCAAGCACGACGTCACCCTGCCGATCGCCTCGCTCGCCACGTGGGCGGCCGACATGGTGCCGGTGCTCGAGGAGGTCCTGCCCGGCATCCGGCCGGTGACCTACGGGCACGTCGGCGACGGCAACCTGCACTACAACATCAGCGCACCCGTCGGTGGTGACGATGCCCTGCTGGCGGCGGCGCCGGACCTCTCCCGGGCGATCTACGACTCCGTCGCCGCCGGCCGCGGCTCCATCAGCGCCGAGCACGGCCTCGGTCGGTCGAAGGCCGTCGCGGGGTCGTCGTACAAGTCCGGGGTCGAGGTGGACCTGATGCGCGCGCTGAAGCACGCGCTGGACCCCCGCGGCCTGATGAACCCGGGCGTGCTCCTGCCCTGATCGCGAGAACTAGGCTGGCCGCATGAAGGCGCAGACGATCGGACGCATCCTGCTCGGCTCGGCGATGGTGGGTGCGGGCGTGCTGCACCTGACCACCCAGCGCCAGGAGTTCCAGGCGCAGGTGCCCGACTGGTTCCCGATCGACGAGGACGTCACGGTCATCGGCTCCGGCGTCGTCGAGATCGCTCTGGGCGGGGCGTTCGTCGCGCTGCCGAAGCACCGCGGCACGATCGGCGCGCTGCTCGCGGCCTTCTACGTCGCGATCTTCCCGGGCAACATCGCGCAGTACGTCGAGGGCACCGACGCCTTCGGCCTCGACACCGACCGCGCGCGGTTCGTCCGCCTGTTCTTCCAGCCCCTGCTCGTGCTGTGGGCGCTGTGGGCGGGTGGCCTGCTCGGCCGACGCCGGACCCAGCGGCGACAGGCCGAGGAGCTCGCGACCGAGGACGTCGACACCGGCGAGTGAGACCCTGCTCCCCGACGGTTTGGACGGGCCCACCCATGGGCACGTACGACCACGAGAGAAGGGGGACTCCACATGCCAACCCGAAAAGTCCTGTCCACCATCGCCGGCCTCGCCACGTTCGCGCTCGCCGCGTCGATGGTTCCCGGCACCACCGCCACCGCGGCACCCGTCGCGAAGCCCGGGAAGGTCGACCTGCTGTCGGCCTCCGACGGCGCCACCACGGCACCCGGCCTGACCGGTGACCGCTCGCGCTCCGTCGCGATCGACGAGTCCGGCCTCGACGCCGCTCGTGCGGGCGACCGGCTCGCGATCGACCTCTTCGACGGCGAGTCCGTCACCGCGGTCGTGGACGCGCAGAGCACCGTCGACGGCGTGACGTCGTGGACCGGCTCGCTCGCCGGCGAGGGCGGCTCGTTCACCGCCGTCGACGTCGACGGCTACCGCCACATCACCATCAGCTCCGCCGAGCAGGGCACCTACGAGGTCACCAGCACCAAGGGCGGCGACTACGTCCTGACCCAGGCCGGCGAGTTCGACGGCGAGGGCGAGGACGCGATCGTGCCCGACGCCGACCACGCCGACCACGCCGACGGCGCCACCCCTCGTCGCCAGGCACCCACCGCTGGTGGCGACGCCACCGGAGCCGACGCGGCGAGCACCATCGACGTAGCGATCGTCTACCCCGCCTCGCTCGTGGCCGAGCTGGGCGCGGGTCCGATGCAGGCGCAGTTCGCGCTCGGCATCACCCAGACCAACCAGGCGTTCGCCGCCTCGGGCATCCCGACCCAGGTGCGCCTGATCGGCACCCGCCAGCTCGCCCAGCCGCAGCTGTCCAACCTGGACCTCTCGCTCTCTGCCCTGCAGAAGCCCTCCGACGGCCTGTTCGACGAGGTCGCCGGGTTCCGTGAGGAGGTCCACGCCGACCTGGTCAGCATGTGGCTCTCCAACTACCCCGCCGGCACCTCGTGCGGCCTCGGCTACATCGGCTCGGGCGCGGGCAGCGCCGACTACGCCTTCACCGCGCTCTACGGGCCCAGCTGCTCCACCGGCAACATGACGTTCGCCCACGAGCTCGGCCACAACCTCAGCGCCGACCACGACTCCGGTGCCAGCTCGGCGCCCTCGGCGAGGAGCAAGCCCTACGCCCGCGGCTACGTCGACCTCACCGCCGGGACGTACTCCGTCATGGCCTACCCGACCGCCTGCCAGGCGGCCGGGGTGTCGTGCACCCGTGCCGCGGCCTTCTCCGGCCCGAACGTCCTCTGGAACGGTCGCCCGCAGGGCACCGCGGCGATCGACAACACCCGGGCGATCAACGAGCAGATCGGGCTCGCGGCCAACTACCGCCAGTCGCAGATCTACCCGGGCGCGGTCGCGATCACCGGCTCCGCGCGCTACAAGGGCACCGCCGTCGCGACCCCCACCGACTGGGCGCCGGCCGTCAGCTACAGCTACCAGTGGTACGTCGACGGCGCGCCGGTCCCCGGTGCGGTCGGGGCGACGTACACCCCCGGCCCGTCGCAGATCGGCCACGCCCTCAGCGTCGCGGTCACCGGCAGTGCGCCCTACTACACGCCGGCGAGCGTGGGCACCGCTGCCGTGGCCATCGGCAAGGCCACCTTCAAGACCAAGCGCCCGAAGCTCAAGGGCGTCCCGCGCGCCGGCCGCGTGCTCTCGGTCAAGCTCAAGGGCTGGAAGCCGAAGCCCGGCAAGAAGGGCGTCAAGGTCCGCTACCAGTGGATGCGCAACGGCAAGAACATCAAGGGCGCCAAGAAGGCGACCTACCGCCTCGGCCGCAAGGACCGTGGCAAGAAGGTCTCCGTGGTGGTCAAGGTGAAGAAGAAGTACTACGACACCGCCAAGAAGAGCTCGAAGAAGATCAAGGTCCGCCGCTGACCTGAGGGGTCAGCACAGGACGTCATACGGACGGGGCGAACGGTTGCCCCGTCCGTATGACGTTCCGGGCAGGACGCCTCAGAGCGTGGGCAGCCAGTCGACCCGGCCGGCCAGGACGGCGTACCCCACGAAGGCGCCCACGTCGAGCAGCGTGTGCGCCACGACGAACGGCATCACCCGCCCCCAGCGGCGGAAGAGGTAGCCGAAGAGCAGGCCCATCGCGAGGTTGCCGACGAAGCCGCCGAGGCCCTGGTAGAGGTGGTAGCTGCCGCGCAGCAGGGCCGCGAGCCCGATCGCCGCGGTGTCGCCGAAGCCGAGCTGGCGCAGCCGCACCTGCACGAAGCCGAGCACGACGAACTCCTCGAGCACGGCGTTCTCCGCGGCCGCGAGGACGAGCACCGGCGTCTGCCACCACTCCCCCGGCAGCGACTGCGCGACGACGGTGAGGTTGGTGCCGAGCGCGAAGGTCGCGAGGTAGAACACCACGCCGACCGTCCCGACGCCGGCCGCGAGGACCGCGCCCCGACCCCAGTCGCCGAGGCCGTGCCACCCGCCGTCTCGGGCCCACACCTCCTTCAGGCGGCTCCCGGAGCGGACCAGGAGGTACGCCGCCAGCGCGACGGGCACGAGCGCGAAGCCGATCCGCAGCAGCTGGTAGGTCAGGTCCAGCCAGGGCCGGTCGGGGGCGAGCGAGTTGTTGAGGTTCGCCGCCTGCGACGACAGCGGTCCCGGCGCGGTGAGCGCGGAGACCAGGCTGACCACGGAGTAGATCGCGCTCCGGCCCAGCGAGACCAGGAGGACGATCGCCAGCTCGGTCCACAGCAGCGCCCTGGCCAGGTCGGGCACCCCTCCGGGCACCGGCGTGTCACGCAGTCGCCACCACGGGCGCGCGGCTGCGGTCGTCGTCCTCACGCAGGACAGCATCCCCCAGCCGGCTGAAGCCGGGCTGAGAACCACCTCAACGTCGTCGGCGTGAGCCCGCCGAGCGGGGCGGCGCAGCACGCATGTGGTCCCGGACCGGGACCAGCAGGTCGCGCAGCGACTGCGTGTCGGCGCCCGACAGCGGGGAGAAGAGCTGCTGGCGCAGCACCTCGACGTGCCCCGGGATGACCCGCGCGATGACGGCACGTCCGGCGTCGGTGACCGAGACGGTGACGCTGCGCTCGTCGTCGACCGACGGCGCCCGGCTGACCAGGCCCGCCTTCTCGAGCAGGCCGGCCTGGTAGGTGAGGCCGCTGCGGCTGTAGACCACGCCGTCGGCGAGGTCGGTCATCCGCTCGCTGCCGGTCGGCGAGTCGAGCGCGAGCCGGGCCAGCAGCTGGAACTGGACGTAGCTGAGGTCGCCCTCCTCGCGCAGCTGCTGCTCCACCGCGTGCTTCAGGAGACCGGCCACGTCCATCAGGGCGAAGTAGGCACTGAGCTGGTCGGAGTCGAGGGAGGTCTGCGCGGGCATGGAGCCACCCTACCGATTGTTTCGTCTTCGAAGCACTTGCTTCGAAGTCAAAGCATCGCTACTGTCGCCATGTGCTTCGAACTCGAAACACATCCTCCCGAAAGGACATCACCATGAAGGCCATCCGCTTCCACCAGTACGGCGACGCAGGCGTCCTGCGGCTCGAGGACGTCGAGAGCGTCCACCCCGGCCCCGGCCAGGTCCGGGTGCGTGTCGCCGGGACGTCGTTCAACGGGGTCGACGCCAACATCCGCGCCGGCAACGTGCAGGGCCCGATGCCGCTGACGCTGCCCCACACGCCGGGCCTCGACGTCGCCGGCACGGTCGACGCCCTCGGCGAGGACGTCACGACCCTGGCGGTCGGCGACCGGGTCGTCGGCTTCCTGCCCTTCACCGTCGACGGCGCGGCAGCCGAGCAGGTCGTCGTCGACGCCGACGCCCTGACGGCCGCGCCCACCTCGATCCCGCTGTCCGACTCCGCGGCCCTGCCGCTCGTCGGCCTCACCGCGTGGCAGGCCGTCCACGAGCAAGGCGGGCTCGAGGCCGGGCAGCGCATCCTGGTCAACGGCGCGAGCGGCGCCGTCGGGAGGTACGCCGTCCAGCTGGCCGCCGCGGCGTCGGCGCACGTCATCGCCACAGGGGACGCCGACGCCCGCGACCACCTCCTGGCCCTCGGCGCGGAGCAGGTCGTCGACCACACCCGCGGCGACGTCCCTGCACAGGTGGGCGAGCCCGTCGACGTCGTGCTCAACCTCGCGCCGGTCACGCCCGAGGAGCTCGCCGCCCTCGCCGCACTCGTCAAGGACGGTGGCGTCGTCGTCAACACGACCGTCTGGATGCCCGCGCCCGTGGACGAGGTCCGCGGCGTGCGGGGCGTCGACCTCTACGTCCGCAGCGACGCCCAGCAGCTCGCCGGCCTCGTGGCCCGGGTGGACCGCGGCGAGCTGGTGGTCGACGTCGAGGAGCGGGTGGCCCTGGCCGACCTCGCCTCGGTCCACGCCCGCGCCGCGGCGGGGACGTTGCGGGGCAAGGTCGTCCTGGTCCCCTGACCCCGGCGCCTCAGCCGGCGCCTCAGTAGGTGTCGGCCAGCGTGGTGGCCATCGACTCCCACTGTGCGTAGGCGTCGGGGCAGCAGGAGCGCTGGACGGCGTCGGCGGCGCGGGTCTTCGCCATGGACTCCCAGCCGGAGACGTCGAAGAGGCCGCGGTTGCTGGTCGCCGAGGAGACGCCGAGGAAGCCCTGGGTGGAGGCCGTCGGGTTCACGCATGCCGTGCTGCCGGGGCACCAGCCCTGGCTCGGGCGCTGCTGGAAGAGGCCGAGCGAGTCGCGGTCGCCGAACTGGATGTTGCAGATCTTCGACTCCTGCATGGCCGTCATCAGCGCGATGACCTGCGCGTTGCGGTTGCCACCGGCGGCGCGCGTCGCGGCGAGGATCGCCTGCACGTTGGTGACCTGCGCCGGCAGCAGCGAGGAGGCGGTCGTGCCGCCGGTGGAGTAGCAGAGCGACTGGTCGCCGGCCTGGCTGTAGCCGAGCAGCTCCTGCCAGGTGGCGACGTCCACGGTCCCGGACTGCGACAGGCCACGGCTGGCCTGGAAGGAGACGACGGCCGCCCGGGTGCCCGACCCGAAGACCCCGTCGGCGACGAGGTCGGCGCCGTACTTGTTGAGCTGGGTCTGCGCCGCCTTGACCGCGTTGGTGTCGCTCGAGCCCTGGCCCACCTGCACGACGAGCAGCGGCCACGTGCCGCTGCCGGCGATGCCGTCGGCACCGACGCCCTGGGCGGACTGGAAGGCCTTGAGGTTGGTGGTCGTGCCGGAGCCGAAGGCGCCATCGGCGGTGGTGGCGTAGCCGCGCGAGGTCAGGAGGAACTGCAGCGCCATCGCGTTGTTGTTGCGGGGCTGGCCGGCCTGGGTGACCGGCCACGCGCTGGCGGCCTGGGCCGGTGCGGCGGCCAGCACGGAGGCCGCGACCAGCAGGGCGAGCAGTGCGGCGGCCACGGTGTCGACGAGGACGGTCGAGCGCGGTCGGGGCAGGGTCGATCGATGCATGTGGAGCTCCCGAGAGAAGTGCCCCGGCCAGCCGAGTCGGTCGGGGCGCGTGCTGCGACCCTGCCACACCTACTCGAGCGGACGCTCGTCCTGCACCGGCACCAGGGCCACCGCCAGCAGCGGGAAGAGGGCCGCCAGCGCGAACGTGCCGGCGTACCCGGTCGTGCCGATCGCCAGGCCGCCGATCGGTGGCACGAGGGCGGCGGCGAGGAACTGCGCGGTGTTCTGCACGCCCAGCGCGCGACCCGACCAGAACGGGCCGGCGCGCTCGGCGACGGCGGTGAACGCGAGCCCGTTGTCGGCGACCGTGATGACGGTGGCGACGACGATGAGGGGTACGGCGACGGCGAGGTCGAGGCCCGTCGCGAGCCCCAGGAGGGCCATCGCCAGGCCCGCCGCGATCGCGACCCACCGCAGCGGGCGCATCCGCGACCGGACGTGGTCGGAGAGCTGGCCGGCGGCGATGCGGCCGAACGCCGCGAGCACCTGGGTGCCGGCGACGAGCGACCCGGCGGCCGCGGGCGACCAGCCGCGGTCCTGGATCAGCCAGACGAGGGCGAAGGTCCACACCACGAACTGCGGCACGACCAGGAGCACCGAGACGCCGTGGATGCGGGCCAGGTAGCGGTCCTGGCGGTAGGGGTTGGGCGCGGCGCCCTCCTTCGGTGCGGTGCGCGGCGGGTCCATCACGACGAGCGCGACGACCACGGTCGCGACCGCGCACGCGATCGTCGGCACCCAGAGGGCGGCGCGGATGCCGTGGCCGTCGGCGACGACGGGTACGGCGATGGCGGCGAGCCCGACGCCCATCGGCTGCGCCATCTGCCGGATGCCCATGGCCAGGCCGCGACGGTGCGGCGGGAACCAGCCGACGACCACCCGGCCCGACGCCGCGTTGGTGCTCGCTGCGGCGGCTCCGCCGAGGCCGAGCGCGACCGCGAGCAGCACGCCGTCCTCGGCGAGGACGGCGAGGAGCCCGGCGACCGTCGCCAGGCCGAGGCCGGCCATGAGCGCGATCCGCTCGCCGCGGCGGTCGGTGAACCAGCCCCACGCGACCAGCGTCAGCATCACGCCGATCATCGGCGTCGCGGTGACCACGCCTGCCTCGGCGATGCTCATCCCCCGCTGCTCGTGGAGCGCCGGGATCAGGAAGACCGCGCCGTTGGTCATCACCGCGGCCGCGGCCTGCGCCGCCGTGCTCGCGCCGAGCATCCCCCACCTGCGGGCCGTGCCGACCTCCGACCGCTCGGCCACCCCACTCTCCGTCACCACCTCACGCTAGTTCTGCCTGCGCGCGCGGCCGGGTGGGTGTCCACCGGCTGGGTCCTGCTGCTGTAACGCCGGGTTCGTGCTTGTACCCACCCCCTTGCAGCAGGGTGGGTACAGCACTCAACCCGGCGTTACAGCGTTTCGGGCCGACCGAGGCGACTAGCGGAGCACGAGCCCCTCGTCACCGACGTCGACGGTCACCGAGCCACCGTCGGTGACCTCGCCGGCGATCAGCCGGCGGGCGAGCGGGTCGCCGATGGCCGACTGGATGAGCCGGCGCAGGGGCCGGGCGCCGTACGCCGGGTCGTAGCCGGTCTCGGCCAGCCACGCGCGGGCCTCGTCGGTCACCGAGATGGTGATCCGCCGGACCGCAAGCCGCTGCTCGAGCAGCGCGAGCTGCAGGTCGACGATGTGCGCGAGGTCGTCCTTCGACAGCGCCTCGAACAGCACGACCTCGTCGAGCCGGTTGAGGAACTCCGGCTTGAAGTGCTGCCGCACCACGTTCATCACCGACATCTTCTTGGTGTCGGGCATGAGGGTCGGGTCGACCAGGAAGTTCGAGCCGAGGTTGGAGGTGAGGATCAGCAGCGTGTTGCGGAAGTCGACCGTGCGGCCCTGGCCGTCGGTGAGCCGGCCGTCGTCGAGCACCTGCAGCAGGATGTCGAAGACCTCCGGGTGCGCCTTCTCCACCTCGTCCAGCAGGACGACGCTGTAGGGGCGCCGCCGTACGGCCTCGGTGAGCTGGCCGCCCTCGTCGTAGCCGACGTAGCCGGGAGGCGCGCCGACGAGCCGCGAGACCGAGTGCTTCTCGCTGTACTCGCTCATGTCGATGCGGACGATCGCCCGCTCGTCGTCGAAGAGGAAGTCCGCGAGCGACTTGGCGAGCTCGGTCTTGCCCGTGCCGGTGGGGCCGAGGAAGAGGAACGACCCGGTCGGCCGGTTGGGGTCGGCGATGCCGGCGCGCGAGCGTCGTACGGCGTCGGACACGGCCGTGACCGCCTCGCGCTGGCCGATCAGGCGCTCCCCGATGACGTCCTCCATCTGGAGGAGCTTGGCCGTCTCGCCCTGGAGCATCTTGCCGGTGGGGATGCCGGTCCACGCCTCGACGACGTCGGCGATCTGCTCGGCGCCGACCTCCTCGCCGACGAGCGGCTCGAGGTCGCCGAGACCGTCGGACTCGGCCTTCTCGACCTGCGCGATCTGCTCCTCGAGCTCGGGGATCCGGCCGTACTGGATCTCCGAGGCACCCGCGAGGTCGCCCTCGCGCAGCTTCTTCTCGGCCTCGATCTTGAGCGCGTCGAGCTGGCGACGCAGCTCGCCCTCGCCCTGGAGCTGGTCCTTCTCGCGCTCCCACCGGACCTCGAGCCCGCGCAGCTCCTCCTCGCGGTCGGCCATCTCCTTGCGGAGCACGGCGAGCCGCTCGACGGACGCATCGTCGGTCTCCTTCGCGAGCGCGAACTCCTCCATCTTGAGGCGCTCGACCTGCCGGCGCAGCACGTCGATCTCCTCGGGGCTCGACTCGTGCTCCATCCGGAGCCGGGAGGAGGCCTCGTCGATGAGGTCGATCGCCTTGTCGGGCAGCTGGCGGCCGGTGATGTAGCGGTCGGACAGCGTGGCGGCTGCGACCAGCGCGGCGTCGGTGATGCGGACGCCGTGGTGGGCCTCGTACTTCTCCTGGATGCCGCGCAGGATCTGGATGGTGTCCTCGACGGTGGGCTCGCCCACGAAGACCTGCTGGAAGCGACGCTCGAGGGCGGGGTCCTTCTCGATGCGCTCGCGGTACTCGTCGAGCGTGGTCGCGCCGATCATGTGCAGCTCGCCGCGCGCCAGCATCGGCTTGAGCATGTTGCCGGCGTCCATCGCGGAGTCGCCGCCGGCGCCCGCGCCGACGACCGTGTGCAGCTCGTCGATGAAGGTGATGACCTGCCCGCCGGCGTCCTTGATCTCCTCGAGGACGGCCTTGAGCCGCTCCTCGAACTCACCGCGGTACTTCGCACCGGCCACCATCGCGGCCAGGTCGAGGCTCAGCACGCGACGGCCCTTGAGGGAGTCGGGCACGTCACCGGCGACGACGCGCTGGGCGAGGCCCTCGACGACGGCGGTCTTGCCGACGCCGGGCTCGCCGATCAGGACGGGGTTGTTCTTGGTGCGGCGCGACAGCACCTGGATGACGCGTCGGATCTCGGCGTCCCGGCCGATGACCGGGTCGAGCCGGCCGTCCTCGGCCTGTCGAGTGAGGTCGACGGAGAACTTCTCGAGCGACTCGTACGACGCCTCGGCGCTCTCGCTGGTCACGCGGCGGTTGCCGCGGACGGCCGTGATCGCCTCCCGCAGACCGGCGGCCGTGAGGCCGGCGTCGGTCAGCACCTTCTGGGCGGGCGACTCGACCGTCGCGATCGCGACCAGCAGGTGGTCGGTGGCGACGTAGTCGTCCTTCATCGAGCCGGCGAGGTCGAGCGCACTCGCGAGCACGCGCGTCAGCGACGGCGATCCGCTCGGCTGCTGCACCGTCGTACCGGTCGCGCGCGGCAGCTGCCGCTGGACGCCCTCGGCCTGCGCGAGCAGGGTGGCCGCGTCCACGCCCGCCTTCTGCACGAGGCTGCGGCTGGTGCCGTCCTCCTGCTTGAGCAGCGCGACGAGCAGGTGGATGGGCTCGGTGTGGGTGTTGCCGCCCGTGGTGGCGGCCAGCTGGGCAGCCTCGATGACCTCGCGGCTGCGGGTGGTGAACTTCTCGGCACCGAACGTGCTCAACTCATCTCCTCCGTCGTGGTGTCCCGGCCCACTCTGGCCGGTACCTCCTCAACGCACCAGAAGTTGAGTCGATTCCCCTCAACTTTGATTTCTTGTCCGAGCGGGCCATGCCGGCTGAGCACCAGTGCTCAATCCAGTCGGTGCCCGCGATTCCTACCGTGGCGCCATGCCTCGCACCCACGCCTCCGTCGCCCTCGTCCCCTCGGTCATCGCCGTCGCCCTCGCCTGGCTCGGCACCGCCCACGCGCTCGCCGTCGACTCCTACGGCATCGACGGACGCGTCTACCTCCTGGCCGCCTCGGGCGCGGCCGTCCTCGTGGTCCTGGCGTGCGAGCTCTGCTGGCACGTCGGAGCCGTCGCCGGCCTCGGTGTGGTCGCCGGCCTGTGGTGGGGCTCGGCCGAGTACGTCGAGAGCGTCGGGCCGGGCGGCGGCTGGCTCCAGGGGTTCGAGTACGTCATCTTCGCCGTCCCGCTCGCAGCCGCGATCGTCGTCGTCGTCGGGATCGTCACCTGCGCCGCCATGGGCACCTGCCCGCCCAGCGCCGAGCACCGCTCGCCGGGATCCGTTGTCCTGTGACGAGCCGAGGGCGACCCGGCACCCTGGCCCGGCGACCAGGGCTGAGGGGTTTCGAGACGGTCGCTGCGCGACCTCCTCAACCAGCGGGGATCGCGCTGCGCGACCTCCTCAACCAGCGGGGATCGCGCTGCGCGACCTCCTCAACCAGCGGGGGACGCGCGCCGCAACAGGTAGGTGTCCATCACCCAGCCGTCGGCGTCCTTCGCCCGGCTCCGTGATGCAGTGATCTCGCCGACCACGTCGGCCAGGCGTCCGGAGACCAGCTCCTCGTGCGGGCTGCCGAGGTTGGCGCCCCACCAGATGTCCCAGTCGTCCGGCAGCTCCGAGGCCTGGAGGCGGCCGTCGAGCATCACCACGAGGTTGTCGTGCCCGGCCTCGACCTCGGCGGCGAGCCGGCGGCCGGTCGTGACCAGCACCGGTCGGCCGACCTCGTGGAGCACGAGCCGGTGGCGGGCGGCGAGGAGCGAGATGGCGGAGACGCCCGGCAGGACGTCGTACTCCAGTCCCAGCCGGTCGACGACGCGGATCGTCGAGTCGTAGAACGCCGGGTCGCCCCACACCAGGAAGCCGACCGTGCCCGGTCGCGCGGAGATGACGGAGGAGTACGCCGCTGCGCGGGCGTCGTGCCAGTCGAGGACCGCCCCGTCGTAGCCGGCCTCGTCGAGGCCCGAGGAGCGGTCACGCGACGGGTCGGGCACGGCGACCAGCTCGACGCCGGCCGAGGAGCAGATCGAGCGACGCAGCGCGAGGAGCGGGTCGTCCTGGCCCTTGTCGGCCGCGATCACGTAGTCACAGGACTCGATCGCGGACCGCGCCTCCAGGGTCAGCTGCTCCGGGTGGCAGCCGATCCCGATGATGCGGACCCGGGACGTCACCGGTCCTCCAGCTCACCCTCGACGTCGAGGTAGACCTGCTGCAGCGCGGCCATCACGTCGGCGTCCGGCTCGGCCCAGAGGCCACGGTCGGCGGCCTCGTGCAGCCGCTCGACGATGCCGCGCAGCGCCCACGGGTTCGACGTGCGCAGGAACTGCTGGTTGGTCTCGTCGAGGACGTACTCCTTGGCCAGCGACTCGTACATCCAGTCGTGCACCACGCCCGCGGTGGCGTCGAAGCCGAAGAGGTAGTCGACGGTGGCGGCGAGCTCGAAGGCGCCCTTGTAGCCGTGGCGCTGCATCGCGCCGATCCAGCGCGGGTTGATGACGCGCGCGCGGAAGACGCGGTTCGTCTCCTCCTGGAGCGTCCGGGTCCGCACCGCGTCCGGGGTCGTCGAGTCACCGACGTACGCCTTGGGGTCGCTGCCGGTCAGCGCGCGCACCGTGGCGACCATGCCGCCGTGGTACTGGAAGTAGTCGTCGCTGTCGGCGATGTCGTGCTCGCGGGTGTCGACGTTCTTCGCGGCGACCTTGATGCGCCTGTAGTTGGTGCGCATGTCGTCGGCGGCGGGCGCGCCGTCGAGGTCGCGGCCGTAGGCGAAGCCGCCCCAGGCCGTGTAGACCTCGGCGAGGTCCTGGTCGCTGCGCCAGTTGCCGGACTCGACGACCTGGAGGATGCCGGCGCCGTACGACCCGGGCTTGGAGCCGAAGATGCGCGTGGTCGAGCGGCGCTCGTCGCCGTGCTCGGCGAGGTCGGCGCGGGTGTGCGCGCGGACGTAGTTCTGCTCGTCCGGCTCGTCGAGCGAGGCGACCAGCCGGACGGCGTCGTCGAGCATCGAGACCACGTGCGGGAAGGCGTCGCGGAAGAAGCCGGAGATCCGGACCGTGACGTCGATGCGCGGGCGGCCGAGCTCGTCGAGCGGGATGACCGTGAGGTCGTTGACGCGGCGCGAGGCCGGGTCCCACTCGGGGCGCACGCCCATCAGCGCGAGCACCTCGGCGATGTCGTCGCCGGACGTCCGCATCGCGCTGGTGCCCCAGACGGACAGGCCGACCGACTCGGGGTAGCCGCCGGTCTCGTCGACGTACTTCGCGACGAGCGACTCGGCCATCGCCATGCCGGTCTGCCAGGCCAGGCGCGACGGCACCGCGCGCGGGTCGACGGTGTAGAAGTTGCGGCCGGTCGGGAGCACGTTGACCAGCCCGCGCAGCGGCGAGCCGGACGGGCCGGCGGCGATGAAGCCGCCGTCGAGCGCGTGCACGACGGCGTCCATCTCGTCGGTGGTGCGGGCGAGGCGAGGCACGACCTGGGTGGCCGCGAACTCCAGCACCCGCTGGACCTCGGGGTCGTCGTGGAGCGTGGCCGCTGCGGCGACGTCCCAGTCGGCGGCGTCCATCGCCTGCACGAGCTCACGGGCCTTGGCCTCGATCGCGTCGACGGCGGTGGTGGCCTCGGCGCCCTCCTTCAGGCCGAGCGCTGCCCGGAGGCCCGGCACCGCCTGGGCCTGCCCGCCGAAGACCTGCGAGGCACGCATGATCGCGAGCACCAGGTTGACCCGGGCCTCGCCGGCCGGGGCGTCGCCGAGGATGTGCAGGCCGTCGCGGATCTGGGCGTCCTTGATCTCGCAGAGCCAGCCGTCGACGTGCATGATGAAGTCGTCGAACGACTCGTCGTCCGGCTGCTCGTCGAGGCCGAGGTCGCGGTGCATCTCGGCGGCGTGCATGAGCTGCCAGATCTCGCCGCGGATCGCCGGCAGCTTGGCCGGGTCCATCGCGGCGATGTTGGCGTGCTCGTCGAGGAGCTGCTCGAGCCGGGCGATGTCGCCGTAGGACTCCGCGCGCGCCATCGGCGGCACGAGGTGGTCGACGATCGTGGCGTGTGCGCGGCGCTTGGCCTGCGCGCCCTCACCGGGGTCGTTGACGAGGAACGGGTAGATCATCGGCAGGTTGCCGAGCGCCGCGTCGGTGCCGCAGGAGGCCGACAGCGCGGCGTTCTTGCCGGGCAGCCACTCGAGCGAGCCGTGCTTGCCGAGGTGCACGACGGCGTCGGCCCCGAAGCCCTGCTCGAGCCAGCGGTAGGCGCCCATGTAGTGGTGGGTCGGAGCCAGGTCGGGGTCGTGGTAGATCGCGATCGGGTTCTCGCCGAAGCCGCGCGGCGGCTGGATGATCAGCACCACGTTGCCGGCCTGCACGGTCGCGAGGACGAGCTCGCCGGCGTCGTTGGTGAAGAGCGACCCGGTGCCCTCGCCCCAGGCCTCGACCATGTCGGCCTTCAGGTCCTCGGGCAGGTCGGCGGTCCAGTCGGCGTACTGCTCCGGCGTGATCCGCACGTGCGCGTCGATCAGCTGCGCGTGCGTCAGCCACTCCTCGTCCTGGCCGCCCGCCTCGATGAGCGAGTGGATCAGCGCGTCGCCCTTCTCGGTGTCGGTGGCGTCGCGCTCGAGGATGTCGGTGACGACGTTGTCGGCGCCGAGGTCGTAGCCCTCCGCCCGCAGCCGGTTGAGCATTCGGATCGCGGAGACGGGGGTGTCGAGGCCGACGGCGTTGCCGATGCGGGCGTGCTTGGTGGGGTACGCCGACAGCACGAGCGCGAGCCGCTTCTCGGCGTTCGGGAGGGAGCGGAGGCGGGCCTGCTTGACCGCGATGCCGGCCACGCGCGCGCAGCGCTCGGCGTCGGCGACGTAGTGCGGCAGCCCGTCGGAGTCGACCTCCTTGAAGGAGAACGGCGCGGTGATGATGCGGCCGTCGAACTCGGGGATCGCGATCTGGGTCGCCGAGTCGAGCGGGCTGACGCCGTCGTCGGAGGCGAGCCACTCCTCGCGGCTGCTCGTGAGGCACAGGCCCTGGATGATCGGGATGTCGAGCGCCGACATCCGCGCCACGTCCCACGACTCGTCGTCGCCGCCCGCGCTGGCGCTCGCGGGCGTGCTGCCGCCGGCCGCGAGCACGGTGACGATCAGCGCGTCGAGCGAGCCGAAGGCGTCGTACAGCTCGTCGGGCGCGGAGCGCAGGGAGCCCGCGAAGATCGGGACGCCGACCGCGTGGCCGGTCGCGTCGACCGCGTCGGCGAGCGCGTGGGCGAAGGCGGTGTTGCCGCTCGCCTCGTGGGCGCGGTAGTAGAGCACCCCGACCCGGGCCTTGCCCTCCGCGACCGTCTCGGCCTGCGGGCGGGTGGCGTACCCCCACTGCGGCAGCACCGCGGGCGGCTCGAAGCCCTCGCCGGTGAGCAGGACGGTGTCGGAGAGGAAGGCGTGGAGCTGGGTGAGGTTCTCCGGGCCGCCCTCGGCGAGGTAGCGGTGCGCCTCGGCCGCGACGCCCATCGGCACCGACGACAGCTCCATCAGCTCGGCGCTCGGCGACTGCTCCCCGCCGAGGACGACGACGGGCATGCCGGTCGCGGCGACACGGGTGAAGCCGGAGCAGAGGTCCTGCGGCGAGCCGAGCAGCCGGCCGATGACGAGGTCGCAGCCCTCGATCACCGCGGCCATCGACTGGTGGCCGGGCCGCGCCGGGTTGGCGAGGACGTAGTCGGCGCCGGACGCCCGGGCGCTCAGCAGGTCGGTGTCGGACGTGGACAGGAGTGCGATGCGCACGATTTCCTCCAGGGGGGTTCTCGCCCCTCGTTCGTCGGATCCCGCGTGGCTCAGTGTCTGGCTCGGCCCACCGGTTGGCGGGCCTGACAGTGGCGGAACCGCCCCGGACTCGCACCGGGTTCCTGGTCCCACGCAGGTGGCTGCCGCGAGCCTACTGCCACACTCGGCCCATGACCGAGCGCACCCGAGGCGACCTCTGCCCGGGCGTCTTCCGACCGTGGCCGGCGGACGACGGAGCGCTCGTCCGGCTGCGCCTCCCGGGCGGTCACCTCTCGCGCTCGACACTGCTGTCGCTGGTCGCGGTCGCGGAGGAGTACGGCGACGGGCAGGTCCACCTGACCAAGCGGGCGAACCTCCAGCTGCGCGCGCTGCCCTGCTCCGGTGCTTCGCTGCCGGACGAGGTGGTCTCCGCGATCCGCGACACCGGGCTGCTGCCCCACCCGGCGCACGAGCTCGTCCGCAACGTGATGGCCTCACCGCTGTCGGGCTTGGTCGGCGGACGCGCGGACCTGCGCCCCGTCGTCGCCGAGCTCGACGCGCGCATGTGCGCCACACCGTCGCTGGCGTCGCTGCCCGGCCGCTTCCTCTTCGTCCTCGACGACGGCCGCGGCGACCTCGCCGGGCGCTCGACCGACCTCGGCCTGGTCGCGCTCTCCCCGGGCGAGGTGCAGCTGCGGATCGGGTCGTCGGCCTGGGGCCCGGTCGTCCCGCTCACCGAGGCCGCCGCCCGCCTCAACGGGCTGGCCCGCGCCTTCCAGCAGGTCCGGGGCCGCGGCGACGACGCCGCCTGGCACGTCGACGAGCTCCCGGTCGCCCTCCCCTCGCAGGACCCCGACCCCCGCGCCCTCGTCGCCTCCGACCCCCCGCCCCCGGGCGAGGTCGCGCAAGGAGTCGTGCACGTCCCGATCGAGGGTGGCGTGCTCGACCGAAAGCTCTCGGTCACGCTGCCGGAGGCGCTGGTCGTGACCCCGTGGAAGTCCCTGATCGCTCTCGGGTGACCCACCCGCCACCCGGGTGGGGAACCGTCGGGTTCCCGCCGGCCGGTTACGCCAACCCGACCGTTCCCCACTCGCCGCTGGCTGAGCAGCGAGCGATCACGCCACGCAGATGACGCCCCGGTTGCCCTCCTGGTCGGCGATCACCGTCAGCCCGGGCGCCTGCGAGTCGTCCACGACCGTGCCGCCGGCAGCGAGGGCGGCGGCCACCCGAGCGTCGCGCGCCTCCGCAGCGACGTACACCTCCACGTGGAACCGCTGCCCCGGAGCGGCGTCCTCGTCGAGGTCGTCGAACCACAGGTTCGCCACCCGGTTCGACCCGTCGCGCACCTCGTCGGAGGGTGACCCGCGCCCCTGGGAGGCGAGGTCGCCGGTGAGCAGGGCCGCCCACACGGGCGCCACGTCGCTCGACGAGTCCACGTTGAGCCCGAGCTCGAGCTCCGCGACCGACGCCGGGTCCGCGGTCAGGCCGAGGTCGGAGGCGAGCGAGGCGATCGTCCGGGCGAGGTCGAGGTCCTGCTGCGTCGGCCACTCCACGACGTACTCCGTGCCGTCGTCGTCGCGGTAGATCGCGTCCGGCGTGACCAGCTCGAGGTCGACGTGACCGTTGCCGATCACGACGCGCGGGTGGTGCCCGACCTCGTCACCGGCGTCGGAGATCGCGGAGACGAGGCGTACGCCGTCCGCGAAGGAGTCCACGAGGTAGCGGGCGTGGAGCCCCTGGGCCAGCTTGCGCCAGTCGGTCAGCCCGGCCTCGGTGATCTGCGCACTCGGGATCATGTCCATGCCGGGACACTCCCCCACGCGGACCGCCGCCGCAAGGCCCTAGGCTGCCCCCGTCACGAGACGCAGGAACCCGGTGCGAGTCCGGGGCGGTTCCGCCACTGTCAGTCCCCGCGAGGGACGAAGCCAGACACTGCCCGCGCGACGTCCAGCCGACCAGGGGCGAGAACCCCGAGGAGCAGTGATGAGCCTGACGACCACCCAGAGCGCGACCCAGAGCGGGGTCCAGCGCCCGACCAAGCGCTACGACTACATCGACGACGGTGCCGCGATCTACGTCGACTCGTTCGCGACGATCCGCCGCGAGACCGGGTTCGACCACCTGCCCGCCGACGCCGAGCGGGTCGCCGTCCGCATGGTCCACGGCACCGGGCAGATCGACCTCGCCCACGACCTCGTCATCCACGACCGGCTCGTGGTCAGCGCCCGCACCGCGCTCAACCTCGGCGCCCCGATCATCACCGACGCCGGCATGGTCGCCAGCGGCGTCACCCGCGCCCGGCTGCCGAAGGACAACGAGGTGCTCTGCGCACTCCGCGACGAGCGGGTGCCCGCGCTCGCGAGAGCGATGGGTACGACGCGCTCCGCCGCCGCGCTGTCGCTGCTCGAGAACCGCTTCGACGGCGCCGTCATCGCGATCGGCAACGCCCCCACCGCCCTCTTCCACCTGCTCGAGATGATCCTCGACGGTGCTCCGCGCCCGGCCGCGATCGTCGGCTGCCCGGTCGGCTTCATCGGTGCCGCGGAGTCCAAGCAGGCATTGGAGGAGGCCGAGATCGACATCCCGTTCCTCACCATCCGCGGCCGCCGCGGCGGCTCGGCGATGACCGCCTCCGCCCTCAACGCGCTCGCCCAGGAGAAGGAATGAGCGCCGGCCGGCTGTACGGCGTCGGGCTCGGCCCCGGCGACCCCGAGCTGATCACCCGCAAGGCCGCCCGGCTGATTGCCGAGGCCGACGTGATCGCGTACCACGCAGGGGTCGGCAAGACCTCCAACGCCCGCACCATCGCCGACGAGCTCATCCCGAGCACCGCGATCGAGGAGGAGCTGCGCTACCCCGTGACGACGGGCGAGACCGCGCACCCGGGTGGGTACGCCGGCGCGATGGCCGAGTTCTACGAGTCCTGCTCCGCCCGGCTGGGCGCGCACCTCGAGGCCGGCCGGACGGTCGTGGTGCTGGCCGAGGGCGACCCGCTGTTCTACGGCTCCTTCATGTACCTCCACGACCGCCTCTCCCCGCGCTTCGCGACCGAGGTCGTCCCGGGCGTGCCGGCCTTCGCCGCCGCCACCGCCGTCCTCGCCTCGCCGCTCGTGCGGCAGACCGACGTGCTCACCGTCCTCCCCGGCACCCTCCCGGAGCCCGAGCTCGCCCGCCGCCTCGCCGACACCGACGGCGCCATCATCATGAAGCTCGGCCGCACCTTCCCCCGCGTGGTCGAGGCGCTGCGCCAGGCCGGCCGCCTCGAGCACGCGCTCTACGTCGAGCGCGCCTCGATGCCCGCCGAGCGCTGGATGCCCGTGGTCGACGTCGACCCCACGTCCGTCCCCTACTTCTCACTGATCGTCGTCCCCGGCGACTCGAAGTCCGAGGACCCCCACGGCCGACGGACGGCCACCGCGTCGCTGGTCGAGGAGGGCGCGCACCCCCCGCTGGTTGAGGGCGGCGCCCAGCCCTCGCTGGTTGAGGAGGGCGCGCTGGCGCCCGTCACGAAACCCCCCAGCCCTCTCCGCGTGATCGGCCTGGGCCCCGGCCCCGACAAGTGGCTGACCCCCGAGGCCAGGGCCGCGCTGGAGGACGTCGACCACGTCGTCGGCTACGCGCCCTACGTCAACCGCGTCCCCCAGCGCGAGGGCCTCACCCGCCACGCGTCCGGCAACACCGTCGAGGTCGACCGCGCCCGCCACGCACTCGAGCTGGCCCAGAGCGGCGAGAAGGTGGCCGTCGTGTCCGGCGGGGACGCGGGCGTCTTCGGGATGGCGAGTGCCGTGTTCGAGGCTGCCGTCGACTTTCCCGACGTACCCGTCGAGGTCGTCCCCGGCGTCAGCGCCGTGCAGGCCGTCGCGGCCAAGGCAGGAGCCCCGGTGGGCGCGGACTTCGCGGTCCTGTCTCTGAGCGACCGGCTCAAGCCGTGGGCGGTGGTGGAGAAGCGCCTGCGCGCGATCGCCGAGGCCGACCTGGTGCTCGCGGCCTACAACCCCGCCTCGCGCAGCCGCACCACGCAGGTCGCCGACCTGCAGAAGCTCTTCCTCGAGCACCGCAGCCCCGACACGGTCGTCGTGGTCGGTCGCGACGTCGGGCGTTCTGAAGAGTCGCTGACCGTGACCACCCTCGCCGAGCTCGAGGCCGACACGATCGACATGAAGTGCCTGCTGATCATCGGCGCCTCGTCGACCACCGTGACCCCAGCCGGACAGGTCTGGACGCCGCGGTTCGTGGAGGGCGAGTGACCGTCCACTTCGTCGGCGCCGGCCCCGGCGCCGCGGACCTGATCACCCTGCGCGCTGCGTCGTTGCTCGCAGCCGCCGACGTCGTGCTCTACCCGGGGACCTACCTCGACGCCGAGGTGCTCTCCCACTGCGCCGACGCCCGCCAGGTCGACACCCAGAAGCTCGACCTCGACCAGATCACCTCGGTCATGGTCGACGCGTCCGCCGACGGCCTCGAGGTCGTCCGCCTCACCTCCGGCGACCCCTCGCTCTACTCCGCGCTCGCCGAGCAGACCGCCCGACTCGACGCCGCCGGGGTCGCGTGGGACGTGTGCCCGGGAGTCCCGGCGTACGCCGCCGCTGCCGCCGCTGTCGGCCGCGAGCTCACGGTCCCCCTCGTCACGCAGTCGGTGGTCCTGACCCGCACCCAGGCCCGCTCCACCGCGATGCCCGAGACGGAGTCGCTCGCCGCCTTCGCCGCCACCAGAGCGACGCTCTGCCTCCACCTCGCGATCACGAAGACCCGGTCGCTGGCTCTTGAGCTCGTCGAGGAGTACGGCGCCGACTGCCCCGTCGCCGTCGTCTACCGCGCCACCCAGCCCGACGAGCTCGTCCTCCGCGGCACGCTCGCCGACATCGCCGACCAGGTCGAAGCAGCCGAGCTCACGCAGGCCGCCGTCATCCTCGTCGGCCGAGCCCTCGCCCGGGACGGCGCCGAGTCCTGGCTCTACCAGGCCGACCGCCCCCGGACCTGACACGCGCCTTCGCTGGTCGAGGAGGTCGCGCTAGCGACCGTCACGAGACCCGCACACACAACGAAGCCCCCAACCAAGCCCACCGTTGGTCGAGGAGGTCGCGCTAGCGACCATCACGAGACCCCTCAGCCCGCCACGAACCCTTCGACCCACCGCCGCTGCCACGGCGTCTCGACCGCCCGCGGGTGGTAGTGCTCGCGCACCCACCTCACGGCGGCGCCCGGAGGTACGCCGTCGAGGACCGCGAGGCAGGCGAGCGCCGTACCGGTCCGACCACGCCCGCCGGAGCACGCCACCTCGACGCGCTCGTGCACCGAGCGCTCCCACGCCTCACGCAGCGTCGTACGAGCGTCTTCCCCGGCGCGCGGCAGCCAGAAGTCCGGCCACCTGACCCACCGGCTCTCCCACGGCACGGGGTCGGGCGGCGAGCCGAGGAGGTAGACGCCAATGTCGGGACGTACGCCGTCGGGCACGGGCAGACGCAGGCTGCGGCCGCGCACCAGCCGCCCTGACGGCAGCGTGACGACGCCCGGCGCCGCCGGGTCCCACGTCTCGTGCGAGGTCATCGCGCGTCTAGATCGTTCCGCGGAGCGGGCCGGAGACAACGAAGCCCCGAGCCGTGTCGACAGGCTCGGGGCTCCACTGGTGATCAGCTCAGGCCTGCTGGCCCAGCGCGAACTGGATGTTGCCTTCCTCGTCCACGCCGCCGTCGAGGATCTTGTCGGCGAGGAACTCCGACGCCGGCTGGTCGACGTAGATGGTGGCGCCGTCCTGCTCGAGCACGACGTCGTCCGGTGCGGCCGCCTCAGCGGGGCTGACGGAGAGCGACTCCCCGTCCGGCTCGGTCGCGATGCGCAGCGCGGAGATGCCGGGCACCTCGTCGGTGAGCTTGTTGACGATCTCGGTCACGTTCTCGGTGAGAGCAAGCATGGGCTCTCCTCCCGTATGGCGAATGTGTCCCCTCCACCATGGCGAATGTCTGGCCGATACCCAAACCGAGTGCGTCAGGCCGGAGCCTCCTCGGCGATCGGCGGGCCGACCACCTCGAGCCCGTAGCGCGGCCCGACCTCGTTCCAGCGCGCGATCTCCTCGGCCATCGGCAACCCCTCGCCCTCCCCGGGGATCCGGCGAGCCGAGGCCGGGACGCCCACCTCGTCGTACAGCCCGAGCAGGTGGCCTGGCTCGGTGAGCGCGAGGTAGCGCACGGGACTCGTCCCGCGGGTGCGGAAGGCGTGCGGCAGACCCTGAGGGAGGTACATGAAGCAGCCGGCGTAGAGCTCGAACTGCTCCTCGCCTGCCCGATAGGTCATCTCCCCCTCGAGCAGGTAGAACGCCTCGGCCTCGCGCGTGTGCCGGTGCAGCGGGGTCGCGATGCCGGGCGGCTGGGTCACCACCGCGACGCCCAGCCGCCCTTCGGACTCCCCCGCCACCAGCAGGTGCTCGAAGAGCGAACCCATCGCCCAGGTCTCGTGCGCGGGCCTGCCCGGCTCCCGCATGACCACTGTCGCTTCGCCGTCCATGGGGCCTCCCACGTTGATCCGAATCGACTTCGGATGAATATCAAGTACCGTGGGCCCCGTGCCGACCGAGCGCAAGGCCCGCACCTACGACGCCTCCGCCCGGCGCGCGGCCGCCGAGCAGACCCGCGCACGGGTCCTCGGTGCCGCGCACGACCTGTTCGTCTCCGGCGGCTACGCCGCGACGTCGGTCAGCGAGATCGCGAGGCAGGCGGGCGTGTCGGTGGACACGGTATACACCGCGGTCGGACGCAAACCACAGCTGCTCCTCACTGTGGTCGACATGGTGCTCGCCTCGTCGTCCCAACCGCTTCCGGCGACTGAGCGCGACTACGTCCAGGAGATCCGTCGCGCGGAGGGCGCGCGCCGCAAGCTCGAGACGTACGCCGCCGCGCTGGCCCGGCTGATGCCGACGATCTCGCCGCTGCTGCTCGCCCTGCGGGACGCCGGACTCACCGACCCCGAGTGCGCGCAGGCGTGGCGGCACATCACCGAGCGTCGCGCCACCAACATGCTCCAGCTCGCGGCCGACCTCCGGGTCACGGGCGAGGTGCGTGACGACCTCACCGACCAGGACATCGCCGACCTCGTCTGGTCTACCAACAGCCCGGAGTGGTTCGCCGCCTACACCTCACGCGGCCGCACCCCGGAGCAGTACGCCGCCGCACTGGGCGACGTCTGGAGCCGCACACTGCTGAACGGCTAGGCCGGACCCAGCGGGATCGAGGCCTCGACCACCCCGCCCTCACCAGTGGCGCACGCCGTCAGCGTCCCGCCGACCTGGAGCGAGCGCTCGCGCATCGACGCGATCCCGACGCCGGGCGTCCACTCACCTGCGGACCGCCCGTCGTCCCGGACCGCCAGCGCCAGGGCCCCCGCGTCCACGGCGAGCGAGACGGAGGCGGACGTCGCGGACGAGTGGCGTACGACGTTGGTGAGCGCCTCGACCACGATGCGGTAGGCCGCGACCTCCGTGGCAGCCGACAGGGCAGGCAGCGGCGAGGCCGACACGGTCACCGGCAACGGCACGCCTGCGGCGGAGTGCAGCGTGGAGGCGTGCTGCCGGATCGCCCCCTCCAGTCCGAGCTCGTCCAGCGCGGGAGGCCGCAGGCCCTCGACCAGCCGTCGGATCTCGGTGATGGCGCTGGCCGTGTCGGCCCGCAGCTGCACGAGCAGCTGGTCCGCGCGGTCGGGGTCCGACCGCACCTGGTTGCGCGCCGCGTCGGTCGCGAAGGCCACACCGCTCAGCGTCGGCCCGAGCCCGTCGTGGAGGTCGCGCCGCAGCCGGCGTCGTTCCTCCTCGACGGCCGCGACGACCGCCTCCCGCGACTTCTGCAGGTCGCGGCTCATCTGCCGCGCGCGCAGGGTCTGCGCCAGCAGCGGCGCGACGATCCGCAGCACGTCCTCGTCCGCGGCCGACAGCCCGAAGTCCCCGGCGCGCAGCCCGACGACGACCTCCCCCACCTCGTCCTGGCCGAGCCGCAGCGGCAGCACCCGCGTGTGCGTCACCTCGGTCCCCGACGACGCCAGCTCCTCACCGCCCGAGCGGATGCTGGCGTAGGGCAGGACGAGCGCCTCGCGCACGGCGGCCAGCGCGAGCGCCGGGTCGTCGCCGATCCGGTCGGCGAGGGACGACGCCGCGGCCAGCGGGTCGGGCCGGTCGCCGAAGAGCAGCTGGTCGACGACGCCGCGCAGCATCACCTGCAGCGGCCGCACCCCGAAGGCGAGGACCGCGCAGAGCATGATCGTCGGCACCGACTCCAGCGGACGCCCGCGGACCGCCTCGACGCCCGAGGTGATCCCGATCCCGGCGGAGGCGAAACCGACGAGCACGGTCCCCGCCACCACGGCCCGGGTCACGAGGCCGCGTACGTCGACCACGTCGGGGCGCACCACGCCGACGACCATCGCGACCGGTCCGACGACGAGGCACGCGATGAACGCCGGAGCCAGCTCGGGGAAGCCACCGGTGCCCGCCGACTCGCTCACGAAGCCCACCGCCGCGGCCGCCAGCCCACCGCCGATCCAGGCCAGCGAGCTCCACGCCAGCGCCCGCCGGTCCTCGGCGTCGCCCTGCTCGTAGGCCCACCACGCGTGGAGCAGCAGCGCCACCACGAGGACGTACCCCATCGCCTCCCGCGCCGCCTCCCACACCACGCAGAGGGCACCGGCCGTGGCGACGACGATGAGCAGCACGAAGGAGACCGGCTCGCGCCAGGCGAGCCGGGGGTAGGCCAGCACGGCGAGGGGCAGCAGCAGCGCCGCGGCGAGGACGTACGCCGTCGGCGCGACGCCGGGCACGTCGGTCAGGACGACCGCGCTCCCGACGAGCAGCGCGACACCGCCGAGCACCAGGCATGCCGCGGACGGACGGGCGCGACCGCTCTGCCAGACGAACCAGCCGGACGCGGTCGTGACAAGGCCGAGGACGGCAGCGGCGGCGACCACGAGGCTCATGACCCGCCCAACCCCTCCCGCCGTGCGCGCACGATCGCGGCGGACCGGTCCGCGACGGCGAGCTTCACGAAGATCGAGGAGATGTGGTTGGCGACGGTCTTCGGCGAGAGGAAGAGCCGGTCGGCGATGACCTGGTTGCGCTCACCCGCCGCCATCAGGTCGAGCACCTCGCGCTCGCGGGCGGTGAGCTCGGGGAACGGGTCGGCGACCGGCGGTGGCGACGCGAAGTAGCCGAGCACCCGCTGCGCGACACCGGGGCTGAAGATCGCCTCGCCCGCGACGACCGCCCGGATCGCGCGGTCGATCTCGACCTGGTCGGCGCCCTTGAGCAGGTAACCCTGGGCGCCGGCGCGCATCGCGCCGAAGACGGTGTCGTCGTCGTCGAACATCGTCAGCACCAGCACCGCCACCCCGCCGGCTCTCTCCCGGATCCGGCGCGTGGCCTCGAGCCCGTCGATCCCGGGCATCCGGATGTCCATCAGCACGACGTCGGGCCTGGTGAGCACGACTTCGCGCACGCCGGCCTCGCCGTCCGTCGCCGTACCCACCACCTCGAAGTCGGGCAGCGACTCGAGCAGTGCGCGCAGCCCGCCGAGGACGACCGGGTGGTCGTCGACCAGCACGACGCGGATCGGGGTCATGGGCTCATCGTCCTGCCTGCGGGCGCCTTTGACCCGGGATCCTGCTCCTACCCGACCCGGGAGTCGTCCCTGAAGATGGGGAACGTACGCCGATCCCGACCGGCGCCCGTGCGACGACGGTGGAATCACCATCACCTGACGGAGGAGATTCCGATGACCACCACCGCAACGCAGGGCACCTCAGCTCCCGCCACCTGGAGCACCAGGAACAAGGTCGGCCTCGCCCTGGCGATCGTCTACGCGATCACCAACATCCCGAGCGCCTTCGTGCCGCCGGACACCGGCGGCGAGGACGGTCCGCCGATGGCGATCCTCTGGGTCTGCACGGTTCTCTCGGTGATCGCCCTCGTCGCGGGCGTCATGGCCTGGCGCACCGGCAGCCGCCCGGCCGCGCGGCTCACCGCTGCCAGCCTGATCGTCGTCACGCTGACCGGGCTCCCGGCCTTCTTCGTCGACGTCCCGGCCGGCATCAAGATCCTGGTCGCCGCCGGGGTCGTGATCACCGTCGTCTTCACGCTGCTGATCTTCTCGCCGGCGAAGCGCGGCTGATCCCTGATCCAGTACGCCGCCGGGCCGTGGGGGCCCGGCGGCGCTGGCGTGCCCGTCAGCGGCGGTCGATGCCGTCCAGCCGCAGCTCGGTGGAGGCGTCGGAGTGGGTGGTGCCGGTGCCGACGTGCTTGTCGCTGATCGTCGACCCGTTCTTGAGCACGCCGAAGAGTGCCTGCGCGTGGCCCTTGCCGACGTCGTAGTCGTCCTTGAGCCAGGTCGCGAAGTCGCCCGCCTTGCTCTGCGGGGTGAACCCACGCGCCGCGGCCTCGTCCAACAGCTCCTGGGGCGTCTTGCCGGTCTTCTTCTCGATCGCGTCGAGGTAGGCCTGGTAGCTCATCGTGAGTCCCTTCAGTGGTGTGTCACAACGCTAGTTGCGCCGCCGCGGTGCTGCTTCTCCGAAACCGCTGCGTGCCTGCGCTTTCAGCCGCGCGTCTACCGTGGCGGTCAGCCACGACGAGGAGATCCCCCTGATGAGCACGCTCGACGACGTCGGACTCACCGATTCCCCCTTCTCCGACTTCCTCGGCTTTGAGCTGCTGCTCGAGGAGGAGGACCGCGAGCTGCTCAGCCGCGTGCGCGCGTTCACGACGCGCGAGATCGAGCCGATCATCAACGACTACTGGACCCGCGCGGAGTTCCCTCACCAGCTGGTCGCAGGCCTCGCGGAGCTCGGGATCGCGGGCCTGGCCTACGACGGACCCGGCTGCCCCAACCGAGGCGCGCTGGTCGACGGCATGGTCGCCATGGAGCTCGGTCGGATCGACCCGTCTATCGCCACGTTCATGGGCGTCCACGGCGGTCTGGCGATGGGATCGATCAACCTGTGCGGCTCCGACGAGCAGCGCGAGCGCTGGCTGCCGGCCATGGCCCGGATGGAGCTGATCGGCGCGTTCGGCCTGACCGAGCCCGACGTCGGCTCGGCGATCTCTGCCGGTCTCGCCACGAGCGCCCGGCGTGACGGCGACGACTGGATCCTCAACGGCGAGAAGAAGTGGATCGGCAACGCCGCCTTCGCCGACCTCGTCGTGATCTGGGCGCGCGACGAGGCCGACGGGCAGGTCAAGGGGTTCGTCGTCGAGAAGGACGCCGAGGGCATGACCTTCGACAAGCAGGAGGACAAGATCGCCCTGCGCGTCGTCCAGAACGCCGAGATCCACCTCCACGACGTCCGCGTCCCCGAGGCCAACCGGCTGCAGAAGGCCGAGAGCTTCCGCTCGACGGCCGACGTGCTGCGGGTGACCAGGATGGGCGTGGCCTGGCAGGCGGCCGGATGTGCGCGCGGCGCGTTCGAGCACGCCCTGCGCTACACCAAGGCCCGCGAGCAGTTCGGCCGTCCGATCGCGTCGTTCCAGCTGGTGCAGGACCTGCTCGTGAAGATGCTCGGCAACGTCACCGCCTCCACCGCCATGAACGTCCGGGCATCCCAGCTGCAGGACGCCGGCCTGCTCCGCGACGAGCACGCCTCGCTGTGCAAGGTGCACGCGACCGTCAGGATGCGCGAGGCCGTCGGTTGGGCGCGCGAGGTCCTCGGCGGCAACGGCATCCTGCTCGAGCACCACGTGGGCCGCTTCGTCGCCGACGCGGAGGCGATCTACTCCTACGAGGGCACCCGCGAGATCAACACCCTGATCGTCGGTCGGGCCATCACCGGCGAGAGCGCGTTCGTCTGATGTGCCGCGTCCTTGCCTACATCGGCCCCGAGATCCCGCTCGAGGACCTGCTGCTCACGCCGTCGAACAGCCTGGTCAACCAGGCCCTCGACCCCGAGCACTACCCGGACCTGCACCTGGCCGGCTGGGGGTTCGGCGCGTGGAGCGAGCACCTGCTCGAGCCGGAGGATCCCTTCCTCTACCGCCGCCCCATGGCTGCCTTCTACGACGACAACGCCACCCGCATCATCCCGAGCCTGCGGACGAGCACGATGCTCGGCCACGTGCGCGCAGCGGCGTACGACTCCAAAGCCGTCATCGTCGACGAGAACTGTCACCCGTTCTCCTTCGACGAGACGCCCTGGATCCTGGCCCAGAACGGCGACCTGCCCGGCTGGATGCTCCTGCAGAGGGAGCTGCTGCAGCACTGCGAGGACAGGTACCTCAAACAGATGCGCGGGACGACCGACACGGAGTTCCTCTATGTCCTCCTGCTGTCCCTGCTCGAGGGCGACAGCAACGAGGACGTCCAGCGGGCCGTCGAGACGATGGTCAGGCTCGTCGCACAGGCGATGGCGGACCTCGAGCTGCCTGCCCTGGCCAAGATGAAGATGGCCCTGGTGTCGCCGAACCGGATCATCGGGTTCAACGTCGGCCTCGGGCACCACGGCGAGACCAACCCGGCCGGTGACTGGAGGAAGCTGCGCGAGTCCGGTCCCGGGACGGACGACTACGCCCTCTCGATGCTCCTGGAGCCGATGTACATGCTGATGGGGCGCCACGTCCCGGAAGAGGACAAGGACTACGACTTCGAGGCGTGCGACGAGGCCGAGGCCACGGTCGCGATGTTCGCCTCCGAGCCCCTGACCGACGACGAGACCGGCTGGTCGACCGTCGAGTTCGGCGAGATCGTGTTCCTCGAGAACACGGGCGGGCGCGTCACCCGGAGCGTCGGCAGGTTGTCGGTCTAGGCGTACGACGTCGGGGCGACGCGCGTGGTGACGACGATCGAGAGGTTCCTCCAGCGCCGGACCGTCAGCGCAGCCGGATCAGCACGTCTCCTGATCGCTGGGTAGCGCGACCCGTCACGCGGAGGTGGATCGTCGTCCCCCGCTTGAAGCGGGCCGGGGGCCGGATGGTGCCGACCACCTCGCCCCGCGCACCGGCACGGCCGGTGAGCACCCGCGTCGTCCGGCCGCCGTGACGGATCGTGACGTAGAAGCGCTCCTTGGCCCCGAGCCCGGCGACCGTGAGCAGGAACGGTCGGCCGGCGCGCGTCGTCGTTGGTGCGTCGAGCCGGAGGTCGGTGGGCTCACGCACGGCGACGATCGCTGCCCGGGCGCTGGTGCTCCCAGCCTCGTTGATGGCGCGCATCCGGAAGGTGTGCCCGCCTGCCCGGTCGAGGCTGATCAGGACCGACCCCGACATGGGGACGGGCTGGTCGCCGTACCTCTCCTCGAGGACCGTACGGAGCTCGCCGGAGGCAGAGAGCGCGAGCGCATCGGTCGCCGACCATGTCAGTCGGACGCGGCGACCGCGTAGGGCGGTGGCGTCGCCGTCGGGCGTCTCGGCTTCCTGCGCCCGCGGCGGCACCTTGAGGGTGAGCTGCAGGCCGGGAGCACGGTCGGTCGCGACGGGCGCCGTCGCGGCGGAGGTGCTCGACACGGTGTCGTACCCGGGGCGCGTCACTGTTGCCGTCATGCTGATCCGCTGGCCACGCCGGGCGCTCGTCAGTGCGAGCTCGGACGACGTGGCGCCGGCGATGGGCGTGCCGTCGGCGTACCAGGCGAACGTGGTGGCTGTCGGGGTCGGCGTGACGGCGCCGGCGCGGGCGGTCAGCGTCTGGCCGACCTGTGCGGTGCCGATGATGGTGGCGGTGGGTCGGGTGGTGAAGGCTGCCAGCGCCACGGGGGCGGTCGCGGCGGACTCGCTGACCGCGTCGACGTGCCAGGCCCGGTGCGCGGTCACCACGACGGAGACGCGGACTCCGGCCAGCGCGGGCGACAGGACGAGGGTCGTACTGGTGGCGTCCGTGACGGGCTCACCGTCGGCGAGCCACTGGTAGGAGTACGACTCCGCCGCCGGCGTGGTGGCACCCGGGGCGGTTGGGCCGGCGGTGAGCGTGGCGCCGACGATCGGGATGCCGTCGACGAGCGCAGTCGGACCGGTCGTGAACGACGCCTCGGTGACCGCAGCGGTGGGCTCCGACTCGTCGGTGGCGTCCACCGTCGCGGCCCGGTGCGCGCTGACGGCGACTGAGATCGATCGGCCGATCATCGAGGACGTGACTGCGAGGGTCGCTCCGGTGGCGTCGGCGAGCTCGGTGCCGTCGGCGAACCACTGGTAGGTGAAGGAGTCCGCGGCCGGGGTCGTGGTGCCGGTCTGGGCCGGGCCGGGCGTCGCGGTCAGCACCCCACCGAAGACCGGGTCGCCGGTGATGCCAGCGGCCGGACCCGTGGTGAAGATCGCGGTGACGTCGGTCGTCGTGGTGGCGGTGTTGTCGGCCGGGACGAGCTCGGTCGTGCTCGACGTCACCCCGGCGATGTTGATGACCGGGGCCTGTCGCGCGGAGGCGACCCGCACCG
This sequence comes from Nocardioides oleivorans, assembly GCF_004137255.1. Lineage (NCBI taxonomy): Bacteria > Bacillati > Actinomycetota > Actinomycetes > Propionibacteriales > Nocardioidaceae > Nocardioides > Nocardioides oleivorans. The sequence continues at coordinate 1,871,238 of NZ_SDWT01000001.1, read as the reverse complement.
TCAGGTCGACCGACCGGGTCGCGTCGGGCGCCAGGTCGCCGTAGGAGCAGGTGATCGTCTGACCCGTCACGCTGCAGTGGGTCGGGTCGTCGAGCTCGACCAGGGTGAGGTAGGAGGGCAGCGTGTCGGTCAGCGTCGTCGTGCGCGCGGCCGACGGGCCGTCGTTGCGGGTCGTGAGGGTGTAGACGAGCTCCTCGCCGGCCACGACGGACGGCTCGGACGCGGTCTGGGTGAGCACCAGGTCGGTCGAGGTGCCGACGGTCACCGAACCCGTGTCGATCACGTCGGCGGTCGTCTCGTCGGCGCGCGTGGACCCCGTCGTGGTGAGGGTGGTGCCTGGCGCGACGTCGGCGCCGACGTGGGCGACGACCGTCCGCGTGACCGAGGCGCCGGGCGCCAGGGCGCCGACGTTCCAGGAGACGGTCTGACCCGATGCCGTGCCACCCGCCGAGCTGCTCACATAGGTCAGCCCGGCCGGGAGGACGACGTCGGCGACGACACCGTGGGCGGTGGCGAAGGTGTCGGCGTTGGTGACGTCGATGGTGAACGTCGTGTCGGTGCCGGCCGTGGCCTCCCCGCCGTCGGTCGTCGTCGCGATCGTGAGCAGGGGCTTGGCGACCGTGAGCGACACGACGTCGCTCGGCCCGGCGTACGCGCGCCAGGGGTTCGACGGCGCGTCGGCACGCTCGGCGCCCGGTGCCCCGAAGTACGACGAGACGGTGGCCACGTTGGTCACCTGGTCACCGGCAGTGAGCTGCGCACCCGGCTTGACCTTCGCGGTGTAGGTGAGGACCTGGGTCGCCCCAGCGGCGAGTGGTCCCGGGATCACCCAGTGCATCGCCGGGTCGTCGGCAGTCCACCCGTCGGTGCTCAGCGTCGCACCGGCGGCGAGAGTCACGTCGACGAGCCCGGCGTCGGGCTGGTCGGTCACCTGGACGTCGTACGCCGGCCAGCCGGCGGTGTTGGTGACCGCGACCGTATACGTGACGACGTCGCCGCCTTCCACCTTCGGGCCCTTGTCCACCGACTTGTCGATGGCCAGCTTCGGTTCGCGGACCGCGACGCTGGCGGACGCGGGACCCACCGTGTCGGAATACGCCGCGGGGACGGTCGCCGGGCTCGCGGGCATCACGTCGGTGCGGTTGGTCCGCACCCGCGCCTCGCCGGTGAACGTGACCGGCGCCGCCACTGCTCCGCCGGCGCGCCTGGTGGCCAGCACATGGCCCTTCAGCACCAGCGTGTAGACGCGCTGCCCCGCTGCCGGGCCCAGGTCGCCCAGGAACCAGGCAGCCTGCTGCGTCACGCCGCTGGTCGTCACCGGGAAGGTGGAGACGGCCGGGTCGGTGCCCGGGCAGTTGGTGCAGGTGACGGTGCCGTAGGCGTCGAAGGCCAGTCCGTCGGGGATGGCGTCCGTGACCGTGGCGTCGAGGTAGCGGACGTTGGCGGGGACGGTGACGCCGATGGTCCAGGTGATGGCGCTGCCGACGGTGGCCGTAGGCCGGTCGATGCTGTTGCTCACCGTCGGCAGCACGACGCTCAGCGTCCGCTGCGCGGTGGCGTCGTAGTCCCCGGCTGTCGAGGCGTTCGAGGCGGGCGTGCGTGCGCCGCCGGTGCCTGCGGACAGGCTCGTCGAGGTGGCGAGCACGGTGTTGGTGTACGTCGAGCCCCCGGTTGGCGGGCTCTCCACCTGGACGGTGTAGGTGAACGCCTTCGTGGCGCCCGGGGCCAGCGTGGGCAGCGTCCACGTGACGGTTCGCGTACCCGCGTTCCAGGTGCCGCCGTCGTTGATCGTCACGGGCTCGGTGCCGGCGGGCAGCGTGTTGACGACGACCAGGTCGTGGGCGGTCGAGACGTTCGCGGAGCTGGAGTTACTTGCCGAGACGGTGAAAACCTTGGTCTCGGCGGCGGCGACGACAGCCCCACCGGTGGTGGTTGCGCCGGCCGTGAGGGACGGCTCCACGATCGCCGTGCTGACCGAGCCGGACCTCGACCACGGGGCGCCGTCCTCGTCCGTGTAGGCGAGGGTCGCGCCGTTGCCGAGGCCCTGACCACGGTAGTTGGCCGCGACGTCGAGGACCTTGGCCTGGAAGGTCAGCACCAGGACACCGTCGGTCGCGACGGGAGCGTCGTACGTCGTGGGCAGGGGGGCGCGGACCGTGTTGGCTGGCGACTCGGTGACGCCGCCGAACGGGGCCCCGTCGAGGGTGCATCCGGCGACGCAGAGGCTGCCGGGCACGAGTGACATCCGCGTGCCGAGCTGGTCGGTGACCACACCGGTGTACACCGTCGTCGACGCCGGGATCGTCGTCGTGAGGGTGTACGTGATGGTCTCCCCGATGGTCGCCTGGGCAGCGGAGTTGCCTGCCTCCGTGACCGAGGTGGTGCGGGTGAGGGTCACCTGGGCGTCGACCGGTCCGGCCTGCTGCGGCGCCGCGGTTGCGGGCGCAGCGGCGAGGAGGCCGCTCAGGACCGCGGTGACGGTCGCGCAGGTCAGCAACGATGTGGTGCGCACGCGCGCGACGATGGAGCGACTCATGGTCGACAGCCCCCAGATGCAGGTGGATCGTGGTTCCGCCAGCGCCCGTGCGTCGGCGAGGTGATCCTGTCAGCGATCGACGCGCGTGTCCGCGGAAGCCACAGGGATCCTCCTTCCGGGTGGTGAGCGACGGGGGTCCGGCTGACGTCGACGCGCCTCGGTTCGACATGCCCTGCCAGTCGTGTGCTGGCGGATGAGCCGCAGGCAGTCAAGTGCTCTCTGTAGTTCTCCGCTCGGCACAAGCCAGTGAGGAGGACGCTCGTCTCTCGAGTGAGAGCCGCAAGTCGATGGGGGGCGCTGCTCATGTCGATCGCGGTTCCCGCGCACCAAGTGCGCGGGTCGAGAGAGGCGGGCGCCACGGCATCGGCAGATCCGGATGTCCCCGACAGGCGGCGGATTGACGCTCCTCACTCGAGCTGTCAGGAGACGATCGACTCATCCGCTCAGAGAAGGCGCGCCAGGCGCGATAGTTCAGGAGTTGTCGGCGATCCACGTTGATGCAGCGCCATGAGCCCATTCACCCGTCATCCCGTGCTTGTTTTCCAGGATCGACTTGATTTCCTCACCTCGAGTCCACACGGACTGGATGACAGACGGGTGCTGGACGATCGCCGCCACGGCGTCTGCGTACTCGTCTGCATTGGCTACTTCGACGCGAAGTGTGATCGTGCGTTTCATAAGCGCATGCTCTCAGCCGTTAGCGTCCTGCGCACTAGATCTGTCAGTCATCCGGTGACGCGTGAAGGCGGCGGTACGACGCAATGCAAGTCACCGTGGTTCGGGTCGTCGACAAATCGAACTGACGTCGCATTGCCGTCCGAAGTGCGCTTGTCGCGCTCGCCCGCATCTCGCCCAAGGCTCTCGTTGCGAAGTCCTTCGAGCAGACAAGTTACGGCGTGCCAGTCCGGCTCCCGGATGCGAAACGGACAGCATAGAGACATGGGTGCCAGCACATCGGACGAACGCCTGCGCTTCCAACGGGTGAGTGCAGCCGCCCGCCGGTTGCTCTCACGCGAGGGCGAGTCAGGCCGCTTCGAGTTCAAGCAGACATCCAAGGCAGTCGACTCCTCAGTTCTGGTCGCTGCTGCGAACTGGGTATCGCTCGAGCCGTCTCGCACCGAGGTCACTATCTTGGCGGGGGTCGCGGAGGTGACGGATCCCGTCACGGGACTCACAACCGGAAAGCCGATCGGACTCACTGGCAATGACCTTGCCGTTCACGTACGGCGGATCCAGGACTACGCGAGAGCAACGCTTCCAGTTCCCGTAAGCGTGCGGATCATCGAGGAAGGGGTTTCCACAAAGCTGGCCTTCCTCCGGATCGAGGTGCGCCCAACACGCGCTCCCCACTTCGACGGATCAGGTAGGCGTATTACTCGGGATGGTGCGGCCCACAGGCCATTGATGGACGAAGAGCTGTTGGCGATCTATCTCGACCGCGAAAGCCTCCAGTTCGAGGCTCGCTTTGACCAGACTGCACGAAGAACCATCGAAGCAGTTGAGAGCCTCGGCCGCGGCCTCGGTGGCATCGCCGGAGAGGTCGAACGTCTTCCAGGGCTGATCGACAACGCCGAAGGCGCCGCAGCCATGGCCGGCTACGAAGCCGACGACGCCAAGCGAGCCATCGACGACCTCGGCCGAGCGCTTAATGCGCGAGTGGACAAGCTCGAGGAGCGGCTGGCGCGGCACCTAAACAGGACGCCGCTATATGTCCTGCTGAGACTTCGATACGTCCGTGAGCGAGTGTGGCGATCCTTTTGTGTAGATCGTGAACTGCGCCCCTCCAAAGCGGCGGAGAAGCTGGCCCCGCGCCTCCTGCGCATGCTCAACGAACCACTCGTCCTCGAGAGTCACGTCGCGAATCTGATCCAACTACAGGACTGGGAGGCGGCCCTGAAAGCTCGGAAGGACCAACGGCCCGCTTCGATGCGATGGTGGTCGAGTTGGGTCAAGCAGGTTGCAGCCGCGAAACCAGAAGCGGCCCAGCATCTTCTCCGTGACGACCCGGAGGCGATTCGAGACTTGGTGAACAAGGCGAAGAAGTGGTCGGACGTCGAACTCGAACCGTGGCCTGCACGTCAACTTTGACTCTGCGCAAGGGGAGGCGACGCTCCGCGTCTTCGCTACACGCAGCGCAATGGCCATCCTGGACGGCACGCGGCGGAATGCCGCTGCTAGATGATCTGCCCGCCAACTGCCGCGGCGATTTCGTTCACGTCTACAGCGCCGGTGCCGAAGATGGCTGGGCTGCCCGTGATGGTCAGGTAGAAGCCATCGCCGTAGACGACCTTGTGAGAGTCGTCGGGAATCGCGTCTTCGTATCCGAGCGCTTCTAGATCAGCGGGATCCACCGCGCGCACGGTGACGCTGACGTCGCTGGTGTAGGAATCGCCGTCCTCCTTAAACTCCACGTCCTTGATGTCGCAAGAGGCATAGAAGTTGCCGTCGAGGTCCTGCTCGCCCTTCTCTACGCCAGTTCCAATGGTGCAGTCCGGCACCCTCTTAAGGACGTCGACCGGGTTGACTGTCGGCCCAGCAGAATCGGTCCCTCCGTCCGCCGAGGTACTGGGCTGGGTAGCGCTACCTCCAGCCGTCGAGTCGACGCCGGACCTATCACCACTACAACCGGCGAGCAGCAGCGCGAGCACGACACCCGAGGCCCGGAGGATCACCGACGTCTTCATAAGCAGGAAGCCTAGTCATTCGCATCGCAGACTCGATTGGGTAGACGGGGACATCGGCATGTCCGGCAGGCGGCGCAATGGGCTAGGTCTCACTGACACCAGTTCGTGCAGCAGACCCGAAGGTCAGCGCCGGGGGTGCACGCGCCTCAAGGTCGACGGCGAGCATCGCACGGCATGATGGCCTTATGACCACGTTCGCGGATGATCCGTCTGATCCTGATCGCGTCCCGCTTTCACCGGAGATGAAAGAGAAGCTCGGCCGGATGCTAATGAAGGCCTTTGACACGCCTGAGATGCGAGCGAACGTGGATCGCATCAATGACGTGTTTGGGCGGGCGATGGAGAAGCAGGCCCGCGAACTGGCCGTCTCTCCTGCGATGCAACGGATCAACGTCGCACTCAGCCAGCGGTTGGAATTGCAGGCGCAGGAAGTCATGCGCTCGCCCGCAATGGAACGCGTTCGCGAACAAGTCGCCGCTCTTGCTCCGCAGATCGAACAGGTTCACGCGAACTTGTTCGCCTCGATGAGGCCCCAGATAGAGCAGTTGAATCGGGATGTGCTTGCCGCACTCGTAGCGTCGAAAACGGCCTCGGCATCTGAGACAGGTTCCGACTCGGTAGCCGTGACAGCGGTTGGTGAAGTCGCGACGGCAGAAGATGAGGCTGCTCTGATCTCCTCGGCTGGGTCGATCTTGGGTCCGATGAGCCCTACGGAGGCGATCCTGATCGTCGTGACGCTCTACTCGTTCCTCAAAGACGTTACAGACGACAACTTCATGGAGGCGGCACGAAATGGTCTTTGGTCCATTGCTTTGCTCTTGGTGATCCTCATGATGCAGAGCAAGCCGAGTGGTGAGAAGTGAGACTCCCGCGCCGACCGCGACGTGCGAAGCGAAACCGGCAGAAGAGCGACGCTTCTTCGCGTTGCCGCTCAAACTCCAGCGACGTAGGCGGTGAGGAAGTGGACGCCGTGGCGGTCGAGATTGCCACGGGCGCGGTCGTAGTGCTCAGTCGTGCGAGGGTCAGAGTGCCTGGCAAGGATCTGCGCGTCGCGGAGCGGAACACCGGCATCGAGGGCGTTAGAGATGGCGGCGTGCCGGAGCGAGTGTGGGCTGATGTGGCGGGGGATCGCTGCCGCTCTCGCGATGCGGGCAACCATCCGGTAGGCATCTCGCCGGTCGATGGGGTTCCCAGACACCGGGCGCAGGATCAGGCGTCCCTCTGTACGGTTCCACGACATGCCTCGAGGACTCGCAGCACAGGGACGGTGACGGGCATGGTGGCCGGCTTGTCGCCCTTCCCGACGAGGTGAATCACGCGATGCCCACGCAGGGTTTCGGAGTAGTCCTCAATCCGGACCGCGGCGGCCTCGGACGCGCGTAGAGCGTTGATGCCGAGGAGGAACGCTAACGCTCCGTGGTGGACGGTGAGCGTCTGCGCGACCTGAAGGAAGCGGATGAGCTCGAGACGATCCAGGCCCTGTGTGCGGGACTCGTCGCGGTACACCTTCGGCAGGCGTGCGTACACGGCTGGGTCGGACACGATGAGTCCATCGATGTGGGCATACCTGAAGTACCCGCGAACGGCGTGCATCGAGGTGACCACTGAGGACGCCATCAGCCCGGATTGCCCGAGATGACGGATGTAGAGCTCGATGTGCGCTCGCTGGATCCCGATTAGTGGGTCAAGGGTTGTTGGTCTCGCACCAGGCGAACCAGCGCCGCAGCTGGGAGGAATACAGAGTATGGGTGTGCCCGGAGTAGCGGGCGAGGTACGACACCGCGGCGAGTTGAGCTGGGGTCATGGCGTCGGGTTGGAACGGCAGAAGGGTGTTCATCGGTTGTCACCTGGCGGAGTCGGCTGAGCCTCGCCGTGGTCCGCCGTAGAGGGGCGAGGCACTTGCTCGACGCTACGACCGCAGAAGCTCGGGGGGATCGCTGTCACCTTCGGCAATGCGCGGACCAGGGCTGCGACCAACAGTTACGGTCCATGCGTGGACGACACGACGGCGCCAGCCGAGAAGCGGATGCGCCTGCGCTATGCCGGGACGTGCAGGATCTGCGACGCCGCGCTGCCTGCGAAGGCTGAAGCCGTCTACGAGCGCGAGACCAGGACCGTCCGCTGCGTGACCCACGACCGCGATCTGCCTGAGTCGCATCTGGACGTTGGTATCGGTGAGGCGGGGAGTTCCGCGCGGCGCGAGTTCGAACGCCGTCAGGCCGGGCGAGAGAGGCGCATCCGCGAAAAGCATCCGAAGCTCGGCGGTCTTATTCTGGCCCTCAGTGACGATCCGCAGTCCACCAAGGCCTGGGACACCGGAGCCATCGGCGAAGAGCGCCTCGGTGGCCGCCTGAACTCGCTGCAGTCCGACACGTGCCGGATCCTCCACGACCGGCGCATCCCCGGCAGTCGGGCGAACATCGACCACCTCGCAGTGACACCGACAGGTGTCTACGTGATCGACGCGAAGCGGTACAGCGGACGCCCACAACTTCGGGTCGAGGGCGGGCTCATACGCCCACGAGTGGAACGGCTCATCGTCGGCCGTCGGGACTGCACCAAGCTGGTCGACGGAGTCCTCAAGCAGGTCGAAGCCGTCCGTACAGTCGTCGGTGATCAGATCCCGATGCACGGCGCCCTGTGCTTCGTCGACGCCGATTGGCCGCTGATCGGCGGCACATTCACCACACGCGACGTCCAAGTCCTCTGGCCCAAACGCCTGCAATCGACCCTCACATCACTCGGGACGCTCGACGCTCACGCGATCGAACAAGTGCACCGCGATCTCGCAAGAGCCCTGCCGTCGGCCTGACGGTCAAGCGGGCACGCGGCGGTAAGACACAGCGTTGAAGCCCCCGCTAGCCGGTCGCGGCGACGGGCATACGAAGTTGACCGTTGCAGCGCGCTGCGCTCCTTCGACACGCTCGTGCTTCTAGCGCTGATGCTGACTACGGGGCGACTCCAGCAATCCTTCGGCGCTCCGCTCTGCCGCGGTCGGTGCTCTACTCGGGGTAGGGCCTCCCGGCGGTCTGTGCCAAGAAGCGGCGCTGGTTATCGAGGATCGAGCGGTTAGCGTCGGCATGGCTCACGTCCCACCCAAGGGCGAGCGCACTGACGACCTCTTCGAGCTGGTGGGGTCGAGCTGGACCGTGTTGCCCGCGCGCGAATGGACCATCGGTCTCGAGCAGGGTCCGATCTCGCGGGATCGCTCGTACGAGTTCTGAGAACTTTTTCGACCGAACCATCGCGATGTTGTAGGAGAAGTAGAGGCCCGCGGCGAGCGCCGCATCAATCAAGTTTGTGGGACCGGTGTACCAGTGGAGTACCGCGGATAGTTTGGACTGGCCGAGGAAGCCAATGGTGTCAGCCTCGGCACCACGGCTATGCACCGTGAGTGGGTGCTGCCCAGGCTGCGCTTCTGCTAGGACAGCGCTGAAGATGCGGAGTTGGTCCTTCTTTGTCGCTCGTCCCTGTTTCGAGAAGTCGAGACCGACTTCACCGATCCAAGTGGTCTCGGGCACCAGCCGAAAGAAGCGCGCAAGATCGTTGGGAGTGAAGGTGTGGGATCGAAGCGGGTGGAGCCCTAGAGCGACCTGGATGTGATCGCGTCGCCCGAGCCGCGTACGTAGGCGCCGGTACTCCTCGGGGCTCTCGGTGACGGCCACGATGGAGGTGGTGGACTCGGCTGCTCGAACGACGGAGATCGGGTCGCCGTATGCGCCGATATGACAGTGGGTGTCGATAAGGTGCGCTGGGTTCATCTTCCCGGTTCTAGTTAGAGGTAGCCGTGTCGTTCGAGGCGCGCCCTGGTGTGGTCGGACGCGCCGCGCAGCCAGTCTTGCAGTTCTCTTAGGCCGTCGCGCCAGACGCGGACGAAGGCTTGGTGCTCGCCGTTGGGAATAGGACCGTTGCGAAGGATGTCGCGGTCGGGTCGGTCGTTGAATGCCCCGTTTATCACGGCACGTAGGTCGGCCGAGCGTGCCGTGCTCTTATCGAGGAGTTCTTCGCCCGTCAGCGCGTCCCAGGCGTAGTTATGTTGAGGGTCGGTGTCCCACCCCACGTGTGCCATTGATGCGCGGCGAATCAGACATGGGAAGCAGTAGCCGCAGTTCCCCTGCCTCTTCTGCACGTAGCGGGCGGCTTCTGGATGGGAGCAGGAAACGCTGTGTGGCGCGAGCCGTTTGAGGAGTTCAGGGTTCAGGGTCTCAGCGAGAATTTTACCCTTCGTCTTCAAACGAAAGGGGTTAAGAATCGGGTTGGACACTCCCAGTCGGTGGACCGCCTCCTGCAGGCCATTGACGAAGTGTGGGTGTGTGGTCCGTGTGCTGTAACTTCCGCTCCTCGCACGGGTCAAAGGGACGTTGATCCCGATGAACCCATTCTCTGGAATGTATACGGGCGTGTCGGGACCGACGGATGCCGCTAGCGCCAGCGCTGTAGTGAGAAACAGGAGTGATCTAGCACGAGTGGTGTTCTCGCGGTGGTGCGGGAGTGGACGCTGCTGCGAACTGTTCAGCGGAGCCGGGCGCAAGAAGAGCTGCTTTGATACAAGGCGATCCGGCCCATAGTGACCCCTGAGCTCATGCAGGAGTCTTTCTTGAGCGGTGGACGCCTGTCCGCCCTCATTGTGAGAGACGAGACACAGGCGACGGTTCGAGTCCTCCTCGAGAAGGTCAATAACTCCGGTGAGGGAATCGAGGCCACCCGAGAACAAGCAGACGCCGTCGACTGGGCCGACCGGCGTCACCTCACTGGGGACGCGCCTCAGTCCCTCGATTGGAGACCGGGGTTCCTCGTACACATCGATGGTCCATTGGTCGCCCGTCAAGAAGTTGAGGACGGATCCAATATCAGTGCCACGCCATCTTTTCGGGTCCGCGACTGGAATCGCGACTTGAAGACTGCGAGTCCAGCCATCCGCGGCCGCTGAGCGAAGCGCGGTCTTGTCCACGCAGTAGGTCGTGGCGCCAAGAAGAAAAAGGTCAAGTGCTTCGCGTGGGGCGCGCCATCCGTCGAGGAACCTTGCGCCCGCTTGCTTTCCGAGTTGAATCGTCGCCGTCGGGCTTCCAGGTGCCCAGTCGAGCACGCGCACGCCGGGGTCAGCAGGAGCGAGTGGTTGGGTGAGGTCGGTTCTGGTGCGGTACTCGGTCATGTCCGGTCCCCTGCATCGAGTGCGCTGATGGCGTCGTACGCTGACTTCATCGCGCTCTCCGCGATGGCCCTTCCCTGCGCGCCTTCCCAGTCGATGCTGCCGACATCGGACGGGACCGTGATCCCAACGAGATTCTCAATGATGTCGCGCATCTGATGGTCAGCTTGACGTTGGGACGCCGGATCAAGGCGGCTGAGTCGCTCGGCAACCACTGGCATCCGGTTGTAGATATACAGGGCGAGGAAGCGCTCGAGAAGGTTGTGCAGCTCTGCTTCCGTCACTCCGACACCTGCAAGCTCCTGCCACGAGTCGGCGTCGCCAAAAAGGTCGTCGAGGATGTCGCAGCCCGCATCTCGCGCAGCTTGGGCGTCGAGGTCGTCGCCGTTGCCGCCGATGAAGCTGATGAGCTCGTCAAGGACGAGGAAGCGGTCTTGGCCGACGAGTCTGACGAGACCCAGGGTGTTGAGGGTCTGTTCGACACCTTCAGTGGCAATGCCGGACAGGAGCGCACCGAGACGAGAGACTCCTCGCGTCCCCGCGACCCCGGTCGATGTGGCGGCCGCGGCTCCTCCAAGTACCGCGACATGGCGGGCAACCACACGTTCAGCTCTGAAGCCGGAGTCTGGACGACCGAGCCCGCGCACGTAACTGGTTGTTGCAACTTTGAGGGGCGTCCAGTTGCCTCCTCTTCCGGCAGTGCGGTCAGCCGACGTCCCCACTAGGTCCCGTCCTTTCACGCGCGGCCAGCGACGCCTCTAGGACGGTCTTGAGCGCGGTGTTGTCGCTGGACGCCCACACCTCGAAGAGGCTGCTGACGCCTGGACCGCCAGCAGGGAGGCGATTGACAGCCTTAGACGCGGTTTCGGGTGGGATGCTCGTCGCGGGGATACGCTTCAACACGTCACAGACCTGCTGAACGATGTCAGGAATGTGTTCCGCGAGCTCAAGTGCCGCGGTCATGGCGGTGCTCGCGGGAGCCCGTTGCACTCTCTCGAGTAGTGCTTCCGTGAACTGAGCCCGCTCGATGCTGTCCAAGTCCTTCACCTGGGGGTAATAACTGCGGCGGCTCGCGCTGAGGTCGTTCTGGACCTGAGTAAGGAGTTTCTGGAGAGCTGAGCTGAGGCGTGACGCAGAGACGCCGAACGAGAGCTTGTCTCGGGAGTAGGTGAAGTACTTACGAAGGTCAATGCTCGCAAGAGGCGGATCGGCGCGGAGCCAAGCAGCGATGTGTGGTTTATCAGCCCAGGTTTGCGCTTCAGATTCAGCAACCGGGGCGCTACGTCCCTTTGCGGGTTCTGCGGGATTCTTCTTGGCAGGCTTGGGTGAGACGCGCTTCTCGGGTGACTTCGCCTCTACGGACGCAGGCGCGGCACCGCGCGCCCGGTCTTCGGCCTGGGAGATCTCAGGACAACTCCCACCTGCGGCGATCTCCCAATCGAAGAGCCTCTGGAAGTCGGTCTGATGCTGGTCTTCAAGAACCATGAGCTTGGCGAGGATGGGGACCTTCAGATCGATGCTCCGGCGCGCTGCACTTCGATACTTGAGGAGAAGGTTGTTTAGAAACCGTTTGAGTTGGCGAGGGTTACCCCGAAGAGACGTGCTGAGGATCGGTGTCACCTCCGCGGCCCACGACAGGTCTGTGGCGAGTTCGTTCGGGATGTCCCCTAAAGCCTCCCCGGCGATTCCGGTATTGAACGCGACCGTGAGGTCACCCGTCGCGCGAACGGCGTCGGCCGCTTCCCGAACCTTCGCAAAGTCCCCCTTCTCCAGGTGCAACTCCGCGAAGAGAAGGTTTACGTAGGTCTCGGCCTCTGGCGCGGAGAGCGGAGGGATCGCGATCTTCAACTGGAGCATCTTCTCGAGGTAGTCGCGACCGATCCCAGCCCCGTCCGGCTTCCTCAAGTCCGGATAGCGCGAATCAATCGCGGCTTCGACGACCGACTGATTCAGCGCGAGGACGTACGCGGTCCTTGGCGTATTCAAGAACAGCCGAATCGCCTCAAACGTGTCCACAACTGTTCCCGGGAGGCATCGGTCGAGGTCATCGATTAGAACTATGACCGCTTCGTAGGGGGAGGCGGCAACGAGCTCGCCGAACAGCGTCCTGAAGCTTTGGATGTCGTTTGCGTGCTCTGCGTTGTCGTCGCCAGCACCGATCTCGTCAGGGGGCTCAGCGAGTGCCGTTTTCACCTCGCCGGCAACAGCCCCGGCACCCGTGGCCGCCAGGCTCACGACTTCCGGGTCGAGATCGGGGCTCACGACCTGCATAACGATCGGCGTCGCGCCGGCAACCATTGAAGCGCTAACACGTCCGCTGCGTCGACCGAGTCTCTTGAGGGCCTCGACGACCCTTCTGAGTCTAGTAATGTCGGCGGACAGTGTCGGCGCGTTCTTCTGGAGCGCATCGAGAATCGACGTCATCAGGGCGGTCTTGACGTCGTCGTAGTCCTGGTGCTGCCACGGGCTAAATTCGATGACCAGATAGCTGGGCTGGTCTACCTGTTCGCCATCAATCTCGACCGCAGCGGTGAGCGCAGCGATCTCACGGCCGGCGATACCCATGAGGCTGCTCTTGCCAGACCCCCAATCACCGAGCACGCCTACCGTGAGCGGGAGGAGTCGCGGCTCGGTGAGCGCAACAACCAGCCCGTCAACTAAGAAGTCGAACCCGAGTAGATCGAAATCGGCCTCGTTGTCAGCCCACACAGCAACCCCCGCCTCTGATGCAACCACGCTGCCACAGGGGCAGCACTGACGTAGCATTCTTGCCTGCTGACGCCTGGCAGTCGCGTTTACGACATCCGGGGTCTACCAAACCTTGTTGTTCTTGACGATCTCTCCCGCGCAAACGTGGCGGTTCACCGAGACTTCTTGCGTTGAAGCGATACGAGCCGCATCCCTCAGTTGGCCGCGCTCGACATTGGCTCGCGCCGAGGGTCGGTGTCAGGAAACAATGCATCTGTGCGAGACACCATCGACCAGTTCATGTGGCCGTTCCAACATTCATTCCGAGTCACCTTGGAACTTGCGGCTAGCCAGATCTTCGAGCAGATCGGGTTTGGCCTCGGGGTCCGAGCCTTCCTAGTCGGGTTCACCGACGACCCCGGGCAGCGTCACCCGATCTGTTTCGAGTCCGAGCTCGACGAGCTGGCCAAAGTCGATCTGAGCCACGTCCCCGCTGACGCACGCACCAGATATGCCGACAACGCTGGGTCCACCACGATTATCACCAGTGGTCGGCACCACGACCGCTACCACCGCGGGCTTCTCGACTCCATGCGCGCCGAGGCTGTTCAGGATGCACTGACGTCCTCATCCGCCGGCGCCGACCTCACGTTCTTTGTCGGGAGGTCCGCGCGCATAGGCGCGTACGAGATTCATCCCGTTGCCGCCGTCCCCACCGGCCGCTGGAACGGTAGGCCAGCCTTGAGCAGGACAACCATCGACCGGTACTCGGTCACCCCTTCCTTCCAGCATGCGGTGATGGAGGAACTGCTCTTAGCCGTTCTCAGCGACCTCCGCAACATCGAGCCACCAGAGATGTTCATGCCCAGCTGGGCCGCACGCTCCGAGATCATCCGCAAGGCGGCACAACGATTCGCGCAATCGGTCGCTGTCTATAGCGGCTACGAGTTCGCATCAGACGTAGCCGTGGCACTCGACGAAATCTCGGCTCAACCGTACGAGGGCCGAAGCAGCAATGGTGCCCTGGCCCTCGCCTCACCGGACAACCCGAAGATCGATCTCACTCTCCGGTTCGCAAGACCCATCCCCCTGTCCGAGACGCGTTCCATGCGCAAGGCGCTAGAGATGGCCACAAACGACCTCCATCTGCTGTGCGATGGCGAAAAGGTTCACGGTCTCGCAAAGATTCGAGACACGTATTCATCCGCGGACGAGGATATTTTCAGTTTCGTTGTCGTGGCTCGCGGTGCCTGGGAACTGCGTCATCACCTAGACAGGCTTCTCCGCGTCGAGAACACGCGCCCTACCTTCCCTCAACCATCCATCGATCCCGATGCCTTCAAGAGCATCGCCCGTCGCGTATTTTCCAGTTCTGTCCCAGCCGATGCGGAAAGACTGTGGGATCTCGCGGACCACGCATCCAAGGCTTCGCACGGCACGATCCTCGTCGTGCACAACGACGCACCGGGGGAGGCCGCACGGCTCGCTCCCCAAGCGCAGCAGGTTGCGCCGGGGCACCTCAACCCTGAACTCATCGACGCAATCACGCGCATCGACGGGGCGGTACTCGTGGATCCCGCGGGCGAATGCCACGCCATCGGGGTGATTCTCGACGGTGAAGCCACCGGAGACGGAGACCCGGCGAGAGGAGCCAGATACAACTCAGCAGTGCGCTATGCGAAAGCCAACGATCGGAACTGCATGGTCGTCATCGTGAGCGAAGACGGAATGATCAACGTGCTCCCAGACCTCCGCCGTCAAGTCACGCGCGCCGGAATCGAAGAGGTGGTACGGAAGGTCGAGGCCGCTGTCACGAACGACCCTGAGGATGGTGTGTTCAACAGGCGGTGGCGGCACATCGAGTCCGTTGCCTTCTACCTTTCCGCCGACCAGTGCGACCGGGCAAATGACGCTCGCGAGCAAGTTGAAGCCAAGCGCAGTAGGCATGCGAAGCGCGAATCGAATGACGGCCTTGGACACATCCTCAACGTCTCCTGGAAGAGGCTTACTCCAAACGCCGCGATGGACGCCACGTACTTCTATGAGGGCTGCAGTTAGAGGTCGGCTGCCAGAGCGGACTCAGATACATCGGAACTGTGGCGCGCCCGCAACAGAGGTCGCAGGGGGTTTGGGGCGCAGGAGCCCTCAGTTGACGAGTACTTCCTGAAGCTTGCATGCCGCCGCCCGTGCATCTCTGAATGAACACTGGGCGCTCGCCTAGCGAGGGTCAGCGCATCACTCTGGGCTACTCGTCGACGGTTGGATGTGCGGCATTCTGGGCGGATCGCAGCAGGTCCTGCGCTTCAGACTGGCGCTCGATCTAGAGCCCACTGAGTGACCCTGCGCGCGGGCGTCCACCCAGTGAAGGTCCCTACTGGCGCCGCGGTCTCGACCCCGATCCGAGTCAGCTCGCCGCCGTGGTCGGCGTACGCCTTGGCGAGCAACGTCTCGGTCTCGAGGGTGACGCCGTGAACGACGAGGCGGCCGCCTGGCTTCAACGCGGCGAGGCAGGTGTCCAGGACGCCTTCACGAGTGGCGCCGCCCCCGATGAAGATCGCGTCCGGGGCTTCGAGATCTGACAGTGCTGACGGAGCTCGGCCTTCGACGACCTGGAGGTCGGGGACGCCGAGAGCCTGAGCGTTCCGCGCAATTCGAGCCGCACGCTCGGGGTCGGACTCGATGGCGATCGTGCGGCATGTCGGGTGGGCGCGCATCCACTCGATGCCGACCGAGCCGGCACCCGCGCCGACGTCCCAGAGGATTTGCCCGGGGGCGGGCATGAGGCGGGCGAGCGCGGAGGCGCGGAGGTCTCGCTTGGTGAGCTGGCCGTCGTTCTCGAAGGCCGAGTCCGGCAGTCCGGGCGCCCAGGAGGCCAAGCCGTTTCCGGACACCCCGATGGCAATGATGTTCAACGCGGGAGACGCGACCGACCACGAGGAAGCGACGCCTGACCGAACACTTTCGGTCGACGAGCCGAGGTCCCCGAGGACCGTGAAAGAAGAGGCACCCCACCCGGCAGAGGTCAGCAACGACGCCACCGCAGCGGGTGTCGAGGCATCCGACGAGAGCACCAGGATCCGGCGGCCCGGTGCTAGGGCTAGCACCAGACGTTCCAAGGGACGACCAACAAGCGAAACGACCTCGCAGGACTCGGAAGACCATCCCATCCGCGCCCGAGCCAGTGCCACCGACGAGATGGCGGGCACCACCCGCACCGGAGCGCCGTACTCCAAGAGCGTCGTTGCGATCCCCGACACCAGCGGGTCACCGGAGGCAAGCGCGACGACCGGGCGACCGGCGTACTCAGCGAGCAGCGCAGGCAGAGAAGCAGCCAACGGCGAGGGCCACGACACCCGCACCTGACCGCCGACGGAGGGCACCAGGGAGAGGTGTCGCGAGCCGCCCCAGAGCACCGACGCCTCCAGCACCAGCGACTGCGACGACGGGGAGAGCGAGACCCAGCCGTCGGCGCCGATCCCGACGACCACGATCTCCGTGGGCACACCAGTGGACGACATGGCCGCAGACGCTATCGTGACGCGGACAAGGCGAGAGGTGCCCCGAAGCTTGGGGAGAATCTGGGAAGCCGGTGAAAGTCCGGCACAGGGCCCGCTGCGGTGACTCGAGACGTCGAACATGACGATCCGGGAAGTCCGAAGACCGGCCTCCCGTCGACCAGTTCCAACCTGGCAACGAGAGCGGGAGCCCCCATGCCACAGCAGTACCCCCTCTGCGCAGTCGTCGGCAGCGACGACATGACGCTCGCCCTCCTCCTCACCACGATCTCCCCCGAGGTCGGCGGCGTGCTCGTGCGCGGCGAGAAGGGCACGGCCAAGTCCACCACCGTCCGCGCCCTCGCCACCGTGCTGCCGCCCATCGAGGTGGTCGCCGGCGACCGGTTCTCCTCCGCCCCCGGCGAGACGTCACCCGACGGAGCCTGGGGCAGCGACGCGGAGACCGAGACCCGGCCCGTACGCCTCGTCGAGCTCCCCGTCGGCGCCACCGAGGACCGCGTGCTCGGCTCGCTGCACCTCTCCAAGGTGCTGGCCGACGGCGTCGCCGAGTACGAGCCCGGCCTGCTCGCCCGCGCGCACCGCGGCATCCTCTACGTCGACGAGGTCAACCTCCTCCACGACCATCTCGTCGACCTGCTGCTCGACGCCGCCGCGATGGGCCGCTCCACCGTCGAGCGCGACGGCGTCTCGGTCGCCCACGCCGCCCGCTTCGTGCTCGTCGGCACCATGAACCCCGAGGAGGGTGAGCTCCGCCCCCAGCTCCTCGACCGCTTCGGCCTCACCGTCGAGATCGCCGCACCGCGCGACCCGCAGCTGCGCGCCGAGGTCGTCCGCCGCCGGCTCGCCTTCGACGCCGACCCCGACGCCTTCGTCGAGTCGTACGCCGACGCCGAGCGCGCGCTGACCGACCGGATCGCCGCCGCCCGCAAGCTGCTCCCCGAGGTCGAGCTGACCGACGCGGTGCTGACCAAGGTCGCTGAGGTGTGCGCCGCCTTCGAGGTCGACGGGATGCGCGCCGACATCGTCACCACGCGCACCGCGATCGCCAACGCGGCCTGGAACGGACGGACCCACGTCACCCGGGCAGACATCCGTCAGGCGGCGCTGCTGGCGCTGCCCCACCGGCGGCGGCGGAACCCGTTCGATGCTCCCGGGCTCGACGAGGAGCTGCTCGACCAGGTTCTCGGGGACGAGGAGCCGGACCCTGAGCCGCCGCTTCCGCCGGAGCCGGACGGTGATGGCGGAGGCGACGACCAGGCGCCGGAGTCCGATCAGGGCGATGGTCCGGACGCCGGGTCGGATGGATCGGGTTTCGAGACGGGCGCAGAGCGCCCTCCTCAACCAACGGCGGAAAGCGCAGAGCGCCCTCCTCAACCGACGGATCAGCAGGAGGACCCGGGTTTCGACACGGGCGCAGAGCGCCCTCCTCAACCAGCGGATGGTTCGGGCGCCGGGCAGACGTCGGTCATTGGAGCTGCGGACCCCTACAAGGTGAAGCGGTTCGAGGTCCACGGCACGGGCGCCGGGGAGTCGGGCAAGCGGAGCCGCGCGCTGACGAGCAACGGGCGCCGGATCGGGGCCGACCCGACCGGCAACGGCGGGCTGCACCTGATCGAGACGATCCGGGCAGCGGCTCCTCACCAACAGGCACGAGGGCGCCAGGGTGGTCGGATCCTCTTCCAGGACGGCGATCTGAGGACGGCACGACGTGAGGGACGCGAGGCCAACCTCGTCCTCTTCTGCGTCGACGCGAGCGGATCGATGGCCGCGAAGAAGCGGATGGAGCAGGTGAAGACCGCGATCCTCAGCCTGCTGCTCGACGCCTACCAGCGCCGCGACAAGGTCGGGCTGGTCACCTTCCGCGCCGACAGCGCCGAGGTCGCGCTGCCGCCGACCCACTCGGTCGACATCGCAGCGAAGCGGCTCGCCGACCTGCCGGCAGGGGGTCGTACGCCGCTCGCCGAAGGCCTGCTCACCGCGGCCGAGGTGCTGCGGGTCGAGAGGGTGCGCGACCCGCGACGCCGCCCGCTCCTCATCGTGATCACCGACGGCCGGGCCACCCAGGGCGCCGACGCCGTGGTCAGGAGCCGGCAGGCTGCCGCATGGCTCGCGGAGCAGCACACCAGCGCCGTCGTCGTCGACTGCGAGCAGGGCCCGATGCGGATGGGCCTCGCCGGTCAGCTCGCGCTGGCCATGCAGGCCACGCACCTCCCGCTCGCGGAGGTCAGCGCGCAGGCCCTCACGAGCATGGCGCGCGCGGCATGAGCAGCCAGCTGGGTCAAGGTCTCTACGACGTCATCGCCCGCCGGCGCGACGTACGAGCCGAGTTCAGCGGCGACGACCTGGACCAGGACGCGCTGCGACGGGTGCTGCGAGCCGCCCACCAGGCGCCGTCCGTCGGGCACTCGCAGCCGTGGGACTTCGTGCTGGTGAAGGACGAGGTGAAGCGCAACGAGTTCGCCGAGCACGTCGAGACGGAGCGCAAGATCTTCGCCGACCAGCTCGACGGCGAGCGGCGTGCCACCTTCGAGAAGATCAAGGTCGAGGGCATCCGCGAGTCCGGCCTCGGCGTGGTCGTGACGTACTCCCCCGGACGGGGCGGGCAGCACGTGCTCGGCCGTCACGCGATCGCCGACGCCGGCCTCTACTCCACCTGCCTGGCAATCCAGAACCTCTGGCTCGCCGCCACCGCCGAGGGCCTCGGCGTGGGGTGGGTGTCGTTCTACCGCGAGGAGTTCCTCGCCGACCTCGTCGGCCTGCCCGACGGCGTACGCCCTGTCGCGTGGCTCTGCCTCGGGCCCGTCACCCGCCTGCAGGAGGTGCCCGACCTGGTCCGGCACGACTGGCGCAAGGGCCGCACCCTCGACGAGGCCATCCACATCGACAGCTGGAGCGCCTGATGCCCAAGGGAGTGCCGACCACCGTCCCCGACGACGGCCTGACCACGCGCGAGCGCCGCAACCGGCCGCTCATCATGGTCCACACCGGCCCCGGCAAGGGGAAGTCGACCGCCGCCTTCGGCCTGGCGATGCGCGGGTGGAACCAGGGCTTCAGCATCGGGGTCTTCCAGTTCGTGAAGTCCGCCAAGTGGCGCATCGGCGAGCAGACCGTGCTCGAGCGCCTCGGCGAGCTGCACGAGGAGACCGGCGAGGGCGGGCCCGTCACCTGGCACAAGATGGGCTCGGGCTGGTCGTGGTCGCGCAAGGCCGGCACCGACGAGGACCACGCCGCCGACGCCGCCGAGGGCTGGCAGGAGATCAAGCGCGCACTCGCCGAGGAGCGCCACGACCTCTACGTCCTCGACGAGTTCACCTACCCGATGAAGTGGGGCTGGGTCGACGTCGACGACGTCGTCTCGACGCTGGTCAACCGGCCCGGTCGCCAGCACGTCGTGATCACCGGCCGCCACGCCGACCCGCGCCTCGTCGAGGCCGCGAACCTCGTCACCGAGATGGGTCAGGTCAAGCACCCGATGGAGGTCGGGCAGAAGGGTCAGCGAGGCATCGAATGGTGACCCTCCCCCGCCTCATGGTCGCGGCCCCCGCGAGCGGCCACGGCAAGACCACCGTCGCCACCGGGCTGATGGCCGCCCTCGCGCGCGCCGGTCACACCGTCAGCGGCCACAAGGTCGGCCCCGACTACATCGACCCCGGCTACCACGCGCTCGCCACCGGCCGCCCCGGCCGCAACCTCGACCCGCACCTCGTCGGGGAGGAGCGTCTCGTACCCCTGTTGTTGCACGGCGCCACCGGCGCGGACCTCGCCGTCATCGAGGGTGTGATGGGGTTGTACGACGGCCAGATCGGTGGCGACGGCTTCGCCTCGACGGCCCACGTCGCGGCCGTCACGCGTACGCCGGTGGTGCTGGTGGTCGACATCTCCTCCGCCTCGCGCACCATCGCGGCCACCGTCCACGGCCTGATGACCTGGGCCCAGCCGCCCGTCGACGTCGTCGGCGTGATCCTCAACAAGGCCGGGTCCGCTCGGCACGCCGACGAGGTCGTCCGGTCCATCGGTGACCGGGTGCCCGTGCTCGGGATCCTGCAGCGGGACGACGGGATCGAGGCTCCGTCGCGGCACCTCGGGCTGGTGCCAGCCGCCGAGCGCGGGGATGCGGCTGCGGCGCTCGACCGGCTCGCCGGTCAGATCGCCGAGAAGGTGGACCTCGAGGCAGTCGTACGGCTCGCTGCCGCCGCGCCCGACCTGGCCGAGCGGCCGTGGGACCCCGCCTCATCGTTGGTCGAGGAGGGCGCCCTGGCGCCCGTCACGAGACCAGATGCTTCGAGGTGGCCGGGTCTCGTGACAGGACTTCGTCCTTCCTCGACCAGCGGCGGTCCGGGTGGGCGTCGACCCGTCATCGCGGTCGCCGGGGGCCGGGCGTTCACGTTCCGCTACGCCGAGACCGTGGAGCTGCTGGAGGCGGCGGGGGCGGAGGTCGTGGACCTCGACCCGCTGACCGACACCGAGCTTCCGGAGGGGACGACCGGGCTCTACCTCGGTGGCGGGTTCCCCGAGATGCATGCGCTGGAGCTCACCGCCAACGAGCAGCTGCGCACCGACATCAGGGACGCCATCGGGCGCGGGCTGCCGACGGTCGCCGAGTGCGCCGGCCTGCTCTACCTCTGCCGCACCGTCGCCGGGCCGTCCGGCCAGCCGGCGCACATGGTCGGCGCGATCCCGGCCGACGCCGCGATGGCGCCGCGGCTCACGCTGTCGTACCGCCGCGCCAAGGCCGTCGGCGACGACCTGCTCTCCCGCCCCGGGGAGTCGGTCACCGGCCACGAGTTCCACCGCACGCACCTGCTCGGCGACACCGGTGGCCAGCCCGCGTGGTGGCTCGACGGCGAGGGCGGTCCGCACCCCGCGGGTGTCGGCACCCGCACGCTCCACGCGTCGTACCTCCACGTCCACTGGGCCGGGCACCCGCACCTCGCGACGCGGTTCGCCGAGGCGGCAGCTGCGGCCGTGCCGGTGACGGCTGCCTTGCGGTGAACCTCCGCCACCACGGGGACCGGGAGGCGGCGCCCGGGCTGGTCGACCTCGCGGTCAACGTCCACCCGGCGCCGATGCCGCCGTGGCTGCGCGACGCCATCACGGCGAGCGTCGACGACCTGGCCCGCTACCCCGACCCCACCCCCGCCGAGGCGGCGCTCGCGGCGCACCACCACCGCGACCGGGGCGACGTGCTCGCCACGTCCGGCGCGGCCGAGGCCTTCACCCTGATCGCTCGGCTCCGGCCGTGGCGCAGGCCGGTCGTGGTGCACCCGCAGTTCACCGAGCCCGACGTCGCGCTGGCCTCGGCCGGTCACTCCCCGCACCACGTGGTCCTCGACGGCGGCTTCACCCTCGACCCGGCCACCGTCCCCGACGACGCCGACCTCGTGGTGATCGGCAACCCGACCAACCCGACCGGCGTACGCCACCCGGGCGCGGCCATCAGGAGCCTCACGAGGGACGGTCGGCTGGTCGTCGTCGACGAGGCCTTCAACGACGACGGCACCGAGAGCCTGGCCGACGAACCGGTCCCGGGCCTGCTCGTCGTGCGCAGCCTCACCAAGCTGTGGGCGATCGCGGGCCTGCGGGCCGGGTACGTCCTGGGCGAACGCGACATGATCGCCGGGCTGCGCGACCTGCAGCCCCCGTGGTCGGTGTCGACGCCTGCCGCTGCCGCGATGATCGCCTGCACCACCGACGAGGCCGTGACCGGGGCGAAGGCCCGCAACGCCGACGTGGAGCAGTGGCGCGAGCACCTCCAGCAGGGCCTCACCGCAGCAGGCATCGAGCACGTCACCAGCACCGCCCCCTTCGTGCTCGCCCGGCCCGGCACCGGCGTGCACGCGGCCCTGCGCGCGGCCGGTTTCGCCGTACGACGCTGCGACACGTTCCCGGGCCTCGACGACTCCTGGATCCGGATCGCCGTGCGCCCGCCCGAGGTGTCCACAAAGCTGCTCGAGGCCTTGTCAGCACTCCCCTGATCGCTGGTAGGTTGCGGCCTGATCGTGTGTGAGGAATCCGGTGGAAGTCCGGAGCAGTAGCGCTACTGTGACAGCCGCCCAGGTGGCTGGAGCCAGACCCGAGCTCGACGATCGCCCATCTATCAAGGGGACGCACTCATCCCCAGGAGGCATCACATGAGCAACGCCATTCCCGCTCCCGCGGCACCCGAGATCGCGGTCCCGAGCATCCCCGTCGCCCAGATCACCCCGTGGGCCCTCTTCTTCGGCCTGCTGGCCGTCCTCGCGCTGTTCTTCGTCAGCGCGGACCAGGGCGCCGTCAGCCTGCCCGCCGGCACCGCCATCCACGAGTGGGTGCACGACGGCCGGCACCTGCTCGGCTTCCCCTGCCACTGAGCGCGCGGGGATGACCGTACGCAACTTCCTGGTCACCGGTCTGCTCGTCGGACTGGTCGCCGGGGTACTGACGTTTGCCGTCGCCAACCTCTTCGGCGAGCCCTCCATCGACACCGCCATCGGGATCGAGGAGGCCAGCTCGGCAGCGGCCGAGGCGCCTGCCGCCGAGGACGGCCACACCCACGCCGACGGCGAGGAGGCCGGCCACTTGCACGGCGACGAGGAGGGCGGCATCAGCCGCACCACCCAGAAGACGTGGGGCCTCGCCACCGCCATGATCGTCGTCGGGCCCGCGCTCGGTGGCCTCGTCGGCATCGCAGCGGCCTTCGCCATGGGTCGGCTCCGCCGGCTCTCGCCCGCCCAGTCGACCGCGCTGGTCGCCCTGCTGGGCTTCGTCGCGGTGGCGCTCGTGCCCTTCGCGAAGTACCCGTCGACGCCGCCCGCCGTCGGCAGCGGCGACACCATCGGGTCGCGCACCGGGCTCTACTTCGCCTTCCTCGTGGTCTCGGTCGTCGCCATGATCGGCGCGGTCCTGCTCGGCAAGGCACTGCTCGGCCGGCTCCGCACCGCCGAGGCGGTCGCGGCAGCCGCAGCGGCGTACCTCCTGGTCGTGGTCGTCGTCGGGCACCTGATGCCGACGGTCAACGAGCTCGGCAGCTTCCCGGCCGACACGCTCTGGTACTTCCGCCGCGCCTCGCTCGTCACGCTCGCCACCCTGTGGGCGCTGATCGGCGTCGGGATGACCGCGATGGTCGCCCGGCAGCACGAGAAGGCGACCATGGCGCACGCCAAGCGCGAGCTGGCCGCATCGCTCTGACGATCGGGCCCCGGGTTTCGACACGGGCGCGGGGCGCCCTGCTCAACCAGCGGGCTCCGCTGGTGAGCAGGGCGCTGGGCCTCGCGCTCGGCCACCTCGCCGACCGGCGCTTCGGAGACCCACGACGGGGGCACCCCGTCGCCCTGTTCGGCACCACCGCACTGGAGCTGGAGAGGAGGACGTACGCCGACTCGCGGAGTCGTGGCGTCGTCCACCTGGCGCTCCTGGCCGGGGCCGCCGCGGGGGGCGGTCTCGTCCTGGAGCGCCGCTCGCGCGGGCACTTCGTGGCCCACACGCTGCTCACCGCGGCGGCGACGTGGACCGTGCTGGGCGGTACGTCGCTCGGGCGCGAGGCGTCGGCCGTGCACGGCTTCCTCGCCGCCGACGACCTGCCCGGCGCCCGGCAGCGGCTGACCCACCTGGTCGGGCGCGACACCAGCGTCCTCGACGAGGGCGAGGTCAGCCGGGCGACCGTCGAGTCCGTCGCGGAGAACACCTCCGACGCCGTCGTCGCCCCCCTCGTGTGGGGCGGGCTGCTCGGCATTCCCGGGCTGCTCGGCTACCGCGCGGTCAACACGCTCGACGCGATGGTCGGTCACCGGGGCGAGCGCTACGGGCGGTTCGGCTGGGCGTCCGCCCGGCTCGACGACCTGCTCAACCTCCCCGGCGCGCGGCTCAGCGGGCTGCTGGCGGCGGCCCTCGCCCCCACGGTCGGCGGCTCGCCCTCGGCCGCGCTGAGGGCGTGGGCCCGCGAGGCGCGACGCCACCCCAGCCCGAACGCCGGGGTGGTGGAGGCCGCGTTCGCCGGCGCGCTCGGCGTACGGCTCGGGGGGACGAACACCTACGCCCACGGGGTCGAGGACCGGGTGATCCTCGGCGACGGCCCGCCCCCGACCCGCGACGACATCGATCGCTCC
The DNA here is from genome assembly GCF_004137255.1 of Nocardioides oleivorans. Lineage (NCBI taxonomy): Bacteria > Bacillati > Actinomycetota > Actinomycetes > Propionibacteriales > Nocardioidaceae > Nocardioides > Nocardioides oleivorans. The sequence goes on along the minus strand of NZ_SDWT01000001.1, from coordinate 1,846,582 downwards.
GTCCGACTGGCGAGCCGAGTCGGGACCGGAGCGGTCGTCGTCGCGTGCGCAGTGGCGCTCAGGCGGGGTCGCTGACCCGTCGCAGCACGCGCACCAGCGCCGGGACCACCACGCCGGCCGCGACCAGGTGGAGCACGACGAGCGCGAGGACCGTGCCCGCACCGTGACCCCAGAGGACCGGCGGCACCAGCGAGAGCGCGGTCAGCACGACCGCGACGGTGAGGAAGCGTCGGTCGGGATCGGCGCTGAACCGCAGGAGGAGCGCGGCGATCACGATGCCCACCACCGAGAACAGGAACGTGATCGAGCCGAAGCCCGCGACCGGAATCGCGCCGCCATCGACCTCGAAGTCGGCGCCGAGCGCTTCCAGCAGCACCGCCACCAGGACGGTGGCCACCGCGGCACCGACGGCCGCGAGCAGTCCGGCGGCCACCAGCCGGCCGAGGCGCGAGCCGAAGCCCGTGCGGGCGACGGTCGTGGCGCTCATCGGTCGGCCTCCGAGCCCTCGAGCCGGGCCGGCAGACCGAGCCGCTCGAACTGCTCCGCGCCGAAGATGGTCACCTCGGTGACCGCCCCGCCGGAGATCCGGAGCACGTCGATCGTCAGGGGCAGGTGGGCCTGCTCCTGCTCGCGCCACTGGTAGCAGGCGATCGCCGGCTGGCGGTTGACCGACGTCGGCACCGTGCGCAGGCCCGTCATCTCGGGGTAGCCGTTGGCCGTCCAGTCGGCGACGACCGCGTCGCGCCCGACGAGCAGGCCCTCCCACGGCGGCATCGAGTAGCGCACGTCGTCGCGGAGCAGGGTGGCGATCGTGTCGAGGTCGGGGACGACGCTGGCGTCGGTGAAGCGTCGTACGAGCTCGCGGTTGTCGACGTCGTCCTCGGCCCCGGTCCACTCCTGGCGCTCGGCCGGCAGGTGCTCGCGCATCCCGGCGCGGGCCCGCTGGAGCGCGCTGTTGACCGAGTTCACCGAGTCGCCCAGCAGCTCGGCGACGTCCCTGGCCGGCCAGCCGAGCACGTCACGCAGGATCAGCGCGGCGCGGGGGCGGGGCGCGAGGTGCTGCACCGCGACGACGTAGGCCAGCTCGATCGTCTCGCGCGCGACGGCCTTCGCCTCGGGCTCGTCGGCGCCGGCCGCGGGGAGCTCGTCGAGGAGCCGGTCGGGATAGGGCTGGAGCCACAGCACCTCTCCGCCCGTCGCGGGGTCGGGGCGCCGCTTGGCCAGCAGGTCGAGGCATGCGTTGGTCGCGATCCGGTAGAGCCAGGCACGCAGCGTCGCGCGGCCGGCGTACGTCTCGCGCCGCCGCCACGCCCGCAGGAGCGTCTCCTGCACCGCGTCCTCGGCGTCCTCGAACGAGCCGAGCATCCGATAGCTGTGCACGTGCAGCTCGCGGCGGTGCGGCTCCACCAGCTCCGCGAACTCCGCCTCACCGACCTCGCTGAGGCTCCCCACGTCCACCCTCTCCGTCCGTGTCGCCGCCATCATCTCGTCCTCTCGTGTCGTCGGGCTGTCACTTGTATGACTGCGACGGCGCGGAGAACTCATCACTCGATGGACTTTGCACCCGAGTTTCCCGGTTCGTCCCCCAGATCTGGGCCGACAACCGGGGCGGTCACCGGATATCCGGTGACTCGCGGCTCAGGAGAACGGGTTCGGCAGCGCGCCCGGCAGCCCGGCGAGCACCTCGCGCGCCCGGGCGGCGTGCTTGTTCTCGACGAGCACCTCGTACTTCGTCGCGACGACCTGGGTGACGGAGGAGAAGTCGCGCGTGCCTCGGGTCGCGGCGTAGCCGATCAGCGCCCAGACCAGGCCGAACGTCGCACCCAGGAACACCGTGCCGGTCAGCACCTGCAGGACGCTCGACTCGGTGAAGAGCGCGAAGACGAGCCCGATGAAGACGCCGAGCCACAGCCCGGACAGGATGCCGCCGATCGCGATCTTGGACCACGTGAGACGGCCGGTGACGCGCTCGATCCGCTTGAGGTCGGTGCCGACGATCATCAGGTGCTCGACGGGGAACTCCGCGTCGGAGAGGAAGTCGACGCTCTTCTGGGCGGCGGCGTAGTCGTCGTAGACCGCCAGCGACTGGGGGAACTGCAGCGTGAACGGCGAGCCGGACCTGAGGGTGGGATTGATGCCGGAAGTCGACATGGGCGGACCTTTCGTGATCGGTCCTGCCAGCCTAGGGCTGCTTGCTGAGGACCCACTGAGCGGCGGCTCCGGCGTCGCTGACCGTCGCGACGCCGTCGGTCGCACCCGGACGTCGTACGACGACCACGGGCACGCCGAGCTGCCCGGCGGCCTCCATCTTGGGCCAGGTGTAGCTGCCGCCGGAGTCCTTGGTGACGAGCACGTCGACCGCGTGCTCGCCCAGCGTCTCGAGCTCGCCGGCGAGGTCGTAGGGACCGCGGTCGTTGACCACCAACCAGGACTGCGGGAGCTCGATGGCCGGGGTGTCGACGACCCGCGCGACCGCCCGGTGCCCGGCGAGCGGGCCCACGAAGCGGTCGAGGTGCTGGCGCCCGACGGTGAGGAGCGGACGCCTCCCGAGGCCGGCCGCCGACGAGGCGGCGGCGGCGTGGTCGTCGACCCAGTGCCACTGGTCCGACCCCGGCGCGTCCGACCACCCGGGGCGGGCCAGCCGGAGCAGGGGCAGTCCCTCGGCGGTGCAGGCGGCGACGGCGTTGGCCGACATCCCCTCCGCGAAGGGGTGGGTCGCGTCGACGACGGCCTGGATCCGGTGGCTCGTCAGCCACTCCCGCAGACCGTCGACGCCGCCGAAGCCGCCGATCCGGCACGGCCCGACGGGCAGCCGCGGACGGGCGACCCGTCCGGCGAGCGAGGACACGAGCTGGACGTCCGACCCCAGCAGGAGCGCCGCCAGCTCGCGCGCCTCGCTCGTGCCGCCGAGCAGCAGCATCCTCATCGGGAGGCCCCGGGCTCGAGCACCAGCAGGCCGTCGGGCGCGCCGGACGTGGCCAGGTCGAGCAGCGCGTCGAGGTCCAGGTGCTCCTCCGCCAGGTCGCCGAGGAGGTCGAGCCGTCGCTCGCGCATCGCGGAGAAGCTGACGTCCCCCGGCTCGTACGACGCCCCGGCCGCCGCCGAGACCTCCGACAGCAGCGCCCGCCGGAGCTCATCACCCTCGAGGCTGCCGTGCCACATGGTCCCGAGGACCGCACCGGCGCGCGCGCCGCCGAGGAACTCCTCACCGCCGTGCCGGGTGATCCGGCCGTGGTGGATCTCGTAGCCGTGCGCCGGTTGCCCCAGCGCCGTACCGATCGGCAGCCGCAGCACCTTGTCGGCGCCGAAGGTCGTGGTGACGTCGAGCAGGCCGAGCCCCGCCACGTCCGCGCCCACGGCCCCCTCGACACCGGACGGGTCGACGATGCGCCGCCCCAGCATCTGGAATCCGCCGCAGATCCCGAGCACCGGCCTGCCCGACGCCGCGTGGTCGAGGACGGCCCGGTCCATGCCGCGCGAGCGCAGCCACGCCAGGTCCTCGATCGTGGCGCGGGTGCCGGGCAGCACGACGAGGTCGGCGCCGGCCAGGGCTCGGGCATCGGAGGCGAAGGTGACGTCGACGCCGGGCTCGATGCCGAGCGCGTCGACGTCGGTGAAGTTCGAGATCCGCGGCAGCCGTACGACGGCCACGCGCAGGCGCGCCTCGTCGTCCGAGGTGCGGCGGCCGGCGAGGTCGAGCGCGTCCTCGGAGTCCAGCCAGAGGTCGGGGTGCCACGGCAGGACGCCGTACACCTCGCGCCCGGTCAGCTCACGGATCTGGTCGAGCCCCGGGCGCAGCAGGTCGACGTCACCGCGGAACTTGTTGACCACGAAGCCGGCGATGAGCGACTGGTCGGCCCTGTCGAGCAGCGCGACGGTGCCGAAGAGCGCGGCGAACACCCCGCCGCGGTCGATGTCGCCGACGACCAGCGTCGGGATCCGGCCGTGCTGGGCGAGCCCCATGTTGACGTAGTCGCCCTCGCGCAGGTTGATCTCCGCCGGGCTGCCGGCTCCCTCGACGACGACCAGGTCGTGGCGCGAGCGCAGGTCGTCGAAGGCGGCGTAGGCGGCGTCGCGCAGGTGGGTCCGCCCGCCGACGAAGTCCTTCGAGTCGATGGTCCCGCCGGGCCGGCCCATCACCACGACGTGGCTGCGCCGGTCACCACCGGGCTTGAGCAGGACGGGGTTCATCGCGGGCTCGGGCTCGGCGCCGGCCGCGACCGACTGGATCCACTGCGCGCGGCCGATCTCGGCGCCGCGACCGTCAGCCGTGGCGCAGACCATCGAGTTGTTGGACATGTTCTGCGCCTTGAACGGCGCGACCCGGATCCCGCGGCGCGCGAAGCCCCGGCACAGCGCCGTCGTCACGATGGTCTTGCCGGCATCGGACGTGGTCCCGGCGACCAGCAGCGCGCTCACCGGTCCAGCCTAGAGAGGTCAGGTCGCGGCACGCTCGCTGGCTCTCGGCCAAAGGCAGACGCAATCTTTACGCAGTCCATGTTTCACCCCCGCGACGTCCGGGGAAGTGTGGAGGTATGGGAAAGCTGATCTTCGACAACCGGGTGATCGGCGGCCTCTTCGTGGCGCTCATCTTCGTCAACGCGTTCGCCATGCAGAGCGGCTGGTACGCCTGATCCACCGCTCCTGTTCGTCGCAACCGGGCGACAGGAGCGCTGAGGTGTGCCTAGGGTCGGGGTAACCCGACCTCGGAGGTCGTCATCCGTCCCCCCACCGCGCTGCTCTCGCTGCTGCTCGCCAGCACCCTCGCCCTCGTCGCCCCGCACCCGACCCTCGCGCAGACCGCCGCCCAGCCGGCCGCGCAGCCGTCCGCGCCCTCGATGCGCGCCGGAACGCTGTCGGCCAGTCCCGGCAACGGCTCCTTCACCGCCGGGCAGGAGATCACCCTGCGCGGCAGCATCGGCGCCGGCGGTCGTCGTACGGTCCACCTCCAGAGCAACCTCGGCCGCAGCGGCGACGTCTGGCGCGACGTGGCCGGCGCGCGCACCCGGACCACCGCCGGCGGACGCTTCACCCTGCGGGTCCCGGCCCACTCGAGCCACATCGTCTACCGCGTCGTGTCCGGCTCCCGGCGCACCAGCACGTGGACCTCCGACGCCGTGCACCAGGAGGTCGTCCTCACCGCTCGGGGCAGCGCGGTCGCCGGCCAGCCGCTGACCCTCGTCGCCGACACGTCCGCGATGCCGCTGCTCGTGGGGCGTGCCCTCACGCTCCAGCAGCGTGTCGGTGCCTCGTGGACGTCCCTCGCGTCGTCGGCCGTCGGGTCCGACGGCACCGGTTCGTTCACCGTCACGCCGTCCGCGACCGGCCCCGCCGTCTACCGCGTGCGCCAGGAGGACTTCGACCAGGGCGTCGGGCACGTCGGCTGGTTCCCCAGCTACCCCGTGTACGTCGACGTCCGCCGCACGGCGCGCGAGCGTCCGTCGACCCGGGTCGCCGCCCCGGCACCGGAGCCCGTCCTCCGACGCAGTGCGCCGCACCAGAGCACCGCCGCCGGCTCGCTGCGGTGGGGCAAGCAGCTCTACGACTTCGACTGGGAGTTCGGCGAGTCCCTCTCCGACCGTGCGGCCGTCGGCACCCGACGGCGCGGGTCGTGGACCGACGCGAGCGACGGCACCGGCCGGATCGCGATGCGCAACGGCGCCATGCAGCTGAGCAGCAACAGCGAGGGGGCCGGCCGTGCCGGCTCACAGGGCTCGCTGGCCGCGATGCTCCAGGGCGGCGCCGCCCAGGCCTACGGCCGGTGGGAGACGCGACTGATGCCGATGGTACAGGCGGGGGGCTCCACCGACTACGTCCTCAAGGCCGAGCTCATCCCGCTGGCCGACGCTGCCACCGGCTGCGACGCCCGCGCGATCACGCTCGTCGAGGCGAGGCCCAGCACGAGTGGCATCACCATCGGTGCGAGGGCGGCGACCGGGCAGGCCTGGAGCCGCACCCTGCCGGTCACCACCAACCAGTCCTTCCACGCCTACGCCGTCGACGTGACCCCGCGCCGGATCACCTGGTTCGTCGACGGCAAGGCCGTCGGACGCGTCACCGATCCGGCCGCGATCTCCGGCCAGTCGATGACCGTGCGGATCTCGATGCAGGCCTCGGGCACGGCGCCGATGCGGACCACGCGCACGCTGGTCGACTGGGTGCGCTCCTACCCCGCCGGCACCGGACAGCGCACCCGCGGTGGCACCCGCCTCACGCCGGGGACGCACACCGCCACCTGCTGACGTTGGTGCGCTCCTGAGACGATGGACCGGTGAGCCTGCCCGACCTGCCTGTCCTGTCGTCGGACTGCTCGCAGTGCAGCGGCCTGTGCTGCGTCCTGCTGCCCTTCTCGCGCGACGACGGCTTCAAGGTCTCCAAGCCCGGCGGCACGCCGTGCGCGAACCTGGCCGCTGACGACTCGTGCGGCATCCACGCCACCCTGCGACGTGACGGCTGGGTCGGCTGCACCCGCTTCGAGTGCTTCGGCGCGGGGCAGCACGTCACCCGGGTGACGTTCGCCGGTGCGTCCTGGCGCGACCAGACCGACCTCGGCGAGATGGCCGCCGTGCTGTCCGTCGTGCGCGGCCTCCACGAGATGCTGCTGCACCTGCGGACGGCCGCCGACCGCGCAGCTGGCGTCGTGCCCGACGGGCTAGTCGAGGAGATCGTCGCCCTCGACCACGCCGACCCGGTCACCCTGCTGACCACCGACCTCGACGAGCTGCAGGCACGCGTCGGCACGGTGCTCCGCGACGCCAGCGTCGCGGTCCGCGGCTCCGGTCCCGACCTGTCCTACGACGACCTGGCCGGTCGCGACCTCCGCACGCGCGACCTCGGCCGCGCGACCCTGCGGGGAGCGGTCCTCATCCAGGCCGACCTCCGCGACACCTCGCTCGACGACACCGACCTGCTCGGCGCGGACCTCCGCGACGCCGACGTCCGCGGCACCGACCTGTCGTCGACGCTCTTCCTCACCCAGCCCCAGGTCAACGGCGCGCGGGGCGACGCGAGGACCGTGCTGCCGGACGGCATCGACCGGCCGGGCCACTGGACCTGAGTAGCCGTACTGCTGCCGGGAGCACCCGTCGGCCACCAGACTTCGCGGCATGGAACCCAGCACCTGGCAGCGCCCCGGCCTCCGCGCCGCCCTCCTCTACGCCCTCGCCGCCAGCCTCCTCGGCGCCGTCGTCTCCGCCGTCAGCCGGCTCGAGCTGACCCGCCGCTCGGTCCCCGACACCGAGCTCCCCGACGGCCCCGTCATCGTCATCGCCAACCACACGAGCTTCGCCGACGGCATCCTGCTCGCCCTCGTCGGCCGCCGCCTCGGCCGGTCGCTGCGCCTGATGGCCACCGGCGGCGTCTTCCGCTCCGGCCTCGTCGGGCCGATCGTCCGCCGGCTCGGCTTCATCCCGGTGCTGCGCGGCACGTCGTCCGCCGCCGGCTCCCTCGACGCCGCCGCCACTGCGCTCGAGGCCGGCGAGGCCGTCGGCCTCTTCCCGGAGGGCCGGATCACCCGCGACCCGGCGCACTGGCCCGAGCGCAGCAAGACCGGTGCGGTCCGCCTCGCGCTGCGCACCGGTGCCCCGGTCGTCCCGGTCGCGCTCGTCGGTGCCGAGCGCGTCGTCGGCTCGCGACGAATCCTCGGCCGGCTCCTGCGCAACACGGTGCTGCGGCCCCGGGTGGCGGTCGCAGTGGGCGCACCCATCGACGTACGACGCCTCGCGGGCCTCGCCGCTGGCGCGCCGGTCGACGACGCGACCGTGCGCCGGGTCGCCGACGAGGTGATGGCGGTGCTGGTGGCCCAGGTCGCCGAGCTCCGGGGCGAGGACGCGCCCCACCCCAGCGGCGTACGGGAGTCGGCGCTCGCGATCGCCTGACGTCAGGAGTAGCGGTGGCTCTTGGCCGCGTGGCCCTTCTCGCGGGTGCAGGTGCGGCCGCTGATGTTGCGGTGGCCGCAGAGCTCGTCGGTGTCGGCCGCGGCCTCGGCCGGGCTCGCGGCAGCCGCGCCGGCGCGCTCCTCGACCTTCTTGGGCGCGGGCGGCGCCACCGGGGCCTGCGCCTTCGGGCGGCTCGGTGCCGTGGCCGCGCGCTTCTGGGACTCGGCGTACTTCGCCTCACGCATCGCGCGGAGGTTGTCCATCTTGCTCATCGCTCACTCACGCCACGAACCTACGCGGTCGCACCGACATCGCGCGGCAGGACCCTCACCTGCTCCAGTCGATCTCGCGGTGCAGGGCCAGCAGCCGCGCCCCGCGCAGCGTGTCGTGCTGGGCGACCCAGGCGATGCGACCGCGCAGGTGCTCCTCGAAGGCAGGTACGTCGTCGCGGTTCTGGCTGCTGGGCCCGTGGACGCGGCAGTTGTGCAGGATCGCCCTGAGCAGGTCGACGTCGTGGCGCGAGACGTGCGGACGATCGTTGACCACGAGCCCGGCCAGCGCCTGGCGGCCGGCGCGCGGCATCACGCCGGTCTTGCGCGGGTTGAGCCGGAACCCCTCGTCGACCACGATGCGCTCGACCGCGTCGACGAGCCGCGAGGTGCCGGTGCCCCAGCCCCGCTCGCCGGAGAACGCCAGGTCGTCGGCGTACCTCGTGTAGCGCCCGCCCCACGACCGCGCCAGCGCGGTGAGCCGGACGTCGAGCGCGAAGGCGGCGAGGTTGGCCATGGCGGGCGACGTCGGCGCGCCCTGCGGCAGGTGCGGCGCGGCCAGCCGGCGACCGAGGCGCCAGTGCGCGTCGAGCAGCCCGTCGTCCGCCGGCGCCGGGATCGCCCGCCACGCCGCGAGCGGGAGCACGCTGGTCACCAGACCGGCGAGGGCGTGGGCCACCGGCTCGGGATAGCCGGCCGTGCGCCAGATGCCGTAGACCCGCGACACCGTCACGCTGGCGAAGAAGGCCTCCAGGTCCAGGTGCAGCACGACGCTCCGGCCGGCGTGGGGAGCGGCGTACGACCGCACCGACCCGCCCGGACGGAAGCCCCGGGCGGCGTCGTGCGGTGGGACGAGCGAGGCGACCTCGCGGAGCAGGCGTCGCTGGAGCGCCTTCAGCCGGGGCTTGGGTGCCTCGAGCACGCGGATCCCGCCGCTGGGCGCGACCCGGTGGCTGACCCGGTAGTGCTGGAGCGGCGACTGCCTGGTCAGCCTCGCCAACCGGCGCGGGTCGGCGAACCAGTCGAGCTCCGACGGCGCGAGGTCGAGGAAGGCGGCCAGGTCGCCGAGGCCGTCGAGGGCCGGGAGCCGCCACCGGTTGGTGAGCATCCGGGTCTCGGCGATCGGCAGCACGACCGCGCGGGCGCGCAGTGCCTTCGCCGCAGCGGGGCGGGAGGCGATGTTGGTGGCCAGCTCGCGCGGCCGGTCGACCGGCGCGCGCGGGTAGAGCTCGAGGACCTGGCGCGCCAGCGGCGGGAGCCAGCGCGGGCGCCGGCCCAGGACGACCGCTCCGCTCGCCTCCAGCCCGGCTCGGGTCCACTCCCCGGCGACGAACCCGGCCGCGAGCGCGCGGGCGAGCTCCGGCCTCATGCGGCCCGTCGGCTGGCGTGCGACAGCGCAGCCCGACCTGTCCCGTCGTGCGCGCGACCTCCTGCAGCGAAGCGCAGCGCGTCGCGCGCGGTGCAGTGCCCGAACGTTCCGGTGGTCCCCGGGGTAGCCCCGGAGAAGCTGACCGGTGACGCGCACCGGTGAGCCGTCTCGAAGAAGCGCTGCCGCACCCTCGGCACCCTAACCGGACGTGCGGACACCACGGCCTGGACCGGGCGGCGCAGGACGCACAGGACCCCGGGACGAGCGGCCGCGCCGCCCGTCCCGGGGTCCGTGGTGTCACCTGATGATGCTGAGCCGCACCGTCTGCGCGCCCTGCGAGCTCGTGAGCTTCAGGGACACGGTGCGTCCGGCCTTGAGCGAGCTGCTCGCGGTCAGCGAGGCCACCCACTCGGTGATGCCGCCGGTGCGACCGACCATCCGGAAGGTGCTCGCGGTGACCGCGTCCGAGCCGGAGAGCCTGGGCGCCTTGGTCGACATCACGTGGAGCACGCGACGCGAGCCCTTGCCGAGCGTCCAGGCCGAGCCGACCTGCTTCGAGCGCGCCAGCCACGTGCCGAGCACCTGGTAGGACGCGGTCGAGGTGGTGGTGTTGCCCGCGACGTCAGCCGTCGTGACCGTGGTGGTCATCGCACCGAACGGACCGCCGGTCGTGGCGACCGTGCAGGACGCGAGGCCCGACAGGGCGTCACCACCCACGCACTCACCGATGCGGGCGCGGCCCTTGTAGGTCTTGCCGTTGCCCACGCGCGACACCGACGCGGCGGGGGCCGTCAGGTCGAGGTTGTACGGGCCGGCGGTGACGGTGGTGACGCCGCCGTCGGTGCCGATGACGGTGCGGGTGACGTACTGGCCGGCACCCTCCTTGTCGAGGACCACGGGGGCCGGGCAGGTCGTCACGTCGGAGCCGCAGGTGAACGACACGGTGACCGGGCCGTTGTACCAGTCGTTGCGACCCGGGCCGTCCGCCTTCGGCGTGACCACGGGGGCCGTGCGCGAGGTGGAGGTCGAGGAGGCCTCGTGGTCGGCGTCACCGGCGTACGACGCTCCGACGACGGATCCGCCGTCGTTGGACGTGCCCTCGAGGGTCGCCGTGCCGTCGACGAGCGCGGCCGAGCCCACGTCGACGCCGTCGACGAAGAAGGTCACGTCTCCGGTCGGCTCGCCCGCACCGGTGACGGTCGCGGTGAGCTTGCCCGGGGTCGTGGTGACCGCAGTGGTGGTCGGAGCCTTGGCGACGACGAACGACGACTCGTCGTCGCCGCGGGCGAAGGAACCGTCCGCAGAGGTGTACGCCGCACCGATGGTGTGCAGACCGGCGTGGAGGCCGGTCACGTCGGGCAGCGCGGCCACGCCGTTGGAACCCACGGTGACCGGTGCGCCGATGGCGGTGCCGTCGAGGGAGAACTGCACGGTGCCGGTGGGCGTGCCGGCGCCGCTGGAGACGGTCGCCGAGACCGGCACGTCAGCGCCGAAGACGATGCCGGAGACAGGGGTCACGGTCACCTCGGTCGCGACTGCCTCCACCACCAGGGTGGCCGTGGCGGACACGCCGCCGACGGTGGCCGTCACCTGGTAGACGCCGGCGGTCGCCGGGGTGCAGGTGGCCGCGACGCACGCGGTCGAGGCACCGCCGTCGTACGGGGCGAAGGAGAAGGCCGCGGACGAGGTGAGGTCGCCGAGGTCGTTGCCGAAGGCGTCCTTGCCGGTCACGGTGTAGCTGCGCGACTGACCGGCCGCCACGACCGCGTTGGCCGGGGACAGCTTGAGGGTCGCGACGTCGGCGGCCGTGACGGTGAGCGTCGCCGAGTCGGTCACGGCGGCGCCGCCGGCACCCGGGGTGCTGGCGTTGATGGTGTAGGCGCCGACCACGTCGATCGTGCAGACGCCGCTCGGGCAGGCGACGTTGGTGCCGCCCGGACCGGTCCAGGTCACGAGGGAGTCGGCCGTGAGGTCGCCGAGAACGTTGCCGTAGGTGTCCGTGCCGGTGACGGTGTAGTCGACCTGCTCACCCGCTGCCGCCGTGCCGGTGGCCGGGGTGAGGTCGATCGAGGCCGCGTCACCCGCGACGACCTTGAACGTCGCCTTCTGCGTCTGGGTGCCGTAGGTGCCGGTGACCGTGTAGGTGCCGATCTGGGTCGCCGAGCAGGCGGTCGCGGTGCAGGTGGCGCCGGTGGCGCCGCCCGTCGGGGCGATCGTGAGCGTCTGGGGGGTGACCGTCTTGGTCGCCGAGCCGTCGGTCACCGTCATCGTGACCGGGTTCGCGACTCCAGCAGCCACCGAGGGGGCGCCGAGGCTGAGGTCCGAGCCGGCGAGGTAGGACGTGTAGGTGACGCGCAGCTGGGGAGCCTGGCCGGTCGAGTTGACGACGACCGTGCCGCCGGCCGGGACCAGCGAGGAGCCGCCACCGCCACCGCTACCGGTGGTGGACCCACCGCCCGCGCCGCCGCCGCCGTAGAGACCACCACCTCCGCCGCCGCCCCATTGCGCCCCGCCGTTGCCGCCGAGGCCGAGCTGACCGTTGGTGCCCGGGTTTCCGACCGGCGAGGCGCCGCCGGCGCCTCCCGCCGTTTGCGTGCCGCCAGCGCCGGGCGATCCCACAGCGCCGTCGCCCTGACGGCCGTTCGCGCCGTCGAGTCCGGCGTCTCCGCCGTTGGACTGCCTGAGGTCGCCACCGCCACCGCCGCCGGCCACGATGACACGCGACGACAGCGAGGACGGGTCGGACGACGGGACCGACCGGAGGTCGGTGGCACCGCCACCGCCGCCGGCGCTGCTCGCGGCGTTGCCTCCGCCGTTCCAGCCGCCACCGGGCCGACCGGCGTTGCCGCCCACCATCACGTAGTAGGTCGCACCGGGCGTCACCGGGACGTCCGCGCTCACCACGGCGCCGCGTCCGGGCGTCGAGGACGAGTCGTAGGTCGCGCCCTGTCCGCCGACGGCCACCACGCTGACCTTGTCGACGGCGTTGGGCACGCGCAAGGTCTGCGCGGACCCGGTGTAGGCGTAGGTCAGGGTGCAGGCGAAGGTGTTGCCGGAGAGCACGCAGTCCGCGTCGGGATTGGCCGCTTGCGCGGCGGGAGCACCGAGGCCAACGAGGGCCAGGGTGGTGGCAGGAAGGGCGAGCACGGTCAGCGTGCGCAGCCCGCGGCGCGCACGCGCGCCGACGGAGATCCGGGAGGTCATGGCCGAATCAGAACCTTCGCGGGCCGGACACCTCAGGCGAATCGTGCTGCTGTGCATGTCCCGTTGTTGCTTGTGGCAGTCCTGTGGCTCGACCTCACCCTCTCGGGCTGAGCAGAACGGGTCAGCCCGGCCGGCGCCAGACGACGACGGACTGACCGGCGGCCGTGTGGAGCACCGGGAGCTTGTTGGCCGGGGCAGCGGTCGTGGCGCGCGCCGCCACCGCGCGGCGTACGGCGTCGAGCTCGGCGAGGAGCTCCTCGTTGCGGGCGCGGAGGGCGTCGACCTGGAGCTCGAGGTCCATGATGCGGCGCACGCCCTCGACGCCCACGCCGGCGCTGGTGAGGTCGGCGATCTCGCGGAGCCGCTCGAGGTCGCGGTGGGAGTAGCGCCGGCCGCCGCCCCCGGTGCGACCGGGCTGGATCAGGCCCATGCGCTCGTAGGCGCGCAGGGTCTGGGGGTGCAGCCCGGTCAGCTCAGCCGCCACGCTGATGACGTACACGGCGGCGTCGGGGGACGGCGTGCCGAAAGGTGAGCTCATGACGAGAACAGCCCCTCACGCAGCGGCTTGCCGGCGGTGGCCGTGCGGTAGGCCTCGAGGGCCTCGCGCGCGGTCGGGTCGAGGTTGGCCGGGACCTTCACCTCGATCGTGGCGAGCAGGTCGCCCTTGGTGCCGTCGCGCTTGGTCGCGCCCTTGCCGCGCACCCGGAAGGTGCGGCCGTTGGGCGTGCCCGCGGGGAGCTTCAGGGTGACCGGCGAGCCGCCGAGCGTCGGGATCCGCACCTCGGCACCGAGCGCCGCCTCGTCGAAGGAGACGGGCACGTCGATGGTGAGGTTGTCGTCCTTGCGCCCGAACACGCGGTGCGGAGTCACCGTGACCTTCACGAACAGGTCGCCGGCGGGGCCGCCGTTCTCACCCGGGGCACCCTTGCCCTTGAGCCGGATCTTCGCCCCGTCCTTGACCCCGGCCGGGATGCGGGCCTGGATCGCGCGGGCGGAGGTGCCGCGGCCGGAGCCGTGGCACGTCGGGCACGCCTCGTCGTACACGAGCTGGCGTCCGCCGCACGCGGGGCAGGTCTCCTGCATCGCGAACGCGCCGCCCGCCCCGGACACCACGAAGCCGGCGCCCTCGCACCGCGGGCAGATGTGCGGCCGGGTGCCGGGCTTGCCGCCCGTGCCCTGGCACGTCTCGCACGCCGTGTCGGTCGGCAGCCGCAGCGACAGGGTGACACCGTCGATCGCGTCGGTGAACCCGATCGTGGCGCTGCTCTCCATGTCGGCGCCACGGCGCGGGCGGGGGGCCTGCTGCTGGCGGGTCCGCTGGCCGCCCCCGAAGAGGTCGCCGAACATGTCGCCGAGCCCGCCGCCGGCGCCGCCGCGCTCGCGGAGCAGGTCGTCGAGGTTGAAGCCGCCGCCGGCACCGCCGAAGCCGCCACCACCCATGCCGGGGCTGAACCCGCCACGCGACTGCAGCGAGCGGAACTCGTCGTACGTGCTCCGCTTCGCCTCGTCGCCGATGACGTCGTAGGCCTCGGCGACCGACTTGAACTTCTCGTGCTTGGCGTCGTCACCGGGGTTGGAGTCGGGGTGGTTCTCCCGCGCGAGCTTGCGGTAGGCCTTCTTGATGTCGGCCGCGCTCGCGTCCTTCGCCACGCCCAGGACCTGGTAGAAGTCCTTGGTGGCCCAGTCGTTGCGTACGGCGTCACTCATGGCAGCCCCCGTCAGCCATCGGCGGGATCGACCACCAGGACCTGGGCGGCGCGCACCACCCGGTCGCCGATCTTGTAGCCGGCCTTGGCGATGTGCTTGCACGTCGCCACCGCGACCTCCGGGTCGGTGCCCAAGTGGCTGAGCGCCTCGTGGAGGTTCGGGTCGAACGGGTCGCCGGGCTCGCCGAAGCGGGTCAGGCCGAGGCTGGTGACGACGCCGGTGAGCTGGTCGGCGACGGCCTTGAAGCCCCCCTCGATCTCCTCGTGCTCGCGGGCGCGGTCGATCGTGTCGAGCACCTCGATGATGGGCGCGAGGACGCGATAGGTCGCGTTCTCGGCCACCATCTGGCGGTCGCGGTCGACGCGCTTGCGGTAGTTGGCGTACTCCGCCTGCAGGCGCTGCAGGTCGGCGGTCCGCTCCGCGAGCTGTACGTCGGTCGAGGGCGGGAGGTCGGTCTCGCCGGTCTCGACGTCGATGACGTCCTCGGGCTCCAGTGGTCCGCCCTCCTCGAGCCAGTTGTCGACGCCGCTGATGTCGCGGTCGGCGCCGGGGTCGGTCGTGGTGTCGGACGCCGCGTCCGGCTGGCCGGCCGAGGCCGAGGCGCCCTCCACGGGCACCTCGACCTCGGTCTCGTCGGCCATCTCGCCGGCCGCGTCCCCGAAGGATCCGCTGCCGGGCGTGGTCACTTGTTCTCACCCTCCGGGTCGGACGGGGCGTCGGTGGCCTCGCCCTCGACGGGCTCGTCGACGATCTCGGCGTCGACGACGTCGTCGTCGGCCTCGCCGGTCGCCCCGGTAGCACCGCCCGCAGCGGCCTGGTCGGCCTCCGCGGCGGCGTACATCGCAGCACCCATCTTCTGGCTGGACTCACCGAGCTTGGTGACGCCGGCGGTGATCTCCTCCGACGTGGCGTCCTCCCTGGCGAGGGTCGCCTTGAGGGAGTCGACGTCGGCCTGGACCTCGGTCTTCACGTCGTCGGGGAGCTTGTCGGCGTTGTCGGTGAGGAACTTCTCGGTCGTGTAGACGAGCTGGTCGCCCTGGTTGCGGGCCTCGACGGCCTCGCGACGCTTGGCGTCCTCCTCGGCGTACTGCTCGGCCTCCTTGACCATGCGGTCGATCTCGTCCTTGCCGAGCGCCGAGCCGCCGGAGATGGTCATCGACTGCTCGCGGCCGGATGCCTGGTCCTTGGCCGAGACGTGCACGATGCCGTTGGCGTCGATGTCGAAGGTGACCTCGATCTTCGGCACGCCGCGCGGGGCCGGCGGGAGGCCGGTCAGCTCGAAGTTGCCGAGGGGCTGGTTCTGGCTCCACATCTGGCGCTCGCCCTGGGCGACCTTGATCTCCACCGACGGCTGGTTGTCGTCGGCGGTGGTGAAGATCTCCGAGCGCTTGGTCGGGATGGTGGTGTTGCGCTCGATGAGCGTGGTCATCACGCCGCCCTTGGTCTCGATGCCGAGGGAGAGCGGGGTGACGTCGAGGAGCAGCACGTCCTTGACCTCGCCCTTGAGGACGCCGGCCTGGAGCGCGGCGCCGACGGCGACGACCTCGTCGGGGTTGACGCCCTTGTTGGGCTGCTTGCCGCCGAGGAGCTCGGTGACGACCTCGGTCACGGCCGGCATGCGGGTCGAGCCACCGACGAGGACCACGTGGTCGATGTTGGCCACGGCGACGCCGCCGTCCTTCAGCACCGACTGGAACGGCGCCTTGGTGCGCTCGAGCAGGTCGGCGGTGAGCTTCTGGAACTCGCTGCGCGTCAGCTTCTCCTCGAAGTGGAGCGGGCCGGACTCGCCGTGGGTGATGTAGGGCAGGTGGACCGTGGTCTCGCTGGAGGAGGACAGCTCGATCTTCGCCTTCTCCGCGGCCTCCTGGAGGCGCTGCTTGGCGATCTTGTCGGCCGCGAGGTCGACGCCGTTGCTGTCCTTGAACTTCTTCACCATCCACTCGACGACGCGGTTGTCCCAGTCGTCGCCACCGAGGTGGTTGTCACCGGAGGTCGCCTTGACCTCGACGACGCCCTCACCGATCTCGAGCAGGGAGACGTCGAACGTGCCGCCACCGAGGTCGAAGACGAGGATCGTCTGGTCCTCGCCCTTGTCGAGGCCGTAGGCCAGCGCGGCCGCGGTGGGCTCGTTGACGATGCGGCTGACGTTGAGGCCCGCGATCTCGCCGGCCTCCTTGGTCGCCTGGCGCTGCGCGTCGGAGAAGTACGCCGGCACGGTGATGACCGCGTCGGTCACGGTCTCGCCGAGGTAGGCCTCCGCGTCGCGCTTGAGCTTCTGCAGCACGAACGCGCTGATCTGCTGCGGGGTGAACTTCTTGTCGTCGATGTCGACCGACCAGTCCTCGCCCATGTGGCGCTTGACGGACCGGATGGTGCGGTCGACGTTGGTGACCGCCTGACGCTTGGCGACCTCGCCGACGAGGACCTCGCCGGACTTGGTGAACGCGACGACGGACGGAGTGGTCCGGGCGCCCTCGGCGTTCGCGATCACGGTGGGCTCGCCACCTTCGAGGACGGCGACGACGGAGTTCGTCGTGCCGAGGTCGATGCCGACCGCTCGAGCCATGGTGTTACCTCCTGCGTTGGTTCTTCCGGATGCTTGGGGTTGTCGCCATCCTGCCGCGCTGCGGATCAGGAGGCAAAACACTTGAGTCGATCTGACTCAACTCTCGTTATCCAGTTCAACGCACGGCAGCGCCGTATGTTCCCGGATCCGGACACCGGTTCCGCGTGGCCCGCGTCACCCCTACCGTGGTCGGCATGATCCGGCACACCGTCGCCTTCCGTCTCCACCACGACCCCGGGTCGGCGGAGGAGGCCGACTTCCTCGCCGCCGCCCGCGCGCTGGCCGACATCCCGGGAGTGACGGCGTTCGAGCAGCTGCGCCAGACGAGCCCGAAGAACGACTTCGCCTTCGGCTTCTCGATGGAGTTCGACGACCGGGCGGCCTACGACGGATACAACGAGCACCCGGTCCACACGGCCTTCGTCGCCGAGCGCTGGGTGCCCGAGGTCGCCGACTTCCTGGAGATCGACTACACGCCGCTGTGACCCGGACCGGGACGCCTGGTCCGACAGCAGCCCCGGCGCCTCAGCGCGTCCAGACGTAGGGCGTCGTGGTCGTGACCGCGCGGAGGCCGGCGCGCTCGAGGATGGGGCGCGACATGTCGGTGCAGTCGGAGTGGATGTAGCGGATCCCCCGCTCGAGCGCGGAGGAGGCGCGGGCGGCCACCAGGGCGCGGTAGATGCCGCGACCGCGGAGCTCGGGGAGCGTCGAGCCGCCCCAGACGCCGGCGAACTCGGTGCCCTCGACGGGCGTCAGCCGGCCGGCGCACACGACCCGGTCGCCGACCTCGGCGATCCAGAACTCCGATGCGTCGGACTCCAGCTCGCGCATCGACGAGGCGAGCGACGGCCCGCGCCCGCCACCGAAGACCGACTCCTGCGCGGCGAGCATCCGGGTCAGGTCGTCCGACGCGGTGGCGCCGGGCAGGATGCGGCGTACGACGACCGGCCCCTCGGGCGTCTCCGACAGGGGTACGTCGACGGTGAGCAGCGACGCCTCCCCGATCATCACCGTCTCGACCGGCTCGGCGACCAGTCCGTGGGCGACGAGCCGCTCCCCGAGGTCGGCGGGCAGGTCGTGACCGCGCGACTTCCACTCGAAGGAGTCGACGTCGGTGTCGTCGCGGTAGTGCGCGACGGTCGCCCCGATCAGCGCGTCGAGGGCGTCGCCGGAGACCCCGCCGAGGTCGCGGTAGGACACGAAGCCGCCGTGGTCGAAGACCGCCCGCCACAGCGGACCGTCCCGGTCGACCGAGGTCGCCCGGGCCATCTCGGCCTCGGTGCGGAGCTGGTCGTCGTACGCCGTCAGGAGCGGGTCGGTCGTCATGGGCCGCAGCCTAGATCGGCCGGGACGGGCACCGCCTGCCGATAAAGCTGCCGGATGTAGGGGAAATCTCAGGGACATTCCCCTGCGCAAACGGCTCGGCAGGCCGCACACTTTTCACGTGGTCCATCGGGGGAACCTGCGCCGGGTCGTCGGCGCCTCAGTCGTGGTGACGCTGCTCGCTGCGCTCATGGCGTTCTACGTCGCCGACCGCGCGGGCGCCGGAGCGACGCGCTGCCAGCAGCACCGCGTCGAAGCACGCGAGCGCCAGTCGATCGTGACGGGCGACGGCGAGCAGGTGCTGGTGATCGGCGACTCGTGGTCGGTCGGCCTCGGCCAGGAGGACCTGGTCCGGTCGTGGCCGTCCCGGCTGCCGGGTCGCGTGCACGTCGCCGGCTTCTCCGGCTCCGGCTTCAGCGCGAGCGCGAGCTCGTGCGGACACGTCTCGTTCCACGCCCGCGCGGCCACCGCCGTCGCCGCCGTCCGCCCGCGGCTCGTGGTCGTCGAGGGCGGGCTCAACGACTTCGACCGCACCGACGCCGCCATCGAGCGCGGCTTCCGGGCCCTGATGGTCGACCTGGCCGCCGAGCAGGTCGTCGTGGTCGGCCCCGCCGCCGCGCCGTCGCGCGTCGCGGCCGTGCCGCGCGTCGATGGCGTCCTGGCTCGCCTGTGCGACGAGTACGGCGTCCCCTACATCCCTACGGACGACCTCGACCTCGACTACCTCGACGACGACCTGCACCTCACCGAGGACGGTCACGCCGAGTTCGGGGACGCCGTGGCCGAGCGAATCGCAGCCGTGGACCCCGCGCGTCCGGTGGTTCTGCTGCCCTGATTGCGCTCAGCGCAACGGAATCCCGCGGAGGTCCGATTATCGGACCCACCGCAAGATCTTCGGTCGGGATGTGCAACTTCTCGCGTTGCACGATCATGCAGATCCAGCCTCATTGACGAAGGTATGAGCGATTGCGAAGTTGTGCACTGGTCCGCATCACCCAATCCGTCATCGGGCTCTCGGGCTCGAACTCACGATTGGAACACCCCAGTGAAATCATCTCGACTGGCCGCACTGGCCGGTATCGCAGCGACCGCGGTCGCTGCGTCGTTCCTGGCACCGACCGCCACCCCGGCCGACGCCGCACCCACGGCGGGCAACCCCCGCCTCGAGGCCCAGCAGGCTGCTGCTTCCTGGGTCCAGGGCCACGGAAACGCGCTGGAGCGCGCGACCGCGGACTCGTTCGTCCGCACCGGCACGTACGACGGTGACGCCGGCGTCTACTCGATGGCCTACGAGCGCACCCACGAGGGACTGCGCGTCGTCGGCGGCGACTTCGTCGTGCTCGCCAACGCCGAGGGCCAGGTCGTCGGCTCGTCCGTCGCCCAGGAGCAGCCCGTCGAGATCGGCAGCACCACGCCGACCCTGAAGGCCGCCCGCGCTGCCAGGGTCGCGACGTCCCAGGTCGACCAGGTCACCGACGCCTCGGCGCCGGAGCTGGTCATCTGGCACCGCGACGCTGGCACCAGGCTGGCCTACGAGGTCGAGGTCCGCGGTGTCGACGCCGGCCACGTGTCGTGGCAGAAGGTCTGGGTCGACGCCAACGACGGCTCGGTCCTGGAGTCGCGCGAGCAGATCGCGCACGGCACCGGCACGGCGGCGTACTCCGGCCCCAACCCGGTCTCCATCCAGACCAGCGGCTCGGGCAGCAGCTTCAGCATGACCGACCCGACCGCGACCACGCTCAAGTGCCAGAACGCCTCGGGCAACGCCACCTTCACGGGCACCGACGACGCGTGGGGCAACGGCGACCCGACCAACCGTGAGACGGGCTGTGTCGACGCGCTCTACGCCGCGCAGCAGCTCAAGGGGATGCTGTCGTCGTGGCTCGGCCGCAACGGCATGAACGGCTCGGGCGGCTGGGTGCCGATCCGCGTCGGCCTCAACGACGTCAACGCCTACTACGACGGCACGCAGGTCCAGATCGGCCACAGCCAGACCGGCGGGCGCTGGATCTCCTCGATCGACGTGGTGGCCCACGAGTTCGGCCACGGCATCGACGACAAGACACCCGGCGGCATCTCGGGCGGCGGCACGCAGGAGTTCATCGGCGACGCGTTCGCGACGTCGACGGAGTACTACGACAACCAGCCCTCGCCCTACGACACCCCTGACCACACCATCGGTGAGGAGATCGACCTCGTCGGCCAGGGCCCGATCCGCGACGGCTCCAACCCGGCCAACGTCGGCGACCCGTCGTGCTACTCCAGCTCGATCCCCAGCGCCGAGGTGCACGCGGCCGCCGGCCCCGGCGACCACTGGTTCTACCTGCTCTCGCGCGGCGGCGTCTCGAAGTGCAACGGCCAGTCCGTCACCGGCATCGGTGAGCAGGCCGCGATCAAGGTCCTCTACAACGGCATGCTGATGAAGACCTCGTCGTCGAGCTACCTCAAGTACCGCACCTGGACGCTCACCGCTGCGAAGAACCTCGACAGCACCTGCGCCCAGTTCAACGCGGTCAAGGCCGCCTGGAACGCCGTCAACGTGCCGGCCCAGTCCGCCGACCCGACGTGCGGCGGTGGCACCACCACGCCGCCCACCACGCCGCCCACCACCCCGCCGACCGGTGGCAACCTGCTGCTGAACCCGGGCTTCGAGTCCGGTGCGACGAGCTGGACCGGCACCTCCGGCCCGATCACCAACAACACCGGCCGCGCCGCCCGCACGGGCTCGTGGAAGCTGTGGCTCGGCGGCAACGGCACGTCGAGCACGGAGACCGTCAACCAGTCGGTCGCCATCCCGTCCTCCGCCACCGCCGCGACGCTGTCGTACTGGATCCGCACCGACACCGCCGAGACCGGCTCGACGGCGTACGACACGATGCGGGTGCAGGTCGTGGACGGGTCCACCGTGACCACGCTGCGCACCTTCAGCAACGTCGGGACGAACGCGACCTACACCCAGTACTCCGCCAACCTGGCGGCCTACAAGGGCAAGACGGTCACCATCCGCTTCACGATGACCGAGGACTCCTCGCTCCAGACCAGCTTCGTGGTCGACGACACCGCGCTGAACGTCTCCTGACGTCCCACCGCACCTGACGGGGCGGGGCAGCCTGGCTGCCCCGCCCCGTTCTCCATCCGTGAACGAGCACCGCCGTTCCTCCACCTCTCGGGAGACCCACGCCATGCGCAGCATCCGTACGACCGCACTCTCCGCCGTCGCGACCACGACCCTGGTCGCCAGCCTGACCGGGGTGGCCCTCGCCGGCACCACGTCGCCGGCCGCCGCGGCCCCCTCGCCGGACCTGAGCATCACCAACGTGACCGCCAGCCTGCAGGCGCTGCAGGACATCGCGACCGCCAACGGCGGCAACCGCGCGACCGGCCGGCCGGGCTACAAGGCCTCGGCCGACTGGGTGAAGGCCAAGCTGGACGCGGCGGGCTTCACCACGCAGCTCCAGTCGTTCTCGACCTCGTCGGGCACGTCGTACAACGTCATCGCCGACTGGCCCGGCGGCGACGCCGAGCACGTCGTGATGACCGGCGCGCACCTCGACAGCGTCTCGGCCGGCCCCGGCATCAACGACAACGGCACCGGCTCGGCGGCGGTCCTCGAGGCCGCGCTCGCCTGGGCCGCCAGCGGCAACACCGCGAGGAACCACCTGCGCTTCGCGTGGTGGGGCGCGGAGGAGCAGGGGCTGCTCGGCTCGAACCACTACATGCGCAACCTGCCGACGGCCGACAAGGACCGCATCGACCTCTACCAGAACTACGACATGGTCGGCTCGCCCAACCCGGGCTACTTCGTCTACGACGACAACGCGGCCGGCAACGAGGCGCGCGACGCGATGACGGCGTACTACACGTCGAAGGGCATCCCGTGGGAGTACATCGACGTGCAGGGTCGCTCCGACCACGCGTCGTTCCGCAGCTACGGCATCGCCACGACCGGGATGTACTCCGGTGGCGAGGACATCAAGACGAGCGCCCAGGCGCAGAAGTGGGGCGGCACGGCAGGACGGGCGTTCGACCCCTGCTACCACCGCTCGTGCGACACCACGGCGAACATCAACACCACCGCGCTCGACCGGAACCTCGACATGATCGGCCACATGGTCTGGCTCTACGCCGACAAGGACTTCGGCGGCACCAGCGTCCCGCCGACCGGCGCCAACCTGCTCGCCAACCCCGGCTTCGAGTCCGGCGCCGCGTCGTGGACCGGCACCTCCGGCGCGATCACGAGCAACACCGGCCGCCCCGCCCACGCCGGCACCTGGAAGGCGTGGCTCGGCGGCAACGGGCGCGCGGCGACGGAGTCGGTCCAGCAGCAGGTGATGATCCCGGCCTCCGCGACCGCGGCGTCGTTGTCGTACTGGCTGCGCACGGACACCGCCGAGACCGGCTCGACGGCCTACGACACGCTGAAGGTGCAGGTCGTCAGCGGAGGTACGACGACCACGCTGCGGACCGTGAGCAACGCGGGCGCCAACGCCACCTGGGCGCAGACCTCGCACAGCCTCCTCGCCTACCGCGGCAGGACGATCACGGTGAAGTTCCTCGCGACCGAGGACTCCTCGGTCCAGACCAGCTTCGTCCTCGACGACACCTCGGTCACGACCTCCTAGGTCCGCGGCGGTCCCTACTCCTCGAGCCAGGCGGTCCAGGCGTCGAAGGAGTAGGGGCGGCCGAGGAAGTCGGCGACCAGGTCTGCGGCGTCGGCACGGCCGCCCTGCGCGAGCACCTTGTCGCGGTAGGCAGTCGCGACGTCGGTGGCGAACAGGTCGTCGTCGTCGAACGCGGAGAAGAGGTCCTTCGCGATCACGAGCGACCACATGTAGGTGTAGTAGCCCGAGGAGTAGCCGTCGAGGTGGCCGAAGGCGCAGTGCATGTGCCCGCCCTCGAGCGGCGGGAAGACCGAGTAGCGCCGCTGGAGCTCGTCGCCGTAGGCGGTGAGGTCGTCGTGCGGGCCGGCGTGGAAGTAGTAGGACCGCGCCGCGTAGGCCATCTGCTGCGCGGCGTAGACGCCCTTGCCGAAGTGGTCGGCGCGACGCATCGCGGCAACCAGCTCGGCGGGGATGGTCTCGCCGGCGGCGTTGCGCGCGAAGGTCGCGAGCACGTCCGCGTCCCACGCCCACTCCTCGAGCATCTGGCTCGGCGCCTCGACGAAGTCCCACTCGGTGGCGACGCCGGAGAAGCGGGTCCAGTCCCCCTGCCCACCCAGCACGTGGTGCACGAGGTGGCCGAACTCGTGGAAGAGGGTGACGACCTCGTCGTGCTCCATCAGCCCGCGGTTGAAGTTGCAGACCAGCACGCCCTCGGGGAGCTGCACGCCGGCGATGCCCTTGACCATGTCGAACTGCGCGGCGTGCTTGAACTTGCCTTCGCGCGGGTGGAGGTCGAGGTGGATGCGCCCGATCCGCCGCCCCTCGAGCCCGACGTCGTAGCTCGCGACCTCGTCGTGCCAGGTCCCGGCCTCGGCCCGGTCGACCGGCGTCCACTCGAGGCCGAACAGCCGACCGGTGACGTCGAGGAGGCCCTGCCGGACCTGCTCGAAACCGAAGTAGGTCCGCACGACCTGCCCGTCGACGTCGTACTGCTCGCGGCGGACGAGCTCGGAGTAGTAGCGCGAGTCGTAGGTCGCGACCACGTCGGTGCCGGGTACGTCGACCCGCTTGCGCTCGAGCAGCACGGCGAGCTCGCTGGCGGCCCGCTCGTTGGCGGCGGCGCTGATCCGCTCGATGAAGTCAGCGACGGCCTGGCCGCTGCCGATCATCTTGACCTCGGTGTCGTAGTCGGGCCACGAGTCGTAGCCGAGGAGGTCGGCGGTCTCGCGGCGGACCGCGAAGATGCCCTGGAGCACCTCGTCGTTGGCGGGCCACGCGACGTTGTTCTGGGCGAGCGCGAGCTCGTGGCGCGCGTCGCCGTCGGCGCCGAAGGTCATGAACGGCACGAGGTCGGGGTAGTCGGTGGTGATGGTGACGAGGCCGTCGTCGCCCGGCTCGTGGGCGGCGCGGTAGTCGTCCGGCAGTCCGGCGAGGCGCTCGGGAGCGACCTTGATCGAGCGGACGTCGTCGCGGATGTTGCGGCCGAAGTCCTGCGAGAGCCTCACGCCCTGCTCGCTGAGCTCCTTCAGCCGGTCGCGGGTGGCCTCGTCGCGATCGACACCGGCACGGCGGAAGTCGCGCAACGTGTCCTCGAGGATGCGCGTGGCGTCGGCGTCCAGGCCGTCGGTCGCGAGCCCGTCGAGGACGGCGTACAGCTCCAGGTCCTGGCCCAGCTCGGTGACGTACTTCTGCACCTCCTGGCTCAGCTCGTCGGCGCGGTCGCGCACGGCGGCGTCGGGGTGCACCTCGGCCCACAGGGCGACGGCCTCCGCGTTGGCGATCGCGGTCTCGGCGCGGTTCCAGGTGGCGAGCACGTCGTCGGCCGGTCCGCCCTTCACTGCGGCCACGAGCTCGACCGCCTCGGCGAGGCTGCCCTCGCAGCGCCGGCTGACCCACGTCAGCCAGTCACCGCCCCCGGGGAGGGCGAGGGGGACGAGCGGGGTCTCGGTCTCGGAAGTCACCCCAAGAGACTAGGACGCCCCTGGTGCCCGGAATACCTCGCGGGCTCCCTGCGTAGGGACCTGTATGACTGTTCCCGACATCTCGCTCCACGACGGCACGACCATCCCCCAGCTCGGCTTCGGCGTGTTCCAGGTGCCTGCAGAGGACACCGCCGCCACCGTGACGAAGGCGCTCGAGGCGGGCTACCGCCACATCGACACCGCCCAGATGTACGGCAACGAGGCCGGCGTCGGCGAGGCGATCAAGGCCTCTGGCATCGCCCGCGACGAGCTCTACGTCACCACCAAGCTCAACAACTCCTTCCACCTCCCCGACGACGCGCGCCGCGAGATCGACGCCTCGCTCGACAAGCTCGGCCTCGACCAGGTCGACCTCTTCCTCATCCACTGGCCGCTGCCCAACAAGTACGGCGGCGACTTCGTGCAGACCTGGCGCGCGCTGATCGAGGCGCAGGAGGCCGGCAAGACCCGCAGCATCGGCGTCTCCAACTTCCAGCCCGCCCACCTCGAGCGCATCGTCTCCGAGACGGGCGTCGTGCCGGTCGTCAACCAGGTCGAGGTGCACCCCTTCTTCGCCAACGAGGACGTCCGGTCCGCCAACGCCAAGCACGGCGTGCTCACCGAGGCGTGGTCGCCGATCGCGCAGGGCAAGGTCATGGACGACGACACCATCGGTGAGATCGCCTCCCTCGTCGGCCGTACGCCGGCCCAGGTCACGCTCCGCTGGCACGTCCAGCGCGGCGACATCGTCTTCCCGAAGTCGATGAACGCCGACCGGATGAAGCAGAACTTCGAGATCTTCGACTTCGAGCTCGAGCCGACCCACATGTCCGCGCTCGACGAGCTCGACCAGGGCGAGTCCGGCCGGATGGGCCCGAACCCGGACACCTTCTGATCTCGCCTTGGGCGGTGAGTGAGCCACATTTCCGGTGTGCGGAATGTGGGTCACTCACCGCTCGCCTCGGGCGGTGAGTGAGCCACATTTCCGGTGTGCGGAATGTGGGTCACTCACCGCTCGTCGGATCGGCTGAGAGGATGCGGCAGTGACCTCGGGCAGCGCGGCGGACTTCCGGTTCCGCGACATCGCGCTGGTGGCGTACGGCCCCTCCGTCGTCTCGGCGGTCGGGCACGGCGCGATCATGCCGGTCCTCGCGCTCCGGGCACGCGACCTCGGCGCGGACATCAGCGTCGCGGCCGCGATCGTCGCGCTGGTCGGCGTCGGCCAGCTCCTCGCGAGCCTGCCGTCGGGCGCCCTGATCGCCCGGATCGGGGAGCGGCGTGCGCTCGTCGCGGCGGGCTTCGTCGACGCGTGCGCGATGGCCTTCGCTGCGCTGACGGACTCCGTGCTCGGCCTCGCGGCGGGCGTCCTGCTCAGCGGGGTGTGCTGGACGCTGTTCCTGATCGCGCGTCAGGGCTTCATGATCGACGTGGTCCCGGCGACCCACCGGGCGCGCGCGATGTCGCTGCTGGGCGGGTCCTACCGCGTCGGGGTGCTCGTCGGGCCGCTCATCGGCGCGGGCCTCATCCACGTCACGAGCATCACCAGCGTCTTCTGGCTCGGCGCCACGATGTCGGTGACCGCCTCGCTGCTCGCCGGCACGATGCCCGACCTCGGCGAGGAGAAGCGCGCGGTCGCGAAGGCCAGCGGCCACCTCGGCGTGTGGACCGTGATCGGCTCGCACCGGCGCGTGCTCGCCACCGTCGGATCGGCCGTCGTCATCCTCGGCATGAGCCGGTCCCTGCGGCTGAGCCTGCTGCCCCTGTGGGCCGACCACCTCGGGCTGTCGGCGTCGACGACGTCGCTCATCTTCGCCGGCGCGGCCGCCATCGACGTCGCCTTCATGTGGCCAGGCGGGTGGCTGATGGACACTCGCGGCCGGATGTTCGTCGCCGTGCCGGTCGTGCTCTCGATGGCCCTCGCCTGCCTGCTCCTGCCGCTCGCCACCAGCGTCGTCACGGTCTCGCTGGTGATGGCGATGATCGCCTGCGGCAACGGCCTCGGGTCCGGCATCGTGATGACCCTCGGCGCGGACTCGGCGCCGGTCGACGGCCGCCCGCAGTTCCTCGGCGCCTGGCGCCTGTGCGGCGACATCGGCAACTCCGGCGGCCCGCTCCTGGTCAGCGCGGTCGCGGCCGTCGCGCCGCTCGCGACCGCCTGCCTCGTGCTCGGCGTGCTGATCCTCGCCGGGACCGGGTGGGTAGGCTACTGGACGCGGCGGGTCGACCTGGCGCGGGCCGCGGAGCCGGGCACGGTCCGGGCGGGGGCCTAGCCGACGGTGACGGTGACCTCGTTGGAGATCGCGTCGGAGTCGGTGTCGACCACGCGGAACCTGTTCTCCCCGGTGCGGGCGGTCAGGACGTAGGTCGCGAAGGTGCCGCCGCTGACCGACATCGTCACCGGGAAGTCGGTCCACTGCTCGTTCTCGAAGCGCTGCACCTGCAGGATCGCGCCCTCGCCGCCGGGGTAGCTGCCGGTGAGGTCGATCTGCTGCATCGCGCTCACCGACTGCTGCGGCGCGGACAGCGAGATGCCGGTGTCGGGCGCCTCGCTGGACGGCTGCCCGCCCGGGCTCGGCTCGGTCTCCTCCGGCGGCGTCTCGGTGCTCGTGTCGCTGGGACGTGGCAGCTCGAACGTCGCCGGGGTCTCGCTGCTGCCACTGGACGAGGAGGTGTTGCCGATGCCGGTGACCTTGACCCCGACCATGACCGCGAGCCCGCCGAGCAGTCCGATGACCACGGCGACGCCGACCAGGGCGACGAGCCCGGTCAGGACCGGGCGCTTCTCGGTGTCCATGAGGACCTCTCCAGCGACAACAGGGTCTCGCCATCATCCAAGACGGCTGGTTGCCTGACCAATCCTCTCGGTCACCGCGGTTGCACCGTCCGACAGGATGGGGGCATGCAGTCACCGTTGCGACACGGCAAGGCAGCCATCGGTACGACGATCGCCGGCGGCGCGCTGGCCGCGCTGTCCCAGGCGCCCGAGCGGGCCTCCCGGATCCTGCGCCACCGCTACCCCACGGTCGCGGTCACCGGGATGACCGGCGTCGGCAAGACCCGGCTCGCCGACCGCCTCTCGCGCCGGGCCACCAGCCAGGCGTCGGTCGACGCAGGGTCCGACGTGGGCTCGGCGACCATGGAGCGACGTACCCGTCGCAACGCGCGGCTGCGCGGCTACCGCTTCCGCGTGGTGCCGGGCGAGAACGCCGCGACCCGCCTCGGCGCCCTCGACGAGGTCTTCCACGACGAGCCGGTCGACGGGGTGCTGCACGTGGTCGCCAACGGCCACGCCACCCCGCGACGGACGGCCGGCACGACCGGCACCGCCGCCGCCACCCGCGAGCAGCAGCTCGCGGCCGAGCTGGAGGACTGGTCGATCACCGCGCACCGCGTCGCGAGCATGGCGGTGCGGCGCGAGCGACCGACGTGGCTGGTGATCGCGGTGACCAAGGCCGACCTCTTCGCCGACGACGTCGACGCGGCGGTGCGCTACTACTCCCCCGGCAGCGGCTCGCCCTTCGGCGACAAGCTCGACGAGCTGCGAGCCCTGGCCGGCGGCGCCAAGCTCTCGATCGACGTGCTGCCGGTGTGCGCCGAGGGCGGCGGGAAGAAGTCGGCGATGCCCGACAAGGCCGCCGCCGAGCTGCTCAACCGCCTCGAGCTGCGCATCGCCCAGCTCTGCGGCCACGTCTGAGGCGCTGCCGATGCGGTCCGGCCGACTCGCGCTGCTGGTCACCACGACGGCGTACGTCGTCGCGCTGGTGTGGTCGGTCGCGGTGCTGCCCGAGCGGGTGGCCGCGCACTTCGACGCGAGCGGGCGGGTCGACGCCTGGTCGTCGCGGACGTCGTTCCTCCTGCTGTGGGTGGTCGTCGGGCTGGTCGTCGTGGTCGGCGTCCCGGTCCTGACCCGCCTGGCCCTCCGCGGCGACGGGACCTGGGTGAACATGCCGCAGGCGTCGAAGGACCACTGGTTCGCACCGGCTCGCCGCGACGAGTTCCGCGTGCGCTTCCAGGACGACATGGAGGGCTTCGTCGCGCTGACCACGGTGCTCCTCTTGGTGCTGCTGGGGCTCACGACGTGGGTCGGCGCGACCGGCCGGGAGGACCTGCCGTGGTGGGTGTTCGCCGTCGCCATCGGCGCCTACCTCGCCGTCACGGCGCTGTGGGTGGTGCGGCTGCTGAGGGCCTACCGACCGCCGCCCGACGCCTGAGCGCACCCCTGCGGGGGTGCCTGGTCCAGACCGGGACGCGAGGTAGTTCACAGATTCACGACTTCTGGTTTCGGCGCTGTTCACCGGGGCACAAGATCGCCATGAGGCCGATCGCGATCAACCAGCGGGCACTGCGCAGTGCCAAGGAGGAGCTCGACTCCGCGCGTGAGGACCTGAGGGCCGCGCTGGGCGAGATCGACCACCCCGCCGACGACTTCCCGTGGCGCGACCTCGTGGTCGAGGGCGTGCGCAGCCTGGTCGAGGACGCCGAGCAGGTCGCGAAGCGCTGCCGCACCATCGCCACCGCCATCGACGACTCGGTCCTCGACTTCGACGAGCTCGACGTCATGGTGGGCCAGGCCGCCACCTTCGCCGCGAAGCTCGACGAGGTGAAGCCGTGACGAAGGTGACCGTGGACCGGATCGAGGTCCAGCAGGACGGCCTCCGGTTCGGCGACCCGATCGGCTGCGGCTACCACTGGACCGAGCCCGACGAGATCGATGCCTACGGCGACTCCGTGCGCCGGCTCGCCGGCAAGGTCGAGCTCGCCGTCGACGGCTTCGAGCGCACCGCCTCGATCTCCGAGGAGGTGTTCGCCGGCGAGGCCGCCGACACCCTGCGTGACCGGGCGGCCAAGCGCCACGAGGAGTCGGCCGCCGTCCGCGACAACCTGCGCGGCCTCGGCCGCGCGATCAACGCCTACTCCGACGTGCTCCGCCGTCACCGCGAGGGGCTCGAGCAGCTGCGCGACCACGCCGTCTCGGCCGGCCTCGAGGTCCGGGGCAACCAGATCTGGCCGCCGATCGAGACCCTGCCGGGCGACTCGACGCAGCAGCAGGCCGACGCCTGGGAGGCGGACTGGAAGGCCTACCAGGCGTGCTTCGAGACCAAGATCTCGCTGCGCGACGCCCGCCGGGCCAGCACGAAGGACCTGGTCAAGGCGCTGGCCGACTACGCCGGGGTGCACCCCGACAAGGACAAGCAGAAGCTCGTCGCCGCCGGCGGCCAGCAGGTCAAGTTCGGCGAGCTGCGCCGCGAGGCGGCCGAGGAGGCGATGGAGGCCGTGCAGGCCAACGACGCCGCCGACGCCGCGCGATCCACGGTCGACGCCCTCAAGCAGCGCGAGCAGAGGGCGCTCGGCGAGCTCGAAGACCTCGCCAACGCCGACGCGCCGGCCGACCAGATCAAGGCGCAGGCCGACAAGGTCGCGGCCGTCCACCGCGAGCTCGCCGAGGCGCGCGTCGAGGCCCGCGAGGCCGAGGCGACAGCTCAGCGCGAGCAGGCGCAGGCCAACCGCGCCGCCCGCAACCTCGAGGCGGCCGAGGAGGGCCGTCCCCGCATCGTGGCCGAGGGCCAGCCGATGCCGCAGGCGTCCTCCCAGCCGGTGAACCTCAAGGACCGCCTGGGCTGAGCGCCCGCGACCCTCTCCTGCCGGCCGGTGGTCAGCGGACCTCGTAGACCGTGGTGCCCTTGACCTTGGTGTCGCCGCAGGACTGGCGACGGACGGGACCGGGCACGGCGACGATCTGCGCGTCGGGCGACCCGCCGGCGCGCACGTGGAGCTCGCGGACCTGGTCGACCCCCGCACGTCCCGCCCGACCACGGGTCAGCCGCTCGGGGAGCTCGCCGCGCAGCACGGCCCGGCACGCGTCGAGCGCCTCGTCGGCGCCGAGGCGGCCAAGCGTGACCCCGCTGGGGAGCCCGAGCAGCGTCCCGGAGAACCGGTGCCCGCCCAGGTGCGTGGTCTCCCACGTCCCCTCGGGCCACTCGCTGGCCAGCAGCCCGGCGATCGGTCGCCCGATCTCGGCGCAGCAGCGGTCGCGCTTGCCGTTGGTGCAGACCAACCACAGCGGCTCCCCGGCCGGGTACGACGCCCACGTGTCGGGGTCGAGCCCGATCAGGTCCTCGGGCCGGTCGAGCACCGTCGCGCGGACGTCGTACCCCTCCGGCGTGGCGGTGGCGCGGAAGACGTGCGTCCCGGTGCTCGCGCTGCCGTCGGGCCGGCGCAGCAGGAACACCTTCAGGTCGAGCGCGGCGAGGTGCTCACGGACGACCTCGGGCAGCCGGTTGTCGGCGAGCGCGTCCTTGCCCCACGGTCCCGGAGCCTCGACCAGCAGGAGCTCGGTGTCGGTGGGCGCCGTGCCCACGATGGGCTCGTCGTCGCCGGCGCTCGCGAAGGAGCACCGGAAGTCAGGCTCGGACATGCGAGGAGTCTGGCGGACGGGTCCCCCGACCCGTCCGCCAGGACCCGGTCAGTAGCGCTGGCCCTGCCAGAGCAGGCCGGCCGCCGCGGTCTCGGCCGGGTTGCAGTAGCCGCCGTAGGTGTCCTGGATGCCACCGGTGATGATGCTGGTCGCGCAGTCGGCGGCGTGCTCGAGCGGCGCCCAGTCCGCCGCCATAGGCGTCGTCGGTCCGCTCGGGTTGTTGTCGGGGACGAAGACCTCGCCCGAGCGGGCGACGAGCGTCTCCCAGCTCTCGTTCGTGCCGCCCCACAGGTGGAACTGCTGGAAGTGGGCGCACTCGTGGATGGCCACCGCGAGCTTCTGCGCCTCGCTCTGCCAGGTGTAGGTGGCGAGGAGCGTCGGGTTGATCGTGAGGCCGTTCTGCCAGTCGAAGACGCCCGCCCGGTCGCCGGCCAGCGCGCCGGTCGTGTCGATGGTGACGTTGGAGTTGGGGCAGAGGTTCGCGATGGGAGCGTAGAAGCGGGCCTGCTCCCCGGTGTACATCGCCTGGTTCTCGAAGCGCACCGAGACCGGCTTCGACGCGATGCTCCGGCGGGCCTTCTTCGGGCCCTTCTTCAGCTTCTTGGTCTTGAAGCGGTAGTCGACGGTCTGCGCCGGGACGCCGGCGGTGACGGTGAAGGCCGGGACGCGTGAGCGGACGAGGCCGTTCTTGCCGATCTTGCCCTTCGCGCCCTTGAGCTTCGACCACTTCCCGCCATCGACGCGCGCCTGGACGAAGACCTTCGGCAGGAGCGGCTTCGACCCGCGGTAGGTCTTCCATGCCGCGGCCAGCTCGATCGAGGTGCCGGAGCCTCGCACGGCGCTCTGGAAGCCGAACCCGTCGAGCCGGTTGTACTTCAGGCCCCAGAAGGCGAAGAGCGGACGCCGGGCCGACGACGCGCGCGCCGTCACGCGACCCGCGTCGGGCGTGCCGAGGACCGGCGCGACCAGCGGCTCGGCCCCCTCGGCCGACGGAGCGGTGTCGGGCACGGTGCGGCCGGGGCCGTCGCTGGCGGAGGCGGGCGACCCGGCGGCCAGCGCCGAGGTCAGGGTCAGGGCGGTCGCGGCGAGGGCGACGGTCAGTCGGCGATGCGCGTTCATCGGGGCACTCCGTGGCTCGGGTCGGGCAGTGAGCTCCTTCCTACCCCGGATCGCGCGCCGCAAACGATTCACGCGTCGAGCAGCCCGCGCCGACGCGCGACCGCCGCGGCCTCGGTGCGGGAGGCGGCGTCGAGCTTGGCCAGGATGTTGGAGACGTGCACCGACACCGTCTTGGTGCTGATGAACAGCTGCTTGCCGATCTCGCCGTTGGTGCGCCCCTCGGCGACGAGGGCGAGGATCTCGGCCTCGCGCGGGGTGAGCACCGCCGTCTCGGACGCAGCGGCCGGCGCGGGCGCCGAGCCCTGGGCGGTCAGCTCGGCCAGCAGCGAGCTCGACCGCAGCGCGTGCGCGGCCTCACGGGCCTGGTCGGCCACGACGCGCGCCGCGGCGGTGTCGCCGGTCGCCCGCAGCACGCCTGCCAGCCGGACCCGCGCCTGCGCGACCTCGGGCACGCTGCCGTAGGCGACCGACGTCTCCTCGGCCACGCGCCACGCCCCGACCAGCTCCTCGGCCGAGGGCGGGTCGACCTGCGCGAGCCAGCGCCAGCGCAGGTGCTCGGCGGCCCGACGCGCGACCCACATGCGGTACTCCGGGCCGTGGCTGCCGTCGTAGGGCGCGTAGAAGTCGATGACCCTGCCACCGTCGGCGACCAGCCGCTCGACGTCGACGGCGGCGGCCTCCCGCTCGTCGGCGGACTGGTGCGCGGCCGCGGCGGCGAAGGCGCTGATCGCCACGGTCGACAGGCGGAGCCGGGCCTGGAACCACTCGTGCCAGAGGGGTACGACGGCGGCCACCACGTCGTCGTACACCGCGAGCGCGGCCGTGCCGTCGCCGGCCGCGACCGCCCGCATCAGCTCGGCGCCGCCCGCGGAGATCGCGGTGAGCCCGTCCGTGGTCCAGTAGTCGCGGAGCCGCTCGAGCGCCTTGGCGTGGCTGTCGCCGCGGATGCCGATCGTGACGAGCATCTGGTGGGCGAAGAAGAGCCACTCGTAGACCATGGGCGGGTTCTGGCCCGAGACGTCGAGCAGCTCCCACGCCTCGTCGAGCCTGCCCTGGTGCGTCAGCACGACGGCGAGCAGCAGCCGCGACTCGGCGGGGAACGGCGACCAGACGAGGCCGCCGACCTCGCTGCGCCCGATGACCTCGCGGTAGACCTCGACGGCGGTCTCGAGGTCGCCGGTGTCGTGGTGGAAGCGACCGAGCATGTAGAGCGCACGCAGCTCGGCGTCGATGAGGCCGGCCCGGCGGGCGCGGTCGGCGGCGGCCCGCCACCCCGAGCCCGGGCTGCTGCTGTCGTCGGCCTCGAGCCCGGCCAGGGTGGTGTGGAGCTCGACGGCCAGGCTGGTGAGGTCGTTGCGCTCGGCGATCTCGAGCGCCTCCACGGCCAGCGCGCGGGCCTCGTCGGCCCGCCAGCTGCCGAGGCCGCGGGAGCGGACGAAGAGCGCCTGGGCGAGCAGCTTGGGCGGTCCTCCGCGCAGCAGCTCGATCGCCTCCGCGGCGATCTCGTTGGGGTCGTCGGCGGTGTCGGTGAGCAGCAGCGCGGTGGCCAGCGCGGTCAGCAGCTGGCCGCGGTCGATGGCGGCTCCGTCGACCGGCAGCGTGGCGAGCCGGGCGCGGAGCACCTTGACCGCCTTG
This sequence comes from Nocardioides oleivorans, assembly GCF_004137255.1. Lineage (NCBI taxonomy): Bacteria > Bacillati > Actinomycetota > Actinomycetes > Propionibacteriales > Nocardioidaceae > Nocardioides > Nocardioides oleivorans. The sequence continues at coordinate 1,812,536 of NZ_SDWT01000001.1, read as the reverse complement.
GGCACGCGACCGGCGGCGATCAGGGCCTCCGCGCAGCGCCGGGTGAGCGCGTGCGCGTCGATGCCGTCGAAGGGCGTGCGCGAGGTGTCGATGAGCTCGAGCGCGTCGAGGAAGTGGGTCGCCGCCTCGGACGGACCACCGACGGCGAGCGCCTCCTCGCCCGCCTCGATCGAGGCGTGCACGGCGACCGGTCGGTCGTCGGCGCGGCGGGCGTGCTGCGCGAGCTCGGCAGCGGTGCCGACGGCGCGGCCCTCCCCGAGCGCCGACACGAAGTCGGCGTGGAGCCGGACCCGCTCGCCGGGCAGGAGGTCGTCGTAGACCGCCTCGCCGAGCAGCGCGTGGCGGAAGGCGTAGGTCCCGCCGCGCGACGCGACGAGGACGTGGGCCTCGACCGCGTTGCGCAGCGCTGCCTCGAGCTCGGTGGTGTCGAGGTCGGAGACCGCGGAGAGCAGCCCGTGGCTGACCTGGCGCCCGGCGACGGACACGAGCCGCACCACGCGCCGGGTGGTGTCGTCGAGCCGGTCGAGGTGGACGAGCAGCACGTCGGCGAGCTCGCCGGGAACCTGGCCGGACCACGTCGCACCGACGAGCTCCTCGATGAAGAACGGGTTGCCCTCGGCGCGGTCGACGATGGAGACGTACTCCGCCTCGGACATCGTCGAGGGGTGCAGGGCGCGGACGAGGCTGCGCACGTCGTCGTCAGCGAGGGGCTCGAGCTGGAGCCTGTCGACGCCGCGCAGGCGGCTCCACTCCGCGACCTGGCGGCGCAGCGGGTGGCGGCGGTGGAGGTCGTCAGCGCGGTAGGAGACGACCAGCGCGACGCCAGGCAGCGGGCGGGAGAAGAGGAAGCTGAGCATGTCGCGCGTGGACTCGTCGGCCCAGTGGGTGTCCTCGACGACGAGGAGGAGCGGCGCCTGCTCGGCGACGGCGGAGAGGAGGTCGCCGACCGCGTCGTAGACGTTGCCGCGGTCGAGGGCCTGGTCGCCCGACGCGGTCTCGCTGCTGCGGATCCGGCGCCCGGGCTGGAGCCGGGCGAGCGTGGGGTGCTGGTCGAGGACACGGGCGGCGACGTCGGGCACGTCGGACATCAGGCGGCCGAGCACCTCGGAGAAGGGGAGGTAGGGCAGGGAGCTGTCGGCGAGGTCGAGGCAGTGGCCGGCGACGACCTGCCAGCCGGCCGCGAGCGCCTCGTCGCGCAGGGCCATGAGGAGTCGGGTCTTGCCGACGCCCGCGTCGCCGGCGACGAGCATCGCGCGGACGGTCGCGTCGTGCCGGGCGTCGTCGCCCTGGTCACGACCGGTCCCGGACGCGCGAATGCCGAGCTGGGCGGTGAGCTGCTCCAGCTCGGCATCGCGTCCGATGAGATCGGTGGTCCGCAGGGCCGGCACGGACGACATTGTGTCCTGCTCGACCGACACTGACGGGTCGATCGCGGTGCGGGTCACTTCCGGGTGTCGGTGGTGCGGACCCTGGTCCAGCGGCGGACGCCGTAGTCACGGCGCACCTTGTCCTGGCGGTAGCTGATCTCGGCACCCAGGAAGCTGTCGGTGGTGAACATGTCCTTCTCCTCTTCGTCGCGGCCCTTGCTGGACCGTGAGAAGAGATTCCGTCCATGAGGTAGCCCCGGACATCGGGCGCGTGCCCTATCTCCGCGTGGCGGGCTACCTCAGATGCGCGCCCCGGCGGCGTACGACGGCCGTCTGAGGTAGTCCTCCACCCCGGGGGTGGTCGCTGACTACCCCACGACGGGGCGGCCGGACTGCCAGACCCCGGCCACGAGCGGGACGCCGGGGCGGTAGGCGAGATGGACGTACGACGGCGCGTCGAGGAGGACGAGGTCGGCGGCCTTGCCGGGGGCGAGCACGCCGACGTCGTCGCGGTCGAGGGCGGCGGCACCCATCGCGGTCGCGGCGTGCAGCGCCTCGGCGGGACTCATCCGCATCTCGCGCACGGCCAGCGCGATGCACAGCGCCATCGACGAGGTGAAGCACGAGCCCGGGTTGCAGTCGCTGGCGAGGGCGACGCGGACGCCGGCGTCGATCAGCCCGCGGGCGTCCGGGTAGGGCTGCCGGGTGGAGAACTCGACGCCGGGCAGGAGGGTCGCGATGGTCCGTGAGTCTCTGAGGGACTCAACGTCGAGGGGGCTGAGGAAGGTGCAGTGGTCGACGGCCGCGAGGCCGAGCTCGCAGGCCAGCTGCACGCCCTTGCCGTACGTCAGCTGGTTGGCGTGGAGCCGGCCGCGCAGGCCGCTGTCGGACCCCGCGGCCAGGATGGCCCGTGCCTGGTCGACGTCGAAGGCGCCGTCCTCGCAGAACACGTCGATCCACCGGGCGTGCGGGGCAGCCGCCGCGAGCATGGGGCCGGTGACGAGGGCGACGTAGTCCTCGGGAGTGGTGCCGGCCGGGACGACGTGGGCGCCGAGGAACGTGGTCTCGTCGGTGAACTGGGCGGCCACCGCGAGGCTGCGAGCCTCGTCCAGCACCGACAACCCGTAGCCGCTCTTGATCTCCAGCGAGGTGGTGCCCTGCGCCCGCATCTCCGCGACGAGCCGGGCGACGTGCGAGGTGAGCTGTTCGTCGGTGGCGGCACGGGTCCTCGCCACCGTGGTCCGGATGCCGCCCGCCGAGTAGGGCTCACCGGTCATGCGTGCCTCGAACTCGGCGCTCCGGTCGCCGGCGAAGACGAGGTGGCTGTGCGAGTCGACGAAGCCGGGGATGACCGCACGCCCGCCCGCATCGACCTGCACGTCGGCGGCAGGCGCGTCGGCGGCCAGGCCGACCCACGCGATGCGGCTGCCCTCGATCACGACGGCGGCATCGGTGAGCAGGCCCAGGAGGCCGCCCGGCTCGGAGCGATCCGGGTCGTTGGTGACCAGCTCGCCGATGCCGGTGATGACGGTGGTGCTCATGCGTCCTCCCAGATGCGACCGATGACGTCGTCCAGCTCGCGGCCGATCCCGGCACGGTCGCCGTCGTCGTCGATGATCCAGCGCCCGTCGGCCATGACCCGTCGTACGTCCTCGGTGACGGCGGCGAAGACCACGGTGTTCTCGTCGCGTCCGGTGCCGGCCGTGCGCGGGCTCGCGGGATCGAGGACGACGAGGTCCGCGCGCTTGCCCACGGCGATGGCACCGGCGTCGTCCCACCACAGGGACGCCTGGCCCATCACGGTGGCGGCCCCGAGGAGCTCGCCGGCGGTCCAGTGGCCGCGCTGCTGCGTCGCCAGCCGCTCGTCGAGCTCGACCGCGCGCATCTCCTCGAAGAGGTCGACCACCGCGTGGCTGTCGCTGCCGAGGGTCAGCCGTGCGCCGGCGTCGTGGAGGGCACGGGACGGCCCGATCCCGTCTCCGAGGTCGCGCTCGGTGGTCGGGCAGAACGACGCGAAGGCGCGGGCACCCCCGATGAGGGCGATGTCGGCGTCGCTCAGGTGGGTGGCGTGGACGAGCGAGGTCGTCGGCCCGAGGAGACCGGCGTCGGCGAGCAGCCGGGTCGGCGAGACGCCGTAGGCCTCGAGGCAGCCGTCGTTCTCGGCGACCTGCTCGGAGAGGTGCACGTGGAAGGGACGGTCGCCGATCCCCGCGGCGACGTGGGCCAGGTCGGACGCGGGCACGGCGCGCACGGAGTGCACGGCGACTCCTGTCCGGGCGCCGTCACCCAGTGCGCCGACGGCGGCCGTCCGTTCCAGCCACTGCTGCACGCTCCCGTCGTCGTAGCGCACCTGTGCTCCCTGGGGCGGGGCGCCGAAGCCCGAGGAGAGGTAGAGCGTGTCGAGCAGGGTGATCCGGATCCCGGCCTCGCGTGCGGCGTGCACGAGCGCCAGCCCCATCTCGTTCGGGTCGGCGTAGGGCGTGCCGTCGGGCTGGTGGTGGAGGTAGTGGAACTCCCCGACGGCCGTGATGCCGGCGGCGGCCATCTCGCGGTAGGTCGCCCGCGCGAGGGCGAGGTAGGTCTCCGGGTCGAGCCGCGCCGCGACGTCGTACATCTGGTCGCGCCAGGTCCAGAACGTGCCGCGCTCGCGCTGGGTGCGGCCGCGGAGCGCCCGATGGAAGGCGTGACTGTGGGTGTTGGCGAGGCCGGGCACGACGAGGCCGCGCACCGGGACCGCGCACTTCGGGTCCGCATCGGGCGTGACCGAGGCGAAGCGGCCGTCGACCACCTCGACGAGGACGTCGTCGCGGAAGGAGCCACCGGTCGCCGTCGGGAGCCAGGCGCGCTCGAGGAGGTACGCCGTCATGCCGGCTGCCCGGGACCGGCCAGCTCGGCCAGCACGTCCGCGAGCGCCTCGACCCCGGCCAGGCAGTCGGCGGTCTCGGCGCGCTCGTCGGGCGAGTGCGAGATCCCGGTCGGGTTGCGGACGAAGACCATCGCGGTGGGGATGCCGGCCTCGGACAGGATGCCCGCGTCGTGGCCGGCCTGGGTCGGGATGACCGGCCAGTCGCGGAGGCCGGCGAGGCGCGCGGCCAGGTCGGTGTCGAAGGCGACCGAGCCCGAGACGGACTCGGCGGTCAGCGTCAGCGAGGTGCCGTCGCGCTCCGCGCGGTCGGTCGCCTGCCGCTCGATCGCCTCCACCAGCTCGGCGAGGGCGCCGTCGGACGACGCTCGCGCGTCGAGCCAGGCCGTGACGAGCGAGGGCACGGCGTTGGTGCCGTTGGGCTCGACCGCGATCCGGCCGAAGGTGGCCCGCTGTCCGGCGAGACGCGCCTGCTTGTTGGCCGCGAGCGCAGTCATCGCGTAGGACAGCATCGGGTCGTGCCGGTCCTCCATGCGCGTGGTGCCGGCGTGGTTGGCCTGTCCGGCGAAGTCGAAGCGCCAGCGGCCGTGCGGCCAGATCTCGCTCGCCAGCCCGACGGCGACGTCGCGGTCGACGAGGTCGCGGCCCTGCTCGACGTGGAGCTCGACGAAGGTGCCGACGCGGTCGAGGTCCAGGAGGCCGCGCGCGGGGTCGAGCCCGGCGTCGGAGATCGCGTCCGCGAGGAAGACGCCGTCACGGTCGCGCAGCTCCTTGGCCTGGTCCCAGGTCGTGGCCCCCGTGACCAGCCGTGAGCCGAGGCACGCGCGTCCGAAGCGCGAGCCCTCCTCCTCGACGAACACACCGATCCCCAGTGGTCGTCCCGGCTCGAAGCCACGGGCCCGCAGCGTGTCGAGGGCGGCGAGCGCGGAGACCACGCCCAGCGGGCCGTCGTACGCCCCACCGTCGAGGACGCTGTCGAGGTGCGAGCCGGTGAGCACGCCGTCGTCGCCGGTTCCCCACCAGGCGACCTGGTTGCCGATGCCGTCGGTCTCGACCGTGAGCCCGCGAGCCTCGCACTGCTCGGCGAACCACGCCCGCAGCTCGGTCTCCGCCGAGGCCCAGGGCTGGCGGAAGTAGCCGCCCGAGGTGGCCGATCGCCCCACCGGCGCGAGGTCGCGCCACATCTCCTCGAAGTCCTGACCGGCCATGGCGCCAGTCCACCGGGTGCGGCCACACCGGTCAACGAGCGTCGTCGGCGAGGCGTCTCGGATCCGAGACCCCTATAAAGGGGACATGGAGTTCCGTGAGGTCGTACGCCGTCGCCGGATGGTCCGCCGCTACGCCGAGCAGCCGGTCGACCCGGCCGTCGTCGACCGGATGCTCGAGCACGCGCAGCGGGCGCCCAACGCGGGCTTCACCCAGGGGTGGGCGTTCCTGGTGCTCGACACCCCCGAGGACGTCGCGCGGTTCTGGGTGTCGACCGGCGCCGACCCCGACACCCACAACACCTGGCTCGACGGGATGCGCACCGCGCCGGTCGTGATCGTGCCGCTGGCGAGCAAGGACGCCTACCTGGAGAGGTACGCCGAGGAGGACAAGGGCTGGACCGACCGGAGGGACGACCGGTGGCCGGTCCCCTACTGGTACGTCGACACCGGCATGGCCGCGCTGCTCATCCTCCAGACGGCGGTCGACGAGGGGCTCGGCGCCTGCTTCTTCGGCATCCCCGGCCAGCACACCGAGTCGTTCCGCGAGGCGTTCGACGTCCCGGCCGACCACAGGCCGGTCGGCGCGATCACCGTCGGGCACCGGGTCGCGGACAGCGGGGCGAAGGGATCACCGGCCCGGCGCGAGCGGCGCGAGAATCTGGTCCACCGGGGTCGCTGGGGCACTACGGTCAGCCCATGACCGACGGCCCGACCCCCCGCGTGGTGTCCGCCCTGCAGGCGCTCGTCCGCATCCCGACGGTCTCCGACCGCGACCCGTCGCGGATCGACACCGACGCCTTCGACCGCCTGCTGGCCGAGCTCGCGACGCAGTTCCCGCTGCTCCACGCGCGGCTCGAGCTGACGCGGGTCGGCACCCACGGCCTCCTCTTCCGCTGGGCCGGCGCGAGCACCGAGCGGCCGGTCGTGCTGATGGCCCACCTCGACGTCGTACCCGTCGACGGCGAGGCTCCCTGGCAGCACGAGCCCTTCGGCGGCGAGATCCACGACTCCGACAGCGGGCCGGCAATCTGGGGCCGCGGGACGCTCGACGACAAGGGCTGCGTGGCCGGGATCTGCGAGGCCGTCGAGTCACTGCTCGAGTCCGGGCACGTGCCAGCGCAGGACGTCTGGCTGTCGTTCGGCTGCGACGAGGAGGTCAGCGGGACGGCCGCGACCGAGGCCGTCGCCGTGCTCCGCGAGCGCGGCGTCACCCCGTGGCTGGTCCTCGACGAGGGCGGCGCGATCGCGGGCGGGGCGTTCCCGGGCGTGAAGGCGCCGCTCGGGGTGATCGGCGTGACCGAGAAGGGCACCACCTCGCTCGAGCTGGTCGCCGAGGGCCGCGGCGGGCACGCCTCCACCCCGGCCAGGAACGGCCCCACCGCACGCCTCGCCCGCGCCATCCTCAACGTCGAGAAGGCGCCCTTCCCGGCGTCGGCACCCGCGCCGACGCTGGAGCTGATGCGCCGGCTCGCACCCCACGTCCCGCTCCCGCTGCGCCCGGTCCTCAAGCCGCTCCTCGGCAACGCCGACAGGCTGGCGCCGGTGGTCACCCGGGCGCTGCTGGCCGCCGGACCCGAGGCCGCCGCGATGACACGGACGACGGTCGCCACCACCACGCTGAGCGGATCGCCCGCCCTCAACGTGATCGCCTCGACCGCCAAGGCCGGGCTCAACATCCGGGTGATGGTGGGCGACACGGTCGCCGGCGTGGTCGAGCACGTCCGCAGGGCCGTGGCCGACGACTCGATCCGCATCGACGTCGTCGAGGCCGGTGAGCCGTCGCCGATCTCGCCGATGGACGAGGCCTTCGAGCTGGTCGAGAGCTGCATCACCGCGGTGTTCCCCGAAGCCGTGCCGACGCCCTACGTGATGATGGCGGCGACCGACTCCCGGCACTTCACCGCGATCAGCGAGCACGTCTACCGCTTCGCCCCCTTCCGGATGACCAAGGCCCAGCGCCAGGCGATCCACTCCTACGACGAGCACATCGGCGTCGCCGACCTCGTCGACGGAGCGCGCTGGTACCAGCTGCTGATCGAGAGGCTCCCCGCATGAGCACGACGAAGCCCGCTGCGACGACGGCCGTCAAGGGCCTGGCCGCGATCGTCGGCTTCCTGGTGCTGGTGGAGTTCGCCAGCGGCATCCTGCAGGGCTACTACACGCCGATCTACCCGCAGATCGCCGAGCACCTGTCGATCCACGAGGGCGACATCAACTGGTTCGAGGCCGCGCAGCTGATCGTCAGCGCGCTCTGCATCCCGCTGCTGGCGCGGCTCGGCGACCTGGTCGGCCACAAGAAGGTGCTGCTGATCTCGACCGCGGTCACGGCCGTCGGCTCGTGGTGGCTGGCGTTCGCGCCCGGCTTCACCAGCTTCCTGCTCGGCTGGGCGATCCAGGGCGCGTACGTCGTCTGGCTGCCGCTGGAGATCGCGATCATCCACCGCCGCACACGCTCGTCCGGACGCCAGGAGCTGCTGACCCGGAGAGGGGCCGCGATCCTCGTCGGCTCGCTGGAGCTGGCGGTGATCGTCGGCGCGCTCACCAGCGGGCTGCTGGTCGACTCCCTCGACATGAACGTCCTGCTCGCGATGCCCGCCGTCGTCGTCACCGCCGTCTTCTTCGTGATCCTCGTCGGCATCGAGCAGGCGCCGGGCGACGACACCGGCGGCGGCATCGACTGGGCCGGCCTCGGCCTGGTCACCGTCGCGCTCGGCGTGCTGATGGGCGGACTGGTGTGGCTCCGCCTCGACGGTGGCGGCAACCTGCTCGGCTGGCTGACGATCCTGGTCTCGTTCGCCGTCTTCGCGGCCTTCTGGCGCTTCGAGGCCCGCCACCCCGAGCCCATCGTCGACGTGAGGCTGTTCTCCAGCTCGGCCCAGTGGCCGGTGCAGCTGACGGCCTTCCTCTTCGGCGTCCCGGTCCTCGGCGGCCAGATCCCGCTGTCCACCTACGCCCAGGCCGACCCGGCCGTGCGCGGCTACGGCCTCGGCGCCGACTCGGCCTTCATCTCGACGCTCATCGGGTTGTACGTCGTCACGCTGGCGATCGGCGCGTTCACCCTCCCGCTCACGACGCGGCTGCTGGGTGGCGTACGTCGTGCCCTCGTCGTCGCCTGCTGCCTCGTCGGCGTCGGCTACCTGCTGTGGCTGCCCTTCCACGACCACACCTGGCAGGCGCTCATCAACATGGGCATCGCCGGCCTCGGCTCGGGCGCGCTCGTCGCCGCCCTCCCGGCTGCCGCCGCCGCGGCCGCACCGCCCGAGCGCACCGGCATCGCGACCGGCATGACCAACGGCACCAAGACCGTCGGTGGTGCGATCGCCTCGGCGATCTTCGCCATCGCGCTCACCGCCACCGGCTCGCTCGACGCGACCGCCGAGAAGGTCGCGCCGCTCAGCGGCTACCTCACCGTCTGGGCCGTCTGCGCCGGCGCGTCCTTCCTCGCCGCCCTGGCCCTCCTGGCCGCGCCGAAGCACGCCTTCAGCGATGCGCCCGCCGCCCCTGGAGTGATCCCCGGCTGACCGGGGATCACTGAACATGTCGGCCTGTGCAACGCCTGACATGTTCAGGAAGACCCTGACAACCCCTGCTCCAGCCGGCCCGTCCCCGGGCCGGACAGGTCCCCGAGCGCCTGCGCGCGACCGGAGACGACCATCAGGAGCGAGACGAGCGGACCGCTGACCTCGGCCCCGTCGCCGTACGACAGGTCGGCGTCGGTCGCGACGAGGCGCAGCCCGGCCGCGCGCTGCTTGCCGCCACCCAGCCCGACCGACGTCCTGAGCTGGTGTGCCAGCGCACGCGAGACAGTCTCCTCGGGGTAGGCGCGGCGGATGCCGAGCGGCCGACGGACGTCCTCGCCGTGCACGACCTCCTCGACCAGGCGGCTGTCGAGCGGCGCCGGCGGGGTCGTCGTACGTCCCGCGACCTCGCGCAGCCGCGCATGGGTCTCGGCAGGCGTCGAGCCCTGCCAGCGCGCGACGCCGTCGTCGTTCTGCCGGTCGAAGTCGAAGCGCGCCCGCGCCATGGCGAGCACGATCCCGAGCCGGGTCGTGCGGGCGTTGTCGACGAGGTGGGCGGCCACGTCGTGGACCGTCCAGCCCCCGCACCACGACGGCACGTCCCACTGCTCGTCGGCCAGCCCGGCCAGGTCGTCGATCAGCGCCTCGCGCTCGGCGCGCACCAGCTCCCACACATCGGTCATGGCCACACCCTGTCAGGCAGCGGCGACAGCCCTCAGGGAGTGACGGGACCGGCGAGCAGCTCGGCCGTGCGGGGGTCGAGGCCGTCGACGGGGGCCCGGTGCCACAGCAGCCGCAGCAGCACCTCGGCCCGGTCGCGTACGACGAAGGCGCCGCGCCCGGTGCCGAGCCGCACGTCGGCGTCGACGTCCGTCGCGACGAGCAGGAGCTGATCGGCCAGCGGGGCGATGCGACCGAGCCGCACCTGCCGGGGGTACATCACCTCGACGACCTCGAGCACCCCGTCCCAGGCGACGTCGGGGTCGAGCGGCGCCGCAGCGCCGAGCGCCTCCTCGGCGTCCCACGTGTGCATCACGGTCTCGTGCACCTGGCGGCGTCGCCAGAAGCCTGCGGTCCGGTCGTTCTTGTCGAGGGTCCACGCGGGCGTCCCGGGAGGCGTCGAGGCCAGCACCTCGACCAGGTCGGACGCGTGGCGTCGGTACCAGGCTGCGAGGTCCGTGCCGGACGGCACCGGCTCGGCCTCGAACTCGGGGTTGCCGTCGACGACGGCGTGGGCGGCCCACTGGTGGACGCCGCCCAGGTGGTCGACGAGGTCGTGGAGCGTCCAGTCGGGGCACCAGGTGATGCGGGTGGCCGGGTCGGCGCCGTCGACCACCGCGGCGAAGCGGTCGGTGGCCTGCCGCAGGAGCGCGAGCCAGTCGTGTGCCATGCAGCAGGCCTGGAGGTCAGCGCGCGAGGTGCGGCGAGCTGGTGGCGGCGACGAGGCTGTTCTGGCTCGGCATCACGAACCAGAGGATCGGGTAGACCAGGAACTGGCTGCCCGGGATGACGACGAGGCTGATCAGGAAGAGCAGCCGGGTCACCCACGGGCCCAGGCCGAGGCGGCGGCCGACGCCCGCGCACACGCCACCGAGGATGCCCCGGTCGGCCGAGCGGACGAGGCCCTGACGGGCGAGGGAAGCACGAATCTTGTCCATGCCCCCAGCCTGCGTCACCGCTGGGCGCCGCACCATCCGGATCGACCCCGGCTCGACCCCGAGGTCAGTCCCCGACGAGCCCGTGCTCGTGCGCGAAGACCACGATCTGCACGCGGTCGCGGAGCGAGAGCTTGCGCAGCACCGAGCCGACGTGGGTCTTGACCGTCGACTCGGAAGCGAAGATCAGGCCGGCGATCTCGGTGTTGGAGAGCCCGCGCGCGACGGCGGTGAACACCTCCCGCTCTTTGTCGGTCAGGGAGAGGTACGCCGCCGGGGCGGGGGCGCGCGCGACGAACTGGCCCTGCAGCAGCAGGGACAGGTCGGCGGGGGCGAGCACCGCGTTGCCGGCGTGCACCGTGCGGATCGCGTCGCGCAGCATCACCGGCGTGGTGTCCTTCAGCAGGAACCCGCTGGCGCCGTAGCGGATCGCCGTGGCCGCGCGGTCGTCGAGGTTGAAGGTGGTCAGCACGACCACCCGGAGCGGGTTCTCGCGGCGGGAGACCCGGTCGGGCGCGAAGAGCTGGCGGGTCGCCTCGACACCGTCCATCTCCGGCATCCGGATGTCCATCAGGACCACGTCGGGCTGGAGCTCGTCGCACACCTGCACGGCCTCGAAGCCGTCGCCCGCGACGCCGACGACCTCCATCCCGTCCTGGGCGTCGACGATCACCCGCACGCCCTCGCGGAACAGCTCCTGGTCGTCGACCAGCACGACCCGGATCACGCCCCGCCCCGGACGGGCACCCACGCGGTGGAGGTGAACGTCGTGCCGCCGGCCTCCTCGCGACGGCGTACGTCGAGCTTGCCGCCCACCGCCTCCAGCCGTCGGCGCATGCCGTCGACCCCCTGCCCGGGGGTCGGGACCGGGACGGCTGCGGTCGGGTCGGAGGACACCGACCGGATCGGCTGGGTCGCGTCGGGCACGGGCTCGCCGCCGACCACGTTGCGGACCTCGATGCGCAGCTCGCCCTCCCAGTGGCGTTCGACGGTGACCGGGGCGTCCCGGCGACCGTGCTTGATGGCGTTGGTCAGCATCTCCTGCAGGACACGGTAGGCGACCGTCTCGAGCTCGGGCGGCAGGGGCTGCGGCTGCCCGACGACGGTCGAGACCACCTCGTGGCCGCTGGAGCGGACCCCCTCGATGAGCGAGTCGAGGCTGCCGCTGCGACCGGACGCCGTCTGGTCCTTGGTCGTGGTCAGCACCTGGCGCACGTCCTGCAGCGAGGTGCGCGCCGACGTCGCGATGGTCGCGAGGGTGTCCTTGAGCTTGTCGTTGAGGGCACCGGCGTCGGCGTCCTTGAGGTACTGCGCGGACTCGGCCTGGGCCAGGATCACCGCGAGCGAGTGGCCGACGACGTCGTGCACGTCGCGCGCCATCCGGGTCTGCTCCTCGCGCAGGCGGGCGATCTCGCGTGCCTGCTCCGACTCCTGCACCGCCCGGGCCGCGTGGTCCTCGGCGGCGACCTGCGAGACCCGCGACTGCTCCGCGCGCGAGCCGAAGCGCAGCGCCAGGCCGAGCAGCCACGGCGAGCCGAGGACCAGCATCCCCAGGAAGGCCGCGCCGATCTGCCACGTGGCCCCGAAACGGTAGGCCCCGTTGATGATGCTGTTGTAGTCGATGAACCCGGCGAGGACGTCGTAGACCTGCGACGCCGCGAGGAGCACCACGACCGCGGCGCCCAGCGGGATCGACAGGCCGCTCAGCAGCACCACGACGGTGCTCCCCCAACGCGCGGCGCCGAACGCGACGGCGGCGATGGACAGCTGGGTCAGCAGCACCGGCGTCCCGGTCCAGAGCTGCAGGAAGCAGATGACCCACACCAGTCCCAGCGCGATCCCCGGCATCCGTCGGCTCAGGCCCACCGCGACGGCGGTGGCGAGCACGAGGAGGACCAGCGGGAACCGACTGCCGTAGACCTGCACGGTGCTGACGGCCTCGAGGAAGCCGAGGACGAGCACGACCGATCCGAGCGCGAGCTCCGGTCCCCAGCCGCGCAGCTGCTCGAGCTGCGGGTGGTCCCCGGCAGGTCGTCGGTAGTCGGTCCCCGGCCCGGGTGCGGCGCCGCTCATGCCGCCACCTCGTGGCGGGTACGACGCATGCGCTGGGCCGGCTGCTCCACGAGCCGCCAGCTGGTCGCCGCCATGGCCAGGGTCAGGACCGCCGCCACCGGGCCGGCGTACGACTCGAGCGAGGGTCGCAGCCACAGGGTGAGGGGGTAGTTCCAGAGGTAGGCGCCGTAGGACACCGTGCCGAGGACGACCAGCGCCCGCGCCGGCCCCGTCACGGAGGTCCAGCTCCGCCACGACAGCAGCAGGACCGCGGTCAGCGCAGCGATGGCGGGGCCTCCTGCCAGGTAGGTGAGGGCGTGACCCCGCAATGGAACCACGCTGAGGACCGCCAGTCCGACGAGTGCGGCAGGCGCCGCCCAGGACGGTACGACGACCCGGTGGCCGACGATCCGCGTCGCACCGCCGATGACGAAGCAGACCGCCCACGACGTCGGCAGGGCGTAGGCCAGGTCGGGTGCCTCCCGCAGCCAGACGAGCGTCGCGACGCACGCGAGCACGCAGGCGGCGGCGACGAGCAGCAGTGCGAGCCGCACGCGCCCACGGTCGTACGCGATCACCAGGACCGCCGGCCAGAGCAGGTAGAACTGCTCCTCCGTCGCGAGCGTCCAGAGGTGGAAGGTCGCGTCGCTCGCGTGCCCGAAGGGCAGGTTCGCCGTCCACGTGAGCGCGACCAGCACGCTCTTGCCGAGCTCGCCGCGGTCGCCAAGGGGGTCGATCAGCAGCGTCACCACGACCACGCCCACCACCAGGAACAGCAGCGCGGGCACGAGTCGTCGGGCGCGGCGCAGGTAGAAACGGCGGAGGTCGACCCGGCCGGTGCGGTCGAGCTCGTCGACGAGGAGCCCGGTGATGAGGTAGCCGCTCAGCGCGAAGAACATCACGACGCCGACCACCCCCGCGCCGGGGAACGCCGAGGGCCACGCGTGCCGGAGCATCACCAGGCCGATGGCGACCCCGCGCAGCAGGTCGATCCCGTCGATGCGCCCCGTGGACCGCGCGCTCACGCCGGCAGCACGTCGCGGACGAGGCGGTCGAGCAGGTCGGCGTACGACATCCCCGCCGCGGCGAACATCTTCGGCACCTGCGACTGCTCGGTGAAGCCGGGCATGGTGTTGACCTCGTTGAGCACCGGCCCGTCCTCGGTGACGAAGAAGTCGACGCGGGCCACGCCGGCGCAGCCGAGGGCGTCGTACATCGCGAGCGCGGCCTCCTCGAGCTCCTTGCGCTCGGTGTCACCGAGCAGGGCGGGGATGCGGAAGTCGGCGCCACCGCCGTACTTCGCCTCGAAGTCGAACCAGCCGTCGACCACGATCTCCAGCGCCGGCGAGACCACGCGCGCGCCGTCGGCGGTGCCGAGCACGGCGATGTCGACCTCGCGGCCCACGACGACGTCCTCGACGAGGATCCGGTCGTCGAGGGCGAGGGCCGCTGCGACGGCATCGGCGAGCTGTGCCTCCTCGCGGACGAGGGAGACGCCGTGGCTCGAGCCGGCCGCGACCGGCTTCACCACGACCGGGTGCGTCCAGGCGTACGTCGACGCGGTGGCCGCCGTCAGCAGCCGACCCGGCGCGGTGGCGATGCCGAGCGCGCCGGCGACGAGCTTGGTCGCCCACTTGTCCATCGCGAGGGCGCCGGCGCCGACGCCGGACCCGACGTAGGCCACGCCGGCGAGCTCGCACAGCGCGGCCAGCGAGCCGTCCTCGCCGCGGGGGCCGTGCACGACCGGGAGCACGGCGGCGCACGACTGGAGGATCGCGACGGCGTCGCCCAGCGTCAGGCGACGCTCGCCCTCGTGCCAGGCGCCGTCGGGCGCGATGGTCAGCCGCACGACGTCGTACGCCGTCGGGTCGAGCGCCGCGGCGACGGCCGCCGCGGAGGCGAGGGAGACCTCGTGCTCGCAGTTCTGGCCGCCGCCGACGACAGCGATGCGGGGCGTCGTCACGACAGGCTCCTGAGGCGGGCTGGTGCGGTGGTGCCGGCTGCGGGGGCAGCGGTGCGGTGGACGCGGGAGCCGATGCCGGTGACGACCTCGTGCTCGATGGAGTCGGACCAGCCGGCCCACTCCGCGACGGTCGGCTCGCCCGCGGCGCCGGGCCCGAGGACGGTGGCGGTCTCGCCGGGACGGACGGCCTCGTCGCCGAGGTCGACGACGACCTGGTCCATCGAGATCCGGCCCACGACCGGGCGACGACGGCCGCGGAGCAGCACCTCGGCGCGACCCGACGCGACCCGGGGCAGGCCGTCGGCGTAGCCGAGCGGGAGCAGTGCGAGGTGGGTCGCCGCGGGCGCGATCCACGTGTGGCCGTAGCCGACGCCCGTTCCTGCACGGACGCGGCGGACGCTGACGACGGGCGCGGTCAGGGTGAGGCCGTGGGACAGGGCGGTCGTCCCGGTCGGGTCGATCCCGACCAGTCCTGCGCCGATGCGGACGTGCGTGTGGTGGCTGCGCGGATCGAGCAGCGTGGCCGCGGTGGCGGCGAGGTGGCGCATCGTCGGCCGGAGCCCGGCGCCGCGCGCGACCTCGAGCCCCCAGGCGAACCGTCGCCGCCCGAGCGCGTTGGCCTCGTGACCGGGGTCGTCGGCGCAGCCGAGGTGGCCCATCACGCCGACGACCTCGAGCAGGCCGGCCCGCTCGGCCCGACGGGCGGCGCGGCACAACGTCGGCCAGACCGACGGTTCGGCGCCGTCGCGGGCCATGCCGGTGTCGAGGTGCAGGTGGACGCGCGCGGGGCGCTGGAGCGAGGCGACCCGCAGGACCGCGTCGAGGTGCTCGCGCGACGGGACGGCGAGGTCGACGTCGGCGACCAGCGCGGCGCCGTACGACGCATCCAGCGGGTTGAGCCAGCTGAGGATCCGGCCGCCGAGGCCGTCGGCGCGCAGGGCGAGCGCCTCGTCGATGCTGGTGACGCCGAGCGAGGTGGCGCCGCTGGCGAGTGCCGTGCGCGCGACGTCGGCCGCACCGTGGCCGAAGCCGTCGGCCTTGACGACCGCCATCACCGCGGCGTCGGTGCGCGCGGCGAAGAGCCGGGTGTTCGCAGCGATGGCGGAGAGGTCGACCTCGAGGCGCGGGCCGTGGGTCGTGCCGGCGCTCGGCACCACGGCGAGCGCACTGCAGTTGGGGTCCCCGCGGCGTTGTTCGGGGGAGCGGAGCGGAGGAGAAGAACGCAGTGGGGTGTTCATGCCGCCACCGCGGCGGTGTCGACGGGACCGTGGAGCGCCGCGTCGGCACCGGTGACGAGCGCCCAGTAGCGGTCGCCGAAGCTCCAGTGCCACCACTCGGTCGGGTAGTTCACCAGCCCGGCGCCCCCGAGGACCTCCGCGAGCAGGTCGCGGTGCGCGCGGGCGTCGGCGCTGATGCCGGCCGCGGCGAAGTAGCAGGCACCGTCGGACTGCTCGGGGGTCGCGTCGATCGGCGTACCCATGTCGAGCTCCTCGCCCGTCACGTCGACCAGCGTCAGGTCGACCGCCGCGCCGGCGACGTGCGGGGCGACCGCCACCGGCGAGACGAAGCGGCTGGTGAGGACGTCGAGGTCGGCGGGCGAGATGCCGGGGTGCGCCGCGCACACCTCGGCGGAGTAGGCGTCGATGATCGACTGCTGGTCGGCGACGGCGCGGTGGCCCTCGACCACCCTGATCGCGAGGCCGGCCGGCAGGGCGCCCTGGGCCTGCGCGAGCCGGTGGGCGAGGCCCTCCCGCACGAGTGCCCGCGCCGGGCCGAAGGAGCGGTCGAGGTGCACGAGCGCCTCCCCCGACTCGTGCAGGGGTACGGCGCCGACGCGCGGGTCGGAGAGCAGGATGATCATGGCGTCCACGCTCCCCGCCGGACCCGGGTCCGCACCTCCACCTCAGGTGCCGCGTGCCTGTCCTCGAGGACGAGATGTCTGCGCCCGATGGCCGCGAGACCGGCCACGTAAACTGGCGCCATGCCGGAGCAGGACCGGAAGGACGACGGGTTCGAGGTGGCCGACGCCGAGGAGGTGCGGCGCGAGTCCGAGCGCGATGCCCGGACCAGCCGCTCGGCAGCCGCGGCCAGGATCGCGCAGCAGGCGACCTGGGTCGACCTGCAGGTGCGCCAGGCGATGGAGCGCGGCGACTTCGACGACCTGCCCGGTCAGGGCAAGCCGATCGAGGGCCTCGGCGTCGAGCACGACCCCGACTGGTGGGTCAAGAAGCTCGTCGAGCGCGAGAACATCGCCGTCCTCCCGCCCGCGCTCGCGCTGCGCAAGGAGGACGCCGAGCTGGAGGCGAGGCTCGACCGGATCACCGCCGAGACCGAGCTGCGTCGCGAGCTGGACGACTTCAACAAGCGGGTCGTCGAGGCGCGGCGCCAGCTCCAGGGCGGCCCGCCCGTGGTGACCCCGACCCGTGACGTCGACGCGGAGGTCGTCGCCTGGCGCGAACGTCGTACGGCCCGGATCGAGGCCCAGCGCGCGGCGAGGGCCGCCGCCGACGAGGCCGCACCGCGGCGCCCGTGGTGGCGCCGGGTCACCGGTCGCTGAGCGACCCGGTCAGTCCCACTCGAGGCCGCCGCGTCGCCACTCGTAGGCGTAGGCGATCGAGAGGTTGAGGACGAACAGGACGACCGCGAGGTAGCCGAACGTGCCGAGCTGGTCGAAGTGGATGGCCCACGGCACCAGGAACATGATCTCGATGTCGAAGATGATGAACGACATCGCGATCGTGTAGTAGCGCACCGGGATGGTGCGCCTGCCCCGGCCCGGGTCGTCGACCGGCTGGATCCCGCACTCGTAGGACTCGAGCCGGACCCGGTTGTAGCGGCGCGGTCCCACGACCGAGCTCATCAGCACCGAGCCGACCGCGAACAGCCCGGCGATCAGCGACAGCACGATCACCGGCAGGTAGAGCTCCATCGTGACTCCTCGTCGTCGGGGGCCTACGACACAGAGTCGTACAGGAAATACCAAAGGACGAGAGGGGGCTTCGCACCCCGGTTTCACGGTTGTCGGCCGAGATCTCGGCCGACAAGCGTGAGAGTCCCCGGATATCCGGTGACTCGAGCGAGACCACGATCCGAGAGACATGCGTCATATCCGCGGTCCGCTACGCGGCGGTAGTTTGCGCCCATGACACGACCCGCCAAGGACTTCTTCGCCCCCCTGGCCGTCGGGGCGCCCGCGCCGCTGCGCGAGATCCCGGCCCGCCCGAGCCGGGCGATCCACTTCTTCGACCCGGGCAACGAGAAGATGGCGGCCAAGGTCCCCGACATGGTCGGGACCGTCGACGTCCTCCTCGGCAACCTCGAGGACGCGGTCAAGGCGGAGAACAAGGAGAAGTCGCGTCAGGGCCTGGTCGACATCGGCAAGGCCAACGCCCACCTGGGCAGCACCGCCGGGCCGACCCAGTTCTGGACCCGGATCAACTCCCTCGACAGCCCGTGGGCGCTCGACGACCTCACCACGCTGGTCCCCGAGATCGGCGACAGGCTCGACGTGATCATGGTGCCGAAGGTGCAGGGCGCCGAGGACATCCACTACGTCGACCGGCTGCTCGCCCAGCTCGAGGCGAAGGCCGGCCTCACCAGGCCGCTGCAGGTGCACGCGATCCTCGAGACCGCGCGCGGGGTGGCCAACATCGAGGAGATCTGCGCGGCCAGCCCTCGCATGCAGGGCCTCTCCCTCGGCCCGGCCGACCTCGCCGCCGACCGCCGGATGAAGACCACCCGCGTCGGTGGCGGGCACCCCGGCTACCTCGTGCGCCAGGACCCCCCGCGCGACGACCTCGGCGTCCAGCAGTACGACGCCCCGCGGACGTCGTACCAGCAGGACCTGTGGCACTACACGATCGCCCGGATGGTCGACGCGTGCGCGATGCACGGGATCTTCCCCTACTACGGGCCGTTCGGGGACATCAAGGACACCGTCGCGTGCGAGGACCAGTTCCGCAACGCGTTCCTCCTCGGCTGCGTCGGGGCGTGGAGCCTGCACCCCGTCCAGATCAAGATCGCGCACCAGGTCTTCTCCCCCAGCGTCGAGGACGTCGCGCACGCCCGCCGGGTCATCGCCGCGATGGGCGACGGCACGGGCGCGGTGATGATCGACGGGAAGATGGAGGACGACGCCTCGGTCAAGCAGTGCCAGGTGATGGTGCGGCTGGCCGACGAGCTCGCCGCGATCGACCCGGACCTCAAGGCGCTCTACGACGGGATCGACGCATGAGTGACTTCACCCCCCTCCGCTCGGTGCTCTACATGCCCAGCTCCAACGAGCGGGCGCTGGAGAAGGCGAAGTCGATCGCCTGCGACGCCCTGATCCTCGACCTCGAGGACGCCGTCGCCCCCGACGCGAAGTCCTCCGCTCGTGAGGCCGCCGCCGCGGCGGCCGCCAGCGGTGACTACGGCCGGCGCACGGTCGCCATCCGGGTCAACGGCATCGGCACCGAGTGGCACGCCGCCGACCTCGTCGCCGCGGCCGCCGCCGGTCCCGACGCGATCGTCGTGCCCAAGGTCGACACCCCCGACCAGGTCCGTGGCCTCGCCACCGCGCTCGAGTGGGCCGGCGCCCCCGAGCACACGAAGCTGTGGGCGATGATCGAGACGCCCCGGGCGATCTTCGACGTCCGCGAGATCGCGGCCGCGTCGCCGCGGCTCACGGCGCTGGTCGTCGGCACCAACGACCTCGTCAAGGAGCTGTACGCCGAGCACGTCCCGGGGCGGGCGCCCATCCTGCCGAGCCTCCACACGATCCTGCTCGCCGGCCGTGCTGCCGGCATCGCGGTGATCGACGGCGTCTACAACGACGTGAAGGACACCGAGGGCTTCCTCGCCGAGTGCACGCAGGCCCGCCAGATGGGGTTCGACGGCAAGACGCTCGTCCACCCCGGCCAGGTCGAGGGGGCCAACACCGCCTTCGCCCCGAGCGAGCAGGCGGTCGAGGACGCGCGAGGCCTCATCGCCGCCTTCGAGGACGGCAAGGGGGCCGGTGTGGTGACCTACCAGGGCAAGATGGTGGAGAACCTCCACGTCGAGTCGGCCAGGCGCACGCTGGCGATCCACGAGGCGGTCGGCGCGCTCGACGGCTGAGACGTCCGACTTCCGGACACCACCCTCAGGGATGGAGCGAACTTCACAATCCGGCGCGACATCGGCAGAGTGGCCGGGCCGCCCAGCGCGGGCGGCAGAACAAAGGAGTGAAGACCATGGTTGTCCTCGGACTGATCCTTCTGATCATCGGACTGCTCGTCGCATCGGCCAAGATCCTCGTCACGATCGGCCTGATCCTGATCGTCGTGGGCCTCGTGCTCAACTTCGTCCCGATCGGCGGCACTAACCGCCGCGTCTTCTAGCGGCTCACCCCAGCCGCTCACAGGCCCCGGACACCTGGTGTCCGGGGCCTGCGTGCGTCCGGAGGACCTCAGGAGCGGGGGCCGAGGATCCGCAGCGCGCCGTCGAGGAACTGGCCCACCGGGCTCTCGACCATCGCGCCGAGCTCGCGGTCGGCGACGGCCGAGCCGACCCGGTCGGTGATGATCCCGTCGACGCCGCGGCGGATGTAGGACCGCAGCAGCCCGGAGTCGTTGACCGTCCACACCCAGACGTCCTTGCCGGCGTCCCGACCCTCACGGCGGATCCGGTCGGAGAAGGACCAGTCCTCGACCACGACGAAGTCGGCGCTCGTGGCCGGCAGCGCGCCGATGTTGAACGGCACGACGTAGCCCACGTCCTGGGGCACCAGCTCGCCGACCTGCTCGACCAGGTCCCGGTCGAGCGACTGCACCAGCCAGTCGTCGGGGACGTCGAGCGCCGCGAGGTCGGCGGCCACCCGCTCGGCGAAGCCGGGGGCCTCGTGGCCGTGCGGCTTCAGCTCCACCAGGAGGCGGACGCCGAGCTCCTCCGCGCGGGCGGCGTACTCCTCGAAGGACGGCAGCGTCGCCTCGAGACGTCCGACCCGCAGCGGCGTGCCGACGAGGTCCGCGAGGTCCTCCTCCCACACGTCGACGTCCTTGCCCGCCAGCCGCCCGAGGTTCACGTCGTGCATGACCACGAGCTGCTGGTCCCTGGTCTCCAGCACGTCCATCTCGACCACGTCGGCGCCCGCCTCGGCGGCCGCCTCCAGCGCCGGGATCGTGTTCTCGACGGCCTCGGCGGTGTAGCCGCGGTGCCCCACCACGACGGTTGAGGACGGGTCACGCACGACCCGCAGGTCCGCAGCGTGGGCAAGCGTCCCGATCCCGAGCGCGACCGCAGCGACCAGCCCGGCCGCCGCCGTGACCAGCCGCCGGTTGCGCGGTCGCATCCGCCGAGGCCGTACGTCGGGCTCGTCGGTGAGGTCACGCTCCCAGGACACCAGCCAGAGGGTCACCCAGGCCGCCGCGATGCCGAGCGCGACGAAGCGGGCGAGGTCGACGAGCGCGAGCGAGAAGCCCGGCCACCAGACACTCTCGCTGCCACCGACCGAGGCGGCCAGCGCCGTCACCACCAGCGCCAGCCCGGAGACGAGGGCGAGCACGACCACCAGCACCGCGGCCGCCCCGGCGAGCACGACCGCGGGTCGCCACGGCACCCAGCCGGTGGCACGGAAGCTGTCCCGCATCGCGCCGGGCAGCCTGCGTTCGGAGCCGAGGAAGATCGCCAGGGTGAGGACCAGCCGCAGCGCCAGGTAGACGATCACGGCGTTGAGCAGCCACCACGTGATCGCGCCGCCGGTGGTCTTGGTGAGCTCGCCGCCGATGAAGGCCGGCACCGCGACGTGCGTGGTGAGTCCGCTGGTGATGCCGATGTTGGCGAGCGGGAGGAGGAAGACCGCGTAGAGCGCGAAGAGGAGCACCGACGTCACGTCGAGCTTGCGGACCATGTGCAGCAGGTCGTCGACGAAGCCACGCAGCTGGATGCTGTCGCCCTCGAGGTGCCGCTGGGCGGCCAGCGTCAGCACGGCCAGCTCCAGGAAGACCAGCGCGATGGCCACGGCGGAGAAGACCACCAGCACCAGGACGGTCAGCGGGCTCAGCAGCACCGAGCTGATCGAGTCCATGTTGACCGCACCCTCGTCGACGGTGTCGAGCGCGAGGTCGAAGAGACGACCCAGGAGGGGCATGGCCACCCCGAGGACGAAGGCGTGCACGAGCGCGACGATCGAGAGGTAGCCGACGAGGTGTCGCCGGAGCACGCGCGTCGCCACCCGTGCCGGGGGTACGCCGATCAGCGGTTCCACGCGCACCAGTATGGGTCCGGAACCCGCGTGCCAGCTGTCGGAGGTCACCGGCATGATCATCGGGTGAGCTCCTCGGTGACCCTGCGCCAGTTCTGGACCCAGCTGTCGCGCGAGGGTCGCTGGCTGCTCTCCACCGTGGCCGTCCAGACGCTCGGGCGCGGGCTGACGCTGCCCTTCACCGTCATCTACCTCCACGAGGTGCGCGGCTTCTCCCTCGACCTCGCGGGCGCCCTCATGGCGTTCATCGCGGTCGTCGCCCTCCTGGTGACCGGTCCCGGCGGTGCGCTCACCGACCGCGTCGGCGCCCGGGCGGTCCTGCTGCTGGCGACCACCTGCCAGCTGGTCGGCTGCGCGATCCTCGCCTTCGCGACGACACCCGTCCTCGCCGCCCTCGCGATGGCCTTCCTCGGCATCAACTTCGGGATGTCGTGGCCGGCGTTCAACTCGCTCATCGCCGCGGTCACCACCGGCGAGATGCGCCAGCAGTACTTCGGCATCAACTTCGCCCTGGTCAACCTCGGCATCGGGGTCGGCGGCATCATCGGCGGCATCTACGCCGACGTGTCGCAGCCGCACACGTTCACCGTCATCTTCCTCGCCGACGCCGCCAGCATGCTCGTGCCGATCGGCCTCCTCCTCGGGCCGCTGCGCCACGTCACCAGCCGGCACGAGACGCCTGACGATGCCGAGGTCGGCAGCGGCTCCTACCTCGCGATCCTGCGCAACCCGGCGGTGATCGGGATGACCGGCCTGACCTTCATGGCGGTCTTCGTCGGCTACGCCCAGCTCGAAGCCGGGTTCCCCGCCTTCGCGCGGACGGTGGGTGGCGTGTCGACCGGCGTGATCGGCTTCTCCTTCGCGATCAACACGGCCGTCATCGTGCTGCTGCAGTTCCTGGTGCTGCGCCGCATCGCCGGGCGCCGTCGTACGCGCGTCATGCTCGTGATGTGCGTCCTCTGGGCGCTGTCGTGGACGACGCTCGGTGCCACGGGCCTGGTCCCGGGTGCAGCGGCCTCGATCGGGGTGCTGACGTTCATGGCGCTCTTCGCGCTGGGCGAGACGATGATGCAGCCGACCATCCCCGCGATCACCAACGACATGGCGCCCGACCACCTGCGCGGCCGCTACAACGCGGTCAACGCCGGCGCCTTCCAGGCCGGCGCGATCGGCGGTCCGCTGTTCGCCGGCTTCGTCCTCGACCGGGGGTGGAGCACCGCCTACGTCGCGTTGCTGGTCGCGGGCTGCGCCGTGATCGCGGTGCTCGCGCTGGTGGTCGAGCGGCTGATCCCGCCCTCGGTCAACGGTGTGCCGGACGAGCCGGTCCTCACCGCAGACCCGGCCACGGGTGAGCGGGCGCCCCAGGGGCAGCCCGGGACGACCTGACGATCAGGCGACGTCGCCGTCGCCGCTGCCACGGCGGAACCGGTCGTTGAGCCAGCCGCTCGCCTGACCCATCCAGCCGGCCAGGTCGTGGACGAGCCTGCCGAGGGTGTCCTGCGTGCGCTCGAAGGCGTCGGAGTAGCTGGCGGCCGCCTCCTGCGCGGCCGCGCTGACCGAGGCGGTGTCGTCGTCGGCGCGGCGCGGGTAGTCGCCGCCGAGGATGGCGGTGTAGGCGCCGGTGTCGATCCAGCGACGCAGCTCGGTGGCGCGCACGACGGCGAACGGGTGGGTCTGCTGCTGGAGCAGCGACAGCTTGATGAGCGACTCGCGGACGTCGCCGCCCTCGTCGTACTCCGCTCCCTGCTGGAGGAAGGAGGTGACGTCGAGCTCCTCGAGCTCGCCGCCGCTGGCCAGCTTCATGTGCGTGCGCAGCGCCGCGGTCGGGTCCTGGCTGGCGAGCAGGCCGGCACGGTCGGCCGACAGCTCGGCCTTGCGCGACCACTCGAGCAGGCCGACGGTGACCATCCGGATGCCGATGGCGCCGCCCGGGATGGCGTTGAGCAGTCCGCCGAGGCCGAGCAGGCGCAGCAGTAGCGTGCGGTAGACCGCGTGGCCGCTGATGGCGTGGCCGAGCTCGTGCCCGATGACGAAGCGCAGCTCGTCGTCGTCGAGGTGGTGCACCAGGCCCGACGACAGCACGATGATCGGCTTGTCCATCCCGATCGTCTGGGCGGTCAGCGTCGGGTCGGCCTGGACGTACAGCTCCGGCAGGGTGGTGCAGTCGAGGCTCCGACCCACCTCGGCGAGCAGCCGGTGCAGACGGGCGAACTGCCGCTCGTCGACGCGCACCGCCGAGCCGAGCAGCGTGAGCCGCCACGCCCGCTCGCGGAACACTCCCGACATGGTCTTGAGCAGCACGTCGAAGCCCTTGAGCCTGCGCAGCGCGACCAGCGCACCCCGGTCGGCGGGGTGCTCCCACGCGCGCGAGCTGATGTCGGTCAGCACGGCGCGCTGACGCGCCGGCTTCTTGTCCCCCGTTGCCATGCCCGCATCCTCACCCATGGCGCCGGGAAAGTCAGCCGTTCGAAAGTCTTGCCCCCGCGGTGTGCCACGCTGCTGGCATGGCCCGGCCGCCGCGCACCGTCCACGTCGCGCTGACGGACGGTGAGCGGCTGTGGGTCGGACCTGATGGCGAGCTGCCGCACTTCGTGCACGACCCTGAGGCGGGCGGACCGACCCCCACCGCCACCGCCAGCAGCCTGCTCACCGACGCGGTCCACCTCGCTCCGGTGGTCACGCTCGACGAGGGCTCGCGCCTGCACGTCGTGGGCTCCCGCGGGGGTACGCCGACCGACGGGCGCTGGATCCGCGTGGACGCCCTGCCCGACGAGCTGCACGCACGCGTCGCGACGGCGGCCGGCCAGCACTGGGGCACACCGCCGGAGCGCCGTCCGGCCTGGTACCGACCGGGCTGGCACGAGGCGGTCGAGACCTGGGTCGACGAGGCGCTGTCGGCGACCGACCGGACCCGGACCGGTCGTCTCCGAACCCACCGCGTGTGGAGCATCTCCGCGGTCCACACGATCCCGACCGACCGCGGGTCCGCCTGGTTCAAGGCCAGCTGCGACCACTTCGGCGCGGAGGCGGCCATCGTCGCGACCGTCGCGACACACCTGCCGGGCCTGGTCCCGCAGGTGATCGCCGTCGACCGGGAGCGATCCTGGCTGCTCACCGAGCCGCTCCCGGGAGTCTCGGAAGACGGCGCGTCGCCGGACGCCGCTGAGGCCCTCTCCCCGCTGTGGGCAGCCGCCCAGCTGGACTCGACCCGCTGGCTCGGCGAGCTCCGCAGCGCCGGCGCTCCCGACCGCGGGTTGGAGCCGACACTGTCCGCGTGGCGCGAGGCCCTGGCGACCAATACGGAGCTCGACGAGCTGACCGACGACGAGCGCGGCCAGCTCGCCTCGGCGATCCCCGTGGTCGAGTCGCGGCTCCGAGAGCTCTGGGCCTGCGGCTTCCCCGACACCCTCGCCCACGGCGACCTCCACTCGGGCAACGTGGCCCACGACGGCCAGCACCTGCGGATCTTCGACTGGAGCGACGGGTGCACCACCCACCCGTTCCTCGACGGCACCCACCTCGCCCACTGGCTCGCGGAGGCGGACGGCACACCGGCCGAACAGCATGTACGCACCGTGCTGGCGCCGTGGCGCGAGGCGTTCCCGGCCGCCGACTTCGAGCGTGCGGTCGAGCTGGCGCCGCTCGCCGACCTCGTGTTCCAGACGGTGACCTTCGACGGGCTCACGCGGTCGATCGAGCCGGGCACCGGTGACTTCGACGGGATCGTCGCGATGCTGACCCGCAAGGTGCTCGCGGTGGTCTCCGCCTGAGTCGAGGGCGACCGTCAGGGCCGTTGCCGAGAGCCTGCCGGCCACCAGGGCGCGGCGGGTCGCTGACGACGTACGGCGTGTCGCGGGCCGTCGACGCCTCAACGGGCCCCAGCGGCCGAGTCGTCGTCCACGTGCCGCACCCTGCCACTGGGACCGGCCAGTGCCGTCCCGAGACCCTCAGCCGCGGGACACCGGCGCGACCGGGATCCTCACCCCGCGCTCGTCGGCGACCTCGATGGCGCGGTCGTAGCCCGCGTCGACGTGGCGGATGACACCCATGCCGGGGTCGTTGGTCAGCACCCGCTCGATCTTCTCCGCGGCGAGGTCGGTGCCGTCGGCGACCGTCACCTGGCCGGCGTGGAGCGAGCGACCGATGCCGACGCCGCCGCCGTGGTGGAACGACACCCACGTTGCGCCGGAGGCGGTGTTGACCAGCGCGTTGAGGATCGCCCAGTCGGCGATCGCGTCGGAGCCGTCGAGCATCGACTCGGTCTCGCGGTAGGGCGAGGCGACGGAGCCGCAGTCGAGGTGGTCGCGGCCGATCACGATCGGCGCCTTCAGCTCGCCGCTGGCGACCATCTCGTTGAACTTCGCGCCGGCCTTCGCGCGGTCGCCGTACCCGAGCCAGCAGATGCGCGCCGGCAGGCCCTGGAACTGCACGCGCTCGCGGGCCATGTCGAGCCACGCGTGCAGCCGGGCGTACTCCGGCTTCTCGTCGGCCGGGAAGAGTTCCTTGATCGCGCGGTCGGTGGCGTAGATGTCCTCGGGGTCGCCCGACAGCGCGGCCCAGCGGAACGGGCCCTTGCCCTCGCAGAAGAGGGGCCGGATGTAGGCCGGGACGAACCCGGGGAACTCGAACGCCCGGTCGTAGCCGCCCTTGCGGGCCTCGTCGCGGATCGAGTTGCCGTAGTCGAAGACCTCGGCGCCGGCGTCCTGGAGCTCGACCATCGCCCGGACGTGGCGGGCCATCGACTCCTGGCTGCGCTTGGTGAAGCCGCGCGGGTCGTCGGTGCGCTCGCGCTCCCAGTCGTCGTACGACGTCCCGGCGGGGAGGTAGAAGAGCGGGTCGTGGGCCGAGGTCTGGTCGGTGACGATGTCGATCAGCGGTCCGTCCCCGGCTTCGCCCCGGTCGAGGTGGCGCTCCAGCAGCTCGGGCAGCAGGTCGGCGGCGTTGCCGAGCAGGCCGATCGACAGGCCACGGCGGGCGTCGCGTGCCTCGAGCGCGAGCTCGATCGCGTGGTCGAGGTCGCGAGCCTGGACGTCGAGGTAGCGGGTCTCGAGGCGGCGGTCGATGCGGTGCTGGTCGACCTCGACGCAGATCGCGACGCCGTCGTTCATCGTCACCGCGAGCGGCTGGGCGCCGCCCATGCCACCGAGGCCGGCGGTGACGGTGATCGTCCCGGCGAGGGTGCCGCCGAACTTCTTGTCCGCGATCGCGGCGAAGGTCTCGAAGGTTCCCTGGAGGATGCCCTGGGTGCCGATGTAGATCCACGACCCGGCGGTCATCTGGCCGTACATCGTCAGCCCTAGGTCCTCGAGCCGGCGGAACTCCTCCCAGTTGGCCCAGTCGCCGACCAGGTTGGAGTTGGCGATCAGCACGCGCGGCGCCCACGCATGGGTGCGCATCACCCCGACCGGCTTGCCCGACTGCACGAGGAGCGTCTCGTCGTCCTCGAGGTCACGCAGCGTGCGGAGGAGGGCGTCGTACGCCTCCCAGCTGCGCGCGGCCCTGCCGGTGCCGCCGTAGACGACCAGGTCCTCGGGCCGCTCGGCGTTGTCGGGGTCGAGGTTGTTCATCAGCATCCGCAGCGGCGCCTCGGTCTGCCAGGACTTCGCCGTGAGCTCGGTGCCGTGGGCGGCGTGGATGGGCAACCTGTCGTTCATCGGGGGCTCCTCGGGCACTGTCGGAAGGTGGGTCGGGGGTCTAGGTTCTGGACATGCGAGATCTGGTGCTGGTGCGGTCGGCGGACGACCGTCGCAGGTACGACATCGAGGGCGTGGGCTCGCTGCGCCGGGTCGGACTCTTCTCGCGGACCACGCTGCTCCTCCCGGACGGCGACGAGCCGCTCACCGCTCAGTCGCGCGTCTCGCTCAGCGGCCAGGCCGAGGCGGTCGCCGCGGGCGGTGACGTGGTCGGGGAGTTCTCCGAGCAGACGCTCCTGGGCCACGGCGGAGAGGTCGTCTGGCGCGGCCGCAAGCTCCGGCTCGAGTCCGGCACCGTGCTGATCAGTCGTTACGTCCTGCGCGACGGGAGGACGAGGCTGCTCGAGGTGCAGGCGCGGGGCTGGGGCGACAAGCCGGCCGACGTGACGCTGGGCGACGAGCCGGTCGACCCGGGCCTCGTGCTCTTCGTGCTGTGGCTGGCCCAGGGCTTCGTGGACCACGACTCCGGCACCGGCGTCGCCACGGCCGCGGCCACCTGAGACGGCGCCCCTCACCGCAGCTCCCCGACGACCGCCTCGGCCGCTGCGAGCACCGCGCCGGACTGCACGAGCCCGACGACGGCCTCGATCTCGGGCGACAGGTGCCGGTCGGGCCCGGGCCCGGCGACGCCGCTGGACCGGAGCAGCCCGACGACCGCACCGGTGGCCGGCGACGGGGTCAGCGGAGCTCGCAGGTCGAGCGCGCGCGCGGCCGTGAGCACCTCGATCGCGACCACGCGGGACAGCCCGTCGACGGCCGTGCGCAGCTTGCGGGCGGCATTCCAGCCCATCGACACGTGGTCCTCCTGCATGGCGCTGGAGGGGATCGAATCGACGGACGCCGGCACGGCGAGACGCTTGAGCTCGGAGACGATCGCGGCCTGGGTGTACTGCGCGATCATGTGGCCGCTGTCGACGCCCGGGTCGTCGGCGAGGAACGGCGGCAGCCCGTGGCTGCGCGCCTTGTCGAGGAAGCGGTCCGTGCGCCGCTCGCTGATCGAGGCCACGTCGGCCGCGACGATCGCCAGGAAATCGAGCACGTAGGCCACCGGGGCGCCGTGGAAGTTACCGTTGGACTCCACGCTCTCGCCGATGACCACCGGGTTGTCGATCGCGCTCGCCAGCTCCCGGCCGGCGACCATGGCTGCGTGCTCCACGGTGTCGCGCGCGGCGCCGTGCACCTGGGGCGAGCAGCGCAACGAGTAGGCGTCCTGCACCCGGTTGCAGTCGCCGGTGCGGTGCGACGCCACGATCGCCGAGTCAGCCATCAGCGCGGTCAGGTTGGCCGCGGACAGCGCCTGGCCGGGGTGGGGTCGGATCGCCTGGAGCCCGGGCGCGAAGACCCGGTCGGTGCCGAGCTGGCCCTCGACGCTCATCGCGGCGGCGATGTCGGCGGTGCGCAGCAGCATCCGTAGGTCGGTGATCGCCATGACGAGCATGCCGAGCATCCCGTCGGTGCCGTTGATGAGGGCCAGGCCCTCCTTGGCGACGAGCTCGACCGGCTCGAGCCCCGCTGCGGCCAGCGCGTCCGCGGCAGGCATCAGCGTGCCCGCCGCATCACGCACCTCACCTTCGCCCATCAGCGCCAGCGCGCAGTGCGACAGCGGCGCCAGGTCGCCCGAGCACCCGAGCGAGCCGTACTCCCGCACGACCGGGGTGATGCCGTGCGACAGCAGGTCGGCGATCAGCTGCGCCGTCCCCCGTCGTACGCCGGTGTGGCCGGTGGCGAGCGTGGAGAGGCGCAGCAGCATGAGCCCCCGCACGACCTCGCGCTCGACCTCGGGACCCGAGCCGGCGGCGTGCGAGCGGACGAGGGACCGCTGGAGCTGTGCCCGCATCTCGGTGGGGATGTGGCGCGTGGCGAGGGCACCGAAGCCGGTGCTGACGCCGTAGGTCGGGGTCTCCGCAGCGGCGAGGGTCTCGATGACGCCTCGGGCGTGGTCGATCGCGCCGAGGGCCTCCTCGGTGAGCTCGACGGACGCGCCGTCACGGGCGACCCGGACGACGTCGTCGAAGGAGACGGGACCGACCCCGACCTGGACGGACTGGCTGCTCTGCATGGCTGCCATCAAACTCCCGGCGACCGGAGCGCCACCAGAGCCCCGCGCCCACCCGGGGTCTGACATACGAGACTCGTCCCGAAGGACGGTCGTCGGCGGTGCGCGCGGGGCCGGCCGCCTGCCAGACTGAGGACACCCCTGTCGAGCGAAAGAAGAGTCGTGACTCCCATCGTGATCGTGGTCATCGTGGTGCTGGTGGTGCTGGCCGGAGCACTCGTCCTCGGGCAGCGTACGAGGAGACGGACCGGCATCGAGCGGTCCGAGGAGGTCCGGACGCAGGCCGCGACCGATGCTGCCGCCAGCGTGCCGCAGGCGCAGGAGCACGCCGCCGTGGCCGAGGCCCGGGCAGACGACGCGCGCGCCGAGGCCGACGCCGCCGAGGCTCGGGCCGCCCGGGCGGAGGTCGAGGCGGAGCAGGCGCGGGTCGCGGCCCAGCAGGCCGAGGCCGCCCACGAGGACCAGGTCCGCGAGGCCGACCAGCTCGACCCGCGCGTCGACGAGACCGCCGACGACTACGCACCCCAGGTCCCCAGCTCGGTCGACCAGCAGCCCGCGCCGCCCCCGCCCGCCACCGAGGTGGCCACGGATCCGGCACCCGAGCTGGCACCCGAGCACGCACCAGAGGCGGCACCCGAGCACGCAACCGAGGCAGCACCCGAGGCGGCACCCGAGGCGGAGGCCGACCGGACCCCGCTGCTCCCCCGCCGCACCCCGGGCGCGCAGGAGATGCCGGGCAAGCCGATCGAGCAGACCGACGCCGGCGGCGGCTGGTTCACCAAGCCGTCGTCCCCGGACAGCACCCGGGACGACACCCGGTCGTGACGTGAGCCAGGTCCCGGCCGCGACCCGCACGCTGCGGGTGCTGCGGTTCCTGGCCACGCAGGCCGACCCGGTCCCGCTCGAGCGGATCGTGCGCGCCTGCGACCTGCCGCGGAGCACGGCGTACCACCTGCTCAACACGATGATCGACGAGGGCTTCGTCGTGCACCTGCCCGACGAGCACCGCTACGGCCTCGGCGTCGCGGCGTTCGAGGTCGGCAGCGGCTTCACCCGGCAGGAGCCGCTCGCCCGGCTCGCCCGCCGCCCGCTCGCCGAGCTCGTGGACCGCGCCGGGCACGGCGCGCACCTCGCCGTCCTGCACGGCCGTGACGTGCTCTACGTGATCGAGGAGCGCGCTCCGGGACGGCCGCCGCTGGTCACCGACGTCGGCGTACGGCTGCCGGCGCACCTGACCGCCTCGGGACGCGCGATCCTCGCGGCCCTGCCGGCGAGCCAGGTCCGCGCGCTCTACCCGGACCGCGACGCGTTCGTCGACCGGCACGGCAAGGGTCCCGCGTCGTTGAGCGCCCTGCGGAGCGTGCTGTCGGAGACCCGGCAGCGCGGCCACGCGACCGAGGACGGCGAGGTCACGCCCGGACTGCGGAGCGTCGCCGCGGCCGTGCTCGACCACAACCGGCACCCGGTCGCGGGGGTCGCCGTGACCTTCCCCAGCGACGCCGGCGCCGACGTCGGTGCCATCGCCACGGCCGTCGCCCGGACGGCGACCCGGCTCACCCGACGCGTCAGCGGAGGGGTCGCCCCGTGACCCTGCGCAGGTGACCGTCGTTGGCCCAGCGACGACAGGAGCTCTCGTGGACCGGACGCCTCGCCCCCTTCAGCACGTGCTGATCTCCCTCCTCGCAGCAGGAGGGCTGGTGACCGGCGGTGTCCTGTCCGCGGTGCCCGACGGCGAGCCGTCGGCCGACCTGATCACGACCTACGACGCCGAGAGCCGGGCGCGCGCGGCTGTCCCGGCCGGTCCGGCGCCGATCACCGACCCCGGCGCGATGGCGCTCGCGACGGCCGCGGGGACCGGGCGGCTCGACGGGCACGGCCACGTCCACAACGACCCCCGCACGAAGAACGCGATCAGCCGCAGCGAGGAGGCCGTCGCCCATCCCGACCCGACGACGCCGGCGCAGCGGGAGGCGAGCCGCGCCCGCGTCGCGACCCAGCGCACGTTGAAGGAGCCGAGGCTGACGAGGGTGCCGCTGCGCAGCAAGCGGCAGGTGGTCCCGGAGAGCAGGTACGCCATGGCCGGCGGCTGCTACGACCTCGGCGGGCGGCCGACGACCTTCCAGGCGACCGGGCTGGGGACCTACCTGCTCTACGCCACCGACCGGACCTTCCTCGCCGCCTCCGGCGCGGACGGCGCGACGCAGGCGACGAGCCCGTCGGCCACCTCGGACTGGACGGTCCGCACGGCAGGCCGGGGCAGCTTCACCTTCACCCTCGCGGACGGCCGGTCGCTGCGGCGTACCTCTGGCGGGTTCGCCACCACCAGCGGCGCTGCCAGCCCGATCGGACTCCGCCTCACCGAGGGCTGCACCGCCTTCCCCGAGGTCGAGACCAACGTCAGCGGGCGGCCGTTCGGCGGCGTGACGTCGTTCCAGGAGGTGCGCGGCTACGTCGACCCGCACGTCCACGGCCAGACCCACGAGTTCCTCGGTGGCCGGGTCATCTGCAGCCCGCCGTTCCACAAGTACGGCGCCGCCGCCGCGCTCGTCGACTGCCCCGACCACCAGGTCGCCGACGGTCGCGGCGCGCTCCTCGAGGACGTGCTGGCCAGCCGGACCCCCGGCACCGGCCACGACCCCGTGGGCTGGCCGACGTTCTCCTACTGGCCCAACCCGCACTCGCTGACCCACCAGCAGGTCTACTACAAATGGCTCGAGCGCTCGTGGCGCGCCGGCCTGCGCGTCCACACCAGCCTGCTCACCGAGAACAACGTGCTCTGCGCGATCTACCCGCTCAAGAAGAACTCCTGCGACGACCGCGACGCCGTGCGCCTCCAGGCCCAGGACATGCGCGCCATGCAGGACTACATCGATGCGCAGTACGGCGGCCCCGGCCGCGGCTGGTACCGCATCGTCGGCGATCCGTTCGAGGCCAGGAAGGTCATCAACGAGGGCAAGCTCGCGGTGGTCATGGGCATGGAGACGTCGGTCCCGCTCGGCTGCAACGTGCAGCTCGGGCGACCGACGTGCACCGAGGAGCAGATGCTCGAGGAGCTCGCGCAGATGAGGGCGCTCGGGGTGAGCCAGATGGAGCTCACCAACAAGTTCGACAACGCCTTCACCGGCGTGGCCGGCGACGCAGGGTCCACCGGCACGCTGACCAACGCGGCGAACTTCCTCAACACCGGGTCGTTCCTGCGGATGCGCACGTGCCCCTCGACCAACGCCCCGGGTGTCGAGGACCGGCTCCAGTCGCCGAACCTCGGCGACCTGCCGAGCCCGCCCGGCGGCGAGCAGCTGCCCGACCAGGACGCGATCTTCGGCGCGATCTGGAAGCTCTTCGGCGACACCGGCGTCCAGCCCGGGCCGATCTACCCCGCCGGCCCGCACTGCAACCAGCTCGGCCTCAGCCCCCTCGGCGAGAAGCTGCTGTCGGCGATGATCGACCAGAAGATCCTCTTCGACCCCGACCACATGAGCGTCGCCGGCCGCACCGCCGCGCTCGACTACATGGAGGAGCAGCAGGCCGCCGGCCGGACGCCCGGCGTCGTCTCCTCCCACTCGTGGTCGACGCCCGACGCCTATCCGCGGATCTACCGGATGGGGGGCTTCGTCGCCCCCTACGCCGGTGACTCCACCGGCTTCGTCGAGAAGTGGCGCCAGCACCTGGGGTGGAGCGACCCGCGCTTCTACTTCGGCTTCGGGTTCGGCTCGGACATGAACGGCTTCGGCGCCCAGGGCGACCCGCGCGGAGCCGGCGCGGCCGACCCGGTGACGTACCCGTTCACCGGTCTGGGCGGCGTGCGGATCGACCGGCAGCGCAGCGGCGAGCGGGTCTTCGACATCAACACCGACGGCGTCTCCCACTACGGCCTGTACGCCGACTGGGTCGAGGACGCCGAGCACGTGGCCGGCGCCGACGGTCCCGCCCTCGCCGCCGACCTGGCGCGCGGCGCGGAGGCCTACCTCCAGACGTGGGAGCGCGCCTTCGGCGTCGCCCCCGACTCGTGCCGCAACCCGGGCCTGCGACAGCGGGCGGGTGCCTTCACGAGGGCCGCGACGCCGGGGATCCGCACGCGCGAGCTGATGCGGCGCGTCGGACAACCGTGGCAGCGCCTGGGGCGGGAATTCACCTACTGCGCCACGGCGCCGGGTCGGCAGCGCGTGCTGATGACGGTCGAGCTGTCCCGCGGCGGGAAGGTGAAGACGGTCCGGCGAGCGTGACCGTCAGGCGCGCGGGGCGCGCTGGGTCGGCACCGGGTCGGAGCGGACGCCCTCGGTCTCCGTCAGCTCGGCGGCCGGGGCCACCGCCTGGTAGACGCCGGGCTCGACCTCGGCCGCGCCGAGCTCCTCGACGTCGGCGGCGGACTCGGGAGTGACGAGCACGAGGACCTCCTCGCCCACCTGCTGCAGCACCCGCACCGGGTGGTCGCGCCACCGGGCGACGAGGGCGATGTCGAAGACCTCGCACGCGGAGACCGGGAGCACCCGGACGTGGATGCCGGGGCGGA
The DNA here is from genome assembly GCF_004137255.1 of Nocardioides oleivorans. Lineage (NCBI taxonomy): Bacteria > Bacillati > Actinomycetota > Actinomycetes > Propionibacteriales > Nocardioidaceae > Nocardioides > Nocardioides oleivorans. Next base: position 1,778,429 of record NZ_SDWT01000001.1, on the reverse strand, counting down.
CCTGCGCGAAGCCCTCGGGCACCTGCTCGTCACCGACCCACACCATCTCGACCGACTGCTGGTCGGCGGTGTAGGAGCAGGGCAGGTCGAGGCCGCCGTGCTGGGCGCGCGGCCCGACGAGGTGGAGCGGCGGGATGTAGCCCTTCGCGCCCTCCCACCCGCGCGCGGCGCCGTGGAACCGGGAGAACTCCTGCTCGGAGCCGTCGAGGGAGACCCGGACGAAGCGCGCACTGACCGGCATCCGGGTCATCGTCAGGATCCAGACCGGGGCGGCGTTGCGGAGGAAGCCGGTGGGGTAGGTCGGCCACGGCACCTCGGCATGACCCGGTGCGTTGGTCGGGATCCGCAGGTCCATGAGCGGGTTGGTGCCGAAGCGGATCACGTCCACGTGGTCGGGCGCCTCGCCGAACGGGCCGTCCGCACCGTCGAGGCCCAGGGCCTTGACCCGCTCGACGGGGGTCAGCCCGATCATGTCGTCGGGGCGGTAGACCGCTCCGGTGAGCTCGTCGTGGCCCTGCTCGACGATGCGTCGCGAGAGCTCGGGGACCAGGAGCTTCTCCAGGACGGTCATGCCTCGCGCCTCCTCGGGTGGATGGACGACACCCTCTCAGTCACCTCGGACAGCTCGGCCACGGGGGCAGCGCCGTACCAGCCGTCGCGGGGGCTGCCGCCGAGGCCCTCGCGCTGGGCGAGCTCGCCGTCGTTGGTGAGGAAGCCGACCTCGTCGCCGCCCGCGTCGACGGCGTTGACCGAGATCTCCCCGCCGCGCCAGTGCGCGCGGACGTTGACCGACAGCAGGTCGTCGAGGTCCTCCATCTCGCGGCGTACGCCGTCGATCCAGACGTGGTCGCGCCCGCTCGCCGACACCAGGACCTCGGCGCCGTCGACCACGGCGTAGTGGCCGGGCGCCCTGATCGCGCCGGTCATCGGGGGACGGCGTTCCAGCCGGTGGGGCCGTACTCCGCCACGAGGTGCTGGTTGCCGAGCTTGTCGACGCTCCAGATCTGGTCGCCGACCCGGATCTGCGACGGGTCGACGTTCTTGAACTCGGGGATGCCGCCAGAGGTGTAGCCGTTGCCGGTGAACGGGTTCTCGGGGTTGAGCGCGTCGTCGTTGTACTTCGGGTCGCCACCGAGGTCGGAGTGCCGCGGGATCTCGAACTGGTCGGGGCTGTCGGCCTCGTAGCGCAGCACCTTGATCTCGTCCTGGTCGGGGCTGAACGGCGTCTTGTCGTAGTCGAGGCCGAGCTTCTCGTACATCTCGCGCGGCGTGCGCAGCCCGGAGACGTCCTCGGCACGCGAGGTGAAGCCGAAGGTCTGGTCGGACTTGAAGTAGGGGTTGGTGTCCGAGGAACCCCGCAGGTAGTCCTGGTAGGTGCTCTCCGGGATCACGCGCTGCATCGGCGTCCCGGGCTCGATCCTGATGGCGTTGCGAGCCTCGGTCAGGCGCTGGATCTCGCTGGGGCTCAGGTCGCCGATCGGCTTGTCGACGAGGTGGCGCAGGTCGTCGGGCAGGTTGTCGAGGCGGCGCAGGTCGGCGAGGTCGTCGAGTCGGTTGAGCTTGCCGAGGTCGGACAGGTTGTCGAGCTTGTTGAGGTCGCTCAACGCGTCGATCGCGTCGAGGCCGCCCTTGGCGCCACGCGAGGCGACCGCGCCGGTCCCGGCGGTCGCGACGGCGATGATCGCGTCCGGCACGAGGTGCCCGATCGCGCGAGCGGGGTCGTCGGCCCAGGTGTCCCAGTCGAGCAACGCCTTGCCGAGCTCCTTGCCGAAGCCGAGCGGGTCGGTGGTGAGGCCGGTGTAGATGCCCTTGGCCATGTCCCAGGCGTTCTCCGCGGAGAGCTCGTACTTCTTCATCAGCTCCTCCGGCGTGAGGTCGCCGGTGGCCAGCTTGTAGGAGTCGATGACCAGGTTGACCGGGCTGAAGGGGAACATCGTGAGCAGGTCCCACACGGCCTCGCCGGCACCCTCGAGGATGCCGCCGACGAAGCGCAGGCCCGACTCGAGCCAGTTCGGCTCCTCGGGGGCGTCGGCACAACCGGCCTTCACCTCGCCCGCGCAGATGGAGGCGGCGTTGTCGAGGTCGGACCTGGCCGAGGCGAGGTCGCGCAGCGCCTGCTGCTGGATCGGGTCGCCCCAGTCGTTGAAGGGCTCGGCCTGGTCGGTGCCCCCGCTGGCCCAGTAGGTGCGCATCTGGCCCATGTAGCTGTCGTACTGGTTGCGCGCGCTCTCGGACTCGCGCTGGCCGCGCTCGTACTCCGCCTTGGCCTCGGCCGCCCGTCGCTGCACGTCCTCGAGGACACCGGCGTACGTCCTCAGCCCGGCGGCTGCGCGCTTGAAGCCGTTGCCCGCCTTGGTCCAGCGCTCCGGCTCGAGGTCGTGGGCCTCGCGGAACTGGTCGGCCGCCCGGCCGGTCCAGCCGGAGACGTCGATCTTGCCCAGCGCGTCGCCGGTGTCGTAGAAGAGCTGACCCTTCTGGTCCATCGTCGTCGAGCGCGAGCGGACGCCGACGGGGTTGCCCTTGACCTCGAAGTCCGGCACGTCACATCACCTTGACCGCGGTGATGGTGCCGACGATCCCGGTGAGCGCCTCGTGGCCGGCCTTGTCGGTCTCGAAGTAGTTCATCGCGATCTTGCCGAGCCGGCCGGACATCTCCTCGACGTCCTTGCAGAGGTTGTTCATGCCCTCTTCCCACCGGCCCTTGAACTCGTCGAGCGCGTCCCACACGACGTCGCTGCCGACGTCGTCCTTGCTCGGCACGAGGTCGTCGACGTCCTTGTCCTTGAACAGCTTCACGGTGTCGTTGAGGCCCTGGGCGGCCTTGCCCATGCTCTCGAGGTCGACTTCGTAGTCGTAGGACGGCATGGGTGTGGAGTTCCCCGCGGCGCGACCGCTCAAACCAGCGGCCGTCCGGGCAAAACTGGCGCGTGTGAACCCCCGGTTCCAGGGGTAGGAACGCAGCAGCACCCCTCGACACACACCTCACCCCCGAAGATCGACCGAAGGGAGGCGGCCCGTGGCCGTCGGACTCGTCTACTCCGAGATGCAGGCGGCAGCCCAGGCTGCTGCCGATGCGGTCGATCCGCTCCAGCAGACGCTGCGCGACCTCGCCGCCACGGTCGAGACCGAGGCGGGCAAGGGCTTCAAGGGCCAGGCCGCGGTCGGCTTCGGCGAGGCGATCAACGAGTGGTTCAACGTCGCCGTGACCCTCGCGCCGATCCTCGAGGGCTACGGGCAGAACCTGATGTACGTCGCCCAGGAGCACGCCACCAACGACACCGAGCAGGCGACCCGGGCCGGGCAGCTCGCCGACCGCCTCGGCGGTCCGCGATGAGCGAGCGCGGGCTGGTCGTGCACCAGGGCTCGCTCTCCAGCATGGAGACGGCGATGGCCGACGCGACGACGAAGATCACCGAGCAGATCGACGCGCTGCTCACCCAGGCCGAGTCGCTCACCCCCGGGTGGGACGAGTCCAGCGAGTCGCACATCGCCCACCTGGAGTACCAGCAGAAGCTCCGCGACGGCGTGAAGCGCCTGACCGACGCGCTCGACCAGGTGAAGTCCAAGGTGGCCACCTACCGCGAGGACGCGCGCGAGATCGAGCTGGAGAACGTCGCGATCTCGAACTGATCGCGCCCACCCCCCGGGGTGAAGTTACCTGCGGGTAGGATTCTTCTCACTCGTGGGAGCCTGCCGTCGGTGCGCATGCCGGCCATATGCTCCGGCTCTGTACGTCCCGACCGAGGAGCAGCCCTTCATGCAGATCGTCGCGATCGTCGTCTCGCTCGCACTCACCGTCGCCGCCGTCGCCATGCTGGTGCCGGCCGTACGACGGATGCTGGGCGTGATCCGCTCGGGCCAGCCGGCTCCGGGCCGCACCGGGAACCCGACCGGTCGCGCGGCGACGATGCTGAAGGAGACGTTCCTCCACACGCGGATGCTCCAGTGGCACTGGGTCGGCGTCATGCACTGGTTCGTCTACGCGGCGTTCCTGTTCCTCAGCACGGCCGTCCTGGCGGCGTACTTCCAGCTCTTCTCGCCCTCGTTCGCGTGGCCGATCATCGGCCACTGGTACCCCTACGAGTGGTTCAGCGAGCTCATCGGCCTGCTGAGCACGATCGGCATCGTCTACCTGATCGTCTACCGCCAGAAGCACCACCCGCGCTCCGAGGGCCGCAGGAGCCGCTTCTTCGGCTCGAACTTCTGGCAGGCCTACTTCGTCGAGGCGCTTGCGCTGCTCGAGGGTGCGGCGATCCTGTTCGTCCGCGCCGCGGAGTGGAAGCTCGACGAGGACGCCGGGCGCTCGCACTACCCGATCGCCTCGTGGATCGGCGACGCGCTCTACACCAACGACGCCTCCACCCTCGAGAACCTCATCTACTTCATCGCCGCCTTCAAGATCGCGCTGGCGATGATCTGGCTGATGGTGATCGCCCGCAACATCACCATGGGCATCGCGTGGCACCGCTTCACCGCGTGGTTCAACATCTACTTCAAGCGCGAGGACGACGGCAGTACCGCGCTCGGCGCGATGAAGCCGCTCACCTCGGCCGGCAAGCCGGTCACGCTCGACGACATCGACGACCTCGACGAGGACTCGGTGCTCGGCGCGGGCTCGATCGAGGACTTCTCCTGGAAGGGCATCCTCGACTTCACCACCTGCACGGAGTGCGGTCGCTGCCAGTCGCAGTGCCCCGCCTGGAACACCGAGAAGCCCCTCTCGCCCAAGCTGCTGATCACCGCGCTGCGCGACCACGCGTACGCCAAGGGCGACCCGAAGTCCGAGGGTCACGAGGCGCACGCCGAGCGCCAGCTCGTGGGCGTCGGCTCGAAGGGCGAGAGCGCGGGCTCCGGCACCGACGTGCTCGACTACTTCTACAACCCCGCCGACGGCGACTTCGTCATCGACGAGGACGTGCTGTGGAGCTGCACGTCGTGCGGCGCCTGCGTCCAGCAGTGCCCGGTCGACATCGAGCACGTCGACCACATCATGGACATGCGGCGCTACCAGCTGCTGGTCGAGTCGAACTTCCCCGCCGAGCTCAACCAGCTCTTCAAGGGCCTGGAGAACAAGGGCAACCCCTGGAACATGTCGGCCTCGGCCCGCATGGACTGGGCCAAGGGCCTCGAGTTCGACGTGCCGGTCGTCGGGGAGGACCTGGAGTCCCTCGAGTCGGTCGACTGGCTGTTCTGGGTCGGCTGCGCGGGCGCGTACGAGGACCGTGCGAAGAAGACGACCCGTGCGGTCGCCGAGCTGCTGGACATGGCCGGCATCTCCTTCGGCGTCCTCGGCAACGGCGAGACCTGCACCGGCGACCCGGCCCGCCGCGCCGGCAACGAGTTCGTCTTCCAGGGCCTCGCGCAGCAGAACGTCGAGACCTTCAAGGAGTACAAGGTCAAGAAGGTCGTCTCGACCTGCGCCCACTGCTTCAACACGCTCAAGAACGAGTACAAGGACTTCGGCATCGAGCTCGAGGTCGTCCACCACACGCAGCTGCTCAACCGGCTCGTGCGCGAGGGCAAGCTGACCCCCGTCAAGGAGGGCGCGGGCGCCGCGAAGCGCTCGATCACCTACCACGATCCCTGCTACCTCGGCCGCCACAACCAGGTCTACTCGCCGCCGCGCGAGCTGCTCGAGATCCTGCCCGGCGCCGAGTTCGTCGAGATGGAGCGCAACTCCGAGCGCTCCTTCTGCTGCGGCGCCGGCGGTGCGCGCATGTGGATGGAGGAGAACCTCGGCGAGCGGATCAACATGAACCGCACCAAGGAGGCCGTCGGCACCGGTGCCGACCAGATCGCCGTCGGCTGCCCCTTCTGCCGCGTGATGCTCTCCGACGGGCTCACCTCCCAGCAGGCCGCGGGCGAGGCCCGCGAGGAGGTCGAGGTCCTCGACGTGGCGCAGATGCTGCTCGCGTCGGTCAAGGGCGAGCAGGCGACCAAGGCCGCGCCGGGCTCCTCGCCCGCCGCCGCCCCGGCCGCCGCCCCGGCCGCCGCCCCGGCCGCCGCGCCGGCCGCGAAGTCGGCAGACGTCGCGACCAAGGACGAGCCGGAGGCCGGTGACGTCACGATCACCGAGGACACCGTCACCGAGACCGCGGACGTCGGGCCTGCCGCGAAGGCGTCCGGCGGGTCGTCGCTCTTCGACACCCCGGCCACCGAGCCCGCCGCCGAGCCCGCGAAGCCTGCCGAGTCCGGTGGCTCGCTCTTCGACACTCCCGCTCCCGAGCCCGCCAAGCCCGCCGAGCCGGCCAAGCCCGCCGAGTCGGGTGGCTCGCTCTTCGACACTCCCGCTCCCGATCCCGCCGCCGAGCCCGCGAAGCCTGCCGAGCCCGCGGCAGGCGGGTCGCTCTTCGACGTACCCACCACCGAGCCCGAGGCTCCGGCCCCGACGGCTCAGGCACCTACCGCGAAGGCTGCACCGGCCACCGACCTGGGCAGCGGCGGGTCGCTCTTCGACGTGCCCACCACGGAGCCCGAGGCCCCCGAGGCCCAGGCACCTGCCGAGCCGGAGGCGAAGGCCGCACCGGCCACCGACCTCGGCAGCGGCGGGTCGCTCTTCGACGTACCCACCACCGAGCCCGAGGCCCCCAAGGCCCAGGCGCCTGCCGAGGCTGTCGAGCCCGAGCCCGAGCCGGAGGCGAAGGCCGCACCGGCCACCGACCTGGGCAGCGGCGGGTCGCTCTTCGACGTACCCGCCACCGAGCCCGAGGCCGCCCCCAAGGCCGAGGCGACTGCCGAGCCTGCCGAGCCGGAGGCGAAGGCCGCACCGGCCGAGGCGGCGCCGGCGGCGAAGCCCGCGGCCGACCTCGGCAGCGGCGGGTCACTCTTCGACATCGCCGCTCCGGAGCCTGCCTCCGAGCCCACGACCGAGCCCGCAGTGGCGCCTGAGTCTCCCAGCGACTCACGTGCGAGCGCGGCAGAGCCGACCACGCCTGCGAGCACGGACGGAAGCTACGGATCGCTCTTCGACGTCGCCAGCCCCGAGCCCGCCGTCGCCCCTGAGTCCCCCAGCGACTCAAGCCCGAGCGAGGCCACGGTCGACGTTGAGTCTCCCAGCGACTCGAGCCCCAGCGAGGCCGCCGAGGAGGCGCCTGAGGCAGCACCCGCGCCCGTGGCGGAGGCACCGGCCTCGAGCGGTACGACGTCCGCGCCGAGCACCGACGTCGACATCACGAGCCTCGGCTCGCTGTTCGACGTCCCCGCCCCCGAGGCGACCCCGGCCGCTGCGGCGACGAGTGACGAACCGGCGGCCCCGACCGCCTCTTCGTCCCACGTCGCCGAGGACAGCGAGCCGGAGCCTGCGCCGGAGCCGGAGCCGGAGCCGGAGGTCGCCGAGGAGGCAGCTGCTCCCAGTGCGCCCCCGAGCGGCGCGGACCTCAGCCAGGCGGCGTCGTTCTCCGAGCCGTCCGAGCCCACTGCCGAGCCCAGCGCCGCGGCCGGTGGGGAGGTCCCCGAGGCGGAGCCCGCAGCGGAGCCCGAGGCCACCGTCGAGGACCCGGAAACGGTCCTCGACGCAGATGACGACGCAGGCGCCGAGCAGGCCGACGAGGTCGACGAGCCCGATGCCGAACGGCCGAAGCCGACCGCGAGCCCGGACGCCCCGGCCCACACGCCGAAGACCGACGTCGACATCAACGGCTCCGGCTCACTGTTCGACCTCTAAGTCCTGCTGTAACGCCGGGTTCGCAGCTGTACCCACCCCTCTGCAGCAGGGGTGGTACAGCCATGAACCCGGCGTTACAGCGCGACGGTGACAGCATGCTGCACCCGCATGACATCACCATCTGCTTGACATGACATCACGGTGATGTCATGGTGGTGCACATGGACATCACCCCGTACGTCGACACCCTGCGCCGCGACCTGGTCGCCGCGGCCGAGGCGGGGAGCGACGAGCTGAAGCAGGCCGCCGAGCGGCTGGCCTTCGCCCTCGACCCGAGCGCCCGGCTCGCGCTGATGGAGGCCATCTCGCACGCGGCCGCCGAGATCACCGCCGAGCTGCCCGAGGGCAGCGTCGACGTCCGGCTGGTCGGTCGCGAGCTCGACTTCGTCGTCGAGGTCGCCCCGGCCGCCGCCCTCCCCACGCCTCCCCCGCCGCCGGTACCGCCGGCCGCGCCCGAGGAGGACGACGGCGACCTGTCCCGCATCACGCTCCGCATCCCCGAGGCCGTCAAGGCTCGCGCCGAGGAGAAGGCCGCGGCCGCCGGGCAGAGCCTCAACACCTGGATGGTCGGCCTGGTCCGCAGCGCCACCAGCGAGCACGCGATCAACGTCGACATCGACCTCAGCAGCGTCCCCTTCGTGGGCTACGACCCGTTCGCGGCCCACCGCAAGCAGGGCAACAACAGCCGCCGGATGAGTGGCTGGCAGTGACCGCCCCACACCCGTCCTCGAGGGCCTGACCGGCCCACCCCACCGCACACCGCGGACCGGCACCCGCCGGCCCGTCGGACGAACACACCCTCAGGAGCCCTCCATGAGCAACGTCCTCGACCACAGCTTCGACACCCCGGCACCCATCGGCCTCTACGTCGAGAACGGCCGCGGCCGCCTCGACGTCACCGCGACCGAGACCACCGAGACCACCATCCGGATCACCGGCGACCGCGCCGAGGAGTTCGACGTCCGCGACCTGGGCGACCGCATCGCGATCATCGCCCCGCGCCGCAACAGCGGGCTCTTCGGCCGCGAGCCCCAGCACGACATCGTCGTCGAGGTGCCCGTCGGCAGCGGCCTCAACGCGAAGGTCGGGAGCAGCGACATCGCGACGCACGGCCGCTTCTCCGACACGAAGATCGACTGCGGCTCGGGCGACGTCTCGCTCGACCTCGTCGACGGCGAGACCGACGTGCGGACCGGGTCCGGCGACGTCGTCGCCCGGCACCTCGCCGGCGAGGCCCGCGTGAAGTCCGGCTCCGGCGACGTCCTCGTACGTCGCTCCGACGCCAGCCTGGTCGTCACGACCGGCAGCGGCGACGTACGCGTCGAGGCGTCCACCGGCGAGCTCGCCATCAAGACCGGCTCCGGTGACGCCGAGGTCGGCGCGGTCAGCGGCGACGCGATCTTCACCACCGGCTCGGGCGACTTCGCGATCGGCCAGGCCTCGGCCGGTCGGATCACCGCCAAGACCGCCAGCGGCGACGTCCGCATCGGCGTCCGCGCCGGGCTCCCCGTCTGGACCGACATCCGCACCGCCAGCGGCACCCTGTCGTCCGACCTCCCGCGCACCGGCGAGCCCGCCCCCGACCAGCCCTACCTCGAGGTCCGCGCCACCACGGCCTCCGGCGACGTCACGCTCCACCAGGGCTGACGCCCGCCCGCGCGGCACCACCACCCAGACCCACCCAGACCCACCCCGACCCACCCCGACCCGCAGACCCACCTCACACAAGGAGAACCGCCATGCACGACTCGTTCACCGACATCGAGCTCATCGCCCGCCACCGCATCTCCGAGCGCGTGCGCTACTCCCCCCGCGCGCCCAAGCGTCGCTGAGCAGGACCCGCAGGGGCGCCGCGACCGGTGGTCAGGACTTCATGGCCACGCCGCGGCGCCAGTAGCCCATGAAGGCCACCTGGCTGCGGTCGAACCCGAGCTCGTTGACGAGGTGCCGGCGCAGCCCGGTCACCACCTTCGACTCGCCCGCGATCCAGGCGTACGTCCCCACTTCGCAGGCAGCCCCGGGAGCACCGCCGCCCGCCACGTCCTCGCCGGACGAGGAGTGGGTGGGCGTCTCCCAGAGGTCGGGGTCGACCTCGTCCTCGCCGACCTCGACCCGGGCGCCCGGGATGCCGAGGTGCGCGACCACCGCGTCGTGGAGCCGGACCCCGAGCTCGGCGTCCTCCCGGGGAAGCCAGACGACCTCGACCCCGGCCGGCCCGATCGTGGTCTGTACGTCGCCGACGTGGGGCACCTCGAGGAAGGCCGTCCCGCGGGCGTCCGCCGGCAGCTGCTCGAGGACCGTGCACACCGCGGGCACCGCGGTCTCGTCGCCGACGAGCAGGAGCTCCGCACCCTCGGCGGGGACGAACTCGATGCCACCGTAGAAGTGGCCGCGGCGCGGCGCGAGCACCACGATGCGGTCGCCGACGGCCGCGGTCGAGGCCCAGGTCGAGCCGGGCCCGACGAGGTCGCCCTCGAGGTGCAGGACCATGTCGACGACGAAGGTCGTGGAGGCACCCGAGCCGCGCACGTCGCGGATCGTGTAGGTGCGCATGTGCCCGCGTTCCTCGGTCGGCTGCTCCATCCACGTGGAGAACCAGGAGGCGTCGGCGCCCTCGGTCGAGGTGATCGCGCCGGTCGCGGGGTCGGGGAAGATCAGCTTGATGCGCTGGTCGTAGCGCGGGCCCTCGACGCCGAACTCCGCGAGCTCGGGGCTGGCCAGCTCGACGCGGACGAAGGTCGGGCCCAGCCGGTCGACCGAGACGACCTCGACCTCGGTGAAGAGCAGGGGCAGGACTTCGGACGTCGTGGTCATCGCATCTCCTGGGCCGACGAGGGACGAGTCGGCGCCCCAGGCCTCCCCCCAGGGAACCCGGTGACGCCGACTCGCGGTGGAGCGGTCTTACTTAGGTAACCCTAACCCCATGCCACGGGGTTTACGCAACAGGGTCGTGCCGTTAATCACCGGCGACCTGGGTCACACCCGGCCGTTGCTGCGGTGCCGACCGATCGGGACCACGAGAGGAGTGCCGGAGACGGGGTCGTCGATGACGGCGCTCTGCATGCCGAAGACCTCCTGGACCAGCGTCGTGTCGAGCACCTCCGACGGGTCGCCGACGGCGTACACCCTCCCCTCGGACACGGCGATCAGGTGGTCGGCGTAGCGCGCGGCGAGGTTGAGGTCGTGGAGCACCATGACGACCGTCGTGCCGCGCTCGACGTTGAGGTCGTGGAGCAGGTCGAGCATCTCGACCTGGTGGGCGACGTCGAGGAAGGTCGTCGGCTCGTCGAGCAGCAGCAGGTCGGTGCCCTGCGCGAGCGCCATCGCGATCCAGACCCGCTGGCGCTGGCCACCCGAGAGCTCGTCGACCACGCGGTCGGCGAGCGAGGCGGTGTCGGTGAGGACCATCGCCTCCTCCACCGCCGCCCGGTCCTCGGCGCTCCAGCGCGTGAAGACGCCCTGGTGCGGGTGTCGTCCGCGACCGACGAGGTCGGCGACGACCACGCCGTCGGGAGCGATCGGGTTCTGGGGCAGCAGCCCGAGGACCTTGGCGACCTCCTTGGTCGGGCGCTTGTGGATCTCCTCGCCGTCGAGGATCACCGCCCCGCCCTGCGGTCGCACGAGCCGGGCCAGGCCCTTGAGCAGCGTCGACTTGCCGCACGCGTTCGGGCCGACGACGACGGTGACCTTGCCGTCGGGGATCTCGACGCTCACCTCGTCGACGACCTTGCGGTCGCCGTAGCCCAGGCTCACCGCCTCGGTGTGCAGCCTGCTGGTCGGGTCGGTCATCCGGTCCTCCCGGTCGCGGCGCCGCGCGCCAGTAGCCAGAGCAGGAACGGTCCGCCGACCGCTCCGGTCACGATCCCGACGGGCAGCACCACGCCGGGGATGAGGTACGCCGCGGTGTAGTCGGCGAGCAGCATGAGGATCGCCCCGACGAGGGCACCGGCGAGCAGGCTGTGCCGCCCGCCCATGAACGCGCGGGCGATCGGTCCGGCCATGAAGGCCACGAACGCCACGGGGCCGGCGGCGGCGACCGCGACGGCGGTCAGCAGCACGCCCACCAGCAGCAGCACGTCGGTGCGGTGCCGCCCGACGCCGAGCCCGGCGGCGGCGTCGTCGCCCATCTCGAGGGCGGGCAGGGCGTGGGCCAGCACCGCGAGCAATGGCAGCAGCACGGCGAGGACGACGGCGAGCAGCCCGATCGTCTGCCACGGCACGTTGTTGACGCTGCCGACCAGCCACCGCAGCGCGAGCTGGACGTCGTACGTGTTGGAGCGGGCGAGGAGGTACTGGATGACCGACACCATCGCGGCGGCGACGCCGACCCCGACCAGCACCAGCCGGTAGCCGCCGGTCGTGCCGGCGACCCAGCGCACCACCGCCGCGATCACGACGGCACCCACGACGGCGAACACCGACACCGCGCCGTCGCGCAGGTCGAGGGTGAGGATGGCGAAGATGCCGGCCGCGCTCGCGCCGAGGCTGACCCCGACGATGTCGGGGCTGGCCAGCGGGTTGCGCAGCAGCATCTGGAAGAGCGACCCCGCCGACCCCAGGGCCAGCCCGACGAGCACCGCCAGGACGGCACGCGGCAGCTTGCTCTCCATCAGGATGAAGGTCGAGACCGGCATCTGCTCGCCGAAGAGGATCCGGAAGAAGTCGGGGACCGTGAAGGTGTAGTCACCGAGCAGCACGCGCACCGCGAAGGCGGCGACCAGCCCCAGCGCGAGGCTGGCGAGGACGAGCAGCCGGCGCCGGCGCGGTCGCGCGGTGGCGGCGCGCATGTCGGCCCACGCTGCGGAGCGGGTGGCCTGGTCGAGGACGGTGTTCACAGCCCCATCCGTCCGCGCCGGACCAGCAGCAGGAAGAACGGCACCCCGATCACGGCCGTCATGATGCCGACCTGCACCTCCGACGGTGGGAGGACGATCCGCCCGACCGTGTCGGCGAGCAGCACCAGCACCGCGCCGTACCCGGCACTGAGCGGGAGCAGGTGGCGGTGGTCGGAGCCGGTGCGGGTGCGGACCAGGTGCGGGACGATCAGGCCGACGAAGGCGATGGGGCCTGCGGCGGCCGTGGCCGTGCCCGCGAGCAGCACGATGGCGAAGCCGACCAGGACCCGGTCGCGCGCGGTGTGACGGCCCAGGCCCTTGGCCATCTCGTCGCCGAGCGCGAGGGCGTTCAGCGTGCGGCTGAGCGCGAGGGCGAGCACGGCACCGACGACGAACATCGGCACCAGCGAGACCACGAGGTCCCACGAGCGGCCGCCGATGGAGCCGACCTGCCAGCGCCGCATCACGTCGAGCGTGGTCTGGTCGACGAGCTGCACGGCGACCGTCCAGCTGCTCGCGGCTGCGGCGAAGGCGGCTCCGGCGACCGTGAGCTTCGCGGGGGTCGCACCGTCGCGACCGACCCCGGCGATGGTGTGGACCGCCACCGAGGCGACCGCTGCGCCGACGAGGGCCAGGAGGACGTACGACGTCATGCTGCCCGCGCCGAGGTAGGCGATGCCCAGCACGATGGCCAGCGCCGCCCCGGCGTTCACCCCGAGGATGCCGGGGTCGGCGAGCGGGTTGCGGGTCAGGCCCTGCATGCAGGCACCCGCGAGGCCGAGCGCCACGCCGACGCACAGGCCGAGGGCGGTGCGGACCGCGCGCACCTGGAGCACGGTCTGGTCAGGCCCGTCGCGGAAGAGCTCGAGCGGTGAGAACAGGCGCGACCCGACGAAGACCGAGACGACGGAGGCCACCACGAGGAGCGCGAGCATCACGGCGTACGCCGATGCCGGGCCGGCCGCGGAGGTGCTCCGCGGCCGGTCCAGCAGCTCGGTGGTGGTGGCCATCGTCGGTGTCGTCAGGCAGCCGTCACGGCGTGGAGCCGTCGCCGTCGACGGCCGCGGCGACGTGCGGGATGTAGCGCTCCATGCCGACGGGGATCGACAGCGGCGAGGGGGCCGAGAGGCCGATCGCCTCGGTCACGTCGACCGTGGCGTACCAGCGGTTGTCGGCCACGGCCGGGATCTGCTGGACCAGCGGGTCGTCGGCGAGCTCCTGGACGTTCTCCTCCGAGTTCGCGTAGGTGAGGAAGACGTCGGCGTCGAGCTGCGCGGTGCGCTCGGAGGAGATGTTGAAGAGGAACTGGCCGGGCTCGCTGCGCTCCTCGACGAGCGGGGAGTTCACCATGCCGAGCTCGACGAGCAGGCGCGGCCGGTTGTCCATGGAGGTGTAGACGTAGAACGACGACGGGTCGGCGTTGGGGCCGGCGAAGGTGAAGGTCTTGCCCTCGAGCTGCGGGAACTCCGCCGCCGTGTCGGCGATGACCTGCTCGGTCTCGGCCTTGACCTCGTCGGCCAGTGCGGTGCGGCCCAGCGCCTGGCCGACCATCTCCAGCGACTCCTGCCACGTGGTGTTGTAGGGCGCGTTGGGGTAGGCGACGACCGGGATGCCCGCGTCGGTGAGCTTGTCGTACTCCTCCTGCGTGATGCCGGACTGCGTCGCGGTCACCAGGTCGGGCTGGAGCTTGACGATCTCGTCGACGGGCACGCCGTCGGCGGTGCTGAAGCGGGTCGGCTGCTCGGCGCCGTCGATCTCGCCCAGGGCCTCGTCGAACCAGTCCGACGAGTCGTTCTCGTTGCCGGCGTACTCGATCTTGTCGGCACCGACCGGGACCACGCCCAGCGAGAGCGGGTAGTCGGCCTCGGCGTAGCCGACGGAGACCACGCGGGTCGGCTCCTCCTCGATCGTGGTCGAGCCGAGCGCGTGCTCGATCGTCACCGGGAACGCGTCGGCGTCGACCGAGCTGGTCGCCGTCGGGGCGGCGTCGGTGTCGTCGGCACTGGTGGACCCGGTGCTGCAGCCGGCGAGCGCGGCGAGCAGGAGGGTGGCCGCAGCAGCCTTGAGGGCAGTGGGCGCGGCAAGACTTCGCTTCATCGGGGGCTCCGTGGGGCAGGAAGGTGAGGCTAACTTAGGGAAGCCTAACCATGCTCGGCCCGCGCGTCATCATCGGGCCGGGGGACGCCCGTCACACGGGCCGCTCAGATCTGCGTGCGGTGGAAGCCCTGGAACGACCGGCTCGGTGTCGGACCGCGCTGGCCCTGGTAGCGCGAGCCGTACTTCTCCGAGCCGTAGGGGTGCTCGCTGGGAGAGGTGAGCCGGAAGAAGCAGAACTGCCCGATCTTCATGCCGGGGTAGAGCTTGATCGGCAGCGTCGCGACGTTGGCCAGCTCGAGCGTCACGTGCCCGGAGAAGCCGGGGTCGACGAAGCCGGCGGTCGCGTGGGTCAGCAGCCCGAGGCGGCCCAGCGACGACTTGCCCTCGACGCGAGCGGCGATGTCGGCGGGGAGGCTGACCACCTCGTAGGTGGACCCGAGGACGAACTCGCCCGGGTGCAGGATGAACGGCTCGTCGCCCTCCGGCTCCACCTCGCGGGTCAGCTCGGACTGGTCGGCCGCCGGGTCGATGTGCGGGTAGCGGTGGTTCTCGAAGACCCGGAAGAACCGGTCGAGGCGTACGTCGACGCTGGACGGCTGCATCATCGCGGGGTCCCACGGCTCCAGGGCGATCCGGCCGGCGTCGATCTCAGCGGTGATGTCGCGATCAGAGAGCAGCACGCGGCCGACCCTAGCCTCCGTTTTCCACGCTGGGGAGCGCGTGGTCACAATGATCCGGTGACCTACCACCGCTTCGTCGCCCTCGGCGACTCCTTCACCGAGGGAGTCGGTGACCCCGACCCCGCCCACCCCAACGGCCTGCGCGGCTGGGCCGACCGGGTCGCGGAGGTCCTCGCCCGCCAGACCGACGACTTCGGCTACGCCAACCTCGCGATCCGCGGCCGCAAGCTCGGGCCCATCGTCGACGAGCAGCTCGACGCCGCCATCGCCCTCTCGCCCGACCTGATCACGATCCACGGCGGCGGCAACGACGTGCTCCGCCCGCGGGTCGACATCGACGCGATCGCAGCGACGTACGACGCCGCGATCGCGCGGCTGGTCGCGACCGGGGCACGCGTGGTGATGTTCACCGTCTACGACCCGGGCGCCGGCGGCATCTACGGACCCGTCCGCGGCCGGATGGCGGTCTTCAACGAGTGGGTCCGCGAGATCGCCGACAACCACGGCGTCACGCTCGTCGACATGTGGCGGATGCGCGACGTCGAGATCGCCGCGGCGATGGACACCGACCGGATGCACCTCAACGCCTTCGGCCACACCTACATCGCGCGCGCCGTGCTCGACGCGATCGGTGTCGAGCACGACATCCCGCCGGTCGAGCTCGACCCGCTGCCGGTCCTCGGCCGCCGCGACCAGCTGCGCGCCAACGCGCAGTGGACCCGCGAGTTCCTCGTCCCCTGGGTCCACCGCCGGGTCACCGGCCGCTCCTCGGGCGACACCGTCTCCGCCAAGCGCCCCGGGCTCAGCGAGGTCCGCTGACCAGGCTCCGGTAGTGTTCGGCCCGCCGTACTCGTACGGCATGCGGATGTAGCTCAGTTGGTAGAGCGCGACCTTCCCAAGGTCGATGTCGCGAGTTCGAGTCTCGTCATCCGCTCCGCGAATCCATGGAGTCACCGGATATCCGGTGACCGCCCCGGTTGTCGGCCCAGATCCAGGCCGACAAGCGGGAGACTCGGGTGCACAGTTCCCCGCGCACATACCCAACCTGTGACGCATGAGGAACTTGCGACTTCTGTGACCAGAGGGGACAGTGAGTCGATCCGCTTCTCGGAGGTTCCTTCCCCATGCCCCTTCCCCGACTCCTGCCCGGCCTCGCGCACCAGATCGCCGGCGGCGACCAACCGCGGCCCCTGTGGCGCCACCCGGCCACGATCGCGGCAGCCGCGCTCGCCCTGACGCTGGGTGCGGTTCCGTTCCTGCCGGACAGCAGCGGCGACGACGGCAGCCGACCGGGCGGGATCGCGCCGGCAGCCGACGCCACGCCGGCACCGTCCGGTGCCGGCCCCGGCGAGGTCACGCCCGAGATGCAGGCCGAGATCGACCGCGTGGTCGCCGCGGGCAGCCGTCTCGACCGCGCACAGGGACGTACGGCGACGGCTGACGCGTCCGTCCGCTGCGCGACCTTCGAGGGCCAGCGCTACTGCCTCGGCTTCGGCTGGACCCACCAGTCCCGCAAGGCCCTCGCCGCCCGCCTCGACGCCCCCACCCCGGCCGGGCGCGAGCAGACCGGCGACCTGGACGCCGACGGGCTCCTGGCCCGCGCCTCGCGACGTACGTCGACCGAGCGCGCCGAGGCCGAGCGCGCCGAGCTCACCGCGGCAGCCCGGGCGGTCGGCAAGGTCTGGCTGCTCCGCCACGAGATCCAGGGCGTCCCGCTGCCGGACGACTTCGCGCAGCAGCACCCGGACCTGGCGCTCGATGGGGTGAGCGCCCGGACGTTCGGGAGGAAGTACCCCCGCAAGGACAAGATCCTCACCAGCAGGGTCGCCCGGGCACAGAACGAGACGTGGTGGTGCGGCCCGGCGACGATGCAGGCGATCGGCTGGAGCTCGCAGGGCACCCGCAAGACCCAGTCCTACTGGGCCCGCCGCCTCGGCACCACGAGCGCCGGCACGTCGATCACCGACATGGTGCGCGTGGTCAACAACAAGACCCACTACGACGCGAAGAGGTTCGCCGGACCCTACGTGGTGCTCGACATCAGCGACTTCAGCTTCCGCCAGTGGTACCGCCTGATGATGCGCCACATCCACGACTACCGGGCGCCCGTCGTGCTCCACCCGGTCCTGCTCAAGCAGTACTACCCCTACCTCGACGACGACGCGAGCGGACACTTCCAGGTCGGTCGCGGCTTCGACCAGAACCCCGGGGGCAACCGCCAGATCGGCTACTTCGAGCCGTGGGACCAGTCGAAGTTCGACCCCAGCGAGCCGGCCATCTCACGCGTCCAGTGGCGCAATGCCTACCGCTCCTACCGCGCGAACCTCGACCACTTCCAGCGCAACGTGGGCGTGTGAGGGGGCGTCTGACGTGAGGCGTACGACGATCGCGCTGGTGCTGCTGGTGCTGCTGGTCGCGCTGTCCGCCTGCTCGTCGGGCGGGAGTCCGAGCGGAAGCCCGAGCGGAAGCCCGAGCGGGAGCCCGAGCAGCCAGGACGGGAGCCCGAGCGGCAGCCCGGGCGAGGCACCGACCGGCGGGACGCGCGAGGACCCGACCGTCGTGGAGCCGACCGAGGCCCTGCTCGACTGGACCGAGACCGGCAACGCCGCCGGGACGCCGTACCTCCAGGGGCCCGCGTGGACCGCGGCCACCACGGGCGGCGGCAGCAGCGTCGTGCTGACGGGAGGCGACCCGGACGTCACGGTCGAGGCCGGTGGCGGCCGCACCATCTCCGAGGTCCTCATGGACGAGGACTGGGCGGTCGTCGTGCGCCAGGACAAGGCCGAGACCGCCCCGAGCGAGGTCGTCACGGTCGACCTCACCACCGGCGAGCGGGGCACGGTCGCCACACCGCCGGCGGCGAGCGGCGGTTCGTGGGCGATGACCGGCGGCGACCTCTACTACCCGACCTACGGCGACGGGCGGGCGTACTGCCTGGCGACCTACGCGCTCGCCGACAGCAACGGCGAGGACGGGTGGTGCGCGCCGGGGAACACCGGCTTCTCCCAGCTGACCGCCAGTGACCTCGGCGTCGCGATGATGACCTTCGACGACGCCCGGCCCGTGGCCTGCCGCACCGCGAACCTCCTCGACGGCAGCGGGGTGCCGCAGCCGGTCGAGGGCCCGACCGAGTGCCGGGCGTGGGACGTCGCCGCGGCCCACGACGGCTACGCCTGGTCCGAGGTGCCGAAGCCCAGGCGGCAGGAGGAGGCCCACTTCTACGCCTCGGCCTACGACGCGTTCTTCGACCTCGGCCCCGGCACGACCGGCAGCCTCACCCCCTGCGGCGACTCCCTCTTCTTCGTCCGCGACCCGCAGACGGGCGACGAACCAGCGCGGCTGATGCGTTGGACGCCCGACCACACCCTCGAGGTCGCCTACGAGTCCACCTCCACCGGGAACGCGTTCCTCGGCGAGCCCGCCTGCGCCGGCGGCGTGCTCACGCTGTCGTCGTTCGGCGAGCAGGGCGACGAGCAGGTGTGGGCGCCGGTCGCCTAACGTGGGAGGGGTGAGCTTCACCGGATTCCCCGTCGCGGCGCTGGACTTCTACGACGACCTCGAGGTCGACAACACGAAGTCCTTCTGGGAGGCCCACAAGCACGTCTACCAGGAGTGCGTCGCCGCGCCGACGAAGGCGCTGATGGCCGCGCTGGAGCCGGAGTTCGGCACGGCCAAGGTCTTCCGCCCCTACCGCGACGTCCGGTTCGCGAAGGACAAGACGCCCTACAAGACGCACCAGGGCGCGTTCGTCGGCGCGGGTCCGGCCACGGGGTGGTACTTCGAGATCTCGCCGCGCGGCACGCGCGTCGGCGCGGGGTTCTACGACGCCGACGGGCGACGCCTCTCCGCGATCCGCGAGGCGATGGCCGACGACGGGACCGGCAGGGCCCTCGACCGGCTCCTGAAGAAGCTCGAGAAGGACGGATTCGAGGTCGGGGGCGACCAGCTCAAGACGTCACCGCGCGGGTACGACGCCGACCACCCTCGCATCCACCTGCTCCGTCGCAAGCAGCTCGTCGTCGGCCGTCCCTACGGCTTCGAGCCCGACGCCATCGACGCCGGCCTCGTCGACCGGGTGCGCGAGGACTGGCGTGCCCTCAAGCCGCTCGTGACCTGGCTGACCGCCGTCCGGGTCGAGCCCACGTGATCGTCACGTTCGACCTCTTCAGCGCCCTGACCGACACCCGCACCGGGGCGTCGAGGACGTTCGCCGGGATCGCCGCCGAGCGCGGCTGGAGCCAGTCCGGCGAGGACCTCTACGACGCCTGGGACGCGCACAACAAGGCCCTCCAGAAGGACGCGCGCCCGCCGCGGACCTTCCGCGAGGTGTCGCGCTCGGCGCTCGTCGCGGCGTACGCCGACCTCGGGCTCGGCGCCGAGCTCGCTCCCGGCGACCTCGCCCGCCTGCACGAGACGATCCCCGACTGGCCGCTGTGGCCCGACGTCGAGGCGGGCGTCGCC
The DNA here is from genome assembly GCF_004137255.1 of Nocardioides oleivorans. Taxonomy (NCBI): domain Bacteria; kingdom Bacillati; phylum Actinomycetota; class Actinomycetes; order Propionibacteriales; family Nocardioidaceae; genus Nocardioides; species Nocardioides oleivorans. The sequence continues at coordinate 1,758,693 of NZ_SDWT01000001.1, read as the reverse complement.
GGGGTCGCCGCGCTCGACCGGGTGTCGGCCGTCGGGCTGCTCTCCAACGTCGACGACGACCTCGCCCGGCTCACCCGCGCCCACGCCCTGGTGGACCCCGACCTGGTGCTGAGCTCCCAGCGCCTCGGTGCCTTCAAGCCGAGCCCGGACATCTACACCGCCGCGGTGGCTGCCGTCGCGCCCGAACGGCTGGTGCACGTCGCCGCCTCGGCGCGGGACGTACGCGGTGCGCTCGAGGCCGGCATCACGGCGGTTCGGCTCGCGCGCCCGGGGCACGTCGTGGATGCGACAGGTCCGCGGCCCCCAAACGAGGTGCAGGACGCCGCGGACCTGGCAAGCACGATCGTCGGGCTCTAGTCGCTAGACGGTCGGCACGACCAGCACGGCCCAGGCCACGACCGGCGCCACCACGACGATCGACATGCCCCACTGCATGAGCCGCTTGAAGACCATCTCGCGCTGGTCGGGCTCGGCGTTGGCGACCACGAGAGCGCCGTTGGTGGAGAACGGGCTGCAGTCGACCACCGAGCTGGAGATGGCCAGAGCGGCGATGAGGCCGACCGCGCTGACCTGGTCGGTGAGCAGGAACGGCACCGCCAGCGGGATGAGCGCTCCGATGATGCCGGTCGTGGAGGCGAAGGCCGAGACCACGGCGCCGATGAGGCAGATCAGCACGGCCGCGACGAGCGGGGCGCCGACGTCGGCCACGCCGTCGCCGAGCCAGTCGACGACGCCCTGGTTCTGCAGGAGCGTCACGTAGGTCACGATCCCACCGATGAGGAGCACCGTGCCCCAGCTGATCTTCTCGACCGCACCCTTGGCCGAGGCCGGGAAGGCGAGGGTGAGGGCGACGGCGATGGTGAGGGCGGTGAAGCCGACGTCGAGGTCGAAGCCGAGCGCGCCGACCATCAGCGCCACCAGGCCGACGAGGGTCACGATGCGCTGGGCGTTGAGCTTGCTCGGGTCGTCGACGTCGGAGGACGCCGCGACGGAGCGCTTCGCCTCGACCGCGGAGTGCGGGGTGCCGCCGCTGCCGCCCGAGCGCGTGGCGGCGTACGACGCCTGCTCGGCCTCGGCGCCCATGGCCGCGACCTGGACGTCCTCGCGTCCGCGGGCGATGAGGGCCCGGCCACCGAAGGCGACGTAGGTGACGACGGCGATCAGCGTGGCGGCGAGGAACGTCGAGAAGAACAGGAACGTCTGGCTGCCCGGCAGGTCGTTGCCCTCGACGACGCCGTTGGTGATCGAGCCGAAGATGCCGATCGGGGAGAAGCTGCCGGCGGTCGCGCCCTGCACCACCATCATCCCCATCATCACCGGGTGGATCTGGTAGCGGACGGCGAAGCCCATCGCGACGGGCGCGACGATCGCGACGGCGGCCGGGCTGACCGCGCCGATCGCGGTGACGATCGCACAGACCAGGAACATCGCCCACGGCACGAGCGCCACCCGACCGCCGACCGCGCGCACCGAGCCGTGCACGATCCAGTCGACCGTGCCGTTGTTCTTCGCGAGCGCGAAGAGGTACGTCACCCCGACCAGGATCACGAACAGCCCGCTCGGGAAGCCGGCGAGCACGTCGTCGGTCGTCGCGTCGTAGACCGCGAGCCCCACGATGAACGACGCCACGAGCGCCAGCGCACCCATGTTGACGCCGCGCACGGTGGCGACGAGGAAGACGATCACGAGGACCGCGAGGGAGATCAGTTCGTGGGACACACGTTCCACCTAGTCGAGTCGAGGATGTGACCGGGGCCACGTCGAGCATGTGACGCGCATCATGCCAGTGGCTAGGCCACCTAGCAACCGGGCCACAGTGCCACTAGGGTGGATCCATGCCTGAGCAGCCCTCGCGGAACCTGCCACCACTGCGGCGCGAGCGCCTCTACGAGAGCCTGGCCGCGCACATCTCGGACTTCATCGAGGCGCAGGGCCTCGTCGGCGGCGACCGGCTCCCGCCCGAACGCCAGCTCGCGGCCGACCTCGGCGTCAGCCGCGCCACCCTCTCCCGTGCCCTGGCCTCGCTGGAGACCCGCGGACGGATCGAGGTCCGGCACGGCGTCGGCGCCCTCGTCCGCGACGTCGACGGCGGGGCCGACTCGCGCCTGCAGGAGCGGGTCGACACCCAGCCGCACGCGGAGGTCGCGGTCGCGCGCGAGTCGATGCTCGCCGGCCTGGCGCGCGCCGCCGCCGTGCACCCCAACGCCTCGCTGCGGCTGGCGATGCTGGCCGACGACGGGCGTCCCCGCAGCTTCGAGCACACGTGGCGGTGCGTACGACGCCTCGCCGACTCGCCGCTGCTCGTCGACCTCGACGACCTGCTCGCCGACAAGGCGCCCCCGCCGGCCGACTCCCCGGACCTGCGTCACTCGCTCGACGTGCTCGCCGACGCCGTCATCCGTGGCGACGCGAGCGCGGCCGCGACGGCGTGCGCGGGGATGCTCGCCGGCTGAGGCCTAGCCGAACCAGGAGCCGCTCAGGGCCAGGGCCTCCATCTCGGCCATGGTCAGCACCGGTTCCCCCGCCACCACGTCGCCCTGCTTCTCGTCCGTGGTGTTGCGCGCGATCACGTCGATCTGCCACCCGTCGCTGGTCGCCAGGGTGAGCGACCGCTCCAGGAACGACTCCGGGACGCCGGTGCCGCCGCTCGGACGGGCCTCCTCGCGCAGCAGTCGCGACCCGTCCGGGAGGGTCGTGCAGTCGAGGTCCGCAGCGGGCTGGCAGATGTGGCTCGGGGCCAGGGGGTCGCCGCCGTCCTCGACGACGAGCGGGTTGTTGTACCACCGGATCCGGAACGACACCTGCGCCCCGTCGACGGTGGCGTAGTAGAGGCGTGGGAGGTCCTTCCCGGACTCGTCCACGTCGACGCGCCGCACCGTGGCGGCGCCGGTGAGCTCCTGGAGCGTGGAGGCCATCGCGTCCGGCGACACCAGCGGGCGGAGCTCGTCGGCGGGTGGCGGCCGGTCGGGGTCGGCGGCGACCTCCGTGCCGGCCGTCGTGGCGCCGTCGGCGATCTCGGGGTCGCGGGCGCTGTCGGGGTCCCCGAGCAGGGGTACGACGGCCGCCAGCCAGCCGACGACGCCGATCACGGCGAGCGAGGCGACCGTCGTACCGATCCGGGCGCGGCGCTGGCGTGAGCGGCCGCGGGAGACGCCGCCGCTGACGAGGCGGTCGACGTCGGGGGCGAGGTCGTCGCTGGCGCGACGCAACAGCTCGGTGACGCCGGTGTCGTGCTGGGACATCTGTGCTGCTCCTTCAGGTTTCCAGCAGGTCGGAGAGGGACGGGCCCAGCACCGCACGGAGTCGGTCGAGCGCACGCAGCGTGCGGTTGCGCACGGCACCGGGGCTCACCCCGAGGGCGTCCGCGGTGTCGGCCACCGACACGTCCTCGAGGTAGCGCAGGACCAGGACCGCGCGGTCCATCGGCGCGAGCTCGTCGAGCGCCGCCCGGAGGGCGAGTCGGGTGGCGGCGTCCCCATCCGTCATCGCCGTCTCGGGCAGGTGCTCGGTCGGTCTCTCGTGGGTGCTGCGGCGACGCTGGGCGCTGAGGTAGGTGCGCGCCAGCGTCGTGTGGGCGTACGCCACCGGGTGCTCGATCGGTGCGCCCAGGCGGCGGTGCCACCGGACGTAGACCTTCGCCAGGGTCTCCTGGACCAGGTCCTCGGCACGGTGGGTGTCGCCGCACATCAGCCACGCCGCACGGAAGAGCTGGGGGGTCCGCGCGACGGCGAACTCCTCGAACTCCTCGGTCGGGCGGGGCACGTCTCTCCTTGCGGCTGGTCGGGGTGGGCGGGGTCGGCGTCACCAGTGAGACGCGCCCAGCCGCGTCGACGTCACACCGAGGGCGCAACGAATCCACCACCGAAGAGTTCCGGACCCGGTCAGGGGCTGTTCACGTCCGGGTCGCCCACCGGCGAGAGGCTGGCGCCATGGCCAAGCGACTGTTCCTGCTCCACATCGGCCCCGACCCGGTCGACGTCTCGGAGATGACCGAGGCGCTCGCCCTCGGCCGGATCGCCGTCCCCGAGCTCGAGGCCGAGGTCTTCGAGCACGCTGGCATCGAGATCCGGCGTGCGCACAAGGCCGCCGGCCTCAAGCGCAAGCAGGTCGAGGGCTCATGGGCGAAGGTCGCCCGCCGTGCCTGGAGGACGAGGTCCGACTGCTTCGTCAGCATCCCCGACTTCTTCGGGGCCACGCCCGAGCAGGCCGCCCTCGCGCTCGACGGGCTCGCGGACTTCAAGGTCGTCCTGGTCGTGACCAGCGGCTTCGAGGTCGAGCCGGCCGCGGCGTGGACCGAGCTGGTCAGGGGCGACCGCACCCACGTGCTGCCCTCGCACCTCACCGACGAGCAGCTCGCCGCCCAGGTCGCGCGCATCGCGCTGATCGAGGAGGAGGCCCGCCTCGACAAGCGGCTGGCCAAGCTCTCCAAGCGGCGCAAGCAGGTCAACCGGCGCCTCGCCGCGTAGGTTCGGAGGCCTCGGGAGTCACCGGATATCCGGTGACCACCCCGCTTGTCGGCCCAGATCTGGGTGCCGAAGCGGGAGACTCGGGTGCACAGTCCACCCGACCAGGGTCAGTGGGGCTGCCAGGCGTCCTCGTCGGCCGTCAGGGCGGCGATGCCCTGCGGGAGCTTGCCGTCGGCGAGGTCCTGGATGGTGACCTGCTCGAACACGCTGCGCAGCGAGTGGCGGGCAGCGATCCAGACGTGCTGCAGCACCTGCGCCGAGTCGTCGTACTCCACCGCCTCCGGCCGCAGGCCGTAGACCGACACGAGCGGGCCGTCGACGGCGCGGATCACGTCGGCGACGGTCACGGTCTCGGGCTTGCGCGCGAAGCGCCAGCCACCGGACTGGCCGCGCTGCGACACCACGACGTCGGCGCGGCGGAGGTCGGCGAGGATGGCCTGGAGGAAGCCGTGGGGGATCTGCTGGGCCTTGCCGAGCTGCTCGGCGCTGACGGCGGTCCCGTCGGTGCGCACCGCGATCTCGATCAGGGCCCGCAGGGCGTAGTCGGCTTTGGCGGAGACGCGCATAAGACCAGTTTGTCAGATATCTCGGCAGGGACAGTGTTCTTCGCGCCGCGACGGATCCGAACCGCCCCGTCGGCGACCCGCAGCGCTGTGATCTGCGACATCGGGCGTTCGTGTTGCGTGACGGCCCATCGCGAGGCATCCTTTAGTTACCGGCGAGTAGCCCACCCGCGCACCCGCCCCCAGACCGCACCGCTACGTGACACGAACAGGTGGAAGCCGTGAGCCACTACAAGTCCAACCTCCGCGACATCGAGTTCAACCTCTTCGAGGTCCTCGGCCGCGACGACGTCCTGGGTACCGGCCCGTTCGGCGAGGTCGACGGCGAGACTGCCCGCGAGGTGCTGGCCGAGGTCGAGCGCCTCGCCCGCGAGGACCTCGCGGCGTCGTACGTCGACAGCGACCGCAACCCGCCCGTCTTCGACCCGGCGACCAACACCGCGCCCCTGCCGGAGTCGTTCAAGAAGAGCTACAAGGCCTGGGAGGACGCCGAGTTCTGGCGCCTGCAGATCAGCGAGGAGCTCGGCGGCACGCCGGCCCCCTCGTCGCTCATCTGGGCCATCGGCGAGATGGTGCTCGGCGCCAACGCCCCGATCTGGATGTACGGCGCCGGCCCGGCCTTCGCGGGCGTCATCCACCGCAACGGAAACGAGCGCGACAAGCGCATCGCCCAGCACGTCGTCGACCACGGCTGGAACACCTCGATGGTGCTCACCGAGCCCGACGCCGGCTCCGACGTGGGCGCCGGGCGCACCAAGGCCACGCCCAACGAGGACGGCTCGTGGAACATCGAGGGCGTCAAGCGCTTCATCACCTCGGCCGAGTCCGACCTGTGCGACAACATCATCCACCTCGTGCTGGCCCGCCCGGTCGGCGTCGAGGGCGCCGGCGGCCCCGGCACCAAGGGCCTCTCGCTCTTCATCGTCCCGAAGGTCCACTTCGACCACGAGACCGGCGAGCTCACCGGCGAGCGCAACGGCGTCTACGTCACCAACGTCGAGCACAAGATGGGCATCAAGGTGTCCAACACCTGCGAGCTCACCTTCGGTGACTCCTCCGTCGGTGGCGGCGAGCCCGCGAAGGGCTGGCTGCTCGGCGAGGTCCACGACGGCATCGCCCAGATGTTCCAGGTCATCGAGAACGCCCGCATGATGGTCGGCACCAAGGCCATCGCCACGCTCTCGACCGGCTACCTCAACGCGCTCGAGTTCGCCAAGGAGCGCGTCCAGGGCGCCGACCTGACGCAGGCCGCCGACAAGACCGCGCCGCGCGTGGCCATCACGCACCACCCCGACGTGCGCCGCTCGCTGATGACGCAGAAGTCGTTCGCCGAGGCGATGCGCGCGCTCGTGCTCTACACCGCCACCTGGCAGGACCAGGTCCTCGTCGCCGAGCACGAGGGCAACCTCGACTCCGAGGAGACCCGCCTGGCCGCCGCGGTCAACGACCTCCTGCTCCCGATCGTCAAGGGCTACGGCTCCGAGCGCTCGTGGGTGCTGCTGGGCACCGAGTCGCTGCAGACCTTCGGCGGCTCGGGGTTCCTGCAGGAGTACCCGCTCGAGCAGTACGTCCGCGACGCCAAGATCGACACCCTCTACGAGGGCACGACCGCGATCCAGGGCCAGGACTTCTTCTTCCGCAAGATCGTCAAGGACCAGGGCAAGGCGCTCGGCCACCTCGCCCAGCAGATCGAGGGCTTCATCGCCTCCGAGGCGGGCAACGGTCGCCTCAAGAACGAGCGCGCGCTGCTCGCCACCGCGCTCGAGGACGCCAACGCGATCGTCGGCCACATGATCAACGACCTGATGTCCTCGGCCGAGGAGCAGCGCAACATCTACAAGGTCGGCCTCAACACCTCGCGCCTGCTGATGGTGCTCGGTGACGTCGTCTGCGCCTGGCTGCTCCTGCGCCAGGCCGAGGTCGCGCTCGGCAAGCTCGGCGATGACGTGTCGGCCAAGGACAAGGTCTTCTACGAGGGCAAGGTCGCCGCTGCGCAGTTCTTCGCGCAGACCAACCTGCCGAAGATCGCCTCCGAGCGCGCCATCGCCGAGGGCATCACCCTCGACCTGATGGACCTCGACGAGGCCTCCTTCTGACACCTCCCCGGGTGGCGCCGCGCTGACGGTCCACCACGGGGTATCGGGAAGACAGCACGTCCCCCACGCAGCTGCGTGGGGGACGTGCTGTCTTCCCGATACCCCGTCGTGGAGCAGCAAGGGGGTGCGGGCCGACCGGATGACAGGTGTCACGGGGAGGTCGTGACAACTCCGTCAGGCCCGGAGGCCGGTACGGCGACAGGATGAGGCCCATGAGCACACCAGCCATCCACGCGAGCGGCCTGCGCAAGCAGTTCCGGACCACCGACGGGACGCAGGTCGTCGCGGTCGACGGCGTCGACCTGACCGTCCGGCCCGGCGAGATCGTGGCCTTCCTCGGCCCGAACGGTGCGGGCAAGACGACCACGGTCGACATGCTGCTCGGCCTGACCGACCCCGACGCCGGGACGATCGAGGTCTACGGCATGACCCCGGCGGAGGCGGTCCGCAACGGACGGGTCTCCGCGGTGATGCAGACCGGCGGGCTGCTCAACGACTTCACCGTCGAGGAGACCGTCCGCGCGATCGCCGCGCTGCACGGCCGCACCGACCGCGTCGAGGTCGTCCTCGAGCGGGCCCGGCTCACCGAGCTGGCCGGCCGCCGGGTCGAGGCGTGCTCGGGCGGTGAGCAGCAGCGGCTGAAGTTCGCGCTCGCGCTGCTGCCCGACCCCGACCTGGTGATCCTCGACGAGCCGACGACCGGCATGGACGTCGGCGCACGGCAGGAGTTCTGGCAGGCGATGCGCGCCGACGCCGCGCTCGGGCGCACGATCGTCTTCGCCACCCACTACCTCGCCGAGGCCGACGAGTTCGCCGAGCGGACCGTCCTGATGAACCGCGGCCGGATCGTCCACGACGCCGCGACCACCGACGTCCGCGCGGCCTACGGCGGGCGGACGCTGACCTTCCGGCCGCCCGCCGAGGTCGTCGGCACCGACGGCATCGATCCCGCCTGGCTGGCGCAGGTGCGCCACGCGCTCGAGCCGCTCGGCGTCACCGACCTCGAGGTGTCGGCCGCCAGCCTCGAGGCGGCGTTCCTGGCCCTGACGACCGAGACACCCAACTCCCCCGAGATGATCGGAGCCACCCGATGAGCACCACGCCCGACACCATGACCGCGGCCACGACCGCCGCCACCACCACCCGGGCCAGCACCGCGCCACGACCCGACATGGCGACGTACGCCCGGCTCGACCTGCGTCGCCAGCTGCGCGACCGGATGGCGATGTTCTTCATCGTCGGCCTGCCGATGTTCATGTACCTCGTGTTCGGCCTCGGCTCCGACGACAGGGTCGGCAGCGGCAACGTCGCGATGTACATCATGATCTCGATGGCCTGCTACGGCGCCGTCACCGCGACCACCGGCATCGCCGGCAGCGCCGCGACCGAGCAGATGATGGGCTGGGGCCGCCAGCTCGGCCTGACCCCGATGCGCCCGCTCGCGTTCGTGGCTGCCAAGGCGGGCATCGCCATGGTCGTCGCGGCCATGCCGGTCACCCTGATCTTCGCCATCGGCGCGCTCACCGGAGCGCGCGGCGACTGGAGCGACTGGCTGCTCGGCGGTGCGATCGTCTGGGCCGGATCCGCGCTCTTCGCGATCTACGGCCTCGCGGTCAGCCTGCTCTTCCGCGGCTCCAACGCACCCGGCATCGCCTCGGGGTTCATCGTGGTGATGGCGTTCCTCGGCGGCCTGTTCACGCCGATGAGCGGCCTGATGCTCGACATCGGCCGCTTCACCCCGCTCTACGGGTACGCCGCGCTGGCCCGCTTCCCGCTCACCGGCGGCGAGCTCCCGCTCGGCGGCAGCGACCCGCTGTGGCTCCCGGTCGCTAACGTGCTCGCGTGGATCGTGATCTTCTCGCTGCTGGCGACCTGGGGAGTACGCCGGAGCCGGGCGCGGACGTGACCAGCACGTCCGGCGGCGCCGAGCTCCCCGTCAACCCCTGGGAGAAGTGGGGGTGGGCGTTCGCGTCGATCTGGCTCGTCTTCCTGTTCTTCCCCATCAGCTCGGCCCTCGCCGCCGACGTCTCACCGCTCGCCACCGGTGTGACCCTGCTGCTCATCGCCGGGTTCGCCGTTGCGAACGTCCTGGGCTACAGCGGCAGGGTCTCCCCCTGGCTGGCGCTGGGCGCCATGGTGCTGATCGGCGCTGCCACGATGCCGGTGATCGGGGTCGGCGTCCTCTCCTACACCCCCTACCTCTCGATGCTCTCGGCGCTCGAGCTCCCGGCCCCCGCATGGCGATGGTCCGTCGCCTTCTGGAGCGTCGTGCCGCTCGTCTCCCTGCTGGACATCGACGGCTTCCCGACCTTCTTCTTCCTGGTGCTCTGGCCGGTGATGCTCGGCGGGGTGATGCTGCGCATCTTCGGCGAGCGGGAGCGGGTCGTCGAGGTGGCCCGCAGCGAGTACGCCATGGTGGCGGAGCGGGAGCGCGTCGCGCGCGACGTGCACGACGTCCTCGGCCACTCCCTCACCGCGCTGTCGGTGAAGGCCGAGCTCGCCGCCCGCCTCGTCGACGTCGACCCGGCTCGCGCGAAGGAGGAGCTGGAGTCGATCCAGGCCACGGCACGCCAGGCGCTCGCCGAGGTCCGCGCGACCGTGGGTGGCCTGCGGGCCGGCAACCTCGAGGCCGAGCTCCTCGCCGCGCCTCGCGTGCTCGCCGACGCCGGCGTCACCACGACCGTCGACGGTGACGTCGCCGACACCGATCCGCGGCACCGCGCGCTGCTGGCCTGGGTGCTGCGCGAGTCGGTCACCAACGTCATACGGCACGCGCGGGCCGGTCGCGTCGTCATCGAGCTCGGCCCCCACGGCATCGCCGTCGTCGACGACGGTTCCGGCTGCTCCGGCCTGGAGGGCAACGGCCTGCGCGGCATGCGCGAGCGCGTCGCCGGGGCCGGCGGCACGCTCACCATCACGCCGGCCTCGCCCGGCACCCGAGTGGAAGTAGGGCTCCCGTGATCAAGCTGCTCCTCGCCGACGACCAGGCCCTCGTCCGCGGCGCCCTCGCCGCGCTGCTCGACCTCGAGTCCGACCTCGAGGTCGTGGCCCAGGTCGGTCGAGGCGACGAGGTGGTCGAGGCGGCGCGAGCGTCCGGCGCCGAGGTCTGCCTGCTCGACATCGAGATGCCGGGGCTCAACGGCATCGACGCCGCGGCCGCCGTGCGCCGGGACCTTCCCGAGGTGCGCTCACTCATCGTGACGACCTTCGGCCGGCCGGGCTACGTGCGCCGGGCGATCGAGGCCGGCGCCTCCGGCTTCGTCGTGAAGGACACTCCCGCTCGGCAGCTCGCCGACGCCGTGCGCCGCGTGCACTCCGGGCTCCGGGTCATCGACCCCGACCTCGCCGCGGAGTCGCTCATCGATGGCCCGAGCCCGCTCACCGGCCGCGAGCGCGAGCTGCTGACGTACGCCCTCGACGGTGCACCCGTCGCGACCATCGCCGCGCGGGTGCACCTGTCGGAGGGCACCGTGCGCAACCACCTGTCTGCCGCGATCGGGAAGACCGGGGCGACCACGCGCAGCGAGGCCGCGCGCATCGCCCAGGACCGCGGCTGGCTCTAGGCGCACGCGACGAGGGCCGGATACCCCCGTGGGATCCGGCCCTCGTCGTGTCTCGGTCGGGCGTCAGCGCGCCTTGCCGAGGATCAGCTTCTTCGTGACCTTGGCCCCGGCGGCGGTCGCGGTGACCTTGACCGAGATCTTCTTGCCCTTCATCGCCGAGGTGATCTTCAGCTTGGACTTCGTGGCCTTCTTGATCGCCTTGGAGCCGGCGTACCACTGGAGCTTGTACTTCACCGCGGTCCGGAAGGACGCGTCGAGCCCGGTGAGCTTGACCGTGCTGCCGACCTTGGGGGCACCCTTGACGTCGAGGCTCTTGAGGATCGAGGTGAGGGCGGCCTCAGGGGCGACGGCCGGGGTCGGCGTCGGCGTCGCGACCGGCGGCACCGGGACCGGCGCCAGGGTGACGGGTGCCGTGCCGGCCGAGCCGGCGTAGCCGTTGTCGTGACCGTCGGCGTACGCCTCGACCAGCACCCCGATCACCTTGCCGAGATCGGCAGCGGTCGGGACGTAGGTCGCGGACGTGCCGCCCTGCACGAAGTCGTTGCCGGCGAACCAGTAGTACTCGTAGCTGGTGGGCGTGGGCGTCCAGGTCCCCGGGTTGGCGGTGAGAGTCGCGCCCACGTACGGAGTGCCGGAGATGGTCGGCTCGGTCACGTTGACGACGTAGGGGAGCTCGACCGGGACGTGCTCGCCCGCGATCAGCTGGGCGTCGATGCCGACCTCGTCGTCACCGGCGGCGAGGCCGAGGACGGTGGCGTCCTCCTCCTCGCCGACGTTGTCGTAGTACTCGTCGAGGTAGGTCTGGGTCGAGTCGTCCTCGTAGCTGAAGTACACGACGTAGCCGGCAGCCCGCAGGCCGTCGAGCGTGTATCCACCGTCGGTGTCGGCCTGGGTGATGTCGGCGGGGTCCTGGAAGTCGCGGTCCGCGTAGGCGATGACGTAGGTCCCGGGCAGGGGCTGGCCCTCGGCGCCGGTGACGGTGCCGCTGATCGTGGCGTCCTCGGCGAGCACGGCGTCGATGTCCGGGGTGGCCTCGCCACCTTCCACCTCGACGAGGGCGGCGTCATCGATCGTGGCGGCGTCGTCGAAGTACTCGGTCTGGTAGCCGTCGGCGCTGAAGTCGACGAGGTACGAGCCGGCCTCGAGCCCCTCGACCTCGTAGGAGCCGAGGTCGTTGGTGGAGGCCCCGTCCACGTAGTCCCAGTCGGTGCCGCCACCCGGCAGCGACACCTCGGCGTAGACGCCCACGGACGCATCGGCCAAGGGGCCGGCGCTGGACTCGACCACGCCGGTGATCTGTCCGGACAGGGCCATGTCGGCATCGATGCCCGTGACCGACTCACCGCTGGCGACGGTGACGGGGTCGGCGTCCTCGAACTGCGTGGCGTCGTTGTAGGCCTCGTAGACGTAGGTCCCGTCCGGGACCTGGAAGGTCACGACGTAGGTGCCGGGTGCGACGCCCTCCACGACGTAGTTGCCGTCCTCGTCGGGGTAGGCCTCCTCGCCTACCGTCTGGTCGCCATCGAGCGTGAACACCGAGACGTAGACGCCGTCGGTGAGGTCGACCCCACCGGTGGTGATGTGGCCGGAGATGGAGCCGTCCGCAGCATGGGCCGCGGGTGCGAGGCCGAGGACGCTGAGGGACAGCGTCGTCGCCAGGAGTGCGACGGCGGGCCGACGCAGGCGTGAAGACATGGGAGATGCCCTTCGAAGGGCCGCGAGGCCGCGGATCGGCCCGGTCGGTGACGGCGACGCTAGGCGGCTTGTGGATCTCACGTGGCTGAATGGAACAAAAGGGCCACAACGGGCCACTACGCACCTCCCTGCGGGTGACGCGAGTGGCCCTAGGCTCGGTCGCATGAGTGATCAGGAGCGCCTCGCGTCCTACGTCGCGGTGTGGTGGGAGGCGGTCGACGACTTCACCCGACTGCTCGAGGAGGTGGGCGACGACCAGTGGTCCCAGGCGACCGACCTGCCGGGCTGGGACGTCCAGGCGGTCGCGGCGCACACCGCGCACCTCGAGTCGCTGCTCGCCGGCCGGCCCCACGACGACGTCGAGATCGGCGAGGCGCCGCACGCCCACGGGACGATGGGCCAGTTCACCGAGCAGGGCGTCGTGGCCCGGCGGCAGGCGGCGACCGACGCGCTCATCACCGAGATCCGCGAGTCGACCACCGCCCGCCACACCCAGCTGCTCGCCGATCCCCCGACGGACGCCGCCGCCCCCGCCCCGGCGGTCTTCGGAGCGATCGGCTGGAGCACGGGCCTGCTGCTGCGCAACCGACCGCTCGACGTGTGGATGCACGAGCAGGACATCCGTCGCGCGCTCGACCTGCCCGGCAACCTCGACAACGCGCCCGCACTGCACTCGGTCGACTACCTGCTGGAGAGCCTGCCCTTCATCGTCGGGAAGAAGGCGCAGGCGCCGGAGGGCAGCGTCGTACGCCTCGAGGTGGAGGGGCACGCACCGGCCGTCGCCGTGGTCGGCGAGGACGGACGAGGGCGCCCGGGCAGCGACCACGACGAGCCGTCGGCGACCCTGGCGATGGACCGCGAGACCTTCGTCGTGCTGGCGGGTGGCCGCCGCGGCGCCGACCCCGACGGCGTACGCATCACGGGCGACACCGACCTCGGCGAGCGCGTGGTCGCCGCGATGGGCGTCACGCCGTGAGCCGTGACGCCTGGACGACCGCCGACATCCCGGACCTCACCGGTCGCACCGCGCTCGTCACCGGACCGACGCTCGGCGGGCTCGGCTTCCACACCTCCCTCGAGCTCGCCCGTCACGGTGCACGCGTCGTGCTCGCAGGACGTACGCCGGACAAGCTGGGCGCCGCGGCCGACGCCATCCGCGCCGAGGTGCCGGGCGCCTCGCTCGAGACCCTCGTCGTCGACCTCGCCGACCTCTCGTCGGTCCGCTCGGCCGCCGGGGAGGCGGCCGGGATCGGACCGATCCACCTGCTCGTCAACAACGCCGGCATCATGGCCAGCCCCTACCGGCGGACCGTCGACGGGCTCGAGTCGCAGCTGGCGACCAACCACTTCGGGCCGTTCCTGCTGACCGGTCTGCTGCTCGAGCAGCTCGTCGCGTCGGGCGACGGGCGGGTCGTCACCCTCTCCTCCCAGATGCACCGCGCGGCGCGCTCGGCCCCGCTCGGTGACCCGCGCGAGCGTCGCCGCTACAGCCGGTGGCGGGTCTACGGCCAGACCAAGCTGGCCAACCTGCTCTTCACCTTCGAGCTCGACCGTCGGCTGCGTCGGGCCGGCCTGCCGGTGCAGGCGATGGCAGCGCACCCGGGCTTCGCCGGCACCCACCTCGTCGTCAACGGTCAGCTCTCGTCCACGCAGGGTCGGGTCGCCTCGATCATGGACGCCGCCGTGCGGGCGGTCTCGCAGCCGGCGCACGCCGGCGCCTGGCCGACGCTGATGGCCGCGACCGACGACCTGCCCGGCGGGACGTACGTCGGTCCCGGCGGTCCCGGTCAGGGCAGCGGGGCGCCCCGGATCGTCGGCAGCACCCCGCTCGCCCGCGACGAGATGGCCCAGCGCCGGCTCTGGGAGACGAGCGAGCAGACGGTCGGCCTCGCCTGGCCCTGACCTCGGCGTCCTCGGCCCCGCGTATCTAGGGACGAAGTGGTGGGGAAATCCCGACCGAGACCTACCAGAACGTCCCTAGATACCTGGGCGGGGAGGGGACGGGGGACGGCGGCGGTCAGGAGCGGTCGCGGACCCGGACCAGCCCGGCGAGGGTGCCGAGCCAGGCCGAGCCGTCCGAGGCGAGGGTGATCGTCGAGCCGTCGCTGCCGGCGAGGAGGCCGGTGCCGGTGCGCACGCTCCACATGCTGCGGCCGCCGGCGGCGTCGATGGCGGTGAGGTACCACGCACTCACGCCGGTGAGCGAGGGCCGCTTGGTCCACGCGTAGACCAGGCCGTTCGGCCAGCTCGCCGTCACGCCGGAGCCGGGCGACACGGCCTCGCTCGTCCACTCGACGACGCAGCCGCCGTCGACGAGGTCGACGCGGGCGATGCCAGGGCTGCTGGTGAACCCGAGCAGGGCGCTGCGGGGCGAGGAGTAGTCGTCGTTGTTGGTGACCACGACGCCCGAGCCGACGGAGGCCAGGTCGCTGTCGGTGGCGCCGTGGCCCTTCTCGAAGACGGACTGTCGGCACACCTCCTCGCCACCGGCGCGGGACACGAAGACCACCTGCAGCCGGCCGTCGTCCTCGTCGGTGATGGCGACCACCCCGCCGTCGAGCAGCGTCGGCGCCGACCCGCTCTCGCCGGCGTGCTCGGTGCGCCACGCGTCCACGGGTACGCCGTCCGCGCCGGCCCCGAGCCGGTGCAGCGCCGCGTCGGTGACGACGTACACACCTTGCTGGTCGACGGCCATCGCGCGCTCGACGTGCTCGCCGAGGTCGAGGACGCCGACCGCCTCGGTCTCCGGGGTGATCGTGCCGACGAGGCCGTCGCGCGAGACCCACCAGAGCCGGCCCGTCCAGTCCGGCACGACGTCGACGAGGCAGTCGCCGTAGGGCACCCAGGGCTTGAGGTCCCAGCTGGCGTCGGTCGTGAGCTCGACCTCGCCCTCGCTGTCGCCGGGCGCCGTCGCGATGGCCATCACCTGCCGGTCCGACGTGGCGACGACCGCGCGGTCGCCGGCGTCGAGGTGGAAACCGGTCGTCGTGCAGCCGCTCCTCCCCGGGTCGGGCAGCTCGCGGGTGGCGCTCGGCCGCATCGATGCCGGGTCGATCACGCGCAGGCTGTCCCCCGACCTGCCGGCACACAGGGCGACCAGCGCGTCGGTGGAGGTCGGCTCGATCCGCCCGCAGCGCTGGAGCCCGAACCACGACGTCTCCACCTCGGGCTGCAGCCCCAGCGGTCCCGGCCTCGTGGACGAGGCGGTGGCCGCCAGGTGCGGGTTGGTCACCACCTCGGCGGCGACCGGACGCGCCGACGCGGGACGGCCGGTGTACGACGGCCCCGCCATCACGCCCGGTGCGGGCGGGATCGGCAGCCACCCGTCGGGGACGACGAGCACCGCGCCGACCAGGGCGACGACAAAGCCGGCGACCCAGCCGGCCGTGCGACGGTCGACGTAGGCGCGGTCCTGGACCCACCAGCGCAGTCGCGGGATGCCGAGCAGCAGCGCGGCGACGACCAGGACGACCGGTCCCCAGGCCATCCAGGCGAGCAGGAGCGCACCGACCAGCCAGACCACCGGGAGACTCTAGAGGCGTCGACCCCCGGGTCTGTGGAGGCGCAACGGCGCCCGGCTGTTCAGTCGGTCACTCGGACGCGGGACGCGGCCGCGGTGCGGTCAGCGTGAGCTCGGCGAAGGCGCCCTGCCCCTCGCCGCCGCGCAGGAAGATGCGCGAGCGACGCGGCGCCGGCACGCGCTGGCTCGGTGCGTCGGTGATCGGGATGGCGTCGGCCTCGGGCTGTCGCCGGGCGACCAGCGATCCGCTGAATTGGTCGAGGGACTTGATCCGTCCGGTGAGGTCCGTGACCTCGTCGATGCTCTCGCGCTTCATGACTCCCTGCTTCCCACCCT
The DNA here is from genome assembly GCF_004137255.1 of Nocardioides oleivorans. NCBI lineage: Bacteria > Bacillati > Actinomycetota > Actinomycetes > Propionibacteriales > Nocardioidaceae > Nocardioides > Nocardioides oleivorans. The sequence continues at coordinate 1,742,454 of NZ_SDWT01000001.1, read as the reverse complement.
CGGTCCCCCACGGACCGCCTGCGACAAGGCTAGGAGCGGGGCGAGCGAGAAGCCTTTACTAATGGAAGCCTGACGGAAGTCTTCGAGGACGCGTCACGTCTTGAGGGAGCCGGCGCCCCGGACGTGCAAGAGGCTCGGGCCGACGGTCCCCCGACCGCCGGCCCGAGCCGTGCTTCTTGCTGGTGCGTGTGCCCGGCCGCCTCAGGCGGCCGGTGGACGCACCGCCGAACCGTTGTCCATCGACGTCCGCGGCCTCGGCACGGCAAGTGCCAGGTCACCCCGGACGTCGTACGCCGGCTCCCCCACGGAGCCGATGCGGATCACTGGTCCGCCCCTGTGTTCATCGTGTTGCTGGTCATCGTGTTCCCACCCCATGTGTTGCTCTCGCACTCAAGGATGCGCCAGGAGGCGTCCTGATACATCCGTGCAATTACTGAGGACTAGACCAGTGGAATCCTTGTCAACTGTCAAGAGATGCCGAGGAATCCGCCTCCGAACACGCGAGCGACGGGGGCAGCCAGCGTCAGGCGGCCTTCGACATCGCGCGCGACTCGCTCTCGAGCTTGCGGCCGAGGAGGCGGCGCGTCCGACGGTCACCGGTGGCCATCTTGTAGAGGACGGCGAGCTGCTGCGGCGCGTTCTTCTTGTTCGTCGTGGCGAGCCAGCCGTTCGGCAGCGAGAGCCGGATGACCTTGTGCCAGGCCGACGCGACCTGCTGCGGCATCGGACGCGCGCAGTAGGTGAGGTCGTACTTCTCGAAGAGGGCCTGGACCTTCGGCGCGATCTCCGCGTAGCGGTTCGAGGGCAGGTCCGGGAACAGGTGGTGCTCGATCTGGTGCGACAGGTTGCCGGTCATGATGTGCAGGGCCTTCGAGCCGGAGATGTTGGCGCTGCCGAGCATCTGGCGGACGTACCACTCGCCCTTGGTCTCGCCCTCGATCGAGCGCTTCTCGAAGGTCTCGACGCCCTCGGGGAAGTGGCCGCAGAGGATGACGGAGTTGGACCAGAGGTTGCGCACGACGTTGGCGGTGAAGTTGGCCGCGAGAGTCGGCAGGAACGAGCCGGTCGGGATCGACAGCGCGGGGTGGACGACGTAGTCCTTGGTGGCCTGCTTGCGGATCTTGGTGAGGACCTGCTTGGCGCGGCGGCGGAAGTCGGGGTCCTTGGTCTGCTTCTTGGCGATGACCGCGCCGAGCTCGAGGTCGTAGGCGGCGATGCCGTACTCGAAGAAGACGGCGTTGATGAAGCAGAACACCGGCTGGGCCAGCGAGGCCGGCGTCCAGGTCTGGTCCTCGTCGACGCGCATGATGCCGTAGCCGAGGTCGTTGTCCTTGCCGATCACGTTGGTGTACGTGTGGTGCAGCTCGTTGTGGCTGTGCTTCCACTGCTCGGCCGGCGAGGCCATGTCCCACTCCCAGACGCTGGAGTGGATCTTCGGGTCGCGCATCCAGTCCCACTGGCCGTGCAGGATGTTGTGGCCGATCTCCATGTTGTCGAGGATCTTGGAGACGCTCAGGCCGAGCGTGCCGAGGACCCAGGCCGGCGGGAAGGCGCTGAACAGCAGCACCGCGCGGGAGCCGAGCTCGAGCTTGCGCTGGGTGTCGATGACCTTGCGGATGTACGCCGCGTCGCTGGCGCCACGGGTGTCGAGCACCTCCTGGCGGATGGCGTCGAGCTCGTGGCCGAGCTGCTCGATGTCGGCCTCGGTGAGGTGCGCGATCGGGTTGGCCTGGCCGAGGACGGCCTTCTTCTGGATGGTGGTCATGTCGATCTCCTGGGGGTGTGGGAGAAGCAGTCGGTCAGTGGTCGAAGTGGCACGGGCCGGCGGCGGCGTTGATGCAGGTCTGCACCTTCACGGCGCCGCTCTCGCCGGGGACGGCGGTGGTGATGGCTCCGTCGCGCAGGTCGCGCACGCTGCCCTCGCGCAGCGGGATCACGCAGCCCATGCAGATGCCCATCCGGCAGCCGCTCGGCATGAGCTTCCCGGCCTCCTCGGCGGCGTCGAGGATGGGCGTCGCGCCGTCGAGGTCGAGGGTGGTGCCGCACGCGAAGGCGACGGTGCCGCCCTCGCCCGGCTCTACCCGCGAGGTGCGGAACTGCTCGGTGGTGAGGCTGATGCCCGCGCCCTCGTGGTGGGCGCCGAGGGCGTCGAGCAGGCCGGCCGGCCCGCAGGCCAGGGTCGCCCGCTCGGCGAGGTCGGGGACCAGGTCGGCGAGGTGGTCGACGTCGAGGACGCCGTGCTCGTCGTCGTACCGGGCCACGAGGCGGATCGCACCGGCGGCGTCGAGGGCCTCGAGGTCGCGGATGAAGATCGAGTGCGGGCGGCTCGGCGCGACGTGGACGACGACGATGTCGTGGACCGCGCTGCGGGCCGGACGCAGGACGCCCTCGTCGGTGCTCGGGAAGAGGTTGCGCAGCATCCCGATGACCGGCGTGATGCCGGAGCCGGCGGTGACCATGAGGAACTTGCCGCCGGCGGGAGGGAGGACGAACTCGCCGTCTGCCTGCTCGAGGTGGACGAGCGTGCCGGGCTTCGCCTCGTGGACGAGGTGGTTGCTGACCAGGCCGTCGGGCACGGCCTTGACCGTGATCGAGATGCGGCCGTCGCGGCGCGGGCCGTGGGTCAGGGAGTAGGCCCGCCACTGGCGTACGCCGTCGACGTCGATCCCGATGCGGAGGTACTGGCCGGGCACGTGGCCGGCCCAGTCGGCGCCGGGGCGGATCACGATCGTCGCCGCGTCGGCGGTCTCGGGGTGCACGGACTCGATGCGGCCACGGAGATCGGCGCCCGAGCGGAGCGGGGCGAAGAGGTCCATGAAGTCGGACGGGAGGTAGGGCGTGGTCGCGGCCTCGGCAGCGCGGACCAGGTGGTCGCGCATGCGGTTGCCCCTGACGGGCGGCTCGAGAGTCGTGCTCATGTCATCAAGAGTCGCGGATCCGCACCACATGTTCCTGCCCTGCGCACGTGAATCGGGGCTAGACTCTTGTTCACCGCGAACAATTGTCGCCCTGTGGAGTTCCTGTGACCGCTCATCCTGTGCGCCCGAGCACACAAGTGCAGAACGTGGTGGCCCTCGACGCCGAGGTGGCCGCCGCCCTCCGCGCGCAGCTGGCCGAGGTCGCGGACAGCGTGGTGCTGGCGATCATCGACGAGGTGCCGAGCTATGCCGGGGCCCTGACCGGGCGCATGGGCGAGGTGATCCGCAACGCGGTCCAGCTCGCGCTCGGCGGCTTCCTCACGCTGGCGTCGCAGCAGGGCCTCGAGGCGCCGCGCGCGCCGGCGATGGAGGGCGCCTACCAGCTCGGCCGCGGCGAGGCGCGCAGCGGTCGTACGGCCGAGGCGCTGCTCGCGGCCTACCGTGTCGGCGCCCGCACGTCGTGGCACGACATGGCCGACACCGCCGTCCGGGCCGGCATCGACGCCAGCCAGCTGGCGAGCTTCGCCGAGCTGGTCTTCGCCTACATCGACGAGCTGTCCGCGGCCTCGGTCGCCGGGCACACCGACGAGCTCGAGAGCAGCGGGCGTGTGCGGCAGCGCAACCTCGAGCGGCTCGCGCGCGCCCTCCTCAACGGCGCGCCGGCCGACGCGGTCAACGCCGCCGCCGAGCGGGCCGACTGGGAGCCGCCGGGCGCGCTGACGGCGGTGGTGCTGCCGGAGTCGCAGGTCTCCCACGCCCTCACCGCCCTCGACCCCCGCACGCTCCAGCCGACCGACGAGGTGCCCGGCCTGCCGGAGGGCCATGCGTCGCTGCTCGTGCCGTCGACGGGGTCGGCCACTGCGCGTCGTACGTTGCTCCGGGCCCTGCGCGGCACCGACGCGGTCGTCGGCCCGAGCACCCCCTGGCTCGAGGTCGCGGGCTCGCACCGGCGGGCGTTGCGCTGCGCGGCTCTGGGGCTCTCCGGGCTCGTCGACTCCGACGACCACCTCGCCGCCCTCGTCCTCGCCGCCGACGCCGAGGCCCGCGCCGAGCTCCGCGCCCGGGTGCTCGCGCCCCTCGCCGACCTGCGTCCGTCGACGGCCGACAAGCTCACCGACACGCTCCGCAGCTGGCTGCTCAACCACGGCCGCCGCGACGCCGTCGCCGAGGAGCTCTTCGTCCACGCCCAGACCGTCCGCTACCGCGTGCAGCAGCTCCGGGAGGTCTACGGCGACCGGCTCGAGGACCCGGCGTTCGTGCTCGACGCGACGCTGGCGCTCGCCTGAGCTCCGAGCGGTGAGTGAGCCACATTCCGGGCCGCTGGAATGTGGCTCACACACCGCTCGGGGGTGTGGCGCACGACGACGCGCAGGCTGGCGGTGGCCCAGCCACATTGGAGGCCGCGGGAATGTGGCTCACTCACCGCTCAGGCCGGGCGGGGCAGGAACGCGAACTGCGCCCTCTTGGCCGGCAGGTCGGGCATCGGCGCGGGGACCTCGGTGACCGGCCCGAGCTCGGCGCCGAGGCGCAGGAGCAGGGCGAGCGACCTGGTGTTGTCGACGTCGGGCTCGAGGACCACGCGGTGCACGGCGGGGTCGGCGAAGACCTGCGCGACGAGGTACGCCGTCAGCTCGGCCGTGTGGCCGGCGCGGGCGGCGTCGTCGGCGAGGAAGAGGTGCACGCCGAGGTCGCCGGGGCGCCGGTCGTAGTGCTCGCCGATCTCGTCCACGAACGGGTCGTAGGTCTGCACCAGCCCGACCGGGTGGTCGTCGAGGAGCGCGAGCCTGGCGGTGAGGTGCGGCTGCTCGGCGATCCAGCCGTAGATCTCGCCGACCTCCTCGAGCGTGCGGGCGCCCATGCCCCAGAAGGCCGCGCGCGGCTCGGTGAACCAGCCGTGCAGCAGCGGCGCATCCGTGGCGGGTGAGACCGCTCGGAGGGCGAAGGTGGGTGAGGTGGCAGGGAGTGGGGTGACAGGGAGCAAGGTTCCGTCCTTCCAGGCGGTGAGCTGGTCGTCGTGATGGGGATCGCCCGGGATCCCCGAGGCGCCCAGCGGGACCGCCCAGCGACTCCGCGCACGGCCGCCCGGAGGCGGGCTGAGGTCCCACACGAGGCGGGCGATCGGCCCGGAGACCGACATGTCGGTGCCGGGGATCCACGCGGTGGCGGCCACGCACTCGAGGTCGCCGTCGAGCGGACTGCCCGCGACGGAGGGGAGGTACGGCGCCACGTCGAGGCGCAGGTCGGCGTGCGCGTGGATCGGGGTGAGCCGGTGCCGATCGCCCCATGTCTGGTCGGGCAGCGCGGCGACCTGGGCGAGCGCCGAGCGTGCCATCTGGTCGAGGTCCAGCCCAGTCGGTGGGTCGCGCACGAGGTCGGGCAGCACGCGGGCGATCCGCGACGGCAGGTGCCACCACGGCGCGAGCACCTCGGCATGGATCGGCGGCGCGGCGGCGCGCGCCGGGGCCAGCAGCGGGTCGGCCACGATCGCGGCGACGACCGCGTCGCGGACGGCGGCGTAGGCACCGGCGACCACCGAGCCGGCCGCCATCGAGCCGTCCCACTCCCGGAGCCGCTCGACGAGGGCGGCGCTGGGCTCCGGCAGGTCGTCGAGCCCGATCAGCAGGTCGAGCAGGTGGCCGCCGGACGGGTCGTGGTGGTCGGTGAGCACGGAGGCCGCGCGTCCCACGTCGACCAGGTCTCCGTCGACCGGGCCGGAGGCGAGCAGGGAGGCGATCCGGTCGCGGCGCCACGGTGGGGCGAAGCGACCGGCCAGGGCGTCCCACCGATCGTCGGTGCGGTCGTTGGCGGTGACCGCGACCTCGTCGTGACCGACCTCGGTGCGCGGCAGGTCGACCCAGCCCGTCCACGCGTCGCCGGCTCGCACCGGCACCCTGCCCGCGACCCGGTGCAGCACGCGCCCGGTGGTGTCGGCGACGAGCACGTTGTTGACCGGCTCGACCCAGTGCTCGAGCGCGGCGTCGACGTCGGCGACCGTCCGCGCGCGCAGCAGCGGGAGGATCGCGCCGAGCCCGACGTCGCCGAGCTCGCTGGTCGGCGTACGCACGACCAGGCGGCCACCGACGACGGACACGTCCTGGTAGTCGGCCATCGCGTTGGTGACCGCCCAGGCGACATGGCCGGTGTGGCCGAAGTGCTGCACGCCCGGGACGCCGGGGAAGGCCAGTCCGACGACGTCGAGCTCGTCGCACGCGAGCCCGACCTGCTGGTAGATCCCCGGCGACTCGAAGACCCGGTGCGGGTCGGCGCCGATCAACGGGGCACCGGAGCGCGTCCGGGACGGCCCGACGGCGAAGGCGTTGCTGCCGTGCGGCGGCTCGACGCCGAGCAGCGAGGCGAGCCGCGGGTCGAGGCCGGGCTCCACCGACGCGGCCCAGAGCGTGGTCGGGAAGCCGGCGAAGAGCACGTGCTGCACCAGGAAGACCGCCAGCGACGACCACGGCTGCCACTCCCCCGGCGCGTCGACCGACGCGAGCTCGGGAGAGGTCGCGCCCTCGGCGAAGCCCGCGCGCACCCCGTCGGCGTACGCCGCGAAGAAGGCCTGCGACTCCGCGTCGAGCGCCGAGAGCCCGCGCTGGGCGGTGTCGGCGAGGTCGAGGTCGGCGGCGAAGGCGTCCCAGGCGGCAGACCCGCCCAGCGCGCCGACCCGGCCCTCGCCGCGCAGGCGCTCGACGGTGAGCTGCCAGGCGCGGTCGTGCGCGGTGACGCGGCCCTGCTCGAACGCGAGGTCGAGCAGGGTCGCGGCTCGGACGTGCGGAATGCCGTGCGGGTCCCGCCGGACGCTCACGTCCGCACGGCTGCGGGGTTGGCCAGCGTGCCCGCGTAGATCAGCGACTCGGCCTGGTCGGTGAGGTCGACCATCTGGAGCGTGTTGCGCAGCTGGAGCCGGTTGAGGCAGGAGTGCGCGAACTCCGCGCGCAGCAGGTCGTACGTCGCTGCCGCCTCCGCCAGCTCCGGGTGGTCGTCGAGGTGGCCCGAGACGGTCTCGCGCACCAGCTCCCAGAAGTGGTCGTCGCACAGCAGGTCGGCGCCGGCGAGGATCCCGCCGAGGTGGCGCAGGAACCCGTCGAAGACGTCGGTGTGGATCGCGAGGGCCGCTGTCGCCGGGGGTACGACGGACCGGATCCGCTCGACCTCCTCGGGCAGCGGCCGGTCGGTCAGCACCGCGACCTCCTCGCCGATGTCCTTCATGACCATCCGCACCGGCACGTGGTCGCGCAGCACCATCACGAGGTTCTCCCCGTGCGGCATGAACGCGAGGTCGTGCGCGAGCAGGCAGTGCACGAGCGGGCGGAGGTAGGCACGCAGGTAGGTCGCGACCCAGTCGGCCGGGTCGAGGCCGGAGGCGGCGACCAGCTCGCCGACGAGGGGTACGCCGTCACGGTCGCGGTGCAGCAGCGAGGCCATCGTGGCGAGCCGCTCGCCCTCGCGCAGCTGCGGGACCGGGCTCTCGCGCCACAGCGCCGCGACCATCTTGCGGTAGGGCGAGGTGACCGGGAGCCGGTGGTAGGCGTCGCCCGTCCAGCCGATCGCCGCGTGCTCCTTGAGCACCGTGAAGCCGAGGGACCCCAGCTCGTCGTCCCCCCGGACGAGGTCGGCGACCCAGTCGTTGATGGCCGGCGTGGCGGCCATGTAGGCCGGTGAGAGCCCGCGTAGGAAGCCCATGTTCTGCACGGCGAGCGCGACCTTCACGTAGGACCGCTCGGGGCGGTCGACGGGGAAGAAGGTGCGGATGGACTGCTGCGCCCGGTGCGCCGAGTCGACCTCGCCGAGGGGCACGACGGCCCGGCGCGCGACGTCGGGCGCGAAGGTCACCGCGAGTCGGTTGACCCACTGCCACGGGTGGACCGGGAGGTAGAGGTAGTCGACCGGGTCGAGGCCCAGGTCGCGCAGCCGCTTCTCGAAGTCGACGAGCACGTCGGTGCCGAGCTCCTCGGCGTAGTGCTGCGCCTCGGTGCGCCCCTCGGACAGCGACAGCTGCGCCTCGTCCCGGCGTACGGCGACCCAGTGCAGGCGCACGTCGGCACCGGTCTCCGGGGCGAAGGCGGCGTGGTCGTCGACCCCGAAGCCGATGCGGCCGTTGCAGGCCACGAACCCGGGGTGGCCCTCCGACATCGCGGCCTCGATCGACTGGTAGTCGGCATCGACGAGGTCGCGCGAGGAGAGCTGGTGGTGGGTGAGCTTCCACGTCGCGGAGGCGAGGGTGCCGGCGATCTCCTCGAGGTAGACCGCGAGCAGGTGCTCGGGGATCTCGAGCAGCTCGTTGCAGTCGACGACGAAGTCCTGCGCGTCGACGGCGGCCCGGCGCTCGCCGACGAGGCGGACGATCGAGGCCGGGTCGACGACCCAGTGCTCGAGGGCGTGCCGGCGCGCCTCGAAGAGGTACGACGACCCGCCGAGCGTGAGCTGCCAGTCGTCGCCGTCCGGCTCGGGTGCGAGCAGGCGCTCGTGGGCGAACTCGGCGATCGCCTTGGCGACGAGCTCGCGGTGGGCGCGCGCCATCGTCTCGGGAGTCAGGTGGTCGGTCAGGTGGTCGGTCGGGCTGTGCGTCATGCCGCCCCTCCCAGGGTGGATGCGTGGAAGGCCGCGCGGGTGCAGAAGCTCAGCGCGGCGGTCTTGTCGGGCAGCTGGACGTGGCGGGCGACGACGAAGCCGACCGCCTCGTTGAGCGCGGCGATGCGGTGGTTGCGGGCGTCGGGCTCGACCACGACGCGGCGCACGGAGGGGTCGGCGAAGCAGGCCTTCATCACCCGCCGCATCACCGCGCCGGTGAAGCCGTGGACCGGCGTGTCCGTCGGCGCGACCAGGACGTGCATGCCGACGTCGCCGGCGCGCAGCTCGGGCAGGCCGGCGAGCGGCGAGTGCGCGGGGTCGTACCTCTCCATCAGGAACGCCGGCGCGCCGTCGGCCCGACCCAGCAGGGCCTCGTGGTGCGGGTCGGCCGCGATGCGGACGTACTCGTCGAGGACCTGCTCGGCGGAGGCGTCCTGCATGCCCCAGAAGACCGAGCGAGGGTGCGTGACCCACGCGTGCAGGAGCGCGAGGTCGCGGCCGGGGTCGAGCCGTTCGAGGGTGAGCCTCACGATGCCTCCTCGTCCCGGTGGTCGGGGTGTCGGAACCGGTCGGGGATGCCCCACTCCTGGAAGGCGATCCGCTTCTCCACGGGGTAGGGCTCGCGACCCAGCACCTGGGCGAGGATCACCGAGTTGCGCATCGCCCCCATGCCGAGGTCGGGCGCGACGAAGCCGTGCGTGTGCTCCTCGGCGTTCTGCACGAAGACCTCGCTGTCGGCGTGGTCGACGGCGAAGGTGCCGCCGGCCAGGAAGCGACCGTGCTCGTCCCAGCGGATGCGGTCGCGGACGCCGTCGAGGAAGTCGGGCACCCGTGGCGCGTAGCCGGTCGCCAGCACGAGGGACTCGGTGGTCATCCGGCCCGTCGTGCCCTGCTCGGTGTGGCGCAGGTCGAGGGCGTAGGCCCGCCCGTCCCACCTCGCGGCGGTCACCTCGGTCGCGGTGAGGAGCGTCGTCTCGACGCCGGTGGTGGCCTCGCGGCGGTAGAGCTCGTCGAAGATCGCGTTGATCGTGTCGGAGCTGATCCCCTTCGACAGCGCGGCCTGGCCCTGCTGCACCTCGGCGCGGCGCGGGGCCGGGAGCGCCTGGAAGTACGACGACCACTCCGGCGAGGTCATCTCGAGGGTGAGCTTGGTGTACTCCATCGGGAAGAACCGCGGCGAGCGGGTGACCCAGCCGAGCTCGAACCCGTGGGTCTCCTGCTCGGCCAGCAGGTCGGCGTACACCTCCGCGGCGGACTGGCCGCTGCCGACGACCGTGATCGAGCCGGTGGCGAGCAGCTCGTCCTTGCGGGCGAGGTAGTCGGCGGAGTGCAGCGCCGGGCCGTCCACGTCGAACGGGATGCGCGGCGCGGTGCCGGTGCCGAGCACGAGGTGGCGGGCACGCCAGCTGCGACCGGTCGCCGATCGGACGACGTACGCCTCCCCGTCGTGCTCGACCGCGACCACGCGCTCGCCGAGCTCGATCGAGTCGAGGCGGTCGGCGGCCCAGCGGCAGTAGTCGTCGTACTCGCGACGCAGCGGGTAGAAGCTCTCGCGGATGTAGAACGGGTAGAGCCGGCCGACGTCCTTGAGGAAGGCGAGGTAGGAGAAGCGCGAGGTGGGGTCGGCCAGGGTGACCAGGTCGGCCAGGAAGGGCACCTGCAACGTCGCGTCGGGCAGCATCATCCCGGGATGCCACGAGAAGCCGGGCTCGGCCTCGAGGAAGACCGCGTCGAGGCCGGGGATCGGGTCGGCGAGGCAGGCCAGGCCGAGGTTGAAGGGGCCGAGCCCGATGCCGAGGAGGTCGTGGATCCTCGTCGCGCGGGCGGTCATCGCGCCACCGCCAGTCGTCCCCCGCGCGGGCGCGGGGCCGTGGGGCGCTCCTGCAGCCGCTCGCCGGTCTCGCGCACCATCGCGACGACGCCGAGCACGTCGTCGACGGTCGCGATCGGGTTGAGCAGGGTGAGCTTGAGGTACGCGCGCCCGTCGACCCTGGTGGCCGCGACGAGCGCGCGGCCGTCGTCGAAGAGCTCGGCACGGATGGCGGCGTTGTGGCGAGCGAGCCCGTCCTCGTCCCGATCGGGACCCGGCACGTGGCGGAACACGATCGTGCTCAGCTGCGGTGCGGCGGCGACGTCGATGTCGGGCATCGCGGTGAGCTCGGCGGCGACCGCGTCGGCGAGGTCGAGGACGGTGTCGAGGTGCTCGCCGATCGCGTCGGCGCCCATCACGCGCAGGGTCATCCAGAGCTTGAGCGCCTCGAAGCGGCGCGTGGTCTGGAGGCTCTTGTCGACCTGGTTGGGGTGCGCGGAGTCCTTCGGGTTGAGGTAGTCGGCGTGCCAGGTGACGTGGCCGAGCGTTGCGCCGTCGCGGACGACGAGGGCGCTGCAGGAGACCGGCTGGAACCAGGTCTTGTGGTAGTCGATCGACACCGAGTCCGCCAGCTCGATGCCGGCCAGCCAGCTGCGACGGCGCGGCGAGACGAGCAGCCCGCCGCCGTAGGCCGCGTCGACGTGGAACCACGCGCCGTGGGCCTTCGCCAGCGCCGCCACCTCCGGCAGCGGGTCGATCGCGCCGAAGTCCGTGGTGCCGGCGGTGGCCACGACGGCCATCGGGGTCAGGCCGGCCGCTGCCGCGTCACCCAGGGCCCTCGAGAGCGCGGCCGGGTCCATCCGGCGCGAGACGTCGACCGCGACCGGGACGACCGACTCGTCGCCGAGCCCGAGGATCCGGGCGGCCTTCTGGACCGAGAAGTGGCCGTCGGCGCTGGCGAAGATCCGCAGGCGCTCGGGCGCACGGCCCTCCTGCTGGCCGCGGGCCAGCAGGAGGGCCTGGAGGTTCGACTGGGTCCCACCGGTGGTGAAGACCCCGTCCGCGCGGTCGTCGTACCCGATCCGGGCGGCGGTCCAGTCGACGAGGTGGCGCTCGATGAAGGTCGCGCCGGCGCTCTGGTCGAAGGTGTCGAGGCTGGAGTTCACGCCGCTGATGAAGACCTCGGCGGCGAGCGCGGGGATGACCACCGGGCAGTTGAGGTGGGCCGCCGCGGCGGGCTCGTGGAACCAGATCGCGTCGTCGAGCCACAGGCGCGAGAGCTCCGCGAGCGCCTCCGGGCCGTCGCCGATCGGACGGTCGAGATCGACGTCGGTCGCGCGGGCGGCGGCCTCGCGCGGCGAGATCCCGGTCAGCGGGCGGCCGCCGGTCTCGCCGAGGTGGTCGACGAGGTGGTCCACCGCCGAGCCGACGGCCTCGCGGTAGCGCCCCGCGTTGGCGGGGTGGAAGAGGTGCTGCCAAGGTGAGCGCACGGGGGTACGTCCCTCCGAGTAGGGATTGAGTAAGGCAAGGCTTACCTTACTCAGACTCCCGGGTGGCGCCACGTGAGCGCCATCACATGGCTCGCCCCAGCCGCTGTAACGCCCGTTTACTGCTTGTACCCACCCTGCTGCAGAGGGGTGGCTACAGCCATCAACCCGGCGTTACAGCCGGCGCTGCAGCCGCGGCTACAGCGGCTCGCGGGAGTACGCCACCTCGCCGGCCACCCAGGTCACGGCGACGTGCGAGGCGAACTCCCTCAGCCGCAGGCCGTGCTCGCGGTCGGAGGCTCCGTCGAGGGGGTCGGCGTCGAGGAGCACCAGGTCGGCCGGGTGGCCGGCAGCCACCGTGCCCCAGCCGTCGGTCGAGGCGGCGAGCGCCTCGCGGGCGGTGACCGACTGCTCGGGGTGCCAGGGCTCGCGCTCGTCGCCGGAGCGGTGGACGGCCGCGGCGATCGCGAGCCACGGGTCGAGCGGCGAGACCGGGGCGTCGGAGCCGAGCACCACGTCGACGCCGGCGTCGAGCATCCAGCGCAGCGGGAAGCACCGCTCGGCCCGACCGGGCCACAGCCGCTCGGTGACGTCGCGGTCGTCGAGCAGGTGGGCGGGCTGCACGCTCGCGCGGATGCCGAGCTCGGCCATCCGGCGTACGTCGTCGCGCGTCGTGAGCTGCACGTGCTCGATCCCGCCCCGGGCGCCGGTGTCGGCAAAGGCGGCCAGCGCCTCGGTGACGGCCCGGTCGCCGATGGCGTGGACGGCGACGTCGAGCCCACCGTCCGCCGCCCGGGCGAGCAGCGCGCGGAGCTCGTCCGGCGACTGGTTGGGCTGGCCCTCCTCGGCGCCGGGCACGGCCTTCTCGGCGTAGGGCTCGCAGCACCAGGCGGTGCGGGTGTTGAGCGAGCCGTCGCTGATGATCTTCAGCGGCCCCATCGTCAGGCGCGGGTCGTCGGCGAGCGGGTCGCCCGACCGCAGCCCGCGGGCGAGCACGTCGTCGAGGCCGTCGGCGTAGCAGGCGTGCCGGATCCTCAGGAGCGAGGCGCCCTCGGCCCACCGCGCGGCCCAGTCGGCGACGCCGCCGCTGAACTCGAGGTCGACGAGCCCGACGACGCCCTGGGCCGCGGCCGCCTCCATCGAGCGCCGGTAGGCGTCCGGCCCGGTGCCGTCGGTGCCGAGCACGGACGCGAGGCGTCCGTAGGCCATGAACCACTCGGCCTCGCTGACCACGCTGTCACGGGTCGAGAGCGCGAGCATGTGCAGCGCGGTCGTGTTGAGCCAGCCGTGGTGGCCGTCGCCGGCGATCAGCACGATCGGCTGGTCGGTCCCGATCGCGTCGAGGTCGGAGACGGCCGGGTTCTCCGGCCAGGCGGTCGGCCGGTGCCCCCACCCGATCACCGGCAGGTCGGGCCACTCCTCGAGCCGCTCGCGCACCAACGCCACCGCCTCGGCGCTCGACCGGGCCGGTGCGAGGTCGAGCCGGGCGGAGGCGAGGGTCCACTGGCCGAGGTGCACGTGCTGGTCCCACATCCCCGGCGACAGCCAGCGCCCGGAGGCGTCGTGCTTCTGCTCGCCCGGGTGCTCGTCGTCGGCGAGCCCGGGCCCGACCTCCACCACCCGCCCGTCCTCGACCCGTACGTCGACGAGGCCGGGCACGACGTCGGTCACGGCGACGAGCCGGGCGTTGCGGATCAGCATGGGCCCACCGTAGGGAATGGGACGCGACGGTGAGGAGGGCGGATAGGTTGGCCCCATGGATTGGCGGGGGCCTGCGGTTGTCGTCGCGCTCCTCGCGATCGGCGCGGGGAGCGGCTTCGCCGCGGGCGCGGCCACCCGGGACACCACCGTCGGGTCCGGCGTACCCGACCCGGTGCCTGCCGCGCGGCCCGAGATGCCGATCGAGGCGCCGCGACCCTTCACGCCCGATCCCGAGCTCCCGGCACTGCAGCCGGGCATCGCGATGCGGCAGGCGACGCTGGGCATCGGCAAGTTCGAGATCCTCTTCCCGGCGCCGAGGGGCTGGCGGATCAACGCCGTCGCCAGCAACGAGTGGAAATGGAAGCAGCCGGGCACGCCCAACAACAGCTACGTCATGCGGATCGAGCAGATCGACAGCCAGGACATCGAGATCGAGGACGCCATCGACATCCGCATCGAGCGGATGCTCGACGAGCAGGAGGACGTCGTCGTCCTCGACCGCGGCGCGGACTCGCTCGAGTACACCTACCGCAGCAACGAGGGCAACAAGCGCCACAGCTTCATGCGCTGGCTCGACCTCGACTCGAGCGGCCAGGCCGACGTGGAGATCGTCGTGCACGGTCGCGACCAGGACGCGCGCGGCGCGAAGGACCTGATCGGCCGCGTCGCCGATGGCATGCGCGGCGCCACCGGCGGACCGGTCTGAGCCGTGACCGGACGTCGTGCGCTCCTCCTCGCGCTGGTGCTGGTGGTCGGCCTGGTCGGCGGGTTCGGTACGTCGTGGGTGCTGGGCGAGAACCCTCCGGGATCCGGCGCTGCGGCTCCCGTCGCGGCCGCCTCGCCGAGCCTCCCGGTCGACCCGGTGCCCGAGCTCCTGCCCGACCCCGACTACCCGCCGCTCGAGCCGGGCATCGCGCTGGCCGACACCACGGTCGGCCAGGGCGAGGACTTCCAGATGACGGTCCCGGCGCCCGAGGGCTGGCGGTTCGTGCCGATCGCCCTCAACGAGTGGCAGTGGCGACCCTTCGACCAGGAGCAGTCGTTCGGCTACGTGATGCGGGTCGAGCAGGTGCTCAGCAACCGGCGCTCGATCGACTGGACGCTCGACCGTCGCCTCGACGAGCTCGACGAGGACGAGCTCGACTTCCGGGTGGTCCGCCAGAGCGACGACAGCGTCCACTACACCTACATCACCAACAACCACCTCCGGCACGGCTTCCTCACCTGGCTCGACGTCACCGGGACCGACAACGCCCAGGTGGAGGTCGCCGTGAGCGGGCGGCGGGTCGACGAGGCCGGGCTCGCCGACCTGATCGAGCGGGTCGCGGCCGGCGTACGCCTGGGGTGAGGGCCTGGCCGGGACCCGTCAGACGCCGAAGGTCGTGACCGAGTCGAGCACCCGGTTGGCGGTCGCGCGGTCGTTGCTGCGGATCTGGATCCAGAGCAGCTGGCTGGCATTGACCTGCACGACGCGCTCGACGGTGACGCCTGGTCCCGGGCAGCCGGTGAAGGTCATCGTCATCGACTCGTCGCCGCCCTCGGTGTCGCGGATGGGCCCGACGGGCTCGCCGGTGCAGTCGCCGTGCTGCGGGACGCGGGTCGGCAGCTTCTCGCCGGGGAGGAGGCCCACGAAGACGCCGGGCGCGGGGTCGGTGGCGGAGTTCCAGCCCGCACGCGTGCCGGACGCGATCGACGGCTGCTCCTGCTGCCCCTCGATCGGCGTCCACTGCTCGGGGTCGACCTGGACGGTCCACGCCTCCGGGACGGTCACGGCCACCGTGCCCGTGCGGTCCTCGATCGTACGCTCGGAGGTGGCGGCCCGCTCGACGGCCCACCCGGCACCGGCTCCGCCGGCGAGGACGGCGACGGACGCGACGAGCAGCGGCCACCGGCGGCGAGGGGCCTGGGCGGCCCCGCGGACGTCCTCGTCGGTCGCGCCCGCGGTGACGTCCAGCGGGGTCGACTCGGTGAGGTCGGGATCGACGGGCATCCACGCCTCGGGCGCCTCGTCGACCTGGCCGCCCATCGCCTCGACGAGCGCGCCGGTGAAGCACTGCACGTCGTCGTAGCGGTCGGCGCGGTCCTTGGAGAGGCCCTTCTGCACGACGGCCTCGGCCTCCGGGTTGTCGATGCCCATCGGCGGCGGGGGCGTCGGGTTCTCGGCGGCCGCGAGGCTCGTGTGCTGGAAGGGCTGGCGACCGCTCAGCAGGTAGTAGGTGAGGGCGGCCAGCGAGAACTGGTCGGCGCGCGGGTCGAGGCCCTCGCCGAGGGCCTGCTCGGGCGCCACGTAGGTCGGGGTGCCGCCGACCATGGTCAGCCGCGACGACATGTCCATCGCCTTGCCGAGGCCGAGGTCGCCGACCATCGCGACGACCTGCGAGCCCTTGGCGTGCTCGATGCTGCGGAAGAGGACGTTGGCGGGCTTCACGTCGCGGTGCAGCACCCCGCGGTCGTGCAGCGCGGCGAGACCCTCGCCGACCTGGTGGATCACGGTCAGCGCCTGCGACGGCTCGAGGGCGGACAGCTCGAGCCGGTCGGCGAGCGTGCCCTGGTCGGCGTACGCCATCACGAGGTAGGGGCGTTCGTCGTCGAGCTCGCCCGCGTCGTAGACGGTCACGACGTGGGGCGACTCGACCTTGCGGAGGAAGCGTCCCTCCTCGAGGAAGCGCTGGCGGATGTGGAGGTCGCCGATCCAGTTGTCGGCGAGCACCTTGATCGCGACGGGCGAGTCGAGGTGCTCGTCGTAGGCCAGCCACACGGTCGCGAACGCCCCGGACCCGATGCGACGCCGCACCGGGTACCGACCGAGACGCGAGGGAGCGGACACCCGGGCATTATCGTGCAGGCGTGATGTATTCGGGGGACGGCGGGGCCGCGGCGACGCCGGACGAGATCGACGAGCTCGCTCGTCTCGCGCGCGACGGCGACCGTGAGGCGATGGAGCAGCTGCTCGGCGTGGTGCGTCCGCGCGTGCTCAACATCTGCCGGGGCGTGCTGCCCTACTCCGGCGACGCGGAGGACGCGTGCCAGGAGGCGATGCTCAACGTCGCGACCCGGATCGACTCGTGGGGCGGCCGCGGCCGGTTCACCACCTGGCTGCACATCGTGGCGGTCAACAGCGCGCGGACGACCTACCGCCGGCTGAAGAACCTGGCCACCCCCACCGACTTCGAGGACGGCTCGCACGACCGGCCCGACCCCCGCACGACCAGCGTGATCGCCGGCACCCGGCTCGACCTGCTCGAGGCGATGGACACCATCGGCAAGGACCACCCGCAGTACGTCGAACCGCTGCTGCTGCGCGACGTCTACGGCCTGCCCTACGAGGAGATCGCCACCCTCGTCGACGCGCCGCTCGGCACGGTCAAGGCGCAGATCCACCACGGCCGCAAGCTGGCCCGGCCGCTGCTCCGCGGCGAGAGATGAGAGCGCGTACGCCGCTCGCCCCTGCGGCCCTCGTCCTGGTGCTCGCCGCGCTGGCGGGCTGCTCCTCCGAGGCCGAGACGTCGTCCGACCTGTCCACGCCCGCACCGGTCACCGCCTCCGCCGCGCCCGACGACCTCGTCGCGGCCCCGGCCTCGGACCCGGTGGTCTCCGACCCGGTCGAGCCGGACCTCGACCTCGCGCTCTCCGACCCGGTCGAGGACAGCGTCTACCCCGGCGTCGGAGACCCGGGTGTCGACGCGCTCCACTACGACCTCGACCTGACCTGGGAGCCGGGCGACGAGCGGCTGACCGGCCGCGCCGTGATCGACTTCCGCGCCACCCGTCAGGCGCCCCGCTTCCAGCTCGACCTCTCCCCTGCGCTGACGGTCGGCGAGGTGTCGCTCGACGGGACGAGCGTGGGCTTCCGCCGTCGCGGCAAGGACCTCGTCGTCCGGGCGCCGGTCGTCGCCGACCAGCGCTACCAGCTCAGCATCGACTACGTCGGCACGCCCGAGGCGGCGCCCGCACCGACCACCCGCAGCGACTTCTCCACGACCGGCTTCACCATCACCGACACCGGCGAGGTGTGGACGATGCAGGAGCCCTACGGGGCCTACACCTGGTACCCCGTCAACGACCAGCCGTCCGACAAGGCGCTCTACGACATCACCGTGCACGCCCCGAGGAAGTGGACCGGGATCTCCAACGGGCGCCTCACCTCGCTCGAGCAGACCGACGGCCGCACGACCGCGTCGTGGCAGCTCACCGAGCCCGCGTCGTCGTACCTCGTCACGCTCGCGATCGGCGACTACGCGCACAGCAGCAACACCACCGCCGGCGGGATGACCGTCGACTACTGGACGCCGCGCGGCATGGTCGACCCCGTCGAGCTCGACAACCTCCAGACCGCCGCCGTCTCGATCGACTGGATCGAGGGCAAGCTCGGCGACTACCCGTTCGACTCGCTCGGACTCGTCGTCACCGCCTCGCAGAGCGCGATGGAGACCCAGACCATGGTGACCCTGGGCCACAACGACTACGTCCTCTCACCGCAGGTGATCGCGCACGAGCTGGTGCACCAGTGGTACGGCGACCAGGTCTCGCCCGCGGACTGGAGCGACGTCTGGCTCAACGAGGGCATGACCATGCTGCTCCAGTGGATCTACGAGGACGAGCACGACATCCGGCCACTGAAGGAGACCCTGCGCAACGCCCGCGCCGGTGACCAGGGGCTGCGCGACGCCTACGGCCCGCCCGGGGCGTACGACCCCGACCAGTTCGGCGGGTCAAACATCTACTACCCGCCGGCGCTCATGTGGAACGAGCTCCGCGTCGCGCTCGGCGACGAGGAGTTCTACTCCATCGCCCGCTCGTGGCTCGTCGACCACGACGACACCTCGGCCACCCGGGCGCAGGTCTACGACCACTGGGAGACCGCGACCGGGCTCGACCTCGGCTCGTTCTTCGACGCCTGGATCACGGGGCGTACGACGCCGAAGCCGGGCGTCCCGGGCGCTGCTGGTTGAGGAGGTCGCGCAGCGCGTGCACGCTGGTTGAGGAGGTCGCGCAGCGACCGTCACGAAACCCCCCGGCCCCGGTCGCCCGACCCGCGTCACCGGGTCTCGTGACGGGACTCCGTCCTTCCTCGACCAACGGAGCCGCTGGTCGAGGCGGTCGCGCAGCACGTACCCGTTGGTTGAGGAGGTCGCGCAGCGACCGTCACGAAACCCCCCGGCCCTGGTCGCACGACTCACGTGACCGGGTCTCGTGACAGGACTCCGTCCTTCCTCGACCAACGGAGCCGCTGGTTGAGGCGGTCGCCAGCCTGTGCCCGTTGGTTGAGGAGGTCGCGCAGCGACCGTCACGAAACCCCCCGGCCCTGGTCGCCCGACCCGCGGCGCTCCCTGATCGCGGCCCAGCTCCGGCTGGACAACGGCGTGAGGTCGTCGGTCCGGCCGTCGATCAGGGCCTGCCGCTTCGCCCGCGACCACCCCTGGATCCTCTTCTCCATGGCGTAGGCGTCCTCGACCCGGTCGTAGTCCCCGCACCACACGAGCGTCACCGGTCTGCGCCGTCTGGTGTAGGCCGCACCGATCCCGAGGTTGTGCTCCGAGACCCGGCGCTCGAGGTGCCAGGTGCTCCCGACGTAGAAGCTGTCGTCCGAGCACCGGAGGATGTAGACGTGCGGCATGTCCCCACGGTGGTCGGTCTCGGCCGCCGGATCCAGACGCCTCCGGCGATCTGTGGACAGGGTTGCCGGGTCTCGTGACAGGACTCCGTCCTTCCTCGACCAACGGAGCCGTCGGTTGAGGAGGTCGCGCAGCGCGTGCCCGCTGGTTGAGGAGGTCGCGCAGCGCGTGCCCGCTGGTTGAGGAGGTCGCGCAGCGACCGTCACGAAACCCCCCGGCCCCGGGTCGCCCGACTTACGTGACCGGGTCTCGTGACAGGACTCCGTCCTTCCTCGACCAGCGGAGGACACGACTCCGTCCGTCGTCGACCAACGGGGGTCAGGCGCTCGCCTCCAGCCGGGTCACCCGCGGCTGCGGGACCGGGAGGCCGTAGTGCTCGCGCAGCGTCGTACCGGTGTAGTCGTCGCGGAACAGGCCGCGCTGGCGCAGGATCGGGACGACGTGGTCGACGAAGGCCTCCAGGCCCGAGGGCAGGACCGCCGGCATGATGTTGAACCCGTCGGCCGCGCCGGAGGTGAACCAGAGCTCGATGTCGTCGGCGACCTGCTCGGGCGTGCCGGTGAAGGACCGGTGGCCGCGGCCACTGCCGAGCTTGAGCAGCAACTGACGGACCGTCAGGTCGTCGGAGCGGGCGAGCTTCACGACGAGCTCGTAGCGCGCCCGGTTGCCCTGGATGTCGCTCGCCGGGCGGATGTCGTCCGGCAGCGGCGCGTCGAGGTCGATCTCGTCGACCGGGATCCCGATGTCGGCCGAGAGCTGGTCGAGCGGGTGGTCGAGCACGACGAGGTCGTCGAGCTGCTGCTCGATCGCCTTCGCCTCGGCCTCGGTGCTGCCGATGATCGGCACCAGCCCGGGCAGGATCTTGATGTGGTCGGGGTTGCGCCCGGCCTTGCGGGTGGCCGCCTTCAGCTCGTCGTAGAACGCCCGTCCGTCGTCGATCGACGGCTGCGCGGTGAAGACCGCCTCGGCGTACGCCGCCGCGAGCGCCATGCCGGGCACGGACGAGCCGGCCTGCACGATCACCGGGTGGCCCTGCTCCGAGCGGCCGACGTTGAGCGGGCCGCGGACGCGGAAGTGCTCGCCCACGTGGTCCAGCACGTCCACCCTGGCGGAGTCGTGGAAGACGCCCGACTGCTTGTCGGCGACCGTCGAGTCGTCGCGCCACCCGCCCCAGAGGCCGAGCACGACCTCGAGGAACTCCTCGGCCCGGCGGTAGCGCTCGGCGTGGGACGGTGCCTCGGTCATCCCGAAGTTGGCGCCGGCCTTGAGGTCGGCGGTGGTGACCACGTTCCAGCCGGCGCGACCGTGGCTGATCGCGTCGAGCGAGGCGAACGTGCGGGCGAGGTTGTAGGGCTCCTCGTAGGTCGTCGAGGACGTGGCGACCAGGCCGATCCGCTCGGTCGCGACCGCCATCGCGGTGAGCAGGAGGGCCGGCTCGATCGCCTCGGCCGGACGTCGCTCGAGGTTCACCCCGAAGATCGACGGGCTGTCGGCGAAGAACACCGAGTCCATCTTTCCGCGCTCGGCGACCTGCGCGAGCCGCTGGTAGTGCGTGACGTCGCGATAGCTCGTCACGTCGGTCTCCGGCATCCGCCACGAGGCCTCGTGGTGGCCGGTGCTCATCAGGAACGCGTTGAGGATCAGGTGCTTCGACATGGGTCGGTGTCCTTTCCGGGTCGGGTCACGCGCGCCAGCGCGAGAGCCGGCGCTCGATGGCGACCAGCCCGAAGTTCACGGCGAGGCCGATCAGCGCGGTCGTGAGGATGCCGGCGTACATCTGCGGGATCAGGAAGTTGTACTGGCTGTAGTTGATGAGGTAGCCGAGGCCGGCCGTGGCGCCGATCATCTCGGCGGCGATGAGCACCAGGATCGCGGCGGCGCCGGCGATCCGGATGCCGGTGAAGATCGTCGGCACGGCGGCCGGGAAGACCACCTTGCGGAAGGTCGTCACCGGCGACATGCCCAGCACCCGTGCAGCGCGCAGCAGCTGGACGTCGACCGAGCCGACACCGGCGATCGTCGAGAGCAGCACCGGGAAGAAGCAGGCGAACACCACGATCGCGATCTTCGAGGTCTCGCCGATGCCGAGCAGCAGCACGAACACCGGCAGGATCGCCAGCGCGGCGGTGTTGCGGAAGATCTCCAGCACCGGCGTCAGCAGCTCGCGGACCGGGGAGTACCAGGCGATGACCGCACCGAGCGGGATCGCCAGCGCGAGCGCGAGGACGAACCCGACCCCGGAGCGGACGAGGCTGGCCTGCACGTGGGTCCAGAGCTGGCCGGTGGTGGCGAGCTCCCACCAGGCGCCGACGACGGTGCTGAGCGGCGGGACGAAGTAGGGGTCGACCAGGCCGAGGCGCGGCACGACCTCCCAGACGAGGGCGAGCAGCGCCAGCCCGGTGAGCCCCCGGGTCCACCGCAGGACGGCGGCTCGCTGCTTGGCCGAGTGGACTCCGGCGGAGGCCTCCTGGCGCTGGTTGGGTCGGGCCTCGGTGCGTTCGAGCAGCAGGTTAGGCAACGCGCTCGACCTCCTCCAGGTGGTGGTCGGCCGGGTCCTGCGCCGACTTGTTGGCCTGGCGCAGCAGCGTCCAGATCTCGTGGCGGTAGCGGGCGAACTCCGGCGTGGATCGCACGTCGACGTCGGCGGCCGCCGTGCGGTCGAGGTCGATCTCGACGAGGTCGCGGATCCGGCCGGGGCGCGCGCTCATCACGGCGACGCGCTGGCCGAGGAAGACCGCCTCGTCGATGTCGTGGGTGATGAAGACGACGGTCGTGCCGGTCCGCCTCCAGATGCCGAGCAGCTCCTCCTGGAGCCGCTCGCGCGTCTGCGCGTCCAGTGCGCCGAACGGCTCGTCCATGAGCAGCACCTCCGGCTGGTACGACAGCGAGCGCGCGATGGCGACGCGCTGCTTCATGCCGCCGGAGAGCTCGTGGGGGTAGCGGTTCGCGAAGTCCGACAGCCCGACCAGGTCGAGGAACTCGGCCGCCGTCCGTCGGCGCTCGTCGCGCCTCACGCCGGCCGCCTCGAGGGCGAGCTCGACGTTGCCCTGCGCCGTACGCCACGGGAGCAGCGTGTACTGCT
This sequence comes from Nocardioides oleivorans, assembly GCF_004137255.1. Classification (NCBI taxonomy): domain Bacteria; kingdom Bacillati; phylum Actinomycetota; class Actinomycetes; order Propionibacteriales; family Nocardioidaceae; genus Nocardioides; species Nocardioides oleivorans. The sequence continues at coordinate 1,720,270 of NZ_SDWT01000001.1, read as the reverse complement.
GGAAGACCACGCCCCGGTCGAGGCCCGGCTCGGTGACCGGGGTGCCGTCGATCGAGACCGTGCCGAGGGCCGGCGTGGACAGCCCGCTGATCAGGTCGAGCACCGTCGACTTCCCGCAGCCGCTCGGGCCGACGATCGTGAGGAACTCGCCGGGCGCGACCGTGAGGTCGACGTCGGCCAGTGCCACGAACTTCTCCATCTGCTTGCTCTGGTCGTTGCGGACGTGGAACACCTGTCCCACCCCGCTCAGGTCGATCCTGCTGCTCATCGGGTGCCTTCCTCGTCTGCTGCGTGGTCTGCGTAGGGGTTGAACTCGTTGGTGAAGACGTCGTCGACGTCCAGGGAGCCGGGCTCGACCTCGCCGTTGGACTCGAGCCAGTCGAGCCACATCGAGAAGTCGTGCTCGGTCAGCACGCCGCCGTCGTTCGGCAGGCCGTTGCCCTGCCACAGGGCGTACGTCGCCAGCTCGGGCTCGCGACCGCGCTCGGCCAGCCAGTCGCCGTACACCTCGAGGACCTCGTCCTTGGTGTGCGTCTGCTGCCAGTGGATGGCTTCGGCGAGCGCACCCACGAACTCCCGGGTGATGTCGGGGTGCTGCTCGATGAAGTCGTCCATCAGCACGGTGCTGCCGCCGGTGTAGTCGCCGACGAAGTCGGAGTCGGTCGCCAGGTCGCGCACGCCACCGTTCTTGATCGCGCTGGCGCGGGCGCTGAAGGAGATCAGCGCGCCGTCGACCTGGCCCTGGCGCAGCGCGGCCTCGAGGGTCGCGCCGGGCAGCGGCACGAGCGTGACCTCCTCGATCTCCTCGCTCGTCAGCCCCTCGTCGGCGAGGTAGGTGTCGATCAGCGCCTCGGAGTTGGCGCCGAGCGTGTTGACGCCCACGGTCTTGCCGATGAGGTCGTGGCCGTCGCGCAGGTCGCTGCTCGCGAGCGTGAGGAGCGACATCTCGACGTCACCCGACGTGCCGTAGCTGCCGACCACGGCGGTCATGTCGAGCCCGGTGGACACGGCGCGGGCGATGGCTCCGTTGAACGGACCCACGGCGAACTCCGCCTGCCCGGTCGCGAGGCCGCGCAGCTGCTCGGGTCCACCCTGGGCGGTGCCGATGTTCTGCAGCTCGATGCCGTCGAGGTAGCCGAGCGCAGCGGCCAGCTCGGCGTAGTTCATCAGTCCGGGCGTGGCCTGGTAGCGCAGCGTGGTGACGCCGTCGGCGTCCGTGATCTGCGCGCTCGCGCCGCTGCACGCGCTCGCGCCGAGCGCCACGAGGGCGGTCGAGGCGACCGCCGCGGCGAGGCGACGTACGGGGTGGGGCATGGGTGTCTCCGTCCGAGTGCTGGGGCAACCCGGACCACCATAGCCAATTTCTAGTGACTTACTCGACTTAGGGGTGGAGACATGCGCCACGACCCGCCGCTCGGCCGTGAGTCTCCTGGAGACTCACGATGCATCCCGGGCGTGTCGCGAGAGGACGGGCGGTGCGTGGGCCACCTTCCGAGCGAGCGGAAGGTGGGTGGGTCACCGCTGCTCGGAGGACTCCTCGGTCTCGACGACCTCGTCGGAGGACTCGACGACCTCGGGCTCCTCCGACGGCTCGGGCTCGTCGGCTGCTGCCGCCGGCGCGGGTACGTCGTCCGCGACCGCGGCCGGCGCGGGCTCGCCGGGGAAGGCGATCCCCGGCACGGTGCCGGTGAGGGTGGCGAGCATCTGGCGGACGTTGGACAGCTGGGCGTTGATGCTGTCGCGGCGCTGGGCGGCGGCGGTCAGCTCGCGCTCGGACTCGGCGCGCACCCGGTCGGCGGTGCCGCGGGCCTCGCTGACCATGGCGGTCGAGCGCTCCTCGGCCTCGGCCAGCATCCGGGCGATCCGCGACTCGGCCTCGGCGCGCGAGCGCTCGAGCGCCGCCTCGGCGTCGCGGTTGCGGGCATTCATCGCATCGAGCTCGGCCTGGGTCGCGGCCTGCTGGGCCTGGAACTCCGAGGTCGCCTTCTGGCGGCGCTCGGCCAGGGTCGTCTCGAAGTCCGCGGCGGCCTGGGCGGCCTTGGCGCGCTGGTCCTCGTGGAGGGCCTCGGCCTCGGCGCGGCGGGCGGAGGCGTCGCGCTCGGCGGCGTCCCGCTCGGAGTCGGCCGCCGTGCGCGCGTCGCCCAGCACGCGGGCGCCCTCTGCGTCGGCGTCACGACGGGTCTCCTCGGCGTACCGGTCGGCGTCGGCGCGCAGCCGGCCGACCTCGGCCTCGGCCTCCTTGCGCAGCGACTCGACCTCTCCGACGACCCGGTCGCGGATCTCGGCGGCCTCCGTCTCGGCGAGGGAGAGGATCTGCCCGACCCGGTCACCGAGGTGGGCGTAGGTCGGGACCTCGGGCTCCTGCTGCTGCGCGGAGACCAGGGCGTCGCGGGAGGCCGAGGCCTCGTTGCGCGCGGTCTCGGCGTCACCCCGTGCCTGCTCGGCGGCGACCTCGGCGGCCTGGAGCCGCTGCTTGAGCTCGGCCAGCTCGGCCTGCACCTGGCCGACGGCCCGGTCGACCTCGGCCTGGTCGTAGCCGCGACGGACGATCGTGAACAGCTCTTCGGGCATCGGGGATCTCCTGTGGGGGCGGGGGAAGCGGTGTGATCAGGGGCGGTCGTCGGCGTCGAGGTCGGGCGAGACGGCGACGGGGCGGTGCGGGAGGGAGGGGCGCAGGGGCTCGGCGGTCGGGGCCGCCTCGGGCAGGGGTTGGAACGCGGTCTGCTCGCGCTCGGGCACCGAGAGCGCCTCGATCACGCCCGACAGCTGGCCGAGCTCGGCGGCGATGCCGTCGCGGCGGGTCTGCAGCTGGGCGATCTCGGCACGGGCGCGCTCGACGGCGCGGCGGGCTCCCTCGCGCAGCTGGTCGGCCTCGGCACGACCCTCGGCGAGGTGGACGACCGCCTCCTCGCGGGCCCGACGACGCTCCTCCGCCGCCTCGGCACGCGTGCGGGTGACCTCCTCGGCCACGAGGGCGCGCAGGCTCGCGGCACCGGACTCGGCCTCGGCCCGGCGACGCTCGAGCCGCTCGACGGCGCGCTCGGACTCGTCGGTCGCGTCGGCGATGACGCGGGCCGCCTCCGCCTCCGCCTGCTCGAGGGCGGTCCGCGCCTCCGCCCTCCGCTCGGCCGCCGCGTGAGCGGCGTCCTGGGCGGTCTCGTCGGCTCGCTGCTTGGCCTCAGCCAGCTCGAGCGCGACACGGGCGTCGACGGCGGCGATGACTCCCTGCAGCCGGTGGCGGACCAGGCGCACGTGGTCACCGGCCTCGGCGTGGCTGGCCTTGCGGATCGACTCCGCCTCCGTGGCCGCACCGGCCAGCACGGACTCGACCGTCTGGGTCGCCCACGCGGTCTGCTCGGCCGCGTGGCGGAGCTTCTCCTCGCTCTCCGTGCGGGCCGCGGCGAGCGTCTCCTCGGCGAGCCGGCGCATCTGGTCGACCTCCGACCCCGTCGTGCGGCGCAGCTCCTCGACGTGGAGCGCCGCCTCGTCGCGCATGCGGGCCGACTCGGTCGAGGCGCTCGCCCGCAACGACTCGGCCTCGGCGGCCGCGGAGTCGAGGTGCTGCTGGCCGGCGGTGCGGGCCTCCTCGACGAGACGCGCGGCGGTCTCCTGGGCGGAGCCGACGGTCGACTCGGCCTCGAGCCGGGCTCCCTCGAGCAGGTCGGCCCGGTCGGTGGCTGCGGTGTCGCGCAGCTCCTGCGACTCGGCTCGCAGTGCGGCTGCGTCGTCCTGGGCCTGGGCGCGGAGCTTGTCGCCCTCGCTCCTGGCCGCCTCGACCTGCTCGTCGCGCGCACCGGCGGCGGAGCTCATCAGCAGCCCGGCCTGCTCGTTGGCGTCGACGACGATCGCAGAGGCCTCCGCGGACGCACCGGCCAGCACCTGCTCGGCCTGGTGGCGTGCCCGGCCGGCCTCGGCGCGGTCGCGCTCGGCCTCGACCTTGAGCAGGCGGGCCTCCTCGCGGAGGCTGGCGAGGTCGGCGGTGAGCCGCTCGGCCTCCGCACGAGCCTCGGAGACGAGCTGGTCGGCAACCTGCTGGGCCCGCGCGAGCAGGGCCGACGTGGTGGGCTGGCCTGAGGACGCCGACGTGGCATCGAGGGACATGCGTGCCCACTCCTCTCACACGGTCCGGGGACGGCCATTGTCGCAGCGCCGGGCGATACCTACAAAGGGGTCGTCCACCCGTTGCGCCGACAGCGAACCCATCTTGTCGCACGCCCCGAAGGGTGGGTGGACTGGGCCACATGAAGATCCTCGTGCTCGGCGGTACCCGGTTCCTGTCCCGCGAGGTGGCCGCGCAGGCCGTCGCGCGGGGCTGGGAGGTCACCTGCGCCTGCCGTGGTCGCTCGGGCCCGGTGCCCGACGGTGCCACCCACCTGGCGTGGGATCGCACCGAGGAGGTCCCGGCCGCGATCGCCGACGGCGACTGGGACGCGGTCGTCGACGTCACGCGGCTGCCGTCGCAGGCGCGCAGCGCGGTGGACGCCACGTCGGGCGCCCACTGGGTGTTCGTCTCGACCATCAGCGTCTACGCCGACAGCTCCTCGCCGCTCATGGAGCCGCTCGTGGACCCGATCACCGACGACGTGGACCTCGCCGTCGACCCGGAGGCCTACGGCGGGATGAAGGTCGCCTGCGAGCAGGCCGTCCTGGCCGCGGCGTCGTCCGTGGTCGTCGTACGGCCCGGGCTGATCGTGGGTCCCGGCGACACCTCCGGGCGCTTCGCCCACTGGCCGCAGAGGCTGGCGCGCGGTGGCGAGGTGCTCGCACCCGGCTCACCCGACGACGTCGTCCAGGTGATCGACGTGCGCGACCTCGCCGCGTGGCTCCTGGTGCTCGCCGAGCGTCGTACGACCGGGGTGCTCGACGCGGTCGGCACCCCCGTGCCCATCTCGGAGCTGCTCGCCCAGGTGGCCGCCGGCGTCGGTTCCGACCCGACCCTCACCTGGGTGCCGACGGACTTCCTCGAGGAGCACGGCGTCCAGCCCTGGGCGGGCGAGGACTCGCTGCCGCTGTGGCTCCCGCGCCCGGAGCACGACGGCATGCTGGCGCACGACCCCGGCCCGGCCGTGGCTGCCGGGCTGGTGCTGCGACCCGTCGCCGACACCGCACCCGACTGCCTCGACTCACCGGTCACCGCGCTCACGGCCGAGCGCGAGGCCGAGGTGCTGGCCGCCTGGCACGCCCGCTGACCCCCGCTGTCCAGGGACGTTCTGCTGCGCCCTCTGACCCCCGCTATCCAGGGACGTCCTGGTGGGCGCGATGGGCCCCGGACCTACCAGTTCGTCCCTGGACAGCGGACAAGGGTCAGAAGAGCAGGGCGGTCCCCGGGTCGTTCAGGATCCCGGCGACGTCGGCGAGGAAGCGCGAGCCCTTCTCGCCGTCGATGTGGCGGTGGTCGAAGGACAGCGCCAGCGTCGTGACGTCGCGGACGACGATCTCGCCGGTCTCCTCGTCGACCCAGGGCCGCTTGTTGATCGCGCCGAAGCACAGGATCGCAGACTCGCCGGGGTTGATGATCGGGGTGCCCGCGTCGACGCCGAAGACGCCGACGTTGGTGATCGTGAACGTGCCGCCTGCCATCTCGGCCGGCTGCGTCCGCCCGTCGCGTGCGGTGGCGGTGAGCTCGCCGAGCGCGCCCGCCAGCTCGACCAGCGAGAGGCTGTCGGCGTCCTTCACGTTGGGAACCACCAGGCCGCGCGGCGTGGCGGCCGCGATGCCGAGGTTCACGTAGTGCTTGTAGACGACCTCCTGCGCGGCCTCGTCCCAGAAGGTGTTGATCTCCGGGGTGCGCTTCATCGCGAGGATGACCGCGCGGGCGAGGACGAGCAACGGGCTGACCTTGAGGTCACGCAGCTCGGGACGTTTCTTGAGGCGGGCCACGAGCTGCATCGCCGCAGTGACGTCGGCGGTGATCCACTCGGTCACGTGCGGGCTGGTGAACGCCGACTGGCTCATCGCCGTCGCCATCATCTTGCGCACGCCCTTGATCGGCTCGCGGGTCTCGCGCTCGCGCGGTCCGGCGTGAGAGCCCGCGCCGGCGGCGACGGGTGCGGACGGAGCAGTGGCGGGAGCCGGCGTACGACCGGACGCGCCGTGGGCGGCACCCTGCACGTCGTCGCGGGTGATCGAGCCCGACGGACCCGACCCCACCAGCGTGCCGAGGTCGACGCCGAGGTCCTTGGCGAGCTTGCGCACCGGCGGCTTGGCCAGGGCTCGTACGTCGCTGGGCTCCTGCACGGACGCCGGGACGAGCGCCTCGGCGGGCGCGGTGTGCTCCGGGCGCTGGTCGACGGCGGGGACCGGCGACTCGTCGGCCGGCATGACCTCGTCGGACTGGGCGCCACCGGGCGAGAAGGCACCCTGCACCTGCAGCTGGGTCTGGCTGCCGGCCACCGTGCTCGGCGACGCCGACCCGCGGCGGGCACGGCGCATCGGGCCGCGCTCGGCCTTGATCCGGCCGACGAGCGACGCGCCCTCCATCGACCCGGACGCGGCCGGGTTGGACAGGTCGATGTCGGCCGGGTCGACCTGGTCGGGGGCGGCGGCGCTGCCGCCCCAGCCCTCCGAACCACCGTCGTCGGCGCCGGCCTTCTGGGCCATGCCGAGGTAGGGGTCGGACTCGGTCTGCGGGGCGGTCGGCGCCTCACCGGGAGCACCGATCGAGATGATCGGGGTGCCGACGGGGATGGTCTCGCCCTCGGGGACGAGCAGCGCGAGGACGGTGCCCTCGAAGGGGGACGGCAGCTCGACGAGCGACTTGGCGGTCTCGATCTCGACGATCACGTCGTTGATCTCGACCGTGTCGCCGACCTTGACCTTCCAGGCCACGATCTCGGCCTCGGTGAGGCCCTCGCCGACGTCGGGGAGGAGGAAGTCAGACATGTCGTTCCTCTCAGTACGCGAAGGTGCGGTCGACGGCGTCGAGCACCCGGTCGAGGTCGGGGAGGTACTCCTCCTCGATCCGCGACGGCGGGTAGGGCATGTCGAAGGCGCCGACGCGGAGCACCGGGGCCTCGAGCGAGTAGAAGCAGTGCTCGGTGATCCGGGCGGCGAGCTCGGCGCCCATGCCGAGGTTGACGTGCGCCTCGTGGGTGACCACGCAGCGGCCGGTGCGGCGTACGGACTCCAGGACGGGACCCATGTCGAGCGGCGAGAGGGTGCGCAGGTCGATGACCTCGAGGTGGCGTCCCTCGGTCGCGGCGGCCTCGGCGGCCTTGAGCGCGGTCTTCACGGTCGGTCCGTAGGCGAGCACGGTGGCGTCGGTGCCGGCGCGCACGACGCGCGAGGTGAAGAGCGGCTCGGGCGTCGCGGTCTCGTCGAGCTCGGCCTTGTCGGCGTGGTACTGCCGCTTGGGCTCGAGGAAGATCACCGGGTCGTCGTGGGCGATCGCCTGCTGGATCATCCAGTAGCCGTCGACCGGGTTGGAGCAGGCGACCACCTTGAGACCGGGGGTGTGCGCGAACTGCGCCTCCGGGCTCTCGGAGTGGTGCTCGACCGCGCCGATGCCGCCACCGAAGGGGATGCGGATGACGATCGGCATCTTCACCTTGCCCTGCGAGCGGTAGGTGTACTTCGCGACCTGGCACACGATCTGGTCGTAGGCGGGGTAGACGAAGCCGTCGAACTGGATCTCGATGACGGGACGGTAGCCGCGCAGCGCCATGCCGACCGCGGTGCCAACGATGCCGGACTCCGCGAGCGGGCTGTCGATGACGCGGTCCTCGCCGAAGTCCTTCTGCAGGCCGTCGGTGATGCGGAAGACGCCGCCGAGCTTGCCGACGTCCTCACCCATCAGCAGGACCTTGTCGTCGTCCTCCATCGCCTTGCGCAGGCCCATGTTGAGGCCCTTGGCGAGGGTGATCTTCTGGTTGGTGCTCATCTCAGTGGCTCCCCTCGAAGGACGCGAGGTAGGCGGCGAACTCGTCGCGCTGGGCAGCGATCTCGTCGGTCATCTCGCTGAAGACGTAGCCGAACTGGTCGAGCGGCTTCGGGTCGGGCAGCGCCTTGCAGCCCTCGCGGAGGTGGTGGCCCAGCTCCTTGGCCTCGGCGTCGAGGTCGTCGAAGAACTCCTGGTCGACGAGGCCGTTGCGGCGCAGGTAGACCTTGAGCCGCTCGATCGGGTCCTTGAGCTTCCAGTGCTCGAGCTCGTCGTTGAGGCGGTAGCGGGTGGGGTCGTCGGTCGTGGTGTGCGCGCCCATCCGGTAGGTGTAGGCCTCGACGAACGACGGTCCGTTGCCCTCACGCGCGCGCTGCAGCGCGGCCTTCGTGACGGCGTACGTCGCCAGCACGTCGTTGCCGTCGACGCGGATGCCCGGGAAGCCGAAGCCCAGCGCCCGCTGGTAGAGCGGGATGCGGGTCTGGCGCTCGATCGGCTCCGAGATGGCCCACTGGTTGTTCTGGCAGAAGAACACGACGGGGGCGTTGTAGGACGCGGCGAAGATGAAGGCCTCGTTGACGTCGCCCTGCGAGGACGCGCCGTCGCCGAAGTGGGCGATCACGGCCGAGTCGCGGTCGGGGTCGCCGGTGCCGACGACGCCGTCGCGCTGCATGCCCATGGCGTAGCCGGTGGCGTGGAGGGTCTGCGCGCCGATGACGATGGTGTAGAGCCCGAAGTTGTTCTCGTTCGGGTCCCAGCCGCCCTGGTCGACGCCGCGGAAGAGGCCGAGAAGCCGCAGCGGGTCGACGCCCTTGCAGTAGGCGACGCCGTGCTCGCGGTAGGTCGGGAAGACGTAGTCCTGGGGACGCAGCGCACGACCGGCGCCGATCTGCGCGGCCTCCTGGCCGAGCAGCTGGGCCCAGATGCCGAGCTCGCCGTGGCGCTGGAGGGCGGTGGCCTCGACGTCGATGCGCCGGGTGAGGACCATGTCGCGGTAGAGCCCGCGGAGCTCCTCGGCCGAGAAGTCGTGGTCGAACTCGGGGTGGTGGACGCGCTCGCCCTCGGGCGTCAGCAGCTGGACGAGGTCGGGGCCGCCGTCGGACTGGGAGGGCCCGAAGACCTCCGCCAGGTCGGGGCCGAAGCTCTCATGTTCGGACAACGCAGGTACTCCTTCGACAGCTAGCGGCAGTCGCGGGATCGCCGGACGCCGACGGCTTGCAGCGTGATCGTCGGCGTGTGTGACCCCGACCACATGGTGGGCTCAACGTATCCGGAGCAGCGTGACAGCACCAATCCGGAGCGGGCTCGACGGACGCTGTGCAGTGGGCGGATGAGACCGGTGCCGACGGGCTCGTGGGTACCCGCCGGCACCGGCTCGGCCTCCGTCGCACCTGCGCCGAGGGCGTGGTCGGGGACGGAGACATCCGGGTGACGCGGGGGGAGCCACCTGGCGCCGGCAGCGAATGCCCGGAGCCGGCGGCTCGGGACCGCCGGCGCCGGGCTGTCGATCTTCCGACGAAGCTTTCGCGGGGCCGGCCCCCCAGCCAGCCCCGCGTCCGATCCCCCCAGACCGGAACAGGCACCACCCTGCACCGCGTGACACCGGCAGCGGAAGGCTCCGGACGAAGGCTGATGGGTGCGTTCGACATGTCTTGACGATCCGTCCCGGAAGAGCCCATCAGGAGGGGTTCGCGGACGTAGCCTGTGCGCGATGCGCGTCGCCACCGTCCTCCTCGCCCTGCTGGTCGGACCCCTGCTCGCGCCCCTCCTCGGCCCTGGTTGGAGCCCTGCCCGAGCCACCGCCGACGTCGTCGCCTTCCCGCCCCGTCCGCTGTTCTGGGAGCAGCCGCTCGCCGACCCCAGCGTCGTCCACGACGGCACCCGCTGGTTCGCCGCCGGCACCGGGTGGCGCGGCGGCACCGCCAGCAGCACCCAGGAGTACGCCGGCTGGGCACCCGGCGCGCCCCTGCTGGGTGCCCGCCCGGACTGGGCGCGCAACGGCGACGTGTGGGCGCCCGAGGTCGTCCGGGCCCCCGACGGCACGTGGCTGGCGTACTACTCGGTCCCGGTCACCGGGCTGCCGGGCACGGAGGACCGGTGCATCGGCGTGGCCACCTCGCCCGACCTCTCGGTCCCCTTCACACCGCTGCAGTCCCAGCCGCTCGCCTGCCCGTCGGGGGCCGCCACGGCGGTCGCGAGCGACGTCGTACCCCCCGAGCGCGGGCTGCCGCGGCGCGGGGTGATCGACCCGTCCTCGTACGTCGCGCCGGACGGGCGGCGGTTCCTGCTCTACCGCACCCAGGGCACGCCGTCGTCGATCCGGATGGTGCGGCTGACGGCGAGCGGGCTGCGCGCGGCCGGACCGAGCCGCGAGCTCCTGCGCGACCCGGGCGTGCTGGAGAACCCGGAGATGGTCGATGCCCGCGGACGGCACCACCTCCTGCTGAGCCGCGGCGACTTCGGCAGCTGCGGCTATCGCACGGTGTGGCGCGCCTCGACCTCGGTGCGTCGCGGCTGGCAGACGGCGCCTGAGACGACGCTGCTGGACCGTCGGACGACGGGGATCTGCGGTCCGGGCGGCGCGGACCACGTGCCCGGCCCCCCGAACCGCCTCTTCGTGCACGGCTGGGTGTGCGACGGCGCCAACGCGCCGTGCGAGGCGACGTACTCCTCCCACGACGACGTGGCGCTGCGCGGACGCCGCGTGCTCTACCTCGCGCGAGTGCGCTGGACGGCCGACGGGCCGGTGCTCGCGCGCTTCGGGCAGGGGCCGGCGTGGGTCCCGCCGCCGGGATGAGGGGCCCAGGCGGCCCCTGGTCCGCCTAGCCGCGGCCGTGGGGCGTGAGCCAGACGGCCGGGTCGGGGCCGGCCGGGACGATCTGCGTCGGGTTGATGTCGGTGTGGACGACGTAGTAGTGCCGCTTGATCTGCTCGAAGTCGACCTCGTCGCCGAAGCCGGGCGTCTGGTAGAGGTCGCGCGCGTAGCCCCAGAGGTTCGGCATCTCGGTGAGCTTGTTGCGGTTGCACTTGAAGTGGCCGTGGTAGACCGCGTCGAAGCGGACGAGCGTCGTGAAGAGCCGGACGTCGGCCTCCGTGATCGCCTCGCCCATCAGGTAGCGACGGTCGGCGAGGCGCTCCTCGAGCCAGTCCATCGCCGTCCACAGCCGCGCGTAGGCGTCGTCGTACGCCTCCTGGGAGCCGGCGAAGCCGCAGCGGTAGACCCCGTTGTTGACCTCGGTGAAGACGCGCTTCATCACCGCCTCCATCTCCTCGCGGAGGTCGGCGGGCCAGAGGTCGGGCGCGTCGGGGCGCTGGTGCTCGCGCCACTCGAAGGAGAGGTCGTGGGTGATCTGCGGGAAGTCGTTGGTGACGACCTGGCCCGACTCGACGTCGACGATCGCGGGCACCGTGATGCCGCGCGGGTAGTCGGCCTCGCGGGCGAAGTAGGCCTGCTGGAGGCGCTCGATGCCGAGCACCGGGTCGACCCCGCCGGGGTCGAGGTCGAAGGTCCAGCTGCGCTGGTCGTGCGTCGGGCCCGGCGCCCCCCACGAGATCACGTCCTCGAGGCCGAGGAGCGAGCGGACGATGATCGAGCGGTGCGCCCACGGGCAGGCGCGGGCGGCGACGAGGCGGTAGCGCCCCGGCGTGGCCTCCCACACGGGGACGTCGCGCGGGCTGTCCTTCGAGCCGCTCGGGAACTGCTCGTCGAGCGGGTCCAGCGACGTCGAGCCGGCCAGGACCCGGTCGGGCAGGTAGGTCATGTCGCGCTCGAAGGGCTGGCCCTGCTTCGTGTAGCTCGCCGTGTCGTTCATCCTTCAACCATACGTCGCCCCGCCGCGTAGTCCAGTGCGGACCGGCTGGACTGCCCCGCACTTCTACAAAGAAGTGTTTGCAAATGACTCTTTGCAGTCGTAGCGTGGCCGGCATGCCCTCCTCCATCACCCCCGACATCGCGGGCCTGCGCGCGCTGAGCCACCCGGTCCGGCTGAAGATGCTCACCCTGCTGCGGGCCGAGGGCCCGGCGACCGCGACCACGCTCGCGCAGCGCCTCGACCTCAACACCGGCGCGACGTCGTACCACCTGCGCCAGCTGGCCCAGCACGGCTTCATCGAGGAGGACGCCGAGCGCGGCACTGCACGCGACCGGTGGTGGCGCGCGGCGCACCAGAGCACCCGGACCGACTTCCGCGAGAAGCGGGTCGACGACACCGACGTCGAGGCCTACCTCACCACCGTCGCGATGCTGTACGCCGACCGCACGCGCGCGGCCGTGACCGAGCTGCCGTTCCTCCCGGAGGAGTGGCGCACCGCCGGCACCCTGAGCGACTGGGAGCTGAGGCTCACCGCGACCCAGGCCGAGCGGCTCGTCCGCGCGCTCGCCGAGGTGATCGAGGAGGCCGACGGCGGCACGGACAACGACGCCGACGCGAAGCCCTTCGTGGTCAACCTCAATGCCTACCCGCGGCCCGGCCAGGAGTGGGGCGAGTCGTGACCAGCCGCACCCCCCTGGTCGGCGCGCTCGTCGCCGAGGGCATCTCCTACGTCGGCACCCGGGTCTCGATGATCGCGATCCCGTGGTTCGTCCTGTCGACCACCGGGTCCGCGACCCAGACCGGTCTCGTGGCCGCGGTCGAGATCACGCCGCTGGTGGTCTTCAAGGCACTCGGCGGGCCCCTGCTCGACCGCCTCGGCCCGCGCCGCGTGACGCTCACCTGCGACCTCGTCTCCGCGCTCGTCGTCGGCGCGATCCCGCTGCTGCACCACCTCGAGATGCTGTCGTTCCCGATGCTCCTCGTGCTGGTCGCGTTCGCCGGAGCGCTGCGCGGTCCGGGCGACGCGGGCAAGGCGGCGATGACGCCGGAGATCGCGAAGACCGCCGGGTTCTCCCTCGAGCGCGTCGCCGGGCTGGCCGCGGCCGTCGAGCGCACCTCGACCATGGCCGGCGCCGCACTGGCCGGCCTGCTCGTCGCGTCCGTCGGCGCGGCCAACGCGCTCTACGTCGACGCCGCGTCGTTCCTCGTCTCATTCGTGGTCTTCGGCATCGCGACGACCGGCCTCGGCCGACCGGTCCGGCCCGAGGTCGACGCCGGCCCGACGTCGTACGCCACCGAGCTGCGGCAGGGCTGGGACTTCCTGCGCCGGGACCCGGTGCTCGTCTCGATCTGCGCGATGGTCGCGGTGACCAACCTCGTCGACCAGGCCTGGGTCGCCGTGCTCGCGCCGGTGTGGGCGAAGGAGTCCGGGGCCGGCGTCGCCGTGCTCGGCACGCTCTTCGCGGTGATGAGCGGTGCGTCGGTGCTGGGTGCGCTGGTGGCCGCGCGGTGGGGCGAGACGCTGCCGCGCTACCGGACGTACGTCGTCGCGTTCCTCGTCGCGGGCGCGCCACGCTTCGTGGTGATGGCGCTCGAGTCGCCGGTCTGGGCCGTCCTTGCGGTCACGGTCGTCGCGGGTGCGGCGTCGGGCTTCCTGAACCCGATCCTCGGAGCCGTGATCCTCGAGCGGATCCCCGAGCCGTTGCTCGGGCGGGTCTCCTCGCTCAACACCGCCCTGTGCTTCTCCCTCATGCCGCTCGGCGGGATCCTCGGCGGCCTCGCGGTCACCGGGCTCGGCGTGTCGCCCGCGCTCCTCCTCGCCGGGGCGGCGTACCTCGTCACGACGATGGCACCGACCCGGGTGCCCAGCTTCCGGCGGATGGACCGGGCGCCGACGGCAGCGCCGGACTCGGTGCCCAGCGGTGCGTGAGCCACATTTTCCGCGCGTCGAATGTGGCTGCGCCACCGCTCCCCGGCGCGTCCGTCAGCGACACCTCCACGCCGGTGCGTGAGCCACATTTCGTCGGACCGAAATGTGGCTCACTCACCGCCGGAGGCGAGGTCAGGTCGACGGCGCGAAGCGGGCGGCCACCTCGACCACCCGGTCGAAGGCCTCGGACTCGCCGATGCTGACCCGCACCCCGTCGCCGGCGAAGGGGCGCACCGAGATCCCGACCTCCCCGCAGGCGGCGGCGAAGTCGAGCGCGCGGTCGCCGAGCGGGAACCACACGAAGTTCCCCTGCGCGTCGGGCAGGTCCCAGCCGACCTCGCGGAGCCGGGCGACGAGGTCGGCCCGCCGTTCGACGAGGTCCGACACCCGCTCGAACAGCGCGTCCTGCGAGGCGAGCGAGGCGATGGCCGCCGCCTGGGCGACGTGGCTGACGCCGAAGGGCGTGGAGACCGCGCGGAGCGCAGCGGCCAGCGGCGCCGGCGCGACGGCGTACCCCACCCGGAAGCCGGCGAGCCCGTAGGCCTTGGAGAAGGTGCGGGTCAGGACCACGTTCTGGTGGCGGCGGTAGGTCGCGACGCCGTCGATCGCGTCGTCCATCCGCACGAACTCGAGGTAGGCCTCGTCCACGACGACCACGACGTGCGACGGCACCTGGGCGATGAACGCGTCGAGCTCGGCCTGCGTGACGGCCGGACCGGTCGGGTTGTTGGGCGTGCAGACGATGACGACCTTGGTGCGGTCGGTGACCGCGGCCGCCATCGCGTCGAGGTCGTGGCGGCCGTCGGCGGTCACCGGCACCTGGACGCTCGTCGCGCCCCCCGCGGTGACGGCGATCGGGTAGGCCTCGAACGAGCGCCACGCGTAGACGACCTCGTCACCGGGGTCGCAGAAGGCGTTGACGAGCTGGTAGATCAGCGCGACCGACCCGGTGGCCGCCGCGAGGTCCTCGGTCGGGACACCCATCGCCTCGCCGAGCGCGGCGTAGAGCGCGGTGCTGCCCATGTCGGGGTAGCGGTTCATGGACGCCGCCGCCTCGGTCGCCGCCTCCAGCACGCCGGGGAGCGGCGGGTAGGGGTTCTCGTTCGAGGAGAGCTTGTACGACGTCAGCCCGGGGCGGGCGACCGGCGGCTTGCCGGCGACGTACGCAGGGATGGCGAGGACGTTCGGCCGGGGCTGGGGCGAGGTCATGACCGCACCCTAGACAAGGCGCCGGCGCCACGGCTTGACCACCGGCAGGAGCAGCAGCCCGAGGGCGAAGCCGATCCCGGCACCGACGATGTTGTCGACCATGTCGGTGACGTCGCACGCGCGGTCGAGCCGGGCGAGCTGGAGCTGGGTGAGCTCGATGCCGAGGCTGTACGCCGCCAGCAGCCCGAGGCCGAGCGGGGCGAGCACCAGCCCGATCCACCACCGACCCACGGCGAGCACGAGGAAGAGGCCCGCCGGCACGAAGAGCAGCACGTTGAGGGTGCGCTGGTCGAGGCCGAGGACCTCGAAGGCGGCACCCGAGGGCCCGCCGTAGTCCCACGAGCAGGTCTCGCTCCGGGTCTCCGCCGGCACGAACCCGACGTCCGGACGGGTCGGCACCAGGGTGACCAGGGCGATCGCGACGAGCGACCACAGCAGCCCCGCGACCGACACCGCCGTGACCGTGCCGAGCCAGCGCCGGGTGGCGAGCGCGAGCAGCACGGCGACCACGGCGGCGACCAGCCCGCCGAGCACCATCACGCCCGTTCCGCCGATCGTCACCACCTCACGGAGGCTAGCGGGAGCCGGGTGGCCAACAGCCTCATCCAGCCACCACGCTCGGCGCGCTACCCCGTCGTGACTGACGAGCGAGCAAGCGTGACGAGCGCAGCGAGGCAGCGCCGTCGAGCGAGGAGGGTCGACGGGGTCCTCCAGCGCGGCGAGCACCGCGCGCGGAGCGCGCTAATGTCACAGCCATGCGCTTCATCACCTGGTTGCTCACCTACGCCGCGGGACTCGCGGTCGCGGCGTGGCTGCTCGACGGGATCCGCTTCGCGGGGGCTCGCAACGGGACCGCCGAGGTGCAGGACAAGATCCTGCCGCTGCTGCTGGTCGCCTTGATCCTGGGCCTCGTCTCGACCTTCATCGAGCCGGTGATCAAGCTGCTCTCGCTCCCGTTCATCATCCTGACGCTGGGCTTCCTGCTGCTGGTGATCAACGCACTGATGCTGCTGCTCACGGCCAGGCTCGCCGACGCCTTCGACATCGGCTTCCACGTCAACGGCTTCTGGAACGCGGTCGCGGGCTCGCTGATCATCACGATCGTCGGCTGGGGCGTCCGCTCGGCCCTTCCCGCCGAGCGCTGATGCCGGGGCTGCCTCCCGCCCGCACGCCGGGCAGCTACCGCATCGCCCTGGTCTGCCTGGGCAACATCTGCCGCTCCCCCACGGCCCACGTCGTCCTGAAGAGCCGGTTGGCCGACGCCGGCCTCGACGACCGCGTCGAGGTCGCCTCGTCGGGCACCGGCGGCTGGCACGTCGGCGACCCGATGGACCGCCGCGCCGCCGCCACGCTGAGCGCCGCGGGCTACGACCCGACCCGGCACCGCGCGCGGCAGTACGACGACTCGTGGGCGACGTCGTACGACCTCGTGCTCGTGATGGACGAGGCCAACCTGGCCGACGTCGGCGGCCGCACCGAGCGCATCGGCCTGTTCCGCGACCTCGATCCGGACGATCCGAGCGCCGAGGTACCTGACCCGTACTACGGTGGAGACGACGGGTTCGAGGAGGTGCTGGCGATGGTGGAGCGGACGAGCGACGCGATCGTGACGGCGCTCGACGAGGTGCTGGGCCGGGCCGACGGGCCGCCCGGGGACCCCGCCTGATGGCTCGCCAGCCACTGGTCGCCAGGCGTGCCGAGGAGCTCCTCGGCTCGTCGGTGGTGGCGACCTCTCCCGTGGCCGGCGGCGACATCGCGACCGCGACGCGGCTGCGCCTCTCGAGCGGCCAGACCGCGCTGATGAAGACGTTGCCGCACGCGCCCGAGGGGTTCTTCGAGGCCGAGGCGGCCGGGCTGCGGTGGCTCTCGGAGGTCGACGGCGGCGTGCCGCTGCCGGAGGTCCTCGGCGCGGCCAGCGACTGCGTGATCCTGGCGTGGGTCGAGCAGAGCGCGAAGACGCCGGTCGAGGCGGCCGTGACCTTCGGCCACCAGCTCGCGACCACCCACCGCGCGGGCGCCGACGGCTGGGGGCTCGACCAGGACGGCTTCATCGGCCGCCTGCCGCTGCCCAACCGGACGGCCGGCTCGTGGGCGGAGTTCTACGCGATCCGCCGGGTGCTGCCCTACCTCAAGCTCGCCCGCGACCGCGGCGCGATCGAGGAGGCCGACGCCGCTGCGGTCGAGAAGGTCGTCGGCCGGCTCACCGACCTCCTCCCCGACGAGGCGCCGTCCCGCCTCCACGGCGACCTGTGGAACGGCAATTGCCTGTGGGGTCAGGACCTCACCATCCACGTCATCGACCCGGCGGCCCACGGCGGCCACCGCGAGGCCGACCTGGCGATGCTGCACCTCTTCGGGCTCACCCACCTGCCGCGGGTCATGGCCGCCTACGACGAGGCGCACCCGCTCGCCGACGGCTGGGAGGACCGGCTCGGGATCCACCAGCTCTTCCCGCTGCTGGTGCACGCCTGCATGTTCGGCGGCGGCTACGGCGCCCGCGCCGGCACGCTGGCCGCGCGCTACGCCTGATCACCCGATCTTCAGCCTGCGCTCAGGACGCGGTGGCATCCTGTCCGCTGTGATGTCCCTGTGAGCGAGTCCAAGCCCCGCGTGCTGGTCGTCGACGACGACCGGGCCGTGCGCGACTCGCTGCGTCGCTCGCTCGAGTTCAACGGGTACGACGTCGCGCTGGCCGCCGACGGCGCCGAGGGCCTGGTCGCGGTCGGTGCCCAGCACCCCGACGTCGTGGTGATCGACGTGATGATGCCGCGCCTCGACGGCATCGAGACGACGCGGGCGCTGCGGGCGGCGGGCAACGACGTACCGATCCTCGTGCTGACCGCGCGCGACGCGGTGGGTGACCGGGTCGAGGGGCTCGACGCCGGTGCCGACGACTACCTCACCAAGCCCTTCGCCCTCGAGGAGCTGCTGGCCCGGCTGCGCGCGCTGCTGCGCCGCGTCGTCCCGGACCCCGAGGCGGACGCCGAGGTGCTCACCTTCGCCGACCTGTCGATGGACGTCGGCAGCCGCGACGTGTCGCGCGGGGGTCGGTCGATCGAGCTCACCCGCACCGAGTTCACCCTCCTCGAGATGTTCCTGCGGCGCCCGCGCCGGGTCCTCGACCGGTCCTTCATCCTGGAGGAGGTCTGGGGCTACGACTTCCCGACGAGCGCCAACTCGCTGGAGGTCTACGTCGGCTACCTGCGCCGCAAGACCGAGGCCGAGGGCGAGGCCCGGCTGATCCAGACGGTGCGCGGCGTGGGCTACGTGCTGAAGGAATCATGACGCAGGCCACGCCCTGGCCCGACGGGCGCTGGCACTACCGCCGGTCGCTGGCGTCGCGCGTCGCCGTGCTCACCACGCTGGCGATCGGCATCTCGATCGGCATCATGGCCTTCACCGCGTTCGTGGTGATGCGCCAGCAGCTGATGAGCTCGCTCGACCAGTCGCTGCTCAACCGGGCCCACAAGGCGACGTCGGTGTCGGCCCTGTCCGAGCTCACCGTCGGCGGTGTGCCTCCCTGGTGGCTCGGGGCCGCCGACGTGCGCATCATGATCGTGACCACCGAGGGCGCCTCCGGCACCGACATCCCGCACTTCAAGCTGGGCCAGCCGGAGTACGACGTCGTGACCGGGAAGCGCGAGTCGGCCGTGCGGACCCTCGTCACCACCGAGGGCGAGCGCTACCGCGTCGCGTCGGTCCAGTCCGGCAGCGGCCAGGCGCTGGTGATCGCGCAGTCACTCGCGCCCAACGACCGGACCCTCGGCAAGCTCGGGGGCGTGCTCTTCGTCTTCGGTGCGCTCGGCGTGCTGGCCGCCCTGCTCGCCGGCTGGCTCGTCGCCCGCAACGGCCTCAGACCCGTGCGCCGGCTCACGTCGTCCGTCGAGCGCATCGCGGTCACCGAGGACCTCACGCCGCTCCGCGTCGAGGGCGACGACGAGGTCGCGCGTCTCGCGACCGCCTTCAACCAGATGCTGCTGGCCCTCGGTGCGTCCCGCGACCGGCAGCGCCGGCTGGTGGCCGACGCGGGCCACGAGCTGCGTACGCCGCTCACCTCGCTCCGCACCAACCTCGACCTGCTGCGGCAGGCCGAGGGCAACACGGCACTTCCCGCGGAGGCACGCCTCGAGCTGCTCGACGACGTACGGGCCCAGATCGAGGAGCTCAGCGCGCTCGTGGGCGACCTCGTCGAGCTCGCCCGCGACGAGCCCACGGCCCACGTCGTCGCGGAGGTCGACCTGGCCGACGTCGTCGAGCGGGCGATCACGCGCGTACGCCGTCGCGCGCACGGCATCTCCTTCGACGTCCAGCTCGAGGAGTGGCGCGTCGTGGCCGACGCGAGCAGCCTCGAGCGCGCGGTGACCAACCTGCTCGACAACGCCGGCAAGTGGAGCCCGACCGACGGCACGGTGACCGTGCGGCTGGCCGACGGCATCCTCGTCGTCGACGACGAGGGCAACGGCATCGCCGAGGCCGACCGGCCGCACGTCTTCGAGCGCTTCTACCGCGCCGAGGAGTCGCGCACCATGCCCGGCTCCGGTCTCGGGCTCGCCATCGTGCGGCAGGTCGTCGATCGGCACGGCGGCCAGGTGCGGGTCGAGACGGCGCCCGGCGGTGGGGCCCGCTTCTCGCTCTGGCTGCCGGGGGTGGGCGTCGCTCGGGAG
Organism: Nocardioides oleivorans; assembly: GCF_004137255.1. Classification (NCBI taxonomy): domain Bacteria; kingdom Bacillati; phylum Actinomycetota; class Actinomycetes; order Propionibacteriales; family Nocardioidaceae; genus Nocardioides; species Nocardioides oleivorans. The sequence goes on along the minus strand of NZ_SDWT01000001.1, from coordinate 1,700,779 downwards.
TCTCCGGATATCCGGTGACTCCCCCGCTTGTCGGCCCAGATCTGGGGGGCGAAGCGGGAGACTCGGGTGCACAGGTCAGTCGAAGACGCGCAGCAGGCGCTCGGCCTTCCACTCCGACTCGGCCCACTCCTCGGCGACGTCGGACTTCACGGTGATCCCGCCGCCCGTTCCTAGGCTCCAGGTGCCGCTCCCGTCGGTCATCAGCGAGCGGATGACGACCCCGAGGTCGGCCGGACCGTCGCCGCTGATCCAGCCGAACGCACCGGCGTACACCCCCCGCGGCGTCGACTCGACCTCCTCGACGATCTCCATCGTGCGCAGCTTCGGCGCGCCCGTCATCGAGCCGGCCGGGAAGAGCGCGCGCAGCGCGGCGACCGTGCTGACGTCGTCGCGCAACCGCCCGCGGACGGTGCTCACCAGCTGGTGCACCGACTCGTAGGACTCGACCTGCATCAGCGCCGGCACCTCGACCGACCCCACCTCGCAGACCAGGGACAGGTCGTTGCGCAGCAGGTCGACGATCATCAGGTTCTCCGCCCGCGTCTTGGGGTCGCTCGCCAGCCGCTCGCGGTGCGCCTCGTCCTCCTCGGGCGTCGTGCCGCGCGGGGTCGTGCCCTTGATCGGCTTGGTCTCGAGGTGGCGGTCGGCGGTCACCAGGGCGTACCGCTCCGGCGAGCTCGACAACAGCCACGCCCGGGCGTCGTCGACGTCGTGCTGGAGGAAGCCGGCGTACGGCGCGGGGTTGAGCTCGCGGAGCCGGAGGTACGCCGTCACCGGGTCGAGGTCGCTCGTCCGCGCGATCCGGTGGGTGAGGTTGACCTCGTAGGAGTTGCCCGCGTGCAGGTGCTCCTGGACGCGGGCGAAGGCGGCGGCGTAGGGGGCGGGAGGCCTCTCGCTGAACTTGTCAGGCGTTGCAACGGCCGACAAGCTCAGCGATCCCCGGTCAGCCGGGGATCGCTCCGGAGCGGGGACCTCGTGCTCGAACACCCGCACCCCGGCAGGCCGCATCCAGACCGCGTCGGGGAGGGTCGGGTCCGGCGAGGCGGGGAGGTCGGGACGCGCGGCGTAGCCGAGGTAGCCGAACCACTGCTCGCCCGGGCGCATCCACTCCTCGAGGACGGTGAAGACGTCGTCGCCGACGACGGCCGAGGTGCCGCCCGAGTGCGCACGGACCTCGCGCCGGGCGGCCGACCAGGTGAGGGAGACGTCGTCGTCGGTGAGCCAGCCGACGAGCGAGCGCCGGCCGGACCACTCGCGCGCCCCGCCGCCGTCGAGCCAGAAGCACCGCTCGTGCTCGGCGGCCACGGAGGTGAAGAAGGAGACCGGGTCGCTCACGAGAGGAAGTTCCCCACGAGCGCGGCGCCGTGCGCGGAGAGGACGGACTCCGGGTGGAACTGGACGCCCTCGAGCGGGAGGTCGACGTGGCGCACGCCCATCACCACCCCGTCGTCCGACCACGCGGTCGCGACCAGTGACGACGGCAGCGAGACGGCTCCCAGCGAGTGGTAGCGCACCGCGTCGAAGTCCTGCGGCAGCCCGGCGAACACGCCGAGCCCGTCGTGCCGGACCGACACGACCTCGCCGTGCGCGGGACGCAGCCGCTCGACCGTCCCGCCGTACGCCGTCACCAGTCCCTGCATGCCCAGGCACACCCCGAGCACCGGTCGCGTCCCGGACAGCAGCACCGCGGTCCCGACGGAGAAGTCCGCCTCCACCGACGGATGACCCGGCCCGGGCGACAGCACGACGTGGGAGTGGCGCAGCACGTCCTCGACCGAGACCTCGTCGTGCTGGACGACCGTGGGCAGGACTCCGGTCACGGACGCGACGAGGTGCACCAGGTTCCACGTGTAGGAGTCGTGGTGGTCGACCACGATCACGTCGGGCTGCACGCGCCAGACAGTAGTGCCAGTGGGGCTACTGGCGGACGGACCGACAGGCGGCCGACACCGGCTGGTCGCCGGACTCCTGGCAGGTGTCGAAGGCAGCGAGCTTCGCCATCAGCAGGTCCACCTCGGCGCGCCGCTTGGGGTTGGTGACGTTGTTGCGCAGCTCGAACCCGTTGCGCCGGTAGCTGTAGAACTCGTAGCCCCACTGCGCCCGGTCGGGTCGCGGGTCGAGGTCGAAGCGCGCGAGCAGCGCGGTGCGGCTGCGCACGGCGGTGTAGGACGGGATGCGGTCGAGCTCGGGGCCGCTGAAGGCCGCGTCGGGGTCGCCGCCCGTCAGCGTCTGCTGCGTGTGCTCGAGGAACGCGTAGCCCTGGCGCACGAGCTTCGGCTGCGCCAGCGTCGGCACGAGCGAGAGTCCGCTGCGGAACGGCGCCGGCCCCAGCCCCGCCAGCTCCTCGAAGGTCGGGGCGAGGTCGATGTTGCTGGTCACCTCGCGCCGCGCCCCTGGCACCACGCCCGGGCCGGTGACCAGCAGCGGCACCCGCACGTCGGTGTCGTACGGCGTCCCCTTGCCGCGACCGAGAGCGTTCTGGCCGAGGTGGAAGCCGTTGTCGGAGGTGAGCACGACGTAGGTGTCGGGCCCGACCGCCCCGAGGATCCGGTTCACCAGCCGGTCGGCCGACTGCGCCATCCGCGCCCGGTCGCGCAGGTCGCGCGTCGCGACGGCGGGGCGCAGGCTGCCGGCGGTGTTCCAGGCGCGGCCCTTCGTGCCGTCGGCCAGCCGCGGCCGGTTGTCGCGCGGGTCGTCACCGAAGCCGGGCAGGTCGTCGACCGTGAGCTTGCGGCACGCGACGCGACCGCAGCTGCGGTCGCCGGCCCGGTCACGGAACATCGGCGGGAACAGCGGGTCACCCGGGTAGTAGCCCTGCGGCTGCGTGCGGTTGTGGGGCGCGTAGAGCGCGACCTCGAGGAAGTAGGGCGCGTCCGACGCCTCGCCCTGGCGCAGCACCTGCATCGCCCGGTCACCGATCATCGTGCCGGCATAGGCCCGGTCCTTGGCCGCGTCGCTGGCGCTGGCGGGCGGCGCGGGGTGCTGCGTCACCCGGAGCCGACCGTCGGCGAGGGACGTGCTGGCGAAGTCCCAGCCGTCGTAGGCGGAACCGAAGACCGCGTTGAAGCTCGTCCAGCCCGGCACCACCGGTGGCAGCGCGCGGCCCGGCACCCACTCGTACTCGTTGAGGAACTTGCCCACGAAGCCGGTCGTGTAGCCGGCCTCCTGCAGCCGCACGTTGAACGCGCGCTCGGGGTTGCCGTGGGTGTCGTAGGCCGGCCAGCCGCCGAGCTGCGACGTGCCCTGGTTGGACGTGTTCGTGCGCACGCCGGTCTGGTGGGGGTACTGCCCGGTGAAGAAGCTCGACCGCGACACGCAGCACAGCGAGTCGGTGACGAAGGAGAAGGGGTACGACGCTCCCGCCTTGCGCATCCGCTGGGCCGACCGCATCGTCTGGACGAGGTCCATCGAGAAGTCGTCGAGCATGACGACCACGATGTTGGGCCGCTGGTCGCGGGTCGCCGCCGGCTGGAGGTCGCCGACCGCCGACGCACCGCTCGTCGTCCGCGGCGGGCGCGCGCCGTCGGGCGCACCGGAGCCGGCCTCGCCCGGGCCGCCGCAGGCCGCGACCGTCATCAGCGCGACCAGGCACACGCCCGCCCACGCTCGCTTGAAGTGCTGCACCTGACCCCCGTCATGTCCCCCGTTGCGTACGCAACAGTGACGCTCTGGGGCGTGGATCGGTTGCGTCCACGCCGAGGGTCAATGTCTATCATTTCAGTGGACTAAACCGGGTCCCGCCCCTCGGTATCCAGGGACGAACCGGTAGGGAACTGGGGCCGGGCACCTACCAGAACGTCCCTAGGTGTCCAGCGGGCGGGACGTGCGAGCAATCAGGCGAGCAGGAGGTCGCGGACCGCGGCGTGGAGGAGGTCGTAGCCGTTCTCGGTGAGGATCGACTCGGCGTGGAACTGGATGCCGCGGAAGTGCGGGCCGGAGATGGCGTGGATGTCGCCGGCGTCGTCGGCCTCCACGGTGACTCCGTCCGGCAGCGCGCCACCGGCGGGGACACGCCCCACGAAGGTGTTGTAGAAGCCGACCCGCTCGGTGCGGCCACCGATCCGGACGGGCGACTGGGTGCCCTGGAAGACGACGTCCTTGTAGCCGAGGTCGAGACCGAGCCGCTGGCACAGCGTCTGGTGGCCCAGGCACACGGCGAGGAAGGGCTGCTCGCCGGCGAGCAGGTCGTCGACCGCCCGACGGAACGACGCGATCTTCGGGTGCTCGCCCTCGCGCGGGTCGCCGGGACCAGGGCCGACGATCACCAGGTCGGCGCCGTCGAAGGCGCCAGACGTGTAGTCCTCGTGCCGCACCACGCGCGAGGTCATGCCGAAGACGCCGAGCACGTGGACGAGCATGTTCACGAAGTCGTCCTCGCCGTGCAGTATCACGACCTGCTTCCCGGCCAGGCCGGGGTCGGCGGGCTCGCCCGCCTGGTCGGTCAGCCAGAAGCGGGACAGCCGCTGGTTGCGCGTCCCCAGGGCGAGTACGACGTCCTCGTCCCGCGCGAGGTCGGCGATGGCCGCGCCGTCGGAGGTCGCCGCCGGCGCCAGGCCGAAGGCGCTGAGGATGCCGCCGGCCTTGGCCCGCGTCTCGGCGACCTCGTAGGCCGCGTCCGAGTCGCGCACGAGCGTCGCACCCGCGGTCACCTTGAGCTCGCCGGCCGGCGAGACGTCGGCGGTGCGGATCAGGATCGGGCTGTCCATCGTGGGCGTGCCGTCGGGCGAGCGGCCGAACAGCGCGAGGGCGGCGCCGTAGTAGCCGCGCCCCTCGGGCTCGTAGTCGGCGATCAGCCGGCAGGCGTTCTCGACGGGCGCGCCGGTCACCGTGGCGGCGTACATCGTGTCGCGGAGGATCTCGCGGTGGTCGCGCTCGGAGCGACCGGCGAGGAGGTACTCGGTGTGGATGAGGTGGGTCATCGGCTTGAGGAACGGGCCGAGCACCTGGCCGCCCTCGGAGCAGATGTCGCACATCATCTTGAGCTCCTCGTCGACGACCATGAAGAGCTCGAAGACCTCCTTCTCGTCGGCGAGGAACTCCAGCAGGCCGGCCTTGAGCTCGTCCTCGGAGAGCCCGCCGACGCGGAAGGTGCCGGAGATCGGGTTCATCCGGACGTCGCCGGAGCGCACCGAGACGTGCCTCTCGGGGCTGGCGCCGATGAGGAACCGCTCGCCGGTGAAGAAGCAGAAGGTCCAGTAGGCACCGCGCTCGCGCTCGAGCAGGCGCCGCAGGACGGTCAGCGCCCGGGTGGCGTCCCAGTCGGCTACGACCGCGCGGTAGTGGCGGCCGATGACGAGGTTGGCGCCCTCGCCCTGGCCGATCTCGTCGCGGATGATCGCCTCGACGACCTTGCCGTAGTCGTCGTCGCTCGTCGCGAAGCCGCCGCGGTCGGCGAACTCGACGGGTGCGTCGGGCAGGGCGGCGAGCAGGTCGTCGACCGACACCTCGTGCTCGGCCTCGATGTCGACCACCGTCAGCGGGGTGCCGTCGTCGATCGCGGCGAACCCGCGCTCGCGCACCTGGTGGAACGGCACGGCGACCAGCCGGTCGGCGCTGCGGCCGGGCTCGGGCGCGCCCGTCTCGAGCGGGATGTCGAGCAGCGAGGCGACCTCGTGCGGCGTGCCGCCGACCAGGCCCGCCGTGGGTGCGGCCTTGCGCCGGATGACCGCCCACGCGCCGTACCCCTGGATCTGCTCCAGGAGGTCGGGGACAGGCGTGGTCTCGGTCATGGCAGAGACCCTACGGCGGCCGTGTCGGCGCTCCTCGGGTGTCTCAGGTGTCCGGGCTCCGCCCTGGCCGTACGCTAGGCGCCGGTCCCCGACCGGTCCCACGCCCATGCCGTCCCCAGGAGCTCGCTTCGTGTCCGCCAGCGACGTCGCCCGCCGCGCGCTGCGTGGACCCAAGGCACTGCTGGACTGGCACGATCGCCGCCCCCGCGCGACGCTGACGTCCCCGCGGGGCTGGATCTGGATGGCGCTGATCGCCGCCCTGCTCTACTGGATGTCCAACCCGCTCGTCTTCATCCCGAGCTTCTTCTTCTCCTTCGAGCACGCGAAGTTCTGGACCAAGATCGCCATCCTGGTGACGCTGCCGTGGCTGCGACTGCCGCGCATCCCGTGGCCCTGGCTGCTGTTCCTCGGGCTCTGCTACCTCTCGCAGCTGTGGTCCATCAGCGACGCCAACACCGACCTGACCAACCTGGTCACGATGCAGGTCGCGCTGATGGCACTCATCGTGGCGGCCAACTGCGAGGCGCTCGTGGTCTGCTGGGGCCTGGGGCTCGGCGGGATCGTCGTGCTGGCGCTGTCGGCGTACGCCTACGAGCAGGAGCTGCCCGGCGCCTCCAACCCCTACCTGACCGGGTCCGACTTCGCAGGCGTCGGCACCAACGAGAACATCCTGGCCTACACGCTCGGCGTGTCGCTGGCCGCCGTGCTGGCCATCGGGTGGCCGCGCCGCACGCCGTGGCGGGTCCTGTCGGTGGCCACCACGGCGGCCCTGCTCTACGGGATCTACCGCGCCGCGTCCGGCACCGGCTTCCTCGCCGTGCTGGGCCTCGCCGGCATGGCGGCGCTCATCGCGGCGTGGCCGCGGCTGACGACACTGCCCCGCCGCGTCAAGGTCCTCGGCTCGCTCGCGGTCGTCGTCGTGCCGCTCGTCGCGGGCCTGGTGGTGTCGTTCGCCCTCGGCAAGGACCTCGGGACCGTCTCGGGGCGCGCTCCCTTCTGGCGCGCGGCCGTCGAGGCCTCGCTCGAGACCGCCCCCTGGTTCGGCTCGGGCTGGGGCGCGGTCTGGCAGCACCCGTGGAACGCGGCCCAGCCCAACGCCGTCGCGCAGCTGATCTACGACAAGGCCGGCTACGTGCTGCCCCACGGCCACAACTACTTCGTGGACGTGATGCCCGAGCTCGGGCTCGTCGGGGTGGCGATCGTCGTCGCGATGGTCGTCCAGGCCGTCACCACCGCACGCCGCACCGGCGTGCGCGAGGGCAGCGACCCGGTCGCGGGCCGGCTGGTCGTGCTCGTGCTGGTGTCGCTGATGGTCTTCGGCATCACCGAGCCCATGTTCAGCGTCCCGCTCGGCTGGTGGAGCCTCACGCTCGTGGTGGCGACGGCACGCCAGCGTGTGCTGCCGCGCCCGGAGCGGGGCGCCCGACGGTGGCCCTGGTCCCGCACCACCGGCAGGAGGCGGGCGGACGTGCCCCCGCAGGCCGCGACCGTGCACGGGTAGCATCCGGGACCCGTCCCCACGCCCCACCCACCCTCGGGAGACCCCATGACTGCCGCCTCGTCCGCCACCGGAGGAGTGCTCGTCCTCGGCGCGTCCGGGATGCTCGGGCACGCGCTGGTGCACGAGCTCCCCCGCCACCTCGACGGTGTCGAGGTGCGCGGGACGGTCCGCTCGCTCGACGCGGTGGACGAGACGTTCCGCGCCCAGGTGGAGCCCCGGCTCGTCGACGGCGTCGACGTCCTGGACCAGCCGTCGGTGGCGGCGGTGCTCGCGGAGCTGCGTCCTGACGTGGTCGTCAACGCGGTCGGGGTGATCAAGCAGGCACCCGGCGTCGACGACACCGTGCTGACCACGCAGATCAACGCCCTCCTCCCCCACCTGCTGGCACGGGACTGCTCCGCGGTGGGAGCGCGCCTGGTCCAGATCAGCACCGACTGCGTGTTCTCCGGTCGCGTCGGCGGCTACACCGAGGACGACGTGCCCGACCCGGTGGACTTCTACGGCAGGAGCAAGCTCCTCGGCGAGGTCGCAGCCCCCCACGTGACGTTGCGGACGTCGATCATCGGACCCGAGCTGCGGCACGGGGGCTCGCTGCTGGAGTGGTTCCTGAGCCGGGACGGCGAGCAGGTCAACGGCTTCAGCCGGGCCATCTACAGCGGTCTCCCGACCGTCGAGCTCGCTCGCGTCATGGGCTCCGTCGTGCTTCCGCGGCCGGGGCTCACCGGCATCTGGCAGGTGGCCTCGCAGCCGATCTCGAAGTACGACCTGCTCCGGCTCGTCGCCGACGAGTACGGCTGGACGGGCACCATCGAGCGGGAGGACGCCTTCACGCTCGACCGCTCCCTGTCGGCGTCGCGCTTCGCGGACGAGACCGGCTACGTCGCACCGTCCTGGCCGGACCTCGTGCACGAGATGCGCATCGCACACGAGCGCTGGACCGGTCGCTGACCGGACCGGGACCACCGGGCGACGGTGGTCAGGGGGACCGGTAGGCCGGGAAGAAGCGCGGGTCCACGTCCGGACGCAGGGCGCGCAGGCGCTCGTAGGTGTCGGTGGACGACGTGAGCCGGACGCCGTGGAAGGCCACCACCCCGTCGGGGTCGAAGGCCCGCTTGTAGCGGAAGATGCCGTCCCCCGGCTGGTAGCCGCCGCCCAGGACGTAGCCGGTCAGCCCGCTCCCGGCCGCGTGGTCGATCACCGCGTGCTTGAGGAGGTCGTTGGGCGCCATCGGGAAGGCGTCGGCGTGGGTGCCACCGAGGAACGAGTAGCAGCGGGTGTCGCTCCTGAGCACGAGCTCGGTCGAGACGACGCGACCCTCGAGGTCGCGCACGTCGGCGACCCAGTAGGACCCGGCGAGCCGGTCGCGGATGCCCTCGAAGTACGCGGCGTCGAACCAGTAGCGACCGTCGGCACCGCGCCGGTCCATCGTGCCGTGGTAGACCGACACGAACTCCGCGACGTCCCCGAAGTCGTCACGGACCTCGACGCGCAGGTCGTGGCGGCGCGCCTTGTTCACGTTCTTGCGCACCTTGCGGTCGTAGTGCTGCCAGCGGTCCTCCGGCTCCCTGTCCAGCGACACGACGACGTTGTCGGTGAGGTGGACGGCTTCGTAGCCGCCGGCCACGTCGTCCGGGGGCAGGCGCACCCCGAGGGAGGCGCGCACGAAGCCTGTCAGGACGTGCTCGTCGCGCATCCACCCCCGCAGCGCCGCGAAGAACGCCGCCAGGTCGGGTTCACCCGTGACGAACGGGCCGCCGTAGCCGTAGGGCGACACGGCGTCCGTCCAGTCCCCCTCGAGGTCCTGGAGGCCCGGGCCACTCGGCAGCGGGCGCAGCAGCAGGGGCAGCAGCACCTCGCCGCCGGCGTCGCTCCAGCAGACGCCGACCACCCGCTCGCCGGGTCCGGCGGTGAGGCCGAGGTAGGAGGGGTGCGCGAACGGCTCCCGACCGGTCGCCTCCCACAGCCGGTGCCACTCGGCCGACCCCGGCACCTCGATGCGCGGCGCCGTCATCGTGCCGGCAGGGACGCCAGCGCCCGGGAGAAGCTGTCGACGAGACCGGGATAGTCCTCCGGTGCGACGTCCTGGTGGACGGGGAAGTTGATGATGTGCCGGGACAGGTCCACCATCGCCTCGTGCTCGTGCAGCTCGGCGATGAGCGTGTGGTAGAGGCTCACCATCCCGTAGCCGTCGGCGTTCATCGAGGCGTACACGTGGTCGCGGTTCTCGCGCCCCGGACCGAGGATGCGCGCCGGAAGCGTCTGGGGCGCGTCGTCAGCGTCCAGGTGCGGCCACATGAGCTCGAAGGCCGCGCCGTGCTCGGGCATCGCCTCGAGCAGGGCCGTGAGCGTGCGGAAGTTCTCCTGCCGACGTCCGGCGATCGAGAGGGCGTCGTGGTCCAGGACGTGCCGCGCCAGCTCGCGCGCGGTCTCCTGCTGGCCGGTGATCCGGGCGGGGTTGCGATAGGCGATCATCCCGCCCTGCGCCTGCGGCATCGGCAGCATCTTGTGCAGCGAGTAGAGCGAGACCTCGCCCGTCCGGCCTGCCGGTCCGCCCAGGACGTGCGTGAACCACGCGTGCGCCAGGTCCTCGAGCAGGAGCGCGCCGTGCTCGTCGGTCAGCGCGCGGACGCGCTCGATCGAGCGCTCCGTCCTGCCGAAGTAGTGGATGACGACGACCACGTCGTAGTGCTGGTCGGACAGGCACCGCTCGAGGGAGGCGAGGTCGACGGCGAGGTCGTCGCCCAGGTCGTAGAAGCCCGGCTCCAGCCCCAGACCGCTGACGGGGTCGAACACGCCGCTTCCCTCGTTGGCCGACCATCCGATGAACGCGGGGAGCAGGATGCGACGTGGGGACGACCGCCACACCTCCGGCTGTGCCAGCAGGTCCTGCATCCCCTCCCGGGCCGCGCTGTAGAACAGGCACGGGGTGGAGAACCCGGTCGGGTCCACGGCCGTCTTGCTGATCCCGGTTGTCACATCGGCTCCCATCTCGTGCGGACATCGCTGGCTGTCATCCTGATCGAGCGGTTCACCTGCCGGAGCGGGCCGATGTCGCTGGGGGGCGGCTCGTCGCCCTCGAGCGTCACGAGCACCTCCGAGAGCTCGGGCAACTCGTCCACCACCGCCGCCAGCACCGCCGGCTGCAGGAGGAGCGCGGGGTCGGGGCAGCGCAGGACCGACCGGCTCGGTCGCGCGAGGGGCATGATCGCGTCGTCGACGGCGACCGCGAGCTCCGCGAAGCCGTACGTGTCCAGCCAGGCGGTGGCCGCGTGCAGCCCCTGCACCCGTGTGCCCGCTGCGGCGCGACGCGCGCGGGGGAGGTCGGCCACCCACCACGTGGTGGTCGCGACGGACTCGAACCCCAGTCGGTCGTAGAGAGCCCGGGCCGACGCGTTGTCGTCGAACACGTCGAGCTGCATCGAGACCACGTCGGGGTTCCGGTGCAGGTAGTCGCGCAACAGCGTCCCGGCGACACCCCGGCCGCGCGCGGGCTCGGTGACGCAGACGTACGACAGGTGTGCGGTGCCGGGGTCGACGACCTGGAGGTCGACGAAGCCGATCCGCCCGTCCTCGTCGGTCTCGGCCACGAGGAAGCTGCGCCCCGGGAACGCGGCGGGGTGGGAGAGCACGACCTCCCAGAAGCGGTCGATGCCGGGCTGCGCCGAGATGAGGAAGGGGTGCAGGCGGGACGCGAACGACGCGCGGCTGACCTCGGCGAGCCAGCCGACGTCCGTAGCGACGGCCGGCCTCACCCGCACGTCCGACGTCATGACGGGGCTCCCGCGCGACTCCGCCTCGCGTCGTCGAGGTTCTGCATGATCGACTCGGGGTCGGCCACCGCGCCCGACCTGCGGAACACCCCGACGACCGTCTCGGCGATGACGCGCAGGTCGAACCAGGGCGAGATCTTCTCGACGTACTCGACGTCCATCGCGAGGCGCTCGTCCCACGAGGCCAGGTTCCGGCCGCGCACCTGCGCCAACCCCGTGATCCCCGGCCGGACGTCGAGGCGTCGCCTCTCCGACTCGGTGAAGAACTCCGTGTAGCGGGTGAGCAGCGGCCTGGGGCCCACGAGGGACATCTCGCCGCGCAGGACGTTGACCAGCTCCGGCAGCTCGTCGAGGCTCGTCAGCCGCAGGAACGTGCCGAACTTCGTCAGCCGCTGGCTGTCGGGCAGCAGCTCTCCGTCCTCGTCCACGGCGTCGGTCATCGTGCGGAACTTCACCATCGTGAACGGCTCGCCGTGTCGCCCGGGCCGCTCCTGGCGGAAGATCACCGGGGTGCCCAGCTTGCGCCTGACAGCCACGGCGACCACCCCCATCGGGAGGGCGAACACCGACAGGGCCGCACCCGACCCGACGATGTCGGCGACACGCTTGGTGCGCTCGAAGCGGTGCCGGGAGCGGCTGCCCCGGTCGAGCACCTCGACGAGTCGGCCGGCACCCACCGCCAGGGAGAGGTTCTCCTGGTAGAAGTCCTTGCCGCGCGTGCCCATGGCGGCCAGGTCGTCGGACGGGAGGGCCGCCAGCCGACGCACCGCGTGCGCAAGCGCGGCAGGGTCCTCGGGCTCGAAGCAGACCCCGGCACCGGCGTCCTCGACCATCTGCGTGGCGTCACCGGACACGCCCATGAGGATCGGCTTGCCCGCCACCATGTAGGCCTGCGTCTTGGACGGGACCGTGATCTCGAAGAGCGGGTCCTTGCGGAGGTGCACGAGCAGCGCGTCGGCGGAGGCGAGCACCTCGCCGATCTCGGACGGAGGACGACGCGGGAGGAACGTGACGTTGGTGATGCGCTCGTCCCGCACGCGGGACGTCAGGCGCTCGACCTCGATCCCGCCCCCGACCATCACGAACCGCACCGCATCGGACTGCAGCAGCACCGCCGCGTCCAGGACGGTGTCGAGGGCCTGGGCCTTGCCCATCGTGCCGGCGAACACGACCGTGAAGGGTCCGCCGTCCGGCGCAGGTGCCGCCGCGCCGGCGATGTCGTCCTCGTAGGTCCAGGTGGGGATGACGGTGATCTTCTCGTCGGGCACGCCGCGCTCGCGCAGCCGCCCACGGAACCCCTCCGAGATCACCACCACCTCGCTGGCCAGGCGGTAGACCCACTTCATCCCGGCACCGACCAGGCCCAGGGCGCCGCCCGAGGACACCATGCCCGTGGAGGAGAGGGTGTCGGGCCAGAGGTCGTGCACGTCGTAGACGAACGGCACGCCACGCAGCACCCGCAGTGCCATCGCGGGGAGGGCGATGGTGCCGGGCGGGTGGTAGACGTAGGCCACGTCGGGACGACGCGCCACGAGTGCCGCCAGGGCGGCCGAGACGGCGAACGTGCCGTAGTTCATCAGGCGGCGCACGCCCGAGCCGTCGTGGCTGGGGTAGAGCGCCACGCGCGTCACCGGCACTCCGTCGACCTCGGTGCGCTCGAACGGACGGATGCGGTAGCCGTCGTAGACCCGGCCGCCGGGGTAGTTGGGGAAGCCGGTGAGCACCTCCACCTCGTGGCCCAGGCGCTGCAGCTCCTTGGCGAAGAGCAGTCCCTTGAAGGTGGGCTCGGGGTCGAACCACTGCGTGACGAGAAGGATGCGCACGGGTCAGCTCCTCCCGGACGGCTCGTACGACTCCACGCCCGCCGTGGCGTCGCCCGAGCGGACGACCAGGCGATCGAGCTCGAGCTGGCGGGCCGCGGCCCCCAGGACGAGCATGATCGCGACCCCCGTCCAGGTCTGGCTGATGTAGAGCTCGGTGAGCCCGGCGGGGATCAGGGCCATCAGGAAGGCCAGGACGGCGCCGTAGAAGGGGTTGAACTCGGCGGGATCGCTCCTGATCCACCGCCAGAACAGCAGCCAGGACGTCAGCGCCAGGAACGCGACCAGCAGGAGAAGTGCGGGCAGCCCGCCACGGATCCCGAAGTCGAGGTACTGGTTGTGCGAGGGGAAGAGCCGGTCGAAGTTGGCGACGGCTCCGCCGACCAGGTCCGAGCCGTGGGTCCTGAACGCGTCACCCACGAACGGGTTGCTCGCGATGCGTTCCGACGACTCCTCCGCCAGCGCGATCCGGTCGCTGTCGGAGGCCTGGAGGTCGTTGAGGCGGGTGCGCTGCTCGGTCAGGCCGACGGTGACGGTCGCCGCTCCCACGGCACCGAGCACGACGGCGGTCACGACGGCAACCCCGACCCGGCGACGCCACGTCAGTCCCCGGAAGTGGCAGAAGAAGATCGAGGCGACGAACGCGACCACGACCATCAAGATGCCCGCGCGCGACCACATGACGGGCAGCAGGCAGAGGCAGCCGACGATCGTGGCCACGGAGAGGACCCGGTCGGTGCGGACGTGGGCGACCGCCAGGGCGATCGCGAGGGCCACGAGCGCGGGGAAGTAGGCGCGGTACTGGGGGAACGGGTCCTCGAGGGCGATGGAGGAGTAGTAGGCGTTGTCGATGCCGCCGTCGAGGAGCGTGTAGCCGAGGGCGATGACGACCACCACCAGCACTCCCACCATGACGGCACGGGCCACCGTGCGTGGCGCGGGCGACACCCGGTAGGCGGCGAGCCAGGCGACCAGCGGGACGATGGTCTGGACGAAGAACACCAGGCCCACGAGCCCCGCGCCTTGGGAGAGGCCCCACGCGATGGAGATCGTGAAGCCCAGCACCATCAGCAGCACGAGGACGGGAAGCGGGCGGCGCAGGCTGGGTCGCCTCCGCAGCAGGCCCACGACCGCGAGCACCGCGACGAGGGGGAGCACGAGGTGCAGGCGGCTGCCCGCGGCGTCGGGCTCCCCGAAGCCCGTGACGAGCTGGAACACCGGCATCGTCCGTTGCGCGGCGTCGACGAAGAGGGGCAGCACGGCGATGAGGAACACCGCGCCGACCAGCCGGTCCGCACGCGTCGACACCTCCCCGTCCGGCTCGTGCCCGGGACGCGGGTGGGCGTCGGTCGTCGAGTGCTTCGAGAGGTCGCTCACGGGTGCTCCAGATTCTGCCGTCGGGACCGTGCTGGCCCTCCGATGGTCACGTACGAGGTGATCCCCGCCCCACGGCGGAGGGTGATGGCCATGGCGAGCCCGAAGGCGCAGATGGCGATCGACCATCCGGCCGCTGCACCGGCCGCGCCCCAGCGCAGGCCCAGCAGTGTCTCGACGAGCACGGCACCGGGCAGCGTCACGCTGAGCGCCACCATGGCATGGCGCTCGAAGCCGGTAACCAGGGGCAGGATCGAGGCGGGACCGAGCATGACGGCCCCCACCTGCCCGACCACCAGGATCATCAGCACCGTGGCTGCGCCGCCGAAGCCGGGGCCGAAGAGCGACACGACCAGCGGTGCGGCCACCACGAGCCCGACGCCGGCGACCAGGGCGATCACCGACGCACGGACGTTCAGCACGCGCAGCTCGGCGTTCGTCTCGGCCAGCCGGTGGTTGGCGACGTGGGCGGCGATGACCGGCAGGCCCGCCGTCAGCTGGATCGTCGGGACGAGGGCGATGAGGGTGGGGAACCTGGCCGCGGCGCCGAACCAGGCGACGTCGGTCTGCGTCGCGACGACCATCAGCACCGCGATCGGCGACCAGGTGAGCAGGTAGAACATCAGCGACGAGGTCATCATCGCCCCGAGCGAGGCGATCGACGGGCGCGCGACGGCCGACGCGTGGGCGTCGGCCTGCCAGACCGGGCGCGCGGCGACGAAGGCCCACGCGCAGACCACGACCCACGACCCGGTGAACGCCAGCGCGACCCGTGTCGGGTCCGCCGTCCCGGTCAGGCCCAGCACGACCGTGACGGCGGCGGCGATCCCCTGGGCCAGGCCGAACTCGGCGAAGGCTCCCCGACCGCTCAGGCCGCTCGCCCGCAGCAGGGCGGATGCCAGGACGCCGAGGCTCTGGAACGGCACGGACAGGGCGAACACGACGTAAGCCGTGCGGTCGTCCGGCGACGCCAGGAGCAGCGCTGCGACCGCCACCGCGCTGCAGCCGACCGAGCCGAGCAGGCACACGCGCAGCAGGTAGGGCCAGTGCAGCGCCGCCGGCGACAGCGCCCGGCTCGCGACGAGCGCGGAACCGTGGCGCAGGACGGCGTACTCCGTGCCGAAGCGGGCGAGCATCCCGAGTGCGCTCACGCCCACCACGGCGGCGTACACGGTGCCCGCGTCGTGCGGGCCGAGGGTCCGCCCGACCACCAGGCTGAAGGCGAAGGTCATGCCCAGCGCCAGGATCCTGGCGACGGAGGGGCTGCGCAGCCGGCTCGCTGCGCTGGACGGGTGCCGCGTCACCACCGTCACGACGGGTGGAGGCCCAACCAGCCCTCGTGCCGAGCGTGCGTCGAGAGGATGTAGCCGACCGTCCTGCGTGCACAGTCCGCGATCCGGTAGTCCTCGGGGGTGCGGGAGGCCCGGTCGTCGTCGGAGACGGCGAAGGCGATCGCCTCCACGACGATGTCGGGGTCGAGGCCGGTCATCAGGATCGACGCGGTGTCCAGCGCCTCCGGGCGCTCGATCGAGTCGCGCAGCGTCACCGCGGGGAAGTCCAGGAGCGCCGACTCCTCGGAGATCGTGCCCGAGTCGGACAGCACGCAGTAGGCGTCCTTCTGCAGCGCGTTGTAGTCGTGGAAGCCCAGCGGGTCGTGGAACTCCACGCCCTCGACCACCCGACCGAGCGCATCGAGGCGCTTGCGGGTGCGCGGGTGGGTCGAGACGAGGGCCGTACGACCGGTGGCGCGGACCGCGGCCTCGAGGCAGTCGAGCAGGCGGTTGAGCCGGGACGGGCTGTCGACGTTCTCCTGGCGGTGCGCGCTGACGAGGAGGTACTGGCGGGGCTCGAGCCCGAGCCGGTGCAGGACATCGGAGCCGGCGATGGCGTCGGCGTGTGCCTGCAGCACCTCCCGCATCGGCGAGCCCGTCTTGAGGATCCGCTGCGGGTGCAGCCCCTCGGCGAGGAGGTTGCGACGCGCGTGCTCGGTGTAGACGAGGTTGAAGTCGGCGACGTGGTCGACGAGCCGCCGGTTGGTCTCCTCGGGCACGTTCTCGTCGAAGGAACGGTTGCCCGCCTCCATGTGGTAGACGGGGACGTTCATGCGCTTGGCGATCACCGCGGCCAGCGAGCTGTTGGTGTCCCCCAGGATGAGCACGGCGTCGGGACGCTCCGCCAGCAGCGCCTCCTCCGTCTTGACCAGCACCCCGCCCAGGACGGTGCCGAGCGAGGTCGTGTCGACCTCCATGAAGCGGTCGGGCGCGCGCAGGCCCAGGTCGTCGAAGAACACCTGGTTGAGCGAGTAGTCGTAGTTCTGTCCCGTGTGGACGAGCACGTGCTCGACGGTCTCGTCGAGCAGCTTGATGGTCTCCGAGAGCCGGATGATCTCCGGTCGCGTGCCCACGATCGTCATGACCTTGGTCATCGTCGCGCCAGCTCCTCGTCGACCTCGGGAAGGGTGCGCAGGAGGGCCTGCGTGGCGGCGATGTCGAGGCGCTCGGTGTTGTCCGAGGCGTAGTCCTGTGCCTGGGGCACCCCGCCCGCACCCTCGGAGAAGTACTTCTCGTACTGGAGCCCGCGCGCGTCGAGCGGCACCTTGAAGTAGTCGCCCTGGTCCTCCGCCTGCATCATCTCCTCGCGGCTCAGGAGGGTCTCGTGCAGCTTCTCCCCGTGGCGGGTGCCGATGACACGGAGGTCCGCCTCGCCGTCGGAGAACAGGCCGGCGACGGCCCGGGCCAGGGTGTCGACCGTCGAGGCCGGGGCCTTCTTGACGAACAGGTCACCGGGGTTCGCGTGGAAGAACGCGTGCTCGACGAGGTCGACCGACTCGGCCAGCGACATCAGGAAGCGGGTCATCGTCGGCTCGGTGACGATCATCGGCTCGCCGGCCCTGACCTGCGACACGAAGGCCGGGATCACCGAGCCGCGGGAGTACATCACGTTGCCGTAGCGGGTGATAGACACCGTCATCTCGGACGTCGGGTTGTTGCGGGCGAAGGCCTGCGCGGTCTTCTCCATCAGCGCCTTCGACATCCCCATCGCGTTGACGGGGTAGACGGCCTTGTCGGTGCTGAGGCAGACCAGGGACCGTACGCCGGCAGCAGCGGCGGTCTCGATGACGTTGTGGCTGCCGACGACGTTGGTCTTGACCGCCTGCTGGGGGAAGAACTCGCAGGACGGGACCTGCTTGAGGGCTGCGGCGTGGAAGACGAAGTCGGCGCCGGTCACGGCGGCGCGCACGGAGTCGGCGTCGCGCACGTCGCCGAGGAAGAAGCGGACACGCTCGTCGTTGAAGGCGCGGCGCATCTGGTCCTGCTTCGCCTCGTCACGGCTGAAGATGTTGACCTGGCGCACGCCGCTCGTCAGGAGGTGTCGCGCCATCGCGGTCCCGAACGACCCGGTGCCGCCGGTGATGGTCACGCAGGTGCCCTCGAGGCTCTCGGCCGACCGGGGGGTGTCACTCACAGGTGCTCCTTGATGAACTGCTCGATCGAGTCCTCGATCCTGGTGAACTGCTCGTCGCTGAGGGCCGAGCCGCTGGGCAGCGACAGCCCGGTCCGGAAGAGGCGCTCCGCGACGCCGGTGACGTAGGCGGGGGCGTGCGCGAAGACGGGCTGCAGGTGCATCGGCTTCCACAGCGGCCGCGCCTCGATGTCGACCGCGGCCAGGTGGGCCCGGAGGTCCTCGGCGTCCCAGCCGGCCGCCTCGGTGTCCACGACGATCGAGGTCAGCCAGAAGTTGTCGTGGTCGGCGCCCGGCGACGCGTCACGCCCGTCCTCGCCGCCGAAGACGGAGATGCCGGCCACGTCCGCAAAGAGCCTCGCGTAGCGCCTGCGCCAGGTGCGGCGCCGCTCCATCATCGCGGGCAGCCGCTCGAGCTGCGCGCGGCCGACGGCGGCGAGCAGGTTGGACATCCGGTAGTTGTAGCCGACGTCGAGGTGCTCGTAGTGCACGACCGGCTGGCGGGCCTGGGTGGCGAGGTAGCGCGCCCGCGCCGCCATGTCGGGGTCGTCGCACAGGAGCGCGCCGCCGCCGGAGGTGGTCATGATCTTGTTGCCGTTGAAGGACACGATCGAGGCCACGCCGTCCTGTCCGGCCCGGCGCCCCTCGCGGGAGGCGCCGAGGGACTCGGCCGCGTCGACGAGCACGGGGACCCCGTGGCGCGCCGCGGCTGCCGAGATCGAGCGGTGGTCGGCCACCTTCCCGATGAGGTCGACCGGCACCACGGCGGCCACGCGGCTGCCCTGGCGGACCTGGTCGTCGAGCGCCTCGGCCAGCAGGTCGGGGTCGACGTTGCCGGTCTCGTCCGAGTCGACGAACACCGGCGTCGCACCGGTGTAGGTGATGGCGTTGGCGGTCGCGGCGAAGGTCATCGACGACGTGATCACCACGGTGTCGGGGCCGGCACCGAGCTGGAGCAGACCGAGGTGCAGCGCGGCACTGCCCGAGGAGAGCGCGACGGCGTGCGTCCTGCCGGTGTAGGCCGCGAGCTCGACCTCGAACGCATCGACCTCCGGACCGAGCGGCGCCACCCAGCCGGAGCGGATGGCACGCAGGAGAGCGTCCTCCTCGGCCTGGGTCACGTCGGGCGAGGACAGGTAGATCCGCTCGGTCATCGCTCTCCCGAGACGTGGGCCAGGTCGGTGAGCTCGGCCGGGTCGAGTGGCGGGACGCGAACGCTCCGGATCATCGGGTGGTCGGTCGCGGTGGCCGCCTCGGACTCCGAGAAGAGCACCTCGTGCAGCTTCTCCCCCGGGCGCAGGCCGGTGAAGACGATGTCGACGCCGCGGGCGCCCGACAACGTGATCATCCGCTTGGCGACGTCCAGGATCTTCACCGGCTCGCCCATCTCCAGCACCATCGCCGACCCCGACCGTCCCATCGAGCCGGCCTGGATGACGAGCTCGCACGCCTCCGGGATCGTCATGAAGTAGCGGGTGACGTCGGGGTGGGTCACGGTGATCGGTCCCCCGCCCTCGATCTGGGCGTTGAAGGTGTGCAGCATCGAGCCGCGCGAGCCCAGGACGTTGCCGAAGCGGACGCTGATGTACTGCCCGGACCCGCGGCTCGCCTGCCAGGCGGTCAGCTGCTCGGCGACCCGCTTGGTGGCGCCGAGGACGCTGCTGGCGTCGGCCGCCTTGTCCGTGGAGATGTTCACGAAGTACGACACGTCGTGCTCCGCCGACAGCTCGAGGAGGTTCAGGGTGCCGAGCACGTTGGTCTTCCACCCCTCGTCGGGGAAACGCTCCAGCATCGGCAGGTGCTTGAGGGCGGCACAGTGGAAGACGATCTCGGGCTGTTGCTCCTCGAACACCTTCGCCAGCGCCTTGCGGTCGCGGATGTCGACGAGGACGGTGTCCGGGCGGTCGAGCAGGCCGTGGCCGAAGATCGAGAGCTGGACCGCGTGGAGCGCGGACTCGTCACGGTCGAGCATCACCATCGAGGCCGGGCCGAAGCGGTGCACCTGGCGGGCGAGCTCGGAGCCGATCGAGCCGCCGGCGCCGGTGATCAGGACGCGCTTGCCGGTCAGGTAGCCGGCGATGTCGGTGATGCTCGTGGAGACCTGGTGACGCCCCAGCACGTCGCCGATCTCGACGGGACGGATGTCGGAGGCGCTGACGCGGCCGCCGATCAGCTCACCCAGTCGCGGCAGCACCTTGAACTCGAGCCCTGCCTCGTGGGCCTGGTCCTGGACGCGGCCGATGAACCTGCCGTTGGCGGTCGGCACGGCGAAGATCACGCCGTAGGCGTCCAGCTCCGAGGCGACCTCGGCCAGGTGCTCACCGGTGCCGACGACCGGGACGCCGCTGATCTTCAGGTGCCGCTTGCCGGGGTTGTCGTCGAGGAAGCCCACGACCGAGTCGTGCTCCGAGCGCATCAGCTGGAGCACCTGCCGCCCGGCGTCGCCGGCGCCGTAGATGAGGACCCGTCGGCCCTCGGTCGTCGCGGGGGCGCCGCGGTCGCGCAGGGACCGATAGGCGAAGCGTCCGGAGGCGGAGACCAGCAGCGCCATCGGAGGCGTGAGCACCACGACGCTGGGCGGCGCCGCTGGCGACATGACCAGCGTGGACACCACCGCGGCCACCAGCGCCACGGCGCCGAAGTGCAGGGCCAGGCCGAACGCCTCGTCGAAGGACCCCACCAGGTAGCGCCCGCGGTAGAACTTCGTGGCGTAGCCCAGCGCGACGAGGAGGACCGAGACGACGAGCCAGTAGATCGCGACCGAGTCCCACAGGACCTCCGTGAGCCGGAAGTCGTGGCGGACGCCGATCACCAGGGCCGTCGCCAGGGCCCACGAGCCGACGTCCCAGAGCGCTAGGGCCCCTCGGCGCGCGATTGCGTTGTCCATGTTCTCCCCGCCCCCGTGCGTGAAGCTATGCGGCTGCTGTCCGCCCCGGAGGGCCCAGTCATGCTAGCCGCGATGGGCTGCTGCGAGCGATTCGCGTGGGGCGACCGGCGTGTGGGCGGCCGTGCCGCACGCGCGTCAGTCGAGCTGGGTCGCGATCCACTCCTGGAGCCCGGCGACGCCGTCGCGGAGGCTGACGCGGGGCTGCCAGTCGAGCTGGCGGAGGGTGACCTCGACGTCACAGGACGCGTGCCGGACGTCACCGTCGCGGTACTGGCCGGTGACGTGCGGCTCGGGCGCGTCGTGGTAGCGCGCGACCTCGCGGGCGAGGTCGCCGATCGTCGTGCGCACGCCGCTGCCGACGTCGACGGTGCGCACGTGGTCGGCCGGCTTGTGGGCGATCGCGGCGACCAGCGCGCTGACCACGTCGTCGATGTGGACGAAGTCGCGGGTGATCTCGCCGTCCTCGTAGAGCGGGATCGACCGACCCTCGCGAGCCAGCCGCGAGAAGAGCGACACGATGCCGGTGTAGGGGTTGGACAACGACTGGCGCGGGCCGTAGACGTTCTGCAGGCGCAGCACCGAGAGCCGGGTGTCGTGCGAGCCGGTCCAGGCCGAGAGGATCTGCTCCTGCGCGAGCTTGGTGGCGCCGTAGACGTTGATCGGGCTGGGGTGCGTGCCGAGGACGGTGTTGGGGACGTGGGCGGCGCCGTCGCCGTGGTCCCACGCCCCGGACTCGAGCTGCGCGTGCGTGCGCAGCCCGGGCTGGAAGGTCGAGCCGTCGACGTTGCGCCACACGCCCTCGCCGTAGACCGCGCGCGAGCTGGTCAGCACGAAGTGGCTCGGCACGTGGCCCGCGCGGGTGAGCGCGTCGAGGAGCTGGGTGGTGCCGACGACGTTGACCATGCCGTGCCGCGTGCTCTCCGAGAGGGACTGGGCCGTGCCCGTCTCCGCCGCGAGGTGTACGACGGTGTCGGGCCGCAGGTCGGCCACGACGGCGTCCAGGTCGTCGGCGCTCGTGACGTCGCCGACCCGCAGGTCGACGGAGGCCGGCAGGTCGGCGGGCGGCTCGGAGCCGGGGTGCACCTGCGGGTGCAGGTTGTCGAGCACGACCCACTGCTCCGCGGAGTCCGCGAGCTCGCGCGCGAGCGTCGTGCCGATGAAGCCGGCACCGCCGGTGACGAGGACGCGACCGCCTGCGGTTCCTGGAGCTGCCATGCGTCTCACCCTAGGAGGAATCGGCGAGGGACGCGGGTCAACCACTGGAAGACTCCGCCCATGAGCCAGACCACACACCTCAGGGGACTGGCCGAGGTCGCGGCGGCGAGCGTGCTGTGGGGCACGGGCGGCCTGGCGGTGCAGCTGATCCGCGAGCACGACGCGCTGTCGCCGGTGACGATCAGCGCCTGGCGGATGGCGATCGCCGCCGCGGTGCTGCTGGTCGCGCTCGTCGCGCTGCGCCGGGTCGGTGAGCTCGTCGAGCTGGCCCGCGCCAGGCCGCGCCAGCTGCTCGTCGTGGGCGCCGGCACCGCCGCCTACCAGGGCTTCTACTTCGTCTCGGTCACCCAGGTGGGCGTCGCCGTCTCGACCGTCGTGAGCCTCGGCCTCGCGCCCGTGCTCCTGACCGTGGCGGAAGCGGTCCGCGATCGCCGCGCGCCCGCACCCGGGCGGCTCGGGGTGCTGGCCGCGGCGCTCGCCGGGCTGCTGATGGTCAGCGTCGCCGGGCACGCCTCGTCGACCGGCCCGGCCCCGGTCGCCGGTGTGCTGCTCGCGATCGCGAGCGGGACGACGTACGCCCTCACCACCGCTGCCGGGGGCTCCATCAGCAAGGAGTCCTCGCCGCTCGTGCTCACCAGCGGCATGACGCTGGTCGGCACCGCCGTCCTGCTGCCGTGCACGGCGCTCGTCGAGGGCCCGCACGCCACGACCGACCCCGCCGCGCTGGCGTGGCTGGCCTACCTCGGCGCACTGACGATGGCGCTGGCCTACGTCCTGCTCTACTCCGGGCTGCGGGTCGTCGCGCCGAGCACCGCCGTCACCGCGAGCCTGGTGGAGCCGGTCACCGCCGCCGTGGTCGCGGCGATCGTGCTCCAGGAGTCGCTCGGCCCGGTCGCGGTCGTCGGGATCCTGCTGGTCCTCGGAGCGGTCGCCGGCCTGGGTCGGCCCAGCGCGGCGGCGGTGCCGGTGCTGCCGGACCCGGAGCTCGACTGAGAGCCGGAGAGGGCTAGGGAACCTTCACGTCGAGCGCGACCCAGTCGACGAGCATGCTCGACCGGGTGCCGCCGGCGACGGCGTACTGCGCCTCGACGAGCTTGTTGGAGAGCCGCAGGTGGAAGGGGGCGGTGTTGCCCGGCACACGGCGCGCGTCGGGCGAGGAGGCGACGGAGTAGAGGACGTTACCCTGGCCGTCGACGGCGGTGTAGGTCGTCGTGTCGCCGCCGATGGTGAACTCGGCGGTGTACTGCCAGTAGGACTCCCACGGCATGGCGCCCGCCGGGAACGCCTGTGTCACCGGCCACAGCTCGGGACCCCGGCCGGTGGCGACGCACGCGTTGCCGACGGTGTCCGGCGCGTCGTCGTAGCAGATGTGCGAGCCGAGCTGGGCGCCCGTC
Organism: Nocardioides oleivorans; assembly: GCF_004137255.1. Lineage (NCBI taxonomy): Bacteria > Bacillati > Actinomycetota > Actinomycetes > Propionibacteriales > Nocardioidaceae > Nocardioides > Nocardioides oleivorans. Next base: position 1,677,627 of record NZ_SDWT01000001.1, on the reverse strand, counting down.
GGCTTGAGCGGGCCGTAGCTCTCGATGACATCGATCTCCCGCGGGTCGACGCCGTTGGGGTGCTGCACCCAGAACGCGGCATAGCTGCTGCCGGTGTCGGGCATGAGCAGGCTCGCGGTGACCTTCACCTGCGTGCCGACCGGGAGGGTCCAGCCCTGGTTGGTGCGGATCTGCGCGACCTGGCCGACGTCGAGCTGGCCGAGCCCGTTGGGCAGCGCCGGGGTCTGGCCCAGCATGGTGTGCCACTGGTCGACCGGCGCGCCGGCGGGCGCATCGAAGTCGTCGCGGAAGACCGTCTCCCAGCCCCACGAGGGTGCCGGGTCCGAGTCGACCGTGTCACCGCGCGCGATCGACGAGGAGGCCGGCACGGCGTGTGCCACGACGAGGAGGACTGCTGTCGAGAGCGCGGCGCCGAGGGCGCGGGCGAGCCGGGACATCACCCTCCCCAGGTGTCCGTGGTGTGCATGACCGACGGTCCCGTGTGACAGGTGGGACCGCGCGGGAGATGCTACGGAGACCGGCCAACCACCTCGAATCGGCGAGGCGTCGACGCTCAGCTGACCGTCGTGAGCAGCTGCGTCGCGCGGGTCAGGACGACGTAGAGGGTGGCCCGGCCGGTGGCGGACTCGTCCTCGATCTCCTGCGGAGAGACCACCACGATGCCGTCGAACTCGAGACCCTTGGTGTCGAGGCCGGTCAGCACGACGATGCGGTCCTCGCCGCTCGGCGTGACGCTCGAGTCGACCGCGGCGCGAGCCCCCGCGGCGTCGGCGGCGTGCTCGGGCCACGACGCGAGCCAGGCGTTGACCTCGGAGCGCCTCGCCACGGGTACGACGATGCCCACCGTCCCCTGGACCCGTCCGCTGGTCGTGGTGACGGCCTCGCGCACGGCGGCCTCGAGGTCGTCGACCGGGCCGACGACCTGCGGCTCCTCGCCCGTGCGGCGTACGGCATCGGGGAGGTCGGCCTCGAGGCCCACGCGGCGGGCGTAGTCGGCGGCGAAGGCGTAGATCTCGGCGGAGTTGCGGTAGTTGGTGGAGAGGTGGAACTCGTGGAGCTCCTTGCCCTCGAGCGCCTCGGCGCGCGCGGCGGCGGCCTCCGGGGCGTCGGGCCACGACGACTGCGCGGGGTCGCCGACGATCGTCCAGCTCGCGGTGCGGCCGCGGCGTCCCACCATCCGCCACTGCATCGGCGTGAGGTCCTGCGCCTCGTCGATGAGGACGTGGGCGTAGCCGTCGTCCTCGATGCGGTGCGTCGGCGCCGACCAGGCGAGCCCGCCGGGGGCGTACTCGCGCTCCGAGATCGTGGTGAGCTCCTGGAGGTCGACGCCGCCCTCGAGCAGGCCGGTCTCGTCGAGGTCGCGCTCGTCGTCGGTGCGCTGCGGCACGTCGCCGAGGGCGTAGCGCAGCTCGTCGAGCAGCGGCACGTCCTCGATGGACGGACCGGCGGCGCCGTCCCACGACTTGAGCAGGAGGACCTGCTCCTCGCGGGTCACGACCCCCTCGCCGACGCGCGCCAGGAACTCGGGCTCGCGCAGCCAGCCGAAGACGGTGGGGGCGTCGAGCGGCGGCCACCACGCCGAGGCGAACTCGACGAAGCCCGTGTGGCCGAGCATGTCGTCGTCGAAGGCCTCGCGGCCGCGCTCGCGACCACGCTCGCCGGTGACCTGGCGCCACATCGCGTCGAGCAGCGTCTTCGCGACCCGCGGCAGCTGGCGGTTGCGGCGGCCCTGCGACATGAGCTGGCGGCGCAGCCGGCCGAGCACGCCCGGGTCGAGCACGATCGTCTCGTCGCGCCAGTAGATGCGGAAGCTCGTCGGGGCTCCCGGCGCGTGCTGGCGCGCGGTGCGGCGGAGCAGCTCGGCCATCTTCGTGGCGCCCTTGACGTCGGCGACGGCGGGCTCGTCGTGCCGGGTCGCGCGGAGCCCACCGACGACCTCGCCGAGGGAGCGCAGCGCGACGGCGGTCTCGCCGAGGCTGGGAAGGACGCGCTCGATGTAGCGCATGAAGACGCCGCTCGGTCCGACGACGAGCACGCCGCCACCCTCGTAGCGGCGACGGTCGGAGTAGAGGAGGAAGGCGGCGCGGTGCAGCGCGACGACGGTCTTGCCGGTGCCGGGTCCGCCGGAGATCGACACGACGCCCTTGCCGGGCGCGCGGATCGCCTTGTCCTGCTCGGCCTGGATGGTGGCGACGATCGAGTGCATCGACCGGTCGCGGGCCCGGGAGAGCTGCGCCATCAGGGCGCCCTCGCCGACGATCGGCAGGTCGGTCCCGATCTCCTGGTCGAGGAGCTCGTCCTCGACGCCGATCACGGTGCGGTGCTGCGAGCGGAGGACGCGACGGCGCACGACCCCGGACGGGGTGGCGGCGGTGGCCTGGTAGAACACGCCGGCGGCGGGGGCGCGCCAGTCGATCAGCAGGACGTCACGGTCCGCGTTGCGTACGCCGATGCGGCCGATGTAGCGCGGCAGCGCGTCGATCGCGGGGTCGAGGTCGAGGCGGCCGAAGACCAGCCCCTCGTGCGCGGCGTCGAGCTGGGCGATGCGCTTGGCGGCCTGGAAGACCATCGCGTCGCGCTCGACGAGCCCGCCCTCGTGCTCCAGCTTGCCGCGCTGGTGGCCCTCCGCGGCGAGCGCCCTGGCGCTCCGCGTGGACGCCTCCAGCTGCACGTAGACCTCGTCGACGTAGTGCTGCTCCGCCGCGATCTCGCGCGCCTCGAGCTCCTCGCTCACTCCAGCTCCTCATCCCCCGAAACCGACTGCCCGTACCCAGCGGGCAGACCGTCAAGAGTACCGGCGAGGTCCCCCGACCGCCGACTTACCGCGAATCCGTGGAACCGCCGTCACACGCTCGTCGTCCTCCTGTCACCGGGGCACCGGTCGGAGCCATCCGGTTGGATGGGCCGGAGGAGGGGCGATGGAGGACGAGCAGCCGGCACGCCGGGCGCGGTGGGTCGTGCCCGTCGCTGTCGCGGCGGTCGCGCTCGTGGTGACCGGGGCGTTCGCGCTCCCCCGCCTGGTCGACCGCGGGTCCGGACCCGCGGCCGCACCGACGACGGACTGCGTGGCGACGACCGACGCGCGCCCCACCGACATCGGCAACGGACAGGTGAGCTGGGTGCGCTTCTGCCCGCCCGCGGGGCCAGGCACCGCGCAGCTCCTGCGTCACCCGCAGGGCGTGGTGACCGGCGACCTCGCCGCCTCCATCGCCGGCACGCTGTGGGAGACCCAGGCCGACCGCCCGGTGTGCGACGCGGGCGAGGCGGCAGCGGGCCCGGCCGGACCTCCCGGCCACTTCCGGATCGAGGTCGGGCTCGCCGACGGTCGTGTCGCCGAGCTGGCCGGTGACGTCGGCTGCAGCACCCGCGACGCGCTGCTCTTCAGCCAGCTCGAGACGACCCTGCTCATGGACGCCGCGTCGCGCAGCGGCAGCACCGGTGCGCCGGTGCCCGACCCGGTGACCTGCCCCGAGCGGCTGACCACCGAGGAGACCAACCGCGACGGCGCCTCGGCCGACCAGCTCGTCGAGACCGACCCCGGGACCGTCGACCAGCCCTGGCTCTCCACCACCCCGATCCTGGCGATGCCCGCGGTCGCCGTCGACGTGTGTGCCTACGCCGGCCGCGGGCGCGGGCTGCGGCTCGTCGAGCAGTGGCAGGGCGGGTCCGCCCAAGCCGAGCAGATCCGCTCGACCGCCACCGTCGCGCACTGGCGCGGCGCGATGGCCGACTGCGACGTGGACCGGCCGCGACCGTCGTACGTCGTCGTGCTCACCGACGCCACCGGCACCGCCCGCACCCTCACCATCGACGGCCGGGAGTGCGGCGCCCTCGACGCCGCGATCGGCACGCCGGCCACCGACACCTGGCTCGGGCTCGCCGCCCAGGCGCTGATCGACAGCGTGGCGTCGAGCCGCACCTGAGTGGGACGGCCGTCGTAGGTTCGGACGCATGAGCAACGACGCACGCGCCACGATCGGACTCACCGGCCTGGCGACCATGGGCCGCAACCTCGCACGCAACATCGCCCGCAACGGGCACACGATCGCGGTGCACAACCGGACCACGGCGAAGATGACCGCGCTGGTCGACGAGTTCGGCGACGAGGGCGACTTCGTCGGGTGCGAGTCGCTGGAGGACCTGGTCGCCGCCATCGAGCGGCCCCGGGCGGTCGTCGTGATGGTCAAGGCCGGCGAGGCCACCGACGCCGTGATCGACGAGCTGGTCCCGCTGCTCGACGAGGGCGACATCGTCGTCGACGCCGGCAACGCGCACTACCGCGACACCCTGCGGCGGCAGGAGGCGTTGAAGGAGCACGACCTGCACTTCGTCGGCATGGGCGTCTCCGGTGGCGAGGAGGGAGCGCTCAACGGCCCCTCGATCATGGTCGGCGGGTCCGACCACGCCTACGAGGTGCTGAAGCCGGTGGTCGAGTCGATCGCCGCGGTCGTCGACGGCACGCCGTGCTGCGCGCACATCGGCCCCGACGGCGCCGGCCACTTCGTGAAGATGGTGCACAACGGCATCGAGTACGCCGACATGCAGCTGATCGCGGAGTCCTACGACCTGCTGCGCTCGGTCCTCGACCTCGAGCCGACCGAGGTGGCGGACGTCTTCGAGGAGTGGAACGGGGGTGACCTCGAGTCGTTCCTCATCGAGATGACGGCCGTCGTCCTGCGCCACACCGACGCCGAGACCGGCAAGCCCTTCGTCGACGTCGTGCGCGACGCGGCCGAGCAGAAGGGCACCGGACGCTGGACCGTCCAGGACGCCCTCGACCTCGGCGTGCCGATCACCGGGATCGCCGAGGCCACCTTCGCCCGCTCGCTCTCCGGCCACACCGAGCAGCGCGCCGCTGCCCGCGAGGTCTTCTCGACCACGCCCGAGGGCACCGACGTCGACCGCGACACGTTCGTCGACCAGGTGCGCGCCGCGCTCTACGCCTCCAAGGTCGTCGCCTACGCCCAGGGCTTCGACCAGATCGCCGCCGGCGCCGAGGAGCACGGCTGGGACATCGACCTCGGCGAGGTCGCGACCATCTGGCGCGGCGGCTGCATCATCCGCGCCCAGTTCCTCGACCGGATCCGTGAGGCCTACTCCGACGAGCCCGACCTCACGACCCTGCTGACCACCCCCTACTTCGCCGACGCGGTGAAGGACGGCGTGGACTCCTGGCGGGAGGTCGTCGTCGCGGCAGTGCGCGGCGGCGTACCGACTCCGGCGTTCTCGTCGTCGCTGGCCTACTTCGACGGCCTGCGCCGCGAGCGGCTGCCCGCCGCCCTCATCCAGGCGCTGCGCGACGACTTCGGCGCGCACTCCTACGAGCGCGTCGACCGCGAGGGCACCTTCCACACCCGCTGGGCCGAGGACGGCCGGCCGGAGGAGCAGCTCGACGCGTAGTCGACCGGCTCAGCCCGACCAGGAGAGCCAGGCCGCCCCCACGAGGCAGACCAGCGCCCCGGCCGTCCGTGCCCGGTCCGCGCGGACCAGGCGTTGCAGCAGCGGTTTCCGGGCGGCGGGCGACACCCGCGACAGTCGGCCGTGCAACGGGGCCGCCACGAGTGCCGTCGCCAGGACCGACACCACCCCGCCTGCCAGAGCGACCCACGTGCCGGGCGACCGTGGCTCGGCGAGGAGCGTCCAGGCGAGCAGCAGGACGAGGCCGGCGTAGATCCCCACGGCCAGCGGTAGGACCCGCCGTGAGTGCCGGTCGTGGGCGTGCTCCCACCCCTCGGGCGGGACCTCCGCCAGCGCCGGGTAGACCAGCACCGAGATCGTCAGCTGGAACCCCAGGTGCAGCGACGCGGCCAGCAGCAGCCAGGGGGCCGGGTCGGCCGGGCTCACCCGAAGGCGCTCGCGGCGAGGTCCGTCTCGCCCGCGACCAGCGCGTCCACCACGCGGCGGGCCACCTCGGCCGGGTCCTTGCCCACCGGCAGGTCGGGCGCGCTCCCGGCCAGCGGACGCGTCGCGAGCCCCGTCTCGGTGTGCGGCGGCCGGACGTCGTAGACCTCCACGCCCGCGCGGCGCAGCTCCGTGCGGAGGGCGGTGCCGACGGCGCTCAGCGCGGCCTTGCTCGCCGAGTACGCCGCCATGCCGGGCAGCGCCCGCTCGGCCACGACGGCGCTCACCTGCAGCACGAAACCGCGCGACTCCGTGAGCAGCGGGAGCACCCGGCGCAGCAGGAAGACCGGGCCCACGACGTTGGTCAGGAAGAGCTCCTCCACGACCTCGTCCGGGGTGTCCGCGAGCGGGCCGAAGGCGACGATGCCCGCGGCGTTCACCAGCCCGTCCAGCCCACCGAGACCCTCCCGTGCGCCCTCGACCACCGCGTCGCCGAGGCTCGCGTCGCCGAGGTCGCCGACGACGACGGGCGCGTCCAGCCCGAGGCCCTCGAGGCGTTCGCGGTCGCGACCCACGAGCAGCAGCCGGGCGCCACGACCCGCCAGCTCGCGCGCGAGCAGCGACCCCAGCACGCCCGAGGCGCCGACGACGGCCACCCGCGCGCCCTCCAGCTCACGACCGGCCATGGTCCCGACCCTAGCCCGGTCGTCTCATCGGGGGCGGGAGAGGAACGCCGTCATCGCCTCGCGGGCCTCGTCGCTGGCGAAGAGCCGGGCGCTCGTGGTGGCCATCTCCTCGCCGAGCGCGTCGATGCGTGCGACGAGGTCGCGGTTGAGGATCCGCTTCGACTCACGCAGGCCCTGGGGGGCACCGGTCGCCAGGCTCGCGCAGACCGAGGAGACCTCGTCGTCGAGGGCATCGGCCGGCACGGCCTTCGTCACCAGGCCGTACGCCGCCGCCTCGGCGCCGGTGAACACCTCGCCGCCGAGGGTGGTGAGGGCAGCGGCGCGCGGGCCCATCCGATGGTGGACGGTGAGGCTGATGATCGCGGCGGCGAGGCCGAGCTTGACCTCGGTCAGGGCGAAGGTGGCGTCGTCGGCGCTGATCGCGATGTCGGCGGCTGCGATGAGGCCGATCCCACCGGCGCGCACGGCACCGAGGTTCTTGGTCACGACCGGCTTGTCGAGCGTGGCGACCAGCCGCTGCAGGTCGACGATCCGGCGGGCGCCGACCTCCATGCCCTCCGTGCTCGCCTCGGCGAGGTCGGCCCCGGAGCAGAAGACCTTGCCGGAGCTCTGCACCAGCACCACGCGTACGGCCTCGTCGGCCCCGGCCCGCTCGAGGTGGCCGAACAGCTCGGTGACCAGCTGCCTGCTCAACGCGTTGCGGTTGGCCGGGCTGTCGAGGGTGATCGTCGCGATGGCGTCGTCGACGGCGTAGTGGACCAGTTCGGCGGGAGCATCGGTCATGCCCAGCATCCTGCCCCACCGCACCGGGACCTCGGCGGCAGCGGCGCGGCCCGCGGTGCTGCAACAATGCGCAGCGTGTCGATCACGAAGACGTGCCCGCAGCGATGACCGAGCAGCACCCGGACAGCCGTGGGCGGCGGCCCGACCTGCGTCGTGGACTGCGCGGCTCCCTCGACCTGCCGGCGACGACGATCCAGCACCCGGAGCGCGCCGAGGTCGGCGGCTGGGTCTACCACCAGCGCTCGGACGTCGTCCTCGTCGTCGTCCTGGCCGACGGCCGGATCGTCGGCACGGCCGCGTGCGACATCGAGCGCGAGGACGTCGCCTCCGCCCACGACGCCGCACCCCTGCGGTCCGGGTGGTCGGCCGTGGTGGACCTCGGGCAGGTCGGCGAGGAGGTGACCCTCTCCGCGCACGCCCTCGTCCGGAGGCTCTCGCGGACCGGTGAGGACCAGACCTCCGTGCTGCTCCCCTTCGCCGAGCGCACCATCGACGTGGCCCGGGGTGGGCTCGTCCGCGGCGAGGTGACGTTGCCCGACGAGGTCGCACCGGGCACGCTGCGGGTGACGGGCACGGCCGACGTGCGGCCGTCCCTGGCCCGCGTCGAGGTGCAGGTCGACGACGCCGCGCCGGTGCGGGCCCGGCACAGCCTCCCGAGCAGCGCAGCCGCCGGGGCGGGCGCCGAGGAGCGCGTGCGCGGATTCGCCGCGACCCTCGAGATCCCCGACGGGGCGACCGAGGTCGCGCTGCGCGTCTCGGCCGTGACGACGGACGGCACGCGGGTCGAGCTCGCGTCCTCGACCGTCCCCGTGCTCGACGATCCGTCCACCGCCCGGGGCGAACGTCTGCGCGAGGTGCGCGACGAGCGGCTGACCCGCTACGTCGACACCCTCCGCGACACCTTCCCGCGGGGCCGTCGCGTGCTCGTGGCCGCACACGACCTCGGCGTCGGCGGCGCCCAGAACTACCTCGACGACATCATGCGCGGTCTCCACGAGCGCGGGGTGGAGATGTGCGTGGTGGCCGGCAGCGGTGGCGCCCTGCTGGAGCGCATCGAGACGACCTACGGCGCGCCCGTCCTCGTGGTGGGCCCGCCGCCCGAGAGCCCCGAGCTGATCGCGACGCGGGTGCAGCTCGTGGCGGGCTTCGCCCTCGAGCAGGGTGCCGCCGCCTGCCTGGCCAACACCCTGGTCAGCTTCCCGGCCGTGCTGGCCGCGTCGCGACTGGGCCTGCCCACGACGTGGGCCATCCACGAGAGCTTCGCCCCGGCGGTCCTCTGGCACGAGTACCTGAACCGGCAGGCCGACCCCGCCGTCGTGGCAGCGACCGAGCAGGCGCTGGCGAGCAGCGACGAGGTGATGTTCGTCGCCGAGTCCACCCGGCAGATGTACGCCGACCTCGTCCCCGCGGCGTCCTCCGCGCTCGTCCCCTACGGGCTCGACATCGCCGCCACCGACGCGTTGCTCGCGGAGACCCCCCGGGAGCGGGCCCGTGCCGAGCTCGGCATCCCCCTCGACCGGCGCGTGCTGCTCTGCGTGGGCTCGGTCGAGCCCCGCAAGGGCCAGCTGGCGCTGGCGCGCGCCTTCCGGCGGCTCGGCAACGTGGCCGACCACGCCTCCCTCTACCTCGTGGGCGCCACTCCCACCGCCTACACCGAGGCCCTCCGCTCCTACGTCGACGACGCCGGACTGTCGAACGTCCACGTCGTCGACTCCGACCCCGACGTCATGCGGTGGTACGCCGCGGCGGACGTCCTGGTGTCGGCCGCCGACGTGGAGTCGATGCCTCGCACGATGCTGGAGGCGATGCTCGCGGGTCGTCCGGTTGCGGCCGCCTCCGTCTTCGGCGTGCCGGAGCTCGTCGAGGACGGGGTCAGCGGGTGGCTGTGCGAGCCCGGCGACCTGGCCGCGCTGACCGACCTGCTGCGTCGCGCCGTGACGGCCGGCACCACCCAGCTCAAGTCCATGGGCGCGGCCGCCAGGACCCGCGTCCAGGAGCGCCACTCCTCGTCCGGCTTCGTCGACCACGTCGCGACTCGGCTGCAGGGCTGGCTCGGGGAGAGCCCGCGCTGACCCGAGCCGCACTGCCAGCCGCGCGACCCATCCGGACGAGCGTCGGCGACGAACTCTCGCCATGCAGACCCCTGGCAAGCGATCGATCTGGCACGTCCTGCGCTTCGCGGCGTACGGCGTGCTCGCGACCCTCGTCGGGCTCGCGGCCGCCCACCTCGTCGCGGCCTTCACGATCCCCGCCGCCTCGCCGGTGCTCGCGGTCGGCTCGACCGTCATCGACCTCACGCCGACGCCGCTGAAGGAGTTCGCGATCCGGCAGTTCGGCACCGCCGACAAGCTGGTGCTCACCGGCTCGGTCACGATCGTCGTGCTGCTCCTCGCCGCGCTCGCGGGCGTCGTCGCCCGCAAGCGCGAGACACTCGGTCTGCTCATCATCGTGGGCCTCGCCGGCGTCGCCGGCGTGCTCGCCGTCCTGCGCCCGCAGTCCGGGCCGCTGGACCTCCTGCCTGCCCTGGTCGCCGCGATCGTGGGCGCCACGTCGTTGTGGTGGCTGCGCCGCGTCGACGGCCAGGCAGACCGTGGGACGTCGGACAGGGCCGACGGACCCACTCGGCGCGGGGTCGTGCTGGCCACCGGCGGTCTCGCCGCGGCCGCAGTGACCATGGGGGCGCTGGGCCGCTGGGTGACGTCGTACCGCCTCGGCGGCACCGACATCGCACTGCCGGCAGCCACCGACCCCGCGCCGGCCTTCCCGCAGGGCCTCGAGAAGATGTACGACGGCATCTCGCCGCTGCGCACGCCCAACGCGGACTTCTACCGGGTCGACACCCGCCTCACCGTCCCGGCCGTCGACGTCGACTCGTGGACGCTGACCATCGACGGCGACGTGGAGAAGGAGGTCACCCTGACCTTCGACGACCTCGCCGCGATGGACGTCGTCGAGCGCGACATCACGCTCACCTGCGTGTCGAACGACGTCGGTGGCCCCTACGTCGGCTCCGCGCGCTGGCTCGGGATCCCGCTCAAGGACGTGCTGGCGAAGGCCGGCATCGACGCCACGAAGGCCGACCAGATCCTCTCCACCGACGTCGACGGGATGACCATCTCGACGCCGCTCGACGTGGCGCTCGACGGCCGCGACGCGATCATCGCGATCGGCATGAACGGCGAGCCCCTGCCGCGCGAGCACGGCTTCCCGGCGCGCATGGTCGTGCCCGGGCTCTACGGGTTCGTCAGCGCCTGCAAGTGGATCACCCGGATGACCCTGACGACCTACGACGCCGAGCAGGCCTACTGGACCGAGCGCAAGTGGGCGATCGACGCGCCGATCAAGATCTCCAGCCGGATCGACACCCCGAAGCCGCTGTCCAGCAGCGACGCGGGCAAGGTCATCATCGGCGGCGTGGCCTGGGCACAGGGCGTCGGCATCGAGAAGGTCGAGGTCCGCATCGACGGCGAGGCCTGGCAGCCCGCCACGCTCGGGACACAGGTGACCGACGACTACTGGCGTCAGTGGTACCTCGAGTGGGACGCCGAGCCGGGCCAGCACTTCGTCGCGTGCCGCGCGACCAACAAGGACGGCGACGTGCAGACCGACGTCCGCATGACGCCGTTCCCCGAGGGCTCCTCGGGCATCCAGGAGATCTCGCTCAACGTGAGCTGATCGACGCAGCACAGCTCGCCGCCGGGCGGTGAGTGACGCAGGTACTGAGCCTCCAGGACCTGCGTCACTCACCGCCCGGCGGCTTTTCCCAACGTTGGACGAACTTTTTCTCCGCTGGCACCCATCCGTGGATGGGACCGTGCCGAACACCTCTCGACAGCGGGCCTCACGGCCCCCACGAATGGCCCCAACCGAAAGGCAACGCCATGAACACCAAGCTCCGCACCCGCACCCTGGGTATCGCCGCGATCGCGCTGACCGCCTCCATGAGCCTGGCGGCCTGTGGCAGCGACTCGGACACCGACAGCACCGCGTCCGACACCACCAGCTCGTCGCCGTCCGAGACCACCTCGGAGACGCCCTCGGAGACCACCTCCGAGACGCCGGCCGCCGACGACGCTCCCTTCGGTCCCGGCTGCGCCGGTGTCCCCACCTCCGGTGAGGGTTCCGTCGAGGGCATGGCCGACGACCCGGTCGCCACCGCCGCCTCGAACAACCCGCTCCTCAAGACGCTCGTCGCCGCGGTGACCGAGGCCGGCCTGGTCGACACCCTCAACTCGGCCGAGAACCTGACGGTCTTCGCGCCCACCGACGACGCGTTCGCCGCCATCCCGAAGAAGGACCTCAACGCCCTCCTGAAGGACAAGGAGGCCCTGACCCAGGTCCTGACCCACCACGTGATCGGCGAGCGCCTCAGCCCCGCCGACCTCGCCGGTGAGCACGAGACCCTGGCCGGCGACATGCTGACCGTCGACGGCTCCGGCGAGGACTTCACCATCGGTGACGCCTCCGTCGTCTGCGGCAACGTGCAGACCGCCAACGCGACCGTCTACGTCGTCGACCAGGTCCTGATGCCGCAGATGTGATCGTCCTCCGACGACCACACTGCAAGGATGACTGACGTGGACCACGTGAGGCCCGTACCGGACGGGGCGCCCCAGGACAAGATCCAGGGCGCCCCGTCCGGGGGCGACGCACCCAGGCTGGCCGAGCTCCTGAGCAAGGCGGCCCTCGGTGACGAGACCGCCTTCGCCGCGTTCTACGACGCGACGTCGGCCCGCGCCTACGGCCTCGCGCTCCGCGTGGTCCGCAACCCGGCCCATGCCGAGGAGGTCACGCAAGAGGCCTACCTCGACGCGTGGCGCTCCAGCACCAGGTACGACGCCGACCGCGGCAGCGCGGCCGGCTGGCTCCTCACCATCGTCCACCGCAAGGCGGTCGACCGGGTCCGCTCCGTCGAGGCCGCCACGGCTCGCGACGAGGGCTGGAACCGCGACACCACCCCGGTCGACCACGACCAGACCTCCGAGTCGGCCCACGCGTCCCTGGACGCGGCGCGGGTCCGCAGCGCGGTCGCCACGCTCACCGACGTGCAGAGACGCGCCGTGGAGCTCGCATACTTCGGTGGCTACACGCACACGGAGGTCGCCACCCTCCTCGATGTCCCGCTCGGGACGGCCAAGACACGAATACGCGACGGACTGATCCGCCTGCGAGACCTGATGGGAGTTGCCTCATGAGCGATCTGCACAAGCTCACGGGCGCCTATGCCGTGGACGCGCTCGACGAGCTCGAGCGCACCCGCTTCGAGCGCCACCTCGCCGAGTGCGAGGACTGCCGCGCCGAGGTCGCAGAGCTCCAGGAGACGGCCGCACTGCTGGCCGAGTCCACCGCCGTCGCACCCCCGGCGTCGCTGCGCACCTCCGTGCTCGCCGGGATCTCCCAGGTCCGCCCGCTCCCGCCCGTCGTACCCGTCCCGGTCACGACCTCACCGGCGGCAGTGCGGCACCGCTTCCCTCTTCTCGTGGCTGCCGCCCTGGTCCTGATCGCCGGCTTCGGCGCCGTCGTGTGGCAGCCCTGGTCCGACCCGGCGCCCCAGCTCACCGCAGCGGAGCAGGTCCTGCGCGCCTCCGACGCGCAGAACGTCTCCCTCGACCTGGGCGACAGTGGCAAGGCCACGGTCACCCGCTCCAAGGAGCAGGACAAGGCCGTCATCGTCACCGACGGCATGGCCCTGGCACCCTCCGACAAGGTCTACGAGCTCTGGCTGATGGACGCCGAGGGGAACTTCACCTCGGCCGGACTCATGCCCGACGCCGCCGACCAGACACTGGTGCTCGACGGCCCGGCCGGTGACGCCGCCGCCGTCGGCATCACGGTGGAGCCGGACGGAGGCTCCGAGCAGCCCACGACCCAGCCCATCGCCCTGTTCGACCTGGAGTCGACGTGACCCAGACCCCGCAGCGCCGGATCGCCGTCGTCGGCTCCGGCGTCGCGGGACTGACTGCTGCCTGGATCGCCTCCCGCACCGCGCACGTCACGCTCTACGAGGCCGACGACCGCCTGGGCGGGCACGCCGACACCCACCGTGTCGCCACCCCCGACGGCGAGCTCGCCATCGACACCGGCTTCATCGTGCACAACCGTCGTACGTATCCCACGCTGCTGCGCCTGTTCGCCGAGCTCGGCGTCGAGACCCAGCCGTCGGAGATGTCGCTGTCGGTCAGCGACGCCGGCACCGGGGTGGAGTACGCCGGTGCCCTCGGCGCCAAGGGCCTCTTCGCCCAGCGGTCGTCGCTCACCTCGCGCGACCACTGGCGGATGCTGGTGGAGATCCCGCGCTTCCACCGCCGCGCCAGGGCCCTCCTCGCCACCTCCTCGGACGACGGCGGCGACGACGACGACCAGACCCTGCGCGACTTCCTGCGCGAGGGCGGCTTCACCCCGGGGTTCGTCCGCCACTTCATGGAGCCGCTCGTCGCGGCCGTGTGGTCGTGCGACCCGGCCACGTCGCTGGACTACCCCGCTCGCTACCTCTTCACCTTCCTCGAGCACCACGGCATGCTCGGCGTCTTCGGCTCGCCCGAGTGGCGCACGGTCACCGGCGGCTCGGTGCAGTACGTCGCCAAGGTCGGCGCCGGCCTGCAGGAGATCCGCCTGGACACCAAGGTGACGTCCGTGCGCGAGCTCGCCGACCGGGTCGAGGTCACCGACGGCAGCGGCACCACGACGTCGTACGACGCCCTCGTGATCGCCACGCACCCCTCGCACGCGCTCGGGATGCTCGAGCAGCCGAGCGACCTCCAGCGCGAGGTCCTCTCCGCGCTGCCCTACAGCAGCAACCCGGCGCTCCTGCACACCGACACCTCGCTGCTGCCCTCCGCCGAGGGCGCCCGCGCCTCGTGGAACTTCTTCCGCCCGGAGGACGAGAACGGCGCGGTCACGGTCACCTACGACCTCACCCGCCTCCAGCACCTCCCCACCGACACCCACTACCTCGTGACCCTCGGCGGCGAGGACCTCGTCGACCCGGCCACCGTCATCGACCGGATGGAGTACGAGCACCCGCTCTACACCCCCGAGTCCGTAGCCGCCTCGCGCCGGCTGCCGGAGATCAACACCGACCGGATCGCGTTCGCCGGCGCCTACCACGGCTGGGGGTTCCACGAGGACGGCGCGCGCTCCGGCCTGGTCGCCGCGACCCACCTCGACCTGCCGTGGGTCCGCACGACCCACGCGGTTCCGCGGCCCGGTCGCTTCGAGACCGTGGTCCGCCACACCCGTCGTACGCCGTTCAAGCGGACGTTCGAGCACCGCTCGAGCCTCTGGCTCGTCGACATCGACGACCTGCCCTCGCACGGGCCCCTCGCCAGCTTCGAGGCGCGTGACCACCTCGGCTCGCCCGAGAGGTCTCTGCGCGCCAACGTGGAGGCGTTCCTCGCCCAGAACGAGGTGGCGCTCGGCGCCGGCGGCGGCACGATCATGATGGCCGCCCAGCCCCGCTCCCTGGGCTACGCCTTCAACCCGATCAGCGTCTTCTGGTGCTTCGACGACGAGGGCGCCCAGGCCGCCGTGGTCGTCGAGGTGCACAACACCTACGGCGACCGCCACGCCTACCTCGTCCACCCCGACGAGCAGGGCCGCGCGCGGACCGACAAGGCGATGTACGTCTCGCCGTTCCACGGCACCGACGGCGCGTACGACATCGCCGTCCCGATCCCGACCGACCGGCTCCACGTCGCCGTGACCCTGCGGGGCCATGACGACGGCGGCTCCGCGCCCTTCAGCGCGAGCCTGACCGGCACCCGCAGCGACGTCCCCGTCCGCAGGACCCTCGGCGCCGCGCTGCGCGGCAGCGCGCTGATCCGGGCGCACGGCATCTGGCTGTGGGCCCGGCGGCTGCCGATCCGTCCACGACCCACCCACTCCCAGGAGGGCGTGAAGTGACTCTCGACAAGACGCGGCCCGACCGCGCCCAGAACCCCAACCCCAGCCAGGGCGTCCCCGCGCTCGAGCAGCTGCGCCGCGGTCCCCGCACGGCCGTCTCCGCGGCCGTCGCGAAGCGCCTCTTCCGCGCCGCCGTCGGCCGTCTCGCCATCACCGTCGTCGACGAGCCCAGCGGGAAGACCTACGGCCGGGGCGGGCCGACCATGCGCCTGCACCGTCCCGACGAGTTCTACGCCCGACTCGGCCGTGACGGCCTCATCGGCTTCGGCGAGGCCTACCTCACCGGAGCGTGGGACGCCGAGGACCTCGCCGGCTTCCTGACCGTGCCGGCCGCACGGATGGCGACCCTGATCCCCGAGCCGCTGCAGAAGCTCCGCGCCTACGTGACCCCTCGCCTGCCCGACCACCACCGGAGCACCGAGGCCAACAGCCAGGCCAACATCTCCCACCACTACGACCTGTCCAACGACCTCTACGCGCTCTTCCTCGACGAGACGCTGAGCTACTCCTCGGCGCTCTTCGACACCTCGACGGTGCAGGCGGGCGCCGGTCCGGGCTCCGTCGGCGACCACCTCGTCGCCACGCCGCCCGAGCCGAACGACCGGCCCGACCCCGCACTCCACCACGAGGACCTCGCCGAGGCGCAGGGCCGCAAGATCGAGCGCCTCCTCGACGAGGCCGGCGTCACCGAGGGCTCCCGGGTCCTCGAGATCGGGACCGGCTGGGGCGAGCTCGCCATCCGCGCCGCCCGTCGCGGCGCGACCATCCACTCGATCACGCTGTCGGTCGAGCAGCTCGAGCTCGCCGAGGAGCGCATCGCCGCCGCCGGCCTCACCGAGCGGTGCCGCCTCGAGCTGATGGACTACCGCGCGCTCGGCGCCGACGGGGCGACGTACGACGCCGTGGTGTCGGTCGAGATGATCGAGGCGGTGGGCGCCGAGTTCTGGGGCACCTACTTCGAGACCATCGACCGGGTGCTCGCTCCCGGCGGCAGGGTCGCGATCCAGGCGATCACCATGCCGCACGACCGGATGCTCGCCACCCGCGACGGCGAGACCTGGATCAACAAGTACATCTTCCCCGGCGGCTTCCTGCCCAGCGTCGAGGTGATCGACCAGATCACCCGCGACGACACGTCGCTGCGGCTCACCGGGCAGCTCGAGATGGGCAGCCACTACGCCGAGACGCTCCGCCGGTGGGACCGCCGCTTCCTCGCGCAGGGCGACGCCGTCCGGGCGCTCGGCTTCGACGACGTCTTCATGCGGGTGTGGCACTTCTACCTGTCCTACTCGCAGGCCGGCTTCGCGAGCGGCTACATCAACGTCTCGCAGCTGACCTTCACCCGCGAGAACCAGCAGGAGAACCAGTGACCCAGACCGCCCAGCGGACCACCACCCACGAGGGCGTCGCCCACCAGCTCGCCGAGGCCGTCCGTCCGTTCATCGGCGGCGACCTCCCGGTCCGGCTGCAGGCCTGGGACGGCTCGGTCACCGGTCCCGAGGACGGCCCGCTCGTCGTGCTCCGCTCCCCCGACGCGCTGCGGCGACTGCTGTGGCACCCGGGCGAGCTGGGCGCCGCCCAGGCCTACGTCACCGGCGAGCTGGACGTGCCCGAGCAGGACGGCTGGGACCTCTCGGCCGCGCTCACGCACGCCTTCGCGGTGGGCAGGGAGCGCGGCCTGTCCGGCGTACGCCTCTCGCCCCGCGCGCTCGTCGACGCGATCCGCACCGCCGCCGGCCTGGGCGCGCTCGGCCGGCCGCCGGCTGCGCCCGCCTCGCAGGCGCAGATCAAGGGCAAGCTGCACAGCCTGGCCCGTGACCGGTCGTCGATCAGCCACCACTACGACCTCTCCAACGAGTTCTACTCGCTGATCCTCGAGCCGCAGATGGCCTACAGCTGCGGCTACCACGCGACGCCCGACGTCCCGCTCGAGGAGGCGCAGCGCGCCAAGCTCGACCTGGTCTGCACCAAGCTCGGCCTGGAGCCCGGCATGCGGATGCTCGACGTCGGTTGCGGCTGGGGCTCGCTGTCACTGCACGCGGCCGAGCACTTCGGGGCGCAGGTCACCGGGGTCACGATCGCCGCGGAGCAGAAGAAGTTCATCGACGCCCGCATCGCCGAGCGCGGGCTGCAGGACCGGGTCGAGATCCGGCTCCAGGACTACCGCGAGGTGCCCGAGCGCGACCACTTCGACGCCGTCGGGTCGCTCGAGATGGGCGAGCACGTCGGTGCCGGCAACTACCCGACCTACGTCGAGGTGCTCCGCCGTGCCGTGAGGCCCGGTGGACGCGTGCTGGTCCAGCAGATGTCGCGGCAGGGCGTCGGCGGTGGCAAGCACCCCGGCGGCGGCCCGTTCATCGAGTCGTTCATCGCCCCCGACATGACCATGCGCCCGGTCGGCGAGACCGTCGACCTCATCGAGTCCGGCGGCCTCGAGGTCCGTGACGTGCACGCCCTGCGTGAGCACTACGTCCTGACCGTCGCCGGCTGGATGGAGAACTTCGAGGCCAACATCGAGCGCCTGACCGAGCTCGTCGGCGAGGAGGTGGTGCGCGTGTGGCGGCTCTACCTCGTCGGCGGCGCGCTCGCCTTCCGCGACGGCCGGATGGGCGTCGACCAGATCCTGTCCGTGCGTCCGGGGGCTGATCACACCCTTCCCGCCGTGAGGACCTGGTGATCTCGTCGTGATCCAGGTGCTCGTCGCGCTGCTCGCCGCCGTCGGCGTCATGGGGGTGGCGGCGGCGGTGAGCAAGCGGCAGGACCGCGTCGCCGTCGTCGACGTCGCATGGGGGTCGTCGTTCGTCGCGGTCGCCATCGTCCTCGCGCTGGTCTGGCCGGACACCCACTCGTGGCTGCTCGCGCTGCTCGTCGCCGTGTGGGGCGGCCGGCTCGCCTGGCACATCGCCCGCCGCTCGCACGGCGCCGGTGAGGACCCGCGCTACGAGAAGATGCTCGGCGGACCGGGCTGGCACGCCGGGGCGGCCCAGGTGCTCGTACGGGTCTTCCTCACCCAGGCCGCGGTCGCTTTCATCATCTCCGCCCCGCTCCAGGCCGCGGCCATCGTCGACGTGCGCTGGTGGCCGGTCGTCTGGCTCGGCGTCGCCGTCTGGGCCGTCGGCCTGTTCTTCGAGGTGGTCGGCGACCGGCAGCTGTCGGCCTACAGGGCACGGCCTCGCGATGCGCGACCGAAGATCCTCGACACCGGCCTGTGGGGCTGGACCCGCCACCCGAACTACTTCGGCGACGCCTGCGTGTGGTGGGGCCTCTGGATCGCCGGGGCCGTCTCGCTCGGCTGGGTCCCCGGCCTGGTCACGGTCTTCGCACCGGTCGCGATGACGTTCTTCATCCGCAACGTGACCGGCGCCAAGCTGCTCGAGAAGACCATGTCGCAGCGCGAGGGCTGGAGCGAGTACGCCGACCGCGTCCCGCTGTTCTTCCCCCGCCCGCCTGCCGGTCGCGGCAAGCGCCGCGCCTGACCGAGCCGGGCCGTCGTACCCACCGGTTAGCGTCGCCTCGTGGAGCTCAGCGCGCGCGAGGACACCAACCGGCGGATGCTGCGCGCCCGCGACGAGATGGACCGGCGCTACGCCGAGCCCCTCGACGTGCCGACGCTGGCCGCGATCGCGCACCTGTCGGCCTCGCAGTTCGGGCGGGTGTTCAAGGAGGTCTACGGCGAGACCCCGCACCGCTACCTCCAGCGGCGCCGGGTCGAGCGCGCGATGACGCTGCTGCGGCAGACGGACCGGCCGATCACCGACGTCGCGTGGGACGTCGGCTTCGCCAGCCTCGGCACCTTCAGCCGCACGTTCAGCAACATCGTCGGCTGCTCACCCAGCGAGTTCCGCGCCCAGCACCCGCCGATCGCGGTGCCGTCGTGCTTCATCGCGGCCTGGACCCGGCCGCGGACCAGTGCGACCTCCCCGGCAGGGACAGTCGTTTCGGAGAAGCAGGAGGAGGTCGGCGCCGAATAGCGTCATCGTCATGACCGACAACCACATCTCCTCCCTCCACATCCGCTCCGTGCCCGTCCTCGACCAGGACGAGGCGCTCGACTTCTACACGACCCACCTCGGCTTCGAGGTGCGCGACGACATCGACATGGGCTTCATGCGCTGGCTCACCGTCGGCGTCCCCGGCCAGGACACCTCGATCCTCCTCGAGCTCGTCGGCGGCCCGCAGCACGACGAGGACACCGCCGCGCAGGTGCGCGAGCTCGTCACCAAGGGCGCGCTCGGCGGGCTGTTCCTGATCAGCACCGATGTGCACGCGACCTACGCCGCCCTGCGCGACGCCGGCGTCGAGATCACCCAGGAGCCGGTGACCCAGCCCTACGGCACCGACTTCGGCATCCGCGACCCCTTCGGCAACCAGATCCGCATCAACCAGTTCAACACCGCCTCCCCGGACGAGGTCCAGGAGGCCTACGAGGGGTCGACCGCGTGAGCTACCCGCCTCCGCTCTACGACGGTGAGTCCGGCGAGGTCTCCGCCCGCGTGGTGCGGGCGGGGATCGAGCCGGCGGTCGTCTACCCCAACGGCAACAAGGTCTTCCACCTCGCCCTCGGCAGCGGGACCCAGGGCACGTTCGGCCTCTATCGCTGGGAGTTCGCCGGGCCGCGGAGCGGGCCGGACCCCCACTTCCACCGCACGATCACCGAGTCGTTCTACGTCCTCGAGGGCATCGTCACGATCTTCGACGGCACGGACTGGGTGAAGTGCCACGCCGGGGACTTCGCCCACGTCCCGGCCGGCGGCATCCACGGCTTCCGCAACGAGGACGGCGCGGCCACGATGCTGCTGCACTTCGCTCCCGGTGCGCCGCGGGAGAAGTACTTCGAGGGCCTGTCCGCCGGCCTCGGCGACCTCGACGGCGACGCCTACGACCGGTTCATGGCCGAGCACGACAACCACTGGGTCTGACTCACGCGCCCGGGCGGGTGACCTGCTCGGCGAGGCTCGCCGGGGCCTGGATGCAGTAGGAGTCGGTGAGCATCTCGGCGAGCTCGTCCCAGTCGGTGTCGTCGTCGAGGACGATGCCGATCGCGTTGCCGCCCCAGCCGGAGCGGAAGTAGGGCGGACCCATGTGCTCGAAGGCCGCGACCTCGTCGGGCTCGCCGCGGAAGGTGATCCGGAAGACCTGGTCCTCTCCGCAGAAGACGTGGGCCACGGTCGCGCCGCCGACCCGCCACCGGGTGCCGGTCCACGCGCCCTCCTGCCGGCACCGGGGCAGCGCGCCGAGCACCGCGTCGATGCGCAGCACCCACTCCTCGGGGACGAGCGGTCGGTCGGCGAGGGCCACGGCACACACCCTGCCACCGGGCTCCGACACCCCGATACCTGAGGACGTCACGTACGGGGACGAGGCCGCTCGACGTACGCCACGTCCTCAGATGTCGAGCGGGGGTGAGGGTTCGGGGCTCAGTGGCCCCAGCGCAGCTGGTAGGCCATGAGCGGCTGCAGGGCGGCGAGCAGCTCGCTGCCGCGCTCGGTGAGCCGGTAGCGCACCTGGACCGGGGTCGTCGGGATCACCTCGCGCTCGACGATCCCGTGTGCCTCGAGCTCGCGGAGCCGGGCGGTGAGCAACCGTGCCGACAGGCCGTCGACAGCCGCCTCGACCTCGCCGAACCGTGAGGCGCCGCGGCCGAGGGCGAGCATGATCGCGCCGGTCCAGCGCCGACCGACGAACTCCAGCACCGGGGTCGCCTCGCGGCACGTGGCGTCGTCGATGAGTGCGGGTCGGGGCGGCGCGGACTCGGTCGTGGTCACTTACTCATCGTAACTCACTTACCCCGACTTGTCCGCTGCCGTGGGTGCGACGGATCCTTGACCCATGCCCGACTACGGCCACCCCCTGCGCTTCGGATCGTTCCTCACGCCCACCGCCGCCTCGCCCCAGCGACCGGTCGAGCTGACCGTGCTGAGCGAGGAGCTCGGCTACGACCTCGCCACCTTCCAGGACCACCCCTACCAGCCGTCGTTCCTCGACACCTGGACCCTGATGTCGTACGCCGCTGCGCGCACCGACCGCATCCACCTCTCGGGCAACGTGCTCAACCTCCCGCTCCGCCAGCCGGCCGTGCTGGCGAAGTCGGTCGCCAGCCTCGACCTGCTGACGGGCGGCCGGGTCGCGCTCGGCCTCGGCGCGGGCGGCTTCTGGGACGCGATCGAGGCCTACGGCGGCGGACGGCTGACCCCGGGCGAGTCGGTCGACGCGCTGGGCGAGGCGATCGAGGTCATCCGCGGCATCTGGGCCACCGACGACCGCTCGGTGCTCGCCGTTGCCGGCCGGCACCATCACGTGCGCGGCGCGAAGCGCGGCCCGGCCCCCGCCCACCAGGTGCCCATCTGGCTCGGCGCCCTCAAGCCGCGGATGCAGCGACTGATCGGCCGCTCCGCCGACGGCTGGCTGCCGTCACTGCCGTACCTCCAGGACGGCGACCTCCAGCGCGGCATGCAGGTCATCGACGAGGCCGCACGAGGCGCGGGCCGCGACCCCGCCGAGATCACCCGGCTGCTCAACGTCGGCGCCGACGCCGACGCGGACGACCTGGTCCGGTTCGCGACCGAGGACGGGGTCAGCACCTTCATCGTGATGGGCGACGACGAGGGCGGACTCCGCCACTTCGCCGGGCTCTTCACCGAGGTGCGCGAGCGGGTCGCCGCAGCCCGCGACGCCAGCGGCACCCGGGAGCGCTCGCACGTCCGCGGGCCGGCGGCCCTCGCCAGGCGCCACCCCGGGATCGCGTACGACGACCTGCCGGAGGCGCTGGCCGGGAAGGCCGTCGAGCCCGGCGACCGGGCGTACTCCCGCTACCGCTCCGGCTACCTGCGCGGCGGCGCACCCGGCCTGGTCCTCCGCGCCGGGAGCGTCGGGGACGTGCAGGCCGCGGTCGCCGTCGCACGGGAGCACCGCGAGGTGCCGCTCGGCATCCTCAGCGCCGGGCACGGCATCTCCGGGCGGTCGCTCAACCGTGGCGGCCTCGTGATCGACGTGAGCGCCTTGAACACCGTCGAGGTGCTCGATCCCCTGGCCGGCACGGTCCGGGTCGGGCCCGGCGCCACCTGGACCGAGGTGGCGCGCGCCCTCGCTCCGCACGGCCTCGCGATCAGCAGCGGCGACTACGGCGGCGTCGGGGTCGGCGGGCTGGCCACCGCCGGCGGCGTCGGGTGGTTCGCCCGGAAGCACGGGCTGACGATCGACCACCTCACCGCGGTGGAGGTGGTGCTCGCCGACGGCCGGGTGGTGCGCGCGAGCGCGGACGAGGAGCCCGACCTCTTCTGGGGGATGCGCGGCGCCGGACCCAACTTCGGGATCGCCACCTCCTTCGAGCTGACGGCCGCGAAGGTCGGGGCGATCGCCTTCGCGCAGCTGGCGTTCGACGCGAGCGACACCGCCGCGTTCCTCGAGGCCTGGGGTGCCGCGATCGAGGCAGCCGACCGCTCCGTCACGGGCCAGGTGATCCTCGGCCAGCGACAGGGCGGCCAGCGCATCGCCCAGGCCATGCTGGTCGTCGACTCCGACGACCCGGAGACGGTCGTCGAGCGGCTGCAGCCGATCGCCGAGGTCGCCCCGCTCGTCCAGCAGAACGTCGCGCTGGCGACGTACGACCAGGTGATGGGCCTGTTCAGCAGTGACGGCCCGCAGCGCGGCCAAGGTGAGCCGCACACCCACTCGGGCCTCGCCGACCACCTCACGCCCGAGCTGTCGGCGGAGGTCGCGGCGCTGCTCGACGCCGGGACGTCGTACTTCTTCTCGATCCGGGCGGTCGGCGGCGCCGTCAGCGACGTGCCGAGCGCGGCGACGGCGTACGCCGGTCGCAGCGCGAGCTTCTCGCTCTCCGGCTTCGGCGCGAGCGACCGGTTCGACGAGGCGTGGGAGCGGATGGTGCCGCACCTGTCGGGCAGCTACCTCAGCTTCGAGACCGGGATCGGCCCGCAGTGGGTGGAGCGCGCGTTCCCGCCCGCCCACCTCGCCCGGCTCCGCGAGCTCAAGCGGCGCTTCGACCCGACCGGGCTCTTCCGCGACAACTTCTTCATCGAGCCGGGTGCGGTCGAGACGACGGCCGCGGGACCTGCCGCGTGATCAGCGAAGCACGCGGTACGACGTCGCGACGTGACCCGTGGCCTGCGCCGTCGATCCCTCGAGCGCGAGCCGCTGCCGGCCCAGGGACGACGGGACGAACGACCGGCCCGCGCCGATCACGACCGGCACGGTGCGCAGCCGGAGCACGTCGACCTCGCCCGCGGCGAAGAGCGCGTCGGTGAGGTCGAGGCTGCCCCAGACCACGACGGAGTCGTAGCGCTCGCGGAGCGCGGAGACGGCGGCGAGGGCGCCGTCGCCGTGCACCTCGGCGGCAGCGTGGTCGCCCCACGGTGCGGAGTCCAGGGTGGCACTGACGACGTGCCGGGGAGCGGCGTTGATCCACTCCGCGACCGCGTCGCCGTCGGCGGCCGGGGTCGGCCAGTAGCTGCTGAACATCTCGTAGGTGCGGCGCCCGAGCAGGATCGCGTCGACGCCCTGCAACCACTCGAGCTGGCCCTGGTCGGTGCGGTCCCCGGTCTGGTCGAACGCGTCGAAGAAGGAGAGTCCCCCGTCGGGCTCCGATGCGTACCCGTCCGCGGTGACGATCTGGTCGACGGTGGTGATGCCCATGGTGCGCTCCTCGTGACGGGCGGTCCGGACGACCGCTTCAACCGGGAGACGGAGCGAGCGGCCGGTCCTCGACATGCTGCCCCGACAGAGGTGCTCCACGCACCTGCTGCACGAGGGCTCGCGTGACGATCACCCGCGGTCCAGGAGAGGCCGGGACGGGTCCCACGTCGTGCCGTCGCGCTCGTCCTGGCGCTTGCGGGCGATCGCGGACAGCGCCTCGAGCACGACCCGGTTGGCCAGGGCAGCCGTGATGTCCGCGTGGTCGTAGGGCGGGCTGACCTCGACCACGTCGACGCCGACGACCGGCAGCTCGAGGCAGATCCGGCGGACCGAGTCGAGCAGCTCGCGGGCCGACAGGCCGCCGGGCTCCGGCGTACCGGTGCCGGGCGCATGGCCGGGGTCGCAGACGTCGATGTCGACGGAGAGGAAGACGCCCTCGCACTCGTCGGTCGCGATGCCGAAGGCCTCGGTGAGGCACTCCTGCAGGCCGCGGTGGACGATCTCGGTCATCTCGTAGGACCGCATCCTCTCCGCGGCCATCCAGTCCAGCGTCTCGGGCCCGGGCCAGTAGCCCCGCAGCCCGACCTGGAGGAAGCGGTCGCCGCGCAGTGCGCCCGACTCGATCAGCCGGCGCATCGGCTGGCCGTGGCCCCACAGCGAGCCGAACTCGATGTCGCCGGTGTCGGCGTGCGCGTCGAAGTGGATCATCGAGACCCGCCCGTGGCCCAGGACGTTGGCGACCCCCTTCGCGTCGGGGTACGCGATGGAGTGGTCGCCGCCGAGCACGACCGGGATCGCACCCGAGCGGGTCACCGTCTCCACCGCCGCCTCGAGCCGGCCGAGCGTGGTCTCGATGTCGCCGGGGGGAAGCTCGACGTCGCCCGCGTCGTAGACCACCAGATCCCGGAGCCCGTCGGTGCGCAGCGCGAGCGAGGGCCGTGAGCCGTCGTGCGGGAGGTAGTCGGTCATCCGGATCGCCTGAGGTCCGAAGCGCGTCCCCGGCCGGTGCGACGTACCACCGTCGAAGGGGGCGCCGAGGATGACGACGTCCGCATCGTCGTACGTCGACGTGTCGTCGAGGTCGCAGGCGGGGACGCCGAGGAAGGTGATGTCCGGTCCGAACTGTGCGCCGTAGCGAGCCATGGCCCGACTCTAGGGATCTCCGCCGGCGGCGGACAGGCTCCCGATCGTCGACCCCGACCGCTAGGCGGTCGCGAGGGCGAGCCAGACAGCCGCAGCACCGGCGACGACGAGCACCGCGTTGAGCCACAGGTCCTTCGTCTCGCCGCGCGAGGCGTGGAAGCCGAGCGCCAGCACCTGCAGCACGGTGAGGCCGATCGCCGCCGCCACGGCCAGGCCGGGCGCGACGCCGGTCAGACGCGGCAGCACGAGCCCGAGTGCGCCCGCGACCTCGAGCACGCCGATCGCGCGGACGCCGGCCATCGGGATCGTGGTCCCGGCCCAGGCCATCATCGGCGCGAGCTGCTCCTGGCTCTGCACCACCTTGGTACCACCGGCGTAGAGGTAGAAGACCGCGAGCAGTCCAGCGAGGATCCAGTAGGCGATGTCCATGTGGGCTCCAATCGTTACGATCAGTAAGGAACCCCATCGTGGAGTACTTTCGGGGTCCCTGCAAAAGGCACACGGGTGTGCCTGACCGACCTGGAGGACACGTGTCGAGCTACGAGCGGACCTGCCTCATCCGCGGCGACGGCGGTCGGGCGATCCGCGGGATCCTCGACCGGATCGGCGACAAGTGGACCCTCCTGGTCGTGGCGACGCTCGACGGTGAGCGGATGCGCTTCACCGAGCTCCAGCAACGGATCCCCGGCATCTCGCAGCGGATGCTCACACGCACCGTGCGCCAGCTCGAGCGCGACGGTCTCGTCGAGCGGCAGGTGTTCGCGGAGGTCCCACCTCGGGTCGAGTACGCCCTCACCGACACCGGCCGCACCCTCATCAAGCCCGCCGTCGCGCTCGCCGAGTGGGCCATCGAGCAGAATCCGGCGATCGAGCGGAGCCAGGACGACTACGACGCCAGGCAGGGCTGAGCGCCGTCACGGTCAGCGCGCCAGCGGCTCCCGCACGTGCGGGTCGGACGCCGGCCGGGAGCCGGCAGCACGTCGGCTGACCGCCAGTGCGACAGCGGCGAGCACTCCGCCCAGCACGGAGCCGATCGTGTTCGACAGCCAGTCGTTGGTCGAGCACGAGCGGCCGAGCGCGGTCACGAACGCCTGGAGGGCCTCGATCCCGAAGGACGCCGTGCTCCCGACGAGCACGGCGAGCACCGGCCGCCGGAGGGCCACGGCCAGGAACAGCACCGGCGCCACGAACAGCACGACGTTCGCGACCAGCTCGACCCGGCCGAGCGTCGGCACCGACCACTCTTGGGCGCACCCCACCGGGAGGTCGCGGTCGGTGGGCCAGAGCGTCAGCACGGCGATCGGCAGCGCAGCCACTGCGGCGAGGACGTACGCCGCCCGCGGGCGGGTGGCGAGCCAGGCGGCGAGGGGCGTGCCGAGGACCACCAGCGCCACGAGGGCGACGGTCGTGAGCCAGGTGTGCGCGATGAGGAACGTCGTGATCACGGGACGACCCTAGGGATCCCGGGGGCCCGCTTCCTCCACCCGAGGTACCACCCCTCGGTCCCACGGTGCCGGCCCGACGTCCACGGCCGGCCGGGTCCCCTCGCGCCGACGCCGTTCCCTTGGCAGGGTGTGCCCACCACACCACCGGCGCGGAGGACCCCATGGCAGACGACACCTTCTGGCAGGACGCGGAGCGTCACCTGATCCGCTACGGCGGCGGCTTCACCCCGCGGGTGATCGCGCGGGCGGCCGGCTCCTGGGTGTACGACGAGCAGGACCGCGCGATCCTCGACTTCACCTCCGGCCAGATGAGCGCCGTGCTCGGCCACTCCCACCCCGAGGTCGTGCGGACCGTCAGCGAGTCGGTCGCCACCCTCGACCACCTCTACTCCGGCATGCTGAGCCGTCCGGTCGTCGAGCTCGCGAAGCGCCTGGCCGAGAGCCTGCCCGGCGACCTCGAGCGGATGCACCTGCTCACCACCGGCGGTGAGGCGAACGAGGCCGCGATCAAGATGGCCAAGCTCGCCACCGGCCGCTACGAGGTCGTCGCGCTCGACCGGTCGTGGCACGGCATGACCACCGGTGCGGCCGGCGCGACCTTCTCCGCCGGTCGTCACGGCTACGGCCCGCCGCCGGTCGGCAACCTCACGCTGCCCGCGCCCGACGCCTACCGCTCGCCCTTCCGCCACCCCGACGGCAGCCACGACTGGCAGACCGAGCTCGACTACGGCTTCGCCACCCTCGACCGCCAGTCGTCGGGCAGCCTCGCGGCGTGCCTCGTCGAGCCGATCCTGTCCTCCGGCGGCATCCTCGAGCTGCCGCTGGGCTACCTCGCCGCGCTGCACGAGAAGTGCCGCGAGCGCGGGATGCTCCTCGTGGTCGACGAGGCGCAGACCGGCCTGGGCCGCACCGGGACGATGTACGCCGTCGAGCGCGACGGGGTCGTGCCCGACATCATCACGCTGTCCAAGACCCTCGGCGCCGGCCTGCCCGTCGCGGTGGTCGTGACGACCGCCGAGATCGAGGAGCGCTGCCACGAGCGCGGCCACCTGTTCTTCACCACCCACTCCTCCGACCCGCTCGCGGCGGCGGTCGCCCTGACGGTCCTCGACGTCGTCGAGCGCGACGACCTCACGCAGCGCGCCCACGACCTCGGGAAGGTGCTGGCCGACCGGCTGCAGGACCTCCGGGACCGCTACGAGTGCGTGGGCGACGTACGCGGTCGGGGTCTGCTGCAGGGCGTCGAGCTCGTGACGGACAAGGAGAGCCGTACGCCCGCCGACGCGCTCGGCCGCGCCGTCACCACCGCCGCCCTCGAGCTCGGGCTGCACATCAACATCGTGCAGCTGCCCGGGCTCGGCGGCGTGATCCGGATGGCGCCTCCCCTCACCATCTCCGACGACGACCTGGACCTCGGCATCGACCGGCTCGAGGCCGCGATCGTCGGCGCGATCGCCTGATCGCACCCACCGGGGGGAGGCAGCCCTCCTGCCCGCGGGTGACCATGGGCGGATGAGCACCGCCCCCGCCGTCCTGCTCGATGACGCCCTGCTCGAGCTCCTGCGCTCGGCTGCCACCTGCTACGTCGCCACGACCATGCCGGACGGTTCGCCCCAGCTGACGCAGACCTGGGTCGACGTCGACGCCTCGGGAGCCCACGTGCTCGTCAACACGGTCGCCACCCACCAGAAGACCCGCAACATCGCGCGGGACCCTCGCGTCGCGGTGGCCGTGTCGGATCCCGCGAACCCCAGTCGCTACCACGAGATCAGGGGCCTCGTGGTGAGCACCACGACCGAGGGCGCGGTGGACCACATCGAGGCGCTGTCGCAGCGCTACACCGGTCAGCCCTATCCCTGGTAGGGCGGCCGTGACCAGCAGCGGGTGATCGTGCAGATCGTGCCCACCCGCATCAACACGATGGGGTAGCACCCGGACGAGCGACGCGCGCGTGGCCCCGCGCACCGGGCGGGGCCACGACGTCGCGAATCAGCGCGCGAGGAACTCCAGCAGCGCGCTGTTGAACTCGTCGCGGTGGCTGACGTTGAAGCCGTGCGGCGCAGCCGGTACGACGACGAGGGTGCTGTCGGCGATCGCCTCGGCCGAGCGCTTGCCCGAGACCTCGAAGGGCACGATGGCGTCGGAGTCGCCGTGGATGACGAGGGTCGGTACGTCGACCTTCGCGAGGTCGTCGCGGAAGTCCGTGCGGCCGAAGGCGCCGATGCAGCCGACGACCGCCTCGTCGCGTGCGGGCTTCTCCAGGGCCAGCGCCTCCTGGCGCTGCTCCTCCGTGACCACGAGCTCGCCGTCGACGCTGAAGAAGTTCGTCGTGAAGCCGTCGAGGAAGTTCTCCCGGTCGGTCCGGGCGCCCTCCTCCATGCCGGCGACGTCCTCCTCGCCGAGGCCACCGTCCGGGTTGTCGTCGGTCTTGAGCAGGTAGGGCGGGACGGCGCCGGCGAGCACGGCGGACCGGATCCGGCCGGAGCCGTAGGTGCCGAGGTAGCGGGCGACCTCACCGCCGCCCATCGAGAACCCGACGATCGTCGCGTCGGTGACGTCGAGGCCGTCGAGCAGCCCGGCGAGGTCGGCGGCGAAGGTGTCGTAGTCATAGCCGTCGGCCGGCTTGTCGGAGTCGCCGAAGCCGCGCCGGTCGTAGGTGATGACGCGGTAGCCGGCGTCGGTCAGGGCCGACACCTGGCCGGACCAGGAGGCGCCGCTGAGCGGCCAGCCGTGGATGAGGACGACCGGGCGACCGGTGCCGCCGCTGTCGGTGTAGCTGAGGGTGATGTCGTTCGCGGAGATGGTGGACATGCGAGGCTCCTCGGGTCGGCGTACAGTTGTCTTGTACACGACACAACGTTGCACGGGCCACCGCGGGAATCAAGGTGGTGTCACCCTGAGGGAGGGCAGGAATGACCGATCACGACGTCCTCGACGAGCTGGTGTGCTTCGACCTCTACGCCGCCTCGCGTGCCATGACTCAGCGCTACCGACCGCTGCTCGAGGCGCACGGGCTCACCTATCCGCAGTACCTCGTCGTGGTGCTGCTGGGCGGCACCGGCCCGAGCTCGATCAAGTCGCTCGCCGGCACGCTGCGCCTCGACCACGCCACCCTCACCCCGCTGCTGCGCCGGATGGAGGACGCCGGCCTCGTGGGTCGTCGGCGCGACCCCGACGACGGCCGGTCGTCGCTCATCGAGCTGACCGACCTCGGCCGCGAGGCCTGGGCCGGCGCCGAGGCCGTGCAGTGCCGGATCGTCGAGGACCTCGACATGTCGCCCGACGACGTGCGCGCCCTCCAGGTCACGCTGCGCGCGATCACCGCGTCGATGGACCGGGCCGTCGCCAGCGAGGCCTGACCCGGCGCGCTCAGTGGTGCACGTCGTCCAGGGAGAGGTCGGCCGGCACGAGCCGCCACACGGCGTACGCCGCCAGCGCGGTGAGGAGCGCGCCCACCGCTCCGACCGAGGCGAAGGCCGTCACGAACGCGTCGGCCGCGTCGGCGAACCACGGTCCGCCGACCGCGCCGGCCACCGACTCGCGCACCGCGCCGTCGGCCCCGGAGGGCAGGCCGGCCCGGTAGACCGCGCCGACGAGGCTGCCGAGGAAGGTGATGCCCAGGACGGCGCCGAGCTCGTAGGTGATCTCCTCGACGGCCGCGGCCGAGCCGGCCTGGTCGTCGGACGCCACGCCCATGATCAGCGCGGAGCCCAGGCCCAGGGCCGAGGTGCCAAGGCCGACGACGGCGAACGCCACGGCGACGAAGGGGTACGTCGCCGGCAGCAGCGCGAGCAGCCCGAGCCCGGCGGACAGGACGAGCAGCCCGCCCGCGAGCACGATCCGCGGACTGGAGCGCTCGGCGAGCGCCGGGGCGAACGGGGAGGCGATGATCGCGCCGACCGCGAGCGGCAGGAGCGCGAGGCCGGCCTGCAGCGGCGTACGCCCGTCGACGAGCTGCAGCCACTGGCTGCCGACGAAGAGCACCGACGCCATCGCCACGCTGCTGGCGAGGGCCGCGACGACACCGGCACGCAGCACCGGGTTGGCGAACAGGCGCACGTCGAGCATCGGCCGGTCGGACGCGAGGGCGGCGCGGACGAAGGCGGTGAGCATGGCGACGCCGAGGACGAGCAGCGCCAGCGTGGCGAGCGACGGCCCGTGCTTGCCGAGCTGCTTGACGGCGTAGACGAACGCGGTCATGCCGCCCGCGGACAGGAGCACGCCGACGGCGTCGATCCGGCCCGGGCGCGGTGACCGGTTCTCGCGCAGCAGCCACACGCCGGCCACGATCGCGACGGCCATCAGGGGCACGTTGACCAGGAACGCCGAGTGCCAGCTGAAGTGCTCGAGCAGCGCACCACCGACGACCGGGCCCACGGCGCCACCGAGCGCGGCGGATGCACCCCAGATGCTGAGGGCGAGCGTGCGCTCGCGGGCGTCGGCGAAGACCGAGCGGATCAGCGAGAGCGTCGACGGCATCACCATCGCGCCGCCGATGCCGAGCAGCGCGCGGATCGCGATGACGGCGGCCGCGCTGTCGGCCCACAGGATCGCGACCGAGCCGACGGCGAAGGCGGCGTAGCCCGTGACCAGCATCCGCTTGCGGCCCCACCGGTCGCCGAGCGCGGTGACCGGGATGAGGAGCCCGGCGAGCGCGAGGGCGTACGCGTCGACGACCCACAGCTGCGACACCGAGGTGAGCTCCAGCTCGGCGGACATCTCGGGCAGGGCGACGTTGAGGATGGTCATGTCCATCACGACCACCAGCAGGCTGGCGGCGAGGACGGCGAGCGCCCACCAGCGACGGGGGTCGGAGGCGGTCTTCGCGGTGTCGGAGGTGTTCGGGATCAGGTCGGTCATGGCGTGCTTCTGTTCCGGGTCGTTGCGGGCTGGACGATCCCTGCGAGCAGGGAGGAGAGGACGAGGTGGCCGACGTCGCGCCGGGCGACGTCGCCGATGCGGACGGCCTCGCGCGCGGAGACGAGGAGGCCGTAGATCGCATGGCCGAACCACCGCGGCGGCAGGTCCGGACGGAGCACGCCGACGCGCTGGGCCGCGGCGAACAGCACGGCCTCGCGGTCGGCGAGCACTCGGGTGCGCTCCTCGAGGTCGGCGTTGGCGAGGATCACGTGGTCGGTCAGTGCGAAGCCGAAACCGTCGGAGTCGTCGACGTAGCCGAGGACGAGGGTCTCGAGCGCGGCCCGGATCGCCGGGGCGTCGCCGGACGCCGCGAGCGCCTCGGCGTCGACCTCGTCGAGCCGGCCGGCCCACTGGTCGAGCGACCGGGTGCCGAGCTCGACGAGCAGCGCCTCGCGCGAGTCGAAGTGCCGGTGCAGGGTCGCGCGGCTGATGCCGGCGGCTTCGGCGACCGCGGACATCGAGGCGGAGGGGTCGGCGTTGAACGCACCCTGGGCGGCGCCCAGGATCTCGTTGCGGTCTGCCATGGCACGTCCTCGCGCTCGGACTCTTGATGAGACACTACTGTCTCACATGAGACAACGATGTCTCAACTCCAATTCCGGCCTCTCGGGGTGATCCGTCCCACCCGCCCGCTGGCTACGGTCGGGGCATGCCGTCCATCACGCGTGCGTTCGCCACCACCGCCAGCCCCGAGGCGGCGTTCGACTACCTCGCCGACTTCCGCAACGCCGAGGGCTGGGACCCGGGCACGAAGACCTGCCAGCGGACCGGCGGCGACGGCGGGGTCGG
This sequence comes from Nocardioides oleivorans, assembly GCF_004137255.1. NCBI lineage: Bacteria > Bacillati > Actinomycetota > Actinomycetes > Propionibacteriales > Nocardioidaceae > Nocardioides > Nocardioides oleivorans. The sequence continues at coordinate 1,645,466 of NZ_SDWT01000001.1, read as the reverse complement.
GACGACGTACCGCAACGTCTCCGGCTTCCTGGGCCGCGAGGTCGAGTTGACCTACACCACGGCCGAGCTGGTGCCCGGGCGACTGGTCCTGCTGACCGGCAGCAACGACTCCTTCGACGGGCACGACCGCTTCGAGATCGAGCGGTCCGGCGACGCCACCCGGATCACCTACAACGCCGAGATGCACTTCTCCGGCGCCTCGAGGCTCGCCTCGCACCTGGTCGCGGCCTACCTCCCGATCCTGGCGAAGAAGACCGTCGACCAGCTGCGCGACTGCCTCGACCGGCTGTCTGCCTGAGCCTGCTCCCCCGGCAGGGTGAGCCGGGGCCGGGTGCCCGCTGGCACGGTGGCGTCATGGCCGAGAAGAAGAAGGATGCGCGCCCGTCCGTCAAGGACGACGAGGTCTACGAGGCCCTGCGCGACGAGGGTGCCAGCAAGGAGAAGGCCGCCCGCATCGCGAACGCGGCAGCCAACGAGGGACGCTCGAAGGTCGGCGAGCGCGGTGGCGAGGCCACCGACTACGAGGACCGCACCGTCGCGGAGCTGCGCGAGCGTGCGGCCGAGCTCGACATCGAGGGCCGCTCGTCGATGACGAAGGACGAGCTGGTCGAGGCCCTGCGCCACCACTGATCGACGGTCGTGCTCGGGATCAGGCGCCCGGGTCGAGTCGCGCCAGCGCTCGCACCCACATCCGGTCCGGGTCGGCCCCGCCCGGGGGAGCCGTCCGGCCGGGCTCGCCGAGCAGGCGGTCGACGGCCGCCGGGGGCCGTGCCCCCGCCGAGCCCGCCGCCGCGGCGAGCACCCGCGCCGCGGCCAGCGCGACCGGTCGCTGGCTGCTGATCACCGACTCGTAGACGGCCTCGCTCCCCGGCGCGACCGGCACCTCCCACGCCGAGACGACCGCGGCGAGACCGGCGCTCACGGACACGACGGTCCACTCACGACGCAACGGGGACCCTGCGGGCAGCTGGCACCGCGCAGGCGTCGCCGACGGGTCGGCCGGCAGGTCGTCGTCGAAGTCCGCGACGACCGCTGCCCACGACGCCGTGCGTCCCAGCTCGTCCCACCGGTGACGCGAGCCCGCGTAGCGGTGCCCCTCCTGGAACGCGCCGAGCACCACCGGCCGGTCGGCGCGGGCGAGGGACTCGTCCTCCAACGCCTGCGAGACCGCCACCAGTGCGCGCCGACCGAGGCGCTGCACGCCGAGGTGCGGGAAGTCGCGCACCAGCACCGCGTGCACCGACTCGGGTGCGTCCTCGTGTCGTCGGCGTACCGCGTCGATCGCGGCCTGCAGGGAGACGCCGGTCGAGCGCGCCTCGGCGACCTCGCGCACCTGCTCGACGTCGAGGTCGCTGAACCTGCGGTGGCCCGCCGTCGAGCGCGTGCCCTCCGGGAACCCGAAGCGGCGGTCCCAGGTGCGCAGCACGGTCGGGGTGAGGCCCGTGCGGGCGGCGAGCGTCCCGATGCTGAACCCGTGCTCGTGCTCCGGCATCGCGCTCCCCGTCGACCTGGTCGTGGACACTGCTTGTGCAATGTGCAGAACTAACCTATACAGGTTTGTAGAGGTTTTCGCCTCTCCACCACAAGGAAGTGAACCCCATGGGCACTGTGATCCTGATCGGTACGGCGGCGATCGTCGTCGCCGTCGTCGGTTGCTTCTTCATCTGGCGCATCGATGCGTCGCGAGCCGAAGAGGTCGAGCACGTCACCCCGGTGCCGCAGCCCGCTCCCCCGCCGGGCCTGCAGACCGGGACGACGGACCCGGGGCCGACACCTCCGCGGACCCTCGGGTCCTGACACCGAGCCACCGCACCCGTCCGGACATCCCCCACCCGGACGGGTGCGGTTCGGTGCCCACCTGCGTGGCACGTTGGAAGGTGACCACTCAGGTCGGCACACACTCCACAGGAGGAACCACCATGGGACTCGACGACAAGATCGGCAACAAGGCCGAGGAGCTCAAGGGCAAGACCAAGGAAGCCACGGGCAAGGCGACCGACGACGAGGAGCTCCAGGCCGAGGGCAAGAGCGACCAGGCCGGCGCCAACCTCAAGCAGGCCGGCGAGAAGATCAAGGACGTCTTCAAGGGCTGATCACCCCTGGGGCTCACCCGCCCACACGTGCCCGCCGTCCCCGGCATCGCCGATGACGAGCAGGCTCCCGCCGCCGGCTGCCACCAACGTGTGGTCGCCGGCGGTCTGTGGTTCGAGGGGCACCTCGACGCGGCTCCAGTCGCGACCGTCGGCGGTCTGCCACATCTCGTAGCGCTGGCCGGTGCTGACGGTGGCGAGCATCCCGGCCGGCGTCGGCGCGAGCGAGGCGACGTACGGCGCTCCGGTCCAGGAGTCGGCCACCTCGCCGAACCTCACCGGCTCGCTCCAGCCGTCGTCGTCGCGCAGCCACGCCGCGAAGCGCCCCTCGCTCAGGCCGACCGCCAGCAGGTCGCCGTCGTCGAGCTGCGCGACCCGGTGCACGTCCTGCGCCCCGTCGTCGTCAGGCATCTCCTCCGGGCTCCAGGACAGCCCGTCGGGCGAGGACCAGGCGAGCGGCGCCTGCTCGAGGTGCCGGCCGGTCCGCGCGCCGCCGCCGACCACGACCCACTCGTCACCGGCCCAGCCGCCCGCCTGGGCGAGCGACTCGAGGTCGCCGTCGTCGGTGAGGCCGGGCTCGGCCTCGACGCGGGTGAACCCGCGCGGGTCGTCGGTGACCCAGACGCCGGGTCCCGACGTGCGGTTGCCCACGATCAGCCAGCCTTCCGGGCCGCCGGAGACCGGGCCGACGTTGGTTGCGCTGACGCCGCCGTACTGCACGAACGTGGTGGGTACGTCGACCAGCCTCCCGACGTCGGCCGCAGAGTCGTCGAGCCAGAAGGTCGTCACGCGGGGGTTGCCGTGCGCGCCTCCCGAGCGGGCCCCCACGATCGCGACGCGGTCGCGCGAGCAGGCGACCGAGTTGAGGATCGCGCGGCGGCCCCAGTAGGTGCGGGCGTCCACCGGCACCGACGTCCAGGTCTCGCGGTCGGGGGAGAACCACGCCGCGGGACGGGTGTCCCGGGTCTCGGTGGGCTCGTCGAGGAACACCGCACCGACCACCCACCAGCCGTCGCCGCACTCGACGGCGTCGCGGAGCACGTTGCGTCCCGGCGCCCCGGACGGTGCGGGCAGCTGCTTCTCGACCCACTGCACGGTGACCTCCTCCGGCGGTGCGGCGTCGGGGGTGCAGCCGGCCAGCAGCAGCGCGGCCGCCGCTGCGAGCGCGAGGTTCCTCATCCGACGACCTCCGTCACGACGTACGCCGACCGCCCGGCGAGGCGGGTCACCACGACCGCCGTGGTGAGCATCGTCAGCGCGATGCCGGCGAGCACGACGAGCTGGAACTGCGCGGCGACGACCGGCGACGCGCCGCCGAAGAGGGCACCGACGAAGGCTCCGGGGAGGGTGACGAGACCGGTCGACCGCGTCTGGTCGAGGTTCGGCAGGAGGGCCTCGCGGGCGGCGTCGCGGCCGATGTCGTCGTAGGCCTGCTGCGGGGTCGCCCCCAGGGACAACCAGGCCTCGACCTCGTCCCTGCGGGCGCGGGCGGCGCGCAGGAAGTTGCGCCCGGACAGGGTGGAGGCCGACATCGCGTTGCCGATGATGATGCCCGCGACCGCGACGACGTAACGCGCCTCGAGGTCGACGAGGCGCAGCGCGAAGACGAGCACGAGCGTGACGGCAGCGCCCGCGAGCACCCCCGTCAGGGCGATGACGTGGCCCCGTGGCAGCTCGACGAGACGGGAGCCGGCGGTCCACGACGCGGTGCTGAGCATCAGGACGACGAAGAGGACCACCGTCCACGGCACCGCCAGGACGCCCCGCAGGATCGTCGCGACGACGGCGAGCTGGACGACCGCCCGCAGCAGCGCGGTGAGCGGCAGCCAGCCGAGCGGGATCCGCGCCGCGCGGGAGAGGGCGTACGTGAGGAGCGCGAGGACGAGCAGCCCCGCTCCCCACCGCACGTAGTCCACGCCCTGATCCAACCCGACGACGGCGGCTGGGGACAGGGCCCACGCGGTGTCGGTCCGCGCTCATAGGGTGGCGCACGTGACCTTGCACCTGCACACCGCCGAGCGGACCGACGCGCTCGCCGACGCGCTCGCGGACCTGCTGGTCACCCCGCTGCCCGACCCGTTCGCCCGCGAGGTCGTCGTGGTGCCGGCCCGTGGCGTCGAGCGATGGCTGACCCAGCGGCTGTCGCACCGCCTCGGCGTGGGGCCGCGCGGCGGCGACGGCGTGTGCGCCGGCGTCGACTTCGTCTCGCCCCACTCGCTGGTCTCGATGCTGCTCGACCGCGACGCGGAGGACCCGTGGAGCCCCGACCGGCTCGCCTGGCCGCTGCTGGAGGTCATCGACGGCTCCCTCGACGAGCCCGGCTTCGAGGACCTCGGCCGCCACCTCGGCCACGGCGACCCGGCCGACGAGCGCTCGGCCCGGCGCTACGCGGTCGCGCGACGGCTGGCCGGGCTCTTCTCGTCCTACGCCACCCAGCGTCCGCAGCTCGTCCGCGACTGGCGCGCCGGCGACGACACCGACGGCGACGGCCACCCGCTGGACGCCGACCTGCGGTGGCAGGCCGACCTCTGGCGGCGGTTGGTGGAGCGGGTCGGCTCGCCGGCCCCGGACGTGCGCCACGCCTCGACCCTCGAGCGGCTCGCGGCCGGCGGGGACGGGCTCGACCTGCCCGGGCGGCTGTCGCTCTTCGGGCACACGCGGCTGCCGGTGACCGAGGTCGAGCTGCTGCGCGCCCTCGGCGAGCACCGCGACGTGCACCTGTGGCTGCCGCAGCCGTCGCCCGACCTCTGGTCCGCGCTCGCGCCGACCGGGGTGGTCGGGCCGGTGGCGCGCTCCGTCGACGACTCCGCCCTGCTGGTCGCCCACCCGCTCCTCGCCTCGCTCGGCCGCGACTCCCGCGAGCTGCGGCGCGCGCTCGGCGACCTCGGCACCGAGCAGCACGCCGCGGGACACGCCGACGCGACGACGATGCTCGGCTGGCTGCAGTCCGACCTGCGCGCCAACCGCACGCCCGACGCCGGGCTGCTCGCCTCGCGGGTGCGCGCGGACACCGACCTGTCGGTGCAGGTGCACGCCTGCCACGGCACCGCGCGCCAGGTCGACGTGCTCCGTGAGGTGCTCGTCGGCCTCCTCCAGGACGACCCCACCCTGGAGCCGCGCGACATCCTCGTGATGTGTCCCGACATCGAGACCTACGCCCCGTTGATCTCGGCCGGGTTCGGGCTCGCCGACGTCGCCCACGAGGACGTCGGCCACCCCGCCCACCGGCTGCGGGTGCGGCTCGCCGACCGGTCACCCGGTGCGACCAACCCGCTGCTCGGGGTCGCTGCCGAGCTCGTCGAGCTCGCGGCCGGCCGGATGACCGCGACGTCGGTGCTCGACCTCGCCGCGACGGAGCCGGTGCGGGCACGCTTCGGGTTCACCGACGACCACCTCGAGCGGATCACCCGTTGGGTCGACCAGGCCGCGATCCGCTGGGGCTACGACCACGACCACCGCGCGGCCTTCGGGCTCGACCTCGACGCCAACACGTGGCTGACCGGCCTCCAACGGGTGCTGCTCGGGGCGGCGATGTCGGGCGAGGGCCACCGCTACGTCCGCGGCACCCTGCCGATCGACGACGTCGGCGACGGCCACCTCGAGCTGGTGGGCAGCTTCGTCGAGATGGTCGACCGGCTGCACACCTTCGTCCGGGCCGCCGGCGCCGCGACGTCCGTCGCCGACTGGACAACGGCCCTCAGCGCGGCCGTGCACGGACTGACGGCCAGCGAGGCGGACGACGCCTGGCGGGTGGCGCAGTTCGACCGCGAGCTCGCCCGCATCTCGGCCGGCGTCGGCGACCACGAGACGCGGCTGCGGCACGCCGACGTGCGGGCGCTGCTGCGGCACCGGCTGCGCGGACGACCGACCCGCAGCAACTTCCGCACCGGCACGCTGACCGTCTGCACGATGGTCCCGATGCGCTCGGTGCCGCACCGGGTGGTCTGCCTCGTCGGGCTCGACGACGGCGTCTTCCCGCGGCTCGAGTCGGTCGACGGCGACGACGTGCTGGCCCGACGACCCCTGACCGGCGAGCGCGACATCCGCTCCGAGGACCGGCAGCTCCTGCTCGACGCGATCGGTGCGGCGACCGAGACCCTGGTCATCACCTACGCCGGACGCGGCGAGCACACCGGCGACGACAAGCCGCCGGCCGTGCCGCTCGGCGAGCTGCTCGACACGCTCGACCGCACCAGCAGCGGGCCCGTGCGCCGGGACCTCGTCGTGCACCACCCGCTCCAGCCGTTCGACGAGGCCAACCTCACCGCCGGCACGCTCGTGCCGGCCCACCGGCGACCGTTCTCCTTCGACCGCACGGCACTGGCCGGCGCGCGCGCCGCCCGGTCGCCGCAGCCCGCCCCCCGCGCGCTCGTGCCCGGCCCGCTGCCCGCGCCCGAGGTGGTCGAGGAGGTCTCGCTGGGCGACCTCCAGGACTTCTTCGCGCACCCGGTGCGCAGCTTCCTGCGCCACCGGCTGCGGGTGACGACGCCCTACGACGTCGACGAGACCAAGGACGCCGTGCCGATCACCCTCGACGGTCTGGAGAAGTGGCAGGTCGGCGACCGGCTCGTGCACGACGTGCTCACGGGTGGCGACCCGCAGGCCGCGATGGTGGCCGAGCAGCTGCGCGGCCTCCTCCCGCCGGAGGACCTCGGCGCTACGATGCTCACCGACATCGTCCAGCGGGTGCGTCCGCTCGTGGAGGCGGCCGTGCCCCTGCGCTCCGGTCCCACCCGCACGATCGACGTCGACATCGACCTCGGCGACCGCCGCCTCACCGGCACCGTCGGCAGCGTCTTCGGCAACAACCTGGTCGCCGTCAGCTACTCCAGCCTCGGCGCGAAGCACCGCCTCGCCGCCTGGCTCGACGCGCTCGCGCTCGCCGCCGGGCACCCCGACGAGAACTGGACCGCGCACACGATCGGCCGCTGGGGTCGGTCCGGCCGGCGCGCGCTGATCCCCCCGATGACCGACGACGAGGCCCGCACCGAGCTGCGCTCGCTCGTCGACGTGATGGAGCGGGGCCAGCGCGAGCCGTTGCCGCTGCCGGTGAAGACCAGCCTGGCGTTCGCCGAGGAGTTCGCGATCGGCACTCACGGCCACGCAGACCCGGACGCCAAGGCGGCCGCCGAGTGGGTCACCCCGCGCTTCAACGAGACCGGCTTCCCGAAGGAGGACGGCGACCAGTGGCACGTCCGTGCGTGGGGCGAGTCGGCCCCCTACGACGTGCTCGCGACACCGTTGCTCCCCGACGAGGAGGGCGAGGCTCCGCACCGGCTGGGCCACTACGCGCTCCGGGTCTGGTCGCCGCTGCTGTCGCACGAGCTGGTGAGGGGGATCTGATGGACGTCTTCGACATCACCGCCCCGCTGCCGACCGGCACCACCCTGCTCGAGGCGAGCGCCGGCACCGGCAAGACCTGGACGATCGCGGCGCTGGTCACCCGCTATCTCGCCGAGGGCGTCGCGACGCTGGAGGAGATGCTCGTCGTCACCTTCACCCGGGCCGCCAGCCAGGAGCTCCGCGACCGCGTCCGGCGCCAGCTCGACGAGGCGGCCGCCGTGCTCGCCGACCCGACCTCCGCCGACGCCGACAACCGGCTGCACGACTGGCTGCTCGACGCCGACGAGCCGGAGCGCACGATCCGGCTGGGCCGGCTCACCGATGCGTTGACGTCGTACGACGCCGCGACGATCGCGACCATCCACCAGTTCTGCCAGCTGGTGCTGCGCAGCCTCGGGGTGGCCGGCGACACCGACACGGGCGCCGTGCTCGTCGAGGACCTCGAGCAGCTCACGTCCGAGGTCACCGACGACCTCTACCTCGGCCTCTTCGCCCGCCGCGAGGCCACCACCTGGTCGCACGAGACCGCGCTCACGATCGCCCGCGCGGTGGTCGGCGACCCGCGTGCCAACGTCGCACCCCGGGAGGCACTGGCCGAGGACCCGGAGGGCCAGGCCGCCGAGCTTGTGCGGTTCGCCAGCGAGGTGCTCGACGAGATCGACCGTCGCAAGCGCCGCCTCGGCGTCCTGTCCTACGACGACCTGCTCGGCCAGCTCGCCGACGCGCTGGCGGCCGACGACTCCCCCGCGCGCGCCCGGATGCGGCAGCGGTGGAAGGTCGCGCTGATCGACGAGTTCCAGGACACCGACCCGGTGCAGTGGCAGGTCTTCGAGCGCGCCTTCCACGGCGCCTCCACGCTGGTCCTGATCGGCGACCCGAAGCAGGCGATCTACGCCTTCCGGGGCGGCGACATCGTGACCTACCTCCAGGCCGCGGAGCAGGCCACGACCCGCCAGACGCTGGGCGTCAACTGGCGCGCCGACCAGCCGCTGCTCGACTCGCTCCAGGTGCTCGTCCAGGGCGCGTCGCTCGGCGACGACCGGATCCCGGTCCACCCGATCACCGCCCACCACCAGGCCTCCCGCCTCGACGGCGCCGGCGCGCCGTTCCGCCTGCGGGTCGTGCGCCACGAGGAGCTGGGGCGCAAGAAGCCGCGCATCGGCGACTGGAGGGGGCACGTCCTCACCGACCTCGCCGCCGACATCAAGCGGCTCCTGACCTCGGGCGCCACGGTCGGCGCCGGCGACGAGGCGCGGCCCGTCGCGCCGAAGGACGTCGCCGTGCTGGCGGCGCGGCGCGCCGACCTGCTCGCCGCGCAGGAGGCGCTGGCCGCCGTCGGTGTCCCGTCGGTGGTCAACGCCGGCGGCTCGGTCTTCAAGACCGCGGCCGCCACGCAGTGGCTCACCCTGCTCGAGGCGCTGGAGCAGCCGCACCGGGCCGACCGGGTGCGGGCGGCCGCCCTGACCGACTTCTTCGGGCGGACCGCCGAGGACCTCCAGGGCGAGGCCGACCCGACCGACGACCTGAGCGACGCCGTGCGCCGCCTCGCCGACGTGTTCGCCGCCCGCGGTGTCGCGGCGGTGCTGGAGATCGCCGTGCTCGGCGGGCTCGTCGCGCGGGTGCTGGGCCGGGTCGGTGGCGAGCGCACGCTCACCGACCTGCGCCACATCGGCGAGGCGCTGCACAAGGTCACCGTCAGCGAGCGGCTCGGGGTGGTCGGCCTGCTCGGCTGGCTGCGCACCCAGGTCGCCGACGACAAGATCGAGGTGGCCTCCGAGCGCACCCGACGCCTCGACTCCGACGCGGCGGCCGTGCAGCTCGTGACGATCCACGGCAGCAAGGGCCTGGAGTACCCCATCGTCTACCTCCCGACGCTCTGGGACCGCTGGGTCCGCGACGAGGAGGTGCCGCTCTTCCACGACGACAGCGGCGAGCGGTGCCGCGACGTCGGCGGACCGAGCCGGTGGCGCGACGCCGCCGCCACGGCGAGTCGTCGCGAGGACGCCGGCGAGTCCCTGCGCCTGCTCTACGTCGCGCTCACGCGCGCCCAGTCGCAGGTCGTCGCGTGGTACTGCCCGACCGCCAACAACACGGCGTCGGCGCCACTGCACCGGATGCTCTTCGGCCGCGCTCCGGGCCACGCCCACGTCAACGACGAGCAGCCGGTCCTCGGCGACGACGAGGTGGTCGAGATCCTCGGTCGCTGGAAGGCGTCGGGCGGCCCGCAGCCCGAGCTCGCCACACCGGGCCCGGTCGACACCACGCCCATCGACCGCGAGCTGCTGCCGCTCGCGGTGCGGTCCTTCGACCGTGGCGTCGACACCGACTGGCGCCGCACGTCCTACTCCGCGCTGTCCGCGGCAGGTGCCCCGCACGCCGGTGCACCCGACCGGGTGCTGTCGGAGCCCGACGAGGTCCCCGAGCTCGACGACGTACCCCTCGACGAGCTGGTCGACGACGCGCCCGCCCCCGAGGTCGACGCCGCACTCAGCGCCGTGGCCTCGCCGATGGCCGACCTGCCGGTGGGTGCCGCGTTCGGCTCGCTGGTGCACGAGGTGCTCGAGCACGCCGACCCCGCCTCCCCCGACCTGCGCGCCGAGCTGCTCGCCCAGGTCGAGGAGCACCGCGCGTGGTGGGCCGTCGAGGTCGACGCCGACGCGCTGGCCGACGCGCTCGTGGCGGTCTGCGACTCCCCGCTCGGCCCGCTCGCCGGCGGCCTGACGCTGCGCGACATCACCCTCCCCGACCGGCTGCGCGAGCTGGACTTCGAGGTCCCGCTCGCCGGCGGAGACCTCGCGGCGCGCTCCGACGACCCCCGTGCGGCGCAGGTGGTGCTCGGCGACCTCGGCCCGCTGCTCCGCGCCCACCTCCCCGACGGCGACCCGCTGCTGGCGTTCGCCGAGACGCTCGACGGCGACGCCGACCTCGCCGGGCAGCGACTCCTGGGCTACCTGACCGGGTCGATCGACGTCGTGGTGCGGGTGCCGGTCGGGGGCCGCACCCGCTACGTCACGATCGACTACAAGACCAACTGGCTCGGTGACCGGGCGGCGCCCGCGACCGCCTGGGAGTACCGCCCGGAGGTCCTCGACGAGGCCATGGGCCACTCCGACTACCCGCTCCAGGCGCTGCTCTACACCGTCGTCCTGCACCGCTACCTGCGCTGGCGGCTCCCCGGCTACGACCCGGCCGAGCACCTCGGGGGCGTGCTGTACCTCTACCTCCGCGGGATGTGCGGGCCGGAGACGCCGAGCGTGGACGGCCGCCCGTGCGGGGTGTTCTCGTGGCAGCCGCCGGTCGCGCTCGTGACCGCGCTGTCCGACCTGCTGGACGGAGTCGCCCCATGACCGACCTCTTCGAGCCGGTCGACGCCACCGACGCGCGGCTGGCCCTCGGTGCCACCGGGCTGCTGGCCTCCTTCAACGCCGCCGGGGTGCTGACCAGCGCCGACGTCCACGTCGCCTCGGCCCTCGGCCGGCTCGGCCGCGAGTCCGACGAGCGGGTGCTCCTCGCCGTCGCCCTGGCCGTGCGCGCGGTCCGCGGGGGCTCGGTGTGCGTCGACCTCGCGACCGTCGCCGACCCGCCCGGCCTCCCGTGGCCGGACGCCGCCGACTGGGCCGCCGCCGTCGCCGCGAGCCCGCTCGTGGCGGCCGGGCTGGTCCGCTGGGACAACGACCTGCTCTACCTCGACCGCTACCACGAGCAGGAGACCCAGGTCGTCGACGACCTGCTCACCCGCGCCGCTTCCGCCCCCGACCACGACCCCGCCCTGATGGCGGCGTCGCTGGCCCGCCTGGTGGCCGCGATGCAGGCGGCCCGCCCGGGGACGTCCTACGACGAGCAGGTGGCGGCGTGCCTGTCCGCCGCCGGCCAGTGGACGACCGTGCTGACCGGGGGTCCGGGCACCGGCAAGACGACCGCGGTCGCCTCGCTGCTCGTCGGGCTGCTCGACCAGCACCCGAGCGGCCTGCGGATCGCCCTCGCCGCACCGACCGGCAAGGCCGCCGCCCGGTTGCAGCAGGCGGTGCACCAGGAGGCCGAGGTCTTCGACGAGGCCGACCGCGTGCGGCTCGCGGGCGTGACCGCGTCCACCCTGCACCGCCTGCTCCGGCCCGACCCGGGCAACTCGACCCGCTTCCGCCACCACCGCGGCAACCGGCTCCCCCACGACGTCGTGGTCGTCGACGAGTCGTCGATGGTGTCGCTCACCCAGATGGCGCGGCTCCTCGAGGCCGTCCGGCCCGACGCCCGCCTGGTCCTGGTGGGCGACCCGCACCAGCTCTCGTCGGTCGAGGCCGGCGCCGTGCTGAGCGACGTCGTGCGCGGCTTCCAGGACCGGCCCGACTCGCCGGTCGCCGCGCTCCGGTCGACCCACCGGTTCGGTGCCGAGATCCACGCGCTCGCCGAGGCGCTGCGCACCGGTGACGCCGATGGAGCGCTGTCCGTGCTGGCCGCCGGGCACGAGGCCATCGAGTGGATCGACGAGGCCGACCCGTCGTCCCGCATCCGCAGCACCGCGCTCGGCGCCGCCCTCGCCGTCCGCGACGCGGCCGAGCACGGCGACGTCGAGGGAGCGCTGCGGGCCCTCGACCGGCACCGCCTGCTGTGCGCGCACCGCGACGGCCCCTTCGGCGTACGCCACTGGAACCGTCGCATCGAGCAGTGGCTCACCGCCGAGACCGGCGACGGGCTCTTCGAGCGCGCCTACGTCGGCCGGCCGCTGCTGGTCACGGCCAACGACCACCAGCTCGGCGTCTACAACGGCGACAGCGGCGTGGTCGTGCTGACGCCCGCCGGACCGCGGGCGGTCATCGCGGCGAGCGACGGCCCGCGCGACCTGGCTCCGTCGCGCCTCGGCGACGTCGAGACGATGCACGCGATGACGATCCACAAGTCGCAGGGCTCGCAGGCCGACGTGGTGACCGTGCTGCTCCCCGACGAGGAGTCGCGCCTGCTCTCGCGCGAGCTCTTCTACACCGCCGTCACCCGCGCCCGCTCCACCGTCCGGGTCGTCGGCTCGGAGGCGGCGATCCGGGCCGCGATCGGCCGGCGGGCCCAGCGCGCGAGCGGGCTCGCCGTACGCCTCGCGGCAGCACCCTGAAACAGCACCGTGACACGCCCGTCCTCAGGGCAAGATGGCGAAACGTCTGCGACACACGCGCGGGATAGCCTCACGGCATGCCCTACCTGATGCGTGTCGAGCTCCCGGACGTCCCGGGATCGCTGGGCCGCGTCGCGACGGCCATCGGTGAGGCCGGGGGCGACATCGAGGCGATCGAGATCGTCGAGAAGCGCGACGGCTACGCCGTCGACGACGTGCTGCTCGAAATCGTCCCGGGCACGATGCCCGACTCCATCGTGTCGGCGTGCAGCCAGCTCGACGGCGTCAGCGTGCTGTGGATCAACCGCTACGCCGCCGGCGGCAACCTCTTCCTCGACCTCGAGGTCGTCGAGGCGCTCACCGAGGATCCCAGGACGGCGCGCGACCGGCTGATCGACCTGCTGCCCATCGCCTTCCGCGTCGACTGGGCCGCCCGGGTCCGGCACTCGCCGGCGGGCTGGGCCGTCGTCCACGCGACCGACGCGGCCCCCACCGACTTCGACCTCGCGCCCGTCACCTCGCCGACCCGGCTGCCGGGCGACGAGATCTACGTCGAGTGCGCGTCCCCCTTCGGCGACGACCACCTGCTCATCGGCCGTCGCGGTGGACCGGAGTTCCTCGACTCCGAGCTCGCCCGGCTCGAGCACCTCGTCGGCCTGGCGATCACGATCTCCCGCTGACCTCCCGAGGCGCGGCCCCGCTGCCCGCCGTACCGTCTGAGCGATCGAGCGGTGAGTGAGCCACCTTTCCGGGCGGCAGAACGTCGCTCACGCACCGCCGGCCCGCGCGTCGGAGCACGACACGCCCCCGAGCGGTGAGTCAGCCACATTTCCGGGCGCCAGAATGTGGCTCACTCACCGCTCGGGCCAGCACAGGGTCGAGGGACGACGACCGGGAGCACGACCACCCCGCGCGGTGAGTGAGCCGTGCCGTCGACGCGGCGCTGGTTCAATGAGCCCATGGTGTTCTCCGGCGACCCGGCGCAGCGCCGTACCGACCTCCTCTCGGTCGTGTCGGTGCTCGACATCGACACCGTGCTCCAGCGCGCCGCCACCATCGCCGCAGAGCGCACCCGCGCGGGCGCGGTGGTCCTCACCGTGGTCGACGAGGTCCTTCCGGGCACCGGCCCCTGGGCGCAGCCGATCGAGCCGGTCGAGCACGCCCGGGGCATCGGTCCCGACGAGGCACGTGCCCTGCGGGCGCGGATCGGGTCCGCCGGCCTGCAGGGCGAGCCGGGCGGCCGCCCGGAGCACGACGTGGTCAGGCTGATCGACCCCGACGGTGGCGGGGAGGTGCTGCGGGTGCCGGTGATCGTCGGCGGGTGCCTGTTCGCGGACCTGCTGCTGCTCTCGCCGCCCGAGGGCGGGTTCGCCGAGGAGGACGTCGCGAGCATCTCCGTGCTCGGCCGCGTGGCCGGCGTGGCCGTGCGCAACGCGCAGAGCTACTCCTTCAACGACCGGCGCCGCGAGGTGCTCGAGCTCGTGGCGGCCGTGGAGCAGTCGATCGAGCCGCCCTTCGAGCTGGACGAGCCCTACGCGCGGATCGCCGCCGCTGCCCAGCGGATCGCCAGCGCCCGCACGGCCGCGGTCGTGAGCACCACCTCGCGCAGCGTGGACGTGTCCGGCACGGCCGGGATCGTCGACGAGGTGCTCACCGAGACCCTCGACCGCCTCGCCGACCGGCTGCGGGTCGCGCAGGACCTCGACGTCGACCTCGTCGTGCGGGCCGGTCCGCACACGGCCTGGGGGATCCCGCTGCGGCCCGACCTCGCCCGCCCCGGCGTCGTGCTGCTCGTGCTCGAGCAGTCCCACGGCCGCCTCACCGGTGACGACCGCAGCCTCATGTCCGGCTTCGTCCGGCACGCGGCGCTGATCCTCGACCACGCCGTCCTGCAGGGCGAGCGGCAGCACGCGATGGTGGCCGCCGACCGCGACCGGATCGCCCGCGACCTGCACGACGTCGTCATCCAGCAGCTGTACGCCACCGCCCTCAAGCTGCGTGCCGGGATCCGCACCGACGGCGACCCGGGCGGTCACCGCGCCGACGCGGTCCGCGAGATCGGCGACTCGATCCGCGACGTCAGGGGTGCGGTCTTCCAGCTCGAGCAGCGTCGTACGGGCTCCCTGCGCGGTGACGTGCTCGGCATGACCCGGGAGTACGAGAAGGCGCTCGGGTTCGTGCCCATCGTGCGGACGTGGGGTGCGGTGGACTCGAGGGTGCCGCTCGCACTGGGCGACCAGGCGAGCGTCGTCCTGCGCGAGGTGCTGTCCAACTGCGCCCGCCACGCGCGGGCCACCCGGTGCGAGGTCGACCTGGGCGTCGACGAGTCCGGGTGGTTCAGCCTGGTCGTCGCCGACGACGGACGCGGAATCCCCGCTGACGCCGTCCCCGGCAGCGGGCTGCGCAACCTCCGGCTGCGCGCGGAGACCCTCGGCGGGGAGCTCGTCGTCGAGCCGGCCGACCCGCACGGGACGCGGGTGTCGTGGCGGGTCCCGCTCGGCGCTCAGCCGTCGCCGGAGCCGGACCCGGCGGGTGGTTCCTCGGTCGACGACGACGGCTCGGCCAGTGCCGGGGCCACGGGATCCGACCAGAGCCACTCGGCGGCGACCGTGAGCAGCAGCCAGGACAGGGCCGACACGACGAGGTAGCGGGCGAGGGCCTGGTCGAGCGGCATCTCGCCGGTGGCCGCCCCGACCAGCGCCGGCGAGGTCAGCACGGCCGCGACGACGAGCATGGTGCCCGACACGGGCCTCATGCTGACACCGCCACGCGGTCACCGGTGACGGTGCCGACCGAGCGGACCTGCGTCGCCCCGACGAGCTCGGTGTAGGAGAGCACGGCCGTGGTCGGCAGGGCCGGCGCGACCATCCGCCGCACGGCGGCCCGAAGCTGCGGGGCGCAGACCACGACGGGTCGCAGCCCCTGCTCCTCGGCGGAGGTCCGCAGCGTGACCAGCTCCCCCAGCACGGTCTGCGCGAGCAGCGGGTCGAGCGCCACCACGGCACCCATGTCCCCCGCACGCACCGCCTCGAGCATGCGCTGCTCGAGGGTGGGCTCGAAGCTGATCACGTGGACCGCTGCCTCGGTGAGGTGCGGCGCGACGATGGCGGGTCCGAGCGAGGCGCGGGCGGCCTCGACCAGGGCGTCGGGGTCCTTGGTGGACGGTGCCTTCAGCGACAGCGCCTCGAAGATGCGGACCAGGTCGCGGACGGCCACGCCCTCGACGAGCAGGCCCTGGAGCACGCGCTGCACCTCCCCGAGGCTCAGCTGCGCCGGGGTGAGCTCCTCGACCACGACCGGGTGGGTGCGGCGTACGAGCTCGGTGAGCGTCTTGACGTCCTCACGGCCCAGCAGCCGCGCGGCGTGCTGGCCGACGACCTCGGCGAGGTGGGTGGTGATGACGGACGCGCGGTCCACGACCGTCGCGCCGCTGAGCTCGGCCTGGACCCGCAGCTCGGCGGGGATCCACGACGCCTCGAGGCCGAAGACGGGTTCGCGGGTGGGCTGGCCCGGCAGCACGCCGACGTTGTCGCCGATCGCGAGCACGGTGCCACGTGGTGCCTCGCCGCGCGCGACCTCGATGCCGAAGAGGCGGATGGCGTAGGTGCCCGTCGGCAGGTCGATGCTGTCGCGGGTGCGCACCGGCGGCACGATGATGCCGAGCTCGCCGGCGATCTTGCGGCGCAGCGCCTTCACCCGGTCGAGCAGGTCGCCTCCGCTGGCGGGGTCGACCAGGTCGATGATGTCGGGCGAGAGCTCGAGGCCCAGCGGGTCCACGTGGATCTCGGCGGCCAGGACCTCCGGGGTGTCGGGGGGCGCTGCGACGACCTGCTCGACCCCCTCGACCGGCTCACCGTCCCCGGGCCGCTGGACCCGGCTGGATGCCAGCAGCATGATCCCGCCGGCGGTGACGAAGGGCAGCTTCGGCAGCCCGGGGATCAGGCAGATCGCGAGCGCGCCGAAGCCGGCGATCTGCAGCGGCATCTTGTTGGCGGTGAGCTGGCGCAGGATGTCGGAGCCCATGTCGGAGTCACCGGTGTTGCGGGTGACGATGAGGCCCGTGGCGGTGGACAGCAGGAGCGCGGGGATCTGGGAGACGAGGCCGTCACCGACCGACAGCAGGCTGTAGGTCGTGATGGCGTCGCCGAACGACATCCCCTTCTGCGCCATCCCGACCGCGAAGCCGCCGAGCAGGTTGACCATCGTGATCACGATCGCGGCGATCGCGTCGCCCTTGACGAACTTCGACGCACCGTCCATCGCGCCGTAGAAGTCGGCCTCCGCGTGCACCTCGGCGCGTCGCCGCCTGGCCTCGTCCTCGTCGATGAGCCCGGAGTTGAGGTCGGCGTCGATGGCCATCTGCTTGCCGGGCATCGCGTCGAGGGTGAAGCGCGCGCCGACCTCCGCGACCCGCTCGGCGCCCTTGGTGATCACCACGAACTGGATGATCAGCAGGATCGCGAAGACGATGAGCCCGACGATGAGGGAGCCGCCGACCACGAAGTGGCCGAAGGTGTCGATCACCTTGCCGGCGTAGCCGTCGAGCAGCACGAGCCGGGTCGCGCTCACGTTGAGCGCGAGGCGGAACAGCGTCAGGACGAGGACGACGGCGGGGAACGCGGCGAACTCGAGCGGCTTGTGCACGAACATCGCGACGAGGAGCACCAGCAGCGCGCTGGTGATGTTGAGCGCGATGAGCATGTCGAGGACGACCGCGGGGAGCGGCACCACGAGCATCACGACGATCATCACGATGCCGGCCGGTACGCCCAGCTGGAGCAGTGCCTTGGGGGCCACGGGGTGCCTTTCGGACGGGTCGCGGAACGAGGTGCGCCCTCCGTGGCACGGGTCGGTGCCGTCCTGGCACCACGGTCCTCATCGGCCGGCGGCGAGGACTCCTGAGGGGTTCGGCTCGGCCGCCTCGCCCGCGTGGGTCGTACGACGACGGCGTCCCGCGCCGGGCAGGACGGGCAGGTCGACCTCGGTGCGGGGGCTGCGGTGCTCGCCGCCGCGCACGCCGGCCGTGCGCCGGGAGATGACGAACGCGAGGACCTGCGCCACAGCGGCGTACAGCTCCGCGGGGATCTCCTGGCCCACGACGGTCGAGCGGTGCAGCGCACGGGCCAGCGGGACGTCGCGGACCAGCGGCACCCGGTGCTCGGCGGCCCGCTCGCGGATCTTCTGCGCCACCACCCCGGCGCCGCGCGCCACGACGCGCGGGGCGCCGCGCTCGGCGTCGTAGCGCAGGGCGACGGCGACGTGCGTCGGGTTGACCAGGACGACGTCGGCGTGGGCGATGTCGGCCATCATCCGGTTGCGCGAGGCGGCGAGCTGGCGCGATCGGATCGCGCCCTTGAGCAACGGGTCGCCGTCGGACTGCTTGCTCTCCTGCTTGACCTCGTGCTTGCTCATCCGGGTCTTCTTGCCCATCCGCCGCCGGATGACGGCATAGTCGGCGACGGCCATCACGAGCCCGGCCACGGCGACGCTGCGCAGCAGCGCCAGCACCCGCTCGTGCACCACCTCGAGCACGGCGGAGATCGGGACGAGCCCGCCGATGAGGGGCATCAGCGCCACCACGGCGCCGTACGCCACGAACCCGACGACCGCGCTCTTGAGCAGCATCTTCGCGCCCTCCCACAGGGCCTGGGTGCCGAAGACGCGCTTGAAGCCCTGGATCGGGTCGAGCTTCTTCAGGGACGGCTTGACCGACTTGGTGGCCATGAAGAAGCCACCCTGGGCGAGGGCGGCGGCGACCCCGACCACCATCACCGCGCACCCCAGGGTGACGAGGGTGACCATCACGTGCCGGGCGCCGCGACCGAGCAGGGTGGTCGCGTCGGCGACCTCGACGTGCCCGCGCAGGCTGAAGCAGTCGCGCATCAGCTCCGCGAGCGCGGTGAGCTCGCGTCCGAGCAGCCCCGGCAGCAGCATCCCGACGATCAGCAGGGTCGCCCAGCCGCCGAGCTCCTGGGTGCGCGGGACCTGGCCCTCCTTGCGCGACTCCCGGCGCTTCTTGGCGGTGGGTTTCTCGGTCTTCTCCTCCGACACCGGTCCTCACCCCCCGCCCACGAGCGCGAACTGCGCCTCGTTGGCCAGCTCGACGAGCCGGGAGACGGCCTCGGGGAGCACCGGGAAGGAGAGCCCGAGGAGCAGCAGGGTGAGGCCGATCTTGGCCGGGAACATCACGTTGATGGCGTTGAGGTGCGGCGCGACCTTGGTCAGCAGGGCGAGGCCGAGGTCGGCGACGAAGAGGACCGCGACGAGCGGCAGCGCGATCTGCACGGCGGTCACGAAGAACATCCCGAACGCCGTCAGCAGCACGTCGGAGGCGCCGTCGAGGCGGGGCGCCTCGCCGATCGGCAGCACGTCGAAGGTGCGCAGCAGTCCACCCAGGACCAGGAGGTGACCACCCGTGGCGAAGAGGATCATCACCGCGAGCATCTGGTGCAGCTTGCCGAAGACGGTGTTCATGTTCATCGACAGCGGGTCGAAGCCCTGGGCGAGCTGGAAGCCGCCGAAGGTGTCGATGAGCGAGCCGGCCGTGGCGATCGCGGCCAGCAGGACGTAGGTCACCAGGCCGAGGGCGGAGCCCACCACGACCTGGGTGAGGGTGGTGACGAGCAGCTCGCCGGTCGAGGTGGGGATGGTGCCCGCCTCGACCGTGGGGACGACGGCGAAGGCCAGGGCCAGCGACAGCACGACCTTGGCGAACGTCGGGACCGCCCGCCCGGCGAACGGCGGCACCAGCGCCAGCCAGGAGACGATGCGCACCGACGCCAGCAGGTAGGCCAGCAGCGGCTCACCCGCGACGGTCAGGGTCACCGGTCAGCCCAGCAGGGAGGGGACCATCGCGAAGAGGTCCCGGGTGAAGTCGACGAGGGTCTGCAGCATCCAGCCGCCGGAGACCAGGAGGGCGACGCCGACGCCGACGAGCTTCGGCACGAAGGCGAGCGTGAACTCCTGGATCTGGGTCATCGACTGGAACAACGAGACCGTGAAGCCGATGACGAGGGCGGTGAGCAGGATCGGCGCGGAGAGCTTCAGCGCGACCACCATGGTCTGCAGCGCGATGTTGATGACGGTGGTGTCGGTCATGGCGGCCTACTGGTAGCTGGAGACGACGGACGTGATGACGAGGCCCCAGCCGTCGACGAGGACGAACAGCAGGAGCTTGAAGGGCAGCGACACCATCACCGGCGGCATCATCATCATGCCGAGCGCCATCAGCGCCCCGCTGATCACGATGTCGATGACCAGGAAGGGGATGAAGATGATGAAGCCGATGATGAAGGCCTGCTTGAGCTCGCTCAGGACGAACGCGGGCACGAGCGTCGCCATCGACACGTCGGCGCGGCTGTCGGGCAGCTCGCGGTCGGCGACGCTCGTGAGGAGCCGCAGCTCGTCGTCGCCGGTCTGGTCGAGCATGAAGTCGCGGAGCGGTCCCACGCCGTCGGTGTAGGCGGCCGAGGCGGTCTTGTCGCCGTCGAGGTAGGGCTGGAGCCCGTCGTCGTTCATCTGGCCGAGCACGGGCGCCATGATGAAGAGCGACAGGAACAGCGCGAGTCCGGCCAGCACCTGGTTGGGCGGGATCTGCTGGAGGCCGAGGGCGTTGCGGGTCAGGCCGAGCACGACGAGCACCTTGGTGAAGCTCGTGCAGGTCAGCAGGATCGCGGGCAGCAGCGAGAGCAGGGTCATCGCGACGATGACGGTGACCGAGGTGCTCGGCTTGTCGGTGATGCCGCCGAGGTCGATCGTCACCGAGCTGTCCGTGCCGGGTGCGTCCGGCCCCTTCGGGGCCTTCGGTCCCTCGGGGCCCTGCGGCGCCATCGGCAGGCCGGTCAGGGCGAGCGAGGAGGAGGCCGGGAGGGGTGCGGCCGTCGCGGGAGCGGTCGCACCGAGCAGCACGGCCAGCGCACCGAGGCCGACGGCGAGGAGCGTGGCGAGGAGGTGCGCAACCCGGGTCCGGGCGCTCACGACGCCTTCCTGGTCGAGCTGCCCGTCGCGGCGGAGATCGCCTGGCGCCAGGTCTGCACCGAGAGGACCGAGCCGGCCAGGGCGCCGGCGTCGGCCGCGCGAGCGGGGGTGGTCGTACGACGCTGGGCGGGGGCCGCGCGGTGCGAGCCGCGGACGCCCGCGGCGGGGGCCGGCAGCGGCACTGGCGCCACGGCGGCCTCGAGGTCCGTGTCGAGCGCGAGGTCGAGGTCGAGGTCGCCGACCTCCAGCTCGTCGGGGTCGAGCTCGGTGAGCAGGCTGACCTGGTGGTCGGTCGTGCCGAGGACCAGCACGCGCCCGCCGACGGTGACGACCGCGACGGAGGCGCTGCGCGACAGCGGCTGGCGGTGGAGCACCTGGACGGGCGCGCCGTCCCGCGCCCCGTAGCGCTTGCCCACGAGGCGCGCCAGGAGCAGCATCAGTCCTACGACGATCGCCAGGGAGACGACCAGTCGCACGGTCAGCTCGAGCACGTCAGCCTGCTGCGCTCTCGTCGACGATCTCGGTGATCCGGAGGCCGAAGTCCTCGTCGACGACGACGACCTCGCCGCGGGCGATGAGGTGCCCGTTGACCAGCAGGTCCGCCGGGCTGCCGGCGGCGCGGTCGAGCTCGAGGACCTCGCCCGGGGACAGCGCCAGCAGCTCGCGCACCGTGAGCCGGGTGCGGCCCAGCTCGACGGTGACCTCCATGTCGACGCCGTGCAGCATCTCCAGGCCCCGCTGGGAGCTGCGCGTCGGGGCGACGGCCGCGGTCTCGTGGGCGACGGCGTCGCGCAGGGCGCCGGCGGCATTCGCCGCCTGGTCGCTGACCAGGAGCACGCCGGCGGTGAGCCCGCCGCCGAGGAGGGGGACGGCCGTGAAGGGACCGCCCAGGTCGGTGTCGACGAGGTCGGCGGACACCTCGCGGGCCGGGCCGCAGCCGGCGCCGAGCGCCGCGGCGGCGGCCTCCAGCGCGGGCTGGGTGGCCGCAGCGAGGTCGAGCCCTCCGAGCGGGCTCGCCGCGAGCGCCTCGACGAGGTCCGCGCCGACCAGCACGGCGAACCGGGGAGCGCCGGGGAGGTGCAGCTCGGCCACGACCGCACCGGCACCGCCGGCGCTGCTCCACTCCGCGCCGGGGACCGGCTGGCCGACCTCGAGCTGCGTGGGCGCCGGGAGGACCGCTGCGGCGGCGACGGCGGCGGAGAGGACGACCTCGCGGAGGTCGGCGCCGGCCCGCGCGGTCGTCCCGCGGACCGGGTCGAGCGCCAGGTCGTGGGCCGGGTCGTGGGCCGGGTCGTGGGCCAGGTCGTGGGTGGTGGTCATGCGTTCTCCTTGGTGGCGGCGGTGCCGACGACGAGTGCCGCCAGCCGGGCGCCGTGGCTTCCCGCGGTGGCGTGCGCGAAGGTGGCGTCCGCCACGACGACGTCGAGGGGCGCGGACGAGGGGTGCGAGAGGCGCACCACGTCACCGACGGCGAGGTGCGTGAGCGCGTCGGGGGCGAGCCGCGTGGGGCGGAACCGGACCACCGCGTCCACCGGGACGTCCTGGAACCGGCGGTCGACGAGCGCGGCGGAGCGGTTGCGCTGCACCCGCTCGTGGTCGGAGACCGGTGCGGGGGCGGCGGCCTCCACCAGTCGGGGGTGCAGGCCGGCGAACGGCAGGCACAGGGTGACCCGGTGGTGACGGTCCTTGATCACCAGGTCGAAGCCCGCCACGACGACGGCGTCGCCGGGAGCGGCGGCCTGGGCCAGCTGCGGGTGGTACTCGATGCCGACCAGGGTCGGGGTCACGTCGACGATCCCGGCGAGGCTGTGGCCGAGCTCGGCCAGCAGGCGGGACACGATCCCCTGCACGACGGAGCCCTCGATCTCGGTCAGCGGCCGACGCGGCTGGTCGTCCGAGCCCGGTCCGCCGAGCATGTGGTCGATCGCGCTCATGACCACGGGCAGCGGCAGCTCGAGGAGGCCGAGGCCCGGTAGCGGCTCGGCGCCCACCTTGACGGCGTACGTCATGGTGTCGAGGGCGTCGACGTGCTCGCCGTACGTCTGCTGGGCGATGCCCTGCAGCTCGGCGGTGCAGACGGCGCGCAGGGCGGCGGTGAACACCGTGCCCATCTGGCGGGCGAAGCCGTCGAGGGCGACCTGGAGCACCCGGGTGTGCTCGCGCGAGAGCTGGATGGGACGGCGGAAGTCGTACGCCGTCGGCTCGGCCCCGCTGCGGGCGCGCCGGCGCGCCCGGGCACCGGGGTGCACGGGGTGGCGAGGCGCGGGGGTCTGCACGGGGGTCACGAAGTCCCGTATCGGCCCCCGTCGACGGCACCTGAGGAGTTGGCCGCTCCTTTACTGGGTGACGAACTCGGTGAAGTACACCTCCAGCACGTCACCGTGGTAGTCCTCGTGGAGCTTCTCCTCGAGCTCGTGCTTGAGGTCCTGGCGCTGGCCGGCCTTCACCAGGGCGGACTGGTCGGCCCCGCTGAACAGGTCGATCGCGGCGTCGAGCGCCTTGCTGCCGTCGGCCTCGTGCGCGTCGGCCGAGAGCTGGAGCGCGAGGCCGAGCCGGAGGTAGTGGCCGTCGGCGAGGTTGACCTGGATCGGCTCGAGCGTCATCACCTCGCCCGGCTCGGGCTCGGTGGGTCCGCTGGGCCGGAGGAGGAACCACCAGCCGGCGGCGGCGCCGACAACCAGCACGAGGCCGATCACCAGCAGCTTCTTCTTCCCCTTCTTCGGCGGCTCGTCGGCCGACTCGGGGGCGGCGGTCCGGTCGAGGGTGGCGCTGGTCATGAGGATCCTCCTCCTTCGGTGGTGGCGGGACTGGCGGTGGGGCTGGTCGTCGTGCCCTGGATGTCGTCGAGCAGCTCGCGGGCGGCCGGCGGGAGGGCGGAGAGCACGACGATGTCGACGCGCTTGTTGATCCGCTGCGACCCGGGCTCGGCCGGGTCGACGAGGGGGACCTCGTGGCCGTACGCCGCCGCACTGAGGCGCTCGCCCGGGATCTGGCCGACCTCCTGGAGGTAGCGCAGGACCGTGATCGCGCGGGCCGAGGAGAGGTCCCAGTCGGTGGCGAAGTAGCGGGGCTTCACCGGCACCTGGTTGGTGTGGCCGTCGATGCGGAGGTCCTCGGTCGTGCCCCGGAGCACCGGTGCGACGACCTCGAGCACCCGCTGCCCGCGCGGGCTCAGCTCGGCCCGGTCGGGCTGGAAGACCACGTGGCGCGAGGTCAGGCTGAGCACCAGGCCGTCGCCGTCGATCCGGCGGGTGACGTCGTGGGCCAGGCCGGCGTCGCGCAGCGCCCGGGTGAGCTCCTTGCCGAGCTCGTCGAGCCGCGCCTTCTCGAGCCGGGCGGCGGCGTACTCCTGGGACTGCTGGTCCTGCTGGTCCTGCTGGGTGGACACGGCCTGCTTGGTCGAGCCCATGAAGTTCTCCGGGCGCACGGGGGCGATCGCGGACACGCCGGGCTGGTCGAGCGTCGACTCCGACCCGGTCATGACCGAGGTGGAGTCGCCGAAGCCAGCGGCGAGCCCGTCCTTGAGCGCGTTGAACTTCTTCTGGTCCACCGAGCTCATCGCGAACATCACGATGAAGAGCACCATCAGCAGCGTCACCATGTCGGCATAGGTCACCAGCCAGCGCTCGTGGTTCTCGTGCTCCTCCTCCTCCGCGCGGCGCTTGCGGCTGCCCCCGCTGCTCATGTCAGGCGGCCTTGTCGAGGGACGGCGGCTGCTCGCCGGCCGGCAGGAGCGAGGTCAGCTTCTGCGCGATCACGCGCGGGTTCGACCCGGCCTGGATCGCGGCGACGCCCTCGATGATGACCTCCATGCGGGCCGCCTCGAGCTCGGTGAGCCGCTTGAGCCGGTTGCCGATGGGCAGCCAGATCACGTTGGCGGACATGACGCCCCACAGGGTCGCGATGAAGGCGGCCGCGATCAGGTGGCCGAGCTCCTCGGGCTGGGCGAGGTTCTCCAGGACGTGCACCAGCCCCATGACCGTGCCGATGATGCCGATCGTCGGGGCGTAGGCGCCCGCGTCGGCGAAGAACTTCGCGGCGTGCTTGCCCTGCGCCTTGGCGGCGTAGACCTCCGACTCGAGGATCTCGCGCACCTCGTCGGGGTCGGTGCCGTCGATCGCGAGCTGCACGCCCTTGACCAGGAACGGGTCGTCCACCTTCTTGAGGTCGTCCTCGAGCGCGAGCAGTCCCTCGCGGCGCGCGCGCTCGGCGAGCGCCACCACCATCGGTACGACGTCGCCCGCCGGCCGGACCTTCGCGGTGAAGGCGGTCTTGAGCGAGGCGAGCGCGTGCTTGGCGTCGGGGATCGTGCCACCGGCGACGGTCACCATCAGCGTGGTCCCGAAGACCAGCAGCATCGGCGGGACCAGGAGGAGGCTCATCGGGTTGCCGCCCTCCATCACGTTGGCGGCGATGATGATGACGAGGCCGACGAGCACCCCGAGCAGGGTTGCCGGGTCCATCAGCCCTCACCTTCCAGCGTGGGGTGGTCGGACACGGCCGCGAGGTGCGCGCGGGGGGCCCACGCGGTCGGTGAGGCCTCGGCCATCGCGCCGGCGGCGATGATGCTGCCGCGCCAGGCGCGGACCTCGTCCACCACCTGCAGCAGGTCCTCGCCCACGACGTACTTCTTGCCGTCGACCAGCGTCACCACCGTGTCGGGGGTGCTGTCGAGGCGTTCGATCAGGTCGGCGTTCAGGACGAACGGCGAGCCGGAGAGTCGGGTCAACACAATCATGTTCGGTGCACCATCCCTGTGCGTGTACTCGAGGCCCGTCCGTGGGCCTCGTGGTCCTTCCATCGGCCGCGCGCCGGCCGACCTGAGGGGAACTCGCCGTGGATCCGGGCCCGTCGCTCCGCCATGGCATGCAGCAGCAACGGCCCGGCGGCCCCGAGGAGGGACCACCGGGCCGTGGGCCGGGAGACGACGCGTCAGCGCTTGATGTTGACGAGCTCCTCGAGCACCTGGTCGGAGGTGGTGATCACGCGCGAGCTGGCCTGGAAGCCGCGCTGGGCGAGGATCAGGTTGGTGAACTCCGCCGACAGGTCGACGTTGGACATCTCGAGCGTGCCGCCCATCAGGTCACCGCGGCTGCCCTGGCCGGCGACGCCGAGCTCGGGGGCGCCGGAGTTGGCGCTGGCCCGGAAGGCGGTCTCGCCGACGCGCTCGAGGCCCGCCGGGTTGGTGAAGTCGGCGATCGCCACGAGGGCGATGTCGCGCTGCACGTCGTCGGAGAAGGTGCCGCGCAGGACGCCGTCGCTGCCGATCGAGTACGACGTCATCTCGACGCCGGCGGGCAGGGTCGACTGGAGCGAGTCGAGGTTGATGTCGACGAGCGTGCCGCCCGCGTCGCCCGGGGCGTACCCCTGGACCTTCTTGCCGCTCGAGGAGACCAGGTTGCCCGCCTCGTCCCACGTGAAGGCCCCGGCGCGCGTGTAGACGCGGTCGGCGCCCGAGCCGAGGACGAACATGCCGTCGCCCTGGATCATCAGGTCGGTGGCCGCGCCGGTGGTCTGCGCCGAGCCCTGGCCGAAGTTGCCGCGGGTGGCGGCGACCTGGACGCCGAGGCCGACCTGGATCGGGTTGGTGCCGCCGCCGGTCGTGCCGGCAGCGCCGGCGCCCCGCATGACCTGGCTGAGGGTGTCCTGGAACACCGTGGTGGTGGCCTTGAAGCCGACCGTGTTGGCGTTGGCGATGTTGTTGCCGGTGACGTCGAGCATCGTCTGGTTGGCGCGGAGGCCGCTGATGCCGGAGAAGAGCGAGCGGAGCATTGGTGGTTCCTTTCGGAGGACGGCGTCAGGCCGTCGGAGTGGTGGTCGGAGGGGTCGGTGCCGGGGTGGTCGTCCCGACGGAGAGGAGCTGGGCCAGCGGGACCTGGGTGCCGTCGATTTCGAAGACCGGTCCCTGTGCGCCGAAGGTGACGCCGGAGATGGTGCCGTTGTGGGTCGTGGTGCCATCGGTGTCGACCCACGACACCTGCTGGCCGACCATGGCCCCCGCACCGAAGGCCATCTGCGAGCCGAGCAGCGCGCCCACGCGGTCGGAGACGTCCTGCATCTTCTCCAGCGCGGTGAACTGCGCCGACTGCGCGAGGAACTCACCGGAGTCGGCCGGGTTGAGCGGGTCCTGGTAGCGGAGCTGGGCGACCATCAGCTCCAGGAACATCTGCTTGTCCTCGGAGGTCGACGAGAGCGTCGTCGTGCCCGTCGGGAACGCGGTGGGCGTGCCGGTCACCGGCTCGTTCGCGGAGATCGTCACTTCCCCTCCTCACATGGTCAGGTCGATGCCCGGACGGGCAGCGGTGACCGGGTCGGGACGGAGCGCGGTCGCTCCGTCGGTGAGGCCGTCCCTGGCGCCTGCTCCACCACGCGTCCGTGCGTGCTGGTCCTGCTGTCCTGCGTCCCCGCGCGTCGACGGGGTGTCACCGCCGGCACCCGCCTGGGTGTCGTACGACGTCGTGGTGCCGGTGGTGCCCGGCTGGCCGGATGCCTGGCCGGATGCCTGGCCGGCCGTCTGGCCCGAGGTGTCGCGCACGACCACCCGGGCCTCGGTCACGCCGGCGAGCTCGAGGACCCGCCGGAGCTCCGGGGCGCCCTCGGCCAGGGCGCGAGCGGCGTCGTCGCCGCCGCTGAGGTGCACCTGGACGGCGCCGTCGCGGACGGTCATCGTCACGCGCACCTCCCCCAGCGCCTCCGGCTGGAGGCGCATGGTGAGCCGGTGGACGCCGTTGCCGCGCGAGACGAGCCGGGTGACCTCCGGGGCGAGCTGCGCGACGGGTGCGGCTGCGCGCGGCGGCTCGGCCTGCGGGCTCGCCGCGGCTGTCGGGAGCGTCGGCGCCGACACCGGGACCGATGCCGGGGTGCCTGGGACCGGGGTGCCCGAGACCGGGGCCGCCGCCGACGCGGTGGCTCCCGCACCGTCCGGTCGCTGCCACCCTCCCGAGCCGTCGGACGTCCCCGGTCCGGCCCCCTCCGAGCCGGACCCGCCGTCCCGGGGAGCGCCGGCCGGGAGCGGGCCGGCCCCGTCGGACGACGTGGCCGCGGCCTCGGGAGCGGAGGCGGGGTCGGCGCCGGGAGCAGCGTCGGGAGCCGGGACGGGCGCGGCCGCCTCGACGGCCCGGCCCGCGACGTCCGGGGCCGCGGTGGCCGGGGCCGGCACGGTCGTCTGGGGCAGGGGCGCCATGTTCGCGAGCAGCGCCGTCGGGACGGCGGTCGAGCCGGCCGCGTCGCCCGACGCCTCGTCGGCCTCCTTCCCGGTGGCCGGGTCGGTGGCCGGGTCGGTGGCCGGGTCGGTGGCCGGGTCGGTGGCCGGGTCGGTGGCCGGGTCGGTGGCCGGGTCGGTCGTCGGGTCGGTCGGCTCGCCGGTCAGCTGGTCCGCGAGCCCCGGCCCCCCAGGCACCGGGCCGGCAGGGCCGGCCGCGGCGGTCGACGTACCGAGCAGTCCGGCCACCAGCGCGGCGAAGCTGCCGGCCGCGGCGGGGTCGCTCGTGGCGGGGGCGCCGTTCGGACCGATCGGGATCGACCCGAGGTCCAGGGTCGCGACGGTCAGGGATGTGATGCTCATGCGGCTGCTCCTCCGAGCCAGTGGGCCATGACCGACTTCACGTAGTTCTGGGTCTCCGGGTACGGCGGTACGCCGTCGTAGCGGACGACGGCGCCGGGGCCGGCGTTGTAGGCGGCCAGGGACATCTCGATCGAGCCGAAGCGGGTGATCAGGTTGTCGAGGAGCTTGGCCGCGCCGTCGATGGCCTGGGCCGGGTCGAACGGGTCGGTGACGCCGAGGCCCTTCGCGGTGCCGGGCATCAGCTGCATGATCCCCTGCGCGCCCGCGGGGCTGACGGCCTTCGGGTCGAAGCCCGACTCCTGCTGCGCCACCGCGGCGAGCAGCGCCGGGTCGACGTGATGGGCGGCGCCGGCAGCGCGGAAGAGGTCGGCGTACGGCGTCCCGGGCGGCACGTCGCCGCTCGACCCGGCGACCGGGGACACAGGGCTGCTGGGGGTGACCGAGGACGCCTCCGGGATGACGCGGCGGATGTAGTCGGGCGGGGTGGTCACCGGGACCACCTGCACGTGCCCGCCGGGTCGGGGCGCCTCGATCATCTGGCCGTTGCCGATGTAGATGGCGATGTGGTCGGCGCCGACGTTGCGGCTGGAGTTGTCCCACGCGATGAGGTCGCCGGGCTTCGCGTCGGCCATGCTCGCGACCGGCGTGCCGGCCCGCGCCTGGTCGGCGGAGAGCCGGGGCAGGTCGATGCCGAAGGACGAGAAGACGGACTGCACGAGGCCGGAGCAGTCGACGCCCTTCTCGGGGTCGGTCCCGCCCCAGACGTAGGGCAGGCCGACCATCTCCCTGGCCTTCGCGACGACCTGGTCGCCGGTGACCGAGCCGCCCGTGGTCGAGGTGACCGAGGCGGCCGACGTCCGGTCCAGGGCGGTGGCGAAGCTGCTCGAGCCGACCGACGACCCCGGCAGCAGGGCGAGCTGCGACTGGATCTGGGAGATGCGCGCGGTGACGTCCGTGATGCTCATGCCGCGCCACCGTCCGCGCCGTCGACCGCGCCGTCGTCCGTGCCGCGGCGGGCCCGCAGCCACCGGGCGGCGACGAGGTCGTCGATCTCGACGCGCTCGCGGCGCGCCCGCTCCTCGCGGCGCTGCTCGACGCGCCGCTCGAGCAGGAGCTCGACGGCGTCGAGGCGGGCGCGGTCTCGCTGCCAGTGCTCGCGGGCGACCGCGGCGAAGGTGGTGAAGGAGGCGAGCGAGGCCCGCGACGCGGCGATGGCGGCGACCGCATCGCCCGCCGCCAGCCGGGCGGAGGCGAAGCCGGCGGGGTCGGTGACGGCAGGGTGGGTCATCGCGGCGAGGCGTACGCCGGCCGCGTCGAGGCGGCGGGCCGCCTCGAGCTCGTCGGCGACGGCGGTGGCCAGGCCGAGGCGGCTGTCGTGCTCACGCACGCCGCGCACGCGTGCGACCGCGCGCATCCCGGCGTCGGGGTCGGAGTCGGGGGTGCGTGCCATCAGGCCACCAGCTCTCGGAGGGACTGCCAGGTGTCGGCGAGGGAGGTGCTCTCGTCCATGTCCTGGCGGAGGAAGGCGTTGATCCGGTCCATCCGCGCGAGCGCGGCGTCGGCGTCGGCGTCCGCACCGGCGACGTAGGCGCCGATCTCGACCAGCTCGCGCACCGACCGGTGCGCGGCCAGCAGCTGCCGCAGCCGGGTGGCGTCCGCGCGCTGGTCGGCGTCGGTGACCGCGCGGGTGACACGGGAGATCGACTCGAGCACGTCGATGCTGGGGAAGTGCCCGGCGGTGGCGAGGCGGCGCGAGAGCACCACGTGGCCGTCGAGGATCGAGCGGGCGGTGTCGCCGATCGGGTCCTGCATGTCGTCGCCCTCGACCAGCACGGTGTAGAGGCCGGTGATGCTGCCGGTCGCGGACGTGCCCGCGCGCTCGAGCAGCTGGGGCATCAGGGTGAACACGCTCGGCGGGTAGCCGCGCGTGGCCGGGGGCTCGCCGGCGGACAGGCCGATCTCGCGCTGGGCCATCGCCACGCGGGTGAGGCTGTCCATCATCAGCACGACGTGGCGTCCGCTGTCGCGGAAGAACTCTGCGATCCGGGTGGCGACGCCAGCCGCGCGGAGCCGCTCGACCGGAGGTGCGTCGGAGGTCGCCACGACCACGACGGACCGCGCGAGGCCCTCGGGACCGAGGTCGTTCTCGATGAACTCGCGGACCTCGCGTCCGCGCTCGCCGACCAGGGCGATCACCGACACCTCGGCGTCGGTGCCGCGCGCGACCATCGAGAGCAGGCTGGACTTGCCGACGCCGGAGCCGGCCATGATGCCGATGCGCTGGCCGCGGCCGCACGGGGTGAGGGCGTCGAGCGCACGGACCCCGAGGCCGAGCTGGTGGTCGATGCGCGGGCGGCTCAGCGCGGCGGGTGCCGCGAGGCCGACCCCGACGAGCGGCAGCGCGTCGAGCGGCGGCCCGCCGTCGATGGGCCGGCCGAGGCCGTCGAGGACCCGGCCGCGGAGGGCCTCCCCGACGGGGATCCGCAGCGGTCCACCCGTGTGTCGTACGACGTCGCCCACCCGCAGCCCGCTGGTGTCACCCAGCGGCAGGCAGGTGAGACCGCCGGGGCCGATCGCGGCGACCTCGGCGAGCACGCGCGTCGCGCCCTCGACGGCGACCAGGTCGCCGACGGCGGCGGGGAGGCCGGTGACCCGGACCTGCAGGCCGAGGAGCTCGGCGACCTGGCCCATCCGCAGCGGGGCGACGGCCTCGAGGGCGCGGGCGCGCACGTCGGTCGTCAGGAGGCTCATCCGAGCACCTTCGCGAGGCGGGCGAGCGCCTCGTCGACGCGCAGGTCGACGACGTGGTCGTCGGCCTGGGCGACGGCGTCGGCCGGGCCGAGGGTCGGGTCGGCGACGACCTGGACGCCGAGCGCGGTGAGGTCGCCCGCGACGGCCGCGACCGACGGGTGCAGGCGCACCGAGGCCACGGCGTGCCCGGGCAGCAGCCCGGCGACCCGGTCGAGCACGTGGGCCGGGTCGGACCCGGCCGCGTCGAGCGTGGCGCCGACGAGGGCACGGGTCAGCTCGAGCGCGAGGGCACCTGCCTGCTCGTCGACCCGGACGCAGGCCGCGGCCAGCAGCTCGTGGGCGGCGGCGGCCGCGGTGGTGAGCGCGGCGACGGCGGAGGCGACCTCGGCGTCACGGCGGGCCTCGTGGGCCGCTGCCGAGCGGGCGAGCTCGTCGGACTCCGCGCGGGCGGCCGCCTCGGCGTCGCGGCGACCCTGCGCCCAGCCGACGGCGTAGCCCTGGGCGCGCGCGGTGTCGTGCGTCGCCTCCAGCGTGTGCAGCTCGGGCAGCCGCGGACGCAGGACGTCAGTCGACGAACTCATCGTCACCTCCCCGGCGCACGACGACCTCGCCACGCTCCTCGAGGGTGCGGATGGTGCGGATGACCGACTGCTGCGCCTCCTCGACCTGCGTGAGGCGGACCGGGCCGAGGATCTCGACCTCGTCGAGGACGTTCTCGGCCGCACGCTCGGACAGGTTGCCGGTGATCTTGTCGCGGACCTGCTCCGAGACCCCCTTGAGGGCGAGGGCGAGCTCGGCGGGGTCGACCTGGCGCAGGACCTGCTGCACGTCGCGGTCGGAGAGCCCGACGATGTCCTCGAACATGAACATCCGGCTGCGCACCTCCTCGGCGAGGCGCGCGTCGAGGGTCTCGAGGCCCTCGACGATCTGGCGCTCGGTCGAGCGGTCGGCGCGGTTGATGATGCTGACGAGCGGGCCGAGCCCGCCGACCTGCGAGGAGTCGGTGGTCTGCAGGACCGAGGAGAGCCGGCGCTCGAGCACCGCCTCGACCGTGCGGACGGTCTCGGGGTTGGCCCGGTCCATGACGGCGATGCGGTGGGCGACCTCGGCCTGCAGCTCGGGCGCGAGGCCGGAGAGCACCGTCGAGGCCTTCTCGGCCGTCATGTGCGCGAGCACGATCGCGATCACCTGCGGGTGCTCCTCGCGGATGAAGGAGCGCAGCTGGGCCGGGTCGGCGCGGCCGAGGAACTGAAAGGGCAGGTGGACCGCGCGGGCGGCGAGGCGCTGCACGGCCTCCTCGGCCCGGTCGTCGCCGAGCGCGCCCTTGAGCACGTCGCGGGCGAAGTCCATGCCGCCCTGCAGCATGTGCTGGCGGGCGCTGAGGAGCTCGGAGAACTCCCCCATGATCGAGTGCGTCTCGTCCGGCTCCACCGCGGCGAGCTGGGCGATCTCGGCGGACACCGCCTCGACCTCCTCGTCGCTCATGTGGGCGAGCACCTGGCTGGCACGGTCCTTGCCGAGGCGCACGAGCACGATGGCGGCCTTGCGGGCACCCTGGGTCGAGTGGCCGGTGGTCATGAGGGTCATGAAGGACGCTCCACGAGCCAGCCGCGCAGGAGCGAGGCGACCTCGTCGGGCTGGCGCTCGACGAGCGCGACGAGCTCGTCGCGCATCCCGTCGACCGGCTCGACGAAGGCGGGCAGGGCGAGCGAGGTCGGCGCCTCGGCGGCCTGGAGGGCGCGGGACGCCTGCTCCTGCCGCAGCTGCTCGACGACGTACGACGTCGCGTCCTCGCGGGCCTGCGCGTTCTTGCGCGAGCGCCGCCAGGCGAGGCCGACCAGCAGCAGGACCCCGCCGGCCAGGACACCGTTGCGGATCCACGTGTTGCGGGTCGCGGCGGCCTCGGCGGACTTCGCCGCCGCGAGGGCGGCGGCGTTGGCGTCGGCCACCGAGGTGTCGAACGGGATCGAGGAGGTCTCGATGGTGTCGCCACGCTCGGTGTCGAGGCCGATCGCCGAGGCGACCAGGTCGTTGATCTGGGCGGCGTCGACGGCCTGCTTGGAGGCGGTGTCGATGACGACGGCGGCGTGGAGCGAGGAGACGGTCCCGGGGGCGGTCTCGGACTGCTCGACGACCTTGTCGACGCCGTTCTCGCGCACGGTCGAGGAGTTCTGGTAGCTGCCGTCGCCCGTGCCGCCCGCGCCCGTCTCGAGCTGGCTGTCCGGACCGACCACGCCGCCGGGCGTGGTGCCCGGGGTGGCGCCGCCCGAGTAGGTCTCGCTCTGTACCGACTCCGACAGCGTCGGCGCGTCCTTCTTGCGGCTGTAGGTGGTCGTCTCGGTCGTCTTCTTGTCGAAGTCAAGGACCGCGGTGACCTGCACCGAGGAGTGGCCGGGGCCGAAGATCTGGTCGAGCATCTGCTGCGCCTTGGAGCCGAGCTGGTCCTGGTAGTCCTGCACCTGGCGGTTGCGGCTGCTGCTCAGCCCGCTCGCCGAGTCGCCGTTGTCGGACAGCACGCGGCCGGTGGCGTCGGCGACGGTCACCTTGGCCGGCTCGAGGCCGTCGATGCTGGAGGCGACCAGGTTGACGATCGCCTGGACCTGGTCGGGGCCGAGCTGGTTGCCACCGGTGTCCACCAGGACCGAGGCCGTGGCCGGGTCCTGCTCCTCGAGGAAGACCTGCTTGGGCGGGAGCGCGAGGTGCACGACGGCGGTGTCGACGCCGTCGATCGCCTCGATCGTGGCGGCGAGCTCGCCCTCCATCGCGCGCTTGAAGTCGGTCTGCTCCTTGAACTGCGACGTCGAGATGTCCTGCTCGTCGAGCAGGCCGTAGCCGCTGTCGCCGCTGGCGGAGGGGATGCCCTCGCCGCTCAACGAGATCCGCGTCGAGTAGACCTGGTCGCGCGGCACCGAGATGGTCCCGCCGCCCCCGCCGATCTCGTAGGGGATCCCGTCGGCGTCGAGCTGGTCGACGACGGCGGACGCGTCCTCGGACGAGAGGTTGCTGTAGAGCGGGGCGTACGACGGCGCGGCGGCCCAGCGGAACACCATGAACGCCGCGAGCAGCAGGGCCGCGGTCCCGACGATCGCCACGACCTTCTGGCCGGGCGTGAAGAGCAGGAAGGCGCGACGGTAGCGGTCGAGCACCTGCGTGATCCCGGCCCTCATCCGACCTGCATCCTCATGATGTCGTTGAAGGCCTCGATCGCCTTGTTGCGCACGGCGACGGTCAGCTTGGTTGCGGTCTCGGCCTCAGTGGCGGCCAGGGTGTAGTCGTGGATGTTGGGCAGCGTGCCGGACGCGGCGCGCACGGCGAGGCCGTCCGCCTTGTCCTGGATGCCCTCGAGCCGCTCGATGCCGTCGAGCACCAGGTTGCCGAAGTCGGCGCCCCGCTGCGAGGGAGCGGTCGCCGAGGCGCCGGCGGACGGTGCGGCGGACGGGGCCTGGACCACGGGCGCGGCGAGCGGCATGAACCCGCTGACCGCCTCGATCCCACCGATGCTCATCAGCGCTGCCCGATCTGGAGGGCCGCGTTGTAGGTGTCCTGCGCGGTCTTCGTGACCTGCACGGACGCCTGGAACCCGCGCTGGGCCTGCACGAGGGAGGTCATCTGGACCGACATGTCCATCGCCGGCGCCCGGACGTAGCCGTCCTCGTCGGCGAGCGGGTGGTCCGGGGCGTACTCGAGGATGCCCTCGGCGGCCCCGAGCTCGATGCCGCCGACGTCGACGCCGCCGTCGGGTCGCGCGGTCGCGACCACCAGCTGCTCCTGGAACGCGTCCTCGCTGGTCGCGCGCACGGTGTTGGCGTTGGCGATGTTGTGGGCCAGCGCGTCGAGCCAGGTCTGGTGCATGCCCAGGCTGCTGTTGGCGATCCGCAGCATGTCGAAGGCGCCCATCAGAACTGGCCCGCCGCGGTCGAGATGAGGCCGAAGTGGTCGGAGACCGCGCGCGTCATCACCTGGTACTGGAACTGCGTCTGCACGGCGGCCAGCGACTCCTGGCGCAGGTCCACGTTGTTGCCGTCCTGGCCGACGGGGGCGTTCGTCGCCTGGCTGGTGGGGGTGACACCGGACACCGGCATCTCGCCGCGCTGGAGGGCAGCGGCCAGGGAGGACTCGAAGTCGACGCTCGTGGCCCGGAAGTTCGGGGTGTCGACGTTGGCGATGTTGTCGGCGATCACGGTTTGCCGGGTCGCCAGGCCGTCGAGGGCGGTGGCGAGCACCGAGGTGACGGCGTCGGGCATGCCGAGGGACACGTGTCCTCCTGCAGGAGAAGCGGTGCCGGTCCGTCGGCGTCAAGGGGGCGAGCGTTCCGTGCTCACGGGTCGGATCGGCCCGCGGGCCGCCCGGTTGAGGGTTTGATGAGACTTTCTTGAGCGGCCGGACGAGTCCGGGACCTTGGTCCCGGCGCGGACCACCCCGGGGGACCACTCGAGGACCACCCGCGGACCACCCGAGGACCACCCGAGGACCGCCCGGGTGACCACCCGGCCGGCTACGCCGAGATGTCGACGTACGCCGCGATGGGCCGGCCGACGCCGCCGGCCGTGCGGGACAGCGTGGAGAGCTCGGCGCGGCGGGCGCCCATGGCCTGGCTGATCTCGAGCTGCACCTGCTCGAACTCGCGGAGCAGGTGGCTCACGCGCGGGACGAGGTGCCGCGGCAGCGGGCCGTCGACCTCGGGCGGGAACCAGCCGGTCGGCTCGTCCGCAGGGTCCCCACCGGGGCGGCGCACCACGGCAGCCGCCTCCTGGAGGGAGCGCTCGAGGGAGTCGAGGACCGCCTCCCACGTCGCGGTGGGACTGGCGTCGTCGACCTCGATCATGCCGACTGCACCGCGGTCGCGGCGGCGGCCTGGCGCCAGGCGTCGGCGAGGCCGTCGACCACCTCGAGGCAGTGCTCGGTGATCGTCACGTCCCGACGAACGTTGGCCTCCACCAGCTTCACCATGACGTGGGAGTAGAGGCCGTTCAGCGACTCCGCCCCGTCCCACCCGTCCGGACGCAGCGACGACTGGAGCTCGGCGACGATGTCCTGGGCGTGGAGCAGGTGCTGGTGGGCGGCCTGGTGGTCGCCCTCCTGCTGCGCCGCGACCGCGCGACGGCAGTCGAGCACGAGCCGGTCGTAGAGCATGACCAGGAGGCGGGCCGGACTGGCGGTCTCCACCGCTGCCTGGAGGTAGGCGTGCTGCGGCGCGGCCGTGGAGGAGTACGGCGAGGAGTAGTGGGTGGAGTAGGCCATGAGGGTGCCGTCCTTAGCTTCCCGAGGTCGTGAGTGAGGAGAGTTGGCCTGCCAGCCACGAGGACTGGCTGCTCATCTGGTTGAGCGCCGTCTCGAGGGCGGTGTACTGCCGGGTGAGCGCGTTCCGTCGCAGCTCGAGCCGGAGGTCCCACGCCTCGACGCCGTCGTCGAGGCGGTCGATGGTGGCCGTGCGACCGGTGATGGCGGTCGTGAGGGTGCCGTTGACCCGGTCACTGGCGGTGGCCGCGGCGGCGCGGACCCGGTCGACGAAGCCGGTCCCGGGAGCGGTCAGCCGGGCCTGCAGGGCGGTCGGGTCGGTGTCGTACGCCTTGCGCAGCGTCGCCTCGTCCAGCACCAGCCGGCCGGAGCGGTCGGTCTGGATGCCCAGGTCGGACAGCGAGGTGCCGTCGCCGGGGAAGACGCTGTTGAGCAGCTGGTCGCGCACGCTGCGGATGCCGGTGTCCCCGG
The DNA here is from genome assembly GCF_004137255.1 of Nocardioides oleivorans. Lineage (NCBI taxonomy): Bacteria > Bacillati > Actinomycetota > Actinomycetes > Propionibacteriales > Nocardioidaceae > Nocardioides > Nocardioides oleivorans. The sequence continues at coordinate 1,608,931 of NZ_SDWT01000001.1, read as the reverse complement.
CCAGGGGGCCGCGGGTGCCGCTCCCGGTCCTGCTCTGGGTGTCGATGTCAGAGAGGATCGAGTTCACCGCCGTGACGAGCGCCTTCACCGCGGCCGTCGTGGCTGCCGGGTCGCGCGCCAGGACCACCTGCGAGGTGGTCCCGCTGGCGGTGCCGCCCGCGAGGGTCACGGTCACGCCGGGGACGAGGTCGGCGAAGGTGTTCGACGACGAGGTGGCGACGATCGAGTCACCGATGGTGACCTGGGCGTCGCGCCCGGCCCGGACGGTCGCGCCGCCGAGGAGGTCCGAGCCGTCGGCTGCGTCGGTGAGGGTGAAGTCGCCGGCGGCGCCGGTGGCCGCGGACTCCACGACCAGGCGGTACTGGTCGGGGCCGACCTTGACCGCCGTGGCGCGCAGGCCCGTGGCGTTGGCCGGGTCGTTGATCGCCCGGGCGAGGCCGTTGAGGGTCCCGTCCGTGGCCAGGTCGACCGCAGGAGTGCCGTCGAGGCGATCGAGCCTCACGGTGGCGGGCACCGTGCCGGCGGTGCTCGCGCCGACGGCGGAGGCCATCTCGAGCCGGTGGCTGAGCGCGGTCCGGTCGACCCGCACGGAGAACGACCCGGGTCCGGCGGTGCTGGCCGCGCTGACCGCCACCTTCGTCTCGGAGCTGGTGGCCGTGACGGCGTTCCAGGCGGCGGGCTTGAGGAGGTCCGCTGCGGAGGTGGCGAGCGCGGCGACCTTGGTGTTGAGGGCCTGGAGCGTCGTGAGGACCGACTTCTCCGTGGTCAGGCGCGACTTCAGCCTGGTCTGGGGCACCGCCTCGAGCTGCATGAGCTGCTCGATGATCGAGGCCGTGTCTAGGCCGCTGCTGAGCCCGCTGATGCTGGCCGATCCGCTCATCGCCGTCGTCCCTCCTGGATCGTCGTCCCCGGGCGCCGGGCCGGTCGCGTGCGCGACCCGCCCGGCGTCCGGGTGCTGTTCGCTCCCTCAGCCGCGATCAGCGGAGGAGGGACAGGACGCCCTGCGAGGACTGGTTGGCCTGCGCGAGCATCGCGGTGCCGGCCTGCGAGAGGATCTGCGAGCGGGTGAAGCTCATCATCTCCGAGGCCATGTCGGTGTCGCGGATCCGCGACTCCGACGCCGACAGGTTCTCGATCGCGACGTTCACGCTGTTGATGGTGTGCTCGAAGCGGTTCTGGAAGGCACCGAGCGAGGCGCGCTGGGTCGAGATCGCCGTGATGGCGGTCTTCACGGAGTCGCTGTCGGTGATGACGGCGGCGGAGGTGTCGACGGCCGCGAGGGCGTCGGCACCGGTGACCGTGATCGCGTCGGCGGCGTCGCCACCGACCTGGAACTTCATGTCCGTCCCACCGAACAGCGACACGCCGTTGAACTTGGCGTTGTCGGTGATGCGGGTGATCTCCTCCTGCAGCTGGTCGAACTCGGCCGAGAGGGCCGCCTGCGAGTCGGTGTTCTGCGTGCCGTTGGCGTACTGCACCGAGAGGTCGTTCATGCGCTGGAGCATGGAGTGGACCTCGGTGAGGGCACCTTCAGCGGTCTGGACGACGGAGATGCCGTCCTGGGCGTTGCGGACGCCGACCTTGAGGCCGCCGACCTGCTGGCGCAGGCCCTCGGAGATGGCCAGGCCGGCTGCGTCGTCGGCAGCGCGGTTGATGCGGAAGCCGGAGGACAGCTTCTCGAGCGACTTCGACATCTGTCCCTGCGTGACCGAGAGGTTCCGGTAGCTGTTGACGGCGTCGATGTTCTGGTTGATGCGAAGACCCATGATGGATTCCTTCCGTGGTTTCTGGGATCACCTGCTGGAGTCCGTCCGTGGACTCCGTCGAGGTCCTACTTCGGCGGGCCGGTGGCCCACCTGAGGTTTCTGCCGAACTTTTTCTGCGGACGTGGTGGGGCGCCTCAGGCGCTGGTCGCGATGCTGGGGGCGAAGGGGCGCGCGGCAGCCGCCGCGTGGCGCTCGGCGACCGCGGCGAAGTAGGCCTCGCGACGACGTACGGCGACACCGCCCGGCTTGCCGTGCACCTGCACCTTCTCGGGGTCGAGCTGGGAGTTCAGGGCGTCGCGCAGCAGCACCATCGCCTCGGCGCGCAGCTGGGAGATGCGCGACTCGGTCACCCCCATCTCGGCGGCCAGGTCGGCCATCGGCTGCTCGGCGAGGAAGTAGCCCTCGACGACGCGGCGCAGGCGCTCGGGCAGCTCGACGATCGCCTCGGAGAGGTAGGTGAGGAGCTCGGCGTGCTCGACCGCCTGCTCGGGCGTCGGGGTCGACGACGGGAGGGCGGTGGCGTACGACCCACGCGACTCGTCGGCCTCGAGCGACATCACCTGGGCGCGCGCGAGGTCCTCCCGGTTGGCGAGCACCTGCTCGACCGGGATCCCCTGGGCCGAGGCGAGCTCGGCGTCGGTCGGGGTCCGGCCGAGGCTGTGCGTCAGCCGGCTGCGCGTCTCGTCGAGCCCGCGAGCAGTACGGCGGACCGCGCGCGAGGCCCAGTCGATCCCCCGCAGCTCGTCGACGAGCGCTCCCCGGATCCGGGTCGAGGCGTAGCCGGGGAACGGCACGCCTCGCGCGGGGTCGAAGGCCTGCGCCGCCCGGACGAGAGCCGTCAGCCCCGCGGAGGTCAGGTCGTCGCGGTCCACGTGACCGGGCACCCGGGCCAGCACCTCGCGGACGAGGTGCCCGACGAGGGGGATGTGGGAGGTGACGAGCTCGTCGACGCCCTGTGGACCGTCGACGCCGGAGATCGACGCGGAAACCACAGAAACGGGGAAAGAGGGGGCCGTGTTGTTGAGCACGAGTGGGATCTTGTCCGCGTTTGTGGACCGTTTGTTACCAAAGGAACGGAACTGATCCACGCGGAACACGTTTTGGGGACCGTGGTCCCGGGACCGGATGGCCCGAACGGGCCATGGCCCGGGGCACCCGTCCGGACCATCGGACACGGCCCGCCCCGGCCACCACGAGCGTGGGTCCACCCGTTTCCCTCAGGTCGCGGTCGCCGTGGTCGATGAGCACACCATGCAGGTCACCGACGACATCCGCACCGCAGCCGTGGAGAAGCTCTCCCTCGTGCTGTGGCGTGAGCGCGAGCTCCTCGAGGAGCTCCACTACCGGCTCGAGGTCGAGCAGCTGGTCCTGGCGAGCGGCCGCACCCGCTGGCTGGCACACGCGACCCGCGACATCGACGCCCTCCTCGCCACCGTGCGCGAGACCGAGGTGCTGCGCGCGGTCGCCGCCGACGAGGCAGCTGCCGCCGCCGGCATGCGCTCCAACCCCAGCCTCGCCGCACTGGCCGAGACGTGCGGCGAGCCCTGGCGCACGATCCTGACCGACCACCGCGACGCCTTCGTGTCCCTCACCGGCGACATCACCACGCTCGCCGACTCCAACCGGCACCTCATCTCCGCCGGCTACCGCTCGGCGCGCGAGACCCTGCTCGCCCTCGGTGACTCCGTGGACGGCTACTCCGCCGACGGCAGCGCCACGGCCGAGCCCCTGCGCGCGAGCCTCGTGGACCGGAGCCTCTGACGTGGCCGGCAGCTTCGGCTCCGTCAACACCGCGGCGAGCGCCCTGCGCTACCACCAGGCGGTGATGGAGGTCGCGAGCGGCAACATCGCCAACGTCACCACCGAGGGCTACGCCCGTCGCCGTGTCGTCGGGGTGTCCGTCGGCGCGCCCGCGCAGCCGGCGATGTGGAGCCGGTACGACGGCCACGGCGACGGCGTCCGGGTCGGGTCGGTCGACCGGCTGGTCGACCCGCTCCTCGACTCCCGCACCCGGCGCGAGCACGGCGCCCAGGCCTCCCTCGACACGCGGGCCACCGCGCTCGCCCGTGTCGAGGCCTCGCTCGGCGAACCGGCCGGCGCCGGCATCTCGAAGGCCCTCGCCGCCGTCCGGTCCGCGTGGCACGACCTCGGCAACAACCCCGACTCCGGCGCCGTACGGGCCCAGGTGCTGTCGACGTCGCAGGGGCTCGTCACCGCCGTCGCCGCCCAGCGGCACAACGTCGAGACGGAGGAGTCCGACCAGCGGATCTCCCTGCTCAGCGGCATCGGCGAGGCGAACACCCTCGCCGGCGACCTGGCCTCGACCAACCAGGCGATCACGGCCGCGCGGCTCTCCGGCAACGACGCGTCCAGCCTGCTCGACCAGCGCGACACGATGGCCCTGCGGCTCGCCGAGCTGACCGGCGGCACGGCCGTGGAGAACGGCCACGGCGGGCTCGACGTCACCGTGGGCGGCGTCGCGCTCGTGGCCGGCGGCACGGCCGGCGCACTGTCGGTCACGGCCGGCATCCATGCCGACGGCACCGCCGACGGCCTGCCCCTCGCCCTCGCCGTGACCCCTCCGGGCGGGACGGCGACCGGGGTCAGCGGTCTCGCCGGCGAGATCGGCGGGAGCGCCGTGCTGATCAGCACCACCCTCCCCGCGCTGCGCGCCGGGCTCCAGGACGTCGCCCAGCAGCTGGCCGACGCGGTCAACGCCGTCCACCAGTCCGGGTACGACGCCTCGGGCGCGCCCGGGCAGGCGTTCTTCGCCGTCGACCCGAGCGCGCCGGGCGGGCCGCTCGTCCTGCTGGTCGACGACCCGGCCGAGGTGGCGGCGTCCGGCATCGGCGGCGGGGCCAACCGCGACGGCAGCAACGCCACCGCCCTGGCGAGCGCGCTCGCCTCCCCCGAGCGCGGCTACCAGCAGTTCGTGACCACCCTCGGCAACGACGTCGCGTCCATCCGACGCCTCGCCGCCACCCAGCAGAACCTCACCGACCAGGTCGACGGCTCCCGCGACCAGCTCTCGGGAGTCAGCATCGACGAGGAGACCGTGACGATGATGCAGGCCCAGCGCGCCTACGAGGCCGCCGCCCGCGTGATGACGACCCTCGACTCGGTGCTCGACACCCTCATCAACCGGACGGGACTGGTGCGCTGATGGCCGCCATCGGCAGGGTCACGCAGACGATGCTGACCGACCGCTCGCTCACCCGGCTCCAGGGCAGCCTGTCGCGCCTGGGCGAGATCCAGGAGCAGCTGTCCACCGGACGGGTGCTCAACCGCGCCTCCGACAACCCGGCCGACGCGTCGTCGGCGATGCGGCTGCGCTCCTCGATCGGCGCCCAGCAGCAGTACGTCCGCAACGCGCAGGACGGCGTCGGCTGGCTCGACGCCCTCGACTCCTCCCTCGGCAGTGCCGGCGACCTGGTGCGCCGGGCGCGCGAGCTCGGCCAGCAGGCGATCAGCGGCGCCGCCGGGCCCGAGGCCCGCGAGGCCCTCGCCACCGAGATCGACCAGGTCCGCAAGTCGCTCGTCACCAGCGCCAACGTGCGCTACCTCGACCGGCCGGTCTTCGGGGGCTCGACCACCGGCTCCGCGGCCTTCACCGAGAGCGGCGGCACGGTGACCTTCGCCGGTGACGCCAACCCGGTCAACCGCGCCGTCGCGGACGGCGTGCTGGTCGACGTGTCCGTGGCAGGACCGGTGGCGTTCGGCCCCGACGGCGACAGCGTGTTCGACCACCTCGGGGCGCTCTCGGCGGCGCTGCGGGCCGGCGACCTGACCGCGGTGCGCACCGGGCTCGACGCGCTCGAGGTCGACGGCAAGCGCATCACGGTGGCGCGGGCGGACGTCGGCGCGCGCACCAACCGCGTCGAGCAGGCCGGCACCCGGGCGAGCGATGCCGAGCTCTCCCTCACCAACGCGCTCTCGGAGATCGAGAACGCCGACCTCCCCCGGACCACCGTCGCGCTGCAGATGCAGGAGGTGGCCTACCAGGCCGCCCTCGCCGCGACCTCACGCGTGCTTCAACCGAGCCTGATGGACTTTCTGAGATGATCGCCACGATGGAGACGACGACCCCGCTGGGCACCTCGACGGGTGCCCCCGAGATCCCCGTGATCGAGCTGGTGCAGCCGATGCCCGGGTTCCCCGACCTCGCGCGCTTCGCGCTCGTGCAGCTCGACGACGCCGGGGTGCTCTGCAGCCTGACCTCGCTGGAGCAGCAGGACCTGCGCTTCCTCGTGGTGCCGCCGGCGACCTTCTTCCCCGACTACGCCCCCGAGGTGGACGAGGGCGTCCTCGCCGAGCTCGGGTCGACGTCGGCGGGCGACCTGGTCGTCCTGTGCGTGCTCACCGCAGGCGAGTCGCTCGCGACCACGACCGCCAACCTGCTCGCACCCGTCGTGCTCGACATCGTGACCCGACGGGCCGTGCAGGTCGTGCTCGACGACCCCGCGCTCTCGGTCGCCACGCCCCTGACCGCGTGAGTGCGGCAGCCCGACCCGACTCCGGTAGCGTTGGCCCATGCTGGTCGTGAGCCGTCGTGCGGGTGAGAGCATCGTCATCGGCGACGACATCACGGTCACCGTCCTCGAGGTGCGTGGTGACGTCGTCCGGATCGGGATCGACGCCCCCCGGTCGGTCGCGGTCCACCGCGAGGAGCTGCTCGCCCAGCTGGCGCAGTCCAACCAGGAGGCGGCCTCGCCCGCCGACGACGCCGTCGACTCGCTGGCGAACGCGATCCGGGACCGCTCGACCGACGCCTGAGCGGTCGGGCCAGGTCAGGCCTTGCGGCTGCGGCCGAGCTGGGAGGCCAGCACCGCCGCCTGCGTACGACGCTGCACGCCGAGCTTGGCGAGCAGCGAGGTGACGTGGTTCTTGACCGTCTTCTCGGCGAGGTGCAGCCGGTCGCCGATCTGCTTGTTGGTGAGGCCCTCGGTGATGAGGTCGAGGATGTCCGACTCCACCTCGGTGAGCGCCGACAGGCCCTCCGGGGTCCGGCTCTCGGCGCGCATGCGCTCGATCACCCGCACCGCGACGGCGGGGTCGATGAGCGACTGGCCTTGGTGGACCGCGCGGATCCCGTTGACCAGCGCGCTCTCGTCGACCTGCTTGAGGACGTAGCCCCCCGACCCGGCGAGGATCGCGTTGAACAGCGCCTCGTCGTCGTCGTAGCTGGTGAGGATGAGCGCGCGCACCGCCGGGTTGGCCGAGCGCACCTGGCGGCAGACCTCGATGCCGTTGCCGTCCGGCAACCGCCCGTCGAGCACCGCCACGTCCGGGGCGAGACGCAGGATGTCCGGCACCGCCTCGGCGACCGTCCCGGACTCGCCGACCACCTCGAGGTCGTCCTCGAGCTCGAGCACCGCGCGCAGCCCTCGACGTACGACGGCGTGGTCGTCGAGCAGGTAGACCCTGATCGGCGACCGGCCGGTCGTCAAGCGCGCTCCAGCAGGAAGAGCGGGATCTCGCGGTCGGTCTTCGTCTGGTACTCGGCATACGTCGACCAGGTGGCGACGGCGTGCTCCCACCAGTCCGCGCGCTCCTCGCCGCTCAGCTCGCGGACACGGTAGGTGTGCTTCTCCGCCTTGTCCTGGAGGTCGACCTCGGGGTGCTGGCGGAAGTTGTCGGCCCACGCCGGGTCCTCCGGCGCGCCGCCCTTGGAAGCGACCGCGAGGTAGGAGCCGTCGCGCTCGACCCGCATCACCGGGTTCTTGCGGAGGTCGCCGGACTTCGCGCCGACGGAGGTGATCACGACGATCGGGTAGCTCGTGCCGGGCAGGGTGCCGGCCTTCTCACCGTCGGAGGCCTCGTAGTCGGCCACTTGGTTGCGGACCCACTCGGCCGCGCTCGGGGCGTACGTTCCAGTCAGTGCCATGCCCTCAACAACACCACGGGCGGCGGCGAACTTCCAGTGACGGCCCCGATAGCCTCCCGGCATGACTGCGATCGAGGGCGTCAGCGAGATCTTCGACCCCGAGGCCTGGGACGTCGTGCCCGGTTTCGAGGACCTCACCGACCTGACCTACCACCGCGCCCGCGAGCACGGGACGGTCCGGATCGCCTTCGACCGTCCCGACGTGCTCAACGCCTTCCGCCCGCACACCGTCGACGAGCTCCTGAGCACCCTCGAGCACGCCCGGATGTCGGCCGACGTCGGCTGCGTGATCCTCACCGGCAACGGCCCGAGCCCCAAGAACGGCAAGTGGTCCTTCTGCTCCGGGGGCGACCAGCGGATCCGCGGCAGGGCCGGCTACCAGTACGAGGACGTGGCCGCGGGTGCCGGCGACACCGGCGCCGAGGAGCCGAGCCCGATCGACAAGGCCAGGCTCGCCCGCCTGCACATCCTCGAGTGCCAGCGGGTCATCCGCTTCATGCCCAAGGTCGTCATCTGCGTCGTGCCCGGCTGGGCGGCCGGCGGCGGCCACAGCCTCCACGTGGTCGCCGACCTCACCCTCGCCAGCCGCGAGCACGCGCGCTTCAAGCAGACCGACGCCGACGTCGGCTCCTTCGACGGCGGCTACGGCTCGGCCTACCTCGCGCGCCAGGTCGGGCAGAAGTTCGCCCGCGAGATCTTCTTCCTCGCCGACGAGTACGACGCCGAGGAGATGCACCGGATGGGTGCGGTCAACCGCGTCGTCGACCACGCCGACCTCGAGAAGGTCGCGCTCGACTGGGGCCGCAGGATCAACGGCAAGTCCCCCACCGCCCAGCGGATGCTGAAGTACTCCTTCAACCTCCTCGACGACGGCCTCGTGGGCCAGCAGCTGTTCGCCGGCGAGACCACCCGCCTGGCCTACATGACCGACGAGGCGCAGGAGGGCCGCGACCAGTTCCTCGAGAAGCGCGAGCCCGACTGGTCGCCGTACCCCTGGTACTACTGAGCCGACGGGCGCACCCATGAAGGTCGTCGTGCTGACCGGAGCCGGGATCTCGGCGGAGAGCGGGCTGTCGACGTTCCGTGACTCGGGCGGGCTGTGGGAGGGCCACGACCCGATGCAGGTCGCGACCCCGGAGGCGTACGCCGACGACCCGGGGCTGGTGCAGAGGTTCTACGACGCGAGGCGGGCCGCGCTCGACACGGTCGAGCCGAACGCGGCGCACGTCGCCCTCGCCCGGCTGGAGGAGGCACTCGGTGACGACCTGCTGGTCGTCACGCAGAACGTCGACGACCTCCACGAGCGGGCCGGCTCACGACGGGTCCACCACCTCCACGGCCGGCTCCGATCGGCGTGGTGCACCGCGTGCGGCGTACGGCACCCGTGGGACGGGCCGCTGGCGGACGGGCCGCCGTGCCCGGCCTGCGGGGCACGCGCGCTGCGGCCCGACATCGTGTGGTTCGGTGAGATCCCCTACGGCATGGACCTCGTCGAGGACGCCCTCTCGGAGTGCGACCTGTTCGTCTCGATCGGCACCTCCGGGGTGGTCTACCCGGCGGCGGCGTTCGTGCACTGGGCACGGGGCGCGACCGTCGAGCTCAACCTCGAGCCGAGCGCCGGCGCCACGGACTTCGCCGAGTCACGTCAGGGCCCGGCCGGCGACCTGGTGCCCGCGTGGGTCGACGAGGTCCTGCTCCGACTTCGGTAGGGAGTTCCGCGAAACCCCTGCCGACCACCCGCGCGCGTGGTGGGATCACTGGTCGGGACCATGAGGAGCTGTATGCGCAGGAGCTGGCACGTCGTTGCCGCCGTCGTGCTCGCCGGAGCCGTGAGCGGCTGCGGCGTCGTCGACGACCTCCGCGCGACCGGCTTCTCCCGGCAGAGCGGGCTGGAGATCGCCACCGCTGCCAGCGAGGCGATGGCCGACGTGACGAGCATGCGCCTGACCGGCCAGCTCCGGGTCAACGGCAACCCGATCGTCCTCGACCTGAGCCTGGGCGACCGCACGTGCACCGGGAGCATGCGCTTCGACAAGGGGCACTTCGCCGTACGACGCGTGGGCGGGCGCGCCTGGGTCAAGGGCGACGCGACCGCCTTCAGCCGGATCGCCTCGACGCCGCTGTCCGCCGCGGCCACTGCGCAGCTCAGCACGACGTGGATCCCGGCGGACGACGAGGCGATCCTCGGCCTGTGCGACCTCGACCGCTACCTGGAGTCCTTCAGCCTCTCCGGCTCCGAGCAGGGTGGGAGCGGCAAGGGCAAGGGCAAGGGCAAGGACGAGGCGATCTCCTTCGACGACGTCACCGTCGGCGAGGAGACCACCCAGGACGGCGACCGGGTCGTCGAGGTCACGACCACGCCGACCGAGACGTCGTGGGTCCTGAGCGAGGCACCCCACTACGTGATCCGGGTCGAGGACCGCACCCCGCGTGACGGCGGCTTCCTCAACCTCTCCGAGTTCAACCGGGACGTCCACGTGGAGGCCCCGCGGGGCAAGGACGTCCTCAGGCCCTGAAGTGCAGGCGCACGGTCGTGCCGCGACCGAGGACCGAGTCGACCTCGACGTGGCCCCCGTGGCGCTGCATGATCTGGCGCACGATGCCGAGGCCGAGGCCCGTGCCGGGGCGCATCAGCGCCTCCTGGTTGGTGCAGCGGAACAGCGGGTCGAAGAGGTCGACCTGGTCGGCGGCGGAGATCCCGATGCCCTCGTCGCGGCAGGTGAAGGTCACCCCGCCGTCGTCGCGGTGCTCGATCCCGAGCCAGATCTCGTCACCGGAGTCGGAGTACTTCACGGCGTTGTCGACGAGGTTGGCGACGGCGCTCGCGACCTCGCGGGCGTCGGCCACCACCACGGTGGGGGTGGTCTCGCCGACGAGGTGGAGGGCGATGCCGGCGCGCTCGGCGACGGCGGACATCGAGCCGATCGTGTCCTCCACGACGCCGAGGAGGTCGACCTTCTCGAGGGCGGGCGCGTTCTGCGGGTCGCTCACCCGCGACAGCATGCCGAGCCCGTCGAGCAGGTCGCCGAGGCGCTCGGTGCCGCGAAGGATGGCCTGCGCCCGCTTGAGGTCGCGCTCGTCGGCGAGGTCGTTGGTCGCGAGGAACTCGGCGTTGGCGGCGATCACCGTCATCGGGTTGTTGATCTCGTGGGTGAGCTCGCGCAGGAAGCGGTAGCGCGACTCCTCGAGCTCGCGCAGCTCCTGCAGCAGGCGCCGCTCGCGCTGGGTGGCGTACGCGTTCGCCAGCGCCCGGCCCAGGTCGTGGCCGAGCTCGAGGGCGGCGAGCGACTCGCCGTCGGTCCAGCGTCGCGAACCGGTCCGACGCGCGCACACGACCATGCCCAGCACCTGGTCCTCGACCCCCACCGGGGCGACGACCAGCGTCTCGAGGCCCGCCGTCTCGAGCTGGGCCGTGAACCAGTCGCCGTGGGCCGCCTCGAGCTCGTCGTCCCCCCAGATCCGGCCCGGTTCGATGATCACGACCCCGTCCCGGTCGGACCACGTGCGTGTGGCCGCGGCGTGCAGGGCCCGGCGCACGTCCGGGTCGAGGGCGAGGCCGAACCCCCGGGTGGCCTCGATGCGGTCGTCGACGAAGACGTCGATCTCGAGCTCGTCGACCGAGAGCGCGTCGACCAGCGCCGTGCGCGCCTCGCTCAGCAGGTGGCCGACGTCGTGGCGGGCCGGGCTCGACTGCACCATCCGCCGGGTCGCGCGGATGCTGCGCGCGAGGTGGGCGAACTCCTCGCGCTCGATCACCGCGATGATCGAGCCGAGGGACAGCGACAGCGTGTCGGTGAGGGCCTCGAACCGCACCTGCGACAGGCGCCGCAGCCCGAAGGGCTCGTCGAGGTAGAGCAGGGCGCGCAGCGTGCCGCCCTCGTCGCGCACCTCGGCGACCAGCATGTCGAGGGGGTGCCAGTCGGCGTCGTCGTCGGTGCGGGGGATGTCGGGCACCCACGACGCGTCGCGCAGCGCCTCCTCGACGCCGGGCGAGTAGGCCTCCTCGGCCACGAAGGTCCACTCGCCGAAGGTCACGCCGTCGGCGATCGCGGCGATCATGTCCTCGACCCGCGACCCGGTCCCGAGGAGCTGGGCCGAGCCCTCCGGCTCCCCCGTGATGGCGACGAACTCGAGCAGGCCCTGCGGCCGGACGACCTCGAGCGCGGCGACCTTGAAGCCCGCGCGGGCGGCGGCGTCCGCGGTGATCTCGTGCAGCAGTGCACGCGCCCGCGCACCGCCCCAGCTCGAGTCCCGCATCCCTGTCCCCGCCCACCAGATCCACCTGAGGCCGTCTCCCGGTCGAGCCTCATCGGGGATCGTACGGGCACGCCGAGCGTGGACGGGAGGGTTTTGCCGTCAGTTTCAACCACTGGTCGCCACCCGGCGACCCCGCTACAGCCCGTTCTGGCTGAAGTGCATGTAGTCCTTGGAGTAGCGCCAGGCCCCGCCCCACTCCCACCCGATCCGGGCGAAGACGCGCACCACGGGGCCGTCCGGGGTGATCATCCCGGCCCGCACGCGGTCCCGGCGCAGGTAGGACGACGCCAGCTCGGGCAGCACCACATCGCCCTTCTCGTAGGGGTTCTGGAACGAGTTGAGGTCGATGGCGAGGCCGGAGGCGTGCTGGGAGAAGTAGGTGGCGCCGGTCGAGGGCCGGCACACGAAGGCACTGGTCTCGTTGCCGTCACCGGTCGAGGGCGCGTCGGGGTCGTAGGTGCGCGCGATGGCCAGCCGCTCCTGGGGGAAGCGCACCCGGTAGAGCGTGCGGAAGACCTGCACGAGGTCGTCGGCGACCGCGCTGCCGACCAGCAGCTCGCCGGTGTGGCGCTGCGCGTCGAACCCCCAGAACGTCACCCGCACCCACGCCAGGTCGGTGGCTGCGACCGGGCAACCCGGTTGCCACGTCGAGCGCGCGACCACGCGTCGCGGGGCCGGCGAGACGACCTTGCTCGCGAAGCCCGAGCCCGGGAGCATCCGCACGTCGTCGGGCAGGGTCCAGCGGCGGTTGCGCATCACCGACGGGGTCGGCCGGACCTCGCCGTTGCCGGTGGCCGGGTCGTCGGGCAACGGCCTCGTGCCGAGCCAGCGTGGCGCGACGCTGCCCCAGCCGGCGGCCGCCTGCGGCTGCGTGCCGTCGGTGGTCGGCTCGACCCGGGCGGGCGCTGCCGGTGCGTGGTCGGCGTACGGCACCGGAACGCCGGTCGCGGTCAGCACGACCTGCAGCACGGCGGCTACGAGCGCGTGGACGGACACCTCGTCACGGTACGTCGATGGGCGGGCCGACCGGGAGCCAGACCGTGAAGGTCGTGCCCTCGCCGAGGACGGAGGCGACCTCGATCGTGCCGTCGTGGCCCTTCACGACCCGCTCCATGATGGCCAGGCCCAGGCCGGTGCCCGGACGCTTGCGCGCCTCCGGGTCGGGCGCGCGGAAGAAGGGGGTGAAGACGTGCTCGAGGGCCGACTCGGCGATGCCGATGCCGGAGTCGGCGCAGACGAGACGCACTCCGGCAGGACCGTCCGACCCACGCGTCGCCGGCTCGAGGCGGACCCGGACGTCACCGCCTGCGGCGGTGTACTTGCAGGCGTTGGAGACCAGGTTGGCGACCATCCGCTGGAGGCCGTCCGCCTCACCCACGACGACCAGCCCGTCGGCGACCTCTGTGCGGAGGTGGACGCCGCCGCTGCTCGCGGTGGGCGCGAGGAACTCGCACGTGTCACGCACCAGGGCGGACAGGTCGACCGTCGCGATGTCGGCGGACCGGTCGGTGTCGCTCACGGTGGCGAGCGCCATCAGGTCCTCGATCATGCTGGCGATCCGGCGCGAGGCGCGGTCCATCGCGTCCATCGACTCCCCGATCGGCCCGTCGGACGCCTCGGGCACGTCCATCGCGAGCATCTCGAGGTGGGAGAAGAGCACGCTGACCGGGTTGCGCAACTCGTGCGCGAGGGTGAGGACCATGTCGCGCCGATAGTCGCTGATGTCGCGGATCTCGGCGTTGAGCTCGCGCTCGCGCTGCATCAGCCTGGCCTCGAGGACGACGGTCGCCACGTCGCTCGCGACGGCCTTCGCCGCGTTGATCTCGGAGTCGATCCAGCGTGCCTCGTCGGGCGCGCGGCCCAGGCCCATCGAGCCGAGGTACTCCTCGCCCATGCCGATCGGGACGAGCAGCCACGACCCGACGCCGCGACGCTCCATCGCCTCGGCCAGCACCTCGGGCGTGGCGACGGACCGCTCGGTGACGCCCCACGTCTGCGTCGGCTCGACCACCAGGTGCCCGTGGCGCAGCCACACCCTCCGCATGTGCTCCTCGAAGAACGCCCGGTAGGGCTCGAGGGCGGGAGCAGGCGCACCCGCCAGCAGCACGTCGACGGTGTGGACCTGCATCGCCGCCACCATCGCGCCCGACAGCTCGCCGAGGAACTCGCCGATCTCCAGCCCCGGACGGACGGCCTGGCGCGCCGCGCGCGCCTGCGACACCATCCGCACCTGCTCGCCGTAGAGCTCGCGCTCGACGATGCTCACCACCGCCTCGCACAGCACGGCGATCTCGGCGTTGACCGCGGCCATCGTGCGCTGCGTGGGCCGGCGACCGGTGCGCGGCTCGTCGAGGTAGAGGGTGCCGCGCAGCTCGCCGTCCTCGTTGGTGAGCAGCTGCACGAGCCGGTCCTCGCCGGTCCAGGCGTCCGGGAGGTCGGAGGGGGGCAGGTCGGGGATGTGGCCGTAGCCGGCGAGCCACTCGCGGGTGTCGTCGTCCATCGCCTCGCCGGGGATGAACTTCCAGCCGTCCAGGTCGGTGCTGAAGGAGACGATGCGGTCGAGGTCGAGCGGTGAGGCCTTGCCCAGCAGCTCGTCGCGCGCGTCGGCGTCGCCGGCGATGGCGACGAACTCCAGGTTGCCGTCGGAGCGGAGCGCCTCGATCGCGACCACCTTGTAGCCCGAGCGGCGCGCGGCGTCCTCCGCGATGGCGTGCAGGACCGCGCGTTGGGCATCGTTGCCCCACGCCTCTCCTCTTGGACGCGTCCACGTCCCCCTGTCAGCGGCCATGCGATCCCACCCCCGGAAACGAGCCGACCGTGCGAGGCTACGTGCCCGGACCCACCCGCGTGGGTGACTTCGGTGAGAATGACCCGAAGAGGTGACTGGCTAGTAACATCGGGGCCATGAAGCGCGAGATCTACGACGAGGACCACGAGGCCTTCCGGTCCTCGGTCAAGCAGTTCCTGGACCGCGAGGTCGTGCCGCACCTCGAGACGTACGCCGAGCACCACGGGCTCGACCGTGAGTTCTGGCTCGCCGCGGGCAAGCAGGGCTTCCTCGGCCTGGAGATCCCCGAGGAGTTCGGCGGCTCGGAGGCCGGCGACTACCGCTTCAACGCGGTGCTCACCGAGGAGCTCGCGAAGGTCAACATGTCCCTGCCGAGCTGCGTCGGCATCCACGCCGACATCACCGTGCCCTACCTCGTGCACCTCACCGACGACGAGCAGAGGGCGCGCTGGCTGCCGAGGGCCGCGAGCGGCGAGCTGGTCACCGCCATCGGCATGACCGAGCCCGGCGGCGGCTCCGACCTGGCCAACCTGCGGACGACCGCCGTGCGCGACGGCGACGACTGGATCATCAACGGCTCCAAGACCTTCATCACCAACGGCGGCTCCGCCGACCTCGTGCTCGTCGCGGCGCGCACCAGCCCGGAGAAGAAGGCCAAGGGCATCTCGCTCTTCGCCGTCGACACCACCCTCGACGGCTTCAGCGTCGGCCGCGTGCTCGACAAGGTCGGCCAGGACGAGTCCGACACGGCCGAGCTCGCCTTCGACGACGTCCGCGTCAGCAACGACGACCTCGTCGGCCCGCTCGACACCGGCTTCATCTCGATGATGCAGTTCCTGCCGCAGGAGCGCCTCGGCTCGGCCATCACCAACCTGGCCCACGCCAAGCAGATCCTGCTCGAGACGGTGCAGTACGCCAAGGACCGCCAGGCCTTCGGGCAGCCGATCGGATCCTTCCAGAACACCCAGTTCCTGCTCGCCGACCTGGTGACCCGCATCGACGTGACCGAGGCCTTCGTCGACCAGTGCGTGCTCGCGCACACCAAGAAGGAGCTCACCCCCGTCGACGCCGCCAAGGCGAAGTGGTGGACCTCGCAGGTGCAGAACGACGTCCTGGACCACTGCGTCCAGGTCCACGGTGGCTACGGCTTCATGAACGAGTACCGCGTGGCCCGCGCCTGGCGCGACGCCCGCGTCACGAAGATCTGGGCCGGGTCCAACGAGATCATGAAGATGCTGATCGGGCGCGACCTGGGGCTCTAGGGATGAGTCGCATGTTCGTCGCGGTCGTCCCGCCGCCGGAGGTCGTCGAGCACCTCGAGGAGTTCCTGTCCGTGCGCCGGGAGGCGGCGGCCTTCCGCTGGTCCGATCCCGCGCAGTGGCACGTCACGCTCGCCTTCGCCGAGGACGTCGCCGACCGCAGCCTCGACGACCTCGACGACCGGCTCACGGCGGTCGCGGGTCGTCGTACGGCGTTCGGGGTGCGGGTCGCCGGCGGCGGCGCCTTCCCCGACCCGGACCGCGCGCGCGTGCTCTTCGCCCGGCTCGACGCCACGGACGAGGCCGCGGCCACCCTGGACGCGCTCTCGACCGGGTGCCGCCAGGCGGTGTCGGCCTCCGGAGCCCGCGTCGACGGCCAGCGGTTCCGCCCGCACCTGACGCTGGGTCGGCTCGGCCGCCCGGACAACGTCACGTCGTGGGTGCGCCTGCTCGATGCGTACGACGGCCCGGCGTGGGTCGTCGACGAGGTCGCCCTGGTCGCCTCCCACCTCGGCGAGGGCCCACGCCGGCGCCCCCGCCACGAGGTCATGGGGACCTACTCCCTCGGCTGAGGCTCCCCTTCGTTGCGAGCCGCTCGTCGCCGGAGTTGGATCGAGGGCGTGAGCCTTGAGATCGGGACCGACGAGGAGCCGCAGCACTGGCACGAGGACGTCGACGACGACGTCAGCGGCCGGCTGAACTGGCTGCGGGCGGGCGTGCTCGGCGCCAACGACGGGATCGTGTCCACCGCTGGCGTCGTGATGGGCGTCGCGGGCGCGACCGACGACTCCGGCACGATCCTCATCGCCGGCATCGCCGCGCTGACCGCGGGTGCGCTGAGCATGGGTGCCGGTGAGTACGTCTCGGTCAGCACCCAGCGCGACTCCGAGCGATCCATCCTGGCGATGGAGCGCAAGGAGCTCGAGCAGATGCCCCGGACCGAGCAGGAGGAGCTCGCCCGGATGTACCGCGAGAAGGGGCTGTCCCCCGAGACCGCCGAGAAGGTCGCCGAGGAGCTCACCGCCCACGACGCGCTCGAGGCGCACGCCGACATCGAGTTCGGCATCGACCCCGACTCCCTCGCGAACCCGTGGCACGCAGCCCTCGCCTCGATGGTCGCCTTCACGGTCGGCGCCCTGCTGCCGCTGCTGGTCGTGGCCCTCGTCCCCGACGCCGCCCGCATCGTGACGACCGTCGTCGTGGTCGCGCTCGCGCTCGCCGGCGCCGGCGCGGTCAGCGCGAGGCTCGGCTACAGCCCGCGCCTGCCCGCCGTCGTGCGCAACGTGGCGGGTGGCCTGCTCGCGATGGGCGTGACGTACCTGATCGGCATGCTCGCCGGGGTCCACCTCGGCTGAGGGTCCCTCGCGGCCGACTCAGGAGAGGGCGGCCACGATCTCGTTGACCTTGTCCTTGGCGTCGCCGAAGAGCATCTGCGAGTTCTCCTTGAAGAACAGCGGGTTCTGCACGCCGGCGTAGCCCGTGGCCATCGAGCGCTTGAAGACGACCACGTCGCGCGCCTTCCACACCTCGAGCACCGGCATGCCGGCGATGGGCGAGCCGGGCTCCTCGAGGGCGGCGGGGTTGACCGTGTCGTTGGCGCCGATGACGAGCACGACGTCGGTGTCGGCGAGGTCGTCGTTGATCTCGTCCATCTCGAGCACGATGTCGTAGGGCACCTTGGCCTCGGCGAGCAGCACGTTCATGTGACCGGGCAGGCGCCCGGCGACCGGGTGGATGCCGAACCGTACGTCGACGCCCTTCTCGCGCAGCCGCCGCGTCAGCTCGGCGACGGGGTACTGCGCCTGCGCGACGGCCATGCCGTAGCCGGGGGTGATCACCACGGACGAGGCGTCGGCCAGCAGAGCGGCCACGTCGTCGGACTGGATCTCGCGGTGCTCGCCGTAGTCGCGGTCCCCCTCGCCGGCGGAGCCGCCGTCGGAGCCGAAGCCCCCGGCGATCACGCTGACGAACGAGCGGTTCATCGCCCGGCACATGATGTAGCTGAGGATCGCACCCGACGAGCCGACGAGCGCTCCGGTGATGATCAGCAGGTCGTTGCCGAGCATGAAGCCGGCAGCGGCCGCGGCCCAGCCGGAGTAGCTGTTGAGCATCGAGACGACGACGGGCATGTCGCCGCCCCCGATCGCGGCGACGAGGTGGAAGCCGAGCACGAGCGCGAGGACGGTCATGATCCCGAGCGGGGCGAGGCCGATCCAGCCGTCGGTGTTCGCGAACCAGACCAGCAGCACGGCCGAGGCCACGAGGATCGCGAGGTTGAGGAGGTGTCGGCCGGGCAGCGTCACCGGTGCGGACTTCATCTTCGCGCTGAGCTTGAGGTTGGCCACGATCGAGCCGGTGAAGGTGACCGCACCGATGAAGACGCCGATGAAGACCTCGCCGTCGTGGACGGCGTCGCTCGCGAAGTCGACCGTCTCGAGCCAGGTGTTGTAGCCGACCAGCACGGCGGCGAGGCCGACGAAGCTGTGCATCATCGCGATGAGCTCGGGCATCCCGGTCATCTCGACGCCGCGGGCGAGACGGATGCCGATGACGGCGCCGATCGTGCCGGCGACCAGGATGATCCCAACGCCGACCCAGCCGGCGGTGGAGCCGAGGTCGGAGACCTGGTCGAGCACCAGCAGCAGGGTCGCGACGACCGCGAGGCCCATGCCGGCCATGCCGAGCTGGTTGCCGCGTCGGGCGGTCTCGTGCTTGCTCAGTCCGGCGAGCGCGAGGATGAAGAGGAGCGCCGCGAGGATGTAGGCGCCCTGGACGAGCTCGACCACCGGTTCAGCCCTTCTGGAACATGTTGAGCATCCGCCGGGTGACCATGAAGCCACCGAAGACGTTGATGCTGGCGAGCAGGATGGCCACCCCGGCGATCACCTGGACCACGGGGTCGTCGATCGGCGCCTGCAGGATCGCGCCGACCACGATGATCCCGCTGATCGCGTTGGTGACGCTCATGAGCGGGGTGTGGAGCGCGTGGTGGACGTTGCCGATCACGTAGAAGCCGATGACGACGGCGAGCGCGAAGACGGTGAGGCTCGGCAGGAAGTACGCCGGCGCGGTCGAGGCGAGCGCGAGGAAGAGCACCGCGGCCAGCCCGGCGGCGTACAGCCTCCGGCGCGGGTCCGGCGGCGCCTTCGCGACGACCGGCGCCTTCGCACCCCCACCGGCGGCGACCGGTGCGGCCGGGGCCGCGGAGACCTGGACCGGCGGCGGCGGCCACATCACCTCGGCGCTGTCTCCCCGGGCGAGGGTGACCGCGATGCCCCGCTGGATCACGTCGTCGGTGTCGAGGGTCAGCACGCCGTCCTTGCCGGGCGTGAGCAGCTTGAGCAGGTTGACGATGTTGGTGCCGTAGAGCTGGCTGGTCTGCGCGGCGAGGCGGCCGGCGAGGTCGGTGTAGCCGAGGATCGTGACGCCGTTGTCGGTGACGACGCGCTGGTCCTTGACCGTCGCCGCGACGTTGCCGCCGTTGGCCGCGGCCATGTCGACGACGACCGAGCCCGGCTTCATCGCCGCGACCGTCTCGGCGCTCACCAGCTGCGGCGCGGGGCGGCCCGGGATCAGCGCGGTGGTGATGACGATGTCGGCGGCGCGGGCCTCCTCGTCGTACATCGCAGCAGTGGCGGCCTCCTGGTCGGCGGTCATCTCCTTGGCGTAGCCGTCGGAGGAGACCTCCTGCTCCATGTCGACCGTGACGAACTGCGCGCCCATCGACTCGACCTGCTCGGCCACCTCGGGGCGTACGTCGAACGCGCGGACGATCGCGCCCAGCGACCCGGCGGCACCGATCGCGGCGAGGCCGGCGACACCGGCCCCGACCACGAAGACGCGCGCGGGCGGGACCTTGCCGGCAGCGGTGACCTGACCGGTGAAGAGCCGGCCGAACTCGTGGGCGGCCTCGATCACCGCGCGGTAGCCCGCGACGTTGGCCATCGACGACAGCACGTCCATCGACTGCGCACGCGAGATGCGCGGCACGGCGTCCATCGCGAGGCCGGTGACGCCGGCGGCCGCGAGCTGCTCGACGAGCTCCGGGCTGCGGGCCGGCGCCATCAGGCTGACAACAGTGGCCCCGCTGCGCAGGCGCGCGATCTCGGCCTCGGTCGGCGCGTTGACCTTCACCACCACGTCGCTGGCCCACACCTCGTCGGCGGTGACGACCTGCACCCCGGCGTCGGTGAACGCGTGGTCGGGCTGGTCGGCCGCCGCACCCGCACCCGTCTCGACGACGACGTCGTACCCGAGCGCGGCGAGCTGTGCCGCCGTCTTCGCCGTGGCCGCGACCAGCGTCTCGCCGGGTCGTGACTCGCGTGGGATGCCGATGCGCACTGCTGCCTCCTGGGTGGGGGCTCCGACCTGGTCGGGACCGGAGCGGCGTGCGGGCCGGGGCACAACGTACCGAACGGACCGGGCCTGTCCGCACCGTCCCACGTGACGTGGACCACGAACGGTCAGGCCGCTGGTCTCCTCACCACCCGGACGGTGGTGCTCGCCAGGACATGGCCCGAGCGGTCGAGGACCCGCAGGACGGTCCGCCCGGAGAGGTTCCTCGGCACCACCCGGGTGACGACGACCTTGCCGCCCCTGACCTTCACGGTGCCGAGCTTCTTGCCGCCCAGCGTGATCGTCACCCTGCTGACGGCCAGGTCGCGGACCCGGATCTTCAACCGGGCCCCTGCCCTGACCTTCGCCTTCACCGTGATGCTCGGCTCGACGGCGGGTGTCGGCGTCGGGGTGGGTGTCGGCGTCGGAGTCGGGGTCGGCGTCGGAGTCGGGGTCGGAGTCGGGGTCGGCGTGGGGGCGCCGGCCGCGACGACCTCGTAGTCGAGGGTCGCGGTCGCCCGGTTCCCGGCCCTGTCGACGATCACCTGGGTGAGGGTGTGCGCGCCCACGGCCGTCGAGTACCCCGTGATGGTGCAGGAGGCGATGCCGGAGGTGGCGTCGGTCGCCCCGCAGGCGGGCTCGGCCGGCACCTCGCCCTCCGTCACCTCGCCCGTCGGGAAGTCGCCGAAGCCGGGGACCGGCGCGGTCGTGTCGACCTTGACCGCCAGCTCCTGCACCTCGGAGGCGTTGCCCGCCGCGTCGGTCGCGGAGTAGCGGACGACGTGGCTGCCGTCCGTGGCCACCGCCACCGGGCCGGCGTAGGCCGCCATCGGTGCGTCGTCGAGGGCGACCTGGATCGACGGGTCGGCGTCGGTGTCGTCGACCGCGGTCACCTCGACCTCGGTCGGCGCGACGATCCAGCCGTTGCGTCCGAGGACGGTCGAGTCGACCGGCGCGGCCGACACCGTCGGTGCGCGCTGGTCGAGGAGGTCCTCCGGTGCCGGCGAGACCCACACGTCGGTCAGCGACGGGTCGTAGAACTCGTCGTTGCCGCCGCGGTAGAGGTACTTCACGGTGACCTCGCCGTCGCCGTCGGCGTCGAGCGCGGCCGGGTCGTCGACGAGGACCTGGTAGCTCGCGAGCGTGTTGCCGACCACGCCCTCGTTGGGCACGAGGTACTTCACCCGCTGCACCAGGACGTCGTCGACGAGCACCTGGTAGGCCTTCGGGCGGGTCTGCACCTGCGCGAGCGTGGACGGGGCCGAGGTGTCCGCGGTCTCGCGCATGGTCAGCACGAACGGCTCACCCTGCTCGACGGCCAGGTCGATGCTGAACCAGCTGCCGTCGCGCGACCAGGTGAAGCGACGCGTCAGCCCGCCCTCGGTGTTGGTGCCACCGACCGGGATCGAGGGCTGGTAGCTCCACTGCAGGTCGTGCGCGAGCTCGGTCGGTCCGGGCCTCACGTTGGCCTGGGTGTTGCCGGTCGAGCCGGTCCCGCCGTCCCCGAGGTCGACGAAGTCCGTCGCGCCCTGGATCGCGCCGGCACCCGTGGCGGTCCAGCCCTGGCCCTGGGGGCCGTACCACTTCACGCGGGCCGCGCTGGCGCCCGTGGCCAGCACGGACCCCCGGTCGGTGAAGTCGACCGTCACGGACTGCATGATCGGCAGCCAGTGGCGCCCGCCGCCGTGCACCGTGACCGACACGTCGACGCTGGCGCCGGCGGGGATCGTCACCAGCCGTGACGGCGCGCCGGCCTCGAGGACGTCGTCGACGGATCGCGCCACGGCACGACCCGTCACCGGCGCGGTGCCGTTGTTGCGCACCGTCGCGGTCGCCGTCCACTCGCCCGTCGCGGGGTAGGCGCCCGCCCGGTCGCCGACGACCACCGCGGAGACCACCACGTCGGCGGCGACCTTCGCGAAGCCGGGCACCGACGTGGTCGAGGTCCGCTCCTGGTCGCCGTAGGTCACCGTGGCGCGCACCTCGGCGTCGTAGGTCGACCCGCTGCGCGCGCCCTCCGGCACCTCGATGCTGAAGTGCAGCTGGGCGGTCCCGCCGACGGCGACATCGGTGGCGGTGAGCTCGATCGGGTCGGTGAGGCCCGGCACGTCGAGCACGGCGTCGACCGTGTCGAGCGCGGCGGTGCCGGTGTTGGCGACCTCTACGACGCCGTCCACCCGCTGGCCGGGCCGGACGGTGCCGGCCTTGGCGAGGGTGACGGTCGCCGGCGGCGACGCGGCGGCGAAGGCGTGCTCGCCGGCGGAGACCCGCACGACCGTCTCGCCGGAGGTGTCGTCGACGGTCACCTCGAGCACCCCGTCGGCGTCGTCGAGCGACCCGCCGTCGAGGGTGATGTCCTCGGGGACCGTGGTGGGGAGGTGCACCTGCGCGACGGTGCCGGTGGGCACGGTCACCGCGAGGTCGTACGTCGTCGGGTCGCTCGCGTCGATCGCGACGGCGATCTCGCCGTTGACGCTGTGCACGTCGGCGGAGACCTTCTTCATCGTCCCGAGCTGGGGCCGCACGGCGAACTCGGTGAAGCCCGGCTCGACCTGCTGGATGCCCGCGGCGTAGCGGCTCATCATCGTGAGCGGGCCGCCGGTCCAGGCGTGGTTGAACGTGCCGGCCGCGTCCTGCTCGGGTCCGGCGAAGAACTCCCACAGCGTGGAGTGCTCCGTGCTGTTGACCATCGGCGCGTAGCGGTCCTTCATTCGCGCCATCGCGTCGTCGGCGTAGCCCATCAGGTAGAGCGCCTCGAGGACGTACTTGTCCATGTAGGGGCTGGACTTCTTCACGTTCACGAGCACGTTGCGGATCTGCTCGTACTGGCCGGGCTTCGCCAGCCCGGAGTAGACGGCGAGCGCGTTGGCGCGGTCGTCGGCGCGTCCGTCGCCCGTCGACTCGTAGTAGCCCTTGCCCGGCACCCACAGCTTGTCGATGTTGGCGCGGATCGAGTCGGCGCGGCCCTGCATCCACACCACGTCGGCATCGGTGGCGGGGACGCCGGTCTCGGCTGCGGACTTCAGCGTCGAGTCGAGCGCGATGTAGTACCAGAGCGTGTCGATGAGCCGGCCGTCCTCGCCCGAGCCCCAGTCGTGCCAGTGCCAGGTGCCGCCGTGGTCGTGCTGGAGCAGGCCGTCGGCGGCCATGTTGTAGGTCCGCAGATAGGCCACCGACGGCGCGTAGGTCTCGTCGAGCACCGACTCGTCGCCGGAGTACTCGTAGAACATCCAGAAGCTCATCAAGGCGGTCAGCGACTGGGCCGGCAGCTCGGAGAACGACGCGGCGGGTGCCTGGGTCGGGATGAGGTCACCGTTGCGGAAGCCCATGATGTTGCTGATGCCCTTGCGACCGAGCGCGGCGGCCGACGGGTCGAGGGCGTAGAACGCCTCCTCGAGCTCGTTGGTCGCGTCGCCCCACCACTGCGACCGCTCGCGGTCGGGGCAGTCCATGTAGGAGTCGCGCATCGTCACGTAGAGGGTGTCGCGCGCCATGGTCCAGAGCTTGTCCATGTAGGGGTCGTCCGAGGTGAAGGTGCCGTCGAACTCCGTGTCGTAGCCGGAGAACCGGTAGCCGATCTCCTCGACCTGCGCACCCGCCGGCGCGGTGACGATCAGCTTGTCGCCGTTCATCCAGACCAGCGACTCGTAGGCCTGGGCGCCGGCCCTCGTGACGTACTCGGCCTGCACGGCCTGCTCGGTGCCCGAGCCCTTCACGGTCGCGTGGTCGGTCTTGAGCCCGACGGTCCGGCCGGCCTGGGTGCCGGCGGCGAGCCGCACCCACGGGGTGAGCTGGTGGTTGACCGGCAGCCGCATCTCGTACGTCGTCACGCCGCCGCTGGTGGTCGCCGTGACCTTCGGGTCGGTGACCGGCACGGTCACCACGTCGGCGAACTTCAGCAGCGGGATCGGGTTGTCGACCAGCAGGTTCCAGGGCGAGGAGCCCTCGTTGCCCGCGGTGACGGCGGCAGGCCACGACGAGTCGTCGAAGCCGGCGCTCGTCCAGCCGTCCCAGCCGGCGACCTCCGCGCGGGCGTCGTACCGCACGTTCGGCTCGGCGAGGCGGTAGTTGGGCTGCACGCCCATCGAGCCGTAGGCGTCGAGGTCGAGCGCCTTCCACGTGTCGTCGGAGCGCAGGTCGAGGTCGGGGGACTCGAGGAAGAGCCCGGCGCGACCGGAGTAGGGCCCGGCGTAACCCCCCTTGCCGTAGGACACGGCGAGGATCGCGAGGGTGTTCTCGCCGGAGCGGAGGTAGGGCCGCAGGTCCACGTTGTCGACGTAGGAGTCGGACTTGTTGGGGCCGCGCTTCACGCTGCCCTCGAAGACGACGAGCTCGTCGTTGAGGTAGAGCCAGTACTTCGTCTCGGCGGCGATCCGGGCGTTGACGGCCGCGGGCAGCGCGGCCACGTCGGCGACGTCGAAGGAGGTGCGGAAGGCGGTCCAGCTGTTGACCGACGTGGCGTCGGCGCTCCAGATCCAGTAGGCGTCGTCCGGGGAGTCGGGCACGGTGCAGACCTCCACGATGCCCAGCCCGGGCCAGCCGGCCGCGGTGGCTCCGGCGCCGCCCGACTGACGGCCGTCGAAGTCGTCCGCGTAGAGGTATCGGTCGTTCGCCAGGTGGCGCACGACGAGGTTGTCGAGCGTTCCGGTCTCGGCGCCGGAGAGCCGGACGCCGATGGTCCCCGAGGCCGGGAGCCAGGGTCGGGAGTACTGCGCGACCTGCTCGCCGTCGATGGTGACCGTGACCTGCTGACCGCTGACCGCGATGCGGAAGTGGAACGGCACACCGGGCACGAGGGTCCCGGCCGGGAGGGGGATGGTGCCGTCGGCCTGCCAGCCGCCGTTGTTGAGCCGCAGCGGGCCGAGGGAGTTCTGGCCGGCCGAGAACTGCAGCGACGGGCCGTTGTTGCCGCTCTGCCGGAAGGACACCGCCACGGTGTTGGACGTGGTCGCATCGCCCTCGATGGCGTAGTAGGTCCACGCCGAGGCCTGCGCCGGCGCGAGGTAGCCACCCTCGTAGGAGTCCGCTCCCGTCCCGCCTGTCGCCGGCAGCCCCAGCAGCACCACGTTGTTCGTGCCGGTGTCGAGCGCCTTCCCGCACACGCGCGGCGGCGCGGCCTGGGCGGGAGCCGTGCCGGCGAGCACGACGAGGCCGGAGGCCAGCAGCGCGAGGAGCGCGAGGCAGGCGGAGAGGAGCTGTCGGGTGCTACGGGGCATGTCGCTGCCTTCTGCTGGTGGGGGGTGGGACGGGACGGGAGGCGCCGGCCGGGGGTGCCGACGCCTCCCGTGACGGGGTCAGCTCCCGCTGACGACCCGACGGGGCGACGTCGCCCTCGACACCGAGGCGGAGCCGAGGTAGCGGACGACGACCTTGTGCGTGCCCTTGCGGACCAGGACCGACGCCGAGGCCGTGCCGTTCCTCGCCAGCCTCACGGTGGCGACGACCTTGCCGTCGACGACGAACCGCACCTTGCCGCTCGCCTTCACGCCCGGCGCCTTGACCTTGGCGGTGACCGACACCCGCGTGTCGGCCCTCACCTTCGTCCTCGCGACCTTCGCGGTGACCGTGGCGGTCGCCTTGCGGACCGGCGCGGTCGCGACGGACGTCGCGCTTGCCGGGGTCACGCCCGCCTTGCTCGCGGTCACCTGCACCGAGAGCCGGCGGCCGCGGTCGGCCACCCCGACGGCGTACGACGTCGAGGTCGCGCCCGCGATCGGCGAACCGTCGCGCAGCCACTGGTAGGCGTGCTGCAGGCCACCCGTGCTCCACGACCCGGTGGTCGCGACGAGCTCCTGCCCGATGCGGGCGGTGCCCGACACCTGCGGCGCGAGGACCGAGGTCACCGTCCCGGGCGTGCCCGGCTCGGTGGGCGGCGCGGCGGCCAGGGTCAGCACCGCCTGCCGGACGACCTCGGCGTTGCCGGCCACGTCGGTCGAGGAGTACTGCACCGTGTGGTCGCCCACCCCCTCGACCGCGACAGGCTCGCTGCCCGCGACCTGCCAGGCACCGCCGTCCACGCGGTAGCGCGTGGTGGCCACGCCGCTGACGGCGTCGGTGGCGGCGAAGGCGAGGGTCGCCCGGTCGGCCCCGGCGGCGTCCTTGGCGGTGGTGACGGAGAGCACCGTGCTCGGCGCGGTGGCGTCGATGCCGACCGTGAGGGTGCGCGTGGTGGACGCGTTGCCCGCTGCGTCGCTCGCCCGGTAGGAGAGCACGTGCTCGCCCTCACCGGTGACCGCGACCGGGCCGACGTAGTCCTGCCAGCCGGCCGCGGACCCGGGGTCGAGACCGGTCTGGGCGACCGGCACGTCGTCCCGGTTGTCGACGGTGTCGACCCGGACGCTCACGTCCGAGCGGAACCACCCGTTGCTGCCCTGCGTGCCACCGGCGACGGTGGCCGAGACGTCCGGCGCCTGGGTGTCGTCGGGCATCTCGAGGACCCACAGGTCCGCGATCGACGGGTCGCCCTGGCTGGAGCCGTCCGCGGGGAACTCGAACCGGACCCGGACGTTGCCGTCGTTGCCGACCAGCGACGGGTGGTCGATGACGGCGTCGTAGACCTTGATGCCCTGGCCGCCCTCGGTGCGCGGCACCAGCTGGGTGTGCACGAGCACGCCGTCGACGTAGACGTCGTAGTCCTTGGTGACCGCCTTGTCGAAGGTCTCCACGCCGCGCAGCACGAACGGCTCGCCGGCCGGCACGTCGACGGTGGCGGAGAACCACGAGCCCACGACCGCGGAGTTGGAGTACCGGCGGCTGAGGCCGGCCTCGCTGCTGGTGCCGCTGCTCGGAGAGGCCTGGATCCCGTGCGCGTTCTCGGACGCGCTGTTGCCGAAGTCGACGTGGTCGAGCACGTCGGCCTCGGGCGGGCGGGGCAGGTCGACGGTGATCGAGCCGGTGCGGCTGGCGAGCACGTCACCTCGGCGGACCACGGAGACGCCTGCCTGGACGGTGCCGCCGACGAGGTCGAGCGGCACCACCACGGGCACCTCGAGGGTCACGGTTCCGCCGGCCGGCACGAGCGTGTCGGACGAGGGCACGGACTTCCACCCCTGCGGGAGGGTCACCAGCGCATGGGCGCGCACGTCGGCGGAGCCGGTGTTGGTGACCGGGACCGACACGGTGGCGTGCTCGGTCGGGTCTGCGCCGTCGACCCGGGCGGCGAGGTCGCCGATCGTGAGGCCGGACGTGACCGTGGCCCAGTCGGCCGTCGACTGCTCGACGGTGAAGGTGTCGCCGCCCGCGGTGTAGGTCAGCGACAGCGTGGCGTCGTGGCCACCGGGCCTCGCGTCCTCGGGAACCGCGACGGTGACCGGCAGCTGCACGGTCGCCCCCGCACCCACGGGACCGCCCGAGACCGCGGCGTCGCCGAGCCCGTCGACCGACACCGTGCCGGTCAGCCCGGTGAGCGGGACCGAGCCGTCGTTGGTGACGTCGACCGTCCCGGTGACCGTGCCGCCCGGGAGGACGGCGCCGGCCACCGGCGGGAGCGTCGTCGTGACGCCGAGCGCCGTGGTGAGCGCGAGCACGAGGCTGTTCTCGATGGCGCCGAGGCTTCCGTCGAGCGAGCTCTTCACCGGTCCGGCGACCGCCGACGAGGCGAGCCAGGCCCGCAGGTCGCGCAGCTCGGCACGGGCCGCTCGGAGCGCGGTGGTGGACGCCGAGCCGTCGCTGTCCACTGCGGCGAGCAGCGCGTCGGAGACGTGCCCGCGGACGGCGTCGATGCCCTCGTCCATCGCGCCGCGGTCGCCCGCGGTGAGGTCGCCGTCGTCGGCGAGGACACCGACGTGCGCCTTGAGGGCGTCGAGCTGCCCGAGGATCGAGCCGAGGCGCGAGTTGCCGGCCACGACGTCGAAGTCGTAGCTGCCGGAGCCGACCGTCACGGTGACGGTGTCGCCGTCGTCGACCACGGACTGCACGCCGTCGACGTCGGCGAGCAGCGCACCGCCCTCGAGGACGGCGTACGCGTTGTCGGCCGGCAGCACGACCTCGGCCGTGGTGCCGACCGGGACCTGCGCCGCGAGCGTCATGCCGTCGTCGGTCAGGGCCCAGTCGGTCGAGATCGGGCCGAAGGCCGAGGCGAAGTCACCGGCGCCGTGGGTCAGCCCACCGCCGACGACGGGGGCGATCCGCGACACCTTGTAGCCGGCCTCGACGGCCGTGATCCCGCCGATGTTCTGGTACATCCAGTCGCCGACCGCGCCGTAGGCGTAGTGGTTGAAGGAGTTCATCTCCACCGGCCCGAACGAGCCGTCCGGCATGATCGAGTTCCAGCGCTCCCACATCGTGGTGGCGCCCTTCTCGATCTCGTAGCCCCAGGACGGGTAGTCCTTGTGCAGGAGCATCGTGTAGGCGAGGTCGTCGCGGCCGATGCTGCTGAGGGCAGGGAGCAGCCAGGGAGTGCCGAGGAAGCCGGTGGTCAGGTGGTTGTTGCTCGCGGCGAGCTTGGCGACGAACTTGTCGGCAACCTTCGCGCGCAGGGCGGGGTCCGCGACCATGTCCATGCCGAGCGCCATCGCGTAGCCCGCCTGGCTGTTGCCCTGGACCGTGCCGTCCGGCTGCACGAACTGGGCGACGAACGCCTGGCGCACCGCCGTCGAGAGGGCGGCGTAGTCAGCGGCGTCCGCGTCCTCGCCGACCGCGGCGGCCATCTCCGAGAGCATCCGGGCGTCCTCGGCGTAGTACATCGTGCCGAGCACGCCGACGCCGGTCGGGTCGTCCAGGTTGAGCCAGTCCTCCCAGTGCCCGCGACCGGAGTCGATCAGGTCGGGGCCTGCGCTGGCGCGGACGAAGCCGAGGAACTTCTCCATCGCGGCGTAGTTCTCCCGCACGATGCGGCCGTCGCCCCAGGCCTTCCAGGTGGCGTACGGCACCGTGATGGCGGCGTCGGACCACCCGAGGCCCGAGCCGAAGTCGCCGGCGTTGGGCACGACCGGAGCGATGCCCGGGACGTTGCCGTCGGTGTAGGCGGCGTCGCGCAGGTCGGTCATCCACTTGCCCAGGAAGGACCGGGTGTCGCGCAGGTAGCTCGCCGTCGGCGCGAAGACGTTGATGTCTCCGGTCCAGCCGAGCCGCTCGTCACGGGCGGGGGTGTCGGTCGGGATCGACAGGAAGTTGCCGCGCTGGCCCCACGAGATGTTGCTGACCAGCCGGTTGAGCATCGGGTCCGAGGTCTCGAGGTCCCCGGTCGCGCGCAGGTCCGAGCCCCACACGACTCCGGTCACGTCGGCGAGCGCCGGCGCCGCCGTGGTGCCGGTGATCTCCAGGTAGCGGAACCCGTGCTGGGTGAACTTGGGCGTGTACGTCGCGGTCCCGGTGCTGGAGAAGGTGTAGAAGTCGGTGACCTTCGCCGAGCGCATGTTGGCGGTGTAGAGCGAGCCGTCGCGGTTGAGCTCCTCGCCGTAGCGGATCCGGACGGTCGTGCCGGCGCTGCCCTGGAGCTTCATCCGCGCGACGCCGACCATGTTCTGGCCGAGGTCGTAGATCTCGACGCCGGGCGCGGGCGTGGTGTGCTTCTTCGCCGCGATCTCGTCGGTGACCCGCACGGGCTCGTCGGGCTGCGGCACCAGGCGCGCGGTGGTGTTGGTCGCAGTCGTGACCTGGCCCCACGCGGCGTCGTCGAAGCCCGGCTCGTCCCAGCCGGTCTGCTCGGCGTTGGCGTCGTAGGTCTCGCCCTCGACGTTGTCGGCCTGCACGTAGGGGCCGAAGTGGCTCTTCCACGTGCTGTCGGTCTTGACGACCTGGGTCGACCCGTCGGTGTAGTCGATGCGCAGCTGGGCGATCAGGCCGAGGTTGGAGCCGTAGTTGTTGAAGCCGAAGGACGCGATCTTGCCCTTCCACCACCCGTCGCCGAGCTCCGCGCCGAACGCGTTGACGCCGCTGCGCACCTGGTCGGTCACGTCGTAGGTCTGGTGCTGGATGCGCTTGCGGTACTCGGTCCACCCGGGCGCCAGGAACTGGTCGCCCACCTGCTCGCCGTTGAGCCGCATCTCGTAGACGCCCTGCGCCGAGGCGTACACGCGTGCCGACTCGACCGTCTTGCCGGGCTCGGTGGTGAACGACGTCCTGAGGAGGGGCTTGTTGGAGTCGGGAGAGCGGTAGAGGACGTCCTTGCGGTCGGCGACGCGGAGCCCGCCGGCGGTCAGGGTGCCGCCGTCGAACGGGTTGCCGTCGGAGAAGTCGGTGTCGAGGAGCACGTCCCCGTTCTTGCGGGTGACGGTGACCTTCTTGATGTCGGCGGCCTCGTTGACGTTGCCGGCGTCGACGAAGTCCTGGCGGAAGCCGACGAAGCCCTTGCTGAACGAGGTGTCGGTGCGCTGGTCGATCTGGGTGCCGTCGAGCAGGGTCGTGACGGTGCTGGCGTCGACGGTGACGGACAGGCGGTGCGTGCCGTTCAGCAGCTGGGCAGCGGTGATGCCGGGGATGACCTTGTTGTCCAGGAGGGCGTAGCCGCCGTTCACGCGCTTGTGCGGCCGGAACCGCGGCGTGCCGTCCGCGACGGAGAGCTGCCACATGAGGGCGTTGCTCGTGTTGGCGGCGCGGATGAACACACCGACGGCCATGTCGGCGATGTCGAAGTCGATGTCGGTGGTGTAGTTGTCCCAGCGGTCGACCTCGCCCGATGCGGACCGGCCGATCCAGTCGCCCTGCCAGTCACCGGCGGTCAGCAGGCCGGTCTCGAAGGACGCCGGCTCGCTCCAGCCCGACGCCTCGTCGTCGCCGTTCCAGACCCGGACCTGCCAGGCGTAGCGGGTGCCCGACTCGAGGTCGGGGCCGCCGTAGGCGACGTCGACCTGCCGGTCGGAGACGACCTTGCCGCTGTCCCACAGGGTGGCGCCGCCGAGGTCGGCCTCGCTCGCCGCGACGCGGACCTGGTACGCCGACTGCACCGCGCCGCGGCCCGTCGACGTGGAGTGCCACGACAGGCTCGGCGCGTCGCCGGGGATGCCGATCGGGTCGACCCGGGCGTTGGTCTCGAGCCCGGTGACCGTGAGCGGCGTGGCCGCCGCGGCCGCCGTGGCCGTCGTGGCCTCCTCGGCAGTGGCCGCCGTCGGGGACAGCGCGCCGAGCCCGATCGTCAGCGCGAGCGAGCCGACGAGCAGGCGCGCGAGGTGGGGTGCACGGGACATGGGGGTGCCTTTCGACGAGGTCTTCATCGGCGCACCACGACCTTCGTGGTGGCCCGGGCGGCCTGCGGTGAGCCGAGGTAGGTGACCGTGACCCGGTGGCGGGTGCCCCGGCCGAGCGGCACCCGGAGGGTGGTCGTGCCCCGCGAGGTGACGCGGGCGACCCGCGCGCCGTCGACGCGGACGACGACGGTGCCGCGCGCCTTGACGCCGACCGCCGACAGGACGACCCGCAGTCGCGCGGACCGGGCCGAGGTGCCCAGGACGCGGACCCGGACCGTCGTCGTCGCCCGGGCGACCCGGTCGGTCAGGAGCGACGTCGCGTCCACCCGCGAGGCGCCGGCGGTGGCCGTCGCCCGGACGGAGATCCGGGCCTTCAGGTCACGCCTCCCCACGCGGTAGGTCGGCTCGATCGCACCGGGGATCGGGACGCCGTCGCGCAACCACTGGTGGGTGACGGTGACGTCGGCGCGGCTCCACGAGCCGTCGGTGGCCTTCAGCCTCCGGCCGATCTCGGCGGTCCCGCTGACCTGCGGCGGGGCCAGCGCGACGAGCTGCTGGCTGCCGTCGGTCGGGATCGCTGCGACCTGGGCGTGCTGCACGGTCTCGGCGTTGCCCGCGGCGTCGGTGGAGAACCACGCGACCTGGTGCGCACCGCGGTCCGGCAGGGTCACCGGTCCGCTGGCCTGCTGCCAGTCGCCGGCGTCGACCTTCACCATGGTCGCCGCGACACCGCTCGTCGCATCGGTGGCGGTGAGGCGCACCTGCGCGGCGGCGCTGCTGCCCGTCGGGACGACGACGTCGGCCACCGTCACCGGTGCCGTCTGGTCGACCCTCACCTCGACCGAAGCCGGCGCGGTGGCGTTGCCGGCCGCGTCCGTGGCGCGGTAGGTCACCGTGTGCTCGCCGTCGGCGGCCACCTGGACCGGGGCGACGTACGGCAACCAGGTGGCGCCGTCCTGCACCTCGACCCGCGGCTGCTCGTCGAGGTCGTCGAGCGCATCGACCTGCACCTGGACCGGGCTGGTGAACCAGCCGCCCTGGCCGGCCGTGCCGTTCAGCGTGGCACCGACGGCCGGGGCCTCGGTGTCCTTCGTCGGGTCCGCGACGACCCAGAGGTCGGCGACGGACGGGTCGAAGTCGGTGGCGTCGGTCGGGAACTCGATCTTGATCCGCGCCTTGCCGTCGGCCGTGGCGGCGAGCGCCGCCGGGGCGTCGACCAGGAGGTCGTGCGCGAGCCAGCCGAGGCCGCCCTGGGTGCGCGTGACGGAGTAGCGCCCGACCGGCACGTCGTCGACGTACAGGTTGAGCTCCTTGGTGCGCGCACCGTCGAAGGTCTCGATCATCCGGACCCCGAACGGCTGTCCGGCAGGCACGTCGACCAGCGCGGAGTACCACGAGCCCGGGAACTGCGAGTTGGCGTAGCGCCGGGTCAGCCCGGCCTCGCTGCTCGTGCCGCTGTTGGGTCCGGCCTGCACCTGGTGGGCGGTCTCGGAGGCGTTGTTGCCGAAGTCGACGTGGTCGACCGGTCCGGCCGGCGGCGTCGTGAGGCTGACCGCCAGGGTTCCCTGGCCGCTCGCGAGCACCTGGTCGCCCTGGACCATCTGCGCACCGATCGCCTGGGTCCCGGCGACGATCCGCTGGGCCACGCGCACGCGGGTGGTCACCGTGCGGGTCTCCCCCGGCTCGAGGGTCACCGTGGGGCCGGCCGGCGGCGTCGGCCACCCGGCAGGCACGGTGGCGCGCACCTGTCCGGTCTGGGCCCGGGTGCCCTCGTTGCGCAGCGTGACGTCGACCGGGACCAGGCGGCCGCGGGGGTCGGCCACGGAACCGGTGACCGCGTCGACGGCCACGCCGGCGACGATCTCGGCCCACGTCGAGGTCTCGGTGACCTCGTAGTCCTGGCCCCCGCTGGTGAAGGCCAGCACGACCTCCACCTCGCGGTCGCCGAGTCGCGCGTCCTGCGGGACGGCTGCGTCGAAGGTGAGCTCGGTCGAGGCCTCGGGCGCGAGGTCGGCCGCTCGCAGGTCACCGGTGATCTCGAGGTCGCCGGCGTCGACGGTGGCCGTCAGCCCGGTGATCGGGACGCCGCCCCAGTTGGTGACCACGATGCTGCCGGCCGCGTGCTCGCCACGGACGACGGGCTCGGTGAGCGGGGCGAGCGTCAGCCAGACGTCGCGCTCGGGGTCGGCGTCGGGCTGGACCCGGAAGTCGTACGACCCGGACCCGACGACCACCTCCGCGGCGCCGTCGACGATCGTGACGCTCTCCACGCCGTCGGCGTCCGCGACGGGTGCTCCGCCCTCGAGGACCTCCTCGGCGGTCGTCGCCTCGCCCAGCGGGAGTCGCACGGTCGCGGTGCTGCCGACCGGGACCTCGGCGTGCAGCTCGAGGGTGCGGCCGCGCTTGCGCCAGTCGGAGGTGACCGGACCGTAGGGGGTGTCGGTGGTGGCCCGCGCCGAGTCCATCTGCTCGGTCGTGGCGGGCGCGATGGTGACCTGGCGGTAGCCCTCCTCCTTCGAGGGCCGGATGCCGGCGGCGTACTGGTAGAACCAGTCGTCGACCGTGCCGAGGAAGTAGTGGCCCAGCGACCGCGCGTCGGTCGACCAGTGCTCCCACATCGACGTGGCGCCGTTGTCAAGCATGAAGCCCCAGCTGGGGTACGACGTCTGCTCGGCGAGGCGGACCGCGACGTCGGCGTAGCCGTGCTCGGTCAGCACCGGGAGGAGGTACTTGGTGCCGAGGGTGCCGGTGTCGAGGTGGTAGCCGCGCTGCTCGACGTCGGCGGCCAGCCGGGCCGCGACGGCCTCGGTGGTCTCCTCGTCCGGGGTCAGCCCGAAGGCGAGCGCGAGCACGCTGTGCACCTGGCGGTAGC
This sequence comes from Nocardioides oleivorans, assembly GCF_004137255.1. Lineage (NCBI taxonomy): Bacteria > Bacillati > Actinomycetota > Actinomycetes > Propionibacteriales > Nocardioidaceae > Nocardioides > Nocardioides oleivorans. The sequence continues at coordinate 1,574,644 of NZ_SDWT01000001.1, read as the reverse complement.
GGTTGCCGTCCTGGCCGGCGCCGCGGTAGCGGTCACCGTCGAGGTAGGCGGTGTTGAAGGCGTCCTTGACGACGCCCGCGCGGGTGGCGAACTGGGTCGCGTCGGCCGTCTTGCCGAGGTGCTCGGCGACGGTCGCCATCTGGTCGAGCATCAGGTAGAGGTAGGCGCTGCCCTCGACCCGCTGGTCCTCACCGGGGGCGTGTCCACCGGCGGGGCTGCCCTCCGGGCTGACCCAGTCGCCGAGGCGGTTGCTGATGACGAGCCCGTCGGCCTGGCGACGGCCGTACTCGAGGTCGACGTAGGCCTTGATGTTGTCGTAGAGCTCGGTCATCACGCGGTCGTCGCCGCCGTACTGGTACAGCCACCACGGGATCATCACGTAGGCCGCGTGCCACGGCTGCGACGGACCCCAGGCGCCCCAGGTGCCCGAGCTCGGTGCGATCACCATCGGGGCGCCGTTGGCCTCGCGGGTCTCGTCGAGGTCGTTCATCCACTTGGCGAAGAGCTCGTGGGTGTCGAGGTTCAGCATGAACATCTCGGCACCGACAGCCGCGTCGCCCGTCCAGCCGTTCTTCTCGAACATCGGGGTGTCGGTCGGGATGCCGTGGATGTTGTTGTAGAGCGTGTTCACGACCGCCTGGTGGGTGCGGTTCATGACGTCGCTGGAGCTCTGGAACTCACCGGTCTGCGCGGCGTCGGTGTGCAGCCACTCGGCGGTGAAGGCGCTCAGCGGCGGCGCCTGGTCGCCGGGCCAGCCGGTGACCTCGACGTACTGGAAGCCCTGGTAGGAGAAGCGCGGCTCGAAGGTCTCCTCCGCGCCGGTGCCGGCGAGGGTGAAGGTGTCGGTCTGGAAGCCGAGCTGGAAGCCGCCGTTGTTGTCGAGGTTGACCCGGCCGTTGGCGCGGAGCTTCTCGGCGTGCGCGAGCGTGATCGTGGTGCCCGCCGGGCCCTGGGCGGTGACCCGGGTGCGCCCCGCGATGACGTTGGGGAACTTCAGGACGTAGACGCCGTCCTCGGGCTCGGTGACCGAGACCGGCTGCAGCACGCGGGTGACCCGGATCGGCTGCTGGCGCTGGCCGACGAGCTCGCCGCTGGGGCCGTCGACCTCGGCGGCCGCGGCCCAGGCGGAGTCGTCGTACGACACCGTGTCCCAGCCGGGGACCTCGTAGCGGGCGTCGTAGCGCTCGCCGGCGTAGAGGTCGTCGAGGCGGCGGGGGCCGCCGCGCGTGGTCCAGGAGTCGTCGGTGACGACGCGACCGGTCGTGCCGTCGGCGTACTCCAGCGCCAGTACGCCGCGGGCGCGCGGCTCGCCGTGCCACGGCGGGCTCTGCCAGTTCCACACGTTGCCGCCGAGCATGCCGAAGAAGCCGCGGCCGAGCTCCATGCCGAGGACGTTGTCGCCCTGGTCGAGCTGGTCGGTGACGTCGGTGCCGACGTACTGGACGGTGTCGTCGTAGTCGGTGAAGCCCGGGGAGAGGGTGTCGTCGCTGATCCGCTCGCCGTTGATGGTGACGTCGGCGTAGCCGCCGGCGGCGACGTACCAGGTCGCGTGGGCGACCGGCTTCGAGACCGGGAACTCCTTGCGAAGCAGGGGTGCCGGCTTGTCCGGCGCCTTCAGGAGCGTCTCGGCGGACGAGGTGAAGCGCAGCTCCTTGCCGACGAGCGTGCCGCCCTGGAAGGGGTTGCCGTCGGAGAAGTCGGTGGCGAGCAGCTTCTCGCCGTCACCGGTGCGGGTGACGCGGACGCCGTGGACGGTGAACTGCTCGTTGGTGCCGGCGTTGGTGCTGGAGCGGAAGCCGACGGTGCCGCGCGACAGGGTGCCGGTGCCGGCGACCTGGCGGTCGTCGACCTGGATGCCGTCGATCTTCGTGACCACGCGGGTGCTGTCGGTCGCGGTGCCGGGGCTGACGGTGACGCTGAGGGTGTGCACGCCCTGGCTGAGCTGGGCGGCGCTGATCTGCGCCTGGATGTTCTTGTTCTCGAGGAGCGTGTAGCCCCCGTTGACCTTGCGGTGCGGTCGGAGCGCGGCGACGCCGTCGACGACCGAGACCTGCCACATGAGGGCGTTGTTCGCGCCGTTGGCGCGGAAGAGGGCGCCGAACGCGTGGCGCTGGATGGAGAAGTCGAACTCGGCGGTGTAGTCGGTCCAGCCCTCCGCGGGGTCGGCCGGCGGAGGCGCGCCGATCCAGGCGGCGCCGTCCCAGTCGGCCTCGTCGACGAAGCCGGTGCGGAACGAGCTCGACGCCACGGCCGTGCCGCTGGTGGTCACGATCGCGACGTCCCAGACGTAGCCGGTCGTCGACGCGAGCGCGGGGCCTTCGTACTGGACGTCGAAGGAGCGGTCGTCCTGGACGGTGCCGCTGTCCCACACCAGGTCGCCGTCGAGGCCCTCGGCCTCGGTCGCCACGCGGACCCGGTAGGACTCCTGCACGACACCCCGGGCGGCCGACTCGATGACCCAGCCGAAGCGCGGGTGGTCGAGGTCGATGCCGATCGGCTCGGCCTTGCGCTCGACCTCGAGGTCGGCGAGGGAGACGCCCTCGGCCGCACCGGCGGGGGCGACGGTGCCGGCGAGACCGACGCCGACGAGGCCGGCGGCCAGCAGGGCGATCGTCGCCACCGCGGAGGTGAAACGTTTACGGGCAACACGATGTGACGTGGGCACAGGAACTCCAGACTCTCCGAGCGAGGCGCGGAACGCGGTTTGAAACGTTCCAGCGCGAGCACCGTAGAACTGGCGTGACCACGGTCACAAGAGCCGAAAGTCGAATGGCCGAAACTGGCCACCAGACGACCGGGTGGTCAGGTCACGAGGAGCACGTGGAGCGTGCGGGGACCGTGCACGCCCTCGACCCGGTCGAGCTCGATGTCGCTGGTCGCGGAGGGTCCGCTGATCCAGGTCAGCGGCCGGGCCGGGTCGAGGAGGGCGATCGCGTCGGGCACGTCGGCCACGACCTGGCTCGCGTCGACGATGCAGACGTGCAGGTCGGGCACGAGGCTGATCGCACGGCGGCCCTGGTCGGGCTGGTGGTCCAGCACGATCGTGCCGGTCTCGGCGATCCCGACGGCGGCGCGGGTGACGACCGCGTCGATCGCGTCGAGCTCGGCGGAGGAGAGGCCGTCGTCGACAACTGCTCCGGCCACCTCGAGCCCGAGACCGGGAGGTACGACGGCGCGGGCGGGCCCGAGGGCTGCAGCGACCGCCTCCTGGAGTCCGTCGGACGTGCAGCGGGTGACCACGGCCCGGTAGTCGGCGACCCGCTCGTCGAAGAGCGCGACCAGGTCGCCACGGTCCGGCACGCGCGGTGCGGCGGGGACGGAGACCGCAGGTGACACGTCGGCGAGGGCCGCGCGGACGCGGCCGAGGATGTCGTCGCGGGCGCTCACGAGCGACCACCCTTCGTCGCCGTGCCGGACCCGTCCTGGTCGTCGTGGGTGCCGCCGTCGGTCCTGGCCCACCACTCGCGGAAGGACTCCCTCGGCGGGGCGGGCAGGTCACGGGCCCCGGTCCAGCCGGCGGCGGGACCGGGCAGGCGGCCGGCGGCGGTGCGGCCGCCCGGCAGCGTCGTACGGGAGAAGCGGCCGATGACACGGCCGGCCAGGCCGGACGCGCGCTCGGCGAGACCGAGGCGGCGGGCGTCGGAGAAGGTCCAGGCCGCGGCCTTCATCGCCACCGCCTCGGCCTTGGGGACCCGGTCGCCGCGGTGCGAGTCGACGACCTGGGCTCGCTGGTCGACCAGCACGGACGGGATGTCGATCCGGACCGGGCAGACCTCGAAGCAGGCGCCGCACAACGAGGAGGCGTACGGCAGCGAGGCGGTCTGCTCGTCGGAGACGCCGTTGAGCAGCGGGTTGAGGATCGCACCGATCGGACCCGGGTAGACCGAGCCGTAGGCGTGCCCGCCGACGCGCTCGTAGACCGGGCACACGTTGAGGCAGGCCGAGCAGCGGATGCACCGCAGCGCCTGGCGACCGACGTCGTCGGCGAGCGCACGGGTGCGGCCGTTGTCGAGGAGCACGACGTGCACCTCCTGCGGGCCGTCCCCGGGCGTCACGCCCGACCACGTCGAGGTGTAGGGGTTCATCCGCTCCCCGGTCGACGAGCGCGGCAGCAACCGCAGCATCGGGTCGAGGTCGTCCCAGGTCGCGACGACCTTCTCGATGCCGACCACGCTGACCAGCACCTCGGGCAGGGTCAGGCACATCCGGCCGTTGCCCTCGGACTCGACGACGACGAGCGTGCCGGTGTCGGCGACGGCGAAGTTGGCCCCGCTGACGCCGACCTTGGCCCGCAGGAACTTCTCGCGCAGGTGCTCGCGCGCAGCGCCGGCCAGGACGCTCGGCTCGTCGGTGAGGTCGCCGGGAGCGGGCCGGCCGACGACGCCCATCCGGCGCTGGAAGATCTCGCGGACCTCGGCCCGGTTGCGGTGGATCGCGGGCACGAGGATGTGGGACGGCAGGTCCTCGCCGAGCTGCACGATGAGCTCGGCCAGGTCGGTCTCCCAGGCGGCGATGCCCTCGGCCTCGAGGGCCTCGTTGAGGCCGATCTCCTGGGTGGCCATCGACTTGACCTTCACCACCTCGTCCGCGCCGTGCGACTTCGCCACCGAGGCGACGATCGCGCACGCCTCCTCGGCGTCGCGCGCCCAGTGCACGGTCGCGCCGGCGCGGACCAGCGACTCCTCCAGCGTCTCGAGGTGGGTGGCGAGGTCGCGCAGCGCGGCCTCCTTCACCCCCGCCCCGGCGAGCCGGAGGTCCTCCCAGTCCTCGACCTCGGCGACCACACGGGCGCGCTTGTCGCGGATGGTGTGGGTGGCGTGCGCGAGGTTGCGGCGCAGCTGGGTGTCGCCGAGCGCCGCACGCGCGGCGGTCGGGAAGGCCGGCATGCCGACGAAGGTGCCGCTGGTCTTTTCGGGGTCCCCACGGCGTTGTTCGGGGGAGCGAAGCGGAGGAGAGGAACGGCGTGGGGTGTTCATGCGCCGGCCGCCCGTGCGCCGACGGCGGGTCCGCTGGACTCGCCCTGCGTCTCCTCGGTGCTGGCGAGGATCTCGGCGAGGTGCATGACGCGGACGCCCGCACGCTGGCGCGAGAGGACGCCGCCGATGTGCATCAGGCACGAGTTGTCGCCGGCGACGAGCACCTCGGCGCCCGTGTCGCGGACGTGGCGGGCCTTGTCGGCGCCCATGGCGATGGACGTGTCGGCGTTCTTGAGGGCGAAGGTGCCGCCGAAGCCGCAGCACTCCTCGGCCTGCGGGAGGTCGACGAGCTGGATCCCCCGGACCGCCTCGAGCAGCCGGCGCGGCCGCTCGCCGACGCCGAGCATCCGCAGGCTGTGGCAGGTCGGGTGGTAGGTCACGCGGTGCGGGAAGTAGGCGCCGACGTCGGTCACCCCGAGCACGTCGACGATGAACTCGGTGAGCTCGTAGGTCCTCGGCGACGTCTCCGCGACGGCGGCCCGGAGCCCGGCGTCGCCCGAGCGCTCGGCGACGAGGGCGTGCTGGTGGCGCACCGACCCGGCGCAGGAGCCCGACGGCGTCACCACGGCGTCGTACCCCGCGAACGCATCGACGAAGTTGCGCACGACGGGCACGGCCTCGTCGAAGTAGCCGGTGTTGACCATCGGCTGCGCGCAGCACGTCTGCGCCTTCGGGAACTCGACGTCGACACCGAGGCGGCGCAGCAGGCGCACCACGGCCTTCCCCGTGTCGGGGAACATCGCGTCGTTGACGCAGGTGACCTGGAGGGCGACCCTCACGTCGCTGTCCTTCCTTCGTGCTCTCGGGCGTGCTCTCGTGCTTCCAGTGTGGTGCTAGACGTGGCCATGACGCACGGCCCAGACGATCGCCTCGATGGTGGTCTCGCACCCCAACGTGTCACAGGCACTGCGTGCCTTGCGACGGACGGTCCGCTCGGAGATCTCCAGCTTGCGCGCGACCACGTCGATCGTGTCGCCCTCGGCCATCAGCCTCAGGACGCTGAGCTCGTCGTCGGCCAGGACGACCTCCCGCGCATCGGTCAAGGTGTGTCCCGGCGCCGACCCGGTCCGTGCCGTCGCAGGTCGTGGGTCTCGCGCACGAGTGCGCGCATCGCACCCAGGCCACCGGTGATCGCGCCGGCGGTCCGTCCCTGCACCAGCACGTTGCCGAGGGCGGTCGCCTCGACGGGTCCGGCGACGACGGGGAGGCCGGTGCGGTCGGCGATCAGCTGGCAGAGGAGCTCGTTCTGGCTGCCGCCGCCGACCACGTGGACGACCTCTACCGAGCGGCCGGACAGGCGGGTCGCGGCCTGCAGCGCGTCGGCGTACGCCACCGCGAGGGACTCGAGGATGCAGCGCACCGTGGTGGCCGCGTCGGTCGGCGGCGCGACGTCGTGCTCGGCGCACCACGCGGCGATGCGGGCGGGCATGTCGCCGGGCGGCACGAAGCGCGGGTCCTGGACGTCGACCACCGGGACGGAGGCGGCTGGCACGTCGGCGGCCGCCGCGAGCAGGGCGGTGAGGTCGTCGCGACCCCACGTGCGCAGGGTCTCGCTGAGCAGCCACGTGCCCATGACGTTGGTGAGGAACCGGATGGTGCCGTCGACCCCGCCCTCGTGGGTGAAGTTCGCCAGCCGGCTCTCCTCGGTGAGGACCGGCTCGTCGAGCTCGAGGCCGACGAGGCCCCACGTCCCCAGGGAGATGTACGCCGACTCGGCGCGCTCGAACGGCACCCCGACGACGGCAGAGGCGGTGTCGTGCGACCCGACGGCCACCACCGGGAGGCCGGGGGCACCGACCGCCTCGCCGACCCGGGGAAGCAAGGAACCCACCAGGTCCCCGGGGTCGGCGAGGTCGGTGAACAGGGAGCGCGCGAAGCCGAGCCGCGTGAGCAGCTCGTCGTCCCACGCGCGGGTGCGGACGTCGAGCAGGCCGGTGGTCGAGGCGTTGGTGCGCTCGGTGCGCTCGACGCCGGTGAGCCAGTACGCCAGCAGGTCCGGGACGAGCAGCAGCCGGTCGGCGTCACGGTGCCACGGGTCGGCGGCGAGCTGGAAGACCGTGTTGAACGGCAGGAACTGCAGGCCGTTGCGGGCGTAGAGCTCGTCGGCGGCGACCACCTCGTGGACGATCGCCGGACCGGCCTCACCACGACGCTCGTCGCGGTAGTGGAACGGCTGGCCGAGCAGCCGGCCGTCGCGCAGCAGGCCGTGGTCGACCGCCCAGCTGTCGATGCCGACGCTGGCCAGCCGGCCTGCCGGGCTGTCGGCGGCCAGGCGGGCGGCCGCGCCGAGCCCGGCGAGGGACTGGCGGTAGAGCTCGAGCAGGTTCCAGTGCAGGCCGTCGGGTGTGCGGACCGGGTCGTTGCCGAACCGTGCGGCGGCCGTCAGGCGCAGCACGCCCGGGCCGACCTCGCCCAGCATCACCCGACCGCTCGACGCCCCGAGGTCGATCGCGGCGACGCTGACGGGGCCGGGCCTGGAGGTGGCCCCGGGCGTCGCCGCAGGGTGGGTCATCGCAGGAAGGCCGCGGCCACGCCGGCGTCGACGGGGATGTGCAGGCCGGTGGTGTGGCTGAGCTCGTCGGTGCAGAGCACGAAGACCGCGTTGGCGATGTTGTCCGGCAGCACCTCGCGCTTGAGGATCGTGCGCTGGGCGTAGAACTTGCCGAGGTCCTGCTCCTCCACGCCGTAGACCGCGGCGCGGTTGGCACCCCAGCCGGACGCGAAGATGCCGGAGCCCTGGACGACGCCGTCGGGGTTCACGCCGTTGACCTTGATGCCGTGCTCGCCGAGCTCGGCCGCGAGGAGGCGGACCTGATGGGCCTGGTCGGCCTTGGCCGCGCCGTAGGCGACGTTGTTGGGACCGGCGAAGATCGAGTTCTTCGACGAGATGTAGACGATGTCGCCGCCCATCTCCTGCGCGATCATCGCCTTGGCGGTGGCCTTGGCGACGAGGAACGAGCCCTTCGCCATCACGTCGTGCTGGAGGTCCCAGTCCTTCTCGGTGGTCTCGAGCAGCGAGCGCGAGAGCGAGAGACCGGCGTTGTTGACGACGAGGTCGACGCCACCGAAGGCGAGGACGGTCGCATCGACGGCGGCCTGGACGGCGGCCTCGTCGGAGACGTCCACCCGGACGCCGACGGCCACGTCGGTCGAGCCGATCTCCGCGGCCGCGGCCTGTGCCTTCTCCAGGTCGAGGTCGGCGATGACGACGGCCGCGCCCTCGGCCGCGAGCTTCTTCGCGGTGGCCAGGCCGATGCCGGAGGCGGCGCCGGTGACCAGCGCGACGCGGGTCGCGAGCGGCTTGGGCTTCGGCATCCGCTGGAGCTTGGCCTCCTCGAGCGCCCAGTACTCGATCCGGAACTTCTCCGACTCGTCGATGGGGGCGTACGTCGACAGGCCCTCGGCCCCGCGCATCACGTTGATCGCGTTGACGTAGAACTCGCCGGCGACGCGGGCGGTCTGCTTGTCCTTGCCGAAGCTGAACATGCCGACGCCGGGGACGAGGACGATGAGCGGGTCCTTGCCCCGGATGGCCGGGCTGTCCGGCGTGGCGTTGCGGTCGTAGTAGCCCTGGTAGTCCTCGCGGTAGGAGACCGCGAGCTCCTGGAGCCGGGCGATGCTGTCCTCCACGCTCGCGTCGGCCGGCAGGTCGAGCACGAGCGGCTTCACCTTGGTGCGGAGGAAGTGGTCCGGGCACGACGTGCCGAGCTCGCCGAGGCGGGGGTGCTCGGCGTGAGCGAGGAAGTGCAGGACCACGTCTGCGTCGGTGAAGTGGCCGACCATCGGGCGGTCCGCCGAGGCGATGCCGCGGATGGTGGGGGCCAGGGCCGCGGCCTTCGCGCGGCGCTCGGCCTCCGGCAGGGCGGCGTACCCCTCGAGCGCGGGGCCGAACGGCTCCGCCTTCGAGTGCTCGGCGATGTAGGAGGCGGCGGTGTCGATGATCCAGAGGCCGTTGGTCTCGGCCTCCTCGCTGGTGTCGCCCCACGCGGTGATGCCGTGTCCGCCGAGGATGCACCCGATGGCCTGCGGGTTCTTCTCCTTGATCTCGGCGATGTCGAGGCCGAGCTGGAAGCCCGGTCGGCGCCACGGCACCCAGACGACCTTGTCGCCGAAGATCGTGGCGGTGAGCTCCTGGCCGTCGGCGGCCGTCGCGATCGCGATGCCCGAGTCGGGGTGCAGGTGGTCGACGTGGGCTGCGTCGACGAGGCCGTGCATGGCGGTGTCGATCGACGGCGCGGCGCCGCCCTTGCCGTGCAGGCAGTAGTCGAACGCGGCGACCATCTCGTCCTCGCGCTCGACGCCCGGGTAGACGTCGACCAGCGCACGCATCCGGTCCAGGCGCAGCACCGCGAGCCCCGCGGGGGTCAACGTGCCGAGGTCACCGCCGGAGCCCTTCACCCACAGCAGCTCGACGTCCTCGCCCGTCACCGGGTCGGTCTCGGTGCCCTTGGCGGAGGTGTTGCCACCTGCGTAGTTGGTGTTCTTGGGGTCGGCGCCCAGCCGGTTCGAGCGCTCGACGAGAGCAGCGACGGTGGGGTTGAGGTCACTCACGGTGCGGGATCCTTCTGGTGGGTGTGGGTGAGGGAGGGGTCAGGTCCAGCTGAGCTGGGCGCCGCCGACGCGGTCGGCCTCGATCTGCTCCTGGTAGCCCGACGCGAGGTAGGCGCGCATCGGGTCGGCGGGCAGGCCGCGCTCCTCGCGGAAGGCGGCGAGGTCGGCGCGGACGTCGGTGTAGAAGGCGTCCATGAAGATCTCGTTGGCGCGCAGCACGTCGCCGTCGGAGCGGGCCACGTCGAGGGACTCGGTGTCGAGCAGCAGCGCCCGGGCCGTCATCTCCTGCACGTTGAGCACCGAACGGATCTGGCCGGGGATCTTGGCCTCGATGTTGTGGCACTGGTCGAGCATCAGCGCGACGTCGTTGGACGTCCCGTCGGCCTTGGCGCCGAAGCCACCGCCGCGGATGACCTCGACCATGATCCGGAACAGCTGGAACGGGTCGGCCGCGCCGACGATGAGGTCGTCGTCGGCGTAGAAGCGGCTGTTGAAGTCGAACGAGCCGAGCTTCCCGAGCCGGAGCAGCTGGGCGACGATGAACTCGATGTTGGTGCCCGGCGCGTGGTGGCCGGTGTCGAGGCACACCATCGCGCGGTCGCCGAGGGCGGCCACGTGGGCGTACGACGTGCCCCAGTCCGGGACGTCGGTGTGGTAGAACGCCGGCTCGAAGAACTTGTACTCCAGCACCAGCCGCTGGTCGTCGGAGAGCTGGTCGTAGATCGTGCGCAGGCCCTCGGCGAGGCGGTCCTGGCGGGCGCGGATGTCGCCCTGGCCGGGGTAGTTGGTGCCCTCGGCGAGCCAGATCTTGAGGTCGCGCGAGCCGGTCTGGTTCATCACCTCGATGCACGCGAGGTGGTGGTCGATCGCCTTCTGGCGGATGCGCGGGTCGGTGTGGGTCAGCGCGCCGAGCTTGTAGTCGTCGTCCTGGAACGTGTTCGAGTTGATCGTCCCGAGCTCGACGCCCTGCTCCTTGGCGTACGTCGACAGCGCGCCGAAGTCGTCGACGTGGTCCCACGGGATGTGGAGCGCCACCGACGGGGCGAGGCCGGTGAAGCGGTGGACCGCCGCGGCGTCGGAGATCTTCTCCTCGACCGAGCGCGGGGTGCCGGCCGAGCCGAAGACCTTGAAGCGCGTGCCGGAGTTGCCGTAAGCCCAGGACGGGACCTCGATCGCGAGGTCGCCGAGCCGGTCGCTGATGTCGGAGAAGGAAGTCATCACTGGTCCTGAGCTGTGTCTGTGGAGTGTGGGGTGGAGGGTCCTGCGGTGAGCTGGTCCTCGAGGTGGAAGACCTCGGCCAGCTGCCAGAAGCCCTGGTCCGGCGGGAGGTCGAGGTCCTCGAAGAACCCGGCCATCTCCGCCTGCCAGCGGGCGTTCACGTCGGTTCGGGCCATGCCGTCCTGCGCGGCGGCCAGGTCGGGCGTCTCGAGGTAGCCCACGAGGAGGCCGTCGTCGCGCAGGAAGAGGGAGTAGTTGTGCCACCCGGTGTCGTGGAGGGCCTGGAGCATGTCGGGCCACACGGCTGCGTGGCGCTCGGCGTACTCCTCCATGCGGTCCTTCCTGACCTGGAGGGTGAAGCAGACGCGGTGCATCAGGGTCCTGTCCGATGGTGGTGCTCCCGGGGCCGCCGGCGGCTGGAGGCCGACGACCCCGGGACGGGCGGCTGTCAGAAGTCGAAGTCGCCGATGTTGTCCGCGTCGAAGGTGAAGGGCTCACCCAGGAGCACGACGCCGTCGGCGCCGACCTCGAAGGTGCCCAGGTCGCCGGCGTCGAAGGAGTCGCCCTCGGCGCCGGTGATGTCACCGTCGACCAGCGCGGCCGCGGCGAACGTGGCCAGGTAGCCCAGGTCGCCCGGGTTCCACAGCGCGAACGACGTCACGGTGCCGTCCTCGACGTACTCGCGCATCTGGTTCGGGGTGCCCAGGCCGGTCAGCGCGACCTTGCCCTTGGAGGAGGAGTCGGACAGGTAGCGCGCCGCGGCAGCGATACCGACCGTGGTCGGGGAGATGATGCCCTTGAGGTCGGGGTGGTTCTGCAGCAGCGCCTCGGTCTGGTCGAAGGACTTCTGGTCCTCGTCGTCGCCGTAGACGGTGTCGACCAGCTCGATGTCGGCGTAGTCGGGGTTGTCGGCCAGCTCCGACTCCATCATGTCGATCCACGCGTTCTGGTTGGTCGCGTTGGCCGAGGCCGACAGGATCGCGATCTCGCCCTTGCCGCCGATCTGGTCCGAGATCAGCTCGAGCTGCTTGGCCGCGATGCCCTCGGCGGTGGCCTGGTTGATGAACAGGTCGCGGCAGTCGGGGTTGGTGTCGGCGTCGAAGGTGACGACCTTGACGTCCGCGCTGCGGGCCTCGTCGATCGCGTCGCACAGGGCGTCGGGGTCGTTGGCCGAGAGGATCAGGGCGCTCTTGCCCTGCTGGGCCACGGTGTTGATGTATGACACCTGGGCGTCGGGGCTGGCGGTGTCGGGACCGACCTCCTCGAACTCGGCGCCGATCTCGGTGGCGGCCTTCTCGGCACCGTCGGTGCTGGTGTCGAAGTAGGCGTTGCCGAGGTTCTTCGGGAGCATCGTGATGCTCAGGTCACCACCACCACCGCCGCTGCCGCCGTCGCTGGCCGAGCCGCCGTCGTCGCTGTCGCTGCCGCAACCGGCAAAGGCGAAGGTCGCCGTGAGCAGGATCGCGGCGAGAGCCGTGGACCGCTTCTGGATCTTCATCTGTCTACCTTTCGGATGTTCAGACGTCGGCGGTCGCCGCGTCCTTGTCGGGGCGCGGTCCCGCAGGAGCCGCTGATGCCTTGCGGGGCAGCCGCGAGCCGGCCCACCCAAGGACGCTGGGGAGGATCACCGAGGCCACCAGGAGCAGGCCGACGATGATGTTGGTGACGTTGACCGTCACCGACTCCAGGCGCAGGGCGCTGGAGAGCACGCCGATCAGGACGACGCCGGCGAGCACGCCGTGCAGTCGGCCCCGACCGCCGAAGATCGAGACGCCGCCGAGCAGCACCGCGGCGATCACCTGGAGCTCGTAGCCGGTGGCGTTGTCGCCGCGGGCCGAGCCGTAGCGCAGCGTGAAGTAGATGCCGGCCAGCGCCGAGACCACGCCGGAGAGCAGGAAGAGCACCATCTTGGTGCGGGCGACGTTGACGCCCGTGAAGTGGGCGGCCTCGTCGTTGAGGCCGATCTCGTAGACGCCGCGGCCGAAGGTGGAGAAGTGCAGCAGCACGACGAAGCCGACGGCCAGGACCGCGAACGGGATCATCACGAGCGGGATCCGCGAGTCGCCGATGGTGCCGGTGGCGAGGTCGGCCCACTTCTCGGTGAAGTCGGTGATCGCGGTGGTGCCGAGCAGGCCGACCGCGATGCCGCGGAAGAGTGCGAGCGTGCCGATCGTGACCGCCAGCGAGGGCAGTCCGACGTAGGCGATCAGGAAGCCGTTGAGCGCGCCGCAGACCAGTCCGGCGAGCAGCGCGAGCAGCGCGGCCGCGGGGACCGACATGCCGGCGTCGTGGAGCACGCCGAGCAGCACGCTGCTGAGGCCCATGATGCTGGCCACCGACAGGTCGATCTCGCCGGTGATGATGACGAGCGTCATCGGGAGCGCGATCAGCAGGATCGGGGCGATGTCCTGGAGCAGGAACTTCAGGGTCAGCGGGCCGTCGAAGTTGGGCACGTTGGCCAGGGAGTAGAGGATCACCGCGGCCGTCAGGACGATGACGGCGGTCTCGCGGGTGACCAGCCAGCGCTTCCAGAGCGGTGCCGAGTACGACGAGTAGGTGCGGGCCGGGGTCGCAGTCGCGGTGCTCATGCGTGGTCCCTCGATTCTGCGAGCTTGCGGGCTTGTCGGCGGGCCAGGATCCGGTCGAGCACGATCGCGCCGAGGATCAGGACGCCGACGACGGCGCGCTGCCAGAAGTCCTCGATGCCGAGGCTGGGCAGGGCCCGGTTGATGGTGATGAGGAGGAAGGCGCCGATGGCGGCGCCCCACACGGTGCCGCTGCCGCCGAAGATCGCGATGCCCCCGATGACGGCTGCGGCCACGGCCTGCAGCTCGATGCCGGAGCCGACGCTCGAGCTCACCGTGCCGTAGCGGGCGGTGTAGAGCGCACCGGCCAGGCCGGCCAGCGCGCCGCTGAGCACGAACGCGGCGAGCAGGCGTCGGCGTACGGGCAGCCCGTAGAGGACGGCCGCGTCGGGGTCCGACCCGATCGCGTAGAGCTCGCGACCACCGCGGGCGGTGTGGAGGTAGTAGCCGACGACGGCCAGCACGACGACCGCGATGATCGTGAGCACCGGGACGCCGACGACGGTCTTCGTGCCGAGGCTGAGGAACTCGCGGGGCAGGTCGCCGGCGTTGATCCGGTCGCTGCCGGCCCAGGTCAGCATGATGCCGCGGTAGATGTAGAGCGTGCCGAGCGTGATCACCAGCGCCGGGACCTTGCCGTAGGCGACGAGCACGCCGTTGACCAGGCCGAGCACCGCGCCCATGAGCAGGCAGGCGGCGAGGACCACGACGATCGGGAGGTTCGGCTGCTCGATGAACAGGCGACCGGTGAGGTAGGCCGTCAGCGCCATCGTCGAGCCGACCGAGAGATCGACGTTGCGGGTGATGATGACGACCGCCTGGCCCACCGCGAGGAGGAGCAGGATCGACGGGTTGAGCAGGAAGTTGCGCCAGCCGTCGGCGCTGAAGAGGAAGCTGTTGTTCTTCGTCGTGGCCAGCACGACGACCGCGACGAGCACCAGGAAGATGGAGAGCTCGCGCGAGCGGAGGACCGTCGTCAGCGCCCGGCGCGTCGGCGAGAGCCGGCTGGGCTCGACGAGGAGCGCCTCCCCGGCGGAGACGTCGGCCGAGGTCCCGGGGCGCTCGATGTCGGTGTGGCTCATCGGGCGTCCTCCAGCTGGTGGGTGGCCGCGTGCATCACGGCTTCGGGGGTGGCGTCCGCGCGGTCGAGCTCGGCGGTGAGGTGGCCCTCGCAGAGCACGAGGACGCGGTCGGCCATGCCGAGCACCTCGGGCAGCTCGGAGGAGATCATCAAGATCGCGAGGCCCTGGCCGGCGAGCTCGGAGAGCAGGCGGTGCACCTCGGACTTGGTGCCGACGTCGATGCCGCGGGTGGGCTCGTCGATGATCAGCAGCTTCGGGTTGGTCGCGAGCCACTTGGCGATGACGACCTTCTGCTGGTTGCCGCCGCTCATCGTGGCGGCGTTCATGTCGAGCGCGCTCGTCTTGACCTCGAGGCGGGCCGCCCACGGACCGGCGGCCCTGTTCTCCATCGAGCCGGTGATCAGGCCCGCCTTGGCGATGCTGCGGCGGATGACGGCTGCGACGTTGCCGGCGACGGAGGAGTCGATGACCAGGCCCTGCTTGCGGCGGTCCTCGGGGATGAAGGCCATGCCGGCGTTGATCGCCGAGCGCGGGTCGCGCGCCTTCACCGGCTTGCCCGACATGGTCACCGTGCCGGAGTCGTAGGCGTCGACGCCGAAGACGGCGCGGGCGACCTCGCTGCGTCCGGCACCGACCAGGCCGGCGAGGCCGACGATCTCGCCGGCGCGGACGTCGAGGTTGATGTCGTGGAAGACGCCGGCACGGGTGAGGCCGCGCACCTGGAGGACCGGCTCACCGACCTCCGCGGGCGTCTTGGGGAACAGGTCGTCGACGTCGCGGCCGACCATGAGCGAGACCAGGTCGGACGGCGTGGTCTCGTCGACGCGACGGGTGTCGACGTAGGAGCCGTCACGCATCACGGTGACGGTGTCGCACAGCGCGAAGACCTCGTCGAAGCGGTGGGAGATGAACACCAGCGCCCGGCCCTCGTCGCGGAGGCTGCGGGCGACGGCGAAGAGCCGCTCGACCTCGACGCCGCTGAGCGCTGCCGTCGGCTCGTCCATGACGAGCAGGCGCGCGTCGAGCGAGATGGCCTTGGCGATCTCGATGATCTGCTGGTCGGCGATGGAGAGGCCCTCGGCGGGACGGCGGGGGTCGATCCGCACGCCCAGGCGCTGGAACAGCCCCTCGGCCTCGACGTACATCGCCTGGCGGTCGATGCGGCGGCCGCGGGCCAGCGGCTGGCGGCCCATGAAGATGTTCTCGGTCACCGACAGGTCCGGGAAGAGCGTCGGCTCCTGGTAGATGACCGCGATGCCGGCCTGCTTGGACTCCGCGGTGGAGCCGAAGTCGACGGCCTCGCCGTCGAGCTCGAAGGTGCCGGAGTCGCGGCGGTGGACGCCCGCGACGACCTTGACGAGGGTCGACTTGCCGGCACCGTTCTCGCCGATGAGGGCGTGGATGGAGCCCGCCTCGACCGAGATGCTGCCC
This sequence comes from Nocardioides oleivorans, assembly GCF_004137255.1. Taxonomy (NCBI): domain Bacteria; kingdom Bacillati; phylum Actinomycetota; class Actinomycetes; order Propionibacteriales; family Nocardioidaceae; genus Nocardioides; species Nocardioides oleivorans. The sequence goes on along the minus strand of NZ_SDWT01000001.1, from coordinate 1,558,801 downwards.
GCGCGCAGGGCGACCACGGGCCCGAACGACTTCGAGACGTCGCGCAGCGCGAGCACCGGTGCGGCGGTGTTGCTGGTCGGCATGGAGCTCCTCGGTTTGAAAGGTTTCAACGAAAGGTAGGTGAAGGTGATCACACGTGTCAAGGGTCACTTCCGGGCGTTTTCTCCGTCGTTATCGACTGGTGACCTCAGCCGCTGCGATGGCGTACGCTCCGAGCCACATCGTTTCAACGGGGGTTGGAGCGACATCCAGCAGGAGGAGGTACGGCGAGTGGCGCGGGCCTCCTCCGTCAAGGACGTCGCTGCCCTGGCGGGCGTCTCGCTCGGCACCGTCAGCAACGTCCTCAACCGCCCGGACCGGGTCTCCCCGTCCACCCGCGGCAAGGTCGAGCAGGCGATGCGCGACCTCGGCTTCGTGCGCAACGAGTCGGCGCGCCAGCTGCGCGCCGGGCACAGCCGGATGCTGGCCTACGTGCTGCTCGACGCGCGCAACCCGTTCTTCACCGACGTCGCCGAGGGGGCCGAGCGCGCCGCCGAGGCGGCCGACCTCTCCCTCTTCCTGTGCCACTCCGACAACCGCGCCTCACGCGAGGGCGACTACCTCGCGCACCTCGTCGAGCAGCGCGTGCAGGGCATCCTCGTCACCCCGGTCGACCCGCACGCGAGCGTGCTCGACGACGTACGCCGCAACGGCACCCCGCTCGTCATCGTCGACCGCACCCGCGGCGACGCCGAGTTCTGCTCGGTCGCCGTCGACGACGTCCTCGGCGGCCGGCTCGCCGTCGAGCACCTCCTCGAGCAGGGACACACGCGCGTCGCCTTCATCGGCGGTCCGGACACGATCGGCCAGGTGCGCGACCGTCTCGAGGGCGCGCGCCAGGCGTGGGCCGAGTCGGGACTGCCCGGCGACCAGCTCGTCGTCGTGCCGACCGACGGCCTCACCGTCGTCGAGGGCCGCTCCGCCGGCGAGCGGGTGATGGGCATCGGTCGCAAGCGTCGCCCCACCGCGGCCTTCTGCGCCAACGACCTCCTCGCCCTCGGCCTGCTCCAGCAGCTGAGCACCTCCGGCTCGACGGTCCCCGGCGACCTCGCGATCGTCGGCTACGACGACATCGAGTACGCCAGCGCCGCCGCCGTACCCCTCACCTCCGTGCGCCAGCCCCGCCAGGAGCTGGGCCGTCGCGCCACCGAGCTCGTGCTCGACGAGGCCGACAACCCCGACCACCGCCACGAGCAGGTCGTCTTCACCCCCGAGCTCGTCGCCCGGCGCTCCACCCTCGGCTGATCCCCTCCCCCGCCCTCTTCTCGTGCCGCTCGCTTGAGCGGTGAGTGAGCCACATTCCGCGACCTCGAATGGTGGCTCACGCACCGCCCGTCGGCGCGTCACCGCGGACATGCGGACCCAGCGGTCTGTGAGCCACACTCTCGGTGCCGGGAACGTGGCTCACGCACCGCTCAGCGGGACGACGGCGGGGCGATGGACGCGCGCTCACGCACCGGCATCGGGAGTCGTACGACGCCCGAGGGCGGGTCGGAGCCGAGGAGGAGGTCGACGGCCGTGCGGCCCATCTCGAACTCCGGGAGCCCGATCGTGGAGAGCGCGGGTCGCAGCCAGCTGGCCAGCTCGGAGTCGTCGAAGGAGACCACCGAGACGTCGCCCGGGACGCTGAGCCCGGCGGCGGCGAGTGCCTGGTAGGCCCCGAGCGCGACGCGGTCGTTGAGGCAGACCAGCGCCCGCGGCCGGAGCCCGGCGGCCAGCGCCGCGGTGAGGGCGTCGAACGCCGCCTCGGGCCACCAGGGGCAGTCGATCCGGTCGGCGAAGTCCGTGTCCGCGGCGGCGAGCACGTCGAGCAGGCCCTGCAGCCGACGCTGGGCGGGCAGCTTGCGGGCGAGGGTCTCGCCCACGAGCACGATGCCGTCCCGGTGTCCGGCATCGGTGAGCAGCCGCGCGGCCGCCCGACCGCCCTCGACCTCGTCGGGCACGACGCTCGGGAGGGCGGGGGTGCTCTCGCAGTTGACGAGCACCACCCGCTGGTCGCCGAGCGAGGCGGGGAGCTCGACGGCGTCGTGGGACGCGGTCGTGAAGAGGATGCCGTCGACCTGGCGGGCGACGAGGTCGTCGACGAGCACCGGCTCGAGCTTCGGGTCGCCCTCGGACTCGCAGATGAGCAGCCGGTGCCCGTGCTCGAGGGAGGCGGTGAGCGCGCCGCGGATGATGTCGCCGCCGTAGTGGCCGGTGATGATCGTGTCGGCCACCAGCCCGATCGTGCTGCTCACCTGCGTCCGCAGGCTGCGAGCCATCAGGTTCGGTCGGTAGTCGAGCTCGCGGGCCGCGCGCAGGATGCGCTGACGGGTGTCCTCGGAGACGCGCACGTCACGGCCGCCGAGCACGAGCGAGGCAGTGGCGGACGAGACGCTGGCGTGCTCCGCGACGTCGCGCAGCAGCACGCGCCGCCGGGCCGACGACGCCATGTGGTTCCTTTCCGACTTCGTTACACGGCTGTGCCTTGACCCCGGGCACCGCCGGGCAGAGCCTAGGCCCAGGACTCTTGACGTGGCGTACGTCACAAGGTTTACTCCCGCTAAATCGTTTTATCAAGGGGTTGTCCGGTCGGTCGTCCCACCGCTGACCGTGTCTCGCGGCATGGCCACCCCTGCTCCAGACCCGCACTAGAGGAGTCCTCATGGCACGTAGGAAGCACACCGTCCGGATCGCGGCGGGCCTGCTCGCGACCGGCCTCGCCCTGACCGCCTGTGGCGGCTCGAGCGACGACAGCTCCGGCGGAGGCGGCGGCGGTGGGGGCGGCGACACACCCGCAGCCGGCGGCGAGCTCCTGATCTGGGTCGGCACCGGTCCCGGTGGCGACGCCACGACCGAGCTCGGCAAGGCGTTCGGCGAGGAGAACGGCGTCGACGTCAAGGTAGAGGTCGTCCCGGGTGACAAGCTCCAGGCGCAGTTCGTCACCGCGGCGCAGGCCGGCGACCCGCCGGACGTCGTGATGGGTGCCCACGACTGGATCGGCAACCTGGTGCAGAACGGCACCATCGACCCGATCCAGATCCCCGAGGCCACGGCCTCGACCCTGCAGCCCCTCGCCCTCGAGGCCGTCACCTTCGACGGCCAGACCTACGGCATGCCTTTCACGATGAACAACATCGTCCTCATGCGGAACACCGACATGGTCCCCGACGCACCTGCGACGGTCGAGGACATGGTGGCCGCGGGCGAGAAGGCGGTCCAGGACGGCGACGCCCAGGAGCCGCTGGCGTGGCCGGTGAGCGACACGGGCAACCCGTACTTCATCAACCCGCTCTACACCTCCGGCGGCGGCTACATGTTCGGCCAGGGCTCCGACGGCAGCTTCGACCCGGCCGACCTCGGTGTCGCGACGCCCGGCGCGGTGACGGCGTACGAGAAGATCGGCGAGCTCGGCGAGAAGGGCTCGGGCGTGCTCAAGCGCTCGATCAACACCGACAACGCGATCTCCCTCTTCACCGCCGGCAAGACGCCGTTCCTCATCGAGGGCCCGTGGCAGCTCACCACCCTCGACGACAGCGACATCAACTACGAGGTGTCCGCGGTGCCGGGCTTCGAGGGCATGGACCCCGCCTCGCCGTTCATCACCGTCGATGCGGCCTACGTCGCCAGCGGCGGCGCGAACAAGACGCTCGCGCAGGAGTTCGTGACCAACTACTGGTCGCGCGCCGACGTCGGGCAGACGCTCTTCGAGGCCACCAAGAACGTGCCGGCGAACACCGACACGCTGGCCGCGATCGAGGGTGACAACCCGGCGGTGGCCGCGGTCGCCCAGGCCGGTGCCGACAACGGCCAGATCATGCCGAGCATCCCGCAGATGGCGGCGGTCTGGGACCCGCTGGGCAAGGCCGAGGCCGCCGTCATCGGCGGCGCCGACCCGGACAGCACCATCAAGGCCGCGGCGAAGACGATCGAAGCCGCGATCAAGTAGCAGCCCGTCGCTCCACGGAGTCCCGGGTCGGGCGAGAGCCCGACCCGGGGCCCGGGAGGCACGCGTCCGCAAGAGGAGAGCCACGTGTCCCACAGCTCCGCACCGCCCCCCGAGCGCTCCCGGCCGCGCTTCGGCCTCGGGGCCGACGGCACCAGCAGCCCGCTGATGCTGCTGGTCAAGATCGCCGGCCTGGCGATCGTCGCCGCCATCGCCGTGTGGGCGGCCATGCCGCTGCTCCGCACCGACAACTGGGTGGGCCTGGCGATCCTGGTCGCCGTCACCGCCCTCGCGTTCTACGTCTACCTGTCCCCGCGACCGGTCCCGCTGAAGTACCTGCTGCCGGGCACGCTCTTCCTCATCGCCTTCCAGATCGTGCCGGTGGTCTACACGGTCTCCACCGCGTTCACGAACTTCGGTGACGGCCACCGCGGCAGCAAGGAGCAGGCGATCACCGCGATCGAGGGCGCCTCGGTCAAGCAGGTCCCCGACTCCACGATCTACACGTTGACCCTGGCCACCGACGGCGACCCGGCCACCGGCGACATCGTCTTCCTGCTCGCCGACCCGTCGACCCAGGAGAGCTTCGTCGGCACGGCCGACGGCCTCGAGCAGCTCGACGACGGCACCTTCGAGTCGCCGACACCGGGCGGCAAGATCACCGAGGCCGACGGCTACACGGTGCTGACCGTCCCGCAGGTCAACGCCCGCCAGACCGACATCCAGGAGTTCAGCGTCCCGACCGACGCGGGCGCGATCAAGAGCCAGGGCCTCTCTGCCGCGTTCGAGGGCGCTCCGCAGCAGTCGTACGACACGGGGTGCGACTGCGTCACGGACGCGACGAGCGGCAACACGTGGACCGCCGACGACTCCAGCGGGTCGTTCGTCTCCGACGACGGAGGCCGGGCGTTGGCGCAGGGCTGGAAGGTCGGCGTCGGCTTCGACAACTTCACCCGCGTGCTGACCAACGACACGATCCGCTCGTCGTTCCTGCGGATCGTGGTGTGGAACTTCGCGTTCGCCATCGGCACCGTGGTCATCTGCTTCGCCCTGGGCCTGCTGGTCGCGGTGGCGCTCAACAACCCGCTGCTGAAGGGCCGCACGCTCTACCGCTCGCTGATCATCCTCCCGTACACGATGCCGTCGGTCGCGATGTACCTCGTCTGGCGCGAGATGTTCAACACCGACTTCGGCCTGATGAACCGGCTGCTCGGCACCGACATCAACTGGTTCGGCACGACCGCGAGCTCGATGTTCGCGATCTTCCTGATCCAGCTGTGGCTCGGCTACAACTACATGTTCCTGGTCATCACCGGCGCGCTGCAGTCGATCTCGACCGACCTGGTCGAGGCCGCCGGGGTCGACGGCGCGAAGCCGTTCTACGCGTTCCGCACGATCACGTTCCCGCTGCTGCTCGTGGCGCTCGCGCCCCTGCTGATCACATCGTTCGCCTTCAACTTCAACAACTTCCCGGCGATCTTCCTGACCAGCCAGGGCGGCCCGTTCCCACCTGACAACCCCAGCGCGGGCGGCACCGACCTGCTGATCACCTACACCTACCGGCTCGCGTTCGGCGGGTCCGGCGCTGACTACGGCTTCGCCGCGGCGATCTCGGTCTTCATCTTCCTGATCGTCGCCGTCGTCTCGATCATCGGCTTCCGCCGCACCCAGGCCCTCGAGGAGATCAACTGATGGCCACCGCAACTGCAGACCCCACGACGTCGGACGACCAGGTCGTCCGGCTCGGCTCGGCCAAGGGCGGCTGGTTCCGCCGCGTCGGCTGGAGCCACCTCGTCGGCGTGCTGGCGCTGCTGTTCTCGATCTTCCCGATCCTGTTCGTCTTCTCGGCCTCGCTCAACCCGGTCGGCACGCTCAGCACCTCCGAGCTGCTGCCGACGAGCTTCAGCCTGAACAACTACCGGGAGGCGCTGGGTGGCTCGTTCCCGCGCTGGTTCCTCAACAGCATCGTCATCGCCTCGCTCTCGGCGGCGGCGTCGATGTTCATCTCGGCCTGCGCGGCGTTCGCGTTCTCACGCTTCCGCTTCATGGGCCGGCGCACCGGGCTGCTCGGCCTGCTGCTGATCCAGATGTTCCCGCAGTTCCTGGCGATCGTGGCGATCTACCTGATGTTCGCCAACATCACCGAGCTGTGGCCGGCCATCGGCCTCAACACCCGGTGGGGCCTGCTGATCCTCTACCTCGGTGGTGCGCTCGGCGTGAACACCTGGCTGATGAAGGGCTTCTTCGACACCATCCCGAAGGACCTCGACGAGTCCGCGAAGGTCGACGGCGCCACCCACGTGCAGGTCTTCTTCGGGATCATCCTCCCGCTGGTCGCGCCGATCCTGGCGATCACCGGCCTGCTCGGCTTCATCGGCGCGATCAACGAGTTCCTCATCGCCAGCATCTTCCTCACCGACGACAGCTCCAAGACGGCAGCCGTCGGTCTCTACGGCCTCGTGGCCGACCCGCTGACCAAGAACGCCAACTTCGGTGTGTTCGCGGCCGGCTCGATGGTGCTCTCCATTCCCACCGTCGCCCTGTTCATGTACCTCCAGCGCTACATCGTCGGCGGACTGACCGCCGGCGCCGTGAAGGGATGAGTGGATCGTGGCCGAAGTAGTCCTTGACAAGGTCAACAAGCTCTACGAGAACGGCTTCCACGCCGTGCACGACCTCTCGATCGACATCGCCGACGGCGAGTTCATCGTGCTGGTCGGCCCCTCCGGCTGCGGCAAGTCCACAGCCCTGCGGATGATCGCGGGACTGGAGGACATCAGCACCGGGACGCTCTCGATCGACGACCGCGTGGTCAACACGCTGTCCTCGCGCGAGCGCGACATCGCGATGGTCTTCCAGTCCTACGCGCTCTACCCGCACATGAGCGTCGCCGACAACATCGCCTACGGCCTCAAGATCCGCCGGATGGAGAAGTCGGAGATCCAGGCGCGGGTGAAGCGGGCCGCCGACATGCTCGAGCTCGGGCCCCTGCTCGACCGCAAGCCCAAGCAGCTCTCCGGCGGCCAGCGCCAGCGGGTCGCGATGGGCCGCGCGATCGTCCGCGAGCCCAAGGTCTTCCTGATGGACGAGCCGCTGTCGAACCTCGACGCCAAGCTGCGCGTGCAGATGCGCGCCGAGATCGGCCAGGTCCAGCGCGACCTCAACGTCACCACCATCTACGTCACCCACGACCAGACGGAGGCGATGACGATGGGCGACCGGGTCGCCCTGATGAAGGCCGGGGTGCTCCAGCAGCTCGGCGCACCCCAGCACCTCTACGACAACCCCGACAACATCTTCGTCGCAGGGTTCATCGGCTCACCGCCGATGAACATGGCCCTCGCGACGGTGGACCGCGCGTCACGGGGCGTGACGGTCAGCATGGGGGGTGCCGAGGTCACTGTTCCCGAGACCGTGACCTCGGCACGCCCAGCCCTCGCGTCGTACGCCGGCCGCCAGGTCGCGATCGGCCTCCGCAGCGAGGACATGGAGGACGCCTCGCTCGCACGCGACGGCGGCAACCGGGCGACGCTGTCGACGACCGTCAGCCTCACCGAGGCGCTCGGCTCCGAGATCGTCGTGCACTTCCCGGTCGACGCCCCGCGCGTGGTCACCGAGGACACCAAGGCGCTCGAGGAGGACGCCGGCACCGAGGACATCCCGACGACCACCGCCGGGAACACCTGGGTCGCGTCCTTCAGCCCGCGCTCGCGGGTGCGGCCGGGGGACACGGTGCAGATCGCGCTCGATGCCGAGCGGCTGCACTACTTCGACCCCGACACCGGCCTCGCCATCCGCGACTGATGCCCTGATCCCGTGCTCCGTCTCCCCCACCACTGGGTCTGGGACAGCTGGGTCGTGGACGACGGCGACCTGTTCCACCTGTTCTTCCTCAAGGCCGAGCGGCACGAGGACGGCATGGCCTCCCGGCACGCCCGGGCGGTCGTGGGCCATGCCACCTCGCCGGACCTCTCCACCTGGACCGAGCTCCCCGACGCCCTCGGCCCGGGTGAGGACGGCGCTTTCGACGACCTCGCCACGTGGACCGGGTCGGTCATCCGGTGCGACGGCGGGCGGTGGCGGATGTTCTACACCGGCATCTCGCACCGCGGCGGGCTGACCGACCAGCGCATCGGGCAGGCGGTGTCCGACGACCTCGTCACGTGGACCCGGCTCTCCGGCGAGCCGCTGGCGCCGGTGCGTCCCGACCTCTACCGGACCGACCCCGCGGACCCCCCCGCCAGCGAGACCTGGCGCGACCCGCTGGCGCTGCGCGACGACGACGGCTGGCACCTGCTGGTCACGGCCCGGGCCGTCGGCGCCGACCGCAACGACGACGGCGTGCTCGGCCACGCGTGGAGCCGGGACCTCCTGGAGTGGGAGACGCGCGAGCCGCTCACCCGCCCGGGCGCCGGCTTCGGCCAGCTCGAGGTGGCCCAGGTCAAGCAGGTCGAGGGCCGGTGGGTGCTGGTCTTCACCTGCCACCCCGACGAGCAGAGCGACGTACGCCGTGCGACCTGGGGCGCGTTCTGCACCTGGTCGGTCCCCGGCGAGTCGATGCTCGGGCCGTGGGACGTGTCGGCCGCGCGTCCGTTCACCGCGGTGCCCGACCTCTTCGCCGCGCCGCTCGTGCAGCGCCGCGACGGGTCGTGGTGCCTCATCGGCTTCCGCAACCGGGAGGAGGAGGGCGTGGACGCGATGGCGATCATCGACCCGCTGCCGGTCGGGCTGGACGGGGACGGCTACCTCACCGCTCGGTAGTCCGCATCAGTCTTCCGGTGCCGGGGCCGGTTCGACCGGATTCCTGATGCGGAGCATCCCCCGAGGCGGCTAGTGGGCGACGCCGTACAACCGGTCGCCGGCGTCACCGAGGCCCGGGACGATGTAGCCCTTCTCGTTGAGCTTCTGGTCGAGCGCGGCAGTCACCACGGTGACCGGCACGTCGAGGCCGGCGAGGCCCTTCTCCAGGTTGTCGACGCCCTCGGGTGCGGCCAGGAGGCAGATGGCGGTGATGTCGTCGGCGCCGCGGTCGGTGAGGAACTTGATCGCCGCGGCGAGGGTTCCGCCGGTGGCGAGCATCGGGTCGAGGACGTAGCACTGGCGACCGGAGAGGTCCTCGGGCAGGCGCTCGGCGTACGTCGACGCCTCCAGCGTCTCCTCGTTGCGGACCATGCCGAGGAAGCCGACCTCGGCCGTCGGCAGGAGCCGCATCATGCCGTCGAGCATGCCGAGCCCGGCGCGCAGGATCGGCACGACCATCGGCTTGGGCTGCGCGAGGTAGACGCCGGTGGTCGGACCGACGGGGGTGGTGATCGGCTTGGGGTCGACGCGGACCTCGCGGGTCGCCTCGTAGGCCAGCAGGGTGACCAGCTCGTCGGTCAGCCGACGGAAGGTCGGTGAGTCGGTGTGCTCGTCCCGGAGGACGGTCAGCTTGTGGGAGACGAGGGGGTGGTTCACCACGTTGACGCGCATGGCGCCCACCCTAGGGCCTCGATGACCGAATCAGGGTTGGCGGTCTCCGGCGTTCATGGCACATTGGACGGGTCGGGATCCCCGTGGGAGGTCGGTCATGTCCGAGCAGAGCGGTGAGGTCGACTTCGCGCTGGCCGCGTTCGTCGAGCACGGCAGCTGGCAGGTGCGTGACATCGCCTCCCCGGCGTTCGAGACGATCGACTCGTTGAGCCACGCGCTCCGTCACGTCTCGGGTGACTCCGGTGCGGTCGGCATGGTCGCGGTCGACGAGGACTTCTTCGTGCTCGTCCGCGTCGACGGCACCTCGACCCGGGTGCTGCTGTCCGACGTGACCGCCGCCGACGAGTGGGAGCTGGCCCAGTCGGCCATCGCCTTCCTCGGCCTGCCCCCGCCGGAGGACGACGACGTCGAGGTCCCGGCCGGCGACCTCGACCTGCTCGGCGACCTCGGCGTGCACGCGATCGAGATGGGCGCGCTCCTCGACGACGTCGAGCTCTACCCTGACGAGATGCTCTCCGACATCGCGCGCCGGCTCGGCTTCGGCAAACTCTTCGACGACGCCGTCGGGCTGACGTCTGCATGACGTGGCACGACCCGATGCGCCTGGCCCTCGCCGAGGCGCAGGCCGCGCTCGCGGGCGACGACGTACCGGTCGGGGCGGTCGTGCTCGACGAGACCGGCGCCGTCATCGGCACCGGCCGCAACACCCGTGAGTCCGACGGCGACCCGACCGGCCACGCGGAGGTCGTCGCGCTCCGCGCCGCCGCAGCGACCCGCGGCGGGTGGAGGCTGTCGGGCTGTGCCCTTGTCGTCACCCTCGAGCCCTGCACGATGTGCGCGGGCGCCCTCGTGCTCGCCCGGGTCGACCGCCTCGTCTTCGGCGCGTACGACGACAAGCTCGGCGCCGTCGGCTCCCTCTGGGACGTCGTCCGCGACCGCCGCCTCAACCACCGGCCCGAGGTCGTCGCCGGGGTGCTCGCCGAGGAGTCCACCGCCCTCCTCGACGGCTTCTTCGCCCGCCACCGCCTTCCCGCACCTCCCGCACCCCCGGCACCCCCGGGTATCTAGGGACGTCCTGGTAGGTCGCGGGCGGGTTCCACCACCCATTTCGTCCCTAGGTACCCGGGGAGCAGGAGGCCAAGATGACCGACGTACGCCGCGCGACCACGGACGACGCGGGGGTGCTCGCCCGGCTGCTGTGGGACTTCAACACCGAGTTCGAGACCGAGGTCGACGACGTCGACGTGCTGGAGGCGCGGTTCGCCCGGATCCTCGTGCTGCCCGGGGTGTTCGCGGTCCTCGCCGAGGACGGCCCCGATGCGGTGGGCTTCGCCCTGGTGACGCTGCGTCCGGCGATCTGGTTCGACGGGCCGGTGTCCCAGCTCGAGGAGCTCTACGTCGTACCCGCGCTGCGCGACCGCGGCATCGGCACGCAGGTGCTCGGCCTCTGCACCGAGCTCGCGCGCGACCAGGGGTCGCCCGAGATGCACATCAACGTCGACGAGGTCGACGTGGACACCCGGCGGTTCTACGAGCGGCACGGCTGGGTGAACATCGAGGAGGGCGCCGACTACCGGATGCTCTGCTACGTCGGACCCACCGGCTGACCGACGGCGAACGATCCGACCTCCTCGCGCAGGCACTCCTCCAGCGCTGCGACGTCGGCGACCGCGCTGGCGTCGACGTTGACCCCGACGCAGGCGGTGTCGCCGACGGTCGTGAGCACGACGGTCAGTGCTGCGCCGGGCAGCGGCCCGAGGACGTACATCCCCTCGACCTGCGCCCCGGCCATGAATCGCTTCCGTGGCGGACCGGGCAGCGTCGTCACGAAGGCGTCGGGCGCGACTGCGAGGCGGAGCGCCCCGGCGCCGACGAACGACGGCGTGCGGTTGATCGCAGGCGCGACCGCGTCGAGCACCTCCAGCGCCCGCTCGGTGTGGAGCGACAGCACCTCGCCGCGGACGGCGGCCACCCGGTCGACCGGGTCGTCGATCGCGAGCGGTCCGGAGATCACCGCGCCGGCGAAGCGGTTGCCGAGGTCGTCGGCGCGGTCGAGCGAGACGCGTACGCCGACGGGGAGCTCGGCCAGCTCGCTGTCACGTCGTCGGTGGTAGCGGGCGAGGCCGCCGAGCACCAGCGCGACCGCGGCGTCGTCGAGCGTCCCGCCACCCTGCTTCGCGACCGCGCGGATGGGCTCGAGCGGGGCGTCGAGGGTGAGGAAGGTCCACCTCTTCCCGGTGCGCGGCGACAGCTCGGGCGAGGCGGGAGCGGCGTGGGTCAGGAGACGGCGCACGGACGCGCCGTAGCGCAGCGCCGACGCCAGCACGGTCTGCGGCCGGGTCGTCGCGAGCCGCCTCGCGGCGTCGAGCGCAGCCTCCGGGAGGGCCGCCACGTCCGTCCGGAGGCCGGTGAGGGCGAGCTCGACCGGGTCGACGGACGTGGGGTCGTCGACCTCGCCGACCGGCTTGCGCGCGGTGTGGGCGCGCTTGCCGGACTGGAGCATCGCGAGCAGCTGCACGGTGCCGAGCGGGTCGGCCAGCACGTGGTGGATCTTGAGGACGTACGCCGCTCCCTCCGGCAGCTCGTAGAGCACCCCCTCCCACAGCGGGCGCGTGCGGTCGAAGGGCCGCAGCGCGAGCTGGGCCGCCTGGGCCAGCATCTCGTCGCGGTCCGCGACCCGCTCGCGGCGGAGGTGGTAGCCGAGGTCGAAGGTCGGGTCGTCGGCCCAGGTCGGCGCGGCGGTCGGGACGACCGGGTCGACGACGCGCTGGCGGAGACGTCGTACGAGCCGGGTGCCCCAGTCGGTCGCAGCGACGAGGCGCTTCCAGTCGGGGGCACGGTCGAGGTCGATCACCACGACGGAGGTCGACGACTGGACCGGGTGGCGCTCGGAGCGCCACATCAGGGTCTCGACGGGCGTCAGGTCGGCACGGGTCGACCAGCCCGCGGCGCCACCCCATCGTTCGAAGTCCTCGGTCGTCACGACGGCCACCTCGCGAGGGTCGCCTCGAACTTCGCGTGCAGCGCGGCGATCCGCTCGGACATGTCGTCTGTGCTCCAGTCGGTCTCGGGCTCGAGGACGCAGACGTCGACGACGCCGGGGTTGAGCACGAGCGAGCTGCGGCCCATCAGCTCGCCGGTGTTGCGGAGCACGACGGGCACGATCGGCACGCCTGCCTGCGCAGCGAGGTGGAACGCGCCCTTGCGGAACGGACCGAGCACGGGCGTCGGCGATCGCGTGCCCTCCGGGAAGATCATCAGCGAGGTACCGCCGCGGATGCGCTCGACGACCCCGTCGAGCGTCGCCCGGGCCGAGCCGGAGTCGGAGCGGTCGATCCAGGCCGGGTCGATCACGACCGAGCCGACGATGGCGCGCGGGTCCCAGCGCGCCTCCTTCTTGGCCACGATCGTGAAGTCGCGCTCGAGCAGCCGCCCCAGGACGGGGATGTCGAGCGAGCTCTGGTGGTTGGCCACGAAGATCGCCGGCCGGTGGGTCCAGAGGCGCTCCTGGTGGAGGACGTCCAGCGTCACTCCGGCGACGGCCATGGGGATCCGGGTGGCGAGCTTGACGGCGAGGTTGCGGCCCTCGCGTCGGTCACCGCGGGCGAGCCCGTAGGCGATGCCTGCCGTCACGCCCGCGTTCATCCCGGCGAGCGCCGCGACGGTGCGTCCGGCGGCGAGGAGCGACCCGCCGACCGGGTCGGTGAGGTCGAGGACCGGCCAGCCGAGGCGGGCCGCCGCGGAGCGGAGGTCGCGGTGCGGGTTGAGCGCGGTCGGGTGGCCGACCGAGGAGAGGAAGGCGACGTCCTCGTAGCCGTTGCCGTAGGCGTAGGACTGCGCGAGGTCGACGTCGTGCGCCTTCGCGAAGCGTCGTACGCCGCTCGCCTTGTGCCGGCCCCACAGCATCGGGCCGTCGGTGGCACCGGTGAACTGGCCGTCCTCGACGACGAGCTGCGTGCAGACCAGGTGCTCGACGCCGAGGTCCCGCGCGACGGGCCGGACCTGGTACGACGTCGCGGCCGAGGCGACCGCGACCGTGTGGCCGGCCCGCTGGTGCGCGGCGACGAGGGCGCGCGACTCGCGCCGGACGGTGCCGGCGATCTTGGAGCGGAAGAGCCGCTCACCGAGGTCGGCGAAGGCCTCCTCGGACTCGCCGCGCATCGCGGAGAACGCGACGTGGGCGATCTTCGTCGGGTCGCCACCGAGCTCGCCGTCGACGGCGGTGACGACGGTGCGGACGAACTCGGCCGGCGAGACCTCGCGGCCCTTGAGCCGGTCTCCGTAGAAGGTGGCGGCGGTGTAGCCCGCGACGAGGGTGCCGTCGAGGTCGAAGAAGGCGCCGACGGACGGGCCCTGCGGTCCCGCCTCGATCGCCTCGATCGCCGCCCGGACCTCCGCGGACAGGCCGCTCATCCGGGGTCCCCGCGGCGGGGCGCAGGAGAGCATCGTCGCCGGGTGGTCACACGGTCTCCTGCCGGCGCGGCTGGGGGACGATCGAGGGAGCCACGTCGGCGGCGATCTCGCCGATGATGTTGACCCGGCGGACCGAGTCGCGGAGCTCGGCGGCGAACGCCTCGCGCGCGGTGCCGACACCGTCGGCACCCTCGAGCAGCCCGCGGTGGCGGGCGAGCGCGAGCGCGGTGCGGAAGAGCTCGAGCGAGATGGACTCGAAGCTCGCGACCCGCCGCTGGAGCGCCCACTGCCGGCCGACCGCGAGGGCGTCGGCGAGCAGGTCGTCCTCGTCGACCGCCGCGTCGCCGCGGTCGGCGAGGCGGTCGGCGACGACGAGGTAGGCGTCGAGGAACGGACGCAGCACGAGGTGGGCGAGGTGCGGCCGGGCGGTGACCAGCAGCTCGCGGGCGCGCACGGGCGTGAGCCGGGTGACGTCCTCGCCCACCAGCAGCTCGAGCTCGGTGCGCAGGTCGTCCTCGAAGCCGGCACGGGCCGGGAAGAAGAACTCGAACTTGAGCAGGTCGCGCATCCGCTTGGCCTCGTCCCAGCCCACCTGCAGCTCGCCGCCCTCTGGCAGCTCGGCGTCCGGGCCCAGCTCGCTGACCGTGAGCAGCGACAGCTCACCGATCGCGCGCTCGACGAGGATGTGGATGACGGTGTTGCGGTAGAACGCGGCGACCAGGTGCTTGTCGTCGGCGATCGTCCAGACCGGCTCGGTGCCCTGGTCGTACGCCGTCAGCACCTCGCTGCGGGTCAGCTCGGTGAGCGCACGGCGGATCGTCGAGCGGTCCCGGAGGTCGGCGGCGCCGGCGACGGGCCAGCGGCGGGCCTCGATGTAGGTGGCGAGCGGCTCGACGGTGTCGAGCACCTCGTCGACGGTCAGCGCCCGGTCGGCGCCGAGGAGCGCGAGGCTGACGATCGCGGTGACGGTCACGGGCGTGGCGCGGTTGAGCCGGTGCGAGATGTCGAGCGCGACGCGCTCGACCGCGGCGTGCCCGGTGACACCGTCGGCGGCGAGCTCGCCCATCCGCTCCTTCAGCGAGAACGGCTCACCGACGGTGAGGTAGGCCCGGCCGAGCCGGTTGCGCTGGAGCCGGGCGAACTTCACCAGCCAGCGCCAGTCCTCCGGCGTCTTGCTGGCGCCCCGCGCCTCCTCGGTCATCAGCGTGACCTCGTGGAGCTGGTCGTAGACGACCGAGACCGGGACGACCTGCACGTCAGGGGCGTCGGCCCCGTCCACCGTGTCGGTGAGGTACTTCAGGATCCCGTGCACCGGCGGCCGGAGCTTGCCGGTGCGGGTGCGACCGCCCTCGATGGACCAGGCGAGGTTGCGCTTGTTGGTCACCATCTGGCGGATGTAGGACCTCAGCGCGAGCCGGTAGACCGGGATCTCCTGGGTGGCCCGCCGGATGAAGATGACGCCCGTCCGGCTGGCCACCGAGCCGATGAGCGGCAGGTTGAGGTTGGCCCCGCCGAAGGTGTAGGTCGGAGAGAACCGCCGCGCCATCAGCACGTTGGGGATGACCATGCCGTCGAGGTAGGACCGGTGGCTGAAGGCGAGGGCGAGGGAGTGCGTCCGGTCGACCTTGCGGAGCTGCTGCACCTGGTCCTCGTCCACCAGGACGTCGTACGCCCTGAGGAACCACTCGCCCATCCGCGCCCAGCCCTGCGAGGCACGGTCGTCGTGCGCCGCCGACATCTCGTGGAGGTAGCCCTCGACCTCCTCGAGGACCTCCGACTCGCTGCGGTCCTGGCTGGCGGCCTGCTCCTTCACGGCGGCCAGGAAACGCTCGTCGCTCAGCAGCTCGCCGACCTCCTGCGGCGGCGCGGCCGGCAGGCGCTCCCCGACCGCCCGGGGCAGCGCTGCGCGGGCGACCTCACGGATTCGACGTACGGCAGCCATGGGCGAAAGTTACCGGCGTCACACTCGTCTGGCCACGGGATCGGTCCATTGCTGGACGAACCTTGAGGACCGCCGCCGGTTTCGGCCTCGCCCGGTCCCTCCGGTAATGTTCCGCGCGGTGGCGTGTCCGAGCGGCCGAAGGTGCAACACTCGAAATGTTGTGTGGGGTCAAACCCACCGTGGGTTCAAATCCCACCGCCACCGCCAGCCGATCGGGCCGGTCCCTCACGGGGCCGGCCCGATCGTCCTCTCGTCACTGCACCACGCCCTGCGCCAGCGTCGCCGTGCCCGACTGCTGGGCGCCTGAGCTGTCGGTCCAGGTCACCGTCACCTTCTCGCCCGCGTCGCGGGCGCCGATCAGGTCGCCGAGCTCCTCGGCCGTGGTGACCGGGGTGCCGTCGACCGCCGTGACCAGGTCTCCGGCCTCGAGCCCCAGCGAGGCGGCGGGACTGTCGGTGACGACGCCCGCGACCGTGGGGCCGGAGGTGGTGTCGGCGGTCGTGATCCCGAGCATCCCGCCCTGGCCGATGACGATGCTGCCGCCCTCGTCGCCGTCGAGGATCCGGTCGGCGATCCGCAGCACGCGCGCGATCGGGATGACGTAGCCGGTGATGTCGGCCGTGCCGCTGGAGGCGGCGACGTTCATGCCGACGACGTCGCCGTCCGCGTCGAGCAGCGCACCGCCGGAGTCGCCGCCGATGATGTCGGCGTCGATCTCGATCAGCCTCGCCAGCTCGGTCGACTCCCCGGTCTGCTCGTCCGCGACGTCGATGCTCGTGCGCAGCGCGGTCACCGTGCCGGCGGCCGCGGTGAGGTCGCCGCCGTCACCGCCCGCGTCGCCGACGGCGGTCACCGCGTCGCCGACCGAGACGTCGGTGTCGGTGGTGACGGGCGTCAGGGCGGACGCGTCGTCGAGCCGCAGCACCGCGATGTCGCGGGCGGAGTCGGTCCCGACCACCGTGGCGTCGTACGTCTCCCCCGTCGTCGCGACGGTGACCTCGACGGTCGTCGCGCCCTCGACCACGTGGTGGTTGGTGACGATCGTGTCGCTGTCGACGACGATCCCGCTGCCGGCGGCCGTGCCCTGGTCGTAGCCCAGCGTCGAGGTGACGAGGACCAGCCCGGCCGACTGCTCGGCGGTCGCCGTGGAGACGTCGAGCCCGGCGGTCGTGGTCGCGGTCGTCGCACCCGGCACCGACCAGCCCCCGCCGTAGGAGCGGCCGTACGGGTCGCCGCCCCGGCCGGCGTACGGCCACGTGCTGTCGGCCTGTACGACGTCCGGGTGCCGTGGCGCGGCAGCCGCGGCGGGCATCGCGACCCCGGTCACCGTGAGGAGCGAGGCGGCGGCGATGGCGGCGCCGCGCCGGCGCCAGCTGCGGGGGGTGGTGGACGTGGTCATGACGGCTCCTCGGGTCGGCCTCAGGTCGGTGTGGACCTGAGCCTGATCAGCCCGCTTGTGCGGTTGCTGTGGAGGAGCCAGCGGCCCGCCATGAGCCCTGAATCGAGGAGCTGTGCACCCGAGTCTCCCGGTTGTCGGCCTGGATCTGGGCCGACAACCGGGGTGGTCCCCGGATATCCGGTGACTCCAGGGAGGGACCCGACCAGACGTCAGGCCGGGTCGGTCACGTCCGCGACCTTGGCACCAAAGTGGCGTACGACGTCGTCGGCCGCGAGCGTCGCGGCGACCCCGTGCCCGCCGGCCCCGAGGGAGATCGTCCGGCCGACGATGCGCTCGTCGGCGACGACCGGGAGGTCGCCGCGGGCGCCGAACGGGGTGATCGTGCCGCGCTCGTAGCCGGTGACCTCGCGCGCCGCCTCGGCGTCGGGCATGGAGATCCGGTTGACGCCGAGCAGCGCGCGGAGCTTGGGCCAGGAGATCTGACGATCGCCCGGCACCAGGACGAGCAGGTGGTCACCCTCGCCACGCCGCACGACCATCGTCTTCACGATCGCCGACGGGTCCACCCCGCGGATCGCGGCTGCCTCGGCCAGCGACCCGACCCGCCCGTGCCGGGTGATGGTGTGCGCGATCCCGGACTCGGTCAGGGCGGTCGTCGCGGGGGTCTCCTCGTCCACGGCTCGACCCTACGGCGCCCGCGGAGCCGATACCTGAGGACGTGGCGTACGGAGACGAGGTCGTCCGACGTCCACCACGTCCTCAGCTATCGGGCCCCTCCATTTGCACTGAGTGCAACACTGGTCCGGTGACCGCCACCGACGACGACCCCGGGACCCAGCGCGACCAGCGCCACCGGGCGATCGTCGACGCCGCCCGGTCCCTGGCGACCGAGCACGGCGCGCACGGCTTCACCGTCGACCGGGTCGCGGAGGTGGCGGGCGTCTCGCGGCGGACCGTCTTCAACCACTTCACCGGCGTCGACCAGCTGCTCGTCGCGGTGTGCGAGGAGGTGCTGACCGAGGTCACGACCGAGCTCCTCGACGGGGTCGACCGGCTCACGGCCGACCTGCCCGCGGGAGCGGAGGGCCACCACCGCGCGCTCGACGCGCTCGGGGAGGCGGCTCGCGAGGTCGACCTGGCCGCCGCGATCGTCACGATCAACCACGTGCTCGGCGAGCCGGGACCGCAGGACGTACGGGCCGCGGGCATCTCCCGCTCCGCCTTCGAGCTCGTCGGCAGCCGCCTGCGCGAACGGCTCCTGGCCCGCGCTCCCGGCCTCGACCCGCTGGACCTCGAGCTCACCCTCTGCCTGCTCACCAACGGCCTGGCCCTGATCGCCGGGTACTGGTTGCAGCACCACCCCTCGATGACGTACGACGTCCCGCCCGGCGCCCGCACCGACTGGGACGTGCTGCTCGACCGCCTCCTCCACCGCCTCCGCGTCGGCCACGCCGGCGCCACCACCACGACCCCCGAAAGGCCGGCCCCGCATGGCTGAGCTCCTCTACCGCCTCGGTCGCTTCGCGGCCCGCCGCCACTGGACGGTCGTCGGCGCCTGGCTGGCACTGCTGGTGCTCACCGCGGTGACGTACGTGTCGTTCGCCGGCGCGCTGTCGTCGTCGATCACGCTGCCCGACACCCCGACGACGCGGGTCTCCCAGCAGCTCGAGGACGACTTCGAGGGCACCGGCGGCGGCAACGGCGCGCTGGTCGCCGAGACCACGGACGGCTCGGCCTTCACCGACGAGCAGAAGACCCGGCTCGGCGAGCTCTTCGACCGGGTCGCGAAGTCCGACGAGGTCGCCGACGTCACCGACCCGTTCGAGACGCAGCAGCAGCTCGACGACTCGGCCCAGCAGGTGGCCGACGGCGAGCAGCAGCTGACCGACGGGATCGCCCAGCTCGACGCCGCGCAGGCACAGATCGACGCCGGACGCACGGCCCTCGAGGAGCAGCGGGAGCAGGCCCGCGAGAGCGGCACCCTCGCCGCCGTCCGCGACCAGCTCGCGGCCGCGGAGCAGCAGCTCGACGACGGTCAGGCCCAGATCGACCGCAACCGCGCGAAGATCGACGAGCAGTCGCCCCAGCTCGAGCTCGGCAAGACCCTCTCCGACCTCTCCTCGCCCTACCGGTCCGTGTCCGAGGACGGCTCGGCCGCGGTGGCCAACGTGGTCTTCCAGGTCGCGACCAACGAGGTCAGCGCCGAGGCCAAGACCGCGATCGAGGACCTGGTCGCCGACGCCGGCATCGACGGCGTACGCGTCCTCCCCTCGCAGGAGATCGCCCAGACCGTCCCGTCGATCCTCGGCCCGGGCGAGATCGCCGGCGTGGTGATCGCCGCGATCGTGCTGGCGGTCATGCTCGGCACGCTCGTCGGCGCCGCACTGCCGCTCCTCACGGCGCTGCTCGGCGTCGGGGTCGCCTCGCTCGGCTCGCTGTCGCTGTCGGGCATCGTGGACTTCGTGTCGGTCACGCCGGTGCTCGGCGTGATGCTCGGCCTCGCGGTCGGCATCGACTACTCGCTCTTCATCATCAACCGGCACCGCCGCCAGCTGAAGCAGGGCGCCGCCCTCCACGAGTCGATCGGGCTCGCCAACGGCACCTCCGGCAACGCGGTCGTCTTCGCCGGGATCACCGTCATCGTCGCCCTGCTCGCGCTGAACATCACCGGCATCGGCTTCCTCGGCCTGATGGGCACCGTCGGCGCCGTCGCCGTGCTCGTCGCGATCCTGATGGCGGTCACCCTCACCCCGGCGATCCTGTCGCTGGTGGGCATGCGGATCCTGCGCAAGAAGGAGCGGGCCGCCCACGTCGCCGGCGTCCGTGCCGACGACGACGCCGTCACCGAGCGCGACCGGCCGATGAGCACCACCCGCGCGTGGGGGGTGCTCGGGTTCGGCATCGCCGCCCTCCTGGCCGTCGCCGCGCCCGCCACGCAGATGCGCCTCGGCCTGCCAGACGGCGCGACCCAGCCGCCGGACTCGGCCGCCTACCAGGCCTACGAGGTGCAGGCCGAGAAGTTCGGCGACGGGTTCAATGGCCCGCTGCTCGTCGTGGCCGACCTCCCCCAGCCGATCGCGCAGGACGAGGTCCTCGCGGCGCAGGCGGCCGTCGGGAGCGCGATGGGCGAGCTCGGCGACGTGGTCGCCGTGGTGCCGATCGGCGCCTCGAAGGACCGCGACGCGCTCGCCTTCCAGGTGATCCCGGACCGGTGGCCGTCCAGCGAGTCGACCGAGGCACTGGTCCACGACCTGCGCGACCTGACGCCGGTGACCGACGGCGGCGTGGCGACCCTCGGCGTCGCCGGCAACGCCAGCGCCAACATCGACATCTCCGAGCAGCTCTCCGGCGTGCTCCCGCTCTACCTCGTGCTGGTCGTCGGGCTCTCGCTGTTGATCCTGGTGGTGGTGTTCCGCTCGATCCTGGTGCCGCTCACGGCGACGCTCGGCTTCGTGCTCTCGCTGCTCGCGGCCTTCGGCGGGATCACCGCGATCTTCCAGCTCGGTTTCCTCTCCGACCTGTTCGGCGTCCACGAGCCCGGTCCGGTGCTGAGCTTCCTGCCGATCATCGCGACCGGGATCCTCTTCGGCCTGGCGATGGACTACCAGCTCTTCCTCGTGTCGGGGATGCGCGAGTCGTACGCCCACGGCGCGCCTGCGCGCGTCGCCGTCCAGCACGGCCTCCACGCCGGCCGGTCGGTCGTGACGGCGGCCGCGATCATCATGATCTCGGTCTTCGCGGGCTTCGTCTTCTCCCACGACTCGACCATCAAGCCGATCGGCTTCGGGCTGGCGTTCGGCGTGCTGCTCGACGCCTTCGTGGTCCGGATGCTGCTCATCCCGGCCGCGATGCACCTGCTCGGCGACCGGGCGTGGTGGCTGCCCGGCTGGCTCGACCGGATCCTGCCCGACGTGGACGTGGAGGGCGCGAAGCTCGAGCGGTCACACCCGGCGGCCGCCGACTAGTACCAGCCGAGCTCGTGGAGCCGCTCGTCCGAGAGCCCGAACGCGTGCCCGACCTCGTGGCCGAGCACCTTCAGCACCCGCGCCGGTACGTCGTCCGCGTCGCGGCAGGTGGCCAGGATCGGCAGCCGATAGAGGGTGATCGTGTCCGGCATCGATCCGGGCGGGCGGCCGCCGTAGCGCGTGCGCGGGACACCGCGGTAGAGGCCCAGCAGGGTCCGGCCGGGCCCGACCATCTCGGCGGGCGGCAGGTCCTCGACGGTGATCACGATGTCCTCGACGAAGTGCTCGACCCACTCGGGGAGCTCGTCGATCGCGTCGCGGACGAGCTCGTCGAACGCCTCTGCCGTGACCAGCTCCTCCACGTCGCGAGCCTACGACCGCCCACCTCGGCCAGACTGTCCCCGTGACCGACACCCCGCGCCCCGTGCTGACCTGGCTCACCGACATGGACGGCGTCCTCGTCCGCGAGGAGGAACCGATCCCGGGCGCCAAGGAGTTCATCGCCGCGCTCCGCGACCAGGACATCCCGTTCCTGGTCCTCACCAACAACTCGATCTTCACCCCGCGCGACCTGCGGGTGCGCCTGCTCCGCAGCAGCGGCATCGACGTGCCGGAGGACCGGATCTGGACCTCGGCGCTCGCGACCGCGCAGTTCCTCGACGACCAGCGTCCGGGAGGGTCGGCGTACGTCGTGGGCGAGTCGGGCCTCACCGCCGCGGTGCACGACATCGGCTACGTGATGACCGACCGCGACCCCGACTACGTCGTCCTCGGCGAGACCCGGACCTACTCCTTCGAGGCGATCACCCGGGCCATCCGCCTCGTCAACGACGGCGCACGGTTCATCGCGACGAACCCCGACCCGAGCGGACCCAGCGCACAGGGCATGCTGCCCGCCACCGGGTCGGTGGCCGCGCTGATCAGCACCGCGACAGGACGCCAGCCGTACTTCATCGGCAAGCCCAACCCGCTCATGATGCGCAGCGCGCTCAACCGGCTCGAGGCGCACTCCGAGACCACCGTGATGATCGGCGATCGGATGGACACCGACATCATCAGCGGCCTCGAGGCCGGCCTCCGCACGATCCTCGTCGCGACCGGCGCCACCGAGCGGCACCAGGTGGAGAACTTCCCCTACCGCCCGACCCGCGTCGTCGACTCGATCGCCGACGTGGTCTCGCTCGTGCACGAGTTCTTCCGCCCGGACGACGTCTGACCCGCCCCGCTGTAACGCCGGGTTGGTTGCTGTACCCACCCTGCTGCAGAGGGGTGGGTACAAGCAGCAACACGGCGTTACAGCGGCCGGCCCGACTCAGCTGTCGGGTTCAGCTGCGGTACGGCGTCAGCAGCTGGTCGACCGGCGCGAAGTCGTCGGTGAGGAGCGGCGCGTCGCCGAACCACGCGGCCAGGTCGTCGCCCGACAGCGACGCCCACGCCAGCTCGCGCTCCCCCATGCGCGCCCTGACCGGGGGCAGCTGGACGGGCTGCTGCGAGGCGACCACCACGAGGTTGCCGCCGCCGGTGCCTGCGAGCACCTCGGGCGCGGCCAGCAGGGCCACCTCATCGAACACCTCGGCCGTCGTGCGGACGTAGGCGCGGGCGAAGGCGAGCGGCGCGTTGTCGATGACGTTGGCGACGTAGACGCCGTCGTCGCCGAGCGCGCGCTCGATCCCGGCCAGCGCCTCCTCGGTCGCGAGGTGCCACGGCACGCTGATCCCGCCGAAGGCGTCTCCGACGACGAGGTCGCGGCTCCCGGGCTCGAGGTCGTCGAGGGCCAGGCGGCCGTCCTCGATGCGTACGTCGGTGCGCGCGGGGAAGTCGTCGCCCAGGAGCTCGCGGTCGACCTCCACCACGCCGCCGTCGATCTCGGAGACGAGGTTGTCGGAGCCGGGCCGGGTCGCGGCGACGTACCGCGGCAGCGTCAGCCCGCCGGCGCCGAGGTAGTAGGCCTCCAGCGGATCCCCCTCGGGGAAGGCGGTGTCGACGACCGAGGCCATCGCCTGCACGTAGGCGAACTCGAGCCAGGTCGGGTTGTCGTCGACGTAGGAGTGCCGGAGGCCGTCGAGCACGAGGACCTGGCCGCTCGCGCGCAGCGGGTCGGCGTCGACGGCGAGGCAGTGGTACGTCGTCTCGGTGTCGCAGCCGCTCGGCGCGGCCACCGCACCGAGGGCGCCGAGCGCGACCACCGCTGCGGTCACGAGGTCGCCACGTCCGCGCCGGCCGGCGACCTGCACCAGCACCGACGTGACGAGCAGCGCGACGCCGAGGCCGACGAGGATCCCGCTGACGGGCACCCGCGAGATCAGCACGAAGCCGGTGACGACGGTGCCGAAGATCGCGCCCACGGTGCCGATGCCCGAGAGGTGCCCGACGACCGAGCCGGTCTCGTCGAGGCTCCGCAACCGCAGCTTGATGACCACCGGGCTGACCGCGGAGAGCAGCGCGCCGGGCACGAGGATCGACAAGGTGGCGGCGATCAGGAGCAGGCCGGGGTTGTCGCCGGCCGCCGATGCGCGCACGACGTAGGGCGTCACGGCGACCGCGGCGCCCGAGATCCCGAGCAGGGGGCCGAGGAGGTGTCGCGGCGGCAGCCGGTCGGCGGCCGACCCGCCGGCCCAGGTGCCGGCGGCGATCGCGGTGAGGGCGAGCCCGATGACCATCGTGTTGGTCTCGAGGGTCAGTCCGTAGTGGGGCGCCAGCAACCGCAGGGCGACCAGCTCGACGACCAGCACGGCGGCCGACGACCCGAAGACCAGCGCTGCCGCGGCCCACGCCCCGATGCCGTACGCCATCTCCTGCCGCTCCTGGCTCACGCCGCCGATCCTGTCAGCCGAGCGCGCGCACCGACGACCGCGGCCCTGAACTTCCACCCGGAGGAGTGGAGATTCAGGGCCGTACGGCAGTGCTCACGCGTGAGGCCCGATGGACTTCCACCCAGGTGGGCGGAAGTCCATCGGGACGGGCTCAGACGGCCGACTTGTCCTTGCCGGCGACCGACTCGGCAACGCCGATGAGCAGCACGGCAGCAACCACGGCGAGGATGAATCCGAGGACGTTGAGCTCCCAGATGCCGCCGGTGCCGAAGAACTGCGCGATGACGCCGCCGATCAGCGAGCCGACGAGGCCCAGGCCCAGCGTGGCGAGGATGCCCAGGTTCTGCTTGCCGGGCTTGATGAGTCGGGCCAGCGCTCCGATGATGAGGCCGGCGACGAGGAATCCGATCATGACGTGCTCCTGGTGACTCGGGTGGTGGGAGCAGTGGCTCCCTCCCCTCAAGGATAGGCGGCCCGCCTCCGCCACCCATCGGGGTGAGCCCTGAGATCGACCCTGACGTGATGGCCCTCACCCGGCCCGCGGTGCCATGATCTGCAGGTGACGTCGGTGCGTCTGCGCTCGGGTGCAGTGCTCGCGGCCGCGGTCGGAGTCGTGGCCGTCGGTCTCGCAGCGCTGTCCGGACCCCCACCTGCCGACGCGGCCGTCGGCGAGTGCCCGCCGGGCTACGGACCGGTGGGGCCGATCGACTCCGGAGACCCGGGCTTCCCGCCCTACACCGACGACAACGTCAACGTCTTCGTCGGCGGCGACCTCTCCGTCGTCCAGCGGGCGGCCGAGGCGGAGGGCAGGGTCGTGGTGATGGGCGACGCCGCCTTCACCCGCGCTGCCGCCGGCACCTACAACCTCGGCGTGGTGGGCGTCGGGTCCGGCATCGTCCCGCCGCCGGGCACCGTGATGCTCGCGGTCGGCGGCGACCTCGGCGGCAACGCCGCCACCCGGCTCGACGTCGGCGCCGGTGTCGGCGGGGACGTCGAGGTCGGCGGTGCCGCGGATCCCGCACTCACCGTGGAGACCAACGGGGGCGACCTGCGCGCAGGCGTCGCGGACGCGACCGCGGCGTACGCCGGCACGCGCGACGTGATCGCGGCGAAGTCGGCCGCGTGGGCGGCGCTCGCGCCGACGGGGACCGTGGCGGTCACGCCGTTCTCCCTGACCGCGACGGGCGACGGCAGCTCCGACCCGCAGGTGTTCCGGATCGACGGCGCGGCGCTCGCGGGAGGTCCCCGCAGCCTGCAGCTCCTCGGCCTACCTGCCGGTGCCGGCGTGGTCGTCACGCTGACCGGCGACCCGGTCGCCCTCGACCTCAACGCGCTCCTCGGGCCGACCGGCACGGTCGTCGACCCCTTCTCCGACCCGTTCTTCGTCGACCTCACCACGCGGCTGGTGTGGAACGTGCCGACCGCGACGGCATTCGGTGTCGGCGGCACCGCGCAGGTCCCCGGCTCGATCGTGGTCGCCGACCCCGCCAGCACGACGACGATCACCGCGCCCGGCACCAACGGCAGGATCTGGGTCGCGGGCGACCTGGTCCACGGGGGCGACGGCGCGGAGATGCACGCCTACCCGCTCGACCCGGACGACGACCTCGAGTGCAAGCCGCTGATCGGTGCGGTGTCGGTCGACAAGGTGCTCGACGACCCCGACGGCGTGGTCCCACCGGGACGGCTCTTCACGGGCTCGATCTCGTGCGACCTCGGCGGCGACGACGTGACGCCCGACCCGGCGACGTGGAGCGTCACGGCAGCCCAGGGGCCGGTCGTGCTCGCCAACGACGTACCGGTCGGAGCCGTCTGCACCCTCGTCGAGGACTCCCTCACCGCGCCGCCGGGCGCCGACCACGAGTGGGGTCCGGTCGTCGTGGCACCGACCTCGGTCACCGTGGCGGACGACGCCGTCCTGGGCTTCACGGTCACCAACGTCGTACGCCGGACCGACCCACCGACCGACCCACCGACGACGGACCCACCGACGGACCCGCCGACCGACCCGCCCACCACGGACCCGCCGACGAGTCCGCCGACCAGCGACCCACCGACCACGCCACCGACCAGCCCGCCCACCTCGACACCGACGGTCGATCCGTCCTCCGGCACGCCGTCACCCACGACCGCCCCGGCGACGGGAGGCACCACGGACCCGGACGTCGATCCGGACGCGACCGGCGAGCTGCCCGACACCGGCGCACCGTCCGGGCTGGCCCTGCTGGTCGCCGTCGCGGTCGGCCTCCTGCTGGCGGGCCTGACGACCCTGGTGCTGGCGCGCCGACGGAGGTCCGGGAGCTAGGCCTCACCAGGTGGCGGCGTGGCACTCCTTGGCGGGGTTGGCCTCGACCTGGAGGGTGGCGTGCTCGATGCCGTGGCCCTCGCGCAGCGTGGTCTGGGCGCCGGCGAGGACGGCTTGGGAGTCCGCGCCGACGCAGAGCACGAGGTGGGCGGTGGCGACGTTCATCCCCGAGGTCAGCGTCCAGGCGTGGAGGTCGTGCACCTCGGCCACGCCGGAGACCTGCTCGAGGTCGCGCACGACCGCGGTGAGGTCGACGTCCTGCGGTGCGTGCTGGCCGAGCACCGCCAGCACCTCGCGGCCGAGGACGATCGCGCGGACGGCGACGAAGACACCGATCGCGACGGCGACCGCGGTGTCCCACTGCCCGGCTCCGGTGAGGCCGACCAGCAGGCCGGCGACGAGCACCCCGACGCTCCCGGCCGCGTCGGCGACGACCTCGAAGTAGGCGCCCTTCACGTTGATCGACTCCCGCGCTCCCCCGCGGAGCAGGACCAGGCAGACCACGTTGACGAGCAGCCCGAGGCCACCGACGACCAGCATCGGGCCCGACGCCACCTCGACCGTCTCGCCGATCCGCGTCACCGCCTCGACGACGACGTAGACCGAGACGCCGAGCATGATCAGCACGGTCAGCCCGGAGGCGAAGACCTCGGCGCGGTAGGAGCCATAGGTACGACGCCCGGTGCCGTCGGGCCGGGTCGCGATCTTCGTCGCGACCAGCGCGGCGCCGAGGGCGACCACGTCGGCGGCCATGTGCCCGGCGTCGGAGATCAGGGCGAGGGACTGGGCGGCCAGGCCGACGACGAGCTCGACGACGAAGAAGGCCGCCACCAGCCCGAAGGCGACCCCGAGGCGCCAGCGGTGCCGACCGGCCGCGCTGCCGTGCCCGTGACCTGCGCCCACCGTCGTACTCCATCGCTCGTGATCTTTGTCATCGCTCATTGGCGATGATAGACGGGACCACCCGCCACGTCCACCCTTGCCCCGATGTCGGAGGATGGTGCCGACCCGGCCCGCACCGTGACGAGGATCCGCCGATGACGCAGCACGACACCGACACCGGTGCCGACCTCGATGTCCGCGACCGCCGGCTCGCCATCGGCCTGGTGGTCGGTGGCCTGATCGGGCTGGTCGCCGCCGCCGTGCTGCTGGTGGAGCGGATCCACCTCGCCGAGGACCCGACCTACGTCCCGTCGTGCAGCATCAACCCGATCCTCAGCTGCGGCAACGTGATGCAGACGTCGCAGGCGGCCCTCCTGGGCTTCCCCAACCCGCTCATCGGCGTCGCCGCGTTCCCGGTCGTGATCGCCACCGGGATGGCGCTGCTGGCCGGCGGTCGCTTCGCCCGCTGGTACTGGGCCGGGCTCCAGGCCGGAGTCACCGTGGCCCTCGCGCTGATCGGCTGGCTGGCCTTCCAGAGCCTCTACCGCATCGGCGCGCTGTGCCCCTACTGCATGGTCGTCTGGGTCGTGGTGATCCCGACCTTCTGGTACGTCACCCGCCGCAACCTGCGCGAGGGCGTCTTCGGGGAGGCCGCCGCCGAAGGCGGTCTCCGCCGCTTCCTCGACGGCTGGTCGGCGCCCCTGCTCTTCGGGGTGTACGCCGTCGTGGTGCTGCTGACCCTGCAACGATTCTGGTCGTACTGGTCGACGCTGCTCTGAGCCGGGACCGCCGCTCAGCGGTGGTGGTCCTCGTAGTGGTGCGCCGGGCTCATGGCGGTGAGGCCGAGGAGGCGCTCCGCGGTGCCGAGCACCTCGAGGAGCTCCTCGGAGTGGTTGAGCGACCACATCGACGCCCGTCCCTCCGGGCGTGACGCCACCAGCCCGCAGTCCTTGAGGCAGGCGAGGTGCTTGGAGACCGTGCTCTGCGCCAGCCCGAGGTGGGCGGTGAGATCGACGACGCGGTGCTCGCCGAGGACGAGGTGGCGCACGATCAGCAGCCGCGACGGGTCGGAGAGGGCGTGGAAGAGGGCTGCCTCGGCGGTCAGGCCGGCCGACTCCTGGTTCATCGCCACCCGACGATGCTAGGCGATGGACCCCCTGGGCCGCCCGCTGCGCACCTCACCTAGCCTGCGGAGGTGGACAGGCGACTGCTGGCGGACACCCGCCCGTTGGCGAACCCCCACTTCAAGCGGCTGTGGCGCGCCAACATCGTCACGGTCATCGGAGCGCAGCTGACCGTCGTGGCGGTGCCCGCGCAGATCTACGCGATGACCGGCTCGTCGGCCTACGTCGGCCTCACCGGTGTCTTCGGCCTGGTCCCGCTCGTGGTCTTCGGGCTCTGGGGCGGCGCGCTGGCGGACGTCTTCGACCGGCGCACGCTGCTGGTGGTCACCACGATCGGGCTGATCGTCACGAGCGCGTGCTTCTGGCTGCAGGCGGCGCTCGGCGCGGAGGACGTGTGGCTCCTGCTCGGGCTCTTCGCGGTGCAGCAGGCCTTCTTCGCGGTGAACCAGCCGACCCGCTCGGCGCTGCTGCCGCGACTGCTCGACAAGGAGATGCTGCCCGCGGCGAACTCGCTCAACATGACGGTCATGCAGGCCGGCGGCATCGCCGGCCCGCTCGTGGGCGGCGCGCTGATCCCGCTGATCGGCTTCTCGTGGCTCTACCTGCTGGACACCGTCACGCTCTTCGCGACGCTCGGTGCCGTCGTACGCCTCCCGCCCCTGCCGGTGATGGGGTCGACCGTGACGCCCGGCCTCTCGGCCGTCATCGACGGCTTCCGCTACCTGCGGACCCAGCCGGTGCTGATGATGTCGTTCGTCGTCGACATCATCGCGATGGTCTTCGGGATGCCGCGCGCGCTCTTCCCGGAGATGGCGCACGTCGACTTCGGCGGCCCGAGCGAGGGCGGCCTGGCCTTCGCGCTGCTCTTCGCCGCCATCCCCGCCGGCGCCGTCATCGGCGGCGTGCTGTCGGGCTGGGTCTCCGCCGTGGAGCGGCAGGGCGTGGCCGTCATCGCCGCGATCATCGTCTGGGGCCTGGCCATGGTCGGCTTCGGTGTCGCCGCGATGCTCGCGTCCCTCGCGCCCACGGCCATGCTCGTCGTCGCGGTGGTCATGCTCGCGATCGGCGGCGCGGCCGACATGGCGTCGGCTGCCTTCCGTACGTCGATGCTCCAGGCCGCGGCCGACGACTCCGTGCGCGGCCGGCTGCAGGGGATCTTCATCGTCGTCGTCGCGGGCGGCCCACGCATCGCCGACGTCGCCCACGGTGCCACCGCGGCGGCCACCGGCGCCGCCGTCGCCGCGGCCGGCGGAGGCGTGCTGGTGGTGGTCTTCACCGTCCTCGCCGCGCTCCTCGTCCCGGCCTTCGTGCGCTACCGGATCACGCGGGTTTCCTGAGGCTGCGCCCGGTCGCTGCCTGTCCACCCTGGGAAAGGCAGCGACCAGGCCTCAGACCGGTCGCGACTGCGGCGAGTTCTCGGCGGTCAGCTTCGGGTCGCGGATCACGACCGAGCCGATGGCGTCGTCGATGCGCTTCATCACGTCGGCGTCGAGCTTCACCCCGGCGGCCTTGACGTTGTCGTGGACCTGCTCGGGGCGGGAGGCGCCGACGAGGGCGGACGCGACGTTGTCGTTCTGCAGCACCCAGGCGACGGCCAGCTGCGCCATGGTCAGGCCGCAGTCGGCGGCGATCGGCTCGAGGTCCTGCACCGCGGTGAGGACGTCGTCCTTCATCCAGCGCGAGATCATGTCGGACCCGCCCTTGGCGTCGGTCGCGCGCGACCCGGCCGGCGGCTCCGCGCCGGGCTTGTACTTGCCGGTGAGCACGCCCTGGGCGATCGGGCTCCACACGATCTGCGAGACGCCGAGCTCCTGCGACGCCGGCACGACCTCGTCCTCGATGACGCGCCAGAGCATGGAGTACTGCGGCTGGCTCGAGATCAGCTGGAAGCCGAGCTCCCTCGACAGCTCGACGCCGGCACGCAGCTGGTCGGCGGTCCACTCGCTCACGCCGATGTAGAGCGCCTTGCCCTGGCGTACGACGTCGGCGAAGGCCTGCATCGTCTCCTCGAGCGGCGTCTCCGTGTCGTAGCGGTGGGCCTGGTAGAGGTCGACGTAGTCGGTCTGCAGCCGCTCGAGCGAGCCGTCGATCGCCTCCATGATGTGCTTGCGCGAGAGGCCGGCGTCGTTCTTGCCCTTCGGGCCGGTCGGCCAGTAGACCTTGGTGAAGATCTCGAGCGACTCGCGGCGCTCGCCCTTGAGGGCCTCGCCGAGCACGGTCTCCGCCGCCGTGTTGGCGTACACGTCAGCGGTGTCGAAGGTCGAGATGCCGGCGTCGAGGGCCGCGCGCACGCACTGCGAGGCGACGTCGTTCTCGACCTGCGAGCCGTGGGTGAGCCAGTTGCCGTAGGTGATCTCGGAGATCTTCAGTCCGCTGTTGCCGAGGTATCGGAATTCCATGCTCCCGACCCTAGCCCCGGGCCCACCGCCCCTCGACGGCCAGCCTCACGCCCCGGCCGAGGGCGGGGTCGGCGCGAGCTTGCGGTCGAGCCACGCGTAGAGCGCGAACAGCAGCAGGAAGAGCACCGTGATCCCGGCGCACGCGATGCCGACCGCTCCCCAGCCGTCCTCGTCCGGGTCGAGGAACGGGTAGGGCACCCAGCCGTTGAGCTGGGCGAACACGAGGGTCCAGGCGGTCCACGCGATCGGCCAGACGAGGGCGTACGCCGCCTCCTTCAGCGAGGCGCGCGGCCGCGGGCCGACCCAGGCCCAGGCGATCACGGCGAGCAGCGGCACGACCATGTGCAGCAGCTTGTCGGCGACCCAGTTGGCTCCGTCGAGGTCGAGCAGCGGGCGGAGCAGGAAGAAGTGGACGAGCCCGGTGACCGTGATCCCGACGATCCCCGCCAGCCGGGCGATCCGCCAGCCGGTGCGGTCGAGCAGCGGATCGCGCGCGAGGGCGGTCGAGGTGACCGCGACCAGGATGTTGCTCTGGATCGTGAAGTAGAAGAAGTACTGGTAGATCCGCTGTCCCAGCCCGGGCGGGTCGGTCTCGACCAGCACGGCCTCACCGGAGATCGTCAGCACGAGCTGGAAGACCAGCGCGAACCAGGCCACGACGGCGACGACCAGGTGCACCTGACGGGCGCGAGCGGGAGTCATGGCAGGAGCGTAGGGCTCCGGCAGTCGGAGGGGGAGGTGTCAGTCCAGCACGACGAGGACGTCGCCGTCCTGGACGACGTCGCCGACGGTCACCTTGATCGCGGTCACGGTGCCCCCGCGCTCGGCGAGCATCGGGATCTCCATCTTCATCGACTCCAGCAGCACGACCGTGTCGCCGGCCTCGACGGTGTCGCCCTCCGCGACCTCGATCGCCAGGACGTTGGCGACCAGCTCGGACACGATCTCGAGGGAGGTGGGACGGGCCATGTCGCTGACGCTAGCGGTTACCGCTCCGTACCCGGGGATCGGGCGGTCGGGGCAGCCCCGGGGACGTGCTCAGAGCGCGGCGAACCGGCTCGGCTCGGGACGGTGCGGACCGGCCTCCTCGGCGCGGCGCCCGCGGCGCCCCTTGGTCCCGGTGAAGGCGAGGTCGAGGCGGATCAGCACGTAGCCGATCAGGGCGCCGAGCACGAGCGCGTAGACCGCGCGCAGGCCCGCCTCCTGGTACGAGCTCTCCGGCGAGACCAGGCTCGTCGCGAGCGGCACGGTGGCCGCGACGCCGAACGCGCAGACCCACCATCCCTGGCGGCGACGGGCCCGCAGGTGCGTGCCCCACACGATCGCCGGGATCCCGAGGAGCACGACGAGGGGGCGCGGGAAGGCGCCGATCCGGGCCGTCGTCCAGTCGGCGAAGTCGAGGAACGAGGAGACGAACGACTGCACGCCGTAGCGCCGGAGCAGCTCGGCGTACGCCAGTGTCACGACGAGCACGGCGAGCCCGCTCGCGACGACGAGCAGCCCGCGCCGGCCGAGGCCGTGGAGGCCGGCGCCGAGGCGGTAGACGATCGTGAAGACCAGGCCCAGCGCGAGGAAGAGCGCGGCGAGGTCGAACCGCTCGGTGGACACCGTCGGCTCGAAGCCCACCGCGGCGAGCGCGGTGACCAGACCGACCAGGGCGGCGATGACCACCTCGCGCACCGCCCGCAGCCAGGTGATCGCCGGGACGGTCACCATGACGGCGTACACGCTGCCCACGACGCACGTCATCACCGCCGCGCCCGTGAGCAGGACGCGGCCGCCGACGAGCAGGCTGGCCACGGAGAGCACGAGGGCGAGCCCGGCCGAGATGAGCGGGCGCCCGGCGGTGCGGGTCGCGAGCAGCCACGACAGCGCGGTCACGACGAGCGCCGAGCCGGTGCCGTCGACCCAGTCGGGCACCGGTCCGAGCGCGCGGAGCGTCTGGTTGTGGTGGAAGATCCCGTTGATCGCCGACCACCCGAGTGCCCCGACGCCGAGCGCGAGGACGCCGAAGGAGAGGGCG
The DNA here is from genome assembly GCF_004137255.1 of Nocardioides oleivorans. Taxonomy (NCBI): domain Bacteria; kingdom Bacillati; phylum Actinomycetota; class Actinomycetes; order Propionibacteriales; family Nocardioidaceae; genus Nocardioides; species Nocardioides oleivorans. The sequence continues at coordinate 1,526,100 of NZ_SDWT01000001.1, read as the reverse complement.
AGCTGGGAGCCCCTCGGTCGATCGACGAAGTCGGGCTCCGGGACCTCCGTGGCGGGCGCTGCAACCGGCGCCGCGACGGGTGCCTCGACGGGTGCCTCGACCGTCGTCGTGGGGGCTGGGGCGCCCAGGTCCGCCGCCGGTGTCGTCGTGGCCTCGCCCTCGGACTTCCGCGTCCTGCGCAGCCGCGAGGGCGGTCGCTCGGCAGCCCGCTTGCCGCGGGACGAGCCGCGGCGGCTGTCGGGGGTGGGGGAAGACACGACGGACGAGGTTACAGCCGACGGTTGGCCAGGGACGGGTTGGTGCGACGGGCCGCCTCGAGGGTGGCGCGGTCGAGGGTGGCCTCGAGGGTCTGCTCGGAGCCGTCGGCCTCGGCGAGCACCTCGCCGAGTGGCCCGTAGACGGCCGAGTGACCGCTGTAGCGCGGCTCCGGCTGGCCGGCTCCGACGACGAAGCAGGTGTTCTCGATGGCCCGCGCCGCCAGCAGGGTGCGCCAGTGCTCGACCTTGCGGTCGCCGGGCAGCCACGCGGCGGGTACGACGACGACCTCCGCGCCGGCGTCGACCAGCCGCCGGGCCAGCTCGGGGAAGCGCAGGTCGTAGCAGGTCATCAGCCCCACCTGCCAGCCCGCGACCTCCACGACGACGGGCTCGAGGGCGCCGCCGGTGAGCCGGTCGGACTCGCGGTAGCCGAAGGAGTCGTAGAGGTGGATCTTGCGGTACGACGCCTCGCTGGCGCCGCGCACGACGAGGGTGTTGAACGGACGACCGGGGTCGTCCGCCGTCTCGAACATCCCGGCGACGACCGTGCACGCTCCCTCGGCCGCAGCCTTCGCCGCCGCGGTCGCGAACGGGCCGTCGAGCGTCTCGGCGTACGCGCTCACGTCGGACCCGGCGCTGCCGAAGTCGCGGGCGAAGGCCTCCGGGAACACCACCAGGTCCGCCCCGGGCGCCACGCCCTCGGCCAGCCGGGTCCGGTTCTCGGCCGGCTCGAGCCCGCTCGCCCACTGGTGGACGCGCACCCGCAGCTCCTCGCTCATGCCTCCAGCGTAGGACCGCTGCAAGGATGGGGCGGTGACCTTCTGCGGCATCGTCCTCGCCGGCGGCACCGCGGTGCGGATGGACGGGGTCGACAAGGCGAGCGTCGAGCTCGACGGACGGACCCTGCTCGCCCACGCGATCGATGCGTACGTCGACGCCGACGAGGTGGTCGTCGTCGCGCCCGAGGCGGTGCGCACCGAGCGTCCGGTGACCACCGTGTGCGAGGACCCTCCGCGAGGCGGACCGGTCGCCGGGCTCCTCACCGGGGTCGACGCGCTGCTGCTCTGCCCCGACCTGATCGGCGTCCTGGCCGTCGACATGCCGCGCGTCACCGCGACGACGATGCGACGGCTGCGTGACGCGGCCGCCGGCCGGGACGGGGCGTTCCTCCACGACGCCGATGGTCGGCGCCAGCTCGCCGGTGTGCTCGACGCGCGCCGGCTGGGCGACGTACGCCCCGGTCTCGAGGGGCAGCACGGGATGGCGCTCCGTCGGCTGCTCGAGCCGCTCGACCTGGCGGCGGTCTCCTCGAACGGCGACGAGGCGATGGACGTCGACACCTGGACCGACCTGCGGGACCTGGGCCCGGGTTCGTAGCAGGTTCCGGACGCGCGCGGTCCGACCCGGGTCGCTTGCCCGCGGGCGGCCGGGTGCGAGACATTGGCGGGGTGAACCTCCACGACTGGATCGATGAGCTGAGCGACGTGCTCGACGTCGAGGCAGAGGTCGACGAGGGGCTTGTCCTCGACCTGGCCAAGACGGTCGCCGACAACGTGCAGAAGACCGCCGCCCCCATCACGGCCTACCTCCTGGGTGTCGCCGCCGGTGCCGGCGCCGCCAACCCGGAAGCGGTGGAGCGGCTCGCCGCGCGGGCCCAGCAGCTCGCGGAGAGCTGGGACCGACCCGCCGACGCGGCCGATCCGGTCGACGTGGACGATGAGGTACCGGACGACTCTTCGGTCGACCACTCCGCCGATCTCTACGAGGACTGATCCCTTGCGCGCTGTCGTGACCACCGCCGACGGTGGCCCTGAAGTCCTGTCCATCGGCGAGGTCGACGACCCGCGCCCGGCCGCCGGCGAGGTGCTGATCGACGTCGCCGCGACGGCCGTCAACCGCGCCGACACCCTGCAGCGGATGGGCCTCTACCCGCCGCCGCCCGGCGCCTCCGACATCATCGGGCTCGAGTGCAGCGGCCGGATCGCCGAGCTCGGCGACGGCGTCGAGGGCTGGAAGGTCGGCGACGAGGTGTGCGCGCTGCTCGCCGGTGGCGGGTACGCCGAGAAGGTGGCCGTGCCGGTCGGTCAGGTCATGCCGATCCCCGCGGGCCTCTCGCTCGTGGAGGCGGCGGCGCTGCCCGAGGTCGCGACAACCGTGTGGTCCAACGTCTTCATGACCGCGCACCTGACCAAGGGCGAGCGGTTCCTCGTGCACGGCGGTGCCGGCGGCATCGGCACGATGGCGATCCAGCTCGCGTCCACCCTCGGCGCCGAGGTCTTCACCACCGCCGGGTCTGCCGAGAAGCTCGACCTCTGCCTCTCCCTCGGCGCCACCCGGGCGATCAGCTATCGCGACGAGGACTTCGTCGAGGTGCTGGAGGAGGCCGGCGGCGCCGACGTCATCCTCGACAACATGGGGGCGAAGTACCTCCCCCGCAACGTCTCCGCCCTCGCCACCGGTGGCCGGCTCGTGATCATCGGGATGCAGGGCGGCGCCAAGGGCGAGCTCGACATCAACGCCCTGCTCCGCAAGCGCGCCTCGGTCACCGCGACCTCGCTCCGCGCCCGGCCGCTCGCCGAGAAGGCCGCCATCTGCTGCGGCGTGGTCGAGAACGTCTGGCCCCTCGTCGCCGCCGGGAGCGTCAGGCCGATCGTCGAGGCGACGATGCCGCTCGCCGAGGTCGGCCGCGCCCACGAGGCCATGGAGGCCGGCGGGCACGCGGGGAAGTTCGTCCTGACGCTCTGACCTCGCCACGCCGGTCTGGCGGTGAGTGAGCGACATTCCCGCGCCGTCGGATGTGGCTCACGCACCGCTCTTGCGGCGGGGTCGCGCGACACGCCGGTCGGGCGGTGAGTGAGCGACATTCTCGCGCAGTCGGATGTGGCTCACGCACCGCCCCGAGGCCATTGAGACGCCCGGATAGGGTCGTGGCATGACCGAGCAGCAGCCCGACCAGTCCGCAGCGAGCACCGACAGCCCGGGTCAGGGCGAGGACATGGTGGTGGTCGTCGGGCCCGACGGCCAGCCGATCGGGACCATCCCGGCGAGCGCCCTCCCGGCCATGACCCAGGCCGCCGGGGACGACGACGAGCACGAGGGCGAGCGCCACATCACCGAGCTCGTCGAGCAGCCGGCGAAGGTCATGCGGATCGGCAGCATGATCCGCCAGCTCCTCGAGGAGGTGAAGGCCGCGCCGCTCGACGAGGCCAGCCGCCAGCGCCTCAAGGAGATCCACGCCGCCTCGATCAAGGAGCTCGAGACCGGCCTGGCCCCTGAGCTCGTCGAGGAGCTCGAGCGGCTCTCGCTCCCGTTCACGGAGGAGGGCACGCCGTCGGAGGGCGAGCTCCGGATTGCCCAGGCCCAGCTCGTCGGCTGGCTCGAGGGCCTCTTCCACGGCATCCAGACCGCGATCTACGCCCAGCAGGTCGCCTCGCGCGCCCAGCTCGAGCAGATGCGCCGCGCCCTCCCGATGGGCCAGGGCGGCCAGCCCGAGCAGCCCGGGCAGCCCGGCATGCCGCAGCCGGGCGGCGACACGGGCCAGGGCCCGACCGGCGGCATGTACCTCTGACCGATCCGGGTAGTCCGCCCGCCCGGTGACCGGGGAGACGCGACCTAGGAGCGGCGCGCGAGACGTCGTACGACGACGAGGCCGAGCAGGCCGATGATCGCGGCAGCGGCCCCGGGAGCCGCGAGCCGGGCGAGCCCGCGCGGCGGCGAGTCCTCGACCTTGGTGAGCTCGGCGGTGGGCGGCGGCGGGGGCTCGACCGAGGTGCCCGCACCGAGGATCGCCTCGATCTTGGTGACCTTGGTCGGGTTGGCGGTGCCGGTGCCACCACGGCGGTCGGCCGAGTAGGGCGCGACGTCGCCGGTGGCGAAGAACACGTAGTCGTTGCCGACCTTCAGGTCGACCAGTCCGCACGCCTGGGGGCGGTCGAGGGTCTCGACCTGGGTCGAGCGCTCCGGGGTTCCCTTGTAGGCGCGTGACGCCGTGATGCCGTACGTCGTCGTGCTGCCGGCGGTCGAGACCGTGTCGACCTTGCCGATGAAGATCGCCGCGGCCTGGTCGACCTGTTCCTGCAGCGGCCCCGGGGTGCAGGGTCCCGCGGCGCTCGCCGGGGAGCCGGCGGTGACGGCCAGCCCGAGGCTCGCGAGCAGCATCGCAGCGGCGATGCGCAGGGGTCGGGACAGCGCGGCGGACATGCGGGCCAGCCTAACCAGCCGGACCGCCTGGAATGCGAGCCCCCGCGGCGAGCAGTGCCGAGGCGGCAGTCAACCGGAGAGCGAAAAGAGCTCCGCGAGCACGGCCGCCACGCCGTCCTCGTCGTTGCCGGGCGCCACGTGGTCGGCCAGGTCGAGCACGGAGGGGTGGGCGTTGGCCATCGCGTAGGACGTCCCGGCCCACGCGAGCATCGGCAGGTCGTTGGGCATGTCCCCGAATGCGACGACGTCGGCCGCCGAGACGTCCATCTCGGCCGCGAGCGAGTCGAGGGTCGTGGCCTTGGTGACGCCGGCGGCGCTGATCTCGACCAGCGCGAAGGTCGAGGACCACGTCGTGGTGACGAGGTCGCCGACGGCGTCGTCGACGCGCTTCCAGAAGTCCTCGGCGTCGAGCTCGCGGTGCACGGCGAGCACCTTGACGACGTCGTCGCGCCAGATCGACTCCCACGGACCCTGCTCGGAGTCGCGGTCGTCCGGGTGCGTCGGGAAGTCGACCTCGCTCGCCCAGCCCGAGGTGTGCTCGACCCCGAAGGTGGTCCCGGGGACCGCGGCACGCACCCGCTCGGCGAGCTCCATGCCCACCTCGCGCGGCACCGCGCTGAAGTCGCGCACCCGCCGCGCCGCGACGTCGTACACGATCCCGCCGTTGCTGCAGATCGCCAGCCCGTGCCCGCCGACGGCGTCCCACAGGTCGACCATCCACCGCACCGGACGGCCGGTGGTGAACACGACGGGTACGCCACGCGTGTCGAGCTCGTCGAGCACGGCCCGGGTCCGCGCGGACACCTGCCCGGACGGGTCGAGGAGCGTCCCGTCGAGGTCGGTGGCGACCAGGCGCGGAGCGGTCACGTCAGGCCCGGGGAGCGGGGAACCATCGCGACATCTCGACGGCCGCACCCTCGTCGACGACCGAGTCGGTCACGAAGTCGGCGGCCTCCTTGACGGCGTCGACCGACTGCCCCATCGCCACGCCACGACCGGCCCAGCGGAGCATCTCGATGTCGTTGCGGCCGTCGCCGATCGCGAGCACGTCGGACGCGCCGAGACCGAGCTCGCGGCACACGTGCTCGAGGCCCGAGGCCTTCGAGACGCCGACCGGGGACAGGTCCATCCAGGCCGTCCAGCCGACGACGTAGTCGGTGCCGTGGAGGCCGAGGCGCGCCGCGAGCTCGATGAAGTCGTCGGCGGTGGCCTCGGGGTCGCGGATGATCACGCGGCTGACCGGCTCGCCGACGATGTCGTCGACCTCGGTGATGATCTGCTCGCCGGAGATCTCGCCCTCGGGGAAGACCCGGTTGACGCGGTAGCCACCGACACCCCTCTCCTCGACGGCGACGAGTGCCCGGGGGTGGTGCTCCAGGACCGCGGCCACGGCGGGTGCGGCGTCGAAGGTCTCCTCGTGGACGACCTCGATCGGCGGGTAGCGGAAGACGACGGCACCGTTGGAGGCGACGATCCAGAGCCGGTCCGTGCCCTCACGGGGAAGGCCCAGCAGGTCGGCGATCCGGGTCATGCCGTGCGGCGAGCGGCCGCTGGACAGCACGATGTGCGCGCCCGCGTCGAGCGCGCGGTGCACGGCGTCGAGCACCGGCGCGGTGATGGTCTCGTAGTCCTCGGTCTGCCCGTCGACCCACTTGAGCAGGGTGCCGTCGATGTCGAGCGCGACGATCCTGGGGAGCCAGTCCGTCATGCGATCGGCTTCAGGACCTCGAGGCCGCCCAGGTACGGGCGGAGGGCCTGCGGCACGGTGACCGAGCCGTCCTCGTTCTGGTGGGTCTCGAGGATCGCCACGATCGCGCGGGTGACCGCGGTGAGGGTGCCGTTGAGGGTCGCGACCGGCGTGGTGCCGTGCTCGCCCCGGGTGCGGATGTCGAGGCGCCGGGCCTGGAACTCGGTGCAGTTGGAGGTGGAGGTCAGCTCGCCCCACCCGTTGCGGGTCGGGATCCACGCCTCGCAGTCGAACTTGCGCGACGCGCTCAGGCCGAGGTCGCCGGCCGCGGTGTCGATCACGCGGTAGCAGAGCTCGAGCTTGTCGAGGAACTCCTTCTCCCACGCAAGGAGGCGCTGGTGCTCGGCGTAGGACTCCTCGACGGTCGTGTAGACGAACATCTCGACCTTGTCGAACCAGTGCACGCGCCAGATCCCGCGGGTGTCCTTGCCGTGCGAGCCGGCCTCCTTGCGGAAGCACGGGCTGAAGGCGGCGTAGCGCAGCGGCAGCTGGGCGGCGTCGAGGATCTCGTCGGAGTGGAAGGCCGCCATCGGCACCTCCGAGGTGCCCACGAGGTAGAGGTCCTCGCCCTCGATGCGGTAGACGTCGTCGGCGGCCTGGCCGAGGAAGCCGGTGCCCTCCATCGCGCGCGGGCGGACCAGGGACGGCGCCGCGGTCTGGACGAACCCGGCGGCGCGCGCCTGGTCCATCGCCATGTTGACCAGCGCGAGCTGCAGCTGAGCACCGACGCCGGTGAGGAAGTAGAAGCGCGAGCCCGACACCTTGGCGCCGCGCTCGAGGTCGAAGGCGCCGAGCATCTGGCCGAGCTCGACGTGGTCGCGCGGCTCGAAGTCGAACTCGCGCGGCGTGCCGACCTGCTCGATGACGGTGTAGTCGTCCTCGAGGCCCGCCGGTGCCGCGTCGTCGGCGATGTTGGGGATCGCCTTCATCGCCTCGTCCCAGGCGGCCTCGGCGGCGATGCGCGCGGCCTCGGCCTCCTTGACGCCGGCGGCGAGCTCCTTCACCTGGGCGAGCAGGGACTGCTTCTCCTCGCCCTGCGCCTTGGCGACGAGGGCGCCGCTGGCCTTCTGCTCGGCCCGCCTGGACTCGAAGTCGGCGATCGCCTGGCGTCGCGCGGAGTCGGCCTCGAGCGCCCGGTCGACCACGTCGTCGGACAGCCGACGCTTGGCCTGGGCGGCGCGCACGCGGTCGGGGTCGTCACGGAGCAGGCGAGGGTCGATCATGACTGAAGGCTAGCCGTCGAGGACTCGGGTTCTCGCATCGGTTTGGGCATACTTCACCGGTGACCCCCGCCTCCCGGAACCGCTGCCTCACGTGGGCTGCCGTGGCCGCCGTTCTGTTCGGCGCCCTCGCGTTCATGGTGACGCGCGACCGGGCGCCGCTCGACTCGTTCGACGTCAACGGCCGGCGCCTCGAGGACTGGGCCGACGGCTACGCCGCGCTCGTCGACGTGCTGCGCGTCATCGAGGTCGCCTTCGGCACCATCGGGATGACGATCCTGACGATCCTGCTGGCCCTCGTGCTGGTCGTACGACGGCAGCGCTGGGCGGCGCTGCTGACGGTGGTCGTGATGGCCGCGGTCTCGCTGGCGACCACCGGGACCAAGCTCTGGCTGGGCCGCGACCGGCCGAGCTGGCAGGACACCCTGGGCCTGCACGAGAACTACAGCTTCCCGTCGGGCCACGCCTCGGCCGTGGCGGCGTACGCGTGCATCCTCGTCATGCTGCTGGTGCTGTTCGTCCGGCGCACGAGCCTGCGCCGGCTCGGCGTCACGGTCGTGGTCGCGTGGTGGCTCCTCGTGTGCTTCGACCGGCTGCTCCTCGGGCGGCACTACCCGACCGACGTCATCGGCGGCTCGCTGATGGCGATCGCGGTGTTCCTCCTCGTGCTCGCCTTCGTCGACCCCCGCCCGCGCTCGACCGCGGCGAAGGCGGAGCCGCTGCCGGAGGTCTACGCCTCGGAGAAGCGGCTCGCGGTGATCCTCAACCCGGTGAAGGTCGAGGACGTCGGCCAGTTCCGCGCGATCGTGGGCTCGATGGCCAAGGAGTCGGGCTGGTCCGAGCCGACCTGGCAGTACACGACGGTCGAGGACCCGGGCACCGGCATGGCCGAGCAGGCCGCGGTCTCCGGCGCCGACCTGGTGATGGTCTGCGGCGGCGACGGCACCGTGCGCGAGGTCTGCGCCGAGCTCGCGGGCACCGGCATCCCGGTCGGCATCATCCCGGCCGGCACCGGCAACCTGCTGGCCCGCAACCTCGACATCCCGCTCTACCTCCGCTCGGCGATCGACGTCGCCCTCAACGGCCAGGACCGGGCGATCGACCTGGTCGAGGTCGGCGGTGACGGCATCGAGGACACCCACTTCATGGTGATGGCCGGCATGGGCTTCGACGCCGCGATCATGGAGGGCGTCAACGAGGACATCAAGAAGCGGATCGGCTGGGTGGCCTACGTCGTCTCGGCGCTGAAGTCGCTGATGTTCCCGGCCGTGCGGATCGAGATCCAGATCGACGACCAGGAGCCCACCACCCACCGTGCCCGCACGGTCGTCGTCGGCAACGTCGGCTTCCTCCAGGCCGGCATGCCGCTGCTGCCCGACGCGACGATCGACGACGGCATCCTGGACGTCGTGATCATCCATCCGCGGCAGTTCCTGTCGTGGATCACGGTGGCCTCGCGCGTGCTGCGCAAGAGCACCGTCGTCGACGAGACGCTCGACCGGCGCACCGGATCCCGCGTGCGGGTCAAGGCCTCCTCCGACACCCCGCGCCAGCTCGACGGCGACTCCATCGGCGAGGGCCGCGAGCTCTGGATGGAGTGCGTCCACGGGCGGCTCCTGGTCCGCGTCCCCCGCTGACCCACCCTTCCTTCCGTCGCCGCACTCCGCGCTGCAACCGTCGCCGCACTCCCGCTGTAACGCCGGGTTACCTGCTGTACCCACCCTGCTGCAGGGGGGTGGGTACAAGCACTAACCCGGCGTTACAGCGGGGTCGGCGGCGAAGCGGTAGCCCATCCCCGGCTCGGTGAGGAAGACGGCCGGACGGCCGGGGTCGGCCTCGAGCTTGCGCCGGATGCTGGCCATGTGGACGCGGAGGTAGTTGGTCTGGGTGTCGTACGCCGGACCCCACACCTCGCGCAGGAGCTCGGCCTGGCGGACCAGGCGGCCGCGGCGGCGGGCGAGCACGTCGACGATGCGCCACTCGGTCGGCGTCAGGTGCACCTCCGCCCCGTCCCGGGTCGCGCGCGAGTCGGTGAGGTCGAGGCGGAGGCCATCGACCTCGACGACGAGGTCGGGCTCCTCGCGGCCGGCCCGTCGGACGGTCACCCGGATCCGGGCGAGCAGCTCCTCGATCGAGAACGGCTTGGTGATGTAGTCGTCGGCGCCGAGGTCGAGCGCCTCCACCTTGTCGTCGGACTCGGTGCGCGCCGACACCACGATCACCGGGACCTGGGTGAACGACCGCAGCTGCGCGAGCACCGAGACGCCGTCGAGGTCGGGCAGGCCGAGGTCGAGCAGCACCACGTCGGGCATCCGCTCGTCGACGACCTGCAGCGCCGACCGACCGTCGCCGGCTGTCTCCACCTCGTAGTCGCGCGCGCGGAGGTTGATCGTCAGCGTGCGCCGCATCGCCGGGTCGTCGTCGACCACCAGCACGAAGGTCACGTGGCCCCCTCCACCGCACAGCCCTCCAGCTCCAGCACGAACGTCAGCCCACCGCCGGGCGTCTCCTCGGTCGCGATCGTGCCACCCATCGCCTCGGTCAGGCCGCGCGCCACGGCGAGCCCGAGCCCGACGCCGTCCTGCTGCGGCACGTCGCCGAAGCGCTGGAAGGGCGCGAAGATCCGGTCCCGGTCCTGGTCGGCGACCCCGGGCCCCGAGTCCGCGATGCGTACGACGACCCGCTGGCCGTCGGCGACCGCGTCGACGCGGACGTCGGCGGAGGCGGGGGTGTACTTGAGCGCGTTCTCGCAGATGTTGGCCAGCACCCGGTCCAGCAGCCCGGCATCGGCCCTCACGACCAGCGAGGGGTCCACGTCGACCTCCACCCGCGAGCCACCGTCGAGCGGCGCGAGGCTGGTGCGCACGGCGTCGGCGAGCCCGACCTCGCGCAGCACCACGCTCACCGAGCCGGTGCTGATCCTGCTCATGTCGAGCAGGTTGCCCACGAGCGCGATGAGCCGGTCGGTCGACTCCTCGATGGTGGCGAGCAGCTCGCCGCGGTCCTCGTCGGACCACACGACGTCGGTGCTGCGCAGGCTGTCGACCGACACCTTCACTGCGGCGAGCGGGTTGCGCAGGTCGTGGGAGACGGCCTGGAGCAGGGCGGTGCGCGTGCGGTCGAGCTCGGTCAGCCGCAGCCGCTCGACCTCGGCGACGGTGGCGAGGCGTCGCTCGTCCATCACCTTGGCGTAGGCGGCGTACGCGTTGAGCAGCCCGCGCTGGGTGGCGGGCAGGGTCGAGCCGGCGAGCACCAGGGTCGACCGGTCGTCGATCGCGGCGGACATGTCGGCCTTGTCCACCGAGGGCGGCGGGGAGCCGCAGCTCGCCACGACGACGGTCTCCTCGGCCGACGACGACCGGCGCAGCACGGCCGCGCCGTCCGCGTTGAAGAGCCGGCAGGCCGACGACAGCAGGCCGGGCAGGTCGTCGGTGGAGGTCAGCAGCGAGTGGGCGAGCACGGTCAGCGCATCGGCCTCCGACCGCGCAGCCCGGGCCTCCGCGGTCCGGCGGGCGGCATTGTCGACGACCGTGGCGACCGCGATGCCGACGGCGACGAAGATCGAGATCGTGACGACGTTCTCCGGCTCGGCGATCGTCAGCGTGTAGAGCGGTGGCGTGAACAGGTAGTTGAGCAGCAGCGCGCTCACCAGCGCCGAGAGCACCGCCGGCACGAGCCCGCCGATCAGCGCGGTCGCCACCACGACCATCATCAGCGACATCGCCTCGATGGGCAGGCCGTGCAGGTCCTGGGTGGCGTACAGCAGGGCGCTGAGCCCGACCGGCACAGCGACCCCGAAGGCGAACCCGACCGCTCGACGACGGGCGCCGAGGTTGTCGGCGGGCGGCCGCATCGACGACTGGCGCGCGTGGTCGTGCGAGACGATGTGCACGTCGATGTCGCCCGAGCCCGCGACCACCCGCTCGCCGACCCCGGGTCGCAGGACCGTCGAGACGCGGCCCCGCCGGCTCGCGCCGATCACCACCTGGGTCGCGTTCTCCGCCCGCGCGAACGCGAGGATCGCGTCGGCCGGGTCGTCGCCGACGACGGTGTGGAAGCTGCCGCCGAGCTCGTCGGCCTTGGCGCCGAGCGCGGCCAGCCCGTCGGGCGCGATGCCGCGCAGCCCGTCCTGCCGGGTGACGTACAACGCCTGCCACTCGCCACCCGACCGCCGGCTCGCGATCCGTGCGGCCCGGCGCATGAGCGTCGAGGACTCCGGACCACCGCTGACGGGTACGACGATGCGCTCGCGCGTCGCCCACGTCGAGTCGATCTCGTGCTGGTCGCGGTAGCGCTCCAGCCCCTCGTCGACCCGGTCGGCCAGCCACAGCAGGGCGAGCTCGCGCAGCGCGGTGAGGTTGCCCTCGCGGAAGTAGCGCGACAGCGCGGCGTCGATCTTGTCGGCGGCGTAGACGTTGCCGTGCGCCATCCGGCGGCGCAGCGACTGCGGGCTCATGTCGACCAGCTCGATCTGGTCGGCCGAGCGCACGACGTGGTCGGGCACCGTCTCGCGCTGCCGGACGCCGGTGACCTGCTCGGTCACGTCGTTGAGCGACTCGAGGTGCTGGATGTTGATCGTGGTGACGACCTCGATGCCGGCGTCGCGCAGCGTCTCGACGTCCTGCCACCGCTTCGCGTGCGCGCTGCCGGGCACGTTGGTGTGCGCGAGCTCGTCGACCAGCACCACCTCGGGCCGGCGCTCGAGGATGGCCTCGAGGTCCATCTCCTCGTGGTGGGTGCCGCCGTGCTCGAGGGTGCGCCGCGGCACGACCTCCAGGCCCGAGACGGCCTGCTCGGTCTTCGCGCGCCCGTGCGTCTCGACGTACCCGACGACGAGGTCGGTGCCGCGCTCGAGGCGCCGGTGGCCCTCGTCGAGCATGGCGTAGGTCTTGCCGACGCCGGGCGCGGCGCCCAGGTAGACCCGCAGCCGTCCTCTCTCCACGGGATCAGTCTCCACCTGGACCGGAAGCAGCAGCAGAGACGGCGAGGTTGAGCTCGAGCACGTTGACGCCCGGCTCACCGAGGAAGCCCAGACCTCGACCCTGGGTGGCATCCGCGACGAGGCCCTCCACGACGGCCACGGACAGCCCGTTCGCCCCGGCCACCCGGGCGACCTGGAGCCGGGCGTAGGCCGGCGAGATGTGCGGGTCGAGGCCGGAGCCCGAGCCGGTCAGCGCGTCGGGGGGTACGTCGCCGGGCTCGACGCCCTCGCGCGCCGCGACCTCCGCACGACGTTCGGCGATGGCCGCGACGAGGTCCGGGTTGCTGGGGCCGAGGTTGCTCGGGGCCGAGGCGAGGGTGTCGTGGTCGTTCGGCGAGGGACGGGAGTGGAACCACTCATCGCCGTCGAACTGCTGGCCGATCAGGCGGGAGCCGACGACCTGGCCCTCGAGGCTGACGGGTTGGCCGGAGGCGCGGTCGCCGAACGGCTGGCCGGCGGCCCACACCGCGGCGGGGTAGCCGACGCCGAGCAGGACAGTCATGGCGAGCAGGAGACGCAGCGAGGCTAGGGACTGGCGGGCGAGGTCGGAGAACATGGTCATCGCCTTTCTCAGGAGCTGAAGCCGGGGAGGGTGGAGACGAGCAGGTCGATGAGCTTGATCCCGACGAACGGCACGACGATGCCGCCGAGGCCGAAGACCAGGATGTTGCGGCGCAGCACGGACGTCGCGGACGCCGCCCGGAAGCGCACCCCGCGCAGGGCCAGTGGGATGAGCGCGACGATCACGAGGGCGTTGAAGACGACCGCCGAGAGGATCGCGGACTGCGGCGACGACAGGCCCATCACGTTGAGCCGGTCGAGCGAGGGGTAGGCGGTGACGAACATCGCCGGGATGATCGCGAAGTACTTCGCGACGTCGTTGGCGATGGAGAAGGTCGTCAGCGCGCCGCGGGTGATGAGCAGCTGCTTGCCGATCTCGACGATGTCGATGAGCTTCGTCGGGTCGGAGTCGAGGTCGACCATGTTGCCGGCCTCCTTGGCGGCGGCGGTGCCGCTGTTCATCGCGACGCCGACGTCGGCCGCGGCCAGGGCGGGGGCGTCGTTCGTGCCGTCGCCGGTCATCGCGACGAGCCGGCCGCCCGCCTGCTCGCGCTGGATGTAGGCCATCTTGTCCTCGGGCGTCGCCTCGGCCAGGAAGTCGTCGACCCCCGCCTCCGCGGCGATCGCCTGCGCGGTGAGCGCGTTGTCGCCGGTGATCATCACCGTGCGGATGCCCATCGAGCGCAGCTCGGCGAACCGCTCGGCCATGCCGTCCTTCACGACGTCCTTGAGGTGGATCACGCCGAGCACGGCACCCGACCCGGCCGCGTCCTTGCGGCCGATCACCAGCGGCGTACCCCCCTCGCGGGAGATCTGCTCGACGATCTCGCGCACCTCGGGCGGCTGCTCGACGCCCAGCCACGCGGCGATCGCGGAGCCGGCGCCCTTGCGGACCTGGGTGCCGTCGGCCAGGTCGACGCCGGACATCCGGGTCTGCGCGGTGAACTCGACGAAGGTCGCGTCGCCCGGGAGGAGGCGGTCGTCGGCGCCCTGCGTGAGGGCGAGCTCGACGACCGACCTCCCCTCGGGGGTCTGGTCGGCGAGGCTGGAGAGCCTGGCCGTGTCGCGCAGCTCGTCGTCGCCGACGCCGGGAGCCGCGACGAAGCGGCTGGCCTGGCGGTTGCCGTAGGTGATCGTGCCGGTCTTGTCGAGCAGCAGGGTGCTGACGTCGCCTGCGGCCTCGACCGCTCGGCCGGACATGGCGAGCACGTTGACCCGCACCAACCGGTCCATGCCGGCGATGCCGATCGCCGAGAGCAATGCGCCGATCGTCGTGGGGATGAGGCAGACCAGCAGTGCGACGAGGACGACGAGGTCCTGCGGCGCACCGGCGTACGTCGCCATCGGCGCGAGCGTCGCGACCGCGGCGAGGAAGACGAGGGTCAGGCTGGCGAGCAGGATCGAGAGCGCGATCTCGTTGGGGGTCTTGCGGCGCGAGGTGCCCTCGACCAGCGCGATCATCTTGTCGAGGAAGGTCTCGCCGGCCGCCGCGGTGATGCGTACGACGATCCGGTCGGACAGGACGCGCGTCCCACCTGTCACCGCCGACCGGTCGCCGCCGGCCTCCCGGATGACCGGGGCGGACTCGCCGGTGATGGCCGACTCGTCGACCGAGGCGATGCCCTCGACGATGTCGCCGTCGCCGGGCACGACCTCGCCCGCCTCGACCATCACCCGGTCGCCGACCTTCAGCTGGGTCGCCGCGACCCGGGACTCGGTGCCGTCGTCGGCGAGGAGCCGGGCCACGGTGTCGGTGCGGGTGGCGCGCAGCGAGGCGGCCTGGGCCTTCCCGCGACCTTCGGCCACCGCCTCGGCGAGGTTGCCGAAGAGCACGGTCAGCCAGAGCCACGCGGCGATCGAGACGGTGAAGACGCTCGGGTCGCCGACCGCCGCGACCGTGGTCACGACCGAGCCGAGCAGCACCAGGAACATCACGGGCGAGCGCCACATGTGGCGCGGGTCGAGCTTGCGGACGGCCTCGGGCAGCTGGTGTGCGCTGAGCGACCAGATGGTCGGAGACTCGGGGTCCCCGCGGCGTTGTTCGGGGGAGCGCAGCGGAGGAGAAGAACGTCGTGGGGTGAGTTTCATCAGAGGGCCTCTGCGATCGGTCCGAGGGCGAGCGCCGGGAAGTAGGTGAGGCCGGTCATGATCACGATGACGCCGACCAGCATCCCGACGAAGAGGGGTGTGTGGGTGGGGAGCGTGCCGGCCGTGGCGGGCACCTTGCCCTGCTCGGCGAGCGAGCCCGCGAGCAGCAGGACCAGGACGATCGGCAGCAGCCGGCCGAGCAGCATCGCCAGGCCGAGGGTGATCTGGAAGAAGTCCGAGGTCACGGTGATCCCGCCGAACGCGCTGCCGTTGTTGTTGGCCGCCGACGTGTAGGCGTAGAGCACCTCGCTGAAGCCGTGGCCGCCCGGGTTGCCCATCGCCTCGGCCGTGCTGCCGCGGGCGATCGCCGCGCCGGTGCCGACGAGGACGAGGGCGGGGGTGGTGAGCGTGTAGAGCGCGACGTAGGTCATCTGCTTCGCGCTGATCTTCTTGCCCAGCAGCTCGGGCGTCCGGCCGACCATCAGGCCGGCCACGAAGACGGTGAGGATGGCCATCACGAGGATGCCGTAGATGCCCGCGCCGACGCCGCCGGGGACGATCTCGCCCAGCATCATGTTGACCAGCACCGTGCCGCCGCCGGCGGGGGTGAGCGAGTCGTGGGAGGCGTTGACGGCGCCCGTCGACGTACCGGTCGTGGCGACCGCGAAGAGCGCCGACGCCCACTCGCCGAAGCGGGTCTCCTTGCCCTCCATCGCGGCGCCCGCTGCCCGGCCGGCGACGGAGTGTGCCCCCACCTCGGCCCAGGTCGTGACGACCAGCGACACCGTCCAGAGCAGGCCCATCACCGAGAGGACGGCGAGGCCCTGACGGCGGTTGCCGAGCATGGTCCCGAGGGTGCGGGTGAGCGCCACCGGGAGCACGAGGATCAGGAACACCTCGAGGAAGTTGGTGATCGCCGTCGGGTTCTCGAAGGGGTGCGCGGAGTTGGCGTTGAAGAAGCCACCGCCGTTGTTGCCGAGCTCCTTGATCGCCTCCTGGCTCGCGACCGGTCCACCGGTGAGCACCTGCGAGTGGCCGGCGAGCGTGGTGATCGTGGTGTCGGTGAAGCTCTGCACCACCCCGCCCGCGACGAGCAGCAGGGCCGCGACGAACGACAGCGGCAGCAGGATCCGGACGGTCGCGCGGGTCAGGTCGACCCAGAAGTTGCCGAGCGTGCCGCTGCGCGAGCGGACGAAGCTGCGGATCAGTGCGACCGCGATCGCGATGCCGACGGCGGCCGACAGGAAGTTCTGGACCGCCAGCCCCGCCATCTGGGCGGTGAAGCCGAGCGTCGACTCGCCGGCGTAGGACTGCCAGTTGGTGTTGGTGACGAAGGAGACGGCGGTGTTGAACGACATCCACCACGGCATGCCGGGCAGGTCGCGGCTCATGGGCAGCGCCGCCTGGCCGAGCAGGACCGCCATCAGGACGACGACGCTGACGAGGCTGAAGCCGACGACGCTGGTGGCGTAGGACCGCGCGCCCTGCTCGGCGGTGGGATCGACCCCGCTCAGCCGGTAGACGAGGCGCTCGACGCGCAGGTGGCGGGTGCTGGTGAAGACCCGCGCCATGTAGTCGCCGAGGGGGACGTACGCCGCTGCGAGCAGGGCGACGAGGACGGCGATGGTGAGGAGTCCGGAGGTCGTGTCGCTCACTCGAAGCGCTCCGGGAAGACGAGGGCTGCAAGGACGTAGAGCGCGATGACGACCACCGCGACCACGAGCAGGCTGCTGGAGAGGGACATGCCCCCACCGTCACCCTCGTCGGCGCACCCGGACCCGGTCTTGACGCGGTCTTAGCGCCCGTTGACGCAGGCTTGTCGCGTCAGGGGCGGGCGTGCTCGATCGCCTCCTCCTCCTCCGGCGAGAGCTGCTGCTCGCAGGTCCACGACGACACCGACTTGGCGTAGGTCCGGGCCTCGCTGCGGCCGTGGATGGAGGTCAGCACGACGCCGTGGCCGGCGTCGTCGAGCACGGCGAGGCTCCAGCTGAGGTGCCCGCCCACGTCGCCGAACGCGTCGTAGCGCACGACCGAGAGGTGCCGCAGCGCGTCGCGGTTCTCGGCCTTGAGGGCCGCGACCTCCTGCCGCAGGCCGTGGACGTCCTCGGGCAGCGCCTCGACGTCCGCGCCGCCCGCGCGAGTCGTCGTACGACGGAGGGCGAGCGCAGCGAGGACGCACGCGACAGCGGCAAGGGCGACGGCGACCACATCGAGCATGGGGCGACCCTATGTTCGGCGACTGGTCACGGCCGGTCGGACACGGCCGCGCGTGGAAGACTCCCGGACGTGAACGACGACAGGCGCCGCATCGCCTACCAGGGCGAGCCCGGGGCCAACGGGCACCTGATCTGCCAGGAGGCCTACCCCGACTGGGAACCGATGCCGTGCGCGTCCTTCGAGGACACCTTCGCAGCCGTCGAGAACGGTGACGCCGACCTCGCGATGATCCCGATCGACAACTCGATCGCGGGTCGGGTCGCCGACATCCACCACTTCCTGCCGACCTCGTCGCTCAAGATCGTCGGCGAGCGCTTCCTGCGGATCCGCTTCGCGCTGATGGCGCTCCCCGGCGCGGGCGTCGGGTCGCTCCGCACGGTGCACAGCCACGTCCACGCCCTCGGCCAGTGCCGGGGCGTCATCCGCGAGCTCGGCCTGACACCGGTCGTCGCCGGCGACACCGCCGGCGCCGCGCGCGAGGTGGCCGAGAGCGGCGACCCGACGCAGGCCGCCCTCGCCCCTCCCCTGGCGGCCGAGATCTACGGCCTCGAGATCCTCCGCGACGACGTCGAGGACGAGGACCACAACACCACCCGCTTCGTCGTCCTCTCCCGTGACTTCGAGCAGGCGCCGGCCGGCAACGGACCGGTCGTGACGACCTTCATCTTCAACGTCCGCAACCTGCCGGCCGCGCTCTACAAGGCGCTCGGCGGCTTCGCGACCAACGGGGTCAACATGACCAAGCTCGAGAGCTACATGGTCGGCGGGCACTTCACCGCCACCCAGTTCCTCGCCGAGGTCGACGGCCACCCCGACGACGTGGGCGTGCGCAACGCGCTCGAGGAGCTCGCGTTCTTCACCACCGAGGTGAAGGTCCTCGGCGTCTACCCGGCCGACCCGTTCCGCGGCGCCTAGGACGTGCTTCGCACCCGAGTCTCCCGGTTCGTCACCCAGATCTGGGCCGACAACCGGGGGAGTCACCGGATATCCGGTGACTCCGGGCCAGGTGGCATGCTCAGCCGGTGATCGATCCCCTCGTCGTGGCCCTGGCGTTCGGAGCCATCTTCGTCGTCGAGCTGCCGGACAAGACGTTCATCGCCACGCTCGTGATGTCGACGCGGATGCGTCCGCTGCTCGTCTGGCTCGGCGTCGCGCTGGCCTTCCTCGTCCAGACCGCCGTGGCGGTCGGCGTCGGCAAGGCGGCGTCGTTCCTCCCCGCCGACCTGATCCACGGCGTCGCCGCGGCGATGTTCGTCATCGGCGCGATCATCCTCTTCCGCGAGGCCCGCACGTCCGACGACGACGAGTCCGAGCAGGAGGACGAGTACGCCGCTCGCTCCACCGCGCAGGGCTTCCGCGTCGTCGTCACCTCGTTCCTCGTGCTCTTCGCGGCCGAGTGGGGCGACCTGTCGCAGCTGCTGACGATCTCCCTCGTCGCCAAGTACGACGACCCGGTGTCGGTCTTCCTCGGCTCGTGGGGTGCCCTCCTCGCGGTCTCCGGCCTCGCGGTCGTCGTCGGCCGGGTGCTGCTCCAGCACGTGCGGCTCGCGGTCCTCCACTACGTGGGTGCGGCGGTCTGCGTCCTGATGGCAGGCTTGACCCTGTGGGAGATGACACGCTGAGGAGCCCGGTCGAGATGGCCGTCCACGACCGCTTCGTCGCGGTCAACGGCGACCACCCCATGACGGCCGAGGACGACGCCTACGTCCGCGCACACTTCGTCGCGGCCACGCCCGAGGCGCTCGACGCGATGCTGGCCGGCCTCCTGCCGCTGCCGTCGTACGTCCTCGGCGACGGGACGCCGATGGTCCCCGCCACGCACGCCTCGCTCGCCGACGTCGCGGGCGGCACCGACCGCCTCCACGACTGGTTCGTCGCGTTCTGGGAGGGCGACGCCGAGACCGGCGAGCAGAAGTGGGTGCACTACCTCAACGGGCAGTACGTCGCCCTCCGCGAGGTGACGCCCGTCCGGATCAAGCAGCTGCTCGAGCGCGTCGCCGAGGCCGCTGCCGCCGTCGACCTGCTGCGCCACGACCCCCACGACGGCGTCGGCCGCGGGATGCTCGGCGAGGCCATCGACGGCGTGATCGCCGTCGCCGGGCTCGACTCGCTGCTCCTGCCGATGACGGCGTACGACCGGCTCCGCTTCGGCCAGCCCACGCTGCGCGAGACGTGGGTCGACCACCCGCGCGCGGAGTTCCTCACCCCCGTCCCACCGGTCTGGCCGCTGCGGACCGAGCGGCTGCTGCTGCGCCCGTTCGAGCCGGGTGACGCCGACGCGTTCGTCGGGGCCTGGGCCTCGGAGGAGTGGACCAGCCTGCTGCTGACCCGCCCGCAGAACCGGGCCGAGGTCGTCGACATGGTGCGGCGCCGGATGGAGCCCGGCGACGGGAGGTTCGTCGGCCTCGCGGTCGTCACGCACGACGGGACAGTGGTCGGCGACTCCATGCTCCACCTCCAGGGCACCGGCCTCAGCGAGGGCGAGATCGGGTGGACGATCCTCCCCGACCAGGGCGGTCGCGGCTATGCCACCGAGGCCGCGCAGGCCGTGCTCGGGCTCGGCTTCGAGCACTACGGCCTCCGGCGGATCGTGGCCAACCTCGACACCCGCAACGACCGCTCCGCCGCCCTCTGCGAGCGCCTCGGGATGCGCCGCGAGGTGCACCGGGTCGGCGACTTCTGGTCCAAGGGCCAGTGGACCAGCTCCTACGAGTACGCCCTCCTACGCGACGACTGGCGCGCGACCCAGCCCTGACGTCGTACGTCGTGCGTCGCCCGCCCGGCGCGCCAGGCCCACACGTGTCCGCGTTCTTGCCCTCGAGAGCCACCTGCGAGGGCAGCTTCTCGGACACGTGTACGCCGCTGGGCTGGCCTGTGGAGGACGCGAGCGAGCACGCCGTCCGATCGTCGACCCTGACGCCATGGCGTTCGACCCGACCCGACCGTTCCTGCGTGCCGAGGGTCTCGAGCACGGTCTCACCGAGAAGACCATGCGCGGCCCCGGCTACCGGCGGCTGTTCCGCAACGTCCTGGTCGCCTCGACGACCCCTCCCACGCCGCTCCAGCGGGTGCGCGGCGCACTGGTGCTCCAGTGCGAGGCGGCGTGGGCCAGCCACGTGTCGGCCGCGCGGGTGAAGGGCTGCCCGATTCCGACCATCGCCGACGAGCACGTCAGCGTCCCCCACCAGAAGCTGCGGCGGCACCACCGCGGGGTCCGCTGCCACGTGGGCGACCCAGCAGGGGTGGTGGTCGAGAAGGGCATGCGCGTGTCGGGCGACATCCCCATGTTCATCGAGCTCAGTGGACAGCTCACGCTCGTCGACCTGGTCGTGGTGGGCGACTGGCTGGTCCGACGCCGGGGCGTCACGCCCGAGCAGCTGGTCAGCGCGTGCACGAAGAGCCGTCACCGCGACCGTCGCAAGGCGATGGCCGCCGCAGCGTTCGTGCGCCGGGGCGCCGACTCGCCGATGGAGAGCAGGCTGCGCATGCTTCTCGTCCTCGCCGGACTCCCGGAGCCGGCCGTCAACCTCGAGGTCCGCGACGACGCTGGCGAGCTGATCCGCAAGTACGACCTCAGCTACCCCGTCGTGAAGGTGGCGGTCGAGTACAACGGCAAGGTCCACATCGAGGTCATCGCGACGTGGGAGGACGACCTCGAGCGTCGCGCCGACATGGACGACGAGGACTGGCGCCTGGTCGTCGTCATCTCCGCAGGCATCTACAAGGACCCGCTCCGGACCCTGCGCCGCGTGCACCGGGTGCTGCTCGCGCGTGGCATGCCGGGTGTCCCACTGCGGCTGCTCGACGACTGGCGTCCGCACTTCCCCGGGTTCGCCGACGCCGCCTGACGCCGTACCCCGACCCGTCCTCCACACGTGTCCGCGATCCTGCCCCTCGGGGCGAGGTTCGAGGGCGACATCTCGGACACGTGTCCCCGCGGTCGGACGCACTAGAGTCGCGCCATGGCACAGACTCCCCACGGCGCGGACAGCGAGGTCGGCCGGCTGGCGACCGTCATGCTCCACCGGCCCGGCAACGAGCTGAAGCGGCTCACGCCCCGCAACAACGACCGCCTCCTCTTCGACGGGATCCCGTGGGTCAGCCGGGCGCAGGAGGAGCACGACGCGTTCGCCGAGACGCTGCGCAACCGCGGAGTGGAGGTGCTCTACCTCACCGACCTGCTCACCGAGACCCTCGACAGCGAGCTCGCCCGCAACCACGCGATCACGAGCGCGCTCTCGGGCCTGCACCTCGGCGACACGATGCGCCGCTACCTCGCGACCGCGCTCAAGGACCTCTCCCCGGCCGAGCTCACCGACGTGCTGACCTCGGGCATCCGCAACGACGAGGTCAAGGGCGGCCACGGCCTGGTCACCAGCCTGCTCGACCCCCACGACTTCCTCGTCGACCCGCTGCCGAACCTGCTCTTCACGCGCGACTCCAGCGTGTGGGTGCGCGACCGCGTCGCCGTCACCAGCCTCGCCATGCCGGCGCGCAAGCGAGAGACCCAGCTGACCGAGCTGATCTACACCGAGCACCCGCGCTTCGCCGGCACCCGCAAGATCCACGGCTGGCACAACGAGCACGTCGAGGGCGGCGACGTGCTGCTCCTCGCGCCCGGCGTGATCGCGGTCGGCGTCGGGGAGCGTACGACCCCCGCCGGCGTGGAGCGGCTCGCCCGCCAGGTCTTCCACGCGGGCCTCGCCCACACCGTGCTGGCCGTGCCGATCGCGCAGGAGCGCGCCACGATGCACCTCGACACCGTCTGCACGATGGTCGACGTCGACAAGGTCGTGATGTACCCCAACGTCGCCGACAACCTCCGGGCGGTGACGGTCACGATGTCGGGCAGCGGCGACGACGAGGCCGACCTCGAGCTCGAGGTCAGCGGCTCGGAGCCCTTCCTGGTCGCCGCGGCCAAGGCGATGCAGATCGACACGCTGCACCAGATCGACACCGGCCTCGACCCGGTCACCGCCGAGCGCGAGCAGTGGGACGACGGCAACAACACCCTGGCCCTCGCACCGCGGGTGGCGGTCGCCTACGAGCGCAACGACGAGACCAACGACCGGCTCGAGGACGCCGGCATTGAGGTCGTCCGGATCGCCGGTTCCGAGCTCGGCTCGGGTCGCGGCGGGCCGCGCTGCATGAGCTGCCCGATCTCGCGCGAGCCGCTCCACGCGGAGTGATCCGCGACTCAGTGCACGACTGTTGACCGAAAGTCCGTCACGTCCCGGTGCGTGACTCGTTGAGCAGGCATGACTGAGTCCATTCTGGATGCCCTGAGCCCGGCCGACGCCGAGCGCGTGATCGCGGCCGGCCGGGCGCTGACCCTGCCGCAGGGCTGGTCGCCGATCGCCGAGAGCACCCCCGCCGACAAGGCCTACCTGATCACCGAGGGCGAGGTGTCGGTCCGCAAGGGCGGCGTCGAGGTCGCCACCCTCGGCGCCGGCTCCGTGGTCGGCGAGGCCGCGATCGTCAACAGGACGCTGCGCTCGGCCACGGTCGTGGCCCTCACCCCGCTCCGGGTCGTCCACTTCACCAGCGAGCGGCTCGCGGAGCTCGTCGACGAGGTCCCGGCCTTCGGTGCGGCCCTGCGCGCGGCCGCGGCCGGACGCGCCGCCGGCGGCTGATCGGCATGAGCGCGGAGGAGGCGACGCCCCCGCTGGAGGTCCCCGCCGAGGTCGCCGAGGCGATGGAGGCCTTCCTCCTGGGCGAGGCACCCGGCCTGACCCAGCACGAGGTCGCCGCGCGCGCCGGCGTACCCCTCGAGGACGCCATGGCGCTGTGGCACCAGCTCGGCTTCCCGCACCACAGCGACGAGGACCGGGCGTTCGCCGAGAGCGACGTGGAGGCGCTGCGACTGGCCTCCGACCTGGTGCGGATGGGCATCCTCCCGCCCGAGCAGCAGGCCGCGCTCGTCCGCACGTGGGGCCGGAGCTATGCCCGGCTCGCGGAGTGGCAGGCCTCGCTTCTGGTGGGGCTCGCCGCCGAGTCGGACGACCCGGCGACCCACCTGGCCGAGCTGGCCACCGACGTGCTGCCACGAGTCGAGGCGCTCCAGACCTACGTCTGGCGACGCCACCTCGCCAACGCCTCCCAGCACCTCCTCGAGGACGGCGCCGCGATCACGATCGGGGAGGCCGAGACGTCGGTCTGCTTCGTCGACATCGTCGGCTACACCGCGCAGAGCCGCCGCCTCGACGGGGCCGAGCTCGTGGCGTGGGTCGACGGCTTCGAGCAGGACACGACCACGCTCGTCGTCGACCACGGCGGTCAGGTCATCAAGACGATCGGCGACGAGGTGCTCTTCACCGTCGCCGATCCCGCCGCGGCCGTCCAGATCGCGCTGGCGCTGACCGCGCGGGGGGACGACGAGGACGACCCCTTCCCGGCGGTGCGGGTCGGCATCGCGCACGGTGCCGTCGTACGACGTCTCGGAGACGTGTTCGGCTCGACCGTCAACGCGGCCTCCCGACTGACCTCGGCCGCGCGCCCGGGGTCCGTGCTGGTCGACGCCGGGGTCCACGAGGCCCTGGTCGCGCGCGACGAGGACGGCGAGCCCGAGGAGCAGGACGGGGCCGCCTGGCGCTTTCGCCGGCTGCGCCGGATCTCGGCCAAGGGCTTCAGGAATCTGGAGGCCTGGCGCGTCAGGGCGCATGAAATGTGAGTGCCCGGTCGTTGTCGACGGGGGAAACGACAACGACCGGGCGAAAGTGAATCTACTCCGCTCGTGAGCGCACGCACAACCATTGGCCCGGTTGTGTTCGACACGTGGCCAAGCCGTAGGAGGGCCCTTACCGGATCGTCACCTGACGGTTGGCGAGTCCCGCACGGGCCGACCGCTCGGCCGCCGAGAGGTCGCCTCCCTGCAGCGCCTCGGCGAGGTCGGAGGCGAACCTCGCGGCCGGCTCCTCGAGCACCTCGGCGCCCGTCCCGACGGGCAGGTCCCACACCGGGGCCAGGAGTCCGTGGGCGCGGAACATGCCCACGAAGCGCGAGCCGTCGGCCACCGAGTCCTGGCCGGCGGCGTGCAGCCGGGCGAGCGCGTCGAGCAGCTGGTCCTCGGGGTGCGGCATCACCCAGCGCAGGTGCTCCTTGGTGCCGACGTTGGTCCAGTACGCCGCCTCGACCGAGGTGAGCCGGCTGGTCGGCATCACGCCGCCGTTGGCCTGCTCGAGGGCGGCCTCCATGCTGGCGTCGCGCTCGGGGATGTCGTCGATCCAGTACTCGAAGCCGTCGTGGACGGTGATGTCGAGGCTCGTGTCGGAGATCAGGTCCTGGATGCTCGGGCCGTCGCCGGGGGCGCTCATCAGCCCGACGATGCCGGCCTCCTCGGTGGCGAGCGCGGCCTCGAGGACGGCTCCGAGGTCGCGGGCCGGGTTGCCGTAGGAGTGCTGGACCTGGAGGCCGAGCCAGATGTCCCCGGAGTCGCGGACCATCGCGGGTGCGGCACCCGGGAGCAGGGTGGCGAGGCGGACGTTCGGGCCGCCGGCCTTGAGGGTGAGCGGGGCGGTCGCGGCCGGGACCAGCTCGCGCAGCGCGATCACGTCGCACTCGGCGGGCATGCCCTCGAACGGGCGCGCCACGAAGGTGGGCGCGGCGCCACCGGCCGCACCGTGGCAGGCCTTGTAGCGCTTGCCCGACCCACAGGGGCAGGGCTGGCGGGGTCCGACCTCGCCCTCGGTGCGGGAAGCGGACGTCTGCGTGCTGCGGGACTTCTTGGCCATGGGGCGAACCCTAGTCGGGCCGGTCTCGCGACCGGGCTTCCGCGAGCGGCGCTCAGGAGTCGAGCAGGTCGAGGATGAACTTCGGGCGGTCGGTGATCACGGCGGTGACGCCGAGGTCGAGGCAGACCTGCAGGTCGTCGGCGGTGTTCACGGTCCACACGTGGACCTCGCGGCCGGCCTTCACCAGGTGCTTGCCCAGGCCCGGGTGGTCGCGCAGCTCCTCGACCCCGGGACCGATGATCCAGTCGTCCGCGACGAGGGGCCGCAGGACCGGCCAGTGGTGGGCCTTGTCGACGAGCATCACGATGTCGAGCTCGGGCGCGAGGCGGCGTACGCGGTTCATCGCGTTGACCGAGAAGCTCATGATCCGGGCCGGCGAGCCCGCCCCTGCCCAGCCGACCTCGTCGAGCGCCTCGACCAGGCGCCGCTCGACCAGCCCGCCGTACCTCGTCGGGTGCTTGGTCTCGATCGCGAGCTCGACGTGCCGGTCGTAGTCGGCGACGGTCTCGAGCAGCTTGCGCAGCGTCAGCACCTTGCCCTGCATCGGGTCGCGCTCGGGGGCCTCGTCGTCGAGATCGGACCACGGGCTCTTCCACGAGGCGAAGTCGAGCTCGTCGAGCTCGGCCAGGCTCATCGTCGACACGAGCCCCATCGTGGACGTCGTACGCCTCAGGTCGCGGTCGTGGACGCACACGAGGTGCCCGTCGGCGGTCAACCGCACGTCGCACTCGAGCGCCTCCGAGCCCTCGTCGAGCGCCTTCACGTAGGCCTCGAGCGTGTGCTCGGGGGTGTCGTGGCTGCTCCCGCGGTGCGCGACGACCTGGGGCCGGGTGCGGGACTCGCCCTGCCGCTCCCGGGTGCGGCGGAGGCGCGGCGTGCGACGCATGCGAGAAAGCATGGCACGCACGCACACCGCTGCGGGGGACGTCCGACGCGCGCGCCGGTGGTCCAGACCACGGGCGCGGTTATCGTCCTACTTTCGGATCGGATCGACGGATTCCACGCCGTTCGGTCCCCGCGGCCACGGACTCGTGGTTAACCTCGGCAGCAACAAGGGCATCCGTGCTGGTGCGTGGGGGGTCACGCTGCGGGTCCTGACGTGGGGAATGGGGATTCCATGAGTGCAGTCACGCTGTCCGTACGCCGCCTGCTGGGCGGGGTCGACGCCGCTTCGCTGCCCGCCGGGCCGCCGGCAGGCGCACGGACCACCGGGCGCAACGCGGCGTCGCCGCGCGCCGGCACGTCCTTCGGCTGAGCGTCGGCTCACGACCCCCGACAGAATTCTCCGTTCGGCGGTGCACCGGCGCGGTTCGCCCTAGATTTCGTGGCACCCGGCGCCGCTCGTGCGACGCCCCTCCAGGAGGTCCGTCGTGCCCCGCCGCCGCTTCGCCCTGCCCGTCGTTCCCGTCGTCCTCGCCGTGCTCGCCGGCACGCTGGCCGCGGTCGGGCTCACCTCGCCCGCGCAGGCCGCCGTCGTCCGCCCCTTCACGCTGAACTACAGCGGTTCCGTGCACGGCGACGTCACCTCTGTGGGCAACACCGTCACCGCGTGCCCGGGGCAGACCGCACCGACCGACCCCTTCGGCACGTCGAAGACCGAGTGCGCGACCGCCCAGGCCGGCACCAACACCCAGTCGTCGGGCATCAACGACTCCTTCTACATGCAGTGGGCCGACGTCGACGGCAGCGCCGCGACCTACAACTCGTCGCGCGCGAGCGTCACCATCCCGGCCGGCGCGACGGTGGCCTTCGCCCGGCTGAGCTGGGCCGGCGACACTGGCACCATCCGGCTGGCCGACGGCACGGTCTCGGCACTGCCGGGCTGTAACACCCGCCAGTTCCTCGCCGGCGCCGGCACGGCCGTCCTCCCGGCGGGCACCCCGGAGAGCACCTCCGTGCGGCTGACCGTCGGCACCGCGGCGACGGTCACCAAGGCACCGAAGGTCATCTCCCGCGACGCCCTCGCCAGCGTCCCCTCCAGCCAGCCGCAGTTCTACTCGGCGTACGCCGACGTCACCGCCCAGCTCGCCGGCGCGCCCACCGGCTCACCCGTCACCATCGACGTCGGCAACATCTGGACCCCACAGGGCTTCGGCTGCTTCGGCGGCTGGAACCTCCACGTCGTCTACGACGACCCGACCGACACCCTGCCGCTGCGCGACGTCATGGTCTACGACGGACACGTCCGACAGAGCCCGATCGACCCGGCCACCACGATGACCGCCAGCGGCTTCCGCGCGATCGGCGCCGGCCGGGTCGCGGTGGCGGCCTACGAGGGCGACTTCAACATCAGCGGCGACCGGTTGGCGCTCAACGGCACCAACATCGCCCAGCCCGGCACGGGCTCCACGAACAACTTCTTCGTGTCGCAGGCAGACGGCTCGGTCAACCCCAGCACGTTCAACAACATGAGCGTCGACACGGTCACCGTCGACGACCCCATCGCCGCGGGGGCCACGTCGGCCCCGGTCACGTTCAGCACGTCGAACGACACCTACCTGGCCACCACCGTCGCGTTCTCGGTGCCTGTGGCCGACCTCAAGCTCCGCGCCGCGACCACGACCCCCGGCCCGTTCCGCCCCGGCCAGACCGTCACCTACGCGGTCGGCGTCACCCCGGTCGGCGATGACGCGACGAGCGCCACGGTCACCGTGCCCGGCCTCACCGACTGCACCCGCAGCCTCGGCCCGCTCACCAAGGGCGTCGAGGCCCCCTACACCTGCAGCGGGCCCGCACCGGGCGCCGACACGACGTACGCCTTCTCGGCCGACGCGACGGTCGCGGGTGGCTCGCTCTCGGCGACCGTCGACGTGCCTGTCGACGTTATCAACCCCTCCCTGCAGCTCACCGCGGTCCCCGACCAGGCGACGTACTCCACCGGCCAGACGATCACCCTGCAGGTGTCGGCGAAGAACACCGGCGACTCGTCCCTCTCCGGCCTGACCCTGACCCCGGCGCAGGGCTCGTGCGGTCCGCTGTCGGCGACCTCGGTCGCCGCCGGGGCCACGGCCACCGCCACCTGCTCCGCGACCGCGCCGGCCGCCGGCGACGCCATCACGCTCTCCGCCTCCGGGACCGACGTCCTTGGCGGCACCGTGAGCGACAGCACCACGGTCGCCGTCCCGACCGTGGGCGAGGTGTCGGGAGCGGTGTACGTCGACCGCGACCGCAACGGCGAGCGCGGCACCGGTGAGTCCGGGATCTCCGGCGTCACGATCTCGCTCGTCGGCACCACCGCCCAGGGCACGCCCGTCAGCCTCACCACGACGACCGCAGGCAACGGCGCCTTCACGTTCACCGGCGTCCGTGCCGGGACCTACAGCGTCACCGAGACGCAGCCGTCGGCCTACGACGACGGCGCCGACACGCCGGGTACGCACGTGAGCACGTCCGGCAACGACACGTTCGGGATCAGCCTGACGCCCGGCCAGTCGAGCACCGGCAACCTGTTCGGCGAGCTGCCGCGCCCCGTGGCCATCCGCTCCGTGACCGCCTCACCCGACACGATCGTCGCGGGTGGCAGCACCACGCTGACCGCCGAGGGCGCCGACAGCGGCGGCGGGTACGCCGGTGACGTGACGTCGACGACGACGTTCGCGACCACGACTGCCGGTGCCTCCTGCACCGACAACACCTGCACCTCGACCCGTGCCGGCACCTTCTCGGTGACGTCGTCCTACGACGGGACGTCCGGACCCACCACGACGATCACCGTCCTCGCCGGCCCGGCGCACAGCCTCACCGTGGTCTCCGGCGACAACCAGTCGGCGGCGTCGGGCACCGATTTCGCCGCGCCGCTCGTCACCCGGGTCACCGACGTTGACGGCAACCCCGTCTCCGGTGTCGACGTGGGGCTCACCCTGTCCGGCACCAACGGCTCCGCCACCTTCGCCGGCGGCAGCACGACCGCCACCGTCACCACCGGCGCCAACGGCCTGGCCACCAGTCCCGCCGTGCGCGGCGTGCTCGCGGGACCGGTCGCGGCGACCGCATCGGTGGACGGGATCGGCAGCGCCACCTTCGCCCTGACCGTGCTCGCGGGTGCGCCCGACCGGGTCCTCGCCACGTCAGGCGGTGGTCAGACGATCACCTCCGGCACCGTGGCCGCCGACCCGCTGGTCGCGACCGTCACGGACGAGGCCGGCAACGCCGTCGCGGGCGCCGAGGTGGTCTTCGCATTGCCCGGCACCGACGGCACCGCGACCTTCGCCGGCGGCTCCACCACCGCCACCGTCAGCACGGGTCAGGACGGCAACGCGACCAGCCCGGTGATCCGCGGCCTGCGAGCCGGCGCGGTCGCCGCCACGGCCACGGTCGGCGGGCTCGACGCCGCGACCTTCGCCCTGAGCGTCGTCCCCGGCGACCCTGCCGAGGTCACCGCGACCTCGGGCGGCGGCCAGACGATCACGTCCGGCGACGACGCCGACGACCCGCTCGTCGCGACGGTGCGCGACGCCGCCGGCAACGGCGTCGCGGGCGTCGAGGTGGTCTTCGCGCTGCCTGGCATCGACGGCACCGCGACTTTCGCCGGCGGCTCCACCACCGCCACCGTCAGCACCGGTCGGAGCGGCAGCGCGACCAGCCCGACGATTCGCGGCCTTCGAGCCGGCATCGTGGCGGCGACGGCCACCGTCGAGGACCTCGACAGGGCGACCTACGGGCTCACCGTGACGTCCGGAGCCGCCGCGCACGTGGACGCCACCGACGGCGACGGGCAGAGTGCCGCCGCCGGCAGCACCTTCGCCGACCCGCTCGTCGCCACGGTCACCGACGCGGCCGGCAACACCGTCGAGGACGCCTCGGTGGTCTTCACGCTCCCCGGCACCGGCGGCTCCGCGACCTTCCCGGGCGGCGCGACCACCGCCACGGTCGAGACCGGCGCGGACGGCACCGCGACCAGCCCGCGGGTCACGGCCGTGTCGGCTGGGACCGTCGCGGGCCGCGCCGCGGTGGGCGGCCTCACCCCGGCGACGTACGCCCTGACCGTGACGTCGGTCCCCGTGCCGACGCCCAGCCCCACCCCGAGCCCCACCCCGAGCCCCACCCCGGACCCGCAGCTGCCGTCGGCGGACCTCGGCGTGGAGTTCCAGGCGTTCCGGCCCGAGTGGGCCGGGCCCGGGACGGTCGCCCGGATCCGGGTCATCGCCACCAACGCCGGCACTTCCCGCGCCGACGAGGCGACCCTGACGATGCGACTGCCGAACGGCTGGGTCGTACGCCGGATCCAGGACCGCGCAGAGCGCGACGGACGCACGGTGACCCTCACCCGCAGCATCGGTGCGGGCAAGTCGGTCCGCTTCTACGTCGTCGTGGGACTGCCCACGCGGAAGCCGAAGCGGGTGACCGCGACCGTGTCGTCCGAGCTCAGCGATCCCGACACATCGGACAACGGCGCGACGATCCGCCTCCGACCGGGGTCGCTGCGCTGACGGCCGTCAGTGGACGTGGTCCTGCCAGTCCGCAGGCACCCGGCCCGCGGGGCCGGGGACCGGCTGGTCGGCGGGGTGGCTCTGCGGGTCGCTGAGCCGCGGACCCACCACGCCGACCTCCTGCGCGAAGTCCCAGAACCAGTCCTCGCCGGGCTCGTAGCTCTGCATGACGGGGTGCCCGGTCTCCCGGAAGTGCTTCGTCGCGTGCTGCGCCGGGCTGCTGTCGCAGCACCCGACGTGGCCGCACTGGGCGCACCGGCGCAGGTGCACCCACCAGCCGCCGTCCTCGTCGCACTCCACGCAACCGGCGCCGGACGGGGCGACCTCGGGATCGATGCCTTCAGGGGTCGTGGCTGTCATGCCCCCAGCCTGCCCCGTCACCGGCCGGTCAGGAAGCCCTCCAGCCAGTGCGCCTCCCACGCCGGGATCTCCTGGCGCTCGAGGTCCGACCGTGTCGGGGCGTGCGGAGCCGTGCGGTAGCGACCGTCCTCGCGCTCGAGGTAGTGGTAGTTCACCAGCTCGCGGCGCAGGTAGGCGAAGTCCTCGTGCACGCCGGTCAGCACCTCGTTGACCTCCTTCTCGGGGTAGACCCGGCCCGGCTCGAACCGGGTCACCACCTCGAGCAGCACCGCCGCGCGGACCTTGCGCTTCGCCGGCACGCGCTCGATGCGCCCGTCGCTGAACAGCCGGGCGACCAGCCGTTCCTGCTCGGCCCGCGCGGCGTCGTACGCCTCCCTCTCGAGCGCCGAGCGGGCGGCCGTGTAGGTCTCACCGGTCTCGGCCATGCGGGTGCGCACGACGCGCTTGAAGTCACTGTCCCTGGTCATCGTCATCACCTTCGACTGCGCTGCGTCCCCAGTACGCCGCTGCAGCGGGCGTCGACGAATCCGTTGAGTGAGCTGCCCGAGGATCTGCTCCCCTTCGCCACCTCGCTGCGGACTGGGGCCGACGCGTGGGCTGGGCGCTGGACGGCGCCCTCGGAGTTGACCCTACCGCGTCGATCGGGTCGGGTGGAGGGAGCGGCGAGCCCATCGGGGGTCTCGCCACGACAGGAAGGCACGCCTTCATGCACCGCACCACCAGCAGGATCGTCCTGGCCGTGATCGCCTCGTTCGTCGCGATCATCGGCCTGTCCAGCCCCTCGCAGGCGGTCACCAAGCTGACCGACGCGCAGGCCGCCAGCCAGCTCTCCGCAGCCGGCATCAGCCGGGTCTCGACCGGCGGCTGCACCGACCGCAACGTCGGCAGCTGCACGTCCTACGACCAGATCAACCAGGAGACGGTCAGCGGCATCATCACCTTCAAGGGCGCCAGCGGCTGCGCGATCACCATCACCGGCGGCACCGAGACCGGCCACGCCGACGGTCCCAACAGCCACTGGAACGGCTACAAGGTCGACATCCGTCCGACCGACTGCGTCTCCGGCTTCATCACCAGCACCTACGCCTACTCGGGCGTGCGCGGTGACGGCGCCACCCTCTACACCGCTCCGTCGGGCAACGTGTACGCCCGCGAGGGCAGCCACTGGGACATCACCTACTACTCCTGCGGCGGCTGCTGAAATCAGGCAGACAGCGACGGCGGCGTGGTCCCACACTGGGGCCATGCCGTCGTCCAGCCAGTGGCTCGCGTTCCTCCTCGCGTCGTTCCTCTTCATCCAGGTGCCGGGCCCGAGCCTGCTCTTCACGATCGGCCGCGCGCTGACCGTCGGCCGTCGCGAGGCGCTGCTCTCCGTGCTCGGCAACGGCCTCGGCGTGCTGGTGCAGGTGGTCCTCGTCGCGATCGGCCTCGGCGCGCTCGTCGCGGCCAGCGCGGCGGCGTACACCGCGATCAAGGTGGCCGGAGCGGCGTACGTCATCTTCCTGGGGATCCAGGCGGTCCGCCACCGCGCCGACGCGCGGCTGGCGATGGTCGAGGCGACGCCGGTACGCCGGGGGCACCCGGTGCGCATCGGGCTGACCGTCGGCGCCACGAACCCGAAGACGATGGTCTTCTTCGTCGCCTTCCTGCCGCAGTTCATCGACCCGGGCGGCCCGGTCCTGGTCCAGACACTCGTCCTCGGGCTGGTCTTCAGCGCGATGGCGGTCATGTCCGACAGCACCTGGGCGATGGTCGCCGGTGCCGCGCGCACCTGGTTCGCCCGCCGGCCGCAGCGGCTCGACGTCCTCAGCGCCGGCGGTGGCACCATGATGATCGGCCTCGGTGCGACCATGCTGGCCACGGAGTAGCCGCCTACGCTGGCGCCCATGCGCACCCTGCTCGTCGCCCTGCTCCTGATGGCCGGCCTCTCGGCACCCGCCCACGCGGCCGAGCCGCAGCCGCTCCCGACGGGCACGGACGTCGACTACCAGCTCGGCGGCCCCGCCTACGTCCCCGACAACGTCGGGATCGTCGTGCGCGACCGCACGGCCGAGCCGGCGCCGGGCGTCTACAACGTCTGCTACGTCAACGGCTTCCAGACCCAGCCCGACGCCAGGCGCTACTGGCGCAAGCACCGCGACCTGCTCCTGCAGGACGGCAGGGGCCGGCTCGTGGA
Source organism: Nocardioides oleivorans (assembly GCF_004137255.1). Lineage (NCBI taxonomy): Bacteria > Bacillati > Actinomycetota > Actinomycetes > Propionibacteriales > Nocardioidaceae > Nocardioides > Nocardioides oleivorans. The sequence continues at coordinate 1,493,134 of NZ_SDWT01000001.1, read as the reverse complement.
GGACGAGGCGTGGGGCGAGTGGCTCCTCGACGTCCGCACGAAGGCCAAGCGCGAGAAGCTGGCCGGGATCGTCGGCCGCTGGACCTCCGGCTGCGCCCGCGACGGCTTCGACGCCGTCGAGTACGACAACCTCGACTCCTACTCGCGCAGCCGCGGGCTGATCAGGGCGAAGCAGGCCAAGGCGTTCGCCCGACTGCTCACCGGGGCGGCCCACGAGTCCGGCCTCGCGGTCGGCCAGAAGAACTGGGCCACCCTCGACGGCACGAGGCTCGGCTTCGACTTCGCCGTCTCGGAGGAGTGCGGGCGCTACGACGAGTGCGGCGACTACGTCGAGCACTTCGGCGACCAGGTGCTCGTCGTCGAGTACCGCGCGCGGGACTTCGCGAGGACCTGCGACCAGTGGGGCCCGATGCTCTCGGTGGTCCTGCGCGACCTCGACCTCAGCCCCGACGGCGTACGCCGCTGGTGCTGAGGCCGGGCCACGACGGGGTCAGCCCACGGCCTCCGGCTCGCGCGCCTTCTGCCTGCGGCTGGCGATGAGGCTCGTCGTGACGGTGACGGCGAGGATGCCGACGATCACGAACAGCGAGGCGAGGGTCGGGACGTCGGGGATCGACGGCCAGACCAGGTGGGCCCAGTGGAGGACCAGCTTGAACCCGATGAAGCCGAGGATCGCGGCCAGGCCGTAGCTGAGGTGGACCAGCGCGCTGAGCGCGCCCTCGAGCACGAAGTAGAGCGCGCGGAGCCCGAGCAGGGCGAAGGCGTTGGTCACGAAGACGAGGTAGGGGTCGCCGGTGATGCCGTAGACGGCGGGCACCGAGTCGACGGCGAAGACGATGTCGGTGGCGAACACGGCGGCGGTCACGAGGGCGAAGGGCGTCAGCATCCGCACGCCCTTCTCGACGACGGTGAGCTTGGCGCCGTCGTACTCGTCACTGACCGGCATGAACCGGCGCAGCAGCTTCACGATGCGCATGTCGGCCACGTCGACCTCGTGCTCCTGGCCGCGGATCGCGTCGCGCAGGAGCTTGATGCCGGTGAGCAGCAGCACGCCGCCGAAGATCAGGAACACCCAGTCGAAGCGCGACAGCGCGGCCGCACCGAGGGCGATGAAGATGCCGCGCAGCACGAGCGCGCCGATGATGCCGTAGAGCAGCACCCGCTGCTTGAGCACCTCGGGCACGGCGAAGGCCGCGAGCAGCAGCATGAAGACGAACAGGTTGTCCACGCTCAACGTCTTCTCGACGAGGTAGCCGGTGTAGTACTCCAGCCCCCGGTCGCCGCCGTGGGCGTTCCAGACGTAGAGGCCGAACGTCAGCGGCAGGGCGACGTAGAACGCCGACCAGGCCAGGGCCTCCTTCATCGACACCTCGTGGGGCCGCCGGGTGGCGACGAAGTCGACGACGAGCAGGGCCAGCACCACGCCGATGGTGATGAACCACAGGGTGGGGGAAGCGATGGACGACATGGGTCTCCTCAGGAATTCAGATTCGTGCCATTTCCTGAGGTCTCCCCCACCGCTTCCGAGAGCGGTCTCCGCCGGGGTGCCTGCGGAGGCACCGTACTGACCGACGAATGTTGGGCGGGGTACTCCCCTCGTGCACAAGACTAATTGAACAGGCAAGGGCCGCGCCAATCCTCGAAGCGCCGTAGTGTCGCCGGCATGAGCAACCCGGTCGAGACAGTGGAGTACGACGTCGTGGTGATCGGCGGCGGCCCGGCGGGCGAGAACGCCGCCCAGTACGCCGTCGAGGGCACCGAGATGTCCGCGGCGATCGTCGAGCGCGAGCTGCTCGGCGGCGAGTGCAGCTACTGGGCCTGCATGCCCAGCAAGGCGCTGCTCCGACCGATCGCGGTCGCGGACGTCACCGCCGACCTGCGGGGCGTGTCGACGGCCACGGTGAAGCCGAAGGGCCTGCTGAAGCGCCGCGACTACTGGGTCTCGAGCTACTCCGACGCCGGTCAGGTGTCGTGGGCAGAGGGCGCCGGACTGGCTGTCGTCCGCGGCGACGGGCGGCTCGCGGGCGAGAGGACCGTCCGGGTCGGCGACACGATCGTGAAGGCGCGGCAGGCCGTGGTGATCGCCACCGGCAGCGAGGCACGCGTCCCGGAGATGTACGCCGACGCCCTCCCGTGGGACTCCCGCGACGCGACCGGTGTCGTCGAGGTGCCCGACCGGCTGGTCATCGTCGGTGGTGGCGTGGTCGCGTGCGAGGCGGCGATCTGGATGCACGCCCTCGGATCGGCCGTGACCCTGGTCGTGCGTGACCGGCGGCTGCTCGGTCGCACCGAGCCGTTCGCCGGCGAGGCCGTGCTCACGGGGCTCCGCGAGCGCGGGATCGAGGTGCGGCTCGGGATCGAGGTCACCGCCGTCCACCGCGACTCACCCGACGCGACCGGCATCGGGAAGGTCCACGGGGGTGCGGTCACGCTGACGACCTCGGACGGCGAGATCGAGGCCGACGAGGTCCTGCTGTCCATCGGCCGCGCGCCCCGACTGTCCGACATCGGCCTGGACTCCGTCGGGCTGGAGCCCGACGACGTGACGGGCGGCCGGCTCCCCGAGTGGCTCCACGCCGTCGGCGACGCGAGCGGCGGCCCGCCGCTCACCCACTGGGGCAAGCACCAGGCGCGCGTGGTCGGCGCCCGGATCGCCGCGGCCGCCGCGGGCGAGATCGCCTGGGAGCCGGACCGCGAGGCGCCGGTGCCGCAGGTGGTCTTCAGCGATCCCGAGGTCGCCTCCGTCGGCATGACGGAGGCCGAGGCCCGCGAGGCGGGCCACGACGTCGTGACGACGCGCGTGCCGACGTCGTCCGCCGCGGGCACCGGGCTGCTGCGCGACCACGTCGTCGGCGACGCCCAGCTCGTCGTCGACGCCCAGACGCGGCTCCTGCTCGGCGCGACCTTCGTCGGCCCCGAGGCCGGTGAGCTCGTGCACGCCGCGACGGTGGCCGTCACCGGCGGGGTCCCCGTCCACGTGCTGCGCCACGCCGTGGCGTCGTACCCCACCGCGGCCGAGCTCTGGCTCCGGCTGCTCGAGGAGCTCCCGCGCGAGTTCCGGACGCCACCCGCCACCTGAACGAGGCCCAGCGGGTGTTTCGTCCGCGGCGCGCCCGCCCCGCTGGTTGAGCAGGGCGCCCAGCGCCCGTGTCGAAACCAAGGTCGTGTGTCCGGTCGACCGTGACCACGGATCACGGTGTCTTTTTGCGCCTCCGCTTCGCTTCGGCGCGTGTCCGCGGCGCCGGAGGCCCGCTCGTGCGTCCTCGTTGCCGCGCTCTCCTCCGCTTCGCTCCCCCGAACGCAGCCCTCGTCCTTACTTCACGGGCGCGCCGCGGACGAACCCCCCGCCGACGACCGGCGGCCAGCGTCACCCCTGCTCGACTTCACGGGCGCGCCGCCGACGGAAACCCGCCGACGATCGGCGGTGGGCTCAGCCCCGCTCGCGGAGGTACCTCCCGAAGTGGGGGACGGTGAAGGCGATCCGGCCGCGCTCGCCGGAGTAGACCAGGCCCTTCTTCAGCAGCGAGTCGCGGGCGGGCGAGAGGGACTGCGGCTTCTTGCCGAGCGCAGCGGCGACGTCGGCGCTGGGGACGGAGTCCGGGTCACCGAGTGCGACGGCCACGTCGGCCATCGCCATCAGGTAGTCGCGCTCCCCCGGCGTCGCGCGCTCGTAGCGCGAGCCGAAGAAGCCGACGGCCAGCTCCGACTCGGCCTCGGGTGCGGCGACCGCGACGTCGGCGGCCGTGATCGGCGAGCGGGGCGCGAGGTCCCAGACCGCCTTGCCGTAGGCCTGGATGAAGTACGGGTAGCCGCCGGTGGCGTCGTACATCGCGGCCAGGGCCTCGGGCTCGAAGGCTGCGTCCTCCGACGCGGCGGGCGCCTCGAGGGCGTGGTCGGCGGCCTCCCGGGCGAGCCGGTCGATCCGCTGGTAGCGGAAGAGCCGCTCGCTGTAGGACTTGCTGGCGCTGAGCACGGCCGGCAGGTGGGGCAGCCCGGCGCCGACGACGATCACGGGCAGTCCCGACTGGCTGAGCTCGTGGCACGCCGCGCACAGCGCGGACACGTCGTCGGGCCCGAGGTCCTGCATCTCGTCGACGAAGATGCCGATGCCCTTGCCGACCTCGGCCGCGAGCCCGCCGAGATCGGTGAAGAGCTCGACGAGGTCGATCTCGATGTCGCCGGAGTCGGCCCGACCGCGGACGGCGGGCGCGTCGATGCCCGGGCTCCACTGGTCCTTGAGCTTGGCGTTCGCGCCGGCGTCGCGGTGGGCGAAGGACTTGATCACCCCGAGCACGTGGTCGACCGACTCCTCGTCCCCCGACCGACCGAGCTCGCGCACGGCCTGGTGCAGGGCGCTGCTCAGCGGGCGCCGCAGCCCCTGGCCGGGACGGGCCTCGAGCTTGCCGGTCCCCCAGCCCTTGCGCACGGCGGTCCCGCGCAGCGCGTTGAGCAGCACGGTCTTGCCGACGCCGCGCAGCCCGGTCAGCACGAGGCTGCGCTCGGGGCGCCCCTTGGCAACCCGCTCGAGGACGACGTCGAAGGCGGAGAGCTGCTCGTCACGCCCGGCGAGCTCGGGCGGGCGCTGGCCCGCGCCGGGGGCGTACGGGTTCCGGATGGGGTCCACGATCGGACGCTATCGCGGAATCTAAGGCGTTCTGTAGAGACATGGATACTCGGCGAGTCGCGCAAAGAGTGGAACGACCACATCCGTGACCGAGCCGCAGGCACCGCACCCCGCGCAGTCCATCTCCTACCCCGCCGAGTCCAGGCCGTCGTCGCGCTACGCGCAGGAGCAGCTCGATCCCCACGTGATCGTGCTCTTCGGCGCCACCGGCGACCTCGCCCGCCGCAAGCTGCTGCCCGGCATGGCGCACCTCGTCCTGTCCGACCTCGCCCCCGACATCCGCATCGTCGGCACGTCGCTGGAGGACATGAGCGACGAGGAGTTCCGCGCGTTCGCCCGCTCCGCCGTCGAGCAGTTCGGGCACAAGCAGCTCAGCCCCGAGCAGTGGGACCTCTTCGACGACAACCTCACCTACGTCGCCCAGTCCGCCGGCCCCGCGGCGCTCGCCGCCGCGGTCGAGCGCGCCGAGCAGGCGCTCGGTGGCGACGTACGACGACTCCACTACCTCTCCGTGCCCCCGAAGGCGGCGCTCCCCGTGATCGACATGCTCCGCGAGGCCGACCTCGTCGCGCGGGCGCGCGTGGTGATGGAGAAGCCGTTCGGCACCGACCTCGCCAGCGCGATCGCGCTGAACGCCCGCGTCCACGAGACCTTCAAGGAGTCGCAGGTCTTCCGGATCGACCACTTCCTCGGCAAGGAGGCTGCGCAGAACATCCTGGCGTTCCGCTTCGCCAACGGCCTCTTCGAGCCGATCTGGAACCGCAACTTCATCGACCACATCCAGATCGACATCCCCGAGACGCTCGGCCTCGACCAGCGCGCCAACTTCTACGAGTCGACCGGCGCCTACAAGGACATGGTGGTCACGCACCTGTTCCAGGTGATGGCGTTCGTCGCGATGGAGCCGCCGACCGCGCTGGAGCCGCGGGCGATCTCGGAGGAGAAGAACAAGGTCTTCCGCTCGCTGCTGCCGATCCGGCCGAGCACGGTGGTGCGCGGGCAGTTCACCGGCTACACCAGCCTCCCCGGCGTCGCACCCGACTCCGACACCGAGACCTTCATCGCGATGGAGTGCCGCCTCGACAACTGGCGGTGGGCGGGCGTGCCGTTCTACCTGCGCACCGGCAAGGAGATGGCCGAGGGGAAGCGGATCATCTCGATCGCCTTCAAGGAGGCGCCGCGATCGATGTTCCCGGCCAACTCCGGCGTCGGACAGTCGGGGCCGGACCACCTGACCTTCGACCTCGCCGACGAGTCCAAGGTGTCGCTGTCGTTCTACGGCAAGCGTCCCGGCCCCGGCATGCGGCTGCAGAAGCTCTCGATGCAGTTCTCCACCGGCGAGACCGAGTCGGCCGGCGACGTGCTCGAGGCCTACGAGCGGCTGATCCTCGACGCGATGCGCGGCGACCACACGCTCTTCACCACCGCCGAGGGCATCGAGTCGCTGTGGGACCGCTCGGCGCAGCTCCTCGACAACCCGCCGCCGGTGAAGCCGTACGCCCCCGGGACCTGGGGGCCCAACGCCATCCACCAGCTCGTCGCCCCCCACGCGTGGCGGCTCCCGTTCGAGCGGGAGTGGCGCGCGAAGAAGTAGCCGGGGGCCGTCGTGGGACGGGCGATGACGAAACGCCCGGTCAGGTCTAGATTCCGAGGACGCGACGTTCTTGGGAGGGATCCGTCCATGGCCGGTCTGAGTCAGCAGCTCCTGCGGAGGAAGCCCTTCGCCCAGCCACGCGGAGCCCACGACGGGCCCGAGCTCGCCCGGACGCTCGGCACGTTCTCGCTGATGATGTTCGGCGTCGGCGCGACCGTCGGCACCGGCATCTTCTTCGTGCTGCAGGAGGCCGTGCCCGACGCCGGCCCCGCGGTGATGGTCTCGTTCCTCGTCGCGGGCGTCGCGGCCGGCCTGTCGGCGCTCTGCTACGCCGAGCTCGCCAGCTCGATCCCGGTCAGCGGGTCGACGTACTCCTTCACCTACCACTCGATGGGCGAGCTGATGGCGATGGTGATCGCCGCCTGCGTGCTCCTGGAGTACGGCGTCGCCGCGTCCGCGGTCGCGGTCGGGTGGAGCGGCTACTTCAACGAGCTGCTCAACAGCCTCTTCGGGTTCCAGCTGCCCGACGCGCTGTCGTACTCCCCCGTCCCCTACGAGGACGACGTCACCGGCCTGGTCAACCTGCCGGCCGTCGTGCTCGTCTTCCTCTGCACGATCCTGCTGATCCGCGGCGCGAGCGAGTCGGCGAAGGTCAACACGATCATGGTGCTGATCAAGCTCGGCGTGCTCCTGCTCTTCGTGGTCGTCGCGCTGACCGCGTTCCGCGCCGACCGCTTCGACCACTTCTTCGCCTCCGGCTCGGCCGGCATCAGCGCGGCCGCCGGCACGATCTTCTTCTCCTTCATCGGCCTCGATGCCGTGTCGACGGCGGGCGAGGAGGTGAAGGACCCGCAGCGCGCCCTGCCACGCGCGATCATGGGCGCGCTCGTCATCGTGGTCGGCGTCTACCTGCTCGTCGCCTTCGCCGGCGTCGGCTCGCAGCCGCTGGCGGAGTTCTCCAGCGACGAGCAGCAGAGCGCCGGGCTGTCGGTCATCCTCGAGAACATCACCGGGTCCTCGATCCCCGGCACGGTCGTCGCCGCGGGGGCGGTGATCTCGATCTTCTCGGTGACGCTCGTGACCCTCTACGGCCAGACCCGCATCCTCTTCGCGATGGGCCGCGACCGGATGCTCCCCGACCGCTTCGCCTCGGTCGACTCCCGCACGATGACCCCGACCTTCAACACGATCGTGGTCGGTGTGGTCGTCTCCCTGATCGCCGGATTCGTGCCGGCCGACTACCTCTGGGACACCGTCTCCATCGGCACCCTCGTCGCCTTCAGCGTGGTCGCGATCAGCATCCTCATCCTCCGCCGCACCCAGCCCGGCCTCGAGCGCCCGTTCCGGGTGCCCGGCTATCCCGTGACCCCGGTCATCACGGTCGTCGCCTGCGTCTACGTCCTCTCCGGCCTGGCCGCCATCACGTGGGTGATCTTCAGCGTCTGGCTCGCGATCGTGCTCGCCTTCTACTTCCTGTGGGGCCGTCGGCACTCCCGCCTCGAGAGCGGCGACCACGAGGGAGCCACGCGGTGACCCTCGTGGTCGGCTTCGCCCCCGGCAAGGACGACCGCTCGGGCCTCGAGCTCGGCGCGCTGCTCGCGCGCTCCGACGGCGACGACCTCCGCATCGTCACCGCCGCACCCGCGAGGTGGCCGACCCCGGTGGCCGGCGGCACCGACCGCGAGTACGCCGACTGGGCGCGCGCGCACGGCGAGGCAGCGGTCGCCGAGGCGACCGCCCTCATGGCGCAGATCGACCCGGACGTGCGGGTCAAGGCCGCCTGGGTCGAGGGCCGGTCGGCCTCCTCGGTGCTGCTGTCGCAGGCCGGGAAGCACGGCGCGCGCGCCGTCGTGGTCGGCTCGGGGCAGGCCGGCGCCTACGGCCAGGTGCACCTGAGCTCCACGGCCGACGTGCTGCTGCACTCGGCGTCCGTGCCCGTGGCGATCGCGCCGCGCGGCTTCGACGCACCTGCGGGGTCGACCGTCACCCGCGCCACCTGCGCGTTCCGCGGCGACGAGCAGTCGCGTCGTACGTTGGCCGCGACCGCCGAGGTCTGCGCCCGCACGGGCGCTGCGCTGCGGGTCGCGACCTTCGCCGTGCGGGGCCGCACGATGTACCCGCCGGAGACCGGCCTGCGCGACGAGGACATGGTGATGGAGGCGTGGATCGAGCAGACCAACGCCCTCCAGGCCGAGGCGCTCGCCACGATCGGCGAGCCGCGCCCCGACGACGTGCGCGCCGTGGTGGCCGACGGCCGCACCTGGCAGTCCGCGATGGACCGCCTCGACTGGCAGCGGGGCGACCTCCTGGTGGTCGGGTCGTCGCGGGCCGGGCTCGCGTCACGACTCTTCCTCGGGCCCAACGCGACGAAGATCCTGCGCGCCTCGCCGGTGCCCGTCCTCGTCGTGCCGTGAGCCGCTAGCCCGCCCGGCTCGGCCGCTCGACCCGCGCGACGCGGTCGCGGGCGCTGTCGTAGGCCTCGTCGAGGCCCTGACGCAGCAGCCCGATCAGGTCGGGCACCTCGTCGGCGGCGAGCCGGAACGTGCCGGCGCAGACGTTGTCGCGCCACAGCGACAGCACGACCAGCTGCGAGTCCTGGTGCCAGGTCACGCGCAGCGAGCGGTCCTCCCCGCGCGGATCGAGGAAGACCCCGCCGGTGCGAGGTGGGTGCTGCTGGGCCATGTCCCATTGTGACCCGGCACACAACTTCCTGCCTAGACTCGACGTCATGCCCGAGCTGCCGGAGGTCGAAGCCCTCGTCCAGGACCTGCGCGGACGGCTCGTCGGCCGGGCGATCAGCAGGGTCGACCTCACCGCCTTCAGCGCGCTCAAGACGTTCGACCCGCCGCTGCACGCGCTGCACGGCACGCTCGTGGACAGCGTCACCCGGCACGGCAAGTTCCTCGACATCGACGCGAGCGGCGTGCACGTGGTCATCCACCTCGCGCGGGCCGGCTGGATCCGGTGGAAGGACGAGGTCCCCGCGCTCCCGGCCCGGCCGAACCCGAAGAACCCCCTGGCCGCCCGCATCGTCATCGACGACCCGGACCTCGACGTCCAGCCCGGGCTCGACATCACCGAGGCCGGCACCAAGAAGGGCCTGGCGATCTACGTCGTGCGCGACCCGCAGGAGGTCGAGGGCGTCGCCCGCCTCGGCCCGGACCCGCTGTCCGACGACTTCACCATCGACGTGCTGCGCGCGATCCTGGCCAAGGAGGGGCGCAAGCAGATCAAGGGCGTGATGCGGATGCAGTCGATCATCGCGGGCATCGGCAACGCCTACTCCGACGAGATCCTGCACGCGGCGAGGATGTCGCCGTTCAAGCCGGCCAACAGCCTCGAGGAGGACGACGACCTCCAGACGCTGTACGACGCCATCCGCACCACGCTGGGCGACGCGGTCGCCCGGTCGAGCGGGCTCGCAGCCAGCGAGCTCAAGGGCGAGAAGAAGAGCAACCTCGCCGTCCACGGCCGTACCGGCCAGAAGTGCCCCGTCTGCGGCGACGTCGTGCGCGAGGTGTCGTTCGCCGACTCCAGCCTGCAGTACTGCCCGACCTGCCAGACCGGCGGGAAGCCCCTCGCGGACCGGCGGATGTCGAAGCTGCTCAAGTAGCGGCCGGCCGACCGAGCAGACATAGCAAAAGGTGCCGGTCGGCCTCACCCCCGTGACAGACCGACCAGCACCTTCACGTCAAGTCTAACCTGACGGACGGCGATCTTCTCACGCCGTGGCGCCGTTGTCTCCCGTTTTCCTGGCGAACCTCTCCCAGGCCGCCTGGCGCGAGACGCCGAGCGTGCGGCCGATCTCGGCCCACGACACCTTCCGCTCGCGCAGCAGGTCGACCCACTCGCGTGCGAAGGCCTGGTTCTGCTCGGCCGAGGCCATGATCTGCGGGAGCACGGCCAGGACCTCGGCGTCGCTCATCGAGTCCCACGGGAAGGCGCGGGACGCGGCCATCGCCTCGTCGTCGTGGAGCGTCGCGTGGAAGTCGTCGACGCAGGTGCCGCACACCTGCGCACCCAGCCCGCCGATCAGGGGCACATCCGTGCCCGGGCCACCCGGGGTGGCGCAGAAGGAGCAGATCCTGCCCTCACGCGTCACTGACATTGCGTCCACTCACCTCTCACGATCCCCGCAAGGAGGGTACCCCTGCGGTGGTCGGACGTCCGTCGAACGGCGACCTCGCCGGACGTGGTGTGCGACCCTCCGGTCAGGGCGTCTCGCTGGGCATCTCCGGCATCTCGAGGTCGTCGAGCGGGTTGCCGCACGTGTCGGTGAGGTAGGTCGCGAAGGCGGTCGCCTGCTCCTGCGCCTCCTCCGAGGCCCCCTTGCCGCCCTGGGCGAGCTCGTCGAGCTTGTCGATCGAGAAGTCGTCGGCGTCGATGCTGTTGGCCTGGTCGACCAGGTCGTCGAACCCGGCCCGCGCGTCGTCGGTGATGTCCTCGGGGGTGCCGACGGCCTCGAGCTTGTCGGCCCAGTCCTTGACCGCCGTGGCCATCTGCTCGTCGCTCGGGACGTCGCTCATGTCGCCCATGAGGTCGGCGAAGAGGTCCGAGTAGGTGCTGCAGAAGTCGTCCTTGCTGGCGTCGGTCGGCGCGCCGTCACTGCCGCTCCCGCTGCCACCGCCCCCGCAGGCCGACGTGGCGACGCCGACCATCAGTGCGGCGCTGGTGAGGGCGAGGCGGGTGCGGATCGTCATGCGCGCACGCTACTCGTCCACCCGGAAGGCGGGCGGCAGCGGGACGTCGAGGGACTGCTCGAGCTGCTCGAGGTACTCGGCGCGCGGACGTCGTACGACACCCAGGGAGGCCAGGTGCGGCGTCTGCCACTGCACGTCGAGCACCCGGTGGTCGGCGTGGGAGTCGCGCAGGACGTCGACGAGGCCGAGCAGCGCGACCTTCGAGGCGTCGCGGTCGCGGTGGAACATCGACTCGCCGGCGAACAGCCCACCGATGCTGACGCCGTACAGCCCACCGGCCAGCTCACCGTCGCGCCACGCCTCGACGGAGTGCGCCCAGCCGAGGCGGTGGAGACGACCGTAGGCCCGGACGAACGCCGGGGTGATCCAGCCGTCCTCGCGGTCCGGGCTGCCGCACCGGGCCACCACCTCGTCGAAGGCGGTGTCGATCCTGATCTCGAAGTCGCGCGCCGAGCGTCGCAGCGACCGGGAGACGCGGATCCCGTCGAGCGGCAGCACCCCGCGCTCGACCGGGGAGAACCAGCCGAGCTGCTCGTCGCCCTCGAGCGTCACCGGCATCGGGAACAGCCCGAGGCCGTACGCCGTCAGCAACGTGCCGCTGTCGAGGTCCGCGCCGAGCGCGACGAGGTCGTCGTCGGGGTCCCACGTCGAGTGGTGCGGGAAGGCCCAGGGCGTCGGATCGGGGGCGATGGGCACATTTCGCACCGTAGCGAACAACCTTTCACCCGGGAACGCCGTCTCCCACCGGACCGGCCCCACGCGCACGCCCGGAGGACCCCGATGAGACGCACCGCGACCGCCACCGCCCTGATCGGCATCGCCGTGACCGCCCTGGCGCCGGTCGCGGCCGCAGCGCCCGCCCGGGCGGCCGAGACCTGCGACGGCAAGGTGCCCACGATCGTGGTGCCGGAGTCGACCTCGTTCCCGATCACCCCCGTGCAGGGCACTGCCGGCGACGACGTCATCCTCGGCTCCTCGCGCAGGGACGTGATCGAGGGGCTCGGCGGCAACGACACCATCTGCGGGCTGGCCGGTGCCGACCGCATCTTCGGTGGCGAGGGCGACGACCGGCTCTTCGGTGGCCTCGACGAGGACTACTACCCCGACGACGGCTACTACGGCGACCACCTCGCTCCCGGCCCCGGCGACGACTTCGTCGACCTCGGCCACGACCCCGCCTCCGAGGACATCTGGTGGGGCGACCGGCCCTACTTCGACGTCGTGGCCTTCGAGGACGCACCCGGCCCGGTGACGGTCGACCTCGGCGCCGGGACCGCCACCGGCGAGGGCACGGACACGATCGCCCCGCTCGTCTCCAACGGCGGCATCGCGGGATCGGCGTACGACGACGTGCTGATCGGCTCTGCCGCGGACGACTTCATCACCGGCGGCGCCGGCGAGGACCGGATCGAGTCCGCCCAGGGCGATGACCTCGTCTATCCCGACGCCGACTGGCTGTGGGCGGTCGAGGGCCGGGGGGACGGCCTCCTGTCCGGTGACGACCGGGTGTCCGCCGGTCCGGGCGCCGACGAGGTCATCTCCTACCGGGGCGCCGACGACCTGGACGGCGGCGCGGGCAACGACGCCCTCTCCGCGATGGGGCGTGACCAGGGCGCGAGGCTCGACGGCGGGTCGGGCAGCGACTACCTGGCGAGTGCGGGCGGGTCGGACCTCTTCGGCTTCGGCGGCCTCGACGCCCTCGAGGTCTTCGTCGTGGGCCGCGGCGACGTCCTCGACGGCGGGCCCGGCGTCGACCGGCTGACCTTCGGCGCGTCCCGGACGGTCGTCCCCCGGGGGTCACGGCTCACCGTGGACCGCTCGCGCGCACGGATCGCGGTCGACGGCCGGAAGATCGCCGGCTTCGTGGACCTCGAGGGCATCGACTTCAACCGCGCACCGCGGCTGCGCCTGCTGACGTACGTCGGTGGACGCGGCCCCGACCACGTCGACGGCAGCGCTGCGCGCCGGGTGCGGGCGTGGGGACGCGGAGGTGACGATCGCCTGCTCGGGTCCGGCGGACGCGACCTGCTCGACGGCGGCCCCGGACGCGACGTGCTCGACGGGCGCCAGGGCCGGGACCGCTGTCTCGCGGGCGAGCGCCTGAGGTCGTGCGAGGTCCGCCGCTGACCGGGACCGTACGATCGAGGCATGGGCCTGAAGGAAACCGTCGGACGCCAGCTGGCGCCGAGGATCCAGGAGATCGCGCCGGGCGCGACCTCGACCTTCGTGCGCGAGGCGTTGCGGCGTGCGATCGACGGAGTCGGACCGCTCGCACCGGCGTCCGTCGCCGCCGACAAGCAGCTCAAGGAGCAGGGCGGCAACGTCGAGCGCGCCATCCACGAGGTCATCGAGAACAACGTCCGCATCGCCGGCGCCCAGGGCTTCGCCACCAACCTCGGCGGCCTGGTCACCATGGCCGTCGCCATCCCGGCCAACATCACCGGCCTGGCCCTGATCCAGTGCCGGATGGTCGCGGGCATCGCCCACCTGCGCGGCCACGACCTCTCCGACCCGCGCGTGCGCAACGCCATCCTCGCGCTGCTGCTCGGCGAGGAGCAGGTCGCCGAGCTGGTCTCGAAGCGCAAGCTCCCCGCCACCCCGATGGCGCTCGCCACCGCGCCCGCCCACGACCCGACGCTCGACGGCACGATCTCCGCGGTCGTGGCCACCGACATCATCACGCGCGTCGCCGGCAAGCGACTCGCGACGACCGTGGGCCGCCGCGTGCCGGTGATCGGCGGGGTCGTCGGGATGGGTGCCGACGGCTACGCCACCTGGAAGGTCGGCCGCTACGCCGACCGGGAGCTGCTGCAGCGCCGGAAGTGAGGCCTCAGCCCCGCCGGCGCACGCGGCGGTAGGCGTCGAGGGTCCCCCGCCCGGCGGCGGAGTCCTCGAGGGTGGTGACGATCTTCCGCCTCGCGCGGTACGTCGCCGTCGTACGCGCGCGGTCACGCTCCTCGCGCGCCTCGCGCAGCTCCTCGTGCAGGCGCTCCTCCACGTCGCGGAGCCGGGCGGCCTCGACGAGCAGGGCCCCGATCGCGTCGAGGGCGGGCGGCAGGAGCTGCTCGGCCGTCGTGGTGTCGGGGTCGGCGAAGGTGCCGGGCTCGGGGCCGACCAGGTCCTCGAGCGAGCCGGAGACGTCGTAGCCCCGCTCCTCCAGCACCGCCACCCAGCCGCGGGAGAGGTCCTGCGCCCACGCGTGGTCGTCGGGCGAGAGTCCGAGACGGGCCGAGTCGATGCTGCGCGACAGCGTCTGGTGGGCGAGCACCTCACGCACGAGCGGGCGGTAGTCGGGCGGCGCGATGATCGAGGTGACCCGCTGGTTGATGGTGCGCAGCAACGACGTCTCGGGCACGCCGAGCGAGGGGTTCTCGCGCTCGGCGGTGAGGTCGAGCTCGATCCCGGCGAGTCCGAACGTGTGCGAGAACCGGCGCCACAGCTCGCCCCGGTCGGAGCCCGACGGCGGGACGGTCACCAGGTGGACCCGCTCGGCCGGGAGGCTCGAGCCCCAGCGGTCCAGGATGTCGGGGACCTCCTGCACCGCCCAGAACCACGACCCGATCTTGGAGTCGCGGCCGGGGTCGCGGATCGTCTCGAGGAACTTCGCGTAGGTGATGTGGCTGCGGTGCTTGACGTTCTCCTGCCACTCCGCCGGGATCTGGCGGACCAGGTCGCGCACCGACAGCACCAGGTGCACCTCGGCGTCACCGAGCGAGGCGAGCGCGCGCTCGACCTGCGTCGGCGTCGCGCGGGCGAAGATCTCGTGGCTGATGATCGCGGTGCCGTGCCACTCGCGCACCTGCGCGGCGAGCCGGTCCCACGCGCCGACGGCCTCGGTCTCGAGCCCGCCCCACGGCAGGGTCATCAGGTCGAGCGCGGCGAGGAAGTGCGCGTCGAACCGGTCGGCGGGGTAGAGGATGTCGTGCTCGCGCAGGACCTCCTGGTTGCGGAAGAGCACGTCCTGGAGGTAGGACGTGCCGGTCTTGGGGCAGCCCACGTGCAGCAGGACCCGCCTGCTCATCGCTCCACCCCTCTCGTGCGCCAGCTCGGGTCGGCGACCATCCTGATCGCCAGGTCCAGGACCTGCTGGTCGCCGACGGCCGGTGACGGCGTCTCGGCCCGAGGTGCGAGGTCGGCGAGGTCGCCGACGACAGGGTAGCCAGCGCGGGCGATGTTCCTGCCCATCCGGGCCGCCGACTCGGCGACCCACTCGCGCTCGCGGGCCGGTACGACGACGGGCGCGGCGCCGCTGCCGGGCATCCGCCGCTGCAGCGTCCGCATCAGGCCCGGGCGCTCGCCGGCCGGGACCTTGAGGCCCACGACGGAGGCGATCCGCCGGGCCAGCTCGGCCTGGTCGGCGCCGGGCACGCGCACCTCCGGGAGGTGGCGTACGCCGAGCTGGCGGGGCAGTCGGTCGATGTCGGTGACGATCCGGACGAAGGGCCGGCGCGCGTTCCAGCGCAGCACGGACGCGAGGAGGTCGGTGCGGGCGGGCAGCTGGTCGCGCTCGCGCCAGAACCGCAGCCAGTCGGCGAACGGCTTGGTGCCGGTCTCGAAGCAGCGCTGGGTCCAGGTCCGGGCGAGCAGCTCGTCGAGCGGAGCGCCGACGGCGACGAGGAACGGACGCGGGCCACCCTCGGGACGTCCCAGGGCGAGCAGGTGCTCGCGCAGCTCGGTGGCCGTGACCGGGTCACCGACGAGGCGGAACCGGCGGCGCCACGGCCGCGCCCAGCTCGACCGGGCGGGGTCGGCGCCGAGGGAGACGAGGTCGTCGGCCAGCAGCACGCTGGCCACCCGCAGCAGCTCGCGGGCGCCCACGTGCTCCGGGTCGACGGCGCGCGGACCGAAGCCGGTCCCGCCGTCGAGGCCCACGAGCGGGAGGTCGGCCTTGCCCCGACCGGCCGCCGGTGCTGCGAGGACCCGGTCGGCGAGGACGGCCGTGGTCGCTCCTGCGCTCGCCACGTTGACCCGCCGCAGCAGCTCGAGCTGCTGGGCGCCCGGGAGGGTGCGCGAGGTGGGCGCGCCAGGCGCGGACGGGCCGCCGGACCACGCCAGCCAGGGCGTCGTACCGCCCTCCCGCAGGTGCGCTACCCACCCGTGCGCGCGTGCGGCGTCGACCTCGCTCAACGGTCGCGCAGCCGACGGGCGGCGGTGCGCACCCGCTTGGTCATCGGGCCGCCCTTGGCGCCTGCCTCTGCGGCCTCCTTCGTCATCACGGTCAGCGCGTCGAGAGCGGCGCTCAGCTCGAGCTTGGCGCGGACCCGGTCGGGGTTGCGCCACTCCTCGTCCTCGGCGGGACGACGGGGTCGCAGGTCGTCGAGGTCACCGACGACGTCCACGCCGCTGCCCTTGATCCACTCGATCCAGCGCTCGCCCTGCTCCTCGGCGAAGTCGTAGCGCTCGGGCGGCAGCCGCACCGGGATGGCGTCGCGCGCCACGAGCACCTCCTGCGCGAGGATCTCGCGGATGAGGTTGTCGTAGGTCGCGTCACGATGCATGCCGAGCTCGAGGCGCCGGTTCAGCTTGCGGAGCAGCGAGGTCTCGGCGATGCCGAGCGAGCGGTTGTCGCGCTCGGAGTCGAGGGGCGCCCACGCCGGGTCGATGCCGAAGGCACGGCAGAAGCGCTGCCACAGCTCGTCGCCGTCGGGTCCGCGGTCGTGCGGCACCGTCACGACGTGGATCCGGTCGGGCGACATCTTGGAGCCCCAGGCCGTGAGGACCTCGGGAAGGTCGAGCGCCTGGCGGAAGAAGAACGGCTTGCCGCCCTCGTAGCGGTTGAGGAAGCGGTTGAACCCCCACTTGCGGCCCTGCTTGATCGACTCCTGCCAGGCCGCCGGCACCTGGCGGGCGAGGTCGCGCGCGGAGTAGACGATGTGGACGTCGTTGCCGGCGAGGTCGTTCATCGCCTTGGCGATCTTGTCCGGCTTGGCGCCGGCGAGGATCTCGTGGCTGATGACGACGTTGCCCTCGGCGCGCCTGACCCTCCGCACCATCGCGTCCCACGCGCCCTTGGCGTGCCCGGGCGAGCCGCCCCAGTCCTGGTCGAGCAGGTCGAGGGCCGCGCGGAAGTGGAACATGTCGGACGTGCCCGGCCGGGTCGCCGGGATGGTCACGCCGTGGCGCGCCAACGACGGGGCGTTGATCCGCAGCCGGTCCTGGAGGTACGTCGTCCCGGTCTTGGGGGCACCGATGTGCAGGTGGACCACGCGGCTCATGGGGCTGATTGTGCCCGAGCCCGGCTAGTCCGCGGAGGAGAGGGCTCGTACGACGGCGCTGGGGCTGGGGCGCCCGAGGTGGCCGGCCATCCAGGTGCTGGTCGCGACGACCGCGGCGAGGTCGACGCCGTGCGCGATGCCGAGGCCGTCGAGCATCCAGACGAGGTCCTCGGTGGCCAGGTTGCCGGTGGCCGACTTCGCGTAGGGGCAGCCGCCGAGGCCGCCGGCGCTGGCGTCGAAGGTGGTGATGCCGGCCTGGAGCGCGGAGAAGGTGTTGGCGAGCGCCTGGCCGTAGGTGTCGTGGAAGTGCATGGCCAGCCGGTCGGTGCCGACGCCGGCGTCGGCGAAGGCCGCGACGAGCGCCTTCACGTGCCCGGCGGTCGCGACGCCGATGGTGTCGCCGAGGCTCAGCTGGTGGGCGCCGAGGTCGAGCAGCCGGGTGCCGGCGGTGACGACCTGCTCGATCGGCACGGGGCCCTCCCACGGGTCACCGAAGCACATCGAGACGTAGGCCCGCACGTCCATCCCCGCCTCGCGGGCACGGGCGACGGTCGGCTCGAACATCGCGAACTGCTCGTCGAAGGTGCGGTTGAGGTTCTTGCCGGCGAAGGTCTCGGTGGCGCTGCCGAAGATGGCGACGTGCTCCAGGCCGAGCTCGAGCGCCCGGTCCAGGCCGCGCTCGTTGGGCACGAGCACCGGGAGGTGCCGGCCCTCCTCGCCCAGGTCGGCCATCAGCTCGGCGGCGTCGGCGAGCTGCGGCACCCACTTCGGGTGGACGAAGCTGGTGGCCTCGACGATCGGGAGCCCGGCGGCCACGAGTCGTCGTACGAACTCGGCCTTGACGTCGACCGGCACGATCGCGGACTCGTTCTGCAGGCCGTCGCGCGGTCCGACCTCGTAGATCGTCACCCGCTCGGGCATCCCGTCCGCGGGGACGGTCGTCGGGAGGCTCACGACTCCTCCACCGTGAAGAGGACGGCGCCGAGCTTCACCAGGTCGCCCACCGTCGCGCCGACGGCGGTGACCGTGCCCGCGAAGGGGGCCTTGAGCGCGAGCTCCATCTTCATCGCCTCCATCACACCCAGCGTCTCACCCTCGGCCACGGCCTGGCCCTCGGCGACGTTGACCGCGAGGACGGTGCCGGGCATCGGCGCCACGAGCGTGCCGTCGCCGGCGGTGGCGGCCGTGTCGGCGAACGGGTCGGGGCGGGTGAAGACGAAGCGCTGGCCGTGCAGGACCACCTCGACGGCCGCCGTCGTCACGCCCACGAAGGCCGCAGCGGGACGGGTGTCGGGGCCCACGTCGACCAGCTCGCCGCCCACGACGACCCGCACGGGAGCCGGGTCGCCGCCGGACCGCCAGCCGTCGGCCCGCCACGGCCCGCCGGTGCGGACGGGGACGAGCGCGGCGGCAGCGAGCCGTCGGGCCTCGGTGTCGTCGGGAGGGGGTACGTCGTGGTGGTCGAGCCAGGCGGTGTCGAGGGTCGCGTCACGCAGCTCGTCGCTCGCCACCAGGGCGCGGAGGAAGCCGGTGTTGGTGGTGAGGCCCGCGACCTCCGTGCGGTCGAGCGCCCGGACCAGGCGGTCCCGGGCCTCCTCCCGGTCGACGCCCCGGGCGATCACCTTGCCGAGCATCGGGTCGTAGGCGGTGCTGACCTCCTGCCCGCCCTCGAGCGCGTGGTCGACGCGGATGCCCTCCCCGAGCGGCCACGCGACGTGGGTCGCGACGCCGGCCTGGGGCAGGAAGCCGTTGAAGGAGTCCTCGGCGTAGACGCGTGCCTCGATGGCGTGGCCCTCGAGGGTGATCCGGTCCTGGTCGATCCCGAGCGGCTCGCCTGCCGCGACCCGGAGCTGGAGCTCGACGAGGTCGACCCGCTCGCCGTCGACCCGGGTGACCTCCTCGGTCACCGGGTGCTCGACCTGGAGGCGGGTGTTCATCTCGAGGAAGTAGAACTCCCCGGTCGCGTTGTCGAGCAGGAACTCGACCGTGCCGGCGCCGGTGTAGCCGCACTGCCGCGCGAGGGCGACCGCCGACGACGTGATCGCGGCCTGCTGCCCGGCGGTGATGGTCGGCGCCGGCGCCTCCTCCAGCACCTTCTGGTGCCGACGCTGCGTGGAGCAGTCGCGCTCGAAGAAGTGCAGCACCGTGCCGTGGGTGTCGCCCATGACCTGCACCTCGATGTGCCGGCCGGACTCGACGTACTTCTCGACCAGCATCGTGTCGTCGCCGAACGACGACGCCGCCTCGCGCCGCGCGGCGGCCAGCGCCTCGTCGTACTCGCCGGGCGAGCGCACGACGCGCATGCCCTTGCCGCCACCGCCGGCGGCGGCCTTGACCAGCACGGGATAGGCGAAGGTCGAGGGGTCGCTGCCGGGTCCGTCGAGGGAGTACGACGGCACCACCGGCACCCCGGCCGCCGTCGCGACCTCCCGGGCGGCGTCCTTGCGTCCCATCGCGTCCATCACGTCGGCCGACGGGCCGACCAGGGTGATGCCCGCCTCGGCCAGGGCGCGGGCGAAGGGCGCGCGCTCGGACAGGAAGCCGTAGCCGGGGTGCACGAACCCCGCGCCGGACTCGCGCGCGGCCGCCACGACGGCGTCGATGTCGAGGTAGGACCCGAGCCGCACCGCCCGGTCGGCGGCGCGCACGTGCATCGCGTCGGCATCGAGGTCGGTGTGGATGGCGACGGTGGCCCAGCCGAGCCGCCTGGCGGTCCGCATGACCCGCAGCGCGATCTCGCCGCGGTTGGCGATCAGGACGGTGTTCATCGCGCTCACATCCGGAAGATGCCGTAGGACGGCTCGGGGATCGGGGTGTACGACGTCGCGGCGAGGGCCATGCCCAGCACCCGGCGGGTGTCGGCGGGGTCAATGATCCCGTCGTCCCAGAGCCGGGCGGACGCGTAGTAGGGCGAGCCCTGGGTCTCGTACTGCTCGCGGATCGGAGCCTTGAACGCCTCGACGGCGGCCTCGTCCTCGAGGTCGGTGCGCACGGTGGCCAGCACCGAGGCGGCCTGCTCGCCGCCCATCACCGAGATCCGCGCGTTGGGCCACATCCACAGGAAGCGCGGGTCGTAGGCGCGCCCGCACATGCCGTAGTTGCCGGCGCCGAACGAGCCGCCGATGACGACGGTGAACTTGGGGACGACGCTGCACGCGACCGCGGTGACCAGCTTGGCGCCGTCGCGCGCGATGCCCTTGTTCTCGTACTCGCGGCCGACCATGAAGCCGGTGATGTTCTGCAGGAACACCAGCGGGATCCCGCGCTGGTTGCACAGCTCGATGAAGTGCGCGCCCTTGAGCGCCGACTCGCTGAAGAGGATGCCGTTGTTGGCGACGATGCCGACCTCGTGGCCGTGGATCCGCGCGAAGCCGCACACGAGCGTGTCGCCGTACAGCTTCTTGAACTCGTGGAAGCGGCTGCCGTCGACGACCCGCTTGACCACCTCGCGCACGTCGTAGGGCGTGCGGGTGTCGGTGGGCACGACGTCGTAGAGCGACTCCGGGGGCTCGTGCGGCTCCTCCACCTCGGCGGCCGGCACCCGTGCGGGAGTCGCAGCGGGAAGCGTGTCCACGATCGAGCGGACGATGGCCAGCGCGTGCGCGTCGTCCTCGGCGAGGTGGTCGACGACGCCGGAGGTGCGGGCGTGCACGTCGCCGCCACCGAGGTCCTCGGCCGTGACGACCTCACCGGTCGCGGCCTTCACCAGCGGCGGTCCGCCGAGGAAGATCGTGCCCTGGTTGCGCACGATCACGGTCTCGTCGGACATGGCCGGGACGTAGGCGCCGCCGGCGGTGCACGAGCCCATGACGCTCGCGATCTGCGGGATCCCCTGGGCCGACATGTTGGCCTGGTTGAAGAAGATCCGGCCGAAGTGCTCGCGGTCGGGGAAGACCTCGTCCTGCATCGGCAGGAACGCCCCACCGGAGTCGACGAGGTAGATGCACGGGAGGTGGTTCTCGGCGGCGATCGTCTGCGCGCGCAGGTGCTTCTTCACCGTCATCGGGTAGTAGGTGCCGCCCTTGACGGTCGCGTCGTTGGCGACGACGACGCACGGGCGCCCGGACACCAGGCCGATGCCGCTGACCACGCCGGCGGAGGGAACGGCGTAGTCGTCGGCGTCCTTGCCGTACATGCCGTAGGCCGCCAGCGGCGCGAGCTCGAGGAACGGGCTGCCGGGGTCGAGCAGCCGGTCGACGCGGTCGCGGGCCAGCAGCTTGCCGCGGTCGGTGTGCTTGAGGCGCGCCGCCTCCGAGCCGCCCTGGCGGACCCGGGCCAGCCGGGCGCGCAGGTCGTCGACGAGGTCGCGCATCGTGGGGGTGGCTACGGTCTCGGGCACCCCGTCAGGTTAGCGATCGTTAACCTCCGGTGTCCATTGGCCGGGAGGCGGGGAGGTGGGGAACTCGCCGCGCAGGGTGGTGCCCCAGCCGGGTGCCGTCTCCAGGCGGAGCGTGCCGCCGGCCGCGGCGGCGCGGGCCTCCATGCCGAGGAGGCCACCGGGGTCCACCGCGCCGCGGTCGAACCCCCTCCCGTCGTCGGACACCACGAAGCTCAGGTGCGGCAGCCCCCGCACCGTGATCAGCACCTCGGTGGCGCCGGAGTGCTTGGCGGCGTTGGTGAGCGCCTCGAGGATGCAGAAGTACGCCGCCACCTCGACCTGGCGGCTGGGCCGCTCGAAGTCGGCGACGTCGAGGGTCACCGGCACCGTCGACCGGCGCGCGGTCGACTGGAGGGCGGCGACCAGGCCGCGCTCGGTGAGCAGCGGCGGGTAGATGCCGCGCGCGAGCTCGCGCAGCTCGGTCAGCACCTCACGGTTGGTCGCGGCGAGCTGCCCCATCAGCGCGGTCGCACTCTCGTGGCGCCCGGCGAGCAGCTCCTTGCGGGCCCGCTCGATCGTCACGCTCATCGCGAGCAGGCGCTGCTGCGCGCCGTCGTGCAGGTCGCGCTCGATGCTGCGGCGGGCGGCGTCGGCGACCTCGACGACGCGCGTGCGCGACTCGGCGAGCTGGACCGACTGGTCGCGCAGGCGGGTGTAGGCGTCGCGCACGAGGAAGACCACGACGGCGACGCCGGGCGGCAGCGAGACGGCGACGACGACCGCGTTGACCCACCAGATCTCGTTGAGGTTGTCGACCCGACGCCACTCCCCCAGCGCGGCCACCCCCGCGCTCCCGACCACGGCGACGACCATCAGCGCGCGGATCCACGGCCGGGTGAGGTAGGGGAAGCCGACCAGCAGCGGGACCATCGTGAGCAGCACGGTGAGCGGCGCGAGGTTGGGCGTCGCCCAGGTGCCGCCGGCGGCGAAGAGGCACGCCGACAGGGTGAGGCCGATGATCGCCGCGGGTGCGCCGTAGCGCCGGCACAGCGGCGGCGTCACCAGCATCAGCACGATCGAGACGACCATGACCGCGAGGTCGATCTCGACGGCCGTGTGCTTGAACCCGGCGAGGTACGCCGCCCCCAGCAGGATGGTCGCGGAGGTCAGCGCGATCAGGTTGATGCGCAGCAGCCAGCGCAGCGCGGGATCGAGGCCGTCCCAGCCCGAGAGCAGGCCCCTCATCGACGAGGGGCGACGCCGCCGCCCACGCCCGCCTCGCTGAGGAAGACCAGGGTGGCCGCCACCCGCCGGTGCACCGGGGCGTCGGCGGGCAGGTCGAGCTTGGTGAGGATCGAGTTGATGTGCTTCTCCACGGCGCGGTCGGTGATCACCAGCTCACCGGCCACGGCGGCGTTCGTCATGCCGCGTGCCACCATCCCGAGCACCTCGAGCTCGCGCGGGGTGAGCCGGTCGAGCAGCGAGTCGTGCCGGCGGGTGCCGGTGGCCATCAGCGCGTCGACGACGATCTGGTCGATGACCGAGCCGCCGGCCGCGACCGTGCGCAGCGCGGCCACCAGCTCGTCGACGTCGGCCACCCGCTCCTTGAGGAGGTAGCCGCGACCGTCACTGCCGTCGCGCACCAGGTCGAGGGCGTACTCGACGTCGGAGTACTGGGTCAGGGCCACCACACCGGTGTCCGGATGGGTGCGCCGCAGCTCGCCCGCCGCGCGGATGCCCTCGTCGGTGAAGTCGGGCGGCATCCGGATGTCGGTGAGCAGCACGTCGGGACGGTGCTCCTCGACGGCCGCCAGCAGCTCCGGCAGGCTCGTCGCGGTCGCTACGACGTCGATGTCGTCGTAGGCGTCGAGCAGGGCGAGCACCCCGGCCCGGAGCAGGTCTCCGTCCTCGGCGAGCACGACTCGGATCTGCGGCATGCGCGCACTGTAACCACGCCCTGCTCCGTACGTCGGTAGAGCAGGCACCACCGTCACGACACCGTGTCGTCGCAGCGCCCCGGACGCGCCCGCCCGAGCGGCGCTCGTCACGAAAGTGGTGCTGGCACCACTGGCCAACTGGATCGTTCACACGCACACTCGTGTGCGGGAGGGTGTGCTCTTGGGGATCAGTGGGCCGCCGCGGGGGTGCGGCCCACTGGAAGCACCGATCAGGGGAGATGGTTGCCGTGATTCCGCTTGCCGGACGTGAGCCGCGGGTGCGCCCGCCGGCGCCGCGGGCTCCGCGCAACGGCACGGGCGGCACTAACCTCGAGCTCGTGACGCCCCGCCGCCAGCAGATCCTCGACATCGCCGCCGAGCTCTTCGCGGCACGCGGGTTCCACGGCGTCTCGGTGGCCGAGCTCGGCTCCGCGTGCGGGGTCTCCGGTCCGGCGCTCTACAAGCACTTCGAGTCCAAGGACGCCATGCTCGCCGAGATGCTGGTCAGCATCTCCGAGACGCTCCTCAGCGAGGGCCGTTCGCGCGTCGGCAGCGCCGCGGGTCCGCGCGAGGCGCTCACCGCGCTCATCGAGTGGCACATCGAGTTCGCCCTCGCCCACCGTCCCCTGATCGTGGTCCAGGACCGCGACTGGAGCAACCTGCCCGACGCGGCGCGTGAGCGCGTGCGAGCGCTGCAGCGGTCCTACGTCGACGTGTGGGCCACCCAGCTCCGCCTCCTCGACGACCGGCTCGGCCCCGAGGCGTCCCGCACCCGGGCGCACGTGCTGTTCGGACTGCTCAACTCGACGCCGCACAGCGGCCGTCTGCCCGACCCGCAGATGCACGACGTGCTCCGCGAGATGGCGCACGGAGCACTGGGTCTGGCCTGAGCCGGTCCCGCTAGGCTTCCGGCCATGAAGCTGAGCGAGACTCTCGAGAACGCCTTCAACGCGCAGATCACCCTGGAGTTCCAGGCCTCCCTGGTCTATCGCCAGCTCGCGATCGAG
Source organism: Nocardioides oleivorans (assembly GCF_004137255.1). NCBI lineage: Bacteria > Bacillati > Actinomycetota > Actinomycetes > Propionibacteriales > Nocardioidaceae > Nocardioides > Nocardioides oleivorans. The sequence goes on along the minus strand of NZ_SDWT01000001.1, from coordinate 1,468,739 downwards.
GTCGACCTGATGGACCTGCCCGGCATGGCCCTGTGGTTCCGCCACCAGGCCGACGAGGAGATCGTCCACGCCAACAAGTTCATCGACCACGTCGCCGACCGCGACAACCACCCGCGCATCGGTGGCACGTCTGCGCCCGCGCCCGTGGTCGGCTCGGTCCTCCACGCCTTCGAGGCGGCCCTCGCCCACGAGGAGAAGGTCTCGGCCTCGATCCGCGACCTGTTCCGCCTCGCCGAGTCCGAGGGCGACCTCGACTCCCGTCCGCTGCTCAACTTCTTCCTGGAGGAGCAGATCGAGGAGGAGGCCACGGTGCGCGAGATCGTCGGCCGCGTGAAGCTGATCAACGACGACGGCCCCGGCCTGCTCCGCCTCGACGAGGAGCTCGGCGCCCGCCCGGGCGGCACCACCGAGGCTCGCTGACCCCGGCATCCGGGTACCGGGCGTGCCTGACCCAATGCCCTAGCGACCCCTGCCGGGCCTGCGGTCGCTGGCCCGGATCACCAGCCACGCCTTGCTCCGCCCGACCAGCGACGTCCCCGGTGACGGCTCGACCAGCGTGACGCGGGCCTTCTCCTTCTTCTCGGAGAGCTTGTCGTCGCGGATCCTGATCGTGATCCATCCCTCGGTCTGGCCGGCTGCGAAGCGGACCGCGCCCCGACCGCCCCGGAAGTCCTTGCCTCGGGTGGCTCCCCTGCCGGTCCCCTCCACGCGGTAGCGGACCTCGACCGGCTGGCGCACGTCACCCGAGCGCACCACCCTGATCCGCGCCATCATGCCCTCCGACGCCTTCGTGGTCCTCCGGGCCAACCGGAAGGACGCGTCCCCGACGGTCGTGAGCGTCCAGGCCGTCGCCCGGGCGTCCGTGCTGCCCGGGACGCCGGACGAGGTGCCGACGACCGTGGCGCCGGCGAGGTCGACCGCCTCGCTGCGGGTGAGTCCCGGCTGCGGGTCGAGCTCGACGACGACCCCGCTGGCGACGTCGAGGACGAACCCCCGGTCTCCGACGGCCGTCCGACGGGTGCCGACGACCCGGCCCTCGACGACCCGAGGGGCCGGGGAGCCGGTGGCCGGGGTGCCGAGGTCGTGCAGGACGTAGGGCACCGTGCGCAGGTCGGTCCACCAGATGCCGACGGACCCGTCGGGCCGGGTCGACGTGCCGACGACGACCTCACCATCGACGTCGGTAGCCTCGGAGGTGGGACCGCCGAGCGTGCCGATCGGGGTGATCGGGGTCGGGGCCGAGGGGCGCACGGCGAAGGCCTGGCGCTCGCCGCCAGTCGCCTCCGCCCAGCCGACCACGACATCGCCCGAGACCGCGGTGGCCGCGCTCTCGGCACCGCCGAAGGTGCCGAGGTCCCGCATGGGGCGACCCGGCGCGGCGAGGTCCACGACATAGCCGTGACCGGCGAGGTCCGGGCCGTCGGCCTGACCGACGACGATGTCCCCGCTGACGTCCACTGCCGTGCTGTCCTCGCCGCCCAGCGTGCCGAGGTCGAGCACTTCCCGGGCGCCGTCGACGTCGTAGGCGAAGGCGTGCCACCCGCGGTACAGCTGGGACCTGCCGACCACGACCCCCTGGTCGATCGCCGTGGCGGACGCCTGGAGGCCCCCGAACCCGATCCGGGGCACCCGCACCACGGTCTGGCTGCGCAGGTCGAGGACGAAGGCGCTCGTCGATGCGGTGCCGGCCCGCTGGGTGCCTGCCACGTACGCGTCGTCGGCGTCGGCGATGGTGCTCAGGTTGGCCTGGCCGAGGGGGTCGTCGTCGAGCTTCCTCATCGACGCCGCCGGCTCGTCGAGGTCGTACTGGGACAGCCACATGTCGCCGGGGGTGGGGCCCAGGGTGGTGCCGACGACCACCCGCCCGGCCAACGCCACCGTGCGGCTCGACGTGCCCACGCCCGTCCCGAGGTCGCGCGGCACCGCGAGCGGCGAGTCGGCGACCGCGGCCCCGGGTGACGACACCACCCCACCCGCGACCAGGCTCGACACGAGCACCACCGACATCCCGATCCACGTGCGTCCCACGGCCATCCCCCTCGCGCTTCGTGCCCTGCCGGGCACATGGTCCCACCGGTCGCTCGGGTGGGACTCCGACCGCGGTCTAGAAGTTGTCGGGGGACCCGCCCGCGAGGATCTCCTCGACCACCTGCTGGGCCCGCTCGGCGGCGTCCTGGGCCACTGCCAGGTCGTCCGGGTCGTCCCCGGCGTGGTCGTCGTACGACGCCACGCTGGGTGTTGAGTCTCCTGGAGACTCACGGCCCACGCGCCCGCTCGACGCGTGCCGGGTGGTGAGCTCGTGCAGGTCGCGCAGCACCCGGTCGCGGGACAGCCCGCGCAGGTGGGTGAGCACGAACGGGTCCGCCTGGATGAGCCAGGCCAGCTGCGTCAGCACGGCCAGCGCGTGCGGGCACGGGTCGAGCCAGGCCTCGCAGGTGCAGGCCGAGCCCAGCTCGCCGCCGTACGGCAGCAGCTCGACGCCCGCCTCCTCCACCGCCTCCACGAAGGCGTGCGGCAGCTGGCCGGAGAGCAGGGCGCCGATGCGTCCGGACTCCGTCGCGACCAGCTCGATGAAGGCCGCGGCGTCGGTCTCGTCGAGGACCGGCACCGTCACCTCGACCGTGAAGGCGTCGTGGCCGTCGGTCACCGCGGCGACCGCGCCGCCGTCGGACACGGTGATCGAGCCGACGTCCCCTGCCCGCGCCATCGACCGGCCCCTGCGGAGGTCCTGCTGGCTGAAGGCGGCCTCCTCCACGGCGCGGAGCACGGCCTTGCTCCACCACGTGCCGGCACCACCGCCCCGGCGCGGGGCCAGCCGGGGATGGGTGGCGACGCTCATCGGCGCAGCTCGACGAGGTCGCGGAGCTCGTCGTTGGAGAGCTCGGTCAGCGCCGTCTCGCCGCGGGACAGCACCGAGTCGGCGAGCGAGCGCTTGCGGGTGAGCAGCTCGGCGATCTTCTCCTCGATCGTGCCCTGCGTGACGAAGCGGTGGACCTGCACGGGCCGCGTCTGGCCGATCCGGTAGGCGCGGTCGGTGGCCTGGTCCTCGACGGCGGGGTTCCACCAGCGGTCGAAGTGGATGACGTGGTCGGCGCGGGTGAGGTTGAGCCCGGTGCCGCCGGCCTTGAGCGACAGCAGGAACACCGGCGCCTCGCCCGCCTGGAAGCGCGCGACCATCGCGTCGCGCCCGCGCACGGGCGTGCCTCCGTGGAGGAACTGGTGGGGCACCCCCGTCGTGCCGAGGTGGCGGACGAGCAGGTCGGCCATGGCGACGTACTGGGTGAAGACGAGGACGGCACCGTCCTCGGCGATGACGGTCCCGACGAGCTCGTCGAGGAGCTCGAGCTTCTCCGAGCGGCCGCGGAGCTTGGGGTTGGCCTGGCGCAGGAAGTGGGCCGGGTGGTTGCAGATCTGCTTGAGGCCGGTCAGCAGCTTGAGGACCAGGCCGCGTCGGGTCTCCTCGTCGGCCTCCTCGATGCGGCGCATCGACTCGCGCACCAGCGTCTCGTAGAGCACGACCTGCTCGCGGCTCAGGCCGAGGACGTGGTCGGTCTCGGTCTTGGGCGGGAGCTCGGGGGCGATGCCGGGGTCGGACTTGCGTCGGCGGAGCAGGAAGGGGCCGATGAGGTCGGCGAACTGTCGCGCCTTGGTGGGCTCGAGGCCGGACTCGATCGGTCCGGCCCACACCTTGCGGAAGGCGTTGCGGCTGCCGAGCAGACCCGGGATCGCCCAGTCCAGGATCGACCAGAGCTCGGTCAGGTCGTTCTCGACCGGGGTGCCGGTGAGCGCGACCCGCGCGGTGCACGGGATGGTGCGGATGGCACGCGCGGCGGCGGACCGGGAGTTCTTGATGTGCTGCGCCTCGTCGGCGACGACGAGGTCCCACGGCACCTCGGACAACAGCTCGGCGTCGTTGCGCATCGTCCCATAGGTCGTGAGCACGAAGCCCGAGGCGACGCCGTCGAGGTCGCGCGCGCTGCCGTGGTGACGGCGTACGGCGACTCCCGGAGCGAAGCGACGGATCTCGGCCTCCCAGTTGCCGAGCAGCGATGCCGGGCACACGACCAGGGTGGGCCCGCCTCCGCGGTGCAGGTGGAGCGCGATCAGGGTGATCGTCTTGCCGAGCCCCATGTCGTCGGCGAGGCAGGCTCCGAGCCCGAGCGAGGTGAGCTCGGCGAGCCAGCCCAGCCCCCGGCGCTGGTAGTCGCGGAGGTCGGCCTGCAGCCCGGCCGGCACCTCGACGGGCTCTCCGGTCGCCGCGTCGCGCACGCGGTCGCGCACCTTCAGCAGGCTGGCCCCGACCACCGCCTCGTAGGGCACCTCCTCGATGTCCACGACCCCGGTGAGGGTGGCCGCGAGTGCCTGGACCGGGGTGATCGAGCGGATCAGGCGCTTGCGGGCACGCTTGATGACGCCGGAGTCGACGGCGACCCAGTTGTCGCGCAGCTTGATGATCGGGCTGGTGGTGCGGGCCAGCTCGTCCATCTCCGCGTCGGTCAGCTCCTCGCCGTGGAGCGAGAGCTGCCACTCGAAACCGAAGAGGGCCTGCGGTCCGAAGAGCCCGTCGTTGAGCGCCTCCTCGCGCGGGCCCGCCGCACCGGCGGGACGGCGCTGCTGGCCGAGCTCGACGCGCTGGGTGACCTCGCGGTCGAGGTACTTCGGCCACATCACCGGGTGCCCGGCCTCGTTGAGCGCGGCGGCGCCGGAGTCGAGCAGGGAGAGGATCTCGTCGGAGTCGAGGGTGATCTCGTCGGGGATCCGCAGGTCGAGGAGCCGGTCGAGGACGGGCCACGCGTCGGCCGCCGAGCGCAGGGCGATCGCGGCGTGCGTGCGCGCCCGGTCGCCGAAGCCGTGGGCGGCCTCCGGTCCGGTGTCGGCCCACAGCTCGGAGGCGTCCGCGAGGTGCGCGGCGTTGTCGGCGGCGTGCACCTGCAGGACCAGGCGGACGGCGCCGGCGACCAGCTCCTCCTCGTCGGCCTCGATGCGGAACGAGATGGTGACCAGGTGCGGGCGGTCGTCGCGCCCGCGCGAGCGGAGCCGCGCGATGCGCTGCTGGAGCTCGCCGCTGAAGGCGTCCGGGCTGCGCGTGGGCGGCGGCGCCGGTGCCCGCGTCGGACGGCGTGCGTTGCCGGGCGTCGTGCGCGGCATCGTGTCGACCACGGCGTCCAGCACGCCGCGCACCATGCCCTCGGCGGTCGCCTCGTCGAAGTCCTCACCGGCCCGGGCGCGCGCCAGGTCCAGGATGCGCCGCTCGGAGTCGGCGTCGAGGCCGGCGACCTGCCAGTGCCGGCCCTCGGGGTCGGGCGCGAACCGGCCCTGCGCGACGAGCTGGAGCCCCATCAGCGCGGCGCCTGCGAGCAGCTGCACCGACGGGTGGAGGTCCGACTGGTCGCGGACCTTGGCGAGCACCGGCAGCGCACCGCGGATCGGCATCACGATCGTGCGCCGGTCGTCGGTGAACTCGATCGAGCCCTCCCGGGGCGGCACCCCCGCCAGCAGCCTGGCAGGACCGGTCACCGGGACGAAGGTCATGCAGGCACCTCTCGGTCGATCTCGGTCTCGGCACGCTCGCGGCGCTCGCTGCTCGACCAACGAGGATCGCACCAGGGACGGTAACGCGCGGCACCGACAGGGAGTTCCCGGGAGCCGGGCGCTAGCGTGCTGCGGCATGGACATCTCGGCGCTGCTCGCGGCCCACCCGGTGGTGGACGGCCACAACGACCTCCTCTGGACCGCGCGCGCCGAGGCGGCGTACGACTTCTCCCGCCTCGACGTGGGCGCCGGCGGCACGCCGACCCACACCGACCTGCCGCGGATGCGGGCGGGCGGGATGGGTGCACAGTTCTGGTCGGTCTACGTGCCGTGCCGCTTCGAAGGCGGCGACGCGGTCACCGCGACCCTGGAGCAGGTCGACGCGGCGCGGCTGCTGACCCGGACGTTCGCCGACCAGCTGGCCTGGGCGACGACGGCCGACGAGGTCGAGGACGCCTGGTCGCGCGACCGGATCGCCTCCCTCATGGGCGCCGAGGGCGGGCACTCGATCGACTGCTCGCTCGGCACCCTGCGCCAGCTCTTCGACCTCGGCGTCCGCTACCTCACGCTCACCCACAACGCGAACACCCCGTGGGCCGACTCGGCGACCGACACCCCGGCCGTCGGCGGGCTGACCGCCTTCGGCCGCGAGGTGGTCCGCGAGATGAACCGGCTGGGGATGATGGTCGACCTCAGCCACGTCTCGCCCGACACCATGCGCGCCGCGCTCGAGGTGACCGAGGCCCCGGTGATCTTCAGCCACAGCTCGGCGCGCGCCGTCACCGACAGCCCGCGCAACGCACCCGACGACGTGCTCGTGTCGATGGCGGCGGGCGGCGGCGTGTGCATGGTGACCTTCGTGCCGAAGTTCGTGAACGCCGACTGCGCCGACCACCACCGCGAGCTCGTCGCCGCGGCCGCCGCCGCGGGCGTGCCCGAGTCCGACGGGTTGCGGTTCGCCGCGTTCGAGGACCGCTGGCTCGAGGACCACCCCGCGCCCACCGCCACCCTCGACGACGTGGTCACGCACGTCGAGCACGTGCGCGAGGTCTCCGGCATCGACCACGTCGGGCTCGGCGGCGACTACGACGGGGTCGAGACCCTCCCGACCGGCCTCGAGGACGTCTCGGCGTACCCCGCCCTGCTCACCGCCCTCGCCGACCGCGGCTGGTCGTACGACGACCTGGCCCGGCTGACGTGCCGCAACACGCTGCGGGTGATGCGCGAGGTCGAGGAGCGGGCCGAGGAGATCCAGCTGGTCCGCGAGCCGAGCCTGGCCCGGATCGAGGACCTGGACGGCGCGTGATCCCTCGGCGGTCACCGGATATCCGGTGACTCCCCCGGTTGTCGGCCCAGATCCAGGCCGACAAGCGTGAGACTCGGGTGCAAAGGTCCGGTCGCCGGGCGCAGTCTGGCAGCCGTTTGTTTCGCCTGTTCGCTCGTGCGGCCGTGATCCAGCCCACCCCGAAAAGGATTGGGTCGTTGTCAGTGGCAACCAATACCGTGGACCCGTGACAGACACCCAGCTCCAGCCCGGCGACACCCAGCCGGCGAACTCCGACAAGCTCGACAAGGGCGTCCTGATGGTCGCCGGCGTGGTCGTCCTCGGCGCCATCATGTCGATCCTCGACATCACCGTCGTCTCGGTCGCGCTCAACACCTTCCAGCAGGAGTTCAACGCCACCGCGGCCGAGGTCGCGTGGACGATGACCGGCTACACCCTCGCCCTCGCCAGCGTCATCCCGCTGACGGGCTGGGCCGCCGACCGCTTCGGCACCAAGCGCCTCTACCTGATCGCGGTCACCCTCTTCACCGCCGGCTCGGTGCTGTGCGCGACCGCCAGCTCACTCGAGCTGCTCGTCATCTACCGGGTGCTCCAGGGCCTCGGCGGCGGCATGCTGATGCCGCTCGGCATGACGATCCTGACCCGCGCCGCCGGCCCCGAGCGCGTCGGCCGCGTCATGGCCGTGCTCGGCATCCCGATGCTGCTCGGCCCGATCTTCGGCCCGATCATCGGCGGCGCGCTGATCGAGTCCGCCTCGTGGCACTGGATCTTCCTGATCAACCTGCCCATCGGCATCGCCGCGATCGTCTACGCCTGGTTCGTGCTGCCGAAGGACGACGTCGAGCCGTCGGAGACCTTCGACTGGCTGGGCATGCTGCTGCTGTCGCCGGGTCTCGCGCTGTTCCTCTTCGGGGTCAGCTCGATCCCGGAGGAGGGTACGGCGATGGCGCCGCGCGTGCTGATCCCGATGGTCGTCGGCGCGATCCTCATCGTGGCCTTCGTGCCGTGGGCCCTCGGCAAGCGCAACATCCACCCGCTCGTCGACCTGCGCCTGTTCCAGAACAAGAACATGACCGTCGCGATCATCGCGATGAGCCTGTTCGCCGTCGCCTTCTTCGGCGCCTCGCTGCTCTTCCCGCTCTACTTCATCCAGGTCCGCGGCGAGGGCACCCTCGACACGGGCTGGCTGCTGGCCCCGCAGGGTGTCGGCGCGATGATCACCATGCCGATCGCCGGGATCCTGGCCGACAAGATCGGCCCCGGCAAGATCGTCCTCGTCGGCGTCACCGTGATCACCGTCGGCATGGCGATGTTCACCCAGATCGGTGCCGACACGTCCTACGTCTACATCCTCGGCGCGCTCTTCATCATGGGCCTGGGCATGGGCGGCACGATGATGCCGATCATGACCGCGGCGCTCGCGACGCTGACCGCGCACAACGTGGCCCGCGGCTCGACCCTGCTCAACATCAGCCAGCAGGTCGCGGCCTCGGTCGGCACCGCGCTCTTCTCGGTGATCCTGACCAACCAGCTCAAGGGCTCCGACTACGTCGCCGCCGGGCAGGCGCTCCAGGCCGCCGGTGACGACCAGTCCGCGGTGGCGGCGATCCTGGAGAAGTTCGGCCTGACCCAGGACCAGCTCGCCAACCTCCCGAGCCTGGTCACCAGCGACATGGCCGACGCGTTCGCGACGGTCTTCATCGTGGCCACGGTGCTCGTCGCGTGCTGCCTCATCCCGGCTGCCTTCCTGCCCCGCAAGAAGGTCGCCCCGGTCGACCCGACCGCCATGATGGGTCACTGACCCTCGTCCCGGTGCGACGTCCGCGGCCCGTCCTCCTCACGGAGGGCGGGCCGCGTGCCATTTCCCCCCTCGCCGAGGAAGATCGTCGAAGAAAGTTCCCGCGGGCTGTCGATCTCCGGCGGTGGGCGGCGACGAGGTGGTGACGGGCCCCGGGACGCGGGGCCGCGACAGAGAGGCACGAGCCATGAAGTACGTCCTGATGTACACCTCCCGCCCCGACCTGGCAGCGGGTGCCGACCCCGAGGCCGCCCAGGCGATCTACCAGCGGGTCTACGAGTGGTTCGGGGAGAACGCCGGCGTGATGGCCGACTCCGGCGCCGAGCTGCTCGGTGTCGAGACCGCCACCACCGTGAGGCACGACCCGGCCGGAGCGGTCGTCGTCGACGGTCCGTTCAACGAGGCCAAGGAGGTGATCGGCGGCTTCAGCGTGATCGACGTCGCCGACATGGACGCCGCCATCGCGGTGGTGAAGACCTGGCCGATGCTCGACCTGCCCGGCGTCGCCGTCGAGATCCGGCCGATGGTCGAGGACTACACCCAGTTCGAGTGAGCCTCGCGTGACCACCTCCAGCACGGACGACCTCCTCGCGCGCACCCTGCGCGAGGAGGCCGGCCCGCTGGTGGCGCGGCTGACCCGCCGCTTCGGCGACTTCGACCTCGCCGAGGAGGCGGTGCAGGGTGCGGTCGTCGAGGCGCTCACGACGTGGCGGCGTGACGGCGCCCCGCACCGGCCCGGCGCCTGGCTCCAGGTCGCGGCCACCCGCAACGCCATGGACGGCATGCGCCTGCGCGACCGGCAGCGTGCACTCGCGCACCGCGCCACCCCGCCGGCGTACGACGTCGAGGTGGGCGACACCGACGACCGCCTCGCACTGCTCTTCGCGTGCTGCCACCCGGCGCTCGCGCCGGACGCCAGGCTCGCCCTCACCCTGCGTGCCGTGGTCGGCCTGACCACCCCGCAGATCGCGCGGGCGTTCCTCACCCACGAGTCGACGCTGGCCCAGCGCATCGTGCGCGCCAAGCGCAAGGTCGTCGCCGCGGGCATCAGCCTGACGGTGCCGGCCGAGTCCGACCTCGGCGCCCGCCTCGACGACGTCCTGGCGGTGGTCTACGTGATGTTCAACGAGGGGTTCGTCTCCTCGACCGGTCCGACGCAGGACCGTGACCTGGCCGCGGACGCGGTCTGGCTCGCGGGCGTGGTCGCGACCGCGCTGCCGGACGAGGCAGAGGCCTGGGGACTCGCCGCGCTGCTCACCATCCAGCACGCCCGCAGCCGGGCACGCTTCTCCGACGGCGACCTCGTCCTGCTGCGCGACCAGGACCGGTCCCTGTGGGACCACGACGCGATCGCCGAGGGCGAGCGGATGATCGAGCGGGCCGCGTCGCTGGGCAGCCCGGGCCGCTTCCAGCTGCAAGCAGCCATCGCCGCCGTGCACGCCACGGGGGCGAGCTGGGCGGAGACCGACTGGCTGCAGGTCTCGTTGCTCTACGACGAGCTGGCGAGGTGGGACGCATCGCCCGTCGTGCGACTCAACCAGGTCGTCGCGCGAGCCCAGGTCGTCGGTCCGCTCGACGCGCTCGCCGGCCTCGAGCCGCTCGCCGTACCCCTCGACGGCTACCACCTCTTCCACGCCACCCGCGCCGAGCTGCTCAGCGCCGTCGGCCGCGTCGACGAGGCCGCGGTCGCCAACCGGCGCGCGCTCGAGCTGACCACCAACGACGCCGAGCGGCGGCTGCTCACCACCCGGCTCCACCGTCGGCCGTTGTCCGACGGGTCCTGACGGGTCCTGAGGGGTCCGACCGGCCCGCCGCGCGGGCGTCAGCCCTGGGTGGCGAGCACCAGCGGCAGCACGGCCGCGGCCCCGGCCGCACGGAGCGCGGTCGCGGCGACGGTGAGCGTCCAGCCGGTCGCGACCTGGTCGTCGACGAGGAGCACCGTGGCACCGGGCGGGACCTGGGCGTCGAGCCCGCCCCGGCGCCGGACGGCGGCGACGCGCTGGGCGGAGTTGGACGCACCCGCCCGCGGCGGGACGGAGTCGTCGCGGATCGACCACGTGCCGACGATCGGGATCTGCATGACCCGGGACAGCCCGTCGGCGAGGTCGCGGCCGAGGATCGGTCGGGACGCCGACTCGACGACGACGATCGCGTCGGGTCGCGCCTTCCACTCGGGCGACCAGTCCTTCATCACGTCCATGACGGCCTGCGCGAGGCCGGGCGGGACCGCGCCGTCGGGGGTGTCCTCGCGGAAGAGCGCGCGCAGCGCCTGGCCGTGGCCGAGGTCGGTGAGCCGGGCGACCGCGCGCCCGGGTTCGGCGCCGTCGGCGATCTTGCCCTTGAGGTCGAGGCCGAGGTTGGCCAGGGCGGTCGGCCACATCCGGCGTGGCTCCAGCACGACCCCCGGCCGGGACAGCCGCTCGCCGGCCTCCGCAACGGCCGCCTCGCTCACCGACGTCGAGAGCGTGAGCCCGCCGCAGTTGTCGCAGCGCCCGCAGTCGTCGGCCCGCCCGTCCGGACCGACGTCGTCGAGCTGCTCGCGGAGGTAGCGCATCCGGCACTCGGTCGTGCGCAGGTAGCCGAGCATCGCCTGCTGCTCGCGCTCGCGAGCCTCCGCGACGCGCGCGTAGCGCTCGGCGTCGTAGGCCCACGGCCGGCCGGTCGCGACCCAGCCGCCCTGCACCCGCTGCACCGCCCCGTCGACGTCGAGGACCTTGAGCATCGACTCCAGGCGGTTGCGGCCGAGCTCGACCCGGGTCTCCAGGGTGGCGGTCGACATCGCGCGGTCCGACTCGGCCAGCGCCGCGAGGGTCTCGCGCACCTGCTCCTCGCGCGGGAAGCCCAGGGAGGCGAAGTAGGCCCAGATGTCGCGGTCCTCGATCTGGGGCAGCAGCACGACCGTCGCGTCGTCGGTGCCACGACCGGCGCGCCCGACCTGCTGGTAGTAGGCCACCGGCGAGGCGGGCGCTCCCAGGTTGATGACGAAGCCGAGGCTCGCGTCGAAGCCCATCCCCAGCGCACTCGTCGCGATCAGGGCCTTGACCCGCCCGTCGACCAGCGCCTGCTCGAGGGCATGCCGCTCGTCGGCCTCGGTCTGCCCGGAGTAGGCCGCGACCTCGAGCCCGCGGTCGCGGAGGTAGCCCGCGACCTCCTGCGTCGCCGCGACGGTCAGGCAGTAGACGATGCCGGAGCCCGGCTGCTCGGCGAGGTGGTCGGCCAGCCAGGCCAGCCGCTGCTGGGGGGTCTTCAGCTGGACCACCCCCAGGCGCAGGGACTCGCGGTCGAGGGTGCCGCGCTGGACGAGGACCTGGGCCCCGTCCTCGGACGTCGAGGACGCGTGGACGCCCAGCTGCTCGGCGACGTCGGAGGTCACCCGCGCGTTGGCGGTCGCGGTCGTGGCGAGGACGGGGATGCCGGACGGCAGCTCGGCCAGCAGCGTGCGCAGCCGGCGGTAGTCGGGGCGGAAGTCGTGGCCCCAGTCGGAGATGCAGTGGGCCTCGTCGACGACGAGGAGGCCGCACGTCGCGGCCAGGCGGGGCAGGACCTCGTCGCGGAAGCCCGGGTTGTTGAGCCGCTCCGGGCTCACCAGCAGGACGTCGACCTCGCCGGCGTGGATCTGGTCCTGGATGACCTGCCACTGGTCGATGTTGGTCGAGTTGATCGTGACCGCGCGGATGCCGGCGCGCTCGGCGGCGGCGATCTGGTTGCGCATCAGCGCGAGCAGCGGGCTGACGATCACGGTCGGGCCGGCTCCACCCTCGCGCAGGAGCTTGGTGGCCACGAAGTAGACGGCCGACTTGCCCCACCCGGTGCGCTGGACGACGAGCGCGCGCCGGCGGTCGACGGCGAGGGCCTCGATGGCGGACCACTGGTCCTCGCGCAGGGACGCGTCGTCGCGTCCGACCAGCGCGCGCAGGTGACGCTCGGCGGCCTCCCGGGAGGAGTGGCGTACGTCGTCGGTGACGGCTGGCGCGGTGGTCATGCCCCCTGTCTACCAACCGCCACCGACGGCTCGCTCGCTGCGTCCACAGCTCAGCCGACGTCGGCCGGCAGCCCGACTCGTGCGCGGAGCGCGGCCAGGCCACGCGAGGAGTGGCTCTTCACGGTCCCCTCGCTGATGCCCAGCTCGGCGGCGGTGTCCTCGACCGAGAAGCCCAGCCAGTAGCGCAGCACGACGGTGCGGCGCTGCATCTGCGGGAGCCGGCGCAGCTCGGCGAGCAGCTCGATCCGGTCCTCCGTCGACGCACCGGACCGCTCCGGTCCGTCGACCAGCTCCAGCGGGACCGAGGAGCGGCGGCGGTGCCACGGCCGGCGGCGCTGGTCGAGGTCGGCGTTGACGATGATCCGGCGGACGTAGGCCTCCTCGCGGCCGGTGCCCTCCACCCGGGCCCAGGCGAGGTAGAGCTTCACGAACGCCTCCTGCAGCACGTCCTCGGCACGGGCGTCGTCGCGGCACACGGCGTACGCGATGCGGCGCAACGTGGCCTGGCGCGACGCCACGAACTCGACGAAGGACTCGTCACGCTCGCTCATCCGCGCCCGCCAGCTCGTCGAGGAAGTCGTCGAAGTCCCGGTAGCGGGAACCGTCGTAGGGGATGTACCAGGCCCCGCCATCGCGCGGGTCGGACGCCTGGACGAACCACGTCGTGCCGGCCCACCTCACCTCGGCCGCCGCCTCGCGGGTGCCGGGCTCCCACATGGGGTCGACCTCGGGGTCCTGCACCTGGCGCACGATCTCGACCCCGTCGGCCCCCGGCACCAGGACGTCGGAGGTGCCGTCGGCGAAGTGCGCCAGCCGCTCGACGAAGGACGGGCGGCCCTGCTCCAGCGAGGTCTGGTCGTCCACCCAGAGCTCGAAGTCGTCGGTCCAGCGCCCCGGCTCGTCCATGCTCCCGCCGCCCCTGCCGGTGCCGTCGGTGGAGAGGAGCACCCACACGACACCGCTCAGGAAGCTGGTGGGCGCACCGTCGTACTCCGCCTCGACGGCGTACGACGCCGTGGCCCCGTCGAGGCCGCCGAGGATGGGGTCGACGACGATGCGGCGGATGGTGGCGTCGGGTGCCACCCACAGCCGGCCGTCCGCCAGCAGCTGCACCGGGCCGTGGCTGCCGTACTCCTGGGCCCACTGCGGGATGCCGTCGGTGGTGAACCAGTCGATGTCGTCGGCGACCTCGGACCACGGGACCGCCTCGACGGGGTTGTTCGGCTCGGGCGCGACGAAGTCCGGGTCCGTCGACAGGTCGGGCAGCGGCGACGCGACGCTGGTCGGCTCCTCGACGGTGGTCGGCTCCACGACGCCGGTCGGCTCCTGGGCGACCGAGCCCTGCCGGTCGTCGCCGCCGGGGGCGAGCACCTGGACCGCGACCACGGACACGGCCGCGATCGCGCCGGCCGCGATCGCGCGGCGACGACGGCGCACGCGGCGCCCCTGCTGGAGGTAGTGGCCGGCCGGACGGGACGGCAGGTGGTCCAGCTCGTGGTCGAGCCGGTCGCGGAGGTCGATCTCTGGACTCATGCTCCCTCGACGTGTCGGGACGACGTCAGGTTGTCATGGGTCGGGACCGACCTCCGCGGGTCCGTCTTCCGTCAGCGCGCGGCGCGCTCGCTGCGGGCGATGAAGCGGTCGAGGTCGACGCCCGCCTGGCGCGCGGCCTTGCGGATCGCGGGCGTGGTCAGGTCGGGGGCGACGAACTCGTCGGGCTCGATCGTGCGGTCGGCGGCGGCGTACTGGCGCTGGAGCGCGGCCTGGTCGGCCGCCGTCGCGTCGGACGTCGCCTCGAGCTCGCGCGTGACCGTGAGGGCGAGGCCGGTCACGGCGCTGACGACCGGCGTGTAGCCGTTGGCGTGGCCGAGCGCGTTGGGGTGGTAGCTCTCCGAGATCGGGTTGGACAGGCCGTTGAGCCACTCCGGGTCGTCGCAGACCGCGTGGCCGATGAAGGCGTTGGTCGGGTTGGCGAACTGGAAGCCTGCGGCCGAGGCGGCGGAGGCGGTGCGCGTGTTGATGAGGTCGGCCATCGCGTTGAGCCGCGCCTCCTCCTCCGGGGAGAACCAGGTGAGCGCGTTGCAGTCCTCGCCCATGAAGATCCGCGGGTAGCCGACCACGGTCACCTGCGCCGAGGGTGCCCGGCCGCGGATGTCGGCGTACAGGCTCGCCAGCTGCGGGGGCAGCGCGCCGTCGACGAAGGCCTGCGCCCCGTCGATCGCGCCGTCGCAGTCGCTGGCCCAGCCGGGCAGCGCGCACTCGGTCAGCACGTCGGCGAAGCCGGCGTCGTTGCCGCCGACCGAGATCGTGACGTAGCTCGTCGCCGCGCTGAGCGCGCTGAGCTGGGTGCCGGTGACGTCCGGGATGGTCGCGCCTGAGCAGGCGCGGAGGTTGAGCTCGTAGCCGCGGCCGGCCGCGATCAGGCTCGGGTAGGCCTGCGTGGAGCGCATGCACTCCGTGCCGTCGTCGATGTAGGAGCGGGTGCCGGTGCCCGAGGAGTAGGAGTCACCGAGGGCGACGTAGACGGGCGCCGCCGCCTGGGCGGGCTGGACGAGGAGGGGCGAGAAGAGGGCTGCCAGGGCAGCACCGAGCATCGCCCACCGAGGTGAGATGTGCATGGTCCGAGAACCTCCGAGATGAGTGACCACCCGAGTGTGGTCCCCTTCACACTAGGGAAGTGACCCGCCGGTAGCCAGTGTCGGACCGACTGCTCGCCCGCTGGTCGCCGGCCCGTCGGCTCAGATCCGCCGCAGGTGCGAGCCCCGCGGCGCGAGTGTGGTGCTGTCGCGGAACGACTCCCCGACCAGCACGGGCACGACGTCGCTGGCGTCGTGCTGCGCGGCGATCTCGACGTCGGCCACGAAGCCCGCGTCGGCCAGCTCGCGACCGCTCGCGCACTGGAGCAGGTCGAGCGGGAGGACGGCGGCCTCGAAGGCGGCGATCGCCATCCTGGCCTCCGGGCTGGCGCTCGCCTCGACCTCCTCGTCCAGGGCGGCGAGGACGGCACCGGCGCCCCACAGGTCCTCGACCGCGGGCCGGAGCGTGTCGTCGTACCACCTCTCCCCCGCAGGTACGACGACCACGCTGGCGCCGTCGGCGACCTTGGGCGCGAGCCACCGGGCGACCGCACCCGCGTTGCGCAGGCTCGCCCCGACGACCTGCGCCCCGGAGTCTGCCAGCGCGAAGGCGATCGTCGAGCCGTTGGGCGAGGGCAGCACGAGGCGTTCGATGCCCTCGACCTCGGAGAGGCTGGCCGGGGAGAGCGACACGTGGCGGGCATCGCCGCGGGACTTGGCCTCGAACCGGCCGACGGCCAGGGTCGCGCCGTGGCGCATGGCGTGCTCGGCGGCGCGCGAGTCCCTCCAACGGAACGGGAAGACCTCGATGCCGCGCTCGAGCGCCACGTTGAGCGTGGTGGTGAACGACAGCACGTCGACCACCACGGCGTAGTCCGCGGGCACGGCGTCGGCGCCCGTCGGACCCCACTCGAGGCGGAGCCGATAGGTGGACTGGTCGTGGCCCGGCAGCGTCACCCCGACATTCAACAACCACGCGGGCACCGAGAGGGAAATTCTGAATCTCCTGCGCTCGATCGGGTCGCTATCTACTCTCGACATCTACATCAGATCTACGCAACATCCTCGGAGTCACTCGTGAAGGCACCATCCCGCACCGCCCTGGCGGTGGCCGCCATCGTCGCCGCCCTGACCGTCTCGGCCGGAGCCGGCGCAACTGCGTCGATCCTGATCACCGGTGCGCAGATCAAGGACGGCACCATCACGTCCGCCGACGTGAAGAACCGCTCGCTCACGCTCCGCGACCTCGCCGCCGGCACGCGGCAGAAGCTCGAGGGCGCGACGGGCGCGACCGGTGCGCCGGGAGCCAGCGGCGCGACGGGGGCCACCGGGGTGACCGGGGCTGCGGGCCTCGACGGCGCGCCCGGGTCCGCCGGGGCGACCGGCGCCCAGGGCATCCAGGGCTTGCAGGGCATCCCCGGCTTCCAAGGGTTGCAGGGTCTCCAGGGCCTCGTCGGCGAGCAGGGTGTGCAAGGCCTGATCGGACTCACCGGGCTCCAGGGCATCCAGGGACTGCAGGGCATCCCCGGCCTCCAGGGGTTGCAGGGTCTCCAGGGCATCGCGGGCGAGCAGGGGCTGCAGGGCATCCGCGGGCTCCAGGGCATCCAGGGACTCGAGGGCGTGCGCGGCCTGACCGGACTCACGGGGGACAAGGGCGAGCAGGGACTGCAGGGACTCCAGGGCCTGATCGGCGAGCAGGGCATCCAGGGGATCCAGGGCATCCAGGGACTGATCGGTGAGCAGGGCCTCCAGGGACTGCAGGGCCTCATCGGTGAGCAGGGCCTCCAAGGCATCCAGGGACTCACCGGACTGACCGGCCTCACCGGCGAGCAGGGCCTCCAGGGGATCCAGGGGGTCGCCGGCCTGACCGGACTCACCGGCGAGCAGGGCATCCAGGGGATCCAGGGGCTGCAGGGCCTCCAGGGCCTCGTCGGCGAGCAGGGTGTGCAGGGCCTGATCGGACTCACCGGGCTCCAGGGCATCCAGGGTCTTCAGGGCATTCCCGGGCTCCAAGGCCTCCAGGGTCTCCAGGGCCTCGTCGGCGAGCAGGGTCTCCAGGGCATCCCCGGCGTGCAGGGCATCCAGGGGCTCGAGGGCGTGCGTGGCCTGACCGGGCTCACGGGCGAGCAGGGCGAGCGCGGCCTCCAAGGACTCCAGGGCCTGATCGGCGAGCAGGGCATCCAGGGGATCCAGGGCATCCAAGGCCTCATCGGCGAGCGCGGCCTCCAAGGACTGCAAGGACTCATCGGCGAGCAGGGCATCCAGGGCGTCCAAGGACTCACCGGCCTCGCGGGCGAGCAGGGCATCCAGGGACTCACCGGCGCGACGGGTGCCGCTGGCGCCGTGGGTGCTGTCGGCGCCAAGGGGGACCAGGGCATCCAGGGCCTCACCGGACTCACCGGTCTCACGGGAGCGGCAGGGGCGGCGGGCGCCAAGGGGGACCAGGGCCTCCAGGGCATCCAGGGCCTGACCGGCGACCAGGGACTGCCCGGACTCACCGGCGCGACCGGGGCCGCCGGAGCCGTGGGTGCTGCCGGCGCCAAGGGCGACCAGGGCATCCAGGGACTTCAGGGCATCCAGGGGCTCCAGGGCCTGCCCGGCCTCAGCGGCTTCCAGGTCGTCACCGACTCGATCAGCATCGGCGGCCTCGGTGGCACCGGCACCGTGTCCGCGGGCTGCACCGGCGGCAAGAAGGCCATCTCCGCCTCCGCCACCTTCAACGCACCTCTCGGCCTGCTCACCGGGCTGTTCACCCAGGTCAGCCGCACCAGCGACACCGCCTTCACGGCGCTCGGCGCCACCGGCCTCAACATCGGCAACGCCCAGCTCCTGAGCCTGAGCGTCGTCTGCGTCACCGTCGCCAGCTGAGCGGCGTACCCCTCTCCCCTCGCCCGTGGGTCCCTCCGAGATCCACGGGCGAGAGGTCTGCCCCCGGCGCTACCGAACAGTCCGGTCGTCACCAGCGCCGATCGGGACACGACCGTTCGGTAGCTCCACGAGACTCACCCCACCTCCGGGAGGTCGACGGCGTCCGGGAGGTTCTCGTAGAACGTCGCGGTCTCCTCGCGCTCGGTGAGCCAGGCCTCGAGGTCGTCGTCCACGCCCCTGAGGCGCCACCGGCGTTCGTCCGACTCCGGCGCGCGCGCCTCGGCACGCAGACGTACGGCGACGAGGCGGGCGGCCAGCGTCGACGGGTCGAGCGCCTGCGCTCCGGTTGCGCGCGCGACCTCGAAGCCGACGTCCCTGAGGCCCTCCTCCTTCGTGATGTCCCAGGCCTGCTGACCCGACGAGCGGTGGTCGGCGCCGTCGACCTCGATGGCAGCCCGGAGGTCGACGGCCACGAGGTCGACCTCCCCGACCGATGCCCCGTCGAGGCGCTGGACGACCCGGTTGACCAGCAGTCGCGGCCAGCCGGCGTCCTCCTCCGCGATCGTGCGGACGCGGACCTCCATCGGTGACCGGGCACGCCCGCGCGCTCGCAGGAGCGCCCAGCGCACGACCTCGGACCGGCGGGCACTGCGGTGGGCGTCGGCGTACGCCGCGAAGCGTTGCAGGGAGGTGACACGGGCCGCCAGCACGGCCTCGAGGACGACGAGCGCCTCACGGCAGTCGTGGCGCCGCATCTCGTCGAAGGTCGCCCGCTCGACGCGCGTCACCCGGACGCCGTAGCGCTCGCAGACCTCCCACTCGGGCAGGGCCTCGAAGCTGATCACCCGTCCGGGACGGCGACGGACGCCGCCTCGCGTCCCGACCGCGACGGCGATCGGGAGCCTGGTCGTCGCGTCGGTCGCCAGCCCGTCACACCACGCCGCCCCGTGGAGCAGGCAGGCGGCCCACCCGGTGATGGCGGCCGTCGCCGGCAGGCATGCCGACTCCTCCACGATCCGCTGCTGGGCGACGTCACGATCGACCGAGCTCGGGACGTAGAGCGACGATCCCGTGCGCACCCAGCCCGGCCCTCGGGCCTGCCCCGGCGTCAGCCCGTCCCCCACCCGACGTGGGTGCACGACGACGACCCGGGGTGCGACGGGGTCCCAGCGGTGCCTGGCCACCGTCGCAGCCTGCAGCAGGACGGCGTACGCCCGCTCCACCTCTCCACAGCGCCGAGCTACCGAACAGTCAGGTCGTCGCCAGCAGGTTTCGGGACACGACTGTTCGGTAGCGGCGCGGCTGATCGCGGCGCTGGCTCGTGAGTCTCCAGGAGACTCACGGGCGAGGGCGGGTCACCAGATGCGGACGCGAGCCTCCGGCTCGAGCCAGAGACCGTCGCCGGGCTGGGTGTCGAAGACCTCGTGGAACTCGTCGAGGTTGCGCACGATGTTGGCGCGGAACTCGGCGGGGCTGTGGGGGTCGATGGTGAGGTACTGGACCTCCTGCTCCTTGCGGCGCTTGGTGCGCCACACGTGGGACCAGTTGAGGAACAGCGTGCGCCGGTCGTCGGCCGAGGCGTCGCCGCCCTGGCTGATGACATAGGCCTTGTGGGCGATGGTCAGGCCGCCGAGGTCGCCGATGTTCTCACCGACGGTGAGGCTGCCGTTGACGTGCTCGCCGGGCAGGTTGCGCGGCTCGAAGCCGTCGTACTGCTTGACGAGCGCCTGCGACTTGGCCTCGAAGGCCGACTTGTCGTCGGAGGTCCACCAGTCGTGGAGGTTGCCGTCGCCGTCGTACTGCGCGCCCTGGTCGTCGAAGCCGTGGCCGATCTCGTGGCCGATGACGGCGCCGATGCCACCGTAGTTCTCGGCCTCGTCGGCGTCGGGGCTGAAGAACGGCGGCTGGAGGATGGCGGCCGGGAAGCAGATCTCGTTGGTGCCCGGGTGGTAGTAGGCGTTGACGGTCTGCGGGAGCATCAGCCACTCGTCGCGGTCGACGGGCTGGCCGACCTTCTCGAGCTGGCGGTCGGTCTCGAAGGCGCTCGCGGCGGCGACGTTGGTCATCAGGTCGTCGGGCGTCGTGGTGAGCGCGGAGTAGTCGCGGAACTCCGTCGGGTAGCCGATCTTGGGGTAGAAGCGGTCGAGCTTGTCGTAGGCCTTCTGCTTGGTGTCCTCGCCCATCCAGTCGAGCGCCTCGATCGAGCGGCGGTAGGCCGTGACGAGGTTGGCGACCAGCTCGTCCATCATCTCCTTCGACGCCGGCGGGAAGTGCCGCGAGACGTAGACCTTGCCGACCGCCTCGCCGACGCAGCCCTCGACGAAGTCGACGCCGCGCTTCCAGCGGGCGCGCAGCTCGGGGGTGCCGTTGAGGGTGCGGCCGTAGAAGTCGAAATTGGCCTCGACGAACGGGTCCGGGAGGTACGGCGCGGAGCTCCGCACGATGCGCACGTGGAGGATGTCGCGCCAGGTCTCGATCGGCGTCTCCTCGAGCACCGTCGACAGGTGCGAGAAGAAGTCCGGCTGCATCACGATGGAGGTGCGCAGCATCTCCTCGGTGCCGCCGAGGCCGGTGACGTAGGTGTTCCAGTCGAAGGCCGGGCAGAGCTCGACCAGCTCCTCCAGGCTCTTGTGGTTGGTGGTCTTCTGGACGTCGCGCGTCTCCGCGGCCTCCCAGTGGCCCTGGGCCAGCCGGGTCTCGTACGCCAGCACGCGCGCCGCCGCGCCGGCCGGGTCGGGGTGCTCGCTGAGGGTGAGCAGCGTCGTCAGGTAGGCGACGTACTTCTCCCGGATGTCGGCGAACTTCTCGTCGCGGTAGTAGGACTCGTCGGGCAGGCCGAGGCCGCCCTGGGCCAGGTAGACGATGTTGCGCGAGGCGTCGGCGCGGTCGGGCGTGATGTAGGAGCCGAAGAGGCCGGGGCCGCCGATCCGCTCGAACATGCCCAGGAAGGCGGCGAGCTCGGTCAGGTCGGACACGTGGTGGGCGCGGTCGAGCAGGCCCTGGACCGGGCGCAGGCCCTTGGCCTCGATCGCCTCGGTGTCCATGAACGCGGCGAACAGGTCGCCGATGCGCCGCTCGTCGTCGTCGAGGGTGTCGGCGGGCCGGTCGGCGAGCTCGGTGATGATGTCGCGCACCTGCTGCTCGGCGTCGTCGGCGAGGGCGACGAAGGCACCCCAGCTCGACTTGTCGGAGGGGATCTCGGTGTCCTCCAGCCAGCGTCCGTTGACGTGGCCGAAGAGGTCGTCCTGCGGGCGGATGTCGAGGTTCATGCCCTCGCGGGCAGCGTCGAGGATCGTCACGCGCTCGACCCTAGGTCATCCTCCCCAAGCCGGGCGTGCCACGTCGGGCGCTCGTGCCGGTCCAGACCGGGGTGCCAGCACCATCGCCGCCACGCCGTCCGCGGGTGGAGTGTGGTGCCGACCACATCGTCGCTCACCACGCCACCCGGGGGAGATCACCCATGTCCGTACGTCCGCGCGCACTCGCGCTGCTCGCCTCGAGCGGCCTCGTCGCCGCCGCCCTCGCGCCCTCGGCCGGTGTCGCCGCCGGTGGTGCGGCCCCGCCCGCCGAGCGGTCGGCCATGGCCGGCGGCGGCTGGACGAAGGTGTCGACGGGCGCGGTCGGCACGCTCTCCGAGATCACCACGACGCGGACCGCGGACGGCGTGCTCCACGCGGTCTACGTCCAGGACGTCGGGACCGCCGACAGCTACGAGCACAGCACCCTCTCGACCAGCGGCAAGGTCATCGGCCACAGCAACGTCCTGGGCACCTGGGGCTCCCTGATCGCCAACCCCGAGCTGCTCGCGACCGCGTCGGGAGGCCTGCGGCTGGTCTTCAGCGGCCTCCAGGACACCAACAGCGCCAACTTCTACTCGCAGGGCTACGGCTACGACACCGTGAGCGACGCGAGCGGTGGGGTCTGGACCATCGAGCCCCACGCGCTGACGAAGTCGACGGCTCCCTACTCCGGGTACGGCGTCGGCGCGACCACGCTGTCCAACGGCACGCCCGTCACGGTCGGCACGATCAACTCCGACATCCGCTACCGCGTCGGCGACATCGCGACGACCGACCCCGGCGTCGTCAACGCGGCCGCCGACGACAGCGCCTACACGGCACCGGCGTGCTGCCTGTACGACACCCAGCTGGTCAACTCCGGCGACGCGATCTGGATGACGTGGTACTCCAACGGCACCGGCGAGCCCAACAACGGCATCTTCGTCCAGCAGGTCTACCCGACCGCGGGGCCCGTCCTGAAGGCACCGGGCTCGAGCGTCGGTGGCGACTCCCTCGCCGCAGACCAGGCGGTCGCCGTCGTCGCCCGCCCGGGCGGCGGTGTCGTCCTGGCCTACAAGCTCGGCTACCCCACCGCGAAGGGCATCGGCCTCTGGCAGGTCGGGTCGAGCAAGGTCGTGAAGGTGCCGGACAGCAAGGGCGCCCGCTACGTGTCGCTGTCGACCGGGGTGTCCGGACGGATGTGGCTGGCCTGGACGAACGACGCGAACGACGCGTTCGCCCTGCGCACGTCCCCGCAGGGCTTCGGCCTCGGCACGGCGCAGGAGCTCACGTCCCCGGCAAAGGCGTCGGAGCTGTGGAGCATCGCGGTCGACGCCTCGCTCAACCAGGGCACCGTGCTCGTCAACGACGTCACGTCCCGCGCGGTCTTCTCGCGGATCGTGAACCCCGGCCTGACCCTGAAGGCCAAGGGCTCGGCCAGGGTCGGCAAGCCCACGAAGGTCACGTTCACCGTGACCGACGCCGGTGACGGCGTCGGTGGCGTCAAGGTCAAGGGCGGCGGCGACTCGTGCACCACCACGAGCAAGGGGAAGTGCACGCTCACGATCAAGGCCGGCAAGCCCGGCAAGGTGTCGGTGAAGGCGACGAGGAACGGCTACGGCTTCGCGGTCACCGACGTGAAGGTGAAGAAGTAGGTCAGCAGACCCGCACGACCGACTTGCCGAGGGTGCGGCGCTCGTCCATGTCGACGAGCGCCCGCCCGAAGTCGGCGAGGTCGTAGGTCGCCCCGATCGGCGGCTTCACGACGCCCGACTCGATCATCGGCGCGAGCCGGTGCCACTGCTTCTGCATGTAGCCCGGCCGTGCCATGGCGTAGGCGCCCCAGCCGACGCCGCGGACGTCGGTGTTGCCGAGCAGCAGCCGGTTGACCTTGACCTCGGGGATGCCTTGGCCGGCGGCGAACCCGACGACCAGGACCCGGCCCTGCTCGGCCAGGCAGCGCAGCGAGTCGGTGAAGGCGTCGCCGCCGACGACGTCGACGACCACGTCGACGCCCTTGCCGCCGGTGAGCTCCTTGACCGCGTCCTTGAAGTCCGGGCCGATGACGACCTCGTCGGCGCCCGCCGCCCGGGCGAAGGCGGCCTTCTCCTCCGTGCTCACCACGGCGATGGTCCGGGCGCCGAGGCCCCTGGCCACCTGGATGGTCGCGGTGCCGACACCGCCGGCCGCACCGTGGACCAGGACCGTCTCGCGGTCGCGGAGGCCGCCGCGCTCCTCGAGCGCGAAGAGGGCGGTCAGGTAGTTCATCGGCAGCGCCGCGCCCTCGTCGTACGACATCGAGTCGGGCAACGCGAAGGTGAAGACAGACGGGTTGGCGACCTGCTCGGCCGCGCCGCCGTGGAGGTTGACCCCCGCGACGCGCTGGCCCGCGGTGAAGCCGCTCGACTCGGGGTGGCCGGGGTCGATCACGACGCCGGCGAAGTCGACGCCGAGGGTGAACGGCGGCTCCGGCTTGAACTGGTACTCCCCGCGGCTCAGCAGCAGGTCGGGGAACGCGATGCCGACGCTGTGCACCTCCACCAGCACGTCGTGGGGGCCCGGCTGCGGCGGGTCGACCTCCCGCACCTCGATGTCGCCGGGACCGGTGAGCGTGACGACCTGGACTGCCTTCATGGCTGCGACCCTAACCACCGGGGAGTCACCGGATATCCGGTGACCGCCCCGCTTCGCCCCCCAGATCTCGGCCGACAACCGGGAGACTCGGGTGCACAGGTTCGTTCAGCCCACCCGCTTCACCTCGGCGAGCTCGAAGTGCATCGGGTCCGTGTAGCGCCAGTCGCCACCCCAGGCGAAGCCCCAGCGCTTGAAGATCGCGACGACGCTGCGGTCCATCTCACCGACGGTGCCGCGCTGGTTGCCCGGGACGTTGAGGTCGAGGGCGAGGCCGAAGGCGTGGTTGGACAGCGAGGTGGTGTTGGCGATGAACCGCGGGTAGTAGCAGCCGGCGTACTCACCGACGTGGATCTCGTCGGCGAGGCCCTGCTGCTGGACCTCGAGGAGCGCCGCGCGGAGCTGGGGGAAGAGGTCCTTGTGGCAGGTGACGCTGCCGAGGATCGGGACGGCCTCGGTGCGGATGTTGGCCGCGACCCAGGCCGGGTCGGGCTGCACCTGGCCCCCGGCGACCCGGTAGGTGTAGGTGCCCACGACGCTGCCGAGCGTGCTCCCGGTCGGGATGGCGGTGAGCCTGGCGTCCGGGTCGAGGCCGAGCCGCGAGGCGACGTCGAGCATCTGCACCGACGCGCCCTTGCCGACGAGGCGCTCGAGCGGCTTGCGGATGCTGGCGGGCGTGGCGTCGTCGGTCGAGATCAGCAGGCCGTTGTCGGTGGCCATCTCGATGTCGTCGGCCCAGGCGGTGTTGACCACCATGTCGACGGTCGGGACCTGCGGCGTGAGCGCGCCGACGTGCAGGGTCGGCGCGCCGTCGTCGTTGCCGAGGCGGATCGACCCGGCCTTGTCGGCCAGCCGCTTCGAGACCGCCTGGGTGGTTGACATCTCCCCGCCCGCGACCCGGTCCCAGCCCTCCTGGAAGTCGGCGACGTCGGCGCGCGCGAAGTGTCGGTAGGCGCCCGGGTCGACGGCGGCGACGGTGAGGACTCGGTTCTCCAGGCTGACCTGGCCGAGGCCGATGCGCTCGGTGTGCGCGACGCCCTTCAGGCGCTCGATCTGCTTCACCAGCGCGTCGTCGAGCGGCTTGTCCCACTGCACGAGGATGTCGGCGCTCCACAGCCGCCCCTCGCGGGCGCCCGGTGGATCGACCGCGTGGGCCGGGTCCGCGACCGGGACGGACGGCGTCTCGCCGGCCGACGGGCTGGGCTCGCCGTTGGGCTCGTCGGTGGGCTCGTCGGTGGGTACGTCGCTGCTGCCGGCGGACGTCGGCGACTCGTCCTCCGGTGCGGCCGAGCCGCTGCACGCCCCGAGCAGCAGGGTCAGGGCGACGGCCGTCGCCACCCCCGCCCCCCGTCGTACGCGCATGCTCGTCAGGTTAGCGACGCCTCAGGCGTCCGGTGTCCGGACCCGGTGGGGAATGGTGAACCACGAGACCAGCCCGCCGAGCACGAGGAGCACGGCACAGATCACCATCGCGGTGCTGTACGACGCGTCGAACACGCCCGGGTCGCGGTAGTCGTCGCCCGAGAGACCGACGGCCATGGGGAGTGCGGCGACCGCGAGCAGGGACCCGGCGCGCGCGACGGCGTTGTTGATGCCGCTGGCGATGCCGGTGACCTCGTCGGGGGCGGCGGCCAGGACGGTGGCCGTCAGCGGCGCGACCATCAGCGCCAGGCCGAGGCCGAAGACGGTCAGGCCCGGGGCGACGTCACGCCAGTAGACGGCATCGGGGCCGGCCATGAGGAGGAGCAGGGTGCCGGCGGCCATCACCATCGGCCCGAAGGTCATCGGGATGCGCGGGCCGATCCGCTCCCCCAGCGCGCCTCCGCGGGCGGCGAGGAAGAGCATGCAGAGCGTCATCGGCAGCGTCGCGAGGCCGGCCTCGAGTGCGTTGTAGCCGGAGACCGTCTGGAGCTGGAGGACGAGGAAGAAGAGGATCGCGCCGAG
Source organism: Nocardioides oleivorans (assembly GCF_004137255.1). NCBI lineage: Bacteria > Bacillati > Actinomycetota > Actinomycetes > Propionibacteriales > Nocardioidaceae > Nocardioides > Nocardioides oleivorans. The sequence continues at coordinate 1,442,845 of NZ_SDWT01000001.1, read as the reverse complement.
CGCGGCGTAGACGACGAGCGTCATCATGTTGGCGGCACTGAAGGTGCGGTCGGTGAAGAGCCCGAGCGGGACCATCGGCCCGTGCGTGCGGCGCTCGACCACGATGAAGCCGACGGCCGCAGCGACCCCGATGCCGGCCGCCCACCAGGTGGCGGACCCGCCCGCGTCGGTGAGCGCCCAGGTGATCCCGGCGAGCGAGAGCGAGGCCAGCGCGGCCCCCGGCACGTCGAACCGGTCGAGCGCGCGCGTGTCCCGCGTCTCGGGGACCCACCGGAGGGCCAGCCAGACGGTCACCGCGGCGAGCGGCAGGTTGATCAGGAAGATCCAGCGCCACGAGGCGTGGTCGATGAGCAGCCCGCCGACGAGCGGGCCGAGCGCGGCGGAGATGCCGCCGAGGCCGGACCAGGCGCCGATCGCCCGGCTGCGGTCCTCGGCGCGGAAGGCGCCCTGGATCATCGCCAGGCTGCCGGGCGTGAGCAGCGCGCCTCCGATGCCCTGCAGGACGCGCGCGACGATCAGCACCTCGGCGGTCGGCGCGATGCCGCACAGCAGCGAGGCCAGCGCGAACCAGACCGTACCGATCACGAAGACCCGCCGGCGCCCCAGCCGGTCGCCCAGCGATCCGCCGAGCAGGATCAGGGAGGCAAGGGAGAGGAAGTAGCCGTTGGTGATCCACTGCAGCTGCACCAGAGAGGCGTCGAGGTCTTCGCCCACCGTCCGCAGCGCGACGTTGACCACCGTGCCGTCGAGCAGCGTCAGCCCCGACCCGAGGGTGGCGGCCGCCACGATCCCGCGCGCGGTCGGCGTACCCCAGGCAGCTCCAGTCACGAACGAAGACTAGGGGCGTTTGCCGGTGAGCACCTGCCCGGCGAGCCACGCGATGTCGGCGCCGGTCCTCTCAGGTGAGGCCGAGGGCTGCATCACGTGGCTGAGCACGACACGCACGACCATGTCGATCGCTGCGTCGAGGTGGTCGGGGTCGATGCTGGGCTGGTACGGCGCGACGCGGAGGCCGATGACCTCCTTGGCCACCCCGAGGAGACCGGCGGCGTTGGTCGTCAGCAGCGGGAGCAGCTCGGTGTCGGCGCCGTGGGTGGCGCTGACGACGGCGTGGAGGAGGGTGTTGGCGCTGGCATAGGTGAGCACGTCACGGACCGCGCGCTCGATGGCGCGGGTGAGGTCGTCGGGCTCGGCGTCGAACGCCTCCTCGACGGCCCGGAGGAAACGGGCGAGCTCGTCGAGGATCATCGTCTCCGCGAGCGCCGGCTTGGAGCCGACCTCGTTGTAGACGGTCTGCCGACTGACGCCCGCGGCCTCCGCCAGCCGGGCCATGGTGACCGCCGCCCAGCCCGACGAGGTGGTCATCTCGACGGCCGCCGCGACGATGCGGTCGCGGGTGGTCGCCTCCATGACGGCCAGTCTAGGAGCCGACCCGGACGGTGGTCAGGCGACCGAGCGCTCGGGCTCGACGGGGACGAAGTCGACCTTCTCCCGCACGCCGCAGTCGGGGCAGCACCAGTCGTCCGGGATGTCCGCCCAGGCCGTGCCGGCCGCGAAGCCCTCGTGCTCGTCGCCGGCCGCGACCTCGTAGACGTACTCACAGCTCGGGCAGCGCGCGGCAAGGACCTCCTTCGCGGTCACCACCGCGCCGTCGGCGCCGACCGCGACCTCGTGGTCGACACCGTGGTAGCGCTGGAGGTACGCCGCTCGCTTGCGCGGGCTGATGTTGGCCAGCGAGACGTCGCCGCCGAAGTGGTCGACCACGCGCTGGTCCATCACGCGGCGCCAGACGAAGGGCACCATCGCGAGCACGATCATGCCGGCGTAGCCGGTGGGGAGCACCGGGCTCTCCTCGAAGTCGCGCAGGGTCTGGTAGCGCCGGGTCGGGTTCGCGTGGTGGTCGCTGTGGCGCTGCAGGTGGTAGAGCAGCACGTTGGTGGCGATGTTGTTGGAGTTCCAGCTGTGGCTGGGCAGGACCCGCTCGTAGCGCCGGCGGTCCCCCTCGCCGACCTTCTGGCGGAGCATGCCGTAGTGCTCCATGTAGTTGACGACCTCGAGCAGCGAGAAGCCGACGACGGCCTGGACGACGAGGAACGGCAGCACCTCGACGCCGAACGCCACGACCACGACGGCCCACAGGGCGAGGGTCATCAACCACGCGTTGAGCACGTCGTTGTCGAGGCGCCACGGGCTCTGCTTGCGGCGGGCCAGGCGACGCTTCTCGAGGCGCCAGGCGGACCTGACCGATCCGCCGACCGTGCGGGGCCAGAACTGGTAGAAGTTCTCACCGAGCCGCGAGCTCGCCGGGTCCTCCGGGGTGGCGACGCGGACGTGGTGGCCGCGGTTGTGCTCGATGTAGAAGTGGCCGTAGAAGACCTGGGCGAGCGCGATCTTGGAGAGCCAGCGCTCGTTGGCCTCCTTCTTGTGGCCGAGCTCGTGCGCGGTGTTGATGCCGATGCCGCCGATGCAACCGATGGAGATGGCGAGCCCGACCTTGTCGACCACCGACAGCGGCATGGAGTCGAGGGCGCCGAAGACGCTCCACCCGCCGACGACCGCCATCGCGCCGAGGAAGCCGGCGTACTGGATCGGCAGGAAGAGGTAGGTGATCCACCGGTAGTACCGGTCCTGCTCCAGCGCCTCGATCACGTCGTCCGGCGGGTTGGAGCGGTCGAGGCCGGCGACGAGGTCGATCGTCGGGACGATGCCGAGGATCACGATCGGGCCGACCCAGAACCAGACCGACCAGCCGGTGGCCAGGTAGCCGCCGAAGGCGACGAACGCGAGGCTCGGCACGACCAGGCCGATCAGCCACAGGTAGCGCTTCCGGTCCTTCCACAGCTCGGTCGTGCCCTCGGGCACCGTGCCGCTGGGGGCGAGTCGGGTGGGGACCTGCGTGGGGTAGCCGGCCATCTGTCTGACCTCCTGCCATGGGGTTTACAAGACCATAGGATCTGTAAAGCAGTTTGACAAGAGGTGCGTGTTTGTCAAGTCAGGAGTCACCGGATATCCGGTGAGACTCCCGCTTGTCGGCCTGGATCTGGGTGACGAAGCGGGGCGGTCACCGGATATCCGGTGACCGCCCCGCAGACAAGACGACGATCAGGCGTTCTCCTTGCGGAACGTCGCGGTGCCCCACCAGACCGCGAGGGCGAAGAGGGCGAAGGCCCAGGTGGTGCCCCACATGACTCCGCTGGCGGCGAAGTCGCCGGCGAACGAGCTGCGTACGCCGTCCACGATCCAGCGGAACGGCATGAAGTCGCTCAGCCGCTCGAGCCACGCGGGGCCGAGGGTCATCGGCAGCATGATCCCGCTGAGCAGCAGCACCGGCATCATCACCATGTTGATCACCGGCGCCATCACGTCCTCGGACTTGGTGGTCAGGGCGAGCGCGTTGGACGCGGCCGCACAGGCGCCGCCGACGAGCACGGTGATCCCGACCCCGGCGACGACCCCGCCCCACGACGGGCGCATGCCCATCGCCGTACCGAGCCCGATGAGGATCAGCGCCTGGACGAGCAGCTGGAGCAGGTCGCGCATCAGCCGGCCCATCAGCAGGGCGGTGCGCGAGGCGGGCGTGACCCGCTCCGCCTCGACGACGCCCTCGCGCCACTCGGCGATCAGGCCGAAGCCCGCGAAGAACGCCCCGAACATGCCGAGCTGCACGAGCAGGCCCGGGACGAGGAAGGTGTAGGCGTTGGTCGCCCCGAACTGCGCGACGAGCGGCTTGAGCAGCGGCCCGAAGAGCAGCAGGTAGAGGATCGGCTGGAGGGCGCCGATGATCACCCAGGCCGGGTTGCGGAGGTTCATCCGGAGCTGGCGGCGGAAGACGATGTAGGTCTCCCTGAGGAAGGTGGACATCAGGCGTTGGCTCCTTCGGTCGACGCGGCGGACTCGTCCGCCGGCGTCTCGGACTCGGCGTCGCGCAGCGAGCGGCCGGTGAGGGTGAGGAAGACGTCGTCGAGCGTCGGGCGGTGGACCTCGATCGACTCGAGCGCGACACCGGCTGCCTCGACCTCGCGCAGCAGGCTGGGTACGACGCGGCCGGCGCGGGCCACGCGGCCCGAGACGTGGGTGCCGGAGACCTCGACGGACTGGGCGACCGAGCCCAGCTTCTCCGCGGCGAGCGACACCTGATCGGCGGCGACCTCGAGGGTCACGAGGTCGCCGGAGACCTGCGCCTTGAGGTTGTCGCTCGTGTCGGAGGCGACGATCCGGCCCTGGTCGATGATGACGATCCGGTCGGACAGGGCGTCGGCCTCGTCGAGGTAGTGCGTCGTCAGGAAGACGGTCGCGCCGCGCTCGGTGCGCAGCCGGGCGATGTGCTCCCAGAGGTTGGCCCGCGCCTGCGGGTCGAGGCCGGTCGTGGGCTCATCGAGGAAGACGAGCGTCGGGTCGTGGATCAGCCCCATCACGATGTCGAGACGGCGCTTCTGGCCACCCGACATGTTCTTCGGCATCCGCTCCCACAGCCCGTCGAGCTGGAGCTGGGCAAAGAGCTCCTTGCCGCGCGTCTCGACCTGCTTCTGCGAGAGGCCGTAGAGCATCCCGTGGTCCATCACCTCCTCGCCGGCCCGCGCACCGGAGGAGACCCCACCGGCCTGCGAGACGTAGCCGATCGAGCGACGCACCTGGGCCGACTCCTTCACCACGTCGTACCCCGCGACCGTGGCCGTGCCCGCGTCGGGGCGCAGCAGCGTGGTCAGCATCCGCAGCGTCGTGGTCTTGCCGGCCCCGTTGGGCCCGAGGAAGCCGACGACCTCGCCCTCGGCCACGTCGAGGTCGACACCGTCGACGGCGCGGACCTCCTTCTTCTCCTTCCCCACCCGGGTGTGGAAGGTCTGCACGAGTCCTCGCGCTGTGATCATGAGCTCCCCCGTCGTCTGTTCAAACTTGAACATCAGTGTGCAGCGGTCGCCCGTCCGCCCGCAACCGCATTCTGCGACCGCCCACCGACACCCGGCCAGCGGCCGCGGGGGAGGGATGGGGAGGACCGGGGGAACGATCAGGCGTCGCGCGAGGACGTACGACGGAGCAGGTCGCGGTAGCGCTCGCTGTCGACGCCCATCTGGCGACCGGGGTCGTCCACGGGTGGCACCCACCGCCAGGGCTCGCCGGCCAGGTCGAACTCGCCGTCGCGGAGCCGGCCGACGGTGTCGGCGACCCAGGTGCGCTCCTCGCCCAGGGCGGCCAGCCACAGTCGTACGCCGTGCACCGCGTGCGGGGGTGCCTGGTCCCCGGCTCCCGGGTCCCAGGCCTCGAGCGACCGGTCGATCTCGTGGAGCCGGACCTCGAGGTGGCGCAGCGCGACTTCGCGCGAGAGCAGCGGCAGCATCCCGAAGGCCGCGTGGAAGCCGACCGAGCTGAAGAGCGTGACCGTCTCGAGCCCCTCGCCGAGGAGCCGGGCGAGCTCCCCGCGGCCGGCCTCGGTGATCTCGTAGACCGCGACGTCACGACCGTCGTCGCTGAGGTCGTGGCGCCGGACCTGACCGAGCTTCTCCAGGGTGGTCAGGCCGCTGTAGATCGAGCCCGGGCCGAGGTTGGCCCACTCGTCCACGCGCCACGAGACCAGCTCGCGACGGATCTGGTAGCCGTTGACCGGCTCGAACATCGCCACCGCGCCCAGCAGGAGCATGCGGGTGGTGTGGACGGCCATGCACCGGATCGTAGGTCGTCCGCGGGACGACCTCGGCGGTGTCCGGTTTCTGCCGACCCCGCAGATTCACCAGGGTGAGAGCGCGATCACACGGCTGGAGGCGTGGCGCTAGGTTGTTGCCCATGAAGCACCCCTTCGGCATCGACTTCGGCGGCACCGGCATCAAGGGCGCGCCGGTCGACCTCAAGCACGGCGACTTCGCGCACGACCGGGTCCGCATCGACACCCCCAAGCCGGCGAGCCCGAGGGCCGTCGCCGAGGTGTTCGCGCAGATCGTCGGCAGCTTCCCGGCGTCCTCGAGCCCCGTCGGCGTGACCGTGCCCGGCATCGTCAAGCACGGCGTCGTCCTGTCGGCGGCCAACATCGACAAGTCGTGGATCGGCGAGGACGCCGACGCGATCTTCACCGAGGCGCTCGACCGCGAGGTGCACGTCGTCAACGACGCCGATGCCGCAGGGCTCGCCGAGGCGGAGTACGGCGCGGCGAAGGGCCGCAAGGGCGTGGTCATGGTGATCACGCTCGGCACCGGCATCGGCTCGGCCCTGATCTACGACGGGGTCCTGGTGCCCAACACCGAGATGGGCCACCTCGAGATCGGTGGCGCGGTCGCCGAGGCACGCGCGGCCACGAGCGCGCGCGAGCGCGAGGGGCTGTCGTGGGAGGCCTGGTCCGAGCGGCTCACGGCGTACTTCCGCCACCTCGAGCGCCTCTTCACCCCCGACGTCTTCGTGATCGGCGGCGGCGTCAGCAAGTCGTGGGAGAAGTTCGGCCACCTGATCGAGATCGACACCGAGATCATCCCGGCCAAGCTGCAGAACCGTGCCGGCATCGTCGGCGCCGCGCTCGTCGCGCACCGCAAGGCCGGCCTGGCCGACTGACGGGCTACGGCTCCAGCACCTGCTCGATGGCGGCCTTCGCACCTCGGAGGTAGCGCTCGACGACGGCGCGCTCGTCGTCGCTGAACGACGCGTCGTGCGCGTCGAGCCCGCGGAACATCGGCATCAGGTGGCCGACGATCTCCGCTCGCCCCGAGTCGGTGATGTGGAGGTCGGTCCGTCGCCGGTCGACCTCGTGCGGCCGCCGCTCGACGTGTCCGCGCGAGACGAGGCGGTCGACGATGCCCGTGGCCGCTGCCGTCGACACCTCGAGGCGGCGCGCCACCTCGGCCGGCCCGATCTGCTCGCGGGTGAGGTGCTCGAGGGTCACCATCTCGCTCTCGCTGAGCCCCGCACGGCGCGCCACGTGGTGGCTGACCCGGCTGCCTGCGGCGATCAGGTCGCGCAGCGCCACCAGCGTCGGCGGCTGCTCGCGCTCGCGGTCGCGACCCACCCAGGCCGGGGCCACCGGCTCCTGCTGGTCCGTCACGAACGACCTCGCACTACTCGACCTCTTCCGATCCGGGGAATGCCCTCGGCACGCCCACCCCGTCCCGGTCGCACCGGTCGTTGCGAGAGGTCGGCTTGCCACTGCCGACATCGTACCGCTAACTTGATAAGTAACTTGGTTAGCAACCAGTCTCGCTAACCACTCCGCGCACCATCCTCGAGGAGCACCGTGTCCCACCAGTCCCCCGCCCTCGCCCGCCTCGTCACCGGACGTCGTACGGCCTGGCTCGTCGCGGTCGTGCCGCTGCTCCTTGCGATCCTCGCGATCGGGTTCGTCCCCGAGGGCGAGCACGACGCGAAGGCGACCGACACGCTCCCGCAGGGCGCGGACAGCACGCTCGCGGTGCAGCTCGCCGAGCAGCTGCCGGAGGACGAGGGCCAGGTCGCCCTGGTGCTGTGGACCACCGACGGCGAGCTGACCAAGGCCGACGAGGCGGCCCTCACGAAGCAGGCGGCCGCCCTCGCGGACGGGCAGCAGGGCCCGCCGCCGAGCATCTCCGACGACCGGAGCGCCGCGCTCGCCGTCGTACCGATCACGTCGACGTCCAACACCGACAACATCGACCGGATCACCGAGCTCCGCGAGCAGCTGCGTGCCGACGTGCCCGACGGCCTCGACGTGCAGGTCACCGGGCCGGCCGCGATCCAGGCCGACATCGGCCAGGTCTTCGACGGTGCCGACCTCCGGCTCCTGATGGCGACTGCGGCGGTCGTCGCGGTGCTGCTGATCATCACCTACCGCAGCCCCGTGCTGTGGCTCGTGCCGCTGACCGTCGTGGGCGTCGCCGACCGGTTCGCCGCGATCGCCGCCACCAACGTCCTCGAGTGGACCGGGCTCGCCTGGGACGAGTCGACCGTCGGCATCCTGAGCGTGCTGGTCTTCGGCGCCGGCACCGACTACGCGCTGCTGCTGATCTCGCGCTACCGCGACGAGCTCAAGACCACCGACTCGCGGCACGCGGCCATGGCGCACGCGCTCGCCCGCACCACCGAGGCCGTCTGCTCGAGCGCGATCACCGTCGTCCTCGGCCTGCTCACCCTCCTGCTCTCGGCGATCCCGACGACCCGCGGCCTCGGCGTCGCCTGCGCCGTCGGCATCGTGATCGCGGCGACCTTCGCGCTCGTGGTGCTGCCGGCCGCGCTCGTGCTCTTCGGCCGCTGGGTCTTCTGGCCGCGCGTGCCGCACGTCGGCGACACCGTCCTCGTCGACTCGAACTCGATCTGGCACCGCGTCGGCGAGGCCGTCTCCCATCGCCCGCGCACCTTCGTGGTCGCGACGCTGGTCGGCCTCGCGGTCCTCGCGACCGGCACCCTCTCGATCAGGACGGGCCTCGACCCTGCCGAGCAGTTCCTCCAGGAGCCGGAGGCGATCACCGCGGCCGCCCGGCTCGCGGAGTCGTTCCCGGCCGGCACGACCGACCCGGTCCAGGTCCTCACCAAGAGCAACCCCGAGCAGGTCCTCGCCGCCGTCGAGAAGGTCGACGGCGCGACCTCGGCCCGCATCACCTCGCAGGGCGACGGCGTCGCCGGCATCGACGTCGTGCCCGATGCGGAGCCCGGCAGTGCCGCGGCCGAGGCGGTCGTCGCCGACGTACGCACTGCGGTGGCCGACTTCGACGACACCCACGTCGGCGGCGGTGACGCCGAGGCGATCGACGAGCGCACGTCGGCCTCCGACGACCGGCTCCTGATCCTGCCGATCATCCTGCTGCTCGTGCTCGGCGGGCTGGTCCTGCTGCTGCGCTCGCTGCTCGCGCCGGTGCTGCTGGTGGCGACGGTCGTCGCGACGTACGCCGCCGCGATGGGGGCCTCGTGGTGGCTGTTCCAGGGCGTCTTCGGCTTCGAGGCGATGGACAGCGGGGTGCCGCTGCTGGCGTTCCTGTTCCTCGTCGCGCTCGGCGTCGACTACAACATCTTCCTCGTCACCCGGGCCCGCGAGGAGGCGGCCGGGCACGGCACCCGCACCGGGATGCTGCGCGCGCTGACCGCCACCGGCGGCGTGATCACGAGCGCCGGCGTCCTGCTCGCCGCGGTGTTCGCCGTGCTCGGGGTGCTGCCGCTGGTGGTGCTGGCGCAGCTCGGCGCGATCATCTTCGTCGGCGTGCTGCTCGACACGCTCGTCGTCCGCACCGTGCTCGTCCCGGCGCTCGCGATGACGCTCGGCGACACCTTCTGGTGGCCCCGGAAGGTCTGAACCTCAGCCAGCACCAGCCATCAGGCACCGCTGATGGCGGCGGCGACGCGCTTGGTCACGTCGGGGTGGAAGACGCTCGGGATGATGAAGGCCGGGTGCAGCTCCTCGGGCTTCACCGTGTCGGCGATCGCCTGGGCGGCGCGGAGCAGCATGTCGACGGTGACCTCGGAGGCGCCGGCGTCGAGGAGGCCGCGGAAGACGCCGGGGAAGGCCAGCACGTTGTTGATCTGGTTGGGGTAGTCGGAGCGACCCGACGCCACCACGGCGGCGTACTTGTCGGCCTCGGCGGGGTCGATCTCCGGGTCGGGGTTCGCGAGTGCGAAGACGACCGGCTTCTCGGCCATCGTCGGCAGCCACTCGGGCTTGAGGATGCCGGGGGCCGAGACGCCGACGAACACGTCGGCACCGGCCAGCACGTCCTGGAGCGACCCGGTCGCGCGGCGCGGGTTGGTCGCCGTCGCGAGGTCGCGGTGCGCGGGCGAGAGCGACTCGTCGTCGGCGGAGAGCGCGCCGAAGCGGTCGACGACCACGACGTCCTTCGCGCCGGCGGCGAGCAGCAGCGTGACGATGGCGGTGCCTGCGGCACCCGCGCCCGAGACGACGATGCGCACGTCGGCGAGCTGCTTGTCGACGCAGCGCAGGGCGTTGGTCAGCGCGGCGAGGACGACGATCGCGGTGCCGTGCTGGTCGTCGTGGAAGACCGGGATGTCGAGCGACTCGCGCAGCCGCGCCTCGATCTCGAAGCAGCGGGGGGCGGCGATGTCCTCGAGGTTGATGCCGCCGAAGCCCGGCGCGATCATCTCGACGGCCTTCACGATCTCGTCGGTGTCCTGGCTGGCCAGGCAGATCGGCCAGGCGTCGATGTCGGCGAACCGCTTGAACAGCGCGGCCTTGCCCTCCATCACCGGCATCGCGGCACCGGGGCCGATGTTGCCGAGGCCGAGCACCGCCGAGCCGTCGGTGACGACGGCGACCGAGTTGCCCTTGATGGTGAGCTTGCGGACGTCCTCGGGGTTGTCGTGGATCGCCATGGACACGCGACCGACGCCGGGCGTGTAGGCCATCGACAGGTCGTCGCGCGTGCGCAGCGGCACCTTCGACTCGACCGAGATCTTGCCGCCGAGGTGGAGCAGGAAGGTCCGGTCGGACACCTTGTGGACCGTGACGCCCTCGACCTCGGAGACGCACGCGACGAGCTCCTGGGAGTGGGTCGCGTCGGCGGCCGAGCAGGTCACGTCGACCACGAGGCGGTCGTGGCGCGACTCGGTGACGTCGATCGCGGTGACCACGCCCCCGTTCCTCGCGATCGTGGTCGCGACGGCGCCGACGACGCTGTGGTCGGGAGCGGTGTACAACCGCATGGTGATCGAGTACGACGATGCGGTTGCTGCCATGACCCCGACCTAACCCCTCGGGGAGGGTTACGGGCAAGTACGCTCGGGGTTGTGGACACAGTGTTCATCGACACAGCCGCCCGCAGCCGCTACGAGCTGCACGTCGCCGGCGACGGGGACGACGCCGACGGCGAGCTCGTCGGCCTCATCGCCTACCACCTCGAGGGCGACGTGATCACCCTCATCCACACCGAGGTCCTGCCCGCCTTCAGCGGCCAGGGCCATGCCTCGACGCTCGCCCGCGGGGCGCTCGACGACGCCCGGGCCCGCGGCCTGGAGGTCGTGCCCTCCTGCCCCTACGTGGCGGCGTACATCACCAAGCACCCGGAGTACGCCGACCTGGTCCGGGCGTGAGCCTCAGCGCACGACGCTGTCGGTGAAGGTGTGGTCGGCCCCGAGGAAGAAGATCCCGGGGAAGGTCTCGAACCCGTCGCTGGGGTTGTCGGTCAGCTCGGAGCCCTCGATGGTGAGCGTGCCGCTGCGGTCGTTGGAGACGAAGAAGATCGCGCCGCCGCCCTCGCGGGCACGGTTGCCGGTGATCGTCGAGCCGGTGAGCGTCAGGTGGATGTCGTCGCCGTCGAGGTAGATCGCGCCGCCCGAGCCGCCGCCGGGGGTGCCGGGTCGTGCCGGGTTGGCACCGCGACCGACGGCCTTGTTGTCGGTGAAGGTCGAGTCGCTGATCCTCCACGAGACGCCGATGCTGCTGATCGCGGAGCCGTTGCTGCAGCGGCCGCCCGTGAAGGTCGAGCGCTTCACGACCACCGGCTTGTCCTGGGACTGGTCGAAGACCCGGACGGCTGCGCCGCCGACGTCCGGGCCGGTGCGGGCGCAGCGGTTGCCGACGAAGGTCGAGTCGATGATCTTGAAGCGGCCGCCGCGGACGAAGATCGCCCCGCCACCACCGCCGCCCTCGTCGGACCGGTAGGCCTCGTCGGTGGCGTTGCCGTCGGCGAAGCTCATCCGCCGCACGACCAGCTTCGGCTCGGGCTGGTCGTTGCAGTGCGACGTCGTCCAGACCTGGGCCTGGTCGCAGGTGTTCATGTAGAGGATCCGCCGCTGGCCCTCACCGCTGAGCGTCACCTTGCCGCCCCCGTCGAGGACGACCCTCGCCGAGGTGTTGACCACCTTCGCGGTCCTCCTCATCACGATCGTGACGGGGTCGGGACCGCAGCTGAACGCGATCGTGCCGCCCTTCGCGACGGCACGGACGACCTTCGCGGACGTGCACGACGCGGGCGTGCCGTTGCCGATCACGGTGTCGGCCTTCGCCGCCACCCGTGCGGCAGGCGCCGGGCTCGCACCCGCCGGAGCAGCCGACGTCACCACCGCGGCGACCCCGAGACCGAGGAGCGTCGCGGCGAGGACGCCGGCGCGCATCACAGCGCCTTCTCGATGTCCTTCGACAGCTTGGCGGGCTCGGTCGTCGGGGCGTAGCGGTCGATGACCTGCCCGTCGCGGCCGACGAGGAACTTCGTGAAGTTCCACTTGATCTTGCTGCCGAGCATCCCGCCCTTGGAGTCCTTCAGCCAGGAGAAGAGAGGGTGGGTGCCGTCGCCGTTGACCTCGATCTTGGAGAACAGCGGGAAGGTCACGCCGAAGTTCTTCTCGCAGAAGTCCGAGATCTCGTCCTCGGTGCCGGGCTCCTGGCCGCCGAACTGGTCGCACGGGAAGCCGAGGACCACGAGGCCCTGGTCGGCGTAGGTGTCCTGGAGCTCCTGGAGGCCCTTGTACTGGCCGGTGAACCCGCACTGCGAGGCGGTGTTGACCACGAGGACGACCTTGCCGTCGTACTGCGAGAGGTCGCTGTCGGTGCCGTCGATCGCGACTGCCGAGAAGTCGGAGAGAGAAGTCATGCCTGCGAGTCTGCCACCCCGGCCTCGCCGAAGGCGCCGGTGAAGGCCCACTCCGACAGCGGCCTCCGCACGCGGTCGCGGTGGTCGCGGGCCGCGGTGCGCTCGTCGACCTCGCCCGGGTCGCCCGGGAGGCCCACCGCGATGCCCGTGAGCAGCTGGTGCGTGGCGGGTACGTCGAGCGCGCCGGCGAGGGCCTCGTGGTCGAACCCGGCGAACTGGTGGGCCAGCAGCCCCATCGAGTGCGCCTGCAGCGTGAGGTGGGCCGCGGCCTGGCCGACGTCGTAGAGCGCGTAGTCGCTGAAGGCCGGGGCGTCGACCTCGTCGCCGCTGCGCACGTGGGCGGCGGTGAGGAAGACGACCGACGCGCGCGGCACCCAGCCGGAGTTGCCGCGGCTCAGGTTCGCCACGAGCCGGTCGTGGTTGGTCGTCCCGGGCACGCAGACGAAGAACGTCCACGGCTGGCTGTTGCCGGCGCTCGGCGCCCACTGGGCAGCGTGGAGCAGGAGCGCGACCTCGGCGTCGCCCAGCCGGTGGGAGGCGTCGTACACGCTCCCGCTCCAGCGTGACCGCATCGGCTCGGCGAGGGACTCGGCGGACGGCTGCGGCGCCTGCGGACGGTCGGGTTCGGTCACCCGGCGAGTATGCCGAGGCCGGACGCCACGAGGATCACCGGTGCACACCGGGGACTCCCATGACGTCCGGCCGCGACGTGGCCCGGACGTGGTGGGGCGGGGTCGATCAGCCGGTGGTCAGCGACAGGCCGTAGGCACCGAGGATCTCGTTGACGGGCTGGAACCAGGTCTGCGGGCTCGCCGAGCCGCAGCCGCCGGCGATACCGGAGGTCACGCCCTGGGCCTGGTTGCCGGAGATCACCGAGCCGCCGGAGTCACCGGGGTTGGCGCACGCGCTCATCCGGGACAGGCCGTAGACCGGTCCGTTGGAGTAGTTGACCGTCTCGTCGCGGCCCTGCAGCGTGCCGCAGGTCCACTGCGAGGTCCGGCCCGAGCGACAGATCGAGCTGCCGACGGCCGCGTCCTGCGAGCCGAGCACGAGGACCGCCTGGCCCGCGTAGTTGTAGACCCACGGCTGGGAGACCCAGCTGCCGTTGGTCCGGACGAAGGCGTAGTCGTTGCCGGGGAAGGACGACTGCTCGAAGGTGCCCTGCGCCTGGCCGAAGCCGGTGGTGGTCGCGCCGACCCCGCCGCAGTGGCCGGCGGTGACGAAGCCGCCGTTGACGGCGAACCCGACCGAGCAGAGCGCGCTGTTGTTGATGACGTACTCGTCACCGCCGCGGATGTCGGCCACGGTGCGCGGGGCCTCGGCCGAGGTCACCACGCGGACGCTCGCGGCGCCACTGCGCTTCGCGAAGGCGGTCGCCTGCTGCTTCGCGCCCGGCGCCGCGGTCACCACGACCGAGTTGGTCGCCACGTCGACGTACCAGGAGTGGACCCCGGCGGCAGCCGACGAGGCGCGCTCGTCCAGCGCCGAGCGGTCGGCGGTCAGCTCCGCCTGGGTGTGGCGCACGACGACCGCGCGGGCGCCGCCGCGACGGATGGCCGCGGCCTCCGTGCGGTCGGTGGTCGCCACCGTCAGCCTGGTCGCACCGTCGGCGATCCAGGAGCCGGCGTAGGACGCGCCGAGCTTCTTCTCCAGCGACCTGGCGACGACGGGGGCCCTGGCCTCCATCGCCAGCCGGGCACGGACCTGGTCGGCGTCGATGCCGAGGTCGCGCTCCATCGCGGCGACGAGACCGGGCGAGACGGCCGAGCGGTCGACCGACGGTGCCGGGTCGTCCGGCGCCGCGGACGCCGTCGGCGCCATGAGTGAGCCGAGCCCGATGGCTGCGGCGGCGAGGGTGGCGACCCCGAGGGTCGCGTTGGCCATGCGTGATCTGGACATGCTGGGACCTCCTGCAAGAGCCCGAGAGAGAGGTGTGCTTGCGTCGATCACCCCTGTAGGAGGGGCTCTTTCAACGTAAGGAAGCGCTTCCACGGAGGTCAACACGACCAAGGTCGGGGTCTGCGAGGTTTTTGTGCGGAGGGTGTCGAATCCCGTCGGCACGGCCACTGGGTCTTCGCAGGCGGCCTCGAGTCCGCCACGAACGCCAGGGTGGTCAACGGCCAGGACGGTCCGCCGGTCGTGACCGACGGCCCCTACCTCGAGTCCGAGGAGCACCTCGCCGGCTTCTGGATCATCGAGGCCGCCGACCTCGACACCGCCCTCCGGCTCGCCGCGGAGGCCTCGGTCGCCTGCCGCGGCAAGGTCGAGGTGCGCGCCTTCGACGGGCTCGGCTGACCGTCAGTCGTCGAGCGCGTCCAGCTCCGCCAACGCCGACTCCCAGCGCTCCCGGCGCTGGGAGTCGGTCTGCTCCCACCACGGGGTGCCGCGCTCCCCGAGCCCGACCTTCGCCAGCTGCGTGCGGTGCCGGGTCGCCTTCGTCTCGGCCTCGGTCGTGGCCGTGCGCACCCCGGACCTGCCCCGACCCAGGTGGGACTTGAGCCGGGCGAGCTCGTCGTCGGGGATGGCGGGGTCCGTACGCCGCCAGCGGCGGCCGTCGACCACCAGCCACCTGTCGTCGTCAGTCGTCATCCGTGGGCCTCCTGCCCGTCGAGGGCTGCCAGCCGGTGGTTGAGGTAGCGCTGCTCGCGGACGTTGGTCGCGAGCCGCGCCGCGGTCGAGTACGACGCCCGCGCGTCGGCGAGCGCCCCGGACTCCTCGAGCAGGTGCGCGCGCACGGCGTGGACCCGGTGGCGACCCGACAGCACCGGGTCGTCGAGCAGCGGGGCCAGCTCGGCGAGCCCGGCCTCGGGACCCATCGCCGCGGCGACCGCGACGGCGAGGTTGAGCGTCACGGTCGGGTCGGGGAAGTGCTCGGCGAGCATCCGGTAGAGCGCGACGACCTGCACCCAGTCGGTCTCCTCGAAGGTCGCCGCCTCCGCGTGCACCGCGGCGATGGCCGCCTGGAGCTGGTAGCGCCCCACCCGTCCGCGCGGCAGGACCTGCTCGACGAGACCCACGCCCTCGACGATCGCCGCGGCGTCCCACCGCGAGCGGTCCTGCTCCGCCAGCGGCACGAGGTCGCCGGCACCGTCGACCCGACCGGGACGGCGGGCATGGGTGAGCAGCATCAGGGCGAGCAGCCCGGTCACCTCGTCGTCGTACGGCAGCCGGGTGTGGAGGTCGCGCGTCAGGCGCAGCGCCTCGCTCGCGAGCGAGCCGTCGACGAGGTCCTCGCCGGCGCTGGCGGTGTGTCCCTCGGTGAGGACGAGGTAGAGCACGCGCAGGGCCGCGGTCAGCCGGTCGGGCAGCTCGGCGGGATCGACGCGGCCGAAGCCAACGCCGTGGTCGCGCAGGGTCTTCTTCGCGCGGCTGATCCGCTGCGCCATCGTCGCCTCGGGCACGAAGAACGCGGCCGCCACCTGCGCCGTCGTGAGACCCGCGACCGCGCGCAGGGTCAGCGCGACCTGGGAGGCCGGCGTCAGCACCGGGTGGCAGCACAGCAAGAGCACGTCGAGGGTGTCGTCGCGCTCGGCCGGTGCCTCCGCGACCTCGCCGGCGTGATCGGCGTACGACTCCTCGCGGGACTCGCGCGCGACCTGCGACCTCCGCGCGTCGATGAGGCGGCGCGACGCGACCCGGACGAGCCAGCCGCGCGGGTGCTCGGGCACGCCGTCGCCGGGCCACTGGTCGTGCGCGGCGAGGAGCGCCTCCTGCACGGCGTCCTCGCAGTCGCCCCAGTCGCCGTAGCGCCGGGCGAGCGCGCCGAGCACGTGCGGTGCCTCGCGGCGCCACACGTGCTCGGGCGACTCGCTCGAAGCCACCCGCTCAGTCCTCGTGGACCATCACAGGGCGCACCTCGACCGTCTCGCCGGGACCGGCGAACGCACGGCCGACCTGCTCCGCGCGGGCCGGGTCCTCGACGTCGATGAGGAAGAACCCGGCGAGGTGCTCCTTGGCCTCGGAGTAGGGGCCGTCGGTGACGACGGCGCCGTCGTCCCAGCGGTAGAGCCTCGCCGTGGCCGGGTCACCGAGGGCCTGGCCCCCGACGAGCTCGCCGTTCGCCTCGAGCTCGCCGAGCAGCGTCTCGAACGCGTCGTTGAGCTGCCGGCGCTGCTCGGCCGGGAGGGCCTGGTGCTCGGCGACGAAGTCCCCGGTGGGGTGGCCCCAGGGCTGCGGGTTGGAGTGGATCAGGACGACGTACTTCATGGGTGCTCCTCGTGTCCGACGGTGTCCGACGGTGTCAGCCGGGGCCGCGGTTCGGCCCCACACTGCTACATCGGAGCCGGGTGCGTCGTCCTCGACATCAGCCCGCCATGCACGTCGCGATCGAGTCGGTGGAGATGCTCTCGAGCGCCTTCTCGTCGTCGTCGCCACCCTCGTAGTCCTCGTCGTTGTCGACGATGGCCTGGAGGGTCTCGTCGGACACGTCGGAGTCGTGGAAGGCCTCGGCGACGCAGTCGGCCTGGGTCTCCGTGAGGCCCAGGTTCATCACGTTGTCCTCGTCCTGGAAGGCGGTGGACAGCTCGTCGACCGACGGGCGGCCGCCGCCGTCGCCACCACAGCCGGTGAGGAGGGTGAGCGCCATCAGGCTGGCGGCGATGAGCTGGGCGGGTCGGTTCTTCGTCACGGAGGTTCCTGTTCGTCGAGTGGTGCTCGGGTGCTGCTGACGGGCGCGCCCACCGTAGGACGCGCGGTTGCACCCGGTGCATCACCGGTTCCGGGCTGTTTGAAACCTTCGGTGCGGCCCCGAGGGCCGGATAAGGTGAGCCATGCCGACGACGGCCACCTCCCTGCTCGAGCTCCAGGTGCTGCGTGGCGTCGCCCGGGCACTGGGATCGGACCCGGACCCGAGGGTGGTCCTCACCCGGGTCGCCGAGGCGGTCGCGTGCGGGCGACCCGATCGCGACGTCTACCTCTACACCTACGACCCGACCGACAACGACCTGGTCCTGGTCGGCGCCACGGAGAGCCCGGCGGCGACGCACGTCGGCTCCTTGCGCGTCGCCTACGGGTCCGGCGTCACGGGCTGGGTGGCCGCGTCGCGGGAGAGCTACCTGGTCGCCGACGAGCCTGCTCGGGACCCTCGGTTCCTCGCCTACCCCGGGATCGGGGAGGAGCGCTACGGGGCGATCTTCTCGGTCCCCATCGTCTCGGCGGGCGACGAGCTGGTCGGGTGCATCACCGTGTGGGCGACCACGGGCAACCGGTTCGCGGACTTCGAGGTGGGCCTCGTCGAGGACGTCGCCGCCATGGTCGCGGCGTCGTTCGAGAGGGAACGGCTGGCCGGGGCGGCGCAGCGCTCCGCCCGGGACCTGGACGGCGTCCACGCACTGGCCGCGATGGTCACCGGTCGGGTGCCCGTCGCGACCGTCGTCGACCGGGCCACCGAGCTCGCCCGCAGCGCCACCGACGCCGACGTGGCCGTCGCGGTCGTCACCGATCCGTCGGGCGCGGACCGCATGGTGCTCAAGACCGGTCCGGCCAGCGACCCTGGTGTGGCCGCGACACTCGCCTCCCTCCGTCCCGCGCTGCTCGAGATCGACCTGGAGCTGCGTCGCTCGCGCATCTCCTGGCAGGTGGCGTCCGACCGGGTGGCGCGGGCCCTCGAGGGGTCCGCCCGGGCCGTGACGACGGCAGCCGTCCGCGTCGGCGCCGACGAGCTCGGCTCGATGGCCTGCTACCGGCTGGACCCACGCGGGTTCGGCGCGCCCGGGCCCGACGTGGTGCGCACCATCGCGCACCAGGTGGCGACGGCCATCAAGCTCACGATCGCGCTGGACGGGCTCGAGGAGCGCAACGCCCTGAGCTGGTTCCTCCGCGACCTCACGTCGGGCCGCCTCGGCAGCGACGAGCTGGTCCGGCGCGCCACGGCCGTGGGGCTCGACCGCGCACGCTCGCACGTCATCGCGGTGGCCAGCCTCACCGGGCTCCCCGCCGTCGCGAGCCTGACACCCGCCGGGATGTCCCCGGCCCCGCTCGAGGGCGGCCTCTCCGACCACCTCGCCCGCACGGCCGGACTGCCTCGCGACACCCTGTTCGCGTCGACCCCGCACCAGGTCGTCGCGGTCGTGCCGTGGACATCGGGACGCAGCTCGCTGGAGGCACTCCGGCTCGCGCTGGTCGAGGCGTGCGCCACGCTGCGGTCCTCGACCGGGGCGGCACTGACCGTGGGGTTGTCGCGACCGGTGTCCTCGCTCGAGGAGCTCGGCGACGGGCTCGCCGAGGCTCGCGAGGCGATGATCGTCGGCAGCACCATGGCGAACCCGTCCGGGGTCTTCACCCTCGACGACGTCGGCCACCACCTCCTGCTCAGCCGCGTCTCGAGTGCCGCGACCGTGCCCGACCGGTACGCCGTCGCGGTGGCGCGCATCGCCGAGTACGACCGCGTGAAGCGCACCGAGCTCCTCGACACGCTGGCCGCGTTCCTCCACGTCCGCAGCCAGAGCGCGGCGGCGCGCGAGCTGATCATCCACCGCAACACGCTCAACCAGCGGCTCACCCGGGCCTCCCGGCTGGGCGGGCTCGACGTCCACGACCCCGCCGAGTGGTTCCCCCTCCAGCTGGCGCTCAAGGTGCACCAGGCGCGCACGGGGACCTGGCCGGGCGAGCTGGCAGGACCACCCGCGGAGCGCGCCACCTGACCGGTGTCAGCGACTGGCGACCAGCGCGTCCTGGGTGGCCCGGACGATGACCTCGGCGACCGCCTCGGCCTGCGTGAGGTACACCGCGTGGCTGCCCGGAACGGTCGTGACGGTGGCGCCGGCGCGCTCGGCCATGTGCCGGAGCATGGCCTGGTCGAACGCCTTGTCCTCGGTGCCGTACACCGCCCAGCTCGGCTTGTCGTGCCAGGCCGCGCGGGTCACGGGCTGGGCGAAGACGGCCATGTTCACGGGGACTTGCGAGTCCCGCATGAAGGCGGCCTCGGCGTCGGTGGCGTCCGCGGCGAAGCCGGTCTTGAACGTGTCGTGGTCGAGGAACCCGAAACCGTCCTCGCCGATGTCGATGACGAAGTCCGGGGTCGCGGCGAAGCCCTCGTACTGCTCGCCGGAGGTCTGGCCGCTGTCCGGCACGAGCGCTGCGACGTAGACCAGGCCCGCGACCTTGTCGTGGCTGCCGGCCTCGGTGATGACGGTGCCGCCCCACGAGTGCCCGACGAGGACGGTCGGGCCGTCCTGCCGGTCGAGGACCCGGCGGGTGGCGGCGACGTCGTCGTCGAACGAGGTGAGCGGGTTCTGGACGATCGAGACGCGGTAGCCGCGGCTCGTGAGGTGGTCGTGGACCAGGCGCCAGCCCGATCCGTCGGCGAACGCGCCGTGCACCAGGACGACGTTCCTGATCGCTCCTGCAGTGGTGTCCATGGGGGTCTCCTTCAGTGGTCGATGCTCTTATATGCAATATATTGGCGAGCATCGAGCGCTGAAATGGGCACGTTGCACACACAACTCGGGCAGGTCCCGAGGCGGGTCCGACGCCCGGTCACGCCTCCCGGTCGCCTGGATGAGCCGCCGGCGCAGCGGGGCGGGAACGACGAAGGCCCCGGACGTCGTCCGGGGCCTGCCGTGGTGGTGCGCGAGGGGGGAGTTGAACCCCCACGTCCTTTCGGACACACGGACCTGAACCGTGCGCGTCTGCCTATTCCGCCACTCGCGCTTGAAGCGGGCTCAGGCTACCCCAACGGTGAGTCGCGCTCCCAATCGGCTGGAGGACGGGGCGGCACCCGCGCACTCGCGCGACCGGCCGGTACGGTTGGCGAGCCGGCCTCGCGGTCGGTGATGCCTGCCCACCCCGGCCAGCGAGCCGCTGATCGACCCCCGAGCGCGAGGAGAGGAGGCCCCCGGTGCCGAACCCGTTGCAGCGATTCGAGCAGAAGCTGGAGTCGGCTATCTCCGGCGTCTTCGCCCGGGCCTTCCGCAGCGCGGTGCAGCCGGTCGAGATCGCGGCGGCCCTCCAGCGCGAGTGCGACAACAACGCGCAGGTGCTCAGCCGCCAGCGCCGCCTCGTGGCCAACGACTTCCACGTCGAGCTGTCCGAGGCCGACCTCGACCGCATCGTCGGTCTCGGCCGCGCGCTCGAGCAGGACCTCGTCGACCAGCTCCAGGACCACGCCGACGCCCAGGGCTACGTCTTCACCGGCCCGATCTCGATCGCGTTCGAGCAGGCCGACGACCTCACCACCGGCCGCTTCCGGATCCGCAGCAAGGCGCAGGCGAGCGTGACCGACAACGACCAGCGCACCCGCACGCGCTCGTCCCACGCGACCCTCGAGGTCAACGGCACCCGCCACCCGCTGCGCCCGCCGGGCCTGGTCATCGGGCGCGGCACCGAGGCCGACCTGCGCATCAACGACCCCGGCGTGAGCCGGCGCCACGTCGAGCTCGTGGTGAGCATCGACGGCGTCGAGGCGGTCGACCTCGGCTCCACCAACGGCATCCTCGTCGACGGCGCGAAGGTCGGCCGGGCCGGCCTGCGCGACGGCTCGACGATCAAGATCGGGCACACCGAGATGACGGTCCGCATCGACGGCGGGCGGGACGAGGCCGGGGGCTGGAATGTCTGAGCTGACCCTCTTCCTGATCCGGATGGCGTTCCTGGCCATCCTGTGGATCTTCGTGCTCTCCGCGATCTCGGTGATCCGCTCCGACATGTTCGGCGCGCGGGTGCCCGAGACCGCCCGCGGGGCCGCAGCACCGGCGCCCGCCCGCAAGACCAAGGCCCGGAACAAGCCCCGTCGCGGCGCGCCCACCCACCTGGTCGTCGTGGAGGGCGAGAACCCCGGCACCCGCGCCGAGCTCGACGACGCCCCGCTCCTCATCGGACGCGGCAGCGACGCAGCGATCAAGCTCGACGACGACTACGTCTCCACCCGCCACGCCCGGGTGGCGGCCAGCGGCGACGAGTGGTTCGTGGAGGACCTCGGCTCCACCAACGGCACCTACGTCGGCCCGGTCCGCATCACGCAGCCCACCACCATCGGCCTCGGGGTCCAGGTCCGCGTCGGCAAGACCATCCTGGAGCTGCGGAAGTGAGCCTCTACCTCCACTACTCCGCGATCTCCGACGTCGGCCGGGTCCGCCGGGAGAACCAGGACAGCGGGTACGCCGGACCGTGGCTGCTGACGGTCTGCGACGGGGTCGGCGGTGCCGTCCGCGGCGACCTCGCCTCGAGCACCGCGGTCCAGGCGCTGCGCAAGCTCGACCAGCGGCCCGACGAGGACATCCTCGGCCAGGTCGCCGGCGCCGTGCACCGCGCCGACGACCGGATCGCCGAGATCGTCGAGGAGGACCCGGGCCTCAACGGCACCTCGACCACGGCGACGGTCGCCCTCTTCGACGGGGCACGCTTCGGCGTCGGCCACATCGGCGACAGCCGCGCCTACCTCTACCGTCGCGGCGAGCTGCGCCAGCTCACCCACGACCACACCTTCGTCCAGTCCTTGATCGACGAGGGCCGCATCACCGAGGACCAGGCGCGGACCCACCCGCACCGCAACCTCATCCTCAAGGCGCTCGACGGCATCCGCCACGAGGAGCCGGACCTCTTCGAGTTCCCCGCCGAGCCCGGCGACCGCGTCTTCCTCTGCAGCGACGGCGCCTGCGGCACGCTCACCCTCGAGCGGATGGCCGACATCCTCGGCACCGGCACACCCGACTTCGCCGCGGTCGAGCTGGTCCGCGCGAGCCTCGACGCCGGCAGCACCGACAACGTCACCTGCATCGTCGCCGACGTCTCCGAGGAGCCCCCGGACGACGACCTGGTCCCGCTCCTGGTCGGCGCGGCCGCCGACCTGCCGCGACGCGCACCGATCGGCGGCGGCGTGAGCGGCGCGGTCGGCGGGCTGTTCCGCGGCCACCGCTCCGGCGACACCGGGGAGATCGCGCCGGTCCCCGACGACGTACCAGCGGGTGCGTTCGTCACCGACCCCATCGACGCCGAGACCGCCCGCTACGCACCGCTGGCGCCCGACCGCTACACATGGCTGCGCCGCTTCCTCGTCGTCGCGACCCTCGTCGGCATCGCGTGGGTGGTCCTGGCCGCCGGCTGGTCGTGGAGCCAGCAGCAGTTCTACGTCGGCGAGAGCGACGGCAGGGTCGCGATCTACCGCGGGCTCAACGCCGACCTTCCCGGCCTCTCGCTCTCGCACCCCTACGAGGTGAGCGACGTCGACCTCAGCCTGCTCAGCGAGCTCGACGCCGAGACCGTGCGCGAGGGCATCGAGGCCGGCAGCCTCGACGAGGCGCAGGCGACGGTCGACAACTACGCCGCGCGGCAGGAAGCCAGCTGACGGGCGGGGTGGGATGAGCCAGACCGGAAACCTGATGGCCGGACCCCTCATGACCTTCGTGCACCGGCGCCGCCGGGGCGCGGAGCTGTTCCTGCTCGTCCTCGCGCTCGCGGTCGGGATCGGGGCCTACGCCGCCGTCGGCCTCGGCGTGGAGGGCGTCGTCCCGGCCGACCTCGTCGGCTACGGCGGGTGGCTCACGGGTCTGATCGTCGCCGCCCATATCACCGTCCGGCTCGTGGCGCCGTACGCCGACCCGGTGCTGCTGCCGCTCGTCGCCGCGCTCAACGGGCTGGGCCTGGCGGTGCTCCGCCGGCTCGACCTGACCTACGAGACGCTCGGCCAGTCGCACACCTTCGCGCGCCAGCAGCTCACGTGGATGACGGTGGGCGTGATCCTCTTCATCGCCACGCTCTTCCTGCTGCGCGACCACCGCTCGCTGCAGCGGCTCACCTACACCTCCGGCCTGGCCGGCATCGTGCTGCTGATCCTGCCGTTCGTCCCGGTCATCGGCCGCGACATCAACGGCGCGAACATCTGGATCCGCGTCGCCGGCTTCAGCCTCCAGCCGGGCGAGGTCGCCAAGGTGCTGCTCGTGGTCGCGTTCTCGGGCTACCTCGTCCTCCACCGCGACGCCCTCGCGCTGGCAGGTCGCCGCGTGGTCTTCGTCGACCTGCCCCGCGGCCGCGACCTCGGACCGATCCTGGCGATGTTCGGCGTCTCGATGATGATCCTGGTGCTCCAGAACGACCTGGGTTCCTCGCTCCTCTTCTTCGGGCTGTTCCTCGCCATGCTCTACGTCGCGACCGAGCGTCCCGGCTGGCTGGTCGTCGGCGGGCTGATGTTCGCGGGCGGTGCGCTGGCGGCCTACACCTTCGTCGGCA
Source organism: Nocardioides oleivorans (assembly GCF_004137255.1). NCBI lineage: Bacteria > Bacillati > Actinomycetota > Actinomycetes > Propionibacteriales > Nocardioidaceae > Nocardioides > Nocardioides oleivorans. The sequence continues at coordinate 1,419,200 of NZ_SDWT01000001.1, read as the reverse complement.
ACGTGCAGCGCCGCTTCGACATCTGGCTGCACCCGATGGACTACTACACCGACCCGGGCACCAGCTTCCAGCCGGTGGAGGCGATGTTCGGGATGGGCTGGGGCGGCCTGATCGGCCGCGGCCTCGGCAACGGCTTCCCCGAGCGGGTGCCGTTCGCCTACTCCGACTTCATCCTCTCCACCATCGGCGAGGAGCTCGGCCTGACCGCGGTCATGGCGATCGTGCTCTGCTACGGGCTCATCGTGGAGCGTGCGCTGCGCATCGCGCTGATCTCGCGCGACGGCTTCGGCAAGCTGATGGCCGTCGGGCTCGGCGCGATCTTCGCCCTCCAGGTCTTCGTCGTCATCGGCGGCGTGACCGGGCTGATCCCGCTGACCGGCCTCACGACTCCCTTCCTCTCCTACGGCGGCTCCTCGCTGGTCGCCAACTGGGTCGTGATCGCACTGCTGCTCCGCATCTCCGACCAGGCCCGCCGCCCGGCGCCGCGTCTCGACCCCGTCGACGACGACGAGGTCGACAGCGAGAGCACGCAGGTGGTGAAGCTCCGGTGAACAAGCCCATCCGCGTGGTCTCGGTCTTCTGCCTGGTGCTCTTCATGGCGCTCCTGGTCAACGCGACGTACCTGATGTACGTCCGCTCCGACGACCTCTCCAAGGACCCGCGCAACCGCCGCATCATCACCGCGACGTTCTCCCGCGAGCGGGGCGCGATCCTCGTCGGCAAGGACGTGATCGCGCGCAGCGTGCCCTCCGACGACCAGTACAAGTTCCAGCGCGTCTACTCCCAGCCGTTCAAGTACGCCCCGATCACCGGCTACTTCTCCTGGTTCGGCCAGACCGGCGTCGAGCGGTCGCAGAACTCCGTGCTCGCCGGCGACGACTCGCGCCTGTTCGTCACCCGCCTGGTCGACATGCTCAGCAACGGCGACCCCAAGGGCGGCAACGTCCAGCTGACCGTGAACGCCGCGGCGCAGGACGCCGCGTGGGAGGGCCTGGAGAACCTCCCCGGCGACGCCCAGGGCGCCGTCGTCGCGCTCGAGCCGACCACCGGCCGGGTCCTGGCGATGGCCTCGACCCCGACCTTCGACCCCAACAACTTCGCCTCGCACGACTTCGGCGAGGTGAAGGACGTCAGCGACCGGCTCAACGCCGACGAGCGCGACCCGCTCATCAACCGGGCGATCGGCACCACCCTGCCGCCGGGGTCGACGTTCAAGCTGGTCACCGCCGCCGCCGCGATCGAGTCGGGCAACTACGACGCCGACTCGATGGTCCCGGGCGGCTACAAGTTCAAGCTGCCGCAGTCGAGCACGGAGATCAGCAACCACGACGGCGGCAACTGCGGCGGCAACCGGATCACCATGACGCAGGCGATGGAGGTCTCCTGCAACGTCACCTTCCTCAGCCTGGCCAACGAGCTCGGCACCGAGGCGATGGCCGACCAGGCCGAGGCGTTCGGCTTCAACTCGACCTCGCTGGAGGACCTCGGCGGCCAGGCCTCGTCGCTCTACCCGCGCGACATGGACCCGCCGCAGACCGCGATGTCGGGCATCGGCCAGTCCAACGTCACCGCGACCCCGCTGCAGATGGCGATGGTGGCCGCGGCGATCGCCAACGACGGCGACGTGATGCGCCCCTACATCGTCGACGAGGTGCGCGCGCCCAACCTCTCGGTCCTCGCCCGCACCGACCCGCAGAGCATCAGCAAGGCGATCTCGAGCTCGACGGCCGAGGAGCTCACCAAGATGCTCGTCGCGACGGTCGACGAGGGCACCGCCACCCCGGCGCAGATCCCCAACGTCGAGGTGGCCGGCAAGACCGGCACCGCCCAGTCGACGCCCGAGCGCCCGCCCTATGCCTGGTTCGTCTCCTTCGCCCCCGCCAACGACCCCAAGGTCGCCGTCGCCGTGCTCGTCCAGTCCAGCGACACCTCGCGTGACGAGATCGCCGGCGGCCGTCTCGGCGGGCCGATCGCCAAGGCGATCATGGAGGCGGTGATCAACCGGTGAGCGTGCTCGCGCCCGGCGCCGCCGTCGACGAGGCCCGCCGCTACGTCCTCGACTCCCGCATCGCGACGGGCGGCATGGGCGAGGTCTGGGCTGCCCGCGACACGCTGCTCGACCGCCCCGTGGCGGTGAAGGTGCTGAAGGCGGAGTACGCCGACGACCCGCTGTTCCGCACGCGCTTCGAGACCGAGGCTCAGCACGCCGCCGCGCTCCAGCACCCCGGCATCGCGTCCGTCTACGACTACGGCGACAGCCTGCTCGACGACGGGTCGGCGGCCCACCGGCCCTTCCTCGTGATGGAGCTCGTCGACGGCCAGCCCCTGTCGAACCTGCTGCGACCCAGCGCCCCGCTCGACCCCGACGCCACGCGCGAGCTGCTCGCACTCGCCGCGGACGCGCTCGGCGTCGCCCACGCCGCCGGGATCGTGCACCGCGACGTCAAGCCCGCCAACCTGCTGGTCACCCCCGACCGGAGGATCAAGGTCACCGACTTCGGCATCGCCCGCGCCGCCGACGGGATGGCGCTCACCGAGACCGGCCAGGTCCTCGGCACCCCCGCCTACATCTCGCCCGAGCAGGCCGAGGGCGGCACCGCCACGGCGGCGTCCGACGTCTACTCCCTCGCCGTGGTCGCCTTCGAGTGCCTGGCCGGCGAGAAGCCCTTCGTCGCCGCGACGCCGGTCGCCACCGCCATCGCCCACCTGCGCAACCCGGTGCCCGACCTGCCCGGCTCGGTGCCTGCCGACCTCGCCCGGGTCGTACGACGTGCGCTGAGCAAGGCGCCTGAGGACCGGTACGCCGACGGCACCGCGTTCGCGGCGGCCCTGCGGGACCCCGGTGCGGACGCCGGCGTGGCCCCGGTCGCCGCCGTGCCCGCCGCTGCTGCGGACGCGACCCAGGTGATCCCGACGATGGCACCCGCGGCCGAGCCGGCGCCGGTCCCGACGCCGGTGGTCACCCCCGTCGCCACCCCGCCGGTGGACGACGCGCAAGCTCCGCGGCGTACGACGCCGTGGTCGGTCGTCCTGGGCCTGGTGACCGTGGTCGTCGCGGTGCTGCTCGTCGCGATCTGGCTGGGCACCCGCGACTCCGGCTCGCCGAGCGACGAGACGCCGAGCGAGTCGCCGAGCCGGTCCGAGTCACCCCGTGAGTCCCCCAGCGACTCACCGTCGGACACGCCGACTGAGTCCCCGAGCGACTCACCGTCGCAGACGCCGACCGAGTCGCCCACCGAGACCCCGAGCGAGAGCCCGAGCCAGAGCCCGACGGAGTCGCCCACCCCGACTCCCACCGAGACGCCCACGGAGACGCCCTCGGAGTCCCCGACCACACCGACGCCGACGGAGACGCCGACCGCCTCCCCCACGGAGTCGCCCACCACGAGTCCGGCCGCGACACCGAGCAGCACGACGACCCCCGCCGGCGACGGCTTGACCATCACCACCGATGGAGAGGACGACCAGGGATGACGCAGCCGGAGCCGACACTGATCGGCGGCCGCTACGAGCTCGGCGAGCTCCTCGGACGCGGCGGCATGGCCGAGGTCCGCAAGGGACGTGACCTGCGGCTGGGCCGCACCGTGGCCGTGAAGCGACTGCGCACCGACCTGGCCAGCGACGCGACGTTCCAGGCCCGCTTCCGCCGCGAGGCGCAGTCGTCGGCCTCGCTCAACCACCCCTCGATCGTGTCGACCTACGACACCGGCGAGGAGATGGCCACCGACGGCTCGGGCGTCGCCCAGCCCTACATCGTGATGGAGTGCGTCGAGGGACGCACCCTGCGCGACATCCTCCGCGAGGGCCGCAAGATCCTGCCCGAGCGGGCGCTCGAGATCACCGCCGGCGTGCTGTCGGCGCTCGACTACAGCCACCGCGCGGGCATCATCCACCGCGACATCAAGCCGGGCAACGTGATGCTGACGCCGACAGGCGACGTCAAGGTGATGGACTTCGGCATCGCCCGGGCGATCTCCGACGCCTCGTCGACGATGACCCAGACGGCGGCGGTCGTCGGCACCGCGCAGTACCTCTCGCCCGAGCAGGCCCGCGGCGAGACGGTCGACTCGCGCTCCGACGTGTACTCCACCGGCTGCCTCCTCTACGAGCTCCTCACCGGGCGGCCGCCGTTCGTCGGCGACAGCCCGGTGGCCGTGGCCTACCAGCACGTCCGCGAGCAGGCCTCGCCCCCGTCCGACCTGGACGACCAGCTCGACCCCGAGATCGACGCCATCGTGATGAAGTCGCTCGCCAAGCGCGTCGAGGACCGCTACCAGAGCGCGGCCGCGATGAAGGCCGACATCGAGCGCTACCTCTCCGGTCACCCGATCCAGGCACCCGCCGTCGTACCCCCTCCGGCGGAGACGCAGTACGTCCCGCCCGTCCCGCCGGTCGATGCCACCGCGGCAATGGCCGCGGCCGCCCCGCCCCCGCGGCAGGACGAGCCGCGGCGCAGCCGCACCGGGCTGTGGGTGCTCGTCGGCCTCCTCGTGGTGGCCGTGCTCGGCGTCGGGGCGTACGTCCTCAACGGCCTGCTCTTCGACTCCGCGCCCACGCGCGAAGCGGTGCCCAACGTGGTCGGGCTGACCGAGGAGCAGGCGCGCCTGGCGATCGTCGACGCGGGCTTCGTGGTCGGCGACATCTCGCGCGAGAGCTCCGACACCGTCGAGGCCGACCAGGTCATCCGGCAGGACCCCAACCGCGACACCTTCCACGACCCCGGCACGTCGGTGGACTTCGTGATCTCCAACGGCAAGCCCGAGGTGGAGGTGCCGTTCGTCGTGGGACAGCTGCGCAAGGAGGCGCGCGCCACGCTCGTCGCGGCCGGCCTCAAGGTGCGCTTCGAGCCCCAGGACTCCGACGAGCCGAAGAACCAGGTGCTCAGCACGAACCCGGCCGCCGGCGCGTCCGTGGCCGACGGCACGACCATCACCGTCAGCTACTCCAATGGACCGGTGCAGGTCCCCGACGTGCGCGGCCTGGACCAGCGCGCGGCCGAGCGGGCGATCCGCGACGCCGGCTTCGTCGCCGACATCCGCACCGACCCCACCTCGGTCGAGCCCAAGGGCACCGTGGTCGACCAGATCCCGCTCGGCGGCACCCTCGACCAGGGCAGCACGGTGACGATCTTCGTCTCGGCCTACGAGGAGCCGGTGGTCCCCGACCCGACGGAGACGCCCACCGACCCCACCGAGACGCCGACCGACCCGACGACGACCCCGACCGACCCGACGGAGACGCCGACCACCCCGCGGGTGCAGGTGGTCGGCTAGGCCGGGAGCGGTCTACTCCGCCATCGGGGTCGCGTAGGTGAGGTCGAGCAGGCCGGTGTACGCCGGCGCGGTGGCCGACGCGAGCTCGGCCATGTCCCAGGAGACGCCACCACCCGGGATGTCGGTGTAGTCGCGGTAGGCCGCGAGGATCGGGTCGGTCGAGAGCTCCGCCTCGAGGGCCGCCGGGTCGCCAATGCCGACGATGACGTAGGGCGGCGAGTAGGGCAGGCCGTGCAGCGTGACCTGGTTGCCCTCGCACTTGATGCCGGTCGTGGAGATCAGGCGCTGGCCCTGGATCGTCACGGCGGTGGCGCCGGCGTTCCACATCGCGTTGGCGACGGCCTGGATGTCCTGCTGGTGCACGACCAGGTCGTTGGGGTTGTCCTCGTAGCTCAGGCGCGCCTCGAGGGGGGCGTCGTCGAGGGTGACCTGCACCGCGGTGCCGGTCTTCTCGGTCAGCCCGGCGGGGTCGGCGAGCTCGGCGACCTCGCGCTGGGCGCGCCGGACGGACCGGTCGCCCAGCTCGGTGCTCAGCGAGTCGACCTCGACGTTGAGCGCGGCCGCCTGGGCGGTGAGGTCGCCCGCCTCGTCGCGTTCCGCGCGCACCACGGAGGCCAGGTCGGTGAGCCGGCCGCCGCGGAGGTCGAGGCCGTCGCTCTGCTTCGCGCTCACCGCGAAGAGCACCCCGCTCAGGAGCACGATGACCGGCGTGGCCACCCGCCAGACGCTCCGCCGCCCGGGGGACGAGTGGGACGGCGGGGGCATGGCGACTACGCTAACCCCCCGTTGGGCGGCGTACGCCCTCCGCAGTCTCGTCGAAGTCCCGTCGAACTCCCGCCGAAGCCACAGGAGCAGCAGTGTCGAAGTCCAAGACGATCATCGCCGAGGAGAAGACCAGCCTCTTCTCCGTGAGGTTCCTGGTCGCCCTGCTGCTGATCATCGCCGGCATCGCCTGGATCGCCTACTACTACGTCGGCCCGCGCGGGAACCCGCTCGCCTTCCCGCCCGTCGAGGGCAGCCCGAAGGCCGTAGCGGACCTCGGCCGGTGGAACTACCTGATCGGCTTCGGCGTGCTCATGCTCGGCCTCATGGTCTCGGCGCACCCCTCGACCCCGCTCGGCCGCGGCCGCGGCGTCGTGGTCGGCATGCTCGGCTGCTTCCTCATCGGCCTGATCTGGATCTGCACCTTCTACGTCTTCTCCGACGACCTCTCCCGGCTGTGGGTCCTCAACGACCTGGGCCAGTGGAACCTCGTCGTCGGCATCGCGTTCATGGCGGTCGGGTTCAGCTTCGCCACCAAGTGGGAGTAGGTTTCTCCCGCGGCCACTGAGCGGTCGCACACCATTCGTCGCCTCGAGCGGTGAGTGAGGCGCCTTCCTGGGGAAGGGAAGGCGTCTCTCTCACCGCTCGAGTCGATTTCAGGGGCCGGTTCAGGGGTCGGTTCCCGGGTGTGGGGACGCCGTTCGATTTCCACACTGGGGACAAACCCTGTGGAGAATTACACGCGTGTAGTTATCCACAGCTGTGTGCACACCTGTGGGAAACGGGCGCACCCGTCCGGTCGTACGGCACGGGGCCGTACGACGCGGGCGCGGCGAGCTAGCCGAGCATCCCGTCGCGCACGAAGGCGAGGACGAGGAGCACGACGGCGAGCAGCGCGAGGCCGGCCCACTGGACGACCGAGCGGCTGGACCTCGGGGCGTAGGCGATGATCGCGGCGGCGAGCGCCCCGGTGACGATGCCGCCGAGGTGGCCCTGCCAGGAGATCATCCGCCAGCCGAAGACGGTGATCGCGACGGCGAGCCCGAGGTTCTGCACGAGGCCCTGCATGTTGAGGCGGGCCTTGCGGGCCACGACGAGCAGCGCGCCGAGCAGGCCGAAGATCGCGCCGGACGCGCCGACGGTGCTGGAGTCGGCGCCGGCGAGGAAGACCACCAGGACCGACGAGCCCAGGGCGCTGACCAGGTAGACGGCCAGGAACCGGGCCCGGCCGATGATGCCCTCGAGTGCGGGGCCCAGGACGAACAGGGCCAGCATGTTCATCGCGACGTGCCAGACCTCCACGTGCGTGAAGGCCGCGGTGACCAGCTGCCACCACGAGCCGTCGGCGAAGCCGGCGCGCCACACGCCGTCGCCGCCGGTGGCGCCCTCGCAGACCTGCTGGCTCGCGACGCCGGGGTAGTACTGGCTCGGCGAGGACTCCGAACCGCAGATCCCCGTCGGCGCCAGCGCGAAGAGCTGGGCCAGGCGGGAGTTGTTGCCACCCGTCGCGGTGATCGCCAGCCAGATGACGGCGTTGATGCCGATCAGCACGAACGTGGTCAGGCGCGGGTCGGCGCTGCGCTCACCGCCGTACATCGCGCGGTTCTGGCGGGTGCCCTTGGCACCCTCCTTGATGCAGTCAGGGCACTGGAAGCCCACCGCGGCGTCGCGCATGCAGTCGGGGCAGATCGGCTTGTCGCAGCGCTGGCAGCGGATCCAGGTCTCGCGGCCGGGGTGCCGGTAGCAGGTCGGCACCCCGGTCGCGGCCGTGCCGTCGGACGGCTGGGTCATCGAGTCGTTCCGGAGGCGTCAGTCAGGAGGGACGGATCAGTGCTCGATCGTCACGGACTCGATGACGACCGGCTCGGTCGGACGGTCCATGGCACCGGTGGGGGTGGTGCCGATGGCGTCGACGACGTCGCGGCTGGCCTGGTCGGCCACCTCGCCGAAGATCGTGTGCTTGCGGTTGAGCCACGGGGTCGCGGCCACGGTGATGAAGAACTGCGAGCCGTTGGTGCCCGGGCCGGCGTTGGCCATCGCGAGGAGGTAGGGCTTGTCGAAGACGAGCTCAGGGTGGATCTCGTCCTTGAAGGTGTAGCCCGGGCCGCCGGTGCCGGTGCCGAGCGGGCAGCCGCCCTGGAGCATGAAGCCGTCGATGACGCGGTGGAAGCCGAGGCCGTCGTAGTACTTCTCGCCCGAGCGGCCGGCGTCGTCGCGGTAGTCCTTGGTGCCCTCGGCGAGGCCGATGAAGTTGTCGACGGTCTCGGGGGCGTGGTTCGGGAACAGGTTGACGACGATGTCGCCGCGGTTGGTCTTGAAGGTCGCCTTGGGGTCGGCCATGGGATGTGCCTCTCAGTGATGCTCTCAATGATCTTCTGTGTGCGCCTCGATCCTGCCACGCGGGGCCCACGCGGGGCGTACTGCTCCCCCACCACCCGGACGGGGCTGGTCGCCTCAGGGTGGGCATGGTGAGATGGAGGGACTACTGAAAGAGGAGGATCCGCATGCCTTTCGGCCGCAAGAAGTCCCTCGGGGACCGGGCGCACGACTACGTCGACCAGATCGCCGACCAGTTCACCGACAAGGTCCTGCCCCAGCTCGAGCACGCGTGGGAGCAGGCCGTGGACAAGGCCGGACCTGCGATCTCGGATGCCCGCGACAAGGCTGCGCCCCTGATCGAGGACGCCCGCACCAAGGCCACCGAGGCAGCCTCGGCCGGCGCCGCGACCGCCGTCGAGAAGACGGCCGAGGCCCGTGACAAGGCCGCACCGCTCCTCGCCGAGTACCGCGCCACCGCTGCCGAGCGTGCGTCGTCCGTCGCCTCGACCGCCGCCGCAGTGGCCGCCGAGCGTGCAGCCGAGGGCCGCGACCTGGCGGCCGCGAAGGTCAACGAGCTGCGCGGCATCGAGCCCGAGCCCAAGGGCGGCAAGCTCAAGAAGTTCCTGCTCGTGGGCGCCCTGCTCGCCATCGGCGGCGCGGTCTTCAGCAAGCTCAAGGCCAAGCAGGACGACAGCTGGCAGTCGACCTACGTCCCGCCGGCCCCGCCCGCGCCGAAGCCCGCGACCCCGCCGTCCCCGGCCGCACCCGCGTCGGGTGCCGCGCCCACGGCCGCCGACGTCGTGACCGAGGAGCCCCCGGCCGTCGAGGACGCCGGCGGCGGCGCCCCCGGCGAGGCGATCAGCGACTCGGTCGAGGAGGCCCACGAGGCCACCACGCCCGACGAGCCGGCCGAGGTCATCGACATCGACGACGTACCGCAGAAGAAGTAACGCCTGCACCTGGCGGTGTCCCAGCCACATTCCGTACGACGCGAATGTGGCTGGGGCACCGCCAGAGTCATGTCTCGGGCGTGTCGGCTGCCGAGCGGTGCGTGAGCCACGTTCCGAGCGCGCCGAAGGTGGCTCACTCACCGCTCGAGCGGGAGTACGACGAGGGAGCTAGGCCAGCTCGGGGTGCTCGGCCTTCATCCGCTCGGCCGCGCGGTGCTCGACGAAGAACATCAGCAGCGGCACGAGGCCCGCGATGAGCAGGAGCAGCGTGAACTGGGGCGACCACCGGGCGCGGTAGGCGAGCATCAGCGCGACGAGGAAGTAGACCATGTAGAGGGTGCCGTGCAGCGCCCACAGGATGCTGAGGGAGTCACCGAGCTCCTGGATGCTGCTGCCCTCGGCGAAGAGGTACTTCATCGGGGCGGCCACGAGGGCGCAGAACGCGAGCGCGACACCGACGATGAACGCCAGGACGCGGTAGGTGGTGAAGAGGGGACGCACGGCGCTCAACCTATCCGGCCGCTGGTGGCGTCCGAGGAGTCCCCGCCCGCGTTGAGCGGGGACGAGACCCCGGTCACCACGTCGCGCCGCCAGCGCCACCAGATGAAGGCGGCGAAGGCGCCGAAGACCCACCACTCGAAGGCGTAGAGCAGGTTGCGGATGCCGGTGAAGCTGCTCGCCTCCGGCAGCGCCTCGAGCTCGGCGGACTGCAGACCGTCAGCGGGCTCCTGGCTGATGACGTAGGCCGAGTAGAGGTCGATGTCGACGCGCTGGACGGCGTCGGCGACGCGAATCTCGGGGAAGACGTCGTCGGTGGGGTCGTCGTCGACGACGAGGCTGCCCTCGGGCGGCTGGAGCCAACCGGTGACAGAGGCGTCGCCGGTCGCCGCGAGGAGGTCCGGGTCGGGCTCGGGGGCCCATCCGCGTACGACGAGCACGGCGGCGTCGCCGACCTCGAGCGGGGCGACCGCCCAGTATCCCGGCGTGCCGTCGTGGTCGCGGTCGGCGACCCAGAAGCCGCCCTCGATCCAGGTGCCCGAGACGTCGACCGGTCGACCGACGTCGGTCCCCGGGAACGGGTCGTCGTTGCCCATCACGTCGGTCAGCGGCACGGCCGCCAGCCCGGTCAGGTCGCGAGCCTCGGCGTCACGGTGCGCCTGCCAGGCGTCGTACTGCCACTTGCCCAGCATCCCGGCGAGACCGATCAGCACGAGCGCGAGGACGGCCGCCCCGAGGTCGGCCATCAGGCTGGGTCGGCGGGGGGCACTCACGGGCTCGATTGTCCCAGCCGACTCCTGCGGCGGGTGCGGCGGCCGGGGCGGTGCGGGGGCGCTCACGTGGTCAGGCTTCGGCCTCGGCGAGCTCGCGCTTCCAGACCCGGAATGACTCCTCGGTGCGACCGGCGCGCCAGTAGCCGGAGATGGAGGCGTCGGCGCGGGGGAGGCCGCGCTCCTTGAGCAGGTAGGGCCGCACCCCGTGCATGACCTCCTGCGCCTCGCCGTGGACGAACGCCTGGACCCGGCCCTCGGGCCACGGCCATGCCCGCACCGCGTCGCCGAGCGACTGCCCGGCGTCGCGGTGGAGGAACGTGATCGTCACGCCCGCGGGCGCCGTCAGGGCGGGCTCGTGCGCAGCGTCGTCGACCAGGACGAACGCCTGGCCGGTCGCGTCCGCGGCCAGCGAGGCGAGGGCCGCGGAGATCGCCGGGACCGCCGAGTCGTCGCCGGCGAGGAGGTGCACGTCGGCGGTCGGGTCGGGGCGGTAGCCGCCGCCGGGGCCGTTGACCTCGAGCTCGTCGCCGGGCTGCGCGCGCTGGGCCCACGGGCCGGCGATGCCCTCGTCGCCGTGGACCACGAAGTCGATCGCCAGCGTGCCGGCGGCGACGTCGGGGAAGAGCGCGGTGTAGGTCCGCACGCCGTCGTGGAACACCAGCTTCACGTAGCGGTCGGTGTCCTCGCTCGCGGCGAAGGCGGACAGGTCGTCGGAGCGGAACCAGACCCGGCGCAGGCTGGGCGTGACGGACTCGGTGGAGGTGACGGTGAGGCGGGTGGACACCCCAGCAGGCTACGTCGATGCTCCTGAGGCCCCGAGCTCGTCACGACGCCGGGTGAGGTACGCCGACTCCGCGCTGTTGCCGGCCAGCGCGATCGCCCGGTCGTAGGCCGCGCGGGAGTCGGCCGACCGACCGAGCCGCCGCAGCAGGTCGGCCCGGGTCGCGTGGAAGGCGTGGTAGTCGTCGAGCGGCCCGCGGAGCGCGTCGACCTGGGCGAGGGCGACCTGCGGGCCGTCGAGCTCGGCGACGGCGATCGCCCGGTTGAGCGCGACGACCGGGTTGGCGTCGAGCCGCACGAGCTGGTCGTAGAGGGCGACGACCTGCGACCAGTCGGTGTCGCGCGCGTCGGCGGCGTCGGTGTGCACGGCATTGATCGCGGAGAGCACCTGGTAGCGCCCGGGTGCCTGTCCGGACGCCAGCCGCTCCCGGACGAGGGCGTGGCCCTCGGCGATGAGCCCGCGGTCCCTCGAGCCCCGGTCCTGCTGGTCCAGGGTCACCAGCTCACCCGACGCGGATACGCGGGCGCCACGGCGGGCCTCGGTCAGCAGCATCAGGGCGAGAAGGCCGGCCACCTCGCCGTCGTACGGCAGCAGGGTGCGGACCAGGCGGGCCAGCCGGATCGCCTCTCCGGTGAGGTCGGCACGGACCGGGTCGGACTCGGCACCGCTGGCGAGGTAGCCCTCGTTGAAGACGAGGTAGAGGACGGCGAGCACCCCGTCCACGCGGGAGGGCAGGTCGGCCGCCTCCGGCACGCGGTAGGGGATGCGGGCGTTCTTGATCTTGGCCTTCGCGCGGGTGATGCGCTGGCCCATCGCGGTCTCCTGGACGAGGAAGGCACGTGCGATCTCGGCGACGGTGAGGCCGCCGACCATGCGGAGGGTGAGCGCCACGCGCGCCTCCATCGCGAGGGCGGGGTGGGCGCAGGTGAAGAGGAGCCGGAGCCGTTCGTCCTCGACGGCCCCGGTCGGCTCCGGCGGACCGGAGAGCTGGTCGGTGAGCATGTGCGCCTGCTTCTGCTTGTCGTCGCGCTTGCCCTCGCGACGGACCCGGTCGAGCGCCTTGTTGCCGGCCGTCGTGGTCAACCAGGCGGCGGGATTGGGAGGCACGCCGTCGGCGCGCCACTTCTGGAGGGCGACCGCGAAGGCCTCGGCCGCGGCGTCCTCGGCGACGTCGAGGTCGCCGAAGCGCCGCACCAGGACGGCCACGAGCCGGGCCCACTCCTCGCGGTGGACCCGGGCGAGGACGTCCTCGACGGCCGTCACGTCAGGCGACACCGTCGAAGGGGCGCACCTCGATCTTGCGGTGGCACGCACGCGATGCGTCGACCGAGAGCGCGAGCGCCTCGTCGAGATCGGCGGCGGTGACGACCCAGAAACCGGCGAGGAACTCCTTGGACTCCACGAACGGTCCGTCGCTGAAGACCGGGTCGCCGCCCCGGTTGTCGGTCACGGTCGCGTCGGCCGGGTCGGTGAGGCCGCCGGCGAAGACCCAGCGCCCCTCGTCCTTGAGCCGGTCGTTGAAGGCGTCGATCGCGCCCGGTGCCGAGTCGTCAGCGGGGTTGTCGGTGTCTCCGACGACGGTGAGGAGGTAGTGCATGTCTGCTCCTGTGGTCATGGGCACCCGTTGTCGGGCAGCCTCTCACCACTTCTACGAACACGCCCGCGCGGATCCGACAACGTCGCTGCACGAGTGTGCGGCCCGCTCGCCCTATCGTGACGTCATGGCCGGTGACGAGGTGGTGGAGCACCGCTCCGCCGAGCGGCTGACGTTCTTCACCGACGCGGTCGTGGCGATCGCGATGACGCTGCTCGTCCTGCCGCTCACGGAGGCGGTCTCGGAGACGGCCTCCGAGGGGCTCTCGACCGCCGACTACCTGCGCGACCACTCCGACCAGCTCTTCGCCTTCGCCCTCAGCTTCGCGATCATCTCGACCTTCTGGCGCGCACACCACCGCCTCTTCGAGCACGTCGCGGCGTACTCCCAGCCGCTCATGCTGCTCAACATCGTCTGGATGTTCACGATCGTCTGGCTGCCGGTCCCGACGGCCCTCGCGGGATCGCTCGAGACCGACCGGCCGCAGCTCGCGCTCTACATCGGCAGCATGCTGGCCAACGCCCTGGTCAGCGTCGCCCTCCACGTGGTGCTGCGCCGCAATCCCGCGCTGTGGGTGGCCGACAACCCGCCGAACAGCTCGGGCACCTACGGCCTGCTGACCTTCGCCGTCCTGCTCACGCTCGCGCTGGTCATCGCGCTGGTGCTGCCGGGTGTCGGCTACCTCTCGCTGCTCGTGCTCGTCCTCAGCGGACCGATCGAGCGGCTCCTGTTCCGTCGCTGAGCATCACGCCGAGGCGAGGGCCAGCTTGACGGCGAAGCCGACGAACACCGCACCAACGGCCGAGGTCGCGCCGGCGGAGAGCCGCTTGCGACGGGCGAAGGCGGCGGCCAGGCGGGTGCCGGCGAAGATCAGGACGCTGAGGTACGCCGCGCTCGCGACGGTCGCGAGGCTGCCGAGCACCAGGAACGAGATCGCCGGGTGCGCGTAGGCCGGGTCGACGAACTGCACGAAGAAGGCGACGAAGAAGAGGATCGCCTTCGGGTTGAGCAGGCTGATCACGAGCGCGCGGCGGTAGGGCCGCTCGCCCTTCACCCTGACCTCGGGCGCGGTCTCGAAGCCGGCCTCGACCGCGGCGTCCGCGATCTGCTCGGCCACGCTGCGGCGCGAGCGCCACATGCCCCACGCGGCGCGCATCATGCCGATCGCGAGCCAGAGGAGGTACGACGCTCCCGCCCACTTGACGACGCTGAACGCCGTCGGGTTGGCCTGGAGCAGCGACGCCACGCCCGCGGCGGACAGCGTCATCAGCACGGCGTCGCCCGTCCACACGCCCGCTGCGGCGCCGTACCCGGTGCGCACCCCCCGCCGCGCGGCGACGGAGAGGACGTAGAGCGAGTTCGGACCCGGCAGCAGGACGATCAGGATCAGGCCGACGAGGTAGGTCGGGAGGTCGGTGATGCCCAGCATGGGACCAGTGTGGGACCAGCGTCAGCGCCGCGATGACCATTTCCGAGGGATGGGCGGGACGTCACACGCGTGGGCAGATACCTCCGCTCACACCCGGCATCCCGTCTCGTCGCAGGCGTAGGCCCTGCTGGGTCGTACGTCGTGCGCCACCGGTGGTGCCGCCGTCGGTCCGTCCTCCAGCACCAGCGCCGCGACCTGGGCGCCGAGCTCGAGGTCGGGGACGTGGCCGAAGGTGCGGCGCCGCAACGCCCCCGCGCGGTCGTACAGCATGACGGTGGGCGTGCCCTGCATCGCGAACCGCTCCATGGTGACGGGCACCTGGCCGCGCCGCGCCGGTTGGTCCATCGCCACGGGGAACGTCACGCGGTACTCGTGGAGGAAGGCCTGCAGCGCGACCGGGGTCATCGCCTCGTGGTGCTCGAAGACCGTGTGGAGCCCGACGACAGCCACCTGGTCGGCGGGGAACGTCGCGGCGGCTCGTCGCAGCTGGGGGATGGTCGTCTCGACACAACCCGGGCACAGCATCTGGAACGCTGCCGCGAGGACGACGCGGTCGGCGAGGTCACCGACCGCGAAGTCCGGGCGCGGCGTCCCCAGCCACCCGGCCACGGTCCAGTCGCGGATGGTCAGGTCGTGGGTCGTCACGTCGGGTCTCCTCAGCGAGCGGCGAGCAGCGCGACCCTCGGGAAGTCCACCGGAACTCCGAGCGCCACGTTGACGTAGTTGGTGAAGAGGTTGAGCGCGACGTGCGCGACCAGCTCCACCACGTCCTCGTCGTCGAGACCGGCAGCCCGCAGGGACTCGACGTCGGCGTCGGTGACCTGGGCGCGGTCCTGGACCAGCTTCTCGGCGAACGCGAGCACGGCAGCGGTGCGTGGGTCGGTCGAGCGTCCAGCCTGGGCCTCACCCATCTCCTCGGGGCTCGCGCCTGCCTTGCGGCCCAGCGCCGTGTGGGCGGCCAGGCAGTACTCGCACGCATTGCGGTCCGCGACCAGCACGGCGACCTGCTCGCCGAGCTTCGCGCCGAGGCGCCCGTGGCCCAGCGCACCGAAACCGGCCCACATCATCTCGAGCGCTGCGGGGGAGTTGGCGACGGCGCGGAACATCGCCGGCGTGGTGCCGAAGGCGGCGTGGATCTCGTCGAGCACCGGCTTGGTGCCGGGACCGGCGGTGGCGGGGTCGACCAGGGCGACTCGTGACATGACATCTCCTCGAATAGGCAGGCTCGGAGTCGAACCCTTAGGACTACTATGCAATTCGTCGTTGAGCCGTGTCAACGATTCGCTTAGGATTCCTAAGTGACCAGCCACGAGCGCACGGCCGACGGACTGCCGGAGGACGCGACGGTCCATCCGGACGCCTCGCTGCCGGTCCACGACCTCGACCAGCGCCTCGCCGGAGCGCTCGAGCGGATGGGTCACGTGAGCCGGACGATGCTGCTGCGCCAGGCGTACGCCGAGGGCGTGAGCCCGCTCCAGCACCAGCTGCTGCTGCGGGTGCACGCCATGGCGGGCCGGGCGCGGGTCAGTGACCTCGCGGTTGAGCTCGACGTGTCGCAGGCGACGGTGAGCGAGGCCCTGGGCACGCTGCGCCGCAAGGAGCTGGTCACGAAGGCACCGGACCCGGTCGACCGCCGCAACACGATCTACTCGGTGACCTCCGCGGGCGAGGCGCTGCACACGCGCCTCAGCAGCTGGGACGGTCCGCTCGCCGAGAGCCTCGCGGTCGTCGGCGACGATGACAAGGCGACCGCACTGCGCGTGGTGCTCGGTCTGGTGGCCGACCTCCACGACGACGGGGTGGTCGCGGTTGCCCGGACCTGCCTGACCTGCCGTTACTTCGACGACGCGGGCGGCAGTACGCCGGCTCCGTACCGCTGCACGCTGCTCGCTGTCGACTTCGGGGACGCCCAGCTCCGGGTGGACTGTGCCGAGCACGAGGCCCGGGCGTCAGCCGGTGGTGGAGCCTAGGGGACTCGAACCCCTAACCCCCTGCTTGCAAAGCAGGTGCGCTACCAATTGCGCCAAGGCCCCGTGAGGGAGCGAGCGTCAGGCCTTCTCGACGGTGTCGGTGGCCTCTGCCCAGAGGGCCTGCTCGTGCTTGCCCTCGTCCATCTTCCTCTTCGCGAAGAGCGCGGCGCCGGCGGCCGCGACGACCAGCAGGAGCTTCTTCATGGAGCTCTCCTCGAGAGAAGAAGGGGATGGAGTGGGCCTAGGAGGACTTGAACCTCCGACCTCTTCCTTATCAGGGAAGCGCTCTAACCGTCTGAGCTATAGGCCCGCAACGCTGCACCAGCAGCGACGCCGAAGATTACCTGACCGTGGTCGGGCGGTGCCAATCGAGGGTGCCTACCCGCGATCGGTCACTTCTCGTCCTCGGCGAGGGTGACCTCGATGCCGCCGAGCAGGGCGGCCGCGAGGTTGTAGAGGAACGCCGTCAGGGTGGCCAGCGCGGTCAGCAGGATCACGTCGATCACCGACACCAGGAGGGTGAAGCCGAGCACCCGCGACATGCCGACGTAGTCGGTCACGTCGAAGGTCGAGTTGCCGCTGTCGCCCTCGACGATGCTCGCCACGGCGGAGTTGATCGAGTCCCAGACGCCGGCGGCGCCGAGCACCGACCAGACCATGAAGATCGCCACGAAGGTGACCACACCGAAGGCGACCGACAGCAGGAACGACGTCTTCATGACCGACCACGGGTCGATCCGGGTCAGCCGCAGTCGGGCGCGACGGGGCTGGCGACCCGCCTGACGACGCGTCCGGCTGCCCTTCGGCTCCTCCGCGCTCGCGTTGGCGCGGTGCTCCTCGGCGGCGTTGGACAGCGTGCTCTGCAGGCGCTCGGTCAGCGACCTCCGCGGGGGCTCGTCCCCCGACGTACGACGGGCGGTGTCACGACTGGGGGGTGCGGTGCGTTCCGACACGGGTCCCTCACTCCTCAGTGTTCTCGTCGGGGGCGGGCTCGGCGGTCTGAGCATCGATTGTTGCACCGTCGCCCACAACCGGCGATTCGTCACCCGGCGTCACGGCCTCGCCCTCGACACCTTCGGCGAGCTCCTCCTCGTCCTCGCGGGCCTCGACCGAACGAGCCACGACGGCCACCGTGTCGCCCTTCTTGGGCGTCACGAACTTCACGCCCTGGCTGTCGCGACCGGTCGCCCGGAAGTTCGCGTCGATGGGGCTGCGCACGACCTGGCCACCGCTGGTGATCGACAGGACCTCGTCGCCCTCCTCCACGATGAACGCGCCGACCAGGCCGCCGCGGTCCTCGTTGCTGAGCTTGACCGCGCGGATGCCGACGCCGCCACGGTTGGTGATGCGGTAGTCGGTGATGCGCGAGCGCTTGGCGTAGCCGCCGTCGGTGATCGTGAAGACGTACTGCTCCTTGACGTCGGGCAGCGTGCCCGGCTCGATGGCGTCGGGAGCCTCGCCGCCCTCGACGAGCCGCGCCTCGGCGGCCTCCTCGGCCGCCACCTGGGCGGCGCGGATCACCGAGAGGGACAGGACGTGGTCGTCCTCGTGCTTGAACTTCATGCCGCGCACGCCGCCGGTGGCGCGACCCATCGGCCGCAGCTGGTCGTCGCTGGCCTGGAACCGGATCGCCTGGCCCTTGCGGGAGACGAGCAGGATGTCGTCGTCGGCGTTGACCAGCTCGGCACCGATCAGCTCGTCGTCGTCCTCGCGAAAGTTGATGGCGATGACGCCGGCCTGGCGCGGGCTGTTGTAGTCGCCGAGCTTGGTCTTCTTGACCAGGCCGGTGCGGGTGGCGAGCACGAGGTAGGGAGCCTGCTCGTAGTCGCGGATCGCCAGCACCTGGGCGATCTCCTCGTCGGGCTGGAAGCTCAGCAGGCCGGCGACGTGGCCGCCCTTCGCGTCGCGTGCGGCCTCGGGCAGGTTGTAGGCCTTGGTCCGGTAGACGCGTCCGGCCGTGGTGAAGAACAGCAGCCAGTGGTGGTTGGTCGTGGCGATGAAGTGCTGGACGACGTCGTCGCCGCGCAGCGTCGCACCGCGCACGCCCTTGCCGCCGCGCTTCTGGAGCCGGTACTGGTCGGCGCGGGTGCGCTTGGCGTACCCGCCGCGCGTGATCGAGACGACGAGCTCCTCGTCGGGGATCAGGTCCTCCATCGAGAGGTCGCCGTCGGCCGCGATGATCTGCGAGCGCCGCTCGTTGCCGTACTTGTCGACGATCTCGGTGAGCTCGTCGGAGACGATCTGCCGCTGGCGGGCCTCGTTGGCGAGGATGTCCTCGAGGTCGGCGATGACGCGCTCGAGCTCGGCGAGGCGGTCCATGATCTTCTGGCGCTCGAGGGCGGCCAGGCGGCGCAGCTGCATCTCGAGGATGGCGTTGGCCTGGATCTCGTCGATCTCGAGCAGCTCGATCAGGCCCTGGCGGGCCTCCTCGACGTCGGGGCTGCGGCGGATGAGCGCGATGACCTCGTCGAGCGCGTCGAGCGCCTTGGCCAGGCCGCGGTAGATGTGCGCCTGGCGCTCGGCCTCGGCGAGGCGGAAGCGCGTACGCCGCTGGATGACCTCGATCTGGTGGGTGACCCAGCTGGAGATGAACTGGTCGATCGACAGGGTGCGCGGCACGCCGTCGACGAGCGCCAGCATGTTGGCCGAGAAGTTCGACTGCAGCTCGGTGTGCTTGAAGAGGTTGTTGAGCACCACGCGCGCGACGGCGTCGCGACGCAGGATGATGACCAGGCGCTGACCGGTGCGCGAGCTGGTGTCGTCGCGGACGTCGGAGATGCCCTGGATCCGGCCCGAGTCGGCGAGCTCAGCGATCTTGAGCGCGAGGTTGTCGGGGTTGACCATGTAGGGCAGCTCGCTGATCACCAGCATGACGCGGCCCTTGGCGTCCTCGTCGATCTCGACGACCGCGCGCTGGGCGATCGAGCCGCGACCGGTGCGGTAGGCCTGCTCGATGCCCTGGCGGCCCACGATGAGGGCGCCGTTGGGGAAGTCGGGGCCCTTGATCCGCTCGATGAGCGCGTCCTGGAGCTCTTCCTTGGTGGCGTCGGGGTGCTCGAGCGCCCACTTCGCGCCGTCGGCGACCTCGATGAGGTTGTGCGGCGGGATGTTGGTCGCCATGCCGACCGCGATGCCGGCCGAGCCGTTGACGAGCAGGTTCGGGAACCGGCTCGGCAGGATGGTCGGCTCCTGCGAGCGACCGTCGTAGTTGGGCTGGAAGTCGACGGTGTCCTCGTCGATGTCGCGGACCATCTCCATGGCCAGCGGCGCCATCCGGCACTCGGTGTACCGCATGGCCGCGGCGGAGTCGTTGCCCGGCGAGCCGAAGTTGCCCTGGCCGTTGATCAGCGGGTAGCGCAGCACCCACGGCTGCGCGAGGCGGACCATGGTGTCGTAGATCGCGGAGTCGCCGTGCGGGTGGTACTGACCCATGACGTCGCCGACGACGCGCGAGCACTTCGAGAACCCGCGGTCGGGGCGGTAGCCACCGTCGTACATCGCGTAGAGGATGCGGCGGTGCACCGGCTTGAGCCCGTCGCGTACGTCGGGCAGCGCGCGGCCCACGATGACGGTCATCGCGTAGTCGATGTAGGACTGCTGCATGAGGGTCTGCAGCTCGATCGGCTGGATGCGGTCGTCGCCGAAGCCGAAGCCGCCTGCGCCGGTGCCGGTGGGGGTCTCAGTCATGTGTCTCTCTCCTGCGTTCTAACGATGTCTAGGTCTGGTCGTAGAGGGAACCGACCGACCTAGATGTCGAGGAAGCGGACGTCCTTGGCGTTGCGCTGGATGAAGGACCGTCGCTGCTCGACGTCCTCGCCCATGAGGATCGAGAAGATCTCGTCGGCCTGGGCGGCGTCCTCGAGCGTGACCTGCTTCATCAGGCGCGCGTCGGGATCCATCGTGGTCTCCCACAGCTCGTCGGCGTTCATCTCGCCGAGGCCCTTGTAGCGCTGGACCGGGTTCTCCTTGGGGAGCTTGCGGCCCTGCGCGAGGCCGTCGCGCATGAGGGCGTCGCGCTCGGCGTCGGAGTAGACGAACTCGTGCTCGGCCGGCTTGTTCCAGCGCAGCCGGTAGAGCGGGGGCTGCGCCATGTAGACGTAGCCGTGCTCGATGAGCGGCTTCATGAAGCGGAAGAGCAGCGTCAGCAGCAAGGTGTTGATGTGGTGGCCGTCGACGTCGGCGTCGGCCATCATCACGACCTTGTGGTAGCGCAGCTTCTCGAGGTTGAACTCCTCGTGGATGCCGGTGCCGAGCGCGGAGATGATCGCCTGCACCTCGGTGTTGGCGAGCACCTTGTCGATGCGCGCCTTCTCGACGTTGAGGATCTTGCCGCGGATCGGGAGGATCGCCTGGATGCGCGGGTCGCGGCCCTGGCGGGCCGAGCCGCCGGCGGAGTCGCCCTCGACGATGAACACCTCGCACTCGGCGGGGTTGGTCGACTGGCAGTCGCTCAGCTTGCCGGGGAGGCCGCCGCCGCCGAGCAGGCCCTTGCGGCTGCGGGCGAGCTCGCGCGCCTTGCGGGCGGCGATCCGGGCGTTGGCCGCGGCCTGCGACTTGCGCACGATCTCCTTGCCCTCCGCCGGGTTCTCCTCGAACCAGGCGCCGAGCTGGTCGTTCATGATGCGCTGCGCGAAGCCCTTGGCCTCGGTGTTGCCGAGCTTGGTCTTGGTCTGGCCCTCGAACTGCGGCTCGCCCAGCTTGATCGAGATGATGGCGGTCAGGCCCTCGCGGATGTCGTCCCCGGAGACCCGGTCCTCCTTCTTCTTGATCAGGCCCCACTCCTCGCCCCAGTTGTTGACCAGGGAGGTGAGGGAGGCGCGGAAGCCCTCCTCGTGGGTGCCGCCCTCGTGGGTGTTGATGTTGTTGGCGAAGGTGTGGACCGACTCGGTGTAGGAGGTGTTCCACTGCATCGCGACCTCGAGGCTCATGTGCTGGCCCGAGGCGCCCTCGGCCGTCTCGGCCTCGAAGGAGATGACGGTCGCGTTGGCGATCGTCTTGCGGCGGTTGAGGTGCTCGACGTAGTCGACGAGACCGCGGTCGTACTTGAAGACCTGCTCGAGGCCGCCCGACTCCGCACGCTTGATCGCGTCGTGGCCGGCGTTGTCGACCTCGTTGTCGATCGTGTCGTCCTCGATCGCGTCGACGCGCGCCTCGGCGTCGGCCCGCTCGTCGCGCACGACGAACTCGACGCCCTTGTTGAGGAAGGCCATCTCGCGCAGGCGCGAGGTGATCGTCTCGAGGTTGTAGTTGGTGTGCTCGAAGATGTCCTCCGAGGCATACCAGGTGACCGTGGTGCCGGTCTTCTCGTCGGCCTCCATCGGCCGGACCTGCTCGAGGTCGGCGTCGGGCACGCCGAGCCGGAACGTCTGGCGCCACAGGTGGCCGCGGTTCCGCACCTCGGCGACGAGGCGCGTGGACAGGGCGTTGACGACCGAGACGCCGACGCCGTGCAGACCGCCGGAGACCTTGTAGCCGCCACCGCCGAACTTGCCGCCGGCGTGGAGCATCGTGAGCGCCATCGTGAGCGCGGGCATCTCCTGGCCGGGTGCGGTGTCGGTGGGGATTCCGCGACCGTTGTCCTCGACGCGCACGCCGCCGTCGGACTGCAGCGTCAGCGCGATCTTGGTGGCGTAGCCGGCCAGCGCCTCGTCGACACCGTTGTCCACGATCTCCCAGATCAGGTGGTGCAGGCCGCGCTCACCGGTCGAGCCGATGTACATGCCCGGGCGCTTGCGGACCGCCTCGAGGCCCTCGAGCACCTGGATCGCGGAGGCGTCGTACTCGGTGCCCTCGTCGACGGCCGTCGAGGAGCGCTTCGCCTCGACGACGGCCTCCTCGACCGCCTCGGCGATGGCCTCGGCGGGAGAAGGGTCGGGAGTGGGCGATGGTGCCGGCGAATCGGGGGTCTGAGCTGCGTTGGTCTCGACGTGGTCTTCGCTCAAGGCACTGCCTTCTTCTCATCGCGCCGGATGTCTCGCCGCCGCGCTGGACATGAGTCGAGTCGCTGCGGTTGCGCCTGCAACACGACGTGCGACTCGTCCGCTCATACTAGCCGTCAGCGGCCCTGAACCGAAGGACCCACCCCGGCCCGGGGATGGATCTGGACGAAAAAGTGCCTCCAGAGGCCCCGTGGGACGCCGTGAGCCGGTCGAGCAGGGGGGTCCATGGGCCCCCACAGGTCCGGGAGGCTGCCAGATCGGCAGATCGGGGCTGTGGCGCCGGCGCGGTCTCAGCCGTAGGTGTCGCGCGGCCCGCGGCCGTCCCGGCTCGACAACCTGCCCTTGGTCCAGGTCGGCAGGTGGGGTCCGTGCACGTCGATGACGCTCACGGTCCCGTGGCCCAGCTCCTCGTTGAGGCGGCGCACGATCGTCGGCGCGAGCAGCTTGAGCTGCGTCGCCCAGGCCGTGGAGTCGGTGCGCACGACGAGCCGTCCGTCGTCGAACGACTCGGGGGTGCAGTGGTCGCCCACCTCGGTGCCCACCAGCTCGGCCCACCGGCCGAACACGCCCTGCACCTTGAGGTCGACCTCCCACCCGTGGTTGGCGATCAGCCGTCCCATCGCCTGCTCGAGCAGCTGCGGGTCGCGGTCGTCGGGCCGGGCGCCGGACGACTTCGTGAAGGTCCGGCGCCGGGTGGACGTCGTACGACGCCGGGCCGGGGTCCCCGGGCTCGCCGCCGCCGCACGGGCCGCGGCACGGGCGAGGTCGAGGCCGTCCGGACGGTGCTCCTCGGACTCCCCGGACTCCTCAGGCGCCCCCTCGTCGGGGGGCTCCTCACTCGTCACGGGTCACCTGGCCGTCCGCGACCAGGAAGCGGATCCCCTGCAGCGCGGCCGGCACGTCGGCCGCGACGGCGGCGGTGACCAGCACCTGCTCGGCGCCGGCGACGAGCTCGGCAAGCTGGGCGCGGCGCTCGGCGTCGAGCTCGGCGAAGACGTCGTCGAGGACGAGGATCGGGTCGTCGCCGTCGGCGCGGAGCAGGTCGTACGACGCCAGGCGCAGCGCGAGCGCGAACGACCACGACTCCCCGTGGGACGCGTAGCCCTTCACCGGGAGCCGCAGCTCCGGGCTGCCGAGGGTCAGCAGCAGCTCGTCGCGGTGCGGGCCGACCAGCGAGATGCCGCGGTCGAGCTCGTCCTTGCGCTTGGTCGCGATCGCGTCGAGCAGCGCCTTCTCCAGGTCGTCACCGACCTCCACGCTCGCCCTGTAGTCCAGGTCCGCGTCGTCACGGGTGGCGCCGCGGGCGACCGCCTCGTAGGCCTTGCCGAGGTAGGGCCGCAGGTCCTCGACCAGCCGGAGCCGTGCGCCGAGGAGCTCGGCCCCGACCCGGGCGAGGTTGTCGTCCCAGATCTCGAGGGTCGACATGGCGGCGTCACGCGACGAGCCGCGCGCGACGCCGGCGGTCTTGAGCAGGCTGTTGCGCTGCTTGAGGATCCGGTCGTAGTCGGACCGGACGCCGGCCAGGCGAGGAGCCCGCAGGACCAGCAGGTCGTCGAGGAACTTGCGGCGGTCCGACGGATCGCCCTTGACCAGGGTGAGGTCGTCGGGTGCGAAGACGACCGTGCGGACCAAGCCGATGATCTCGCGGGGTCGGGGGAGCGGCGAGCGGTTGATGCGCGCCCGGTTGGCACGACCGGGGTTGAGCTCGACCTCGATCAGCGCCGGGCGTCCCTCCTTCACCACCGAGGCGCGGACGATCGCCTGGTCGGCGCCGGCGCGGACCAGCGGCGCGTCCGTCGCGACGCGGTGCGAGGAGAGCCGGGAGAGGTAGTCGATCGCCTCGACGAGGTTGGTCTTGCCCTGGCCGTTGCGGCCGATGAACGCCGTGGCCCCCGGTTCCAGTGCGACGTCGATGTCGCTGTAGGAGCGGAAGTTGTGGAGGGTCAGGTGCGCGACGTGCAAGTCGTCCTAGCTCTCGCCGTGTGCCTTGTCGTCGCCGGCTCCGGCCTGCCTGGCCGCCTCGGACTGCTCGGCGCCGGTGCTGCCCTCGGCGTCGCCGCCCTTGGGCGCGGCCGAACGGACGGCGTGGCCACCGAACTGGTTGCGCATCGCGGCGATCGCCTTCATCGTCGGCGAGTCGTCCTGGCGCGAGACGAACCGCGCGTAGAGCGCGGCGGTGATCGCCGGCGTGGCCACGGCGTTGTCGATGCCGGCCTCGACGGTCCAGCGGCCCTCGCCGGAGTCCTCGGCGTAGCCGGCGATCTGCTGCAGCCCGGGGTCCTCGTCGAGGGCGTTGACCATGAGGTCGAGCAGCCACGAGCGGATGACGGTTCCTTCACGCCAGGAGCGGAAGACCTCCGTCACGTTGTCGGTGAGGTCGACCTTCTCGAGCAGCTCCCAGCCCTCGGCGTAGGCCTGCATGATGGCGTACTCGATGCCGTTGTGGACCATCTTGGAGAAGTGGCCGGCGCCCACCTTGCCGGCGTGGACGGCACCGAAGTCGCCCTCGGGCTTGAGGGCGTCGAAGGCCGGCTGGACCTTGGCGATGTCGGCCGGGTCGCCGCCGTACATCAGGGCGTAGCCGTTCTCCAGGCCCCACACCCCGCCCGAGACGCCGCAGTCGACGTAGCCGATGCCGAGCGGCGCGAGCAGCTCGGCGTTGGCGATGTCGTCGGTCCAGCGGGAGTTGCCGCCGTCGACGATCACGTCGCCCTCGCCGAGGAGCCCGGAGAGCTCCTTCACGGTCGCGCGGGTCGGGTCGCCGGCGGGGACCATGACCCATACGACCTTCGGGCTGGGCAGCGCCTCCACCAGCGCGGCCAGGGAGTCGACGTCGCTGACGTCGGGGTTGCGGTCGTAGCCGACCACGGTGAGTCCGGCGCGACGCATGCGCTCGCGCATGTTGCCGCCCATCTTGCCCAGGCCGATGAGTCCGATGTCCATGCCGGTGAGCCTAGCCGTGCGGGGCAGCCGGCGGGGAGTGGCTCAGGACAGCAGGCGACGCGGCATCAGCAGGTAGCGGAAGGAGCTGGCGTCGTCGTCGGCGTCGGTGCCGGAGATGACGACCGGCTTGGTGGCCTGGGTGAAGGCCAGGTCGACGAACTCCCCGTCGATGGCGGTGAGGCCGTCGAGGAGGAACTGCGGGTTGAAGCCCGTCGTCAGGTCGTCGCCGTCGATGTCGGCGTCGACGGCCTCGGTCGCCATCGCCTCGTCGCCGGACCCGGCGTCGAGGACGATCTGGTTCTCCCCGAACTTCATCTGGACCGCGGTGTTGCGCTCGGCGACGAGCGCGACGCGCTTCACGGTCTCGATCAGCTCGGCCTTGTTGACCTTGGCGACGGTGAGGTGCTCGGCCGGGAAGAGCGAGCGGACCTTGGGGAACTCGCCGTCGAGCAGACGCGTCGTCGTGCGACGCACACCGCCCAGGCCGGTGCCCTCGAAGCCGATGAGGCCCTCGCCGGCGCCGCTCGCGGCGAGCGCGATCGTGACCTCGGCACCCGAGGTGAGCGACTTGGCGGTGTCACCGAGGACCTTCGCCGGGACGAGCGCGGCGATCGACTCGTCGGGCGACTGCGGGTTCCAGGTCAGCTCGCGGTGGGAGAGGCGGAAGCGGTCGGTGGCGAGCAGCGCCATGGTGGAGCCGTCGATCTCGATGCGTACGCCGGTGAGGACCGGGAGCATGTCGTCGCGACCCGCCGCGGTGACCGCCTGGGAGACGGCGTGGGCGAAGTCGGCGCTGGAGACGGTGCCCGTGGCGGACGGCATGTCCGGGAGCGTCGGGTAGTCGTCGACCGGCATCGTCTGCAGGCTGAAGCGCGCGGATCCGCAGGTGAGGGAGACGCGGGGTCCCTCGAGGGTGAGCTCGACGGGCTTGGCCGGGAGGCTGCGGCAGATGTCGGCGAGGAGGCGGCCGCTCACGAGCGCCTTGCCCTCGTCGTTGACCTCCGCGGTGAGCGTCGCGCGGGCGGACGTCTCGTAGTCGAAGGTGGAGAGCACCAGGCCGGCGTCGCTCGCCTCGATGAGCAGGCCGGCCAGGACCGGGGAGCTCGGGCGGACCGGGAGGCTGCGGGCAGCCCAGGCAACGGCATCGGCGAAGACGTCGCGTTCGACGCGGAACTTCACAAGGGTCTCCTCGGGGAGCGGACGAGCTGGCGGTGATGACAAGTCTGGTGGCCCCGCGCACGCGCGTGGGATGAGCATCCTGTCACGCGGTCGTGCGGCTTCGGCAGGGTTCTCCCCAGAGGAGGGGCCGTTCGGTGGTGGTGGGAGATCGGGACAGTCTTGAGGTTCATAGTCGTCATAGGGTCCGTGGAAACTGTGGACAACTGATGTTCGTGCAGGTCAGGGGCCCGTTTGGCTGTGCACGACGGGTGTGGATGGATCCGG
This sequence comes from Nocardioides oleivorans, assembly GCF_004137255.1. Lineage (NCBI taxonomy): Bacteria > Bacillati > Actinomycetota > Actinomycetes > Propionibacteriales > Nocardioidaceae > Nocardioides > Nocardioides oleivorans. The sequence continues at coordinate 1,392,526 of NZ_SDWT01000001.1, read as the reverse complement.
GTCATCCCGTTGCGGGGTGTGGAGCCCGGGCGGCGGCGTGTGGTTCGTCCCGACCTCTCCACAGGGGCTGGGGATGAACTGGCCGGACGAACCACATGTTCTCCACACGACGTGGGCGGCACGTGGCCTGCACGACCGGCTGCGGATCAGGACTGTCGTGCCTGCATCTTGACGCGGTTGGTGAGCTCGCTGACCTGGTTGAAGACGGCGCGGCGCTCGGCGAGGAGCTGGCGGATCTTGCGGTCGGCGTACATCACCGTGGTGTGGTCGCGACCGCCGAACTCGCGCCCGATCTGCGGGAGCGACATGGAGGTGAGCTCGCGGCAGAGGTACATGCCGATCTGGCGGGCCATGACCAGGTGCCTGCCCCGCGACGGTCCGGTCAGGTCCTCCAGGGAGACGCCGAAGTAGGCGGCCGTCTGGGCGATGATCAGCGCGTGGGTGATCTCGGGCTCGCCGCCCTCGGGGATCAGGTCCTTCAGCACGATCTCGGCCAGGGTCATGTCGACCTCCTGGCGGTTGAGGTTGGCGAAGGCGGTCACCCGGATCAGGGCACCCTCGAGCTCACGGATGTTGGTCTGGATCTTGGAGGCGATGAACTCCAGCACGTCCGGCGGCGCGGTCAACCGGTCCATCGCGGCCTTCTTGCGGAGGATGGCGATGCGGGTCTCGAGGTCGGGCGGCTGGACGTCGGTGATCAGGCCCCACTCGAAGCGGTTGCGCAACCGGTCCTCGAGCGCCTCGAGCCGCTTGGGCGCGCGGTCGGAGGTCAGCACGATCTGCTTGTTGGCGTTGTGGAGCGTGTTGAACGTGTGGAAGAACTCTTCCTGCGTCTGGGTCTTGCCCTCGAGGAACTGGATGTCGTCGATCAGCAGCACGTCGACGTCGCGGTAACGCCGCTTGAACCGGTCCTGCCGGTCGTCGCGGATCGCGTTGATGAACTCGTTGGTGAACTCCTCGCTGGAGACGTAGCGCACCTTGGCGTTGCTGTAGAGGCTGCGGACGTAGTGGCCGATCGCGTGGAGCAGGTGGGTCTTGCCGAGGCCGGACTCGCCGTAGACCAGGAGCGGGTTGTACGCCTTGCCCGGTGCCTCGGCGACGGCCACGGCCGCCGCGTGCGGGAAGCGGTTGGACGACCCGATGACGAACGTCTCGAAGGTGTACTTCGGGTTGAGCCGCGTCTCGAGCGCGGAGGGTCGCCGCTCGCCGCTCGGCGCCTCGACGTGCTCCGGGTAGTGCGAGACCGGCTCGTAGTCGTCGGTTGTCGACAAAGCGATAGATGGATCTGTCGATTCATCGATCGGCGGCTGCTGGCCGGGCTCCTCGAGGGCGGGGTTCACCGTGACGAGCATCCGGATCTCGCGACCGAAGCCCTCGGTCAGCGCGGCCTCGATGTGGTTGCGGAGGCGCCCCTCGAGCTGGTTGCGCGTGAAGTCGTTGGGAACGGCGATGATCGCGGTGTTCTCGTGGAGCGTCATCGGCACGCTGGGCCGCAGCCAGGCGCGCTGGTTGGGCTGGAGGTCCTCGACGATCTGCTGCCACGCCGTCCCGAGATCTACCTGCTGGTCGTCCACCCGGATCGCCTTCGTTCTGTGCTGTTGTGCGGCTCGTCCCCGGATCGGGCCGGAGCTGAGTCCACAGGGTTGTCCACAAGCTGTGAGTTGCCGGGCCCGCACATCGGGAACAAGCCCCCCGCCACGCCGGGAAACCGGATCCTCGCAGTGTTCCTGCAGGTCAGAGCCGGTTCCATCGAGCATGTGGCCTGGGTCACACCGACTGGTCGACCCGGGCCGGGCCGTGATTTCCACAGGCCCCGAACGGCTGGAACGTAACAACCGGGTGCGCTCTCGGGCAAGATGTCATCCACAGGGCGACCCTGGAGGGGTCGTCGCGGGTTTGACCCCAACTTTGGGCTCCGCGTACCGTTGGCCGGTCGCTCCTTGTCGACGGGTGCCGCATGTCCACGATCCGCCTCCTGGCGGCCGCGCGGGCGGGCGGTGCCGGCCGAATGCCTGAACACGGGCCCGCATCGATCCTCGCGTGGAGTGGACATCCCTCGAAACCTTCGGAGAAATAGCCGTGAGCAAGCGTACCTACCAGCCGAACAACCGTCGCCGTCACAAGGTGCACGGCTTCCGTCTGCGCATGCGGACCCGCGCCGGTCGCTCGATCCTGTCCAGCCGTCGTCGCAAGGGCCGCAAGAGCCTGGCCGTCTGACGGCCAGGGCTCACGGCAGCAGCCGTGCTCTCCGCTGTCCATCGCCTCCGCGACAGTGACGGTTTCCGCCGCGCTGTGCGCAGCGGTCGGCGCGCCGGCAGCCCGACCATGGTGGTCCACCTCTGGGTGGACCCCGTCGCGGTCGCCGGCCCGGTGCAGGTGGGGTTCACGGTCAGCAAGGCCGTGGGCGACGCCGCCACCCGCAACCGTGTGAAGAGACGACTTCGGCACCTGACCCGGGAGCACCTTCCCCAGCTGGAAGGGCTCCCGGGTCGTGCTGCACTGGTGGTGCGTGCGCTGCCCGCCGCGGCCGGTGCGTCGTACGAGACCCTCGGCGCCGACCTGGCCCGTAGTCTCGAGCGCGTGAGCCCGGCATGAAGCACCTCCTGATCGGCTTCATCCGCGCGTGGCGCTTCGCGATCAGCCCGCTCTACGGCCAGGTCTGCCGCTACCACCCCAGCTGCTCGGCGTACGCCCTCGAGGCGGTCACCGAGCACGGTGCGGTGCGCGGCACCTGGTTGTCCGTACGCCGTCTCGGTCGCTGCCACCCGTGGGCCGCCGGCGGCTACGACCCCGTTCCCTCCCGGGCCCCCTCGGCCGCGGAGACCACGTCCCAGTCACCCTCAACTCGAGGAGCATGAGTGCTCGACTTCTTCGGCACCATCGGCGGCGCCATCATGACGCCGCTCTACTACGCGGTGTCCTTCATCCTGGTGGGCTTCCACCGGGGGTTGACCGCCATCGGCCTCGACGCCGCCGGCGGCTGGACGTGGATCCTGTCGATCATCGGACTCACGCTCGTCGTGCGGACGGCACTGATCCCGCTCTTCGTGAAGCAGATCAAGTCCAGCCGCAACATGCAGCTCATCCAGCCCAAGGTGCGTGAGCTGCAGAAGAAGTACGGCCACGACCGGGAGAAGCTCGCCCAGGAGACGATGAAGCTCTACAAGGACTCGGGCACCAACCCGTTTGCCTCGTGCCTTCCGATCCTGCTGCAGATGCCGATCTTCCTGGCGCTCTTCCGGATGCTCGACCAGGCCGCCCGCCGCGGCAAGGCCCACGGCTTCATGGACTCCACCCTCGCCGGCCAGTTCCGTGACGCGAAGTTCCTCGGCGACATCAAGGTGTCCGGCACCCTCACCGGGGGCGAGACCGGCGTGATGATCGTCGCCGGCATCCTGGTGATCGCGATGACCGCGACGACGTTCATGACCCAGCGCCAGCTGATGAGCAAGAACATGCCGGCGGACGCGCTCTCCGGCCCCTACGCCCAGCAGCAGAAGATGCTGCTCTACGTGCTGCCCGTGGTCTTCGCCGTGGGTGGTATCGCCTTCCCGATCGGCGTGCTCGTCTACTGGACGATCTCGAACCTCTGGACGATGTGCCAGCAGTTCTACGTGATCCGCAACAACCCCGCTCCCGGCACCCCCGCCGCCGAGGCGAAGGAACAGCGTGAGCGCGCCAAGGCCGAGAAGAAGGGCCTGAAGACGCCCGCCCAGATCGAGGAGGAGCGGATCGCTGCCGAGGCGGACGCCAAGCGCGAGGAGAAGGCGAGCACCCGCACCCAGCCCCAGCGCCAGACCAAGGCGCAGCGGACCAAGAAGAAGAAGTAGCAGGCCCCACGATTCTCTGCGCGCCCGGTGAGGCGTGCACCCGTTTGACGAAGCAGGAGACACACGTGACTGACCAGGTGAGCGACGCCGACGGCGTCGAGACGGTGGAGACCGGCGAGATCAGCGAGACCAGCGAGACGGACGCGCCCACGGACGGCGGCGCCGAGGGCAAGGCCCGCCCGTCGAAGGTCGCGCGGCTCGAGAACGAGGGTGACATCGCGGCCGACTACCTCGAGGAGCTCCTCGACATCGCGGACCTCGACGGCGACCTGGACATGGACGTCGAGGGCGAGCGCGCCAGCGTGCAGATCGGCGGTGCCGACCTGAGCATCCTCGTCGGTCGCAACGGCGAGGTGCTCGAGGCGCTCCAGGAGCTGACCCGCCTGGCGGTCTACCGGGAGACCGGTGAGCGGTCCCGTCTGATGCTGGACGTCGGTGGCCACCGCGCCGAGCAGCGCACCCGCCTGGTGGCACTGGCCGAGAAGTCGATCGCCGAGGTGAAGGAGTCCGGTGACAGGATGTCCCTGGACCCGATGAGCGCCTTCGAGCGCAAGGTCGTCCACGACGCCGTCGCCGCCGCCGGCCTGACGTCCGAGTCCGAGGGCGCCGAGCCGAACCGTCACGTGGTGATCCTCCCCGCGTGAGCGACGACGTTTCACGTGAAACCGGGGGCCCCAATGGGCCTCCCGGCGCAGTGTCGCCACCACCCTCCGTGCCCGACGTGGCGCGGAGGGTGTTCGCGTCCGACCGGCTGCCGCTCGCAGAGCGCTACACCGAGCTCCTGGCGACTGAAGGGGTGGTGCGCGGTCTCATCGGCCCCCGTGAGGCGCCTCGGCTGTGGGATCGGCACGTCCTGAACTCGGCGGTCCTCGCCGAGGCCATCCCCGACGGTGCCACGGTGTGCGACATCGGCACGGGCGCTGGACTGCCGGGACTGGTCGTCGCCATCGCGCGACCCGACCTCACGATCACCCTGGCGGAGCCCCTGCTGCGGCGGACGACGTTCCTCGACGAGGTGGTGGCCGAGCTCGGTCTCACCCACGTGACCGTCGTCCGCGGGCGCGCCGAGGACCTCCACGGCGTGCACACGTTCGACGTGGTGACCTCGCGAGCCGTCGCCCCGCTCGAGCGGCTGCTCGGGTGGTCGATGCCGCTGGTGGCGCCGCACGGCGCCCTCGTCGCCATGAAGGGTCAGAGCGTCGCCGACGAGATCGAGTCGTCCCGAGGGTTCCTCCAGAGGTGGCGCTGCGGCGAGCCCGAGGTGTTCACCGTCGGGGTCGGCGTCGTCGATCCGCCGACCACCGTGGTGCGGGTGCCGTGGGAGGACCCGTCCCGGATAGGTTGGCCCCTTGTCCCTGAACCGAAGCGGCGTGGCAAGCGTCGTGAGCAGCGCTCCGCGAAGCGAGAGGTGTCCTGACGTGTCCGAGCGTCCGAGCGAGAACGTGGACTGGCGGTCGTACGGCGACTCCACCGGCACGTTTTCCACCGGCGACCCCGCGTCGTCTGAGCCTGAATATCCACAGCGCGCGGCAGTTTCTCCACAGGCGGGGGAGGAATCGGGTGTTTCACGTGAAACCCCGAGCGCGGACGTTTCACGTGAAACACGAGCGGCGTGGCAGCCGATGACGGCAGCCGACATCGCCGCACAGGAGAACGACTTCGACGACCACGGGACTCCGCTGGCGCAGGCTGCCCAGCACTCGGTGCTCGCGCGCTCCGGTGGGCTCCGACGCCAGGGCGTGCCACGGCCGGACGCCACCCGGGTCCTGGTCGTGGCCAACCAGAAGGGCGGGGTCGGCAAGACCACGTCCACGGTCAACGTCGCGGCGGGCCTCGCCCAGCTGGGGCAGAAGGTCCTGGTCATCGACCTCGACCCGCAGGGCAACGCCTCCACGGCGCTCGGCGTCGACCACCACCGCGGCGTCCCCTCGACCTACGACATGGTCGTCGACGGCCAGCCGCTCGCCGACGTGGTGACCGAGTGCGCCGACCTGCCGGGGCTGTGGGTCGTGCCGGCCACCATCGACCTCGCGGGGGCCGAGATCGAGCTGGTCAGTGTCGTCGCGCGCGAGCAGCGGCTGGCCCGGGCCATCGCCGCGCACCCCCTCGTCGGCTCGGCGGCGGAGGTGGGGGACGAGCGCTTCGACTACGTCTTCGTCGACTGCCCCCCGTCGCTCGGACTGCTGACCCTCAACGCCCTCGTCGCGGGCCGGGAGATGTTCATCCCGATCCAGGCGGAGTACTACGCCCTCGAGGGGCTCGGGATGCTGCTCGAGACCGTCGACATGGTGCGCCAGCACCTCAACCCCGGCCTGACGATCTCCACGATCCTGCTGACGATGTACGACGCCCGCACCCGGCTCGCGTCCGGGGTCGCGGAGGAGGTCCGCAGCCACTTCGGCGACCAGGTCCTCCGGACCGCGGTGCCGCGGTCGGTGCGGGTCTCCGAGGCACCGTCCTACGGCCAGACCGTGATGACCTACGATCCTGCGTCGGCGGGCGCCCTCTCCTACCTCGAGGCAGCCCGGGAGATCGCGACCAAGGGAGCACCTGCATGAGCGCCAACGCACCCCGCCGGGGACTCGGACGTGGCCTCGGCTCGCTGATCCCGACGTCCCCGTCGCAGCCGGCTCCGCCCCCCGAGGCGAGCGCCGCCCAGGACGCCCCTCCGGCTTCCGGTGGATCCGGTGCCCAGGACCCGGCCGACGGCGGTGCCGCCGGTCCCCACGTCACCGGTGCCTACTTCGCCGAGCTGCCGATCACGCAGGTGCGCCCGAACCACCGCCAGCCGCGCCAGGTCTTCGAGGAGGAGGCGCTCGCCGAGCTGGTCCACTCGATCAAGGAGGTCGGCCTCCTCCAGCCCGTCGTCGTACGGCGCACGGGCGAGGACGCCTACGAGCTGATCATGGGCGAGCGCCGCTGGCGTGCCTCGCAGGTCGCCGGGCGCGACACGATCCCGGCGATCGTCCGTGAGACCGACGACGACGACATGCTCCGCGACGCGCTGCTGGAGAACCTCCACCGCTCGCAGCTCAACCCGCTCGAGGAGGCCGCGGCCTACGGCCAGCTGCTCGAGGACTTCGGCTGCACGCACGACGAGCTCGCCCAGCGCATCGGTCGTTCGCGTCCGCAGATCTCGAACACGCTCCGGCTGCTCAGGCTCTCACCGGCCGTCCAGCGACGCGTCGCCGCCGGCGTCCTGTCCGCCGGCCACGCCCGTGCGCTGCTCAGCGTCGACGACGCAGGGCTGCAGGACAGGCTGGCGGCGCGTGTCACGGCTGAGGGCATCTCCGTGCGCGGTCTCGAGGAGATCGTCTCGGTTGGCGTCACGGACGACACCCCCCGCGTCGTGCGGAGGAAGCCGGTCGCACCCGGCCTGTCCGAGCTGGGCGACCGGCTCTCCGACCGTCTCGAGACCAGGGTCAAGGTCGACCTGGGCAAGGCCAAGGGCAAGATCACCGTGGAGTTCGCCAGCCTGGAGGACCTGCGGCGCATCGTCGACATCATGGACCCGCGCAACCGCGACGACCGCCCCATCTGAGGCGTACGACGACCGGCCACGCCTGCCCCGTCTCGGGCGTCGTGCCCGTTTTGTCGACAAAACGATATGGCGACTGATCGATAGATCGATCAGTCGACGAGTCACTTCTTGCGCGCCGCCCGCTTCTCGGCGCGCTTGCGGGCACGCTCTCGCTTCTCCTCGACGTCGAGGCGCTCGGCCTCGTCGGGCGTGGGGGCGGAGCCACCCAGGGAGGCCGGCACCCACCAGGACCCGGGGGGCTGCTCGTCGACCGGGTAGTCGCGCACGGCCTCGACGAGCATCTGCGACATCCGTGCGTGGAGGTCGGCGGTCTCGGCCGTCGGGTCGTCGCCGGTCGGGTGGAGGGGTTCACCGATGGACAGCGAGATCGTCTTGCCGCGGGAGAAGTCGCGCGGCCGGCCCTTGGTCATCATCCGCTGCGTGCCCCACATGATGACCGGCACGACAGGGACGCCGGCGGCGGCGGCGATGCGCACGGCTCCGTTCTTGAACTCCTTGAGCTCCATCGAGCGCGAGATCGTCGCCTCGGGGAAGATCCCGACCGCCTCGCCGTTGCGCAGGTAGTCCACCGCCGTGTGGAAGCTCGCCACGCCGTCACCGCGGTCGACCTCGATGTGGTGGAGCGAGCGCATCAGCGGACCGACGTAGGTGTGGTCGAAGAGCTCGCGCTTGGCCATGAAGCGCACCAGCCGGCCGGACGGGTTGGCCGCGAGGCCGCCGTAGACGAAGTCGACGTAGCCGACGTGGTTGTAGGCCAGCAGCACGCCGCCCTCGCGCGGGACGTTGTCCGCCCCCGTGATCCGGATGGACTGGCCGAGCGCCTTGAAGGCGACCTTGGCCGTCACGATGATCGGGGGGTAGGTGATGTCTCGCACGACGAGGAGCCTAGGGCCGCGCGGAGGATGCGGCGAGCGGGCGACGGCGTGAGGAGCGACTCACCCGAGCGGCGGTCAGCGACGCGTCTCGAGGAAGTCCGCGATCCGGCCGATGGCCTCCTCCAGCAGGCTCGCCTCGGGGAGGGTGACCAGCCGGAAGTGGTCAGGGCTCGGCCAGTTGAAGCCGGTGCCGTGGGTGACCAGGATCTTCTTGGCCCGCAGCAGGTCGATGACGAACTCCTGGTCGTCCTCGATCGCGTAGACCTCGGGATCGAGGCGCGGGAAGCAGTAGAGCGCGCCACGCGGCTTGACGTTGGTGACGCCGGGGATCTCGTTGAGCAGCCGGTGCGCCAGCATCGACTGCTCGTAGAACCGGCCGCCGGGGCCGATGTACTCCTCGACCGACTGGTAGCCGCCGAGCGCGGTCTGGATGGCGTGCTGGGCCGGGACGTTGGCGCACATGCGCATGTTGGCGATGAGGGTGAGGCCCTCGAGGAAGTCGGTGGCGATCTCCTTGGGCCCGGAGATCATCATCCAGCCGGCCCGGTAGCCACAGACCCGGTAGGCCTTGGAGAGCCCGGAGAAGGTCAGCGTCAGCACGTCGTTGCCACCGAAGGTCGCCGCGTGGTGGTGCACCGCGTCCTCGAAGAGGATCTTCTCGTAGATCTCGTCGGCCATCACGACCAGCTCGTGGCGTCGCGCGATGTCGACGAGGCCCTTGACGATCTCCTCGCTGTAGACCGCGCCGGTGGGGTTGTTCGGGTTGATGATCACGATCGCGTGGGTGTTCTCGGTGATCTTCGACTCGATGTCGGCGAGGTCGGGGTTCCAGTCGTTCTCCTCGTCGCACCGGTAGTGCACCGGGATGCCGCCGGCGAGAGTGACGGCCCCCGTCCACAGCGGGTAGTCGGGCGCGGGCACGAGGATCTCGTTGCCGTCGTCGACGAAGGCCTGCAGCACCATCGAGATCAGCTCGGAGACACCGTTGCCGATGAAGACGTCCTCGACGCCGACGTCGCGGAGCCCGTGCGACTGGTAGTAGTGCATGACCGCCGTGCGCGCCGACCAGATGCCCTGGCTGTCGGCGTACCCCTGCGACTGCGGCAGGTGGTGGATCATGTCGGCGAGGATCTGCTCGGGGGCCGCGAAGCCGAACGGCGCGGTGTTGCCGATGTTGAGCTTGAGGATCCGGTGGCCCTCGGCCTCCAGCCGCTGGGCCTCCACCAGGATCGGTCCGCGCACGTCGTAGCGGACACCTTGCAGCTTCTTGCTCTGTCGGATCGGGCGCACGGAGTCATCCTCGCAGGGACCCGCGGGGGCTAGCATCGACGATGTGTCCCGCAAGACCGCGCGCCTGACGGTCGACCACCTCGCGGAGCTGGCCGACCCGGTGCGGTCGTGCCTGTTCTGGGAGCTCGGCCCGGTGGACCGGGCCCGGCTCGACGAGGCCGACCGGATCGCGGAGAAGGAGCGCTGGGTCTCCACGCTCCTGCGTGACTGGGGCTCGTGCGGGCGCGTCGTACGCGTCGACGGGCGTACGGTCGGGATGGTGCTCTACGCGCCCGCGCCCTTCCTGCCCGGCGCGGCCGCGCTGCCGACGGCACCCGGTTCGCCGGACGCGGTCGTCGCGGCGACTGCGTGGATCGACCCCGCGCACCGCGGCGGTGGGCTCGGCCGCCTGCTCGTGCAGGCGATGGCGGCGGACCTGGTCGAGCGCGGGCACACCGCGATCGAGTCGTACGGCGACACGCGTGGGCGCGCGAACGGATGCGTGCTGCCGGCCGAGTTCCTCGGCAGCGTGGGCTTCAAGACCCAGCGGGCGCACCCGACGACTCCCCGGATGCGGATGGAGCTGCGCACCGCGCTCAGCTGGAAGGACGAGGTCGAGCTCGCGCTCGAGCGGCTCCTCGGCGTCGTGCGACCGACGCAGAAGGCGGCCCGCCCGATCGGATCGGTGCGGGCCGCCTCCGGCGACTAGCGGGACTCAGATGAGGCCCTCGAGCTCCTTGAGGAGCGCGGCCTTCGGCTTGGCGCCGACGATGGACTTCACGACCTCCCCGCCCTGGTAGACGTTGATGGTCGGGATGCCGGTCACGCGGTACGACGAGGGCGTGACGGGGTTCTCGTCGACGTTCATCTTGAGGAAGGTGATCTTCTCACCGTGCTCGGTGTTGAGCTCGTCGAGGATCGGGGCGACCTGGCGGCACGGACCGCACCACTCCGCCCAGAAGTCCACCAGGACGGGCTTGTCGGACTTGAGGACCTGCGCCTCGAACTCGGCGTCGGTCACAGCGGCGATGTTGGCCACAGCACTGCCTTTCCACGGGGTCGTTGGGGTGATGTCCAAGTGAACACCACCGTGGGGACAGTTGTTCCCGACCACCCGCGACCATTGGTGCACTCCCTACATGGTGAAGTACATTCACCGCATGACCGACATGACGGACGTCCTCGACCGGGTGCTGATGCTCGCCCAGCTCGTGCAGGCCGACCTCACACGCTTCGAGCGCGAGCAGGGACTGACCACGTCTCGCGTCCACCTGCTCTGGGTCCTCGGCGCCACCGGCGCCTCGACGCAGCAGGCCCTGGCCACGGCGCTCGACGTCACGCCCCGCAACGTCACCGGCCTCGTCGACGGCCTCGTCGCGAGCGGCCACGTCACCCGCGAGCCGCACCCGGGCGACCGGCGCGCCACACTGGTCACCCCGACCGCCCTCGGGGCCAGCACGATCGCAGGCCTGGCGCGCTCGCACGCGGAGCTCGCCGACCAGCTCTTCGGCGACGTGCCCGCCGCGCGTCTCGCGGCCTTCGACGGCGTGCTGACCGCGACCGTCGAGCGGTTCGCCGCCCTGATGGAGGCCGAGCGGAGCGGGCGATGAGCGACGTACGCCGCACCCTGGCCGTGGTCCGCGAGGTGCTCGCCTCCGAGGTCGCGCTCTACCGCCAGCTCGGACGCTGGATCACCCGACGGCCGGACGTGCCCCCGGGCGCCACCCCGGTGCCGTACAGCCGGCTGGCCACTCCGGTCATCTGGCTCTTCGTCTTCGGCTCGACGATCGAGGTGGTCGCCTTCGACCTGATCCTCAGCCGCTGGCTGACCTTCCTGCGGATCCCGTTCCTGGTGCTGGGGATCTGGGGCGTCGTGTGGATGCTCGGGCTGATGGCGTCCTACCGGATGCGCCCGCACCTGCTCACCGACACGGCACTGCACGTGCGCCACATGGCGCGGACGGAGGTCGTCGTACCCCTCGAGGCGATCGCGTCCGTGCGCGTGGCCGACCGCGACGAGGGCGGCATCCGCGCGCTGAGGGTCGTCGACGACGACCTGCTGGTGCTCGTCTCGGGACGGACCAACGTCCAGCTGACGCTGGCGGCCGGTACGACGCTGGGCACGCCGCTCGGAGAGCTGGGACCGGACGCCGTGGGCCTGTGGGTCGACGAGCCGCGCGCGGTGGCGGAGCTGCTGAGGCGCCGCGCTGCCGAGCGAGCCTGACGCACCGGACCGCGAACCCCCGTACCGCGGTCCCGGCGCGTCGACGGTCCCCAAAGTAGGTGATGACGCTCACGTGCGTCTGTCCCCGGAACCGGGGGGCGAACCTCAAGAGTCCGTCCAGCCCGGACGCCGCGTCGGTGCACGAACATGCTCCGACCTAGCATCATGGACGTCGTTGTCCGGTGTCGGGGGGTCTCACGTGCGTTGGCCGTCGTGGGCCGCCGTCCCCACCCCGCCCCCGGTGCCGCGTGGGACGACCGGCGGCGCCTACCGGATGTATCGCAGCATCCTGGGCGCGCACGCCTGCCTCCTGGTCACGCTGGCGATCTTCACCGCGCTGCCCCTCGTGGGCCGGATGGCACCCGACGACCCGAGCGTCCCCCCGCGCGCCGCGATCTCGCTCGTCCTGCTGGTCGTCGCCGCGGACCTCTACCGCCGCGGCGAGCACCTGCTCCAGCTCGCGATCCTCTCGGTCGCCTTCCTCGTCCTCTCGCCGACGCTGGTCGCGCAGCCCGTGACCAACGACAGCACCGTGAGCCTGACCCTCACGGCCGTCGGCATCATGGCCGCGCGACTGGTGCCGATCACCCGTGCGCTCGCGCTCGTCGGCGCACTCGGTGCCGTCCACGTGGCGACCCTGGTGCTCCTCGACCTCCCCAACAGCGGACTCCCCTTCGAGGCCATGGTCCTCGTGGTCGCCACGGCCGCGGCCGCCATCGGCTTCGTCAACGCCATGCAGGCCAGCGCCATCGCCACCGAGCGGGTGCGCGAGGCCAACCGCGAGCAGGAGCTCGAGATCACCCGGACCGAGGCCGAGCTCCTCGCCCGCACGATGAGCCGGCGCGTCCTGCACGACGACGTGCTCGGCACCCTCCACCTGCTCTCCGACCCGAACGCACCGATGCGCAACGCCGAGCAGCAGTGTCGCGCGACCGCCGAGGTGATCCGAGGCGTGCTCGCGACGTCGGAGGCACCGGAGGGCGACCATGACTCCGCGCCCGCACCCGACGAGGACCTGCCCGACACGTGGTCGGACCTGGTCGCGCAGCTGCGCGCCTCGGCCCCGGTCGACGTCGAGGTCGTGGTGGTCGGACGTCCCCAGCGCCTCCCCGCGCTCCCCGAGGCCCAGTCGGCCGTGCTGCTGCGGGCGGCCGGCGAGGGCGTGCGCAACGCGGCGCGGCACGGCCACGTCGAGGCGGCGACGGTCCGGCTCTCGGCCGACCGCAACGAGGTGCGGGTCGAGGTGCTCGACCGCGGACTCGGCCCCGGCGCCTCCGCCGCCAAGGGCTTCGGGCTCAGGGAGTCCGTCGATCGACCGCTGGCGGCCGTCGGTGGGCGCTCGGCGCTGCTCCCGCGTCCCGGCGGAGGGGCGGTGCTCCTCCTGGTCGTCCCCCGCGACAACACCGGGGTCCTCGACCACGCGTACGGCCTCACGACCGGCGGCCTCGGCCCCGTCCGGACGCTGGCGCGCACCGTCGCCGTGCCCCTGACCCTCGCCTGGTGCGTCATCGCCGCGCACTCGGTCCTCGACCACCCCTCCACCTGGCCGTCCCTCGTCGTCTGCGTGGGCTGGGTGCTGATCACCGCGAGCATCGTGCGGCGCCTGGAGGGGCCTGGCCCGGACGCGCGGTGGGTGGTGCTCGTCGTCGGCGCCAGCACCGTGCTGCAGGTGGTCGGGATCGCGCTGCTGCCCGAGGGCGCGATGCTCGACTTCCGCTCGTGGTCGATCGGCATGTGCGCGGTGCCCCTGTCTGTCCTCGTCCTGAGCCTGCCGCTGCCCGTCGGCATGGTGGTGCTCCTCCTGCAGGTGCTCGTCGTCGTGGTCGCTCCCCAGGTCGAGCCCGACCTGACGAACGGCCTGTTCCCCTGGGGATCGCTCAACTCCGTGTTCACCCCACCCGTGCCGGCCCTCGTCCTCGGCACGCTCATCCGGCGCCAGGGAAGGGCCCTGCGCAGCCAGCGCCGGCGCGAGCTCGCACTCGACCAGCGCCGTGCGGTCGAGGAGTGGCGCGCGACGACGATCGACCTCTACTTCGCCCACGTCCGCGACGAGGTGCTGCCGTGGCTCGACCGGATCGGCGACGGCTCCGTCGCACCCGACGCGCCCGACACGGTAGCCCGCGCCCGGATCCTCGCCTCGGCGGCTCGCGACGACCTCTACGCGCCGGGCTTCTTCGACGAGGGCCTCCGCGAGGACGTGGCCCGGTTCCGCTCGGCGGGGGGCACCGTGGAGCTCCGCGCCGGCCTGGAGCCGGGCGGACACCAGCGGACGGCCGGACGGGTCCTGCGCGGCCTGCTGCCCATCGCCGCCGGTCGTCGGATCATCGTCACGCCGCCCGCCGCCCAGGAGAGCAAGGTGCGCATCGCCGTCGTACCGCCCCCGCTCGCCGCCGACATCGAGCGCCTCCACGACGGTGCGGGCGCCGGCTTCGAGAGCGACGTCGACGACTTCCGCGCCGTCCTCCTCGTCGACGACCTGCCCGGATCCGGGTAGGGACAGCGACCGTCTGGTCCGGATAATCAATCACCATGACCGACCAGCCGGAACGACGCCCCAGCGTCGACGTCCTCGACAACCAGCAGGTCGTCAGGGACGGCGTCCTCGCCGCGATCGCCCGGCACCCCGACGAGCTCGCCTGCGGAGCGGCGTACGCCTCGATCGACGAGGTCGACCTGGCCGCACCCGGACCCGACGTGCTGGTGCTCGACCTCTACCTCGGTCGCGACGACGAGTCGGTCCTCGAGCACGTCCCCGCCCTGACCGCGTGGGCCGGTGTCGTGGTGCTGCACACCGCCGAGGAGAAGCCGGTGCCGCTGCGCCGGGCCGTGGCGCTGGGCGTGCACGGCATCGCGCTGAAGAACGACGGGACCGAGACCCTCCTCGACGTCGTACGCCGCTCGCTGGCCGGCGAGTTCGTCTGCAGCAGCGTGCTGGCCGAGGCGCTCATCAGCGACCAGACGACGACACCGCGGCTGACGGCGCGGGAGGTCGAGGTCCTGAGCAACCTGCGCGACGGACTGACCCAGCGCCAGGTCGGCTCACGGCTGCACGTGGCCGAGGAGACCGTGCGCGCGCACCTGAAGTCGGTGCGGGCGAAGTACATGGAGGCCGAGCGCGAGGTCACCAACACCGGGAGCCTCGTGCGCGAGGCCGGCCGGGACGGGTGGATCTGAGTCCACGCCCGGTCCCGGCCGACCGCGGTGAGCGTCAGGCTCCGGCGGTCTGCACCTGCTCCTCGATCGCCTCCACCGTCGCGGCGGCCTCACCGGCGGTCGAGGCCTCGTGGTCGAGCGCGGCGATGAAGCGCTCGGCGTCGAGCGCCGCGGCGCAGCCGGTGCCGGCGGCGGTGATCGCCTGTCGGTAGTGGTGGTCGACGAGGTCGCCCGCGGCGAACACGCCGGGCAGGTTGGTCGCGGTGGAGGGGTGGTCGACCAGGACGTAGCCGTCGTCGTTGAGGTCGACCTGGCCGGTCAGCAGCTCCGAGCGCGGGTCGTGACCGATGGCGATGAACATCCCGGTGACGTCGAGCTGGCGCTCCTCACCGGTGACGGTGTCGCGCAGGGTGATCGACTCGAGCTTGTCGGCGCCGTTGATCGCGGCGACCTCGGAGTTCCACACCATCTCCAGCTTGGGGTCGGCGAACGCGCGCTCCTGCATGATCTTCGAGGCACGCAGCTCGTCGCGGCGGTGGATCAGGTAGACCTTCGAGCCGAAGCGGGTCAGGAAGGTGGCCTCCTCGATCGCGGAGTCGCCGCCGCCGATGACGGCGATGGCCTGCTCGCGGAAGAAGAACCCGTCACACGTCGCGCACCACGACACGCCACGACCGGACAGCTCCTCCTCGCGGGGCAGGCCGAGCTTGCGGTAGCTCGAACCGGTCGAGAGGATCACCGAGCGCGCGGTGTAGGTGTCGGTGGCGGTTTTGACGACCTTGATGTCGCCGGTGAGGTCGACCTCGACGATGTCGTCGGCGACCAGCTCCGCACCGAACCGCTCGGCCTGGGCGCGCATCTCGTCCATCAGGGCCGGGCCCATGATGCCGTCGCGGAAGCCGGGGAAGTTCTCGACCTCGGTGGTGTTCATCAGCGCACCACCGGCGGTCACGGAGCCCTCGAAGACCAGCGGCTCGAGCGATGCGCGGGCGGCGTACACCGCAGCGGTGTAGCCCGACGGGCCCGAGCCGATGATGATGACGTTGCGCGTCTCGGTGCTGGTGCTCATGAGCGGTCAGTGACTCCTGCTGGATCGACGGTGTGGATCGGGTGGATGGCGTACGCCGTGCTCAACCGATCGTAGGCGACCGTTGTTCCTGCGGGAGGCCCCCGTCAGGGTGCGGGCAGCGTGATCGTGCGCACGGGCTCCGCGGTGCCGCAGACGTAGAGCTCGACCTGCTGCGCCGCCCCCGACGGGCGCCTGAAGACGATGAGACCCGGCTGGCCGTCCACCTCCGCGCCGACCTGCCGGCCCCGGCCGAGGTCGGGGAGGTCACAGGCGGCGTACGCCTCCGAGGTCCCGGAGCCGGCGGCAGGCGCCGGGGCCGTGGACCGGGCCACGAGCAGCTCGTCACGGAGCGCGGGGTCGTCGGCCGTGACGGTCGGGGTGCCGGCGAAGGGGGAGACGCTCTTCTGCGACTCGGGCGCGAGCTGGGAGTCGGAGCTCCCGCCGCCGTCCGAGCCGCCGCCGTCGGCGGGCTGGTCGCCGAGCTCGCGCTCCACGCCACCGCCGTCGGCGGACGAGGCCGAGTCGTTCGAGGTGCCCGACCCGATCGGCAGCACCTGGCCCAGGCCCACACCGGCGACCACGACGGCCGCAGCCGCGAGCAGGCCGATGCCGACCGTCCGGCGCCGGCGGGCACCGAGGTCGACGACCGGCGCCGGGGGCCTCTCGGACGGCAGCGGGCTGCTCGCCCGCTCGGCCACCAGGGAGGCGAGGGCGTCGTCGAGGCGCGCGACGACCTCGGGCGGGGTGGGCCCGTCATGGCGCGCGTCGGCCAGCAGGCGGCGTACGGCCTCCTGCTCGGGCGTCAGGTCGGGTTCGGTCATCGGGTCACCTCCTCGGGGTCGTCGTCGACGGGTGCGGTCATGTGGTCGGTTCGCGGGTCAGGGCGTGGGGGGTCCCCGTGGCCGCGCAGTGGCTTGGACGGGTCCGTCGGGGGGCGGGTTCCCGTGAGGCGGGTCACTGGTCGGGTGGTGCAGGTCGGCGAGCAGCCCGGCGAGCCTGGCCCGGCCGCGGGAGCACCGCGACTTCACCGTGCCCTCGGCACAGTCGAGCATCAGGGCCACCTCGGCGACCGGGTAGCCCTCCATGTCGACCAGCACCAGCGCCGCCCGCTGGTCGGGGGGCAGGGTCGCGAGCGCGGCCAGCACCCGTCGGCGGCGCTCGGAGTCCTCGGCCACCGCGTCGGGCTGGTCGTCGTGGACGGCCGTCGCGACGAGGGTGCCGCGGTCCTCGACGTCGTCGGGGAGGCTGTCGAAGCGCCGGATCTTCGCCGCGCGGAGCCGGTCGAGGCAGGCGTTGACGACCACGCGGTGCAGCCAGGTGGTCACGGCGGCCTCGCCCCGGAACGAGCCCGCGCGCCGGAAGGCCGCGATCATCCCGTCCTGCAGGCCGTCGGCCGCGTCGTCGGGGTTGCCCATCGTGCGCAGCGCGACCGCCCACAGCCGGTCGCGGTGGCGCGCGAAGAGCAGGCCGAACGCGTCGGCGTCGCCGTCGACGTGGGCCTGGAGGAGCTCCCGGTCCGACGGGTCGGTCACCGGGGTGGTCATCCGAGCACCTGCACCTCGGAGATCGTGCCGCGGAACCCGTCGGCACCGATCGACGGGATCAGGGTCAGCCACACCGTGACGTAGCGACCCGACACCGCCTCGTCGAGGCTGATCGTCAGGTCGCCGGTGCCCGCCGCCGTGCCGACGGGAGTGAGGTCGGCGACGCCGGTGGGCGGCTCGGAGGTGACGTACGCCGCGAGCGCGGTCTGGCCGCCCTCGGTCGACACCACGACCTGGCGTACGCCCTTCGTCGCGCCGAGGTCGATGACCAGGCCGACCCCGGTCTTGAGCCCGCCGGGGCCGAAGTTCTGCCGGTAGGTGGAGGTGCTCCACGTCGTGGCGGGGTCGCCGTCGACCACGTTGGGGACCTCGTCGGGGTTCTCGTCCTGCGGCGGGTCGCCCTGCGGGTCGAAGTCGTCGGCGACGAGCCCGGTGAACGGCGTCGGCGCGACCACGCTCGGTGACGCCGAGGTGGACGGCTCGTCGTCGGAGTCGGAGGCCGGCGGCTTGATGCCGAGCTGGTAGGCGGCCACGACCGCCACGCCCACCAGCAGGCAGACGATCACGGCCAGGGCCAGCCGGTTCCAGCTGCGGCCCGGCACCCGGTCGTCGGTGTCGTCGAACCCCTCGCCGGTGCCCCAGCGGTCGTCTGTCCAGTGGCCCGAGCTCCACGACCCGGTGTCGCGCCCGGCCGGTCGTCCGGCGGCGTCGACGGAGGAGCCGTGGCGCGAGTCGTCCCACGGCCAGTAGTCGGCGCCGGTCGCCGCCTTGCTGCCCGGGCGCGGACGGCGCACCGGCTCGCCGTCGGGCGGGTCGGGTGCGAACAGCGGGCGCGGAGTCGGCGCCTCCAGCGGTGGCGGGGGAGCGGGCTTGTCGGCCCGGGCGCGCAGCCAGTCCACCTCGTCGTCGTCGTGGAAGACGGGCATCCCGGCCTGCGTCGGCAGGTCGGTGACGGCCGTGGGGGCGGAGGTCTCGGCAGGCTCGAGGTCCGGCTCGGGCTCGATCTCAGGCTCGGGCTCGGTCGTCGGCTCCGGGTCGGTCGGCTGCTCGGGCTCGACCACCAGCTCCGGCTCGGTCGGCTCGGGCTTGGGCTCGGCGACCGGGACGGGGGTCGACACGGGCGGGGGAGCCGTCGGGCGCGGGGCCGCGACCGGGGCGTGGGTGCCGGTGACGTCGCCGACGTAGTCGCGGAGCAGCTCGTTGACGTGGCGCGCGGTGTGGTCGCTGCCACCGCCCCCGGGTGCGTGCTCGGGGTTGAGGACCTGGTCGCACAGTGCGTCGAGCATGCGGGGGATCCCGGCTCGCACCCGGCGTGGGCGCAGCACCTCGCCGTGCACCTCCGGCGCGCTGGGCACGGCGGACGACGAGACGCCCGCCCACTTGCCGGTGAGCGCGCAGTAGAGCAGCCCGGCGAGGTCGACCTCGTCGACGTTGATCCGCCCCGCGGGGAGCCCGCGCAGGGCGGCCTCGACGCCGAAGCCGATGATGCGGACCTGCCCGTGCTGGTCGACGAGCACGTTCTCCGGGGTCAGGCAGCCGTGCGCGATGCCGGCGGCGTGCGCCTCGGCGATGCTGTCGGCGACCTCGGCGACCAGCCAGGCGGCACGACGCGGCGGCAGCGGGCCCTCGCGGGTGAGCAGGATGTCGAGGGAGTCGCCCTGGCCCCACTCGTTGACGACGTAGCAGCGGTCGCCGGAGATCTCGGCGTCCAGGACGCGGAGCAGGCGGCGGTTGATGACCGGGCCGACCGTGCGGGCGGCCTGGAGGACCGCCTCGGCGCGCTCGTCGTCGCCGGCGAGGATGTGCACCGCGACCGGCCGGTGCAGGACGAGGTCGTGGGCGCGCCAGAACCGGCCGGCACCGCTCTCGGCGAGCAGGTCGTCGAGGCGGTAGCGGTCGGCGAGCACGTCACCGGCCTGCATCGACGTCGTCACCTGCTCCCCCTTCCCACGGACCCCACCTGTGCGGTTCCTTTGCCTTGCGCCACTCTAGGAGCCCGTGGGCCCCCGCGAGGCTCATCCGCGCCGGAGCCGCCCCGAGACGGTGGCGACCAGGCTGGTCACCTCGCGGACGTGGAGCAGGCGGGCGCCGACCAGCACCACGACCAGGCCGACGCCGGCGCTCGCCCCGCCGCGGACGAGGGACAGTAGGGTGCCGGGGTACTCGCCGAGCCCGGACAGGCTCCACTCGACCAGCCACGCGGCACCACCCCCGGCGACCAGCACGATCGCCATCCGGACGAGGAACCGGACGAGCTGGGGCGTCTCGAGGCCGCCGACGGTGCGCCGCAGGAGGGCGAAGGCGACGACCGCCCCGACGGCGTACGACGTCAGGTAGGCCACCACGAGCAGGGGCGCGGTGTCCTCGGCGCTGCCCCGCGGGACGAGCACGCTCGCGACGACGACGTTGGTGAGCGAGACCGCCACCTGGATGAAGAAGACCAGCCGGGTCATCTCCATCGCGTAGAAGCCGCGGAGCATGAAGTAGTGGACGGTGAAGAAGACCAGCGCCGGGCCGAAGACGGCGAGGGTCGGGGCGAACCTCGCGGCCTCCTCGGCGTCGGCCCAGCTGAAGGCGACGCCGGCGACGTCGACCGCGGTGATCGGCAGGAGGACGGCGAACGGCAGCACGAGCGCGAGCGCCGTGCGCAGCGTGGAGCCCACGGTGCTGCCGAGCTCGGCGAGCCGGTCCTCGTGGGCGTACGACGACAGGCGCGGCAGGATCGCTGTCGCCAGCGACACCGTCACGATCGCGTGCGGCACCATCATGATCAGCAGGCTGTTGGAGTAGACGAGGTAGCCGGTGCCGCCGCCGACCGCGCCGCCGGAGGCCAGGCGGACCACGACGAGGTACGCCGCCTGGGTGACGACGACGAACAGCACGGTCCAGATGCCCAGCGACAGCGTCTTCGCGAGCTCGGGGTCACGGAAGTCGAAGCGCGGCCGGTAGGTGAAGCCGGAGGCCCGGAGGTAGGGCACCAGGACCAGGAACTGCAGGACGATCCCGAGCGTGGAGCCGAGGCCGAGCAGCACCTCCGCGCTCGTGCCGAGCGCCAGGTCGCGCTCCGGTCCCTGGCCGGTGGCGCCGTAGAACACCAGGTAGGCGGCGAGGATCGCGACCGAGAGCAGGTTGTTCGCGATCGGCGCCCACATCATCGGGCCGAACCGGCCGCGCGCGTTGAGCACCTGGCCGACCAGGACGTACATCCCGTAGAAGAAGACCTGCGGCAGGCACCACCGGGTGAGGTCGACGATCGAGGCCAGCTGCGCGGACAGCCCGGGATCGAGGAACCGCTGGTCGAGGTAGACGCGCAGCAGCAGCGGCGCGAGCACCACCAGGAGCAGCGTGACCGCGCCGAGGAACAGCGCCGACAGGGTGATCACCCGACTGGCGTAGGCGTCTCCACCGTCGGCGTCGTCCTTGATCCGGCGCACCAGCTGCGGCACCAGGACGGCGTTGAAGATGCCTCCGGCCAGGAGGATGTAGACCATGTTGGGCAGCGTGTTGGCGATGGCGAAGAGGTCGCCGCGGATGCCGGAGCCGAGCGCCACCACCAGCAGGCCCGCGCGGACGTAGCCCGACGCCCGCGACACGACGGTGCCGGCGGCCATCACCGCCGAGGAGGCCAGGATCCGCTGGTCGCTCACGTGTGCTCCGGGGCGGGCGCGTGCCCGTCCTCGTCGGCGTGCTCCCCGTCCTCGCCGCCGTCCTCTGACTCGGCTGCCTCGGCTGACTCGGCCGCCTCGGCGAGCTCCGCCCGGCGGGCCCGGATCTGGCCCGGCAGCCGGTAGCCGATCATCCCGAACAGCACGAGCGCGCCGGCCGCCATCACGATCCAGATGATCGCGCTCACCCGCGCGGCGCGGATCGGCAGCTGGTCGGACGACCCGAGGGGGACGCCGTCGACGTTGGTCACGGCGAGCCGGACGTTGTGCACGCCGGGCTGGGTGGTCGAGGCCTCGTAGCGCAGCACGCTGCGCGCGCCGGGGCGCAGGGTGCGGGTGCCGGAGGCGCCGGTGAGGGTGAGCTGGCCGTCGGTGCTCACCGCGACCCGGACGTCGACCGGCTCGTCGAGGCCGTTGACCAGGGTCGCGCCCAGCGGGCCGGAGTCGCTGGACAGGGTGACGGCCGTCGGTGCCTCGATCTCGATCTTGTCGAGGTCCGCGCGCAGGGCGTCGAGCACCCGCTCGGCCGCCGCGCGGGCGAGGTTCGGCCGGGCCCGGTGCTGCTCGGACAGCGTCGTGAGCACCTCGTCGAGCACCTGCTGCTCGATCCGGGTCTGCAGGCTGAGCACGCTCTCGAGGAGGGCGGAGGCGTCGGTGGTCCGGGTCGCCGCGGTGAAGCTCGTGGAGTCCAGCTCGGCCTCGAGGTCCTCCTCGGTGTAGACCAGGCTCGTCGCCGGGACGAAGGTCGTCGACTGTGCGGCGACCTCGCCCACGGGGACCAGGTCGAGCCACGGCTGCTCGAGGTCCTCGAAGAACGACGACGCGTCCTCGCCGCGCCACACGGTCGGCAGCGTCACGACCAGCGGCGCCGGCTCGTCGCCGATCGCCCGCAGGGCCGCCTCGCTGATCAGCCGCTGGCGCAGGGCGAGCGGGTCGGTGGCCGCCGTCGGACCGGGGCCACCGGACTCCGCACCGGTGCTCGTCACCACCACCTTGTGCCCGAGCAGGCGCACGACCGAGCTGTCACCGGTCGGGGGGACCGAGAAAGCGGTGTCGCCCAGCAGGATCACCGTGTCGGCCGGGACCGCCCTGATCGCCTCGGGGCTCAGCACGTCGTCACGGGGGGCCACGGTCGCGACGAACGGGACCTGGAGGGTGGTCAGCACCTCCGCGGACCGCGCCGCCGCCTGGTTGTAGCGCGCCGGGTCGTTGCGCATCACCGCCGACACGTCGAGGTCACCGAACGGCAGGGCCAGCACCTGGTTGTCGGCGGCGAGCGCCCGGAAGCGGTCGAGCCAGGTCTGGGCCGCCGCGGCCAGCGCGAGCTCGTCCGCGCTGGGGTCGTCCGTCGCCTCGGACTGGCCGGGGGTGAGCGTCTCCGGGGTCTCGCTCTCCTCGTCGGTGGGCGTGTCCGTCGGCGAGGGAGCCTGGCCGGGGACGGTCGGGTCCGGGAGCAGGTTGCGCGGCTGGTTCCCCTCGCTGAGCCGGACCAGCGCGACCAGCACCGCGGGGTCGACCAGGAAGCTGTACGGCGTCGAGCCGGCCGACTCGGCCATGTCGAGCACCCCGGCGAGGCTGCCGCCCGTGGCGAGCCGGCGTGCCCACCGGTCGGCGCCGGCGATGGATCCGTCCTCGGCGAACCAGACCCGGTTGCGGATGGAGAGCATCACCGACGCCTCCTGGGTCCGGTCGCCGGTGGGGCGGGCCGGGATGAACGTCCGCGCCCGACCGTCGGCCACGCTGTCGCGCGGGGTCGAGGTGCTGTCACCGAGCGCGTGCACGCCGATCCAGTAGACGCCGGGATCGCCGGAGGCCTCGAGCAGGCCGACGGGGACGGAGTCGGTGAAGGACGCGGTCTCGCCCGGGTCGAGCTGGTCGATCGTGGCGAACGTGCCGGGCACGGTGACCCGCTCACCCACCGCGGCGGCGGAGTCGGTCAGGGCCGACTGCGCCAGCGCCTGCGAGGTGGGGATCGGGGTCGAGGACGAGAACGCGTGCAGGTTGATCCGGGTGAAGGTCTCGTCGCTGACGTTGGTTACCGTCCCGGAGATCTCGACCCGGCCCCTGGTGGGCAGGACCGAGGTGATCTCGTCGAGGTGCACCAGGAGCGGGTCCGCGGTCACGGCCCGCGCGGCTGCCTGTCTCACCGACGTGGGGGCCGACGTCGAGGCCGTCATTGAGGCTGACGCTGGGGGCAGGAGGGCCGGTGGGACCGCGAAGCCGATCGCCAGGAGCCCCGCCAGCGCAGCACGGAGCGACGAGGGGCGGGGCACGCACAGACTGTAGTTGTTAGCGGGTCGCCCACCGCCACGTAGAGTGGCCTGTCGTGTCCGACGTCGCCCTGCAGCCCCTGACGATCGTCGAGATCCAGCGTCGCGTCGCCTCCGAGCTCGCACGCATCGGATCGGTGATCGACGAGCTCGGTGCCCTGTTCGCCGCGGCCGGCGAGGAGCTGGCGCTGGTCGGGGGTCCGGTCCGCGACGCGATGATCGGCCGGCTCCAGAACGACCTCGACTTCACCACCTCGGCCCGGCCCGACACCACCGAGCGCCTGGTCTCCGGCTGGGCCGACGCCGTGTGGGACATGGGCCGCGACTTCGGCACGATCGGCTGCCGCAAGGGCGAGTGGCAGGTCGAGATCACGACCTACCGCTCGGAGACCTACGACCCGTCCTCGCGCAAGCCCGACGTCGACTTCGGCGACAGCCTCGAGGGCGACCTGGGCCGACGCGACTTCAGCGTGAACTCGATGGCCGTGCGGGTGCCGGGCCGCGAGTTCGTCGATCCCTTCGGCGGCATCGTCGACCTCGCCGAGCGGGTGCTCCGCACGCCCGGCGCCCCCGAGGACTCCTTCTCCGACGACCCCCTGCGGATGATGCGGGCCGCCCGGTTCGCCGCTCAGCTCGGCTTCTCCGTGGCGCCCGAGGTCGTCGAGGCGATGACCGAGATGGCCGGCCGGATCGAGATCATCTCGGCCGAGCGCGTGCGCGACGAGCTGGTGAAGCTCGTCTGCGCGCCCCACCCCCGGCTCGGGCTGACGCTGCTGGTCGACACCGGCCTGGCGTCGTACGTCCTCCCGGAGCTGCCGGCCCTCGCGCTCGAGCGCGACGAGCACCACCGCCACAAGGACGTCTACGAGCACACCCTGACCGTCCTCGAGCAGTCGATCGACCTCGAGCACCGCCTCGGCAACGGCCCCGACTTCGTCTCGCGCTTCGCCGCGCTCATGCACGACGTCGGCAAGCCCCGGACCCGGAAGTTCGAGTCCGGCGGGATCGTGACCTTCCACCACCACGACGTCGTCGGCGCCAAGCTCACCCGCAGGCGGATGAAGGCGCTGCGCTTCTCCAACGCCGACATCGAGGCGGTGTCCACGCTGGTCGAGCTGCACCTGCGCTTCCACGGCTACGGCTCGGGGGAGTGGACCGACAGTGCCGTGCGCCGCTACGTGCGCGACGCCGGCGACCAGCTCGAGCGGCTGCACATCCTCACCCGCGCCGACTGCACGACGCGCAACCAGCGCAAGGCCGACCGGCTGCGCCGGACCTACGACTCCCTCGAGGAGCGCATCGCGCGCCTCGGTGAGGAGGAGGAGCTCGCCTCGATCCGGCCCGACCTCGACGGCAACCAGATCATGGGCATCCTCGGCATCGGCCCGGGCCGCGAGGTCGGTGAGGCGTACGCCTTCCTGCTGGAGCTCCGGATGGACGAGGGCCCGCAGACGCCCGAGGCCGCCGAGGCCGCCCTCCGCGCCTGGTGGGACGCGCGCCCGTCCTGACCGTCTGACGGACAACAGCACTGCGGCCGTACGACGACCCCGGACGGATCCGGGGCGGCGTACGGCCGCAGTGCTGTGCTGGTGCCCGTGCGGGCGAGCGATCAGGTCACTCGCCGGCGATGAACTTCTCGAGCTCGGCGCGGCCGAGGTCGTCCGGCATCTGCACCGGCGGGGACTTCATCAGGTAGGTCGAGGCCGGGATGATCGGGCCACCGACGCTGCGGTCCATGGCGATCTTCGCGGCGCGGACGGCGTCGATGATGATGCCGGCGGAGTTCGGGGAGTCCCAGACCTCGAGCTTGTACTCGAGGTTGAGCGGGACGTCGCCGAAGGCGCGACCCTCGAGGCGGACGTAGGCCCACTTGCGGTCGTCGAGCCACGCGACGTAGTCGGACGGGCCGATGTGGACGTTGCGGCTGTCGATCTTGTCGGCGAGCTCGCCGGTCAGGTTGGACGTCACGGCCTGGGTCTTGGAGACCTTCTTCGACTCCAGGCGCTCACGCTCGAGCATGTTCTTGAAGTCCATGTTGCCGCCGACGTTGAGCTGGTAGGTGCGGTCCAGCGCCACGCCGCGGTCCTCGAAGAGCTTGGCCATCACGCGGTGCGTGATGGTGGCGCCGACCTGCGACTTGATGTCGTCGCCGACGATCGGGACGCCGGCGTCCTCGAACTTCTTGGCCCACTCGGGGTCGGAGGCGATGAAGACCGGGAGGGCGTTGACGAAGCCGACACCGGCGTCGATCGCGCACTGGGCGTAGAACTTGGCGGCCTGCTCGGAGCCCACGGGGAGGTAGCACACGAGGACGTCGACCTCGGCGTCCTTGAGCGCCTGGACCACGTCGACGGGCTCGGCGGCCGACTCCTCGATGGTCTGGCGGTAGTACTTGCCGAGGCCGTCCATCGTCGGGCCGCGCTGCACCTCGACGCCGAGGGTCGGGACGTCGGCGATCTTGATGGTGTTGTTCTCCGAGGCGTTGATGGCCTCCGAGAGGTCCTTGCCGACCTTCTTGTCGTCGACGTCGAACGCCACGACGAACTCGACGTCACCGACGTGGTAGTCGCCGAACTTGACGTGCATGAGCCCGGGGACGGTCCCGGCCGGGTCTGCGTCCTTGTAGTACTCAACGCCCTGGACGAGGGAGGTGGCGCAGTTGCCGACTCCGACGATCCCTACTCGTACCGAACCCATGGGGCTCTCCTTCTCCGTTACTTGGTGTGCCGTGCTGGCGGATGGTCAGTCGTTGCTTGCTCGGGGTGTGCTGCCGTGCGGTGTGGCGGGGGATGTGGCTGGGGTGGTGCTGGTGGGTGATGACTCGTCGCCGCGCTCGGCGCGGATGAGGTCGGAGAGCCAGCGGACCTCGCGCTCGACCGACTCCACGCCGTGGCGGTTGAGCTCGGCCGCGTAGCGGTTGACCTCGGCCTGGGTCCGCTCGAGCTCACCCTGGACGCGGGCGAGCCGCTCCTGCAGCCGCGAGCGGCGACCCTCGAGGACCCGGAGGCGGATCTCCATGTCGGTCGAGGAGAAGAACGCGAAGCGGATGTCGAAGTTGTCGTCCTCCCACGCGGTGGGGCCGACCTCCGACATGAGCCGCTGGAAGTGCTCGTTGCCGGCGGCGGTGACCTCGTAGGTGATGCGCGGACGGCGGTTGACCGGCGTCGAGGTGTCGGCCACCTCCGTGATCAAGGTGGCGCGCAGCATCTTCTTGAGCGCGGGGTAGAGGGAGCCGTACGACAGCACGCGCCCCCAGCCGAGCATCAGGTTGAGCCGCTTGCGCAGCTCGTAGCCGTGCATGGGTCCCTCGTGCAGCAGTCCGAGGACTGCGAGCTCGATGGTGTCTCCACGGCGTGCCATGCGATCTATCGTACCGATATATCCGCTGGTGACGAATCGGGATGCTGGGCCGGCCCCCTTACCCTTTTCCGGTGAGTGCGAAGAAGCGCAGGGCCGACGGCAAGGCCCAGACCCGTCGACCCAAGCCGAGGCGCACGACGCGCCAGCGGGTGGCGAAGGTCGCGAAGGTCCTTGCCGTCCTCGGGGTCGTCGGTGCCCTGCTCCTGGGCGGCGTCGTCGTCGTGCTCTACCAGGCGATCAGCATCCCGACGCCGAACTCCGCCTTCCAGGCGCAGACCACGTTCGTCTACTACCGCGACGGCGAGCAGCAGCTCGGCACCTACTACGACGACCAGAACCGTGAGTCGATCCCGCTGTCGACCATGCCCGACTCGATCCAGGACGCGGTGGTCGCGGCGGAGAACCAGACGTTCTGGACCGACAAGGGCATCGACCCCAAGGGCATCCTGCGCGCGCTGTTCTCCAACGCCGCGGGCAACGCCCGCCAGGGTGCGTCCACGATCACCCAGCAGTACGTCAAGATCCTCTACCTGACGAGCGAGCAGAGCTACAAGCGCAAGATCAAGGAGGCGATCGTCTCCCTCAAGATCCAGCAGCAGCTCGACAAGAAGGAAGTCCTCGAGGGCTACCTCAACACCATCTACTTCGGCCGCGGCGCCTACGGCATCCAGGCCGCGTCGAAGGCCTACTTCGACCACGACGCCGCCGACCTCAACCTGCGCGAGTCGGCGGTGCTGGCGACGGTGCTCAACAACCCGACGAAGTACGACCCGGCCAACGGCAAGGAGGCCAGGGACGACCTCAAGGGTCGCTACGCCTACGTCCTCAACAGCATGGCCGACATGGGCACCATCACGACCGAGCAGCGCGACAAGGCGGAGAAGAAGCTGCCTAAGTTCCCCGAGATCGCCGCCTCCAGCCAGTACGGCGACCAGAAGGGCCACATGCTCGCACTGGTGAAGAAGGAGATCCTGTCCCGCGGGATCGCGACCGAGGACCAGATCGACGGCGGCGGCCTGAGGATCACCACGACCTTCGACCCGCAGGTCATGTCCGACGTCGAGGAGGCGGTCAACGCCAACCGCCCCGACGCCGGCATGCCCGGACCGGCCGGCAACGCCGACCTCCACATCGGCGCTGCGACCGTCGACACCCAGACCGGTGAGCTCCTCGGGTTCTACGGGGGCCAGGACTACCTCGACTCCCAGATCAACTGGGCCGTGGCCGGCGGCATGGCCGGCTCGACGATGAAGGCCGCCACCGACGTGGCCGCCATCCGCGACGGCTTCTCCCTCACCGACACCTTCGACGGCAACAGCCCGATCGACATCGCCGGCACCGAGTTCGAGAACCAGGGCAACGAGAGCTACGGCTCGGCCGTCTCCATGCTCACCGCCACCGAGAACTCGATCAACACCGCCTTCGTCGACATGGTCGACGCGATGGACGACGGACCGCAGAAGGTCATCCAGGCCGCCGAGGACCTGGGCGTCCCCGGCAACGAGGGTGCGAAGTTCGGCATCCCGCGCCAGTCGATCGACTTCCAGGAGAACGTCGGCGTCACCCTCGGCACCGCGCAGGTCAGCCCGATCAACATGGCCAACGCCTACGCCACCATCGCCAACGGCGGGGTCCGCAACGACGTCCACGTGGTGCAGAAGGTCGTCGACAAGAACGGCGAGGTCCTCTACGAGGCGAAGGACCGCAGCAAGGAGACCGTCGACCCCGACATCGCCTCCGACGTGTCGTACGCCCTCCAGCAGGTGGTCTCGAGCGGCTCGGGCACCGAGGCGCTCTCGATCGACCGCCCGGCAGCCGGCAAGACCGGCACCGCCACCAACGACGACGGCGACGTCTCCTCGTCGTGGTTCGTCGGCTACACCCCGCAGATCTCCACCGCGGTGATGTACGTCCGGGGCAAGGGACGCGAGGGCCTCGACGTGCCGCGCCCCGACGGCGCCGACCTGTGGCTCCCGACCAGCTCCGACGGCCGCTCGGGCTACTTCGGCGGCAACTACCCGGCCAAGACGTGGGCCGGGATCATGGAGCGCGTCATGGACGGCATGGAGGTCGAGGACTTCCCCGAGCCCGCCATGGTCGACGGTGACGCCCCGTCGACGGGCCACGAGTACACCCCGCCGCCGCCCCCGCCGCCGAAGCCCACCCGGCCGACGCAGACGGTGGTCCCGCCGAGCGAGACCCCGACCGAGACGCCGACCGAGACTCCGACGGAGACTCCCACGGAGACGCCGACCGAGACGCCGACGATTCCTCCGACGGAGACCCCGACCGTGCCGACCGAGACGCCGACGGTCCCCCCGACGGAGACCCCGACCGTGCCGGCCGGGCGCCTCCAGCCGCGCCAGACGCCCGACGCGCGGTCCTGAGCACGACCGTGGCGAACGCGCCTCGCGGCCCCGAGTCGGCCCCGACCCGCACCGACCCCGTGGTCGCGGCGATGTCCGAGGTCGTCGGGGGCCCGGTGGGCGACCACGCGGGCGGCCACCCCTGGTGGAGCCCGGCGCGGGTGCTCGTCGGCTCGACCGCGGTCGTCCTGGCCGCAGGCATGGTCTCGAAGGGCGCGTGCGTCCCGTCGGGCTGGAGCAAGCCCGACCAGCCGTTCGCCCAGCAGTGCTGGAGCGAGCTGGCCGGGCGGTCCACCGGCGACGCCACCGCTCCCCACGTCGCGACCTGGCTCCAGCGCCTGGGCGAGCTCTTCCCCGGCTCCGGCACCGTCAGCTCGACCGCCGGTGCGGCGGTCCTGCTCGCCGCGCTGGCCCTGCTCGCCACCGCCCTGCTCGCGCGGGTCGACGTACGACGTCCGTGGGCGGCCGCCGGATGGGCGATGTCGCCCCTCCTGCTGGTGCACTGGCTCTCGTGGGAGCTCGTCGCCGCGGTCGGAGTCGCGGTGCTGCTGTGGGGCTGGACCTCGGGTCGCGCCTGGGTCGCCGGCGTCGGCGCGGGCATCGGGGCCGCGTTCGCGCTGCCGGTGCTGCTGGCGTTCGTCGGCGTGATCGCGATCGGCGGGCGGATGCGCGACCGGTTCGACGCCCTCCTCGCGGCGGCCGCGGCCTACGTCGTCATCACCCTGCCGGGTCGCGGCACCGTCCCGGACGTCGACACCGGGTCGATCTGGCTGCTGCTCCAGCAGGCCGGCCACACGCCCTCCTCCACCCTGCGCACCGCGGTCCAGCTGGTGGTGCTGGCCGCTGCGGCCGGCGCCGTGTGGTGGTCCGCGCGCCGGTCCAGGCGAGCCACCGTGACCACCTGCGCACGGTCCGGGCTGGTGCTCCTGGCGGCCGCGCTCGTCGTCGCGCCGTCCGCCCCTCCGGAGGCCGCCCTCCTGGCACTGCCGCTGGCCGCGATCGGCGTACGCCGCTGGCGCGACCTGCTCGTGTGGCAGGGACTCACCCTGCTCAGCTCGGTGATCACCGGCTGGTGGGTGGGGCAGGCGCTCGACCCGACGATCACCGACGACGATCGGGCCTACTGGCTGGCCGTGGTGCTGCGGGTCGGCGCGCTGGTGTGGCTGGTGGTCGCCGTGCTGCGCGAGGCCGGGTCGGAGTCAGCTGACGACGACGCGGTCGAAGTCGGTCGCGGTGAAGCGGACCCGGACGTCGATGTCCTCGCCGACGCGGGGGACGCGCGCGCCTGAGGGCACGAACAGCATCGAGGCCTGCATGTGCGGGGGCTCGGCGAACAGTCGCTGCTTGCCGTCGATCGAGAAGGGCGAGCGGACGAAGCCGACCGCGTCCATGCCGCCGCGGGCCAGGGTCGCCGCGCGTGCCTTGAGCGACTGGTCCCCGGTCGGTGCCTCGAGCCCGATGCCGTGCGCGGTGCCACCGCTGACCACCACGATGTGGCCGCTCTTGGGCACGCTGCGGCCGCGGTAGCCGAAGGTGTCCCCGCGCTCGACCTGGTGCACGTCGAGGACGGTCGCGCCGACCGTGAGCGCGCCGCGGTCACCGAGCCAGAGGTCGGTGCCGACGCGCGGGCGGACGGTGAAGTCGGGGTAGCTCGTGGCCAGCCGCGCGAGCTCGCTGGCGGTCAGGTGCGAGACGAAGACGGTGGTGGTCGGCAGGCCGGAGGCGACGACCTCGTTGATCAGCCGGGTGACCTCGCCGAGGTGGGAGGTGGTGTTGAGCGGCAGGTGCATCGCGACGCCGCGCAGCCCGCTGCGGGCCCGGCCGAGCTCCTCGGCGGCCGTCGCGAGCTCGCGCCGGGTCATGCCGTGGCGACGCATCGAGGTGAGCTGCTCGAGGACGAAGCGCGCCCGGGGGTCGCGCTCGCGCAGCGCGGCGAGGTCCTGCGGACGGCTCACCGTGTGCACCACCCGCGCGGCCGTGCGCTCGTCGAGGTCGAGCGCGGCACCGAAGGGACGCCACGGGGTGAGCACCAGCAGGTCGCCGGAGTAGCGGGTGGCGGCCTCGCCGATCTCGTCGTAGGTCCCGACGGCAATCGTGTCGACGGCCGCTCCGGTCTCCGCCGCGTGGTCGGCGAGCCACTGGGCGCGCCGGGCCAGCCGGCCGAGGCCGAGGCCGTAGCCGTTGCCCTTCGCGACCGGCACGATCCCGGGGTGGGCGGTGACGGTCGCGAGCAGGTGCCGGCGCCAGCGGTCGCCGTCGACGCTGAGGGTGAGGCTCATCAGCCTCGCCTCGCGAGGTAGACCTGGAACGCCTTGTAGATGACACGGTTGAGCGGCAGGTCCCACTCGCCGGCGTGCTCCACGGCCTCGCCGCCGGTGCCCACCTTGAACTGGATCAGCCCGACGTGCGGGTCGTCGGCGTCGAGCGTCTCGGTGATCCCGCGCAGGTCGTAGACCTCCGCCCCGGCCTCGAGCGCGTGGCGGATCATCGCCCACTGCACGCCGTTGGACCCCCGGACGTCGCGCTTCTCGGTCGATGACGCGCCGTAGGAGTACCACGCGTGGGTGCCGACCCGGATCGCGATCGTGGCCGCGACCAGGTCGCTCTCGTGCCGGGCCAGCCAGAGCTGGATCCGGTCGGCGTCCTCCGCGGCGAGGGCGTCGTACATCGTCTGGAAGTACGCCAGCGGCCGCGGCGTGAAGTGGTCGCGCTCGGCGGTGTGGACGTAGAGGTCGTGGAAGGCCTTGAGGTCCTCGCGACTGCCGAGGGCGACCTCGACACCGGACTTGTCCGCCTTCTTGATGTTGCGGCGCCAGAGCTGGTTCATCCCGGCGAGGACGTCGGCCTCGGTGCGCGGGGCACCTTGGTCGTCGACCAGCGGGATCTGGAAGTTGAACTGCGGCTGCCCGGCCGAGAAGCCGCCCTCGGCCGACTGGAGCTGCCAGCCGAGCTCGTGCAGCTGGGCGATCACGCGCGCGCCGACCTGGGACCGCTCCAGCGGAGGTACGTCGCCGAGCCGGCGCACCGACTCGTCCGCGATGCCGGCCTTGACCTGCTCGGCCGACCAGCGCCGGGTCACGACCGGCGGTCCCATCCGGACCGCGAACGCACCCTGCTTCCTCAGGTGGGCCACCATCGGACGCAGCCACGCCTCGAGGTCGTCGCCCGTCCAGTCGATGACCGGCCCCTCGGGCAGGTAGGCGAGGTAGCGCTTCACGCGCGGCAGCTGGCGGTTGAGCACCAGCGCGGCCCCGACGATCTCGCCACCGCGGAACCAGCCGAGCGACTCGGCCTTCCACTCCGCCTTCACGCTCGCCCAGCCCGGGGTCTGGAGGAAGCTCGCGGACGACCGGCCGGCGATGAAGTCGCGGTGCTCCTGCGGGGAGATCGGGCGCAGGGTCAGGGGGGTCGTCACCGCACCCACGCTACAAGGGACCAGACACGACCCCCGTACGTGTCTGGTCCCCTCACAGGTGCAGACGCGACTGAGCGGCGTTTGGTTGCACGGTCGCGGCAGATTTCTCGCCGGTGTCGTGCCGGCGTGCCCGGCTCAGAGGTGCTCGCGCAGCCACGCGAAGTCGGCGAGGTGCTCGGCCGCGCCGCCCGGGGTCTCGCAGATGACCGGTGCACGGGCCTCGCGCACGACGCCCGCGAACTCGTCGGGCGGCAGGTGGCCCTGGCCGAAGTTGGCGTGGCGGTCGGCGCCGGAGTCGAAGTCGTCGCGCGAGTCGTTGGCGTGGACGAGGTCGATGCGCCCGGTGATCGAGCGCACCTTCTCCACCGCGTCGCCGAGCTCGATGCCGCCGGCCCAGGCGTGGCAGGTGTCGAGGCAGAAGCCGACCTGGTCGGCGTTGGGCGCGGCGGAGATCGCGTCCCAGACGCCGGCGATGCGGTCGAGGTGGCGCGCCATCGCGTTGTCGCCGCCGGCGGTGTTCTCGATCAGCAGCGGGATCTTGATGTCGGTCGCCTCGACCGCCTTGCGCCAGTTGTCGAAGCCGACGGCCGGGTCGTCGTCCTTGTTGACGTGGCCGCCGTGCACGATCAGGCCCTTGGCGCCGATCTCGGCAGCCGCGTCCATGTGCTGCTGGAGGAGCTTGCGGCTCGGGATCCGGATCCGGTTGTTGGTCGTGGCGACGTTGACGATGTAGGGCGCGTGGACGTAGAGGTCGACCCCCGCCTCCTCGGCCGCGGCGCGCAGGGCGGCCGCGCCGCCGTCGAAGCGGACCTCGGGGCCCTTGTAGCCCTGCGGGTCGCCGAGGAAGAACTGCACCAGCGTGGTCTCGCGGGCGATCGCCTCGGCGACCGGGTCGGTCTGCTCGACGTGGGCGCCGATCGAGGTCTGGGCGGACGGCTGGGTGCTCATGGGGCCCACCCTAGGAGCAGGCACAGACAGCCGGCGACCACGCCGACCAGCCCGGCGACGGCGAGCCAGCCTGCCCAGTCGGTCCGGGTGCCCACCCCCGCCCCGGCTGGCGTACGACGACCGCGCGGGGCAGGCCCGAGGCGGTCGGGCACCGGTGCGCACTGCGGCTCCGGCAGGTCGAGCCGGCGGAGCAGGCGCAGCGCCGCGTCGGCGGTGGCCAGGCGCTGGGCCGGGTCGGCGACGAGCAGCCGCTCGATGAGCGGCCGGAGCGGGTGCGAGGGCACGTCACGCTGCCGGTCGGGTCGCAGGCCGGTCACCATCTCGAGCGCGACGCGGCCGACGGCGTACAGGTCCTGCGTCGGCTCGGGCAGCGCTCCTCGTGCCTGCTCGGGCGCCATGTAGCCGTCGGTGCCGATCGCGCCGGGGACGGTGGTGAAGCGGCGGTCGGCGATGGGCGCGGCCACGCCGAAGTCGCCGAGCCGCAGGTGGGGCTCGCCGTGCGCGGACGCCTCCAGCAGCAGGTTGGCCGGCTTCACGTCGCGGTGCACGAGCCCGGCCGCGTGCACCGCCGCCAGGCCGAGGAGCAGCTGCTCGACCAGCACGCCGACGGTGCCGGCGTCGAGCGGGCCGCGCTCGCGCAGCAGGTCGGCGACCGAGCCGCCCGGCACCAGCTCCATCGCGAGCACGACGAGGTCGTCCTCGGCCGCCCACCCGTGCGGCGCCACCACGTGGGGGTGCCGCACCCGGACCGCCTGCTCGCGGACGAACCTCGCGAGCAGCGCGGCGCTGTGCCGGCCGAGCACCTTCACCGCGACGTGGTCGCCCGTGCGCTCGTCGCGGGCCCGCCACACCGAGCCCATGCCGCCGGTGCCGACCTGGTCGAGCAGCCGGTAGCGCCCCGCCACCACGACGGGCGGGCGCGAGGCGGCACGAGCAGGGGCTCCCGACAGCACCCCGCGACGCTAGCCGCCGAGACGCGCTCGGGGTCGGCGTCGTCCACAGGCCCCTCGTCGGGGTGCGGTGACGACCGTCTCCGGCTCGGCAAGGCTCGTGTCAGCCCCCTTGCGGGTGGGCACGGACCTGCGACATCCTCCGGCTGATCGGCCCCGCACCCCGGGGCCCAGCAGGGGAGATCCCAATGTCTGACACCACACCCGGGGCCGGGCCCACGCCCGACCCCACGGAGCCCACGGAGCCCACGCCCGGCTCCGGTGAGCCCGCTGCCTCGACCCCGCCGCCGTACACCCCGCCGGCCGGCCAGCCCGCCGGCCAGAGCGCCGGCCAGCCGGGCACCCCGCCCGCCGCGCAGCCGACGTCCGGGCCTGACTACGGCGCGCAGGCCAGCCAGGCGGCGGCGACGCTCAAGGCCGGCAACCCGCTCGACCTCGGCATCATCGGAGCGGGGCTGGTCGCGTTCATCGCCTCGCTGTTTCCCTACTACACCGTCTCGGTGGAGGGCTTCGGAGGCGGCTCGGCCAACGCCTGGCACGGCTTCTTCGGCTGGTTCGGCGCCCTCGTGGCCCTGGTCGGAGCGGGTCTGCTCGCGGCCAAGGTCCTCGGCGTCCTGCCCGCCCTGCCCGTCCCGGTGCGCACGGCCGTCCTGGGCTGCTTCGCGCTCGCCACGCTCTGCACCCTCCTCGCGCTGTTCGTCACCCCCGGGGGCGGCTGCGACGACGCCGGCCTCGGGCTCTGCGACGCGATCGACCAGGGTCACGGCATCGGCTACTGGCTCGCGCTGCTCGCCGTCATCGCCGGGACCGCGCTGTCGTTCGTGCGCCGCTCGGCCGACTGACCCGCTTCCCGCTGCCGTCCACCCGCTGTGACCACCGGTCGGAGCCGTCGTACGACGATTCCGGCCGGTGGTCGCTGCGCTGGTAGCCTTCCCCGGTTGCCCCTCGGGACTCCCGTCGGGGCGACACCGCGGCGCGCGGCCCAGCCCGTGCGCCGTACGCACAGCCCTCCTGCCACGGAAAGCCCGTGGCCGCTCTAGCCCAGAGGAGGTGGAGACCGCTATGCGTGCCTATGAAGTGATGGTCATCCTCGACCCGAGTCTCGACGAGCGCACCATCGAGCCGTCGCTCGACAAGTACCTCAACGTGATCCGCAAGGACGGTGGCTCGATCGAGTCGCTCGACGTGTGGGGTCGCCGTCGGATGGCCTACGAGATCAAGAAGAACGCCGAGGGCATCTACGCCGTCATCAACCTGACGGCCACGCCCGCGACGGTCAAGGAGTTCGACCGCCAGCTCACGCTGAACGAGTCGATCCTGCGCACGAAGGTCATGCGTCCCGACGCCCACTGATCGCCCTCACCGGCATCTGTGGATAGACCTTTCCCGCTGTGGGTGCCTGCCTGTTTGATGGGCAGCACCCAGAGCACCACCGGATCAGCAGGAAATTCTGAGGAGACCTGACATGGCAGGCGAGACCACGATCACCGTCATCGGCAACCTCGTCGACGACCCGGAGCTGCGGTTCACCCCCTCGGGTGCCCCCGTGGCCAACTTCCGGATCGCGTCGACGCCGCGCACCTTCGACCGCCAGAGCAACGAGTGGAAGGACGGCGACACGCTGTTCCTCTCGTGCGCTGTGTGGCGCCAGGCCGCGGAGAACGTCGCCGAGTCCCTCCAGAGGGGCATGCGCGTGATCGTCCAGGGTCGCCTGAAGTCGCGTCAGTACGAGACCCGCGAGGGTGAGAAGCGCACCGTCTTCGAGATCGACGTCGAGGAGGTCGGCCCGTCGCTGCGCTCCGCATCGGCCAAGGTCACCAAGACGACCCGGTCCGGCGGCGGTGGCGGCTACTCCGGCGGTGGCGGCGGCTACTCGGGTGGCGGCGGTGGCGGGCAGCAGTCCGCTCCGGCCGACGACCCGTGGGCCAGCCCCGCTCCCTCGCAGGGCGGCGGCGGCAGCTGGGGCGGACAGCCCCAGGGCGGCGCCCCCCAGGGCGGCGCTCCCGCCAACGACCCGTGGGCCACGCCCGGGGTCAGCGGCGGCAACGACGAGCCGCCCTTCTAGGTCCTGATCCGGACCACCCGAAACATCCACCACCATTCCGTCCCTGATTGCCTTCAGGGCCGGGCTCACTGAAAGGGAGCACCACAATGGCCAAGGCAATTCTGCGCAAGCCCAAGAAGAAGGTTTGCCAGTTCTGCAAGGAGAAGGCGACCGGTGTCGACTACAAGGACACCACGCTCCTCCGCAAGTTCATCTCCGACCGTGGCAAGATCCGCGCCCGTCGCGTGACCGGCAACTGCGTCCAGCACCAGCGCGACGTGGCCATCGCCGTCAAGAACGCGCGCGAGCTGGCTCTGCTGCCCTACACGTCCACCGGTCGCTGAGAGGAGCACGAGACATGAAGCTCATCCTGACCCAGGAGGTCGACGGCCTCGGCGCCCCCGGCGACGTGGTCGAGGTCAAGGACGGCTACGGCCGCAACTACCTCGTTCCCCGTGGCCTCGGCATCCGCTGGACCCGTGGCGGCGAGAAGACCATCGAGTCCATCAAGACCGCCCGCACCGCTCGTGCGGCGCGCGACGAGGACCACGCCAAGGAGATCAAGACCAAGCTCGAGACCAACGCGGTCAACGTGAAGGTCCGTGCCGGCGAGGGCGGTCGCCTCTTCGGCGCCGTCACCACCTCGGAGATCGCCGACGCGATCGCCGAGGTCTCCGGCGAGAAGGTCGACCGACGCACGATCCTCGTCACCAACCCGATCAAGTCGCTCGGCTCCCACACGGTGGCGGTCAAGCTGCACGACGAGGTGTCCGCCACGGTGGCCCTCAACGTCGTCCCGGCCTGATCACGCCCGACGCACCACAGCGACGGCCCGCTGCCCCTCCGGGGGCGGCGGGCCGTCCGCCGTTCCCGGACCGGTCTACTCGGTCGGGTCCTCGCAGAGCGCCGGCGGCTGGGCGCCGCCGGAGTGGTACTCGTGGTCCGTGCCGTCCACGCGGAGCGTGATCCGGGCCCCGTCGACGAGCGCCTGGGTGTACATGTCCCCGGCCGTGGCGCACCCGCGGCTGCCGTCGCGCCAGGTGACCTGCTCGACCGCGACGACCTCCACCTCGCCCGCGTCCACCCCCAGTCTCGCGGCCAGGTCGTCCACCGAGGCCCGGACGTCCGGGGAGGCCGACCCGGTCGTGGCCTGGGAG
This sequence comes from Nocardioides oleivorans, assembly GCF_004137255.1. Lineage (NCBI taxonomy): Bacteria > Bacillati > Actinomycetota > Actinomycetes > Propionibacteriales > Nocardioidaceae > Nocardioides > Nocardioides oleivorans. The sequence continues at coordinate 1,354,846 of NZ_SDWT01000001.1, read as the reverse complement.
CTGGGGTCGGTTGCGTCCACGGCGGTCTCCTCGCTCGGCGGGGGGTCGGTGTCGTCCGTGCACCCCGCCAGCGCGAGGCAGCAGGCCGCGAGCACCAGCCACGTGCGTACGGCCCGGGTCCCGGTCATGTGCCCAGCATGCCCGACCGACCGCGGGTCGGGTCGGTCCTCAGGTCGCCGACGGGAACCGGTTGGGCCGGGCGACGACCGCGTCGACGACCACGGGCTTGCTGCCGAGCGACTCGATGGTGATCCGCCCGGTCCGCATGCCGGAGTAGCGGTCGATCACCACGAGCTGGCGCCCGGGCGAGCGCGGTCCCGACAGGTCGACCACGTGCCAGTCGCGGTGGCCCACGCGCACCCGCACCTTGCCGTACCCCGGGGCCGTCGCGGCCAGCAGGCGCAGCTCACCGACGCGCGTGCGCGGCAGCACGAGCCGCGCACCGCGCGTGGTCGTGCGCAGCGCGTCCCCGCGGAAGTAGCCGGCGTCGCGGACGGTCTGCCAGCCCCGCGAGGCCGTCACCGACCTCGTCGTGCTCCCCTTCGATCCCGAGGACCGCTCGAGGTTGCGCGGCACGAAGAACTCGATCGGCTCCGACCAGGCGCTCGCGTTGCCGGCCCGGTCGATGGTGCGCGCGGTGAAGCTGTGGCGTCCGGGTCCGGCGTCCGCGAGCTCGAAGCGACCGGGCGAGCAGGCGAGCGCGTCGCCGTTGTCGAGGCACTCGAAGGTCGAGCCGGGCTCGCTGCTGTTGAGCCGGATCGGCACGGTCTCCCCCGTGACCACCGGCTGCGTCGGTGTCGCCTCGTCGTACGTGCTGGCGGTGACGAAGACGAACGGGGCCCTGGTGTCCTGGCCCCACGCGACGCGGACCGGGGTCGGGTCCTCGTCGGGGGTGTCGGCGACGCTGCCCGGCCCGAGGAGGGTGTCGGGGTCGACCGCGCGGTCGCCGAGGTCGACGGCGCGGGCCTCGAAGACGTAGGTCCCCGGTGCCGCGTCCGGCAGGCCGGCGAGGGTGACGGTGCCACCGCACGCCTGCCAGTCGTGCGGCGCCGGGGTGCCGGTGAGCCGGCACTCGAAGCCGAACGGCCCCACGTCGCCGTCGTCGACCGAGGAGCCGAGGGTGAAGGTGAGCGTCGAGGTGGTGACCAGCCCGGCGGCGTTGGGCGTGGCGCTCGAGGTCACGGAGGTCTCGGGCGGGGAGGCGTCGTCGCACCCGTCCTGGAGGACCGACGGGGGCTTCTCGTCGGTGCAGCCCGTTGCTGCCTGCGCGGGTGCGGCACCCGCGAGCGGCACGAGGCCGCCCGCGACCAGGGCGACGAGCGCCCACTTCGCTGTGGACGTCGCTGTCGACGTCGCTGTGGCGCGTTCCGGGTTCATCTGCCCTCCCGAGGCATGGCGTCTGCTCGAGGGCTCAACGAGCGAGCGTGGCTCCGGTCACCATCCACTTCTCGCCGCGGGCCCGCCGGGTCAGCAGCAGCCCCCGGGCGCCCATGAACACGAAGGTCATCGCGACCCACACCGCGACCAGCCCGTGGGGCAGCGTGGCTGCCCAGAGAGCAGCGGGGGCGTACGCCGCCAGCACGACGAGACCGGCCCACGCGAGGTAGGTGCCGTCGCCGGCGCCGATGAGCACGCCGTCGAGCACGAAGACGACGCCGGCCAGCGGCTGCCCCAGGGCCGCGACCAGCAGGACCGGCACGAGGAGCGAGCGGACCTCGGGGTCGGTGGTGAACAGGGCGCCGATGAACGGCGACACCGCGGCGAGCGCCAGCCCGGCGACGATCCCGCTGCCCCAGCCCCACTGGACCATCCGCCGGGTGAGCCGACGCGTGCTGTCGACGTCGCCGCTGCCCAGGGCGCGGCCGGTCAGCGCCTGGGCCGCGATCGCGATGGCGTCGAGGGCGAATGCGAGGAAGCTCCACAGCGTGATCGCGATCTGGTGGGTGGCGATGGTGACGTCGGAGCCCTGGGTGCCGGCGCGGGTGACGGCGTACGTCCCGACGAGCAGGCAGGCGCGCAGCGCGAGCGTGCGGACCACGAGCGCGACCGCCGCGTGGGCGGCCGACCGGATGCCGGCGACGTCCGGGGTCAGGGGTGCGTCGTGCTCGCGGGCGGCGCGGACCACCACGGCGACGAGCCACGCCGCGGACAGCACCTGCGCGACGACCGACCCGATCGCCGAGCCGGCGATGCCGAGGTCGAGGCCGTAGACGAGGACGACGTTGAGGACGATGTTGAGGCCGTTGCCGACCACGGCCACCAGCAGGGGCGTCCGGGTGTCCTGCAGCCCGCGCAGCACGCCGGTCGTCGCGAGCATGACGAGCAGCGGCGTGGTGCCCAGGAACGCCAGGGCCAGGTAGGTCTCGGCGTGGTCGGCGACCTCGGCACCGGTGTCGAAGGCGCCGACGAGCGTGGGGGTGAGGAGGATGCCGGCGACGGTGGCGATCGACCCGATGAGCACCGCGAGCCAGACGCCGTCGACGCCCTGGGCGAGCGCCGCGCGCAGGTCGCCCGCGCCGAGGTGGCGCGCGACGCTGGCGGTGGTGCCGTAGGCGAGGAAGACGCACAGTCCCACGACGGTCTGGAGGACCACCGCCGCGACGCCGAGCCCGGCGAGCTCGGGGGTGCCGAGGTGGCCGACGATGGCGGCGTCGGAGAGCAGGAACAGGGGCTCGGCGACGAGCGCGAGGAACGCCGGCACGGCCAGGCGCAGGATCTCGCGGTCGACCGGCTTCACGGGTCCAGCCTAGGAAGGGGCGCCGACGTCGCCGCGCCGGCGTTCACATATCGACCGTCGTCCCCCGCTGTACATAGCCCATTCGGACCACCTGTGCATGGCGGTGTGGATGATGGCGCGGCAGTGGTCGTCCCCCACCGGTGTCGACAAAGCAACCGGTGACTCCCAGATGTCGGACAGGTGAACGACCCCACCGGCCAAGGATTTTCCATCCACAGGGTGTGTAGAACGTTTCCGCAGGTCAGAGCGCATCCATCCGGCACATTGGATGCGCTGTCCACAGGACGGTCCACGGCGTGTGCACGCTGCTGTGCGTGTCGTCCACGAGAGTGCCCAGCTTGTCCACAGAGCCTGTGGACAACTCGGCCTCGCCGGCTTCCCACCGCGGGTCCGGAGCACGTACGGTCTCGCGCGGAACCAGTCCTGTCGGACGTGGTCGGTCGTGGGCCCGGCGGTGCTGTCGGTGGCCGTCCCTACCGTCGGCCAGGACGGGGGTCGCCGGCAGACAGCAGGGCAGCAGAGGAGCCAACAGGTGAGCATCGCGTTCGACGGCGAGACCGACGAGGCATGGGGTGACGGGCCGGCGGCCTACGAGCCCGGGGAGTCCCGCCGCTCTGCGGGCGACCGCACGCCCCCGCAGGACAACGCCGCGGAGCAGAGCGTGCTCGGCTCGATGCTGCTGTCCAAGGACGCCATCGCCGACATCGTCGACGTGATCAAGGGCGTCGACTACTACCGCCCGGCCCACGAGGTCATCCACGACGCCATCGTCGACCTCTACGGTCGCGGCGAGCCCGCCGACCCGATCACGGTGGCCGCCGAGCTGACCAAGCGCGGCGAGCTCCAGCGCATCGGCGGCGCCCCCTACCTCCACACCCTCTCGGCCAACGTGCCGATCGCGGCCAACGCCGGCTACTACGCCGAGATCGTGCGCGACAAGGCGATCCTGCGCCGCCTGGTCGAGGCCGGCACCCGCATCGCCGCGCTCGGCTATGCCGGGGAGGGCGAGATCGACGACGTCGTCGACCACGCCCAGGCCGAGGTCTACAAGGTCACCGACCGTCGCGCGGCCGTCGACTACGCACCGCTGAGCGACATCATGAGCGGCGTCCTGGACGAGATCGAGGCCATCGGCAACCGGGAGGCCGGCCTCTACGGCGTGCCCACCGGCTTCGCCGACCTCGACGACCTGACCAACGGCCTGCACTCGGGCCAGATGATCATCGTCGCGGCCCGTCCTGCCATGGGCAAGTCGACGCTCGCCCTCGACTTCTGCCGCGCGGCCTCGATCCACAACAACCTCACGAGCGTCTTCTTCAGCCTCGAGATGACGCGCTCGGAGATCATGATGCGACTCCTCTCGGCCGAGGCCAAGGTGCCGCTCAACCACATCCGCAACGGCACGATGCGTGACGAGGACTGGGACAAGCTGGCCCGCAAGATGGGCCAGGTCTCGGGTGCCCCGATGTTCATCGACGACAGCCCCAACATGACGATGATGGAGATCCGGGCCAAGGCGCGTCGGCTCAAGCAGCGCCACGACCTCAAGCTCATCGTCATCGACTACATGCAGCTGATGAGCTCGGGCAAGAAGGTCGAGTCCCGCCAGCTCGAGGTCTCGGAGTTCTCCCGCAACATCAAGCTCCTCGCCAAGGAGCTCGAGTGCCCGATCATCGCGCTGTCCCAGCTCAACCGTGGGCCGGAGCAGCGCGGCGACAAGCGCCCGATGATGAGCGACCTGCGTGAGTCCGGCTCGCTCGAGCAGGACGCCGACATGGTGATCCTGCTCCACCGCGACGACGTCTACGAGAAGGAGTCGACCCGCCCCGGCGAGGCCGACCTGATCGTGGCCAAGCACCGCAACGGCCCCACCCGCGACCTCACCGTCGCCTTCCAGGGCCACTACTCGCGCTTCGTCGACATGGCCCAGGGCTGACGTCCGGCTGCCACGGCCGACGATCGACGTGGTCGGCGCCGAGGGAGTCCCCGTGAACGGCCGGGTGCGGATCCTCGTCGCCGGCAAGGGTGGCGAGACCGTGCGGCTGAGGAAGGGCTCCTTCGACCTGACGTCGGACGAGTTCGGGGCTGTCGGAGAGAAGGTCGTCTCGGTCCGCTACCTCGGCAGCGACCTCCTGAAGCGCAGCACGGACAAGGTGAGGTTCCGGGTGATCCGGAGCTAGCCCGCACGGCCGTGACCTTCGCGCCGGCGCTGAGTCGTGACTGCAGGCCACGGTGACCGTCTCCGGTCAGGTCGTAGGCGTGTGTGTCCGGCCACGAGGTGCCTCAGCGGTCGACGATGGCGAACACCCGTGCCGGGAAGCCCGAACCTTCCTGCGGCTTGGGCCAGGTCGCGACGACGAGGGCGCCGGTGGCCGGCACCCGATCGAGGCCGGCGAGCATCTCGATCTGCCACTTGTCCGCAGCGAGGATGTAGGTCTCGGCCGGGGCCGAGCCCGCGCCGACGACGGCCCCCGCGTCGGTGTCGGTCGTGTCGTGGCCGATCGCGGTGACCCCCCGCTCCTCGACGAGGAACCTCAACGACTCCACGCCCCAACCGGGGTAGTGGCCGAGACCGTCCGCGTCACGGTTGGCCATCGCCTCGCCGTCGGGCCAGCGGTCGGACCAGCCGGTCAGCAGTGCCACGAAGGCGCCGGACGGGATCTCGCCGTGCTCGGCCTCGTGCCCCTCGATGTCTGCGACCGACACGATGTGGTCCACGTCGGCCGTGGCTTGGCGGCGCACGTCGATCACCACCAGCGGCAGGATCATGTCGGTCACCGGCAGCTCGTCGAGGAAGCGCCCGCCCCGGGTGAAGTGCGCCGGGGGGTCGACGTGGGTGCCCCACTGCCCGATGTGGGTGAAGCGGTGGGCGAGGAAGCCGGTGCCGGAGGCCCCGACCCCCTCGTCGAAGTGGAAGAGCGTCTCGCGCTCCTCGTCGGGGAACGCGGAGTAGTGCGGGATCCCCGGACCGAACGTGTGGGTCAGGTCGATCCACTCGCACGAGCGGAGGCGGGCGAGGACGTCGGCGAGGGAGTCGGCCATCCGGGCAGGCTAGCCGGACCGGCACCGGTCAGGCCCGCTCCGCGATCTCCTTGATCGCAGCGAGGGTCCGCGGGATCCCGTCGTGGGCCAGCCGGGTGCGCTCGTCGACCTCACTCGCCGCGGCGTCGCCGTACTTGTCCGCGAACATCGCCAGCCCCTCGGGCGTGAACTCCCAGGTCTCCGTCAGCCGGGTGGAGCCACCGTCCGGCTCCATCAGGAAGCCCCAGCGCACGAACGCACCTCCGACGATCCACGCGAACTCCCGGCCGTGATCGGCCGCGACCACCTGTGACCGGGTCTCCCACGTGCGGTCGGGGAGCTCGTTGCGTCCGGTGAACCACGCGCCGACGTGGCCGGCCTCGGCCTCGTCGTCCCACCAGCACGACGTGCAGACCGGGCTCCACTCGCCGGTGCGGGCGATGTCACTGACGAGGTCGTAGACCTCGCCGGGCGTGGCGTCGACGACCACCGAGTCCTGGTGGGTCCGTGCCCGGGCGGCGGTCATGCGAAGACCCCGGCCGGGAACGCGCCGTTGGTGAGCGCGGTGGTGACCGGCGGACGGCACAGCTCGGTCAGGCGTGTCGTGCCCGCCTCGCCGAGGTGCTCCCACGGGGGGAAGGCGCTCTCCTCCGTCCGGCTCTCGACTGCCGTGCGGAGCGCGACCCCTTCGTCGGTGAGCTCGCCGTCGACGCTCATCAGCCCACGCTGCGCCAGTCCGCGCACCGCCGACGACCACTCCTCGTCCGACCAGGCGCGGGTCGCCTGGGCGGCTGCCCGGGTGAATCCCCTGCCGGTCGCGGTGTGCGTGACGAGGGCCTCGATGCCGCTGAGGTCGGCACCGATCAGGGCAGCGACGTGTCCGTCGCCGCGGTGCTCGCGGAGCAGGGTGATGGCGTGGAACAGCACCATGTGCGGCTCTTCCGGCCAAGCCTGGTCGGCGTGCGCCGCGTGGAGGGGGCGGCCCGCCACCGAGCAACCGGCAGCCGCGGTGCGTGCCAGGTCGGCGGCCTCCTCGACCGCGTCGGAGACCAGCGCCTCCTCGCCGAGCAGCCGCGTCCAGGCGGCCGAGACCCCGCGGTAGCGCGCGGCCACCACGTCCTCCGGGCTCGACGCCTCCCACGCCGCCGGGATGAAGTGGGCGACCAGCGACGGGTTGAACACGTAGAACGTCGCCGCGACGGGACCGGCGCCGACGCGACCCATCGCAGCCGATCGCGACGCGAAGTAGGTGGCCCGGCCCTTGCGTACGCCGACGCTGCTGACCTCGTGGTCGACCTCAGGGGCGAAGTAGCCCAGCGCGTGGAGGGGCTCGAGCAGCCGGGCGGTGCGACCGGCGAGGTGGGGATCCATGCCCCCTTCCTACCGGACGCCTTCTCGCGGCAAGTCCTGCCACGGGGGAAGTCGACCCTCGCCCTCGACTTCTGCCGCGCGGCCTCCGGTTCGTCGACATGGCCCAGGGCTGAGCCCGGCCCCCGGCTAGGTTCGGGTCATGGCACAGCACTGGATCGCGACCCGGCCCGGCGACACGAGCGTCTTCGTCCTGGAGGAGCACGAGCCGCCCGTCCCCGGTGCCGGGGAGGTGACGATCGAGGTGCACGCGGCGGGGATGAACCCGGCGGACCTCAAGCACGTCGCCCGCGGCAACCCGGACGACTTCCCCCGACCGGTCGGCTACGAGGTGGCCGGCGTCGTCACCGCCGTGGGGCCGGGCACCGAGGCGGCGTCGGGCCCGGTGGCGGTGGGTGACGAGGTGCTGGCGTTCCGGATCGCCGGCGGCTGGGCGAGCGAGGTGACGGTCCCGGCCGGTGACGTGTTCGCGAAACCGGCGTCGTTGTCGTGGGCGGAGGCGGCGAACCTGCTCCTCGCCGGGTGCACCGCGGCGGAGATGCTGCACGTCACCGGGGTCGCGGCCGGCGAGACGATCGTGGTCCATGGTGCGTCGGGTGCCGTGGGGGTGAGCGTGCTGCAGCAGGCGGCGCTCCTCGGGGCGACGGTGATCGGCACCGCGAGCGAGGCACGGTTCGACACGGTGCGCGGCTTCGGCGGCGTCCCGGTGGCCTACGGCGACGGGCTGGAGGAGCGCGTGCGTGAGCTGGCCCCGCAGGGGGTCGCGGCCGCGCTCGACTGTGTCGGCACGGACGAGGCGGTCGACGTCTCCCTCGCCCTGGTCGCCGACCGCGGCCGCATCGTGACCATCGCGGCGGCCGATCGCGCCGAGGCCGACGGGTTCGTCGCCATCGCCGGCGCGATGCCGGCCAGCCAGGCCTATCGCGATGCCGTGCGCGGCCGCCTCGTGCGGCTGGCCGGCGAGGGGCGCCTCGTGGTGCCGGTCGCCCGCACCTTCGCGCTGAGCGACGCCCTGGAGGCGGCCGAGCTGCTCATGGGCGGGCACCCGGGAGGCAAGCTCGCGCTGGAGCCCTGAGCAGCGGCGGGCCGGCCGGTCGTGCCCACCTGACATCCCCCTCAGCGGTGCGGGCCGTGCAGCTCCTGGTGCAGCGCCTGCATCCGGTCGTCGAGCGCCTGCGCGGTGTCGGCGGCGTCGCGGAGCTGGCCGACGAGGTCGGCGGGCACCCGGCCGTCGTACTTGTAGTGGATCTTGTGCTCCAGGCTCGCCCAGAAGTCCATCGCGATGGTGCGCAGCTGCACCTCGACCGGCACGTCCTGGCGGCCGGTGGACAGGAAGACCGGCACCTCGACGATGGCGTGGAGGCTCTTGTAGCCGTTGGGCTTCGGCTCCCTGATGTAGTCCTTCACCTCGATCACGGTGACGTCCTCCTGCTGGGTCAGCAGGTCGAAGATCCGGTAGGCGTCCTGGACGAAGCTGCACGTCACGCGCACGCCGGCGACGTCGCGGACGTGCTCGCGGATCGCGTCGAGGTCGCGCGGCAGGCCCTTGCGGGTGATCTTGCTGAAGAGGCTCTCGGCGGACTTCACCCGGCTGCTGACGTGCTCGATCGGGTTGTAGTCGTGCATGTGGCGGAACTCGTCGCTGAGGATCGAGATCTTGGTCTCGATCTCGCGCAGCCCGAACTCGTAGCCGAGCATGAACCGCTGGAGCTCCTGCTGGAGCCGGCGCATCTCCTGAGGCGACAGCGAGGCGGGATCGGCGGGCAGCTCGGTCATGCGCCCACGGTAGGCGGGGAAGGTGAGCGGGTGCTGTGAGGATGGCTCCATGAGCAGCGTCTTCCTCGGCCCGCTGACCGCGCGCGAGTCCGGCGAGCTCGCGGTCGCGCATGCCCTGCTGCGGCGTGCCTCGGAGGGCGCCCTCCGGGCCGCGGTCCACCTCTACCGCCCCGCTGCCCCGGCGGTCGTCTTCGGTCGGCGGGACACCCGCCTGCCCGGGTACGCCGCCGCGGTGCGGGCCGCCGAGGGCGCGGGGTTCGACACCGCGGTGCGCGCGGTCGGGGGGCGGGTGGTGGCCTACACCGGCAACGCGCTGGTGCTCGACGTCGTACGACGTGAGCCGCAGGCGGTGGGCGCGATGGACCACCGGTTCCAGACCTACGGCGACCTCATGGCGGGCGCGCTCCGCGACCTCGGCATCGAGGCGGGGGTCGGGCCGGTGCCGGGGGAGTACTGCCCGGGCGCGCACAGCGTGAATGCCCGCGGCGTCGTGAAGCTCGTCGGCACCGCGCAACGGATCGTCAAGGACGCCTGGCTCTTCAGCTCGCTCGTGGTCGTCGACGACCGGGAGCGGCTGCAGGACGTGCTGACCGAGGTGCACGGGCACCTCGACCTGCCGTTCGACGCGAGCTCGGTCGGCACGGTGCGGGCCGAGGCCCCGGCCGCGACGCTCGCCGACGCCCACACCGCCCTCGCCCGGGCCTGGGGCATCGAGGCCGCGACCCCGGCCCACCTCGACGACGAGACCCGCGAGCTGGCCGAGCGCCTCGAGCCGGACCAGCGCTCCCAGGGCGAGCGAGATCACACGCCCGACGTATTGGATCGTTCCAATCCGACGCGCACACTGGACGTACGCGCAACCCGAGGAGACCCATCATGCGCCTGATCGACGAGCTCAACGAGCTCCACGACCTCTACCTCCGTCAGATCGACGCCGCCGTCGCGGCCGACGACGTCGCGCTCGCCGAGCGCCTCGCCCAGGCCTACGAGGACGACGCCGTCCAGCTGATGGCCGAGCGCGAGGGCCTGACCTCGATGCTCCCCCTCACGCCGCAGTCCCGCCCGGCCAGCGCGCTGCGCCGGATGGTCGACCGGCTGCGCTCCCGCGTCGCCGCCTGAGCGGACCCCGCCCGGCGACCCGGGCCCACCGGGTCAGTAGGCCGACGCGGTGAGCTCGACCAGGTCGAAGCGCCGCGCGGCCAGGTCGGCGGGGCGGATCCAGAACTGGTAGACGCCCTCGGCGAAGTGGTGCCCGATCGCCGGGTCCGCCGACATCTCGAGCAGCAGCAGCCACTCGTCGAGCCGCTCCTCCGCGTCACCCTGGACGTAGCTCGGCGCGCTCAGCACCCGGTCCACGTCGGCGAGGTGCAGCCTCCCGTCGTCGAGCCGCGTGCCCAGCGCGTGGCGTGACCGGACGAGCTCGAGCGCCGCGGCGGGCAGCACCCGGGTCGCGTCCGGGTTGCCCGCGAGGGTGGCGTCGAGCGAGTCGTTGACCGCCTCGGCGAGCGCGAAGAGTGCGACCGGCTGGTGGTCGAGGACGAGCTGCCACAGCTCGTCGCTCTCCGCCGCGGTGAGCGGCGCCCATGCGGGCGACGACGCGGCCCGTTCCGACCACGAGTCGATGCCCGCGCGCAGGCCCGCGAGGAAGTCGTCCGCCTCCGCCTCGGTCATCGCACCCCGCCGGACGTGGTTGTCGAGGTGGTGCCGCTCGGCCTGCCGGGCGAGGTGGCCGGTGAGGATCGAGACCGCGCGCCAGTCGTGGGGGTACGACGACCACGGGCGGACCAGGACGCCGTCGTCGTACGCGTTGGAGAACCACCGCGCGTCCGCCACCGCCCCGTCGATCGAGGTGATCTGCTCCTCGAGCGGGATGGTGCCGGGCCAGAAGCCCGGCTCCTCGGCCTCGACGGCCGGGTCGCCCGTCACGACGACCGGGTCGATGCTCCACGAGGGCAGCAGCCGCGGCCACTCGGCGTCGGTGCGCGGCCAGCCCCAGTACGCGCGGCTGCCGTAGGCACGGGGCAGCGTGTCCGGGACCGGCGCCGGGACGAGCTGGTCGTGGGGCACGTCGACGTAGCGCACGCTCCACCGCCAGTGGACGCCCCAGTCGAGGTCGAGGAAGACCGAGAGGAGGCCGCGGTCGGGCATCAGGCCGAGCCGGCCCGACTCCGGGATGGTCGCGCAGTCGAGCTGGAGCACGTGGTGCATCGCCCGCTCGGTGCCGTCGGCGGTCAGGAAGAACGGCCAGGTGAAGTCGCGGGGCACCGCCGGCACCCCGCCCCAGTGGCTCAGCGCGCCGGGTCGGGGCGGGAAGTCGCGTCGCAGCAGCACGCGCTGGTCGCGGGAAGCAGCCAGTGCTTCCTCGCCCGCCGGAGTCGGCGGCGCAGGTGGGACGTCGACCGGCTGCACCGGAGGTCCCACGGGCATCGGCTCCACCGGTGGCGGCTCGGGCAGCTCGGCCGCCTCGCGCTTGACCTCACCGAGGTAGAAGAACGCCACCAGACCGACGATGACCAGACCGCCCAGCAGGACGATCACGAGTGAGGCGCCGCCCATGCCGCGAGGTTAGCCGACAGCGGCGCCGCGCTCGCGGAAATCGGGCTCAGCCCGTCGACCGACCTGCCGTCCGCAGGCCCAGGGCTCGTCCGAGCGGGGTCGCCAGCCAGCGGGCGTACGTCGTCGTCACGTGCCCCTCGTCGCGCTGCGGGACCATGTCCCGGACCACGGCCGGGCACCGCCCCGCGTCGCAGAACCACTGGCGCGTGCGCACGACCTCGACACCGGCCGCACCGGCGGCCTCGATGCTGACCCGGCTGACCGCGTCGGCCCGGCGGGTGGTGCCGCTGAGGCAGTCCCCGAGGTCGGAGTCGAGCCGCGGCAGGCACCGCTCGGGCGAGGTCGTGCGGCGTGGCACGTCCTCGAGCAGGACGAGCCGGTCGGTGAGCGGCGCCAGGTCGTCGAGGAGGCGGGCCATCCCGTCGCCGAGCTCTGCGACGACGCCTTCGGTGTCGCGCACGATCTCGCCGTCGACCTCGACGTTGGGTGCGCCGGAGGTCGACACGACGACCAGGTCCGGGGCGAGCTCGCGCACCCGGTCCTCGGCCCAGTCGTTGAACTCCAGGCAGCCCCGCCACGGCTCGTCCTGCCCGCCGCGGACCATCTGCACGCGCGCGGGCGTGCACTGCGACTTCACCAGGAAGTACGCCTTCCAGCCGGCGCGCTTCGCGATCCGGTCCACCGCCGGGGTCCAGTGACGCCCGTGCGAGTTGCCCAGCACGACGAGCGTCCGCTCGCCGTCGGGGTCGCCGCGCAGGCAGAGCCGCTCGGGCGCGCCGACGTACTCGCACCTGCCCAGGTCGGCGCGGTCGTCCTTGAGCTCGGTGAGCGCGGGGCGCAGGTCGCGCGGCACCTCGCGCCCCTCGACGGCCGCCCGGACCGAGGCCTGCACGGCGGCGATCGCGGGGTCGTCGGAGATGGCGGAGCCGTCGAGGCGGCGCTCGTAGTCGGAGACCTCGATGCCCGGGTCGTCGCCCGTCACCTGGCGGTCGATGACGTGGGTCGCGGCGAGGCAGCAGGCGACCGCGACGGACACCGCGGCCGGGTAGAGCAGCATCCCCCGCGGTCGTCGGACGGTGCGCACCTTCCGCAACGGCGTCTCGACGAAGCGGTACGACGCCCACGTCATGAGCACGGTCACCGCGAGCGCGACGACGAGGTCGAGCGGCGTGAGCTCGCGGGCGAGGCGCTGCTCGGCGATGACGAGGACCGGCCAGTGCCACAGGTAGAGGGAGTACGACGCGTCGCCGACGACGCGCAGCGGCCGTACGCCGAGCGCCCGCTGCGCCATCGGCAGCCGGCCGTCGGCGGTGCCGGTCCCCCCGAGGATGACCAGGCAGGTGCCCACGACCGGCAGGAGGGCGAGCCAGCCCGGGAACGCCGACGCCGTGGTGAGGGTGGACATCGCCAGCACGACGAGCCCGAGCCCGGCCGCGACCAGCAGGTTGCGCACGAGGGGCGTGAAGGACCGCGCGAGCCGGGGCGCGCCCACCGCCAGCAGCGACCCCGCGCCGAACTCCCACACGCGCGTGAACGTCGAGAAGTAGGCGCTCTCCGGCGAGGCGGTGGAGGCATGCACCGACCACGCGAGGCTGGCGGTCGTCGCCACCGACAGGACCCCGACCATCGCGACCGTCCGCCCGCGGTCGCCACGCCGCAGCAGCCGGCCCGCCACGAGGATCGCGAGCAGCAGCGCCACCGGCATGACCAGGTAGAACTGCTCCTCCACCGACAGCGACCAGAAGTGCTGGAGCGGCGAGGCCGGGTCGGACTGGGTGAAGTAGTCGGTCTCCTCGATGGCGAAGCGGACGTTGGCGCCGAACAGCGATGCCCATACGCCGTCGACCGCTGCGTCCCGCGCGTCGAGCGGGTGCAGCCAGAGGTACGACGCCGTCACCGTGCCGACGATCGCGACGGTCGCCGCCGGCAGGATCCGGCGCGCCCGCCGCACGTAGAAGGCGACGAGGTCGATCGTCCCGGTGGCCGCGACCTCGCGCAGCAGCAGCGTGGTGATGAGGAAGCCGGAGAGCACGAAGAAGACGTCGAGCGTGACGAAGCCGCCGGAGTACGGCGCCAGGCCGGCGTGGAAGACGAGGATGCCGAGCACGGCGAGGGCACGCATGCCCTGGATGTCGTCGCGGAAGCCACGTCGCGCCGGGGCCGGGCTCCCGGTCCGGTCGGGTGGGGCGGTGGTCACGGAGGTCCTCACGGACGGGTGCGGGGGTCCCGGCCACGCTAGTGACGTCTCGGGGCGCAACCGATGGGGTCCGGACCCCACCTGCCCATCCACATATGTGAACGAATGCCGGTCGGTGGCACCAACGTCAAGAATGTGTCGATATCTGGAACCTTGTTCGACATCGTGAACTCGGAGGAGTAGCGTCCGGCGATGTCTGTGGCATGCGTCACAGGCGGCCCGAGCAGTCCTCGCAAGGAGCACCCCCGTGACCCAGTCCGTCCCCACCCGCTGGCGCCGCACCCTCACCGCGCTGGTCTCGCTGGCAGTCGGCGCCGGCGGCGTCGTCGCCGCCTCGCCCGCACCGGCCTCCGCCGCACCCGGCGACACGATGATCGCGTGGCTCGAGGTCGAGAAGGGCGCCATCGCGGGCAACCCCGGCCTCGACCAGGGCGACCACGGCAACTTCTCCGGTGAGAGCTCCTACACCTTCCGCGACCCGGGCATGCGCTCGACCATGTCGTTCACCGCGCCCGAGGCGGGGACGTACCCGGTCTGGATCCGCTACTCCGCCGGCGGCCTCGGCAACGCCGCCGACGACAACGTCACCCGCAAGATGGGCCTACTCGTCAACGGGGGCGCGCGCCAGGTCCTCAGCTACCCCGCCACCTTCGTGCCCGGCGAGGCCGACCAGCACGACGGCTGGGAGCGCTGGAGCTGGACGCGGACCGACGTCGCCCTCACCGCCGGCGCCAACACCCTCGCCCTCGACTGCCAGCGCACCGCGGACAACGGTGGCGACGAGACCTGCCGCCTGAACTTCGACGCCGTGCAGGTCGGCGGCACCGCCCCGACCGGTGGCACCGCAGCCGCCGGCACCACCCCCGCCGCGCCGTGCACCGCCTCGACCACCATCCCCGCCGGCGCGACCCGCCTCTTCGACGGCACCTTCGCCTCCTTCGACGGCACGATCGCGGCCCCCAAGTGGCACAAGGCCGGCGCCGGCGGCTACGGCTTCCAGACCGACTGCACGCTGCGCGGCTTCCGCGGCCAGGGCACGACGTGGACGACGGCGCAGCAGAGCGGCCCCTACACGCTCGGCGTGGACTTCCTGCGCGGCTCCGCCACGTCGGCCTCGTCGGTCTACGTCGGCTCGACCAGCAACGGCTCGGCCAGCCCGACGGGTGGCTACCAGGTCCGGATCGGCGCCTCCGACACGGGCACGATCGTCACCACCGAGGGCAACGTGAGCACGGCTCCCGACGCGACCGCGCTCGCCGCCGCCCTCAAGCCGCAGGGCCAGTGGAACAGCCTCGCCGTCCAGGTCACGCCCGCGCGCATCCGGCTCCTGCTCAACGGCACGGTCGTCAACGCCGTCGACCGCACCGCGCCGATGACCGGCTACGTCGGGCTCGAGAACCGCGCCGGCGACACCGCGGCCGGCAACGTCCGGTTCCGCAACATCTACTCGGCCAGCGGCGTCGTGCTCGGCCAGTCCGCGCCGGTCCGGCGCGCGACCCTGGCCAACGGCACCACGGTGAACCGCGGCGCCGAGTCGACCCTCGGCAACCTGGTCGCCGACGCTCAGCGCTGGGCCACCCGGACCGCGGCCACCGGCAACGCGAAGCTCGCGCTCGTCAGCCCAACCCGCCTGAACGCCGACCTCGTGGCGGCGGGCAGCGGCCTCACCTACGCCCAGGCCGCCGCCGCGGTCGCCGACGAGCCGGTCGTCACCCTGCGACTGACCGGTGCCCAGATCAAGGCGATCCTCGAGCAGCAGTGGCAGCCCGCCGCCGCGACGCCCGGCTTCCTCCGGCTCGGCGCCTCCTCCGGCTTCACCTGGACCCAGGACGCCACCCGACCCGCCGGCGACCGGATCACCGGCATGTGGCTCGCCGGCACCGAGGTCCCGCTGACCGGCACCGACAACATCGTCGTCGCCGCGGCCCAGTCGCTCGTCGCGGGTGGCGACAACTTCACCGGCTTCGCGGCCGGTGGCCCGTCGACGGCGCGCACCAGCACCGTCGCCGCGCTCGCCGCCTACGTCGGTGACAGGTCGGCCTCCGCGCCGCTCGCCGCACCGCTCGCCCAGGCGGCGGTCGACGTGCACGTGCCCGACGGCGCCCCCTCGTCGTACGTCGCCGGGACGACGTACGCCGTCGACCTCGCGTCGTGGTCGTACTCCGGTGCCACCGACCCGAAGGACGCCACCGTCGAGGTGAGCGTCGGCAACCGCGCGATCGGGACCTTCCCGGTCGACAACACCGTCACCGACGACCCGACCGACCTGCACGGCCGGGTCGCCGTCCGGGCCACCCTTCCGGTGGACCTCCCGGCCGGCGCGACCACGGTGCGGATCGTCGGCACGACGACCGGCACCACGGTCCAGCGCCCGATCGTCGTCACCGCCGCCCCGACCAACCCCACGCCGAACCCGACGCCGGACCCGACGCCGGACCCCACGCCGAGCCCGACGCCGAACCCCGCGCCCCAGACCGGCCCGGTCCCTGTCCAGCCGGCCCCCTCCAAGGCGCGCCCCGGGATCAAGGTGGCGGTCAAGCCCGGCAAGGTCGTCGCGCGCCGCACCCGCGCCAAGCTGGCGATCACCGTCTCCGCGGGCGGCGCGACGCCGACCGGCACGGTGACCGTGCGGCTCGGCAAGGTGCGCCTGGAGAAGCGGCTCATCCGGGGCCGGGCGACGATCTGGCTGCCTGTCTTCGCCAGGCCCGGCACGACCCGCGTCTCGGTGTCGTACGGCGGTGACGCGAGGACGCTGACCACGACGAGGTCCTTCCAGGTCCGCGCCGTGGCTCCCTGACCCACCCCTCCACCCCCCATCCTCCGTCGGCCCGGGGACGCCTTCCCCCGGGCCGGCGGATCACCAGTGCTTGCCGATCCCCCGGGTCCGGCGGCACGATCGGGACGTGCCCCGCGTCGTTGCTGACATCTCCATCTCCCTGGACGGCTACGTCACGGGCCCGGCCGCCGGGCCGGACAACGGCCTCGGCGACGGCGGCGAGGCACTGCACAGGTGGGCCTTCTCCGACGACCCCGCCGACGAGCGCCTGGTGCGCGAGGCGACCGCCAGGTCGGGTGCCGTCGTCCTGGGCCGCACGCTCTTCGACATCGTCGACGGTCCGGACGGCTGGAACGACGAGGTCGGCTACGGCGCCGGCGAGGTGGGCCAGCCGCCGTTCGTCGTGGTGACCAGTGCCGCGCCGCAGCACGTCCGCCAGACCCACCTCGACTGGACCTTCGTCACGACCGGCATCGAGGACGCCGTCGACGTGGCGAAGGACCTCGCCGCGCGGGAGCAGTCGCGCCGCGGGTCCGAGCTCGACGCGGTGCTGATGGGCGGCGGTGCGCTGATCGGGAGCGCGCTCGCGGCCGGGCTCGTCGACGTGCTCAGCCTCCACCTCGCACCGGTGGTGCTGGGCGGTGGCACGCCCCTCTTCGCGCCGGGGACGCACCGCGAGCTGCGCCGCACCGGGTGCCTGGCGACGTCGACCGCGACCCACCTGACGTACGACGTCCTCTGACGCGCCTCGGGCACGCACCCTCGGGTGTGGTGGCACCGGGGGGCGCGACCTAGTGTTCTCGGACGATGAACGACCACACCAGCGGGGCCGACCTCCTCTCCGTGACCTATGCCAGCTCGGCCACCGAGCTCATGTCGGTCGGCCAGCTCGTGGAGCTGATCGAGCAGATCCGGCCCAAGAACGAGCGCCTCGGCGTGACCGGGCTCCTGCTCTACAGCGGCGGCACCGTGATGCAGACCCTCGAGGGTGACTCGCGGGTCGTCGACGACCTGGTCGCGGTGATCGAGACCGACCCGCGCCACAACGGCGTACGCGTCGTCGACCGCCGTCTCGTCGACGAGCGCGCCTTCTCGACGTGGTCGATGGCCTTCCGCAACATCACCAGCCGCGAGGTCGCCGACCTCCAGGACTTCTCCGCCTTCGCGCGGGAGTCGATCGGCGACGACCTCGGCGCCCACGCGGTCGCGGCCTTCGGCCTGCTGGAGACCTTCCGCCTCAACGCCGTCTGAGGGTGTCCGACCTCACGCGGGACACCGTGGTGGCGGCGACACCCTGTCGTCTACGGTTGAGGTGAAAGGGAGTAGTCCCCAACAGGTGCGTCGACATGCTGATCCTCTCCGGGTCCGGCGCACCGGGCCACCTCGGTGGCGGACGAGACTTTCGACCAGCTACACGACCATCTTCAAGGGACGTGCCTGGTCGAAGGCGCGTCCCACTCCCTGAGGGTCGTCCTCCGGCTGGGCCGGAGAGGAAACCCCCATGTGGGACGCGCTGTGGATCAGCACCGCCGTCATCTTCGTCGCCGAGCTCGGCGACAAGTCGCAGCTCATGGCGATGACGTTCGCCACCCGCTACAAGGCCCGCGACGTCGTCATCGGCCTGACGATCGCCACCGCGATCGTGCACCTCGTGTCGGTCGGCATCGGCGCCGCGATCGGCGATGCGTTCTCCGACTACCAGGGCGGGATCAACATCGTCGCCGGCATCGCCTTCCTCGGCTTCGCGGCCTGGACGCTGCGCGGCGACACGCTGAGCGACGAGGAGGCCGACAAGGTCCGCAGCAGCCAGGGTGCGGCGATCCTCGCCGTCGGTATCGCCTTCTTCCTCGCCGAGCTCGGCGACAAGACGATGCTCGCCACGATCACGCTCGCCACGCACGAGGGCTGGTTCGGCACCTGGATCGGGTCCACGATCGGCATGGTCGCCGCCGACGCGCTGGCGATCGTCGTCGGTGCGCTGCTCGGCCGGCAGCTGCCCGAGAAGGCCGTCCGCTGGTTCGCGACCGCGGCCTTCGTCGTCTTCGGCGTCCTGCTGATCTGGCAGGGCGTCACCGCCTGAACGACGGCGATACTGGGGACGTGCAGCTCCCCGACCCGGCCCTCGTGGTGCTCGTCGGCGCCTCGGGGGCGGGGAAGTCGACCTGGGCCGCGCCCCGCTACCGCGCCCAGGAGGTCGTCTCCTCCGACGCGCTGCGCGGGATCGTCGGCAGCGGTCCGCACGACCTCGACGCCTCGGCCGACGCGTTCGGCGTCCTCGAGACGATCGTCGAGGCCCGCCTCCGCCGGGGGCTGACCACCGTCGTGGACACGCTCGGCCTCGACCCGACGCGCCGCCTCGCGTGGCTCGCCGCCGCGCGGGCCGCCGGCCTGCCAGCGGTCGTCGTCCTGCTGGACACGCCGGAGGCCGAGTGCCGCCGGCGCAACTCCGCCCGCGACCGCCCGGTCCCGGCGCCCGTGCTCGCAGCGCAGCTGAAGACGGCGCGAGACGTACGCCGACAGCTGGAGGCCGAGGGCTGGGACCTCGTCGCGGCGGTGGCGGTGGAGTCCACAGCGGACGTCCCCGTCGCCCTCCCGGACTCCGTCCCGGTCTCCGCGCCGGCACTGCCCGTGGGCGACCGCACCTCCAGCCTCGGCCTGCGGTCGGTGCTGCAGGTGTCGCGGTTCCCGTGGGGCGAGGAGCCGCTCGCCTGGCTCACCGACATCGCCCGGGCGGCCGACGAGGCCGGCTTCGCCGGGCTCGCCCTGATGGACCACCTGATCCAGGTGCCGCAGGTCGGCCGGGCGTGGGACCCGATCCCCGAGCCGTGGGTGACCCTCGGCGCGATCGCCGGGCTCGGCACCGGCCTCGAGCTCGGCACGCTCTGCACGCCCGTGACCTTCCGGCCGGCCGGCGTCACCGCCAAGGCGGCCGCGACGCTGTCCGCGCTGACCGGGGGCCGGGCGTTCGTCGGGATCGGCGCGGGCTGGTTCGAGCGCGAGCACGCGGCCCACGGCATCGCCTTCCCGCCCGCGCGCGAGCGCCTCGACGAGCTCGAGCGCGCCGTGGTGACCATGAAGGCCCTCTGGTCCGCGGGCACCAAGTCCTACGACGGGCACGGGGTCGTTCTGCCGGAGACGACGTCGTACCCCCGTCCCGCCGGGCCGATCCAGGTCGTCGTCGGCGGCTCCGGCGAGCGGCGCACGCTCCGGATCGCCGCCCGGCACGCCGACGCCTGCAACCTCCGCACGACCGACGAGGCCGAGCTCGCGCGGCTCGTCGGCGTCCTGCACGCCCACTGCGACGACGTCGGCCGGCCCCGCGACGAGGTCGCCGTGACGGTGCTCGACCTGCCGGTCGTCGGGCGCGACCGCGACGACGTCTGGGCACGCGTCGAGCGCCTGCGCGGGCGCACGGCGGCAGCGACGTACGCCGCCCGCACGCTCGCCGCGACCGTCGACGGCCACCGCGACCGGTGGGCCCGCCTCGCCGGGCTGGGCGTGACGACGGTCTTCCTCGCCACTCCCGACCTCGGAAGTCCCGAGGACGTGCTCGCCCTCAGGGGGCTGAACGCCTGACCCCGCCACCCGTAGGTTGGAGGAATGCAGACTCGTACCCTCGGAACCCAGCAGGTCGGCGCCATCGGGCTCGGCCTCATGACCTTCGACCAGACCGGCACGCAGCCGCGCCAGCAGCTCGTCGACACCGTCTCCGCCGCCCTCGACGCGGGCGTCACCCTCTTCGACACCGCCGACGCCTACGGGCCCGGCGACGAGCTGGGCCCTGACGCGCAGGGCGCGAACGAGCGACTCATCGTCTCGATCCTCGACGAGCTCGGCGTCCGCGACCGTGTCTTCCTCGCCACCAAGGGTGGCCACGTCCGCGGTGAGGGCGGCAGCTGGGACGTGGACTCCTCCGCCGCGCACCTGCACGCCGCCGTCGACGCCAGCCTGGCGCGCATCGGCGTCGACCAGCTCTCGCTGTGGCAGCACCACCGACCCGACCCGAAGGTGCCCTACGACGAGGTGATCGGCACGATCAAGGAGATCGCCGACAGCGGCAAGGTCGCCCACGTCGGCCTCTCCAACGCCGACCCGGAGCAGATCCGCGCCGCGCACGCCGTGCTGGGCGATCGGCTGGTCAGCGTGCAGAACCAGTACAGCCCGAAGTTCCGCTCCTCCCAGCCCGAGATCGAGGTGTGCGAGGAGCTCGGCCTGGCCTTCCTCCCGTGGAGCCCGCTCGGTGGCCTGTCCGACGCCAAGGAGCTCGCCGAGAAGCACCCGGCCTTCGCCGAGATCGCCGACGCCCGGGGGGTCAGCGCGCAGCAGGTCGCCCTGGCCTGGGAGCTCGCCCAGTCGCCGGTCGTCATCCCGATCCCGGGCGCCAAGCGGCCGTCGTCGATCACCGACTCGGCGGCCGCCGCGTCGATCGAGCTCACCGCCGACGAGCTGTCGCGGCTCGACGCGAGCTGATCGGCGTCCCGACGTGAGCCGCCCGCTGCCCGTCAGGCTGGTCGACGCGGCCATGGACCGCTCCTTGGTCCTCGGCTACACCACGATCGGCCTGGCGGTGCGGCGTGCGCTGCCCGGCTGGCCGGCCGACCCGCTGCCGCGCTCGCTCGAGGGCCGGCACGTGCTCGTCACCGGCGCGAGCTCGGGCCTCGGGATCGCGACCGTCGCCGGGGTGGCTGGGCTCGGCGCGACCGTGCACATGCTCGTGCGCGACGAGGCCAAGGGAGCCGCGGTCGCCGACCGGCTGCGGGACGCGCAGCCCGGCGTGGCGCTGCACCTGTGGCGCTGCGACGTGGCCGACCTCGACGACGTACGACGCTTCGCCGCCGACTTCGTCGCGGCGGTCCCCGAGCTGCACGCGGTGGTGCACAACGCCGGCGTGATGCCGCCGTCGCGGACGGAGTCGCCGCAGGGCCTCGAGCTCAGCATGGCCGTGCACCTCGTCGGCCCGGTCGTGATGACCGAGGCGCTGCTCCCGTCCCTCGCCGGTGGCCGGGTGGTGCTGGTGAGCAGCGGCGGGATGTACGGCCAGCCGCTGCGCGCCGACGACCCGGGCTACACGACCGGCGACTACGCGCCGGCGACGGCCTACGCGCGGTCCAAGCGCTGGCAGGTCGAGATGGCCCCGCTGCTGGGCGCCCGCTGGACCGACCTCACGGTCGCGACCATGCACCCCGGCTGGGCCGACACCCCCGGCGTGCGGGAGTCGCTGCCGACCTTCCGGAGGATCACCCGGCCGGTGCTGCGCGACGACGCGCAGGGCGCCGACACCAGCGTCTGGCTCACGGCGGTCGAGCCCGCTCCGGCGACTGGCCTGTTCTGGCACGACCGCGCCGCGCGTCCGACGTACCTCCTGCCCACCACCCGCGCCTCCGACGCCGACCGCACGAAGGCGTGGGCCTGGCTCACCGAGGCCGCCTCCCTCCCCTGACCGATGGATACCTAAGGGACGATCTCGTGGGTGGAACCTCGGTCTGACTACCGAGACGTCCCTGGACATCGGGGGCCGGGCATCCGGTGGGCATCAAACTTGACTCGTTCAAGAAACGGGGGCAGGGTGGAGGCGATGAACGACCAGACGTCCGAGGCCGAGCTCGAGGGCCAGTTCGAGCAGCTGCTCCGCAGCGCCGACCTGAGGGTCACGCGCCCGCGCCTCGCGGTCCTCCGTGCCGTACGACGCCACCCGCACGCCGACACCGGCAGCGTCCTCGCCGCGGTCCGGGCCGAGCAGCCGGCGGTCTCGCACCAGGCGGTCTACGACGTGCTCGGCGTCCTGTCCGACCATGGCATCGTCCGCCGGATCCAGCCCGCCGGGTCGGTCGCCCGCTACGAGCTGCGCGTCGGCGACAACCACCACCACGTGGTCTGCCGCTCGTGCGGCACCGTCGCCGACGTCGACTGCGCCGTCGGCCACACCCCGTGCCTCGACGCCTCCGACAGCGGGGGCTTCGTGATCGACGAGGCCGAGGTCACCTACTGGGGCCTGTGCCCCGCCTGCGCCTCCACCGCTTCCTCCACCGCTTCGCCCACGTCCACCGCCAGCACCCACTGAGAGGGATCCCCCATGTCCGACGACCTTCCCAACGACTCCGAGCGCGCGACCGACACCTCCGACAAGACCCACGCCAACGCCGAGGTCGGTGAGATGAACGAGGAGGCCCCCGCGGGCCAGTGCCCCGTCATCCACCACCAGCCGCAGCCCACCGAGGGCGACGCCAACCAGGTCTGGTGGCCCGAGCGCCTCAACGTCCGGATCCTCGCCAAGAACCAGCCCGTGCGGAACCCGCTCGGCGGCGACTTCGACTACGCCGCGGCGTTCGCCACGCTCGACCTGCCCGCCGTGAAGGCCGACATCGAGGCCGTCCTCACCGACAGCCAGGACTGGTGGCCCGCCGACTTCGGCCACTACGGCCCGCTGATGATCCGCATGGCCTGGCACAGCGCCGGCACCTACCGCGTCCAGGACGGCCGCGGCGGCGGTGGCACCGGGCAGCAGCGCTTCGCGCCCCTCAACTCCTGGCCCGACAACGGCAACCTCGACAAGGCCCGCCGCCTGCTGTGGCCGGTGAAGAAGAACTACGGCAACGCCCTCTCGTGGGCCGACCTGATGATCCTGACCGGCAACGTTGCGCTGGAGTCGATGGGCTTCGAGACCTTCGGCTTCGCCGGCGGTCGCGTCGACGCGTGGGAGCCGGACGACGACGTCTACTGGGGTCCCGAGACCGAGTGGCTCGGCGGCGACAAGGGCGGTGCGGAGCGCTACTC
Organism: Nocardioides oleivorans; assembly: GCF_004137255.1. Classification (NCBI taxonomy): domain Bacteria; kingdom Bacillati; phylum Actinomycetota; class Actinomycetes; order Propionibacteriales; family Nocardioidaceae; genus Nocardioides; species Nocardioides oleivorans. The sequence goes on along the minus strand of NZ_SDWT01000001.1, from coordinate 1,331,641 downwards.
CGGCGACCGCGAGCTCGCCAACCCGCTCGCCGCGGTCCAGATGGGCCTCATCTACGTCAACCCGGAGGGCCCCGAGGGCAAGCCCGACCCGCTCGCGGCCGCCTTCGACATCCGCGACACGTTCAGCCGGATGGCGATGAACGACGAGGAGACCGTCGCCCTCATCGCCGGCGGCCACACCTTCGGCAAGACCCACGGTGCCGCCGACCCCGAGGAGTACGTCGGCCCGGAGCCGGAGGCCGGCCCGATCGAGGCCGGTGGCCTCGGCTGGCTGTCGAAGTACGGCTCCGGTGTCGGCAAGGACGCCATCACGTCGGGCCTCGAGGTCACCTGGACCGACAAGCCGACGCAGTGGACCAACCGCTTCTTCGAGATCCTCTTCGAGCACGAGTGGGAGCTCGAGCAGAGCCCCGCCGGCGCCAACCAGTGGGTCGCCAAGGACTCCGAGGCGATCATCCCGGCGCCCGACGAGGGCGGCGCCAAGCGCCGGCCCACCATGCTCACGACCGACCTCGCGCTGCGGATGGACCCGGCCTACGAGGCGATCTCGCGTCGCTTCCTGGAGAACCCCGACCAGTTCGCCGACGCCTTCGCCCGCGCGTGGTTCAAGTTGACCCACCGCGACATGGGCCCGGTCACGCGCTACCTCGGCCCCGAGGTCCCCTCGGAGGAGCTGCTCTGGCAGGACCCGATCCCGGCTCCCGCGCACGTCGCGTCCGCCGAGACCGTCGCCGCGGTCAAGGCGAAGATCGCCGACGCCGGCCTCACGGTCAGCCAGCTCGTGTCGACCGCCTGGGCGGCCGCGTCGTCGTACCGCGGCTCCGACAAGCGCGGTGGCGCCAACGGTGGTCGCATCCGTCTCGAGCCCCAGCGCAGCTGGGAGGTCAACGACCCGCAGCAGCTCGCCGGCGTGGTGACCGTGCTCGAGGGCATCGCCGAGGCCCACGACATCACCTTCGCCGACACCGTCGTGCTCGCGGGCAACGTCGGGGTGGAGCAGGCGGCGGCCGCCGCGGGCGTCACCGTCGAGGTGCCGTTCACCCCGGGTCGTGGTGACGCGACGCAGGAGCAGACCGACGTCGAGTCGTTCGCCTGGCTCGAGCCGAAGGCCGACGGCTTCCGCAACTACGTGCGGTCGGACGCCAAGCTGCCGGCGGAGTACCTCCTCGTCGACAAGGCCAACCTGCTCAACCTGAGCGCGCCCGAGCTGACCGTCCTCGTCGGCGGCCTGCGCGTCCTGGGCGCGAACACCGCGGCCTCGACCGACGGCGTGCTCACCGAGCGTCCCGGCCAGCTGACCAACGACTTCTTCGTCAACCTGCTCGACCTCGGCACGGTCTGGTCGCCCGCGGGCTCCAACGACCGCTACGAGAGCGGTGCCTGGACCGGCACGCGGGCCGACCTCGTCTTCGCGTCGAACTCCGAGCTGCGCGCGATCGCGGAGGTCTACGCCCAGGACGGCGTCGAGGAGAAGTTCGTCCACGACTTCGTCGCCGCGTGGGTCAAGGTCATGGACAACGACAGGTACGACGTCTGACGCTGTCCGCATGGACAGCGCGACCGGCACGGTCACGGAGCACTTCGAGGGCTCCGACCTCGCGGACGACCGGTGGGTGCCGCACTACCTGCCCCACTGGTCGTCCCGCGAGGGCACCCGGGCGTCGTACGACGTCCACGACTCGGTCCTGCGCCTGCGCGTCCCCGTCGGCCAGGGCCTGTGGTGCCCCGACCGGCACCGCCCGTCGCTGCGGACCTCGACGGTCGCCTCGGGGCTGTACGCCGGCCCGCTCGGGTCGACGCTCGGCCAGCAGCCCTTCGCCGACGGCCTGACGGTCACCGAGGAGCAGCCGCCCTTCCGCGGGTGGCTGGTCTCCGGGGGCCGCGTCACGGTCCGGGCCCGCGCCGACCTGACCGCCCGGTCGATGGTGTCGGTCTGGATGACCGGCTTCGAGGACGAGCCCGACCGGTGCGGCGAGGTGTGCGTCTTCGAGGTCTTCGGCGACACGGTGACGTCGTCCTCCGCCGGCGTCGGGGCGGGCGTGCACGCCTTCCGCGATCCTGCCCTGGGTGAGGACTTCTCGGTCACGCCGGTCGACCTCGACCTGCGGGAGTGGCACGACTACTCGGTCTCGATGACTCCCTCGGGCTGCACCTGGACCGTCGACGGCCGCGCCCTGCGCACCTCGGCGGAGTGTCCGTCGTACCCGCTCCAGCTCTTCGTGGGCGTCTTCGACTTCCCCGAGCGCGAGGACGGCACCACCCGCGACCACGAGCCGAGCCTTGAGGTCGACTGGATCCGGCACGAGCCCTTGTAGGGTCGGCGTCGGATGAGCGACCCAGAGACCACCCGGCTGATCGCCTGGGGAGCCGAGATGCGTGCGGTGCACGACCGGCTCCGCGGTGCGCTGAGGCTCTCGCAGGAGGCAGCCGCCGCCGGGCTCCCGCTCCCGACGCCCAGCCGCGACCTGCTGCTGTTCTGCCACGGCTTCTGCTCCGCGCTCGACGGGCACCACCGCGGGGAGGACGCGCTCCTCTTCCCGGCCGTCGAGGCCGAGCACCCGGACCTGTCGCCGCAGCTGCGCAAGCTCGAGCAGGACCACGCGATGATCGGCACGCTGCTCGACGGGCTCTCGGCCGCGGTCGCGCGCTCCGCGGCGCCGTCGGTGGTCGCCGGGCACCTCGAGGGACTGGCCGCGATCATGGAGTCGCACTTCGGCTTCGAGGAGCGGACGCTGCTGGCCGTGCTCGACCGGCTGGGGCTCCGGGCGTCGGTGGCCGAGGTCTACGGGCCCCTCTGACTCGTGTATCCAGGGACGATCTCGTGGGCGCGGACCCCGTTCCACCTACCGGATCGTCCCTAGATACCGGGTCAGGTGTCGGGGGTGGGTGCGGGGGTGGGGGTGGGGCCGACCGAGGCCTCGTCGCCGACGCGGATCGTGCCGGAGGAGAGCAGCCGGAAGACCGTGCCGCCGCGGGGCGACTTGAGGGCCTGCATCGCGCCGGGCCCGAGGTCGTCGTCGAGGAGCCGGCAGGGTGCGGCGATGCGGACCACCTCGAGCTCGACGCCGGCGATCGTCATCCGCTCGCCGGGACGCGTGGGCAGCGGGCCGTGGTCGAGGGTGATGTTGCGTCGGGTGAGGCCGGGGTCGACGGGTCGCCCGAGCGCCTCGGCGGCGGCGTCGAGGTCATCGAGGACCTGCACGGTGACGTGCCGGTGCCTGCTGCCGTGGTAGCGGTCGCCGACCAGGCCGGCGCCCGCCTCGGCCTCGACGCTCGCGACCGACTTCGTGGGCAGCCGGCGGCCCGGCGCGACGTGGATCGAGTGCACGCGGGAGGTCACGCCGGAAACCGTACTTCGCACCCGAGTCTCCCGGTTGTCGGCCGAGATCTGGGGGGCGAAGCGGGGCGGTCACCGGATATCCGGTGACTCCAGGAGGGCACCGCGGGCATGATCGCCGGATGGACGACCACCTGCTCGACCCTGCGACGGCACTGCTGGAGTACCTCCAGGGGGCGCGGGAGTCGCTGCTCTGGAAGCTCGAGGGACTGGGCGAGCGGGACCTGCGCCTGCCGCGCACGCCGACCGGCACGAACCTGCTCGGCATCGTGCGCCACTGCGCCAACGTCGAGATCGGCTACTTCGGGCCCACGTTCGGCCGCGCGTGGCCCGAGACCGACCACCCGTTGTACGTCACCGACGAGGTCGCCGACGTGGACCCCCAGGCCGACTGGTGGGTCCCGGCCGACATCGCGGCGAGCGAGGTCGTCGACTTCTACCGCCGGGTCTGGGCCTTCTGCGACGAGACGGTCGCCAGCCTCCCGCTCGACGCCCGCGGCCGGGTGCCGTGGTGGCCCGAGGACCACTGCGACGTCTCCCTGCACCGGGTCGTCGTGCACGTCATCAGCGACGTGGCCCGGCACGTCGGCCACGCCGACATCCTGCGCGAGGGCATCGACGGCGCCGCCGGCTTCCTCGTCGGCTCGAGCAACCTGCCCGATCTCGAGTGGTCGTCGTACGTCGACAGGCTGACGGCCGTCGCGGAGGAGTTCCCGGCCGGGTAGGGCGGTCTAGTCGACCGGGTCCTGGGGAGCGGCGCGGTGCTAGACAGGGATGTCGCCCCACCCCGGGAGGTCCGATGACGACATGGCGGCTGCCCGACCACCCCGCAGGCTGGGTCACCGACGGTGGGCTCGAGACCGACCTGGTCTTCCACCACGGGATCGACCTGCCGGACTTCGCTGCGTTCCCGCTCATCGACGACCAGGAGGGCCGTGAGGTCCTCACCGACTACTTCCGCGGTTTCGCCCAGGTCGCCTCGGACGCCGGCGCGGGGCTGCTGCTCGAGACGCCGACGTGGCGGGCGAACGCCGACTGGGGCGCCCGGCTGGGGTACGACGACCACGCACTGCGCCGGGTGAACCACGACGCGGTCTCGTTCCTGGCGGCGCTCGCCGAGGAGCACACCCGCGAGCACGGCGGGGTGGCACTGGTCGGCGGGACCATCGGGCCGCGCGGCGACGGCTACCGGGCCGGCGACCTCGACGCCGACCGCTACGCCGACTACCACCTGGCGCAGGTGGCGGCGTTCGCCGAGGCGGGCGCCGACCTGGCGACCGTGCTCACCCTGGCCACGGTCGCCGAGGCCGTCGGCGTGGTCCGCGCGGCCCAGGACGTCGGCCTGCCGCTGGGCGTCTCGTTCACCGTCGAGACCGACGGCCGGCTCCCGGACGGCACGCCGCTGGGCGAGGCGGTCGAGCAGCTCGACGCCGCGACGGGCGCGGGCGCCGCGCACCTGCTGGTCAACTGCGCGCACCCCGACCACGTGCGGCCCGGGATCGACCCGTCGGCGCCGTGGGCCGCGCGGATCGCCGGGCTCCGGGTGAACTCCTCGCGCCAGTCGCACGCCGAGCTCGACGAGGCCGAGGTGCTCGACGAGGGCGACCTCGACGACCTGGCCGCGCGGACCCGGGCGCTCGCCGACGAGCTGCCGTCGGTCCGCATCGTCGGCGGCTGCTGCGGGACCGACGTACGGCACGTGGCGGCGATGTGGGACGGCTGGACCCCGGCGGGGGCGGGCAGGAAGTAGGAGGCGCGATGTCGGTCCCGGCGCCTAGTGTCGGGGCGTGGCCGACGACATCCCCGCCGATCCCGCCGCCCCGCAGGCGGAGGCGCACCTCCCGCCCGGGGTGACCCGCGGGCCGGAGACGCTGCGCGCGTTCCGGCAGGTGCTGGGCAACACGCTCGTGGCCAACGTGACGTCGAGCTACCTCTGGTTCGCCCTGACGTTCTGGGCCTACCTCGAGACCCGCTCGGTCATGGCCACCGCGATCATCGGCGGCGGCTACATGCTCTTCACCGCCGTCTTCGGCACCTTCTTCGGCACGCTGGTCGACCGGCACCGCAAGAAGCAGGTCATGGTCATCTCCTCGACCGTCACCCTGGTGACCTACGCGTCGGCCGGCGGACTGTGGGTGCTGCTCGGTGAGGACCGGCTCGCCGACTGGGGCAACCCGTGGTTCTGGCTGTTCAGCGCGGTGATCCTGGCCGGCGGGGTCGTGGAGAGCCTGCGCAACATCGCCCTCTCCACCACGGTCACGCTCCTCGTCCCGGAGGACGGCCGCGACAAGGCCAACGGGCTCGTCGGCACCGTGCAGGGCATCTCGTTCATGGTCACCAGCGTCTTCAGCGGGCTCAGCGTCGGCCTGATCGGCATGGGCTGGACCCTCGCCGTCTCGATCGTGCTGACCGGCGTCTCGCTCCTGCACCTGGTGCCGATCACGATCCCCGAGCTCGCGCCCGACCCCGAGGAGGGCGGGGCGAGGTTCGACTTCCGCGGCGCCATCAGCGCCATCACGGCCGTGCCCGGCCTGGTCGCGCTGATCCTGTTCACCACGTTCAACAACCTGGTCAGCGGTGTCTACGTCGCGCTCATGGACCCCTACGGCCTCGAGCTGTTCAGCGTCGAGGCCTGGGGCATCGTCCTGGGCGTCACGGGCCTCGGCTTCGTGCTCGGCGGCGGCCTCGTCGCCAGGTTCGGGCTCGGGAAGAACCCTGTCCGCACCCTGTTGCTGGTCAACCTCGCCGTCGCGGTCCTCGGGATGACCTTCACCATCCGCGAGCTCGCCTGGCTCTACGTCCTCGGCATCTTCGTGTTCATGGCCCTCATGCCGGTGGCCGAGTCGTCGGAGCAGACGATCCTCCAGCGGGTCGTGCCCTACCGCACGCAGGGTCGCGTCTTCGGCTTCGCGCAGAGCGTCGAGCTCGCCGCGAGCCCGGTCTCGGCGTTCATGATCGGCCCCCTGGCCGAGTTCTGGCTGATCCCCTACATGAGGTCGGCCGAGGGTCGCGACACCTGGCACTGGCTCCTCGGCGGCGGAGAGGCGCGTGGCATCGCGCTCGTCTTCCTCGCCGCCGGCGCGATCATGTTCGTGACGGTCCTCCTCGCGCTGGCCTCCCGTCCCTACCGCCGGCTCTCCTCGTCGTACGCCGTCGCGCCCCCGCAGCAGCTCGAGGCCACTCCGTAGTCCCGGGGTGGTCCTTCGGTCTATTTCCCCAGCCGGGGGTCTGGTCAACGCGCGGGCCCGGGCCTACTGTCCGAGAGGCAGGGAGTCGTCGTGGCTGATCCAGCCCGCCTTCCTGTCTCTCGGAAAGGAAGAACTCGTGAGATCCACGACCCTTGGGCTTTCCCTCGCCCTGATCACCGGTGCCGGGGCATTGACCCTGGCCCCGACCTATGCCGCGCCAGCGGCACCTCACCGCAGCGTCGGGGAGGCGCATGCGGCGAACTCCGACCACGTGCTGCCCAACCCGGAGGCCGAGAAGCAGGCGGCCCTGCGCCAGCAGGCGTGGGCCGACGTGCTGAGCGGCGAGGCATCGCCGGAGACGATCAACGGCACCAGCGTGCTGAAGGTCGGCAAGGAGCCGGCCGCCCGCGGCAAGGCCAGTGCTCGCAAGGGCAGGACGACCGGCACCCAGGACCAGTACGTCGAGCTCGGCAACGAGCGCACCGACGAGGTCTTCGTGCTGCTGGTCGACTTCGGCACGCAGCGCGACCCCAACTACCCCGACCGCGACACCGACCCGCTGACGCCGGGACCGGTGACCTTCGACGGCCCGGGCTTCAACGAGATCCCGAAGCCGGGACCGAACGACAACTCGACGCAGTGGCGCAAGAACTTCAACAAGAAGTACTACAAGGACCTCTACTTCGGCGACGGTGAGCTCGCCGACTCGCTCAAGAGCTACTACGAGCGCCAGTCCTCGGGCCGCTACAGCGTCGACGGCATGGTGACCGACGTCGTCACCGTGCCCTACAACGAGGCGCGCTACGGCCGCAGCAACGGCTACCCGTGCGCGGGCAACGTCTGCAACAACACCTGGAACCTCATCTCGGACGGCATGACCCAGTGGGTGGCCGACCAGAAGGCGGCCGGCAAGACCGACGCCCAGATCAAGAAGATCGTCTCGAAGTTCGACAAGGTCGACCGCAACGACTTCGACGGCGACGGCAACTTCGACGAGCCCGACGGCTACATCGACCGCTTCCAGGTCATCCACTCCGGTGGCGACCAGGCCGACGGCGACCCGATCTACGGCGAGGACGCCATCTGGAGCCACCGCTGGAAGGCCTTCCAGGGCACCGGCCAGGGCCCGACGCCGGGCGGCGTCGCCAACCCGGACGGTGGCACGCAGATCGGCACCACCGGTGTGTGGGTGGCCGACTACACGGTGCAGCCCGAGAACGGCGGCATCTCCGTGGTCGCCCACGAGTACGGCCACGACCTCGGCCTGCCCGACCACTACGACACCGCTGCCTCGGGTGACAACCCGGTCAGCTGGTGGACGCTGATGGCGCAGAGCCGGGTGTCCGCAGCCGGCGACCAGGGCATCGGCACCCGTGCCGCCGACCTCGGCGTGTGGGACAAGCTGCAGCTCGGCTGGCTCGACTACGAGACCGTCGTGGCCGGCCAGGACCGCACCATCGACCTCGGCCCCCACGAGTACAACTCCAGCAAGGCCCAGGGCGTGGCGGTCGTGCTGCCCGACAAGCAGGTCGCGACCACGTTGCCGACGCCGCCCGAGGGCACCAAGCAGTGGTACAGCGGCGCCGGCGACGGCTACGAGGCCACGATGGCGCGCACCGACCTGGCCGTCCCGGCCGGGACCACCACGCTGTCGCTGAAGGCCGCGTGGAATATCGAGGAGGACTACGACTACGGCTACCTCGAGGTGCAGTCGCCGGTCGGCAGCGGCACCTGGACTCCGCTGGACACCTCCGCGATCGACCCCGACACAGACGGGGACACCAACCCCGACAACGATCCCATCGCGGACACGGGCATCGACGGCGTCAGTGACTACGTCACCGCGACCTACGACCTGTCGGCCTACGCCGGGCAGACGATCGGCTTCCGGGCCCGCTACGTCACCGACGGTGCCGTGCAGGGCCAGGACCCCGACCTCGGGTGGTCGGGCCTGCTGGTGGACGACATCAAGGTGACCAACGGGGCGACCACCGTCCTCGCCGACGGTGCGGAGACCTCGCCGAACGGCTGGACCCTCGACGGGTTCCGCTCGGTGGGGGCCAGCTACGACACGGCCTACGACCAGTTCTACCTGGCCAGCAACCGCACCTACACCTCCTACGACAAGTACCTCCAGACCGGTCCGTACAACTTCAGCTTCCCGGACCGGCCCGACTTCGTGGAGAAGTTCCCCTACCAGGACGGCCTGCTGGTCAACTACTGGGACTCGTCGTACTCCGACAACAACACCAGCCAGCACCCCGGTGGCGGTCTGGTGCTGCCGGTCGACGGCAACCCGTTCGTGCACTACAACCTGCAGGGCACGGCGTGGCGTGGTCGGATCCAGAACTACGACGCCCCGTTCGGCCTGCAGACCGCGGACTCGTTCTACCTGACCTCAGGCGGTCAGCGGAGCTACATCCGTGGGCGCGCGGCGAACCCGCTGTTCGACGACAGCGACCCGAACCGGTACTTCCAGCCCTTCGTCGACGCGGGCCTGCCCCGGGTCGGGGTCAAGGTCGCGGGAGCCGGGGTGAGGATCCGGGTGCTCTCGCAGAGCGGCACCAGCATGCGGATCCGGGTGCAGTGACGCACCACCGCTGAACGACCACCACGGGCGGGGTCGGGGCTTCGGCCCCGGCCCCACCCTCGTGCGTGGCGGCCCGGGCGCAGACCAGGCCGGACCGGTCGGGTCAGGTCGGGTCAGGGCAGGGCGCGGATGCTGGTCGCGCGGACGAGCGGCCCACCGCACCCCGTGGCGGCCAGGTCCGGGGCACCGGTCACCGCCACCCGGTCACCGACAACGAGGTCGGCGGCCCCGTCGCCGGCGATCGTCCACGTGGTCGCGTTGTCGTCGCGCACGACCACGCAGTCCCCGTCCTCGACCACCTCGCCCACGATGCGGGTCTTCTGGAGCCCCTCGCTCGGGGGAGTGGTGGTCGAGGACGACGACGACGGGGTCGTGGCCGACGACGTCGGGGTCGCGGGCTCCGCGGCTCGCTCCGGGCCCTCGTCGGACCCACATCCCGCCGTGAGCATCACGAGGGCGGCGCTGGCGAGGGCGAGGACGGCGCGGTGGGACATGTGGGTGGGACGCGCGGCGCGAGCACCCGGATCCCTCAGGCGGGCATGCGGTTGTCGAGGAAGCGCACGGTGCGGTCCATCGCGGCTACGAAGGCCGGGCCGAAGGCGTGCCCGTCGTCGTACCACTCGAGCGTCGCGTCGACGCCGGCCCGGGTGAGCGCGCGCTGCGTGGCGGTGGCCCACGGCGGCGGGCAGGTGTCGTCGAAGCGGCCGTGCACCATCAGCACCGGCTCGGTGATGTCCGCGAAGTCCGGTCGCGGCGAGACCCCGCGCCAGAACTCCGGGTCCTCGCCCGGGAGGCCGTGGCGCCCGCGGAACGCCGCCTCCAGCTGGGCGACGGGAGCGTCGGGTCGCTGGAAGTGGTCGAAGTTCTGCCCCTCGAGGCTGGAGACCGAGGCCCACCCGACGCCGGCGGCGAAGAGGCCCGGGTCGATCGCGAGCGCCTTGAGCATCACGCCGCCGCCCATCGACCGGCCGAACAGCGCGATCCGGTCGGCGTCGACGCGGACGTCCTGGGACTTCTGCCGCGCCTGCGCCGCGGCGATCACGTCGGTGGCGTACCCGAGCCGGACGGCCGACTCGATCCGCGGGTCGTCGGTCGACTCGGCGTGGTTGCGGTAGTCGACGTGCAGCGCGACGTAGCCGCGCTGGGCGAGGAAGCCACGCTCGCGGGTCATGCCCTGGCCGCGCACGTAGGAGCCCGGGTCGATGTAGCCGTGCCCGAGCACCACCGCGGGCCACCCCTGGCCACCCCGCGGCACGCGACCCGTGGGGACGTTGAGCACGCCGCTGATGCGCAGCGGCGCCGTCCCCTCGCCGGCGGTCGTCGAGGCGAAGGTGACGTCGTACGACGTGTAGGCGGGGGTCCGCTCGCGCACGGCTCCGAGGCGCAGTCCACCGCCCGTGAGGTCGGCCTGGGCGAGCGCGGCGATCGAGATCGGGTTCGGCGGGGGCTCGGGCGCCTCCGTCGCGGTCGGCTCGTCCGTGGGCTCCTCGTTGGGCTGCTCGCCGGCCTCCGGTTCGGCCGTCGTCGTCGACGAGGTCGACTCCCCGGCGGGCGCTGGCGCCGCGTCGGGATCGCTGGTGCAGCCCGCGAGCAGCACGAAGGCCGCCGTGGCCAGGGAGGACCGGGTCGCGAGCGTCAACGCTGCCATGCCTTCCAGTGTGCGACACGGCCGGTCACATCCGTCCCGCCCAGGACGTCGAGTGGTTGGGATGATGCGACCGGGAGGACCGACATGGACGAGCAGCAGGACCGTCGCCAGGTGATGGCGGAGGGCTTCGAGGCCGAGCGGCCGCGGTTGGTCGGCATCGCGAGCCGGGTCCTCGGCGACCACGCCGAGGCCGAGGACGTGGTCCAGCAGGCATGGCTCCGCCTCGACCGTGCGGCCGGTGGCGGCACGGAGATCGACAGCCTGCCGGCCTGGCTGACCACCGTCACCACCCGGCTGTGCCTCGACCGGTTGCGGGCGCGTACGCCGGTCCCGGTCGAGGAGGTCGAGGTCGTGGAGACCTCCCCCGACCCCGCGGACGACGTCGCCCTCGCCGACACCGTCGGGATCGCGCTCCAGGCGGTGATCGACCGGCTGTCGCCGCGCGAGCGGGTGGCCTTCGTGCTGCACGACAGCTTCGGCTTCGAGTTCGGCACGATCGCCGCCGTCCTCGACACCTCGCCCGCCGCAGCGCGCAAGCTCGCCTCGCGCGCCCGGTCGAAGGTCGCCCAGCCCCGCCCCGACGACGCGCTCGCCGACTGGGAGGTCGTCGACGCCTTCATGGACGCCGCGCGCGGTGGCGACCTCGAGCGCCTCCTCCAGCTGCTCGCCCCGGACGCCGTCGTCGGCGCCGACGAGGCCGCGATCTCGATGGGCACGCCGGCCACGATCGAGGGACGGGACGAGGTGGCGACCTTCTTCAACGGCAGCGCCCAGACCGCGCTCTCGGTGTTCGTCGGCGAGCGGGCGGCCTCGGCCTGGTACCTCAAGGGCGAGGCGAAGGTCGTCTTCGACTTCGAGGTCGCCGACGGCCGGGTCCGCGCGATCACGTTCCGTGCCGAGCCGGCCGTGCTCGCCCGGGTCGTACGCCGCGAGGGCGACCAGGTCCGCTGAGCCGGTCACACCCCCGGCACCCCGATCGTCAGACCATCAGGAACCCGACCCGAGGAGAAGCCGTGAAGACCATGACCTGCCGCCAGCTCGGCGGCCCGTGCGACCTCGCCCACCGAGGCGAGACCCACGACGACGTGATCAACGCCCAGGACCAGCACCTCAAGGAGGCCGAGAAGGACGGCGACGAGGCGCACCTGCCGGCGCGCAAGGAGATGAAGGGACGCTGGCGCCACCCGAAGAAGTCGCTCGGGTGGTACAACGACATGAAGAAGGCCTTCGCCGAGCTCCCCGAGGACTGAGCTCACGCTCGCAGCGCGTCGACCATGCTCCGCAGCATCCTGAGCGCGGCAGCCTGGTCGGCGGCGGAGAGCCCGCCGAGCATCCGCACCTCCACCGACCGCACGGCCGCCGAGGCCTCGGCCAGGCGGGCCCGGCCCTGGGAGGTGAGCCGGGTCGGCAGCGCCTTGCCGACCGGCGCCGACTCCGCCCGGGTGACGTCGCCGTCGCGCTCGAGCTGCTGCAGGAGCGTGTGCATCGACTGCCGCGTGACGAAGGTGCCACGGGCCAGGTCCGAGGCCGAGACGCCCGGTCGCTGCGACAGCAGCTCGAGGCACGAGTAGTGCGTCACGGTCATCCCGAGCGGTCGCAGCACCTGCTCCATCGCCTGGCGCAGTGCACTCGAGGCCTCCTTGAGCAGGTAGCCGAGTGACGTGTCGAGCTCGATGCCGTCTTGACTCATGTCAGCATCCTGACATAGATTCGCGTGTCAGATAACTGACACCATCATCGACCACCAGGAGCTCACCATGCCGGTCACCGGCCCCGACTTCATCTCCCTCCAGGCACGCGACCTCGACGCGTCGCGGGCGTTCTACGAGCGCTACCTCGGGCTCGTGAAGTCCGACGCGGGTCCGCCGCACGCGGTCGTCTTCGACACCGCGCCGATCGCGTTCGCGATCCGCGACCTCGCCCCGGGCACCGTGCTCGACAGCGTCGCCCAGCCCGGCATCGGTGCCGCGATCTGGCTCCACGCGACCGACGTCCAGGACATCCACGACGCGCTCGTCGCCGACGGGCACACCATCGTCGCCGCGCCGATCGACGGCCCGTTCGGACGGACGTTCACCTTCGCCGACCCCGACGGCTACCACGTCACGCTGCACGACCGCGCCTGAGCGCGGACCCGGGAGGGTCAGCGACGCCGGTCGGACAGCGCCCACGCGGCGCCGGCGGCCGCGGCGGTCACACCGATCACCGACGGCCAGGTGCCGACCTTCTTCGCGAGCGGGTGCGAGACGCCCATCGCGGTCCAGTAGGCCGCGGTCAGGCCGGCGGCCAGCGGCGCCCCGCCGACGGCGTACCACTGCCTCGCGGCCAGGGCGTTGGCGCCGAGCATCGCGGCTCCGCCGAGGGGTCGTACGCCGGTCTGCTGGGCGAGGGCGAAGCCGCCGACGAGGCCGGCGGCGAGCAGGGGAGCGGTGGGGAGGCTGGAGCGTGCGGTCACCCGGCGAGCGTAGCCAGCACGGAATAGTCTCGGGCCATGGGACTTCGGCCACCGCTGCAGGTCGACGCGCCGCCGGACGGCCTCGTGTGGCACTACACCAACGCCACCGGGTTGATCGCGATCCTGTCGAGCCACACGCTGTGGGCGACGTCCGCGCAGTTCCTCAACGACGCCGGCGAGGTCGCGCTGGCCGTCGAGCTGCTCCAGGCCGAGCTCACCCGCCGGGCGGCCGACGGCGACGACTTCTTCCGCGACGCCGCCGCCCTCATCGAGCAGGGCGGACGCGACCACGAGATCTCGCCGAGCCTGTTCTTCGTCCTCTCCGCGGCCGGTGGCTGGGACCTGCTCGCGATGTGGCGCAACTACGGCGGCACGCGTGGCGGCCAGGAGTCGTACGCCATCGGGCTCCACCCCGACTCGCCCCTCGCCGTTCTCGCTGCGTCCGCCGACACCGGCGAGGTCGGCGTACGACACCGCGCATGGGCGCCCGTCCGCTACTCCGCGGAGGACCAGGCTGCGCTCGTCGACGCCGTGTTCGACGACCTCCCCGACGAGGTGGCGCGGGCGATCGACCTGGCCTCCACCGGCGCGACCCGCGCCGAGGTGATGACCGATGCGGCCGACCTGCTCGACGACATGGAGCAGGCCCTGCTGCTGATCAAGCACGAGGGCTTCACCGACGAGCGCGAGACCCGGCACAGCACGGTGCTCTACCGCGGACCGCACGACGGAGCGCTGCCGACGGGGCTGGTGCGCTACCGGGCGACGCCCTACGGCCTGGCTCCCTACCTCTGCCTGACCGGTGGCGACGGCGCACCCGTCCGCACCGACGCCAGTCGACTCCCGATCCGGGCGGTCGCGATGTCGCCGTCGCCCCACGGCACGGCCGCGGTCGGCTCGCTCCTCGACCTGATGGCCGAGCACGGCTACGGCGACGTGCCCGTCGTCCGCTCGCGGATCCCCTTCCGGGGCTGAGCGAGGCGACTGCGCGTCTCGCACGAGGCATTCCCACTTCCACAGGCGCGGGCGCACACTGGGGATCCACGCCCCACCCCTCCTCCTGACAGGCAACCCCATGAGCGAGCTCCAGGTCGTCGCCACCATCCCCGCCGAGCCCGAGGCGGCCGACCAGGTCCGGGAGGCGTTGCTGACGCTCGCCGCCGCGACCCGCGAGGAGGAGGGCTGCCTGGCCTACGACCTCTTCGAGTCAGGCAGCACCCCGGGCACGTTCATTACCGTCGAGCGGTGGACCGACCCGGCGGCGCTCGACGCCCACATGGCGACGCCGCACGTGGCGGCGGCGTTCGGCGCGGCCGAGGGCGCGCTGAGCGGAGAGGTGGCGATCCACCCGCTCCAGCCCGTGGGCTGACGTCAGTCCCGCCGGACCGCCGCGTCCCGGATCGCGCAGGTCTGGGCGAGCCCGAGCGCCCAGCACGTCGGGCAGCCGCGGAGCAGCACGGCCGCGGGCACGACGAGCAGCAGCGCGAGCGGCCCGAGCCACGGCACGAGCGCGAACGCCGCGACCATCATCGGCAGGCCGAGCGCGCCCCGGACGAGGTGCCGGGGCACGCTGCGGCTCGCGAACATCGCGTCAGGCGTGGTGTCGGGCCGGCTCACACCCGTGGTTCGGTGCGGGCCCTCGCCACGGATGGCTCAGCTGTGGCCCACGCGGCCCGTGCTGCCGGCCGCCCAGCAGACCTTCCCGACGCAGTCGACGACGTGGTAGCCCTTCTTCGACACGCGCGTCCAGGTGCGCCCGCCGTCGGAGGTCGTGCTGGTGCCGGCCGAGCCGTCGTAGTCGCCGGTCGCGACGGCGTACCTCCAGCCCCGCAGGTAGGTGACGTCCTCGCCGATGTGCCGCAGGTCGCCGCCGGAGGTCCAGGTGCGGCCGTTGCGGGTGTACGCCGTGGTGTCGGCCGTGTCGTCCGCGTCGGCGAAGTCGCCGCCGACGACGATGCCGTTGCGCGGGGTGGCGAACGCTCCGGCGAAGCCGCCGGCCGACTCGCCCGCCGGGATCCCCGACTCGGTGGCCTTCCACGTCAACCCGCGGTCGTCGGAGCGCAGGACCCGCGACTGCGCGCCGCCGGTGATGATGAAGGCCGCCTTGCCGACCGTGACCAGGCAGTCGCCGCTGGCGGCGAAGCCGAACTCGTCGGCCGTGGCCGGCATGCCCTTGCTGGGCAGCACCTTCCAGCTCTCGCCGCGGTCGTCGGTGGACAGGATCCGCAGCTTGCCGCCGACCGGGTCGCTCACCACCAGCCCGCGCTTGCCGCTGCCGTAGAAGGCCATGCAGTCGTAGAACGCCTTCTTGTCCGGGTTGCGGAAGGCCTCGGTCCAGGTCGCCCCACCGTCGGTCGAGCGATAGATCCGCGACGCCTCGCCGGGACCGATCGCCAGCACGTGCGCGGCCTTGCCGTGCACCTCGACGTCGCGGAACGACAGGCCCTCGGTGTCCGCCGGGCTCACGTCGGTCCACGTGCCGCCGCCGTCCGTGGTGCGGAAGACGCGGGCCGGGCCGTCGTCGGTGAGGCTCTCGCCGGTGACCCACGCCTCGGTGGCGCTCACCGCCTCGAGGCCGCGGAAGTTCTGGTCGGCGTCGAGGACCGTCTCGGTCCAGTCCTCGAAGGGGTCCGGACCCTTCGGCTTGTCGGTGCGGGCGCCGGCTGCCGTCGGCAGGGTGAGGGCGAGCACCAGGGCGGGGATGAGGGAGAGTCCGAGTCGTCGCATCCGGCCACCCTCCTCCCGGCGCGGCGCGCTGTCCAGACCCGATCGGCGGCGCCTTCCGGCCCCCGATCGTCCGGAACGAGCGCTAGCGTCCGAGCCATGAGCGATGACGACATCTGGGTCCCCCCGCCGTGGGAGCCGCCGCTGGCCGGCACCGAGGTCGAGCACCTCCTCGGCGCCCTCGGACGGCTGCGCGCCACCTTCCGCTGGAAGGCCGACGACCTCGACGAGGCCGGGCTGCGGCAACGGCTGTCCCCGTCGAGCCTGTCGCTCGGCGGCCTGCTGCTCCACCTCGCGGCCTCCGAGGACTACGTGTTCCTCACCAAGCTCCGCGGCGAGCGGGTCGACGAGCCGTGGACGTCGATGGGCCACGACGGCTCCAACGACTGGGAGTTCGCCCGCGCCGACGAGATGGCACCCGACGAGCTGTACGCCGCCTACGACGAGGCGGTCCTGCGCGCCGACGAGCGCGTCGCGTCCGCGCTCGCCGAGGGCGGGCTCGACCTGGTGGCCCACGTCGACGACGGCAACGGCAACCACCCGCGGCTGCGTCGGCTGCTCTTCGACATGCTCGAGGAGTACGGCCGCCACACCGGCCACGCCGACCTGCTCCGCGAGGCGGTCGACGGCCGCGTCGGCGAGGACCCGCCCGACGACTGGAAGCCGACCTGGCTCTAGCCCGCCAGGCCCGACCAGGGGTCCTCTCGCCGCCATAGCGTCGGCAGGTGGAGGGCGACCCCCTGGTCGCGCGCCAGCCCGGTGAGGACGCGCATCGTCACGTCGAGGTCGTCGCCGGCGTACGGCAGTGCGCGCAGCGGGGCGTCGAGCCCCCGGAAGAAGTCGTCCCAGTGCGTCAGCACCACCCGCTGCGCGCCGACGGCCTCGACGGTCTGCGCCCAGTAGGACCGGATGTAGTCCTCGTCCATCACCCCGAGCTGGCCGACGCCGAGGTAGACGACCTCGGCGCTGCGACCGGCGAGCGCGCCGTCGACGTACCCGGCACTGCCCTGCAGCAGGGCCGTGCGCCCACTGCTGTGCTCGACGAGGATCGACCACGCCTCGCCGCACCGGTAGGCAGCCGTCCGCACGGGTGGCACGACCGGGGCGTCGATGGTCCCGGGGAAGCGGTCGGGCGGGCAGTGCGTCGACTCGAGGTGGGTGAGCGTGAAGGCGCCGAACGCCTGCGGCTCGCCCGGCACGACGACGGAGATGCGGTCCGCTTCGAGGCCGGCGCCCCCGCCCGACGTTGGCGCTGGACTCGCCACCCACGAGCACCGCGCCGGTCCGTGCGGCCACGACCGCCGAGTCCATGACGTGGTCGAAGTGGGTGTGCACCGGCGCGACCGCGTCGAGGCCGCGGCCGTCGCGACCGAGGCCGAGCCGCGCCAGCGCGGCCTCGATCCGCAACGCGTCCGGCTCGATGCGCCGCAGCAGCACCGACGGGAGCGCGGGCCGGGAGAAGAAGCCGTCGGTCATCACGGCGCTCTCGCCGTCGTCGACGAGCAGGCTGGACACACCGAGGAACGTCACCGCGAGCCCTCCGGAGGAGCCGGGTACGTCGAACCGGTCGGCGTAGCGCGACAGGTCGGGTCTGCCGAGCTTGAATCGCATGGCGGCCAGCCTACGGATCGTCGTACGGTGCCGGGGTGCCTGCACCCGAGGGATTCGACTACGACGTGCGTGGCGGCGAGGTCGTCGTCACCCACCACGGCAAGCGCGCCACGGTGCTGCGCGGCAACGCCGCCGCGCGCTTCCTCGCCGACGTCGAGGACGGCGACGACGAGCAGGAGCTGATGGCGCGGGTCACCGGCAACTACCGTCGCGGCAACGAGCGGACGGCCAAGGACCACCCCCGCAACCGCGGGCGTTGAGGTCGGCTACTTCGACGGCTCCGGGACGTTGATGTCCGAGCAGTCCGTCTTGGGGTTGATGCCGGTGTAGTTGAGCGGTCCGGCGACGATGTTGAGCACGATGTCGCTGGTCTCGGAGCAGTTCTTGTCGCCGTCCTCGAAGTAGCCGCGCTGGTAGGCGGCGAAGGCGCCGATCACGAGCCAGACGACGAGCAGGATGCCGATCAGTCGTCCCATGGGGACCTCCTCGATCCTCGCGGCCAGGTGGTCGCTCGCTCGACTCTGCGCCCACGCGTGACGTCGTACCACCCACGAAGGGGTGAACGCCCCTAGGCTCCGCCCATGACGATCCTCGCTGTGGTCTTCGCGGCCCTCGCCGCGCTGCTCCACGTCTACATCTGGGTGCTGGAGTCCTTCCGCTGGACCGAGCCCGCGACCCGCAAGACCTTCGGCACGTCCGAGTCCGATGCCGCGGTCACCGCGCCGATGGCCTACAACCAGGGCTTCTACAACCTGTTCCTCGCCGTCATCACCGCCGTCGGCCTGGTGCTGATCGGCGACGACCACGGCACCGGCACCGCCCTCGCGCTCGCGGGCACCGGCTCGATGCTCGGCGCCGCGCTCGTGCTCGTCACCCACGACCGGACGATGGCCCGCGCGGCGATCACGCAGGGGCTCCTCCCCGCGCTCGCGGTCGTCTTCCTGCTGGTCCAGCTCTAGGGGCCGCCCGGGCTACTGCCCGAGCCAGGTGTGGACCGACGACACGACCGAGGCACCCTCACCGGTCGCGGAGGCCACGCGCTTCATCGAGCCCGAGCGGATGTCGCCGCCGCAGAAGATGCCCGGCACGGTCGTGGCGAGGTCCTCGGGAGGCACGTCCTCGACCCAGCGCTCGCGCGGGATGTCGCGACCGGTGAGCACGAAGCCGCGCTCGTCGCGGAGCACCGTGTCCGGCAGCCAGCTGCACTCGGGAGCGGCGCCCAGCAGGAGGAAGAGCCCGCGCGCGTCGACGCGCTCCTGCGAGCCCGAGTCGACGTCCTCGAAGGTCAGCCACGCGAGGTGGTCGACGTCGTCGGGTCCGCCGTCGATGACGCGCGTGCAGCCGCGGACGGTGATCCGCGGGTTCCACTGGATCTCGTCGATGAGGTACGACGACATGGTGGCCGCCAGGTCCGGCCGCCGCACGACGATGGTGACCTCCTTCGCGAAGCGGGCGGCGTGGATCGCGGCCTGCCCGGCTGAGTTGCCACCACCGACGATCACGACGTGGTCGCCGGCGAGCTCGCGCGCGGCCGCCATCGCGGCACCGTAGTAGACGCCGCGGCCGACGAGCTCCTCGATCGAGTCGACGCCGAGCCTGCGGTAGTTCACGCCGGTCGAGACGAGGACCGTGCGGGCGTGCACGTCACCGCCCTCGGTGTGCACGATGTGGTGCCCGCCGTCCTCGCACGGCGAGATCCCGGTCGCCGGCCAGCCGGTGAAGAAGCGGGTGCCGAAGCGGAGGGCCTGGCCGCGGGCGCGCTGGGCGAGCCGCATGCCCGAGATGCCGCGCGGGAAGCCGAGGTAGTTGCGGATCATCGAGCTCGTGCCCGCCTGGCCGCCGATCGCCTCGGCCTCGAGGCAGACCGTCGAGAGGCCCTCGCTCGAGGCGTACACACTGGCCGCGAGGCCCGCCGGTCCCGCGCCCACCACGACGAGGTCGACCACCTCGTCGACGTCGATGTCGTCGGGCCGGCCGTAGAGCTGGTTCGCGAGGGCACGCACGCTCGGGCAGTGCCCGCACCAGCCGGCGAGCGAGCTCACGATCGGCCAGCGGCCCTCGTCCTCGGGGCACTGCGCCATGATCTCGCGGCCGACCTCGCTGTCGGGGTGGTGCACGCCGGCCGGCATGCCGACGCGGCCGAGGTAGTCGAGCAGCTCGCGGGTGAGCGCGTCCTTCTCGGGCGTGATGATCCGGACGTTCTCGATCACCGGGCTCGCGACGGTCGCGTTCCACTCGTTGAGCATCTCGCCGACGGCGCCGTGGAACTCCTCGTCGCGCGGCCCCTGCGGCATCAGCAGCAGCGCGTCGACCTTGCCCGCGGCCACCGCGTGGCGGAAGTCGGCGTTGTCCTTCCGGAAGCGGCTGATGTGCGACACGATCAGCCGCCGCGCGGTCGGCACGACCTTCCGGGTGCCGCCGATGAGCATGTAGAGCTTGTCCTGGTCGTGGTCGGAGTCGATCACGAACAGCGCGACCTGGTGGCCCGAGGCCAGCAGCTCCTTGGCGGTCACCTTCGCGCTGACCTCGTCGCCGACCAGCCGGACGTCGTACTCCCGCTCGTAGCGGGCGAACGCCTCCGAGAGCTCGGTGGCGTGGTTGGCAGAGGCGATGACGATCGCGGGGGCGCCCATCTTTCGAGCCTATCCCCGGACCGCCCACCCCACCTCTCGATATCTAGGGACGAAGTGGTGGGTGGAACCCGCCCTGGACCTACCAGGACGTCCCTGGATATCGAGCCCGAGGGAGCCGGGAGAGGACCGTCGACGAGACCTCGGCTTCAGCCGGTGAGGTTGTGCACGAAGCACCAGCGCCACGACTCGTCCGGCTCGGCGGACTGCATCACCGGGTGGAGGGTCTCGTGGAAGTGGGCGGTGGCGTGCCGGCCGATCGAGGAGTCGCAGCACCCGACGTGGCCGCACTCCAGGCACTGGCGCAGCGAGACCCAGCGGGTGCCGTCGTCGAGGCAGGTCTGGCAGACCGGGTCGGCGACGGTCTCGATCGCCGGGTGCGTGTCGAGGTCGTCGCACGAGCGCCCGGTGTTGATGGTGAGCGACCCGGTGCGCACGCTCTCGCGGGCCGACGTGCCGGCGTCGAGCATCGACTCCTCGATGTCGAGCATGCCGAGCACCTGCCGCACGACGTCGGAGGGTGCCTTGCCCTTGCTCCGCACCAGCAGCACCTTGGCCCGCTCGGCGTCGATCATCTCGCCGCGGATCCGGGCGTAGAGCTCCGACGGCGTCTCCTCGCCCGTCGCCGTGGCGAGCTGCTCCCAGGCGGCGAAGGTGCGCTGGTCGAGGCGCGCGCGGATCTGGTCGACGACCCCGTGCTGGTCGTCGTACTCCAGCTCCTTGAGCTTGTGGAAGCCGGCGTCGGCGGCCTGCTGGAGCAGCGCGGCGCGGGCGAGCGCGTCCTCGGCGGGGTCGGGAGACGGTACGCCGAGGACGCGGGTGAGCAGCGGCAGCGACAGCCCCTGGATGAGGAGGGTGCCGGCGACGACCGTGAACGCCATGAGCAGGAGCAGCTCGCGGTGCTCGGTCTCCTCGGGGATGACGAATGCGGCGGCCAGGGTGACCACGCCACGCATCCCGGCCCAGCCGACGAGGAAGGTCCACGACGCCGGGAGCGGGTTGTCGCCGAAGCGCCGGAAGAGCAGGGTCGAGAACACCCACCCCAGGCGTACGACGACGACGGTCAGCAGCGTCATGCCGCAGACGAGCACGATGCGGCCGGGCTCGAGCGAGGACTCGCTGACGTCCTCGAGGATCCAGTCGAGCTGGAGGCCGATGAGGAGGAAGACCGTGTTCTCCAGCATGAAGGCGACCGTTCCCCAGGTGATCCGCTCGGTGATGCGCGACTGGGCGGTCTGGATGATCGGCGCCTTGTGGCCGAGCAGCAGCCCGGCGACGACGACCGCGATGACCCCGGAGGCGTGGATCTCCTCGGCCGCGACGTAGGAGGCGAACGGGGTGAGGAACGAGATGCCGGTGTCCATCAGCGGGTCGGTGATCCGCCTGCGCAGCTTGGCCACGACCCAGAAGAAGGCGAACCCGACGACCGCGCCGCCTCCGGCCGCGCGGACGAAGTCGATGCCGACGTCCATCACGGCCACGGAGCCGGAGAGGAACGCGATCGCGGTGCGGAGCGCGACCAGTGCGGTGGCGTCGTTGAGCAGCGACTCGCCCTCGAGGATCGTCACGACCCGACGGGGCAGGCCGATCCGCTTGGCGACCGCGGTCGCTGCCACCGCGTCGGGCGGTGCGACGACGGCGCCGATCGCGATCGCGGCGGCCCAGCCGAGGCCCGGCACCAGCCACTGCACGACCGCGCCGACGGCCAGGGCGGTGACGATGACCAGCACCACCGAGAGCCGCAGGATCGAGCCGCGGTTGGCGTTGAAGTCGACCAGGGAGGTCTGGATCGCGGCCGCGTAGAGCAGCGGCGGCAGCAGGCCGAGCAGCACGACCTCGGACTCGAGGTGGATGGTCGGGAGCCCGGGGAGGTACGACGCCGCGGCACCGACCACGACCAGCAGGAGTGGTGCCGGGACGTGCAGGCGTTCGCTGATGGCGGTGGCGGCCAGGACGACCGCGGCCATCGAGACGAGCAGCAGGGCGAGTTCCACCTGTGGAGTCTGGCAGAACCCGCCCTGCGACGGTCGTCTCGTTTCAGCGCACGACGTCGTAGCGCTGGAGGGTGATCCCGTTGCCGTAGGCGGCGTGCTCGACCAGGGCGAGCTTGGTCTTGTCGCCGTCGCCGAAGAGCTTCTTGCCGGTGCCGAGCAGCAGCGGGAAGACCAGCAGGGTGTAGCGGTCGACCAGGCCGGCGCGGGCCAGCTCCTGGGCGAGGTGGGCGCTGCCGTGGACGTGGATCTCGCCGCCCTCGGTCTCCTTCAGGGCCGCCACGTCGTCGAGGGAGTGGAGGACGGTCACCTCGCCGTCGCCCCAGGGGGCGGTGTCACCGTCGAGCGTGGTCGACACGACGTACCTCGGCATCGCGTTGTAGGTCGCGAACTCCTCCATCGACGGCCACACGGGCGCGAACTCGTCGTAGGACCGGCGGCCGAACATCAGGGCGCTGGCCTCGCCCATCTCGCGGCCCTTGATCTCGTAGGCCGCCTCGTCGAACTCGACGTCCTTGAACGTCCAGCCGGCGTGCGGGTGGTCGCCCCCTCCGGGGGCCTCCATCACGCCGTCGAGGGAGAGGAAGGTGGTGATGACGATGGGTCGCACGGCTGGTCTCTTCTCGGTCTCGTGGTCGGTGGGGTGCTCAGGCGGCGAGCAGGTCGTCGATCTGGTTGATGGCCATGGTCGACCCCTCGACGGCGCCCATGTCGAGCACCTTCTGCAGCGAGGCGGCGTCGGCGTAGGTCGCGCGGAAGGTGGCCCGGGTGCCGCCGTCGGTCGCGGTGAACGCGAAGGCCTGGTGCGACTCGGGCATGTCGGGGTTGGCGGTGAAGGTCTCGTCGACCGCGAAGCCGTCGCGGAACGTGAAGCTCGTGGGCTGGTCGACGGTGGCGATGTCCCAGTAGGCGTAGAACTTCTGGCCCTCGGGGCTGGTCATGTAGTAGTTCATCCGGCCGCCCTCGCTCAGGTCGTGGTCGACGAAGGTGGCGGGGTAGCCGGGCGGGCCCCAGACCCGCTCGAGCTGGCGCGGGTCGGCGTACACGTCCCACACGCGCTCCACCGGTGCGGCGAAGTCGGCGGTGATGGTCAGGGTGAGGGCGTCGAGGTCGTGGGTGACGTCGGTGACGGGCATGGGTCAGTCCTTGTCTGTGTGGGTGGTCTGGGTGCTGGTCGGGGTGCTGGTGTGGTTACCGGTCTCGCTGGCGAAGAGCTCGTCCATCCGGGAGATGCGGCCGCGCCAGAGCGCTTCGAGGTCGGTGAGCATGGCGCCCACCGACCGCACCGCCTCCACGTCGCCGCTCGCGAGGGCCTCGCGACCCTGCCGACGCTTGGTCAGCAGGCCGGCCTTCTCCAGCACGGCGACGTGCTTCTGGACGGCGGCGAAGCTCATGTCGTAGCTCGCCGCCAGGGTCGAGACGGAGTGCTCGCCGGCCAGCACGCGCCGCAGGATGTCGCGCCGCGTCCGGTCGGCGAGGGCGTGGAACCAGGCGTCCGCCCGGTCCTCGGTGCCCTGCTCGGTCTCGGTCATGGGACCAACATACAACCAATCAGTTGTACGTTGTCAAGAGAAGCGGGGTATCCAGGGACGAATGGGTAGGTGCGCACCGGGGTCCCGGCCCACCAGCTCGTCCCTGGACACCCCGGGGGGTCAGCGGCGAGCGGCCTCGTCGAGGAGCGCGGCCAGGGCGGCGGGCTGCGTGTACATCGGCCAGTGGCCGGAGTCGATGTCGACCAGCTCGAGCGCGGTCGCGGCGCCGAGCTCGGGCACGTCGCCGGCGTCGATCCACTCCTGCGCCTCGGCCGGGCTGAACTCCGGGCAGACGAGGGTGAGGGGTACGCCGTGCCGCGCGTCGCTGGTCCAGTGCACGACGCCGCGGGTGACCCCGACGGGTACTGCGATCATGCGGCCGAGCAGCGACTCCTTGAGCTCGTCGGACATGTCGTCGGAGTCGGGACCCTCGAACTTCTCCCAGCCCGGGAAGGGCATCGCGCCGTCGACCGGCTCGAAGAAGTCGGCGTACGCCTCGCCCTCGGTGGTGGGGAAGCCGCCGATCAGCGCGACGCCCGTGACGGCGTCGGGGCGCAGGTCGGCCGCCGCCCACGCGAGCGTGCACGCGGCCGAGTGGCCGACGACGAGCGGGCGGCCCTCGGCGGCGTCGACCGCGGCCACGACCGCGGCCACCTGGTCGTCGTACGACGCCGAGGTGGCGCCGTCGCCCTGACCGGGCAGCGTGAGCGGGATCCCGCGGTGGCCGAGCGCCTCCAGCTCGGGGAGCACGTCGTCCCAGGCCGAGCCGTCGAGCCAGAGTCCGGCGATCAGCACGATGTCCATCAGAAGTTCTCCTCGGAGGGTCGGTGGAGGGATGAGCACCACGCTAGGGAAGATTCCGGACGCTCCACGACCGGTACGGGTGGGACGATCGTCGGATGAGCGAGATCAGCCCGACCGCACGCGCGCTGCGCGCGCTCGACATCCTGCAGTCGCGCCCCGGCATCACCGCGACCGAGCTCGCCCAGCGGCTCGGCGTCACCGAGCGGGCGGCCCGGCGCTACGTCGCGATCCTGCGCGAGGCCGACATCCCGGTGGAGTCGACCCGCGGGCCCTACGGCGGCTACACCCTCGGCCGCGGGCTGCGGCTGCCGCCGCTGGTCTTCTCCGCGACCGAGGCGCTCGGCCTGGTGATGGCCGCGCTCGACTCCCAGCACCGGGTCGCCGATCCCGAGGACCCGGTCGGCTCGGCGCTCGGGAAGATCCTGCGGGTCCTGCCGACCAACGTCGCGCGGCAGGCCACGATGGTGCGCGAGACAGCGCGGACCGTGCCGGACCGCACGCCCGCGAAGCCCGACCCGGCCGTGACGAGCGAGCTCGTCGCCGCGGTCGCGGCGCAGCGCCAGGTGCGCTTCGGCTACCGCACCGCCGCTGGCAACGCCCGCAGCTTCGAGGTCGACCCGTGGTCGGTCGTGGTGCGCTACGGCCGGTGGTACCTGCTCTGCCACTCCCACCACGCCGACGCGCTCCGCACCTTCCGCATCGACCGGATCACCGAGGTGACGCCGCTCGAGGAGACCTTCGAGGTGCCGGCCGACCTCGACCCGGCGGCCGAGCTCGAGGCCAACCTCGGCAAGGGCTGGGAGTACGAGACGCACGTCGTCTTCGACGCCCCGATCCACGAGGTCCGGCCGTGGATCCGGCGCACGCTCGGCGAGCTCCGCGAGACCGACGACGGCCGGTGCGAGCTCGTCGGCAGCACCAGCAACGCAGCGGCGTACGCCGGCGAGTGGCTCTCGTTCGTGCCGGTGTCCTTCACCGTGGTGGGCGGGGACGAGCTGCGGCAGGCCGTGCGCGAGGTCGGCGAGCGGATGCTCCGCGCCGCGCAGTAGGTTATGTACCCTTGCGGGTACGTAACTAGATGGGTACATTCGCGGACATGGATGCAGTCCTGCACGCACTTGCCGACGAGAGCCGGCGCACGGTCCTCGGGATCCTCCGGGACCACCCGGCGAGTGCCGGCGAGCTGGCCGAGGCCCTCCCGATCGCCCGCCCCGGGGTGTCCCGTCACCTGCGGGTGCTGCGGGAAGCGGGGCTCGTCGACGTACGCCAGGACGCGCAGCGCCGCATCTACACGCTCCGCCCACAGGCGCTCGTCGACCTCGACGAGTGGCTCGGGGGGTATCGCCAGCTCTGGGAGAACCGGCTGGGTGCCCTCCACACCGAGATCGCACGAGGAAAGAAGGAACGACGATGACCACCACCGCGACCATGCGAGCGCTCGACGAGACGATCGGGGCAGTCCGGGTCGACGACGTCTACGACACCGACATCGAGGACCTCTGGTCGGCGTGCACGACCCCCGAGCGGCTGGCCCGCTGGCTCGCACACGTCGAGGGCGTCCTGCGGGTCGGGGAGACCGTGCAGATGGTCTTCACCAGCACCTGGACCGGGCCGGCGCGCATCGAGGTGTGCGACGCGCCCCACCACCTGCTGCTGACGACTGAGCCGGGCACCGACGACGAGGGGCAGATCGAGGCGTGGCTCAGCGGGGAGGGAGCCCGGACCCGGCTGGTCGTCGAGGAGCGGGGGCTCCCGATCCCGGCCCTCCCGTTCCACGCCTCCGGGTGGCGGGTCCACCTCGAGGACCTCGCACGTTCGCTGGAGATCGACGGGCCGGCGCACCCGGAGGGATGGAGCTCCGAGGCCGGCGCTCCCCGCTGGAAGACGCGCTGGGACGAGCTCACCCCCGTCTACCAGGACCTGGAGATCGGCTGAAGGAGCGGGCTCAGCGCTCGATGCCGACTTCCTTGCCGAGCGTCCAGCCCGACGAGATCGGCAGGTAGTCGCCGCTCCAGAACTTGCCCGGGTCGTACCAGGTGGCCTTGCGGTCGTCGCGCAGGATGCCCATCTCGATGTAGCAGGTGGCCACGATCTCCGCGCAGAACGCCGCCTCCGGGGTGACCCGGCGGCCGCGCTTCTTGCGGGGGACGTAGGCGTCGCGGCCGCGCAGCCACCGGGCCGCGAGCCGGGACAGGCTGGGGAACGAGACGCCGTCGAGCCGGGCGACGGCGCGGAGCATGCCGTCCTCCTCGTCGCGGCCGATCTCGGGCCCGAGCTGGCGGAACCACGCGTCCTGCTTGTACTCCACCTGCCACCGGTCGACCGCCTCGCGCAGGTCGTGGAGCTGCACCCCGCGGTGGTGGGCGCCGGTCCACATGTCGACCTGCTTCTTGCCGAGCTCGGCGTGGAAGATCAGCGGCGGCAGGTCGTCGACGACGACGGCCATGCCCACGTGGTTGACCGGTGAGTTGGTGACCGCGCGGATGGCCCGGTCGGGGGCGCGCCGGCCGCGGAAGAGCCAGATGTCCCCGCTGCGGGTGAGGTCGACCGCCTCGTCGAGACCCAACGCCTGTGCCATGGGCGGAAGTCTGCCCTACCGGGAGCGGTCCCGAGGGGCGCTAGGCTCGATCGCATGCGCGCGTGGAAGCTGCTCGGCCTGGCCGGGATCCTGGCCGGTGTCGCCACCGGTGCTGCCGTCGCCCGCGACGAGCGCGTCCGCCGCCACTACGACGCCCCCGAGATCCGCGACCGCCTGCGCAAGCGGCACGCCGAGGCCGTCGCCCGCGAGGCCACCGCGCCGTCGGAGTAGGCCGCGGGCAGCGGCCGGCGTCCTCAGGCCCCGAGCGCGAGGCGCAGGGCGATCGCCAGCATCACGAGGCCGATCAGGACGTCGAGCACCTGCCACGCACGCGGGTCGGCCAGGCGCGGGGCGGCGAGCCGGGCGCCGTACGCCAGGCCCGAGAACCACACGACGCTCGCCACGCAGGCGCCCACCGCGAACCACCAGCGACCCGGGTCGCCGTGCGTGCCCGCGATGGACCCGAGCAGCAGGACGGTGTCGAGGTAGACGTGCGGGTTGAGCCACGTCAGCGCCACCGCCTTCGCCACCACGCCCCCGCGCGACTCCACCACGTCCTCGCCCGCGGCGAGCGCCTGGGGACGCCGGGCGCGGAGCAACGAGCTGATGCCGTACGCCGTCAGGAACGCGACGCCGAGCCAGCGGACCACCTCCACCGCCCAGGCCGCGCGGTCGAGGACCACCCCGATGCCGGCCACGCCGGCGACGATCAGCACGACGTCGGAGAACGCGCAGATCGCGACCACCAGCGCGACGTGGCTGCTGCGCAGTCCCTGGCGGAGCACGAAGGCGTTCTGTGCCCCGATCGCCACGATCAGCGACAGGCCGGTCAGCAGCCCGGCGACGAGATCTCCCACGGCGCAGAATCTAGGGCCGCACCCTGACAGATGTCAGGGTCGGCTCGGGGTGATGTCCCATGGCCGTCCTCGACGGCACGCTGACAGACTCGACGACATGACGGAGCAGCCCACAGGGGAGTCGACGCGCGGCGTCGCGGCGAGCGCACACGACCTGGTCAAGACCTACGGCAAGGGCGAGGCCGAGGTCCGGGCCCTCGACGGGGTCACGGTCGACCTCATGAAGGGCGAGTTCACGGCCGTGATGGGGCCGTCGGGCTCCGGCAAGTCCACGCTCATGCACTGCCTGGCCGCCCTCGACACGCCCACGTCGGGCGAGGCGATCGTGGACGGTACGTCGCTCGGGTCGCTGAAGGACAAGGACCTGACCACCCTGCGGCGCGAGCGCGTCGGCTTCGTCTTCCAGTCCTTCAACCTGGTCCCGACCCTCAGCGCGGAGGAGAACATCCTGCTCCCCCTGAGCCTGGCCGGCCGCAAGCCCGATCGCGCCTGGTTCGACGCCGTCATCGACGCCATCGGCCTGCGACCGCGGCTGGCCCACCGGCCCAGCGAGATGTCGGGCGGCCAGCAGCAGCGCGTGGCCTGCGCCCGCGCGCTGGTCAGCAAGCCGTCGATCGTCTTCGCCGACGAGCCGACCGGCAACCTCGACTCGACCAGCTCGGCCGAGGTGCTCGGCTTCCTGCGTCGCAGCGTCGACGAGTTCGGCCAGACCGTGGTGATGGTGACGCACGACCCGGTCGCGGCGTCGTACACCGACCGGATCGTCTTCCTCGCCGACGGCCAGATCGTCGACGAGCTCCGCGAGCCCGACCGCGACGCGATCCTCGACAAGATGACCGGCCTCCAGGACATCGCCGCCGCCAAGGCGGCCGGCTGATGCTCCGGCTGACGTGGCGCAACCTGCTGGCCCGCAAGGTGCGCCTGCTGATGAGCGCGCTCGCCATCGTGCTCGGCATCGGTTTCCTCGCCGGCGTGATGACGTTCAGCAGCGGCCTCAACAAGACCTTCGACAACATCCTCGAGGGCTCCACGTCCGACGCGATGGTCCGCCCGGCCGGCGACCTCCAGGCGGCCAACGCCGGGGTCAGCACGGACCAGATGATCCGCCCCGCCGACGTCGAGAAGCTCCGCGCCCTGCCGGAGGTGGAGCAGGCGGACGGCTCGGTCGACGGCATCGGCTCCTTCCTGCTCGGCAAGGACGACAAGCTCGTCGGCGGCCAGGGCGCCCCGACCCTCGCCTTCAACTACACGACCGGCGAGAACATGGCCGGCGAGCCGATCCTCGAGCTCAACCAGGGGGCCTGGCCCGAGAAGCCCGGGGAGGTCGTCCTCGACACGTCCTCGGCCGAGCGCGGGTCGTACACCGTCGGCGACACGGTCACCCTGGTCGTGCCGAGCGGCAAGGAGCCCGAGCGGAAGTTCACCCTGGTCGGCACGGCCGACTTCAACGGCGGCGGCACCGCCGGTGCGACCCTCGTCCTCCTCGACACCGGCGAGGCGCAGGACATCTTCCTCGACGGCAAGGACGCGTTCACCAGCGTCTCCCTGACCGCGGCCGACGGCGTCTCGCAGAAGCAGCTCGTCGACGCGGCGAAGGCCGTCGCGCCGGAGGGCTTCACCGCGGTCACCGGTGACAAGGTCGTGAAGGAGTCCCAGGAGCAGATCGGTCAGTTCCTCGACGTCATCTCCTACTTCCTCGTCGCCTTCGCCGTCATCGCGATAGTGGTCGGCGCCTTCATCATCTTCAACACCTTCTCGATCCTGGTGTCCCAGCGGGTGCGGGAGTCCGCGCTGCTGCGCGCCCTCGGTGCGAGCAAGAAGCAGGTCACCCGGTCGGTCCTCGTCGAGGCGTTCCTGATGGCCGTCTTCGGCGCGAGCCTCGGCCTGCTCCTGGGGCTGGGCCTCTCGCGCCTGCTCGCCGGGCTGTTCCGCAGCTTCGGCCTCGACATCGCCGGCGAGGTGCTGACCCTCACGACCGGGACCGTCGTCGCCGGCTACGTCGTCGGCATCGTCGTCACGATGGTCGCCGCCTTCGTCCCGGCCCGGCGGGCCGCGAAGGTGCCGCCGGTCGCGGCGATGCGCGACGACCTGGTCGTGCAGGAGAAGGGCATGGGCCGCCGCCTCGTGCTCGGCTCGATCGCGATGGTGGTCGGCACGGTGCTGGTGGTCCTCGGCCTCGTCGGCGCCCCGGGCACCGACGCGATCTGGATCGGCGCCGGAGCGGTCATCTGGGTCGTCACGACCGCCGTCCTCGCCCCCGTCCTGGGCCACCCGGTCCTGGTCGTGTGCCGCGCGGTCTTCGGCAAGCTGTTCCGCACGCCCGGCCGCCTCGCCGGCGAGAACGCCCTGCGCAACCCGCGGCGTACCGGCGCCACCGCCTCGGCGCTCATGATCGGCCTCGCGGTGGTCTCGGCCGTCGGCGTGCTCGCCTCGTCGCTGGGGGCGACGCAGGACAAGATCGTCGACGAGCAGTTCACCAGCGACTTCCTCGTGCAGACGCCCAGCTTCCAGGGCTTCCCGCCGCGCTACGGCGACCAGATGGAGCAGGTCGCCGGCGTCGACCTGGTCTCGCGCCAGCAGGCCACCCCGGTCAGCGTGGAGGTGGCGGGCAAGCCGGAGCCGAGCTACGCCGTCGGCGTCGACCAGGCGTTCTTCCAGATCTACGACCTGACGATGCTCGACGGTCGCGCGGCGGTGACCGGTGACCAGGTGCTGCTGAGCGAGGGCCGCTCGGACGACCTCCGCGCCGGTGTCGGCGACACGATCGACGTCTCGTTCCCCGGCGGGAAGATGATCCCGCTGGAGGTCTCCGGCGTCTTCGAGGCCACGCCGACGACCGGTGGCATGACGGTCCCGCTGTCGGTCTTCCGGCAGGCGGGGATCACGCCCAGTGACTCCACCCTCAGCATCACCCTCGACGACGGCGCCGACCGCTACGCGGTGAAGTCCGACCTGGACTACGTCGTCAAGGACCTGCCGATCCTGTCCGTGCAGGACAAGGAGGAGTTCAAGGACCTCATCAGCGGCCAGGTCAACCAGCTGCTCTACGTCATCTACGGCCTGCTCGCCCTCGCCGTGGTCATCGCGGTGATCGGCATCGTCAACACCCTCGGCCTCAGCGTCCTCGAGCGGACCCGCGAGATCGGCCTGCTCCGCGCGGTCGGCCTGTCGCGACGCAAGCTGCGCTGGATGATCACGCTCGAGTCGGTCGCGATCGCGCTCCTCGGCGCCGTGCTCGGCCTGGTGCTCGGGCTGGTGATCGGCGTGGTGCTGCGCGAGTCCCTGAAGGATGACCTCACCGAGCTCGCCCTGCCCCTCGGCAGCCTCGCCGCCTTCCTGGTGGTGGCGGTCCTGTTCGGCGTGCTCGCCGCCGTCGTACCCGCGATCCGGGCGTCCCGGATGAAGGTGCTGCAGGCGATCGCGACCGAGTGAGCGCGACCCCCCGGACGGGACTACCCGACGGGAGGGGGTGGGTGGAGACATCCGGCCGGCGCGGTGGCACTGTGGAGCGAGTGAGTGACGTACGACAGAACACGCAAGAGAAGCGATCGGACACCGCCTTCTTCGGCCAGCCGGGCGTGCTGGCCAACCTCTTCGGTGTCGAGCTGTGGGAGCGGTTCAGCTTCTACGGCATGCAGGGCATCCTGCTCATCTACCTCTACTACACCGCCGCGCAGGGCGGCCTCGGCATCGACGAGGGCGTCGCGACCGGGATCGTCGGTGCCTACGGCGGCGCGGTCTACCTCTCGACGATCCTCGGTGCCTGGCTCGCCGACCGGGTGCTCGGCCCGGAGCGGACGCTGTTCTACGCAGCCGTCTGCGTCATGCTCGGCCACATCGCGCTGGCGGTCCTGCCGGGCCTGAGCGGCGTCGGCGTCGGCCTCGTGCTGATCGCCCTCGGCTCGGGCGGCGTGAAGGCCAACGCGACCTCGCTGGTCGGCTCGCTCTACGACGAGCACGACCCGCGACGCGACGCGGGCTTCTCGCTCTTCTACATGGGCATCAACATCGGCGCCTTCATCGGCCCGCTGCTGACCGGCCTGCTGCAGAAGGAGGCCGGATTCCACTGGGGCTTCGGCGCCGCGGCCGTCGGCATGGCGCTCGGCCTCGCGCAGTACGCGTACTTCCGCGGCCGGCTGCCCGACGAGACCAACCACGTCGCGAACCCGCTCCCGGCGGGACGCGGGACGCGCTACGCCGCGGGTGCGGTCGTCGTGCTCGTGGTGATCGGGGTGCTCGTGTGGGCCGGCGTGATCACCGCCGACCGCCTCTCCAACATCGTCATCGGCATCAGCCTGGTCGCCGCGATCGCCTACTTCGCGGTGATCCTCGCCGACAAGGAGGTCCAGGGCGTCGAGCGCAGCCGGATCTTCGCGTTCATGCCGCTCTTCGTGTGCAACGTGGTGTTCTGGTCGCTCTACCAGCAGCAGTTCACCGTCGTGACGATCTACGCCGACAAGCGCCTCGACCGCAACCTCTTCGGCTGGGACATGCCGGTCTCGTGGGTCAACAGCATCAACCCGATCTTCATCATCGTGCTCGCCGGAGTCTTCGCGGCGATCTGGACCAAGCTCGGCGACCGGGCGCCCGTCACGCCGTTCAAGTTCGGCGCCGGCACCGCGCTGATGGGCGTCGCGTTCTTCGCGTTCCTGCCGATGCCCGGCGGCCAGAACACCGCGCCGCTCCTCGGCATCGTCGGCATCCTGCTGCTCTTCACCCTCGCCGAGCTGCTGATCTCGCCGGTCGGCCTGAGCGCGACGACCAAGCTCGCGCCGAAGAAGTTCGCCACCCAGATGGTCGGGCTCTACTTCCTCTCGATCGCCCTCGGGACCGCGCTCGCCGGCACGCTGGCTGGCTACTACGACGAGACCAACGAGGCGCCCTTCTTCATCTGGGTCGGGCTCGCCTCGGTCGTCACCGGTGTCGTCGTGATGCTCGCGTCGAAGCCGATCCACAAGCTGATGGCAGGCGTCGACTGACGTGGTCGAGGCGCTGGGGTGGGGAGCGCTGGCCGCCAGCTCGCTGGTGGTCGGCGCCGCCCTGGCCCTCGTCCGCTCGTGGTCGGACACCCTCGTCGGGCTGGTCCTCGGCTTCGGGGCGGGTGCGCTGATCGCGAGCGTGTCGTTCGAGCTCGCCGAGGAGGGCCTGCGGATCGGTGGGGCCTGGCCGGTCGCGATCGGCCTGGTGCTCGGCGCCGCGACGTTCTACCTCGCGAACCGGGCGGTCGAGGCGCGCTCGTCCGGAGGAGGTACGTCGCTCGCGCTGGGCGCGTTCCTCGACGGGATCCCCGAGCAGGCGGTGCTCGGCATCGGCCTGGCGCAGGGGAAGGGAGTGAGCGCGGCGCTGCTCGTCGCGATCTTCGTGTCGAACCTCCCCGAGGGGATCGGCTCGGCCGCCGACATGCGCTCGTCGGGACGTACGCCGGTGCAGGTGCTGCGGCTCTGGGTGGTCGTCGCCCTCGCGTGCGCGCTCGCGACGGTGGCCGGCTACCTGGCGGCCGATGCCGCGTCGAGCGAGGTGCGCGCAGCGATCGACGGCTTCGCCGCCGGTGCGCTGCTGACGATGCTCATCGACTCGATGGTGCCGGAGGCGAAGGAGAAGGCGAAGGACCGCGCCGGCCTCGCCACGGTCGCCGGCTTCGCGCTCGCGGCCGGGCTCTCGCTGCTCTCCTAGTAGCCGCCCTCGGGCGGCACCATCTCTCCCCGGACACCGAGGAGGCGGACGGGGCGGGTGTCGTCGAGGGCGAGGTAGAGCGCGAAGGCGGTCTGCGCGATCACCTCGACCTCCAGGGTCGGGGCGGGCAGCTTGCGGACCTTGGTGAAGGTGAAGAACGGCGCGAACCGCACCTTGAGGTGCACCCGCGCCACCTCGCGTCCCTCCTTGCGGCAATCGACGACGACCCGCTCGGCGAGCTCGGTGATCGCGGCCAGCACCTCCTCGGCGGTCGCCAGGTCCTGCTGGTACGTCGTCTCGCGTCCGTGGGCGCGGGCGACCCAGGGCGTGTCGTCGGGCCGGGACCGTCCACCTCCGCGACCGAGCCGCCCGAGGTGGGCGCCGCTCGAGGGTCCGAAGGCACCGACGAGACCCTCCTCGTCGGCCGCGGCCAGGTCGGCCACGGTGCGGATGCCGATGGCCTCCAGCCGGGCGCCGATCCGGTTGCCGACTCCCCACAACGCGGTCGTCGGGCGCGCGCCCATGACCTCCATCCAGGTGTCGCGGGTGAGCATGTAGGTGCCCTGCGGCTTGCCGAAGTCGGTGGCGATCTTCGCCCGGACGAGGGTGTCACCGATCCCGACCGAGCAGTGCAGGCCGGTCGCCTCGAGGACCGCTGCCCGCACCTCGCCGGCCGTCGCGACCGGGTCGTCGGTCTCGATCCCGACGAACGCCTCGTCCCAGCCGAGCACCTCGACCGTCGCGCCGGGGAACGCGCGCAGCGTCTCCATCACCCGCGCCGACGCCTCCTCGTAGACCGGGAAGTCCACCGGCAGGAACACCGCGTCTGGGCAGCGCCGGAGCGCGAGCTTGAGCGCCAGCCCACTGCGTACGCCGTGCTCGCGGGCCTCGTAGGACGCGGTCGAGACGACCGCGCGCTCGGTCGGGTCGCCCCGCCCGCCGACCACCACCGGCTTCCCCGCCAGCTCGGGACGGCGCAGCAGCTCGACCGCGACCAGGAACTGGTCCATGTCGACGTGGAGCACCCAGTGCTGTGGCACGTCGCCATCCTGCCCGAGCCCACCGACACCTGCGCCGCGGAGAACGACGCACACCCGTCGGGGCGGTCCCGCCCCTGCCGCGCCGACGTACCGTCGACGCCATGACCACCGACCAGCCCGAGCAGGACGCCACGGAGCCCGATCCCTACGCCGAGCACCCCGAGGAGTCCGACTTCCCGGCCGCGGGGGAGCGGGTCAGCGACGAGGAGCGCGAGGCCGCGCTCGACGCCGAGCCCGGCGGCAACGCCACGGTCGGCGACACGGTCGACACCGACGACGTCGACTCCAGCGCCGAGGAGGGTACGTCCGGCCAGGAGGTCGCCCAGCAGGCGCGGGGGGCCTACCGTCCGGACTGAGCCGACGACCTAGCCGAGGAGGTCGCCGAGCCCCGCGAGCAGCCGGTCGACGTCGGAGTCGTCGGTGTAGGCAGCGAGCCCGATGCGGAGCCCGGAGTCGACGGACAGGCCGAGGGCGCGGAAGGTCTCGACGGCGTAGAACGTGCCGGCCGGCACGAGCACGTCACGCTCGGCCAGGAAGTCGTACGCCTCCGAGGGCTCGCGGTCGCGCAGCGTGAGGAACAGCGTCGAGGTCCGGTCGGCCGCGCGCGAATGGAGGGTGAGGTGCTCGCCGAACGACGCCAGCCCCTCCTCGATCCGGGTGCGGAGCCGCAGCTCGTGGTCGGCGATCGCGGCGGCGGCCGCGACCAGGCGCTCACGACGATTTCCCTCGACCGGTGACCACGACGCGATGAAGTCAATCGCCGCCGTCGCACCGGAGAGCAGCTCGTAGGGCAGCGTGCCGAGCTCGAAGCGCTCGGGCACGACGTTCGTCGACGGCAGCAGCTTGTCGGGCTCGAGGCCCTCGAGCAGGGCGGGGTCGGCGACGAGGGCGCCGCAGTGGGGCCCGAAGAACTTGTAGGGCGAGCACACGACGAGGTCCGCGCCCATCGCGGCGATGTCGGGAGCCGCGTGCGCGGCGTGGTGCACCGCGTCGACGTACACCAGCGCGCCGACCTCGTGGGCGCGGGCGGCGACGGTGGCCACGGGCGGCCGGGTGCCGAGCAGGTTGGACGCCGCGGTCAGCGCGACGAGCCTGGTCCGGGGCCCGATCACGGACAGGGAGTCGAGGTCGAGCTCGCCGGTCGTCGGCTCCAGCCGCAGCCACTTCACGGTGACGCCCGCGCGCTCGGCGGCCTGCACCCACGGCCGCACGTTGGAGTCGTGGTCGAGCTCGCACAGCACGATCTCGTCCCCGGAGGACCAGGCCCTCGCGAGGGTGCGGGAGAAGTCGTACGTCAGTGCCGTCGCGCTGCGGCCGTGCACCACGCCGCGGGGGTCGGCGCCGAGCAGGTCGGCCACGGCCGAGCGGAAGCCGACGACGACGGCCTCGGCGTTGCGCTGGCTCAGTGTCCCGGCCCCGCGCTGCGACAACGGAGCCGTCATCGTCCGGGCGATCGCCTCGCCGACGACGGTGGGCGTCTGGGTTCCGCCCGGGTTGTCGAAGTGCGCGATCCCCGATCGGAGCGACGGGAACTCGCGGCGGAAGGATGCGACGTCGAAGGACATGCCGGAGACGTTAGTTGGCGATGTGCACGACCGCGTCGCCGGAGTTCACCAGCGGCGCCTCGGTGCGGCCGATCACGATGCCGTCGCGGTTGGCGTAGACCGCGCGCAAGGTCTTGCCGAAGGAGTCGAAGAGGGTGCCGAGCCGCTCGCCGTCGCTGACCTTCTGGCCGAGGTGCGCGTCGAGGTGCAGGATCCCGGTGCGCCGCGCGCGGACCCAACCGCTGGAGCGGCACTCCAGGCTCGGCTCGACGGGCGGCTCGTCGACCGGGTCGGTCATGCCGAGCGCGGCCAGCACCCGGCGTACGCCGATCACGCCGGCGTCGACGGCGTAGTCGTCGAACCGGAGGGGTTCGCCCGCCTCGTAGAGCAGCACCTTGGCGCCCTGCTCGCGGGCGGCGTGGCGCAGCGAACCGTCGCGGATCTTCGCGTGCAGCATCACCGGCGCGCCGAAGGCGGCGGCCAGCTCGCGGGTGCTCTCGTCGTCGAGGTCGGCGCGGATCTGCGGCAGGTTGCTGCGCCGGTCGGAGCCGGTGTGGAGGTCGATGCCGACCTCGCAGCCGGAGACGATCTCGCGCATGAAGAGGTGCGCGATCCGGCTGGCCAGCGACCCGCGGGCGGAGCCGGGGAAGGAGCGGTTGAGGTCGCGACGGTCGGGGAGGTAGCGGTCCCCGGTCATGAAGCCGAGCACGTTGACGATCGGGACGGCGACGAGCGTGCCGCGGAAGGTCTTGGGGTCGAGCCCGGCCATCACCTGGCGCACGACCTCCACACCGGCGACCTCGTCGCCGTGGATGGCAGCGTTGATCCAGGTGGTCGGGCCGTCCTCGCGTCCGTGCACCACGCGCACCGGCAGGGTCACGTCGGATCCGGTGACCAGACGGGTGATCGGCAGCTCGAGGGCACGCACCGATCCGGCGCGGATCCGCACGCCGCCGATCGCGAACGACTCGCGCGCCACTACTTGCCCCAGTTCTTCTTGCGCACGGCGCGGCGCGGGCGGCCACCGGCGTACGACCTCGACGAGTCGACGAGGTAGCCGCGCTCGAGCGCCTCGCGGCCGATGAGCATCCGGAAGCCCATCTCGTCGCGGTTGCTCAGCGTCATCACGGTGGTGATGGTGCGGCCGGCGAGCACCACGTCGAGGGCGACGGCGTACCTCTTCTCCACCTGGCCGTTGCTGCTGCGCACCTCACGGGTGTCGAGGACGGGCAGGCTCAGCTCGGTGTGGTCGTCGTCGGACCTCTGCCACGGGTGGATCGAGAAGCGCACCCAGTCGCGGCCGTCCTCGACGAACACCTCGAGGTCGAAGGCGTGGATCGAGGACGACCGTGCGCCGGTGTCGATCTTGGCCTTCACCCACGGCACCCCGGCCTGCGGGAGCGACACCCACTCGCGCCAGCCGACGATCGTCGCCGGGGCGGAGTCCTCCGCGGGGTCGTGCGTGCTCGGTGTCGCGGCCACGCCTCATCCTCTCAGGTGACTGCCCCCGAAGCGGGTGGCGGTGGGGATGGTTGTATGGCTGACCATGAAGCTCGCCATCCTCTCCAGGGCGCCGCGCGCCTACAGCACCCAGCGCCTGCGCACCGCTGCGCTGGAGCGGGGCCACGACGTGAAGGTGCTCAACACCCTGCGCTTCGGGATCGACCTCACGGGAGACGAGCCCGACCTGCTGTTCCGCGGCAAGCAGCTGTCGACGTACGACGCCGTGCTGCCGCGCATCGGCAACTCGATCACCTACTTCGGCACCGCCGTCGTGCGGCAGTTCGAGCAGATGGACGTCTACACGCCGAACACGAGCTACGGCATCGCCAACAGCCGCGACAAGCTCCGCGCGACGCAGATCCTCTCGCGCCACCGGATCCCGATGCCGGCGACGACCTTCGTCCAGGACCGCGCCGACGTGATCCCGGCGATCGAGAGCGTCGGCGGTGCGCCCGTCGTGATCAAGCTGCTCGAGGGCACCCAGGGCATCGGCGTGATCCTCGCGCCGACGCTGAAGGTCGCCGAGGCGATCATCGAGACCCTCCAGAGCACCCGGCAGAACGTGCTCATCCAGCGCTTCGTCAAGGAGAGCAAGGGCCGCGACATCCGTGCCCTCGTCGTCGGTGACCGGGTGGTCGCGGCGATGCGGCGCGTGGCGCAGGGTGACGAGTTCCGCTCCAACGTCCACCGCGGCGGGTCCGTCGAGCCGGTCGAGCTCGACGAGGAGTTCGAGCGCGTGGCTGTGAGGTCCGCGCAGATCATGGGCCTGCGCGTCGCCGGTGTCGACATGCTCGAGGGCCGCAACGGCCCCCAGGTGATGGAGGTGAACTCCTCGCCCGGCCTCGAGGGCATCGAGGCCGCGACCAAGCTCGACGTCGCCGGCGCGATCATCGACCACATCGACAACCAGGTGGCCTTCCCGGAGATCGACGTACGCCAGCGGCTGACCGTCTCGACGGGCTACGGCGTGGCGGAGATCGTCGTGCACGCCGGCTCCGACATGGTCGGCAAGAAGCTCGGCGACTCCGGGCTCGACGAGCGCGACGTCACCGTGCTGACGCTGCACCGTGGT
Organism: Nocardioides oleivorans; assembly: GCF_004137255.1. Classification (NCBI taxonomy): domain Bacteria; kingdom Bacillati; phylum Actinomycetota; class Actinomycetes; order Propionibacteriales; family Nocardioidaceae; genus Nocardioides; species Nocardioides oleivorans. The sequence goes on along the minus strand of NZ_SDWT01000001.1, from coordinate 1,292,864 downwards.
CCGCAGGTGATCCCCAACCCGCGCAACAAGACCGTGCTCGAGGGCGAGGACCGGCTGCTCTGCTTCGGCAAGCTCGAGGAGATGCGCTCGATGATCCCCGACCGCAAGCAGAAGCGGGTCAAGCGCCTGATGAAGAAGCACCTGCCGCCGACCGACTGATCCCCTCCGCCCACCGGCGGCTGCGGTGGTGGAACGGGCTACCGAGCAGCGTGCTCGGCTCAACGCCTCAGTGTCAGCACGACGCTCACTGCGGCGTAGTAGACCACGTACAGCAGCGACAAGGCGGTGACGACGACGCTCGGGTCGGGGAACTGCAGCAGCATCACGGCGTAGATCACCAGCCACGACCCCGCCAGGAAGAGGTTGAGGCCGCGGGCGGTGGCTGTGCGGGAGGGGTAGACGTACTTGATGGGCACGAAGACCAGCACCACGCAGGTCAGCAGCAGCACCGCGGTCGCTCCGGGGGAGACGCCCAGCACGATCACGTAGAAGGCCAGGACATTCCAGTAGCTCGGGAATCCCTTGAAGAAGTGGTCGTCGGTCTTGGCGTCGGTGCGGCAGAACTGGTAGCTGGACGCCAGGAGCGGCAGGACCGCGAGCAGGGTGCCGAGCCGCCCTTCGGGCAGGTGGCCGCCGTGCCAGAGCAGGAAGATCGGCACGAAGCAGTAGGTGAGGTAGTCGACGATGTCGTCGAGCCGCGCCCCGTCGAAGGCCGGGATGACCTCCTTGACGCGGAGCCGGCGAGCAAGCATGCCGTCGGTGCCGTCGATCAGCAGGGCGAGGAAGAGCCACCACAACGCCGCGATCTCCTCGCCGCCGACGGCAGCTGTCAGGGCGAGGAACGCGATCGCGGTGCCGCTGGCGGTGTAGGCGTGCAGGGCCCAGCCCGCGGCGCGAAGGCGCGGCGAATCCTTGGCGACGTACGTCGCGGTCATGTCGGTAGCTGCCTCTCGGTCACGCCCGGAGGGCGTCTGCGCATGGACCGGATGCTCGCCGCTCGAGCGCCCGTTGTCGTTGGCAACGCTAAGCATGCTGGATCAGGCCGAGCGCCGGGAACAGGACGAGGCCATCGTTCGGATCCACCGATGAAAGACCGTCGCACGCGCTACGCCGCTGTGGTCCGATGAGAGGGACAGGGGTGCCACAATTGCCTCGCCATGCCGCCCGTCCCGTCAGTGCCGAACACCCGAGTGGGATCGCCCACGCTCGAAGGGCGGCTGAGAGGCCGCAGCCTGGGGCCAGGCGAACACCGCGGGCACGTGCTGCGTGTCGCATGGGGTGCCTGGTGAAGGCGTCGTCGAATGCTGAGGTCACCGGCGCGACGGCACGTTGGCGGTCGATCTTCGTACAACTGGTGGTCTTCGCCTGCGTGGGCGCTGCGTTCAACGTGCTGTACGGACTGCTCTACGTCCTCCTCCGGGAACAGCTCGCCGCGCAGCCGGCGAACGCTCTCGCGCTCGTGCTGTCGACGATCGCTGGAACGTTCGGGCATCGCTACGTCACTTTCGGGGTCCGTGGCACGGACCGAACCGTGCAGCACCAGGCGCTCGGGCTCGCCCTTCTGGCCTTCAGTCTCGCCGTGACGGCTGGCGCCCTGTGGTTGCTCGACGCCGCCGTCGCCGAGCCGTCACGTCGGCAGGAGCTGGCGGTCCTCATCGCGGCCAACCTGGGCACGGGCTTGGTGCGGTTCTGCGCATTTCGGATGGCGATGTGGGACCAGCGGGGCTCGATGGATGCACGCGGCACGACCGGGTCGGACGTCTCTGCCACCCGTACGCCCTAGGTGGCCCACGAACACTGGTCGAGATCGCGTCAGCGGACCGCCGGATCCCGGTCGCGCATCCGGATCTGCGGCGATTCGGTCGACGAGGACCCGCGTCCTACTGCCGCGTACCGTCCGGAGCGCGACACTGCGCTCTTCTCGCGCTATGGAATCCCACCGGTGTCTTCCGGGTCGACGTGGTGAGCCTAGGAGCCCGCACTCACGGTCATCGTCAGCCAACACTTGTCGCTGGCCCGCACGCGGCTCACCACCACGGTCAGCGGGTTGGAGCCGTCCGACCACATGGCCTGCATCGTGCGGGTGTCGGTGCCCGAGGCCAGGAAGGTCGTCGGGGCGTTCTGATCCACCTCGCGGCTGTCGCGGGTGGGGCTGACGACCATCGGCCTGGCGGGGGCCGCCGGAGCTGAGCCGACGAACAGTGCCTCCACGTAGTCGAGGTGCTCTGCGTCCGCGCCCGGGGAGCCCACCTGGGGGTGCCGACAGTGAGCGATCACCCTCCAGCCGCCGACGTAGGCATCGACTCTGTTCTCGGAGAAGTCGTCGATGGTGTAGATGTCCGAGTACATCGACACCGTCTTGGTCACGAGCGCCCCAGACGCGCCGGTCGCACCAGTGGCACCCGTCGGACCGGTCGCACCCGCCGGTCCGGTCGCGCCCCTGGGGCCGGCCTCTCCGGGCAGACCGGTCTCACCACGAGGACCAGCCTCGCCCCGATCCCCCTGTGCCCCGGTCGGACCGGCGATCCCTGGTGCGCCGGCGACCCCGGTGGATCCCGCAGCCCCGGCAGGTCCAGCCGGCCCCGCCGGTCCGGGCATCCCGTCGGTGCCCGCGACACCGGCCTCGTTCCACGTCACGGCCCGCTCCCGGCGCGACTTCGGACCGTTGGTCACGCAGGGCAGCTTCTTCGACTCCAGCCGCAGGGCACCGGTCCGGATGTTCTCGCACGCCTGGATCACCGCGTCGGAATCGCTGTTGGCGGCGTAGGACAGCCCACCCACGCCCAGACCGACCCCCGCGGTGGTCACCACGATCGCAACCAGACTGGACTTGGCAACCTTGAATCGAGGCACGACGCTCCCTTGAAGAAGCTGCTGGAGCCCTCACCCTGACATCCACACACCGGGGCTGCAGGAGATCGACAAGAACCGGTTCGACCACGCACAGGACACGTTGACGCGTTTCCCTGCGAACCCCGGGCAGTCGCGCCTAGGCTCGACATCGAACGGCCGCTGGTGACCCGAGACGCCAGCGGCCGTTCGTCGCGCTCAGCACAGGACGAACGGGGGTTCGGATGGCGAAGTCGGGTGGTGCGGTCAGCACCGGAGCAGCGATGCGCCTGGTCCACACGATCGGGGTGATCCGCTGGGTCGCAGTCGGCCTGATCGTCGTCGGCATCGCCAAGAACACGGTGTCCGACGACATCCTCAGCCGGTTCTGACGAGCTATACCTCGCGCGGGCGCGTGTGCCAGAGCCAGGCGATCCCGACGAAGGGCAGCACCAGCGGCAGCCAGCCGTAGCCCGCGCCGTAGTCGGACCACACGGTCTGGTCGGGGAAGAGCTCGGCGTCGAGGACCGTGAGCGTGCCGACGGTGAGCACGCCGACGAGCTCGAAGCAGACCGCGGCCCAGGCCAGGCGGCGCGGCGAGGGCCCGACCTCGGCCAGGCCGAGGGTGGCGGCGACGTAGACCAGCCCGGCGAGGGCGGAGAGCGTGTACGCCAGCGGCGCCTCGGACGCCTTGGTGAGCAGCTGCACGAGGGAGCGGGCCGTCGCGGCGAGGGCGAAGACGCCGTAGACGGCGACGAGGACCCGGCCGGCGCCCGAACGCGTGGAGCTCATGACGGCCACACCTGCTCGACGCGGACGATCACGAAGGCTTGCGCGAGGCCCGCGACCAGCAGGACCGCGGTCGCGCCGCGCGAGCGCTCGGCCAGCGACCACACGAAGCCGATCGGCAGCAGCACCAGCCCGGCGACGAGGTAGCCGAAGAGCGTGACGAGCCCACCGCCGTGCAGGTCGACGCCGCCCACCTGCACCGCCGCGACCACCAGGAGCACCAGCGTCGCGAGCTCGATGACGCCGGCGAAGCCGAGCAGGCCCCAGTCGGGAGTGCGGTCGAGCACGACGTAGACCAGCACCACGGCCGCGAAGGCGAGCGAGGCGATGATCAGCGCGAGGGGGAACCAGCCGTCCACGAGGGTCGATCCTCTCAGGCCTGTGGGAACTCCTCCATCGCGTGGTCGGCGATCTTCTTCATCATCCAGCCGTCGACGCCGCCGCCGATGACGCCACCGGCGACCGGGATGCCGCGGCCGAAGCGAGCCAGCACCTTCTCGCTGACCCCGCGCAGCAGCCGGAAGCCGACGGCCTTGTTGACGACCATGAGCGCGGCGGGTGGCAGGCCCTTGAGGGCGTACGACGTCACGGCGCCGGAGGCCGACGACATGCCGGTCTTCTTGAGGACCTCGTCCGCGTCGGAGCCCACGAGGGTCAGCAGGATCGCGGTGCGGACGCGCGGCTCGCTGACGTCGTACCCGCGCAGCGTGGCGATGGCGCCCACCAACCGCACGGCCTGGAGGTAGAACTCGGCGACGTTGACCGGCAGCGAGACGGGCATCGTGACGAACCCGCCGAGGCCGGTGACGAAGCCGCCGACGCCACCGGTGAGGGTGTGCCGGCGGGCCAGCGCAGCGACCGCCTTCTCCCGGTCGCCGCCTGCCTTGGCGAGGGCTTGGTCGGCCACCGCGGTCACGGGGGACAGCGGGCCGCGGCCCTTGATGCCGACGTCGACGAGCAGGTCGACGAGCTTGTCCACGGCGCCCGGGTCGGGCCGCGGGTCCTCGGCCGCCTCGAGTGCCGATCGCTTGTCCTTCTTGCCCCCGGTCACGAGGTCCTTGATGCCCATGGCCCCACCCTAGGTGGGCCCGGGAAGCGCTCAGGCCAGCGCGCGCTGCGCGGCGAAGAGCGCGGTCTGGATCTCGTCGATCCCGCGGGTCTCCCCGGGGGCGATCCACTGCCCGAAGGAGACCCGGAAGACCGAGATCGCGGCGTCGGCGGCCAGCTCCGCGGAAGGGTCGGCGACTCCCCGGTCGCGCAGGGCCTGCGCAACGGCGGAGGCGAGCGCGCCCATCTTGAGCGACTCGCGCTCGCGCAGGCCGTCCTCGGTGTCGATCGCCTGCTGGCGTCGGCGCGACCACGGTCGACGCTCGTCGGTGAAGAAGGCGACCGATCCGGCGACCGCCGCCTCGGCGAGCTCGCGCGGGCTGGCGTCGTCGGGAGCCGCGGCAACGGCGTCGACGAAGGCGTGGAGCAGCACGTCCTGGCCGTCGAAGAGCACCTCGCGCTTGTCGGCGAAGTGGCGGTAGAAGGTGCGCTCGGTCAGGTCGGCGCGGCCCGCGATCTCGGCGACCGTCGTGGACTCGAAGCCCTGCTCCACGAAGAGGTCGAGCGCGGCGAGCTGCAGCCGCTCGCGTGCGCCCGGTTCCCAACGTGCCATGGGGTGATCCTACGTGATGTCAGGCTCTGACATCGCAGTGCTACTGTGATGACAGAACCTGACATCACTACTCCTGGAGGACACCATGAAGGTCTTCGTCACCGGCGCATCCGGCTGGATCGGCTCGGCCGTCGTGCCCGAGCTCCTGGCCGTGGGCCACGACGTCATCGGCCTCGTCCGCTCCGACGAGGCGGCCGCCGCGGTCGCCGCCGCGGGCGCCGAGCCCCGGCGCGGGTCGCTCGACGACCTCGCATCCCTGCGCGCGGGCGCCGAGCGGGCCGATGCCGTCATCCACCTCGCCAACAAGCACGACTGGTCCGACCTGGCCGCGTCCAACCGTGCGGAGCGCGCCGCCGTCGAGACGCTGCTCGACGTGCTCGCCGGATCCGACAGGCCGTTCGCCCTCGCCTCGGGTACGGCGTTCGCCCCGGGCCGGCTCGTCACCGAGGACGACGCCAACCTGGCCGCCGGGCGCGAGGCGCCGCGCGGCGGCACCGAGGCGCTCGCGCTCGAGGCCGTCGACCGCGGCGTGCGCAGCATCGCTCTGCGCTTCGCCCCGACCGTGCACGGCGCCGGCGGCGAGCACGGCTTCATCCCGCAGATCGTCGAGGCGGCCCGCCGCAACGGCGCCGCGGGCTATGTCGGCGACGGCTCGAACCGCTGGTCGGCCGTCCATCGCGTCGACGCAGCGTCGCTCGTCGCGAAGGCGATCGGCACCGCGCCCGCCGGCTCCCGACTCCACGTCGTCGGCGAGGAGGGCCTGACCACCCGCGACGTGGCGACGGCCATCGGCAAGGCGCTCGGCGTACCGACCGTCTCGGTCGACCCGGCCGACGCCCAGGCCCACTTCGGCTGGATCGCGGGCTTCTGGGCCCTGGACATCCCCGCGTCGAACGCCCTCACCCGCGAGCGCTTCGACTGGACGCCCACCCACCCGACGCTCCTGGAGGACATCGCCTCCGGCGCCTACACGGAGTGAGGCGGGGCGAGCGAACACAACGCACGCAACGATGAGACGGGCGTCACATCGTCCTAGCGTCGAGGGGCCCGGTCGTGCTCGGCGGCCGGGGTCCCGGCTCGGAGGATCGTCATGTCCCGTCTCGTCGCCCTCGCGGGGGTCGCCCTCGCCGGCACCCTGCTGTCACCCGCACCGTCGTACGCCGACCCGGGACCGGGCGGGGGTCCGTCGCCGACCGCCTGCCCCGCCTCGGTGGCCGACGTCGCCGACTGCTGGACCGGGCAGGACGCCAACGGCGCGTTCTACGCGATCGCGGTGCCGCACGAGTGGAACGGCGACCTCGTCGTCCACTCGCACGGCGGCCCGGACCTCGACGATCCGACAGACGCGAGCCGCAGCCTCGACGACCTCGACCGCTGGTCGGTGATGGCGCGCGAGGGCTACGCGTGGGTCGGGTCGGCCTACCGCCGCGGTGGGTTCGGCACCCGGATGGCGGTCGCCGACACCGAGAGCGCCCGGCTCGCCTTCGAGGCGGCCTTCGGTGCGCCGGGGCGCACCTTCGCGCACGGCCAGTCGTGGGGCGGCGACGTCGCGGCGAAGCTCGTCGAGGTGCACCCGACGACGTACGACGGCGTGCTGCTGACCAACGGCGTGCTCGCCGGGGCGTCGCGCGGCTACGACTACCGCGTCGACCTGCGGGTGGTCTACCAGTACTACTGCAGCAACCACCCACGGCCGAGCGAGCCGCAGTACCCGCTCTGGCAGGGGCTGCGCGCCGACTCGACGATGACCTCGACCGGTCTGCGCGCCCGACTGCAGGAGTGCACCGGCATCGAGTCCGCGCCCGCGGATCGCACGCCGCTCCAGCAGCGCAACCTCGACGACATCCTCGCGGTGACGAAGGTCCCCGAGCGGACGCTGTCGTCGCACCTGAGCTTCGCGACCTTCACCTTCCGCGACATCGTGCACGACAGGCTGGGTGGACGGAACCCGTTCTCCAACCTCGGCGTGCGCTACTCCGGCAGCCACGACGACCGGGCGCTCAACCGCGGCGTCGAGAGGTTCGTCGCCGACCCGGGGGCCCGTCGCGACCTCATGTGGGACAGCGACCTGACCGGTGCGGTCTCGATCCCGACGCTCGACCTGCACGCGATCGACGACCCGACCGCGTTCGTCGAGCACGAGTCGGCCTACCGCGCGACCCGTGCCGGTGCCGGGACGGCGGACGACCTGGTCCAGGTCTTCACCGCCGAGTCCGAGCACAGCTCGCTCAGCAACAGCGGGTACGCCGCCGCGATGCACGCGCTCGACACGTGGGTCGCCACCGGCGAGAAGCCGACGCCCGCCTCGGTCGCGGCCTCCTGTCCGGCGTACGACGCCGTCTACGCCAGCGGCTGCTTCCTCGACCCGGCCTTCACGCCGTCGTCGTACGACTCCCGGGTCAACGCCCGACCGCTCGGTCGCCACTGGCCCACGACGCCCGCCTGGCTGGAGCGGGTCTGGTCGCACGTCCCGGGGATCGGCATCGCCCCCTGGGCCCGGCGGCTCAGATCGACGAGCGGAAGCCCCGGAGGCGCAGCGAGTTGGTCACCACGAAGACGCTGGAGAACGCCATCGCGGCACCGGCGAGCATCGGGTTGAGGAGGCCGGCCGCGGCGAGGGGGAGGGCGGCGACGTTGTAGGCGAAGGCCCAGAAGAGGTTGCCCTTGATCGTGCCGAGCGTCCGTCGCGAGAGCCGGATCGCGTCGACGGCGACGCGCAGGTCGCCGCGCACCAGCGTCAGGTCGCTCGCCTCGATCGCCACGTCGGTGCCGGTGCCCATGGCGAGCCCGAGGTCGGCCTGGGCGAGCGCGGCGGCGTCGTTGACGCCGTCGCCGACCATCGCCACGACGAGGCCCATCTCCTGCAGGCGCCTGACCTCGGCGACCTTGTCGGCAGGCAGCACGTCGGCCACGATGCCGTTGATCCCGACCTGGGCCGCGACGTGGCGGGCGGCCCGCTCGTTGTCGCCGGTCAGCAGGATCGGCTCGAGGCCGAGCGCGCGCAGCTCGCGGACCGCCTCGGCGGAGGTCGGCTTGACCGTGTCGCCCACGACGATGACGCCCCGGGCCCTGCCGTCCCACCCGACGGCGACGGCGGTGAAGCCCTCGCCCTGCGCCCGGTCGACGGCCTCGGCCAGCTCGGGCGGCAGCGGCTGCGACCAGTCGGCGAGGAGGCTCGGGCGGCCGACGACGACCGCGTGCCCGTCGACGACGCCCTCGACGCCGAGGCCGGCGCGGTTGGTGAAGCCCTCCGCTGGCGATACCTGAGGACGTGGCGTACGGATCTCCGAGCCGATCCCGACCGGGGCGTCCTCAGGTGTCGAGGCAGCGGCGATGGCCCGGCCGATCGGGTGCTCGGACGCCGACTCGAGTGCGGCGGCGAGGCGTCGTACGTCGTCCGCGGACTCGCCGTCGGCGGCCACCACGGAGTGCACGGTCATCTCGCCCGTGGTCACGGTGCCGGTCTTGTCGAGCACGATCGTGTCGACGCGGCGGGTGGACTCGAGGACCTCGGGGCCCTTGATCAGGATGCCGAGCTGCGCGCCACGGCCGGTGCCGACCATCAACGCGGTCGGCGTGGCCAGGCCCAGGGCGCAGGGGCACGCGATGATCAGCACCGCGACGGCGGCGGTGAAGGCGGCCGTCGCACCGCCGCCCGCACCGAGCCAGAAGCCGAGCGTGGCGACGGCGAGGCCGATCACGACGGGGACGAAGACGCCGGACACCCGGTCGGCGAGGCGCTGGACCTCGGCCTTGCCGTTCTGTGCGTCCTCGACGAGCCGCGCCATCTGGGCCAGCTGGGTGTCGGCGCCGACCCGGGTGGCGCGTACGACGAGCCTGCCGCCGGCGTTGACGGTCGCCCCGACCACGTCGTCGCCCGGGCCGACCTCGACCGGCACGGACTCGCCGGTGAGCATCGAGGCGTCGACCGCGCTGGTGCCGGAGGTGACCACGCCGTCGGTGGCGACCTTCTCGCCGGGCCGGACCACGAACTCGTCGCCGACCACGAGCTGGTCGACGGGGATCCGGACCTCGCTGCCGTCGCGCAGGACCGCGACGTCACGCGCGCCCAGCGACATCAGCGCGCGGAGGGCCGCCCCGGCCTGGCGCTTCGAGCGGTGCTCGAGCCAGCGCCCGGCGAGCAGGAACGTCGTCACGCCGGCCGCGGCCTCGAGGTAGATGTTGCCCGCGCCGTCGGTCCGGTCGATCGAGATCCGGAACGGGTGCGTCATGCCGGGCTCGCCGGCCGTGCCGAGGAAGAGCGCCCAGAGCGACCAGCCGAAGGCCGCGAGCACACCGACCGACACGAGGGTGTCCATCGTGGTCGCGCCGTGGCGCAGGTTGGTCCACGCGGCGCGGTGGAACGGCCACGCGCCCCACACCACGACCGGCGCGGCCAGCACGAGCGAAGCCCACTGCCAGTAGGTGAACTGCCAGGCGGTGACCATCCCGAGCGCGATCACCGGGACGCTCAGCAGCGCGCTGACGACCAGGCGCTGCCGCAGCGGGTCGGCCTCCGTTGCCTCGACGGCGGGCTCGGTGGACGGGTCGGACGAGGGGGGCGTCGGGAGGGCGGCGGCGTACCCGGCCGCCTCCACCGTCGCCAGCAGCTCGTCGGTCGAGACGGTGCCGGGATAGGAGACCTTCGCCTTCTCGGTGGCGTAGTTGACCGTCGCGGTGACGCCGTCGAGCTTGTTGAGCTTGCGCTCGATGCGGTTCGCGCACGACGCGCAGGTCATGCCGGTGATCGCGAGCTCCACGTCGGTCGTGGCCGGCTGGAACTCGGTGCTCGCCTCAGTGCTCATGGCCCCGGCCCTCCTCGTGGTCGCCCGACGGCGCACCGCCGGAGACGACGGTGAACGCCGCCGTGTGGACCTCGCTGCGGTGCTGGAAGTCGAGGAAGAGGCGGTACGTCCCCGCGGTCGGGAACGCGGTCGCGAAGTCGATCCCCGGACCGGGCTCGCCCTCCTCGGGGTGGACGTGGAGGTAGCCGAGGTCGCCCGAGCGGATCGCGACGAGGTGGCCGAAGGCGCCGAGGTAGGGCTCGAGGTCGGTCACCGGCTCGCCGTCGAGCTCGATCGTCGTGGTGAGGACGGTGCTCGCGCCCGGAGCCGTGTCGCCGTCGAGGGTGACGGTGTAGGTGCCCTCGTCGGTCTCGACCGTCGCGGTGCGGGTGTCTGCGGGGAGCTGCTCGGGCGAGAAGTCGCCCGCGACCGACACGTCGTCGGCGAGGGTGATGCCGTCCCAGCCCTCGGGGGTGAGGTCGGCGATCACCCGCCACACGCCGGGCGTCAGTCGCACGTCGACCGACCAGGTGCCGGTCGCCCGGTCGAGCACCGGGTGCACGTGCTGGAACCCGGTCAGGTCACGGCGTACGACGATGAGGTGCAGGTCCTTCGTGTGCTCCTCGGTGTAGTCGAGCAGCGGCCGGCCGCTGGAGGTGAGGACCTGGAAGTCGAGCCGGGCGCGACCCGCCTGCATGCTCCGGTCGGCCAGTGCGAGCGTGAACCCGTCGGCCTGCGCCGTCAGCCCGGAGACGTCGGCGACCTCGGAGGTGTGGGCGCCGTGGCCGCCCTCGCTCCCGTGACCGTCGGCATGGGCTGCGGCGGGTGCGGCCTCGATCGGTCCGACGAGCCGGCCCCCGCCCCACGCGGCCGCGAAGGCGGCGGCGAGGACGGTGACGAACGCGGCGACGCGCAGCGGCGTACTCATGACAGGGCGTAACCGGCTTCCTCGACGGCTGCCCGGACGGCAGCAGGGTCGAGGGGCGCGGCGCTGGTGACGGTGACGGCTCCGGTCTCGACGACGACGTCGACAGCGTCGACGCCCGCGATCTCGGAGATCTCCTCGGTGACCGAGGCGGCGCAGTGGCCGCAGGTCATGCCGGTGACGGTGTAGGTCTCGGTGTGGGCGTGGGTGGTCATGTCGGTCCTCCTAGGACTTCACGAGCCGGGCGATCGCCTCGGACGCTTCCTTGAGCTTCAGCTCCTGCTCCTCGCCGCCCTGGCGGGCGGCGTCGACGAGGCAGTGGGCCATGTGGTCGTCGAGCAGCGACAGCGCGAGCGCCTGGAGGGCCTTCGTGGCGGCGGAGACCTGAGTGAGGATGTCGATGCAGTACTTCTCCTCCTCGACCATCCGCTGGATGCCGCGCACCTGGCCCTCGATCCGTCGCAGGCGCTTGAGGTGGGCCTGGACGGCCTCGTCGTTGCCCTCGAGGTGGCCGTGCTGTTCGCTCATGCCCCCGACCATACCCCTAGGGGGTATCACTTCCCAAGGCGCGCGGGCGCTCCTGCCCCGGGGAGGGCTACCGAAGGAGGGCTAGCGGGGGAGGGTGACGGGGGCCGCCGACGGGAGGGGTGTCCACTGGCCCCGGGAGATCAGCACCTCGCGGAGCACGTCGGGGCGGTCGGTGATGATCCCGTCGACCCCGGCGTCGAGGAGCGAGCGCATGGTGGCGGGGTCGTCGACGGTCCACACGACGACGCGGATGCCCATCTCGTGGGCTCGCGCGATGACCCGCTCGGAGTGGATCGGCAGCCGGCCGAGCCTGATCGGCACGTGCGCGAAGACGCCGGTGCCGGGGCGGACGCCGACGGGGCGTACGCCGCCTCGCGAGCAGGCGATGAGCGTGGTGAGCGAGCGCCAGCCGAGGGCCGTCGTGACGCCGGGAGCCTCGTCCTGGAGGCGCCGCAGCCAGCGGCTCCAGGCCCCGGCGACGAGCACGCGCGCGGCCCAGCTCGGGTGGGCGTGGAGCAGCTGCGCCATCGCGCCGATCGACGCCTCGTCCTTGAGGTCGATCGCGAACCGCGCCTGCGGGAAGGTCGCCATCGCCTCGGCGAGCGTCGGGATCTGGTCGGTGCCGTCGACGCGCAGCCGGCGCAGGTCGGCCAGGTCGAGGTCGGCGACCTTGCCGGGGTGGCCCGTCACGCGCCGGAGGGTCGCGTCGTGGAAGCAGACGACGTGCCCGTCGCGGGTGGTGTGCACGTCGGTCTCGAGGTAGGACAGGCCCAGGGAGGTCGCGCGCCCGAAGGCCGCCAGGGTGTTCTCGGGTGCGAGCGCCATGCCACCGCGGTGGGCGATGGCGAGCGGGCCGCTCTCCTGTCCGTAGCGTGTGTCGCCGTAGCTGGTCACGTCATCAGCATGGGTGCGCCGGACTGCCCTGTCGCGCGGGAACGACCCCGGCGAGCGAGTGTTCACCGAGCCTTCGCGCGGGCGTCCGGGGAGCGACCCGGCGTTCACCTGCCGGTCGCCCGGAGGCCCGACGCTCCCGCGGGCGGACAGCCAGGACGCACTGGACTACCCCCCGAGGGAGGCCCAGCTGACCGCCGCCACGTGGCCGGGCGGCGCGTCGAGGTCGGCCCACGCCTCACCGTCGAGCGCGGCGGGCTCGTCGAGGTCGGCGAGGTCGACCGTCGTCATCGGGATGAGGAGCCCGGTGCCGCGCTGCTTGAGCACGGCCTCCTTGCGCGACCACGCCCGCGCCCGGTCGAGGTCGGTCTCCGCCGACTCACCGGGCGCGAGCACGAGGGTCGCGTCCCAGCCGCGCGCCACGTCGGCGACCGACTCGACGTCGATCCCGACGGGCACGTCCGCGAGCACGGTGACCAGGTGCGGTCCCGACCGCGAAAGCGAGACGTGGTGCGCGACGCCGTAGGCCCGCAGCCAGGGGCGCCCGTGCCTCGACGACCCGCACCGGGGGCACAGGCGCCCGCTGTTGACCACGTCGGGCGTGACCCCGAGGTGGGCGGCGGCGTGGAGCTCGAGCGCTCGCTTGGTGGTGGTGCCGGTGGCGTGCCAGCGGACGTCGTACGGCACCGGGGTCCTGTCGCTCAGCTGCGGTAGCCGCCGAGCAGCTCGGCCAGCCGCAGGTGCGGCTGGGCCTCGTCGGGCTGGCCCTTGCGCTGGAGCGCGCGGCCCAGCAGCAGGTGCGCGTAGGGCTCGTTCGGGTCGTGCTCCAGCAGCTCGGTGGCGACCCGGATGGTCCCGTTGAGCTGCGCGGAGTGGAAGAGCGAGCGCGCCAGGAGGAGGCGTACGTCGGTGAGCTCGTGCACCACGTCGCCCGGGTCGGCGAGCAGGTCGGTCAGCATGACCGCGGCCTCGCGGTAGGCGCGCTCCTCGAACAGGGCCTGGGCCCGGACCCAGCGGTCGTGGGTCGTGTCCTCGAGCAGGCCGGCGTGCCCGCGCAGCAGGTCCTCGAAGGGGGTGAAGTCGGTCATCGTTCGCTCCTCTCGACGGGTTCTCCTCCGAGCGTGCGCCCGGATGTCGACCCAACGCGGAAGGAGGCCCGGCGATTCCATGGCGAGGTTGGCGGAATACTGGGGGCACCACGCCCGTTGGAGGTCGTACAACCTTCAACCATTCCGGAGGAACATCATGCAGTTCGGCATCTTCAGCGTCGGTGACGTCACCGAGGACCCCACCACGGGCCAGACGGTGTCGGAGGCCGAGCGCATCGCGCTGATGACCAAGATCGCGCTCAAGGCCGAGGAGGTCGGGCTCGACGTCTTCGCGACCGGCGAGCACCACAACCCGCCGTTCGTCGTGAGCTCCCCGACGACGCACCTCGGCTACATCGCGGCCAGGACGGAGAGGCTGCTGCTCTCCACGAGCACCACGCTCATCACCACCAACGACCCGGTGAAGATCGCCGAGGACTACGCGTTCCTCCAGCACCTCTCCGGCGGGCGCGTCGACCTGATGATGGGTCGCGGCAACACCGGCCCGGTCTACCCGTGGTTCGGCAAGGACATCCGCGACGGCATCAAGCTCGCGGTCGAGAACTACCACCTGCTGCGCAAGCTCTGGCGCGAGCCGCAGGTCAACTGGCAGGGCCAGTTCCGCACGCCGCTGCAGGGCTACACCTCGACCCCCGCGCCGCTGGACGGCACGCCCCCCTTCGTGTGGCACGGCTCGATCCGCAGCACCGAGATCGCCGAGCAGGCGGCCTACTACGGCGACGGGTTCTTCCACAACCACATCTTCTGGAACAAGGAGCACACCGAGCAGATGGTGCAGCTCTACCGCCGTCGCTTCGAGTTCTACGGCCACGGCGCCGCCGACCAGGCCTACGTCGGCCTCGGCGGCCAGGTCTTCATGGGCTCCACCGAGGCCGAGGCCAAGAGGGTCTTCCGCCCCTACTTCGACAACGCCCCGGTCTACGGCCACGGCCCGTCGCTCGAGGACTTCACGAAGATGACCCCGCTGACCGTCGGCACCCCCGAGCAGGTCATCGAGCGCACGCTCGGCTTCGCCGACTACGTCGGTGACTACCAGCGCCAGCTGTTCCTCGTGGACCACGCCGGCCTCCCGGAGTCGCTGGTGATGGAGCAGCTCGAGATGCTCGGCACCGAGGTCGTGCCGGTGCTCCGCACGGAGTTCGAGCGCCGCCGCCCGGCCCACGTGCCGAGCGACCCGCCCACCCACGCCTCGATGGTCGCCGAGGGCCCCGACGCCCCGTTCCACCTGGTCGAGCCCGCGCTCGAGCGGGTCAAGGAGATGCAGGCCGCCGCCGAGACCGCCCAGACCGCCGGGGCGACGGCATGAGCCGACGCGTCGTCGTGGTGACGGCGGGACTCACCGTCCCGTCGTCCACCCGCCTCCTCGCCGACCAGCTGGCCGAGGCCACCTCGGCCCAGGTCAGCGCGCGGGGCGAGGCCCTCGAGGTCGACTTCGTCGAGCTCCGCGAGGTCGCCGGCGAGCTGGCGCAGTTCATGGTCACCGGCGGCATCCCGACCCCGCGGCTCACCGAGCTCCGCGAGCTGGTCGCCTCCGCCGACGGCCTGGTCGCGGTCACCCCGGTCTTCAACGCGAGCTACAGCGGGCTGTTCAAGATGTTCTTCGACGCCCTCGACAAGGACTCGCTGACCGGTACGCCGGTGCTGGTCGCCGCGACCGCCGGCTCGGCGCGGCACTCGCTGGTCCTCGACCACGCGCTCCGTCCGCTCTTCGCCTACCTCCGCGCGGTCGTCGTACCGACCGGGGTCTTCGCGGCCACCGAGGACTTCGCCAGCCTCGGCCTCTCGGACCGCATCACCCGGGCCGCGGCCGAGCTCGCCGCGCTCGTCGTGGGCCAGGGCGGCTACGGCGTCGGCGGGTTCGCCCCCGACCTCGCCGCGCGCCCGCGCCGCGCGTCCGGCACGCAGGTCGAGGCCGACGTGACGCCCTTCGGCGACCTGCTGCGCGGGCACAGCGGCACCGACTGAGCCGCACGCGACTAGCGTGGGGGCATGTCCTTCAACGACAAGCTCAAGCAGGCGGTCGACAAGGTCGACCCCGACCGGATCGTCGCCGAGCTGAAGGCCTCCGTGGGCGAGCTCGCCCGCGAGCACGGGCCCAAGGTCGACCAGGCCATGGCCAAGGTCTCGGCACGCCTCGACGACAGGACCCAGGGCAAGTACGCCGACAAGCTGGCGTCGGCCCGCCGCAAGGTCAACGACGGCGTGGCGAAGGCGGCCGACCTGCCGCCGCTCGAGGACGAGGTCGAACGCCCGGACTACCGGCGTACCCCTCCGGCCCAGCTGTCGCCGCACGACTTCGCCGACGCCCCGCCGGACCCCCTCCCCGACGACCTCCCGCCGGAGCACCGGCCCTCCTAGGCCGACGCGCCGGACGGACGGAGCAGTCGCGCAGGTCACGAAGCGGTCACGCTCGGGCGCCGGGCTTGTGCTCGCGTGGCGGGCCGACTTTGGTGGGACCGTGATCACGACGTACGACCTGAGGGACTCGGGCTCCCACCAGGCGCTCGCGGACGAGCTGCGCGCCCGCGGCTGCACCGTCGAGTTCGGCTCCGGGGGCGACGACGAGGTGCTGATGGTGGTGACGCACGAGGTCGATGCGGCCGGGGGACTGGACGCGCTCGTCTACGCCGCTGCGCCGCCGGCGGACATCGTCACGACCGACCTCGTCCGCCGGGCACGGCCGGCGGAGGCCGAGGCGGACCCGGACCGCACCGACATCGCCTAGTCCCGGCGCGTGCCGCAGGACGTCCGCCGAATCTAGCCTCGGGTGTCGCCGCCGGATGGTTGGATGGCGGCGCCATGAGTCGATGGACCGCCAGCCAGGTCACCGAGGTCGCGCCCGACGCGGCCTCGCTGTCTGCCGGGCGCAAGCTCGCCGTGCCGGGGCCCTGGCGCGAGACCGGGTGCAACGACGTCCTCGTGTGGGGGCAGTGCCAGGGGAGCGGCAAGACGCCCTACCAGGTCAGCGTCGACCTCACCGGTCCCGCCTACCGGTGCTCCTGCCCGAGCCGCAAGTTCCCCTGCAAGCACGCGCTCGCCCTGCTGATGCTGTGGTCCGAGGGCGCGATGGACGAGTCCGGGTCGGTCGCGGCCTTCGCCGAGGAGTGGGCGTCGCAGCGAGCCGGCCGGGCGGCTGCGCCGGCACGTGCGACGGCGGACAGGCCGGTCGACCCGGCGGCTCAGGCGAAGCGCGCCGAGCAGCGACTGGCCCGGATGGATGCCGGCGTCGAGGACTTCCGCCTCTGGCTCGCCGACCTCGTGCGCAACGGGCTGGCCGCCGCGCGGACGCAGCCGTACGGCTTCTGGGACACCGCCGCTGCGCGGCTCGTGGACGCCCAGGTCCCGGGCCTGGGGGAGCGGGTCCGCGAGGCCGGCTCGCAGGTCCACGCCCGCGCCGACTGGGCGGCGTACCTCCTCGCCGAGGTCGGCCGCTGGTGGACCGTCACGTGCGCGTGGCAGGCCCGTGGCGGGCTCGACGAGGACGAGATGGCCGACGTGCGCGTCGCCGTGGGGTGGTCGCAGTCCAGCGAGGGCGTCCGCGACGGCGAGCGGCGACCGGGGCCGTGGACCGTGCTCGGCGCCCACCGCGGTGACGACGGCAAGCTCCAGCAGCAGCGCACCTGGCTGGCGCACGACGACGGCGAGGTGGTGACGGTGCTCGACTTCGCCGCCTACGGCCAGGCGCTCGCGGTGCCCCAGCTCAGCGGCGCACGGTTGCAGGTCGACGTCTCGCGCTACCCGGGGTCCCACCCACGACGGGCCCTCTTCACCGATCCGCCGACCGGCGCCGAGCCGGTCACCGTCCTGCCCGGTCGCAGCTCGCTCGAGCAGGTCCACGCGGCAGCCGCCGCGGCCCTGGGGCGTACGCCGTGGCGCGACCGGCACCCGGCCGCACTGGCCGGCGTGCGTCTCGTCGGCGAGGGCGACGACTGGCACGTCAGCGACGCGACGGGATCCGTCCCGGTGGCACCCGGATCGCCGGTGTGGACCCTGCTGGCGCTGAGCGGCGGCGAGCAGGTCGACGTCTTCGGCGAGCTCGAGTCCGGCGTCCTGCGGCCCCTGTCGGTCTGGCTCGACGACCGGGTGGTGGGCCTGTGAGCGCCCTCGACCAGTGGCTCGCGGACGTCGCCACGAGCGCGCTCGTCGGCACCGCGCGCCGCGACGCGCCACCGACCCCGGCGCAGCTCGGCGTGGAGCCCGAGGCGGACGACGCACCGGCCGAGCACCGGCTGCTGGCGAGTGCCGCCGTGGTCGACGTCCTCTCGCGCGCGGGCAGCCGACTGCCTGACGTGCGACCGCCGATGGCGACCGCGCCGCCCGAGGTGCTCCCCCCGTGCACCGACGCGGCGGCCCAGCTCCTGCACCTGCTCCTCACCCAGTCGCCGGTGTCCAGGGCGACCCGCGACGACCTGGTCGTCGAGTGGCTGCGACTCGCCGCCGCCGCGGGCCGCCGGACCCCTGCGTGGCTGCTGCCGGGACTGCTCGCGTTCGCCGCCACCCGTCGCCCCGTGGCGCGGGCCCTCGGCGCGGCCGCCGGCGAGCGCGGAGCCTGGCTGACCGCCCTCAACCCCGACTGGTCGTCGCTGCTGCTCGACGACGAGGAGCTGGCGCTCGCCGGCGTGGCCGACGACTGGGTCGAGGTGTGGCCGACCCTGCCTACCGCGCAGGCCGTGCCCGCGTTCGAGGCGGGCCGCCGCGCCGACCCGGCCGCGGCCCGCGCGCTGCTCGACGCGCAGTGGGACGGGCTCGCGGCCCGGGTGCGCAGCGAGGCCGTGCAGGCCCTGCGCACAGGCCTGTCGCTCGCCGACGAGCCGCTGCTGGAGCGGGCGCTCGACGACCGGGCCAAGTCCGTGCGCGACGCCGCCGCCCGCGTGCTCGACCGGCTCCCCGGGAGCGCGCGCGGAGCCCGGATGGCCGCGCGGCTGCGCGGGCTCGTCCGGGTGAAGGGCACCCTCGTGCGCCACCTCGAGGTCGACGTGCCCGACCCGCCCGACGCCGCGGGCGTCCGCGACGGCCTCACCGCCCCGACCGCGGGCACGACGGTCCCGCCGACGACCTGGCTCGCCCAGGTCGTCCACGCCGCGCCGCTGGACACCTGGACCGACCTCACCGGCCGCGGGCCGGCTGCCACGCTCAAGATGGTGCGCGACAAGGACGTGCTCTCCTGGCTCGTCGACGTGGTCCTCACGCGACGTGACGGCGAGTGGGCCGCCGCGCTCGTCGACCACGGCCGCACCGACCCGCGGCTGCTCGCCCTCCTCCCCGACGACACCCGGAGCGCGCTGCTCAGCGCGTGGGTGCTCCGCCCGCCCCCCGGGCTCGACCTCCCCTCCCTGCTCACCGCGGCACCCCGTCCGTGGCCCGACGACCTCGCCCGGACGGTGCTCCGCGCGATCCAGGGTCAAGGCAGCCAGTCGCGGCTCGCGCTCGTCGCCGGGCCGATGCTCGCCGCCGCCCTGCCCCCGTCGTCCGCGCCCGAGGTCCGCGTCGCACTGGACCGGGTGCCCCAGGACGCGACCCACCTGCGTCGTGCCCTCACCGAGACCCTGCAGCTCCACGCGTTCCGCACATCCCTCACGGAGGCCTTCAGATGACCACCAGCCAGCCACCCGCAGAGGGCGTGCTCCGCCAGCACGCCGAGGACGCCTACGCCGACGAGCTCGCCGCCCTGGCGGCCGTCGACGACCGGCCGCGGCCGCCCTCGTGGCACCTGTCGCCCTGGGCCGTGGCGACGTACGTCCTCGGCGGTGAGCTGCCCGACGGCACCACCATCACCCCGAAGTACCTCGGCCAGCGCCGCCTCGTCGAGGTCGCGATCTCCTCGCTGGCCACCGACCGCGCCCTGCTCCTGCTGGGCGTGCCGGGCACGGCGAAGTCGTGGCTCGGCGAGCACCTCGCGGCGGCGATCAGCGGGCGGTCGACGCTCGTCGTGCAGGGCACCGCGGGCACCCAGGAGGAGGCGCTGCGCTACGGGTGGAACTACGCCCGGCTGCTCGCCGAGGGGCCCTCGCGGGAGGCACTGGTCGCCGGTCCGGTGATGCGCGCGATGGAGACCGGCTCGATCGCCCGGATCGAGGAGCTGACCCGCATCCCCTCCGACGTGCAGGACGCGCTCATCAGCATCCTGTCGGAGAAGACGCTGCCGATCCCCGACCTCGACGCCGAGGTGCAGGCGCGCCCCGGCTTCAACGTGATCGCCACCGCCAACAACCGCGACAAGGGCGTCAACGACCTCTCCTCCGCCCTGCGCCGTCGCTTCAACACCGTCGTGCTGCCCCTGCCTGACTCCCTCGAGCAGGAGGTCGAGATCGTCCGCACCCGGGTCGCCTCGCTCGGTGCGTCGCTCGAGCTGCCGGCCGACCTCGCGTCGCTCTCGGAGATCCAGCGCGTCGTCACCGTCATGCGCGAGCTGCGCAGCGGCGTGACCACCGACCAGCGCACGACCATCAAGTCGCCGAGCTCCACCCTCTCGACGGCCGAGGCCATCTCGGTGATGACCAACGGGCTCGCCCTGGCCGCCCACTTCGGCGACGGCACCGTCCGCGCCGCCGACGTCGCCGGCGGTCTCCTCGGCGCCGTCGTCAAGGACCCGGTCCAGGACCAGCTGGTCTGGCAGGAGTACCTCGAGACGGTGGTGCGCAACCGCAAGGAGTGGAGCGACCTCTACCGCGCCTGCCGGGACCTGGGCTGAGCCGACCATGACCGTCGACGTCTACGGCGTACGCCACCACGGACCCGGGTCGGCCCGGGCCGTGCTCGGCGCCCTCGAGCAGCAGCCGCCCGACCTGGTGCTGGTCGAGGGCTGCCCCGAGCTGGACGCCATCGTGGACCTCCTCGGGCACCCCGACATGGTGCCGCCGGTCGCCGGGCTGGTGTACGCCGTCGACGAGCCGAGGCTGGCGACGTTCTACCCGCTCGCCCGCTTCTCGCCGGAGTGGGTCGCGATCCGCTGGGCGCTGTCGCGCGGCGTGCCGGTGCGGTTCCTCGACCTGCCCGCCGCGCACTCGTTCGCCCTGACTGCCGAGGCGCGTGAGCCGACGGAGTCGCCACCCGCACCGCCCGCCGCCCGGCTCGACCCCATCGGCACCCTGGCCGCGTCGGCGGGCTACGACGACGCCGAGCGGTGGTGGGAGGACGCCGTCGAGCAGCGCCACGACTCACCGGCAGAGCGCTTCGACGCGATCCGCGACGCGATGGCCGCGGTCCGCGAGAGCGACACCCGGTCTGCCGACGACCCCGACGTGCTCGACAACGCGCGGCGCGAGGCGTGGATGCGCCGCATCCTGCGGGCCGCGATCAAGGAGGCGCCCCAGGACCGGATCGCGGTCGTGTGCGGGGCGTGGCACGCGCCCGCGCTGGTGCCGGCCGACTTCCCGCCGGTCTCGCGCGACCAGGCGCTGCTGACGAAGCTGCCGCGCACCAAGGTGGCCACCGCGTGGGCGCCGTGGACCGCCGCGCGCCTCAGCTACGCCTCTGGCTACGGAGCCGGTGTCGGAGCGCCGGGGTGGTACCAGCACCTCTTCGACCACATGAGCGGCGACGACCCGGACCCGCGCGACCTGGCGACCTCGTGGCTGGTCCGGGTCGCGCGCACGCTGCGCGAGGAGTCGCTCGACGCGTCGACGGCGTCGGTGGTCGAGGCGGCCCGCTTGGCCGAGACCCTGGCCACCGTGCGCTGGCGCCCGTCCGTCGGGCTGAGCGAGCTCGACGACGCCGCCCAGACCGTGCTGTGCGAGGGGTCGCGGCTCCCGCTCGACCTGGTCCACGAGCGCCTCGTCGTGGGCCAGGCACTCGGCACCGTCCCCGAGTCGGCGCCGATCGTCCCGCTGGCCGCCGACCTGGCCCGCCAGCAGCGCACCCTCAAGCTCAGGCCGACCGCGTCGGTGCGGCAGGTCGACCTCGACCTGCGTCGCGAGTCGCAGCTCGCGCGCTCGGTCCTGCTGCACCGCCTCGTGCTCCTCGGCGTCCGGTGGGGCGAGCCCGCCGACACCGGCCGCACCACCGGCACCTTCAAGGAGAGCTGGAGCCTCGAGTGGCGACCCGAGCTCGCCGTCGACCTCGTCGAGGCCGGCATCTGGGGCACGACCGTCGCCGCGGCCGCCGCCGCCCGGGCCGCCGACCGGGCCGAGAAGGCGGCCGACCTCGCCGACCTCGCCGCCCTGGTCAGTGCCTGCCTCACCGCCGACCTCCCCGACGGCATCGGCGCCGTGCTCGACGCCCTCGACGCACGGGCCGCGGTGCAGCACGACGTACCCGCCCTGCTGGCCACCGTCGAGCCGCTGGCCCGCACCTGCCGCTACGGAGACGTGCGCGGCGTGGACACCGCCCGGGTGCACACGGTGCTCGGGGCCACGGTCCTCCGCGCGTGCGTCGGGCTCCCGATGGCCTGCGCGAGCCTCGACGAGGAGTCCGCCGAGGTCATGGTGAAGGCGGTCGCGAGCGCCCAGCGCGGCCTGGCGCTGCTGGCCGACGACGACCTCGACCGGGCGTGGGCGGAGGCGATGGAGTCGGTGTCGGCGCCCGAGCACGTCGCGGGTGGCGTGGCCGGCCGGGCCACCCGGATCCTGCTCGACGGCGGACACATCGACTCCGACACCGCGGCGCACCGGATGGGCCGACGGCTCTCGCTCGCCGCACCGGCGCCGCAGGCAGCCGCCTGGCTGGCCGGCTTCCTGGCGGGCGACGCCGTCCTGCTGGTGCACGACCCGGTGCTGCTCGGACTCGTGGACGAGTGGATCGACGGGCTCGACGAGACGACGTTCGAGGACCTGCTCCCGCTGGTGCGACGCACGTTCTCGGAGTTCAGCCGTGCTGAGCGGCGCACGATCGGTGAGCAGGTCTCCCGCCTCGGCCGCCCCGACGAGCGTCCCGCAGGCACGTCCGACCTCGACCTGGAGCAGGCCGCACCGGCCCTGCACGCGGTGGCCCGGCTGATCGGCTGGAAGGTGGTGGCCCGTGACGGAGCAGCCTGACGCGGACGACGTGGACGGCGTGGAGCCGTCCGACCTCGGCGCCGGCCGGGGGCGGCTGGTGCGGTGGCGACTGGTGCTGGGCGGCGACGAGGCCGACGGCCTGGCCGGCACCGACGGGCAGGGCGTCACGCTCAGCGACACCGACCAGCGTCGCGACGCCGCCCTCGACGCCCTCTACGACGGCGACCGCAAGGCCGGCCTCGGCAGCTCGGCGCCCCGGGTCTCGCGCTGGCTCGGTGACATCCGCACCTACTTCCCGTCCTCGGTCGTCCAGGTCATGCAGGGTGACGCGATGGACCGGCTGGGCCTGCGCCAGATGCTCCTCGAGCCCGAGATGATGCGCGCGGTCCAGCCCGATGTGGGGCTCGTCAGCACGCTGATCGGCCTGGGCCGGGTGATCCCGGAGCACTCGCGCGAGACCGCCCGCGCGGTCGTACGCCGGGTGACCGACGAGCTCGAGGAGCGGCTGCGGCAGCGGACGGTGCAGGCCGTGACGGGCGCGCTCGACCGGTCCGCCCGCACGCGCCGGCCGCGGTGGCGCGACGTCGACTGGCGACGCACCGTGGCGGCCAACCTCAAGCACTACCTGCCCGAGCACCGCACGATCGTGCCCGAGCGCCTGGTCGGCTACGCCCGGCGCTCCACCCAGGTGGAGCGGCAGATCATCCTCTGCATCGACCAGTCGGGCTCGATGGCGGAGTCGATCGTCTACAGCTCGGTCTTCGGCGCGGTGCTGGCATCGATCCGCTCCGTCGAGACCCGGATGGTGGTGTTCGACACCGAGGTCGTCGACCTGACCGACGAGATCGACGACCCCGTCGACGTCCTCTTCGGCGTGCAGCTCGGCGGCGGCACCGACATCAACCGGGCGCTGGCCTACTGCCAGGGCAGGATCACCCAGCCGACCGACACCGTGCTGGTGCTGATCAGCGACCTCTACGAGGGCGGGATCGCCGAAGAGATGATCCGTCGTGCCCGCTCGGTGGTCGACTCGGGCGCGACGATGATCGCCCTGCTCGCGCTGAGCGACTCGGGCCAGCCGTCGTTCGACTCCGACCACGCGGCGGCGCTGGCCGCCATCGGGGTGCCGTCGTTCGCCTGCACGCCGGACCTGTTCCCCGACCTGATGGCCGCCGCCATCGAGCGCCGCGACATCGGGGAGTGGGCGGCGAGCAACGACGTCGTCACCACCCACGAGACGGCCGCGCCGTCCTGAGGGCCGGTCAGGCCTCCCACGCGGGACCGGTGCCACCCAGGCGCTCGACCAGCCGCCGGCCGACGAACCCGGCGTTCGCCCGGCGTACGTCCTCGGGCACCTCCGGGAGGTTCTCCTCCCAGTCGAGCAGCGGTGAGCCGCGCAGCTGGGACATCCGCGCGGGGCGGCCGAAGAAGAACGGGTGGGCGTGCGCGCCACCGTCGCCGTAGCGACCCATGTGGCAGCGTCCGACGCTCGGCAGCTCCTCGACGGCCGCGGTGATCGCGACGATGAGCCGCCCCATCTCGGCGGCGAGGTCGTCAGGGAGGTCGGCGATGTCGTGGTGGGCCCGCGGCTTGAGGATCAGCGTGACGGGGAGCTTCATGGCGACCTCGGAGACGAGCCAGCGCTCGTTGCTCCAGGCGACCCGGGCGTCCTGCTCGGGCGTGGCCGGAGCCTGGCAGGGACAGTCGGCGGGGTCCTCGCCGACCCGGTCGGGCTCGACATCCGACAGCGGCTCCAGCGGCTTGATCCGCAGCCCGTCGAGCTCGTAGGGGTAGATGAACCAGCCGGGCATCTCCTCGACCGCCACGGCCAGGCGACCCTCGTCGTCGGTCGCCGCGGCGACCCTGGCGTAGTAGTCCTCGATCGACTCCGGCTCGCTCATGGACGCAGTCTCCACCACCCCTAGTGGGGTTGTCTCCCCGTGGGGCGCGGGGCACCGTCGAGGACATGACCGACGACAAGATCACCGTCCAGCGCACGATCGGCGCGTCGAGCGACGCCGTCTTCGACGTGCTCAGCAACCCCGAGCGGCACGCGGAGCTCGACGGCTCGGGCTTCGTGATCGGCGACGAGAAGTCCGACCGGATCCAGGGGACCGGCGACGTCTTCACGATGAACATGACCGGCCCGCACATGGGCGGCGACTACCAGACCGACAACCACGTCACCGGCTTCGCGCAGAACCACCTGATCGCCTGGCAGACCGCCCCCGCCGGGCAGGAGCCCCCCGGCTGGCAGTGGGTGTGGGAGCTGGAGTCCGTGGGCTCGGACTCGACCAACGTGACGCTCACCTACGACTGGAGCAACGTCACCGACCCCGACCTGCTCAAGCAGATCAGCTTCCCGCTGGTGAGCCAGCAGCAGCTCGAGACCAGCCTCGACAACCTGGGCCAGGCCGTCACCGGTTCCTGACCGTCGCCCCCGTCACCAGGGGGCGGGCTGGTAGTCCTTCAGGAAGCAGCCGTAGACGTCCTCGCCCCGCTCGCCGAGCACGATCGGGTCGTAGACGCGTGCCGCTCCGTCGACCAGGTCGAGCGGTGCGTGCCAGCCCTCGGCGGCGATCCGCAGCTTCTCGTGGTGCGGACGCTCGTCGGTGATCCAGCCGGTGTCGACGGCCGTCATCAGGATGCTGTCGGTCTCGAACATCTCGCCCGACGAGGTCCGCGTCATCATGTTGAGCGCGGCCTTGGCCATGTTGGTGTGCGGGTGGCCGGCGCCCTTGTAGCGACGGCCGCCGAACTGACCCTCCATGGCCGAGACGTTGACGATGTAGGCACGGCGGGCGCCGTTCTGCACCGCCGCCCGCATCGCCGGGCGCAGCCGGGAGTTGATCAGGAACGGCGCGATCGAGTTGCAGAACTGCACCTCGAGCAGCTCCAGCGGGTCGACCTCGTCGAGGACCTGGGTCCACGAGTTGTTGTCCTGGATGTCCGGGATCAGGCCACCGGCGTCGATGGCCGTGCCCGCGAGGTGCGCGTCCAGCGAGGCGCCGCCCGCCTTGAGGGCGAGGGCGGTCAGCGACGCGGCGTTGTGCATGGCGAGCGCGTGCTCGGCCGACTCGCCGTCGTGGTGCGCGACCGCGGTCGAGGACAGGGCACCGGCGATCGCCGCGGGGTGCGCCTCGGAGATCCGGTCGAAGGTGACCATCTCCGGCAGCGCGGCCACCCCCAGGGACTCCGCGGTCGGCAGCGGGGCGTTCTCGCCGTCGATCAGGTGGGAGTAGGCCCCCGGCAGCCGGCGTACGGTCTGGCACGCGTTGTTGACGATGATGTCGAGCGGGCCGTCGGCCGCGACGTCGTCGGTCAGGGAGATGACCTGGGTCGGGTCGCGCAGGTCGATGCCGACGACCTTGAGCCGGTGGATCCAGTCGGCCGAGTCCTCCATCGCGGCGAACCGCCGCACCGCGTCCTTGGGGAAGCGCGTCGTGATCGTCGTGTGCGCACCGTCGCGCAGGAGTCGCAGCGCGATGTACATCCCGATCTTCGAGCGACCGCCGGTGAGCAGCGCACGCTTCCCGGTGAGGTCGGTGCGCTGGTCGCGCTTGGCGTGGCTCATCGCCGCGCAGCTCGGGCAGAGCCAGTGGTAGAACGCGTCGACGAGGGTGAAGTCCTGCTTGCAGATGTAGCAACCGCGCGCGGTGATGAGCTCGCCGGCGAAGGCACCCGCGGCGTTCGAGACCAGTGGGATGCCGGCGGTCTCGTCGTCGATCCGCATCGGTGACCCGGTCGCGGTCTGCTCGATGATCGCCCGGTCGTGCGCGAGCTCGGCAGCGCGCTTGGCGAGCTTCCGCTCGGACTTGATCGCCTTGTACATGTGGGAGGCCGCACGCTTCACGGTGACGTGGTCCGGGTGGTCGCCCGGCAGGTGGTGGAGGTCCCTCAGCACCCGCAGGGTCGTCGCCAGGTCGTCGGGGTCGATCCCGGCGGGCGGGGGCTGCTGCTCACTCACCGGAGAAGGGTAAGTGCCGCGCGGCGGTCACCGGATATCCGGGGAATCCCCCGCTTGTCGGCCCAGATCTGGGGGGCGAAGCGTGAGTCTCACCGGATATCCGGTGACTCCCGACGAGGCCTCAGCGCCACATCGAGCGGAACGAGCGCGCGAACCACCGTCGCCGGAGGCGGCGGGCACGCGGCCGAGCGGCTCGCCGCCGTACGTCACCTCGGTGGCGGTGCCGTGGCCCGGCCAGGCTGCGCGGGGCCTGCCCGAAGCTGCTCGGCAGTCACCCCTCGCGAGCAGGCGAGCCGTTGATCCGGACCCGGTCGGCACGCATGCCGTGCTCGACGCCCCAGAGCACGGCCTTGGAGCGGGAGTCGACGTCGATCTTGCGGTAGGCCGAGCGGATGTAGGACTTGATCGAGTTGAGCGAGAGGAGCGTGCGCTCGGCGATCTCCTGGTTGCTCAGGCCCATCGTGATGAGGGACAGCACCTCGGCCTCGCGGGCGGTCAGGCCCTCCTCGCGCCCGGGCCAGTCGCCGCCGACGAGCGAGGAGCGTCCGCGCGAGGGCGACACGACGGTCTGGCCTGCGGCGATCGCGTGGAGCGCCTCGACCAGGCGGGCGGCGGGCAGGCTCTTGGAGAGGTAGCCCTTCACGCCGAGCTCGAGGGTGTCGCGGGTCAGCCACGGCTGGAAGTTCCACGTGTAGACCGCGACCTGGCGCACCGCCGGGCTCGCGACGAGCTTCGCCACGGCCGTGCCGTTGCCCTGCCCCATGCCGAACGTGTCGTAGAGGGCGACGTCGACGGGGTGGGCCACCTGCTTGCCCGCGATGAGCTCGACGACCTCCACGCGGTGGTTGTAGCTGCGCAGCATCGCGTCGAGGCCACGGACCACGACCTCGTCGTCGTTGACCAGCGCCACTCGGATCACCATGCGCTCAAGGTACTGCTACTTATGTATGTTGAAGCCCTTGTCGGGCAGAGAGGGCGGGACGTGCGGCTGAGCCGGACAGAGCTGGGCACGACGGTCGAGGAGACCCGTGCAGGGGGACTCGGCATCCGGTGCGAGGGAGTCGTCCACCTCTACAAGACCTTCGGGGGCCACGACGTCGTCGCGCTGCGCGGCGTCGACCTCACGATCCGCCCGGGTGAGCGCGTCGCGTTCCTCGGACCGAGCGGGTCCGGCAAGTCGACGCTGCTCGCGCTGCTCGGCGGGATCCAGAAGCCGAGCGCCGGCAAGATCTACCTCGGCGACGAGGAGGTCTCCCGGATGGGCGAGCGCTTCCTCGCCCGGATCCGCTCGCGCCAGGTCTCCACGATGCTCCAGGGTGCGACCCGCAACCTCCTGCCCTACGCCACCGCGCGCCAGAACATCGCCTTCGCCCGGCTCTCGCTCTCCACCGGCGAGCGCAACGAGGCCATCCAGGACGTCGAGCTCCTCGACCGCGTTGGCCTCGTCGACCAGGCCGACCAGGTCGTCTCCACGATGTCGGGCGGCCAGCGCCAGCGCCTCGCGCTCGCGTGCGCCGTATCGACCGCCCCCCGGCTGCTGCTCGCCGACGAGCCGACCAGCCAGCTCAGCCACGCCGACCGCGACCACGTGCTCCACCTCATCCACTCGCTCGGCGACGACTTCGGCACCACGATCGTCGTCGTCACCCACCAGCCCGAGGTCGCCGCGACCTTCCCGCGGACGATCACGATGAAGGGTGGTCGGGTCGGGGCCGAGGGCCACGGCGGGTCGGAGTACGCCGTCGTGGGCGAGGACGGCGTCCTGCACCTCCCCGGGCACATCGCCGCCGAGTGGCCGCCCGGCACGCTCGTGCGCTTCGAGGACGACGAGCAGGGTCGCATCATCGTCACCCGCGCCAGCGGCGAAGGAGCCCCGCAGTGAGCCACCGCGCCGACCTCGCGCCGGAGCCCGGCACGGCCCCCGGGACCGCACTGCGCCTCGACCACATCACCTACGTCGCCGGCCGCACGCTGCTCGACGACGTCAGCGTGAGCTTCCCGGCGGGCAAGGTCACCGCGCTGTCCGGTCCGAGCGGCTCCGGCAAGACCACGCTGCTCTCCATCGCCGGCGGCCTGCTGCAGGCGACGTCCGGCACGGCCGAGCTCGGGAGCGGGCCGGACGGGCAGGGCGGGCAGGACATGTGGACCGGCAGCGGCGACCCGCGCCCCGAGGTCGCGTTCGTCCTCCAGGTCTACGGCCTGGTCCCGATCCTCTCCGCGCGCGAGAACGTCTCCATCGCGCTCCGCGCCCGGGGCGCCTCGCCCGCCGACGCCGACGAGGCGGCCGAGGCCGCGCTCGCCCGCTTCGGCATCGCCGACCTCGGCGAGCGACAGGTCGAGGAGCTCTCCGGCGGCCAGATGCAGCGCGTGGCCTGTGCCCGCGGCTTCGTGGTCGGCGCGGGCGTGCTGCTCGCCGACGAGCCCACCTCCGAGCTCGACGAGGGCAACCGGGGCGTCGTGCTCGCCGAGCTCCGCGAGGAGGCGGCCCGCGGTGCGGTGGTGGTCGTCGCGACCCACGACCCCGCCGTCGTCGAGGCCTGTGACCTCCACATCGCCCTCGACGAGGGCCGGGTCGTGCAGTGAGTCGTGTCCTCCGCGGCATCTGGAGCCGGCGAGGGGCGCTGACGACCCTGGTCCTGATGACCCTGGTGGTCGTCGCGGGCGCGGTCACGGTGCTCCAGTTCGCCGACGCGGCCGGCACGTCGCGGTGGCTCGCCGCGCCGCTGCTCCTCCTCGGCGCGGTCGCCGTGCCGAGCATCGGCGCCGAGCTCGCGGTCGCGCGCCGCGAGGAGATCGGCCTGGCCCGGCTCCGCGGCATACACGGCCCGCGCCTGTGGCGCTTCCTGCTGGTGGAGCCGCTGCTCGCGATCGTGGTCGGTACGACGCTCGGGCTGGCGATGGGTGCCCTCGGCACCGTCGTCGCCTCCCGCACCTGGCTCGACGAGGCCGCGCCCGCACTCCAGCAGCCCGCGGTGCTGACGGCCCTGGGGATCGCCGCGGCCGGACTGGTCATCGTCGGACTCTCCGCGGGGGCCGCGCTGCGCGAGCCGCTGGCCGTCCAGGTCGCCGCGCGCCGTCGACCGCGGCGCGCGACCACCCTGGCCGTCTTCCTGAGCGTGCTGGTGCTCGTCGGCGCCGGCGTGGCGGCGTACCGCAGCAGCCGGGCCGACGGCGACCCCGACCTCGTCGTCCTGCTCGGACCCGCGCTCGTCGGCCTGGCGCTGGGCCAGGTCGCGATCTGGGTCGTCCGGGTCGCCGCCCGCGGGCTCACCCCGGCCACCGAGCGACGGGGCCTCGGAGCCTTCCTCGCCGCCCGGCGTCTCGCCCGGGCCGACGACCTGGTCACCCCGATCCGGCTCGTCGTCGCGGCCGCGGTCGTCGGTGCGCTCGCCCTCAGCGGCTCCGTCGCGGTGAGCGGATGGACCCGCGAGCAGGCCGCCGTCGACGTCCCCGGCGCGCGCACGATCGTCGCCACGCCGCTGGGGGCGATGGGCGCCCTCGAGCTCACCGAGCGCGTCGACCCCGAGGGCGACCACCTGATCGCCACCGCGATCGTGCCCAACGAGGAACGCCTCGCCGAGCGCAGGGCCTACGTCGACGCCGGTCGCTGGGACGCGGTCGTCGGCGACTTCTACGACGGCACGCCCGCCCGCGCGGGCTCCGACGCGATCGACGAGCTGCACACCGGCGTACGACCCGTCCAGGTCACCGGTGACCGGCTGACCGTGGACGCGACGGCGCTGGAGCTCCCGCCCGCACAGGTCTTCACCAACCCCGACGGCACGGAGGTCCGCGCGCCCGGCGGCAACGGGTTCGTCGTCAACGTCTCCTACATCACCAGCGCCAACTCGTCCGGCACCGCCAGCGTCACCGTCGACCTGCCCCGCGAGGGCGCGCGGGCGACCGGTTCGACCCGGGTCCGCGACTGCCGCGACGGCTGCGCCATCACCGGCCTGGAGGTGTCGCGCGACCTGAGCGGCGTCTACGCCGTCGAGCGCTTCCGGGTGCTCGCCTCGCGGATCCTCTTCGGCGACCACGACCTCACCGACGACGTGTGGGTGCCCGACCCGACGTCGGTCGACGCCGCGCTCGGCGACCGCTACCTCAACCCCGACCTGATCGACCGCGACTTCCTCGTCAACCTCCCCGAGGGCCTGCGGCTCTCGCTGCTCCCGGCCAGCAGCCTGCGGCTGCTCGACAGCGCGCTGCAGGAGCCCGTCCCCGCGCTGGCCACGACCGAGACCGAGTCGCTCGACACCGAGGGCGGGATCGAGGTCCTCGACCTGGGCGGCGACGACCGGACCCCCGACGTGGTCGGCGTCGGCGACGTCCTGCCGCTCGTCGGCTCGGTCGGCGTGGTCAGCGACATCGGCACGTCCGCCGCCGGCTCCGACCCGACCGTGCCGTCGGCCGAGGTCCAGATCGTGGCCGCGGCCGGCACGCCGCAGGCGATGCTCGACGACGTCGCGGCCGCGACCGACGCGCGGTGGCGGACGTTCGACTCCGTCCGCGGCTCGCTCGGCACCCGCTTCGGTGGCGCGCAGTCGGTGGCGTACGCCCTCACCGCGCTCGCCTGTGCGCTCGTCGCCCTGCTCGCTCTCGGCGCCGGGGTCGCGCGCCACCTGCGCGACTACCGCCGCGACGTCGCCTCCCTGCGCGTCCTCGGCGTCTCGGTCGGCACGGTGCGGCGTGCCGGTCGCGCCGAGCTGGTCAGCCTCACGGCGCTCGTGCTCGCCGGCGTCGTCGCCGGCGGCTGGCTCGCCGTCGACCTCCTGCTCGGCGGTCTCCCGCTGCTCGACGTCCCGGTCGCCGGGCTCCGGCTCGACACCGCCCCGCACGTCTGGCCGCTCGCGATCCCGGCGGTCGTCGCCGCCGTCGCGGTCGTGCTGGTCGGAGGGCGCGCGCGTGCCGTCCGGTCCGCGACGACCAGGCCCAGCATCCTGCGAGAGGAGGAGGGCTGATGGTGCAGCTGCTCGGCGCCATCCTCCGCGGCCTGCGCGCCCGCGCCCTCCTGTCGTCCGGGTCGGTGCTGCTCACCGCGCTCGCGATCGGCTCGGCCGTGCTCGGGCCCGTGTTCGCCACCGCGGTCACCAACTCCTACGTCGTCACCCGGCTCGACGAGGCGCCCGCCTCGCTCACCGGGCTGAGCCGGGTCTTCACCCCGGGCAGTGCGATGGGCACCGCGGAGGCGTCCGAGGACGCCGTGTCCGCCACCGACGCGCTCAACGAGGGCCCGTGGGGCACGACCACGGCGACCGTGGAGTCCGAGCGCTTCATGGCGCTGCGCGGTGCCGTGCAGTTCTGGGCGCGCGACGGGGCGTGCGACCTGCTCGACGTCACCGGCCGCTGCCCCGAGAAGCCGGGCGAGGTCCTCATGCTGGCCAAGGCGGCCGAGCAGGCCGGGGCCACCGTCGGCGAGCGCCTGGCCCTCGTCGGCTTCGAGCCGGGCGGGCTCAAGGGCCTCGGGCTGCCCCGACCGCCGCTGCGGACCGTCACCGTCGTCGGCACCTACACGACGCCCACCTCCGACGACCAGTGGCTCGTGCCCGGTCGCCTCACCGTCACCAACGAGGCGGTCAGCGACAAGCCCGGCGGCGGCTACACGCCCTACTCCCCGGGACCGGTCATCACCACGCCCGAGACCATCGAGCAGCTCGGCGACTGGACCGTGCGGGTCGACACCCTCCTCGACGTGCCGCCCGACGTGACGCCCGACGACCTCGCGGTGGCGGCGAGCTCGGCCGCGGCCATCCCGGAGGACACCTCGCTCGAGGTCGAGGGCGGCACGCTCGTCGACGACGGCACCAACGACCTCGCCAGCGTCGTCCAGGAGGTCGAGGACCAGCAGGCCACCGCCCGCAGCTCCATCGCGCCGGCCGTGCTGTCGCTCGTCCTGGTCGCGCTGGCCCTGCTCATGCGGCTGCTCAACGCCGCGAGCGAGCTGCGCGTCCCCGAGCTGGCGCTCGCGTCCCTGCGCGGCGTGACGTCGCGCCGGCTGTGGGGCCTCGGCCTCGCCGAGCCGGTCGCGCTCCTCGTCCTGGCCACCCCGATCGGGGTCGGGCTCGGGATCGGCTTCTCCCTCCTGCTCGTGCGCCAGTGGCTGGTGCCGGGGCTCCCGCTGCCGCTGCCCGCCTCGAGCTGGGTCGCCGCCTCGCTCGTGCTGGTGGCGGCCTTCGCCGTCGCTTGCGTCGCGGTCGGGCTGGTGGTGCGCGAGTCGCTCGCGTCCCAGCTCGCCGGCGTACGACGCCCGGTGGCCGCCCGACGCTGGTCGGTCGTCGCGCAGCTGACGCTCGTCGCGCTGGCCGCGGCGATCCTGGTGAGCAAGCTGTCCGACTCCGGCCAGGGCGACCCCGACGTCACCGACCTGCTGCTCCCGGTGCTGCTCGCGGTGGTGGCCGGTCTCGGCGCCACCCGCCTCACCGCGGCGCTCGCCACCTGGTGGACCCGGCGCTCGCGGGGGAGGTCGCTGAGCGGCTTCGTGTCCTCGCGTGCGATCTCGCGCCGGCAGGAGGGCACGCTCGTGATCCTGCCGATCACCGCCGCCATCGCGGTGGCGGTCTTCGGCGCGGGCGTCTACTCGTCGGCCGCCGACTGGCGCACCAGCGTCGCCGCGACGATCTCGCCGGCCGACACCACGTGGCACTCGCCGGTGAGCTTCGCCGAGACCCTCGAGCTGACCCGACGGATCGACCCCGAGGGCCAGTGGGTGATGGCCGCGGGATCGGTGCTCAACCCCGGCGCGCACTTCTCCGTGGTCGACAGCAGCCGGCTCGCCACCGTCGCGACCTGGCCGCCGACGTGGAGCCCGGGCCTGGACGTGGAGGAGGTCGTCGACGAGATCAGGCCGCCGGGCACGGTCCCGACCTTCGACGGCAGGCGGATCTCGGTCACCGTCGACAACCAGGTCGAGTCCGACCGGCCGCTCGCCCTCGAGGTGCGCTTCGGGCGTCGCGACGGCATCCCGCTCAAGGTCTACCTCGGCCCCTACGCCCGTGGTGAGTCGACCAGCTCCGCGAAGGTGCCGTGGTGCGGCGAGGTGCCCTGCCCGATCGAGGGCATGACCCTCGGCGGCGGGGCCGGCACCAACACCGCGATGTCCGGCACGGCCACGATCACCGCGATCGACGCCGACGGCGAGCCGGTCGACGGAGCCCTCGCCGGGGCCGACTGGGTGCCCACCCCCGACCCGGCCGTGCGCAGTGCGATCACCGGACTCGACGTGACCGACGCCGGGATCGACCTCGACCTCGACACCGGGGACTCGGTCGGCATGGCGCGCCTCACCGCCGGCGGCATCGTCGAGCGGCGACCCGCCCTCGAGGGCCCGAAGGTCCAGCAGACCGCGCTCGCCAAGCTCGACGAGGGCTTCGGGCTCATCCGTGTCGACCCCGTGGGCGAGATCGAGGGCATGCCGTTCGTCGGGCCGTCGGGCCTGCTCGTCGACTACTCGTCGTTCATCACCGACCGTCCCGTCTACAACAGCAACCTCGACACCCGCGTCCTCCAGCGCGCCGGTGCTCCCGCCGACGTCACCGAGGCGCTGTCGGCGGCCGGGTTGAGCGTCGAGTCGACGCTGGCCGGCGAGCGGCACGTGCTCGACCAGACGGCGTACGCCCTCGCGCTGCGGCTCTACGGAGTCGTCGCGGCGCTCGTGCTGGTGATGGCGCTGGCCGGCCTGTTCGTCAGCGCGGCCGTGCAGCTGCCGGCCCGGCGACGCGACGCCGCCGCCCTGCGGGTGGTCGGCGTACCCCGGTCGTCGGTCATGGTGGCGGTCGTGCGCGAGCTCGCCGTCGTGCTCGGCAGTGCCGCGATCGCGGGCATCCTGGCCGGCTCGCTGGCGCAGTACGTCGTCCTCCGCACCATCACGCTCGGCTACGCCGAGGGGCTGGCGACCCCTGCCCTCGTGGCGACGATCTCGCCCGTTCGCCTCGTGGTGCTGGCGCTGCTCGCCGCCGCGGTGTTCGGCGCGGTGGCCCTGGTCAGCGCGTCGATGACCGTGCGCGGAGCGCGCGGGTCGACCCTGCGGGAGTCCGCCCGCTGATCCGGTCCCGTGGGGTCAGGGACAGCAGGGGTCGAAGCGGAAGCCCACACCGCGGATCGTGCGGATCCACCCGTTGTCGGGTGCGGCGTTGCGGAGCTTGCGGCGCAGGTTGGCCAGGTGCACGTCGACGACGTGGGTGCTGTCGGGGACGAACTCGGTGGCCCAGACGGCGCGCAGCAGCTCCTCGCGGGGCACCACGACGCCGGAGTTGGCCACGAGGTGCGCGAGCAGGTCGAACTCGGTGCGGGTGAGGTCGATCTCCACGCCCCCGACGAGCACCTCGCGGGCGCCGCGGTTGAGGCTGAGGTGCTCGCACCCGAGGGTGGGCGGAGCAGCGACGGTGACCCCGCCCAGGGACTCGGTCGTGCGCAGCGCGGCCGTGGCCTGGCCCGCGTGGCCGGACTCGCCGACGAGGACCTCGGAGGTGCGCGGACGCCGGAAGAGCGCGGCGACGCGGGCCTGGAGCTCACGCATCGAGAACGGCTTGACGAGGTAGTCGTCGGCTCCGACCTCGAGGCCGATCAGCCGGTCGACCTCGGCCGTGCGGCCGCTGACGACGATGACGTAGCAGTCGCTCACGAGCCGGATCTGGCGACACACCTCGACCCCGTCGATGTCGGGGAGCGAGAGGTCGAGCGTGACCAGGTCGGGTCGGCGCTCGCGGATGACCGTCAGCGCGTCGGCCCCGGTCGAGGCCACGACCACGTCGAAGCCGGCCTGGTCGAGGAGCTTGGAGATGACGTCGCCGACATCGTGGTCGTCCTCGACGACCACGGCAGTGCGTTCCTTCATCATCAGTCAAGCTCCTGTTGACGATCCAACTACCCGGGACCGAAGCAGCCAAACCTTGGACAGGCCACCGATTCCTGACCTGACCGCCGAGGCGGGTCGGACCGGATCGGGCTCGGTATGGGTCCCCACGACCGCCGAGCCACTTCCGATGCTATGCCGTGGCACCACGTCGCGTGGCCGAATCGCCCCTACTGCTGTTCATCCGGGGTTGGCATCCCGGACGTGCCGAGGCGGCACCGGGGCCGCATCCGGTGCGGAACCCGGTGTGGATTCCGCACCGGACCGGCTCAGAAGTCGAGGCCCTTGGCCCAGTCCTCGGAGTCGAAGTGGGCGACCAGGAAGGGCCCACCGCCGGCGCGACGCTCCCGCGGGTCGTCCTCGCGGTCCATCCGGTAGCCGATGCCGCGGATCGTGTGGATCCACGTGGCCGCGGAGTGGCGGCGGAGCTTGCCGCGCAGGTTGGCCACGTGCACGTCCACCAGGTGGTGGTCGTGCGTCAGCGCGCTGCTCCAGATGGCCAGCACCATCTCCTCGCGGGTGCAGACCCGCGACAGGTGCGTGGCGAGGTACTCGAGCACGTCGTACTCGATGCGGGTCAGGTCGACGATCGTGCCGTCGACCTGGACCTCGCGGCGCGCCGAGTTGATGACCAGGCCGGCTCCGCAGCTGATCGTGCTCGGCTCGTCGGCGGGCCGGGCCGGGCTCGGCACGTGCGGCGCCTGCGCGGCCGGCTCCTCCGTGGCAGCGCCCGAGCGCGGCCGGCGGAACAGCGCTGCCACCCGGGCGCGCAGCTCGCGCGGCGAGAACGGCTTGAGCACGAAGTCGTCGGCGCCGACCTCGAGCCCGATGAGCTTGTCGACCTCGTCGGAGCGCGCGGAGACGATGACGATGTAGCAGTCGCTCGTCTCGCGGATCCGGCGGCACACCTCGATGCCGTCCATGTGCGGCAGCGTCAGGTCGAGCGTGACCAGGTCGGGCGGGTCGGAGGCTGCGATCCCCACCGCAGCGCGACCGTCCGGGGCCGATGTGACGCGGAAGCCCGCGCCCTCGAGCGTCTCGACGAGTGCCGAGGAGATGTCTGGATCGTCCTCGACGACCAGGGCATGAAGATCTTGCACGTGTTAACCCCCACTGAAAGTACTGCTTGAGCGGGGACCCCACGTCCCCACCGTGGCGCCGCCCGAGAGGGCGTCGATCGATATTAAGGGCAGGTTCACCGCAATGACAGTGGTGCTACCCCGTGTGAACACCCGGTCTAGACCATCGTCGATTGCGAATTCCACGACGGAAAGCGAGCTCGAGCCGCGCTTTCCGTCGTTTCAGGAAAGGTCGACGGCCCGATTGACCCAGATCGAATCTGTCACCATTCCCACCCGTTCGTAGAGACTCAGTGCCCCCGTCCGCGAGTCGGTGCTGAGCTCCGACGTCGTGGTGCCGTGGTCGCGCGCCCGGGCGAAGGAGTCGACCAGCAGGGCCTGGGCGATCCCGCGGTGGCGGTGGTCGCGCCGCACCGCCAGCCGGTCGACGTACCCCGTCGAGCCGTTGTCGGAGACCAGCACGAGGGAGACGCCGACGACGGCACCGGCAGGGTCGACCACGACGCGGAGGTTCCAGGGCTCGAAGCCGGGACGGCCGAGCGTGGCGGCCTCGAAGTCCTCGAACGGCTCCCGGTCGCGCACCGACCACTCGAGGAACGCGTCCTCGAGCACGTCGTGCGCCGCGCGCAGCTCGCCGGGCTCCGCGGTGCGGACGACGTAGCCCTCCGGCAGGTCGCGCTCGGCGATCGTCGCCCCCTCGGGCAGCTTCAGGACCCAGCTCGTCCAGCGCACCCGGAAGCCGAGCTCCTCGAGCAGCCGGTCGCCGGGCGAGCCCTGCGGCACCGGCATGCCGACGACGCTCGAGCCGACGCTGCGGCCGAGGTCCTGGAGCCAGCCGGCCAGCCAGGTGCCGATCCCGCGACCGCGGTGCGAGGGCAGCACGGAGGTGTCGGCGCGGTCGGCACCCATCAGCTCGGCGTAGGCCACCAGCTCGTCGCCGTCCCACACGCCGACCGACCGAGCGCCGAGGTCGTGGCTGGGCCGCGCCCAGTCACTGACGATGTCGGCCTCCTCGATCTCGACCGTGCCGACGTCCTCCTGCTCCTGTGCGGCCATCAGCACGAAGACCGCGTGCGCGTCGGACGTGCGGAGGGGGCGGGTGGTGAGGCCCGCTGGCAGTTCGACCATGAACGGAGTGTGCTGCCTCACGTGGGGCCCTGTCGCGGGCATTTTCGCGCTCGGGGAATGCCCGTTTCAGGCGTGAAGCCCTACCGTTGTCGGGTGAGTGACGAGCAGCCCGAAGCACCCGAGCAGAACTTCTCCGACCTCGGCCTCGCGCCGGAGGTCCTGAAGGCGCTGGCCGACGTCGGGTACGAGACCCCCTCGCAGATCCAGGCGCTGACCATCCCGCCGCTGCTCGAGGGCCGCCACGTGGTCGGTCTCGCCCAGACCGGCACCGGCAAGACGGCCGCCTTCGCGCTGCCGATCCTGTCGCAGCTCGACATGGACCAGAAGACCCCGCAGGCGCTCGTCCTCGCCCCGACCCGTGAGCTCGCGCTCCAGGTCTCGGAGGCCTTCGAGAAGTACGCCGCCCACATGAAGGGCGTCCGCGTCCTGCCGATCTATGGCGGCCAGGGGTACGGCGTCCAGCTCTCCGCCCTGCGCCGCGGCGTGCACGTCGTCGTCGGCACCCCGGGCCGGATCATGGACCACCTCGAGAAGGGCACGCTCGACCTGAGCGAGCTGCGCTTCCTCGTCCTCGACGAGGCCGACGAGATGCTCAAGATGGGCTTCGCCGAGGACGTCGAGACGATCCTTGCCGACACCCCCGACGACAAGCACGTCGCGCTCTTCTCCGCCACGATGCCGGCCCAGATCCGCCGGATCTCGAAGAAGTACCTCGAGGACCCGGTCGAGATCACCGTCAAGAACAAGACGACGACGTCCTCGACGATCACCCAGCGCTACCTGATCGTGTCCTACCCGCAGAAGGTCGACGCCCTCACCCGCATCCTCGAGGTCGAGAACTTCGAGGGGATGATCGTCTTCGTCCGCACCAAGAACGAGACCGAGACGCTGGCCGAGAAGCTGCGTGCCCGCGGCTACTCCGCGATGGCGATCAACGGCGACGTCGCCCAGGTGCAGCGCGAGCGCACCGTCAACCAGCTCAAGGCCGGCAAGCTCGACATCCTCGTCGCCACCGACGTCGCCGCCCGCGGCCTCGACGTCGAGCGGATCAGCCACGTCGTGAACTACGACATCCCGACCGACACCGAGTCCTACGTCCACCGCATCGGCCGCACCGGTCGTGCGGGCCGCAGCGGCGACTCGATCGCCTTCGTCACGCCGCGCGAGCGCCACCTGCTCCGCGCCATCGAGAAGGCCACCCGCCAGCCGCTCACCCAGATGCAGCTGCCGACCGTCGACGACGTCAACGCCACCCGCCTCTCGCGCTTCGACGACCAGATCACCCAGGCGCTCACCCAGCCCGAGCGCATCGACTTCTTCCGCGACGTGGTCTCGCACTACGTCGAGGAGCACGACGTGCCCGAGGTCGACGTGGCCGCCGCGCTCGCCGCCGTCATGCACGGCGAGCAGCCCCTCCTGCTCGAGCCCGAGCCTGAGCCGCGCCAGCGGTCCTTCGAGGAGCGCTCGACCCACGCCGGCAAGGGCGAGCGGCCGCCGCGGGAGTCGCGCAGCGGCGCGCCGATGGCGGCGTACCGCATCGAGGTCGGCAAGCGGCACAAGGTCGAGCCGCGCCAGATCGTCGGCGCGCTCGCCAACGAGGGCGGCTTGTCGCGCGGCGACTTCGGCTACATCTCGATCAAGCCCGACTTCTCCGTCGTCGAGCTCCCCGCCGACCTGCCCGCCGGCACGCTCGACCGCCTCGCCGGCACCCGCATCTCCGGCAAGCTCATCGAGATCAAGCCGGACAACGGTCCCTTCCGCGGACGGCCCGGTGGCGGTCACAAGGGTGGCTCCGGCGGCTACAAGGGCAAGCGCCCGCGCACCTGAGCTCCTGCTGAGCGGTGAGTGAGCCACATTCTGCGCGCCGAAATGGTGGCTCACTCACCGCTCCTCGGCGGGTCTCCGTACGACACGCCCGTGGGCGGTGCGTGGCCCACGATCGGCGCCTCGGGACTGTGGCTCACTGACCGCCCAGGGTGGCGATCAGGCGCTGACGAGCTCGCGGTCGCTGGTACGACGGCGGGTGAGGAGCGCGTCGACCGAGAGCCGGCCGGGCCCGGTGCCGGCGAGCACCAGGCCGAGGGCGCCGAGCACCATGACGAGCTCGTAGCCTCCCTCGCCGGCGAAGAAGGCGTCGCGGTGGACGAACCACCACGCTCCGGCCATGTTGGCCGCCCACAGCACCCCGACGACGGGGGTGAGGGCGCCGAGCAGGACAAGTACGCCGCCACCGACCTCGATCGAGATCGCGAAGAGCGCCGCGGCGCCCGGGGCCGGGATGCCCATGGCCTCGAAGCCCTCGGCGGTGCCGCCGAGGCCGCCCTGGTCGATCTTCTGCAGGCCGTGGGCCACCATCGTGACGCCGAGGGCGATGCGCCCCACGAGCAGGGCGATGTCGGCAGCGGGGGTGGTGCGGGGATGGATGGTGGGGATGTTCATCGTCTCTACCTCCGAGTGGTTGACGGTTGAACCATGCACGGTAGACAGCGAACGTGAGAGGAACCTGTGAGCCGCGACGAGCGGTCGGACCCGGGCGCCGAAGCGAAGTGAAATGACGCCGAGCCGGCGCATCTGCACCGTGCGGGGTGCAGATGCGCCGGCTCGACGCGGTTCAGCGGCGCAGGCGCGCCGACTCGATCAGGCGCTCTTGATGGCCGAGACGTCGAACTCGAGCTTGATCTTCTCGGAGACGAGGACGCCGCCGGTCTCGAGCGCGGCGTTCCAGGTGAGGCCCCAGTCCTTGCGGTTGATGGTGGTCTCGCCCTCGAAGCCGACGCGGGTGTTGCCGAAGGGGTCGACGGCCGAGCCGGTCTGCTCGAACTCGATCGTGACGGGCTTGGTCACGTCCTTGATCGTCAGGTCGCCGGTGATGGTCCAGTCGGAGCCCGACCGGGAGACCTCGGTGGAGGAGAAGGTGATCGCCGGGTAGGTCTCGGCGTCGAAGAAGTCGGCGGACTTGAGGTGGCCGTCGCGGTCGGCGGTGCCGGAGTCGATCGAGGCGACGTCGATCGACAGGTCGACCTTGGAGCTCGACGGGGTGGCCTCGTCGATCTTCGCGGTGCCGCTGAAGGCGGTGAACTGGCCGCGGACCTTGGTGACCATCGCGTGGCGCGCGACGAAGCCGAGGCGGCTGTGCGTCACGTCGAGGGCGTAGTCACCGGAGATGTCGTCGATGGCGGTGGTGGGGGCGTCGAAGGCGCTGGACATGGAGGCTCCTGAGGTGTCGGGTTGTTGATCCAAGATTCAACCAAACGAACGTACACCGTCCGCGGATCATTCCCCAGCGGCGAGAGGAATTTCCTCGCACACCGGACGTGCATCGAGCCGCGCCCCCGGCGGGGACGCGGCTCGTGCGCTGGGACCTGTGCTCAGGCTGCCTGGGACTGGGCAGCGCCGGCGATCGACCAGTGTGCCTCCATGCGGGTGCGACCCGACGCATCCGTGACGGCGACCCAGGTGCAGACCGGCACGCCGGACATCGTGTGCTTGCTCATGTGACACCTTCCGTTCACCTTCTGTTCACTCAAGATAGCACATCCCCACCTGCGCACACCACGTTCGCTCGGCCAGGCCGAACTTCCCCCACATCGGGTCCTTCTGACCACCAGAGGCGGGATCTGCACCCCACTTGTGGTGCGTGGGACGGAGGGACACGTGCTGCGCGCAGGCCGAGGTACCGGGTTCTGCCCGAAATCGGGCAGGAACTTGGCATTCGATGAGCCGAGGCGCACCATCTGACGTGTGCCGGACCCCGCGCTCGTGAACCACGTCGTCGCCACCACCTCGCTCACCCCGGGCGAGGCGGCACGTGTGATCGACGACGTGATCGCCTTCCACGCCCAGGGCGTGGAGGACTACGTGCGGGCCCGGCACGCCCACCTCAAGACCTACGGCGCAAAGAACCCCGAGATCTTCGCCCGCATCGCCGAGGAGCTCGGCGAGCGCGTGGTCGCGGCGCCCGAGCTCAGCGAGCGCCAGCTGCGCCGGATCATCTACGGATAGGAACGTCCACCATGTGCGGAATCGTCGGCTACATCGGCCGCCAGGACGCGGCCCCGCTCGTCCTCGAAGGCCTCACCCGGCTCGAGCACCGCGGCTACGACTCGGCCGGCGTCGCCGTGCTGGGCGCCCGCGGCCTCCGGGTCGCCAAGCAGGCCGGCCGGGTCCGGGACCTGACGGCCGACCTCCCCAAGCGCTTCACCGGGTCCACGGGGATCGGCCACACCCGCTGGGCGACCCACGGGCCGGCCAACGACGTCAACGCCCACCCGCACACCGACGAGTCGGGCCGGGTCGCAGTCGTGCACAACGGGATCATCGACAACGCCGCTGCTCTCCGCGGTGAGCTCACCGACGCCGGCACCACCCTGGTCAGCGACACCGACACCGAGGTGCTCGCCCACCTCGTCGCCCGCAGCGACGCCGACACCCTCGAGGGCAAGGTCCGAGACGCGCTGGCGGCGGTCGTCGGGACGTACGGCCTCGCGGTCCTGCACGCCGACTTCCCCGACCGCATCGTCGTGGCCCGCAACGGCAGCCCGCTGGTCGTCGGCGTCGGGGACAAGGAGATGTACGTCGCCTCCGACCTGGCCGCGATCGTGCGCCACACGACGACCGTGGCGATGCTCGACGACGGCGAGATGGCGACCGTGACGGCGGCCGGCTTCCACACGATGCGCCACTCCGACCTGATCCACACCGGCAAGACGGCGAGCGAGGTCGACATCGACGCGTCGGCCTATGACGCCGGCGACCACGAGTCCTACATGCGCAAGGAGATCCTCGAGCAGCCCACGACCGCGCAGGCGGTGCTCCGCGGACGCCTCGACGACCGCTTCGGCACCGCCCACCTCGGTGGCCTCGACATGGACGCCCGCGACCTCCGCGCCGTGCGGCGGGTGAAGATCCTCGGCTGCGGCTCGGCCTACTACGTGGGCCAGATGGGGGCCGCGCTCATCGAGGAGCTCGCCCGGATCCCCGCCGACGCCGAGGCCGCCAGCGAGTTCCGCTACCGCGACCCGGTCATCGAGCCGGACACGCTCTACGTGGCCGTCAGCCAGTCCGGCGAGACCATCGACACCCTGCTCGCCGTCCAGGAGGTGCGCCGAAAGGGTGGCCGCTGCGTCGGCCTGGTCAACGTCGTCGGCTCGGCCATCGCCCGCGAGTGCGACGGCGGCATCTACCTGCACGCCGGACCCGAGGTCGCGGTCGCGAGCACCAAGGCGCTGACCAACATGTTCCTCGCCTTCGCCCTCCTCGCGCTCCAGCTCGGCCGGGTGCGCGACCTCTCGATCGCCGACGGCAAGCGACTGGTCGCGGGCCTCGAGCGGCTGCCCGCGCAGATCGAGGAGGTCCTCGCGATCGAGGACGACCTCGTCGAGGTGGCGCACTCGCTCGCGGAGGCCCAGAGCCTGTTCTTCATCGGCCGGGTGCGTGGCTTCCCGGTCGCGCGAGAGGGGGCCCAGAAGTTCAAGGAGATCAGCTACCGCCACGCCGAGGCCTACCAGACCTCCGAGCTCAAGCACGGCCCGCTCGCGCTGATCGACCCCGGCGTGCCGACGGTCGCGCTGGTGCCGCACGACGAGCTCACCGAGCGCAACATCGGGGCGCTGCACGAGATCGCGGCGCGCTCCGGGCCGCTCGTCGTGGTCACCCACGAGGAGGTGGACCTCGGCGGGATCGACGCCCGCCGGGTCGTCGTGCCCCGCAACGAGCCGGAGCTCGACCCGATCCTCCTGACCATCCCGCTGCAGCTGCTGGCCTACCACGCCGCGCAGCACCTCGGCCACGACATCGACAAGCCGCGCAACCTCGCGAAGTCCGTCACGGTCGAGTAGGCGCGAGGGTTCGTCCGGCCGGGGGTTCCGTCCGCGGAGCGCCCGTGAAGCAAGGACGAGGGCTGTGTCGCGGAGGAGCGAAGCGGAGGAGAGTGCGGCAACGACGACGCGCGAGCGGGCCTCCAGCGCCGCGGACACGGCGAAGCGGAGCGAGCCCGAGAAGAAGGACTGGGCGCCCCTTGCTGCATGGGGTCAGCAAGGGGCGCGCCGTGGAGAACGATCCCATCTGGCCAGCGTCCTGTCCGGGGATTCTGAGGAAGTCCCGGGTGATTTTGCTGTCTGCTGGACCAGCCGTGTCCGTGGACCTCAGGCGGATGTGTGTCGTGATGCCGTGACGAGGGCGAGCGCCCGCTCCGCGTGGTGTCCTGTGGCCCTTCGGTCGGCTGCGACCATGCCGACGCGGGTACGCCGGTCGAGCAGGTCGTCGGCGTCGTGCGCACCCTCGTGGGTGATGGCGAAGACGAGCTCGGCGAGGGTGACCGGGACGGTGTCCGAGGCCGGCTCGAGCAGCTCCTCGGCGGTCAGCCCGGTGACCTCGCGCGCGGTGGCCAGGACGAGGGCGGCGTCGGTGCCGAAGCGGCGTACGAGCCGGGGGTGTGCGTCGAGGTGGCGCAGCTCCTCGGCGGACGCGGCGCCGAGCAGCGGGAGCGCGGCGGTGCGGCAGGGACCGGCCGTGAGGCGGCCGTCGGCCACGAGGGAGTCCAGCGTGTCCTGGGCCATCCGGCGGTAGGTGGTGAGCTTCCCGCCGACGATCGTCGTCAGGCCGGTCGTCGAGGTGAGGATCGCGTGGCGTCGCGACAGGTCGGCGGTCGCGCCGTCGGTGGCCCCGGCGACCTCGAGCAGCGGGCGGAGCCCGGCGAACGCGCCGACCACGTCGTCGCGGGTCGGCGGCGTGGTGAAGGCGGAGGCGACGACGTCGAGCAGGAAGTCGACCTCGCCCGGGCTCGGCACCGGCACGTCGGGCACGCCGCCGGTGACCGGCACGTCGGTGAGCCCGACGTAGATGGTCCCGT
The DNA here is from genome assembly GCF_004137255.1 of Nocardioides oleivorans. NCBI lineage: Bacteria > Bacillati > Actinomycetota > Actinomycetes > Propionibacteriales > Nocardioidaceae > Nocardioides > Nocardioides oleivorans. The sequence continues at coordinate 1,248,541 of NZ_SDWT01000001.1, read as the reverse complement.
CGGGTTGGGGCAGGACCATCGCGAAACGCGCGCTCGTGCCGGGGATCGGCACCATCACGGCGACCCGGGTGTGCGGGAGGCAGTCGCCGCGGAGGACGAGGTGGGTCCCCCGGCTGGGGCGCAGCCGGACCTGGTCGTCGAGGTCGCCCGCCCAGACGCCGGTGGCGTTGACGACCGCCTGCGCGCGGACGTCGTACGACGTCCCGGTGAGCTCGTCGCGCAGCCGCACGCCGGTGCCGGTCGCGGACGTGACGCGGGCGCGCGTGCGCACCTCGGCGCCGTACGACGCTGCCGTGCGCGCCACCGCGACCACGAGCCTGGCGTCGTCCTCGAGCTGCCCGTCCCAGCCGAGCAGCCCACCGCGGAGGCCGTCGGCGCGCAGGGACGGGGCGAGGTTCAGGGTCTCCGTGGCGTTGAGCCGGCGCGGGCGGGGGAGGGTGCGCGAGGTGGTGTGGGCGGTGCGGCGCAGCACGTCGCCGGCGTGCAGGCCGCCCCACGTCAGCACGGCCTTCCCCCGGCTCATCGTGTCGTTGACCGGGGTCAGCATCGGCAGCGGGTGGACGAGGTGCGGGGCGGTGACGTCCATCAGGATGCCGCGCTCGACGGCGCTCTCGTGGGCGATCGCGAGCTGGCCCTGGGCGAGGTAGCGCAGGCCGCCGTGCACGAGCTTGGACGACCAGCGCGAGGTGCCGAAGGCGAGGTCGTGGGCGTCGACGGCGAGCACGCTGAGTCCGCGGGTGGCGGCGTCGAGCGCGACCCCGGCGCCCGTGATGCCGAGGCCGACGACGACCACGTCGACCTCCTCGGGGACTCCGGCCAGGCCGGGCGTGATCCGGGTCGGGGAGCCGGTCATCGGGGTGCCAGCGACGACGAGACGAGGTGGAGGAGCTGGCCGTCGAGCAGCTCGAGGCTGACCTGGTCGTCGGTCATCGTCAGGGCGGAGAAGACGAAGCCGTGGCCGGCCAGCATGAGGCCGCGGGCCATCAGCACGGGGTCACCGCCGTGGATCGTGCCGGCCCGCTGGCCGCTCTCGATCTCGGTGGCGAGGATCTCGATGAGGGCCTCCTGCGAGCGGCCGCGGCGGTCGAGGAGGTAGGGCAGCATCAGGTCGGGGTCGAGCTCGACGATGCGGACGAACAGCTCGTTGTCACGCAGTGCCCGGACGGTGGAGAGGGCGGCGGCCGCGATGCCGTGGGGCGTGCTGGTGTCGACGGCGGCGACCCGCGTGGCGGCCGCGATGCCCACCCACTCGCGGGTCATCAGGTCGCCGAGCAGCGAGCCCATGTCGGGCCACGCGCGGTAGATCGTCATCCGGGAGACCCCGGCCCTCCGGGCGACCTCGGTCAGCGTCGTGCGCCGCCACCCGACGTCGAGGATGCAGTCGCGGGCGGAGTCGAGGTAGGCGTCGAGCCTCGGGTCCGACATGTGACGAAGTGACGACATGTGTCACACTGTAACGCATGACCCTCGAGACGCCCACCGTCGAGATGCACCCGCAGCGCTGGGGCGATCCCGCCGCCGCGACCGACCTGCCGGAGTCCGCGCGCGGACTCGTCGAGCTCGCCTTCGGGCTGCAGGACCGCCCCGCGGTCACGGACGCGCGGCCCCCGGAGAGTGCGATCGCCGAGGCCCTCCTCGACGGACTGCGCTCGATCGTCGGCGACGCACACGTGCTCCTCGACGACGAGACGCGCATCCTGCGCACGCGCGGCAAGTCGACGCCCGACCTGCTCCGCGCCCGCGCCGGCGACCTCGACGACGCGCCGGACGCCGTGGTCCGGCCCGACGGCCACGACGAGGTCGCGGCCGTGCTCGCGTGGGCCGCGGAGCACCGGGTTGCGGTCGTGCCGTTCGGCGGCGGCACGTGCGTGACCGGCGGGCTGGCCGCGCGACGCGACGGCTTCGCCGGGCTCGTCAGCCTCGACCTCGTCCGGATGAAGCGCCTCCTCGCCCTCGACGAGGTCTCGATGACCGCGACCCTGGAGCCCGGTCTGCGCGGCCCCGAGGCCGAGGCGCTCCTCGGCGAGCACGGGCTCACGCTCGGGCACTACCCCCAGTCGTTCGAGCACGCCTCCATCGGCGGCTTCGCGGCGACCAGGTCGAGCGGTCAGTCGAGCGCCGGCTACGGCCGGTTCGACGCGATGGTCGTCGGTCTGACCGCCGCCACCCCGACCGGGTCGCTCGACCTCGGGTCCTCACCGGCCAACGCCGCCGGCCCCGACCTCCGCCAGCTGCTGCTGGGCTCGGAGGGCGCCTTCGGCGTCATCACCTCGGTGACCGTGCGCGTGCGGCGCGCGCCCACCGAGACGGCGTACGACGGGTGGCGCTGGCCGTCGTTCGACGCGGGCTCCGACGCGATGCGCACCCTCGCGCAGTCCGGGCTGCTGCCGACGGTGGTGCGGCTGTCCGACGAGACCGAGACGGCGATCAACCTCGCCGATCCCTCCTCGATCGGCGGCACCGACGACCCCGGCTGCCTGATGGTCACCGGCTACGAGGGGACGGCCGACCAGGTGGCGGCCCGGCGGGCGGCCGTCACCGCCGTGCTGGCGGGCCTCGGCGGCACGCCGCTCGGCACCGGACCGGGGGACGCGTGGGTCCAGGGCCGGTTCCACGCGCCGTACCTCCGCGACTCGCTCCTCGACCACGGCGTGCTCGTCGAGACCCTCGAGACCGCGACGTTCTGGTCCCACCGCTCGCGGCTGTACGCCGACGTGAAGGCCGCGCTGGCCTCCTCGCTCGGCGAGGGATCGCTCGTGCTGTGCCACGTCTCGCACGTCTACGAGACCGGGTGCTCGCTCTACTTCACCGTCGCCGCGCGGCAGGGCGACGACCCGGTCGCGCAGTGGCGGGTCGCCAAGGCCGCCGCCAGCGACGCGATGATCGCCGCCGGCGCGACCATCACCCACCACCACGCCGTCGGCACCGACCACAAGCCGTGGTTCGCCCGGGAGATCGGCGAGGTCGGCGTCCGGGTGCTGCGGGCCGTGAAGGCCGAGCTCGACCCTGCCGGGATCCTCAACCCGGGCGTCCTTGTCCCGTAGTGCCCGATATCTGGGGACGTCCTGGTGGGTAGGAGCCTGCCTTCACCCACCAGAACGTCCCTAGATATCGGGGGGTGGGGGTGGGATGTCCGGGGGTGGGGGTGGGGATCCGGCGCGCGCCGGACGTGCGCCCATGGCACGTCCGTCGTCCGAAAGTCGGAACTTGGAACGTTACACAGCCGAAACGGGGACCGTCTCCGGTCGACATGTACGGCTCATAGAAATCAGGCGCCTTCACCCCCGACTCGAGAGGCGCTTGATACGTCATGTCCTTCACCCCCTCCGGGCGCACAGCCCGTCTCGTCGCCCTGCCGGCGATCGCGGCGGTCGCCCTCGGCACCCTCGCCATCACGCCCGGCGCACAGGCGCTGACCAGCGTCGCCACCGCCAACGGTGCGACGGTCAGCATCAACGATGCCCGCCGCCCCGGCCTCGACACCGGCTCGATCCGCAACGTCAGCGGGTCCCGGATGGAGGGCTTCGGCAACATCTTCGTCCACGTCGACGCACCCGCCGGCGAGGAGCCGCGGATGAACGACCAGATGATGCGCGGCTTCGGCCTGACCGCGACCACCCCGGGCTCCTACGCCTCCACGAAGTCGGTCCGTCTCGGGGACGTGCTGATGTCGCGGAAGGTGCAGGTCGCCACGGCCAGCAGCACCACCAGCTTCTTCGACACCTTCACCAACGCCTCGACCGAGCCGGTCACGCTCGAGGTGTCGTTCGGCGGATCGCTGGGCTCCGGGCTGACGGCGACGACCAGCCCCAACAAGGCCACGATCAGCGCCTCGAGCAGCGGCAACAACGCCGTCGACACCACCGACACGTGGGTCACCGCGACCACCCCGGGCGCCACCCGTCCGACCGGCGTCGTCGTCGGCTCGGGAGTGGGCGCGCTCGGTGACCAGCAGTCCAACCCGTTCGAGACGGCGTACGTCCCCACGGGCAGCCGCGCCAACGACCTGGGCTTCGTCCGCACCCTCACCATCGAGCCCGGCGCGACCGAGTCCCTGATGCAGTACGTCGTCGTGGGCACGCTGTCGGACACCACGCAGATCGTGACGGACACCGCCGCCCTGGCTGCGGCGCCGAACCTGTCGACGCTCACCCTCGACGAGATCTGCACGCTGCAGAACCTCGACATCACGTCGTACGCCGCCGCGTGCGCCGGTGCGGAGCCGCTGAGGCTGCCGGCCGCCGACGCCGAGGTCGTGCCCACCACCGACGTCGCCTACGACGTCACCGGCAAGACGATCGCGCAGCTCCAGGCCGACATGGTCGCCGGCAGGGTCACCTCGGTGCAGGTCACCAAGGCCTACCTCGACCGCATCGAGGCCTACGACGACGGTGCGCTCGGCTTCCACGCCTTCATCACCGTCGCGAAGGACGCCGTGGCCCAGGCGATGGCGGCCGACGAGGCGCGCAAGGCCGGTCGCACGGGCGACCTGCTCGGCATCCCGATCGCGCTGAAGGACATCTACGACACGAGGGACATGCCCACCTCCGGCGGCACGCTCGCGCTCAAGGACTGGGAGCCGAAGAAGGACGCGTGGCAGGTCGCCAGGCTGCGCGAGGCCGGTGCCGTGATGATCGGCAAGACGGTGCTCTCGGAGTTCGCCAACTCGGGCTCCTTCAGCGAGAGCGGCTTCAAGCAGGTCTGGAACGCGCTGTACCCGTCGAAGACGTCGTTCGGCTCCAGCGGCGGGTCGGCCACCGCGGTCGCCGCCGACCTCGCGGCCGCTGCGATGGGCACCCAGACCGGCGTCTCGCTCTACGCCCCGTCGACCGGCGCGAGCCTCACGACGTTCCGTGGCACCGACGGCCTCGCCAGCACCAACGGCGTCATGCCGCTGACCTGGGCCACGGACTACGCCGGTCCGATGGCGAAGTCGGTCACCGACGTCGCGTCGCTGCTCGACGCCACCTCGACGCGGACGACGGGCAACAACCCCGACGACCTGCTCACCAGCCGCGTCGACAACAGCCTGCGTCCGGTCGAGTGGAAGTCATCGCTCGAGGCCGACGCGCTCGAGGGCAAGGTCATCGGCTACGTGCCGAGCGCCTTCACCTCGACCGCGATCGTCGACGACAACGCCGGCGCGGTCGCCCTCGCCGACGCCACGGCCGCCATCGAGGCGGCCGGTGGCACGCTCGTCGCCCTGCCGGCAGGCGCTGCGACCGCACCCGCCAACCCGCCGGCCGCGGGCTTCCCGACCACGGGCAGCGCCGGATCAGAGGGCTGGGAGCGCTACATCGGCGAGGCGCGTCCCGCGACCTTCCCGATGACCGCGAAGCAGCTGCTGGAGAACCCGCTCAACCTGCCCTACAACGTCTCCGGCAACTACTCCTACAACCCGATGGACGACACCAGCGTCACCAACCTGCTGGCCCGTCGCGACGCCTACAAGGTCAACGCGGACACCTGGATGGACACCGCCTTCGGCCGGTCCGTCGACGCCGTGATCTACCCGGGCTTCCTCACCAGCGTCGGCAACAACGACGCTGCGTCGGCGATCTTCAGCTCCGACCGCGCGTCCGGCGTGATCACCCAGGGCATCGGCCTCCCGACCGCGATCCTGCCGATCGGGGCCAACGACGAGGGCCAGTCCAACAACGTGCAGATCGTCGGCCGGGCCTGGGACGACACGGCCGTCCTCGGCTACGCGTACGCCGTCGAGCAGCAGGCCGGGGCCGCGATGCACACCGAGTTCGCCCCCGCCCTTGCGTGGAGCGGACCGGCCGCGTCGACGACCTCGGTCGGCCTCGGCGCCACCGCGACGGCGTACGGCACCGCGACGACGGCGACGGTCACCGTCGCCGCGGACCCGGCAGCGACCGGGCCCGTCTCGGTCGAGGTCGCGGGCACGACCGTCACCGGCACCCTCGCCGGCGGCACGGCCACCGTCACGCTCCCGGCCACCACGCCGGTGGGCACCCACCTGGTGACGGCGTCGTACGGCGGCTCGTCGACGGTCTCCGCGAGCGCCGCCACCGCGACGCTCAAGGTCACGCAGGCAGCGCCGACCATCACGGCCAAGCTGGTCAGGACGAAGGTCAAGGTCGGCCAGAAGGCCAAGGTCAGCGTCACGATCAGCACCACCGGACCCTCCACGGTGCTGGTCCACGACGGCAGCAAGGTGATCCGGACGCGGACCGTCACCGGCAGCAAGACGCTGTCGCTCGGCAAGCTGAAGGCCGGCAAGCACAAGATCCGGCTCACCGTGGTCGCCGGTGAGCAGTACGCCGCCGCCACCAGCCGGACGCTCCACCTGAAGGTCGTGAAGGCCAGGAAGAAGAAGTAGCTCCCACCCACCGCTGGTTGAGCAGCGAGCGCTGGCGGGACTGGCCACCGCTGGTTGAGCAGCGAGCGCCGGTGAGCGTGTCGAAACCAAGGTCTCGGGGCCTTGGTCTCGACACGGGCCTGGCGGCCCTGCTCAACCGGCGGCGTGGCCTGGCGGCCCTGCTCGACCAGCGGCAGGTCAGTAGTCGCGGCGCACGTCCCAGCGGCCGTCGCGCCGGACGAACCGCAGCCCGAGCGTCCGGCCTCCGCCGCTGAGCTGGAAGTCGGCACCCGACAGCCCGCCGGAGAAGACCCGGCGACAGGTGCCCTGGTGCGGGAGGTCGAGGCGCCGCAGCGTCCGCCAGCCGTCGGACGTCGACCGCTGCAGGAGTGCTGGCCACCCGGCGCTGCCTCGGGTGGCGGTGACCCGGAGGACCGAGCGACGCCCGATCGGGTGGACGACGTCGCAGCGGCCGGTGACACCGACCGGCACGGTGGCCGCGCCGTTGCGGGAGAGCACCACGATGCGCCTGCGACCGGGCACCGCGACCAGGTCGGCGCGAGCGTCGAGCCCCACCAGCCCGGCACGCAGCGGCAGCGCCTGCCAGGCGGCGCCGTCCGGGGAGGTCACCAGCCGTCGGTCTCCTCCGCGACAGCGCAGGGTCAGTGCGTAGAAGCCGACTCGAGCGGTGGCGTCGTCCTCGTAGACGCAGCGCGTGCCGCCGGCGCGCGAGAGGAACGGCACCGGGGCTCGCCAGGACTCGCTCGCCGGGTCGTAGAGCTGGACGCCGAGGTCGTCGCCCAGGTTGGCGATGACCGCCAACGGGCGGCCCGGGGCGTCGAGGAGTGTGGGCGCGAAGTCCGGCACGAAGGCGTCGGTCAGCAGTCCGGATGCGTCGAGCGGCGCCACCCTGCTCACGGCCCACGGGGAGGACTCGTCGGGCCGCGTCAGCCGGGTCACGCTCCAGCGGTCGTCCGTGTCGCCCAGCAACACGGTGCTCGCGTCGACACTGGTGGCGAAGTCGTCGCACACGCGCGCGTCCTGGACGACCTGGCTCGTGGACCCGCCGGCGGCGGGATAGGCGTCGAAGGTCACCGTGCACTCAGCCGAGCTGGACCAGGCGATGGTGACGGTGCCGTCATCGGTGACGACCGGTGCCTGGGCGTCCTCGAACTGGCCGGTCGACCGGGACGCCCGGTGCTGCACGAAGCCGCCGACGGCGGTCCAGGTCACGTAGTCCTGGCCTCGCGACCACGCCGCCCAGGTGCCGGCGGGCGAGATCGCCGGATCACGCCAGGCGTAGCCGGGCAGCCGTCGCGCGTCCCAGTGCACCCCGTCGGAGGTCGCCGCGGCGTACGGCTTGCCCTCGTCCGGCTCGACCAGCGCGGGTCCGCACTCGAACGTCACGGCGATCCCGCTCCCGGCACCGCGCGCCACGACGTTCCAGCACCGCAGGTCCGCCTCGCGGAAGACCGTGGTGCGTGCACCCCACGACCCGGTCTGGACGTCGTACCTGCGGCCCTGGATCTGCCGGCCGCCCTGCGAGCGGGTGACCTCGTAGCGATCGCCGTCGGCGAGCCGCACCACCTGGCCGTGGGGTACGCCCCGGGGCAGTCCGGTCAGCGGCGAGGGCGGGTGCGGGGGCACGTCGGCGCCGCGCGTCGCGACGCTCGCGCTCGCGGTGGTGGGGAGGAGGGCCAGGGCGAGCGCCCCGGTGACGAGCCGAGCCCGGGTCGACGACATCTCGGCAGCATAGGCCTCCGTGGCTGCGCCTCACCGCCGTGAGCTCAGCCGAAGGACCAGACCAGCAGCTCGGTCTCCTCCGACGCCCGGACCACCCGCCCCGGCTCGTCGTCGACTCGTACGGCGTCGCCGTCCCGCAGCTCCAGGCCCTCGAGCGAGACCGCCCCGGTGGCGGCGAAGACGTGCTGGCGCGGGTCCTCGGGCAGCGTGATCGCGTCACCGGGCGCGAGCCGGGCGACGAGGAGCCGGGCCCCCGACGTGCCGATCGGGAGGCCGTCGCCGCCGGCCACCTCGACCAGCCCGGACGCGGGCTGCGGCGCCTCGCCCAGGACGTACGCCGGCTCCCGCCCCGGCACGGACGGCGCGAGCCAGGCCTGGACGAAGCGGCAGCCCCCCAACCGCGCGTCGGCGACCTCGCTGTGCCGGATGCCCGACCCGGCCGACAGCACCTGCACGCGACCGGCCTCGACGACGTGCTGCGCGCCCGTCGAGTCGGTGTGCACGAGGGTCCCCTCGAGCACCCAAGTGACGATCTCGAGCTCCGAGTGCGGGTGGTCGGGATAGCCGGCGCCGGCGGCCAGGACGTCATCGTTGTGGCAGACCAAGGGACCGAAGCCGAGGTTGGTCGGGTCGTAGTGCGGTCCGAAGGAGAAGGAGTGCCGGGTGAGCCTCCCCACCTCTGCGGAGGAGGACCTGTCCGAAGCGGCGTACACGGCCATGCCCATGCCGATATCTTCGCCGATGTGCCACCACCGCATGACTTCCCCCTGCTCCCGCCCGGCTTCCGGTTCGGGACCAGCACCGCGAGCTACCAGGTCGAGGGTGCTGCGACGGAGGACGGGCGCGGGCCGAGCATCTGGGACACCTTCACCGCCGAGCCCGGTCGGGTCGTCGACGGAAGCACGGGCGCCGTGGCGTGCGACCACTACCACCGGGTCGACGAGGACGTCGCCCTGATGAGGGAGCTGGGCACGACCGGCTACCGCTTCTCGATCGCCTGGCCGCGCATCCAGCCCGACGGCCGCGGGCCGGCCAGCGCGAAGGGCCTGGCGTTCTACGACCGGCTCATCGACACCCTCCTGGCCAACGGCCAGCAGCCGATGGTCACGCTCTACCACTGGGACCTGCCGCAGGCGCTCGAGGACGACGGCGGTTGGCTCAACCGCGACACCGTCGAGCGCTTCGCCGACTACGCCGCCATCGTGGGCGAGAAGTTCGTCGACCGCGTCGAGCACTGGATCCCCGTCAACGAGCCCAACGTCGCCTCGATCCTCGGCTACGGCATGGGCACCCACGCGCCCGGCAAGGCGATGCTCTTCGACTGCCTCGCCGCCGCCCACCACCTCCTGATGGCCCATGGTCGCGCGGCGATCGAGCTGCGGAAGGTCGGCGCCGAGTCGATCGGCTGCGCCAACAACCACGCCCCGATCTGGCCCGCCAGCGACGACGACGCCGACGTCGGGATCAGCAAGATCTTCGACGCCCTCTGGAACGGGATGTTCCTCGAGCCGATGCTGCTCGGGCGCTACCCCGTCGACCTGATGCCGCTCTTCGAGGACGTGATGCACGACGGCGACCTCGCCACGATCCGCCAGCCGCTCGACTTCTACGGCGTCAACTACTACAACCCGATGAAGATCGCCGCGGCCGACGAGGAGTCCGACATCCCGTTCGACTTCCGCGAGGTCGTGGGCTACCCGACCACCGACATCGGCTGGCCGATCGTCCCCGACGCCCTGCGCGAGTGGCTGGTCATGTTCCGCGCCCGCTTCCGCGCGGCCCTGCCGCCGATCATGATCACCGAGTCCGGGTGCAGCTACAACATGGGTCCGGACGAGGACGGCGTCGTCGACGACCAGCCCCGCATCGACTACCTCCGCTCCCACGTCAACGCCGTCTCCGAGGCGATCACCCGCGGCGTCGACGTCCGCGGCTACTACACGTGGTCGCTGATGGACAACTTCGAGTGGGCCGAGGGCTACACCCAGCGCTTCGGCCTCGTCCACGTCGACTACGAGACCCTGGCGCGCACGCGCAAGAAGTCGTTCCAGTGGTACGCCGACCTGATCAAGGCGCAGCCGCAGCACCTGTGACGCTCTGGTCGGCCTCGGTTTCGACACGGGCGCCAGCGCGCCCTGCTCAATCAGCGGTCGCCGGCAGCGGTCGCCGCTGGTTGAGCAGCGAGCGCCGGGCAGCGGTCGCCGCTGGTTGAGCAGCGAGCGCAGCGAGCGTGTCGAAACCAAGGCTCACCCGGACGACGTACGCCGCCAGTGCCCTGCCGCGAGCTCGGGGAGGTCGTCGTACCTCCCCTCGATGAGCGCCAGCCTCTTGTCGCGCCGCCACCCCTGGACCTGCTTCTCGAACGCGAAGGCGTCGGCGACGCGCTCGAACTCGCCGGCCCACGCCAGCCTGACCGGCCGACGGCGCTTCGTGTACTCCGCGCCGAGTCCTTCGGCGTGCTCCCAGACCCGGCGGTCGAGGTTGCGGGTGCTCCCGACGTAGAAGCTGCCGTCCGAGCACTCGAGGATGTAGGTCCAGGGCATCGCACCAGTGGAGCGGAGCGGGCGGACCCGCAACAGGGCGCTGCGGGGATCTGTGGATGGGCGGCCTCGGTTTCGACACGGGCGCCAGGGCGCCCTGCTCAACCAGCGGTGGTGCGGGGAGACCTCCTCGACCAGCGGCGGTGGAGGGCGGCCTGCTCAACCAGCGGCGGTGAAGGGCGGCCTCCTCGACCAGCGGCGGTGCGGGGAGCGACCTGCTGATGCCCGCCGATAGGCTCGGGCCATGAGTGAGCGTCGCATCGTGTACGTCGTCGGCTCGGGCCGCAGCGGCACGAGCACGATGGCCGGCACTCTGCGCACGCTGGGCCTGCACGTGCCGCAACCGGAGGTGGTCGCCGACGCGACCAACCCGAAGGGCTTCGGCGAGCCGCGGTGGGTGGTCGACCTGCACACCGAGCTCCTGCAGCGCAGCAACGTGCAGGTGTCCGACGCCCGCCCCCGCGCGTGGCTCGACACCGGCACGACGAGCGGCGACCACGCAGTCCGCGAGCGCGTGACGGCGTGGCTCGAGGAGCAGTTCGCCGTCGCCGACGAGCTCGTCGTCAAGGACCCCCGCGCCGCGTGGTTCCTCGGCCTCTGGCGCGCGGGTGCCGACCGCTGCGGCGCCACGTCGTCGTACGTCACCATGCTCCGGCCGGTCACCGAGGTGGTCGGCTCCAAGCAGACCTACTACGGCCAGATGGGCGCCGGGTCCGACCAGGGCGCCGTCACCCGCACCGCGGCGTGGATCAACATGATGCTCCACACCGAGCGCGCCACCCGCGGCCAGCAGCGCGCCTTCGTCCGCTACGGCGACCTCCTCGACGACTGGACGCAGCCGGTCTTCGCGCTCGGCGAGGCGTTCGACCTGGCCGGAGTGAAGACCGCGATGGCCGTCGACATCGCCGAGGTGCACCGCTTCATCGACCCGTCGCTGCGGCGCGTGACGATGACGTGGGACGACATCGGCGTGCCGGCGCGGCTGCGCGAGCTCGCCGACGAGACCTGGCACGCCCTCGACGCCCTCGCCGGCGACGACTCCACCGAGCTCCAGATGACGTGCGACCAGCTGCGCGCTGCCTATGCGGAGCAGTACGCCGACGCCGAGGCGTTCGCCCACTCGACGGTCGTGGCCCAGCGGCGTACGGCGGCCGCGGAGGCGCGGCGCGAGGCGAGCCAGCCGGCGCCCGACACCCGCAGTGGCGCCGACCGTGTCCCGCACGCGGTGCGCGCGATGGTGCCGCCGGCCGCCCGGCAGAAGCTGCGCAGGGCGATGGGCCGGGAGCGGCCTGCCTGATGCCCGACATCGCCTCGCTCGAGGGGGAGCCCGGCTACGACGTCACCTGGCCCTGGACCGCAGGGGAGCCGCTGACGCCGGGGCTGACGTGCGTGTTCCGGGTCCGCAACGAGGCGCGCAACCTGCCGTGGGTGCTGCCGCCGATCTTCTCCGCGGTGCAGCACGTGCTGCTCGTGGACAACGGCTCCGACGACGGCACCGCCGACGTGGCGCGCCGGGTCGCCGAGGAGTGCGGTGCGGCCGACCGGCTCACCGTCCTCGACTACCCCCACCAGGTCGCCCGTGCGGGCGGTGAGCACCTGGCCACGCCCGCGACGAGCGTCCACTCGCTGACGCACTTCTACAACTGGTGCTTCTCCCACGTCCGCACGACCTACTCGATGAAGTGGGACGGCGACATGGTGCTCTCGCCCGAGGGCGCCGGCATCCTGCGCGACCTCGCGTGGCAGCTGCAGTCGACCCGCGCGATCGTTGCGATGCCGCGCCACCCGCTCACCGTGGTCGACGAGTCGACCGGCTGGCTCGACCTGTCGCTGCGCTTCCTCGAGCCGTGGGTCTACCCGATGGGCCCGGACTTCACCTTCGTGAAGGCCTTCGACTGGGAGCTGCGTGAGTTCCCGCCCGGCGTCGAGCGGATCGTCCTCCAGCAGGGCCTGGTGCTCGAGGTGAAGTGGCTCGACGCCGACGAGTACGCCCATTGGCGCCGCGACGGCGTCGACTTCACCAACACCCGCCTCTACCGCAAGCTGCGCGAGTTCGAGGTCGACGAGGCGATCCGCAACGGCGACCCCGAGGCCCTCGGCGGCCTCGTCAAGGTGACCGCGCCCGAGGGAGTGCACATCATCGACCACGTCAGCCGCGACTGGCTCTGGCGCCAGCCCCGCCCGCTCGTGCAGCACTCGCTGCCCGCCTCCCTGAAGGAACGAGTGCGCCCGTGACCCATCCCCTCGACGACGTCCGGATGCCCGGACCGACCCTGGTGCTGGTCGACGACGCCGACCGCCTCGCGATCGAGGCGCTGCACGGCATCGAGGACGTGCCCGGCATCGAGCCGACGATCGTCCCGCTGTCCTCGCTCGACGGCCCGCGCAAGGGCTGGGGCTCGGTGCTCGTCGTGGCCGCCGATCGCGCGCGGCTGCGGCGGATGGCGAGCGCCGTACCCCTCCTCGGCCAGTGCAAGGTCGTCGCCTGCTGGCTCACCGACGCCCCCGCGCCGTGGGTCCTCGTGCCGCGCCCGGAGTGGCCGCGGCTGGTGCACCTCGCCGCCCGTGAGGCCGGCGACCGCGGCGTGCTCACGGTCGCGCGCTTCGCCTCCGGCGCCCGTGCGCAGCTCGTCGTGATGGAGATGGCGCGCCAGGTCGCGGGACCGGGTGACGCGACCCACGGCGGCCTCGTGGTGGCCTACGCCGGGCGCCCCGCAGCGCCGGGCCTCGACGCCCGGTCGGTGCTGGTCAGCGCCGCCGCCGACGCCGGCGAGGCCGAGCGCGACGTGCCGCCCGACGTGGTCATCGCCCGCCGCGGCGCCACCAGCCAGCAGAGCGTGGCCGAGCACCACGTCATCGACCGCGCCCCGACCGTCGTCACCGATCCGGGCCCCGAGCCGGTCGACGAGCGCGTCTACAACCCGATCGGCTTCCGCAAGGACTGGGATCACCCGGTCGTCGACCTGTCGCGCATCAGCCGCGGGCCGGTGACCGAGGACGTCGTCGCCGCGGCGCGCGCGTTCCAGGGCGTACGCCTCGGCGCCGACGTGCCCACGGCCGACCTGCTCGCGCTCGCGATCTCGGGCGTGCCGATCGTGACCGAGGGCGTCCTCGACGTCGCACCGGCCGTCGCCGCCGCGCTCGACGCCGACGTCGACCTCGACGACCCGCTGCGGCGCGAGGAGCACAGCCTCGCCGTCCGACGCGCCACCTTCGACCACCACTCGACGCTGGCCTGGCGCTCCGCGCTCGCCGATCGGTCCGGCGCCCGTCATGTCGGGCTGCCGCCGGTCAGCGCGCTGCTCGCCACCCGTCGCCCGGAGATGCTCGACTTCGCGCTGCGGCAGGTCGCGCGGCAGCGGGGCGCCGACGTCGAGCTCGTGCTCGCCGCCCACGGCTTCGAGCCCGACCGCGACGCCGTACGACGCGCGCTCGGCGACCGCCCGCACCAGGTCCTGACCTTCGACGGGTCGACGTTCTTCGGAGACGTCCTCACCGCTGCGTCGCGGGCCGCCTCGGGCGAGGTGCTGCTGAAGATCGACGACGACGACTGGTACGCCCCCGACGCGGTGCACGACCTGCTGATGGCCCGCCGCTTCTCGGGCGCCGACGTGGTCGGGATGCCGTCGGAGTTCGTCTTCCTCCACGGCAACGACGCCCGCGAGGCCATCACCGTGCGCCGCAAGCACCCGTCCGAGGTGTTCGCGCGCTTCGTGGCCGGCGGCACCCTGCTGCTCGACCGCGGGCTGCTGCGCTCGCTCGGCGACTTCCGCCGGGTCCGCAAGTTCGTCGACGCGCAGCTGCTCGCCGGCGTAGAGGCAGCGGGTGGCCGGATCTACCGCACCCACGGCCTCGGCTACATCCTGCGCCGCACCGGCGACGGACACACCTGGGTCCGCGACGACGAGGAGTTCCGTCGACCTGACATCGTGGCCTCCGAGTGGCCCGGCTTCCGGCCGAGCCTGGCGCTGGAGGTCGACCCGGTCGACCGTCCCGACGGGGGTGGGTAGGACATGGCTCGGCAGCCGGTGGTGCGTGCCAACGACTGGGGGTCGCTCGCGCCCGCGACCCTCGGCGCCTGGGAGCCGACGAAGTCGGTGACCGTCGTGGTCCCGACCTTCAACTACCAGCGCACGCTGCCCTATGTCCTCGCCGGCCTCGCCGCGCAGTCGTACCCCGCGCACCTGCTCGAGGTGCTCGTCGTCGACGACCAGAGCTCGCCGCCGCAGGAGCTGCCCGACGTGCGGCCCGAGAACACCCGCATCATCCGGGTCGAGGACGGCTGGGGCCGCGCCAACGCCTGCCACCTCGGCGCGCTCGCCGCCGACGGCGAGGTCCTGCACTGGTACGACGCCGACATGCTCGCCCACCGCGAGGAGGTCGAGGCGCACGCCCGGTGGCACCACCTCGTCGACTACGCCGTTCCCGGCGGGCACAAGCTCTTCGTCGACCCGACCTCGCTCTTCGAGGCCGACCCCGCTGCCGTGCGCGACCGCATCGCTGCCGGCGAGGCGGCCGACCTCTTCCCGGGCGAGGAGCACGAGCCGCACCAGTGGGTCGAGGACTACTGGGCCAAGACCAGCGACCTGCGCACCGCCGGCCCGCGCGCGCAGCGCTTCCACATCGGCATGACCGGCTCGGTCACCAAGGCCCTCTACCTCGACTCCGACGGCTTCGACGTCACCCTCCGCCTCGGCGAGGACATGCACCTCGGCCACTCGCTCGCGCAGGCCGGCGGCGTGTTCGTCGTCGACCGCGAGGCCCGCAGCTGGCACCTCGGCCGCTCGCAGGTGCTGCGTCGCGCGGAGCAGGTGAACCGCTACAACGACCCCTACCTCGCCGACCTGGTGCCGACGATGCGCCCCAAGCGCAACAAGCGCGGCCGCGCCTACCAGGTGCCCTACCTCGAGGTCGTGCTCACCGCAGGTCCTGCCGACGACACGATCCGGGTCGTCGACGCACTGCTCGACGGCGACGTGCCGGACCTGCGGGTCACCGTCGTCGGCCCGTGGTCGTCGGTCCACCAGGACCGCGTCCAGCCGGTCGAGGACCCGGTGCTCGAGACCCGCCTGGTCCACCGGTCCTACCTCCACGAGCCGCGCGTCCGGCTGGTCGAGTCCGTCGACGCACGCAGCGACGCCGAGTTCGTCCTGACGCTGCCCGACGTCACGCTCGCCCCGCTCCCGGCCGCGCTCGCTGCGCTGCTCGACGACCTCGAGCGCACCCACCACGGTGCCCGCCTGCTGTCGTACGACTCGGGCGCCGTCGCGCGACTCGAGCGGACCTCCGCCCTCGCGCGGGTCGGCCGCCTGGCCGTCGACGGCGACGACCTCGAGGCGCTGCTCGACGAGGCGTTCGGCACGAAGGCCTACGACGCGACGGCGGTCGGCTTCGTGCCGGTCGGCGACCGCGAGGTCGAGCGCTTCACCCTCCCCGCCCGTCCGCCGATGGACCCCGACAAGTCGGAGACCAAGCTGCACCGCGCGCTCGAGAAGGCCTCGGGCGAGGTCCGGACCCCGCCCGCCCAGGCGCCTGCCGAGGAGCAGAAGCGCGGCCTCTTCGGCCGCAAGAAGTAAGGCGAAGCATCACGGCGTTGGGCTTCCGGCGCCGCGGACACGCGCCGAAGCGAAGCGGAGGCGCAAAAAGACACAGTGATCGATGGTCACGGTCGACCGAACCCACGGCCTTGGTTTCGACACGGGCGCTGGGCGCCCTGCTCAACCAGCGGCCGGTCTCGACACGGGCGCGCCGCGGACGAGAACCCCGGCCTGACATCGACCGAGAAGGAGCTGGGTTCAGTCCCCGCCGAAGAGGTCGCGCGTGTAGACCTTGTCCTTCACGTCGGCGAGCTCCTCGACCATGCGGTTGGCGACGATGACGTCGGACTTCGCCTTGAACTTCTCGAGGTTGCGGTAGACCTTCGAGCCGAAGAAGTGCTTGTCCTCGAGCTCGGGCTCGTAGATCACGACCTTCACGCCCTTGGCCTTGAGCCGCTTCATGATCCCCTGCACCGACGACTCGCGGAAGTTGTCCGACCCGGCCTTCATGATCAGCCGGTGGATGCCGACGACCTGTGGCTCGCGGTCGAGGATGTCGAAGGCGATGAAGTCCTTGCGGGTGGTGTTGGCGTCGACGATCGCCGAGATCAGCGTCTGCGGCACGTCGGAGTAGTTCGCCAGCAGCTGCTTGGTGTCCTTGGGCAGGCAGTAGCCGCCGTAGCCGAACGACGGGTTGTTGTAGTGCGTGCCGATCCGCGGGTCGAGCCCGACGCCGTCGATGATCGAGCGCGAGTCGAGCCCGCGCGAGAGGGCGAAGGAGTCGAGCTCGTTGAAGTACGCC
This sequence comes from Nocardioides oleivorans, assembly GCF_004137255.1. NCBI lineage: Bacteria > Bacillati > Actinomycetota > Actinomycetes > Propionibacteriales > Nocardioidaceae > Nocardioides > Nocardioides oleivorans. The sequence continues at coordinate 1,231,594 of NZ_SDWT01000001.1, read as the reverse complement.
ACCCGCATCGCGAGGTAGGTGTTGGCGAAGAGCTTGATGGCCTCGGCCTCGGTGGGCGCGGTGAAGAGCACGGGTACGTCGTCGGCGTCCGCACCCTTGACCAGCAGCTCGGCGAAGGCGCGCGCCCGCTCGGAGTCCTCGCCGACGACGATCCGCGCGGGGAACAGGTTGTCGTGCAGCGCCCGTCCCTCGCGGAGGAACTCGGGGGAGAAGATGACGTCCGCGGTGCCCAGCCGTGCGCGTACGTCCTCGATGTAGCCCACCGGCACCGTCGACTTCACGACCATCGTGGCGTGCGGGTTGATCCGCATGACGTCGCGCATCACCGCCTCGATCGAGGTGGTGTCGAAGTAGTTGGTCTCGGGGTCGTAGTTGGTGGGCGTCGCGATGATCACGAAGTCGGCCCCGGCGTGCGCCTCGTCGGCGTCGGTGGTGAAGGTGAGGTCGAGGTCCTCCTCGGCCAGGAAGCGCGAGATGTCGTCGTCGTGGATCGGGCTCTCGCCGCGGCGCAGCTGCTCGATCCGGTCCGCGACGAGGTCGAGCCCGACGACCGTGTTGTGGCGGGACAGCAGCACGGCCATGGAGAGGCCGACGTAGCCGAGGCCGGCGACGGAGATCTTCGTGGTCACGCCGCCAGTCTGCCGCAGCCCGGTGGCCGCGAGGTGAATCGCGCATGGCGTACGCCGTTTTGCGGACGCGGGCGCACGTCGTGCCGCACCCTTGTCGTTCGCCTGATGGGCCTCCCGGCTGACGTCGTCGTAGCGGATGGGCCCGATCCGGCGCCCGCTCCCGCCCCGGTCCCGAAAGTCGACTAGTCGGCGATCGGCGTCAGGTCGCTCGGCAGGACGGCGGGCACGCCATCGGACTGACGGGGGAGGCGCGACGTCGGCCCGTCCACGCAGACCGAGCCCTCGACCGGCACCAGGTCACCCAGCCACGCGGGGTCCGGACCCTCGTCGACCGGGAGCGTCACCCGCAGGTCGGCGGTGTCGTCGGTGATGGTGGCCGCGAGCACGGCCCAGCCGTCGCCGTACGAGCGGACGAAGGTGCCCCGGGTGGAGCCGCCCCCTCCGCAGGCAGCGGACGTCAGCGTCCATCCGTCCAGCTCGGCCGCCAGACCGCCGAGGCTCCTGGCCGCCGTGCTGCCGACGCCGGCGGGGGCGAGCCGCCGGTTGACCCCGTCCTCGAGCCTCGGCGCCGCGACGCGGACGCCGACCGACTCGAGCGCGGGATCGGCGTTGACCTCGTCGAGCAGCGCCGAGGCGCCCGCCTCGTCCTGCCACTCGGCCGGCGCATCGTCGACCGCGCTCGCGTCGCCGAGTGGTGTCGACTGGATCGGTGGGGCGACGAAGGTCGGGGACTGGCTGTTCAGGCACGTGAGCTCGATGGTGTCCGGCGCGGGCCAGGTGGCATCGAGGTGGTGGCGCGTGACGACCTGCAGCGCCGCCTCGGCACCGTCACCCTCGGGCGTCACGACGAGCTGGGCGAGCGCGTCGCCGCTGGGGGAGACGAGTGCCACCTGGACGGCGTCGCCGCAGGTGCTGGAGGTGCGCAGCCACCCGTGCGACTTCGCCGCGTGCAGCTCGGAGCGCGCGGCCGACGCCACGTCCCGGTCGTACGACGTCGTCCGCCGCGCGACGACCCGGTCGACCTGGCCGTTGCTGCCGAGCGCCGGCCCGGCGACCGTCGCGGAGTCGGGGGCGACCCACGGGTCGGACCACACGGCGACCGCGCGCTCGAGGTCGCTGCGGTCGGAGGTGATCTCCGGGTCGCCGCTGCACGCGGCCAGGAGCGGCGCGGCCAGCGCGAGCGTCAGGACGACGGCGTGACGGCGAACCACGGCTCGTCCCACCCGGAGACCCCGAGGTTCCCGCTGGTGAAGTCGTCCCGGGAGATCGTCTGCTCGTGCCCGGAGGCCGGGTCGAAGATCGTGAGCGTGTCGCCCGTGCTGCCCGTGACCAGCACGACGTGACCCGGCCGGGTCGTGTCGCCGACGTAGAGCGGGACGTTGTGCCCGCTCTCCACCGCGGTCGCGATGTGGTCGTAGGTCGTGCCTCGGTCGCCCGGGGCGACCGTGTCCACCTCGTAGTCCGTGCCGGGCACGCCGCTGCCGCCATCCGAGGACATCTCGTTGGCCACCGCCCACGGCTGGGTGCCGGCGGCCTCGGGCCACGGGAACTGGAGGTCGCCGTCGCGGTCCCGGTGGCTGTTGGTGCGGTCGTGCATGGCGAGCGACTCGTCGGCGAAGCGCTGCTCGGGCGTGCGGGGGTCGGTGATCCCCGTCTCGGGGTCGTACCCGGTCTCGATCCACAGCGCGTAGGCCGGGTCGTTGAGCATCCGCGACATCACCAGCGTCGAGGAGCCGCACGTCGTCTGGTCGGGCTGCTCGTAGGAGCCGTCGGTCGGCGGGTCGAGGTCGTCGAGCTCCGACGGGCTCATCGTGTGCAGCTTGGTCAGGTAGTTGGCCAGCGCGGTGCCGCTCAGCCCTGAGGCCACGCCCGCGATGATCCAGGCGCGCTCCTCGTCGCTGCGGGCGCCGGCCAAGGCGTCGCGCACGGCTTGCTGCTCGGCGGGGCTGAGGTTGCCGAACGCCTCGTCGTAGTCCTCGAGCGCCGAGCCGGACAGGGGTCCGTCCTCGTCCTCCCAGCCGTTGACCAGCGAGACGGGGCTGATGCCGTCGGGCAGGTGGTCGGGCAGGTCGATCTCGTCCATCGCGGTGCGGATCGCGTTGCGCGCGACGTGGATCGCGTCGGCTGCGTCCTCGTAGGCGCCGATGGCCTCCCGGATCGCGTGCACGACGCCCTCGACCACCCCGCGCAGGTGGTCGACGAGCTCCCACGGGAGGAGGTCTCCCCACGACAGCTCGAGGTTCTGGCGCAGCTGGTCGTCGGCGCGCCGGTGGCGCTCGCGGGCGTCGGTCATGGAGTCGGCGAGCGTGTCGAGCGCGGTCGCCACGGCGCGGCAGGCGGGCGGGACGGTGTCGGTGCGGGTGCGCAGGCGCGCCATCGACGTACGGAACCCGTCTCCCGAGGTGCCGTCCCAGGCAGCGGTGCCGATCTTGTCGCGGCAGGTGCCGAGGTCGTTGCTCGCGTCGTCGACGGAGGTGGCGATGCGTCGCCAGACAGCAGCCGCCGCGTTGAGGTCGCCGGGCTTCGGCTCGGGTGGCTGCGTCGCGATCTCGACCGCCTGCGCGACGGCGTCGACGATGGTCTGCGCGGCGTCCCACGGCGGCCAGAGGTCGATGTCCTCGACCGTGGCCAGGACCCCCCTCAGGCCCGAGACGGCGTCATCGAGCAAGCCCATGGAACTCTCCCGCCGAGTTGCCGTCGCTCGCCACGAAGTCGGCGATGCACTGCTCGGTGTTGACGTGGTGCTCGGCGATCACGCCGAGGACCACGCGGAGCACGCCGTCGAGGTCACCGGCCGCGTCGGCGAGCGTCGCGGCGAGATCAGCCAGGTCGTGCCCGGCCGCGTCCGTCGTGCGGCCGAGGGCGTCCTGCACGTCGGCGTGTGCGTCGTCGCCGTGGACCCAGCCGGCCCGGACCGCTGCGGGGTCGAGAATGATCGTCATGCGAACCCTCCCTGTCTGAGGAGAGAGTTCCCCCAGCAGCAGACCCCAAACAAGGGGGTCTGCCGGCTGGGGATGACGGGGCCGGCCCGAGAGCGGCCCCGTCGATCAGCTGTGGTCGATCAGTCGTGGTCGAGCAGGTCAGCCCCGGTCGGTCGAGTCACCGGTGACGACGACGTAGAAGCGCTTGCGGTCGCCGTCGGTGGTGAAGCTGCCGTCGCTGTTGCGCGGGCTCACGACCAGGTGGCTGGTGTTGCCGGTGCCGGGAGGCGCGCAGTTCACGACGCCGGGCGTGCACATCGCGGCAGCGACCTCGCCGGAGAACTCCGGGTTGCTGTCGGCGCCGGGCGCGCGGCCGTTGGTGACGGTGTCGCCGTTCTGGTCGACGGTGTTCTGCAGGGCGATCGTGGCGATGATGCCGTTGTTGGCGAGGTTCTCGCCAGCGTTGATGTAGACGTTGCCGTTGGCGGCGGCGGGCGTCGCCGGGTAGGCGGCGGTCACGGAGAAGCCACCGGACTGGGCGATGATCGTGCCCGTCGCGTCGACGAGAGCCCAGCGGCCCACGCCTGCCGGGCCCTGGGGACCGGTCTGGCCGGCCGGGAGCTGGCCCGCCTTGAAGTCACGGGCGCGGAGCGAGCCGTCCTTGACCTGCTTCGCGCCGATCGTGTTCTTCTTGACGTCCTTGCCCTGGATCGTGCCGTTCTTGATGTCCACCGAGGCGATGGAGTTGTCCTTGATGTCCGGGGAGCCGATCAGGCCCGTGGCGTACGACGTACCGGTGGACGCCACGACCAGCGCCACGACCGAGACGGCGAGGGAGGGGGACGGGCGGCGGACTGCGGGGAAACGCATGGGAGTGACCCTTCGTCGACAGGGCCGCCGGGACCGGCGGCTTGTCTGGTGGTTCGTCGTGGCGCGGGTCACAGATGTCCGACTTAAGTAGGGATCTTCATGAGAGGCCTCTCATGGACCTCTCATCCGTGCCTTGGACCGCTCCGGCAGGGTGGGCGCATGGGCATGGGAAAGAAGTTCGCGGCGCTCGGCGTCGCCAAGAAGGTCTTCGACGAGGCGCGCAAGCCGCACAACCAGGCGAAGATCAAGGCCGCGGTGAAGAAGGTGCAGGACCGGCGCAGGCGCTACTGACCGCGGCGGGGCCGGTACGACCACGCGAAGGCCGCGAGCCCGCCGAGCACCGGCCACAGCGCGGCCCGCTCGAGGGTGCCGGCCACCCGGCTCTCCTCGCCCGACAGCACGAAGCCGACGGCACCCGCCGCGGTGACGATCCCGGTCGCGAGCAGGGCCTTCGCCAGGCGCGGCCTCTCGTGCTTGAGGCGGTGCCCGAGCAGTGCCAGCGCGAGCGGCTGCGCGACGAACAACGGCGTCGCGGCCAGGGCGTGCAGGGTCGCGTCCTGGTCGAGCGGCGCCAGCCCGACGGCGTACGAGCTCGCCCCGGACACCACGAGCAGACCCGTCACCCACGGGCCGAGCGGCGCGGCCATCAGCAGCGCGCCGCCGGCGAGGGCGACTCCGTAGCCCATGAAGGACCCGTTCATCACCGCGTGGCGCGGTGAGCTGTAGCCGTCGGTCGTCCCGACCTCGCCCAGCTTGCTGACGGTGTCGGCGACGAAGCTGTAGCCGCCCCGCGTCCCGGCCGCCGTGACCACCTCGGTGAGGACGTACGTCGGTCGCAGGAGGAGGACGAGCGCGCCGAGCTGCGTCGCGCGGGAGGTGGGGGGCACGGCGTCACGGTAACGGCTTGCCGAGCGCGAGCCAGCCCACTGCGGCGCAGTTGACGACCACGGTGAGCCACAGGACCGTGACGAACGGCTGCTTCCTCGTCTTGTGGCGATGGAGGCGACGGGCCACGAGCGCACCGGGCCACCCGCCGAGCAGCGCCATCGCGTGCAGGGTCGACTCCGGCGTACGCCACCTCCCGGCTCGGGCGGCGGCCTTGTCGGCGCCGTACGTCGCGAACGTCGCCAGGCTCATCACCGCGTAGACGATCGGCACGAGCGCGTGCAGGTCGCCCCGCTGCGTGAGGATTGCGAGCACGACCACCAGGACGCCCACCACGGCGAGCGCCGGCACGGTGCCGCGCGGGTGGGGCGCTCCTGACCGGCGGGCGCCGACCACCGCGACCCGGTCGGCCCGGCGACGGCCGCGTTCGTCGCGTCCCTCCGCGTAGCTGACCTCGCTCCCGGCGACCGGTCGTCGACCGCGGGGGAAGGCACTGACGTGGACGAACACGCGGGACCCGCCGTCGGCCGGGACGATGAACCCGAAGCCGCGCTCGTCGTTCCACTCCTCCAGCACCCCGCGCCCACTGCCGATCTCGTCCGCCATGCCCACATCGTGGCGAGGCGGCCTCGGAACCGGAAGGACCGCCACGCGCCCGCGGATCATCCGGTTCAGCCCGAAGGGTGTGGAGATCCGGGGGTCGGGCCCGTAGGCAGGACGCATGGACCTCGAACGCTTCGTGCGCGCCCAGGACGACGGCGGCACCCACGACCGGGCGCTCGCCGAGCTGCGTGCGGGACGCAAGACGTCGCACTGGATGTGGTTCGTCTTCCCCCAGGTGGCCGGCCTCGGACGTTCGGCGACGGCCCGGGAGTACGCCGTCTCCGGCCTCGCCGAGGCGGTGGCGTACCTCGCCCACGACGTGCTCGGGCCGCGGCTGCGGGAGTGCTGCACGGCGCTGGTCGACCTCGACGCCTCGTCGGCCGACGACGTGCTGGGCCCGGTCGACGCGCTGAAGCTGCGCTCGTCGATGACGCTCTTCGCGCGGGCCGACCCGTCCGAGCCGGTGTTCGGGGCGGTGCTCGACCGCTACTTCGACGGGCGGGAGGACGAGCGGACGGTCCAGCTGCTCGACCCCCGCTAGGGGTGTGCAGATCCGACCGGGAGCGGCGTAGGCAGGAGGCATGACCACCACGCCTCCGCTCCCCGAGCCCGAGATCATCCCGCCCGGCGACCCCAGCGGGCCCGGCCCGATCGATCCCGGGCAGCCCGACGCGCCGCCGACCGAGCCCTCGCCGCTGCCGTAGCAGTCAGCCGATCCGCTCCGCGACCGAGGCGATGATCCCCTCCGGCCCGCGGACGTAGGCCTGCCTCCAGACGCCCTCGTACTCGCCGATGGTGCCCACCAGGCCGTAGCCCTGCTCCTGCGCCCACGCGACGGCGCCCTCGATGTCGTCGACCTCGAAGCCAAGGCTGCGCAGCCCGAGCTCGTTGGCCATCGGGTCGGGCGATCCCCCGGTCATGTCCGGGCGGACGAAGCTCGACAGCTCGACCATGCTCCCGCCGCCCGGGCAGCGCAGCATCACGATCTCCGTGCGCGAGCCCGGGATGGCGATGACGTCGTCGATGAAGTCGCCCTCGACGAACGTCGTGCCCTCGACCTCCAGGCCGAGGCCCACGAAGAACTCCGTCGCCCGGGCCAGGTCACGGACCGTGACGCCGACGTGGTCGAAGCGCTTGATGTGTCCCATGGTCTGATCCTCCGTCGTTGGTGCGGTTGTCGTGCACCGGGGACGGAACGGGCTCCGGTTCCTCGACATCGCAACCGTTACCGAACAGTCCGGTCGTCGAAACGGTCATGGGAGACCGGACTGTTCGGTAACGGTCGCCGCGACCCGGCGTCGGCCTCAGACCCGCGCGGTGTCCTTGCTCATCCGCCAGGCCGCGCCGAGCACGAAGACCGCGAACCACACGACCGCGTTGACGATCGCGAACCACGGCAGGTCGCGGGTCAGCGGCGCACGGGCGACCTCGGCGACGCCGTACATCGGGGTCCAGTAGGCGATGTCGCGGATGAGGGGGCTGTACTGGGAGAGCGGGATGAAGAGCCCGCCCAGGAACGACAGCAGCGCCAGGCCGGGGCCGAGGATCTGCATGGTGTTCTCGCCGGGCACCAGGTAGCCGACGAAGACCCCGAGTGCGGCGAAGCTCATCGTGCAGGCCAGCGTGGTGACGACGCACTCCAGCCAGGTCGCGGTGGGCATGTCGGGCTGGCCGCGGACGGCGCCGATGACGTTGACGACGGCGATCGCGAGCGCCGCCGTCGCGAGCGCGACCAGCGCCTTGACCATGATGTACGCGATCGGGTGCAGCGGGGTGAGCCGCAGCTGGCGGGACCAGCCGAGGGCGCGCTCGACCGCGACCATCGCGCCGCCGGACGCCGCGATCAGCGCGCCGCCGTACAACGCCATCGAGACCATCACGTAGGCCGCGACGTTGCCGACACCGACCCGCTCGTCGCCGCCCGCGCCCGAGCCGAAGACGAAGAACATCGCGGTCGGGAAGACGAGGGTGAAGATGATGGTGCGGCGGTTGCGCATCATCCGGCGGAGCTCGATGCCGAGGATGGTCCGGTTGAACCCGCCCAGCGGCGGGACCCGGCGGGAGGTGGGGTCGATCGTGGCGCTGCTCATCACTTCTCCTCGGTGGTCAGGCTCAGGAAGGCGTCCTCGAGACCGTGCGAGGTGATCTCGACGTCGCGAGCGGCGGTCTCGGTCAGGAGGTAGCGGGCGACCGCGTCGCTGTCCTTGGCGCGGACGAGCACGGTGTCGCCGCGCACCTCGACACCGTCGACGCCGACGAGCGCGGCGAGCCGGTCGGTGTCGGCGCCGGGCAGGGTGGCCCGGACCGTCCGCCCCGCAGCGAGTGCGCGGATCTCGGAGCCGCTGCCGTCGGCGACGACCCGGCCCCGGGAGATCAGCACGATGCGGTCGGCGTACTGGTCCGCCTCCTCGAGGTAGTGCGTGGCGAAAAGGACCGTACGGCCCTGCTGGGCGTCGCGGCGGATGGACGACCAGAAGGCGCGGCGGCCCTCGACGTCCATCCCGGTCGTGGGCTCGTCGAGCAGCAGCAGGGCGGGGTCGGGCAGCAGCGCCATCGCGAACCGGAGCCGCTGCTGCTCGCCGCCCGAGCACTTGCCGACCTTGCGGTCGGCGATCTCGGTGATGCCGGCGTCGGCGAGCACCTCCGGGACGGGACGCGTGTCGGCGAAGAGGCTGGCGGTGTAGGCGACCGTCTCGCGCACGGTCAGGTCCTTGATCAGGCCGCCGGTCTGCATGACGGCCGAGACCAGCCCGCGGGCGATGGCCCGGCGGGGATCGAGGCCGAGCACCTCGACGCTGCCGCTGGTGGGACGGGACAGCCCGAGGACCATGTCGATGGTCGTGGTCTTCCCGGCACCGTTGGGGCCGAGGAACGCCACGACCTCACCGTGGTGCAGCTCGAGGTCGATGCCGCGGACCGCCTCCACGGACCCGAAGGACTTCGTCACGCCCTCGAGGCGGACGGCGGGCACCGGCCCGGTGCCGGTTCCGGGCAGGTCGGGCTGGGACAGCTGGGAGGTGCTCATGTCGCCACGGTCCACCCGGGTGACCGGCCGTGGACACACCGGTCGTCACGACCTCGGCGTGACATCTGTCAGGCCCGTGCGGGCTCGCAAGTCAGTCGCCCACAGGCGGTCCCGCCGCTACCCTCGAGGCCTCGCCCCACCCCTGGGGCGACCGGGCTCCGCAGGCTCGACCTGCGCGGCGACCGGGATCCGTGAACAGTGGTCCGACCACATCGGCAGGGGTTGCCCGGTGGGCCGGGTCGTGAGGCCCGGTCCACCGGTGCCGGGTCCGACCTCAGTCCCGGCCCTGCGCGAGGCGGCCGGCGACGACCGACCACACGTCCGGGTCGACGCCCATCCCGAGGTGGGTGGAGAAGACCTCGACGTGCTCGGCCGACGGCGATGCGTGGTCGATGCACGCCTGCCAGGAGACGATCCCGTCGCGGCGGGAGAACATCACCGTGAGGGGCACCTGGATCGGCGAGCGTGCGTCGAGCCGGCGGGTCACCCGGTCGGCGTCGTCGGAGCCGGGCCCGAAGAAGCGGGCGACCGTCGTGTGGGCGGCACCGCCGGAGACCGGGGTGCCGTAGGTGATCACCCGGCGCACGGCCTCGGGGTGGCGACGGGCGACCTCGCGGGCGACGACGCCGCCCAGGCTCCAGCCCACCAGCGAGGCGGGCGACCCCGCCGCGTCCACGAGCCGCAGGAGCCGCTCGGAGAGGCGCTCGACGTCACGACGCGGGTCGCCGGTGTTCGTGCCGAAGCCCCATCCGCGGGCGTCGTACCCCAGGCGTCGCAGGTAGGCCCGCAGCGGAGCCCCCGAGAGCTCCGGTGCCCGCCACCCGGGGATGTCCACCACGAGGTGGCCGTCACCGCGCGGCGCGGACGCCAGGCGCGGGGCTGCACCCAGCAGGCGTACGGCGTCGAGGCCGGCACCGAGCTCGCCGAGGGCCGTCCGCCTCGACGGGGGACCGGACGGCCGCTCGAGGGTCCGGGCGTCGTCGGGCGACTGGGCACGCGAGCGCACGCCCACGGTCGAGAGGATCCTCACAGCGCGGCCACGACCTCGGTGCCCTGGCGGATCGCCCGCTTGGCATCGAGCTCCGCGGAGACATCGGCTCCGCCGATCAGGTGCACCGTGGCTCCGCCGACCAGACGGGCGGACCCGTGGTCCAGGTCGTCGTACAACCCGCGCACGGAGTCCTGGCCGGCGCACACCACGATCGTGTCGGCCTCGATCACCCGGCTCACCCCGTCGACCGTCACGTGGAGGCCGTCGTCGTCGATGCGGTCGTAGGTCGCACCGCTGACCTGGGTGACCTTCGACTGCTTGAGCACCGCGCGGTGCGCCCAGCCCGACGTCTTGCCGAGGCCGATGCCGATGGGCGTGGTCTTGCGCTGCACGAGCGTCACCTCGCGGGCCGGCGTCCGCGGCAACTTCTCGACGAGGCCGCCCTCGTGCAGGGCCGGGTCGCCGACGCCCCAGTGGGCCATCCAGTCGTCGAGGTCCTCGGGCTCGTGGGTGAGGAAGACGCTCACGTCGACGCCGATGCCGCCGGCACCGATCACGGTGACGCGCCTGCCCGGGGTGACGGCGCCGCTCAGCACGTCGGCGTACGACGCCACTGACGGGTGGTCGATGCCGGGGATCTCCGGGATGCGGGGCTCCACGCCCGTCGCGACGACCACCTGGTCGAAGCCGGCGAGGTCGTCGGGGGTCGCCTCGGTGCCGAGCCGCACGTCGACGCCGAGCACCTCGAGCCGGCGGGTGAAGTAGCGGAGCGTGTCGGCGAAGTCCTCCTTGCCGGGGACGGCCATGGCCAGCCGGAACTGGCCGCCGAGCGAGGCCGACTTCTCGAGGAGCGTCACCGCGAAGCCCCGCTCGGCGGCACTCGTCGCGGCGGCGAGGCCGGCGGGACCGGCCCCGACGACGGCGACCGTCTGCCTGCGCATCGTCGGCATCAGCACGAGCTCGGTCTCGTGGCAGGCGCGCGGGTTGACCAGGCAGCTCGCACGCTCGTTGCTGAAGACGTGGTCGAGGCAGGCCTGGTTGCAGGCGATGCAGGTGTTGATCTCGTCGGCGCGCTCGTCCATCGCCTTGGCGACGAAGGCCGGGTCGGCCAGCAGCGGTCGCGCCATCGACACGAGGTCGGCCTCGCCGGCGGCGAGGATGTCCTCGGCGAGCTCGGGGGTGTTGATCCGGTTCGACGCGCAGACCGGGACGTCGACGACCTGCTTGAGGCGGGCGGTGTACGACCGCCAGGCACCGCGCGGCACCTGCGTGATGATCGTCGGCACGCGGGCCTCGTGCCATCCGATGCCCGTGTTGAAGACGGTCACGCCGGCGGCCTGCAGGTGCAGCGCCAGCTCGGCGGTCTCCTCCCAGGTCTGGCCGCCCTCGACCAGGTCGAGCAGCGAGATGCGGTAGACGATCGGGAAGTCCGCGCCGACCAGCTCGCGCGAGCGTCGTACGACCTCGACGGCGAAGTGCATGCGACGCGCGGGCGAGCCGCCCCACTGGTCGTCACGGTCGTTGGTGCGCGCGGCGAGGAACTGGTTGATGAGGTAGCCCTCGGAGCCCATGATCTCGACCGCGTCGTAGCCCGCCTTGCGGGCCAGGGCGACGCTTCGGGCGAAGGCGGTCGCGGTGTGGTCGACCTCCTTCGTCGACATCGCGCTCGGCTTGAACGGTGTGATCGGCGACTTCTTGTCCGACGCGCTCTGGGAGAGCGGGTGGTAGCCGTAGCGGCCGGCGTGGAGCACCTGCAGCGCGATCGCGCCGCCGGCGTCGTGGACCGCACCGGTGACCCGCTCGTGGCGCATCGCGTGGAGCCGGTTGGTCATCTCGCTCGCGAACGGCTTGAGCCAGCCGCGCTTGGTCGGCGCGTAGCCGCCGGTGATGATCAGGCCGACCCCTCCGCGCGCCCGCTCGGCGAAGAACTCCGACAGCTTGTCGATGTCCCACGGGTGGTCCTCGAGCCCGGTGTGCATCGAGCCCATCACCACGCGGTTGCGCAGCATCAGCGCGTCGTCGCCCGCGCCGAGCGTGAGCGGCTCGAGGAGGTGGGGGTAGAGGGGGTGCGTCATGACGTCTCCTGCAGGTAGTCCGTGATCCAGTCGATCCAGAAGTGCTCGAGCCCGATGCCGCCGCGCAGCACCAGCCACTGGTCCCGCGCCGCCTCGTCCAGGCCGGCGGGGTCGGGGAACTGCTCGCGCTCCATCAGCTCGTACGCCGCCAGCCGGGCGACGTGCTCGGCCCTGGTCGTCTCGAGGTGGGAGGCGAGCCTCGCGCGGTCGCCGTACGACGCCCCGCGCAGCTTGACGGCCAGCTCGCTGCGGAAGGTCTCCATCGGCAGCGGCTCGGCCAGCCACGCCTCGAGCGCCGCACGGCCGAGGTCCGACGGCGTGTGGACCTTCTTGTCGGGGCGGCCCTCCTGGGCGACGACCTCGACCGTGACCCACCCGTCGTCGACCATCCGGCCGAGCACGCGATAGATCTGCTGGTGCGTCGCGTGCCAGAAGAAGCCGAGCGACCTCTCGAAGCGCCGGGTCAGCTCGAGACCGCTCGCGGGTCGCTCGCTCAGTGCGACGAGGAGCGCGTGCTCGAGGGCCATGGCCTCAGTGTGCGACACCTATGCAACGAGTTGCAAGGTGGGAAGCCAGAACGCGCGCGACCACACCCCTCGCGACCGTGACAGCGGCGGTGTCATGATCGGGCGCATGACGTACGAGCTGGGGCAGGGGACCGGGCCGCTGCGGGGCGTGCGGGTGGTGGAGGTCGCGGGCATCGGGCCGGGGCCGCACGCGTGCATGCTGCTGGCCGACCTCGGTGCCGACGTGATCCGGATCGACCGGCCGGGTGGCGGGATGTTCGCCGCCGGCCGGGCCGACCTGCTCAACCGGGGCCGCCCGAGCGTCGCGCTGGACCTCAAGAAGCCCGAGGCCGTGGCGACCGTGCTCGACCTCGTCGAGCGGGCCGACGTGCTGGTCGAGGGCATGCGCCCGGGCGCCATCGAGCGGATGGGGCTCGGGCCCGACGTGTGCCTGGATCGCAACCCGCGCCTGGTGTTCGGGCGGATGACCGGCTGGGGCCAGGACGGGCCGTGGAGCCAGGTCGCCGGCCACGACATGAACTACATCGGCATCACCGGCGCCCTCCACGGCCTCGGCCAGGACCCCGACCGCCCGCACTTCCCGGGCAACCTGCTCGGCGACTTCGGCGGCGGGTCGACGTACCTCGTCATCGGGGTCCTCGCCGCCCTCTTCGAGGCGCGCGCCAGTGGTCGCGGGCAGGTCGTGGACGCCGCGATCGTCGACGGCACCGCCCACCTCAACGCGATCGCGTCGAGCTTCGTGGCCATGGGGATCGCGAGCGGACGCCGTCGCGACGGGATGCTCGACGGCGGCGCGCCCTGGTACGACGTCTACGAGACGTCCGACGGCGCGCACGTCAGCGTGGGTGCGCTCGAGCCGCAGTTCTGGGCGGCGCTCGTCGAGCGGATCGGCGTCGACCTGCCCGACCGCGACGACCCCGCCAACGCCGCCGCGATCCGCGACGCCCTCACCGCGCGCTTCAAGGAGCGCACGCAGGCCGAGTGGGCCGAGGTCTTCGACGGCACCGACGCCTGCGTGGCGCCGGTCGTACCCCTCGCCGACGCCCCCGCCCACCCGCACCTCGCGGCCCGCGGCACCTTCGTCGCGCCCGACGGCATCACCCAACCCGCTCCCGCGCCGCGGTTCTCGCGCACGCGGGCCACCCTCGACCGGGCGCCCGCGCTCCCCGGCGAGCACACCCGTGAGGCACTCGCCGCCTGGGGCGTCGACGGCATCGACGGCCTCCTCGATTCGGGCGCGGCGGTGCAGGCTTGAGGCCCTTCCTCTTCCTCGGCACGCGCGCGGAGGACGACGTCGCGCAGCAGGAGTACGACGCCGTGCTGGCCGGGTGCGGCCTGCGACCGGACGAGCTGGTCCGGGTCCGCCTCGAGCAGGCGCCGCTCGGACCGGTCGACCTGGACGACTGGTCCGGCGTCATCCTCGGTGGCGGGCCGTTCAACACGTCCGACCCCGAGGAGGCCAAGTCGCCCGCGCAGCGGCAGGCCGAGTCCGACCTCCACGACCTCGCGGTGCGCGCCGTCGAGGCGGACTTCCCCTTCCTCGGCGCCTGCTACGGCATCGGGGTGCTCGGCGGCCTCGGCGGCGGCACGGTCGACCGGACCTGGGGCGAGCCGATCTGCGCGCTGCCTGTGAGGCTCACCGACGCGGGGCGGGCGGACCCGCTCTTCGGGCCGATGCCCGCCGAGTTCCTGGCCTACCTCGGCCACAAGGAGGCGGTCTCCCGGCTCCCCGAGGGTGCGGTGCTGCTCGCCTCGACCGACACCTGCCCGGTGCACGCCTTCCGGATCGGGCTCAACGTCTATGCCACGCAGTTCCACCCCGAGCTCGACGCGATCGCGATCTGCGACCGGATCGACGCCTACAGCGCGCACGGCTACTACGAGCCGCACGAGCAGGAGCAGCTCAAGGCCGACGCCCGGGAGGCGCTGGTGACGGAGCCGGTCCGGTTGCTCGCGCGGTTCGTGGAGCTCTACGCCCGCTGAAAGGCCCGCCGGCCGACCTTTGCACCCGAGTCTCCCGGTTCGGCACCCAGATCCAGGCCGACAACCGGGGCGGTCACCGGATATCCGGTGACTCGAGCCGGCCCGCTGAGGTGTAACTCATAGTTACAATTCGCGCTGACCTGACCTACGCTGGACGGATGAGCGAGCACGTCGACGTCCTGATCATCGGGGCCGGGCTGTCGGGCATCGGCGCGGCGGCACACCTGGTCAAGGACCTGCCGGGGACGTCGTACGCCCTCCTCGAGCGCCGCGCCGCGAGCGGCGGCACGTGGGACCTGTTCCGCTACCCCGGCGTCCGGTCGGACTCCGACATGCACACGCTCGGCTACCGCTTCCGGCCGTGGCGCGGCGACACCGCGCTGGCCGACGGCGCGTCGATCCTCGACTACCTCCGCGACACCGCGCGGGAGTACGGCGTCGACCGGCACGTCCGCTACGGCCACCACGTCACGTCGTGCGACTGGGACTCCCAGACCGCCCGCTGGACCGTGACCTCGCAGGTCGACGGCGAGGAACGCACCATGACCGCGGACTTCCTCTGGTCGTGCAGTGGCTACTACGACTACGACCGGGGCTACACGCCCGAGCTCCCGGGCCAGGACCGCTTCCGCGGCCAGGTCGTGCACCCGCAGCACTGGCCCGAGGACCTCGACTACGCCGGCAAGCGCGTCGTGGTGATCGGTTCGGGCGCGACCGCGGTCACCCTGGTGCCGGCGATGGCCGGGACCGGCGCGGCCCACGTGACGATGCTGCAGCGCTCACCGACGTACGTCATCTCGGTGCCGGGCAAGGACAAGGTGAAGCGCGGGCTGACCAGGGTCGTCGGCGAAGGTCCGTCCTACGCCGTGACCCGCTGGAAGAACATCGTGCTCCAGTCCGCGCTCTTCAACGTCAGCAAGCGCCGGCCCGCCCTGGTGCGCAAGGTCGTGCGCAAGACCAACGTCGCGTTGCTGCCCCCGGGCTACGCCGTCGACACGCACTTCAACCCGACCTACGACCCGTGGGACCAGCGGATGTGCCTGGTGCCCGACGGGGACCTCTTCCACGCCATCAAGGACGGCTCCGCCTCGGTGGTCACCGACCGGATCGCGACCTTCACCGAGACCGGCATCGACCTCGCCTCCGGCGACCACCTCGAGGCCGACGTCGTCGTCACCGCGACCGGCCTCAACCTCCAGATCTTCGGCGGCGCCGAGCTCCGCATCGACGGCGAGGCGATCAAGCCGCACGAGACCATGGCCTACCGCGCCATGATGCTGTCCGGGGTGCCCAACTTCGCCTTCACCATCGGCTACACCAACGCGTCGTGGACGCTGAAGGCCGACCTCGTCGGTGAGTACGTCGTCCGCGTCCTGAAGCGGCTCCGGGCCACCGGCACCCGCACGGTCGTGCCCGTGCGCGACGACTCGGTCGCCGAGGTCCCGCTGATGGACTTCGACTCCGGCTACGTCCAGCGCCTCGTCCACACGCTGCCCCGTCAGGGCACCGTGGAGCCGTGGTCGTTGAGGCAGAGCTACCTCCACGACGCCGTCAAGATCCGCACCGCGAAGCTCGACGACGGCGTCCTGGAGTGGTCGTGAACGTTCCAATCGTGGAAGCGCTCCCATGATCTGAGCGTGCGACCCACGCGTGCCATTGACATCCTGTGTGACGCCTGACACATTGTCGGCGGACGGAAGTGGAAGCGCTCTCACACCTCTCACCCGCCGTCCGCCAGGCCGGACGACCAGTCCGGTTCCCCGCAGGATGGCAGGAGTGCAGTGGTGCAGACCCCGAAGAGCCGGCGAGTACGACTCGCCACGAGCGCGCTGGTGGCGCTCACCCTCGCGACGACCGCGGCCGCCTGTGGCGGCGGCGGTGACGACGCGAGTGCAGACGGCACGACCACGATCACCGTGGCCACGTTCAACGAGTTCGGCTACGAGGGCCTGATCGACGAGTGGAACGCGGCCAACGACGACATCAAGATCAAGCAGGTCAAGGTCGGCACCTGGGACGACGCCAAGGCCAACCTCTACACCAAGCTGGCGGCCGGCTCCGGCCTGTCCGACATCGAGGCCATCGAGGGTGACGCGATGCCCGCGATCATGGCCGAGAGCGACGCCTTCGTCGACCTCACCGACCCCGAGCTCGACGGCCGCTGGCTGGACTGGAAGGCCGCTGCCGGCACCAACTCCGAGGGCCAGATGATCGGCTACGGGACCGACGTGGGCCCGGAGGGCATCTGCTACCGCGCCGACCTGTTCAAGAAGGCCGGTCTCCCGACCGACCGCGACGAGGTCGCGAAGATGATGGGCACGTGGGACGACTACTTCGCCCTGGGCGACGAGTTCGTCGAGGCGATGCCCGGTGCCGCCTGGTACGACTCCTCGGGCGGGCTGGCCCAGGCCATGCTCAACCAGGTCGCGAACCCGTTCGAGACCGACGACGGCACCGTCGACGTGGAGAACCCCGAGCTCGAGGCCGTCTACACCGCCGTCACCGACAACGTCGACCGCGGCCTCTCCACCAGGGTCGCCCAGTGGGGCGACGACTGGAACGCGCAGTTCCAGGAGGACGCCTTCGCCACGATGGCCTGCCCGGGCTGGATGATGGGCATCATCGAGGGCAACTCCGAGGGTGTCGACGGCTGGGACATCGCCAACGCCTTCCCCGGCGGCGGCGGCAACTGGGGCGGCTCGTTCCTGACCGTCCCGGCCCAGGGTGAGCACCAGGAGGAGGCCAAGAAGGTCGCTGCCTGGCTGACCGCGCCCGAGCAGCAGGCCAAGGCCTTCGAGGCGGTGGGAGCCTTCCCCAGCCAGGTCGAGGCCCAGGACTCCCCGGAGGTCAACGAGGCCACCAACGCGTTCTTCAACGACGCGCCGATCGGTGAGATCACCGCCGACCGTGCCGCCGCCATCACCGTGCAGCCCTTCAAGGGTCCGAAGTACTCCGACATCCTCACGGCCTTCCAGGCGGCGGTCCTCCGGGTCGACGACGGCTCGAAGGACCCCGACGCCTCGTGGGACCAGTTCCTGGCCGACGTCGAAGCACTGGGCTGACCGGCCCCCGACCGGACCCTGACCGCCCACCACCGAACGGCGAGACGTGAGCACCTCCCTCCCCACGCGGGGTGGCGACACCGAGACGGTGTCGCCACCCCGGCCGCCCGGCCCGAAGGGCCAGCCGACCGGCGGCTCCGGACGCCCCCAGTGGCGGCAGCGGCTGAGCCGCCTCGACCACACGCTCGCGCCCTACCTCTACATCTCGCCGTTCTTCCTGCTCTTCCTCGTCATCGGCATGTTCCCCCTGCTCTACACCGCGTGGGTCTCGGTCCACGACTGGAGCCTGCTGGGCGGCAAGGGGGAGTTCGTCGGCCTCGACAACTACCGCGAGGTCCTCCAGAACCCCTACTTCACCAAGCAGCTGGTCAACACGATCAGCATCTTCGCGATCTCCTCGGTGCCCCAGATCCTCATCGCCCTGGTGCTGGCCGCCCTGCTCGACAACCAGCTCCGGGCCAGGACGGCCTGGCGGATGAGCATCCTGCTGCCGTTCGTCGTCTCGCCGGTCGCGGTGGCGATCATCTTCGGCAGCCTGTACGGCGACCGCTACGGCCTGGCCAACGAGATCCTCGGCGTCGTGGGGATCGACCCCGTCTCGTGGCACACCAACCGGCTCGCCAGCCACGTGGCGATCGCCACGATGGTCAACTGGCGCTGGACCGGCTACAACGCGCTGATCTTCCTGGCCGCGATGCAGGCGGTGCCGCGCGAGCTCTACGAGTCGGCGGCGATCGACGGCGCCGGGCGGCTGCGCCAGTTCCTCTCGATCACCGTCCCGATGATCCGGCCCACGATGATCTTCGTCATCATCACGTCCACGATCGGTGGGCTGCAGGTCTTCGCCGAGCCGCGGCTCTTCGACCAGACGACCGCCCGCAACGGCGGCAGCGACCGCCAGTTCGGCACCATCACGATGCTGATCTACGACTTCGGCTGGCAGCTGCGTGACCTGGGCCGCGCCTCGGCGACCGCCTGGCTGCTCTTCCTGGTGATCTGCGCGTTCGCGGTCGTCAACTTCCTGCTCATCCGACGTCTCGGACGTCTCGGCACGATCGGAGGCAGGGGATGAGCCGCCGTCCGGGCTTCCTCGTCTACGGCCTGCTGATCGCCTTCGTGCTCGGCTCGGCCGCCCCGCTCTACTGGTCGTTCCTGCTGGGCTCGCAGACCAAGGAGGAGGCGTCCCAGGGGATCCCGCCGCTCCTCCCGGGCGGTCACTTCCTCGACAACGCCCAGCGCGTCCTGGACTCGCTCCCCTTCTGGAAGGCCCTCGGCAACAGCCTGATGGTCTCGACGGTCACGGCGTGCTCGGTGGTCTTCTTCTGCACCCTCGCGGGCTACGCGTTCGCCAAGCTCCGCTTCCGGGGGAGCGGTCCCCTGATGGTCTTCGTGATCGCGACGATGGCGGTCCCGACCCAGCTCGGCGTCGTCCCGCTCTTCATCCTGATGTCCAAGCTCGGGTGGGCCGGCAGCGTCTGGTCGGTCGTCATCCCGTGGCTGGTCACCGCCTTCGGCGTCTTCTTCATGCGCCAGTACCTCGTCGACGCCGTGCCCGACGAGCTCATCGAGGCCGCGCGGATGGACGGGTGCTCCCAGATCCGCACCTTCCTGACGGTCGCCGTGCCGGCGGCGCGACCGGCTGCGGCCATCCTCTGGCTCTTCACCTTCATGCAGGTGTGGACCGACTTCTTCTGGCCGCTGATCGCCCTGCCGCCGGACAACCCCACCATCCAGGTGGCGCTCAACCAGCTCCAGAGCGGGTACTTCAAGGACTTCAGCCTGGTCCTCGCCGGGACCACCCTGGCCACCATCCCGCTCCTCGTCCTGTTCGTCCTCGCCGGGCGCCAGCTCGTGTCCGGCATCATGCAAGGAGCCGTCAAGGGATGACCGTCCAGAGCACCCCCGCCGCCGCCGTCGTCGAGCACCGTGGTCGGCTGAGCTTTCCCCCGGACTTCGTCTGGGGGATGGCCACCGCCTCCTACCAGATCGAGGGCGCCGTGGCCGAGGACGGCCGCACCGCCTCGATCTGGGACACCTTCTCCCAGGTCCCGGGCGCCGTGATGAGCGGCGACACCGGTGAGGTGGCGGTCGACCACTACCACCGGATGCGCGAGGACGTCGCGATCATGGCCGACCTCGGCGCCTCGTCGTACCGCTTCTCGGTCGCCTGGCCCCGCGTGCGGCCCGACGCCGGCGCGGTCAACCCGGCCGGGCTCGCGTTCTACGACCGCCTCGTCGACGAGCTGCTGTCGCGCGGCATCGCGCCGTGGCTGACGCTCTACCACTGGGACCTCCCGCAGGTGCTGGAGGACGCCGGCGGCTGGACCAACCGCGACACCGCGCACCGCTTCGTCGAGTACGCCGTCTCCGTGCACGAGGCGCTCGGCGACCGGGTCCCGACGTGGACGACGCTCAACGAGCCGTGGTGCTCGGCGTTCCTCGGCTACTCCGCGGGACACCACGCCCCGGGTCGTCAGGAGGGTGCCGCCGGCCTGGTGGCCGGTCACCACCTGCTGCTCGCCCACGGCCTCGCCGTGCAGGAGCTCCGCAGCCGCGGCGCCGACCGGCTCGGGATCAGCCTCAACCTGACCGTGCCCGACCCGAGCGACCCCGACGACCCGGTCGACGTCGACGCGGCGCGCCGCATCGACTCGCTCCACAACCGGTTCTTCCTCGACCCGATCTTCCGCGGTGCCTACCCCGCCGACCTGCTCGAGGACACCGCCGGGCTGACCTTCGACGGGCGCCCGTGGGTCGAGGTCGTCCACGACGGCGACCTGGCCGCGATCTCGGCACCGATCGACGTGCTGGGCGTGAACTACTACCACGGCAACGAGGTCTCCGGTCACCCGCGCACCGACGTCGTCGGCATCGGCTCCGACCAGCCCGACCGGGTGGCGCTCTCGCCCTTCGTGGGGTCCGAGCACGTCACCTTCCCCAGTCGCGGCCTGCCGGTCACCGACATGGGGTGGGAGATCCAGCCCGAGGGGCTGCACCGGCTGCTGCGCCGCCTCCACGACGACTACCCGCGCCTGCCCGTCTACCTCACCGAGACGGGCGCGGCCTTCGCCGACCGCCCCGACGACGACGGGGAGGTCCGCGACCCCGACCGGATCGCCTTCCTCGACGCCTACCTCCGCGCGGTGCACCTCGCCGTCGAGGAGGGCGTCGACGTGGGTGGCTTCTTCCACTGGTCCTACTGCGACAACTTCGAGTGGGCCTTCGGCTACGCGAAGCGGTTCGGCCTGGTCCACGTCGACTACGCCACGCAGGTGCGTACGCCGAAGTCGAGCGCACGCTGGTACGCCGACCTCGCGCGCACCGGCGTACTCCACTCGGCGGACGGGTCCGACCACTAGCGTGGGCGGGGTGAACAGCACGCGCACCGTCTCGACCGGGGGCTCGCCCACGCTCGACGAGGTCGCGCGCGTGGCCGGGGTCTCCCGCGCGACGGCGTCGCGGGCGATCAACGGCGGCCAGCGGGTCAGCCCCCGCGCGCAGGCCGCGGTCGACCAGGCGGTGCGCACGCTCGGCTACGTGCCGAACCCGGCGGCCCGCAGCCTCGTCACCCGGCGTACCGACTCCATCGCCGTCGTGGTGCCCGAGCCCGACGACCGCGTCTTCTCCGACCCCTTCTTCGCCGGCACCCTGCGCGGCGTGACGCGGGTGCTGGGGGAGCGCGACATCCAGCTCGTGCTGCTGCTCGCCCGCCCGGGCGCCTCCAGCGCGCGCACCCTGCGCTACCTCACCGGCCGCCACGTCGACGGCGCCTACGTGGTCTCCCACCACCGTGACGACCGGCTCGCCGAGCACCTCTCCGACATCGGTCTGCCCTGCGTCTTCGGAGGCCGGCCCTGGACCGGCGGCGACCGGGTGGCCTACGTCGACGTCGACAACACCGCCGGCGAGCGCGAGGCGACCGAGCACCTGATCCGGTCGGGACGCACCCGCATCGGGACGATCGCCGGCCCCTCCGACATGACCGCCTCGGCCGACCGCCTCGCCGGGTGGCGACAGGCGATGACCGCTGCCGGGCTGTCGGCCGACGCCGTCGAGCACGGCGACTTCACCGAGGACAGCGGCGTGCACGCGACCCGCGCGCTGCTCGAGCGGCACCCCGACCTCGACGGCCTCGTCGTCGCCTCCGACCTGATGGCGGCCGCGGCGCTCCGGGTGCTGGCCGAGCTCGGCCGCCGGGTCCCCGACGACGTCGCGGTGACCGGCTTCGACGACCTCGGCGTCGCCGAGCGCACCACCCCGCGCCTCACCACCGTCCGCCAGCCCGTCGTCGCGATGGCCGAGCGGGCGACCCGCCTCCTGCTCGACCGGGTCGACCAGGCCGACGGCAGCCACCCGATGCGGCTGATCATCCCGCCGACGCTGGTGCAGCGCGACAGCACGTGACGCGCGCCCTGAGTCCGTTCTCACACGTCACCGGATTCACGGGAACACCACTTGTCCCAGTAGCGTTGTGCCCATCAGTCGCCCGGCCGGTCTTGCCCCGGGCGCAGGTCGCCGCGCAGCGCGGCACCCTTCCTCACTTCTGAGGCACGTACGCCGCGTCCAGCGCGACTGCGGCTCACGGTGGCGAGACGCCAACCGAAAGCAACTCACATGACCTTCGCCGACCTCGGCGTGCCGTCCTCGCTCGCCCACATCCTGGAGCAGCAGGGCATCACCACTCCCACTCCCATCCAGGCCGCGACGCTGCCCGACAGCCTCGCCGGCCGCGACGTCCTCGGCCGTGGCCGCACCGGCTCCGGCAAGACGTTCGCCTTCCTCCTCCCGCTCGTCGCGCGGCTCGACGCGAGCAAGCTGCCGGCCATGCCGCGCAAGCCCCGCGCGCTGATCCTCGCGCCGACGCGCGAGCTGGTCGGCCAGATCCACGCCTCGCTGGTCCCGCTCGCCAAGGCCGCCGGTCTCTCGACCGTCGTCGTCTACGGCGGCGTCGGCCAGGGCCCGCAGGTCACCGCGCTCAAGAAGGGCGTCGACATCGTCATCGCCTGCCCCGGTCGCCTCGAGGACCTCATGGGTCAGGGCTTCGCCGACCTGTCGTCGGTCGAGATCACGATCCTCGACGAGGCCGACCACATGGCCGACCTCGGCTTCCTGCCGGGCGTGCGCCGGATCATGGACAAGACCCCGCAGTCGGGTCAGCGCATGCTCTTCTCGGCCACCCTCGACAAGGCGATCGACGTCCTGGTCAAGCGGTTCCTGACCAACGCCGTCACCCACGAGGCCGACTCGGCGCAGTCGCCGGTCGCGACCATGCACCACCACGTCCTGCACCTCACGCGCGAGCAGCGGGTGCCGGTCCTGGTGAACCTCACCAGCGCACCCGGCCGCACGGTCGTCTTCACCCGCACGAAGTACGGCGCCAAGGCGCTGGCCCGCCAGCTCAACAAGTCCGGCGTGCCGAGCGTCGAGCTGCACGGCAACCTGTCGCAGAACGCGCGCACCCGCAACATGGAGGCGTTCCACTCCGGCACCGCCACCACGCTGGTCGCCACCGACATCGCAGCGCGCGGCATCCACGTCGACGACGTCTCGCTCGTCGTGCACGCCGACCCGCCGGTCGAGCACAAGGCCTACCTGCACCGCTCGGGTCGTACGGCCCGCGCCGGCAACGAGGGCACCGTCATCACCCTCATGACCGACGACCAGCAGCGCGACGTGCGCGACCTGACCCGTCAGGCCGGCATCAAGCCGGTCACCACCAAGGTCAACGGCCCCGACCACCCGGTCCTGGCCGAGCTGGCCCCTGGTGAGCGCGTCCTCGTGCCCGGCGGCCTCGTCGTCGAGGCGCCGGCCCAGCAGGGCGGCGGCGGTCGGTCGACCGGTGCCAACGCCCAGCGCAAGCGTGCTCGCAAGGGCGGCCAGACCAACGGCCAGTCCCGTCGGGGCAACCCGGCCGGCGCATCCGGCTCGGCTCCGGCCTACAGCACCTCGACCGGCTCCTCGGCCGGCGGTTCCACCGATGGTGGCCAGCGTCGTCGCTCCGGCGGCGGCCAGGGTGGCCAGGGCGCCGGTCAGGGTGCCGGCGGCCAGGGCGGTGGCGGCAACCGCCGTCGCCGCGGTGGCTCCGGCAGCAGCCGGCCGCAGGGCCAGGGCAGCAGCCACAGCGCGTCGTCGTTCTCGCGTGGTCGCTGACCCGTCCCACCCCCTCCACCCGTCCCACGTCCCGGGAGCCCTCGATGAGCCGCACGATGCAGGTCAGTGACAGCGTGCTCGTCGAGGCCGACCGGATGGCGATCTGGAGCCAGGTCGCCGACCCGACCCAGATGCCTCGGTGGAGCCCGGAGAACACCGGCGCCTCGAGCGAGCCCGGGCGCCCGCTCGAGGTCGGCGAGGTCTTCGACGGCACCAACCGTCGCGGTCGGGCACGCTGGGTGACCGAGTGCGTGGTGGCCGAGTCCGACCCGGGCCGGCGCTTCGTCTTCCACGTGCGCAAGATCGGCGTCGGCAGCCCGCGGCTGCGCGGCCGGATCGCGACGTGGGCCTACGACTTCGCCGACGCGGACGGCGGCACGCTGGTCACCGAGACCTGGACCGACAGGCGCACGTCGTGGCCCGACTGGGCGGCGGGCATCTTCGACCGCGCGGCCACCGGTGGCGCGCTCTTCGCCGACTTCCAGCGGCGCAACATCCGCCGCACCCTTGCCCGGCTCAAGGTCGAGCTCGAGCAGCAGGCCTGACCTCTTCTCGTGATCCCCGGTCAGCCGGGGATCACGGAACTTGTCGGCTGTTGCAAGGCCTGACAAGTTCAGCGATCCCCGGTCAGCCGGGGATCGCGACGGCCGGGAATGCCTGCCCGCGCACCATGGTTGCGACTTCAACTAACTGGAGGAGCAGCATGTCGCGCCACACCCTGACCGAGCCGGTCGTCGCCTGGAGCGGCGGCACCGACCAACCCGAGCGTCCCCTGGTCGTGCTGCTCCACGGCCGGGGTGCCGACGAGCGCTCGATCCTCGGACTCGCGGGGCACCTGCCGGAGGAGGCGTCGTACGCCGCGGTGCGCGCGCCGATCGGCGAGGGCGGCGGCTACGCCTGGTTCGACAACCGCGGCATCGGCCGTCCGGTCGCGGAGTCGCTGGCCGAGACCGTCGCGTGGTTCGGAGCCTGGCTCGACGACGTCGCACCGAGCGGCCGGAAGGTCGTGCTGGTCGGCTTCAGCGGCGGCGCCGCCTTCGCCGGTGGCGTGCTGCTCACGGGTCCCGAGCGGCTCGCCGGCGCGGCGATCCTCCACGGCACGCTGCCGTTCGAGGACGCCGGCGTCGACGTCACGCCCGGCCGCCTCGCCGGGAGCCACGTCTTCGTCGCACAGGGCGACGCCGACCACGTCATCCCGCGCGAGCTGCTCGACCGCACGTGGACGTGGCTGGCCGACGAGTCCGCTGCGACAGTGGTGGCACGCCGTGAGCCCGGTGGCCACCAGCTCTCCACCCAGACCGCCGACGACCTGAAGGGTTGGATCCATGACCGCCTCTGACACCGCGTTCGACCACTCCGTGCTCGGCACCCGCGAGCACATCTCCCTCGGCCTCGACACCTTCGGCGACGCGCCCCTCGAGGGTGCGCCCGGCAACCACGCCGCGACCCTGCGCGAGGTCGTCGCGGAGGCGGTCCTCGCGGACCGGGTGGGCGTCGACTACATCGGCCTCGGCGAGCACCACCGCGCCGACTACGCGATCTCCGCACCCGACGTCGTGCTCGCCGCGATCGCCGGGCAGACCGAGCGGATCCGCCTCGGCACCGGCGTCACGGTGCTCTCGAGCGACGACCCGATCCGGGTCTACGAGCGCTTCGCCACCCTCGACGCGGTGAGCAACGGACGCGCGGAGGTGCAGCTCGGCCGCGGCTCCTTCATCGAGTCGTTCGGCCTGTTCGGGCTCGACCTCGGCGACTACGACCGGCTCTTCGCCGAGAAGCTCGACCTCTTCGCCGCGCTCCAGGACGAGGAGCCGGTGTCGTGGGAGGGCAGCATCCGCACGCCGCTCGTGGACCAGCCCGTCTACCCGACCACCGCGGCCGGCAGGCTTCCGGCGTGGATCGGAGTCGGCGGCACCCCGCAGTCCGTCGTCCGCGCCGCGCGCTACGGCATGCCACTGATGCTCGCCGTCATCGGCGGCTCGCCGGCACAGTTCGTGCCGTTCGCCGACCTCTACCGCCGGTCCCTGATCGAGCACGCCGTCCCGGAGCTGCCGATCGGCATGCACTCGCCCGGCCACGTCGCCGCCACCGACGAGCTGGCGCGCGAGCAGCTCTACCCGCACCAGGCCGAGCTCGTCACCCGGATCGGGCGCGAGCGGGGCTGGGGTCCCTACAGCCGGATCGCCTTCGAGCAGGGCGCGTCCCCGCAGGGCGCGCTCTTCGTCGGCTCGCCGGAGACGGTCGCGCAGAAGATCGCCTGGGCGGCCAGGACGCTCGGCCTCTCCCGCTTCCAGCTGAAGTACTCCATCGGCTCGCTCCCGCACGAGCAGCGCCTGGAGTCGATCCGGCTCTACGGCACCGAGGTCGTCCCGCGGGTGCGCGAGCTCCTGGCCACGTCCTAGGACGGGCCGCCCGGCCCTTGGGATGGGGCGCTGCGTTGCCGGCCGGTGGTTGGATCGATCCATGCGCACCATGGGGGTCGAGGAGGAGCTGCTCCTCGTCGACGCGCGGACCGGCCGTCCGCGCAACGTCGCCTCCCAGGTGATCCGGGCGGCCGAGGCGCGCGACGCCGCCGGCTCCGCGCCCAGCGACGACCGCGGTGGGTCGCTCGGGCCCGAGCTGCACACGACCCAGGTCGAGACCGACACCCCGCCCCTCGAGACCCTGCCGGCGCTGGACCACGCGCTGCGGGCCTGGCGCGAACGCGCGCGAGCGTCGGCCCTCGAGGTCGGCGCGCGGGTCGTCCCCACCGGCACCTCCCCGCTCGCCGGTGACACCAGGGTCGAGCGGACCGACCGGTACGACGCGATGGCGCAGCGCTACGGCCTGATGATCGCCGAGCAGCTGGTCTGCGGCTGCCACGTGCACGTCGAGTTGTCGGGGGACGACGAGGGCGTCGGCGTGCTCGACCGGATCCGCACCTGGGTGCCGTTGCTGCTCGCGATCAGCGCCAACTCCCCGTGGTCGCAGTCGGTCGACACCGGCTACGAGAGCTACCGCTGGCAGATGCAGATGCGGTGGCCGAGCTCGGGCCCCCTGCCCGTCCTCGGGACGCCGGCCGCCTACCGCGCCTACGTCGACGCGATGCTGGCCACCGGCGTGCCCGTCGACGAGGGCATGGTCTACGCCGACGCCCGCCTGTCGGCGCTCCACCCGACGGTGGAGATCCGCACGGCCGACGTGTGCCTCGAGGTCCGCGACGCGGTCGTGGTGGCGGCACTGTCCCGGGCGCTCGTGGAGACGGCCGCGCGGGAGTGGGCCGAGGGCGTGCCCGCGGCCGACGTACCGGCACCGCTCGTGCGTCTCGCCGGGTGGAGGGCCGGTCGCTACGGCCTCACCGGCGAGCTCGTGCACCCGCCGACCGGCACCTCGCGCCCCGCCGCCGACGTGCTCGGCGACCTGCTCGCGCACGTGGGCGACGCGCTCGAGGACGCCGGCGACCACGACCACGTCTCGCGCGGGATCGCGCGCCTGCTGGCCGACGGGACGGGCTCACGCGTCCAGCGCGACCTGCTGGGGGCGGCCGGCCGGGACGAGGACGCCCAGGGCGCCGCCGTCGTGCAGCTGAGCCGGATCGCGACCGAGGCGTGAGGGTTTCCTAGGGTGGTCGTCATGCGCTCCTTCATCCGCCGGTCGCTGTGGGACGTGGTCCCGCGCGACCAGCGCGACACCCCGGAGGCCTTCCGCCGTCGCCAGATGGTGGCGGCCGCCGTGGTCGTCGTCGGCGCGGTCGTGCTGGGCTGGTCGCTGCGGCTCGAGCCCGGCGGGAACCTCTTCTACGTCGCCGCGGTCGTGCTGGCCGGGGTCTGGGCGGCCGGTGCGTTCCTGTCGGGCCGCCTCCACCTGGGACGGATGGCCCGTGGTGGGGAGGTCTTCGTCCGGCCGATCGTCGCGCCGATCCTGCTCGGACTGCTGATGGTCGGGGTGTTCGTGCTCGGCGCGCTCGTGGTGCGCGAGATCGATCCGCTGGCGTCCTACGTCTCCTCCGTCCTGGCCTACGCCGACGAGGGGTCGCTGCCGTTGCTGGCGGTCATCACCTTCTTCAACGGCATCGCCGAGGAGCTCTTCTTCCGGGGGGCGATGTATGCCGCGATCCCCCGCCACCCGGTGCTGTGGACGACGCTCGCCTACGTCGTCGCGACGCTGGCCACCGGCAACGTGATGCTCGGGTTCGCCGCGATCCTGCTGGGCGCGGTCTGCGGCCTCGAGCGGCGGGCCAGCGGCGGGATCCTGGCTCCGATCCTGACCCACATCACGTGGTCGCTCTCGATGCTGTTCCTGCTGCCGCTGATCTTCTAGCCTGCGCGGTCGTGCCGCCGAGCGGCAGGATGGTGCCATGACCTCGAGCGCCTACCTGTCCGATCTGTTCTCGCTCGAGGGCAGGACCGCGGTCGTGACGGGTGGCAGCTCCGGCATCGGCCGCGCCATCGCGTCCGCACTCGCCGGCGCGGGCGCCCGGGTCGTGGTGGTGGCGCGCCGGGAGGACGAGCTGGCGGAGACCGTGGAAGAGTTGACGGGTGCGGGCCGCACGGCGGCCTGGGTGTCCGCCGACCTGGGCTCCCGCGCCGGGGCGCGCGCGGCCGCCGAGGACGCAGTCCGGGTCTTCGGCGAGCCCGACATCCTCGTCAACAGTGCCGGCGCCAACATCCGCCCACCCATGGGTGAGCTCGGCGACGACGACTGGGACGCCACGATGGCGATCAACCTCGAGGCGCCCTACGTCCTGGGCCAGCGGTTCGGGCCGGGGATGGCCGAGCGTGGCTTCGGGCGGATCATCCACATCTCCTCCCAGCAGGCGCACCGGGCGTTCGTCCAGAGCGGCGCCTACGGGGTGTCGAAGGGCGCGCTCGAGTCGCTGGCGCGCTCGCAGGCCGAGGCGTGGTCACCCTCCGGCGTCACGGTCAACACCCTCGTGCCCGGCTTCGTGATGACACCCCTGAACCAGCGTCTGTCGTCCGACCCCGACAAGGTGGCGGCGCTCGCGGCGCGCACGATGGTGGGGCGCAACGGCCTGGCCGAGGACTTCGCGGGAGCGGCGGTCTTCCTCGCGAGCCCGGCCTCGGCCTACGTCACCGGGCAGGCGGTCTTCGTCGACGGCGGGTTCTCGGTGCACTGACGCCGACCCGCACCGGTACGTCGGGTCAGGCCCCCGAGGCCTTGCGCTCCGCGAGCGCGCGGCGCACGGACTCCCGGTAGGTCAGCGGCTCGCCCGGCACCACGTCGCGGATCGAGGTGTCCTTGACGATGACCTCGGTCGACATGGAGTCGATGAGGTTGCGGCCGGTGGTGACGTCGACGTCGGTGACCAGGGCGAGCCAGCGCGAGGACAGCCCCGGGGTCAGCAGCGGCACGACGACGATCGGGACCTTGCGGCCGTTCATCTCCTCCGCCACGCCCTGCAGCATCTCGCGGTAGGTCAGCTGGTCGGGCCCGCCGATCTCGAAGACCCGCCCCAACGCGTCCGGGTGGTCCACGACGCCGGCCAGGTAGCGCACCACGTCGTCGATCGCGATCGGCTGGGTCCGGGTGCCGACCCACTTGGGCACGACCATGCCGGGGAGGTTCTTCACCAGCTGCCGGGTGAGCTCCCACGAGATGCCTCCGTGGCCGACGACGATCGCCGCGCGCAGGACGGTGACCGGTACGCCGTCGCCCCCCAGCAGCTCCTCGACCTCGCGACGCGAGCGCAGGTGGTCGGAGAGGTCGTGGTCCTCGTCGCCCAGGCCTCCCATGTAGACGATCTGCTTCACCCCGGCTGCGGCAGCGGCCGCGCTGAAGTGGCGGGCCGCGTCGGCGTCCTTGCGCACGAAGTCGGGGTCGTCGAGGGAGTGGACGAGGTAGATCGCGACGTCGGCGCCCTCGAGCGCGGGCACCAGGCTGTCGGCGTCCATCACGTCGGCGCCGACAGCCTCACCCGGTCCGTCGTACGTCTCGGGGTGGCGGGTCATGGCTCGGACGTCGTGCCCGGCGTCGAGCAGGGCGGGGACGAGGCGGCGGCCGATGAAGCCCGTGGCGCCGGTGACGAGGACTGTGGACATGCCCCCACTCTCTCAGCAGGCCCTGACGCGTCGCCTCATCCCGACGAGGCCCTGCGTCGGGCGTCGAGCCGCGACATCGCCGGCGTGGCGGTGACGCCGTGCAGCAGGACCGATGCGATCACGGTGAACGCGACCGTCGACCACAGCCACGGCTCGTCGGGCAGCTGCTCGTGGCTGGCGGCGTACGCGAGGTAGAACAGCGAGCCGACGCCGCGGACGCCGAAGAACGCCACCGCCGCCGTCTCGCCACGGTCGAGGCCGCCGTCCCGGTGCTCGTCGCGCGCGAGCACGCGCAGGCCCAGGTAGCCGGTCACCGGGCGGACGACGAGGACCAGCGCGAGGGCGAGCACCACGCCGCGCCAGTCGAGGTGCTCGAGCAGCCCGCGCGTCATCGCCATGCCGAGCACGAGGAGCACCAGGAGCGTCATCAGTCGTTCGAGGCGGTCCACCACCGCGTGCATCGCCCGCTGGTAGGAGTGCCCGTGCGCCGAGGCGCGCAGCCGCATCGCGCAGGCAAAGACCGCCAGGAAGCCGTAGCCGTGCACCAGCTCCGCGGCCCCGTACGCCGCCAGCAGCGCCGCGAGCGCGAGCAGGGGCTCACCGTGGTCGGCCAGGCGGAGCGTGTCGGCACGGGCGCGGAACGCCTGGCGGCCCAGCAGCCACCCGGCCAGCACCCCGATCGCCACCCCGACGGCGATCTTGCCGACGACGTACCACCCGATCCACGCCCCCACGTCGGCGAGCCCGAGGCCGCCGGCGATGGCGAGGAGCGCCAGGTGCACGAACGGGAAGGCGAGGCCGTCGTTGAGGCCGGCCTCTGCGGTGAGGGCGAAACGGATGTCGTCGTCCTCCTCGGGCCGGTCGTCGTCGTCGGGGTCGTCGATGTCGTCGGTGAGCGGCTCGCCGACCTGGACGTCCGAGGCGAGCACGGGGTCGGTCGGCGACAGCACGGCGCCGAGCAGGAGGGCCACGGCAGGAGCCAGGCCCGCCACCCACCACCCGAGCAGCGTCATGCCGAGGATGGTGAGCGGCATCGTCACCAGCAGCAAGCGCCACACCGGTGACCAGGTGCGCCACGAGCCCCACGAGCGCAGGTCGAGCGTGCGGTCGATGGCGAGGCCGACGCCCATGAGGGAGACCAGCACGGTGAACTCGGTGACGTGCGTGACGAGGTCGCGGTGGTCCTGCGGCTCGAGGCTCACGCCGTCGGTGAGCGGCAGCAGCCCGATCAGCATGCCGACGGCGACGAGCACCATCGGCGGTGACAGGGCGATGCGTCGGGTGACCTGCGGAAGGACGATCGCGAGCAGCAGGGAGAGGCCGAGGAGGAGGTAGACCGCCGGCCCCGTCATCGGGTCCTGAGGGTCTTGCCGTCGTAGGACGCCTGGCTCTCGTCGATCGCCTGCTCGTAGGCCGTGACCAGGCCGGCGATCGTGATCGGCTTGAGCCGGTGGATGAACTCGCGCAGCTGCTCGGCGGTGTAGCCGGCCTCGCGGAACTGCGGCCACACCTTGGTCCGCACGATCTCCGACAGCTCGTCCGCGACCTGCCTGCCGTGGGCGGCGTACACGTCGGCGACGGCGCTCGCGGCCTCGGGCGAGATGCCCATCCCGGACAGGCCTCCGGGCACGTCGACCTCGCGGTCACCCGTGACCGGTGCCAGCAGCGACAGGTGCAGCGCGATGTCGGACGGGGTGGCGGACTCGGGGATGCGCTCGACGTACTTCTCGATCGCCGACAGCGTGAAGCCGTGCCCCTGGAGCTCGCGGACGAGCTCGAGCCGGGCGACGTGGTCGGGGCCGTAGTAGCCCGAGCGGCCGCGGCGGATGGGGGAGGGGACGAGACCGCGGGAGGCGTAGAAGCGGACGTTGCGCGCGCTGACGCCCGTGCGCTCGGTGAGCTGGTCGAGGGTGAGCAGCTCGTCGGTGTCGCTCATCGGACCATCCTCTCCTCCGCGTGCCCGGACCCGCGCAACGCCGCGAACCGGGGTGACGCCGACCACACCTCTTTGACTGTGACAGTAATGGTGTCACAATCGCTGGCATGGCAGAAGCATTCGTCTACGACCACATCCGCACACCTCGCGGCCGCGGCAAGGCCACGGGCTCGCTGCACGAGGTGAAGCCGGTCGACCTGGTCGTCGGACTCCTCGACGAGCTCACGACCCGCAACCCCTCCCTCGACCCCGGCCGCGTCGACGACGTCGTGCTCGGCGTCGTGACCCCGATCGGCGACCAGGGCGGTGACATCGCCAAGACCGCCGCGCTGAAGGCCGGCTACCCCGAGACCGTCGCGGGCGTGCAGCTCAACCGCTTCTGCGCCTCGGGGCTCGAGGCCGTCAACCAGGCCGCGGGCCGGGTGCGCTCGGGCTTCGAGGACCTCATCATCGCCGGCGGCGTCGAGTCGATGAGCCGCGTGCCGATGGGCAGCGACGGCGGCGCCTGGGCGATGGACCCGGCCACCGCGCTGCAGACCGGCTTCGTGCCGCAGGGCATCGGCGCCGACCTGATCGCGACCATCGAGGGCTGGAATCGCCAGGACGTCGACGCCTATGCCGCCGAGTCCCACCACCGCGCCGCCAAGGCCTGGGCCAACGGCTACTTCGACGGCGCCGTCATCCCGGTGAAGGACCTCTCCGGCGTCACCGTGCTCGACCGCGACGAGACCGTCCGCCCCGACACGTCCGTGGAGGGCCTCGCCGGCCTCAAGCCGTCGTTCGCGAGCATCGGCAAGGACGCCGGCTTCGACGACGTCGCCCTCGAGAAGTACCACTGGGTGCCGGCGATCGACCACGTCCACCACGCCGGCAACTCCTCGGGCATCGTCGACGGCGCCGCCGTCATGGCGATCGGCACCGAGGAGATCGGTACGTCGCTGGGGCTGACGCCGCGCGCGCGGATCATCTCCACCGCCGTCTCGGGCGCCGACCCGACGATCATGCTCACCGGCCCGGCGCCGGCCGCCCGCAAGGCGCTCGCCCGCGCCGGCCTCGAGGTCGACGACATCGACCTGTGGGAGATCAACGAGGCGTTCGCCGCCGTGGCGATGCGCTTCATGCGCGACATGGGCATCAGCCACGACGTCACCAACGTCAACGGCGGCGCCATCGCCATGGGCCACCCGCTCGGCGCCACCGGCGCGATGATCCTGGGCACGCTCGTCGACGAGCTCGCCCGCCGCGACCAGAAGCGTGGCCTCGCCACGCTCTGCGTCGGCGGCGGCATGGGCATCGCCACGATCGTCGAGCTGGTCTGAGGAGACTGCACATGACTGACACCGACACCATCCGCGCCGACGAGCTCAGCGCCGTGCGCTACGACCGCGACGCCGACGGCATCGTCACCCTCACGCTCGACGACCCGACCGCGAGCGCGAACACCATGAACGACCTCTACCTCCGCTCGATGGAGGCGGCCGTCCAGCGCCTCCACGACGAGCAGGACGACGTCGTCGGGGTCGTGGTCACCAGCGCGAAGAAGACCTTCTTCGCCGGCGGCAACCTCAAGAACATGATGTCCGCGACGCCGGACGACGCCGACGAGATCTTCGCGATGGGCGAGGCCGTGAAGTCGAGCCTGCGCCGGCTCGAAACGTACCCGCGCCCGGTCGTCGCCGCGATCAACGGCGCCGCCCTCGGCGGCGGCCTCGAGATCGCGCTCGCGACCAACCACCGCATCGCCGTCGACGACCGCTCGGTCAAGATCGGGCTGCCCGAGGCGACGCTCGGCCTGCTGCCGGGCGGCGGCGGGGTCACCCGCGTCGTACGCATGCTCGGGCTCCAGTCCGCGCTGATGGACGTCCTGATGCCCGGCACCCAGTTCGACCCGCAGGGCGCCCTGGCCAAGGGCCTCGTCGACGCCGTCGTACCGACGCGCGAGGAGCTCGTGCCGGCAGCCAGGGCCTGGATCCTCGAGCACCGCGACGACGCCGACGCCGCGTCGAACCCGTGGGACCGCGCGGGCTACAAGATGCCCGGTGGCACGCCGAGGACCCCGGCGCTGGCGCAGTTCCTGCCGGCCTTCCCGGCGCTGCTGCGCAAGCAGACCAAGGGTGCGGTCTACCCCGCGCCGCGCGCCATCATGAGCGCCGCGGTCGAGGGCGCACAGGTCGACTTCGACACCGCCTCGCGCATCGAGAGCCGCTACTTCACCAGCCTGGTCGTCAACCAGCAGGCCAAGAACATGATCCAGGCCTTCTTCTTCGACCTCCAGGCGATCAACTCCGGCTCGCTGCGCCCGCAGGGCATCGAGCGCTGGACCGCCACCCGGGTCGCCGTCCTCGGCGCCGGGATGATGGGCGCCGGCATCGCCTACTCGTGCGCCCGCGCCGGCATGCAGGTCGTCCTCAAGGACGTCTCGCTGGAGGCGGCCGAGCGCGGCAAGGCGTACACCGAGAAGCTCAACGCCAAGGGCGTCGAGCGCGGCAGGATCACCCAGGACAAGGCCGACGAGATCCTCGACCGGATCACGCCGACCGGGTCGCCCGAGGACCTCGCCGGGTGCGACCTCGTCATCGAGGCCGTCTTCGAGGACCCCTCGCTCAAGGCGAAGGTGTTCGCCGAGGTGGCGCCGCACATCAACGCCGACGCGCTGCTCTGCTCCAACACCTCGACCCTGCCGATCACCGAGCTGGCCGAGGGCGTCGACCGGCCGAAGGACTTCATCGGCCTGCACTTCTTCAGCCCCGTCGACAAGATGCCGCTCGTCGAGATCATCCGCGGCGCGGAGACCTCGGACCTCGCCCTGGCCAAGGCCTACGACGTCGTCCAGCAGATCCGCAAGACGCCGATCGTGGTCAACGACTCGCGCGGCTTCTACACCTCGCGCGTCATCGGCACCCAGATCAACGAGGGCCTCACGATGCTCGCCGAGGGCGTGCACCCGGTCTCGCTGGAGCGGGCCGCGACCTCGGCCGGCTTCCCGGTCGGGCCGCTGCAGATCAGCGACGAGCTCAACCTCGAGCTGATGGCCAAGATCCGTAAGGCCACCGAGGACGCCGCGGCCCGCGACGGTGTGGACCTCGGCGACTACCCGGCCGGCGACGTCATCGCGACCATGATCGGTCTCGGCCGTCCCTCGCGGCTCAAGGGCGCCGGCTTCTACGACTACGACGAGTCCGGACGTCGTACGACGCTGTGGCCCGGGCTCGCGGAGACGTTCCCCGTCGCCGAGGTGCAGGTCCCGATCCGCGACGTGCGCGACCGGATGCTCTTCATCGAGGCGCTCGAGACCGCGAAGTGCTTCGAGGAGGGCGTGCTCACCTCGGCCGCCGCGGCCAACATCGGCTCCATCATGGGCATCGGCTTCCCGGCCCTCACCGGCGGCGCCGCGCAGTTCATGACCGGCTGGCAGGCGCTCGACGAGACCGGTCGACCCGAGGGCCCGGTCGGCCTGGCCGCCTTCCTGGCGCGCGCCGATGAGCTCGCCGACGCCTACGGCGACCGCTTCCGCCCGACGGCGTACCTCCGCGACCTCGCGGCGACGGGCGCCTCCTTCCCGGCCTGACCTTCTCAACCTGCTCGATCCTCCCGACCGACGCGCTGTAACGCCGGGTTGAGAGCTGAACCCACCCCCCTGCAGCAGGGTGGGTACAGCAGGCAACCCGGCGTTACAGCGGGAGACGGGTCCTGCCAAAGCACCTCCGCGCGACCCCGAACCGGGCGACAATCGTGAGGTGGACCAGACCCCTGCCGTCGTCGTCAGCGACCTGCACGTGCGCTTCGGCGACGTGGAGGCGGTCTCGGGCGTCGACCTGAGGGCCGCCAACGGCCGCGCGACCGCGCTGCTCGGGCGCAACGGGGCGGGCAAGTCGACCACCATGAAGGTGCTGGCCGGCGTCGTGCCGCCCACCTCGGGCCAGGTCGCCGTCGCCGGCCACGACGCGGCGACCGACGCGATCGGCGTTAAGCGCGTCGTGGGCTACTGCCCCGACGTCGGGGGCCTCGTGCCGCGCGCGACGCCGTGGGAGCACCTCCAGCTCAGCGCCCGGCTGCGCCGGATGGACGCGTGGGAGGACCGCGGCCGCGACCTGCTCGAGCGCTTCGAGCTCGGCGACGTGGCGCACCGCGTCGTTGGCGGGTTCAGCCACGGCATGAGCCGGCGGCTCAGCGTGGTGCTGGCCGCGCTCCACGAGCCCGCCGTCCTGCTCCTCGACGAGCCCTTCGACGGCGTCGACCCGATCGGCGTCGACGCCACCCTCGAGGTCGTCGCGGACGCCCGCGCGCGTGGCGCCTGCGTGCTCCTCTCGACCCACCTGCGCGACCTCGCCCTCGAGGCGTGCGGCACCGCGATCGTGCTGCGCGGCGGCAACCGCGTCGCCGAGATGCACGCCGCCGAGCTCACCGGTGAGGCCTACCGTGCCCTCCTCGACTAGCGGCCTGCTGGAGGCCGCCCGCGACACCGGGCACCTCGTGCGCTTCCGCGCCGGGACGGTACGACGACCCGCAGCGGCCGTCGTCGGCGCGCTGGTGGTCCTCGGCCTGACCCTCGTCTTCGCGGTCCTCCCCTCCACGCTCGACGTGGAGGCGATCCGCAGCGTCACCGTGCAGAAGGCCGTCACGTCGCTGCAGGCCAACCTCGGCGCCACCTTCGTGGGCTTCCTGCTGCTGTCGGTCAGCTCGGCGATGAGCAGCGGCGGCGGTCGCGAGCTGATGTCGCGCAGCGAGGCGGCGATCCACCCGATCAGCCCGGCGACCGAGCACTTCGGCGCCCTCGTGCTGGCGCCGGTCAACCTCGCCTGGCTCGTCCAGATGTGGGGCCTGCTCGCCGTCAGCGCCCTCGTCGCCGAGCCCGCCCACCTCCTCGGCGCCCAGCTCGTGGTGCTCGCCTGGGTGATCGCCGCCTCGACGATCGGGCAGGCCATCGGATGGACCGTCGAGGGCGTGCGCCGCACCGAGCACGGCGTGCTGGCCGTCCGTGCGGTGAGCGCCGGCTTCCTGGTCCTCGTCGCCGGCCTGCAGCTCGCGGGGATGCTCGGCCCGATCGTCCGGTCCCTGCCGACCACGTGGCTCGCCGAGACCGCACCGACCGACCGCTGGCCCGTGGCGGTCGCCGTCCTGCTGGTCGTCGCGGCCGTGACGACCCTGGTCGGGACGCGACCGGCCGCCTGGGCGCTCGGTCTCCCGCCGCGCGAGGAGCTGCGCGTCCAGTCGGGCGTGCACGAGGCCCGCCCGACGCCCGAGTCGCGCTGGCTCACCCCGGAGCGCGCGCTGCTGCGCCGGCTCGACCGCGACTCGGTCTGGCGCTCGGTCGGGCTGCGCCGCGGCCTGATCGTGCTCGGCGTCGGCCCCGGCCTGGTCGCCCTCGTCGCCGGGCTCCAGTGGAGCTCGGTGATGCTGCTGCCCGGCCTCACCGCCAGCGGCGCCGCGCTCCTCTTCGGCGTCAACGCCTGGTGCCTCGACGGCAAGGGGATGGTCTGGCGCGAGACCCTGCCGGTCTCCGCGCGGGACGTGTTCGACGTACGCACCCTCGTGGTCGCCGAGTGCATGGCGGTCGTGTCCGGGGTGACGATCTTCTTCGCCCTGCTGCGCAACGGCGTGCCGCCGCTGATCATGGGCGTCTCGGTGGCGTCGTGCTGGCTGGTCGTGATGTGCCAGGTGCTGTCGACGGTGATGGCGTGGTCGATCCGGTCGCCCTACTCCGTCGACCTCTCCTCGCCACGTGCGACGCCGGCGCCGCACGCCGCCATGGCCGGGTACGCCGGCAAGCTCTCGCTCGTCACGACCCTGACGGGCATGCTCTTCACGGCCGCCGCGGCGCTGCCCTTCGTCTGGCTCCCGGTCGCCCTCGCCGTCGTCTTCGTGGCCTGGTCGACCCGCAAGCTGCTCCGTGCCCGGCGCCGCTGGCTCGCGCCCGAGGAGCGGGCCCGCATCGTGCTCACCGTCGCCGCGGTCTGACCCGGCGTTTCGCCACACGTTCCGCTGGGGAGATCCCTGTCATGGTCGCCGTGCTCTGGATCGTCGCGTTGCTCCTCCTCGTCCTGACCGTCGTCAACCCCCGCCAGCTCTGGTACGCCACCACCGCCTGGCAGTTCAAGAACCCGCAGGCCAACGAGCCGTCCGAGGCCAGCTTCGCCCTCGGCCGGGTCGTCTCCGGCATCGCGGCCCTGGGGTTCGGCATCGCCGCGCTCGTCACCACGGTCGGGTCGGTCGGGCCGCTCAGCCAGGAGCGCCTCGACTCGGTCGGCTCCGCCGCCGCGCGCGACCTCACGGGTGAGTACGGCAAGTACGGCTCGCCCGGCGTCGCCGCGATCGAGGACGCGATCGGGCGCGACGACGTGGAGGTGCGCGAGGGCCGCACGGTCAACGAGGACGCGCCCTTCGGGGAGTCCTACGGGATCGAGGAGTACTACGAGCTCGAGGGCGTCGAGGACGACTCGATCCGCGGCTGCATCGAGATCGCCTACGACGGCGGCCTCTTCCACGACGGCGACATCGACGTCGACGCGACCTACAGCACCGGCGCCTGCTGACCGCCCTCCCACCCCCGGGTACCTAGGGACGAACTGGTGGGTGAAAGGGGCCGGGGACCTACCGGGACGTCCCTAGATATCCAGAAAGGGAGGGGAGGGGAGGCGTCAAGAAAAAGTCAGGCTTGACTGTTTGTTAGTACGACGGCAGGCTGGCGCCGTGACCTCCACCCGGGTGCCGCAGGCCGACCGGACCCGCGCCATGCGGGCCCGGCTGCTGGAGGCGACGGTCGAGCTGCTCGTGGAGCGCGGGTTCGCCGGCACCTCCACGACGCTCGTCTCCGAGCGGGCGGGCGTGAGCCGGGGCGCGCAGCTGCACCACTTCCCGACGAAGAACGACCTCGTCGTCGCCGCCGTCGAGCACCTCACCGAGCGCCGGGGTGCCGAGCTCGCGGACGCCGTGGCCGGGCTGCCGGCGGGGAAGCGTCGTACCCGCGCCGTCGTCGAGATGCTCGGTGACCACTTCACCTCACCGGTCTTCGCCGCCGCCCTCGAGCTGTGGGTGGCCGCCCGCACCGACGAGGCGCTGCTCGCCGCGGTCGCGCCGCTCGAGCAGCGGGTCGGCCGCGAGGCGCACCGGATGACCGTCGCGGCGCTCGACGCCGACGAGTCACGGCCGGGTGTGCGCGAGCTCGTGCAGGCCACCCTCGACCTGGTGCGCGGGCTCGGCCTCGCGTCCACGATCACCGACGACTCCGCCCGCCGCCGACGCATCCTGCGCGAGTGGGCCGACGTCCTCGAGAAGGAGCTCACGCATGCCTGACGTCCTCGCCCAGGTGCTCGCCGACCTCGCCGCCGAGGGCGACGCGCTCGAGTCACTGGTCGCCGGCCTCGACGAGGACGGCTGGCACACCCCGACGCCCGCACCCGGCTGGGACGTCGCGACCCAGGTCGCGCACCTCGCGTGGACCGACGAGGCCGCGCTCAGGGCGGCCACCGACAAGGACGCGTGGGACGCGCTGGTCCTCGACGCGCTCGCCGACCCGGAGTCGTACGTCGACCAGCAGGCCGCCGCGGTCGCGAGCGAGCCCGGCCTCCTGCAGCTGTGGCGGCGCACCCGCACCGACCTCCACGCCGCGCTGACGGCGTACCCCTCGGGCCAGAAGATGCCGTGGTTCGGGCCGCCGATGTCGGCCGCGTCGATGGCGACCGCCCGGCTGATGGAGACCTGGGCGCACAGCCTCGACGTGCACGAGGGCCTCGGTGTGCGGGTCGTCGACACCGACCGGATCCGCCACGTCGCACACCTCGGCGTCCGCACCCGCAACTTCGCCTTCGCGGTCCACGGCCTCGACGCGCCGACCGAGGAGTGCCGCATCGACCTGGTCGCGCCGTCCGACGACGTCTGGACGTGGGGTCCGGAGGACGCCGCACAGACCCTGACCGGCACCGCCGGCGACTTCTGCCGGCTGGTCACCCAGCGCATCCACCGCGCCGACACCGACCTCGTCGCGCACGGTGGTGACGTCGACCGCTGGCTCGACATCGCGCAGGCGTTCGCCGGGCAGCCGGGCGAGGGCAGGGCGCCACGATGACCGAGGCCCCGGCAAGCCCGGTGCTGCGGATCGGCAACTGCTCCGGCTTCTACGGCGACCGCCTCAGCGCGATGCGCGAGATGCTCGAGGGAGGCCGGCTCGACGTGCTCACCGGCGACTACCTCGCCGAGCTCACCATGCTCATCCTCGGCAAGGACCAGCTCAAGGACCCGAGCCTGGGCTACGCCCGCACCTTCGTCCGTCAGGTCGAGGACTGCCTCGGGCTCGCGCTCGAGCAGGGCGTGAAGATCGTCGCCAACGCCGGCGGCCTCAACCCCGCCGGGCTCGCCGACCGCCTGCGCGAGGTCGCGACGGGACTGGGCCTCGACCCGGCGATCGCGCACGTCGAGGGCGACGACGTCCGCCACCTCTCCTTCGACGGCGCCCTCACGGCCAACGCCTACCTCGGCGGCCTCGGCATCGCCGCGGCGCTCACCGGCGGCGCCGACATCGTCGTCACCGGGCGGGTCACCGACGCGTCCCTCGTGGTCGGGCCGGCAGTCGCGCACCACTGCTGGAGCGAGACGTCGTACGACGAGCTGGCGGGCGCGGTCGTCGCCGGCCACGTCATCGAGTGCGGCACCCAGGCGACCGGCGGCAACTTCAGCGGCTTCCTCGCGCTTCCCCACCGCGACCGGCCGCTCGGTTTCCCGGTCGCGGAGGTCGCGGCCGACGGCTCGAGCGTGATCACCAAGCACGACGGCACCGGCGGGGCGGTCACCGTCGACACCGTCACCGCGCAGCTCGTCTACGAGATCCAGTCCACGCGCTACCTCGGCCCGGACGTCACCGTCCACCTCGACTCAGTCCGGCTCGACGACGACGGCGCCGACCGCGTGCGGATCAGTGGCGTCGTCGGCGAGGCGCCGCCGCAGCGCCTCAAGGTCTGCGTCAACGAGCTCGGGGGCTGGCGCAACAGCGTCGAGCTCGTGCTGACCGGCCTCGACGTCGAGGCCAAGGCCGAGTGGGTGAGGTCCCAGCTCGTGCCGTCCGCCGCCGAGGTGCACTGGTCGGCGGTCTCGCTGCCGCCCGCGGACGCCGACACCGAGGAGTCCGCCTCGACGCTGCTGCGCTGCACCGTCAAGGACCCCTCGCCCGACCCGGTCGGCCGCGCCTTCACCGCCGCGGCCGTCGAGCTCGCCCTCGGCTCCTACCCCGGCTTCACGATGACCGCGCCGCCCGCACCCGCGACGCCGTTCGGCATCTACCGTGCGGCGTACGTCGATCGCGCCGACGTCACGCACACCGTCGTCCACGCCGACGGCCGGCACGAGGTCGTCGCCGACCCGACGTCGTACATGCCGAACCAGGAGGCACCCGGCGCGCGCCCGTCGCCGTACCCGGGTCGCACGGACGTGATGACCCGCCGCCTGCCGCTCGGTCGCTTCGTCCACGCCCGCTCCGGCGACAAGGGCGGCGACGCCAACGTCGGGCTCTGGGTCGCGCACGACGGCGTCGCGCAGGAGAAGTACGACGCCCGCGTGCAGTGGCTGTTCAAGATGATGTCGCCGCGCGGGATCGGTGCGCTGCTGCCGGAGGCGGCCGACCTCGAGGTCGACGTGTGGCTGCTGCCCCACCTCGGCGCGGTCAACCTGGTCATCCACGGCCTGCTCGGCGACGGGGTCGCGGCGTCCACGCGCTTCGACCCGCAGGCCAAGGGGCTCGGCGAGTGGCTGCGCTCGCGGATGGTCTCGATCGAGGACAGCCTGCTGTGACCACCGAGCAGGGAGCCACGACCGACGAGCGCGACGCCCTCCGGGCGACCGCGGCGGAGCTCACCCGCCGCGAGGTCGTGCCGCACCTCCAGGAGTGGGAGGACGCCGGGGAGATCCCCCGCTCGCTGCACCGGAGGGCCGGCGACCTCGGCCTGCTCGGTGTCGGCTTCCCCGAGGAGGTCGGTGGCGGAGGAGACCTGCTCGACTCGGTGGCGATCCAGGAGGCGATGTTCGACGCCGGCGCGTCCAGCGGGCTGATGGCCGGGCTCTTCACCAGCGGCATCGCGCTGCCGCACATCGCCGCGAGCGGCAACGCCGACCTGGTCGACCGCTTCGTCCGCCCCACCCTCGCCGGCGAGACGATCGGGTCGCTCGCGATCACCGAGCCCGGGGGCGGCTCCGACGTCGCCCGGATCACCACCCGCGCGGTGCCTGACGGGGACTCCTACGTCGTCAACGGCGCCAAGACCTTCATCACGAGCGGCGTCCGCGCCGACTTCGTGACCACCGCCGTGCGCACCGGCGGGCCGGGGCACGGCGGCATCTCGCTGCTGGTCGTCGAGAAGGGCACGCCCGGCTTCACCGTCAGCAGGTCGCTGCGGAAGATGGGCTGGCACTGCTCCGACACCGCGGAGCTGTCGTTCGTCGACTGCCGGGTGCCGGCCGCGAACCTCGTCGGCGAGGAGGGGTCCGGCTTCGCCCGGATCGCCGACCAGTTCGTCGTCGAGCGCATCGCGCTGGCCGTCCACGGCTACGGCATCGCCGCGCGTAGCCTCGACCTCGCAGCGGCGTACTGCCGGCAGCGCGAGACCTTCGGGCGTCCGCTCATCGGCAACCAGGCGGTCAGCCACGTGCTCGTCGAGATGCGCCGCCAGGTCGAGGTCGCGCGCACCTACACGCGCTCCGTCGCCGCCCGGCACGTCGCCGGCGAGCTCGTGATCGCCGAGGCCTGCCTGGCCAAGCAGACCGCCGTGGACTGCGCGTCCTACGTCTGCGACCGGGCCGTCCAGCTCTTCGGCGGCACCGGCTACCTGCACGGCACCGAGGTGGAGCGGCACTACCGCGACGCCCGGCTGCTGCCGATCGGAGGTGGCGCGGACGAGGTGCTGCGCGACCTCACCGCCAGGCTCATGGGTTACGCATCATGAAGGAGATCCGATGATCAAGCTCCCCTCCCTCGGTGACGAGGTCTCGGTCCAGATGGACGCCACGCCGGCCGAGGTCTGGGACCTCGTCAGCGACGTCACCCGCATCGGCGAGTTCAGCCCCGAGACCTTCGAGGCGAAGTGGACGCGCGGCTCGACGGGGCCGGAGGTCGGGGCGTACTTCAAGGGCCACGTGAAGCGCAACGGCGTCGGCCCGACCTACTGGTCGGGGTGCAAGGTCACCGCGTGCGAGCCCGAGAAGGTCTTCGAGTTCTCGGTCGGGTCGGACTCGATGACCGTCAACAACTGGGGCTACCGGCTCGAGCCGAAGGACGGCGGCACCCTGGTCACGGAGTACTTCCGGATCGAGCCGAACCTCCCCAACCGGCTCTACTGGCTCCTGCTCGGCCCGCTGCGTCGTCGTACCAACCGGAACGGGATGCGGACGACGCTGGAGCGGATGAAGGCGGTGCTCGAGTCATGAGCAACCGCCAGGCCATGCTCGACAAGCTCGCCGACCTCGACGCGCAGCACGCGGTCGCGGTGGCGGGCGGGGGAGAGAAGTACGTCGAGCGCCACCACGCGCGCGGCAAGCTGACCGCGCGCGAGCGGATCGAGCTCCTCGTCGACCCGGGATCGGCCTTCCTCGAGCTGTCGCCGCTGGCGGGCTGGGGCTCGGACTTCACCGTCGGCGCCTCCGTCGTGACCGGCATCGGCGTCGTCGAGGGGGTCGAGTGCCTGATCAGCGCCAACGACCCTACGGTCAAGGGTGGCGCGTCGAACCCGTGGACGGTGAAGAAGATCTTCCGCGCCTCGCAGATCGCCGAGGAGAACGACCTCCCGACGATCTCGCTCGTCGAGTCCGGCGGCGCCGACCTGCCCACGCAGAAGGAGATCTTCATCCCCGGCGGGCGGCTGTTCCGCGACCTCACCCGCTCGTCGGCGCGCAAGCAGCCGACGATCGCCCTGGTCTTCGGCAACTCGACCGCGGGCGGCGCCTACGTCCCGGGGATGAGCGACTACAC
Organism: Nocardioides oleivorans; assembly: GCF_004137255.1. Taxonomy (NCBI): domain Bacteria; kingdom Bacillati; phylum Actinomycetota; class Actinomycetes; order Propionibacteriales; family Nocardioidaceae; genus Nocardioides; species Nocardioides oleivorans. The sequence goes on along the minus strand of NZ_SDWT01000001.1, from coordinate 1,187,949 downwards.
CGTCTTCGTCCGGGGCGCCGCCAAGGTCTTCCTCGGCGGTCCGCCGCTCGTGAAGATGGCCACCGGCGAGGAGTCCGACGACGAGTCCCTCGGTGGCGCCGAGATGCACGCCCGGGTCTCCGGCCTCGCCGACTACCTCGCCGAGGACGAGCACGACGCGATCCGCATCGGTCGCCGGGTCGTGGCGCGGCTGAACCGGCAGCGAGCGTGTCGGGACCAGGGCCTCCCGTTCGCCGAGCCCGACGCCGACCCCGAGGGCCTCCTCGACCTCATCCCGACCGACCTCAAGGAGCCCTTCGACCCACGGGAGGTGATCACCCGCATCGTCGACGGGACGAGCGCGCGCAACGGCACGCCGTTCGACGAGTTCAAGCCGCTCTACGGCACCTCGCTCGTCACCGGCTGGGCGGAGCTCCACGGACGCCCGATCGGCATCCTCGCCAACGCCCAGGGCGTGCTGTTCAGCGAGGAGGCCCAGAAGGCGACGCAGTTCATCCAGCTCGCCAACCAGTCCGACACCCCGCTGCTGTTCCTGCACAACACGACCGGCTACATGGTCGGCAAGGACTACGAGCAGGGCGGGATCATCAAGCACGGCGCGCAGATGCTCAACGCCGTCTCCAACAGCACCGTCCCGCACCTCAGCGTGATCATGGCCGCGTCCTACGGCGCTGGCAACTACGGCATGAACGGCCGCGCCTTCGACCCCCGCTTCCTGTTCACCTGGCCGAGCGCCAAGTCCGCGGTGATGGGACCGGCCCAGCTCGCCGGCGTGCTCAGCATCGTCGCCCGCGCCGCCGCCGAGTCGAAGGGCCAGCAGTACGACGAGGAGGGCGATGCCGGCATGCGCGCGATGGTCGAGCAGATGGTCGAGGAGCAGTCGCTGCCGTACACCCTGTCCGGGATGCTCTACGACGACGGCGTCATCGATCCCCGCGACACCCGCACGGTGCTGGCCATCTGCCTCAGCGTGATCGCGAACACCGAGATCAAGGGCGCCGACGGCTTCGGCGTCTTCAGGATGTGACGGCCATGATCCAGCGCCTGCTGGTCGCCAACCGGGGCGAGATCGCCCGCCGTGTCTTCGCCACCTGCCGCCGCCTCGGCATCGAGACGGTGGCCGTCCACTCCGACGCGGACGCCGGGCTGCCGTACGTCGCCGAGGCCGACCACGCCGTCCGGCTGCCGGGCGACGCCCCGAGCGACACCTACCTCCGGATCGACCTGGTCGTCGAGGCCGCGAGGCGGTCGGGCGCCGACGCCGTCCACCCGGGCTACGGCTTCCTCTCCGAGAACGCGGCGTTCGCCCGTGCCGTCATCGACGCCGGCCTCACCTGGGTCGGCCCCCCGCCGGACGCGATCGAGGCGATGGGCGACAAGGTCCGGGCGAAGGCGATCGCCGAGCGCGCCGGCGTACCCGTCCTCTCCGCCCCCGACCAGCCGACCGGGGCCGACCTCCCGCTGCTCGTGAAGGCCTCCGCCGGGGGTGGCGGTCGCGGCATGCGGGTCGTCCGGTCGCTCGACCGGCTCGACGCCGAGATCGACGCAGCCCGCGCCGAGGCCGAGTCGGCCTTCGGCGACGGCACCGTCTTCGTCGAGCCCTACGTCGAGGCCGGCCGCCACGTGGAGGTCCAGGTGATGGCCGACGCGAGCGGTGCGCTCGTGCTGGGGAGCCGCGACTGCTCGGTGCAGCGGCGTCACCAGAAGGTGGTCGAGGAGGCCCCGGCGCCCGGCCTGCCGGCCGACACCTGGGACCGGATGGCGGAGGCGGCCGACCAGCTGTGCGTCGCCATCGGCTACCGCGGCGCGGGCACGGTCGAGTTCCTGTACGACGCCGGGGCGGACCGCTTCTTCTTCCTCGAGATGAACACCCGGCTCCAGGTCGAGCACCCGGTCACCGAGCTCCACCGCGGTGTCGACCTCGTCGAGATGCAGCTCGCGGTCGCCGAGGGTCGTGGGCTCGGCGAGCTCGCCGAGCCGCGCGGAGGCCACGCGATCGAGGTACGTCTCTACGCCGAGGACGCGGCCTACGTCCCCCAGAGCGGTCGCCTGGTCACCTTCGACCTGCCCGCCGACTCCGAGCTCGGTCCGCTCGACCGGGCGGGCGTCCGGGTCGACAGCGGCTTCGCGAGCGGCAACGACGTGTCGACGTTCTACGACGCGATGCTGGCCAAGGTGGTGGCGTGGGCGCCGACGCGCGAGCAGGCGATCCGGATGCTCGTCGGCGCGCTCCGCCGAGCCCGGATCCACGGCGTCACCACCAACCGCGACCAGCTCGTCGAGATCCTCACCGACCCGGTCTTCGTCGCCGGGGAGATGACCACGACGTGGCTCGAGTCGCGTCCGATTTCCGCTGAGTCTCCCAGCGACTCACGTCCGAGCGTCGTCGCGGCAGCCCTCATGCTGGCCGCCGGCGACGCGTCCCGGCGCACCGTCCAGCACGGCGTCCCGGCCGCCTGGCGCAACGTCGTCAGCCAGCCGCAGCGCACCACGTTCGAGGGCCACGAGCCGGTCGAGTGGTGGGGCACCCGCGACGGCTTCGTCGTCGACGGGATCACCGTGCTCGAGGTGTCGCCGACCCACGCCCGGCTCGAGGTCGACGGCGTCGCGACGGAGACACGCGGACAGTGGTACGCCGACCACCCGGGTGCGCCGCGCGAGGTCTGGGTCGACGGCCCGGCGGTGTCCGTTCGCCTGCGCGAGGTGCCGCGGTTCACCGACCCGTCCGACGCGGTGGCGAGCGGGTCGCTGCTCGCGCCGATGCCCGGCACGGTCGTCTCGGTGAAGGTCGCGGCCGGCGACGACGTCACCGCCGGCGACGTCGTCCTCGTGCTCGAGGCGATGAAGATGCAGCACACCGTGACCGCGCCGCACGACGGCACCGTCACCGAGATCGACGTCGAGCCCGGTGCGCAGGTCGCGTCCGGGGAGGTCCTGGCAGTAGTGGAGGAACACGCATGAGCAGCTTCACCGAGTCCGAGGAGCGGCAGGAGCTCCGCACGCAGGTCGCGCGGCTCGCCGGCAAGTACGGCCGCGACTGGTTCGTCGAGCGCGCCCGCGCCGGCGAGAAGACGACCGACCTCTGGATGGAGATCGCCAGAGCGGGCTACCTCGGGGTCAACATCCCCGAGGAGTACGGCGGAGGGGGCGGCGGCATCGGCGACGTGGCCGCCGTCTGCGAGGAGCTCGCCGCACAGGGCTGCCCGCTGCTGATGATGGTCGTCAGCCCGGCGATCTGCGGGACCGTGATCGCCCGCTACGGCACCGAGGAGCAGAAGCAGAGGTGGCTGCCCGGCATCGCCGACGGCACCGGGACCATGGCCTTCGCGATCACCGAGCCCGACGCGGGCACCAACTCGCACAACATCACCACCACCGCCCGCCGCGACGGCGACGAGTGGGTGCTCAAGGGCCAGAAGATCTACATCTCCGGCGTCGACGAGGCCTCTAACGTGCTCGTGGTCGCCCGCGCCGAGGACTCCCGGACAGGCAAGCTCAAGCCCTGCCTGTTCGTCGTGCCGACCGACTCCGCAGGCTTCGAGTTCACCGCCATCGCGATGGAGATCGTCAGCCCCGAGAAGCAGTTCCAGGTCTTCATCGACGACGTCCGGCTGCCCCAGGACGCACTCGTCGGCGACGAGGACGGCGGGCTCGTGCAGCTCTTCGCCGGCCTCAACCCCGAGCGGATCATGGCGGCCTCCTTCTCGACCGGGCTCGCGCGCCACGCCCTCGGCAGGGCGTCGACGTACGCCCAGGAGCGCACGGTCTTCAAGGCGCCCATCGGCTCGCACCAGGCGATCGCCCACCCGCTCGCGATGGCGCACATCGAGAACGAGCTCGCCCGCCTGATGACCCAGAAGGCATCTGCGCTCGTCGACGCCGGTGACGACCTGGCCGCCGGCGAGGCCGCCAACATGGCGAAGTACGCCGCCGCCGAGGCGGCCGTGCACGCCGTCGACGCGGCCGTGCAGACCCACGGCGGCAACGGCATCACGCAGGAGTACGGCATGGCCGGCATGCTCGTCGCCGCCCGCGCGGGCCGGATCGCCCCGGTGAGCCGCGAGATGATCCTCAACTTCGTCGCCATGCACAGCCTGGGGCTGCCCAAGTCCTACTGAGGACGCCACGGCGCGCCCCGGCGTGCGACAAACCAGCCGCCAAGGCATGATCGTGTGACCATCGTCGAGGGCTGGAGTCACGGATGATCGAGTTCCGGTCAGTCACCAAGCAGTTCCCGGACGGGACGGTGGCGGTGGAGGACTTCAGCTTCACGCTCCCGTCGCGCCAGACGACGGTCTTCGTGGGCTCCTCCGGGTGCGGCAAGACGACCCTGCTGCGGATGATCAACCGGATGGTCGAGCCGACGTCGGGGACGATCCTGGTCGACGGCGAGGACGTGTCGGCCCAGGACAAGGTCAAGTTGCGGCGAAGCATCGGCTACGTCCTCCAGTCCTCGGGCCTGCTGCCGCACCGCCGGGTCGTCGACAACGTCGCGACCGTGCCCCTCCTCAACGGCGTGCCGAAGGCCGAGGCCCGGGAGTCGGCGCTGGCGCTGCTCGACAAGGTCGGCCTCGACCGCGGCCTGGCCCAGCGGTACCCGCGGCAGCTCTCCGGCGGTCAGCAGCAGCGCGTCGGCGTGGCCCGCGCCCTGGCCAGCGACCCCAACATCCTGCTCATGGACGAGCCGTTCGGCGCGGTCGACCCGATCGTGCGCACCGACCTCCAGGTCGAGCTCAACCGGCTCCAGCGCGAGCTCGGCAAGACCATCGTCTTCGTCACCCACGACATCGACGAGGCGTTCATCCTCGCCGACCAGGTCGTCATCCTCGGCAAGGGCGGACAGATCGCCCAGGCCGGCACGCCGGCCGAGATCCTGGCCGCGCCCGCCGACGACTTCGTCGCCAGCTTCATCGGGGCGGACAAGGGCAAGCGCACCCTGCACCTGCAGGAGCGCGCGGGCGACGGCGGGCTGACCATCATCGTCGACGGCGACGGGCGACCGGTCGGCGTCCTGGGCGCCGACGCAGGGACCGACGCAGGGTCCGGCGCGTCGTGAACTGGACACGCAACAACCTCGACCTGATCCTCGAGTACACCCTCAACCACGCCCGGCTGGCGATCCTGCCGATCCTGATCAGCTTCGTGCTCGCCATCCCGCTGGGCTGGCTGGCCAACCGCAGCAGCACCTCGCGCACGATCGTGATCACCGCGGGCAGCCTGCTCTACACGATCCCGTCGCTGCCGCTGTTCGTGATCCTGCCGCTCGTCATCCCGACCGGCGTCCTCGACGACACCAACCTCGTCGTCGCACTGTGCATCTACGGCGTGGCCATCATGGCTCGATCGGCTGCCGACGCCCTCGCGTCCGTCGACGACGCAACGGTGGACGCCGCGGTGGCCATCGGCTACTCGCCCGCAGCACGCTTCTTCCGCGTCGAGCTGCCGCTGGCCGGGCCGGTGCTGCTGGCCGGCATCCGGGTCGTCTCGGTCAGCACCATCGCGCTGGTCTCGGTCGGCGTGATCATCGGCTCGGAGAACCTCGGCTACTTCTTCCAGAACGGCAAGCAGCGCGGCATCCTGGAGGAGGTCGTCGTCGGCATCGGCCTGAGCCTGCTGCTCGCCCTCGTCTTCGACCTGGTCATCGTGACGCTCGGGAAAATCCTGATGCCCTGGACCCGCGAGCCGGCCAACAGGACGAGGACTCCGGCCGACGTCAGCCTCGGCGGGGTGCACGGCAACATCCGGCAGACGGGCGCCGGCTGATGGACCTCCTGCTGAGCGCCCTGGGCTGGATCTCTGACGGCTCCCACTGGCAGGCCGGGAGCCAGAGCCCGCTGCCGATCCAGGACCGCCTGGTCGAGCACCTCACCTACACCGTCATCGCCATGGTCATCGCCGCGCTGATCGCGCTGCCGCTCGGCTTCTACATCGGCCACACCGGCAAGGGCCGGCAGTTCGTCATCACCTTCACCGGCTCGATGCGCGCGCTGCCGACCCTCGGCGTCCTGTTCTTCCTGCTGATGGTGTTCGGCTACTTCCTGTCGTACGACACCGCGCCGATCGTGGGCGCGACGATCGCCTTCGTCCTGCTCGCCATCCCCTCGATGCTGGCCGGCGCCTACTCCGGGCTCGAGTCCGTGGACCGCGACACCATCGACGCGGCACGCGCCAACGGGATGACCGAGTGGCAGATCCTCACCCAGGTCGAGATCCCGCTGGCGCTCCCCCTCATCGTCGGTGGCGTACGAGCCGCTGCGCTGCAGGTGATCGCGACCGTCACGATCGCCTCCTACGCCGGCCTCGGCGGGTTGGGCCGGATCATCACCAGCGGCATCGGCCTCAACGACTACGACCTGATCCTGGGCGGTGCGCTCCTCGTCACCGCCCTCGCCCTCCTGGTCGACGGGCTGTTCGCCGTCCTCCAGCGGGCCACGGCCACCCAGGGCCTCCGCGACACCCGTTCCGCGGCACCGCGCCGCACCCAGTCGGTCACCACGGCCGCCGACGCCTGAGACGCGTCACACGAAAGGGACAACCATGACCACCATCTCCCGCACGAGGGTCGGCGCACTCGCGCTCACCCTCGGCCTCGGGGCCGCGCTCTCCGCGTGCGGCTCCTCCGACCCCACCGACCCCGCTGCCTCGGGTGACGACGACAAGATCATCGTCGGATCGTTCCAGTTCCCCGAGAGCGAGATCCTCGGCGAGATCTACGCCCAGGCGCTCGAGGCCGAGGGCATCGACGTCGACACCAAGTTCAACATCGGGCCGCGCCAGCAGACCATCCCGGCGCTGCAGGACGGCTCGATCAACCTGATCCCCGAGTACAACGGCAACCTGCTGGCCTACTACAACCCCGACTACACCGAGCGCACGACCGAGGAGGTCGACGGCGCCCTGGGCGAGGCCGTGGCCGCCGACGACCTCGAGGTGCTCGACTCGTCCGAGGCCGAGGACAAGGACGCCTACGTCGTCACCCGCGAGACCGCCGAGGCCAACGACCTGACCTCGATCGGCGACCTGTCCAAGCTGGTCCCGTTCTCGCTCGGCTCGAACCCGCAGTTCGGCGACCTCGGCTACGGCATCCCGGGCCTGAAGAGCGTCTACGGAGTCGGCACCGAGAAGGGCGAGGTCACCTTCGTGCCGATCGAGGACTTCGGTGGCCCCGACACCGTCAAGGCGCTCGTCGACGACACCGTCCAGGTCGCCGACATCTACACCACCTCGCCGGCCCTGGTCGCCGAGGACCTCGTGGTCCTCGAGGACCCGGAGAACATGATCTCGGCGCAGAACGTCGTGCCGCTGATCGCCGAGTCGGTGAACTCCGAGGAGATCGCCGACGTGCTGAACGCGATCTCGGCCGAGCTCACCACCGACGACCTGATCGCGCTGCGCGAGCGGGTCGAGGGCGACGAGAAGGCCTCGGCCAGCACCGCGGCCAAGGACTGGCTCGACGACAAGGGCCTGCTCTGACCACCTGGTCCACCTGGTCCACCTGATCCGTCAGGGCGAACCCGCCGACGCAGGAGGCCGGACCCGCACCCGGGTCCGGCCTCCTCACGGCTCGACGAGGATCCGGACAGGACTGCCCTCTCCGCTCCGGAGCGTCTCGATGCCCTCCTCGAGGTCCTCCAGCGCCACGACCTTGCTGATCGACCGGCTGAGGTCGAGGCGCCCGGTCGAGACGAGCCGGGCGAGGACCCCGATGTCCGCGACCTCGTAGCCCAGGTGCCCGCGCACCTGCTTGCGGCTGAGGTTGAAGAGCACGCTCATCCCGAGGGAGAGCTCGTCGGCACTCATGCCGACGCCGACGAGACGCCCGCCGTTGCCGAGCGCCTCGAGGCCCTGGTCGAAGGTCGCCTTGATGCCGACCGCGTCGAAGACCGCGTCGAGGCCGACTCCTCCCGTGGCATCGCGGACCAGGGAGACCAGGTCGGGGTCGCTCGGGTCCAGGGCCAGGTCGGCTCCCAGGTCGAGGGCTCGCTGTCGCGCGACCGGGTCGAGGTCGACCGCGACGACGGGGGTCGCACCCACCAGTCGGGCGAGCTGGACGATGTGGGTGCCGACACCGCCCACTCCCCACACGCCCGCCGACTCGCCGATCCTCAGCTGGGCCGTGTGGACGACGGCGCCGTACGGCGTCGACACGGCGTCGGCGAGGACCGCCGCGTGCTCCATCGAGACGTTGTCCGGGATCCGCGTCAGTCCCAGCGCGTCCGCGACGGTGTACTCCGCCCAGGCGCCGTCGTAGGCGAACGCCATCAGCTGGAGGGCCAGGCACCGGCCGAACTCTCCGCGCCGGCACATCGGGCACTGTCGACACGGCCGGCCGGCCGCGGGCACGACCCGGTCGCCCGGCGCCCACCCCTCGACGCCGTCCCCGAGGGCGGCGATCACTCCCGAGGCCTCGTGGCCCTGGGTGATCACGGTCGGACCCATGGCAGGGAACGTCCCGTCGAGCAGCGACAGGTCCGAGTGGCAGATGCCGCTGAACGCCACCTCGATCAGCACCTGCCCGGGACCGGGGGTGGGCACGGGGACGTCGGTGATCTCGAAGGTCAGGGTGGTGGTGTCGAGTCGCTGGGCGCGCATCGTCGTGGGGGTGCTGGTCATCGTCTGGTCCTTCACACGTGGGAGGGGCGGGGCAGGTCGCGTCGGCTCAGGGGTGCAGGTCGGAGTGCGGCTCGGTCAGGCCGAGACGGCGAAGCCAGCCGTCCACAGCGTCGTACGCCCGTCGTCTGGGTCCCTCGAGTGACAGGAAGACGTCGTGCCGCGCGTCCTCGACGGGGATCACCGTGGTCTCGCCGCCGAGGCAGCCGGCCCAGCGGGCGATCTGCCGGACGTCGAGGACGGTGTCGGCCCGGTCGCTCGCCGGGCTGTGCGTGCGTGAGTAGTGCGTCTTGTCGGAGCGCAGGACCAGGGACGGTACGCCGACGTCGAGGCCGTGGTGCAACCGTGCCTGTCCGCGCCGGACGGCGTTCAGCCAGCCCACCGTGACGGGGAAGCCGGACAGCGGCTTCAACGTGAGGTCGTACTGCCAGGATCCGCCTCGCTCGGCGTGCAGCGAGTCGCCGTACACAGAGGTGGCAGGCAGGTCCAGCACCCGCAGTGGGGCGAACCTGGAGAGGATGCGGACGGCCTGGGTGACGGTGTGGCGCATCCGCGGCTTGCCCTGGAGGTCGAACCACGGACTGTTCAGGACCAGCCCCGCCACCAAGTCCGTCCGGCCGGCACGTCGCCTGCGATCGAGCCACAGGGGAGTGATGAGGCCACCTGTGGAGTGGGCCATCACGACGACCGGCTCGTCCGGGTGCTCGTCGGCGACGAGCTCGAGGCTGCGGTCGAGCTCGGCGTCGTAGAGCTCGAGATCCGTGACGTAGTGCGCCGTGTGCCCCTCGCTCCGCGCACGGCCGGACTTGCGCAGGTCCAGCGCGTAGAACGCAAGGCCCCGCTCGGCGCAGAAGTCCGCGAGCTCGGTCTGGAAGAAGTAGTCCGCGAACCCGTGCACGTAGAGCACCGCGCCGTGGGGTCGCTCGTCCTCGAGCGGCACCCGGCGCACGACGACCGCGGTGATGTGACCCTCGCCGTCGGGATCGGTGCCGAGGTCGAGCACGTGCTGCTCGTAGCCCGTCCCGAGCAGGTCGGGCTGCCACGTCGCGCTCACGCCTCGACCTTCGTCCGGTCGGCCGCGGTCGTGGTCGTCGTCGCGGCCGGGACCGGCGCCAGGTGGCGTGCCAGGTCGGCGCGCAGCGTCGTCGCCGAGTCGAGCACGTAGTTCTGGCGGACCCGCCACGGCGATCGGTTGCCCTGGCGCGGGAAGGCCGCGATCGAGCGCTGCACGTATCCCGAGGCGAGGTCGAGCAGCGGCTGCGGCTCGAGGTCACTGTCGGCCACGGGGACGACGGCGCGGTGCCCGCGACGCTCCATCCAGCCCAGCACCTTGCACACGAGACGGTGGGACAGGTCGGCGCGCAGGGTCCACGACGCGTTGGTGTAGCCGATGCACACGGCGAAGTTGGGGACACCGGTGATCATGGCGCCGTTCCACACGTACTGCTCCGACAGGTCGACGCGGCGTCCGTCCACGTGCGGCTCGATCCCGCCGAAGGCGAGCAGCTTGAGCCCCGTCGCCGAGACGACGACGTCAGCCTCGAGGACGCGCCCGGACCGGAGCCGGATCCCCTCCGGGACGAAGCGGTCGACGTGGTCGGTGACGACCTCCGCGCGCTGGTCGCTGATGACGCGGAAGAGGTCACCGCTGGGCACGGCGCACAGTCGCTGGTCCCACGGGTCGTAGGTCGGGGTGAAGTGGTCCGAGACCAGCTGGGGGTCACCCAGCATCCGGGTCGCGGAGTGGGTCAGCAGCTTCCGGGCCCGCTTCGGCCAGCGCTGGCAGAACTGGTAGAAGGCGGTGCTGAAGGCGATGTTCTTCCCACGGATGACGGTGTGGGCGAGCGCACCGGGAAGGACCGCCCGGATCTTCTCCGCCGACGTGTCCCGACCAGGGACCGCGCTGATCCAGGTGGGGCTCCGCTGGAGCATCGTGACGTGACTGGCGGGGTGGTCGCCCTTCAGCATCGCGGGAACCAGTGTCACCGCAGTCGCTCCCGATCCGATGACGACGACCCGCTTGTCGCCGTAGTCGAGGTCCTCCGGCCAGAACTGGGGGTGCACCACGGTGCCGGCGAAGTCGTCGACCCCCTCGAACGCAGGGGCGTGCGGCTGGTCGTAGTCGTAGTAGCCGGCGCAGGAGTAGAGGAAGCCGCACGTCATCGTGCGCTGCTCGCCGCTGCTCCCGTCCTCGATGACGAGGGTCCAGACCGAGGTCCCGGTGTCGAAGTCCGCTGCGACGACGCGGCTGGAGTAGCGGATGTGCTGCTCGATCCCGTACTCGTCCGCCGTCTCGCGGATGTAGGTCAGGATGGACGCTCCGTCGGCAAGGCTCTGGCTGTCGCGCCACGGCCTGAAGGAGTAGCCCAGGGTGAACATGTCGGAGTCCGACCTCACCCCCGGGTAGCGGAACAGGTCCCACGTGCCGCCGAGGCTCTCGCGCGCCTCCAGCACGACGTACGACGACCCCGGTCGTTCGCTCTGGATGCGGTAGGCGGCTCCGACGCCCGAGAGCCCTGCTCCGACGATGACCACGTCGACGTGCTCGACGTCGCGCTCGTGGGTCGATGGGGACTGGTCGTGAGGGTGTGCAGCCATGCATCCGAGTCTGGCGAGCGCGGCGTCGCCACGTTTGATCCGTCGCGACAGTTCCTTGCCCACGCGCGACACCGCCTCACGACGGGGCAGCGCCCCGCTGACGGACCTGCGTGGGCGTCTCGTCCCACCAGCGACGGCAGCATCGCGTGAGGACCGAGTGCTCGGACAGGTCCAGCAACGCCGCGACCTGGGCGAACGGCAGGTCGGTCCCGCGCAGGTACTTCTGCGCGGCCTCCTTCCGGACGCCGTCCACGACGTCGACGAACGAGGTGTCCTCCCGTGCGAGCTGTCGCTGCAGGGTCCTGGGGTGGACCGAGAACAGGTCGGCGATGGCCGTGATGGTCACCGGGCTCGTGCCCAGCGCCTGGGCCACGGCAGTGCGCACCCGTGCCGCCACCAACCCGGGACCGCTGGGGGAGAGGCGGTCGAGGTAGGCGATGGCCAACTGCTTCAGGACCGCGTCCTCGCCTGCGACCGGCTGCCGCATGAGCGACGACGGCACGCGCAGCAGCGCGGCCGGACGTCGGAAACGCACCTCCGTCCCGAAGTAGGCACGATAGGTCTCGGGGTCCGCCACCGGCTCGTGCGGCAGGTCGACGGTGCGGAGCCCGTAGCCCTCGCCCGTCACCGATCGGAGCGCCCCGTGCGCGAAGCCCAGGCTCAGGTCGGTCGCCTGCACGGTCGCGAGATCGCCGCCGCCGGGGACGTTCCACCGCAGGGCCACCACGCCCTTGTCCCCGTAGGGGTCCGCCTCGACGGTGAGTCCCACGGACCGGGAGTGGACGGAGAGGTAGCGAGAGCAGCACTCGAGCGCGTCCCCGACCGTCGCCGACGACTGGAGCGCGAGCGCGAGGGGTCCGAGCATGCTGAGCTCCTGGCGCGCTGCGACGCGCAGCCCGAGGTCCGGGCAGTCCGTCCGCCTCGCCCCGAGCTCCAGGGCACTGGCCACGGCGCGCTCGGGGACCAGCAGCTCGTCGGAGTGGAGTGCGGAGGGGTCCAGCCCGACATCGCGTGCAATGGCGTCCGGGTCGCCACCCAGCTCGAGCACCAGGGAGTGGAACCCCCGGAGAGCCGCAGAGCGCGCCAACGTCATGTCGCCTAGGGTCAAGGCCGCCGACGCCCGCGTCAACTCGGGAGCCGTCGCATTCGGTCAAGCGGTGCGCACGGCCCGCGGGGATGATGCTGGCATGACCGACTACGACACCCTCGACTGGCGCATCGACGACGACGGCATCGCGCTGCTCACGCTGGACCGGCCCGACGCGCTCAACGCGTTCGACCTGTCGATGGCCAACGAGCTCGAGCACGTGTTCGGCGTCGAGGCGCGCCGCGACGACGTGCGGGCCGTGGTCGTGACGGGTGCGGGCCGCGCGTTCTGCGCCGGGATGGACCTGTCCGCCGAGGGCAACGTCTTCGGCCTGGACGAGTCGCTCATGCCCTCGGTGGAGGACTTCCGCGCGAGCTACGACCAGCCGCCCTACGCGTCCGGTGTGCGCGACACCGGCGGGAAGGTAACCCTGGCCATCCACGCCCTGCCCAAGCCGGTCATCGCAGCGATCAACGGCCCGGCGGTGGGGATCGGCGCCACCATGACCCTCGCCATGGACATGCGTCTGGCCTCGACCCGTGCCCGCATCGGGTTCGTCTTCGGGCGCCTCGGCATCGTCCCCGAGGCGTGCTCGTCGTGGTTCCTGCCGCGCATCGTCGGCATCCAGCAGGCACTGGAGTGGGTCTACTCCGCCGAGGTGCTCTCTGCCGAGCAGGCACTCGCCGGCCGCCTCGTCCGCAGCCTGCACGAGCCGGACGACCTCGTGGACGCGGCCACGGAGCTCGCTCGATCCTTCGTCGTCGGCCGCTCGGCGGTCGCCACCGGTCTCACCAAGCAGCTCCTCTACCGCAACAGCGCTGCGGCGGAGCCGCTGGAGGCGCACCTCACCGACTCGTTGGCGATGTACTACACCTCGATCGCGGACGGCAAGGAGGGCGTCGCAGCCTTCCGCGACAAGCGCTCACCTCGGTTCGACGGGGTCGCCTCGGACCTGCCCGACGTCTTCCCGTGAGGATCGAGAACGACGAAGCCGCAGGTCAGCGGACTGACCTGCGGCTTCGTGATCTGCGCGCCTGTTGGGATTCGAACCCCACACCTTCTGATCCGTCGTCGGGCCGAAGAACTTGGGGTCCCCGGGCAGCGACCGGACGCGCCTCTGGCCGACACCGCTCCCATACGAAGTAGCTGGTGGGCGCCGTTCGCCTTTCCGCCCATCTGGCCCTGCAGCCTTCTCTAGACTGACGGTCGTGCCTCGACCCTCCCTAGCCGCGTTCGCTCTGTTGAGCGTCCTTGCCGTCACTGGCTGCAGCGGCGACAGCTCCGAGGACGGGCCGTCGTCGACAGCCTCCTCCTCAGCCAGCTCGTCCGCGGCGGACACCCTGGTCGAGTCTGCGCTCAAGCAGCTCGACGCGGGTGACATCGCGACCGCCCAGGCGACCTTCGAGAACGTGCTGCAGATCGACCCGGGCAACGTCTACGCGCACTACAACCTCGGCCTGTTGGCGCAGGGCACTGGCGACGGCGCGCTCGCTGTCGAACAGTACGACGCGGCACTGGAAACCGACCCGGACTTCACCTCGGCGCTCTACAACAAGGGCATCGTCCTTGAGGCGACAGATCTTGAGGAAGCGGTTGCACTCTACGAGCGTGCCCTCGCGATCGACCCCGACCTCGCGTCAGCGCACATGCGCCTGGGCTTCGCCCTGCTGCACCTCGGCAAGACCGCCGAGGCCGAGGCCCACCTTTCCACCGGAATCGAGCTGGACCCGTCGATGGCGCACGTGCAGGCGCCGTCGTACGACTGAGCACTGAACCGCACGGGCGATCTTCCCGATTTGCCCGTCCGGGCGTCCGTGGATCCATTACCTTCAGCGGGTGCCTGACACTCGAGTCCGCGCCCTCGCGTCCCTGTCCCTCGCCTCCTTGGCCTTGACCGCCATCGCTGGAACCGCCGGGTCGGCTGCTGCCGCGGAGAGGCCGCGACAGGACGTCCGGATCATCAGCGCGTGCTTCAGCGTCGAGACCGGCAAGATCCGGATCGTCCGCAAGATCACGGCGTGCCGGCCCGGCGAGGACCACATCCGCTGGACCCGCGGCGCCGACCGTTCCAACGGCGAGGCTGGACCCGCAGGGCCGGCTGGACCTGCAGGGCCCGCTGGACCCGCGGGGCCGGCTGGACCCGCCGGCCTGGCGGGAGGCATCGGCCCGGCTGGTCCGGAGGGACCTGTCGGCGCGACCGGCGCTGCCGGCTCCACGGGTGAGGCTGGACCCGCTGGCTCCACGGGGGAGGCCGGACCTGCCGGTCCAAGGGGTGAGGCCGGACCTGCCGGTCCGAGGGGTGAGGCCGGCCCGAGGGGTGAGGCTGGGCCCGCTGGTGCGAGGGGCGAGGCCGGACCTGTCGGTCCCATGGGAGAGGCCGGACCCGCCGGTCCGCAGGGTGAGACCGGACCTGCCGGGACGGCTGAGTTCTCATCGAACCTGGCGAGCGGGACCTACACGGTCCCGGACGGCGTGCACGCGCTCCGCGTTCAGGTCTGGGGCGGCGGCGGTGGCACGTCGAGCATCTGGAACGGCGGCCAGGGCGGCTTCGTCAGCGCCGATGTCTACGTGACCCCCGGGTCGACCATCACCTTCAGCGTCGGCGGCCCTGGCGCGCAGAGCTTCAGCAACACCAGCACCGACGGAGGCACCACCACACTCACGACCTCCGACGGGTTGACCTTCACCGCCCCGGGCGGCCATCGCGGGAGCTTCCAAAACGCCCCCGGCGCCGGGGGCTCGGCCGGAACGGTCACGGGGAGCCGGGGCGCGGGCCACGTCACCAACGTCGTCGCGCAAGCCGGAGCCACCGTGTCGTCACCTGACCCCGGGGCGAACGCAGGCAGCGGTCTGCCCGGATTCGGTGGTTCCTTCGACGCGGGCGGTGGACACGGCCTGGTCATCATCACGGCCCTCTGACGCCATGGGCTGACGCGCGACCCCGGGCGCGCGTGCTCCAGCTGGGGGCTCCATTTCTCGAAGCTCTGGCGGGAGAGCAGTGCCGACAGCACGCATTGCTATGCCTGCTGCTGGAGCGCTTCTTCCAGGTCGTCTCGACTGCGGTAGACGAGCAGCCCCTCGACTCCGCGCAGGAGGGTCTCGCAGACGACCGCGGGGTCGGCGAGACAGCCGGCGGCCATGGCCCCGTCGCGCAGCATGACGAAGTGGCGGGCAGCGGGTCCCGCATCGGGCTTGCCGGTCTCGGCGAACAGGTCTTCGACCGTGGCCAGAAACCAGTCGCGGTGCTGGAGCACCGCGCGGTGCACCGGGTGAGCGGGGTCCGGGTACTCGGCAGCTGCGTTGAGGAACGCGCAGCCGCGGAAGCCCGGCCGCTGGATGTCCTCCGCGATCGCTGTGGCCACGGCCCGGATCACTTCCTCGGTCGACTTGCCGGCCAGTCGCACGTCGGCGACACGCGCGCGAAGCAGTTCGTCGCTCTGGGTCAGGTAGGCGACGAGGAGGTCGTCCTTGCTGGCGAAGTGCCGATACAGCGTCGCCCGGGTCACCTCTGCTGTGGCAATGATCCGGTCGATGCCGACGGAGTGCAGTCCCTCGGCGTAGAACAGTCGGCTCGCCGTGCTGAGCAGTCGTGCGCGTGCCTCGGACATCGTTCGTGCTCCTCACCTGTGAATCGAACGTTAGCAGATAGAACGGTCGGTCTTGACGCGGGCCGGAGGAGCCTGCATGCTCAACGAGACCGATCGGTCTATCCACCCAGTTCAGCAAGCGAAGAGAGAGTCCGATGTCCAATCTCACCGAGGCCGAGGCAGTCACCACCCGGCCCACGACCGACGTCAGCACCGCGGCGCTGCGCAACCTCTACGCCGCCCGGTTCACGTTCGCGATCGCCTGGGCGGGTCTGCTCGCCATCAGCTCGGCGGAGCTGAACCCCTTCGCCATCACGCTCCTCGTCCTCTATCCGCTCGCCGACCTCGGTGCCGCCGTCTACGACTTTCGCTCGTCGGGCGCCACGCGACAGCGGGTCCCGCTACTGGTGAACATGGCCCTGAGCCTGGCCACCGCCGTCGGTCTGGGCGTCGCGATCGATTCCGGGCTCCCCGACGTCCTGCGCGTGTGGGGCGCCTGGGCGATCACCGCCGGCGCCGTGCAGCTGGTTGTCGCATCCCAGCGCCGCGGCCTCGGCGGCGGCCAGTGGCCGATGATCCTCAGCGGCGGGATCTCGGTCCTCGCCGGCGGCAGCTTTGTGGCCATGGCCTCGGGCGACAACGCCTCGCTGTCCAGCCTTGCCGGGTATGCCGCGCTCGGCGGCATCTTCTCGCAGTCTCCGCGTTCCGGCTGCACCGCAGCAACGCGAGCGTCGAGCGATGACCGCAGCGACTCCGGGTTCCGTGATCGGTGCGGCAGGAGCCCGCGAGACGTACGACGTGGTGATCATCGGCGCCGGTGCACGAAGCTGTGGGGACTGCTGCACGAACGGGTGACAGGTTGGGTCAGGCCGCCTGGGGTGGCGGCTGGGGTCATGATCAGCGCTCCGACACGGTCCATCGATCTGACCTCGGCATGATGCACATCCTTCGGTGCCGAGAGATCGACGCAGGTTCAGATGTCACCCACCCGTGCGGCAGTCCCCGGTGCAGATAGACGTCGAGACGATTGTGCAGGCAGCAGAGTGTGTCCGCCGGTCCGTCCGACACCGCCTGGGCCGATCGGACCGGCGACGAGCAAAGGGTCTCCAATCAGCGTTTCCGCCGGTTGGAGACCCTTTACGTCCTGCGCGCCTGTAGGGATTCGAACCCCAAACCTTCTGATCCGTAGTCAGATGCTCTATCCGTTGAGCTACAGGCGCATGTCCGAGCCGGCCGACTGGCCCGCGGGGACTGCACGACAATAGCCGACCCCGACCGACCGAGCGAAATCAGCATCCCCCATATCGGTGGATCGGTCGGTGTGACGCTTGCCCTAGGGTGCCTAGACCCGCACACGCGGCGGCCGCACCCGCCGCACGATGAGAGGCAGCGCGATGGCAGATCTCGAGGCAGTCCTGGACGAAGCCGGTGTGACGAACCCGAAGGTCCGGGAGTTCGTGAAGGAGTACGCCGAGCTCACCGGAGCCGAGCGCGTCGAGGTGGTCAACGCCTCCGACGACGCGCGTCTCCTGGAGGAGGCGGTCGCGGCCGGGGAGCTGGAGATGGCCGGGGCCGGGCGCTACTACTCGCGCAGCTACCACAAGGACACCGCTCGCTCCGAGGAGCGCACGATCGTCGCGACCAGCGACGAGAAGGACAGGGGCGTCTACAACAACTGGCGCCCGGCCTCGGAGATGAAGCCGATGCTGCACGACCGGATGCGCGGCGCGTCCGCCGGCAAGACGATGTACGTCATCCCCTACCTGATGGCGCCCGCCGGCAACGCGCTGGCTCCGTGGGCGGCCGGCGTCGAGCTCACCGACACCCGCACCGTCGTGCTCCACATGATCCGGATGGCGCGTGTCGGCGTGCAGTTCGTCAACGACCTCGACGACCCGGACTCCTTCGTCCGGGCGGTCCACGTGACCGGCGACCTCGAGCACCTCGGCCAGGGCACGGCCGACGACCAGCGCTACTTCGTCACCGTCGCCGACGAGCGCACGATCCTGCACTTCGGCTCGTCCTACGGCGGCAACGCGCTCCTGGGCAAGATCGCCCACGGCCTGCGGCAGGGGGCGTACGACGGCTGGGCGAGCAGGAAGTTCCTCGCCGAGCAGTACATGCTCATCGGCATCCACGACAAGGAGACGGGCAAGACCTGGCACGTCTGCGGTGGGTTCCCCAGCGCCTCCGGCAAGACCAACCTGGCCATGATGGCCGCACCCGACGCGCTCGGCGACCGCTACCACGTGTCGTTCTACGGCGACGACATCGCCTGGCTGTGGGTCGACGAGGAGTCCGGGCGGTTGATGGGGATGAACCCGGAGTACGGCGTCTTCGGCGTCGCGAAGGACACCAACGAGACGACGAACCCCAACGCGCTCGCCTCCATCGGCGAGGAGACCCGGGCGATCTTCACCAACGTCGCCCACAACCCCACCACCGGCGAGGTGTGGTGGGAGGGCAAGACGCCCAAGCCGCCGACCGACGTGCACGGCTGGCTCGACTGGACCGGCGCGCCGCTGGCCGACCGCAAGTCCGACGACTCGGCCGCCTGGGCGCACCCGAACAGCCGCTTCACCACCACGCTCGACAACGTCCCCAACATCGCGAGCGACTACGACGAGCCGGTGGGCGTGCCGATCGACGCGATCATCTTCGGCGGTCGCACCCGCGACCGCGAGCCGCTGATCCGCGCGATCACCGACCTCGCGGAGGGCGTGTACGACGGCCTCACGCTCGGCGCCGAGGCCACCTTCGCCGCCGAGGGCGTGGACGGCCAGCTGCGCTACGACCCGATGTCGAACCGGCCCTTCATGGCCTACGGCGAGGGCGACTACGCCCGCCACTACCTCGACGTCGTCGGTGCAGCGACGGAGCAGCCGATCTTCGCGCACGTCAACTGGTTCCAGCGCGACCCCGACGACGGTCACTTCCTCTGGCCCGGCTACCGCGACAACCTGCGCCCGCTGCTCTGGCTGCTGCAGCTCAAGGCCGGCGAGGTGGAGGGGCGGCGCACGGCCGTCGGGATCCTCCCGACCGAGGAGGAGCTCAACCTCGAGGGCGTCGACATCACGCCGCACGACCTCGAGCGGATCCTCACCATCGACCACGAGCGCTGGCGGCAGGAGATGGGCTTCCGCGAGGAGCACCTCTCCCAGTTCGACCGGATGCCGGAAGAGATCTGGGAGGCCCACCGCCGGGTGGCCGCCGACCTCGACGCCGAGGACTGATCCCGGGAGCTCCGCCGCGGGTGGGTGAAAGGCCACACCGATCACTGATGAGGCATTACTTATCAATTCAGTGTACTTTGGTGACAACGCCCTGATCCTGCCCTCGGAGGAGTCCCCGTGCAGAAGCTCGTCATGTTCGCCCTCGTGGGCGTGGCCGCCCAGCTCGTCGACGGAAGCCTGGGCATGGCCTACGGCGTCACCTCGACCACGCTGCTGCTGATGATCGGCACCAACCCCGCGATGGCGTCGGCCATGGTCCAGCTCGCCCAGCTCGGCACCACCGCCGCCTCGGGCATCTCCCACCACACTTTCGGCAACGTCGACTGGCGCGTCGTACGCACCATCGCGCTCCCGGGCGCGATCGGCGCCTTCATCGGGGCCACGCTCCTGGTCAACATGCCGGTCGACCTCGCGAAGGTCGTCATGTCGGTGCTCCTCCTCGCGCTCGGCTCCTACCTCCTTGTGCGCTTCACCGTGAAGGGCTTCGACTCCAGCCGGGTCGGCGAGCCGCTCGGCCGGACGTTCCTCGTGCCGCTCGGTGGCGTGGCGGGCTTCGTCGACGCGACCGCCGGCGGCGGCTGGGGCCCGATCGGCACGCCGGCGCTCCTCGCCAGCGGCCGGATGGAGCCGCGCAAGGTCATCGGCTCGGTCAGCACCTCGGAGTTCGTCGTCACCCTCGCCGCCTCGATCGGCTTCCTCACCGCACTCGGCTTCTCCGGCATCCAGTGGCAGATCGTGGCCGGCCTGCTGATCGGTGGCGTGATCGTGGCGCCGTTCGCCGCGATGCTCGTCAAGGTCATCCCGGCCCGCATGCTCGGCTCGCTCGTCGGCGGCCTGATCGTCCTCACCAACTCCCGCACCCTCATCAACGCCGACCTGGTCACCGTGCCCGGTGGCGTCGCCATCGCGATCTACCTCGCGATCGCTGCCGTCTGGGCCTACGCCATCGCGCACTCGTGGCGCGCCCACCGGGCCGACACGGCCGAGCTCGACGAGGTGCGCGACGTCGTGGAGGCCTGACCCGCCCGCTGCGCCCACACCCGCCCGGATCGCGAAACCCCTGCTCCAGCAGGGTTTTCGCGCGTTCTGACGTCTCCACGCGTGCTGAAACGAATCAATGCGGAGGCCGCGAGACCCACGTCACACATCTGTGATCGATCCAATATGTGCGGACTCCGGCGGCGGTTAGCGTCCCCGCAAGTCGCCGACAACGAGGCCGCGCGAACCAGCCGCTACGCACGCTGAAGGAAACGGTCATGACCGCAACGATCGACCCCCAGACGACCACCGAGACGGGGCACCCGACCACCCACCAGGGCATCCTGGCGTGGGTCGCCGAGGTCGCCGAGCTGACGCAGCCCGACAGCATCCACTGGTGCACCGGCTCCGACGAGGAGTGGGCCCAGCTCACCGAGTCGCTCGAGGCGACCGGCACGTTCACCCGCCTCAACCCCGACGTCATGCCGAACTCGTTCCACGCGGCCTCCGACCCGACCGACGTCGCCCGCGTCGAGGACCGCACCTACATCTGCTCCGTCGACGAGCGCGACGCCGGCCCCACCAACAACTGGATGGACCCGGCGAAGATGAAGGAGCTCATGCGGGGGCTCTACGCCGGCTGCATGCGCGGCCGCACGATGTACGTCATCCCCTTCGTGATGGGCCACGTCGACGCCGAGAAGCCGATGTTCGGCGTCGAGGTCACCGACTCGGCGTACGTCACCGTCTCGATGCGGGTCATGGCCCGGATGGGCACCGAGGTCCTCCACCGGATCGAGGAGCTCGCCGAGGCAGGCAACGACCCGCAGTGGGTCCCTGCGCTCCACTCCGTCGGGATGCCGCTCGAGTCCGGCCAGGCCGACGTGGCGTGGCCGTGCAACGACACGAAGTACATCGTCCAGTTCCCCGAGGAGCGGATGATCTGGAGCTTCGGCTCCGGCTACGGCGGCAACGCCCTGCTCGGCAAGAAGTGCTACGCGCTGCGCATCGCCTCGGTCATGGCGCGCGACGAGGGCTGGCTGGCCGAGCACATGCTCATCCTCAAGCTCACCTCCCCGCAGGGCGTGACCAAGTACGTCGCCGCCGCCTTCCCGAGCGCGTGCGGCAAGACCAACCTCGCGATGCTCAAGCCCACCATCCCGGGCTGGACCGTCGAGGCCATCGGCGACGACATCGCCTGGATGCGCATCGGCGAGGACGGTCGCCTGTGGGCGGTCAACCCGGAGTTCGGGTTCTTCGGGGTCGCGCCCGGCACCAACGAGCACACGAACCCCCACGCCATGGAGACCATCCGCAAGGGCAACTCGGTCTTCACCAACGTGGCGCTGACCCCCGACGGCAACGTCTGGTGGGAGGGCCTGGAGGACACCCCGGCCGAGGCGACCAGCTGGAAGGGCGAGCACTGGACGCCCGAGATCTTCGAGGAGACCGGCGAGCTCTCCAGCCACGCCAACAGCCGCTACTGCACCCCGATCAAGCAGTGCTCGATCCTCGCCGACGAGTACGACGACCCGCGCGGCGTGCCGATCGACGCGATCCTGTTCGGTGGTCGCCGCAAGACGACGATCCCGCTCGTCACCGAGGCCCGCGACTGGAACCACGGCACCTTCATGGGCGCCACGCTGTCGTCGGAGACCACGGCGGCCGCCGTCGGCGCCGTCGGCGTGGTCCGCCGCGACCCGATGGCGATGCTGCCGTTCATCGGCTACAACGCCGGTGACTACTTCGGCCACTGGGTCGGCATCGGCAAGGACAACGACGCGGCCAAGCTGCCGAAGATCTTCTACGTCAACTGGTTCCGCCGCGACGACGAGGGCGGGTTCCTCTGGCCCGGGTTCGGTGAGAACAGCCGCGTCCTGAAGTGGGTCATCGAGCGCATCGACGGCCAGGCGGCGGCGATCGAGACCCCGATCGGCCACGTGCCGGCGCCGGGCTCGCTCGACATCGACGGGCTCGACCTCACCGAGGAGCAGGTCGCCCAGGCCCTCGCCGTCGACGCCGCGGAGTGGAAGGCCGAGATCCCGCAGATCGAGGAGTGGTTCGAGAAGTTCGGCGACGACCTGCCGGCCGTCCTCTGGAGCGAGCTCGACACGCTCAAGGCCCGCCTCGACGCCTGATCTCCTCCGGCGGGCGAGGCCCGCCGCAGCGTCGTACGACCCGTCTCCCCACCGTCTCGGGGACGCGGGTCGTACGCGTTGCAGGGGGCTGTGGTTGGGCACGTTGTGGCAGCATCACCCCCTACGGGGACGTGATGGGGTCGCGTTGGGAAGGCGAGGTGAGTCATGCCCCTGGGGCAGCACGAACGCGGGATGTTCGAGGAGCAGGCCACGCCGCTCTACGAGGAGATCGTCGCGTCCGGCGGCCTGAGCGCCACCGACAAGCGCATCGTCAAGCGTGGTGAGCTCCAGGAGGCCTTCGAGCTCCTGGTCGAGGTCGGCCTCGTCGTGAAGAGCGAGGACGGCGCCCAGTGGCGCGCGGTCGACCCGGCCGCAGTGCAGGCCCAGGTCGTCGCTCCGCTCGGCCAGCAGGGCGCCGAGCTGATCGCCGAGTCGGCCCACTGGGCGCAGGCCTTCAGCACGCTCTCGCACGCGTGGCGCCGCTCGCCCAGCGCCGTCGGCGGCCCGTTCGCCGAGATCCGCGGCGCGACCATCGGCAGCTTCCTGGCGTCGATGGTCAGCGACGCGGAGGAGGAGCTGCTCACCGCGCAGCCGCAGGACCGCCGGGGCGTCAAGCAGCTCGGGGCGGCGGGCGCACGCGAGATCGCGGCCCTGCGACGCGGGGTGAAGATGCGCACGCTCTACCAGCACGCGGCCCGACGGGGTGCCGACACCCGCAAGTACGTCGCCGCGGTGACCGCCGAGGGCGCCGAGGTGCGCACCCTCGACGAGTTCTTCAACCGGCTCATCGTGGTCGACCGGCGACTGGCGATCATCCCCAGCCACGAGGGCGTGAGCGCCGCGATGGTGATCAGCGAGCCGTCGATGGTGAGCTACCTCGTCGACATGTTCGAGCGGCACTGGGAGCGCGCGCGGCCGTTCACGAGCAGCGAGACCTCGCTCATGCGCGACATCGCCGCGGAGCAGCGCGCGATGACCATCCGGATGCTGCTCGAGGGCAGGGCGGACCCGGCCGGCGCCAAACGGCTCGGCGTCAGCCCGAGGACGTACGCCGGCTACGTCGCCGACCTGAAGAGCGAGTTCGAGGTGGAGACGCGGTTCCAGCTCGGCTACGAGATGGGCAAGCGGGGCATCTCCGGTCGCGAGACCGACGAGGGTGCCGCCGGCCGCCGCTGAGCGGTTCGACAGGCCCGAAGCAGGACGAGGGCAGCAACTCGATGAGTTGCTGCCCTCGCGGCCGGGACTCGCCTGTGGGGGAGGCTTCCGGACCAGAACTCGTGGGGGGTTGAGGGGTCCGGGTCCCGGCTCTTCACTGCGTGCACATCATGGCACGTCAGGTCAGTCGAGCGTCTTGATCTTGAAGCCCCAGGTCGTGTCGCCCAGGTTCTGGCTGCCCCTGGACTTGAAGCCCCAGGTCGTGTCGCCGAGGTTCTGGCTGCCCTTGGACTTGAAGCCCCAGGTCGTGTCGGCGTGTGCTGCGGTGGCCCCGAGGCCGATGAATCCGGAGCCGAGTGCGGCCACGAGGGCTGCTGCGGCAAAGCGGCGTACAGGGGTCATGTCTTTCACCTCGAGGGTTTCATGTCACAGGGGATGACACTGTCATTCTCCCCCACGCCCGTGGTGGCGTCACACCCATGGTGTTGCAGGTCTGTGCATTGCAGATACCTGCAAAAGGTTGCAATTCGGCCGATCGGCGGCAAAAGGATCGGCCCCCTTCCGCAGAAGGGGGCCGAATCGCGGCGGAGGCGGAGGGATTTGAACCCTCGATGGGGTTGTAGCCCCAAACCCGCTTAGCAGGCGGGCGCCATAGACCGGACTAGGCGACGCCTCCATGCCCGATCCGAAGGTCGGGCGCAGAGAAGGCTACAAGGCCGGGCGCTCCAGCGCCGAATCAGGTCGCGAGTTCCGCCGGCCTGCGTCGATCGGCGTCAGGACTTGCGGAGGCCCTGGCCGCGCTGGAGGTGCTCCTGGAGCTCGCGCACGAACGCCTCGCGGTTGATGGCGAGCATCTCCACCGGGATCGTGCTGGTCCGGCCGTCACGCAGTCGGAGCACCACCACGGGCGCGTCCGCGACGGTCGTGGTGACGGCGTCCTCGACGTCCTTCCAGCGGCCGGACGCGGCGCCGACGCCGCGCACCCACTGGACGCGGTAGCCCTCGTCGGTGGCCCGGACGACCCAGCCCTTCTCGCGCCACGTCCACCACGTCGCGACCAGGAGCGCGATCGTGAGCCCGACCGGCACGAGCAGGAACACGGTGTGCAGGTCGACGACCGCGATCGCGATGGTGCACACGAGGATGAGCACGGCGACCACGCACAGCACCACGCCCAGCAGGCGCGCCGCGACGGCGGGGGCGAGGCGGTAGACGGTGGCGGTCTCGGACGTCACGGCGGAGATTTCATCACGCGAGGGATGCCCCGGACCCGTTGGGTAGAGTCCGGCGATGTGCGACGCTCCGGCGTCGTACGAGGAGAGGTGCCGGAGCGGCCGATCGGAACCGCCTTGAAAGCGGTCGTAGGGAGACCTACCGCGGGTTCGAATCCCGCCCTCTCTGCTGAGCCCATCGCTCCGCGATGGGCTCAGCAGAGACGGCGGGAACGGAAGGGCGTGAGCGCAGCGAGCGCTCCGCGAGCAAACCTCCTCAGCTCGTCGGAGGCACGCAGATAGTGTCGATCCCGTGACCTCCACCTGGTTCGAGTCCGCCGACGACGCGGCCGGCCGCCTGCGCGCGGCCGGCTACCTCACCGACGACGCGACGGCACTGACGGCGTACCTCGCGGGGGCGCTGGAGAAGCCGCTGCTGGTCGAGGGACCGGCAGGCGTCGGCAAGACCGAGCTGGCCAAGGCGGTCGCGCGGGCGACGGGTGCCGAGCTGGTGCGGCTGCAGTGCTACGAGGGGCTCGACGAGGCTCGGGCGCTCTACGAGTGGAACTACAAGAAGCAGCTGCTCCGCATCCAGGCGGCGCAGGCCCCCTCGCGAGGGAGTGACGCGACGTGGGACGAGACCCACGACGACATCTTCACCGAGGAGTTCCTGCTCACCCGTCCGCTGCTGAGCGCGATCCGGCGCGACGACCCGACCGTGTTGCTCGTCGACGAGGTCGACAAGACCGACGTGGAGGTCGAGGGCCTGCTGCTCGAGGTGCTGAGCGACTTCCAGGTCACGATCCCCGAGCTCGGCACGGTCACCGCGACCCGGCGCCCCTTCGTCGTGCTGACCTCCAACGCCAGCCGTGAGCTGTCCGAGGCGGTCAAGCGACGCTGCCTGTTCCTGCACCTCGACTACCCCGACGCCGAGCGCGAGCGGGAGATCGTCAGCAGCCAGGTCCCCGGCCTGGACGACAGGGTCGCCGCCCAGCTCGTCGACGTCGTCGTACGCCTGCGCGAGCTCGAGCTCAAGAAGGCCCCCTCGATCGCGGAGTCGGTCGACTGGGCGCGGACCCTCATCGCGCTGCAGATCGGTGACCTCGACGAGGCCACCGTCGCGCGCACGCTGGGCGTCGTGCTCAAGCACGCCTCCGACCAGCAGCGCGCGATCAAGGAGCTGAAGCTGGCGTCCGGGTGAGGTCGCGATGAGCCTGCTCGACACCCACATCGGCTTCGTGGAGGCGCTGCGCTCCGCGGGCCTGTCGGTCTCGCTGGCCGAGGGGCTCGACGCGATCGCGGCGCTCGAGCAGGTGCGCTGGCACGACCGCGAGACCGTGCGGGGGGCGTACGCCGCCACGCTGGTCAAGCGGCAGCCGCAGCGGGTCACCTTCGACGCGGTCTTCGACATCTACTACCCGCGGCTGGTCGGCAGCGGCGTCGCCGGCGACGAGCTGCCGGACGAGGCCGGGCCCCGCGACACCGGCCCGGAGCTCGCCCGCTTCCGGCAGGCCCTCGCGGCGGCGCTCGCGTCCGGCGACCAGCAGGCGTTGCAGGACCTTGCAGTCGAGGCGGTCGCCCGCTTCGGCGCGATGCCCGGTCGCGGACCCGGCCTGTCGAGCTGGTCGGCGTACACCTCCCTCCAGCGCGTGTCGCCGGCCGAGCTGCTGGACCGGCTCGTGCAGGGGCTGCTCGCCGACGGACTGGACGGCGACCGCGCGCAGCGGACCGCCGGGCGCCGCATCGGCGACTTCACCCGGATGGTCGAGGGCGACGCCCGCCGCCGGATCGCGGAGGAGAAGGGCCCCGAGCACGTCGCCGACGTGACCGTCCGTCCCACGATCGACCGGCTCGACTTCACCGCCGCCCGCCGGAGCGACCTCGAGGAGATGCGCCGCGAGATCTACCCACTGGCGCGCAGGCTCGCGGCCCGGCTGGCCAAGGAGCAGCACGCCCAGCGTCGCGGCCCCCTCGACGTACGCCGCACGGTGCGCGCCTCGATCGCGACCGGCGGGGTCCCGCTGACGACGTACCACCGCCCGAAGCGCCCGCACCGCACCGACCTCGTCGTGCTGTGCGACGTCAGCGGCTCGGTGGCGAACTTCGCGCAGTTCACCCTGCTGCTCGTCTTCGCGCTCCGGGAGGCGTTCTCGGGGGTGCGCGCGTTCACCTTCGTCGACGACGTCGTGGAGGTCACCGACACCTTCCGCCGCGGAGCCGACGTGGTCGAGGTGATGGAGGCGCTCGCGCCGAGGATCTCGCAGGCGGCGCTCTTCGGGCGGACCAACTACGGACGCGCGCTCACCCGGTTCGCCGAGCAGCACGGCGACGCGATCGGCCCGCGGTCGTCACTGCTCGTGCTGGGCGACGCCCGGTCGAACTACAGCGACCTGGCGCTCCCCGTGCTGTCCGACCTCGCCGGTCGGGCGCGGCACGCGTGGTGGCTCAACCCCGAGCACCCGCGCCACTGGGGGTCGGGCGACAGCGCGGCGGACACCTACGGGGAGGTCGTGCCGATGACCGAGTGCCGCAACCTCGCCCAGCTCGGCGAGTTCGTGCACGGGATCGTCTGACGGCAACAGCACCGGGCGACCGGCTCGATCAGCCCGCGAGGTAGCCCAGCTCCTGCATCCGTGCGATCTCGGCTCGGAGCTCGGGGTGCTCGGCGACGTCGGCGGCGCGGGCGCCGGCGACGTAGAGCGGGCCGCCGTCGGCACTGGAGCCGTCGAAGACGACCGTGACGCGGTTGCTCGTGCGGGCGTTGATCAAGGAGCCGAGCAGCGCGACCGGGTCGGAGCGGTCCTCGAGCGAGAGCATGCGGGTCGTCTCGGGGATCCGGGGGACCAGCGCCGAGGGGGCGCCCGCGGTGACGACCTGGTCGACCACGAAGCGCTCGGAGCTGGCGCCGGCGGCGATCTCGGCCGCGAGCGCGCCGCCTGCCGCGGAGCCGACGAGCATCACCCGGGCGTCGTCGTCGGTCACCGCCTTCTCGATCGCGCGGACGACCTGGCGGGCCGAGGTCGACGGGTCGGCCCCGACGAGGCGCAGCCGGCCGGTGTCGTCGCCGAGGCCGCTGGGGAGGTAGGCGATGTAGCGCCCGGTGCCGACGCGCTGGACGCTGATCCTGCGGTCCTCGGCGACCAGGTTGGCCATCAGCTCCTCGAGCGAGCGGGGCGCGGTGCCCTCGTCGCTGGAGGCCTCGGGATCGGGGGTCTCGACCTCGACGAACGAGCCGGCCGAGTCGCGGAAGGCGGACACCGCGTCGGTCGAGAAGGGGTCGATCCCGATCGCGCGCAGGCCACCCCGGGCCGCGTGGGCGCCCTGGTCGGAGGCGAGCACGCCCGCGGTGAGCAGCGAGCGCATGTGCAGGCCGTCGAGCAGGCCGCCGCCACCGGACAGGTGGTCCATCAGGTCGGGGTTGCTGTCGGCGAGCTCGCTCAGGTAGGCGGTGACGCCGTCGCGGTCGAGCGCGTCGGCCTCGATCAGGCCGGCACTGACGATGGCGCCGCCGAGCGCGACCTCGGGTGCGAGGTAGCCGATGGCGCGGCCCGCGATGGAGCCGAGGGTCTTGTAGGCGGCCTGCTGGAGCTCGTCGATCCACCGGTAGGTGAGGACCGTGGCGCGTACGACGAGGGCGTCGGCGTCGAGCTCGACCGATCGGGTCAGCAGCCCGTGCTTGCCCGTCGTCGCGGCGCGGACGTCCTCCTCTGCCTGGCCCCAGGTGGCCTTCGAGAGCTCGCCCGAGTCCACGACGTCGTCGTCGCCGAGGATCTCGGCCCCGAGGCGGGCACGGGTGCGCATCTCGTTGCCGGAGGAGTCGAACAGGTCGGCCAGCGCCAGCATCTGGTCGTACTTGTCGGCGATGACCGACGCCGAGGAGTCGGCCTCGGACTCGGCGGCGTGCGTGCGGGGGATCTCGAGGTCGCCCATGTCAGGCCACGTCCTCTCCGGGGCCGGCCTGGACGACCTGCGCGAGCACGGGTGCGAGCTCGGTGGCCAGGTCGTCGGGGTCGACGCGCGCCACGGCGACCCGGGCGCCGTCGTCGTGGCGCGGGGTCAGGGAGTGCCACCCGTCCTTGAGCAGCACCCACGAGATGACGCCGACCGAGGTGGTCGCGCGCTCGGAGACCTCGGCGGCCAGGATCCGCAGCCGGCCGCGGCTCTCGGTGTGGACGCAGGAGACGGCTGCGGATGCCTCGGCGTCGCCGAGCTCGTCGCCGTCGGCGTGGACCGCGCCGTCGGACTGGCCGACCAGCACCGGCACGAGGTCGGAGCGTCCGGCCCGCAGGGCCTCGCCCACGGAGTCGGCCAGGGCGTAGGGGACGTCGAGCAGGGCCGGGACCTGTGACGTGGTGACCGGGAGGTCCTCCGGCACGGCGGTCACCCGGGCCAGCTCGGTCGTCCACTGGTCGACGGGGAACCACGCCAGCTCGAAGACGATCCCGTCGCACGTCGACAGGCTGGCGACGGCGTGTCCGGTCTGGCGGTGCCAGGCCTTCACCTGGGTGCCGCCGGCGGCGACGTCGAGGTCGAGCGCGAGCCGGGGGGTGGCGAGGAGGCCGATCGCGCCGATGATGCCGGGGTCGGCGCCGTCGTCGGTGATCAGGCCGCGTCGCCGCAGCGAGTCGTCCGGGTCGTGGAGGGTGCCCAGGGCGTCGGTGTAGGCGGAGTCCTCGACGGAGCCGCGGCTCTGGCCGAGGCGTCCGGACAGTGATCCCGCGCCGTGGGCGGTGCCGTCGGAGTCGCGTACGTCGAAGGGGAGCGGTGCGTCGCCGGCGAGGCCGGCCATGTGGCGCAGCTCGGGCAGCGTGAGGGCCAGCCGCCGGGCCATCCCGTCGAGGATGCTCGTGGGCGGCGGGGGCGGGGTGGTCAGGTCGATGGTCACCATGTGGTCAGAGCCCCGGGAGCGTCACGGTCAGCCAGTCCTTGTGACCGGCCGGGGGAGGGTCGAACGCGAGCAGGGCGGCGTCGCTCGCGTCGGGCTCGGTGCCCTCCGCGTCGTCGCCGGACTCGCTGGCACGGGTGCGGGCGTCCTCGACGAGCGTGGTGGCCTTGGTGCTGCGCACGTCGATCGCCTCCTTGAGGGTGTCGACCTCACCGAGGTGCCTGGCGAGGGAGTCGGCGGCGGTCTCGTGGTGGGCGGCTGCGGCGCGGAGGTGCGAGGCGCGCTCCTTGATCCGCTCGCGCATCGAGTCGGCGGCCTTGCCGTGCCACGGCACGGCCTCGGCCTGGGCGACGAGCCGGGCGGCGAGGGCGCGGATGTCGCCACCCTGCTCGCGCAGCTGGGCGACGCGCTTGCGGCCCGCGGCGGTGTCGCCGTACATCGATCACACCCTTTCGTCCGGGTGGGGGGTACCCGGAACAGGCCGTCCCCAAACGTCCTGAGGACGTCGGGTATTCCCGCCCCCGAGGGCGTGGAACGACGACGGTCCGGCTCCCTCCCGCACCGATAGGATCGTGGCACACAACTGCCAGCGACAACCAGAGACGGGGTGCCGGTGACCTTCGACGTCCACCAGCTCGACCTGTTCGTGCTGGTCGGTGCTGTGGTCACGCTGGCGGCGATCCTCGCTGTCCGGGTCTCGGCCGGTGCCGGGCTCCCGTCGCTGCTGATCTACCTCCTGATCGGGGTCGCGCTCGGCGAGGGCGGTCCCTTCGGGATCCAGTTCGACGACGCCAAGCTCGCGCACGCGCTCGGCTTCGGCGCCCTGGCGATCATCCTCGCCGAGGGTGGTCTCACCACCGACTGGCGCCAGATGCGCTCCAGCGTGCGCCTGGGCCTCTCGCTGGCGACCCTCGGCGTCGCGGTCTCGGTCGCGGTCGTCGCCGTCGGCACGCACTACCTCCTCGGCCTGCCGTGGGAGCTCGCGATCCTGCTCGGCGCGATCTGCTCGCCGACCGACGCGGCGGCGGTGTTCTCCGTGCTGCGCGCGCTGCCGCTGCCCAAGCGCCTGACCGGGGCGCTCGAGGCCGAGTCCGGCCTCAACGACGCCCCGACCGTGGTGCTCGTCGGCATCATCTCCACCGGCGCGGCCGCCGAGTCGGGCGTGCTCGAGACGGCCGGACTGATCGTGTTCGAGCTGATCGCCGGCGCCCTGATCGGCGTGGCGTGCGGCGTCGCCGGGGCGTGGGTCATGCGCCGGGCCGCGCTGCCGTCCTCGGGCCTCTACCCGCTGGCCGTGCTGTGCCTGGCGTTCACGGCGTACGGCGCCGCCGCTGCAGTGCACGCGTCCGGCTTCGCCGCGATCTACGTCGCCGCGCTGATCCTCGGCAACAGCGAGCTGCCGCACCGGGTGGCCACCCGGTCGTTCTCCGAGGGTGTCGCCTGGCTCGCCCAGATCGGCCTGTTCGTCATGCTGGGCCTGCTGCTCTCGCCGTCGCGCATCGACCTCGACACGGTCGTCCAGGCGCTCGCGACCGGGCTCGTGCTCACGGTGGTGGCGCGCCCGCTGTCGGTGTTCGTCAGCAGCGTCGTGCAGCCGATGGCCGCGCGCGACCTCGCCTTCATCTCCTGGGCCGGCCTGCGCGGAGCGGTGCCGATCGTCCTCGCGACGATCCCGCTCTCCGAGGGCGTCGAGGGCTCCTACGACATCTTCGACATCGTCTTCGTGATGGTCGTGATCTACACGCTGCTCACCGGCCCGACCCTGCCCTGGGTGGCCCGGACCCTCGGCGTCGCCCAGCGCAACGAGCCGCGCGGCCTGGAGGTCGAGGCCGCGCCGCTCGACAAGGTCGCCGCCGACCTGCTCCAGGTCACCATCGCGCCCAGGTCGCGGATGCACGGCGTCGAGGTCGGCGAGCTCCGGCTGCCGCAGGGCTCCTCGGTCTCGCTGGTGATCCGCGCCGACAACGTGCTGGTGCCGGAGCGTCGTACCGTCCTCCGGGCCGGCGACGACCTGCTGGTGGTCACCCCGCGCAAGCTCCGCGAGGCCACCGAGGAGCGGCTGCGGCAGGTCTCGGCCAACGGCCGCCTCGCGCTCTGGCTCGGTGACAGCAAGCGGCGCGAGGTCGAGCGGGGCACCGAGCAGTAGGACTACTCGGAGCCGGTGGCCCGGCAGTACGTCGCGTCGGCCTGGGCGACGACCGACTCGACCTGCTTCTTCTTCAGGGTCTCGAAGCCCTCGCCGAGGATCACCACGACGCCGGGGCCGAGCGCGGTGCCGGGGACGACCTTGGCGCCCTTGAACTGCTGGCGGACCAGGTCGACCGCGGGGTTGGTCGGGTCGTCGGCCCAGATCTGCGTGGCCGGCGAGGGCTCCGGCGCGTTGCCGATGTCACCGGGGACGAAGCCGCGCTCCTCGAGCTGCGCGCTCGCCGTGCCGGCCAGGCCGCTGCGGCCGCTGCCGTTGTAGACGCTGACCACGACCTGGTCGCGGCGCACCTCGTCGCCGGCGGCGACGCTCGCCTCCTCGCAGATCGCGACCGGCTCGTCCTTCGGGAACGGCTCGGTGAAGGCCGCCCATCCCCACAGCGTGGCGACGAGGAGGAGGCCCACGAGCACGCCGAGGGTGGCTGCGGACTTGAGGGCGCCGCTCACGTGTCCACCGACTGGTGGATGCGGGCGTGGAGCACGCTGCGCTGCTGGAGCGCGGCGCGGAGGGCGCGGTGCAGGCCGTCCTCGAGGTAGAGGTCGCCGCGCCAGTGGACGACGTGGGCGAACAGGTCGCCGTAGAAGGTCGAGTCCTCGTCGAGCAGGGTGTCGAGCTGGAGCGTGTCCTTGGTGGTCACCAGGTCGTCGAGGCGCACCTGCCGCGGAGGCAGGTCGGCCCACTCGCGGGACGTCAGCCCGTGCTCGGGGTAGGGCCGGCCGACGCCCACCCGCTTGAAGATCACGCCGGTGATCATAACGACGCCCTCGTCGTGGCCCTCGCGGCTGACTACTCTCGGCCTATGACCGAGACCCCTGGCGCGACGCCCGCAGACGACTCGACGCGGGCCGAGCCCGCGGTCCCGGACGACCCGATCTCCGCCGCGGTCGCGCCGGGCTACGCGTTCGAGGGGCCGGCCCTCGAGCTCGGCGGCCTGATGCTGAGCGCCGACGACCTCAGCGACGTCCGGATCAGGATCCCGCTCGCGATGGTCAACCGCCACGGCCTCGTCGCCGGGGCCACCGGGACGGGCAAGACCAAGACCCTGCAGCTGCTGGCCGAGCAGCTCAGCGCCAACGGCGTACCGGTGTTCGCGGCCGACATCAAGGGGGACCTGTCCGGGCTGAGCGTCCCGGGCGAGGCGAGCGACAAGCTCACCGCCCGCACCGCGAGCGTCGGCCAGGCGTGGACGGCGACCGGCTTCCCGACCGAGTTCTACGCGATCGGCGGGCAGGGCATCGGCGTACCGGTCCGCGTGACGATGACCGCGTTCGGCCCGACCCTGCTGGCCAAGGTGCTCGGCCTGAACGAGACCCAGGAGTCCTCGCTCGGCCTGGTCTTCTACTACTGCGACAAGAACGGGCTGCCGCTGCTCGACCTGTCCGACCTGCGCGCCGTGCTGCAGTACCTCACAGGCGACGAGGCCGGGAAGGCCGAGCTCAAGTCCATCGGCGGCCTGTCGCCGCAGACGGCCGGGGTGATCCTGCGCGAGCTCGTCTCGTTCGAGGCGCAGGGGGCCGACGTGTTCTTCGGCGAGCCGGAGTTCGAGACCAAGGACTTCCTCCGCACGACCGACGACGGCCGCGGCGTGATCAGCCTGCTCGAGCTGCCGAACCTCCAGGACCGGCCGGCGCTCTTCTCGACGTTCCTGATGTGGCTGCTCGCCGACCTCTTCCACGACCTGCCGGAGGAGGGCGACCTCGACAAGCCCAAGCTCGTCTTCTTCTTCGACGAGGCGCACCTGCTCTTCCACGACGCGTCGGATGCGTTCCTCGACCAGATCGCCCAGACCGTGCGCCTCATCCGGTCCAAGGGCGTCGGCGTCTTCTTCGTGACGCAGTCGCCGACCGACGTGCCCGACGACGTGCTCGCGCAGCTCGGCTCCCGCGTCCAGCACCAGCTCCGCGCCCACACGCCCAACGACGCCAAGGCCCTGAGGGCGACCGTCAACACCTACCCCAACAGCGCGTACGACGACCTCGGCGAGGTGATCACCTCGCTCGGGATCGGCGAGGCGATCGTGACCGTGATGAACGAGCGCGGTGCCCCGACCCCCGTGGCCTGGACCCGCCTCCGTGCGCCCGAGTCGCTGATGGACGCCGCGCCGTCCGACCAGATGGAGGCGGCGGTGAAGGCCTCGCCGCTGACCGCGAAGTACGCCGAGTCGATCGACCGCGAGTCCGCCCGCGAGCTGCTCGCGAAGAAGCTCGAGGAGGGCGCGCGCAAGGCCGCCGAGGACGCGCGGGTGAAGGAGATGGCCCGCGAGCAGAAGAACGAGCGGGTCACCAAGAAGGCCGAGAAGCCGAAGGACAGCATGATCGAGACGGTCGTGAAGTCGTCGGCGTTCAAGGACTTCATGCGCACCGCGAGCCGCGAGATCGCGCGGGGGATGTTCAAGAGCGGGCGCCGCTGAGTCCTGCCTGGGCGGTGCGTGACCCACATGCCGCCGCCTCGGAATGTGGCCTGCTCACCGCCCCGAGGCGAGTCGTCGTACGACACGCGCCCGAGCGGTGAGTGACCCACATTCGGCGTCAGGAGAACGTGGCTCACTCACCGCCCGGACGGCGACTCACATGCTCGCGTCGAGCCAGGCCAGCTGGGCGGTCTGGGTGCCGCCGTCGCGGGTGACGACGCGGGCCCGGCCCTCGGGCGCGGGCTGGGGACGCAGGTTGCCGATCAGCACGCCCTCGTCGCGGGGGCCCGACAGCATCACGCCGGGCATCGCGAGGTCGCGCAGCGACTGGATGACAGGCTCGTAGAGCGCGCGGGAGGCGCCACCGGTGCGGCGGGCGACGACGACGTGGAGGCCGACGTCGCGCGCCTGGGCCATCAGCGGCTGGAGCGACGAGACCGGCGAGGACTGGGCGGTCGCGACCAGGTCGTAGTCGTCGACGACCACGAACACCTCGGCGCCGGTCCACCACGACCGGTTGCGCAGCTGGTCGGGCGTCACGTCCTGGCCGGGGATGCGGCCCTCGAGGTAGGTCGCGATGTCCTTCAGCGTCGGCGTGGCCTGGGTGGCGGACGTGAGGTAGTTGAGGAGGTACTCGTCGGGCACCTCGCCGAGCATCGAGCGCCGGTAGTCGACGAGCACGATCTGGGCTTCCTTCGGCGTGCGCGTGCGCATGACCTCGTGGACGTAGGCCCGCAGCAGCGCGCTCTTGCCCGACTGGCCGTCGCCGAAGATCAGCATGTGCGGCTCGGCGTCGACGTCGAGGCCGATCGGGGCCAGCTCCTTCTCGTTGATGCCGAGCAGGATGTGCTTCTCGGGCATCTTGCGGCGCACGGCGTCCTCGCGGATCGCCTCCAGCGTGACCCGCTCGGGCAGCAGCCGGAGCTTCGGGCCCTGGGGGCCCTGCCAGGCGGCGGCCATCTTGTCGATGAGGTCGTCGACGCCGTCGCCGAGGGTGTCGGCGTTGCCGTCGCCGTCGATGCGCGGCAGCGCGCCGAGGAAGTGCAGCTTGGACGGCACCAGGCCGCGACCCGGACGCCCGACCGGCACGAGGGCGGCGACCTTGCGGTCGACCTCGGAGTCGAGCGGGTCACCGAGCCGGAGCTCGAGCTTGGAGCCGAAGACGTCGCGCATCGCGGCGCGGTAGTCGGCCCAGCGGGTCGAGGCGGTGACGATGTGGAGGCCGAACGTGAGGCCGCGCGCGGCGAGCTGCTGGATCTCCATCTCGAGGTCGTCGAACTCCGCGCGCAGCGTGCTCCAGCCGTCGATGACCAGGAACACGTCGCCCCAGCCGTCGTCGGCGCGGCCCTGGGCGCGGCGCGAGCGGTAGGTCTCGATCGAGTCGATGCCGTTCTCGCGGAAGTAGGCCTCGCGCCGGTCGACGATGCCCTCGACCTCGGCCATGACGCGGCGTACGACGTCGGGCTCGGAGCGGGTCGCGACGCCCGACACGTGGGGCAGCCGGGTCAGCGGGGCGAAGGTGCCGCCGCCGAAGTCGAGCACGAAGAACTGCGACTCCATCGGGGTCGTCACCAGCGCCATGCTCGTGACGATGCTGCGCAGCAGCGTGCTCTTGCCCGAGCGCGGGCCGCCGACGACGGCGACGTGGCCGGCGGCGCCGGTGAGGTTCAGCGTCATCGTGTCGCGTCGCTGCTCGCGCGGGCGGTCGACGGTGCCGAGCGGGATGACCAGCCCCGGCACGCTGCGCCACTGCTGGGAGACGAGGCCGAGGTCGGGGTGCTCGACCAGGTCGGGCATGAGGTCGTCGAGGGTGTCGGGGACGTCGAGCGGCGGCAGCCAGACCTGGTGCGCCTCGGGACCCTTGCCGATCATCCGGGTGACCGCGACGTCGAGCAGGGAGGGCTGCTCGCCCTGCTGCTGGGGCTGCGGCGCGGCGACCTCCTCGTCGGTGTCGTGCGTCGGCTCGAGCGCCTGCACCTCGGAGATCGTGAACGGCAGGATGCCGCGGATGCCACCGCCCTCGTCGCGGGTGACGCGGGTGCGGCTCGACGGCGGCCCCGAGACGTACGCCGCCTTGAACCGCAGCAGCGTGGACTGGTCGGGCTTGAGGTAGCCCAGGCCCGGGACGGCGGGGAGCTCGTAGGCGTCCGGGACGCCGAGGACCGCGCGGGACTCGCCGGCGGAGAAGGTGCGGAGGCCGACCCGGTAGGAGAGGTGGGACTCGAGACCGCGCAGGCGGCCCTCCTCGAGGCGTTGCGAGGCGAGCAGCAGGTGCAGGCCGAGCGAGCGGCCGAGGCGGCCGATGGCGACGAACAGGTCGATGAACTCCGGCTTGGCCGAGAGCATCTCGGAGAACTCGTCGACGACGATGAAGAGCGACGGCATCGGCTCGAGCGGCTCGCCGTTGGCGCGGGCCTTCTCGTAGTCGCGGACCGAGGCGTAGTTGCCGGCGTCGCGCAGCAGCTCCTGGCGACGCGTCATCTCGCCGGACAGGGCGTCCTGCATGCGGTCGACGAGGGTGAGCTCGTTGGCGAGGTTGGTGATGACGGCCGAGACGTGCGGCATGTCGGCCATGCCCGCGAAGGTCGCACCACCCTTGAAGTCGACGAGGACGAGGTTGAGCTGCTCGGAGGAGTGGGTCATCACGAGACCGAGGACGAGGGTGCGGAGGAACTCCGACTTCCCGGAGCCGGTCGCGCCGATCACCAGGCCGTGCGGGCCCATGCCCTGCTGGGCGGACTCCTTGATGTCGAGGTGGATCAGGCCGCCGGAGTCGCCGATGCCGATCGGCACCCGGAGCCGGTCGCGGGCCGGTCGCGGACGCCAGGCCGCGGCGGGGTCGAACTGGAAGATGTCGCCGAGGCCGAGCAGGTCCATGTGGTCGGGCGTGGTCGAGGTGATGTCGACGGCGCCCCCGGAGGAGGCCGACTCCGCGCTGGCGGTCTTGAGCGGCGCGATGCGGCGGGCGAACGCCTCCGCGGTCGGGAGGTCGCACTGGTCGGCGAGCGCCTTCACGGGCTCGTGGCGCAGGCGGAGCGCGAGCACGGGGCGCTTGCCGAGCTCGTCGGGGCCGTCGGCGAACTCGAGCCGGAGCCGGGTGGAGTCCTCGAGCTCGTCCCATCGGGTCGGCAGGTCGAGCAGCGTCACCCCGTGCAGGCCGTCGGGCGGCACGATGTGGTTGCCGGGCGGCAGGTGCCCGCCGTCGATGACGAGCAGGATGTGCGGGGTCGCGGCGCGCTCGTCGGCGCCGAAGCGGGGCCGCTCGGCGAGGTCGGGGGGGAGCAGGTTGCCGAGGTCGTCGAGCGACGTCGAGACGAGCCGCATCGGGCCGACCGCGTCGGACTCGCGCTGGCTCTGGGCGTGCGGCAGCCACTTCACCCAGTCCCAGTGGGTGAGGTTCTCCTCCGAGCTGAGCACCGCCACGATGAGCTGGTCGGGGTTCTGGAACGCCGTCGCCGAGCAGATCATCGCGCGGGCGGTCGAGCGGACCTCCTCGGCGTCGCCGCACAGCTCGAGGCGGTCGAAGGCGCGCAGGTCGATCGACGCCGGCAGGTTGGGCTGGATGCGGTGCACGACCAGGAGCCGGTGCAGCGCCGACGCGGCGGCCGGGTCGACCTGGTCGACCGGTGCGCTCTCCGGCGGCACCAGCTCGAGCGAGAGGGGCTGGGAGTTGAGGCCGTAGCGCACGTGGAGGAAGTGGTCGTCGGAGCCGGTGTGCTCCCACAGGCGCGTGCGGTCCTCGGCGAGCGAGGGGAGGGCGGCGGGCTCGGGGTGGTGCCAGTTGAGCGCGCGGCGCTGCTGGTCGGCGGCGTCGCGGGCGACCTTGCGAATGTTGCTGAGGTAGCGCAGGTACTCCGTGCGCGAGCCCGTGACCTGCTGGGCGCGCTGCTTACGCTGCCGGTCGATCTGCACGACGATGAAGCCGAGCGTGGCGAAGAGGAACATGCCGGCGGCGAGGAAGCTGCGGCTCCGGTTGGCGCCACCCATCGTCGCCACGAGCACGATCGAGCCGAGGCTGCCGAGCATCGGGATGGCGTTCATCAGGACGCCGCCGGCGCCCTCGCCCTCTTGGAGCTCCGGCGGCGGCTGGAGCACGATCTGTCCGCCCGGCATCTCCGGCTCGTCGAGCCGCTGGCCGCCCCGCAGTGTCGTGCTCACGCATCCCCCAGTGCCTCATCTGATGAAGTCGCGATGATGATAGGTGTGCTGCCACTGGCGCCGCACCAACGACTACCCTCCAGTCGAGAAGCGCCAGCCCGATGCACCGAAGGGGGAATCCGTGTCGGAGGTCGCGATGCCCGGCCCCACCGGGACCACCATCGCCGTGAGCGTGCACGGCGCGGCCGGTGTGCTCGACCTCGTGGTGCCCACGGGCGCGACGTCGGTCGACGTGGCCCGCGAGTACGCCAAACAGGCGCAGGTCCCCGGCATCCCGCTCCTGCAGACCGCGCTCGGCCAGCGGCTCAACGCCTCGGTCCCGCTGCACGAGGCCGGCATCCAGTCCGGCGACGTGCTGGTCGCGACCGCCGGGGTGCACCTCCCGCGCAAGCAGACGCTGCTCGACGCGGCGAAGAACGCGCCCGAGAGCCCCGCGCTCGCGTCGATGATCGCCACGATCGCGGCCGCCATCGCCGTCCTCGCCGCGTGGTACGCCGGACGCACGGGCGACGACACCGTCCGCACCGTGGCGACCGGGATCCTGCTCGCGTGCGGCCTCGTCGGCGCACTCCCGGTCGGACGGCACACCCGCCAGCGCGCTGCCGCTGCCCCTGCGTTCGCGGCTGCCGCGGCGTTCGCGGCGCTCTACGAGCCGGGGGTGCACCTCCTGCCCGCGATCCTCGGCGCCTGCGGGATCTCCGCGGCCGTCGTGGCCGGCATCGGGCGCGCACTGTCCGAGCACGGCGACGAGGTCGGCGCCGTCTGGATCGCGAGCGGCCTCACCGTCTTCGCCTGCTGCGCGCTGCCCGCCCTGCTCGGCTGGGACGACCGCGTCGCGTGGACCCTGCTGGTCTTCTTGTCGATGATGGCCGCGCGGTTCGCGCCCTCGCTCGCCATCGACGTGCCCGACGAGGCGCTGCTGGACCTCGACCGGCTCGCGGTGACGGCGTGGTCGGCCCGCGACAGCCAGCGCTCCGGCAGGCGCGGGCGCATCGTGGTGGCCGGTGACGCGATGGAGCGGCTCGTGCGCCGGGCCTCGCGGATCGTCACCGGTGCGTCCGTCGCGGTCCTGGTGACGATGGCGGTGTCGAGCCCGCTGCTGCTGCGCACCGCGACGATCGACCTCGACGTGATCGGCGCGCGCTGCCTGGTGTTCTTCGCCGGCTGCTCCCTGCTGCTCGCGGCGCGCTCCTACCGGCACGCGGCCGCGCGCGTCCTGCTGCGCCTCGCCGGGCTCAGCGGTCTCGCGGCGCTCGCCGCCCACCTCGTCGTGGGTCCGGGTGCCCCGCACCTCGGCTCCTTCTTCTACGCGGTCGTCGCCCTCGGCGCGATCGCGCTGGCCGCCGCGGTCGCCACCGGTCGCGGCTGGCGGTCGGTGTGGTGGTCGCGCCGCGCGGAGGTCGCCGAGTCGTTCTGCGGCAGCTTCGCCTTCGCCTCGGCCGTGGTCGCGGCGGGCGTCTTCCGCCGCCTCTGGGAGATGACCTCCTGAATCGGGAGGTCGATCGGTGGATTGATGTTTAGCCCCGATTTCGCCGGGTAGAGACACGTCAGCGCGGGGGGTCGGGACGTCTCCCCGAGCAACAGATCACCGACATCGGCGATCACCAACCCACAGAGAATCTCGGTCCGGTTCGACCGCCGAGGGAGAAGGATCTTTCATGAGCGAGATGTACGGCCAGACAGAGAAGGCTCTCTCCAAGGGCGCCGACTACGTGGACCAGGCCCGCGGTGACGTCAAGAACAAGTGCGGCGTCCTCTCCGGCAACATCCAGACGATGATGGGTGGATGGGGCGGCCAGGGTGCCACCGCGTTCAACAACCTCATGATCGCCTGGGACCAGAAGCAGGAGACCATCCTGAAGGCCCTCGACCAGCTCTCGGCCTCGATGAAGGAGACGGAGCGCGACAACGTCTCGACCGACGAGAACCAGTCCGCCACCCACACCAACCTCCAGGGCCGTCTCGGCTGACGCCGACACCTGACTTCTCAGATCTAGGAGATCGACATGACTTTTGACGGAATCAAGGTTCAGCACGGTTCGCTCGACGCCGGTGCGGCCGACGTGATGAAGGCGGCCAAGGACATCGAGTCCCGCCTCGACCAGCTCGAGAGCGAGCTCAACCCCCTGAAGTCGGACTGGAACGGTAACGCCAAGATGGCCTACGACCAGGCCAAGGCCAAGTGGGACCAGGCCATGCAGGAGATGACCCTCCTGCTGCAGCAGGCCAGCCAGGGCGTGGACTCGTCCAACGCCGAGTACAAGGCGGCCGACGCCCGCGGTGCCAACCGCTTCTGAGCACGGACCACCTTCCGAGGCCGGTCGTCCCTCCGGGGATGACCGGCCTCGGGCCATTTCCGGGTGTGCACTGATCTAGGCTGCTGCCCGTCCACGCACGTCCAGGACTTTTTCCAGGGGGAAGACACCAATGAGTCAGGGGTCCTCGGTCGCGTCCGGGCTGGTCCGGGTGACCATCGCCTCGGGGTCGCGGCGGGTCGATCTGGTGCTGCCGGGCTCGATCCCGGTGGCCGAGCTCGTCCCCGAGCTCGCCCGCTCGGTGGGCCTGCTCGACGCCTCCACGGTCTACGGCGGCTACAAGCTGGTGACCCAGGAGGGACGGATCCTGGCCAACGACGCCGGCCTGACCATCCAGGGCATCGAGGACGGCGGCCTGCTCACCGTCACCGCCGGCGTCGACGACAAGGCGCCCCGCGTCTACGACGACGTGGTCGAGGCCATGGCGGACGTCGTGGAGAACGAGCTCAAGCCGTGGGAGCCGGCCGCCGGTCGTCGTACGGCACTCGGCGCGGGCAGCATCCTGCTCGGCCTCGGCGCCCTGGCCCTGCTGCTCCAGGGCGAGAGCCTGCTCGGCGGGGTCGCCGCCGGTGTCATCGCCGGGCTCCTCGTCGTCGGCGGCGTGGTGCTGGCCCGGTCCCAGGAGGAGCCCGAGGCCGGCGTCGCGGTGTCGCTGCTCGCGGCGGCCTACGCCGGTGTGGCCGGCCTGCTGCTCGCCCCCGGTGACCTGCCCGACTGGAGCTGGCCGCTCGACGACTCCTTCTTCACCGACCCGCTGCTCTTCGCCGGCCTCGGCGTCCTCGCCGTCGGCCTCGTCGCGGTGGTCGGCCTGCAGGACGGTCGCCCGCTGGTGATCCCGGCCATCGTCGTCGGGGCCGTCGTGGTGGCCAGCTCGGTCGTGATCCAGGTCTTCGACCTCGAGCCCGGCCCGGTCTTCACCGTGCTGATGACCCTGGTCGTGCTGGCCGGCAGCATCTTCCCGTGGCTCGCCCTCGGCGTGACCGGCACCAACGTCGACCAGCTCTACTCGCTCCACGACATCACCGCCGACCCCGAGGAGATCGACCCCCACGAGGTCGCCGACGACGCACGCGTCGGCCACGAGATCCTGCTCGCCGTCTCGGCCACCGTCGGCACGCTGCTGGTCCTCTTCGCGCCCTTCGCGGTCGCTCGTGGGGTCTACGGCACGGTGCTCGCCGCGGTGTGCTGCCTCGCCGTCATGTTCCGCACCCGCCAGTACCGCACCGGCGCCGAGGTGCTGGCCGGCCTCGCCTCGGGCATCCTCGGCCTCGTCTCCGTCGCCGTCTCGATGCTGCTGATCCACGACGGGTGGCGCGCCGGTGCCGCGATCGGCCTCGCCTCGGTCGGCGCGCTGCTCCTCGCCCTCACCCTCGTGCCCGCCTCCGCGTCGGTGCGCCGCGGCCGGATGGGCGACGTCGTCGAGACGATGACGCTGCTCGCGCTGCTGCCGCTGATGGTGCTCGCCGCCGGGTTCGTCTCCGCCGTGGCGGGCTGAGGCGGCAGGGATGGCGACCAAGAAGGACCTCGTCGAGGCGCACGCGTTCAGCCGGCGACGGCTGGTGACGGCGTTCGTCTCCGGCGCTCCCGGCGGCCGCGAGGTCGAGCCGGTCCGTCCGGGCCGGGTGCTCATCGGCGGCGTGGCGCTGTCGGTGCTGCTGCTGGCCGGAGCGGCGATCGCCGGCTTCCTGCTCGGCCGCCCGCCGGCCCAGTGGCTCGACGAGGGCAGCTTCATCATCTCCAAGGACACCGGGGAGCAGTACGTCGTGCTGCGCGGCGGCGACGACCCGCTGCTCCAGCGGGTGCCCAACTACGTCTCGGCCCAGCTCCTGCTCGGGGAGCCGTCCCTGACGCCGTTCACCGTGCGCGACAAGTACATCCGCACCGTCCAGCTCGGCGAGGACCTCGGCATCGACAGTGCCCCCTCCGGCCTGCCGACCGCCGACGAGCTCGTGGACGACGGCTGGACCGCGTGCACCGGGAGCGACGTCGGCATCCGGATCGCCATCCAGCGCACCCCGACCGTGGACGACCTCGTCGGTGCCGGCTTCCTTGTCGCGAGCGGGGGCAAGGAGTGGCTGATCGCGACCGCGCCGCCGGTGGGCAGCACCCAGGGCCGGGCCTACCGCTTCCCGATGCCCACCAACGCGACCGCGGCCTCCACCGTCGGCAACCGCATCGGCTTCGCCGCGACCCCGGTCGAGGTCGACCAGGAGTGGCTCAACCTCTTCCCGCTCGGTGACGCCCTCGACGAGGCGGCGTTCGGCGTGACCGCCAAGGGCCAGCCCGTGCCGTACGCCGACACCGGGACCGACCTGTCGCAGTTCAAGGTCGGCGACCTGCTGCGCTCCGGCACCGGCCGCTACTACCTGCTCGGCGACGAGCGGCCCGAGGAGCTCTCGCCCTTCGCCGGCATGGTCTACGACGTCGTCGGCAAGACCGCGACGGAGCTGCCCGAGGAGCTCGTGGCCTCCTTCGGCGACGAGAAGTACCCGGCGGAGTGGCCGTCGGCGGTCCCGCAGGCCGTCACCAGCGGCGCGCTCTGCGCGGAGCTCCACCCTTCGCCCGACGCGGCCCCCGTGGTCAGCCTGGCCACGAACCCGACCGGCGCCGCCGACCCGGAGGACGTGAGCCCGGGCCGCCACGACGTCGACGTGCAGCCGAGTGCCGGCTCCTACGTGCTCGCCGGTTCCGACGAGGCCGCCCTGGACGGGACGCCCTACGTCATCGACACGAAGGGGGAGAAGTACGAGCTGGTCGGCCCGTCCGTCTCCGACTACATCGGCTACGGCGAGGTCGTCCCGCCGCTGGTCCCGAGCGCCTGGCTGGAGTTCTTCGAACCGGGCGTCGACCTCTCGACCGCGGCCGCCCGCCGCGTGCCGGTCGACGCACCGGCCCCGGACGACGCCGAGGCGGACGCCGGCTGATGTCCGCGCCGCGCCAGACCCGTGCCCGCCTGCGTACGACGCTCGCGGCCGGCTTCCTCGCGGCCTCGGTCGTCCCGGCCTGGGCCAGCGCCCCGGCGGCGTACGCCGACCACGACGCGCCGTGCAACCCCGGCGAGGTCCCGGGCAACGAACGGCTCGCCGACACGCACGAGAAGGACAACCTCGCCTTCGACCGGATGCACGTGAAGCAGGCCCAGGAGCTCGCCTCCGGCGCCGGGGTGAGGGTCGCGG
Source organism: Nocardioides oleivorans (assembly GCF_004137255.1). Lineage (NCBI taxonomy): Bacteria > Bacillati > Actinomycetota > Actinomycetes > Propionibacteriales > Nocardioidaceae > Nocardioides > Nocardioides oleivorans. The sequence goes on along the minus strand of NZ_SDWT01000001.1, from coordinate 1,144,202 downwards.
TCATCGACAGCGGCATCGTCCCGGTCGACGGGCTGTCCCTCGCCCGCCCGCCGGTCGTCAACGGCACCGGCTACCTGTCCGGCCACGGCACGATCGTCGCCAACCTGATCGCCGGACCGCACGGCGTGGCACCGGATGCCACGGTCTACGACTACCAGGTCTACGACTCGGAGGCGGCCGACACCACGCAGGGCCAGCGCCGGCTCACCTCCGCCGGGATCGTGGCCGGCATCGACGCGGTGATCGCGGCCTACCCGCGGGAGAGGTTCGACATCGTCAACATCTCCCTCGCGGTGCCGTCGGACGACCCGGCGCTCGAGGCGGCCGTCGCACGGCTCGTGGCGCTGCCGCTCGTCGTGGTGGCGTCGTCGGGCAACCGGGTCGAGGGCGGCGCGTCGAGCGACCCCGGGTTCAAGGGCACGCCCGACAGCGACGAGGACGTCTTCCCGGCCGACTACCCGGGCGTGCTCGCCGTCAGCGCGACCCCGCCCAACGGCGACGACCCGAGCTCCTACGTCGTGCCCAACAAGGACACCGACGTCGCCGCCCCCACCGTGGGCGCGATCTCGGTCAACGCGACGGGCCAGGTCTGCGTGGTCGGCGACGTCGCGACGTCGTGGTCGGCCGCCGAGGTCAGCGGGGTGCTCGCCCTGCTGCGCCAGCGGTTCCCGCGCGAGACGCCGAAGCAGCTCGTCGCGCGGCTCGAGGCCACCACCGAGGGCTCCGGCCCGCCGGTCGATCCCGACGACCGGGAGAACGTGAACCCGTGGAGCGGCGCCGGTGTCGTGCAGGCGCACGACGCGATGACCCGCCAGATCAAGCCGGGGCGCGAGGGCAGGCTCGAGACGACGGTGGCCGAGACCCGCGCCGACGCACAGGCGCCGCCGGCACCCCAGCGGCTCGACCTCTTCAGCACCCCGCGCGCCATCCTGCTCTGGTCGGGGCTGGTGGCGGGCTCGCTCCTGGCGCTCGCCTTCATGCTCCGCCCATTGGTGCGACGTTGACCCACGCGGCACCGCGACGTGGTGGAATCTGGACATGACCGACACCACCGACGAGCCGGTTGCCGTCATCCTCGCGGGTGGTCAGGGCTCACGCCTGTGGCCGATCAGCCGCGACCGCCGGCCCAAGCAGTTCCAGCCGGTCGTGGGCGATCGGCCCCTGCTGACCAGCACCATCGAACGGCTCAGCGAGATCGTCGACCCGTCGCGGATCCACGTCTCGACCCGTGCGCGCTTCGCCGACGCCGCGCGCGCGACGCTCGGTCCGGTGCCGCCGGAGAACCTGATCCTCGAGGAGGACCCGGCCGGGCCGGCGACCGCCTTCGCGCTCAGCATCGCCACCCTGGCGCACCGCTACGGCAACGCCCCCGCGCTGATCGCGCCGTCCGACCACCTGATCACCGAGGACGACGCCTTCAACCAGGCCTCGCGCGACATGCTCACCCAGCTCGGCACCAGCCCGGAGTCGATGCTGGTGCTCGGTGCGGAGCCCGGCGGGTTCGACGGCAGCCTCGGCTACATCCACACCCAGGGCGAGGGCGGGCCCGTCGAGGTGATCACCAGCTTCTACGAGAAGCCCGACCCGGCGACGATCGACGAGCTCGGCGACGCGGGCTCGCTCTACTGGAACACCGCCTGCTACGGCGTACGCGTCCAGCAGGCGTGCGACGCCTACCGGGCAGCGATGCCGCTGATCTTCGACGGCATCGAGCGCTTCGCCGCTGACCGGCCCGACGTCAACGGGTACCGCGGTGCGGCCATCGGCGGCCACGAGCTCTACCCGCTGATCGCCGCCGGGATGGAGTGCCTGGTCGTCCCGCGCCAGCTCGGCTGGAGCGACATCGGCACCTGGCGGCGCCTCGAGCGCGTCCTGTCCGACGAGGTCGTGCAGTCCACCGTCCTCGCGCTCCAGCTCGAGAGCGACGACGTGCTGGTCGCCAGCATGGACGGCCGGCCCGTGGTCACCCTGGGCGCGAGCAACCTCATCGTGGTCACCCACGAGGACGCGGTCTACGTCCTCGACAAGAACCGGGCGATGAACGCCGGTTCGCTCGAGCAGCTGCGCGCCCTCCTCGCGGCCACCACCCGCGAAGACCTCCTCTGACGCCCTGACTCTTCCTGCCCCTGCACCTGCGAAGGAACCCATGTCCCACGAGAACGCCCAGCACATCGTCGTCGTCGGCACCAAGCCCGACATCATCAAGCAGGCGCCGATCTACCACGAGCTGCGCAACCGCGGGCACGACGTGGTGCTGTGCCACACCGGCCAGCACTACGACCACAACCTCTCCCAGTCGATGCTCGACGAGTTCGGCGTCCGCGAGGACGTGAACCTCGAGGTCCGCGGCGGGGTCAACGACCTCGTCTCCGGGATCACCGCCAAGCTCGCGCTCTACCTCCGCGGCTTCGCCGAGCGGGGCGGCTTCCCGATCACCTACGTCCACGGCGACACCACCACCGCGATGGCCGGCGCGCTCGCGACCTTCGGCGAGCGCCAGGCGCTGGTCCACGTCGAGGCGGGCCTGCGCACCCTGTCGCCGAAGCCCGAGGTCCTCCAGAGCTGGCTCGACCAGGGCGCCGACCTCGACTGGGCGTCGTTCCGGGCCCAGTCGATCGACCGCAGCAGCTGGTCCAAGGGAAGCCGCGAGCCCTCGCCCGAGCAGTTCAACACGCGCGTCGCGGACGCCGGCACCGACCTGCACGCGGCTCCCGTCGAGCTCAACCGCGAGTTCCTCGTCGACGAGGGCTTCGCGCCGGCCGCGATCGACGTCGTCGGCAACTCCGTCGTCGACGCCCTCGCCCAGGCCGTTGAGGGCAGCGACAAGAACCAGGTCCTGCAGAAGTTCCCGCAGATGGGCGACGGCTCCTTCCTCCGCTTCTGCGTGCACCGCCGCGAGAACACCACCAACCGCGACCGCTTCAACCTCCTCATGGACGCGATGGAGGCGCTGCTCGAGCAGGGCCACCACGTCCTGTTCATCCGGCTCCTCGGCACCGAGGCCGCCATCGACAACTTCGGTCGACGCCAGTGGCTCGAGGACCTCGAGGCGAGGTACGGCGACGCGCTGATCTCCACGCCCGTGTGGGACAGCTACCTCGACGTCGTCGCCGCGATGTCGATGTGCGCGGTGATCGTCACCGACTCCGGCTCGATCGTGGAGGAGGCCAACGTGCTGCAGGTGCCGTGCGTGACGCTGCGCTTCGGCTCCGACCGCTCGGAGACCTTCCTGGCCGGCAGCAACTTCCTCGCCCCGCCCATCGACCGGGCGCTCCTGGTCAGCGTCGTGCACAACGTCTTCGAGCACCGCGCCGAGCTGTCCTGGGACCGGGTCTACCCCGAGGGCGCCAGCACGATGCTCGTCGACGCCGTCGAGCGACGCCTCGACGAGGGCAGCCTGCTGATCTCCGAGGAGTGGCGCTACGGGCTCAAGAACCAGCTCCGCTGAGCGGCGGTCCCCGTGCTCGTCACCAACCACGTCCTGACCGGCGCGCTCGTCGGCCTCGCCTCACCGGGGCCCGTCACCGCGTTCGTCGGCGGCGTGGCCTCCCACTTCGCGCTCGACGCGGTGCCCCACTGGGGCGATCGTCCGATGGAGGAGGTGATGCCGATCGCGGTCGCCGACGGCCTCACCGGGCTGGCCGCGATCGCGGTCGTGTGGCGTCGTACGCCGCCGGGGTGGCGGTTGCGGGTGCTCGCCGGGATGGCCGGGGCGTCCGTCCCCGACCTCGACAAGCCGGGCAGGGTGTTCCTGGGCGCCTCGCCGTTCCCGCGCGTCGTCGACGACTTCCACGCCCGCATCCAGACCCGCGAGTCGTCGGCGCGGATGCCGCAGGAGGTCCTCGTCGGGATCGGTACGGCGACGGTGCTGGGGCTGGTGCTGGGGCGGATGCGCCGGAGCGCGGGCCGCTCCCGGAGCACATCGACGACGCCGACCCCGACCACGTCCGCGTGATGGATCTCTCACGAAAGTAAGGCCACCCTAAGTTTAGGCTGGGAGGAGTTCGCCCGTCCCCAGCTCCAGGAGCCCCTCGTGTCCCGCCCCCTCCGCGTCGCCGTCGTCGGCGCCGGCCCCGCAGGCATCTACGCCGCCGACATCCTGACCAACCAGCACCCCGAGGCCAGTGTCGACGTGATCGAACGGCTGCCCGCGCCCTACGGCCTGGTTCGCTACGGCGTCGCGCCGGACCACCCGCGGATCAAGGAGATCATCAAGGCGCTGCGACGCGCGCTCGGCAAGCCGGGCGTGCGCCTCATCGGCAACGTCGCCTACGGCCGCGACCTCAAGCTCGACGAGCTGCGCCAGTTCTACGACGCGGTCATCTTCGCGACCGGCGCGACCGAGGACCGCGACCTCGACGTCCCCGGCGTCGACCTGCCCGGCAGCCACGGCGCCGCGGACTTCGTCTCCTGGTACACCGGACACCCCGACCACCCCCGCGACTGGCCGCTCGACGCCAGGCACGTCGCGGTCATCGGAGCCGGCAACGTCGCGCTCGACGTCGCGCGGATGCTGGCCAAGCCGGTCGCCGAGCAGATGACGACCGAGGTCCCCGACAACGTCGTACGAGGTCTCGCGGCCAACCAGGCCACGGACATCCACGTCTTCGCGCGGCGCGGCCCGGCGTCGATCAAGTTCAGCCCGATGGAGCTGCGCGAGCTCTCGCACTCGCCGAGCGTCGACGTGCACGTGACCGAGGAGGGCTTCCAGGTCGACGACGCCGGCCAGGCCGCCATCGCGGCGTCCAAGGGCACCCGGCTGGTCGTCGACACGCTCCTGAAGTACCTCGAGGCCGAGCCCACCGGCGCCCCCCACCGCATCCACATCCACATGTGCCAGGCCCCCGTCGAGATCCTCGGCGACGGACGGGTCGAGGGCCTGCGCACCGAGCGCACCGAGCTGCAGGGCGACGGCACCGCCCGCGGCACCGGAGAGTTCATCGACTGGCCCGTCCAGGCCGTCTACCGCGCGGTCGGCTACCGCTCGACCAACCTCGCCGACGTGCCCTTCGACGACGCCAACGGCGTCGTGCCGAACGCGGGCGGCCGCGTGCTCGACCTCGACGGGGCCCAGGTGCCCGGGGTCTACGTCACCGGGTGGGTCAAGCGTGGACCGGTCGGCCTCATCGGCCACACCAAGTCCGACGCCTCGGAGACCATCGCGAACCTCCTCGAGGACCTCGACGCCCTGCCGGCCCCCGAGCGCCCGGAGCCGTCCGCGATCCTCGAGCACCTCGCCGCGGGCGGCACGAAGCCGTTCCTGTGGGAGGACTGGGAGCGCCTCGACGCCCACGAGATCGCCCTCGGCGAGGCCGACGGCCGCGAGCGGATCAAGGTCGTCGATCGCGACGAGATGCTCGAGGTCTCGCGCCGCGCCTGAGCGACGACGCCCGGACGAGGACCGCCCTGCACGACGAAGGCCCCGCACCGATCGGTGCGGGGCCGACGTGTCGGCGGAGGTAGGGGGATTCGAACCCCCGAGGGCTATTAACCCAACCCGCTTTCCAAGCGAGCGCCATAGGCCACTAGGCGATACCTCCGCGGAGGAGAGTACCGGTCGGCTCACGGGCCGGTGAAATCGCCTGCGCCCCACCGGGTTTGGGCAGCGGACATCCGCCCGCCTAGACTCCCTCGCAACCCCCCACGCGGCGACATCTCGCCCAATTCCCCCAGGGCCGGAAGGCAGCAAGGGTAAGTGAGCTCTGACGGGTGCGTGGGGGGCCTCTCCATGTCCGGGTCCGGGCGGATCCACCGGGGCGCACGCCCGGTGGTCGCTGTGGGTGGGCCCGGTTAGGGTTCACGACGTGGAGTCACCGCTCGCGCTCTATCGCCGCTACCGGCCCGAGACCTTCCAGGAGGTCATCGGGCAGGACCACGTGACCGAGCCCCTGCGCGCCGCCCTGGCGGCCAACCGGGTCAACCACGCCTACCTCTTCTCCGGTCCGCGCGGCTGCGGCAAGACGACGTCGGCCCGCATCCTGGCCCGCGCGCTCAACTGCGCGCAGGCACCGATCTCCGACCCGTGCGGCGAGTGCGACAGCTGCCGCGACCTCGCTCGCGGCGGCCCCGGGTCGATCGACGTCATCGAGATCGACGCGGCGTCCCACGGTGGTGTCGACGACGCCCGCGACCTGCGCGAGAAGGCGTTCTTCGCACCCGTGCGCGACCGCTACAAGGTCTACATCATCGACGAGGCCCACATGGTGACGACGCAGGGCTTCAACGCCCTGCTCAAGCTCGTCGAGGAGCCGCCGCCGCACCTGCGGTTCATCTTCGCCACGACCGAGCCCGACAAGGTGCTCCCGACCATCCGCTCGCGCACCCACCACTACCCGTTCCGGCTGATCCCGCCGCGGCTGCTGAGCGACTACCTCTCCCAGCTCGCGGGCGAGGAGGGCGTCGACATCGAGCCGGCCGCCCTCCCCCTCGTCGTCCGGGCGGGGGCGGGGTCGGCGCGTGACACGCTGTCCGTCCTCGACCAGCTCCTCGGCGGCGCCGGACCGGCCGGCGTGACGCACAAGCTGGCCTCCGACCTGCTCGGCTTCACCCCCGACTCGCTCCTCGACGAGGTGGTCGAGGCGTTCGCCACCCGCGACGGCGCGACGGTCTTCTCGGTCGTCGACAAGGTCGTCGAGACCGGCCAGGACCCGCGCCGGTTCACCGAGGACCTGCTCCGTCGCCTGCGCGACCTGGTGATCGTCACCGCCGTCCCCGACGCCCCTGCCACCGGCCTCATCGACGTCCCCGAGGACGCCGGCGAGCGGCTCGTCGCCCAGGCCGCCCGGTTCGGCGCGATCGAGCTCAGCCGGGCGGCCGACATCGTGGCCGCCGGACTCACCGAGATGCGCGGTGCCACCGCGCCGCGCCTGCTCCTCGAGCTGCTCTGCGCCCGGGTGCTGCTGCCGGGTGCCGACCACACCTCCGACGGTGTGATGGCCCGCCTCGAGCGGCTCGAGCGCCGGATGGACGTGAGCGGTGCGCCGAGCGGTCCGGCCCAGGCCCGCGCCGCCGCGGCGCCGGCCGCCCCGCCGGCCGACGTGCCCGCGGCCCAGGCTCCACCGGCCGCTGCCCCCGTCGTGACGCCTGCTCCCGAGCCCGCGTCCGACCGGTCCGAGGAGCCCGCGCCGCCGCCCCCGGTCCCGACCGCTGCGCCGACACCTGGCCCGACGCCGACCCCTGCGACCACTCCGGCGACCACTGCTGAGCCGACGCGCGACGACGGCCCCCCGCCCCCGCCGCCGATGCCCACGAGCGCGCCGCCCGAGGCGCCCCCGGTGGTGGCCGAGCCCGCACCCGTGCCGGCGGCCTCCGCGGCGCCCCAGGAGCCGGTCGCGGCACAGCCCGCGGGACCGCGCGGCGGCCTCAGCCTCGTCGACGTACGACGCCTGTGGCCCGACATCCTCGAGCAGACGAAGAACCGTCGCCGCCTCGCGTGGATGGTGCTCTCCCAGCACGCCCACGTGGTCGACGTCGACGGCACCCGCCTGACGGTCGGATTCGCCAACGCGGGCGCGCGTGACTCCTTCGTCAACGGCGGCTGCGACGAGATCCTGCGCCAGGCCGCGATCGACATCGTCGGCATGGACTGGCGCGTGGAGTCCATCGTCGACCCCAGCGGCGCCGCCGCCGAGCAGCCCGTCGTGAAGCAGGCCGCCACCGACTCCTACGCGCCGCCCGCGGCACCGCGGGCCGACCCGGCCCCGCCGGGAGGCGCGGCGCAGGCGACGCCCGACGCGCCACCTGCCTGGGTCGTCGGCGACACGGCCGTGCCGACCCAGCAGCCCGCACCGCCCGCCGAGCCCGCGGTCTCCGCGGCGCCGGCACGGGAGGCGCTCGAGGCGGCGCGGTCCGGGGTGCTGGCCCGCGAGCAGGTCGGGCCGGTGCGCAACGCCGACGACGACGTGGACGCCGACGACGACCCCGATGCCGACTCCGGCGCGATCGACACCGAGGCCCTGCTGAGCCAGACCCTCGGTGCCAAGCTCATCGACGAGATCAAGAACGACTGACGACCAAGGACGATGCGATGACCCAGAACCCCTTCGACGCCCTCGGTGGCGGCGGCTTCGACATGAACGCGCTGCTTCAGCAGGCGCAGCAGATGCAGCAGCAGCTCGAGGAGGCGCAGGCCAACCTCGCGCGGCAGACCGTCGACGGCACCGTGGCGGGCGGTGCCGTCACCGTCACCGCCAACGGCGTGGGAGAGCTGGTCGGCGTCACGATCCGCGCGGGCGAGTTCGACGGCAGCGACCCCGACGACCTGTCCGACCTCTCCGACCTGATCGTCGCCGCCTACCGCGACGCCCGCGCCAGGTCCGAGGCGCTGGCCGGCGAGTCGCTCGGCCCGCTCACCGAGGGCCTCGGCGGCGGCGACGCGGGCGGCGGCTTCGGCTTCACGCCCCCCAGCCTGGGTTGAGGGGCACTCGTTGTACGAAGGTGTGGTCCAGGACCTGATCGACGAGCTGGGCCGGCTGCCCGGCGTCGGTCCGAAGAGCGCCCAACGCATCGCCTTCCACCTGCTGCAGGCCGAGCCGGTCGACGTACGCCGTCTCGCCGACGTCCTGATCGAGGTCAAGGCCAGGGTGAAGTTCTGCTCGATCTGCTTCAACGTCAGCGAGGACGAGCAGTGCCGGATCTGCCGCGACGAGCGGCGTGACCCGAGCGTGCTGTGCGTCGTCGAGGAGTACAAGGACGTCGTCGCGATCGAGCGCACGCGCGAGTTCCGCGGGCGCTACCACGTGCTCGGCGGTGCGATCTCGCCGATCGACGGCATCGGTCCCGACCAGCTCCACGTCAAGGAGCTGCTGCCGCGCCTGGCCGACGGCACGGTCACCGAGGTCATCCTCGCCACCGACCCCAACCTCGAGGGCGAGGCGACCGCGACGTATCTCACGCGCCTGTTGTCGCCCATGGGGTTGCGTGTGACGCGTCTGGCGAGTGGACTGCCTGTGGGTGGCGACCTCGAGTACGCCGACGAGGTGACGCTCGGACGAGCGTTCGCCGGAAGGAGATCAGCGCAATGACCGGGACGGACGAGAAGGTGTTCGGCGAGCAGATCGCCGACTCCGTGGAGAGCTTCCTGCTCGCCCTGCGGGCCATCGCGCGTGAGGGCAACGGTGCCCAGGCGGTCTCCCTGCTGCTGCTGGAGATCAGCCAGGTGCTGCTCGCCGGCGCGCGCCTGGGCGCGCAGAACGACTTCACCCCGCGTGAGGAGTTCCAGCCCGACGTCGGGCCCGAGGCCGACATCGACGAGCTGCGGCTGCGGCTCGCCGACATGCTCGGCGGCGTCGACGCGTACACCTTCGTCTTCGACCCCTACGTCCCCGAGGTCGTCGAGAGCCGGCTGTCCGACGACATGGCCTCGATCGCGATCGACCTCGAGAACGGGCTGCGCCACTTCCGCGCCGGCAACGTCGACGAGGCCCTGTGGTGGTGGCAGTTCTCCTACGTCAACAGCTGGGGCAACCTCGCCGGAGCCGCGCTCAACGCGCTGCTGACCGTCGTCGCCCACGACCGCTTCGACACCGACTTCGACGCCGACGCCGAGGCCCTGGCCGTCGCCGACGAGATCCTCGGGAGCGCGCCCGCCGAGGTCACCGCCCCCTAGCCGCGAGCCGGTCGCCGGGCGGGGATGAGATGGACCCCGACCCGCTGGCTCGCGCGCCGTAGAATCTCCGGTGGTCCGCCGGCAAGGGCGCCGGAGGGCACGTCAGACGCACGCGGCCGCTGACGGCCGCACCCCGATCCGCAGAGGTTCACACCGTGGGCATTGTCGTGCAGAAGTACGGCGGCTCCTCGCTCGCCGACGCCGACGCGATCAAGCGCGTCGCCCGCCGCATCGTGGAGGTCAAGAAGTCCGGTCACGACGTGGTCGTCGCCGTGTCCGCCATGGGCGACACGACAGACGACCTGCTCGACCTGGCCAACGGCGTCTCGCCGCTCCCGCCGGCGCGCGAGATGGACATGCTGCTGACCGCGGGCGAGCGCATCTCGATGGCGCTCGTCGCGATGGCCATCAGCGACCTCGGCTTCACGGCCCGTTCCTTCACCGGTTCCCAGGCCGGCGTGATCACCGACTCGGTGCACGGCAAGGCCAAGATCATCGACGTCACGCCGGGCCGCATCACGCAGGCCATCGGCGAGGGCCACATCGTCATCGTGGCCGGCTTCCAGGGCGTCTCCGCGGACACCAAGGAGATCACCACGCTCGGGCGCGGTGGCACCGACACGACCGCGGTGGCGCTCGCCGCCGCGCTGGACGCCGACGTCTGCGAGATCTACACCGACGTCGACGGCGTCTTCACCGCCGATCCGCGCATCGTGCCGAGTGCCCGCAAGCTCGACAAGGTCTCCTACGAGGAGATGCTCGAGCTCGCCGCGTGCGGCGCCAAGATCCTGCACCTGCGGTGCGTGGAGTACGGCCGCCGCTACGACATCCCGATCCACGTCCGTTCGTCGTTCAGCCAGCTCGAGGGCACCTGGGTCAGCAACGACCCGAAGCCCGGTCAGGAAGAGACCAGCATGGAACAGCCCATCATCGCCGGCGTGGCCCACGACCGCAGCGAGGCCAAGATCACCGTGGTCGGCGTGCCCGACAAGGTGGGCGAGGCGGCCCGCATCTTCGAGGCGCTGGCCGACGCCCAGATCAACCTCGACATGATCGTGCAGAACATCTCCGCCGCGGCCACGAGCCTGACCGACATCTCGTTCACCCTGCCGCGCACGGACGGCCAGACGGCGATGACCGCGCTGGCGCGCATCCAGCCCGAGGTCGGCTACGACAAGCTGCTCTACGACGACAAGATCGGCAAGGTCTCGCTGATCGGTGCGGGCATGCGCTCGCACCCCGGCATCACCTCGAAGTTCTTCGGCGCGCTCGCCTCGGCGGGCGTCAACATCGGCATGATCTCCACGTCCGAGATCCGCATCTCCGTCGTGGTCGACGAGAGCTCGGTCGACGACGCGGTCCGCGCCACCCACACGGCGTTCGACCTGGACGCCGACGAGGTCGAGGCCGTGGTCTACGGAGGAACCGGACGATGAGCGTCAACATCGGCATCGTCGGCGCGACCGGCCAGGTCGGTGTCGCCATGCGCCAGATCCTGCTCGAGCGGGAGTTCCCGGCCGACCAGGTCCGCTTCTTCGCCTCGTCGCGCTCCGCCGGCACCGTCCTGCCGTTCGGCGACCGCGAGATCACCGTCGAGGACGCCGAGACCGCCGACCCGACCGGGCTCGACATCGCGCTCTTCTCGGCGGGCGCCACCACCTCGCGTGCACTGGTGCCGAAGTTCGTCGACGCGGGCGTGATCGTCGTCGACAACTCCTCGGCCTTCCGCAAGGACGACTCCATCCCGCTCGTCGTCTCCGAGGTCAACCCCGACGCGATGGCCTCGGTCATCGAGGCCGGGCGCGGCATCATCGCCAACCCCAACTGCACGACCATGGCTGCGATGCCGGTGCTCAAGCCGCTGCACGAGGAGGCCGGCCTGACCCGGCTCGTCGTGTCGACCTACCAGGCCGTCTCCGGCTCCGGTGTGGCCGGCGTCGACGAGCTAGCCAACGGCGTGGCCGAGGCGGGCGACAAGGCGCGCGAGCTGGCCTACGACGGCGCGGCGATCGCCTTCCCGGAGCCGGTGAAGTACGTCGAGCCGATCGCCTACAACGTCCTGCCGATGGCCGGCTCGGTCGTCGACGACGGGCTCAACGAGACCGACGAGGAGCAGAAGCTCCGCAACGAGTCCCGCAAGATCCTCGGCATCCCCGACCTCCTCGTCTCGGGCATCTGCGTGCGGGTGCCGGTCTTCACCGGGCACTCGCTGGCGATCAACGCCGAGTTCGAGAGGTCGATGACCCCCGAGCGCGCCCGCGAGATCCTCGCGACCGCGGCGGGCGTCGAGATCGACGAGGTGCCGACCCCGCTGAAGGCGGCCGGCAAGGACCCGTCCTACGTCGGCCGGCTCCGCAAGGACGAGGGCGTCCCCGACGACCGTGGCCTCGCGCTGTTCGTCAGCAACGACAACCTCCGCAAGGGCGCCGCGCTCAACACGGTGCAGATCGCCGAGCTGATCGCCGCCGCTCGCTGACAGCGGTCCCCGACTCTCGTGATCCCCGGCTGACCGGGGATCACTGAACTTGTCGGCCTGTGCAAGGCCTGACAAGTTCAGTGATTGACGGACAACGGTCCCGTCAACGGACGTCGTACGACCCGGGCTCCGGCCCGTCGGGACCCGGGTCGGCGACGGCGTTCGTGAGCGCCCAGGAGCCGGTGTAGGACGCTGCCGCGAGGACGGGCACGGCGACGGCCGTCCACCACTCGTCGAGCGAGCCGAGCAGGAAGAACATCACCAGGACGGCCAGTACGCCGACCGCGAGCAGGCTGGTCGACCCGGCGTCGGCGACCCCGAGCGCGCGCAGGAGGACGGTGCCCGTCCAGGCGAGGAGCGCCAGCACGACGACCAGCACCGGGAAGCCGATCGCGCCGCCGCACGACGACGTACCGCGCCCCGCGTCGCACGCCACGCCGGCCAGCCAGGTGAGCAGCACCGCAAGGACGCCGACAGCGAGGCCCGCGGCTACGGCCGCCACCGGGCCGGACAGCGCGGGCAGCTCGCGTCTCGGACGAGGCTCGGCCGGCGCGACGGGGGAGGCGTCGATGGTCTGCTCGGCCGTCTCGACGACGGTCGGTGCCTCGGCAGGCACCTGCTCGGCTGCAGGCTCACTGTCAGGCTCGACGGCCTGCTCCTTCTTCCGCCGCAGCGAGAAGGACGGCATCTCGAGGGAGGGGCGGTCGTCGGGCTCTCCGCGATCTGGGGCCATGCCCGCAGTCTGCCACCGCGAGAATTCACGATTATGGACGCAGTTCTTGACTCTGTGTGACCTACGTCACTACTTTCGGCTCAATCTCGAGGACGCAGACCGCACCCGTCGCCCACCGAGCTCTCCACCGAGCCAAGGGAATCGAACGATGAGTCTGCTGCTCCACAGATCTGCCCTCCGTCGTGCGGGGTCACGCCTCGTGGCGATGGCCGCGACCCTCGGGATCGCACTCCCGCTGACGGCGATCGCCGCCACGACCGTGGCCACACCGGCGTCCGCGGCGCCCGGCGACGACGACGTGCTGCGCGTCCTGCTGTTCAGCAGCGGTGACGGCGTGCACGGATCCGTCGCCAACACCCGCGCGGCCGTGCGGGAGATGGCCAACAACCTCGCCGTCCAGTACGGCCTGGACAACAACGGCCAGAGCACGGCCGTCGCCGACATCCAGGAGACGACCGACGCCGGCGCCTTCACCACGGCGAACCTCGCCAACAAGGACCTGCTCGTCTTCGCGCACACCGCCGGCGTGCTGTTCAACACCTCCCAGCGCACCGCGCTGGAGTCCTACATCCGCGGTGGCGGCGGCTTCGTCGGCATCCACTACACGGCCTGGTCGCCGGACCAGACCGAGCACGACGTGAACCCCTTCTACCGCCGCCTGGTGGGCGCGGCCGCGACCGGCCACCCCGAGCCGGCGGGCGGGCAGCGGGGCACGGTGTCGCTGGGCGCCGCCAGCCCGCTCACCGCCGGCATGCCGTCGTCGCTGTCGTACACCGACGAGTGGTACGAGTGGGACGTCAACCCGACGCAGAACGTGCGCACGCTGGTCTCGGTGGACGAGTCGTCGTACGCCGCCGGCGCGCGGGTCGGTGAGGAGGGCACGTCACACCCCGTGACGTGGTGCCAGAAGATCGACTCCGGCCGCTCGTGGTACTCCTCGCTGGGACACCACGCCTCGGCGTGGACCGCGGCCAACGACGGCGGCAACGCCAACGACAACGACGCCGACGACTTCGTCCGGGCCCAGCTCCGCCTCGGCATGGCGTACTCCGCCGGCCTCCTGGCGGCTGACTGCTCGCCGCCGCAGAAGGACCAGCAGGGCGAGATGAGCCCGGTCACCCCGTGGCCGCTGGTGCCGATCAACGCCGCGCTGACCGCGGACGGCAAGGTCCAGTCCTTCGGCTCGGTCACGTCGGGCTGCACCGACGGCAACCCCTACGACTACAGCGGCAACGACTGCGTGACCCAGGGCGGGCAGACCGAGATCGACGTGTGGGACCCCGCGATCCCGCGCACGTTGGCGAACCTCGTCTCGGGGATCGTCCCGAACGCGACCTACACCGACCTCTTCTGCTCGATGCAGGTGCAGATGCCGCACCGGCGCGCGACCTTCACGGTCGGTGGTGACGACAACCTCGGGGGCAACGCCCCGAACGACGCCGCCATCGGCGTGACGAGCTGGACGACCACGGCCGGCCTGCGCAACGAGGCCCCGATGAACATCCCGCGCTGGTACCCGACCGGTACGACGATGCCCGACGGCTCGATCGTGGTCCAGGGCGGCTCGCTCCGTGGCGGCCCCGGCGGCCCCGGCGTCCAGACGCCGGAGATCTACACGCCGAACGCCGGCAGCTCGTGGAAGCTGCTGACCGGCGCGACCAGCGCCCAGGCGTACGGCGACGGCGCCGGCGCGCCGCAGGACGAGAACCGCTGGTGGTACCCGCGGGCCTTCGTGGCGCCGACGAACGGCAACCTGTTCAACATCACCGGCACCCAGATGTACGAGCTGAACCCGTCGGCCAACAGCGGCACTGGATCGATCACGATGCGCGGCACGCTCGGCACGGGCACCGGCAACCAGGGCGCCCTCGGGAACCCCGTCGGTGCGACCTCGACGGCCACGATGTACCGCCCCGGCAAGATCCTGCAGGTCGGTGGCGGCTGGTGGGCCAACGGCGGAGGTCCCGCCGGCGCCCGTGCCGGCTTCACCGTCGACATCACCGGCGGGACGGCCAGCCCGGTCGTGACCGCCACGCAGCCGATGAAGTACGGCCGGCACTGGGCCTCCTCGGTCGTCATGCCGGACGGCAACGTCATGGTCACCGGCGGCTCGCGTGACAACAACGGCCAGTCCGGCTTCGTCACCAACGCCGAGATCTGGAACCCCGACAACGGCCAGTGGAGCGAGGTCAAGATCCCCTACGAGCACGCCCGCCTCTACCACTCGGTCAACCTGCTCCTGCCCGACGGCAGGATCATGATCGGCGGCGGCGGCGCTCCCGGCCCGCACAGCTACACCGACGTCGAGTACTACTCGCCGGCCTACCTCTTCGACGGCAGCTCCCCGGCACCCCGGCCGGTGATCACCAACGTCCCGAAGAAGATCGGCTACAACGGCACCTTCGGGGTCACGTCGAACAGCCCGGTCCAGCGGGTCACCCTGGTCCGCAACGGGTCGGTCACGCACGGCTTCAACAACGACCAGAACTTCCAGGACCTGGCGTTCACGCAGTCGGGGAGCACGGTCACCATCACTTCGCCGAGCAACGGCAACTACGCCCCGCCCGGTGCGTACATGGTGTTCGTCTGGAGCGGTGGCACCCCGTCCGTCGCCAACATCGTGCAGATCGACCCCGCGGTGCGGACGGACACGCCCGCACCGAAGGTCGTCGACCAGTTCGAGTACCCGCGGATCCCGGCCGACTTCCGGACCGGCACCCCCGCGGCGACCTTCGACGTGGCTCCCGGCAACGGCCGGATGGCGCCGTGGGAGGTGACCAGCCAGGTGCAGCTGATCCGCTCGGCGGCAGCCAGCAATGGTGGCCTCGGCTCGACCGGCTACCACCTCGCCCTCAACAACACCGGCAGCATCACCCGGACGCTCAAGGGCCTCGACGTCGGGCGCACGTACCGGGTCTCGCTCCGGTACGCCCGGGACAGCAGGTCGGCAGGCACCACGGCCGCCACGGGGACGGTGAGCATCGCCAACCTCAACGCCACGCTGTCGGCGGGGACGGCCCTGTCCTCGCAGACCGCCTTCGGCACCTATGTCGGCACCTTCACCGCCAGCGCCCGGCAGCACTCGCTGACGATCGCCGGCGGCGGCAATGGGAACAACCTCGTGGTCGACGACCTGGTCGTGGTGGGCGCGCAGTCCGGCACGGCCGAGCCGGCCGTCAGCTACCAGTTCGACGAGGGCACCGGCACGACGTCGGCCAACTTCGGCTCGGACGTCACGGCAGGCCGGGCGACCTTCACCGGTGCGACCGGCTGGAGCACCACCGGCATCACCGGTGGCTCGGCGAACCTCACCGGCGGCAGCAACGCCAACGCCGTCGACCTGCCGGACAACCTGCTGCAGGGCGAGGCCAGCTTCTCGACCTCGATGTGGGTGCGCCCGGACACGACGGGCAACTGGATCAACCTGCTCCACATCGGCGACGGCGTCGGCGGTGCGGGCGGCTTCTTCCAGATCCAGATGCAGACCCAGATCAACGGCAGCACGGGCCTGGCGGCCACTTTCAAGAAGAAGAGCAGCGCCCTCGAGGAGCGGGTCTACGCGACCCCGACGAAGGACGTCGTCGCCGGGCAGTGGAACCACGTCGCCTTCACGAGGCAGGGCACCACGGGCTCGCTCTTCCTCAACGGCGTCAAGATCGCGACCCGGTCCGACCTGACCATCTCGATGGCCGACGTCGGCCCGACGGCCGACAACTGGGTGGGTCGCAACGGCTTCCCCGACCCGTCGTTCGACGGGCTCGTGGACGACGTGCGCATGTGGACCTCGACGCTGTCGGACTCCGACGTCGCGGGCCTGTACGCCGACGGCAGCGCGCTCGCCACGACCACGACCGTCAGCACGTCGCCGGCGTCCCCGTCGGCGTACAACGCCCCGGTGACGGTCTCGGCGACGGTCAAGGACGCCACCAACGCCAACCCGACGGGTGTCGCCGAGCTCTGGATCGACGGCGCACGTGAAGGTGCCCAGCGCACCGTGACCAACGGAGCGGTCTCGTTCCCCGCGGTCACGATGTCGCCGCGTGCCCACAGCGTCCAGGTGAGGTTCGTGGCCGGTGGCGGCTGGAAGGACTCGAGCGGGACGGTCTCGCACACGGTGAGCCGGCCGCCGGTGAACACGGTCGTGCCGATCCGCTACCGCTTCGACGAGAACACCGGGACGAGCGCGGCCAACTCGGGCACGACCACGTCGGTCGGCGCGGGGACGCTCCAGGGCAACGCAGGGTGGGTCGGGGCGGCGAGGTACAACGCCGGCCTCAACCTGCCGGGAGCCGGCCACGTGAAGCTGCCGAACGACCTCACGGCGGGCATGACAACGGAGTTCACCGTCTCCACGTGGATCCGTCCGACGGCCCTGCCGAACTGGACCTCGCACCTCCAGATCGGCAAGGACACCAGCGAGTTCCTGCTGCTGCAGTCCAGGACCGAGAACGGCACCCGCGGCTTCGGTGCCACGCTGCGCCGGGACAACGGCGAGCAGTTCCGGATCCAGCTGGACGGCACCACCGACCTGCCGCTCAACCAGTGGACCCACGTCGTGGTCACCCTCGGTCCGTCGCCGACCGGCGGTGGCACGACGGCGAAGATCTACTTCAACGGCGCGCTCCAGGCCGGCGGGACCAGGAACAACATCCCGGTCAGCATCGGTGACATCGGGGACGGCGGCACCACCGCCAACTTCGTGGGCAACGGCAGCTGGAACGACCCGCGCCCGACCGAGCAGGTCGACGACCTCCGGATCTACCCCTACGAGCTCACCGCGTCGGAGGTGACCTCGATCTACACCGGCTGAGCCCCCCGGAGGAACGCACAGGGGCCGGACCCACCCCCCGGGTCCGGCCCCTGTGTCCTGCCCGCCCGCGTGGGCGCCGGCAGCGCGGTCTAGTCCGTTGCGGGTCCGGGGGACACGCAGGATCCACGCCACGGAACGGACCGGCAACAAAACGGGTCGTCCCGGTGACGTGCCAATCCGTGCCCACCGACCGGGGCGAACGACGCGCGAAACCGAACGCGCGACGGGACGCGCCCGACATGTTGGAGCACTCATGAAGACACTGACGTGGATCTCACTGGTGGGATCACTGGCGATCACGGGCGTCGCCTCCGTCGTCCCCGCGGCGCAGGCCGCGGAACCGGACACGACCCGGCTCACGGTCGTGCAGGCCGTTCCGGGACAGACGCTGGACGTGGACCTCGACGGCCGCGCGATCTCCGCCGACTCCGCCACCGGCGACGTCGTCGGCCCGTTCGAGGTCACCGCCGGCCGGCACGACGTGACGTTCAGCGACGGGACGGGCGAGGTGGTCGTCCGGACGTCGGTCGAGCTCACCTCGGGCGCGGCGCAGGACCTGGTCGTCCACCTGCCCGCCCAGATCGACGGCGCGCCCCTCGCCACGCTCTACACGACCCCGACCACGCCGATCGGCGTCGACAAGGCGCGGGTGCTCATCGCGCACACGGCGTCCGTCGCCCCGGCGGACGTCCGCCTCGACGGCAGCGTCGTCTTCACCAACATCGCGAACGGGGAGTTCGCCACCGCGGACGTCGCCCAGGGCGACCACGTCGCCGAGCTCCTGCCGTCCGGCCTGACCTCGCGGCCGATCCTCGGCCCGCTCGACGTGAGCCTCGCGCCCGCGACCGCCACCATGGTCTACGCGGTCGGCGACACCGGCTCCGACTCGATGCAGGCGATCACCCACACGATCTCGCTGTCCCCGAACGGCACCACGCCGCCGGCAGCCATCGAGGCCGGCAGCGCCGGCCTGGCGGCCGGGATCCACGTCACGCCGTTCACGTCCGACGGCGACGCGGCCGCGGCCGGCACCCCCGAGGCCGGTTGGCGGGTGCTCGGCGGCGCAGCGGTGGTCACCCTCCTCGGGATGGTGTTCGTCGAGCTCGGCCGGACCCGTCGGCGGATCCGGGTCGACGCGTCGTCGTGAGCACCCACGTGCCCCGGCACGCCTCCGACCGGCCCCACCGGCCCCGCGGCCGGCGGGCGGCGATCGGGCTTCTGGTCGTCGCGGTGCTCGTCCTCGTGGGGGCGATCGCCGTGCGGCTGACGTCGACCGACGACCGCGCCGACGCCTCGGTGGTCGACCCGGCGTCGACGCCTCGAGCGACGACATCAGCAGCCGCGTCGTCGGCCGCGTCGTCGGCCGCGCCGGCCGCCATCGGTCGTCGTACGGGTGCGGCCACCCCGGAGCCCCCGACCCGGGCCGTGCTGCCCAGCGGGGTCGACGTACCGATCGTGCCGGTCTCCACGACCGACGACGGGACGCTCGACGTGCCCGGCGACATCACCACGGCGGGGTGGTGGCGCGGTGGGTCGCGCCTGGGCGACCCCTTCGGCTCGACCCTGGTCTCGGCGCACGTCGATTCCACGACCCAGGGACTCGGCCCCTACGCGGAGCTGCTCACCGTGCGGGCCGGCCAGCGCATCGAGCTCCAGTCGAAGCACCTGCGCCAGTCGTACGTCGTGAGCTCGCTGCGGCTGCTCGACAAGGGCCCGCTCTCGGACCACCCCTGGGTCTACTCGGCCACCGGCGCGCACCGGCTGGTCATGGTGACGTGCGCGGGACCGTTCGTGCCCGCGAAGGGCGGCTACCAGCGACTCGCGGTGGTCACCGCGACCGCGGTCGGACGGCCCACGCAGAAGGAGGCGTGATGACGGACGACGACCTGCCGCACCGCGGCGGGAAACCGCTCCCGGACGGGTTCGGACCGCTGGAGCCGATCTGGGGGAGCGGCGACCCGGCGCCCGTCCGCGACCCCGACGCGCCTCGCCCGCGCAGCCGGCTGACGTCGTCCGCGCTGAGGCGGAACGCCCCCGACATGGCCGTCGTCGCCAGCCCTGCCCCTGCCCCCGTCGCGCCGGCGGCGGTGGAGGACGCCGGTGCGGTCCGCGAGGTGGCGACCCCCACCCGGCCCGGCTCGCGACGTACGACCGTCGTCGGCGCCGCCCTCGGCGTGCTGCTCGTCGTGGGCGGGGCGACCGCGGTGCTCTGGCCGGGCGGTGGGCAGGGTGACGAGGCGGTCGCGGTCGAGCGCGCCGTCCGGTCGCCCGCCACCGCGAGCGAGCTCGACCCGCCCGCCGACCTCGCGCCCGACACCGAGCTCGTCGAGACCAACGTCCTCGAGGGCGGGGACCTGCGGGTCACGCACTGGATCTCGACGACCACGCCCGTCGACGAGGTCACCCTCGGGTGGCCGCGCAGTCCGGACCTCGCCGAGCCGGATCACGCGATCGACGACGTGGTGGTGGCTGCCGACGGCGTCCGCCTGGACGTCGACCTCCGGACCGACACCTCCGCCGCGACCGCGATCACCGCGACGGAGAGCCTCTACGTCCAGTACGTCCTGCCAGGCGCGGTCGACCGCACCGGCTCCGCCGCCGGCCGGGGACTCGCGACGGTCACCGCCCTCGACGTCGGCCTGGGCGGCCGGAGCCTCGCCCGGATGCAGGCGTTTGCCGCCGGGGACGTCCTCACCCTGGCCTGCCTCGCGGACGGGGCCCGAGCGGTGCCCCAGCCCTGCGGCGCCCGGGTGGGCGACACCTGGCAGGTCGAGTCGCCGGCCGACGACCGTCCGGTCACCGTCATCGCCCAGCTGGACCTCAGCGCGAGTCGCTGAGCCGGCCGGGGAACGAGCAACGGACCCACGCGATGCGTGGGTCCGTCGTCATGTGTCGGGCTGACAGGATTTGAACCTGCGGCCTCCTCGTCCCGAACGAGGCGCGCTACCAAGCTGCGCCACAGCCCGCCGCCCGGGCGGACGAGCCGTCCGGGCAACGCCGGCGAGCATACCGGAGCGTCCGGAGCCGGCTGAAATCGCCCCGGTCGGGTGCACGCCCCGGGGGAGGCTCGCGCGGGGGCCGGTCAGCGCCGCCGGGTCAGGCTGAGGTGGATCACGCCACTGGGCGCGACGACCGACTCGATGTGGAACCGCTCCTCGATGCCCTCGAGTCCCTCCCACAGCTGCGTGCCGCGGGTCAGGACGACAGGCACGATCGGGACGTGGAGGTGGTCGACCAGGTCGGCCGCGACGAAGGTCCGCACCGTGGTGGCCCCGCCGCCGATCCGGACGTCGAGGTCACCGGCGGCCGCGCGGGCCAGCTCGAGCGCCTCCTCCGGCGAGGCGTCGACGAAGTGGAACGTCGTGCCGCCCTCCATCTCCATCGGCGGCCGGGGGTGGTGCGTGAGGACGTACGTCGGCGTGTGGAAGGGCGGGTCCTCGCCCCACCAGCCCCGCCAGTCGGGGTCGTCCTGCCAGCCGGGCGGTCCGAACTTGTGCGCGCCCATGATCTCGGCGCCGAAGCCGACGTCGTACTGCCGGCCGTAGAGCGCGTCGATGCCGTCGGGCGCGCCGTCGCGCCAGCTGTCGAAGCGCCACTGGTGGAGCTTCATGCCGGCATGGCCGAAGGGGCTCTCGAGCGACTGGGGCTCGCCGGCGCCGAAGCCGTCGAGCGAGACCGCGAAGTTGGTGACGCGCACGAGTGGCACGGGTGCTCCTTCAGTCGTGGGGGACGAGGGTCATCAAGGTGGCCTCGGGGCGGCAGGCGACCCGGATCCGGACGTAGGGGTTGGTGCCGAGGCCGGCGGACACGTGCAGCCAGGCCGTGCCGTCCTCGCCGGGCGCCGAGTCCGCCGGGTGCCGGTGCAGGCCCTTGGCGCGCGCGGGCTCGAGGTCGCAGTTGGTGGTGAGCGAGCGGCCGCGCCCGTCGAGGGTGGGCAGGCACACCTGCCCGCCGTGCGTGTGGCCGGCGATGATCGCGTCGTAGCCGTCGGCGGCGAACTGGTCGAGGACCCGGAGGTACGGCGCGTGGGTGACCGCGAGCCTCAGGTCGGCCTGCGGGTCGGCCGGCCCGGCGACGCGGGCGAGGTCGTCGTACTCCAGGTGCGGGTCGTCGACGCCTGCGAACGCGATCCGGGTGCCCTCGACCTCGAGCGCACCGAAGCCGTTGGTCAGGTCGTGCCAGCCGGCGTCGTCGAAGCGCTGCTTGAGCTCGGGCCACGGCAGCTGCGGCGTCGTCGTGTTGCGCTTGCCGGTGTCGGGCAGGAGGTAGCGCAGCGGGTTGCGCATGCCGGGGGAGTAGTAGTCGTTGGACCCGAGCACGTAGACGCCCGGCACGTCGAGCAGGCCGCCGAGCGCGTCGGCCACGACCGGGACCGAGCGCATGTGCGCGAGGTTGTCGCCGGTGTTGACGACCAGGTCGGGCTCGAGGGCGGCCAGCCCGCGCAGCCACTCCTGCTTGGCCCGCTGGTCGGGGGTCATGTGGATGTCGCTGAGGTGCAGCACCTTCAACGGCGCCCGGCCCGGTGCGAGCACCGGCACCGTCACCCGGCGGAGGGTGTACTGCCGCGCCTCCCAGGCGGCGTACGACGTCAGCCCCGCGCCGGCGACCGCGCCGAGCGTCGCGGTCCGGCGCAGCAGCGGGAGGAAAGCCATTCGCCAAGGCTGCCACAATGGAGGGCATGAGTGCCCTGAAGGACCGTCTCCGCGCCGACCTCACCACCGCCATGAAGGCGCGTGACGAGCTCCGCTCCTCGACGCTGCGGATGGTGCTGACCGCCATCACCAACGCCGAGGTCGCCGGCAAGGAGGCCCGCGAGCTGAGCGACGACGACATCCTCGGCGTGCTCACCTCCGAGGCGAAGCGCCGCCGCGAGGCCGCGACCGCCTTCTCCGACGGTGGTCGCGCCGAGATGGCCGCCAAGGAGGCCGCCGAGGGCGAGGTCATCGCGGAGTACCTCCCGACCCCGCTCACCGAGGCCGAGATCAGCGAGCTGGTCACCGCCGCCATCGAGCAGACCGGAGCGGCCGAGGAGGGCATGCGCGCCATGGGCAAGGTGATGGGCGTGGTGACCCCTCAGGTCAGGGGTCGCGCCGACGGTGGCGCCGTGGCCGCCGAGGTGCGCAAGCAGCTGGGCTGAGCCTCAGCCCCGGCCCTTGCCCCCGCGGCCCTTGCCCTTCCCGCCGTTGCTCGGCGGGACGTAGCCGGTCGAGGTGTAGAAGGTGACGGTGTCGCCGCTGCTCAGCTGGGCACCGGCGTCCGGCGACGAGGACGCCACCGAGCCGGCGGTCGCCTCGGAGTTGACCTGGCCGCCGTCGGCCGCGGTGAAGCCGGCCGAGGTGATGGTCTGGGTGGCCTCCTCGGGGCTCATCCCGGTGACGTCGGGGACGGTCGTCAGCACGCCGGCGATCTCGTCACCGGGCGGGGTGGTGAAGTCCACGTAGTCGAGCTTGCTGGAGACGGCGGCCATCGCCTGGCCCCAGATCGGGCCTGCGACGGTCGAGCCGAAGGCGCTGCTGATGTAGCTGTCGCCGACGGTCTGGCCGTTGAGGGTGACCCACTCGCCGAACTCGTTGGCACCGGCGACCATGGAGGCCGTGGCGAGCTCGGGGGTGTAGCCGACGAACCACACGGCCATGTTGCTGTTGGTCGTGCCGGTCTTGCCGGCCGACGGCTTGTCGATCGCGAGGGGGGCTCCGAAGCCGCCCTCCATCACGCCCCGCAGGATGTCGTTGACGGCGTCGGCGGTCGCGCCCGGCATGACCTGCTCACAGGTCGGGGCGAAGTCCTTCAGCGTGTTGCCCGAGGAGTCGAGCACCTCGGTGACCGGACGCGGGTCGCAGTGCAGGCCGCGCGCCGCGAAGGTGGCGTAGGCCTGGGCCATCGTCAGCGGGTCGGCGTCGGAGACGCCCAGGATCCACGACGGGACCTGCTGGGCGACCGGCACGTCGACGCCCATCGCGTCGGCGAGCTCGAGCGGCTCGCACATGCCGGTCTGCGTCTCGAGCTGGGCGAAGAAGGTGTTCACCGACTCCTGGGTGCCGGTGTAGAGGTTGTAGGTGCCGGCGCCGGTGGAGTTCTCCGGGTCCCAGCCCTTGCCGTCACCGGCGTAGGGCCCGTCGCAGGTCTCGAACTCGTCGTCGTCGAGGTGGATCGTCTGGGGCGCACTGATGGTCGTGCTTAGCGGGATGCCCTGATTGATGGCCGAGGCGAGCACGAAGGCCTTGAAGGTCGATCCGGCCTGGAAGCCGTTGGCGTCGCCGTAGGCCTTGGGCACCGTGTAGTTGAGGTAGGTCTGGCCGGCAGCCTTGTCCTTGCCCATCGGGCGCGACTGGGAGAGCGCGCGGACGTCGCCGCTGCCGGGCTCGACCATCGCGAGCCCGCCGATCGCCTGGTCGGTCGGGTTGACCCCGTCGGAGACCGCCTGGTCGGCGGCCTTCTGCATGTCGAGGTCGATCGTGGTGTGGATCTGGAGGCCACCGTTGTTCAGCGTGCGGCGGCGCTCCTTGACGGTGTCGCCGAGGACCGGGTCCTTGAGGAGCCAGTTGACGACGTAGTCGCAGAAGAACGGCGCGCTGGACTGCTGGCAGCCGTTGGGGGAGGCCTTCACCTTCAGGGTCTTCTTGATCGGCGTGCCCTTGAGACGGTCGGCCTTCTTCTCGCTGAGGACGCCGAGCTGGGCGAGGCGGTCCAGCACGACGTTGCGCCGGCTCTCCGCCCGCTCGGGGTTGTCGATCGGGTCGTAGCCGACCGGGTTCTTCACCAGGCCGGCGAGCGTGGCCGCCTCGAGGAGGTTGAGGTCGTTGGCGTTCTTGGAGAAGAAGTGGACCGCAGCGGCCTGCACGCCGAAGGCGCCGTCGCCGAAGTAGGCGATGTTGAGGTAGCGCTCGAGGATCCAGTCCTTGGTGTGGTTCTTCTCGAAGGCGATGGCGTAGCGGAGCTCGCGGATCTTGCGCGCGTAGGTCTCCTCGGTCGCAGCCGCCTTCTCCTCGTCGGTCTCGGCCTGGTAGAGCAGCGTCTGCTTGACCATCTGCTGGGTGATCGACGACCCACCCTGCACGGCGCCGCCGTTGGCCTGGTTGGTGATGAAGGCACGCAGGGTCCCCTTGAGGTCGAGCGCGCCGTGGTCGTAGAAGCGGTAGTCCTCGATCGCGACGATCGCCTTGACCATCGGCCGCGAGATGGAGCCCAGCGGGACGTTGATCCGGTTCTGGTCGTAGAGGGAGGCGATCAGGTTGCCGTTGACGTCGTAGATCCGCGTCTTCTGCGACAGGTCCTTGGCCTCCAGCGACTCCGGGAGGTTGACCATCCCCTCGCTGACGTCCTTCGCCGCCACGCCCGCCAGGCCCGCGAACGGGATGGCCAGGCACGCGGTGAGGACACCCATGACCACCGCGACGGCCGCCATCACGGCGACGTGCGAGGCGACCCGGCCGGTGCCGAGACGCCCGCGCGGGGCCTTCGGAGGACGCTGCGAGGGGGAAGACATGGGCCCTAGAGTACGGGGGAAGTGCATAGCACCTTGAATTCCACCTGCGCAGGCAGATAGTCACATCGGACTACTCGATTTGAGCCACCTGGCCCTGCCGAGGCTGCTGGAGAACGGTTTTACTTTCTCCATCGAGCAAGGATGGCCGCTATGGGGGCGGCCGACCGGCTCGCACACCGTGGGGAATCTGACTATGTGGGTCGAGGACTGGGCATCAAGGGCAGCGTGCAAGGGCGAGACGCCGGACGCACTGTTCGTGCGAGGCGCTGAGCAGAACAAGGCGAAGGCCGTCTGCGCGGGTTGCCCCGTGCGCACCGAGTGCCTCGCCGAGGCGCTGGACAACCAGATCGAGTGGGGTGTCTGGGGCGGCATGACCGAGCGTGAGCGCCGTGCGCTGCTCCGCCGCCGCCCCGACTCGTCGTGGCGCTCCATCCTGGAGACCGCCCGCACCAAGGTCGAGGTCACCGTCTGACCGCTGGCTGACCCCGGGCCCGAGCTTCCTCAGGCCTGGGTCGCCAGTCCGTCGCCGATCGCGCGCAGGCCCTCGAGGTCGTGCACGTCGCCGGCCATGGCCGGGACGACCGCCGTCGGCACCGTCGGGTGCGACGCGGCGAACCGCTCGCGCAGGTGCCGCTCGCGCTCCACGATCCGGACCCGGTCCGCGTGGAGCCGGAGCAGCCCGGCCGTCAGTGACGACGGGTCCTTCGTGCCCAGCCGGTCGGCGGCCGCGATCGCGGCCTCCGCCGACAGGTCGGTGTGCGCCGACGGGCTCGCCCGGTTGACCACCAGCCCCGCCAGGGGCATGTCGTCGTCGGTGAGCCGGTCCACGAAGTACGCCGCCTCCCGCAGCGCGTCGGGCTCGGGCGAGGCGACGACGACGAACGCCGTCCCGTCGGCCTGCAGGAGGGCGAAGGTCTTCTCGGCCCGCTGGCGGAAGCTCCCGAAGAGCGTGTCGAGGGCCGTCACGAAGGTCTGCACGTCGCGCAGCATCTGACCGCCGAGGATCTTGCCGAGGGCGTTCGTCACGACCGAGAGCCCGGCCGTCATCAGTCGCGCCGGCCCCCGCGCCGGCGCCACGAGCAGCCGGATCAGTCGCCCGTCGAGGAAGCTGGAGAGCCGCTCCGGTGCGTCGAGGAAGTCGAGCGCCGAGCGCGACGGAGGCGTGTCGACCACGATGAGGTCGTAGGTGTCGTCCTCGCGCGCCTGGCGGTGGAGCTGACCGAGCTTCTCCATCGCCATGTACTCCTGGGTCCCGGCGAACGAGCTCGACAGCGCGACGTAGAACGGGTTCTCCAGGATCTGCTTCGCCTTCTCCGGGCTGGCCTGGCCCTCGACCACCTCGTCGAAGGTGCGCTTCATGTCGAGCATCATCGCGTCGAGCGACCCGCCCCCGCCGGGCGCGATGCCGGGCACCGGGCGCGGCGTGTTGTCGAGCTGCTCGATGCCCATCGACTGCGCGAGCCGCCGCGCCGGGTCGATGGTGAGCACGACGACGTTGCGCCCCTGCTCGGCCGCGCGGAGGGCGAGGGCGGCGGAGGTCGTGGTCTTGCCGACCCCGCCGGAGCCGCAGCACACGATGATCTCGACACTGCGGTCGTCGAGCAGGGCGTCGATGTCGAGGACAGGTGCCTGCCGGGGTGCCTGCCGGCTGCGGGTGCTCATGCCAGTCCCTGACCGCGCAGCAGCTGCGCCAGCTCGATGAGCGCGCCGTGGTCGATCCCGGCGGCGAGGCGTGGGAGCTCGAAGGTCGGCACGCCCTCGGCGGCCACGAGCTCGCGCTGCTCGTCCTCGAGCTGGCGGCGTACGGCGTGGTCGCGGGCCTCGTCGACGAGCGAGGCGACCAGGTCCTGGTCGACGTCGACCTTGGCGCGCTTGAGCTCGGCGGCGACAACGGACGGGTCGACCGCCTCGTCGCGCACCCGGGCGAGCGCGTCGGCGCTCAGTGCCTGCGGGCGCACCAGGTTGACCACCACGGCGCCGACCGGGAGTCCGGCCTCGCGCAGCTGGGCGATCCCGTCGGACGTCTCCTGCACCGGCATCTCCTCGAGGATCGTGACGAGGTGGACGGCGGTGCGCGGTGAGCGCAGCAGCTCCATCACCCGGTCGGCCTGGGTCTTGACCGGACCGACCTTCGCGAGGCCGGCCACCTCGGAGTTGACCCCCAGGAACTGCCCGATCCGCCCGGTGGGCGGCGCGTCGAGCACGACGGCGTCGTAGGTGATCGCGTCCTTGGCCTTGCGCGGGCGCTGCGCTGCCTCGTAGACCTTGCCGGTCAGCAGCACGTCGCGGACCCCGGGCGCGATGGTGGTGGCGAAGTCGATGACGCCGAAGCGGTCGAGCGCCCGTCCGGCACGACCGAGCTTGTAGTACATCGAGAGGTACTCCAGGAGTGCCGACTCGGGATCGATGTGGAGGGCGTGCACCTGCCCCGCCCGACCGCGCGCGTCGGGCGCGCCCCTGGCGATCCGGCGCTCCTCGTAGGGCAGTGGGTCGACGTCGAACATCCGCGCGATGCCCTGGCGGCCCTCGACCTCGCAGAGCAGCACGTTGCGGCCGGAGGTCGCGAGCGCCAGCGCGAGCGCCGCGGCCACGGTCGACTTGCCGGTCCCGCCCTTGCCGCTGACGACGTGGAGGCGCACCCCGGTCCAGTCGGAGGTCGGGTCGGGAGGGGCGGTCACCACTCGAGCCTAGCGAGCGGTCGCACGCCCGGGTCGGTGCCTTCTTATGCGACTAAAGCATCTTATTCGTCTGTGCGCGGCGACTTTTGCTTGACGGACACACAAAAGGCTGTCAGCGTCCGAGCACGCCTGTTGGTGACGTGCATCACACGCCACCTCGGCATCCATCGACCTGGAGGCCCGATGTCCCGCCTGTCACCGCTGAAGTCCACTGCACTGCTCACCGTGCTCGCCCTCCTCGGAGGGCTGCTGCTCGGCGTCGTCGCCGCAGCACCGGCCAACGCCCACCCGGGGCACGGCCACGTCCTGATCTTCACCGAGGACGCAGCGGGGGACTGGCACGACGCCGCGATCGCCCAGGCGACCCCGAAGGTGAAGGCGGCGCTCGAGGCGGCCGGCATGACGGTCACCGTCGTGCACAAGGAGACGCCCGGCGGCTCCGAGGCGGTGTTCACCGACGAGGGCCTCGAGCCGTTCGACGCGATCCTGGTCTTCCAGGCCAACGGCGATCCGTGGAACGCCTCGGAGAAGGCGGCGATGGAGCGCTGGATGGAGGCGGGCAACGGCATCGCGGCCGTGCACAACGCGCTCGACATGCGTGGCAGCTACCCGTGGTGGGACAACATGGTCGGCTCCCTGATGCCGGGCCACGCGCCCACCGGCACCGACCCCGGTCCGTCGGGCGTGGTCCGCAACGAGGACGTCACCCACCCCTCGACGAAGCACTTCGACGGCACCGACTCGGTGACCAGGTGGACCCGCAACGACGAGTGGTACAACTTCTCGAACAACGTCCGCGGCACGGCCCACGTCCTCCAGACGATGGACGAGACGACGTACGCCGGCGGCACCCAGGGCTACGACCACCCGATCAGCTGGTGCAAGCCCTACGAGGGCGGCCGCTTCTGGGCGACCGCGCTGGGCCACTTCCCCTCGCACTACGACGAGCCCGAGTTCATGGCGCAGATCGTCGGAGGCGTGAAGTACGTCGCCGGGCTCGAGGAGGGCGACTGCGGCGGCACCGTGTGGAGCAACTTCGAGCGGGTGCCGCTCGACCAGAACACCTCCGCGCCGTTCGCCATCGACATCGCCGACGACGGTCGCGTCTTCTACACCGAGCTCGTCCGCGGCCAGATCCGCGAGTACGACCCGGAGACCCAGGACGTCACCACGGTCCTCGAGGTGCCGGTCTACTCCGGCGGCGAGGACGGGATGCTGGGCATCGCGCTCGACCCGGACTTCACCGACAACGGCCACGTCTTCGTCTACCGCGCTCCCGCCAGCGCCAACGAGAGCGACCCGGCCAACTTCTGGAGCACGGTCGCGCGCTTCACGATGGTCAACGGCGTCTTCGACCCGGCCAGCGAGAAGGAGATCATCCGGATCCCGGCCCGCCGCCTGCCCGACGAGCCCGGCCACACCGGTGGAGCGCTCGACTTCGGCCCCGACGGCAGCCTCTACATCGGCGTCGGCGACGACGTGAACCCGCACTCGGAGCCGTCGGGCGGCTACGCGCCGATCTCCGAGCGCCCCGGCACGTTCCACGACGCCCGCGAGACCTCGGCCAACACCAACGACCTGCGCGGCAAGATCCTGCGGATCACGCCCGACGCCGACGGCAACGGCTACACGATCCCCGAGGGCAACCTCTTCGACGAGGCCGACGACACCGACGACAAGACGCTCCCCGAGATCTACGCGATGGGGTTCCGCAACCCGTTCCGGTTCAGCGTCGACCAGGAGACCGGCTGGCTGAGCATGGCCGACTACTCCCCGGACAACAACAACGACGCCCCGGCGACGCGCGGCCCGGCCGGCATCGCGGAGTGGAACCTGATCAAGACGGCCGGCAACTACGGCTGGCCGATGTGCATGGGCGACAACGAGCCGTTCCGTGACGTCGACTACCGCACCAACCCGGTGACGGTCGGCGGCTACTTCGACTGCGACAACCCGGTCAACGACTCCGTGCGCAACACCGGCCTGACCGAGCTCCCGCCGGCCCGCGCCGCGGACATGTGGTACGGCTACCAGCGCTCGTCGGTGCCCAGCGTGATCCCGCAGGGCGGCGGCCTGGCCCCGATGGGCGGCCCGTTCTACCGCTACGACGCCGACCTGGAGTCGGACACCAAGTTCCCCGAGTCCTACGACGGCAAGCCCTTCTTCTACGAGTGGGCGCGCAACAAGATGTACTCGATCCAGCTGAAGGACCCGGCCACCGGCGAGCCCGGCACCGAGGTGGAGAAGGTCAACGCCTTCCTGCCCACCCAGCAGTTCCTCGCCCCGATCGACTCGAAGTTCGGCCCGGACGGCTCGCTCTACGTGCTGGACTGGGGCGGTGGCTACGGCCGCGACAACCCCAACTCGGGCCTGTTCCGCGTCGACTACATCTCCGGCTCGCGGTCCCCGATCGCGAAGGTCACCGTGGACGTCGACTCCGGCCCGGCACCGCTGACCGTCCAGTTCGACGGCTCGGGCTCGACCGACCCCGAGGAGGAGGAGCTCACCTACGAGTGGGACTTCGACGGTGACGGCGACGTGGACGCCACCGGCGTCACCGCGAGCCACACCTTCACCACCGAGGGTGTCTTCAACCCGCGCCTCACCGTGACCGACCCCGCAGGCAAGGACGGCACGACCACGATCCCGATCACGGTCGGCAACACCCGTCCCAGCGTCACGTTCGACCTGCCGCCGGACGGCTCGTTCTTCGACTTCGGCGACGACCTCGACTGGGACGTCGAGGTGACCGACCCCGAGGACGGCACGATCGACCCGGCCGACGTGATCATCCAGCCGGCCCTGGGCCACGACGAGCACGCACACCCCACGACGCCGTACACCGGGCTGACCGGCACCACGCCGACGAGCCTCGGCGGGCACGCGCCGGACGAGAACATCTTCTTCGCCATCGACGCGCGCTACACCGACGGCGGCGGCACGGGAGGCGCCAACCCGCTCACCGGGTCGGACACCACCCTGGTGTTCCCGAAGCTGCGGCAGGCGGAGTTCTTCTCCCGCAAGTCGTCCTCGGCCACGCTCGCGTCGTCGACCGACGCCGAGGGCGGCAAGCAGGTCGTCGTCGGCAAGGACGGTGCCTGGATCAACTTCTCGCCGGTCAACTTCCACCAGATCAAGCGGCTGGCCCTGCGGGTCCAGTCGACGGCCGGGGGTGGCGCGATCGAGCTCCGCAAGGGCTCGGCCACCGGCGACCTGGTGAAGACCGTGCCGGTGCCCGCCACGGGCGCGAGCTTCACGGACGTGTCGGTGGACGTGAGCGACCTCGGTGACGAGACGATGAACCTCTTCTTCGTCTTCACCGGCGGCAGCGACATCCGGTTCAACTTCTTCGAGGCCATCGGCCAGGGCTCGTCGGAGGACGCGCTTCCCGAGGTCGCGATCACCGCTCCCCAGCAGGGCGTCCAGCTCGACCCGGGCTCGGAGGTCACGGTCACCGCGGACGCCAGCCAGGACGGCGGGGCCATCACGGGCGTCGAGTTCTTCGTCGACGGCGCCTCCATCGGCACCGACACCACGGCGCCGTACGCCGCCACGTGGACGACTCCCGAGGAGGAGGGGCTCTACCACCTGACCGCGGTCGCGACGAACGCCGCGGGCGAGTCGAAGACCTCGCGCATCGTGGTCGCCCAGGTCGGCGAGCTCTTCGGCGACCTGCTGCCCTTCACCAACGTGGGCGGCCAGTTCGAGCGCCTCGGCGCCGGCGCCTTCCGCCTCACCGGGGCGGGTGCCGACACCTGGCAGGGGACCGACCAGTACACCGCCCTCTACCAGCCCGCCGGCGGCGACGACTCCTACGACGCGGTGGTGCGGGTCGACGCCAGCACCCTGGCCAACCAGTCCGGCAAGGCCGGCCTGGTCATCCGCAACGACATGACGCAGCCCGGCACCTCGCCCGGCTACGCGATGGTCGCCTGGCGCCCGAGCGGCGGCATGGAGTTCCTCACCGACCCCGACGGCAACGGGCAGCTCAACGCGTCGGTCGCGGGCGGCACCAGCAGCGTCCCGAAGTGGCTGAAGCTCAGCCGTCGCGGCGCCGAGGTGTCGGCGTACTGGTCCAACAACGGAACCACGTGGAGCCAGGTCGGGGCAGCGGTGACGCTCGCCGGCATCGGCTCGACGCAGGACGTCGGCATGTTCGTGATGTCGCACGAGGCCGCCGAGCGGACCGCCGACTTCTCGCAGTTCGCGATCGACACCGACCCGGCC
The DNA here is from genome assembly GCF_004137255.1 of Nocardioides oleivorans. Taxonomy (NCBI): domain Bacteria; kingdom Bacillati; phylum Actinomycetota; class Actinomycetes; order Propionibacteriales; family Nocardioidaceae; genus Nocardioides; species Nocardioides oleivorans. The sequence continues at coordinate 1,112,185 of NZ_SDWT01000001.1, read as the reverse complement.
GAGCCCGAGCCAGAGACGCCGAGCGAGCCGCTCAGCTGCGTGGCCGGTCCGCTCTCCGACGAGTTCGACTCGCCGTCGCTGCTGCCGAAGTGGGCGCTGCGCAACGCGCCCGGCCAGCCGATCACCCAGGCCGGGGGCAGCCTCCGGGTCCCGGTCACGGGTGCTGACATCAACGAGGCCAACACCGGCCCGGTGAGCTTCGCCGGGCAGGCCCTGCCGGCCGGCAACTGGGTCGCGACCACGAAGATCACGCTCGACCACAGCTCCCACTGGCAGTGGGCCGGCCTGGTCGTGCACCGCACCGACAACGACTACAACAAGCTCGCCTTCGTCCGGCACCAGGACGGAGGACGGCTGGTGGAGTTCCAGTCGGAGACCAACGGGACGCGCTCGACGCCGGGCGCACCGCGGGTGCCGGCGGACTTCCCGACGACGATCCACCTGCGGCTCACCAACACGGGCGGCACGCTGACGGCGGCCTACTCCACCAACGGTGAGGCGTGGACCAACGTGGCGGGCTCGACGGCGCTGAAGACCGGCGCCGGCACCAGGATCGGCGTCATGGCCGGCGGTGACCTCGGCACCACGCCGCGGGTCGCGCAGGTCGACTGGTTCCGGGTCACGCCGGACGGCACCGCGCCGACCGTCGAGGCCGACGACGAGTTCGACGGCACGGCCCTCGACGGCTGCCGCTGGGCGGAGTCGGTGCGCTACAGCTCGCGCACCGCCTCCGTGGCCGACGGGCACCTGAAGATCAGCACGGAGCCCGGGGACATCAACGGGGCCAACCCGCTGTCGCCGCGCAACTTCGTGCTGCAGGACGCGCCCGAGGGCGACTGGGTGGCGACCACCCGGTTCAAGGCACCGCTGAAGCACCGCTACCAGCTGGCCGGCCTGCTGATGTACGGCGACGACGACAACTACGTCAAGGCCGACGTCGTGGCCTACAACGCACCCGGCGCCGCGGTCGACCTCCGTGCGGAGGTCGCGGCCGAGAAGGGCGGCAGCGGGGTGGCCGGTGGTGACGCGATCAACATCGCCGACAGCAGCGAGAGCGGCTACTGGTACGTCCGGGTCACCAGGTCCGGCACGTCCTACACCGCCGAGGTCAGCGACGGCGGGGTGACCTGGACGCCGATCGGCGACGGCGTCACCTACGACGGACCGCTGAGCTCGATCGGCCTCATGGCCATCGGCCCGGAGCAGGAGGAGCCGGTGTCGGTCGAGTTCGACTGGTTCCGCCTCGACACCGGGGAGGAGCCGCCGGTCGACACCACGGCACCGACCACCACCGCGACCCAGGCGGTCGTGGCGGAGGGCGTGCGGGTCACGCTCACCGCCACCGACGACGCGGGCGGCTCGGGCGTCGCGTCGACCGAGTACCGCGTCGACGAGGGCACCTGGACGACGTACGCCGCACCGTTCGTCGTCACCGCTCCCGGGACCCACACGGTCGAGTTCCGCTCGACCGACGTGGCCGGCAACGTGGAGGCCACGAAGTCCGCGGAGGTGGTCGTGGAGGCCCCCGACACGGAGGCCCCGACGACGACCCTCACCTGGTCGCCGGCAGCACCGGACGGCGACGCGGGCTGGTACGTCAGCACGCCCCGCTTCACCCTGGCCGCCGACGACGGCGGCTCGGGCGTCGCGACGACCGAGTACCGCATCGACGGCGGTGCGTGGACGGCGTACGCCGGCGCGGTCGAGGTCGCGGACGGCGAGCACACGGTGGCGTACCGGTCCACCGACGTGGCGGGCAACGTCGAGACCGCAGGGTCGGCCCAGGTGAAGGCCGACACGGTCACCCCGGCGACCGGCGCCACGCAGCAGGTCGCCGGCGACGGGGTCCGGGTGGTCCTCGAGGCCACCGACGCCACCTCCGGCGTCGCGGGCACCGAGGTCAAGGTCGACCAGGACGCCTGGCAGGCCTACACGGCACCTGTCACGGTGACCGGCGCCGGTGACCACACCGTGCGGTTCCGCTCGAGCGACAAGGCCGGCAACGTGGAGGTCGAGCAGTCGATCGGAGTCGTCGTCGGCGGTCCTCCGGCCGACACCACGGCGCCGGTGACGGCGGTGCGGACCGACCCGGCCTCGCCGGACGGCAGCGCCGGCTGGTTCACCACCGCGCCGACGGTGACCCTGTCCGCGACCGACACCGGGTCGGGCGTGGCGCGCACCGAGTACCGCATCGGCAGCGGGGCGTGGACGGCGTACGCCGGTCCCTTCCCGGTCGCCGCGCAGGGCCGCCAGGTCCTGGAGGTGCGCTCCATCGACCGGGACGGCAACGTCGAGTCGGCGCAGTCGAGGGAGATGTCCCTCGACACCGCCGGCCCGGAGGTGACGATCGACGGGCTGCGGGCGCGGACCTACCCGAGCCACCGGTCGGCCACGGTGTCGTGGTCGGGCTCCGACGCCACGTCGGGGATCCGCGCGGTGCGGGCCAGGCTCGACGGCGAGGTCGTCGAGGCGGGTGCGTGGCAGATGTGGACCCTGTCCACGGGCCGCCACGTCCTGACCGTCACCGGGACGGACGGCGCCGGGAACACCAGCACGCGCACAGTGGTGTTCACGGTCCAGGCGACCCGCGCGTCGTTGAAGAAGGTGCTGGCGGCCGCGGCGGCCGACGGCGACCTCCGCCCGAGGCTCGCCAACCGGCTGGTGCAGCTCGACAAGGACGCTCGCAGGGCCGAGAACCGGGGCGACCGACCGGCGGCGAAGAAGCAGCTGAAGGCGATCCGCAAGCTCGTCCGCACCAAGGTCGACGGCGATCTCCGCGCCGCCCTCCTGGCACAGGTGAAGGAGCGCCTGGCGAAGCTGTGACGCACGGGGTGGCGCACTGAGTGGCCGGCCGGGCCCGGGAGGATCTGTCAGCTCCCCGGGCCCGGCCGCTGCACATCCCGGAGCGGTCGGACGTGGTGCTCGCCCACACCGTGGCGGCGCTCACACCCCCGCTAGGGTGCGGGACATGGACAAAGTGGTCTCTTCGGCGGCCGACGCCGTGGCCGACATCCCGGACGGCGCGACCCTCGCGGTCGGCGGCTTCGGTCTGTCCGGCATCCCGTCGGTCCTCATCGACGCAATCCTCGAGGCGGGCACGTCCGACCTGGAGGCGGTCTCGAACAACTGCGGCGTGGACGAGTGGGGGCTGGGCCGCCTGCTGTTCGCGAAGCGGATCCGGCGGATGATCTCCTCCTACGTCGGGGAGAACAAGGAGTTCGCGCGGCAGTACCTCTCCGGCGAGCTGGAGGTGGAGCTGACCCCGCAGGGCACGCTCGCGGAGCGGATGCGCGCGGGCGGCTCGGGGATCCCGGGGTTCTACACCGCGACCGGTGTCGGCACGCAGGTCGCCGAGGGCGGCCTGCCCTGGAAGTACGACGACTCCGGCAACGTCGTCGTCGCCTCGCCGCCGAAGGAGACCAAGGTCTTCTCCACCCGCGAGGGTGATCGGGAGTACGTCCTGGAGGAGGCCATCGTGGCCGACTTCGGGCTGGTGCGGGCCTGGAAGGGCGACCGGCACGGCAACCTCGTCTACCGCCAGTCGTCGCGCAACTTCAACCCGCTCGCCGCGATGTGCGGACGGATCACGATCGCCGAGGTCGAGGAGCTCGTCGAGCCCGGCGAGCTCGACCCCAACGACGTGCACACCCCCGGTGTGTACGTGCAGCGCGTCGTGCAGCTGACGCCCGAGCAGGCGGCGGACAAGAAGATCGAGAAGGTCACCACGCGGCCGCGGCCGGACTCTGCGGCGGACGCGCTCGTGGACGACGCGGCGACGCACGGACTGGGAGGCTGAGATGAGCTGGACGCGTGAGGAGATGGCCGCCCGGGCGGCATCCGAGCTGGTCGACGGGTCGTACGTCAACCTCGGCATCGGGCTGCCGACGCTGGTGCCGAACTACGTCGCCGACGACGTCGAGCTGGTGCTCCAGTCGGAGAACGGCATCCTCGGCGTGGGGGCCTACCCCTTCGAGGGTGACGAGGACCCCGACCTGATCAACGCGGGCAAGGAGACGGTGACCCTGCGCAAGGGCGCGTCGTTCTTCGACTCCGCGCAGTCCTTCGGGATGATCCGCGGCGGCAAGATCGACGCCGCGATCCTCGGTGCGATGCAGGTGTCGGTCGACGGCGACATCGCGAACTGGATGATCCCCGGGAAGATGGTCAAGGGCATGGGTGGCGCGATGGACCTGGTCCACGGCGCCAAGCGGGTGATCGTGCTGATGGAGCACACCGCCAAGGACGGGTCGCTGAAGATTCTCGACGCCTGCGACCTGCCCTACACGGGCAAGCGGGTCGTGCAGCGGATCATCACCGACCTCGCGGTCATCGACGTGATCGACCCCGCCACGGGCGAGGTCGCGCCCTCGGGCACCGCCGGCGACCGGCAGCTCAGGCTCGTCGAGCTCGCTCCCGGGGTCACCGAGGACGAGGTGCGGGAGAAGACCGGACCGGAGCTTGTCTGAGGCCCGGGGAGACGACGGGCCCCGGACGTCGTACGCTGCCTGACATGCTGAGCCAGGACCACGACGCAGATGTCCGCAGTGCAGCGGGCGACCAGCGAGACGACGCGACCACGGGGCTCGTGGTGCCCGAGCCGCGTTCGGACTCGGCGGCGCGGCTCCTCGAGCTGACGGCCCGCGACACCGACCAGTGGCGCGCCGATGCCCAGGCCGAGGCGGCCGAGATCGTCGCGGCCGCCCGTCAGGAGGCGGAGACCCTCCTGCGCACGGCGCAGCGCGAGGCCGGGAGCATGGTCGAGTCCGCACGCCTCGAGGCCGGTCGGACCCTCGACGACGCGCGTGCGGCGGCCGACGACGTGCGCGCAGAGTCCGAGACGCGGCGCACCCGCTCGGAGGCCGAGGTCGCCCGACTCCAGCAGGTGGCCTCGGAGCACGACCAGCGCCTGCGCGGACACCTGCAGGAGATCCTCGCGCGCCTCGACTCCGAACGCCGGTAGGTCACGCCTGCGGCAGCGGGCCGATGAGGTAGGCGTCGAGCTCGACGGCCAGTCCCCACCTCGAGCCCGCGCCGATGGTGAAGCGGGTCGAGGGCCAGCCGAAGCGACCGAGCTCGGCCTCCCAGAGCTTGCGTGCCCTCGCGCCGACCGCGTCGGCCGTGCCCTCCTGCTCGAGGGCGGCGGCGATCCCGTCGGCGTGCCTCACCACCTCCCGCAGGTGGTGCGGGACGGGGCCGTCCACGTGGGTGACGAGGGCGAGGAGGTACGCCGAGCTGTCCGGCGCCGCTGCGGCCATCCTGATGCCGTCGGCGGTCAGCCCGGCGAGGTGATCCGCCCGGGACGCGGTGCCGAGCAGGTCGCAGGCGTGCATCGCCCGCGCCCCGACCTGGAGGACCGGCGACTCCCCGACCAGCACGGCGATGTCGGCGCGCCGCCACGCCCGCGCAACGACGTACTCCTCACCGAGCTCCTGCTGGAGCCGCCACGCGATGCGGTCGGGGACGGGATGGTCGGCCCCGCTCGTGAGGACGAGGTGGGCCAGCTCGTCGGTGGCGAAGTCGTACGACAGCGAGGCGAGCGTCATCGCCAGGGCGCCGACGACCGAGGGGCTGGCAGTCATGCGCTCCATGGAACCGCGGGACGGGCCCCCGGGGGAAGTGCGTCGTGGAGACCCACCACATCGGGTAGGTGCCCGGCTCAGGTGCCGGGGTCCGCCCGACGGGCGAAGTACTGCTCGAGCTCACGGAAGGAGTCCTCGTCGAGCGCGGCCTCGGGGTCCGCGACGATCTCGCGCCGGATTCCCTCGCGCGCCGCCGAGTAGACCGGCGGGCTCAGTGCCCACGGCAGGTTGGCGACGTACCAGGGTCGGAAGACGCGCGCGCCCAGGGCCTGCAGGAGCACGGCGAGCAGGCCGGGCCGGCCGCGGCGCACCCAGAAGCCGACGACCCGACCGAGCACGGCGGCGGCCCCGAACGCCAGTGCCATGACCAGGAGCGTGCCGGCGATCTCGTCGCTCGCGAAGTTGTCCGTGACCGCCAGCAGGCTGCCGTAGTAGACGGGGATCAGCACGTCGACCTGGTCGAGCAGGGGGTTGACCTGGTCGGCGACCGCGGCGAGCTGGTTGATCGAGTCGAGGTCGGGCCTCGCGCTCCAGGCGTTGCCGACGTGCTCGATCGCCTCGCGGGCGTTGTCGATCGTGCCGCGGATGCCGTCGATCTGCAGCACGTCGCGCGCCCGGCCCACCTCGGCGTAGGTCGTCTCGATCGAGTCGAGCGTCGCCGAGCTCCGCGTCACCGTGCTCTCGAGCTCGGCCTGGGAGACGGTGTGCTCGTTGAGGTAGGTGACGGCCGCCTCGATCTCCTGCCGGTGCTCGACGACGTACTGGGCCCGGTGGTACTTCTCCGACAAGTTGGGCACGGCCCGGATCGCGTCGCCGGCCTTGCCGCCGACCGTGTCGGTGTCGCTCAGCGCCACGCTCAGCGCGGCGCCGGCACCGTAGGCCTTGATCCCGATCTCCAGGAGGGAGCCGAGCAGGAGCCGGCCCGGCTGCAGCCGTCGTCGCACGGTGGTGAGGTCCAGGCGGGTCATGCGCCTAGGTTCTCAGGGGTCCCGGCCAGATCCGGGACGCCGCGTGCGCGGGTCAGGCGTCGGGGCGCTGACCGTCGCCGCCGGCCCCGGACGACCAGGACGGCAGCTCCTGGAGCGCCCACTGGTTGCCGTCGGGGTCGGCGAGGTGGATGAACCGGCCCCACGGCTGGGGGTCGACCTCGCTCACCTCGATGCCGCGCGCCACCAGGTCGGCGTGGGTCGCATCGGCGTCCGCGACGACCATCTGCAGGTTGTCGAGCGAGCCGGGCTCCAGGCCCGTCAGCCCCCTGCCGATCGCGATCGAGCAGGCCGACCCCGGCGGGGTGAGCTGCACGAAGCGGATCTCCTCGCTCACCGTCTGGTCGTGGTCGGCGTGGAAACCCGCCCGCACGTAGAACTCCTTGGCCCGGTCGACGTCGGTCACGGGCACCATCACCAGCTCCAGCTTCATGTCCATGCCTCGAGGCTAGGACGCCTTCAGGTCAGTTCCTGTCCTCTCCCTCCCGATATCTGGGGACGATCCGGTAGGTCCGCAGGCCCAACCACCCACCAGTTCGTCCCTAGATAGCCGGGTCCGGACAGCTGGGTGTGTTATGTGTAGTAATTGAGTCGACAAAATGTAGAAAGGCGCAGCGATGGACTTCCTCTGGTACATCCCCAACCAGGTGACCCCGGGCCACCGGCTCGACGACACGGTCGAGGGGCACAACAGCCTGGCCCGGCTGACCGACCTCGCCCGCCTGACCGAGGACCACGGCTGGGGCGGCGCGCTGATCGGGACCGGGTGGAAGCGTCCCGACACCTTCACGGTCGCCACGGCGCTGGCGGCGGGAACCACGACGTTCAACCCGCTCGTCGCGATCCGGCCGGGCTACTGGACGCCGGCCCACTTCGCCTCGTCCGCCGCGACGCTCGACCAGCTCAGCGGCGGCCGGGTCAAGGTCAACGTGGTCAGTGGCCCGGACCACCAGCCGCAGTACGGCGACGACGAGGGCGACCAGGCGCAGCGCTACGCCCGGACGCGCGAGTTCATGCGTCTCGTCCGTCGCTACTGGACCGAGGACGACATCACCGTCGAGGGCGAGCACTACTCGGCGCGGGCCGCGACCCTCGAGCACAAGCCGGTCGCACGTCCCGGCCGTCCGCACCCGCAGCTCTACTTCGGCGGCGCGTCCGAGGCGGCCCAGCGCACCGCGGCGGCCGAGGCCGACGTGCAGCTCTTCTGGGGCGAGCCGCTCGACGGCGTCGCCGCCCGCATCGACCACCTGAGGACCCTGAGCACCGAGCTCGACCGCGACCTCCCGCCGCTCGAGTTCGGCCTGCGCATCACGACGCTGGTGCGCGACACCACCGAGGAGGCCTGGTCCGATGCCGAGGCGCGGGTCGCCGCGATGGCCGAGGGCAGGGACGAGTGGTTCGTCGACCCGAGCAGGCGCGTGGCCGTCGGCCAGCAGCGGCTCCTCGACCTCGCCGAGCAGGGCGACGTGCTCGACGAGTGCCTCTACACCGCACCCGGCCGGGTCGGCGGGGGTGGCGCAGGAACGACGTGGCTGGTCGGCTCGCCCGACGACGTCGCGAAGGCGCTGCTGCGCTACGCCGACCTCGGCATCACCCACTTCGTGCTGAGCGACACGCCGTACGAGCGGGAGATCGTCCGCGTCGGCGACTCGCTGCTGCCGCTCCTGCGCGACGCCTGACCGGGTGCGCACGGGTGACAGGGAAGTCCTGTCGTCCATTACTGAGGTTTATGTACTGACTTACATTACTTTGATGGTTCGACCCCCACGAAGGAGAACCCCCATGCCACGACGAGGGCTCACCCGCCCCCTGCTCCGCGCCGCGCTGCTCACCACGGCAGGCCTGATGGTCGCGACCCTGTCCGCGTGTGGCGGCGGCGACGCCGGACCGAAGCTCGAGCTCAGCGCGGCCCTCCCCGACGCCGCGCCCGACGGGACCGTGCTCCGCGTCGGCGACCCGGCCACGCAGGTGGCGCTCGAGACGTCCGGACTCATCGACGACCTCGACGTCGACGTCGAGTGGGCCAACATCACCGGCGGCCCGAAGACGCTCGAGGCCTTCCGCGCCGACGCCATCGACATCGGCTCGGTCGCGGACATCCCGCCGCTCTTCGCGCACTGGACCGGCACCGACGTCCGCATCGTCGCCGCCCGCGAGACCGTCGACCCGGCCGACCACCCGACCTACGAGCTCGGCGTCGCGCCCGGCGTCGACGTGTCCTCGATCGAGGACCTGAAGGGCAAGAAGATCGCCTACAGCCCCGGTCAGGCGCAGGGCGCGCTCGTGCTGAACGTGCTCCGTGAGGCCGGCCTCTCGCAGGACGACGTCGAGCTCGTCGAGATGCAGAGCGTCGACGACGCCTTCTCGGTCGCGCTGGCCAGCAACCAGGTCGACGTCGCACCGCTCGGCCAGACCCTGGTCAAGACCTACCTGGCCAAGTACGAGCAGGACGGCGCCACCACGATCCCGTCGGGCGTGCGTGACGACGCCTGGACGCTCTACGCGCCGACCACCGTGCTCGAGGACGCCGACAAGGCGGCCGCGATCAAGGAGTACGTCGGACTCTGGGCGCAGGCGCAGCAGTGGATCTCCGACCACCCGGACGAGTTCGCCGAGGCCTACTACGTCGACCACGAGGGACTCTCGCCCGAGGACGCGGCCTACGTCGTCGACGCACTCGGCCAGTTCACGGTGCCGACGAGCTGGGACGAGTTCATCGCCCGCCACCAGGTCACCGTCGACACGCTGGTGAAGGAGCAGGACCAGGAGCCGCTGGACGTCTCGACGCTCTACGACCGGCGCTTCGAGAAGGCCATCGCCGCCGCAGTGGAGGGATCGTCATGACCACGCTGACCGACAGCGTCACCACCCGACCGCGCTCGGCCGCGGCTCCGCAGGGCGCCGAGGACGTACGCCCCGTGCGTCGCCGCCTCGGCCCGGGCGCTCCGATCCGGTTCGGCGGCCTCATCGGCATCGCCGTGCTGCTGGCGGCCTGGGTCGTGGGATCTGCCACGGGCCTGCTCGACGAGCGCAACCTGAGCGCGCCGTGGACGGTCGTCGAGACCGCGGGCACGCTGGTGGAGAACGGGCGCCTGCAGGAGAGCCTGGTGACCTCCGGCGTCCGGGCCGCGCTCGGGCTCGGGCTCGGCGTCGTCGTGGGCACGGTCCTGGCGGTCGTCTCGGGGCTCTCCAGGATCGGCGAGTCACTGATCGACGGGCCGATCCAGGTCAAGCGGTCGATCCCGACGCTCGCCCTGATCCCGCTGCTCATCCTGTGGCTGGGCATCGGCGAGCCGATGAAGGTCATCACGATCGCGCTCGCGGTCTTCGTGCCGATCTACATCCACACCCACAACGGCCTGCGCTCGATCGAGGGCAGGTACGCCGAGCTGGCGGAGACCCTGGGCGTCACCCGCGCGGAGTTCGTCCGGCACGTGGTGCTCCCCGGCGCTATGCCCGGATTCCTCCTCGGCCTGCGCTTCGCGGTGACGTCGTCGCTGCTGGCGCTGGTCGTGGTCGAGGTCATCAACGCCACGAGCGGGATCGGCCACATGATCACGCTCGCGTCCAACTACGGCCAGACCGACATCATCGTCGTCGGCCTGGTCGTCTACGCACTGCTCGGCGTGTCCGCCGACGCGGTCGTCCGGCTCATCGAGAGGAAGGCACTGTCATGGCGTCGCACACTGGCGAGCTGAGCACCTCGCAGGACCCGGCGGTGCAGGTCACGAGCCTGCACCGCAGCTTCAACGAGGCGGGCGGGGTGCTCAACGGACTCGACCTCGAGATCGCTCCCGGCGAGTTCGTCGCGCTCCTCGGCCGCAGCGGCTCGGGCAAGAGCACCCTGCTGCGCGCGCTGGCCGGCCTCGACCGGGGAGTGGCCGGCCACGGGCGGATCGAGGTGCCCGAGAAGGTGTCGGTCGTGTTCCAGGACTCGCGGCTGCTGCCGTGGAAGCGGCTGCTCGACAACGTGACCCTCGGCCTCCGCGTGGGGGACGCCGAGGAGCGCGGGTCGCAGGCGCTGGAGGAGGTCGGCCTCGCCGGCCGCGAGAAGGCGTGGCCGCACGAGCTCTCGGGAGGTGAGCAGCAGCGCGCCTCGCTGGCCCGCTCGCTGGTCCGCGACCCGCAGCTGCTGCTCGCCGACGAGCCGTTCGGTGCCCTCGACGCGCTCACGCGGATCCGGATGCACACGCTTCTGCGCAAGCTCTGCGAGGTGCACCGGCCGGCCGTGCTGCTCGTGACCCACGACGTCGACGAGGCCATCGTGCTGGCCGACCGCGTGATCGTCCTCGACGACGGCGTCGTCCGCCACGACGCGCGGATCGACCTCGGCACCCGTCGCTCGCAGGCCGACCCGGCCTTCGCCCGGCTGCGCGCCCAGCTGCTCCACGAGCTCGGCGTCGAGGACGACCACGACGCCGTGCCCGGACGGCACGTCGAGAGGGCGGCCTCGTGACCCGACACCTCCACCTCAACCTCTTCATCTACCCCGACGGCCACCACGAGGCGGCCTGGCGCCACCCGGACAGCGAGACCGACCGGATCCTCGACATCTCCTACTACCAGGAGCTCGCGCAGAAGGCGGAGGCGGCGAAGTTCGACGCCGTCTTCTTCGCCGACGGTCCGTCGCTGGCCGAGAACATCAGGTACGCCGCCCGCTTCCGCCTCGAGCCGATCACCGTCATGACGGCGATCGTCGCGGCGACCGAGCGGATCGGCGTCATCGGCACCGCGTCGACGACCTACACCGAGCCCTACAACCTGGCCCGGCAGCTCTCGGCCCTCGACCACCTCAGCAAGGGCCGCGCGGGCTGGAACATCGTCACCACCGGTGCCGCCGACGCCGCCCTCAACTTCGGCCTCGACGCCCACCCGCTGCACCGCGACCGCTACGCGCGCGCCGAGGAGTACGTCGACGTCATCACGAAGCTGTGGGACAGCTGGGAGGACGACGCCGTCGTCGCCGACCGCGAGTCCGGCCTCTTCGCCGACACCGACAAGATCCACCGCGTCGACCACGACGGCGAGTACTTCTCCGTCCGCGGGCCGCTCAACGCACCCCGCTCGCCGCAGGGGCGACCGGTCTACGTGCAGGCCGGGTCCTCGGAGGACGGTCGGGCGTTCGCCGCGCGCTGGGCCGAGGCGATCTTCACCGCACACCAGACCCTCGGGTCGGCGCAGGAGTTCTACGCCGACATCAAGCAGCGGGCGCAGGCCGGGGGGCGGGACCCGCGCGGGCTCAAGGTGCTGCCCGGCATCAGCCCGTTCATCGGCTCCACGGCGCAGGAGGCCGAGGACCTGCACCAGCAGCTCAACGACCTCACGCAGCCGGAGTACTCCCTCGCCCAGCTGCTCCGGCTCACCGGCGTCGACCTGTCTTCGTACGACCTCGACGGGCCGTTCCCGCGCGAGGTGATCGACACCGACGGCGAGCGCAGCGAGGGCAGTCGCTTCCAGCTCGTGCTCGACATCGTCGAGCGGGAGGACCCGACGCTGCGCCAGCTGTGCCACCGCCTCGCCGGTGCCCGTGGGCACCGGGTCGTCACCGGGACGCCCGACCAGGTCGCCGACACCATCCAGCAGTGGGCGGAGAACGGTGCTGCCGACGGCTTCAACGTGATGCCGCCGTGGCTGCCGGGCGGCATCGACGTCTTCATCGAGGAGGTCGTGCCGATCCTGCGCAGGCGCGGGTTGTTCCGCGAGGAGTACACAGGAAGCACGCTGCGCGACCACCTCGGCCTCGTGCGCCCCGACAGCCAGTACGCCCCTACCCCGCAGAAGGAAACCGCATGAGCTTCGAGCACTACCGCCCCCTCGGTCGCACCGGCGTCCAGGTCAGTCCGCTGACCCTCGGCGCCATGATGTTCGGCGCCTGGGGCAACCCCGACCACGACGACTCGATAGCGATCATCCACCGCGCGCTCGACGCCGGCATCAACGTCATCGACACCGCCGACGTCTACGCCCGCGGCGAGTCCGAGGAGATCGTCGGCAAGGCGCTGAAGGCCCGCGGAGACCGCGACGACGTCTTCCTCGCGACCAAGTTCCACGGCTCCATGCACGACGAGGACCCCAACCAGCAGGGCAACTCGCGCCGCTGGATCGTCCGCGAGGTCGAGGCCTCGCTGCGCCGGCTCCAGGTCGACCACATCGACCTCTACCAGGTGCACCGCCCGCGTCCCGAGGTCGACATCGACGAGACCCTCGGCGCGCTGACCGACCTCGTGCGGCAGGGCAAGATCCGCTACCTCGGTACGTCGACCTTCCTCCCGTCGCAGGTCGTCGAGGCGCAGTGGGTGGCCGAGAAGCGCGGCCGCGAGCGTCCGGTGACCGAGCAGCCGCCGTACTCGATCCTCGCCCGCGAGGTGGAGCGCGACATCCTGCCGACGGCGCAGAAGTACGGCATCGGCGTGCTGCCGTGGAGCCCGCTGGCGGGCGGCTGGCTGTCCGGGCGCTACCGCCGCGGCGAGGAGCCGACGTACACCTCCAGCCGGATCGACCGGCAGCCCGCGCGGCACGATCCCTCGTCGCCGGAGAACAAGGTCAAGCTCGAAGCGGTGTACCAGCTCCAGGAGCTCGCCGACGAGGCCGGCCTGTCGCTGATCCACCTCGCGATCGGCTTCGTGCTCGCGCACCCGGCGATCTCCTCGGCGATCATCGGTCCGCGCACGATGGACCAGCTCGAGTCGCAGCTCGGCGTGGAGAAGGTCGTGCTCACCGCCGACGTGCTCGACCGGATCGACGAGATCGTGCCGCCGGGCACGACCCTCAACGAGGCCGACCGGGGCTACGCACCTCCGGCGCTCGTGGAGGCGGCGCTGCGGCGTCGCTGACACCCCACCGGGTGAGCGATGCTGTGAGGCATCTCTCGTCGGGGAACATCGGGGGCCGTGGGGTCGCTGAGGACAGTCGTACAGTCCTCAACTTCTCTGGAGGCAACACCCTCATGTCCCGTGCATTCGAGACGATCTCGGTCGGTCCCTGGCAGCTCCCGCAGCGCTTCGTGATGGCGCCGCTGACGCGCAACCGCGCCGGCGAGGGACACGCCCCCACCGGCCTCAACGCCGAGTACTACGGCCAGCGCGCCGGTGCCGGCTTGATCGTGACGGAGGGCATCGCGCCCAGCCAGGTGGGACAGGGCTACCTCGACGTGCCCGGCCTCTACACCGACGAGCAGGTCGCCGGCTGGCGCCTCGTCGCCGACGCCGTGCACGCCCGCGGTGGCGTGGTCGTCGCGCAGCTGATGCACGCAGGTCGCATCGCGCACGCCGACAACAAGGACGGCGTCGAGACGATCGCTCCCAGCGCCCTCCAGGCGCCCGGCGAGATGGTGACCGCCGACGGCTCCAAGCCCCACGACGAGCCCCGCGCCCCCGAGACCGACGAGATCGCCGGCTTGGTCGCGGACTTCGTCACGGCCGCCCGCAACGCGATCGCCGCCGGCCTCGACGGCGTCGAGGTCCACGGCGCGAACGGCTACCTGCTGCACCAGTTCCTCGACCCGACGGTCAACCTGCGCGAGGACGCCTACGGCGGTTCCCCGGAGAACCGCGCCCGCTTCGTCGTCGAGGTCGTCACGGCCGTCGCCGAGGCCATCGGCGCCGAGCGCGTCGGGCTGCGGCTGAGCCCTGCCCACCAGTTCAACGGCATCGGCGAGGAGGTCGGCGACGACCTCGACGCCACCTACCGCGCCGTGGTCGACGGTGTCTCCCCGCTCGGGCTGGCCTACCTGAGCCTGCTCGCCAGCCCGCTGGAGCCCCGTGAGGAGCTCGTGCGCGACCTGCGCGAGCGCTTCGACGGCCCCGTGCTGCTCAACGACGGCTTCGGCGACGTCACCACCCTCGACTCCGTCGAGCGGCTGCTCGAGACGGGCCTCGCGGACGCCGTCGTGGTCGGCCGCCCGTTCCTGGCCAACCCCGACCTGACCGAGCGCTGGCGCGAGGGTGCGGAGCTCAATGAGCCCGACCCCGACACGTTCTACGGCGGCGGCGCGAAGGGCTACACCGACTACCCGACGCTGGAGCAGGCCTCCTGAGGCTGGGCGCCTGAGGCTTGGCGCCTGACCGGGCGGGCGGTCACCGGATATCCGGTGACCGCCCCGGTTGTCGGCCGAGATCCAGGCCGACAACCGGGAGTCTCGGGTGCGAAGCACCCACTCCGGTTCCAATAATGGAGTGCGCGCTCTAGTATTGCCCGCATGACCACCGAGGCGTCAGCCCCCGCCGGCCCGCTGGCGCCGACCGCGCGGGCGCTCGGCCCCGACCTGGCACGCGGCGCGATGCTGCTCGCCATCGCGCTGGCCAACTCGCACTACTTCCTCGAGGGGCCGTCGTACCTCGGCGGCTACCCGCTCGGCGAGGGTCCGCTCGACCGCGCGGTCGCGTGGGCGACCACGACGTTCGTCGACGGCCGGGCCTTCCCGATGTTCGGCCTGCTCTTCGGGTACGGCGTCGCGCAGATCGCCCGCCGCCAGGCCGAGAGGTCCCCGAAGCAGGTGCGGCGACTGCTGTGGCGTCGCGCGCTCTTCCTCGTCGCGGTCGGCTTCGTGCACGCCACGCTGCTCTTCGTTGGCGACATCCTCGCCGCCTACGGCGTGCTCCTCCTGGTCGGCGCGTGGGCCGTGCGCTGGAAGGACGGGTGGCTGCTCGGCGTCGCCACGCTCTTCCTGCTGCTCACCGCACTGCCCGGCGAGGGCACGCTCGCCGATGCGACCGTCGGTCCCGACCTCGCGACCATGCTGCCCACCGACCTCGGCACCATGGTCGTCGAGCGAGCAGCCGCCTCCGCGTTCATCGCCTCACTGGGGCCGATCGGGTTCGCCTGCCCGTTCCTCGTCGGCCTGTGGGCGGGGCGGCGTCGGCTGCTCGAGCCGCCGTCCGCCGAGGCCCGGTCACGTCGCGTCCGCGGACTGCTCATCGCCGGTCTGGTCGGGTTGGCGGCAGCTGTCGGAGGCGCCCAGCCGCTCGCCCTGCTCCAGCTCGGCGGGCGCGCCGTCCCGGACGACGAGACGCTGTCGGTGCTGGCCGCGCTGCACGACGTGTCCGGGGTCCTCGGCGGGTTCGGGTACGCCGCCCTCATCGCGGTGCTCGCCCTGCGCCTCGAGGAGTCGGGTCGGGCTCGGGGCCGGGTGGTGCTGGCGCTGCAGGCCGTCGGGCAGCGGTCGATGACGTGCTACCTCGCCCAGTCGGTCGTGTGGACGCTCGCCTTCACGCCGGCGCTCCTCGGCCTCTCCGACGTCCTGTCGATCAGCGGCTGCGCGCTGCTCGCCACCGGCACCTGGCTGCTCACCGTCGCCCTCGCCGACTGGATGCGGCGCACCGGGCGACGCGGACCGTTCGAGGTCCTCGTCAGGCGGGCGACGTACGGCTGACGACGCGCGACGCGGCGAGCACCCCGAGCGCGCCGATCGCGACGGCGAGCAGGTAGACGACCGGGAAGGGGTCGATCCCGGCCCGCACCGCGGCGGCGTACGCGATGCCGCTCACCGACAGCGCGAGCGCGGCGCCGAGGGAGTCGGCGACGGTCAGGGCGGAGGAGTTGAAGCCCCGGTCCTCGTCGGTGGCCGAGGCGAGCATCGCGACGCCCGTGCGGGGATAGGCGAAGCCCATCCCGACGCTGCCGAGGACGTAGGCTGCCGCCGGCGCGACCGCGGGGACGCCGACGCCCTCCGAGCGCAGCCACACCACGAGCGCGATGAGCGAGATGCCGAGCAGGACCACGGCCGTGCCGAACCGCAGCGCCGTCGCGTGGGACACCCGGTCGCCGAGCCGCGACGACGCCTGGCTCGAGAGCGCCCAGACCACGCCGACGCAGGTGAGTGCGATGCCCGCCTGACCGGGAGTCAGGTCCCACCGCTCCTGCAGCACGTAGACGATGTAGGCCTCGGCGCAGAAGAACGACGCGGACAGCAGGCCGCGGGTGGCGATCACCGACGGCAGGCCGCGACCACCGGTCAGCGTGCCCGGCGGCAGCAGGGGTCGTACGCCGACCACGACCAGGACGAACGCCACGGCGGCGGCGACCAGGGTGGGGCCGGTGCCGGAGCCGAGGAGCTCCAGCGCGAGCACCGCGGCGGCGGCCAGCACGGCCCACCCGAACCGTGCCGGCGAGGCTGCGCCGGGCTCTGCCGGGACGGGCTGGCGGCGGGCGGTGCCGGTGACCATCACGGCCGCGACCGCGACCAGGACCACGATGCCGAGGAACACCCAGCGCCACCCCAGGGTGCTGGCGACGAAGGCCGCGACCCCCGGGCCGAACAACGCCGGCAGCACCCAGGCCGCTGCGAAGGCGGCGAAGACGGACCCCTGCAGGTGGGCCGGGTAGACCAGCCCGACGAGGACGTACGCCACCACGACCAGCGCACCGCCACCGAGGCCCTGGACGATCCGGCCGACGACGAACACCTCCATGTCGGCGGCCACCCCGCACACGACCAGACCGGCCGAGAAGCCCACCAGCGAGAAGAGCAGCGGCTGCAGCGGTCCACGCCGGTCGCACCACATGCCCGCGGCGACCATGCCGACGACGCCGCTGGCGAAGGGCGCGGCGAAGGAGAGCGCGTAGTAGTCGAACCCGTCGAGGCTGCGTGCCACCGTCGGCATCACGGTGGTCACCGCCATCGCCTCGAACGCGGCGAAGGCGATCAGCGAGAACAGGCCGATCGTGGTCGCGGCGTAGGCGGGGGACAGGATGCGCTCGCGCGGCGCGGTCTCGGGGGTCGTGCCGGTGGTCACCCCGTGACGGTAGGACCTCAGGTGCACCTGAGGTCAATCGGAATAACGGTGACGTGCGCGACGCTGTGACGACAGTGACTGCTCTCTCCGTGCTCGACCTCGTGCCCGTCCGCAGCGACCAGACCACCGGCGACGCCATCGCCGCTTCGCGCAGCCTGGCGCAGGTCGCCGACGAGGCGGGCTACACCCGCTATTGGATCGCCGAGCACCACAACATGCCCGCGGTCGCCGCGACGAACCCGCCGGTCCTGATCGCGATGCTCGCCGCGGCCACCTCGCGCATCAAGGTCGGCTCCGGCGGGGTCATGCTGCCGAACCACGCGCCGCTGGTGGTGGCCGAGCAGTTCGCCCTGCTCGAGGCGGCCTATCCCGGGCGCATCGACCTCGGCATCGGCCGCGCACCCGGCACCGACCCGCTCACCAGGTACGTCCTGCGCGGCGGCAGCGCGGAGTCGGCGGACGAGGCGGTCAGCAAGTTCCCCGACTACGTCGAGGACATCCGCACGCTGATGACGAGTGACGGCGTCGAGCTGCAGATCGGGCCGCGACGCCAGCCGTTGCGCGCGACCCCGTCCGCCCGCTCGGTCGCCGACATCTGGCTGCTCGGCTCGTCGGACTACTCCGCGCGGCTGGCTGCCGAGAAGGGGCTGCCGTACGTCTTCGCGCACCACTTCCAGGGCGAGGGGACCGGGGTCGCGCTCGACCTCTACCGCTCGTCGTACCGGCCCTCCCCGGAGTACCCCGAGCCCCGGACCTTCCTCACCGTCAACGCCGTCGTCGCCGAGACCGAGGAGGAGGCGCGTCGCCAGGCGCTGCCCAACATCCAGATGATGCTGGCGCTCCGCACCGGGGCCCCGCTGCTGCCGCAGCGGCTGGTCGAGGAGGCTGAGGCGGTCGAGATGACCCCGGACCAGCGGGCCTTCGGGCAGGCGATGGCGGCTCGCTGGGTGGTGGGTGACCCCGAGCAGGCGCGCAAGCAGCTCGCCGAGCTCGCGGGGGAGTACGGCGTCGACGAGGTGATGGTGCACCCGGTCGCCGGTGCGCACGCGGGCACCGACGCCACGGCGTCGCCCAACCGCGAGACGACGCTGCGCCTCCTCGCCGTCTGACCCTCCGGGGCAGGGGGCTAGTGCCGCTCCTCCAGGCCGACGGCCTCGCGCAGGTTCTCGGCCGCCTCCCGCAGCTCGGGGTCGTCGGCCGCCCGTGAGTCCATGAGCGCGGCGAGCGCCTCGGCGATCACGTTGAGCTTCTCCTGCTGGGCCTCGCTGTTGCGGCGCCCGGCGTTCTCCAGCAGCACCAGCAGGAGCAGCGACAGCACCGCTCCGAAGGTGTGGATGGCCAGCTCCCACTTCGTCGTGCTCTTCCAGAGCGGGAAGCTCGCCGCCCAGATCACGACGACCGCGACGCAGACGGCGAAGAACGGCGCCCGGCTGATCACGCCGGTGGCCACCTCGACGAACCTCTCGAACGGGTCGAGCCCGTCCTGCCGCTCGCGGCTCTCGGCCGCCTCCTTGCGCTCCATGGCGGGAGGCTAGACCGTGGGGCGCGCGCTTCGCGGCTCCGGCGTGACCCAGGCCTCTCTCAAGTTCTTCTCAAGCAGAGTTCAAGTGTTCACTGAATGCCTTTGGGTTGGCCGGGCAAAAGTCCCGCGGAACTGGTCCCGGGGCGCTCGGCGAAAGCGAACACACGGGGCAATGAGCTCGATCCTGCAGGCAGCCAATGGTGCACGTCCGCACACCAGGGGCGAGGTGGTCACCCGGGTGGGCGTCACCTTCGCGTTCGTCGCGAGCTCGATGGTCGCGGCCGTCGCCGTCGACACCGCGCTCGCTCCGGGCGCGAGCGCAGCGCCTGTGCCGATCGCGTCCGTCACGGTGGAGCCGGTCGTGACCCCGACTGCGACGGTGGCCACCACCGCGGGCAACCCGTGCAACGCCGGAGCAGTCGGCGGCACCTGTGGTGGCCCGGTCACCATGGAGTACGGCGTGGGGGACGCGCAGCGGCTGGTCGACTTCACCGTCGGCGGCGTGACCACGCGCGTGCTCCCGGGCGGCAACGACGGCAGCTACGTGGACCTGCTGCGCGTCGACAACGCCACCATCACCGGGGTCAAGGACCTGATCTTCGCCGCGCGCGCGAGCGCCGCGGCGCCGTTCAACCAGGTCGTGTCGTCCAACCCGGCCGGCCGCTCGATGCAGGACGTGGTCGGGACCAGCATCATCACCGAGGGCACCGACAACACCTTCGCCAACGCTGCCACGACGAACACCAACAACATCGAGCGGATCAGCTTCATGCGCTCGACGCCGATCTCGACCACCAACCCGACCGGCGCCGGGCTCGCGCTGCTCGAGCGCGGTGGGAACGACCCGTTCAAGGTGGCGGCCGTGACCGCGATCGACGGCCAGGGCCGACCCACCGCCTGGGGGCCGATCGTGTCCGTGCCCACGACCGCGTGGGGCACCGTGCGGGACAACATGCCGTCCACCGTGCTCAGCCGCACCGGCAACGAGGTCAACTACCGACCGACGGACGTCACCGGCGCCCAGCGCGTGGCCGGCGTCTACATCTCCCTCGCCGACCTCGGCGTGAGCGCCGGACAGCAGATCCGCGGCGTCTCCCTGCTGCCGAACGACGCCACCACTGCTGCGCAGGCCAGCCCGATCCTCACCACGGACGGCAGTGCCAACGGTGGCCTGGACCTGATCGGTGCCACCTTCGCCACCTCCAACACCCCCGTGGTGCAGGACCCGCCGACGGCCTCGACCGACCAGGGCGAGCCGGTGACGGTCACGGTGCCCTACCAGCCCGGTGACACCCTCACCACGATCGAGGAGATCCGCCTCGTGGCGCCCCCCGGCGGGACCGTCAACGGGGACGGCACCGTCGTCACCGTCCCGGGCGAGGGAGTGTTCACGCTCGACCCCGCGACTGCCGAGGTCACCTTCGCGCCGGCGCCCGGCTTCAGCGGCCCCGCCACGCCCGTCGACGTCGTCGTCACCGACAACCTCGGCGGCACCGGCACGGGCACCGTCACCGTCGACGTCGTGCCGGTCCTCGTCCCCGACACCACCACCGGACCCCGCGGCGTACCGCAGTCGATCGACCCGCTGGTCAACGACGGCATCCCGGGCGTGACCCTCGTCCCCGGGTCCCTCACCCTCATCGGCGCGAACGGCCAGCCGGCCACGACCGTCCAGGTGGGCCAGGGAACCTACGAGCTCGTCGGCGGCCAGATCGTCTTCACGCCCCTCCCCGGCTTCGTCGGGACCGCCACCCCGGTGACCTACCAGGTGCGCGACACCGACGACCACACGCTCCAGTCCACCTACACGCCGACCGTCGTCGCCGGCCCCCCGGTGGCGACCGACGACAGCACCAGCACGGCGTACGAGCGTCCGGTCGTGCTCGAGGGTGCCACCAACGACGACGCCGACGGCGCGAGCGTGACGATCCAGCCGGGTCGCACGGTCTTCACCAGCCCCGACGCGACCAACAACGGCAAGACCCTGACCACCGACGAGGGGACGTGGCAGGTCAACGGCGACGGCACCGTCACCTTCACGCCGGCGGACGGCTACTCCGGGACCACCGATCCGGTCGAGTACCGGGTCTACGACTCGGCCGACGGCACCGACACCGCCACCCTCGTGGTCACCGTGCGTCCGGGCCCGTCGGCCCAGCCGGACGAGGACACCACGCCCCAGGGCGTGGCGGTCACGCTCGCTCCGACGGTCCTCAGCAACGACACGCCCGGCCAGCCGGCCAGTGGCGGACCCGGCTCGTTCGACCTGCCGTCCTTCGTCTTCGTCCCGGGCGCCACTCCCGGCGGCGTGGTCAGCGACGGCGGCAAGACGCTCACGATCGACGGCCAGGGCGTCTTCACCATCGCGCCCGACGGGGCCGTCACCTTCGAGCCCGAGCCCGGCTTCCGCGGTGTGACCACGCCCGCGGCCTACACGGTCGACGACTCGGTCGGCAACCCGACCGGGTCGACGATCACGATCACGGTCGACCCTGTCGAGCCGGACGCGACCGACGACAGCGCCGCCACGGCCTTCAACACCGCGGTCGAGTTCGACTTCACCGGCAACGACGTTGCCGGCGACGTCGACGTGCCGATCGACGACGCGTCCGGCACGTTCGAGGCCGGCGACAACCCGGCGACCTGGACGATCACCAACGGCGGCAAGACCATCACGGTCCCCGGTCAGGGCTCGTTCACGCTGAACGACAGCGGCCGCGTCACCTTCACGCCCGAGGACGGGTACGACGGCACCACCTCCGCGGTGACCTACACGATCCGTGACGCCAACGGGACGCCGACCAAGGCAGACCTGCGGGTCACGGTGCGACCGGGCCCGAGTGCCGACGACGACGAGGCGACCACGCCGCAGAACGTCGACGTCAGGGTCGACGTGCTCGACGGTGACGTCCCCGGCCCGAACGCCGATGGCACACCCGGCTCGTGGGACACCGGCTCGGTGCGCTTCGTGCAGGCCGACCAGCCCGCCGGGGCCGTCGTGGGCAACGGGGGCAAGACCCTGACGGTGCCCGACGAGGGCGTCTACACCGTCAACCCCGACGGCACGATCACCTTCGACCCGGAGCCGGACTTCCGCGCAGACGCGACCCCGGTCGTCTACACGGTGACCGACAGCCACGGCAACGACGCCTCGGCCGAGCTGGCGATCACGGTGACGGGCATCGACCCGGTCGCCAACGACGACGCGGCCAGCACGCCGTTCAACGCCGCGGTGACCCTGCCGGGTGCGACCGACGACACCGCCGGCGCGACCACCGCGCCGCTGGTGCCGGGCCTCACGGTCTTCCCGGCCACCGGCCAGCCGGCCGGTGCCGTGGTCTCGACCGACGGCCGGACCATCACCGTCCCGACCCAGGGTGAGTACGTCATCCAGGCTGACGGTTCGGTGGAGTTCACGCCCGCGCCCGGCTACACCGGCACCACCACGCCGGTGACCTACCGGATCGAGGACAGCAACGGCACGACCGACACCGCCCAGCTGACCGTCACCGTCCGCCGCGGCCCGTCGGCCTCTCCGGACGACGACACCACGCCGCAGAACGTGGACGTCACCGTGCCGGTCCTCGACAACGACTCCGCGGGCCTCCTGGCCAACGGCGACCCGGGGTCCTTCGACCTCGGCTCGGTCGTCTTCCCGACGTCCGGACAGCCTGTCGGAGCGACCGTGTCGCCGAACGGCAAGACCCTGACGGTGCCCGGCGAGGGCGTCTACACGGTCAACGCCGACGGCACGATCACCTTCGACCCGGAGGACGCGTTCACGGGTCCGGCCAGCGCGGTGACCTACGCCGTGACCGACCAGGCCGGCAACGAGGTCTCCTCGACGCTCGTCATCACGGTCGCACCGGTCGTCCCCGTGGCCACCGACGACTCCGCCAGCACGCCGTTCAACACCCCGGTGACCCTGCCGGGCGTCACGAACGGCGCTGCCGGCGCCGCCTCGGCCCCGCTGGTGCCCGGCCAGACAGTCTTCACGACGGCCGGCCAGCCTGCCGGTGCCACGGTCTCGCCCGACGGGAAGACGATCGCGGTCCCGGGTCAGGGCACGTGGACGATCCTCGCCGACGGCTCGGTCACCTTCACGCCCGTCGCCGGCTTCACCGGCGTCACCAGCCCGGTGACGTACCGGATCGAGGACAGCAACGGCACCACCGACACCGCGCAGCTCACGGTGACGGTGCGGCCGGCGCCGCGCGCGGTCGGCGACACGGGCACGACGCCGCAGAACGTGGACCTCACCGTCCAGGTCCTCGGCAACGACGTGCCCGGCGCGAACGCCGACGGCAGCGCCGGCTCGTGGGTCGCCGCCTCGGTGGTCTTCACGACGGCCGGCCAGCCTGCCGGCTCGACGGTCTCGGCCGACGGCAAGA
Source organism: Nocardioides oleivorans (assembly GCF_004137255.1). Classification (NCBI taxonomy): domain Bacteria; kingdom Bacillati; phylum Actinomycetota; class Actinomycetes; order Propionibacteriales; family Nocardioidaceae; genus Nocardioides; species Nocardioides oleivorans. The sequence goes on along the minus strand of NZ_SDWT01000001.1, from coordinate 1,088,974 downwards.
CCCTGACGGTGCCCGACCAGGGCACCTACACGGTCAACGCCGACGGCTCGATCACCTTCGACCCGCTGCCTGCCTTCGCCGGCATCGCGAGCCCGGTGACGTACGCCGTCGCCGACAGCCACGGCAACCAGGTGACCGCGACGCTGACGATCACCGTCACGCCCGTGGCGCCGACGGCGGTGGACGACCGGGCGACCACGCCGCACCACACCCCGGTGCTGATCGACGTGCTCCGCAACGACACCCCGGGCTCCGTCTCCGCCGCCTTCGACCCGTCGACGCTGCGCCTGGTCGACCCGGCCACGGGCCGGCCCGCGACCACGGTGATCGTGCCCGGTGAGGGCGTGTGGACCGTCGTCGACGGCCAGGTCCGCTTCGAGCCGGAGAAGGGCTTCACCGGCACGGCCTCGCCGATCGACTACACCGTGTCCGACGTCAACGGCACCCAGGTCACCGCGACGATCACGGTCGTCGTCGGTCCGATCGGCAAGGCGAAGCCCGACAAGGACCAGACCACGCCCACCACGCCGGTGACGGTCGACGTCCTGGACAACGACCAGTCCGCCCCGGGCGAGGAGCTGGAGCCCGGCTCCGTCTGCCTGCTCACCGGTACGGCCAGCGGCAAGGTCGCGGCCGGGTCCTCCGCGGCGAGGTGCGTGAAGGAGCACACCCTCGACGGGGTCGGCACGTGGGTGGTCAACGCCGACGGCACCATCACCTTCACCCCGGTCAAGGGCTACACCGGCACGGCGTCGATCGACTACACGGTCACCGACTCCGCTGACAACGTCTACCAGTCGACGCTCACCGTCTCGGTGAAGGGCGACCCGGACGTGGCCGACAACCAGGGCAACGGCGGGAACGGCGACGACGGCGGGAACGGGCAGGACCTGCCCGACACCGGCGGGCCGCAGGTCCTCCTGGTCTGGACGGCGCTGGGCCTGCTGCTCGCGGGCGCGGCCCTCGTCCTGACCGGTCGCCGTCGCCGCCAGCCGCGACGGCACTGACACCCGGGGAGCGCACCTCGATGGACGAGCACCGCACGTCCACCCGCAGCGCCGCGCTGCTGAGTGCGCTGGCGTTGACGCTGCTGGCCGCCTGCTCGGGCAGCCCCGAGCCCTCGCCGTCCGCGGAGGGGTCGGGGGAGGGGTCGGGGGAGGGGTCGGGGGAGCCGTCGGCCGCGGCGGAGGCGACCCCCGTGTCGGCGACCCTGCAGGACCGGTCGAACGCCCTCAACCACCTGAGGATCACCGCCTGCCCGTCGGGTGGCGGCGAGCTCGAGGCGACGGGAACCGTCCGCAACCGCGGCCGGGAGGCGGCCGACTACGTCGTCACCGTGAGCTGGCTCGACGAGGACGGCTCGGTCGTCGAGTCCGTCGAGACGACGGTCGAGGACGTGCGGCCCGCCACCAACGCTCCGTGGAGCGCGTCGGCGACGCTCGACGAGCCCGCCGGGAGCTGTACGACGACGCTGTCGCGCGGCGCGCTCCCCTGAGCAAGCCGCCGGCACCGCGCGCACCCCGAGGCCCCGGACCCTCCCCCGTGGAGGTCCGGGGCCTCGCGCGTGGTCAGTCGAGCGCCAGGCCTGCGGCCGGCGTGACCCGTGCGGCCTTGCGGGCCGGTACGACGCACGCGGCCAGGCCGGCGAGCGCAGCGACCACCACGACGGTGGCCAGCTGCAGCACCGGGACGGTCAGTCCGGCGTCCTCGACGACCGTGCCGACCATGACCTTCACCCCGACCCACGCGAACACCAGCCCCAGCGTCGTACCGATCAGGGTGGCGACCGACGACAGCAGCAGTCCCTCGACCGCCATCGCCCGACGCAGCTGCGAGCGGGTCAGGCCCATCGCTCGGAGCAGCGCGTTCTCGCGCCCCCGCTCGAGCACGGACGCGCCCAGCGTGTTGGCGATGCCGACCAGCGCGATGACGATCGCGATGGCGAGCAGCCCGACGACGGCGCCGGTGAGGATGTCGACCTGGAGGTCGACCCAGGTGCGGTTGCTGTAGCCCCCGTCGATGCCCGCCCCGGACGCCCCGGCCAGGGCGGCGAGGTCTCCGCGGAGGTCCTCGGCGTCGGCGCCGTCGCCCGCGCGGACCCAGATCGCGGTCGGCTGCGGGGCGGGGTCGAGCGCCGCGAGCGTGGCTGCCGAGACGATGCCCGAGCGGCCCCAGCCGCTGGACAGCTCGACCCGGAGCGTGCGCTCGCGACCGCCCACGGTGATCGTCGCCTGCTCGTCGTCCCAGACCTGGTCGCCCAGCTTCGTCGGAAGCTCGTTGACGACGTCGTACGGCAGCACGAGCACGCCGTCGTCCGGCACCAGGTCATCGGTGCCGCGGACGACGCCGGGCTCCTGGGTGGCGCCGACGACGGGGAACGAGACCTTGCCGATGGTGGCCGTGGTGCCTGCGAGCGAGGCAATGGAGGCGACCCCGTCGACCGCCTCGGTGCGGCTGGCGAGGTCCGCGTCGAGCGGCCGGTCGACGGCGGTGATCGAGGCGTCGACGGGGTAGTCGTCGTCCATCTCCCGGGTGATCTCGGTGCGCGACGAGGCGAGCCCGGTGAGCACCGCGGTCGTGAGGGTGACGCCGACGAGCAGCGACGCGGCGGTGGTCGCCGTACGCCGCGGGTTGCGCACCGCGTTGCCTGTCGCGAGCTGCCGGACGGGCCCGGAGCCGGACACCCGGCCGACGAGCCGGATCAGCGCGGGCACCAGGACCGGGCCGAGCAGCAGCACGCCGAGGAAGGACATCGCGCCGCCGCCGAGCATGACCGGCACGGTGTGGGTGCCGATCGACACGGCCATCAGGAGGGCGCCGGCGAGGAGGAACAGCGCGGCGAGCGCCAGCCGGAGGCGCCCGGCCGTGGAGCGTACGTCGACGCCGGTGTCGGGCCGGAGCGCGGCCAGCGGGGCGACCTTCGTGGCCGCGCGGGTCGGGAGCCAGGCCGCGGCGAGGGCGACGACGACTCCGACGGCGAGCGCGGCACCGGTCCACCTCGGGTCGATCGCGGCGGCCCCCATGTCGGCGTACCAGTGGTGCACGAGCGCGACCAGGCCGTAGCCGAGGGCGGTGCCGACGAGGATGCCGACCACCGACGCGACGACGCCCATGGCCAGTGCCTCGAGGCGGATCGCGCGACGGAGCTGGCGGCGGGTCACACCCACGCAGCGGAGCAGGGCGAAGTCGCGCTGGCGCTGGGCGAAGAGGATCGCGAACGTGTTGGCGATGACGAGCACGCCGACGAACAGCGCGATGAAGACGAAGACCAGCGCCATGATCGCGATGACGTCGACGCCGCGGGAGATCTCGGCCTGCCTGGCGGCGACCCACGTCTCGGCGGACTCGATCGTCGCTCCGGGCGCGACCTCGGCGGCGAGGTCGGTGGAGCCGCCCCACGCGACTGCGTCGACCCACAGGGTGGAGTCGCGGAAGCCCTCCAGCGTCGACCACGGGACGTAGAGGGACGAGCTCGCGCCCGCCGGGCTGTCGACGAGCCCGACGACCTCCACGTCCGTCGCGAGGTCGCCGGTCCCGATGCGCAGCGTGTCACCGACCTCGACGCCCGTGCTCTTGGCGGCGTTGGCGTCGGCGAGGGCCTCGCCGGCCGCGGCCGGGAAGCGGCCGGCCTCGAGCTCCTGCCACTGAAGGGCGGGGTCGAGGGAGACCTCGGAGACGTCGGCGGCGGGCGCGAGCTCGACGCCGTCGCGGGAGACCGGCTCCATGGCGTAGCCGATCACGAGGGAGGGGACGTCGCGCTCGGCGGCGGTGTCGAGGAGCCGGGCGCCCTCGCGTGAGTCGTGGATCGTGACGACGTGGTCGAGCCCGGCGACCGGGGCGCCGACGTCGGCGGTCAGCCCGGATCGCGTGGCCCCGGTGAGCATGCCGGTGACGACGACGAACGCGACCCCGATGATCACGGCGAGCGACGCGGCGACGTACCTCCGGGTGTGGTGGCGCAACGAGGCGGTCAGCACGGTGCGCATCAGGCGGTCCGCCCACGCAGCGCGGTGACGAGATCGTCCTGGCCGGGGTCGGTGAGGTGCGCGGTGACCGTGCCGTCGTGGATGACGACGACGTCGTCCGCGTACGCCGCTGCGTCGAGCTCGTGGGTCACCATCACGACCGTCATCCCGAGCTCGCGGACCGAGCGGCGCAGGTGGCCCAGGACCTCGGCGCTGGCCTCGCTGTCGAGGTTGCCGGTCGGCTCGTCGGCGAAGACGATGTCGGGCTGCGTGACCAGTGCGCGGGCGATCGCGACGCGCTGCTGCTGGCCGCCGGAGAGCTGGCTGGGCAGGTGGCCGAGCCGGTCGGCGAGGCCGAGGACGCCGACGACCTGGTCGTAGCGGGCGCGGTCGACCGCGCGGCCGGCGAGCTCGAGCGGGAGCAGGATGTTCTGGCCGGCGGTGAGCATCGGGAGCAGGTTGAAGGCCTGGAAGACGAAGCCGATGTGCTCGCGGCGGAAGAGGGTGAGGGCGGTGTCGTCGAGGCCGGCGAGGTCGCGGCCCGCGACGCTCACGCTGCCGTCGGTCGCGACGTCGAGGCCGGCGAGGCAGTGCATCAGCGTGGACTTGCCCGAACCGCTCGGGCCCATGATCGCGGTGAAGCGGCCGGCCGGGACGTCGAGGTCGACGCCGCGCAGGGCGTGCACGGTGCTGTCGCCGCTGCCGTAGGTGCGGGTGAGGCCGCGCGCGCTGGCGGCGGTGCTGGTCGTCGTTCCGAGTGTGGTCGTCATGGGGACAACGCTCGTCGGTCCCGGCCCCGCGGTCGTCGGCCCCCGGCACGGACGTCGGCTCGGTCCGGGGTGCCACCTCGCGTGGTCGTCGTACGACCCCAGGAGGACCTGCCACCTGAGGACGTGGCGTACGTCGATCGGCCACCCGGGCGTACGCCCCGTCCTCAGGTGTCGGGTCAGGGCGCGGCGAGTGCCTCCGTCGCGCTGCGGGGCTCGCGGCCGAGGAGCTCGCCGAGCAGCGGGTCGGTGCCGGCGAAGAAGCCGGCCTGGGCGGCGCGGTAGAAGCCCAGCAGGAAGCCCGACATCTGCTCGGGGACACCCGCGGCCGCCTGGGCGGCGAGCCACTCGGCCTCGGTCAGGACCCGGCTGGTGATCGTGCGACCGACCAGCTCGGACGCGGTGTCCGCGATCTCGGCGAACGTCGGCGCGGCGGGGGCGGTCAGCGTCACCGGGCCGTCGTGGGCGCCGTCGGAGAGCAGCACGGCGGCGGCTGCCTCGGCGGCGTCCTCGCGCGCCGTCCACGACACGGGTCCGTCGCCCGGGACCGCGATCACGCCGGTCTCGCGCCAGGGCCCGGCCAGCCACTGGAGGCTGTGCGCGTAGAAGCCGTAGCGCAGCGACGTCCACGGGACGCCCGACCCGGCCAGGAGCTGCTCGGTGGCGAAGTGGACCTCGCCCGGGTGGAACGGGTTGTCCGGCGCGGCCGCCTGGTGGCTGGTGTAGAGGACCCGCCCGACCCCAGCGGCGACGGCCGCGTCGATCGCGCTGCGGTGGAGCTCGACCGTGTCGGCGGTGCGGTCGTTGGACGAGACCAGGAGGAGCTGGTCGGCACCGTCGTAGGCCGCGGGCAGCGAGGCTGGGTCGGCGTAGTCGCCCCGCCTGACCTCGACGCCGAGACGGGCGAACCGGTCGGCCTTCGCGACGTCGCGCGCCACCACGACGAGGTCGCTGGCAGGCAGGTGCTGGAGGAGGTGGTCGACGGTGGCGCCGTTGAGGGCGCCGGTGGCACCGGTGACGAAGATCATTGTTAGGTCCTTGATGTTAGCAGTGATAACAGATCGAGCGTAGATCGCCGGACCGTGTTATCAAGTCGCCGTTATCCTTGATCGGTGGTTGCCATGCAGAAGACCCGCACCGACACCCGCGACGCGATCGTCGAGGCGGCGAGCCGGCTGCTCCACGAGGGTGGGCCTGCCGCGATGACCACCCGCGGAGTGGCCGAGCTCGCCCACGTGCAGGCGCCCACGATCTACCGCCTCTTCGGTGACAAGGACGGGCTCCTCGAGGCGGTCGCCGAGCACGTGATGGCCGGCTTCGTGGCCGACAAGTCCGCCGTCATGGCTGCGGCCGCCGAGGCCGACGTCGACCCCGTCGACGACCTGCGGGAGAGCTGGCGCCGGCAGATCGAGTTCGGCCTCGCCAACCCGGCCGTCTTCCGGCTGCTGAGCGACCCGGACCGCGTCGCGGGGTCGCCGGCGGCGCGCGTGGGCCGCGAGGTCCTCGTCTCGCGGGTGCGCCGGGTGGCCGTCGCCGGTCGGCTGCTGGTGCCCGAGGCGCGCGCCGTCGCGCTCATCCAGGCGGCGGGCGTCGGTGCGATCCACTCGCTCCTCGCGACGCCTGCCGAGGAGCGGGACCCGGCCCTGGGCGAGGACATGATGGAGGCGGTCCTGGCCTCGATCCTGACCGACGCCCCGATCGACCCGTCGGGTGGTCCGGTCGCTGCGGCCATCGCGTTGCGGGCCGCCGCTCCCGACCTCGAGGCCCTGAGCCCGCCCGAGCGGGTGCTGCTCGGCGAGTGGCTCGACCGGGTCGTGGGCGGCTGACCTTTGCACCCGAGTCTCCCGCTTCGGCACCCAGATCTCGGCCGACAACCGGGGCGGTCACCGGATATCCGGTGACTCCCTGGCGCGGTCAGGCCCTCACGAGCCCCGACTCGTAGCCGAGCACGACCAGCTGGACGCGGTCGCGGGATCCGGTCTTGGCGAGGATCCGGCCGACGTGGGTCTTGACGGTCGTCTCGGCGACGACGAGGTCGGCGGCGATCTCGGTGTTCGTACGACCGCGCGCGATGAGGGTGAGCACCTCGACCTCGCGCTCGGTGAGCAGCGCGAGCCGGTCGTCGGTGGCGGGTGCCGCGGGGTCGGGGAGCGCGGCGAAGTGGTCGAGCAGCCGGCGGGTGGTGCTGGGCGCGACCACGGCGTCGCCGGCGACCACGGAGCGGATCGCGCCGAGCAGGTCGGGCGGCGCGGCGTCCTTGAGGAGGAAGGCGGAGGCGCCGGCGCGGATGGCGGCGAAGGCGTACTCGTCGAGGTCGAAGGTGGTCAGCACGATGACCCGCGGCGGCGCGTCGGTCGCCAGCAGTCGCCGAGTGGTCTCGACGCCGTCGAGGCGCGGCATCCGGACGTCCATCAGCACCACGTCGGCGGACGTCACGGCGAGCTGTGACAGGGCCTCGCCACCGTCGCCGGCCTCGCCCACGACGGTCATGTCGTCCTGGCTCTCGACGAGCATCCGGAAGCCCGCCCGCACCATCTGCTGGTCGTCGACGAGGAAGACGCGGATCGCTGGGTCGCTCACAGCGGCAGCCTCGCACGCACGACGTACCCGCCCCCGGTCGACGGTCCGGCCGTGACCGATCCACCGTGAGCCGCGGCCCGCTCGCGCATGCCGACCAGGCCGAGGCCGTGCCCGTCGGAGTCGGCGGCGGCCCCCCGGCCGTCGTCGCGCACCTCGACGTCGACCTCGCGGCCCACCCCCAGGCGGAGGTGGACCGACGCCGAGGGCCCGGCGTGCTTGCGGACGTTGGTGAGCGCCTCCTGGACGATGCGGTACGCCGCCAGCCCGACGCCGTCGGGCACCTCGGGCAGCGTGTCCGGCAGGTCGGCCTCGACCCGCATCCCGGCGGCGCGCGCCTCGTCGACCAGGTGGCGTACGTCCTCCAGCGCGGGCTGTGGCACCACACCCGTGTCGCCGTCGCGGAGCAGCCCCAGCAGTCGGCGCATCTCCGCGAGCGCGCTGCGCCCGGTGGTGGAGATCGTCTCGAGCGTCCCGACGGCCACGGACGGGTCCTTGGCCGCGGCGTAGCGGGCACCGTCGGCCTGGATCACGATGACGGACAGGCCGTGGGCGACCACGTCGTGCATCTCGCGCGCGATCCGGGAGCGCTCGTCACGGGCGGCCAGCTCCACCTCGCGCTCGGCCATCCGCTCGGCCTGCTCGGCGCGGGCGAGGAGGGAGGCGACGTACCGCTCCCGCTCCTGCGCGGCGAAGCCGAGCGCCCAGGCGGCGGTCACGATCGCGCCGATGGTCACGGTGTAGGGGATGAGCGCGGCCGGGGACAGGCTGCTGCCGAAGCCGATCAGCCACCGGACCGCGGCGACCAGCGCGCCGGCGTACCCCACGAGGAGCGCAGCGACACCGCGCGACCGCGACGACCAGCGCGCCACGGAGTAGACGGCGATGGGGAAGGCCAGCTGCCCGACGGTCGGCTCGCCGACCACGACGGCCTGCAGGGCGCTGGACGTGGCCACGGCGACGAAGGCCGGCCAGGGGTGCGTACGACGCCATGCCAGCGGCACCACCTCGAGGAGCGTGAACCACGCGGACGCGGCCTGCCCGGACAGCACGTGGCCCAGCCCGAGCACCAGCAGTCCGCCGACGAGCAACCGGTCGAGCCACTGCCGTCCGTGCACGCCGAGGCGCCACGGGTGCTGGTCGATCGCGGACGGCCCGACTGCTGGCATGGGGCGAAGGCTAGACGGCGCGCGGGTGCCGCGCGTCGGACCACGGGAGGACGTCGGAGGGGCCACGTCCGGCCCGAGTAGGGTGCGATCCATGACCCAGTGGGAATACCAGGTGGCGCCGATTCCGCTCCACAACGAAGCGCTGATGCTCAACAACTTCGGCCAGGACGGCTGGGAGCTGGTGGCCATCCACACCAACGCCCAGGGCGGCCTGGTCGCCTTCCTGAAGAAGCAGAAGGCCTGACGTGGGCGCGGAGGCCAGGCTCGCCGAGCTCGGCATCACGATCCCCGAGGTCGTCCCGCCGGTCGCGGCCTACCAGCCCACCGCCCGCACGGGGAACCTCGTCTTCACCTCCGGCCAGCTGCCCGCCAAGGACGGCGAGATGCTCGCCATCGGCAAGGTCGGCGGCGAGGTCACCGAGGAGGAGGGCTACGCGTGCGCCCGCCAGTGCGCGCTCAACGCGCTCGCCGCGGTGAAGGCCGAGATCGGGTCGCTGGACCACGTCAAGCGCGTGGTCAAGGTCGTCGCGTTCGTCGCCTCCACCAGCGACTTCACCGGCCAGCCGCGGGTCGCCAACGGCGCCTCCGAGCTGCTCGGCGAGGTCTTCGGCGAGGCCGGCAAGCACGCCCGGTCCGCCGTCGGCGTGCCGGTGCTCCCGCTCGACGTCCCCGTCGAGGTCGAGATCATCGTCGAGGTCTGATGCAGCGGCTCCCGCTGCCCGACGCCCTCGTCACCCAGGCGCGGTCGTACGCCGCCGGCGACGCCACGCCGGCGGAGCCGCGCGATGCCGCGACGGTGGTGCTGATGCGCCCCGGTGCGGCGGGACCGGACGTCTACCTCCTGCGGCGGCAGACGTCGATGGCGTTCGCCGGCGGGATGTGCGTGTTTCCCGGCGGCGGGGTCGACCCCCGCGACTTCGACGACGAGCTCGTCGACCGCGGCCTCTGGGCCGGTCCCTCGCCCGCCGAGTGGGCGACCCGGCTCGGCTGCGACGAGCCCCGGGCACGCGCGCTCGTGTGCGCGGCGGTGCGCGAGACCTTCGAGGAGTCGTCGGTGCTGCTCGCCGGCGCGAGCCCGACCGAGGTCGTCGCCGACACCACCGGCGACGACTGGGAGGCCGACCGCGTCGCACTGGAGTCGCGCGAGCTGTCGCTCACCTCGTTCCTCGAGAAGCGCTCGCTGGTGCTCCGCACCGACCTGCTCGGCGCGTGGTCGGGGTGGCTGACACCGGTCTTCGAGCCGCGTCGCTACCGCACGTGGTTCTTCGTCGCGCTGCTCCCCGAGGGCCAGGTCACCCGCGACGTCTCGACCGAGTCGTCGTCGGTGATGTGGACCGGCGCGCTCGACGCCGTCGCCCAGGTCGAGGAGCAGCAGATCCTGATGCTCCCGCCGACCTGGCTGACCTGCCTGGAGGTCGGGCAGCACGCCGACCCTGCCGCCGTCCTCGACGACGCGCGGGGCCGCACGGTCGAGATGTTCATGCCCGAGGTCGTCGCCGACGGTGAGGAGTTCATCCTCTCCACGCCGCCGGCCTACGCCGCGCTGATGGCTGCTCGATGACCTCGTCGTCGCCCCGGTCGTCGCCCTGGTCGGGGGGCAGCTTCGGCGCCACCGGCACCTGCGTGCTGGCGCCCAACGCCAGCATCATGACCCTCGACGGCACCAACACGTGGGTGCTGCGCGACCCCGACTCGTCGCGGTCGGTCGTGGTCGACCCCGGCCCGTCGATCGACGCGCACCTGTCCGCGATCGACGCCGCGGCCGGTGACGTCTCGGTCGTCCTGCTGACGCACCACCACGCCGACCACAGCGAGGCGGCCCGCGAGTACGCCGAACGGCACGGGTGCGGCGTACGCGCCCTCGACCCGGACTACCGGCTCGGCTCCGAGGGCCTCGGCGAGGGTGACGTCATCTCCGTCGGCGGCCTCGAGGTGCACGTCGTCGCGACGCCGGGACACACGTCGGACTCGCTGTCCTTCGTCGTCCCGCAGGACCGGGCGGTGCTGACCGGCGACACCGTCCTCGGCCGCGGCACCACCGTCGTCGCGCACCCGGACGGCCAGCTGGGGGCGTACCTCTCCTCCCTCCAGCGGCTGCACGCGCTCTGCGGCGAGCAGGGCATCACCGCCGTCTGGCCCGGCCACGGCCCGGTCATAGACGACGCGCTGGGGGCGCTCGACTTCTACCTCGCGCATCGCGAGCAGCGGCTGGAGCAGGTGCGTGCGGCGCTGGCGACCCTCCCCGACGTCGACGACCCCGCGCGCGCGGTGGTCGAGATCGTGTACGCCGACGTCGACCCGGTGCTGTGGGGCGCGGCGGAGCTGTCGGTGCGCGCTCAGCTGGCCTACCTCGGTGAGGACTGACGGGTCCAGAGCAGGCTGCCGAAGGCCACGACCAGCACCACGTTGACCGGCACCGCGACGGCGGCGATGTTGCCGATGTGCGCGACCGGCCAGGCGACGATGGCGACGAGCACGAGCGCTGCCTGCCAGCGGTGGCCGAGCCGGGCGAGCGCGACGGCGACGAGCGCGAACGACAACGGGAAGAACAGCCCGAGCGGCTTGATGAGGTTGGCCGCGCCCGGCTGGTCGACGAGGGCGGTGTCGCCGAGCGAGAGGTGGATCGTGTCGAAGCCGTAGGCGACGTTGCCCGCGGCGCCGATCAGCCCGGTCAGCACGACGGCGGCGGCCAGGCGCGAACCGCGCGGCAGCCACGAGGCCACGGCGAGGACGACGAAGCCGTAGGCGATCGCGCCCAGCACGTGCAGCACGCCGGCGGTGGCGTCGTCCCACCCGCGGACGGCGTAGGTCGTGTCGGCGGCGAGGTAGAGCAGCGGGGCCACCGCGAGCGAGCCGTCGAGCAGGCGGTCGGTCGGGGTGGTCGTGGTCGCGGGTGTCGTCTCGGTGAGGGTCATGCCGTCCACGCTGGGCGCTGTCGCCGTGGAGCGGTACGGGGCTGACCCTGCCGTGAACATCAGGGAGAACCCTGTGTCCCGCGGCGTCGCCCGGTGCCACGATGAGCGGCATGACAGGCGGTCCACCCCGGCTCCCGCGCGGCCTCGTGCCGCTGCTGGTCGTGAGCGCGGTGGTCCTGCTCGTCACCTGGGGGCTGGCGCAGGGCGTCTGGCTGACCAACCTGCACAACGGCCTGCTCGCGCTGGCCTTCACGCTGGTCGGCGCCTACGTCCTGCACCAGCGCAGGAGCCACCCGGAGGGTGCCCTGCTGGTCGTGGCGGGAGCGGTGCAGGCGGTGATGTTCTGGGGCCGCCAGGTCGGGCACGCGGGCGACCCGACGTCCGTGCCCGTGCAGTGGGCCGCGTGGCTCGGGGTCTGGCCGATCGCGCTCGGGATCGGGCTGGTGACCCTCGCCGTCATCGCCTTCCCGGACGGGAGGATGCCGTCGCTTCGATGGCGCCCGGTGGTCGCCGTGGTCGCGGCGCTGACGATCACGTGCTCGACGCTGTCGCTGCTGTGGCCGGTGGAGTACGCCGCCGCAGGCCTGGCCGTCCCACACCCCTTCGCCGGACCCGCGCCCGACGGCGTGGCCACGCTGTGGTCGGCGCTGGCGCACCCGACGTACGTCCTGTGCCAGGTGCTCTGGCCCGTCGCGATCTGGCTGCGGTGGCGCGGCGCGAGCGGTGACGTACGACGCCAGCTCGCGTGGCTGCTGCTGGCCGCCGCAGTCGCGCTGACGGTCCTCGTGGTGGGCCTCGCGGGATGGCGTACGCCGACCCCCGGGCTGCTCGCCGTACCGCTCGTTCCACTCGTCGCCGGGTTGGCGATCGTGCACGGCCAGCACGCAGCGGCGTACGCAGCGCTCACGTGGCTGTCGCGCCGAGGGCCCGCGGCCGACGACCTGCCGACCGACCTGGCGCGCGCCACGTCGGAGGCGCTCGGCGCCCCGGCGTCGTTGTGGCTCGGTACGGCGGACCGGCTGCAGGTGGTCGGGACATGGCCGCCGACCGGCCTCGACCCCGAACCGGTCGCCGCCGCGGACCTGCCGGCCGCCTCGCGGCTGGTCGGGCTCTCGGGCTCCCGTGCCGGCGCCCTCGTCGTGGGGCGGACCGATCCGCTGTCGACCGCCGACGTCCGACTGCTCGACGACCTCGCGGCCCAGGCGGCCCTCGTGCTGGAGCACCTGACCCTGCGCGAGCTCGTCGAGGGCGAGCGACGGGCGGGCCACCTCGCGGGGCTCACGCCGCGCGAGCAGGAGGTGCTGGAGCTGATGGCCGAGGGGCTGTCCAACGCGGCGATCTGCGAGCGCCTGCACCTGTCGGTCAAGACGGTCGAGCCGGCCGTCGGCTCGGTCTTCGCCAAGCTCCGGTTGCAGCAGCAGCCCGACACGAACCGTCGGGTGCTGGCGGTGCTGGCCCACCTCCGCTCCGTGGAGGGCCTTGCGCCTGCCCGGACCGAGGAGTGAGGTGGGGTCCATGACCTCTTCCGTGGACACCCTCGAGGCGGCGCTCGACCAGGCCGGACGCGCGCTCGACGCCGTCGGCACCCACCAGCTCGACAACCCCAGCACCTGCGTCGGCTGGACGGTGCGCGAGCTCGCCTCGCACGTCGCGGCCTCGCCCGACCGCTTCGCGCAGATGGCGCGCGGGGAGGAGGTCGACTGGGCCGCCGATCCCGGCATCGCCGACGGCGAGCACGCCTCGAGGTTCCGCGCCTCGGCCGACGCGTTCCTCGCCGGCGTCCGTGGGCTGCCCGAGGAGCAGCAGGGGAGCGCGGCCTTCGCCGTCGCGGAGTACGCCGTCCACTCCTGGGACCTCGTCCACTCGACCGGGTCGGACGTCGAGCTCGACGACGCGGTCGCCGAGACCGCGCTCGCCACGATGCAGCAGGGGCTCACCGACGAGAACCGCTCGGGCGCCTTCGACCCCGAGGTCCCCCTGCCCGACGACGCGACGGCCTACGAGCGGCTCGTGGCGTTCGCCGGGCGCAACCCGCGGGCCTTCCCGGGCTGACCCGACCCGAGGCAGTCCAGTGCGTTCTGGCTACCCCAGCAGACGACGGAGGAGCCACCGCAGCGCCAGGAGTACGCCGATCGCTGCCGCGACGCCGAGGCCGATGATCCACGAGAGGTCGCGCTGGTCGCTGCCGAGCGGGTCGCCGAAGTCGTGGGTCAGCTGCTGGGACGAGGTGCCGTCGAGGTCGGGGATGAGGTCGACGGCGACCGAGATTGCTCGGTCGGGGATGTCGCGGGCGACGATCCGGTACGTCCACTCCGACTCGGGGGCGTTGGGAGCGGTGAGCAGCGCGAGGTGCGAGCCCTCGACGTACGAGCCGTCCGCTCCGTCGACCTGCGCCACCACCAGGGTGTCGCTGGCCCAGCCCAGAGGTCGCACGGACGCTCCGTCCGGGTACAGGTCAGTGGCGAGTGCGCGTTCCTCGAAGCGGCCGCCCATCAGGAAGTCGACCGCCGCGGTGTCCCCGTTGGACACCAGGGCGACGGCATCGCCCGAGGGCGAGGCCACCGCGGCCGAGTGACCTCGACGCCCGATGTCGACGGACGTGTCCTCGGACGTCTTGATCCGTTCGTGGACCCGGTCTTGCGACCACCGGCGAGGTCCTTGGGCATAGAAGGTGATGACGCCCTGGTCGTCCACCGCAGACCACTGCACCTGCTTCCCGATGACTGTCGTCTCCTGCCTCCCGGCACCGATCTGCGTCCGCGACACGTCGTCGTCGACGAACCAGGTGAGCCACTGGCCCGAGGGCGACCACGACAATCCCTCCGGGGTCAACGAGCCCACGGAACCACTGGACATGAGCCGCACCCGGCCGCTCGTGAGATCCAGGAGTGCGAATCCCTCGCGAGGGCGTCCCTCGGCATCGGACTCGATCGTCCAGGCGAGGGTGCTCCCGTCGGGGCTGACCGACACCAGTCCGTGATCCCAGCCCGTCAGGTCGAGCGCGTGGTAGCGCCCGTCGTCGGCCGTCACCACGACGGGGTGCCCGTCCGAGCCCGTGAACGCGACGGACACCCGACCCACGGCCAGATCTCCCTCCAGCGGGAGGTCGCCCGGGTCGTTGATCCGGCTCGGGATCGCGCCGCCGGGCACGACGTCGGTGGACGCCGTGCGCGCCTCGCGGTCGTCGGAGCCGAGCAGGACGGCGCTCCAGGTGACGGAGGCGATGATCGCGAGCACGGCGGCCACGACGAGGGCCTGACCACGGCGGCGGGAGGCCTGCCCGCGGGCCCAGAGGTCGTCGGCGACGGGGAGCGGCTCGGCGGAGTCGGCGAGCCGCTGGAGGGTGGCGCGGAGGTCGGTCATGCGGGGTCCCTGCGGCGTTGTTGGGAGGAGCGGAGCGGGGGACAAGAACGTCGTGGGGTGCTCATGCGTCTGCTCCGATCAGCTCGGCGAGCTCGGGCGCGAGCGTCCGCAGCCGGGCGAGGGCCTGGCGGGTGGTGGACTTGACCGTGCTGGTCGAGAGCCCGAGCGCACGTGCGGTCTCGACCTCGGTGAGGTCCTCGTAGAAGCGCAGCACCAGCACGGTGCGCTGCTTGGTGGTGAGGTGCCCGAGCGCCTCGTCGAGCGTCAGTCGCAGGTCGCTGTCGGGCGACGTGGACGCGCCGTCGTACGCACCCAGCGCCGTCTCGGCCACGTGGCGCCGACGCCGCCACCACGAGATGTTCTGGTGGTACATCGCCCGTCGCACGTAGGCCTCCGGCGAGGTGTGGATCCGTCGCCAGTGCTTCGCCGCCTGCAGCAGCGCGGCCTGCACCAGGTCCTGGGCGAGGTGGTGGTCGCCGGTCAGGAGGTACGCCGTCCGCGACAGCGCAGCCTGCCGTCCCGCCACGAACTCGGCGAAGCCCGCCTCGTCGTCAGTGATCACCGGTGTCACCTCCCCCGGAAAATAGTGGTGTACGACGTCAGACGCAGGCCAGCGTCGTGCCGGGTGGCACCAGGCCCGGGAAATCTCGGTCAGTCGCCGAAGTCGTGCGTGAGCTCCTGGTCGGGGTCGCCGGTGAGGTCGGGGACGAGGTCGACGGCGAAGGAGAGGGATGTGACGTCCGGGAGGTCCGGGAGGAACTCGCGCCACTGGGGGTCCGAGGCACCCGGGGACGTGAAGACGGCCAGGCGTGGTCGCTCGACCACGTCACTCGGGGGCGGGTCGATCATTGCGACGACGAGGTCCTCGTCGGCCCACCCGACCGGCGTGACGACGGCGCCGTCCGGGTAGAGCTCGGTGGGGAGCGGACGGTCGACCTCCTGGCCCCGGTCGATGCGCCGCTGTCGGTCAGGCGCGGACTCGAACGGAGCGGCGCTCACCTCACCCTGCGACGCCAGCGCGACCAAGTCGGCGCTCGGCGACGGGAAGCCGTAGGTCCCGTACCTCGTCATGTCGAAACCGGCGTACTCGGAAGGCCCGGTGACGTCGATATAGCCCCCCGCGGCCTCGCCGTCCGTGTCGCCGTTCCACATGAGGGTGGTCGAGTCCGTCCGCCACGCCAGGGAGGTGACCTCGGCGCCACGGCCCTGGTTGTGGGCGAAGGCGGTCGTCTCGCCGGTCGCGAGGTCGGCGAGGACGATCCGGTCGGTCGCCCCCGTCCAGGCCAGGCGCATCCCGTCGGGGGAGAGCGCGACGAGTGGATCGACCGACAGGGCGCGCTCCGGGTCGTCGTACGCGAACTGGTGGTAGTCCCCGTTCTCCGCTCCGATGAGGGTGATCCCGGCGCCGTTGTCGACGAAGGCCACCGATGCTCGGCCGCGAGGCACCTCCGACGTGAACGGCACGTTGGTCCTGTTGATCTCGCTGGGGAGCGCTCCGCCCGGCACCTCGGTGTCGGCCGTGCGGGCCTCGCGGTCGGGCTGCAGGGCGAGTGCCCCGACGCCGACGACCACCGCCAGGACGGCGAGGACGGCGGCTCCGCGGGTCACCTGTGAACGACGCCGCGCACGGCGGCCACGGTCCCAGGCGGAGGGGTCGGCGGTGAAGGTCTGGGTGCTCGCGAGGGCGTCGAGCTCCTCGCGCAGGTCGGTGCTCATGCGTCTGCTCCCACGAGGTCGGCGAGCTCGGGTGAAAGGTCGCGCAGGCGCTTGAGGGCCTGCCGCGACATGGACTTCACCGCGCCGCTGGAGATGCCCAGCGCGGCAGCGGTCTGGACCTCGGTGAGGTCCTCGAAGTAGCGCAGCACCAGCACGGTGCGCTGGCGCGGGGTGAGCCGGCGCAGGGCCTGCTCGAGGGTGAGCCGGATCGTCGGGTCGGCCGCGGCCACCGGGGCGTCGTACGACCCCAGCGAGGTCTCGGTGAGCTTGCGGCGTCGCCACCACGAGATGTTCTGGTGGTACATCGTGCGCCGGACGTAGGCCTCCGGCGAGGTGTCGATGCGCTCCCAGTGCTGGGCTGCCTTGGCGAGCGCGGCCTGCACGAGGTCCTCGGCCAGGTGGTGGTCACCCGTGAGGAGGTACGCCGTCCGCGCGAGGGCGGGGCCGCGCGCGTGGACGAACTGGTCGAACCCGGATCGATCGGTCATCAGGACCCCCTTCACCACTGATGACGCACAGATGCGTCGCGGCGGGGGTCAGGCCGTACGAGAAATCTCGAGCAGGGTCAGCGGGCGCGGCGCGAGAGGCGCTCGAGGTCCATGATCACCACGGAGCGGGGCTCCAGGCGCAGCCAGCCGCGCGAGGCGAAGTCGGCGAGCGCCTTGTTGACCGTCTCGCGGGAGGCGCCGACCAGCTGGGCGAGCTCCTCCTGGGTGAGGTCGTGGTGCACGTGGACGCCGTCGTCGGCGGTGCGGCCGAAGCGGTCGGCGAGGTCGAGCAGGGCCTTGGCGACCCGCCCCGGGACGTCGGAGAAGACCAGGTCGGCGACGACGTCGTTGGACTTGCGCAACCGCGAGGCGAGCTGAGAGAGGAGGCCGCGGGCGACCTGCGGACGGCCGTCGAGCCAGCGGAGGAGGTCGTCGTGCGACAGCGAGCCGAAGGTCGCGTCGGTCACCGCGGTGACGGTGGCCGAGCGCGGGCCCGGGTCGAAGAGGGAGAGCTCGCCGAACATCTGGCCGGGGCCCATGATCGCGAGGAGGTTCTCCCGGCCGTCGGAGGAGGAGCGGCCGAGCTTCACCTTGCCCTCGGTGACGATGTAGAGCTTGTCGCCCGAGTCGCCCTCGTGGAACAGGACGTCACCACGCCGCAGCGTCGTCTCGGCCATCGAGTTGCCCAGCGCGGTCGCTGCCTCGTCGTCGAGCGAGCTGAACAGCGGTGCCTGCCGGAGCACGTCGTTGTCCACGTTGTTCCTCCAAGTCGAGTGCGTCCCATGCGGTGCGGTCGGGATCGGCACGATCCTAGCCGTGTGCTGCCTCACAGGCGTGAATCTGCCCACTGAACCTCCGTGTGCCGCGGGCTGAGCCGGTGTCGGAGCCGGACCGTAGGCTGGGCGGGTGCCGCCCTCCCCGACTGCCAAGAAGGCCGTGAAGGTCGAGATCCCCAAGCCCGACACCGCCCTCGTGCGACGCGCGCGCAAGATCGACCGGATCCTCGCCGAGACCTACCCCGACGCCCGGGCCGAGCTCGACTTCGCCAACGCCTTCGAGTGCCTCGTCGTCACGGTGATCTCGGCGCAGACCACCGACCGGCGGGTCAACGCCGCCAGCCCGGCCCTCATCGCGGCCTACCCGACGCCCGAGGCGATGGCCGCCGCCCCGCGCGAGCACATGGAGCAGCTGCTCGGGCCGCTCGGGTTCTTCCGGCAGAAGACCGACTCGCTCCTCAAGCTCAGCCAGGCGCTCGTCGAGGACTTCGGCGGCGAGGTGCCGGCAAGGCTCGACGACCTGGTGAAGCTCCCAGGTGTCGGCCGCAAGACCGCCAACGTCGTCCTGGGCAACGCGTTCGGCAAGCCCGGCATCACCGTCGACACCCACTTCGGCCGGCTTGTCCGCCGCATGGGCTGGACCGAGGAGACCGACCCGGTCAAGGTCGAGCACGCGATCGGTGCGCTCTTCGCGCCGCGCGACTGGACCATGCTGTCGCACCACCTGATCTGGCACGGCCGGCGGCGCTGCCACGCCAAGAAGCCCGCCTGCGGCGCGTGCCCGGTGGCACGGCTGTGCCCGTCCTTCGGCGTCGGCCCGACCGACCCGATCGAGGCCGAGAAGCTCGTGACCACGCAAGGCCCCGCATGAGGAAGCTCCTCCTCGCGGTGGCGGTCCTGGCCTGCCTCGGCGTCGGTTGGCTCACCTGGTCGTCGATGAGCGGCGGCAGCATCGACGTACGCCCTCCCGACGTCGAGGTCGACACGCCCGCGCTGCGCGAGCAGAAGGCCCGCGCCGGGATCGAGGACTGCGTGCCCGGCACCGGTGACCCGGTGGACGGCGGCCTGCCGGAGATGACGCTGCCCTGCCTCGGCGGCGGGCCCGACGTCGACCTCTCCTCGCTCCGCGGACCGCTGATGATCAACCTCTGGCAGGCCAACTGCGCTCCGTGCGAGAAGGAGATGCCGGTCCTGGAGGAGTTCCACCAGCAGTACGCCGACCAGGTCGCCGTCATCGGCATCGACTTCAACGACGTCCACCCCGCACGCGCGCTGGCGCTGGCCGAGAGCACGGGCGCCACCTACCCCGCGATCGCCGACCCCGGCGGGGAGCTGATGGTCGAGCAGGCCTTCGCGATCGGCCGCCGCGGCCTGCCGGCGTTCGTCTTCGTCGACGCCGACGGCACGGTCGTCTCCCAGACCTCCGGTGGCGTGGAGTCGATGGACGAGCTCAAGCAGCTGGTCGCCGACAACCTCGGGATCATTCTGTGACCCTCCCCGGCTGGCTCGCGCCCGTGGTCGAGGCGTCGTCGACGATCACCGTGCACGAGCTGACCCGGTTCATGCCGCCCGCGGACGCCGACCCCCGGCGCAGCGCGGTGCTCATGGTCTTCGCCGACCGGGACGGCGACGTCGCCGGACCCGACGACCTCGCCCACCGGGGCGAGCTGGTCCTCACCGAGCGCAACCACCACATGCGCTCGCACCCCGGCCAGGTGTCGTTCCCGGGCGGCTCGCTCGACCCGGGGGAGACCGCGGTCGAGGCGGCGCTGCGCGAGGCGTGGGAGGAGATCGGGCTCGACCCGGCCGAGGTGGAGGTCTTCGGGGAGCTCCCCGAGCTCTGGCTGCCGCCGAGCAACAACGCCGTCACCCCGGTCCTGGGCTACTGGCGCGACCGCGGCGACGTGCACATCGCCAGCCCGGCCGAGGTGCACGAGATCCACCACGTCGCGATCGCCGACCTGCTCGACCCCGACAACCGGATCCAGGTCCGCCACCCCAGCGGCTGGCTCGGGCCGGGCTTCCTGATCGGCCCCGACCGTGACGTGATCCTCTGGGGCTTCACCGCCGGCATCATCGCCCGGCTGTTCTCCTACCTGGGCTGGGCCGAGGACTGGGACCGGGCGCGGGTGCGTGACCTGCCCGACCACATGCTGCAAGGTGTCCCCCAGAACGCGCGACAGGTCGCGCCGAACACCGATCTCGAGGAGTGAGCTCCATGAACGTCCTCGACTGGTGCCTCGTCGCGCTCGTGGGGATCTATGCGCTCTCCGGCTACTGGCAGGGATTCATCACCGGTGCCTGCGCCACGGCCGGCCTCCTGCTCGGCGGCATGCTCGGGATCTGGGCCGCGCCCCTCGCGCTCGGTGACGCGGCGCCCTCGCTGTGGGTCTCGCTGGGCGCGCTCTTCATCGTCATCATCGCCGCCTCGCTCGGGCAGGCGGTGCTGCAGTTCGCCGGCACCCGGATCCGCGACCGGATCACCTGGCAGCCGGTGCGAGCGGTCGACGCGGTCGGCGGCGCCGCGCTGAGCGCGGTCGCGGTGCTCCTCGTCGCGTGGGCGCTCGGCGTGGCCGTCTCCGGCACGCGCATCGGTGCGATCACGCCCCTGGTGCGCGACTCCACGATCCTGGCGAAGGTCGACCAGACGCTGCCGACCGACTCGAGCAAGGTGCTGCAGGCCTTCAACAACGTCGTCGGTACGACCTTCTTCCCGCGCTACCTCGAGCCGTTCGCGCCCGAGCGCATCGTCGCGGTGAAGCCCGGTGACCCGCGGATGCTCACCGACCCCGACGTGGTCGCCGCCGAGGCGAGCGTGGTCAAGGTCCGGGGCGCCAACGGCTGCGGGAGCGGCGTCGAGGGCACCGGCTTCTTCTACGCGCCCGGCCGACTCATGACCAACGCCCACGTCGTCGCCGGCGTCACCCGGCCCGAGGTCGAGGTCAACGGCTCGAGCGTGGTCGCGTCGGTCGTGCTCTACGACCCCGACCTCGACATCGCCGTCCTGTCCGTGGCCGACGCGGGCGTCCCGTCGCTGGCGTTCGACACCGAGGTGGAGCCCCGCGACCCGATCGCCGTACTCGGCTACCCCGAGGACGGGCCGTACGACGTCGAGACCGGCCGCGTCCGGGCCGAGCAGCGACTGCGTTCGCCCGACATCTACGGCGAGGGCACCGTGATCCGGCAGGTCTTCTCGCTCCGCGCGCTGATCCGCCCCGGCAACTCCGGCGGCCCGATCGTCACCTCTGCCGGCGAGGTCGCCGGCCTGGTCTTCGCCGCCTCGGTCAGCGACCAGGACACCGGGTACGCGCTCACCGCCGACCAGGTCGCGGAGTCCGCCGAGGCCGGGATCTCGCGCACCTCGCCGGTCGACACCGGCACCTGCGTGCGCTGAGCCGTCGTACCCCGCGGTCCGGGCGGTGCGTGAGCCACGTTCTCGGCGTCACGAATGTGGCTGCGACACCGCTCGCCGGCGAGTCGCGAGCATGTCCTGCGCGGGCGGTGCGTCAGCCACGTTCGCGAGCTCCGGAATGTGGGTGGCTCACCGCCCGGAGCGGGACGAGCGTCAGCCCTTGCCCTTGAGGGCGTTCGGGATCTGCTTGCCCTGCTTGATCGCGCGCTCGGGCGCCTTGACCTGCTTGACCTGCTTCACGCCGACGAGGCCGAGGATCGCGGCGAGCAGGACGTAGAGGCCGAACACGATCAGGAACGCCCAGTGGAGGCCCAGGCCCGCCCAGTGGATGAAGTAGGCGATCGACACCGACAGCATGATGATCGCGAGCAGCAGGAGGAAGGCCGCGCCGGCGAAGAGGCCGATGCCGAGCCCACCGTGCTGGACGCTGACCTTCAGCTCCGACTTGGCGAGCTGGATCTCCTTCGAGATGAGCGAGGAGATGTCGCGCTGCGCGTCCATGACGAGCTTGCCGAGCGTCGGATCGTCGTCCTTGATCGGTGCGTGTGCCATGTGCGGAGGTGTCCTTAGGTACGCCGGTGTGGTGACGTCGTGACCCTACCAACGGGCCGCGTCTAGACTGGGGTCCAGGTGAGCCGGGAAGTCTGGTCGGCCCGTGGTGCCACGCCGCGGTGATGTCCGAACGACCACCCCGAAAGGTGGCCCTGCATGGCCTCCAGTCCCGGCACCCCCGACCCCCGCGAGCTCGACGAGCTCTGGGAGGCCGGTCCCGTCTACAGCGCGAGCGACCGGCCGCTGGCCCGGCTCGTGGCCCGACCGGTGCGCGAGTTCCTCCGGGTCGAGGCCGCCGGCTCGCTGCTGCTGCTCCTCGCCGCGGCCGTCGCACTCGTGTGGGCGAACAGCCCGTGGGCGGCGTCGTACGACTCCCTCTGGCACACGCACCTGGTGCTCGACCTGGGGCCGCTCCACCTCGACGAGTCGCTCCAGCACTGGGTCAACGACGCGCTGATGGTGGTCTTCTTCTTCGTCGTGGGGCTCGAGATCAAGTACGAGCTGGTCAACGGCGACCTGCGCGACCCGAAGACCGCCGCGCTGCCGATCGTCGCCGCGGTCGGCGGGATGGTCGTGCCCGCCGGCATCTACCTCGCCCTCAACCCCCCTGGCAGTGACGGCAACGCCGGGTGGGGGATCCCGATGGCGACGGACATCGCCTTCGCGGTCGGGGTGCTGGGCATCCTGGGACGCCGGATCCCGTCGGCCGCGCGACTCTTCCTGCTGACCCTCGCGATCGTCGACGACATCGGCGCGATCCTGGTGATCGCGGTCTTCTACACCGCCGACCTGTCGCTGGTGTGGCTCGCAATCGCGCTCGGGCTGCTCGGGGTGATGGTGCTCGCGCGGCTGCTGCGGGTCTGGTCGACGGTCGTCTACCTGCTCCTCGGCGTCGGTGTCTGGTTCGCCCTGCTCGAGTCCGGCGTGCACGCCACGCTGGCCGGCGTCGCGATCGGCCTGCTCGCCCCGGCGACGGCGCTCCTCAAGGAGGACGTCGCCCGGGGGTACGCCGTCGACGCGCTGAGCGACAACGAGCTCGACGCCGACGAGCTGCACCGGTTGCGCTTCCTGCTGCGCGAGTCGGTCTCCGTCGTTGAGCGGCTGCAGAGCAGCCTGCACCCGGTGTCGGCGTACGTCGTGCTCCCGGTCTTCGCCCTCGCCAACGCCGGCGTCGAGCTCGGCGCGATCGACAAGGTCTTCACCGAGCCCGTCGGCGTGGGCATCGTGCTGGGGCTGGTGGTCGGCAAGCCGGTCGGCATCTTCCTGGCGTCGTTCCTGGCCGTACGCCTGGGGCTGGGCCGGCTGCCCGACGGGACCTCGTGGCCGATGCTGGTCGGCCTCGGCGCGGTCGGCGGGATCGGCTTTACCGTCTCGATCTTCATCGCCGGGCTCTCCTTCCCGGGCGCGGACCTGCTGACGGAGGAGGCGAAGATCGCGATCCTGCTGGCCTCGCTCGTCGCGGCCGTCGTGGGCGTCGTGCTGCTGCTGGTCACGACCCGGGGCGCCTCGGCCCCGGAGGAGCCGGCCGACCGGGCCGAGGCGCGCGGGCACGCCCCTTCGGGTGGCGGGTAGACAGGTCGTATGGCACTCATCACCAGCAGCGGCTTCGCCCACGTCCGGCTCACCGTCACCGACATCGCGCGCTCGAAGGACTTCTACGACCGGCTCTTCGGATGGCCGACCGCGGTCGACAGCTCCGACCGCGTCGACGAGCCGGGTGTCCGTGACTCCGCCGAGGAGTTCTACGGCGGCACGGTCTACCAGACCCCGCAGGGCACCCTGTTCGGCCTGCGACCGGTCGGCGCCGAGGGCTTCGACCCCGACGCGACCGGGCTCGACCACATCAGCTTCGCCGTGGAGTCCCGCGACGCCCTCGAGGCGGCCCTGGCCGCTCTCACCGACGCCGGCATCGAGCACGGCGAGATCATCGACCTCACGGACGCCGGGATGGCGATCCTGTCCTTCCAGGACCCTGACGACATCAACGTCGAGCTGACCGCGCCGCTCGGCTGACCGCGGCCGGCGCCCGACCTCCCGTCAGCCCGCGGGCAGCACCACGCGGAAGCGGCAGCCGGGGGCGGGCGAGGCCGCGCTGCCGACGTTCTCCACGACCACCTGTCCGTGGTGCGCCTCGACGATGCCCTTGACGATGGCCAGCCCGAGACCGGCCCTCGACGTGTGCACGTCCTGCAGCGGGCTCTCCGGTGTGCGAGCGCTGGTCCCGCGGTAGCCGACGTCGAAGATCCGGTCGCGCGACTCGTCGGGGATCCCGCTGCACCCGTCGGTCACCACGAGCTCGACCCCGCCGTCCACGGGCGCGGCGCTCACGTGCACGGTCCCGTCGGCCGGGGTGTGGCGGATGCCGTTGACGATGAGGTTGGCCAGCACCCGGGAGAGGCCGGCGGGGTCGGCGGCGACCTGCAGGCCGTGGGTGACCTCGCCCCCGAGGGTGACCCGTCGTGCGCGGGCGACGGGGTCGGCGGCCGCGAGGGCCTCGCTGACGAGGTCGCCGAGCACGACCGGCTGCGTTTCTACGACGAGCTGGCCGGCATGGATGCGGGACAGCTCGAAGAGGTCGTCGACCATGGTCACCATCCGGTCGACCTCGCCGCGGATCTGACGGTGGTAGCGCGCCGGGTCGGTGGCGATCGAGTCCTCCAGCGCCTCGGCCATCACCCGGATCCCGGCGAGCGGGGTGCGCAGGTCGTGGGAGACCCACGACACCAGCTCGCGTCGGGACTCCTCGAGCCGATGCTCGCGCTCGCGCGCCGCGGCGAGCTTCTCGTGCGCCGCCGACAGCTCGGCCGACAGCTCCTGGAACTCGGCCGGGCCGCGTCGCTCGGCAGCGACCGCGCCACCCGCACCGACCCGTCGTACGTCCTCGCGCAGCGACCGCGACCACCGTACGAGCGCCGTGGAGAGGACCATCGCGGCGACGAGGGACACCACGGCGGCGGCACTGGTGACGATCAGCACCACCGAGCGGTCGTGGGACGAGATCAGCATCCGCCGCGAGATCGCCTGCACCCCGAGGAGGACGGTCAGCGTGGTGACCACGGCGACGAGGGCGAGCTGCCAGCGCAGCGACCGGTGGCGCAGCGCCCAGCCGACGAGCAGGCCGAGGAGCCCGACGACGAGGCCGCTGCCGATCGCCACGACCCAGATCTCGGTCAGGTCGCTCATCGGCTCTCCTCCTGGTCGTGCGGTGGCCGGGGCTCCCAGCGGTAGCCGACGCCCCAGACGGTGAGCAGGCGGGTCGGGTTCGTCGGGTCGGCCTCGACCTTCTCGCGCAGCCTGCGGACGTGGACGGTGACGGTCGACTGGTCTCCGAACGACCAGCCCCAGACCTGTTGCAGCAGGTCGTCGCGGGAGAAGGCGACACCGGGCCGGGAGACGAAGTGGGCCAGCAGGTCGAACTCCCGGACGGTCAGGGCCGCCTCCCGTCCGGCGACGGTGACCACCCGGCCCGGGCGGTCGATCACGAGGTCCCCGTCGACGACCACCGGCGGGACGGACGCGTCGGCGGTGCTCGCCGAGCGACGCAGGATGGAGTCGACCCGCAGCACGAGCTCGCGCGGGCTGAACGGCTTGGTGACGTAGTCGTCGGCGCCGATCTCCAGGCCCACCACGCGGTCCTGCTCGCCGCCGAGCGCGGTGAGCAGCACGATGGGTACGTCGCTGTGCCGCCGCAGGCGACGACAGACCTCGAGCCCGTCGAGGCCCGGCATCATCACGTCGAGGACGACCAGGTCGGTCTCCACCCGGTGCACGGCGTCGAGCGCTCCGGCGCCGTCGACGGCCTCGTGCACCTGGTGCCCGGCGTTGCGGAGGTAGTCCACGACCACCTCGCGCACGGTCGCGTCGTCGTCGACGACGAGCACCCTGGCCATCGGCTCACTCCCCGCCGCGGGCACGGCGGGATCGGACGAACCCGGCGAGCGCCACGGCCACCACCACGATCGCACTGAGCGCCCACCAGGTCGCGACGTAGGGCCGGTCGAGCAGCGTGGGGTTGTCCGCACGCGCCCCACCCCGGGCCAGCACGGGCACGGCGACGACGGTGAGCGAGCCCCACACGACGAGTGCGACGAGCGACGGCGCCCGCCACGGCCGGGGGAGCAGCCGCGTCCCGGCCAGGCAGACGCCGACGAGGATCGCGGAGAGCACGAGGTCGTGGGCGACCGCGCCGGCGCCGAGCCAGAGGACCACCTCGAGCCACTGGCCCGGGTCCTGCCGGGACAGGAAAAGGAAGGCGCCGTAGAGGCCGAGCAGGACACCCGCGGCGCCGATCGCCAGTCGGGTCCTCACGTGCCCACCTCCAGCCGGGTGACCCACTTGGTCTGGAGCACGCCGGGTCGGTTGGGTGCGATGAGACGGCACGGGTAGCCGTGGTCGAGCGCCAGCCGGTCCCCGGAGAGGTCCAGCGCGAGCAGCGTGCGCGGGTCGGCGGCGAAGCCCGCCGGCAGCGTCGTGACCCGGTAGGGGCCCGACTCCTGGAGTGAGGTCACCGTGACGTCGCGGTCCGCGGGTGCGCCGGCGGCACCGAGCAGGTCGGCGAGCCGGACGCCGGACCAGCTGCCCTGGGCGCTCCAGCCCTCGACGCAGGCGATCGGCAGGTCGGCGGTGTGCTGCGGCATCGCGCGGAGGTCGTCGTACGCGAGCGAGGCGGCGACGACCCCGTCGACCAGCACCTCCAGCCGCCAGTCGCCCGACATCGCCGACTCCTCGACCCCCGCAGCTCGCGCGGACTTGTTGATCGGCACCCCGCCCGGCGCCTCGCCGGTGCGGGTGGCGAAGACCGAGACCTTCCGGAGCCACGGGACGGTGCCGCCGGCCGTGGCGAGGACGGCGACACCCGCGGCGGCGAACGTCGTACGCACCAGGCCGCGTCGAGAGAGCGCGCCGGGGGTGGTCGCCGTCGCGCGGTCGTGGTCGCTCGCCTCGATGTCGCTGGTCAGCACGTCCCGGATGATCGGCAGCTTCACTGCGACGTGCACGACGAGCGCGCCGATGGCGACCCAGGCGATGGCGAAGTGCGTGGTGCGGAAGGAGAAGGTCGTCCAGGGGTACCACTGGGCCGCGTTGAGCAGCCCGGTGGCGAGCTGGAAGATCGCTGCCGCCACCAGCACGCCGATCGAGCCGCGCTCGAGCACCGCGAGCAGCAGCCGTCGGTGGTCGCGCAGCGGCAGGCGCTCGAAGAACTTCGGCAGCACCGACCAGAGCTTCACCAGCAGCAGGGGGATGGCGGCGACCCCGGAGGTGACGTGCAGCCCCTGGGTCACCCGGTAGCCCCAGCTCGGGCTGGTCGGGAAGGGGATCGGCGGCGTGGGCAGCTGGGCGTAGTGGCTGACCAGCCCGGTGACGAAGCAGATGCCGAACGACACCCCGAGCCAGACGCCGACGCGGGCGGCGACGGCCGGGCTGCGGAGCCGGGAGGTGAACTGCTCGGGCGTGGGAGGGGCCAGCGGGGCCTTCATCAGTCGGCGTCCCACAGGACGGCGACCCAGCGGTCGGCGAGCCGGTGCACGTCGAGCACCGCGAGCCCGGCCCGTGCGGCGACGGCCTCGAGGTCGTCGAGGCCCAGGGTCGCCCAGCGGAAGGGGCGGCTGCGCTGGCCCTCGGCGTCGAGCACGGCCCAGCTCTGCACCAGCCCGGTGCCGGGCCCGGTGACCTCGACGACGACGCGGCCGCTGGGGGCCAGGAGGGTCAGCACGCGCTGCAGCAGGGTGACCGGGTCGCCCCCGATGCCGATGTTGCCGTCGGCCAGGAGCACCGTCTCCCACCGGCCCTCGCCCGGCACGCGACGGAAGACGTCGCGGCAGAGCGCGGACGCACCCCGCTGTCGGGTGAGTGTCACGGCGGCGTCCACCACGTCGATGCCGAGCGCGACGTGGCCGGCCTCCTGGAGCGCGTGGGTCATCCGGCCCGGGCCGCAGCCGATGTCGAGGGTCGAGCCGGTGCACAGCGCGACCACGGCGTTGTCGACCGCGTCGGCCGCTCGGGTCCACAGCTCGACCGGCAGCGCCACCGGCTCGTCGCCCAGGCCGACCACGACGGTGGGCGAGCCGTGCAGCGCGTTGCCGAACACCTCGGTGAAGGACTGGTCGGTCACGGGGTGCCCCCTCGAGCCGTGCTGCGCCAGAGCCGCGCGAACCTGGTGTGCGGGGCGAGCGCGGCCACGCGGTCGGCGTCCTCGACCGTGTCGACGTCGGTCATGGCGTCGGTGCTGCCGACCCGGCAGCCGGCCCGCTCGAGCGCGCGCCGGGTGTCGGCACAGGTGTGCGCGGTCGACATCTCGACCTCCGCCACGTGGCGTACGACGTCGGGGTCGCGGCGGGCCAGCGCCCACCAGCCCCCGTCGTCGGCCGGGCCCAGCACCGCGTCGTGGTCGGCGAGCCCGGCGACGGCAGCGGTCAGGGCCGCGGCGGTGACGTGGGGGGTGTCCATCCCGATCTGCACGACGACGCCGGGCCCTGCGTCCTCGTGGGCGTGCACCAGGCGCTCGGCGAAGGTGTCGCCGCGCTGGGGGGTGATGGACCAGCCGGCGAGGGCCGCGGTGATGGCCTCGCCCCGCACGGCGCCCGCGAGGTCGCCGGCCAGGCTCAGGTGACCCGCCATCCCGGCCTCGCCACAGGCCTCGATCGTGTCGAGCAGGGCAGCAGCGGCGAGCTCGGCGGCCGCCTCGGCCCCCACCTCGGCGCCCAGCCGGGTCTTCACCCGGCCGGCGACCGGCGCCTTGGCGACGAGCAGCACCTTCATCGCAGCACCCGCATGAAGTCACGTGCCGTGCGTGCGGTGCCGACGACGGAACCGGACACCTTGGAGCGGGTGCCCTCGGCACGCGGGTGGTAGGCGACGTCGTGCTCGACGACGCGCCATCCGGCACGGGTGATCGACTGGAGCAGCTCGACCGGGTAGCCGAAGCGGCGGTCCTGGAGGTCGAGGGCGAGGAGGGCCTCGCGCCGGCAGACCCGCATCGGCGCGATGTCGTGCGCGTCCATCCCGATCGAGCGGCGCAGCCACGCCGCGATCAGCGCGTTGCCCACCCGCGCGTGCCAGGGCCACACGCCGCGTGCGGTCGGACGACGCCTGCCGACGGCGATGTCGGCGCGCCCCTCGCGCACGTCCGCGAGCAGCGGGAGCAGGTCGGCGGGGTCGAACGAGCCGTCCCCGTCCATCACGGCGACGTAGTCGCGGGTGGCGGCGACCATGCCCGCGTGGACGGCCGAGCCGTAGCCCGGCACCGGCTCGACCACCACGCGGGCGCCGAGGTCGGCGGCCACCGAGGCCGTCTCGTCGCGTGAGCCGTTGTCGACCACGATCACGCCGAACTCGGCCGGCACCCGGGCCAGCAGCGCGGCCAGCGCCGGTGCCTCGTCGCGGCACGGCAGGACCAGGTCACAGATGGCGGCGGCGCTGGTCATGTGATCGAACCTAGGCCGTGGGTCGTCGCCACGGACCACCCTTCGGCTTACGAAACTGTGACGCCGCATCCGCACGGGTGGGCCGCGGTCGGCGCCCACCTAGGCTCGACCACATGACCGCCCAGGGCCGTGCCGCACGAGCTGCCGCGGTCGGCCTGGCGGTTGCCGCCGTCGTGCTGCTCGCCTCGTTCCTGGTCCCGGTGCTCACCGGCTGGGACGTCGACGCCCGCAGCGACATGCTCGGCGCACCGCCCACCCACGGCTACTGGCAGGCCAAGGTCGGGGTCGGGACGGCTCCGGCCCTGGTGCTCGCGGCGGCCGGGGTGTGGCGGGCCGAGGCCTGGGCGCTCGCGTGGTCGTGGCGACGCGTGCTGCTGACGTCGTACGTCGCCGGGCTGGCGTGGATCCTGGCTCTCGCCCTGGTCGACGGCACGTCGGGCCTGACCCGGGTGATGACCAACCACCACGAGTACCTCGTCTCCGCGCGCGAGATCACCGACGTGCCGGCCATGCTGCGCGAGTACGTCGACCGCATCCCGCGCTCGCACCCCGAGAACTGGCCTACGCACCTCGCGGGCCACCCGCCGGGCGCGGTGCTGTTCTTCGTCGGGCTGGTGGCGGTCGGCCTCGGCGGCGACCTGGCCGCCGCGCTGGTCGTCTGCGCGGTCGCGGCGAGCATCCCGGTCGCGGTGCTGCTCGCGCTCCGCGCCCTCGGCGTCGACCGCGGCGCCCGGCTGGCCGCACCGTTCCTGGTGCTCAGCCCGGCCGCGGTCTACCTCGGCGTCTCCGGCGACGCCGTGTTCGCCGCCCTCGCGGCCTGGGGGCTGGCCGCACTGGCTGCCTCGGCGACGGCGCGGTCGACCCGGGCGATGGTCGGACGGGGAGTCGCCGCCGGCCTCCTGCTCGGCTGGTGCGTGATGAGCTCCTACGGCCTGCCCCTCCTCGGCCTGCTCGCCCTGGCCGTCCTCTGGCTGGCCCGCTCGTGGCGGCCGCTCCCGGTCGCGGCCCTCACCGCGCTCGCCGTGGTGCTCGCCTTCGCGGCCCTGGGCTTCGCGTGGTGGGAGGCCTACCCGGTGCTGGTCGACCGCTACTGGGACGGGATCGCGGCGACCCGCCCGGCGTCCTACTGGGTGTGGGGCAACATCGGGGCGCTGCTCGTCTCGGCCGGGCCGCTCCTCGGCGCCGGGCTCGCCGTCACGCTCCGGCGCCACGAGGGCGAGCCGCGGGTGCTCGGCGCGCTGGCCCTCGCGGCCGCCGGTGCCGTCGTGCTCGCCGACCTCAGCGGGATGTCGAAGGCCGAGGTGGAGCGCATCTGGCTGCCGTTCGTCCCGTGGCTGACCCTGTCGCTCGCGCTGCTGCCGGACAGTTGGCGGAGGTGGGGGCTGGCGCTGCAGGTCACGTCGGCGCTGCTCGTGCAGCACCTGCTCTACACGTCCTGGTGACGTTCAGGCCCGCAGTGACGCCGTCGCGAAGGCGGCCAGCCCGGTCGCGGGACCGACGGCGGCGGTGAACCCGAGCTCGGCGCTCGCTCGGGCGGGCGAGGCCACGACGTGACGCACGTCGCCGGGCCGGAACTGGCCGGTCACCTCGGGCTCGATCCCGCTCCCGGTGCCGGCGCTGACCTGCCGCGCGACGTCGAGGATCGTGACGGGCGTGCCGGAGCAGACGTTGTACGCCGCGAAGCGCGGGGCCTGCTCCGCCACCACCTGCTCGAGGGCGAGCACGTTGGCGCGGGCGACGTCGTCGACGTGGACGAAGTCGCGCACCTGCCCGCCGTCCTCGTAGACCTGCGGGCGCTCGCCGCGCTCGATCGACGAGCGGAACATCGCCGCGACCCCGGAGTAGGGGGTGTCACGGGGCATCCCCGGGCCGTAGACGTTGTGGTACCTCAGGGCGACCGCGCCGGCGCCGGCCTGCCGCACCCACGACGACGTGTAGTGCTCCTGGGCGAGCTTGCTCGCGGCATAGCTGCTGCGCGGGTCGAGCCCGGCGTCCTCCGGGACGAGCGACCAGCCGAGCGGCCGGCCGCACGCCGGGCACTGGTTCTCGAAGTCGCCGCCCTCGAGGGCCGTGACCGACCGCGGCGGCGGCTCCTGGTCGCCGTGCTCGGGGCAGGTGTATCTGCCCTCGCCGTAGACGACCATCGACGAGGCGAGGACCAGCCGGTCGACGCCCGCGTCGTGCATCGCGGCCAGCAGAGCCGTCGTACCGACGTCGTTGTGGGAGGCATATGCCGGCAGGTCCCCGACGCGCACGCCCGCACCGACCAGGGCGGCCTGGTGGCACACGACGTCGGTGCCGCGGAGCAGGTCGGCCCACTCGGGCGACCCCGCCTCGCGTACGTCGAGCTGGTGGACGCCGTCGGGCGGGGTGCTGTCGCCGTGGGCGGAGGCGAGCATCAGGTCGACGCCCACCACCTCGTGACCGGCCTCGGCGAGCCGGGCGCCGATGGCGGTGCCGATGAAGCCGGCGGCGCCGGTGAGGAGGACCTTCACCGGCCCTCGACCCCGGGCACGTCGTAGGTCAGGTCCATGCCGTCCCACCACGATCCGCAGGCGCAGCCGTCGGGGCCGGGGAGCGCGGCCACGGCGGTGCTGAGCAGCCCGGTGAGGCGCTCGAGGTTCACCCGGAAGAGGGCGAAGACCTCCTCCTGCCCGACGCCCTCGCCGGACTCGGCGCCGGCGTCCATGTCGGTCACGAGCGCGAGCGAGGCGTAGCACTGGCCCATCTCGCGGGCGAGCGCGGCCTCGGGGGCGCCGGTCATGTTGATCAGGTCCCAGCCCTGGTCGGCGTAGTGGCGCGACTCGGCACGGGTGGAGAAGCGCGGTCCCTCGACGACGACCATCGTGCCGCCGCTCCGGACGTCGGGGTCGGCGCCGGCCAGCGCGGCGGACACGCCGGGGCAGTAGGGATCGGCGAAGGGGAGGTGGACCGCACCGGACTCGACGAAGGAGCCCACGCGGCGGTGGGTGCGGTCGACGAGCTGGTCGGGGACCACCAGGTCACCCGGGGCGACGGTGTCGCGGAGGCCGCCGACCGCGCACGGGGCGATCACCTGGCGGACGCCGAGCGAGCGGAGGGCCCAGGCGTTCGCGCGGTAGTTGATGCCGTGGGGCGGGGCCTCGTGGTGCTTGCCGTGGCGCGGCACGAAGGCGACCGAGCGGCCCGCCACCTCGCCGACCGCGATCGGCGCCGACGGATCGCCGTACGGCGTCGCGACCTCGTGCTCGGTCGCGTCGGGCAGGAACGAGTAGAAGCCGGATCCGCCGATCACGGCGACGTCGGCGTGCGGTGCGGCGCTCATCCGGTCACCCTAGTGAGCCCGCCCTGATCGGGATATCCAGGGACGAAGTGGTGGGCGAACCAGCGGTCGGACCTACCGGATCGTCCCTAGATATCCGGGCGGGGAGGTATCCGGGCGGGGAGGCTCAGTCCTCCGAGGCGCCGGTGGACCTGGACTTGATCAGGTCCATGACGGTCGAGTCGGCGAGGGTCGTGACGTCGCCGACCTCGCGGTCCTCGGCGACGTCCTTGAGCAGGCGGCGCATGATCTTGCCGGAGCGGGTCTTGGGGAGCTCGGCGACGACCATGATCTGCCGCGGCTTGGCGATCGCGCCGATCTCCTTGGCGACGTGCTTGCGGAGCTCCTCGACGATGTCCTCGCCGCCGTCGCCCGCGGAGTCGCGGAGGATGACGAACGCGCAGACGGCCTGGCCGGTGGTCTCGTCGGCGGCACCGACGACGGCCGCCTCGGCGACCTTCGGGTGCGACACGAGGGCCGACTCGATCTCGGTGGTGGAGAGGCGGTGGCCGGAGACGTTCATGACGTCGTCGACCCGGCCGAGCAGCCAGATGTCGCCGTCGTCGTCGAGCTTGGCGCCGTCGCCGGCGAAGTAGAGGCCCTTCCACCGCGACCAGTAGGTGTCCTTGAAGCGCTGGTCGTCGCCCCACAGGGTGCGCAGCATCGCCGGCCACGGCTCCTTGAGCACGAGGTAGCCGCCGTTGCCGTTGCCGACCGACTTCGCGTCGTCGTCCACCACGTCGGCGGCGATGCCGGGCAGTGCCTTCATCGCCGAGCCCGGCTTGCCTGCGGTGACGCCGGGCAGCGGGCTGATCATGATCTGGCCGGTCTCGGTCTGCCACCAGGTGTCGACGACCGGGCAGCGGTCGCCCCCGATGACCTCGCGGTACCAGACGTAGGCCTCGGGGTTGATCGGCTCACCGACCGAGCCGAGCAGCCGCAGCGACGACATGTCGTACCCGTCGGGGATCTCGCGGCCCTGCTTCATGAAGGTCCGGATCGCGGTGGGCGCGGTGTAGAAGAGCGTCACCTTGTAGTCCTGGACGATCTGCCACCAGCGCCCCTTCTCCGGGGTCCCCTCGAACATCACCTGGGTCGCGCCGTTGGCCAGCGGGCCGTAGACCATGTAGGAGTGGCCGGTGATCCACCCGACGTCGGCCGTGCACCAGTAGACGTCGTCGTCCTTGAGGTCGAAGACCTCCCAGTGGGTGAACGACGTGCCGGTGAGGTAGCCGCCGGTGGTGTGGAGGATGCCCTTGGGCTTGCCCGTGGAGCCCGACGTGTACATGACGAACAGCGGGTGCTCGGCGTCGTGCAGCTCGGGCTCGTGGTCGGCGGAGGCGTTGTCGACGGCCTCGTGCCACCACACGTCGCGGTCGTCGTCCCAGTCGACGTCCTGACCGGTGCGGCGCACGACCAGCACCTTCCTGGCCAGCTCGTCGTCCTCGAGCTTGGTGACCGCCTCGTCGACGGCCGGCTTCAGCGCCGAGGGCGCACCGCGTCGGTAGCCGCCGTCGGCGGTGATGACGACCTTCGCCCCGCAGTCGGTGATGCGCGAGGCGAGGGCGTCGGCCGAGAAGCCGCCGAACACGACCGTGTGC
Organism: Nocardioides oleivorans; assembly: GCF_004137255.1. Classification (NCBI taxonomy): domain Bacteria; kingdom Bacillati; phylum Actinomycetota; class Actinomycetes; order Propionibacteriales; family Nocardioidaceae; genus Nocardioides; species Nocardioides oleivorans. Next base: position 1,054,948 of record NZ_SDWT01000001.1, on the reverse strand, counting down.
GGGGCGCCGATCCGGGCGCAGGCGAGCATCGCGACGACGACCTCGGGGATCATCGGCATGTAGATCGCGACCCGGTCACCCTTCTGCACGCCGAGCTCGGTCAGGGCGTTGGCCGCCTTCGAGACCTCGTCCTTGAGCTGGGCGTAGGTGATGTCGCGGGTGTCGTCCTCAGGCTCGCCGATCCAGTGCAGCGCGACCTTGTCGCCGTTGCCGGCGGCCACGTGGCGGTCCACGCAGTTGACCGAGGCGTTGATCGTGCCGCCGACGAACCACTTCGCGAAGGGCGGGTTCGACCAGTCGAGGACCTGGTCCCACTTCTGGCCCCACTCGAGGCGGTCCGCCGCGGCGGCCCAGAAGGCCTCGCGGTCGGAGTCGGCACGGGCGTAGGCCTCCTCCTTCACGTTCGCGTCGGCCGCGAGGTCGGTCGGCGGCTCGAAGCGGCGGTCCTCGTGCATCAGGTTCGACAGGGTCTGCTCGGACAAGGCTCTCTCCTCGGGAGGGACACGTGTGCAGGGGTGGTGCTGACGGGGAAGGTGACCCCCTCGCCGAACCTACTCCGGCTCGGCGAGGGGGTCACCGGTGGATCTGTGACGGCGGACACAGGCTGGCGCAGGCCGCGTGGCAACCGCGTCGCCGTCGTCGTACGACGCCTCTGCGATGCGTCAGTGCTGGGATGCCTCCTCCGCACCGGCGCCGGTGAGGGCGCGCACCTCGAGCTCGGTGAAGCGGTCCTCGGCAGCGGGCTCCTTCGAGGTGACGGCGCCGATGTAGCCGAGCAGGAAGCCGATCGGGATCGAGACGATGCCCGGGTTGTTGAGCGGGAAGACCGCCCAGTCGGAGTCCGGGAAGAGCGACGTCGGCAGGCCCGACATCACCGGCGAGAAGAACACCAGGCCGACGGCCGCGATCAGGCCGCCGTAGATGCTCCATGTCGCGCCGCGGGTGTTGAAGCGCTTCCAGAACATGTTGAAGATGATCGACGGCAGGTTGGCCGACGCCGCGACCGCGAAGGCGAGCGCCACGAGGAACGCGATGTTGAGCCGCTGCGCCGGGATCGACAGGGCGATCGCGACCGCACCGATGACGAAGGCCGCGATCCGGGCGACCCGGACCTCGTCGTGCTCGCTGACCGGCTGGTCCTTCTTGATGACGCCCTTGTAGAGGTCGTGCGCCACCGAGGACGAGCTGGCCAGGGTGAGGCCGGCGACCACCGCGAGGATCGTCGCGAAGGCGACCGCGGCGATCAGGGCGAGCAGGATCGCGCCGCCCGTGGACCCGTCGCCGCCACCGACCGCCTCGGCGAGGAGCGGCGAGGCGAGGTTCTGGTTGCCGCCCTCGAGCGGGTCGACGGCCGAGCGGTCGAGCAGCGCCGCGGCGCCGAAGCCCAGGACCAGCGTCATCAGGTAGAACACGCCGATCAGCCCGATGGCCCACAGCACCGACTTCCGCGCGTCCTGCGCGGTCGGCACGGTGTAGAAGCGGATCAGGATGTGCGGGAGCCCGGCCGTGCCGAGCACGAGGGCCAGGCCGAGCGAGAGGAAGTCGATCTGCGACGTCAGCGTGGCGCCGTACTGCAGTCCGGGCTGGAGGAACGCCTCGCCCTTGCCGCTGTTGTCGGCCGCGGTGCCGAGCAGGTCGGACAGGTTGAAGTTGAACTTGGCCAGCACCAGCACGACGATCAGCGCGGAGCCGATCATGAGCAGCACGGCCTTGACGATCTGGACGTAGGTCGTGCCCTTCATGCCGCCGACGACGACGTAGAAGATCATCAGGACGCCGACGCCGACGATGGTGAGGTTCTTGATCGTCTGGCTGTCCACGCCGAGGAGCAGCGCGACGAGCGAGCCGGCGCCGACCATCTGTGCGAGCAGGTAGAAGATCGAGACGACGACCGTCGAGATCGACGCGGCCGTGCGCACCGGGCGCTGGCTCATCCGGAACGCGAGCTGGTCGGCCATCGTGTAGCGGCCGGCGTTGCGCAGCATCTCCGCCACCAGCAGGAGCGCGACGAGCCACGCCACCAGGAAGCCGATCGAGTAGAGGAAGCCGTCGTAGCCGTAGACCGCGATGGCGCCGGAGATGCCGAGGAACGACGCCGCCGACATGTAGTCGCCGCCGATGGCGAGACCGTTCTGGAAGCCCGAGAAGGAGCGGCCGCCGGAGTAGAAGTCGGCGGCGCTCTTGGTCTGCCGGCTCGCCCAGAAGGTGATGCCGATCGTGAACGCGACGACGAGCAGGAACAGGCTCGTGGTGAGCACCTGGGTGTCCATCAGGCCTCGCCTCCCTTGCGGTACTCGGCGTCGAGCTGACGCGCCAGCGGGTCGAGCTTCTGCTGGGAGTAGCGGGCGTACATCCAGGCCAGCCCGAAGGTCGTGACGAACTGCAGCAGCCCGAAGATCAGCGCCACGTTGATGTGGCCGACGACGCGGGTGTCCATGAAGCCGCCGGCCCAGTTGGAGAGGATGACGTACAGCAGGTACCAGGCGAGGAAGGCAGCCGTCGCCGGGAAGACGAAGCTGCGGTAGCGGCGGCGCAGCTCGGCGAACTCCGGCGTGGCAGCCAGCCGGTCGTAGATGGGGTCGTGGCGTGTGGCCTGCTCTGCGGCCTCGTCGTGCTCTGTCACGGAGCGCGTCCTTCCGGGCGGGGGAGGTCACCGGGTGTGACCGCCGTCACCGTGACACCGGTCACAGGACGGGCGGCAGGGGCACGTACGCCTCGCTCGTCCGGTGGGCACCGCTGCGCGCCGAGCGGTGGGTGGCGTACGACGAACGGTCGCGCCGCCACCCCACCCGAGCGGGGCTGCCCGCCCCGGTCCCGGGGTGGGAGGCTCGCCCGATGAGGATCGAGGGCGGACGACGCGCAGCCACCGTGCTGGTCGTCGCGTGGGCGGTGCTCCTGGCCTGCGTGCTGGGGATCGGCTGGCTCCTGACGCACCCGCTCGAGCGCCACGTCGAGCCCTGGGACGACTCAGTGGTGCGGTGGTTCGCCGACCACCGGACCTCAGGGCTCGACGTCGCCGCCGACGCGGGGAGCAAGGTCGCCGACACGCTCGTGGGGATCGCGCTGACCGTCGTCCTCGCGGCCGCGATCTCGCGGTGGCAGCGGTCGTGGCGGCCGTTCGCCTACTACGCCGTCCTGGTCGGCGGCACGTTCGTGCTCTACCTGGTCGTCACCGCGCTCGTCCCGCGCGACCGACCGCCGGTGGAGATCCTCGACCCCGGTCTGGTGCCCGACCACAGCTTCCCGTCCGGCCACGTCGCCACCGCGGTCGTCGTCTACTGCGGCACCGCCCTCCTGCTCAATGCCCTGGTCCCACGCTGGCGCCGGCGCACGTGGCCGCTCCTGCTCGTGCCGCTCGTGGTGGCGCCGTCGCGGCTCTACCAGGGCGCCCACCACCCGACCGACGTCCTCACCAGCCTGCTGTTCGCCTCGGCCTGGCTCGCCGTCGTCGCACGCGTCCTCCTCCACCCGCCTGACAAGGTGGAGGCATGACCTCTCCTGTCGTCGTCGTGACCGGTGCCAACGGACTGGTGGGCAGCCACGTGGTGTCCGCCCTGAGCGAGCGCGGCGCGAGCGTGCGTGCCGTCGTACGACGACCGGGCACCGCACCCGACCTGCCGGGCGTCGAGGAGCACGTCGGCGACTTCGCCGACCCGGGCTTCGCCGGCTCGGTGGTCGTGGGTGCGGACGCACTCGTCACGACCGTGCACCCGATGGGCGACGACCGCGACAGCCAGCGCCGGGTCGGGGTCGACGGCACGCTCACCATCGCCGACGCGGCCGCCACGTCCGGCGTCGCGCGCCACGTCCACGTCTCGACCGCCGCGGTCTATGACCGCAGCCCCGGGACCGGCGACGTCGCCGAGGACGGCGACCTCGTCGGTGACGACGGTGGCGACTACGCCGTCGTGAAGCGCGACGTGGACGCAGCGCTCGACCGGGCCGCGGGGACGACGCGCGTCCTCGTGCGGCCGCCGGCGATCCTCGGGCCGGGTGGGTCCTCGGTCTGGAACGCCCTGCGCCCGGCGCGGATCCGCGACGACGAGGGCCAGCGGCACGCGGTGCCCGACGCGAGCTTCGCCTGGGTGCACGTCGACGACCTCGCCGCCCTGGTCGCGGACCTGGCCTCCGGTGCGATCGCGGCGGGTGACGACCCCGAGGCCGGTCCGGTCGCCGGTGGCTGCACCCCGGTCAACGCGGCCGGCGAGCCCGCGACCCAGCGCGACTACCTCGGCGCCGTGACGTCGGCGCTGGGCCTCGAGCCGGTCTGGGACGACGAGCCCGCCTGGACGGGGCAGATCGTCGCCGACCGAGCGCGTGGCTGGGGTTGGTCGCCGAAGGTGACGCTCGATGAGGCCCTCGAGGAGCTGAAGGCCGGCCTGCGGCAGTGACCGCCCCGCTCGCCCAGGCGGTCACCGAGGGCGACCTCGGGGCCTGGGTGATCAAGGCCCGGGGGAGCGAGCCGTCCACCCAGGAGCACGTCCGCAGCGGGTTCGTGCAGGCGTCCTCGTGGTGCGTACGACGCTCCTACCGCACCGACCTCGTCCGTGCCGGGCAGCCGGTGCTGCTCTGGGTCAGCGGGCGCGAGGCTGCGGCTCCGGCGGGGATCCACGCCCGTGGCTCCACGACGGGCGTCGTCACCGGGGACCGGATGCCGGTGCGCCTGGAGTCGCTGCCGAGGCCACTGCTCCGGTCCGAGCTCGCCGGCCACCCTGCGCTGGAGGCACTGGAGGTGCTCCGGATGCCCGCCGGCAGCAACCCGTCCTTCGTCAGCCGCGATCAGCTGGTGGTGCTGCAGGAGCTGGGGCTTGACCTCAGGTGCACCTGAGGTCGGACGATGACGGCATGACCGAGGTCCAGGAGCTCCGCATCACCCTCACTGTCGACGACTTCGACGCCGCGGTGGCGTTCTACCGCGACGCGCTCGGCCTGCCACAGCTCGAGGACTGGAGCAGCGAGGAGGGCCGGGTGCTGCTGCTCGACGCCGGCCGGGCGACCCTCGAGCTCTTCGACGAGCGGCAGGCCGCGATGGTCGACGACCTCGAGGTGGGGCGGCGGGTATCGGGGAAGGTGCGGTTCGCGCTGCAGGTGTCCTCGGCGGCCGAGGCCTCCACGTCGCTGGTCGGTGCCGGCGCCACCGAGGTCGCTCCGGCGAAGGTCACGCCCTGGGGCGACACGAACGCCCGGATCGCTGCTCCTGACGGGATGCAGCTGACGCTCTTCTCGCCGTCCGACGACCCCGCCTGATGGATTTCCACGCGCTGGGGTGGAAGTCCATCAGGGCGTCGGCGTGCGGATCATCCACATCGTCGGGTCGGGGAGCGGTGCGAAGCCCAGCGGCTCGTAGACGCCGTGGGCGGTGCCGGTCGCGAGCAGGGTGCGTCGTACGCCGAGCGCGTCCAGGTCGCGGTTGACGGCCTCGACCACCATCCGACCCAGGCCGCGACCGCGGTGGTCGCGGTCGACGTACACGTCGCAGAGCCAGGCGAAGTTGGCGTGGTCGGTGACGACCCGGGCGTAGGCGACCTGCTCGCCCTCGTGGAAGACGCCGTAGTTGAGCGAGTGCGCTGCGGCCGTCCCGACGTTGTCGCGGGTGCGGCCGAGCGCCCAGTACGCGTCGGTGCTCAGCCACTCGTGGACGCGGTCGAGGTCCATCGCGTCGGAGTCGGTGCGGAGCTCGTAGCCGTCGGTCATGTGCTTGATCCTGACATCGGGCGGTCGTCCCGACCGGCAGCCGTATCGCGCTGGACTACCCCGAGCGGCGGGAGGGGTGCGGGCGCCGGAGGGTGTCGGGCAGGAGCTGGGCGCCGGGACCGCGCTCGGCCGCCCAGTCGCCGGCGTTGGAGAACGCGCACGACCGCAGGCTGAGGCAGCCGCACCCGATGCACGAGTCGAGACCGCCCTTGAGCCGCTGGAGCGCTGCGATCTGCTCGTCGAGGCGGGCGCCCCAGTGCTTCGAGATGCGGTGCCAGTCGGCCTTGGTCGGGGTGCGGTTGCCGGGCAGCCGGCCGAGCTCGTCGCGGATCTCCTCGATCGTGAGGCCGACGTTGGACGCGGCACGGATAAAAGCCAGGCGTCGCAGCACGCTGCGCTCGAAGCGCCGCTGGCCACCGCCGGAGCGGTGTGCCTCGATCAGTCCCTCGGCCTCGTAGTAGCGGATCGCCGACGCGGCGAAGCCGCTCCGGCTGGTGATCTCCCCCATCGGGAGCAGGTCCTTCGCATCCATCTGCCATCAACCCTTGAACTCAAGTTCACTTCAACTTGAACCATGGTGCCATGAACACCACGACAGAGACACGGGTGGCCCTGGTCACCGGAGGTTCGGCCGGTCTCGGACTGGCCCTGTGCACGGCGCTCGCGGAGCGGGGATGGGACGTCATCACCGACGGACGCAGCGCCGAGAAGTTCAAGGAGGCCGACCTGCCCGCCGGGGTCACGGCCGTCGTCGGCGACCTGACCGACGCCGACCACCGGTCGGCGCTCGTCGCCGAGGTCGAGCAACGCGGTCGCCTCGACCTGCTGGTGCACAACGCCAGCACGCTGGGCCCGCTGCCGATGCGCCCGCTGGAGGAGGTCGACATCCCGGACCTGATGCACGTCTGGCGCACCAACATCGGCGGACCGCTCGTCCTCACCTCGGCGCTGCTGCCGCGGCTGCGGGACGCGGACGGCGTGCTCCTCTCGCTCAGCTCCGACGCTGCCGTCGAGCACTACGAGACGTGGGGGCTCTACGGCGCGAGCAAGGCGGCGCTCGACCACGTGACGCTGACCTATGGCGCGGAGACCGGGCTGAGGGCGTACGCCGTCGACCCGGGTGACATGCGTACGGCGATGCACCAGGACGCCTTCCCGGGCGAGGACATCTCCGACCGTCCGCTCGCCTCGACCGTCGTCCCGCGGCTGCTGGCGCTGCTCGACGCGCGACCGGAGTCCGGGCGCTACCGGGCTGCCGACATCGGGGAGGACGTCCGATGAGCCTGCTCGCCGAGACCCCGCACACCCGCTTCGCGGCCTCCGACTTCGCCCCGCAGCCCGCCGAGTCGCGCGGCCTCGAGCGCGACGAGGTGCGCCTGCTCGTCGGCACACCGGACGGCCTCGCGCACGTGCGCTTCCGCGACCTGCCCGACCACCTGCACGCCGGTGACGTGCTCGTCGTGAACACGTCCGCCACCGTCAACGCCGAGGTCGACGCGACGCTCGACGGCGAGCCGGTCGTGCTGCACGTGGCCCACCACCTCGAGGACGGCGACCGCGTCGTCGAGCTGCGGTCCTCCCCGGATGCGGGCCGGGCCATCCTCGATCGGACGTCGGGCGACGTCGTCCGGGTCGGTGACGTACGCCTGGTGCTGCGGTCGCCGTGGCCCGGGGAGGCGTCGTCGCCGACCGGTGCCGGCAACCGCCTCTGGCAGGCGTCGGTCGCGGGCGACCTCGACCGACAGCTGGAGTGGAACGGTCGGCCCATCGCCTACGGCTACCTCGACCGGCGCTACCCGCTCGCCGACTACCAGACCGTCTTCGGCACGCGGCCGGGCAGCGCCGAGATGGCGTCGGCGGGCCGGCCGTTCACCCCGGCGCTGGTGACCCGGCTCGTGACCGCAGGCGTCCAGCTCGCGCCGGTCACGCTGCACACCGGGGTGTCCTCGCAGGAGGCGGGCGAGGCGCCCGGCCCGGAGTGGTTCGAGGTGCCGCCCACGTCGGCACGCACGATCAACGGCGCCCGCGAGAACGGCGGCCGGGTCATCGCCGTCGGCACCACCGCCACGCGAGCGGTCGAGTCGTCCGTGCTCGGGCGGCACGTCGTCGCCTCGCGCGGCTGGACGTCGCGGGTGGTCACGCCCGCGCAGCCGCCTCGCGTCGTCGACGGCCTGGTCACCGGCTGGCACGACCCGATGGCCTCGCACCTCCTCCTCGTCGAGGCGGTCGCGGGCGAGCGCCTGACGCAGGCGGCGTACGACGCAGCGGTGGCCGAGGGCTACCTCTGGCACGAGTTCGGCGACTCGGCGCTGCTGCTGCGGAGATAGGTCAGGAGCAGGTGCCGGCGATGTTGGTGATGGTGATGTCGTCGCCCACGTTGCTCGTCAGGCTCGCGACGGTGGTGTGGACGAAGGACAGGGTGACGTTGCCGGTGACGTTGCTCAGCCAGGTGACCGACCGGGTGCCGGCCGTCGTGCTCGTGGAGGTGTCGATGGTGCTCCCGTTGACGGTGACGCCGTTGACCTGGAGGACCGAGGTCTGCGGACGCGGGTTCGAGAGGTACGCCGTCCAGCTGTAGGTGAACCGGTAGGTGCGACCCGACGTCACGCAGATGCTGCGCGCGGCGGTGACCGCCAGGGTGCCCAGGGCCGGAGGGTCGGCAACGGTGATGAAGGACCCGTTCTCGAACCGGTCGGTCCCGCCGCCCGGGCTGGCCGTCGAGGAGGTCAGGGTCCAGCCGTTGCCGAGGGTGCCGGACGCGGGGAACCCCTGGAAGTAGAACTCCGGGCAGTTGCACGGGGACGCCGCGAACGCGGGCGCCGCGGTCGCCACGGCCACGACGGGGACCGTCCACGCGGCAGAGCGCGTGAGCGTGCGTCGGGTGGGGCGGAGGGGTTCCATGCGGCGGGTCCTGGGGTGGCGGGGCGTGGGGGGATCTGGACGAATGTCAAGAAGTTACCAAGACGCCACAATTGTGTGGAGGTTTTGTTGATTTGAGTGGCAGATCACACACGCGGTCGCCCTACGCTGCCCAGATGGCTGTCCGACTGCACGCACTGACGATCCTGGCCGCCGATCCCGTCCGGTCCGCCCAGTTCTGGGGCGACCTCCTCGGCTGGGACGTCGACGGGGTGGCGCTCGTCCCGCGCGACGGCACGCCCTTCGAGGTGCACCTCGAGCCGTGGCTCGAGCCCCTCGTGCTGCCGACCCAGGTCCACCTCCACCTGAGCAGCAGCTCCGCCTCCCAGCAGGAGACCGTCGCCCGCGCGCTGGCGCTCGGCGCCAGCCACGTCGACGTCGGCCAGCAGCCCGACGAGGACCACGTGGTGCTCGCCGACCCCGACGGCGTTCCCTTCTGCGTGATCGAGGAGGGCAACCGCTGGATGGCCGGCACGCCCTTCCTCGGCGAGGTCGCGTGCGACGGGACGCGGGAGGTCGGCCTGTTCTGGAGCGCGGCGATCGGCTGGCCGCTGGTGCACGACGAGGACGGTGAGACCGCGATCCAGCCCGCCGACGGCGGTCCGAAGATCGCCTGGGGCGGCGAGCCGCTCGACGCCCGGGTCGGGCGCAACCGGATGCACTTCGTGCTGGTGGCCGACGACCTCGACGCCGACGTCGCGCGCCTCGTGGAGCTGGGGGCGAGGGAGGTGGCCCGGGCGGACGACGGGGACGTCGAGATGGCCGATCCCGACGGCAACGAGCTCCACGTCCGACCGGCGTAGTCCCCCTGGGCGTCAGCGCTGCAGCTCGACCGCCTCGGGGGTGTGGAGGCGGACCATGAAGCGGTTGGCGTGGGCCGGGACCGAGGCCCGGGTCAGGTGCGACACGACGACCATCGTCGCGAGCGACGCCGGCACCGACCAGGCCGCCGGCTGCCCGAGGAGCGCGGCCGACCAGCCCGACGACGTCGACGAGGCGAGGGTCCAGGCGACGGCGGCACCCGACCCGAGGCCGCCGACGAGGAGCCCCGCGACAGCGCCGGTCGGGGTGAGCCCGCGCCACCAGATGCCGAGCATCAGCAGGGGCGCGAAGGTCGACGCGGTCACCGCGAACGCCAGGCCCACGGTCCGCGCGACCGGCACGTCTTGGGCGGGCAGCGAGAGCAGGAGGGGTACGACGACAGCGATGGCCGCCGCGACCCGGAAGGCGGCGACCCCGCCGAGCCGGCGGGAGCCCCACCGCCGACCCGTCACGTCCTGCGACAGCACGCCCGCGACGGCGATGGTCAGCCCCGAGCTCGTCGAGAGGAAGGCCGCGAAGGCTCCGGCCGTCACGAGTCCGGTGAGCACGGCGCCGAGCACCCCGCCGACCACCAGGTTCGGCAGCTCGAGCACGAGCACGTCGGACCGGCCGTCCGCGAGATCGGGAGCGTAGAGCCGGCCGAGGGCGCCGTACACCGGCGGGAGCACGTAGAAGATGCCCAGCAGACCCAGGACCGCGAGCGTCGTACGACGTGCGGCGCGGCCGTCGGGGTTCGTGTAGAACCGCACCACCACGTGCGGCAGCCCCATCGTCCCGAGGAACGTCGCCACGATCAGGGAGTACGTCGTGTAGAGCCCGATGCCGCCTCCCGGCGAGGCGAGCGGGATCGACCACGACGCGGGTGCCGAGGCGGACGGGTCGGCGGCGCCGTCCGAGACCCACACCGCGAGCAGGATGCAGACCGGGATGAGCAGGGCGGTGAGCTTGAGCCAGTACTGGAAGGCCTGCACGAAGGTGATCGACCGCATCCCGCCGGGGCTCACCGACGCGAGCACGACCATCGCGACGACCAGCGAGCCGGCCCAGGTCGGCGCGCCGATCGTCGAGCGCAGCGTCACCCCGGCGCCCTGGAACTGCGGCAGCAGGTAGAGCCAGCCGATGCCGACGACCAGGACCGAGCAGAGCTTGCGCACACCTCGGGAGCCGAGCCTGGCCTCGGCGAAGTCGGGCAGCGTGTAGGCCCCCGACCGGCGCAGCGGCGCGGCCACGAGCACCAGCAGGACGAGGTAGCCCGCGGTCCAGCCGACGGGGTACCAGAGCATCTCCGCGCCGAAGGTGAGCAGCAGGCCGGCCACGCCGAGGAACGAGGCTGCCGAGAGGTACTCCCCGCCGATCGCGCTCGCGTTGAGACGTGGTCGCACGGTCCGCGAGGCCACGAGGAAGTCGCTGGTGGTGCGCGAGATCCGCAGCCCCCACGTGCCGATCGCCAGCGTCGCGAGCGAGACCAGGACGACGGCGACGACGCCCGGGACGACGTCGGCGTTCACCGCTGGTCCTCGTCGGCCGTGGCGGTCTCCCCGACCAGGTCGGCGAAGTCGCGCTCGTTGTGCTCGGCCCGCCGGACGTAGACCCAGCCGAGCACGAGCAGCCAGGGATAGGTCAGCACGCCCAGCACGAGCCAGGCGAGCGGCACCGGTCCGACCTCGACCTCGCCGAGCGCGGGGTGGAGGTGGAACACCAGCGGGACCAGTCCGAGCGTGAGGGCCAGTGCTGCGAGCACCCGCAGCGCCAGCACGAGCTGCTCGCGCAGCAGCGAGCGCATGAAGACCTCTCCGAGGGCGGTCTCGGCGTCGATCTCGCGCGCCCCCGGAGTCCGTACGACGCCCGCGCGACGCCGCGGCGGCCCCGTGACCCGCACCCGGGGCGGGGGCGTCTCGGTCACGGTGCGCCCCTCACGGGGTCCGCTTCGTCAGCACCGAGCGGAGCTCGCGGGTGTGGCGTCGAGACACCGGCAGCTCGGTGCCGCCGACCACGACGCTGACCCGCCCGGCCTCGCTGCGCACCTCCTCGACGTGGGGGAGGGCGACGAGCACGGAGCGGTGGATCCGGACGAAGCCGGCCGAGGCCCACTGCTCGGCCAGCGACGTCAGCGGCGTGCGGACCAGGTGCGAGCCGTCGGCGGTGTGCAGCCGCGCGTAGTCGCCCTGGGCCTCGACGTGGGTGATCTCGGAGCGGTTGACGAACCGCGTCACCCCGCCGCGCTCGACGGGGATCTGCACGTCACCCGAGGGTGTCGGGCCGCCGGCCTCGACCACGCGGCGTACGGCCTCGGCGAGACGCTCCTCGCGCACCGGCTTGAGGACGTAGTCGACGGCGCGCAGCTCGAAGGCGGCGACGGCGTGCTCCTCGTGCGCGGTGACGAAGACGATCGGCGGCGGGTTCTTGAAGCGGGAGAGCACCTGGGCGAGGTCGAGGCCGGTCAGCCCGGGCATCTGGATGTCGAGGAAGACCGCGTCGACCTCCTCGGCCTGGAGCACCCGCAGCGCGTCTGTCGCGGAGTCGCTGCCGCGCACCTCGCCGATGCGCGGGTCGCGGCCGAGGAGGAAGGTGAGCTCGTCGAGGGCGGGGCGCTCGTCGTCGATGACGAGGACCTTCAGAGCAGTCATACCTGGACTCCCGGGGCGAACTTCGGCACCCGCACGATCACCTTGGTGCCGGCGCCGGGCGCGGTCTCGACGACCAGACCGTAGTCGTCGCCGTAGGCGTTGCGCAGCCGCGCGTCGACGTTGCCGAGACCGACCGAGTCCACCGACGCGTCGCCGGCCAGGGCCTGGCGGACGCGCTCGGGGTCCTCGCCGGTGCCGTCGTCCTCGACCTCGATGACGCACTCCTGGTCGAGGTCGCGCGCCGTGATGTGGAGCCGGCCGACGCCGTCCTCCTTGTCGGCGCTGGCCTCGAGCCCGTGGCGCACGGCGTTCTCCACCAGCGGCTGGACGCACAGGAACGGCACCGCCACCGGGAGCACCTCGGGCGCGACCTGCAGGGTGACCTGGAGCCGGTCGCCGAAGCGTGCCTGCTCGAGGAGGAGGTAGCGCTCGACCGAGCGGAGCTCTTCTGCGAGCGTCGTGTACTCGCCGTGGCGGCGGAAGGAGTAGCGCGTGAAGTCGGCGAACTCCAGCAGCAGCTCGCGCGCCCGGTCGGGGTCGGTGCGCACGAAGCTGGCGATCGCGCCGAGCGAGTTGTAGATGAAGTGCGGGCTGATCTGCGCCCGCAGCGCGCGCACCTCGGCCTCCATCAGCCGGGTGCGGGAGAGGTCGAGCTCGGCGAGCTCGAGCTGCCCGCTGACCCACGACGCGACCTCGTCGGCGGCGCGGACGAGCCCGCCCGTGGTGTGCGGGGCGCCGACGACGAGCGCCCCGACGAGCGTGTCCTCGGCGACCAGCGGGCTGACGATCGCCTGCCGGACCTCGCAGCCGCCGTCGTCGCAGACCAGGGTCCGCTCGTCGACGATCATCGTGCGTCCGGTCTCCGCGACCTGCTGGATCGTGGGCACGAGCTGGGCCTTGTGGTGGCCGCCGAGGCCGTCCCACGCGAGCAGCCCGCTCGTGTCGCCGAGCCCGGCGGCCGGGGTGCCGAGCAGTGCGCGCAGGTGGCGCACGGACCGCTCGGCGCTCGCGCTCGTCAGGCCTTCACGGAGCGCCGGGCTCGCCAGCGAGGCGTTGTGCAGCGCACGGAAGGTGGCGCGGTCGGTCTCCCCGCCCAGCGACGTACGCCGCCACCTCCACCTCGCCACGCACGTGACCCTAGTCGGGGCTCAGCGCTCGCAGCCGACCATCTTCTCCGCCACGCAGCGGTCGCGGCCCGGGCCACCGTCGGCCCGGTCGCGGCCGCGACCACCGACGAGCGTGTCGTCCCCCCGGTCGCCGAGGAGCACGTCGTGGCCGGCGTCGCCGAAGATGGTGTCCTCGCCGCGCGTGCCGCTGAGCCGGTCGTTGCCCGGCCCGCCGTCGATGCGCGCGGTCGGGCGGCAGTCGAAGGTGGTCTCGAAGACGGCGTCGAAGGTCGCGCGGCGCACGACGTCCGCGCCCTGGTGTGCCTGGACGACGGCACGGCAGGCGAGGTAGCGGAGGGTGTTGCCGCCGGACGTGCCCGTGAGCACCACCCTCGGCGCCGCGACCTCGGCGTCCTCGAAACCGGTGACCGGGACGCGGTAGGGCGAGGCGACGTCGACGAGCAGCCGCCGGCGCTCGAGGTCGAGCGCCAGGTCGGTGTCCTCGGACGAGACGGCGAGGAGGTCGCGTCCCGGACCGCCGTCGATCCGGCTGCCCTGCGCCGGGCCGAGCCCCGCCCGGTAGCTGTCGTCGCCGTCACCGAGGTCGATGGCGACCGGTGTCGGCACGGCTGTCTGGTCGACGACGAGCTCGTCGGCGTCGGAGCCGAGGAAGGTGAGCGGCCGGGCCTCCTTGGAGTGGCCGAGCCAGAACTCCTCCAGACCGGTCCACGTGGCGCGCACCTGCCCGTCGGAGGTGAGCCGCCCGGCGACGTTGTCGATCGCTGCGGCCCCCGGGCCGGTCGTGACGAAGAGGCCGTCGGACCCACCTGCGGCGCTGATGACGTCGGGCGTGGCGGAGGCAGGGTCGGGGTAGTCGACCGTCACGCGGTCGTCGGCGGACCCGCCCAGGAAGATGTCGGCGCCGGAGCCCAGCGTCGCGAAGACCGCCTGCTCCGGCGAGGTGGTGCCGTCGACGAGGTCGTCGCCGCCGCCGGTGTCCACCAGGATCCAGTACTGCATCTTCCCGGTCACGCACACCACGTCGTCCCCGCCGAGGGTCCTCACGTCGGTCGCGCCGTTCGTGACGACCACGTCGGGACCCTCGGTGCCGTTCAGCGGCGCGTCGGGTGTGCCGATGATCGTGGCGGCCGCACCTCGGCAGGTCTCGCCGGCGGCGCTCGCCGTTGCGGCGAGCGAGGCGGGGACGACCAGGGCGGCGCCCAGTGCGGCCGCAGCGGTGAGTGACGTCGTACGACGCATGTGAGTTCCTCCCGGGGACACGAGCTGCCCTACGTCCGATGAGCGGACCCTAGTCGGGCTCAGCGCTCGCAGCGGTTCTTCTGCTCGGCCACGCAACGGTCGGGGCGACCGGGGCCGCCGTCGGCCTTGTCGCGGCCCTTGCCGCCGATGAGCCTGTCGGCGCCGTCCTTGCCGGAGAGCGTGTCGTTGCCGGGGCCGCCGACGATCGTGTCGTCGCCGCCGTAGCCCTCGAGGTCGTCGCTGCCCTGGCCACCGTCGATCCGGTATCCCTCGGGACACTCGGGCCTCGACTCGAACCAGGCGTCGTAGGACCGGTGCGCGACGTCGTCGCCGCCCCGGCCCCGGATGCTGCCGGTGCAGGCCGAGAAGAAGAGGTGGTTGCGGCCGTTGTCGCCCTTGATCCGGACGCTGTTCGCGTGGAGCTCGGCGTCCTCGAAGTCCTCGACCGCCGCCAGCCGCGGCCCTGCTCCGTCGTCGCGGCCGCTCCGGAACCGCCCTGACCCGAGGTCGAGGCTGAAGACGGCGCTGCGGTCCATGGCGTAGAAGAGGTCGCGCTGGGCGCCACCGTCGACGGTGCTGCCGTCGAGCAGGACGGAGCCGGTGATGAAGGTGTCCTTGCCGCCGGCCATGGAGGCGCGCACGACGGCGCGGTCGGCGTACGACACCAGGCTCTCGTCGGCGTCCGTTCCCCGGAACGTGAGGTCGATCGGGTCATGGTGGGTCGTCGAGATCGTGAAGCGCTCGAGGCCGGACCACGACAGGGACGGTTGACCGTCCAGCGTCGACCGGCCGACGCTGTTGTCGACCACGAGCGTGTGACCCGAGGTCGGCAGCGCGAGCGTGTCGGCGCCGGCGCCGCCCGCGACGCTGCCGCCCGCCGAGGGGATCCCGTTGTAGGTCAGGTAGTCGTCACCGCCCCCGAGGTCGACCACGTCGGTGTTGGGCACGCCGGACTGTCCGCTCCTGAGGGAGTCGCGGCCCCCGCCGCCGACGAGGACGTCGTGGTCGGCGTCGATCGGCAGGAAGTCGCCGTCGCGTGCGCCCGCCTCGAGGTAGTCGGTGCCCGCTCCGCCGTAGAACGTGTCGGACCCGGCGCCGAGGAGGCCGTCGGCCGGCCAGTCGGGTGCGGCCGTCCCGTCGACGACGTCGTTGCCGTCACCCGTGTCGATCGCGACCGGGCGGTAGCCGCTGCGCTGGTCCGGGCCGGTGATGCACACCAGGTCGTCGCCGCCCAGGGTCTTCACGTCCTGGCTCCGGTTGGTCACGACGACGTCGCGACCCTCGGTGCCCACGATCGCCACCCGTGGACCGCCGACGATGGTCGCGGCCTCGCCGCGGCAGGTCTCGCCCGCGGCGCTCGCGGTCGTGGTGGGCGCGAGCAGGGCCAGGCCCAGCAGGGTCGCGGCGGTCAGCGAGGTCGTACGACGCATGGGTCCCCCCGTGGAGCAGCTAGCGGAAGTCGATGAGCAGCATGTCGGTGTCGGTGCCGTCGCTCACGACCGGTCCCTCCTGTGACGGGTCCTCGTCGCCGGAAGTTGCCGGCTCGTCGGGATCGACCACGACGGCGCGGTAGCAGCGGGTGACGTAGGGGATCTGCATGCCGTCCATGCCGCGGCCGTACTCGTCGTAGAACGCGAGCACCTTCGACAGGTTCTCCGACCGCTCGGCCTCACCCATGACCGCGAAGTTCGACCGCGAACGCGCCAGGTCGAGGATCGACTCGCGGTTGACCTCCTGCCAGTTCTTGAAGGTCGTCTCCTCCGTCTCCGCGAAGAGCTCGCTCTCGCCGAGGAGCCGGGCGGAGGAGGTGTCACGGTCCTGGATGCCGAGGAGGTCGCCCATCTTGCGCACCCACGGGATCCGCTCGTCGCGGCTGTTCCACACGAGCGCGAGGTGGCCGCCGGGCTTGAGCACCCGGGCGATCTCGGCGAGCGCGACCTCGTGGTCGAACCAGTGGAAGGCCTGCGCGACCACCACCACGTCGACCGAGCGGTCGTTGGCCGGGATCTCCTCGGCGGTCGCGACCTTGGCGCTCACCTCGGGCACCCGCTCGCGCAGGATCGCCAGCATCGCCTCGTCGGGCTCGGTGGCGAACACGGCGTGGCCCTGGTCGACGAGGTCGCGAGTCAGCTTGCCGGTGCCGGCGGCCAGCTCGAGGACCACCTTGGCCTCGCCGCCCATCAGCCAGGTGATCGCCTCGGCGGGGTACGACGGACGCCCGCGGTCGTAGGCCTCGGCCACCGACCCGAACGAACGGGAGCGGTCGACGTGGGAGGGGCTCTCGGGCTGATCGTCGCTCATCCCGCTCAGGTTACAAGCGCCGGAGCGCCCGTGCGATCAGCGACGTACCTCGCAGCTGATGCGCACCTCGGCCTGGCAGGTGTCGCGGCTCTGGCGCCCGTTCGCCCTGTCGCGGCCCGGGCCGCCTACGAGCACGTCACCTCCCGCCGAGCCCACGAGCACGTCGTTGCCGGGACCACCGAGGAAGGTCGTCCGACGCCCCTTGCTGCACTCGACCCGAGCGCCGTCCGGGGTGTTGATGAAGGCGGTGATGTCGTCACGGCCACCCAGCCCACTCACGGTCGCTCGGCAGGCGTTGACCTCGAGGTCGTTGGCGCGGCCGGTGCCCGTCAGCGTGACCGTGGAGGATGCGAGGCGCGCATCCTCGAAGCTGTTGGCCTCGGTGCGGACGGCCTTCCTGCCCGACCCGATCGTCAGCTCCTCGCGCGCCAGGTCGAGGTCGATGCGCGACCGTGAGCCGGCGATGAGCTCGTCGGTGCCGTCGCCGCCACTGAAGCTGCTCTTCGCGGAGAAGAGCCCGATGCCCAGCCGGTCGTCTCCGCCGCCGAGGGCGACCTTCTGCTCGACCTTCGCGCTGGTGTCCCACCCGAGGCCGACGCTCTCGTCCAGGTCGCTGCCCAGCACCGTGACCTGGCGCAGGGTGCGGTAGCCGCGGACGGTGAACACGGTGAATCCGTCGAGGTCGAGCCGGGGGCCAGATCCCGTCGACAGGTAGCCGGCCCGGGTGTCGATCTTCAGGCGGGCGACCTCGTTGTCGTAGATCATCTGGAACGTGCTGCCCGTCCCGGCGTGGGCGACGCTCGCCGAGGTGGGGATGCCGCTCCAGAAGAGCTGGAGGGTGCTGCCGCCACGGATCTCGTCGGCGTTCTCCTCGCCGCCCCTCCCGGAGGCGACGGTGTCGAACCCGCCGAGCCCGACGTCGATGACGTCGCGCTCGGTGTCCCGGTTGTCGCCCTCGCCCGCGGTCACGTAGTCCGAGCCCGCCGAACCGAGGTAGGTGTCGGCCCCGGCTCCGAGCGTTGCGCTCGTGCCCACGGTCGCGAGCGTGGCGTCGACGACATCGTCGCCGGCTCCTCCGTAGACACTGGTGTTGGTGTCGCCCGTGATGCAGACCAGGTCGTTGCCACCCAGGGCGTTCACGGTGAGCGCGTCGTCGGCGACGATCACGTCGTTGCCCTCCGTCCCCGTGAGCGTGCCGGTCCCGGAGATGGTCGCGGCGACCCCCCGGCAGGTCTCGCCGGCTGCACTGGCCGGCGAGACAACGGCGGACAGGGATGCCGCGAGGGCGACCGTGGTCAGGACGGGGACGAGCGAGCGCATCATGGGCCTTCCGAGATCGGGTTCGAGCGTGGGTACGACGCCTGTGACGTGGCGCCGACCCAGAAAGTTGTCGAGCCCTACGCTGGCCTGCGTGAGCTCGTTCGAACGCCTCGACGCGGGGCCGGTCGCCGACACCGTCGCGCGCCTCGAGTCTCGCATCGCCGCACGGTTCCCCGACCGCGGGCTGCTCGCGGTCGTGGGCGAGCTCGGTGTGCTCACCGCCGACGTGGCGGAGGGGTCGTCGGCGATCCGGGTCCGGCTGAGGTGGGTCCGGCTGGCCTCGCGCCTGGCCGCGGTCGTCGTACTCGTCGCGACGGTGACGATCTTCGGGCTCGCCCTCCGCGACGCCGTGCGGATCGGCCCGGAGCGCACCTTCGAGTGGGTGCCGCTGATCGAGTCCGCGATCAACGACCTGGTCTTCGCGGGCCTGGCGCTCTGGTTCCTCTACGCGCTGCCGCAGCGCCTCGAGCGCGGACACCTGCTCGACCTGCTGCACCGGCTCCGCTCGCTGGCGCACATCGTCGACATGCACCAGCTCACCAAGGACCCCGAGCGTCTGCGCCCGGACTTCGTGAAGACCGACACGATGGTGAAGGTCGACCTCGACCGCGGCGAGATGGAGCGCTACCTCGACTACTGCTCGGAGATGCTCTCGCTGATCGGCAAGGTCGCGGCGCTGTGTGCCGAGGAGTCGCGCGACTCGCTGGTGCTGACGACGGTGAGCGACCTGGAGACGCTGACGACCGGGATGTCGCGCAAGATCTGGCAGAAGATCTCGCTGCTCCCGAGCGAGGGTGCCCGGCCGGTCGCGGACTGAGCCAACTAGCGTCCTGCCCATGACCGACCCGCTCGCCTGGCTCATCGACCTCGAAGGGGTCCCGTCGGCCTACGCCGGCGTCCGCGACGGGATCGACGTGATGCTGCGCGACCGCGGCCTGCGTCGTACGTCGCCGGAGATGACCGCCGAGTCGCTGCTGCGTGGCGCCCACGCGAGCGCCGTCCTCGAGGGCTCGGCGTCGTCGCTGGACGAGGTGCGCGCGGGCTCCGGTGACGAGATCGCCACCGACGCGGTGCGGCTGTCCGCCTCGATGCTCGCCCTCGCGCCCCTGCTCGAGACCGCACCGCTCCAGGCGATCGCGCGGCTGCACGCCGTCGTCGGCGCCGGCTCCCTCGACCCCGAGCAGCTCGGCCGTCCGCGCGACGCCGCGTCGGCCGATCGGCTGCGCGGCGTCGCCGAGCTCCTGCTCTCCGGCACGTCGGCCCCGGCCCTCCTCGTCGCGGCTGTGGCGCACGCCGACGTCGCGACCGCCGCCCCGTTCGCCTCCCACAACGGCATCGTCGCCCGGGCCCTCGAGCGGCTCGTGCTGGTCTCCCGTGGCGTGGACGCCAAGTCGCTCGTCGTGCCCGAGGCCGGACACCTCCACCACCGGGCGGCGTACGAGTCGAACCTCCGGGCCTACAGCGACGGCGGCCCCCGCGGGGTCCACGCCTGGGCGATCTACGGGGCCGAGGC
The DNA here is from genome assembly GCF_004137255.1 of Nocardioides oleivorans. Taxonomy (NCBI): domain Bacteria; kingdom Bacillati; phylum Actinomycetota; class Actinomycetes; order Propionibacteriales; family Nocardioidaceae; genus Nocardioides; species Nocardioides oleivorans. The sequence continues at coordinate 1,035,386 of NZ_SDWT01000001.1, read as the reverse complement.
GTTCTCGGCCGGGGCCGAGGCCTCGCCGCTGCGGGGATAGTCCAGTGCGAGCTGGTCGCCCGATCCCACGGCCGGCGGCGTCAGCAGGGAGACCTGCGGACGTGCGAGCGGCACCCGTTCGCGTGGATCGGGTGCCGCCGCTGACACGTGACGCCTGGCTACCAAGCGTGCTCTTCTCAATCGCTGCCTCGGGCAGATCCCGATCGGTCAGCACCCCATCGGATGGGTGGATCGCCGCGTGGGTACCTGGTTCACGTGTTGCCTGTGGAGTTGGTGCTTCAGTTCTAGCCCTGTCGTGGGACAGTCACAAGCCTTGACTTTGGGAGCGTGCGGTGAGCGTCCGATGACCGTTCAGTAGCGGGTCCCGACGACCTCGTACGACGTCCGCGCGCCGGCGTTCAGTCGGGCCCGCGGCGCCTCCGGTTGGCCCAGATCACCCCGCCGGCCGCCACGGCACCGCCCACGGCGAGCGCCGCGAGGGTCGGCCTCGCCGGCGGCACGGGGATCCGGCGGCGCAGCGCGACGGGCCGGACGAAGCTGAGCACCGGCCAGTCGCGCTCGTGCGCGATGCGGCGCAGCTCCTTGTCGGGATTGACGGCGAACGGGTGGCCGACGACGTCGAGCATGTGGACGTCGGTGACCGAGTCGCTGTAGGCGAAGCACTCGTCGAGGTCGTAGCCCATGGTCGCGGCCAGGTGCTCGATCGCGCGGGCCTTCTCCTCGGCGTAGGCGTAGTAGTCGATGGTGCCGGTGTACTTCCCGTCGACGATCTCCATGCGGGTCGCGATGACCCGGTCCGCGCCCAGCATCTCGCCGATCGGCTCGACGACCTCGGCACCCGAGGCGGACACGATCACGACGTCACGCCCGGCCGCACGGTGCTCCTCGATCAGGCTGACGGCCTCGTCGTAGACGAGCGGCTCGACGATGTTGTCCAGCGTGTCGTGGACGATCTCGCGCACCGTCGCCACGTCCCAGCCGGCGCACAGCTGCGACATGAACGCGCGCATCTTGTCCATCTGGTCGTGGTCGGCGCCGCCGGTGAAGAAGACGAGCTGGGCGTAGGCCGAGCGCAGCATCGCGCGCCGTGAGATGAGCCCACCGGCCTGGAACTCCCGGCTGAACGCGAGCGTGCTCGACTTGGCGATGATCGTCTTGTCGAGGTCGAAGAATGCCGCGGTGGGGCGGGTCATGCCGCCATCGTAGGGGTGGGGTCCGACGGTGGCAGGAGGTTCAGGCCGAGGCCCGGTCGGTGCCGGCGCGGGTCGCCGGCGCGACCACGACGGCCAGCGAGTCGCCGGTGTTGACCGACTCGAAGGCCTCCCGACGCTGCCGCTCACGCACGGCGACGAGGTTGTTGAGGGTGCGGGCCACGATCGGCTTGCTCGCGACGAGCCGGTCGACCGCGTCGAGCGGCACCTGGAGCACGTCGACGTTGGTCAGTGCGCGGCTCGACATGGTGGCCCGCTGGCGCAGCAGCGCGTCCGAGCAGACCACGTCGCCGACCTCGAGGTCGGCCACGTCGAGGCTCGCGGCGTCGTCGGTCGCCGCGCTGAGGCGGACGGACCCCGACACGATGAAGGCGAAGCGTTCGGGCACCCGGCCCTCGCGCAGCATCACCTCGCCGCTGCCGTAGGTCTCCACCTCGCACACGAGGGCCATCGCCTCGATGTCCTCCTCGGTGAGGTCGAGGGTGGGTCGCACCTTCTCCAGCGCGCCCACGACGACCTCGCGCGGGTGCTGGACGAACGACTCGCCGTCGAGGGAGAGCTCGTGGCGCCGCGAGGAGTACCAGAGCCAGGTCAGGAAGAGGGACTGCGCCGTCGAGGCCTGACCGGCGGAGACGAGCGGGATGGTGGTGGCGTACGCCCCGTCCCCGACGAGCTTGACGGTGGGCGTCGCTCCCGGCCGCAGCGACGGCAGCCCCGACGCCACCGCGAGCAGCGTCGTCGTCACGTCGTGCGGGCTGTCGGACTTGCTGAAGCTGGTGGTGAGGACGAGGTCGTGGGCCGGCGTCGGACGGCTGAAGTTGGAGAACGACGCCCCGGCGAGGGTCGCGTTGGGGATGACCTGCACCCCGCTGCCGATGTCGAGGTGGGTCGAGCGCCAGTTCATCTCGACGACCTTGCCCGTGACGCCGCCGACGTCGAGGGTGTCGCCGATGCGGAACGGCTGCTCGAAGAGCAGGAGGAGTCCGGAGACCACGGACCCGATCGCGTTCTGGAGCGCGAGACCGATGACGATCGATCCGACTCCGAGGGTGGCCCAGAGGCCGCCGACGTTGAGCCCCCAGACGTACGACGCCACGATGGCGGCGCCGGTCACCACGAGGATCAGCCGGGCGAGGTCGACGAAGATGCTCGGCAGCCGGTCGCGCCACGTGCCGTCACTGGCGTTGCCGAAGAGCACCGCGTTGAGCCCGCCGAGCGCCACCATCACGGCGAGCACGCCGACCAGCGTCGCCACGACGCGTACGCCGTTGTTCTCGCTGGACCGCTCGCCGACCTGGGTCAGCACGATGTAGAGGCCGGCCAGCGGCAGCAACCAGATGCGCAGCCGGTTGACTGGCCCGGCGAGCGCGTTGCCGCGGCGGGTCAGCCGCAGGTGGAGCTCGGAGAGGAGGAGCACCGCCACCGGCAGGCCGACGATGACCCCCACGACCCAGGGGAACCACGGCTGCGCGGTGAGGTTCACGACGGGCTCCCGCTGCCCGGCCGGACCGACCAGACCGGGACGGTGGTGTCGCCCTCGGTGACGGTGCCGGACTGCTGGAAGGCATAGCCCCCGCCGAGCCGCTGCTTCACCTCGTCGGTGACGTAGATGCCGGGCTCGCCCGCCGCCGTCCGGACGCGGTAGGCCAGCTCGACCGAGTCTCCCCAGAGGTTGTAGACGATGTCGCTGCGCCCGACGATGCCCGAGCTGACGCTGCCGGTGTTGATGCCTGCGCGCATCGAGAGCGACGAGCCGTTCTGGGAGTTGAAGCGCTCGACCATGTCGGCCACCGACAGCGCGAAGTCGACGACCCGGCGGGCGTGGTCGACCCGCTGGACGACGAGCCCGGACGAGGCGACGTAGCCCGTGCCGACCTGACGTACCTTCTCGATCCCCGCCGAGCGGGCCGCCTCGTCGAAGCCGCGGGACAGGCCGTTGAGCAGGTCGAGCGACTCCTTGGCCGACTTGCGGCGCGAGAAGGCGTCGAAGCCCTCGACCTCGACGTAGACGACGGACACGTCCTCGTGCTCCGCGGAGATCTCGGTCTCGCCGCCGCGGTACCGCTCGGCGAGCGGCGCGGGCATGATGCCGCCGAGGATGCGGGAGTTCTCCGCCTGCTGGGCCTCGAGCAGCCGCTGCTTGGAGTTGAGGCTCGACGACATGTCGTTGAAGGCCGCGCCGAGGTCGCCGAACTCGTCGCGGCGGTTGCCGCTGTCGACCTGGGCGCCGAGGTCGCCCCCGGCCACCGCGCGTACGCCGTCGACGAGCCGGTTGAGCGGGATGGTGAAGACGCGCGCCATCAGGATCGACGCCGCGCACACCAGCAGGATCACCAGGGCGGTGGCGATGAGCAGGTTGCGGGCGAAGTCGTTGATCGGGGCAAGGGCCTCGTCGGCACTGATCTTGGTGACGAGCGACCAGGCGAGGCCCGGGATGTCGGCGGGCTGGTAGGCGGCGAGCACGTCGTGGCCGAGGTAGTCGGTGGTCTCGATGGTGCCGTCCTGCCCCCGGCCGGCCCGCTCGGCCGGGGTCGAGCGGTCCTGCAGGAGCAGCATGGTGCGCTGGGTCGCCATGATGAGGTCGACGGTGTCGGCGCTGTTGCCGGCGTTGATCGCCTCGTCACGGAACTCCTCGCCGTCGGTGAACAGCTCGCGGGAGTCCGTGCGCAGCGTCTCGTCGGGGCCGACGAGGTAGGCCTCGCCGGTGTCGCCGAGGCCCTGGAACTCGCCGGCCTGCGCATCCCCCGACAGGACACCGTTGATCTTCTCCGAGGACAGCTCGTAGACCAGGACGCCGGTGAGCCGGCCCTCCGTGCCGATCGGGGAGGCGATGAACATCGTCGGCGCGCCGTAGGACGGGAGGTAGGACTCGAAGTCGGCCGTCGCGACGAAGTCGCGCGAGTTGGAGCGGACCGAGTCCTGGAACACCTGCTGCAGGCCGCCGGAGCGGAAGTCTCCGGTGACGATGTTGGTGCCGAGCTCGGCGCCCTTGTAGAGCGAGTAGACGATGTTGCCGTCACCGTCGAGCATCAGCACGTCGTCGAGCCCCAGGCTCTCGCCGACCGCGCGGAAGTACGGGTTGAAGCGGGCGTTGGCCGCCGACCAGGCCGAGCCGTCGCCGGCGTCGTCGAGCCCGGCGACCTCGTCGAAGTCGGTGGAGGAGATCGTGTAGTTGGCCTGGAGGTAGCCGGTCGCCCCGCCCCGCGGCACGAAGCCCGCGGCGTCGAAGTCGCCACCGGTGCCGTTGTTGAGGTGGGGGATGTAGGTGTCGGAGTAGAACGACTCGAGGTCGGCCTGCTGGGCGTCGGACACCTGCGCGCCGTCGAGCTCGCGGAAGGCGCTGTTGAACGCGCGCGAGGCCTCGACGCCGACGCCCTGGCTGTCGAGCACCACCGCACCGCGCTGGTTGGCGACGAAGTCCTGGATCGCCTTCAGCCGCTCGTCGCCGACCTCGCTGAGCCGGGAGTACGTCGCGTCGCGCAGCGAGTCGGTGCCCGAGCGGAAGCCGAACCAGCCGACGATCACGGTGGAGATGATGCTGGTGAGCAGCAGCATCAGCAGGAGCTTGCTCTGGATGCTGCCGATGCCGTTGGGCAGCAGGCGCCGGCGGGGGCGCTCGTCGGCAGCAGCGGGGACGCCGGGGACCGGCGCCGGCGGTGAGGGCGCGTCGCCCGGGCTCGCGGCCTCCGGTTCGGCTACCAGCTTCTCCGTCATCGACACCCTCCCCCGAACGTGTGAACCCGTGGAAAGTAGCACCAGAATTGGGTACGGCATCAGCCCCTCGGACGCATCGTGGACACGGGTGACGGTCGTCTCCGAGGGGCCACGAACCGTCCACAGGTGGCCCGTCCTCGGCGTTCTCCACAGGGACCGCCCGTCCGCGCTGGTCGTCGTCGGCGGGCGGCGCGAGGGTCGGCGCATGGCTGTCCTGCTCCTGACCGGTTCCCCGTCCGTCCACGAGGTCGTCGTGCCGTTGTGCGCCGCCGCGGGCGTCGGTGCCGAGGTGTCGTCCACGCCCGCGCTCGCGCTGCCCGCCTGGGCGGAGGCCGACCTCGTGCTCGTGGGCGCCGACCTCGCGACGGCGGTCGCGGACCTCGCACCGCCGCGTCGCCCGGGCGTCCACGTGGTCGCCCATGCACCCGACGACGCGGTGTTCCGCAGCGCGCTCGAGATCGGTGCGTCCTCGGTGCTCGACCTCTCGTCGGGCTCGGCCTGGCTGGCCGACGCCCTCGCCGACGTCGGTGAACGGGCCTCGCCGGGCCGGGTGGTCGGCGTCGTCGGGGGAGCCGGTGGTGCCGGGGCGACCACGCTGGCCTGCGCGCTCGCCCAGTGGCAGTCCGGACGTACGCCGACGTTGCTCGTCGACGCGGACCCGCTCGGTCCCGGGCTCGACCGGCTCCTCGGGATGGAGGACGTGGCGGGAGTGAGGTGGGAGGGACTCGTCGACACGGCCGGGCGGCTGGGGGCCCGCGCCCTGCGCGAGAGCGTGCCTCGCACCAACGGGCTCGGGGTGCTGACCTGGTCCGGGTTGCGTCGACGCCTCGACGTGCCGACGCTGCGCCGGATCCTGCCCTCGGCGGCGCGCGGTCACGACCTCGTCGTGCTCGACCTCGCCCGTCAGGGGCCCCACCTGTCCGAGCTCGCGGACCGGTGCGACGACCTGCTCGTGGTGACGCCCGCGACGCTCCCCGGGCTGGCCGCGACGGCACGACTGGTGGCCGAGCTGCGACGCGACACCGGTGCGGGCCTGGTGCTCCGCCCCGGCTCGGTGAGCGACGCCGACGCCACCCACGTGACCGGCCTCCCCGTGGTGGCGGCCGTCGCGGACCAGCGCGGGCTCGCCGCCGCGGTCGACCGGGGCCTCGGACCGCTCGGCTCACGCGGTCCGCTCCTGCGCGCCGCCCGCGACCTGCTGCCGGTGGCCGCATGAGCGCGCCGGTCCCGGCCGCGGTCCTCGACGACGTACGCCGTCGGCTGGCGGGCTCCGCCGGTGACCTGACGCCGCACCGGGTGGCCGAGGCGTTGCGGGCCTCCGGGTCGCCGGTCGGCGACGCGACCGTGCTCGCGGTCCACGACCTCCTGCGCCGCGACGTGCTCGGGGCCGGCCCGCTCGAGGACCTGCTCCGGCTGCCGGACGTCACCGACGTCCTCGTCAACGGCCCGGACGACGTGTGGATCGACCGCGGTGCCGGGCTCGAGCGGGCGTCGGTCTCCTTCCCCGACGACTCCTCCGTGCGCCGCCTCGCGCAGCGGCTGGCGGCGTCGGCGGGCCGGCGACTGGACGACGCGACGCCCCACGCCGACGTCCGGCTCCCCGACGGGACGCGGTTCCACGCCGTGCTGGCCCCGGTCGCACGGACCGGGACGGTGCTCTCGCTGCGCGTGCCGCGGGGTCGGGTGTGGACACTCCCCGAGCTCGTCGCCGCGGGAGCCCTGCCGCCCGACGGCGCCTTCCTGCTGGAGGAGCTGGTCGACGCGCGGTGCGCGTTCCTGGTCACCGGCGGCACGGGAACCGGCAAGACCTCGGTCCTGTCGGCGTTGCTGTCCCTCGTCGACCCCGGTGAGCGGATCGTGCTCGTCGAGGACGCCAGCGAGCTGCGGCCCGACCACCCGCACGTCGTCGCGCTGGAGGGGCGACCGGCCAACATCGAGGGCGCAGGGGCGATCTCCCTGCAGACACTGGTGCGGCAGGCACTGCGGATGCGCCCGGACCGACTCGTGGTCGGGGAGGTCAGGGGCGCCGAGGTCGTCGACCTGCTGGCGGCCCTCAACACCGGTCACGGCGGCGGGTGCGGCACGCTCCACGCCAACTCGGCGGCCGACGTGCCGGCCCGGATCGAGGCCCTGTCGCTGGCCGCCGGGCTGCCGCGCGAGGCGGCGCACAGCCAGCTGGCCTCGGCGCTCGACGTCGTGATCCACTTGGGGCGAGGCCGCGACGGACGCCGGCGCGTGCTCGAGCTCGGTGTGCCCGAACGGGACAGTGCCGGCCTCGTGGCGCTGCGGACCGCCGCCAGCTTCGAGCCCGACCGGGTCGTGCGTGGGCCTGCGGCGGCGGCGCTCATGGCGCGTCTGGGTGGGGTGGCGTGGTGAGCATCGAGCCGGCCTGGGTCGCCGCAGCGGTGCTGGCGCTCGCCGTCTTCGCCCTGGTGCCCCACGGCACCACGATCCCGGCGTCCCGGGTGCGCGGTCCTCGGGCCGGTCGGTGGAGGTGGCGGTGGCGTCCCGGTCGACGGCGGACGGTCGCCGAGGACCGGGCCGCGGTGCTCGAGCTCTGCGACCTGCTGGCCGCCGAGCTCGCAGCGGGCCGGCCGCCAGGATCGGCGCTCGCGTCGGCGAGCGAGCGCTGGGCGCCCCTGTCCGCTGCGGTGGAGGCGTCACGGCTCGGCGCCGACGTGCCGGAGGCCCTGCGGCGGCTGGCCTCCGAACGACCCGGGGCCTCCGACCTCCGATGGGTGGCCGCGGCCTGGCAGGTGGCCCAGGACTCCGGTCACGGGTTGGCGGCCGCCCTCGAGCGCACGGCGGCGGGACTCCGGGTCCGCCGGCGCACCCGGCGTCTCGTCGACTCCGAGCTGGCCTCGGCGCGAGCGACCGCTCGACTCGTCGCCGCCCTGCCGGTGGCGGTCCTGCTCATGGGATCGGGCGCAGGCTCGGACCCGTGGTCCTTCCTCCTCACCACACCGATCGGGTGGCTCTGCCTCGTCCTGGGGATCGGCCTGCTCGCGCTCGGCCTGTGGTGGATCGAGCGTCTGGCCGACCGAGCGGCCGCGCCGTGACCTGGCTCAGCGTGCTGTGCCTGGCGCTGGCGGTCGCGGTGGTGGTCCCTCCGGTCCCGCGGGTCGATCGGCCGCGGTCACCGTCCGGTCCGCCCGTCCGGTCGCTGGCCGCCGTGGGTGCCGGCGCCGGCGCGTGGTTGCTCGTCGGGGGCCTGCCCGGAGCGGCAGCCGGAGTCATCGCGGCCGTGGTCGCCCGCCGGGTGCTCGCGAATGCCGAGCCCTCCTCGGTGCGGCGTGACCGGGAGGAGACCGAGCGCACGCTGCCCCACCTCGTCGACCTCTTCTCCTCCACCCTGCGGGCCGGGGCCGAACCCGTCGCCGGCCTGGCGCAGGCGTGCGCCGCCCTGCCGGGCCCCGCGTCCGACCGGCTCGCAGTCGTCGTCGAACGGTCACGGTGGGGCGCGTCCGGTGCCGAGGCCTGGTCGTCGGTCGCTGCCGACGACGTCCTCGCACCGCTGGCCCGCGCGATGGTCCGGTCGCAGGCGACCGGCGCCTCGGTCGTGCAGACCGTCGAACGCCTCGCCGACGAGCTCGAGCGCGAGTCGCTCGCCCGGGCCGAGGACGCCGCGCGCAAGGTCGGGGTCTCCGCGGCGGTCCCGCTCGGTGTCTGCCTGCTCCCGGCGTTCCTGCTGCTCGGCGTCGTGCCGACGGTCGCGTCCCTCTTCAGCACCGTCGCGCCCTGACCTCGCGGCTCGGGCTGACGGAGCGCGGAGGCGTCAGCCGTCGTGGCGCATCCGGCGCTCACGCGGAGCGTCGGTCGGCCAGCCGTCCGGGACGCCGAGGTCGGTGAACCCGGCGCGCGTGTAGGACCGGATCGCGGCCTCGTTGTCGTCGCGCACCATCAGGAAGGTCGGCTTGTCGCCTGACGCGGCCCAGGCGACCACCTCCTCGATGAGCCGTCCGGCCAGCCCGGTGCCGCGCTGCTCGGGCGCCACCCACATCGAGATCAGCTCGACCCGGTCCCCGGCGTCGGCTCCGGAGACCACGCCGACGGGCCGGGTGCTGCTGCGCGCGACGACCGTGAGCGGAACGTCGACCAGTCGCCGGCGCCAGCGGTCCTCGGCAGCGTCCACCCAGTCGTCGTACGTCGCCCCGAACGCACCGGGTGCGTCGCGCAGCGATGCGAGCCGGACGTCGCGGAACTCCTCCCACTCGTCGGGCCCGATCCGGACGATCTCGATCTCGCTCACGAGCCCGAGGCTAGCCAGCGCAGGGTCCCGGAGCGCGCCACATTCCGTCCACAGGAGCCCCGATCCGGCCATCGTCCCCAGCCTGCGCCGGTCCCGGATGCGCTGGTCGGTCGTTCGTCGAAGGCTGGGTGCGTCGGGGCTCACCGGGAGCCTCGCGACGAGAGGGGGAAGCGATGAAGGTCGGGACCAAGAAGGTCGGGACGAAGAAGGTCGGGACGGAGAAGGACGCCGCGCGCGACGAGGCGGGCATCACGACCGCGGAGTACGCCGTCGGCACCGCGGCCGGCGCCGGGTTCGCCGGACTGCTCTACACGCTGCTCACCGGGAGCTTCGGCGACCAGCTGCTCGAGCGGCTGTTCAAGCACGTCATGGGCCTGCTCGGCATCGGCTGATGGCGAGGCGGGCTCGGGACCAGGCCGGCGCGGCGACCGCCGAGCTCGCGCTGGGGATCCCGCTCCTGGTGGCGCTGACGGCCGGGCTCGTCTGGATGCTGGCGGTCGGCGCCGCCCAGGTCCGGGTGATCGACGCGTCGCGGGAGGCCGCGCGTGCTGTCGCCCGGGGTGACGACCCCACCTCGGCCGAGGCGGTCGCGCTGCGGATCGCGCCGGACCCCGCACGGGTCTCGATCGCGGTGGGTGACGCTCAGGTGGTCGTGACCACGAGTGCCCGGGTCTCGGGGCCGGGTGGGCTGCTCGGGGCGCTGCCGGGGGTCACCGTGTCCGCCGAGGCGACCGCCCTGGTGGAGGAGCCGTGACGCGGCTGCGCGGCGAGGACGGCGGTGCGACGGTGCTGGTGGTCGCCATGGCGGGCGTGCTGATGTTCGTGATGCTCGGCCTGGGTGCCGCCGGAGGCCTGGTCACGGCCCAGCGCCGGGCACAGGCGGCGGCCGACCTCGCGGCCCTCGCCGGGGCGACGACGAGCGATGACGCGTGCGTCGAGGCGGCGCGGGTCGCCACGGGCAACGACGCGGTCCTGGACCGGTGCGTCGTGACGGGCGACGAGGTCACCGTCGAGGTGTCGGTCGCCGGGCCGGACGTCCCGTGGCAGGAGGTCAGGGTGAGCGCCGAGGCGAGGGCCGGGCCCGGCTGAGGCGTCAGGCGGGGTCCTCGTGGCCGTCGGCACGTCGCTCGGCCTCGACCCGCTCGAGCTTGGCGTTGAGCTGGTTGAGCTCCTTGCGCTCCTTGCGGTGCGCGAGGCTGCGCTTGGTGCCCCACTTGAGGATCGCGAAGCCCCACAGGATGGCAGCACCGGCGCCCACGCCGACGAAGAACGACTCGAGCGTGGTGACGTCGAAGCCGAGCAGCTCGCCACCGGTGCCGGGCTGGCTGACGAAGAGGGCGGAGAGGATCGCGATGCCGCCGATGATGATGAGTCCCAGACCGATGATGACCATGGTGCCGAATCTAGTCCTCTTCGGGCGTGCGCGGAGCACCCGCGAGGAGGGCATCGAGCAAAGAGATCGCACCGGCCTTGTCGAGGGGGTTGTTCTGGTTCCCGCACTTGGGGGACTGGATGCAGGAGGGGCATCCGCTCGTGCACTCGCACCCCGCGATCGCCTCCCGCGTGGCCGACAACCACGAGACGGCGGTGTGGAAGCCACGCTCGGCGAAACCCGCGCCGCCGGGGTGGCCGTCGTAGACGAACACGGTCAGCACCCCCGTGTCGGCGTGGCGGGCGGTGGAGACCCCGCCGATGTCCCAGCGGTCGCACGTCGCGAAGAGGGGGAGGAGCCCGATCGAGCAGTGCTCGGCGGCGTGCGCCGCGCCCGGCACGTCGAGGGCCGCCAACCCCGACTCGGCGACCACGTTGTCGGGCACGGTCCACCACACCGCCGTCGTGCGCAGGGTGCGCTCCGGGAGGTCGAGCGACTCCTCCGACAGCACCTCGCCGCCGGGCTGGCGTCGCTTGAGGAAGGAGACGACCTGGTGGGACACGTCGACCTCGCCGAGCGAGAGCTCGCACCCACCCCACGAGCGACGCTCGCGGGTCGACACGATGCCGATGTCGGTGACCTCGCGCGCCGTGGTGCTGTACGACGGCTCGTCGCGGCGCATCGCGGCCACGTGGTGCTCGAGGTCGAGGCTCTCCACGAGCCAGGTCTCGCCCTGGTGCACGTAGACCGCGCCGGCGTGTGCCTGGTTGTGAGCCCCGCTGGCGTCGACGGTGCCGACCACGCGCCCGGTGTCCGCCTCGATCAGCTGCACGGCCGACCCGCCGGCCGACCGGATGTCGGCGAGGTCGGCCGCGCGCGAGCGGTCGGTCCAGAACCACCCGCGCGGCCGCACACGGAGCAGCCCCAGGCGGACGAGCTCGTCGACGACCGTGCGGGCCGTCGGACCGAAGAGCGGCAGGTCGGCCTCGGTCAGCGGGGACTCCTGCGCTGCTGCGCAGAGGTGCGGGCCCATGACGTGCGGGTTCGAGGGGTCGAAGACCGACGCCTCGACCGGCGCCCCGATCAGCATCTCCGGGTGCGTCACCAGGTAGGTGTCGAGCGGGTCGTCCTTGGCGACCAGGACCCCGAGCGCGTCCTGGCTGCCTCGACCGGCCCGGCCCACCTGCTGCCAGAAGGCCGCGCGGGTCCCGGGGAACCCGGCGATCAGCACGGCGTCGAGACCGCTGATGTCGATGCCGAGCTCGAGGGCGTTGGTGGCCGCGAGCCCCACGAGGTCGCCCCGCCGCAGCGCCGCCTCGAGAGCACGGCGCTCCTCGGGCAGGTAGCCACCGCGGTAGGCCGCGACCTTGTCCGGGAGCGATCGGTCGATCTCGGCAAGCAGCTCGGAGGCGGTCAGGGCCACCTGCTCCGCGCCCCGGCGCGAGCGGATGAACGCCAGGGTCCGGACGTCCTCGGCGACCAGGTCGGCGAGCAGGTCGGCCACCTCCGACGACGCCGCGCGCCGCACCGGGGCGCCGTTCTCGCCGGCGTACGACGTGAAGGGCGGCTCCCAGAGCAGGACGGACACGGTGCCGCGGGGCGAGTCGTCGCGGGTGAGTGCCACGACGTCGAGCCCCGTGAGCCGCGAGGCCGTCACCTCCGGCTCCGCCACGGTGGCCGACGCGAGCACGAACGTCGGGTGGGCGCCGTACATCGCACACACCCGACGCAGCCGCCGCAGGACGTGCGAGACGTGCGCGCCGAAGACGCCCCGGTAGTGGTGGCACTCGTCGACGACGACGTACTGCAACGACCCCAGCAGCCGAGACCACCGGTGGTGGGAAGGGAGGAGCGAGCGGTGGAGCATGTCGGGATTGGTGAGGACGTACTCCCCGAAGTCGCGCGTCCAGTCGCGCTCCTCGTGCGAGCTGTCCCCGTCGTGCGCGGCGAGGCGCACGTCGAGGCCGAGCGACGACAACCCGGCGAGCTGGTCGTGCGCCAGCGCCTTGGTGGGGGCGAGGTAGAGCACGGCCGCGCCGCGCTCGCCGCGCGGGCCGCGAGCGGCGCGGATCGCCGACAGGCCCGGCAGCTGGTAGGCCAGCGACTTCCCGGACGCGGTGCCCGTCGCGACGATCACGTGGTCACCCGCGTGGGCCGCGTCCGCGGCGACGACCTGGTGCCGCCACGGTCGCGCCACGCCCTGGGCCGCGAACGCACCGCGCACGTCGTCCGGGACCCAGTCGGGCCAGTCCTCGTGGACGGCGTCGCGTGCGGGGAGCACCTCGAGGTGGCGGAGCCGGTCCTCGCGCCCGGGGACCTCCGAGAGACGTCGGACGAGCGCATCGACGGAAGTCGAGGCGTGCGGGTGGGGCGGGCTCACCCGCCGAAGTCTGGCAAAGGCCACCGACCGCGGGTCCACCTCCCCGGAAGCGGTGACCCCACGCGGGGAACTGTTGGGGAGTCCTGCGAAACCCGGGGCGACGTGGTTTGATACCACCCGGAATGAAGGGGGGCGCGTCTCGCGCCCCCGCCGCACTGTCCGAACGAGTTCGGGGACCGGGGAAGCAGTCGTGGATCTCACCCTTGCGACACGCGAGGTGGATGGTCGTGCCATCGTGTCCGTCGGTGGCGAGATCGATGTCTACACCGCCCCCAAGCTGCGCGACTGCATCACCGAGCTGGTCGGTGCCGGCACCTACGACATCGTGGTCGACCTCGAGTCCGTCGAGTTCCTCGACTCCACCGGGCTCGGCGTGCTGGTGGGCGGCCTGAAGAAGGTCCGCGCCCACGACGGCTCGCTCGACCTCGTCTGCACGCAGGAGCGGCTCCTCAAGATCTTCCGGATCACCGGCCTGGCCAAGGTCTTCGTCATCCACGACTCGATCGGCCTCGCGCCCGGCGCCTGATCCACCTCCCACCACCCCTCCGGCCGTCCCCAGGACGAGCCCCGGAGGGGTTTCTTCATGCCCGGACCTGCAGACCGCGTGTGGTGTAGGTCACCCCCTCCCGTGATCTGGGTCACTTCTGCGTAGACTCCGGCGCGTTCATGAACTTGGCCAAGTCCTAGGAGGACGCGCATGACGGGGATGCTGCCCGCAGTCGTGAAGCCGGAGCTCGAGGGCGGGAACCTCGTCCTGGTCGTCGTTGTCGCCCTGATTGCGCTCGCCGCACTCGGGATGGCCGCGATGTTCCGGTCGCAGGTGCTCGCCGCGGGCGAGGGCACCGACAACATGAAGACCATCGCTCAAGCCGTCCAGGAGGGCGCCAACGCCTACCTGCAGCGGCAGTTCCGCACTCTCGGGATCTTCGCCGCTGTCGCGTTCGTGATCCTCTTCGCCCTGCCTGCCGATGACGTCACCGTCCGCATCGGCCGCTCCGTCTTCTTCCTGGTCGGTGCCGGCTTCTCCGCCGCCATCGGCTACCTCGGGATGAGCCTCGCCGTGCGCGCGAACCTGCGCGTCGCGGCCGCTGCCGAGACCGAGGGCCGCGACCCGGCCATGACGATCGGCTTCCGCACGGGCGCCTTCGTCGGCATGGCGACGGTCGGCCTCGGCCTCCTCGGCGCCAGCGTCGTCGTGCTCCTGTTCAAGGACGAGGCGCCGCACGTGCTCGAGGGCTTCGGCTTCGGTGCCGCGCTGCTCGCCATGTTCATGCGGGTCGGCGGCGGCATCTTCACCAAGGCCGCCGACGTCGGTGCCGACCTCGTCGGCAAGGTCGAGCAGGGCATCCCCGAGGACGACCCGCGCAACGCCGCGACCATCGCGGACAACGTGGGCGACAACGTCGGTGACTGCGCCGGGATGGCCGCGGACCTGTTCGAGTCGTACGCCGTCACGCTGGTCGCCGCGCTGATCCTGGGCGCCGCCGCCTTCGGCGACAAGGGCCTGGTCTTCCCGCTGCTGATCCCCGCGATCGGCGCGCTCACCGCGGTCGTCGGCATCTACATCACCAAGCCGAAGCCCGGTGAGAACGGCCTCACCACCATCAACCGCGCGTTCTACATCTCCGCCGCGATCGGTGCGGTCGCGTCGGTGATCCTGTCCTACGTCTACCTGCCCGGCTCGTTCGCCGACTTCGGTCCGGACTTCGCCGCGATCGACGGCGACCCGCGCTTCATCGCCAGCGCCGCCGTCGTCATCGGCATCGTGATGGCTGCGGGCATCCTCGCGCTGACCGGCTACTACACCGGCACCGAGTACCGCCCGGTCAAGGACGTCGGCAAGACGTCGCTGACGGGTCCGGCCACGGTGATCCTCGCCGGCCTGAGCGTCGGCTTCGAGTCGGCGGTCTACACGACGCTCGTCATCGGTGCCGCCGTCTTCGGTGCCTACCTGCTCGGTGGCGCGACCCTCACGGTGTCGCTGTTCGCCGTGGCGCTCGCCGGCTGCGGCCTGCTGACCACCGTCGGCGTCATCGTCGCGATGGACACCTTCGGCCCGGTCTCCGACAACGCCCAGGGCATCGCCGAGATGTCCGGCGACGTCAGCGAGGAGGGCGCGCAGATCCTCACCGAGCTCGACGCCGTCGGCAACACCACCAAGGCCATCACCAAGGGCATCGCGATCGCGACGGCCGTGCTCGCCGCGACGGCGCTGTTCGGGTCGTACGCCACCTCGGTGGCCGAGGCGCTCGTCGAGGCGCAGCCGACGCTCGAGGAGGCCGGACTGCTCAGCTTCGAGGTCTTCAACCCGGCCGTCCTCGTCGGCGTGCTGCTCGGTGCAGCCGTGGTCTTCCTCTTCTCGGGGCTCGCCATCAACGCGGTCGCCCGCGCTGCCGGCGCGGTCGTGATGGAGGTGCGCCGCCAGTTCCGCGACATCCCCGGGATCATGGAGGGCACGGGTCGTCCGGAGTACGGCAAGGTCGTCGACATCGTGACGCGCGACTCGCTCCGCGAGCTGATCACGCCCGGCATCCTGGCCGTGATGGCCCCGGTCGCCGTCGGCTTCGGCCTCGGAGTCACGGCGCTCGCGGGCTTCCTCGCCGGCGCGATCGGCACCGGCACCCTGATGGCCGTCTTCCTGGCCAACGCGGGTGGCGCCTGGGACAACGCCAAGAAGCTGGTCGAGGACGGCAACCACGGCGGCAAGGGCTCTCCCGCCCACGAGGCCACCGTCATCGGCGACACCGTCGGCGACCCGTTCAAGGACACCGCCGGCCCGGCCATCAACCCGCTCATCAAGGTGATGAACCTGGTCTCGCTGCTCATCGCGAGCGCCATCGTCTCGATGAGCGTCGGCAAGGACGAGAACGACGCCCTCCGCATCGTCATCGCCCTCGTGGCGGTCGCGATCATCACCGTCGCGGTGGTGATCTCGAAGCGCCGCGAGGTCGTCATCTCCGACGACGCGCCGGCGGCCTCCACGGTCTGACCGGCGTACCGCCTGCAACGTGATGGCGGTCGGTTGCTCCGGCAACCGGCCGCCATCACGTCATCTCAGCCCTACGACCCTCAGCGATCGCCGAAGTGCGGGCGGGTGAGCTCCTCGGTCAGGCCGCCGAGCGCGGTGTGGTCGTCGGTGTCACCGGCGTGCGGACCCTGCAGCCACTGGGCGAACGACCAGATCTCCGAGAGCCGCCACTCGAGGTCGAACAGCCGCACGACCTGCGGGTCGTGGTCGACGTCGCGGCCCTCGTGCACCAGCGTCGCGAGGTCGCGCTCGCGCGGCGCGAGGACCAGGGACTCCCAGTCGATCAGCCAGGTCCGGCCACGGGCGATCCACTGGTTGCGGACGTGCGGCTCGCCGTGGGTGACGACGTACGTCGCCGGGTCGAGGAGGCCGAGCAGTCGGGCGTGCTCGCGCACCCAGCCGCCCACCTGGGACAGGTGGTCCACGACGAGCTCGCGCGCGGCGGGGCCGAGGGGTGCGTCCCACGGCTGCTGGAGCAGGTCGCGGAGGTGGTGGGGGAGGTCGGGGTCGATCTCGCTCGCCCACGACCGGGCCGTCGCCGGCGGCGGGGTCGCGTGCAGCTCGGCCAGGAGGTCGGGCAGCTCGTCGACCGAGGCCTCCGGACGAGTGCCGTCCAGCCATCGGGTGGCGCTCGCCGTCCGCGCGCCGACGGGCACGGCGTACGCACCGTCGACGGTGGGGACGCTCGGCCACACGAAGTCGAGCGGCAGGGCGGCAGCCGAGGCGTAGGCCGCCTCGAGCGAGGCGTGCGTGTGGCGGGGCAGGTCGGGGTCGAGCGTGAGGAACAGGACCGCTTCGCCGGCGACGTCCACCCGCCAGTGGTGCGCACCCCACCCGACCGGCAGGTGCTCGACGGCCTCGGCGCGCGGCTCCCAGTGTCGGCGCACGACGGCGAGGACCTCGTCGTCGCTGACGTCCGGCGGTCGCTCGAGCACCGAACCATCGTGGCACGGCTGTCTGCGAGGCTGGACCCATGCCGTCCGACCTCGACCTCGCCGGGCCCCTGCGTGACGCCCTGCTCGCCGCCGACTTCACCTACGACCGCGTGGCCGACGCCATCGGGGAGGAGGCGCACCGCGCGCTCGGTCGCAACGAGACCCTGCCCGCCCTGCGGCGCACGACGTCGGGCGGCCCGCTCGACACGCTGGTCCGCCTGTTCCTGCTGCAGACCACCGTGGCGCGCGACGACGCCGACCGGGCGCTGCCCGGGTTGGTCGACCGCCTCTGCAACGCCGGCCTCCTCGAGCAGAGCGTCAGCGAGGTCGCGGCCCGCATGGACTGCCGGCCCTACGCCGCCGACGACCAGGACCTGTGGGTGGTCTCGGACCTCACGCCCGGGCTCGACGGCACGCCCGTCGCGGTCGGCTCGGACCACGTGCTCGGCATCTCGAGCGCCTCGACGAGCCTGGCCCAGCTGACCATGCGCGAGCCGGTCGCCTCGGCCCTCGACCTCGGCACCGGCTGCGGCGTGCAGGCGCTGCACCTGGCCGCGCACTCCGGCCGGGTCGTCGCGACCGACGTCAACACCCGCGCCCTCTGGATGACCCGGCTCAACGCTGCCCTCAACGAGGTGCCGGCCGAGGTCGAGGTGCGGGACGGCTCGTTCTTCGAGCCCGTCGCCGGCGAGCGCTTCGACCTCATCGCGACCAACCCGCCGTTCGTCATCTCGCCGGCCACCGGCGAGCGCTTGGTCTACCGCGACTCCGGCCTCCCCGGCGACCGCGTGGTCGAGCACATCGTCAGAACCGGACCCGACCACCTGACCGACGGCGGCTGGCTCCAGGTGCTCGCCAACTGGGCGATCGTCAAGGAACGGCCCTGGGACGAGCGGCTGGGCTCGTGGCTGCGCGACGACTGCGACGCACTGGTCGTGCAGCGCGAGACGCTCGACCCGGCGGCCTACGTCGAGCTCTGGCTCAAGGACAGCGGGCACCACGGCGGCCCCGACTACGCCCAGCGCTACGACACCTGGCTCTCCTGGCTGGAGGAGACCGGCATCGAGGGCGTCGGCTTCGGCTGGATCAACGTCCGCCTCGGGAACAGCGCGACGGCGGGGGGAGGCACCCACGAGCTCCTCGAGTGGCCCTACGACGTCGAGCAGCCGGTCGGCCCGGCCATCCGTGCGTGGGGCGACGCCGTCGCCGACCTGCGGGGGCTGGGCGACGAGGAGCTGCTCGCCACCACCCTGCGGGCCCGCGAGGACGTCCAGCAGGAGACGGTCGGTCGTCCGGGGGCTGAGGACCCCGAGGCGATCGTCCTGCGGCAGCAGCGCGGCTTCCGTCGGGCGCGCACCGCCGACACGGTCGAGGCGGCCTTCCTCGGTGCCTGCGACGGGGACCTGTCCGTCGACCAGCTCCTCGGCGCGCTGGGTGCCCTGCTCGAGCGCGACGTCGCCGATCTGCAGGAGACCTACCTGCCCGTCGTGCGCGAGCTGGTGGGCGAGGGCTTCCTCGAGGTCAGCTGACGTCACGGTCTCGCTCCGCGAGCGCCTGGTCGCGCATCAGCACGAGGTCGTCCACGACCGACGCGGTCAGCAGCTCCGCACGGCCGGTCGCGTAGAGCTCGGGGTAGGCGTGCGGCCACGGACGGGACGACGGCCAGCCGACCCGGCGGACGTGGCCGCAGACCGCTCCACCGTGGGTGCCGAGCGAGGAGACACCCAGGCGGGAGGCGATGCTCACCTGGGTCACCGGCCCGGCAGGCCCGATCGCGGCGTTGGCCTTGCCGACCAGCCACACGATCCCGGCGGCGACCCGGTCGGGTGCCAGCCGCTCGGGCAGCCACGGTGCCTTCGCGTGGAGCAGGAGCAGGCACCGCCTCAGCGGAGCCTCGAGGTCGGGCGAGAGGAGCTCCTCGCACACGTCGGCCACGAGCTCGTCGACCACGAGCCACGGCTCGTCGGCGACCGGGTCTAGCACCTCGCGCAGCAGGGGCTTGGCGGGATCAGGCGCCAGCGCGAGCAGCGCCTCGCGCCCGCCGGCGATCCCGTCGAGCCAGGCGAGCACCTGCTGGTGGCGTGGTGGCGGCGGGGGCGACCGCACGACCTGCGGCGTCCGCTCGGCGTCGTACTGCCGGGCCAGGGCGTCGTAGGGGGTGTCCGACGGGTCGTCGGTCCAGGCGTCGACCAGCCGGCCGTCGAGGAAGACTAGGTGGCTCACCCGACCGCCGCCGGCCAGCAGGGGCGGCTCACCCCAGAGGCGGCCGCCGGAGGGGTGGGGCTCGTCGTCGAGGTGCATGTGCCAGCGGTCTTCGTGCATCGGAGGGCTCCTGGAGGTCTCGAGGGGTGTCGAGGAGGTGTCGGGGTCGGGACACCCACGCTCGACGCGACCCCCCGACACCGGCCCCGTGCAGGCGGGGCGCCCTGTGGACGACGCCCGATGTGGCCTGCCTGTGGACGGAAATCGGCCCGGTCTGGACCGCTCCGGGCACGATTCGGGTACCAAGGTGGACGTGGTCCACGGTGGGACGACAGGGGAAGCGGCCGACCACCAGGGCTGGTCATCTCGGGATGTGGCGCTACGGTTGCGGCGCCGGAAGCAAATAGAGGAGCAACAACTGTGGCAAAGCTCGTCATCGTCGAGTCGCCTGCCAAGGCCCGCACCATCGGCGGCTACCTGGGCAAGGACTACGTCGTCGAGTCCTCGATCGGTCACATCCGCGACCTGCCCAACAACGCCGCGGACACCCCGGCCAAGATCAAGGACAAGCCGTGGGGCCGGCTCGCTGTCGACGTCGACAACGGGTTCGAGCCCTACTACGTCGTGCCGCGCGACAAGAAGAGCCACATCGCCAAGCTGAAGAAGCTGGTCAAGGACGCCGACGCCCTCTACCTCGCCACCGATGAGGACCGCGAGGGCGAGGCGATCGCCTGGCACCTCCTCGACGAGCTGAAGCCGCCGAAGGGCCTGCCGGTCCACCGGATGGTCTTCCACGAGATCACCAAGCCCGCGATCCTCGCCGCGGTCGAGAACCCCCGCGAGATCAACGACGACCTCGTCGAGGCCCAGGAGGCGCGTCGCATCCTCGACCGCCTCTACGGCTACGAGGTCTCCCCGGTGCTGTGGAAGAAGGTCATGTCCGGCCTGTCCGCCGGCCGCGTCCAGTCGGTCGCCACCCGGCTGGTCGTCGACCGCGAGCGCGACCGGATGAAGTTCCGCGTCGCCTCCTACTGGGACCTCGACGCGACCTTCGACGCCGGCACCGGCCACGACCCGCGCATGTTCCCGGCCAAGCTGCACTCCGTCGACGACGTCCGTGTCGCCCGCGGCGCCGACTTCGACAACACCGGCGAGCTGAAGGGGCTCGGCTCTTCTTCTCGGGCGGAGCGCGTCCACCTCAGCCGCGCCGACGCCGAGTCGCTGGCCGCCGGCCTCGCCGACACGACGTACGACGTGCGCTCGGTCGAGTCCAAGCCCTACCGCCGCTCGCCGTACGCCCCCTTCCGCACGACCACCCTCCAGCAGGAGGCGAGCCGCAAGCTCGGCATGAGCGCGAGCGTGACGATGTCGGTCGCGCAGCGGCTCTACGAGAACGGCTTCATCACCTACATGCGTACGGACTCGACGACGCTGTCGGGTGCCGCCATCGGCGCGGCCCGCGACCAGGTGCGCGAGCTCTACGGAGCCGAGTACGTCCCGGACTCGCCGCGCACCTACACCTCGAAGGTGAAGAACGCGCAGGAGGCCCACGAGGCGATCCGCCCCGCCGGCGACTCGTTCCGCACGCCCGCGCAGACCGGGCTGTCCGGCGAGCAGTTCCGCCTCTACGAGCTGATCTGGATGCGCACCGTCGCCTCCCAGATGAAGGACGCGGTCGGCAACTCGGTCACCATCCGCATCGGTGGCGCCGCCGCCGACGGCCGCGACGTCGTCTTCAGCGCGAGCGGTCGCACGATCACCTTCCACGGCTTCCTCAAGGCCTACGTCGAGGACATCGACGACGCCTCCAAGCGCAAGGACGACGCCGAGACCCGGCTGCCCAACCTGGTGCAGGGCGCCACCGTCTCCGCCGCGACGCTCAGCCCCGAGGGCCACGAGACCAAGCCGCCCGCGCGCTACACCGAGGCGACCCTCATCAAGGAGCTCGAGGACCGCGAGATCGGCCGCCCCTCGACGTACGCCTCGATCATCGGCACCATCCTCAACCGCGGCTACGTCTACAAGAAGGGCACCGCCCTCGTCCCGGCCTGGTTGGCGTTCTCGGTGGTCCGGCTGCTCGAGGAGCACTTCCCGCGGCAGGTCTCCTACGAGTTCACCGCGTCGATGGAGGACGTCCTCGACGAGATCGCGGGCGGTCGCAAGGACCGTGCCACCGAGCTCGGCGAGTTCTACTACGGCGCCGGCGAGATCGTCGGCCTCAAGACGCTCGTGACCGAGCTCGGCGACATCGACGCCAAGGAGATGGCGACCTTCCCGATCGGCACGCCCGAGGACGGGATCAACCTGCGGGTGGGTCGCTACGGCCCGTACGTCGAGGGCCCCCCGTCCGAGGACGGCGACGGTGCCCCGGTGCGCGCCAACGTGCCCGACGACCTGCCGCCCGACGAGCTCACCGTGGCGATGGCCAAGGAGCTGCTGGCCAACCCGGCCGGCGAGGAGCAGGTCGTGGGTGCGCACCCCGACACCGGCCTGCAGATCGTGGCCAAGAACGGCCGGTTCGGTCCCTACGTCACCGAGCTCCTGCCCGAGGACGCGCCCAAGTCGGCCAAGCCGCGCACCGGCTCGCTCTTCAAGTCGATGACGCTCGACACCGTCTCGCTCGAGCAGGCGGTCCAGCTGCTCGACCTGCCGCGCGTCGTCGGCACCGATGAGGACGGCACCGAGATCACCGCGCAGAACGGTCGCTACGGGCCCTACCTGAAGAAGGGCACCGACTCCCGCTCGCTCACCAGCGAGGACCAGATCTTCGACATCACGCTCGACCAGGCCAAGGCGATCTACGCCCAGCCCAAGCAGCGCGGTCGCGGCGCGGCCACCCCGCCGCTCAAGGAGCTCGGCAACGACCCGGTCTCCGGCCAGCCGGTCATCGTGAAGGCGGGTCGCTTCGGCGAGTACGTCACCGACGGCGAGTACAACGCCACGCTCCGCAAGGACGACACCGTCGAGTCGATCACCCTCGAGCGCGCGGCCGAGCTCCTCGCCGAGCGTCGCGAGCGCGGTCCTGCCAAGAAGGCGGCCAAGAAGGGCGCGAAGAAGGCCCCGGCCAAGAAGACCGCCGCGAAGAAGACGACCGCCAAGAAGACCGCAGCGAAGAAGACCGCGGCCAAGAAGACGACCGCCAAGAAGACGACCGCCAAGAAGACGACCGCCAAGAAGGCCTGACCTCGCGGGACGTGTGACGTTGCGGCGGTCCTGACCGCCGGATCGCCACACGACGTGCCCGGGTCCTCGGCGGCGACCTGGCTCGAGGGCGGCAGTTCATCCGATGGTCCGTGTTTGAAACCGCTCCGAACTGGTGAGGTGTCAAGCACGGCCGGACGCGTGGTCATGGGAGGCACGCGTCGCCGCGGACGAAAGTGACCCGATGACCCGCGCTCGCACAGCCCTGCTCGCCACCCTCGCGCTCCTCGTGAGCCCGCTCCTCGTCGTGGTCGGTACGACGCCCGCGCACGCCGCGGTCAACGTGTTCCCCGTGCCGACGAGCGCCGCGAACCTCGGGCGGATCACCACCGCGCCCGACGGCAGCATGTGGTTCCTCGAGCGCGGGGCCAACAAGGTCGGCCGCATCACCACCTCCGGTGCGATCCAGGAGTTCCCGCTCCCGGCGACGGACTCGAGCGTCGACAACCCCGCCAAGGGCCTCGACGTCGGACCCGACGGGGTGGTGTGGGTGACGACGGAGCACGGCGAGAACGTCGTACGGCTCTCGCCGGCCGGAGTGGTGCTCAACAACTGGCGATTCCCGGCCGACGACCCCTGCGTCTTCGACGTCTGCCCCTACGCGGGCGAGATCCGGGTCGGCCCCGACAACACCGCGTGGATCTCCATGAACTACGACCGGTCGTTCGTGGTCAAGCTGGGTCCGACCGGCGCCCTGACCGAGTCCCCGAACGCCCCGGCGTGCGACGACGTCCTCGGTGAGGCCGCCGACGGCGCGATGTGGTGCCAGGGCGGTTCGGCCGAGGGCCAGGACACGATCACGCGCGTGAACGCCGACGCGGCAGGCGGCGTCACCTACCCGCTGCCGAGCGACGCGACGTACCCCATGGGCCTGGCGGCCGGGCCGGTCGGATCGATCTGGTTCACCCGCAGCAGCACCGACGGCAGCCTGACCAGCCCCTCGCGGGGCTCGATCGGCTACCTCGACGCGGCCAGCGGGGGCACGCAGATCTGGTCGACCGGCTCGCGCTCCGCGCCGCAGGACCTGGTCATGGGGCCCGACCGGCAGATGTGGTTCACCAACCGGGGCGCGGCTCCCGGCATCGGGCACATCGCGGCCAACGGTGTCGGCGCGATCAGCTCGGTCGGCAACTACGAGCCCACGTCGCTGACCTTCGGGCCCGACGGCGCTATCTGGTTCACCGACGCCAAGAACAACTCGATCGTGCGGGTGACCACCGACCAGCTCGGCACGACCAACGTCGACCTCGGCGACGGCGTCACCATGATCCCGCCGGGTGGCGGCGGGGGTGGGGGCGGTACGACGGCCGTCGTCGGTGCCCTGCCCGCCGTCAAGGGCGTCACGCCGATCCGCAAGGGCAGGCTCACCGTGCCGGTGAGGTGCGCGAAGGGGGCCGCGTGCGCCGGCAGGCTCACGGTGGAGCTGGCCAAGGGCGGCAAGGCGTTGGCGAAGGCGAAGTCCTACGGGATCAAGGCGGGCAAGAAGTCGAAGGTCACGGTGAAGCTGACCAGGAAGGGCCTCGGCAGGCTGCGGGTCGGCCGGGTCGTGAAGGTCCGCATCGAGCTCACGGCGCCGGGTTCGAAGAAGGTGCTGGCCAAGCGCGTGATCAAGGTGCGCCGCGTCTGACTCGCTGTCAGGCCCGACCCGTAGGGTTCAGCCCGTGAGGACCACCGGATGAGCGCCGGCGTCTACTCCGAGGCAGGCCTCTTCGTCTGCTTCGAGGGCGGCGAGGGGGCAGGCAAGTCGACCCAGTCGCGCCTGCTCCGCGACTGGCTCGTCGAGCGCGGAGAGACGGTCCTGCTGACCTTCGAGCCCGGCGACACCCCGGTCGGCAAGGAGCTGCGCCGGATCGTCCTCGACCCGGCCACGGGCCATCTGTCCGACCGCACGGAGGCGTTGCTCTACGCCGCTGACAAGGCCGAGCACGTCGACCACGTCGTGCTGCCGGCACTCGCGCGCGACGAGGTCGTCATCACCGATCGCTACGTCGACTCGACGCTGGCCTACCAAGGCGCCGGCCGCACCCTCGACGTCGCCGAGGTCGAGGCCGTCGCCCGCTGGGCCACCGGCGACCTGCGTCCCCACCTCACCGTCGTGCTCGACCTCGAGCCCGAGACCGGGCTCGGACGGTTCGAGGAGCGCGACCGGATCGAGGGGCAGTCGCTGGAGTTCCACCAGCGCGTGCGGCAGGGCTTCCTCGACCTCGCCGCCGCCGACCCCGACCACTACGTCGTCCTGGACGCGCGTGCTCCGATCGACGAGATCGCCTCCGCCGTCCGGGTGCGGATCGAGCCGATGCTGGAGGGCCGATGACGACGACGACCACCTCCGTGTGGGACGACCTGGTCGGGCAGCGCCCCACGATCGAGCTGCTCAAGGAGGCCGCCGCCGGGCACGGCATGACCCACGCGTGGCTGGTCACCGGTCCGCCCGGGTCCGGCCGCTCCAACGTCGCACGCGCCTTCGCCACCGCGCTCCAGTGCGAGACGCAGAGCGGGTGCGGTCACTGCGAGGCGTGCCGGCTCGGGATGAAGGGCTCGCACCCCGACATCACCTGGGTGCGGTCCGAGACGTCGGTGCTCTACGTCAACGACATGCGCGACCTGGTGCAGTCGGCGGCGAAGTTCCCGTCGATCGGGCGCTGGCAGATCGTCGTGATCGAGGACGCCGACCGCCTCGGCACGCCGGAGAACCCCCGCACCGGAAACGCGCTGCTCAAGGCCATCGAGGAGCCGACGCCGAAGACGGTGTGGCTGCTGTGCGCGCCGACGGTGCAGGACGTCCTGCCGACGATCCGCTCACGCTGTCGCACGCTGACCCTCGCGACGCCCGGCACCGAGGACGTGGCCCGCTTCCTGGCCCGCAACGACGGGGTCTCCGAGACGATCGCCAGCTTCGCGGCGCGTGCCAGCCAGGGCCACATCGGCCGGGCGCGCGCGCTGGCGCTCGACGAGGACACCCGCTCGCGCCGGCGCGAGGTGGTCAGCATCCCGGCCCGGCTGACGACCCTCGGCGCCTGCATGACGGCGGCGACCAACCTCGCCGACCTCGCCAAGGAGGAGACCGAGGCGATCACCGCGGACGCCGAGAAGCGCGAGCTCGGTGAGCTCCAGGCGATCTTCGGCAGCGAGCGCAAGGACCTCGCCAGCCGCTCCTACAAGGCCGCGCTCAGCGGGCTGGAGAAGCTGCAGAAGCAGAAGGCCAAGCGCCGCGTGCTCGACGTGATCGACCGCGCCCTGATGGACCTCGTCTCGGTCTACCGCGACGCGATCGCCCTGTCCGTCGGGGCGCCGGGACAGCTGGTCAACGAGGAGCTGCGCGCCGACGTGCAGGTCGTCGCCCGTGCCGCCTCGCCCGACGAGCTGCTGCGGATGATCGACGCGATCTTCACCGCCCGCGACCAGATGCTGGAGTTCAACGTGCCGCCGCTGCTGGCGCTCGAGTCGATGGCCGTCGCCCTGCGACTGCCCGGAGGACATCGGTGACACCTCGATGATGAAGAAGGTCCTGGCCCTGCTGGTCGTGCTGGCGGTGGTCCTCGTCACCGTCGTCGCCGTGGGACTGTCGTTCCAGGGCGGTTCGACCGACGCTCCCCGCCCCACGCCCACCCCGTCGCCGACGACCGCGCCGCCCGCGTCGGTCACCGAGGCGCCCGCGTCCGACCTGGCCGACCTCTACGCCCAGCGCATCGACTGGCAGCCGTGCGAGGCCAACGCCGACCAGGACTGCGGCACCCTGACCGTGCCGATCGACTACGCCGACCCGCAGGGCGAGACCTTCGAGCTCAACCTGCTGCGGGTGCCCGCCACCGGCAAGCGCATCGGCTCCCTGGTGGTGAACCCGGGCGGCCCCGGCGCACCCGGGACGACGTACGCCTCCCTGGCCGGCCGCGTCTTCCGCGAGCCGGTCCTGCAGGGCTACGACGTCGTCGGCTTCGACCCGCGTGGCACCGGCCGGTCCGACCCGGTCGACTGCCTGACCGACGCCCAGCTCGACGCCTACCTGGCCGGCGACCCGACCCCGGACACCCCCGCGGAGGTCGCCGACTACCGCGCCGGCGTGATGTCCTACGGCGCCGACTGCGTGGCCAACAGCGACGCGATCATCGGCCACGTCACCACGATCGAGGCGGCGCGCGACATGGACGTCCTGCGCTCGGCGCTCGGCGAGGAGCAGCTGACCTACTTCGGTGCGTCGTACGGCACCAAGCTGGGCGCGACCTACGCCGAGTTGTTCCCCGATCGGGTCGGCCGCTTCGTGCTCGACGGCGCCGTCGACGTCTCGCTCGACGCGAAGTCCGCGGCGCTCGACCAGGCCGCCGGCTTCGAGACCGCGCTGCGCGCCTACGTGCAGAACTGCCTCGACTCCACCGACAACTGCTTCCTCGGCGACACCGTCGACGAGGGCCTCACCACGATCAGCGACCTCCTCGACTCGATCGAGGAGGAGCCGCTGCCGGCCGGGGACCGTGAGCTGACCGTCGGCAACGCGTTCTACGGGATCATCGCGCCGCTCTACAACCGCGACTACTGGTTCCTGCTGAGCACCGCGCTCGGCTCGGCGATCGACGGCCAGGGGTCGGCGCTGATGCAGCTCGCGGACGCGTACTCCTCACGCACCAGCGGCGGGTCCTACAGCGACAACTCGATCGAGGCCAACTACGCCATCAACTGCCTCGACGACCCGACGTCGGTGCCGTTCGCGAAGGTTCCCTCGCTCTTCGGGGAGTTCGAGCAGGCCTCGCCCACCTTCGGCGACGTCTTCGCGTGGGGGATGACCGGCTGCCGCGGGGTCGCGGTCACCTCGAGCGAGGAGCCGCTCGACATCCGCGGGGCGGGGGCCGCTCCGATCCTCGTGCTCGGTACGACGCGCGACCCGGCGACGCCGTTGAAGTGGGCCGAGGCGCTCTCCGCGCAGCTCGACTCCGGCGTGCTCGTCACGCGCGACGGTGACGGCCACACGGCCTACAACGCCGGCAACGACTGCATCAACGCCGTCGTCGAGGACTACCTGGTGGACGGGACAGTCCCCGACGACGGGACGACCTGCTGACGCCCGCTGGTCGAGCAGACCCGCTGGCGCCCGCTGGTTGAGCAGCGAGCGCCAGCGAGCGTGTCGAAACCAAGGGCTTCGCTGGCTCAGGACTCCAGAGCGGCGTCGAGCGTGATGTCGACGCCGGTGAGCGCCTTGCTGACCGGGCAGCCGGCCTTGGCCTTCTCGGCAGCCTCCTTGAAGCCGGCGTCGTCGAGCCCCTCGACCTCGCCGCGGACGGTGAGCTTGATGCCGGTGAGCTTGAAGCCGCCGGCCTCCTTGTCCTCACCGAGCGAGACGTCGGCGGTGACCTCGAGCGCCTGCGGCGTGCCGCCGGCCTCGGCGATGAGCGCCGAGAACTGCATGGCGTAGCAGGAGGAGTGCGCGGCCGCGATGAGCTCCTCGGGGCTCGTCGTGCCGCCGGCGTCCTCCGCCGCGCGCTTGGGGAACGAGACGTCGTAGGTCCCGACGCCGGAGCTGGTCAGCTCGACCTGGCCGGAGCCGTCCTGGAGCCCGCCGTTCCAAGCGGTGCGTGCAGTGCGAGTGGGCATCGTGTCTCCTCTGGTGGGGTGGGGTTCCTACCTCGAACCCAACCACGCACCCGGTGATTTCAGTCCCGCCTCGACGCTCCGTATACTCTCTCGCGGTCCTCCGAGCACGGCTCGAGGGCCTTGCCGCCTTAGCTCAGTCGGTAGAGCGAGTCACTCGTAATGACTAGGTCGTCAGTTCGATTCTGACAGGCGGCTCTGACTCCCCCGGGGACCCGAGACCCCGGGGGAGTCTTCTGCGCCTTCGTGGAACAGCTCTCCCACGGAGTGGTCCGTGATTCGCGCGA
Organism: Nocardioides oleivorans; assembly: GCF_004137255.1. Taxonomy (NCBI): domain Bacteria; kingdom Bacillati; phylum Actinomycetota; class Actinomycetes; order Propionibacteriales; family Nocardioidaceae; genus Nocardioides; species Nocardioides oleivorans. Next base: position 1,007,227 of record NZ_SDWT01000001.1, on the reverse strand, counting down.
CACGGGGAATAGTCCCCGGTCGCTGGCGTTCAGCCCTGATGTGCGTGCCACCGTCCCCTCCCCCGCGGCCGTGAGGCGGGAGTCGGTTCCGTCGGCGCGCGACGCGGCATCCGCCTCGATCCTCGTCGGAAGCCGCCACCAGCGCGTGCTGGCCGAGCTGGGTCGCTTCCTCACGGTGGGCGGCGTGGCCACGGTCGTCGCCTTCGTCCTCTTCAACGGGCTGGTGCACGGCTGGGGCGCCGGGGACCGCGCGCTCCTCAGCGATCGACCGGTCCTTGCGTACGTCCTGGCCAACACCGTGGGCATGGTGATCAGCTACCGCGGCGCCAGGAGCTGGGCGTTCAGGGACCGCCCGCCACGTCAGGCGGACGGCGGACGGGTGGCGTACGTCCTGATCAACCTGGTCACCATGTCGCTGCCGATCGCGTGCCTGGTCGTCAGTCGCGACGTGCTGGGTCTCGACGACCCGGTGTCGGACAACATCGCGGCCAACGTGATCGGCCTCGCGCTCGGACTCGGCGCGCGCTTCTACCTGTTCCGACGATTCGTCTTCCGGCGGCCGCTCGGCTAGCCCAGACCCCAGGCGAGGCGGAACTCGTCCGGTGCCATCGTGTCGAGCTGGTGGCGCAGGATGCCCATCAGCTCGGCCGCAGCCTCCGCACCGCCCACCGGCAGTCGCAGCTCGAGCGCGCCGTCGCTGCGCAGCCGCACCACGACGTACCCCTCGCCGGTCAGCTCGAACCGTCCACCCGTGGTGGCGCACCACAGGTCGAGCGCGCCGGCGACGAGCCGGCCCCACCGGCGCGTGCGCCGGGGCTCGAGCCCGAGCAGGTAGACCTCTGCGGCCGAGAGGGGCTCGAGGGTGGACGTCATCACTCGAGCCTAGGCGGTCGGCGGATGGGGCTCGTCCACATCAGTCCCCCCACACCGCACGGTCCAATGGCGCCCAGGAGGATCCCGCGCCCGGATGCCGCTGTCGGTGGCGTCGGGTAGTGATGGTGTCGTGACCGACACCGCTCTGCCGTTGTTCGGCGACGACGGACGCCCGGGCGTTCCGGGTGTCGACGAGAGCTTCGCGACCGCTCACCGGGTGAGGCTCGACGAGCACTCGTGGGTCGAGCACGTGCCGAGCTGGCTCACGGGCGCCGACAGCCTCTTCGACGAGCTGCTCCAAGGCGGGGCGTGGGAGCAGCGCCGTCGTTGGATGTACGGCGAGCGGACGGTCGAGCCACGGCTGACGGCGCAGTACGACGACCTGGCGACCGCGCCGGCCCTCCTGCTGGAGGCGGCGCAGGCACTCACCTCGCACTACGGCGTGACCTACGACCACCTGTGGGTCAACCTCTACCGCGACAACCGCGACAGCACCGGATGGCACGGAGACGGCGCCTCGACGCGACGGCGCGAGTGCGTGGTGCCGGTCCTGAGCCTCGGCGCGAGTCGCCGGTTCCTCATCCGGCCGGCAGATGGAGGTCCCAGCTCGACGTTCCGCCCGCTCGCCGGCGACCTGATCGTGATGGGCGGGCGCTGCCAGTCGGACTGGAGGCACTGCGTCCCCAAGCAGACTTCGCCGACCGGGCCGCGCATCAGTGTCAACTTCGCCGCGTCGAGCCAGGGCCGCGCCGACTGACGACTGCCTCGGCGAGGCCCCGGGTCAGCAGGCGTCGCGTCACCGACCGCGTCGCCCCGACGACCTGCCAGCGGAGTGCCGCGGGTCGACGTGCCCCGGGGTCCCCAGGTGTCGTGGCTCCGAGGGACGGAGCAGGAGTGCGCGTGACAGGACGCGCGGGATGGTCCAGTTGGCGCGCCCGAGCACGCCGACGAGGGCCGGGGCCAGCAGGCCCCGGACGATGACGGCGTCGATGGCGATGCCGAGCGCCAGGGCGGTGGCCAGCACCTTCACCTCGACGGTCGGCACCGTGGAGAGGGCGATGAAGGCGAAGAACAGGATCAGGGCGGCGGAGGTGACGAGTCGTCCCGTGCTGGCGATCCCCTCCACGACGGCTCGGTCGGTGGCCTCGCGCTCGGTGCTGGCACCCGCGGACGAGGTGGAGGCGGCCATCAGGTCGTCGTACTCCTCACGCATGCGGGAGAGGATGAAGACCTCGTAGTCCATCGAGAGCCCGAAGAGGAAGGCGAACGCCGCGATCGGCACCCAGATCGTGACGGCCCCCGTCGCCGTCCGGTCGAAGAGGAGCTCGGTGCCGCGCCCGTCCTGCCAGATGAGGACGGTGACGCCGTAGGCGGCGGCCAGGGACAGCGCGTTGAGCGCCAGCGCCTTGAGGGGGAGCCAGAACGACCGCAGCGCGCGGGCGAGGAGCAGGAAGGTCACGACGGCGACCCCGAGCACGACCCAGCCCGCCTTGCCGTAGACGGCCGCGATGAAGTCCGCGTCCTCGGCCGGAGTGCCACCGACGGCGACGCCGAGGCCGTCGGCCTCGTCCCGGACGCGCTGCAGGGTGGCGCGTCCGGTCTCGGTGGTGGGGTCGGTGTCGGTCCAGACCTGGAGCAGCGACTGCCGGTCCGCCGACCACTCCTGCCCCGGGGGCGCGACGACCGCGGCGACCCCGTCGAGGCCCGTCAGCTGCTCGACGGCTCCCGGCACGTCTCTCTCGGACGCGAGGACCTCCGTCGGGCGTACGACGCCTGCGGGCACGCCGTCGGCGACAGCGTCGACGAGCGCGCGCGAGGCCGCCGAGCCGTTGGCCAGGCCGCTGAGCTGCGCGGTGCCGAGCGTGAGGCCGAGCACGGGAGCGGCGAGCGCGAGCAGCACGACCACGGAGCCGATGACGGTCAGCCATCGCCGACGCAGCACCCGGGTCGCGATCGCGGCCCACAGCCGGCTCCGCGTCACCGCGGGCTTGCGGCGCGGCCAGTTCATGCGCGGACCCACCGCGCTGAGCAGGGCCGGCACCAGGGTGAGGGACACGGCGACGCTGAAGAGCGGGATCAGGAGGCCGCCGAGCCCGATGCTCCGCAGGAACGGGATCGGCACCAGCACGAGCGCCGCGAGGGACACCGCCACGGTGACGCCGTTGAACACCACCGACCGGCCGGCGGTCGCCATGGCCGCGCCGATCGCCTCGTCGTTGGCCACCCCCTTGGCCGACTCCTCGCGCCACCTCGTCACGACCAGGAGGGAGTAGTCGATGGCCACGCCGAGGCCGATGAGCGCGATGAGGTATTCCACGACGGCCGAGACGTCGGTCAGGTGGGTGAGGCCCAGCAGGGCCAGGAAGGTGCCCAGGATGGAGACCGCGGCCACCAGCAGGGGCAGCCCGGCGAGCAGCGACCCGAAGACGAGCGCCAGCACGACGAGCGCGCCGATCCCGCCGATCAGCACCTCCACGATCAGGCCGCGGTCGTCGCCACCGCCTTCCTCGAGCACCGAGAAGCCCGTCAGCGTGACCGTGGTGCCATCACCGGACGCGGCCTCCGCGACCTGCTCGAGCGCGGGCTGCGCCTCGGCGTACGACTCGGGGCCGGGGGTGAGCGGCGCGTAGGCCACGACCACCGCCGAGCCAGCATCGGTGGCCAGGACGTCAGCGCCCTCGTCGCCGGGGGAGACCGTGCGGGTCCCTGGGACCGCCGAGCGGACCTCCTGGGCCACCTCGTCAGCGCGGGAGGCCGCGTCGTCGCCCTCGACCACGAGGAGCAGGGGGTCGGTGAGCCCGCCGTTGCCGAACTCGTCGACGATCCGCTGGTTGGTCTCGTAGGCCGGCTGTCCGGGGAGGTCGAAGTCGAAGGTCAGGCGGTCGACGGTCGTGGACGCTGTCGCTCCGCCGGCGATCGCGATCGCGAGCCAGGCCACGGCGACGATCACGCGGTGCCGCAGCACCGCGGCGGTCAGACGGTTCATCGATCCGTGCTCCTCGGGCGTGGAGGTCCTGATGGCGTCGGCTCGGCGGCCGCCGTCACGGAGGTCAGTCGAGGTCGATCGTGCCGACCCACCGCTCACCCGCGTCGCCGCCCCAGGCGTCCCACGCCACTCGCCCGGGGGACGGGAACCCGTCATCACCCTGCGAGAAGCCTTCGGCGTCCTTGTCCACCGTGTGCCGCGCGAAGTAGGCCTGGATCTTCCGCACGACCTCGTCGCTCACCTCCTTGCCGTCGGCCAGCTGGGAGGCGCGGCGACGGCCGGTGTCGGTGAAGCCCTTGCCGGCCTTGTCGTCCTCGATCCACCGCACTGCGCGCTGAGCTGACTCCTGGACGTCCTTCGGTGGCTGGTGTCCCACGCGGTCCTCCTTCTAGTGCCCCGGACCCTCGACGCTAGGCGTGCGCTCCGGTCATCGGCTCACCCTGACGTGGGGGCGAAGGTCGTGCTGGCCGGCGACCACGTCATCGACAGGGCGATCACCGTGCCAAAGACCTCTGCCCGTGTCGCCGCCCCCTTCTCGCCCATGGCGCCGAGCCCAACGGGACGGTTGGTTCTCCCTGCGGCATAGGCAGCGGGGCGTCTGTGTTGTCATCGACGGACAGGTCCCCCCCGACGGAAGAAGACGTGATGCGTGCTGTGGTCTACACCGAGAGCGGCGACTCCTCGGTGCTCGAGCTGGTCGAGCGAGAGGTCCCGGAGCCCGGGCCCGGCGAGGTGCGCGTGCGGATCGTCCGGGCCGGCGTGAACCCGACCGACTGGAAGTTCCGCGCCGGCGGCATGGGTGAGCTCGCCTTCCCCGAGATCGTGCCCGGCCAGGACGGCAGTGGCGTCGTCGAGGCCGTCGGGGAGGGGGTCGACCTCGAGGTCGGCGACCGCGTCTGGACGATGCTCGCGCAGCACCAACGGCCCGGCGGCACCGCGCAGGAGCAGGTCGTCCTGCCGGCGGCCCGCGTGACCGTCCTGCCGGACGCGGTGTCGTACGACGTCGGCGCGTCGCTCGGCGTCCCTGCGGTGACTGCCCACCGCGCGCTGACGACCTCCGAGGACGGCCCGGACCGGCTCGCGCCAGGTGCGCTCGACGGGCTGACGGTCCTCGTCGCCGGTGGCGCGGGCGCGGTCGGCAACGCCGCGATCCAGCTGGCGCGCTGGGCCGGAGCGACCGTGGTGAGCACGGTGAGCGGTCCCGAGAAGGGAGCCCTCGCCACGGCGGCGGGCGCCCACCACGTCGTCGACTACACCGCCGGCGACACCGTGGCCGCCATCCGGGAGCTGGTCCCTGATGGCGTCGACCTCGTCGTCGAGGTCGCACCGGCACAGAACATCTCGCTCGACCTGAAGGTGATCAAGCCGCGCGCCACCATCGCGATCTACGCCAACAACGGTGGCGACGAGGTGGCGCTCAGCGTCCGCGAGACCTTCTCCACCAACGCGCGCTTCCAGTGGGTGCTGCTCTACACGGTCGGCCAGGCCGCGCTGACGGCTGCCGCCGAGGACATCACGGCGGCGTTGGCCGACGGGGCGTTTGGCGTCGGCGACGACCACGGCCTGCCGCTGCACCGCTTCCCGCTCGAGCAGACGGCCCAGGCCCACGCGGCGGTCGAGGACGGCGCGGTCGGCAAGGTGCTGATCGACGTGTCGGAGGGCTGAGCAGGAACGCACGCTCGTTGCGTCATGAGCAACGCGGATCGCTGAACGCAACAATGCCTTGCCTCAGGACCTCCGCGGCCCCATCATCGGAGGGTTCGCCGACAACGAGGTCGGGGGCGGAGGAGCGCCATGACCATCAGCGTGTTCGACCTGTTCAAGGTCGGGATCGGCCCGTCGAGCTCGCACACCGTCGGGCCGATGAAGGCCGCCTACCTCTTCGCCGACGGGCTGCTCGCCGACGGACTGCTCGACGACGTCGCTCACGTGCGGGTGGAGCTGTTCGGCTCGCTGGGCGCCACGGGGCACGGCCACGGCAGCGTCAAGGCGGTCGTGCTCGGCCTGGCGGGTGAGCAGCCGCACCTCGTCGACCCGGTCGCGGCCGACCCGATGGTGGCCGAGGTCCGCGAGACCGGCGAGCTGCTGCTGGCCGGCAAGCACCGGATCGCCTTCGCCGCGGACGACGACGTGGTGATGCACCGCCGCAAGCGGCTCGAGTTCCACACCAACGGCATGGTCTTCCTCGCGACCGACGCCGACGGCGCTGACGTGCGGCGCCGGGAGTACTACTCCGTCGGCGGTGGCTTCGTGCTCGACGAGGACGACGTGGGCAACCCGGTCCTGGTGCCCGACGCGACGCCGGTGCCCTACGACTTCCACACCGCCGACCAGCTGCTCGCGATCACCCGCGAGACCGGGCTGCGGATGAGCGACGTCATGCTCGCCAACGAGCTGGTCCGCCGCAGCGAGGACGACGTACGCAGCGAGCTGCTCGCCATCTGGGGCGTGATGCAGGAGTGCGTCGCCCGCGGCGCCGCGACGACCGGCGTGCTGCCGGGCGGGTTGAAGGTACGACGTCGCGCGGCCGAGCTGAAGTCCCGGCTCGAGGCCGAGGCCGCCACCGGCATCCCCGACCCGCTCGGCGCGATGGAGTGGGTGACGCTCTACGCGCTCGCGGTCAACGAGGAGAACGCCGCCGGCGGCCGGATCGTGACGGCGCCCACCAACGGCGCGGCCGGCATCATCCCGGCCGTGCTGCTCTACTACCACCACTACGTCCCCGGGGCGGACGACGACGGCATCGTCCGGTTCCTGCTGACTGCCGCCGCCATCGGCCTGCTCTTCAAGGAGAACGCGTCGATCTCCGGCGCCGAGGTCGGCTGCCAGGGTGAGGTCGGATCGGCGTGCTCGATGGCCGCCGCCGGCCTGGCCGAGGTCCTGGGCGGCTCGCCCGAGCAGGTCGAGAACGCCGCCGAGATCGGCATCGAGCACAACCTCGGGCTCACCTGCGACCCGATCGGCGGGCTCGTCCAGATCCCCTGCATCGAGCGCAACGCGGTCGCCTCGATCAAGGCGATCACCGCCGCGCGGATGGCCGTGCGTGGCGACGGCGCCCACTTCGTCTCCCTCGACAAGGCGATCAAGACGATGCGCGACACCGGCCGCGACATGAAGGACAAGTACAAGGAGACCGCCCGCGGCGGCCTCGCCCTCAACGTCGTCGAGTGCTGAGCCCGCACCGGCTACGGTGACCGGCGTGGGGGAGGTCTTCGCCGGGCGCTTCGAGCTGCTCGAGCCGATCGCGGACGGCGGCATGGGATCGGTGTGGGTCGTGCGCGACCTCCGCGACCAGCAGACCTACGCCGGCAAGCTGCTGCGACAGTCGGACTCGGCGTCACTGGTGCGCTTCATGCGCGAGCAGGCCACCCGCATCGATCACCGCCACGTCGTCACGCCGCTGTCGTGGGCGGGGGAGGACGACCGGGTGCTCTTCACAATGCCCCTCGTCCGCGGCGGTTCGGTCGCCACGCTGCTCGGTGACCACGGGGCCCTTCCCGCGATGTGGGTGCGCGAGCTCCTCGTGCAGCTGCTCGACGCGCTCGACGCGGTCCATGCCGCGGGTGTGGTCCACCGCGACGTGAAGCCCGCCAACCTGCTGCTCCACGCGACCGGGGCCGACCGGCCGCACCTGCTCCTGACCGACTTCGGGATCTCGGCGCGACTCGACGACCCCAGGCTCACCCACGCGAGCCAGGTGATCGGGTCGCCCGGCTACATGGCGCCCGAGCAGCTGGCCGGGGCCGATCCCGCCGTGGCGCAGGACGTCTACGGCGTCGGCATGGTCGGCCTCGAGATGCTCACGGGCGTGCGTCCGCCCCACACCCGGGACGCCGTCGAGACGGCGGTCGGCGCCCAGCCCAGCCTCCGGCCGCTCGTCGACCTGCTGCTCGACGCGGTGCAGCACGAGTCCACCGCCCGGCCTGCGTCGGCTGCGCGACTGCGCGAGCAGCTCGTGGCGCTCGACCTGTCCGCGACCCCCGGCCCCGTCGAGCCCGTGGTCGTCCTCGACCAGCTCGAGGAGCTGGCGCCGCCGGCCACCCGCGTGCGCCCGCGCCGGACCCGTCCCGAGGAGGACGTCGTCGAGGAGGACGACCCCGCCGGCCGTACGACGACCACGCCGGCCCAGGGTCCGAGCGACGACCGTCGGGGCCTGGTCGCCGTGCTCCTCCTGGTCGTCGCGGCCGCGTGCCTGCTCGGCGCCGCCTGGCTGGTGCTGGCCTGAGGTCCGGGCGTCAGGCGCGGCGGCGCCCCCTCAGCAGCGCGAGGGCGACGCCCACGCAACCGAGGGCGACGGCGCACAGGCCGCCTGCGGCGAGCAAGGTGCCGGTCGAGACGCCGCCCGGGTCGTCGGCAGCCGAGCTCTGGACCCCGTCGGGCTCCTCCGAACCTGCCGTCCCCTCGGGTTCCGACGGGTCCGCGGTCGCCTCGGTCGTCGCGACGGGCTCGCCCAGCGGTCCGTCGCTGCCGGTCAGCAGCGCCTGCCCGTCGGCGTACTCCGGCGCCCCGGACTCCTCGCCGCGCACCTGCATCTCGAGGCGGAAGGGCATCTCGTAGGACCGTCCGCTGCTGTCGGCGTCGGCGGCGTAGACGAGGTAGTAGTAACCCGGCAGGCTGCTGCCGACGCTGGCCGAGCTGTCGCGGTTGTTGTAGCGGACCTGGGGCGTCTGGACACCGAGCACGTCCGAGCTCGACCCGGCGGCGAAGCCGGTGGTCTTGATGCCGTCGCCGCTCATGGTCACCTGCCCGCGCATCGGGCTGTAGACGTTGAGCGAGCCGAACGGCCCCTGGAATCCGACCTCGTCGCGCAGTGCGGGTCCGGCCGGAGGCACGAGCACGCGTGCGCTCAGCGTCTGGCCGTAGGCCAGCTCGACCCGGAACGCCTGCGTCTCGCCCGGGACGATGGTGCCGCGGTAGGCACCGTCGGTGAGCACCGGCGCGGTGGCGAAGGAGTCGCCGCCGTCGACGCGGCCCGGCTTGCCGGGGACGTCCGGCGGGTCGAGCACCAGGCCGTTCCAGTCGTCGGCCTCCGGGAGCGCGGTGCCGTCGACGGGAGGCTCCTCGGCGACCTGGAGGCTGTAGGGCGCCTTGCCGCGGCCGAGGTTCCCGAGCGAGCGGGAGACCGAGATGAGGATCTCGTCGGAGGTCGCGCAGTCGTCGCTGCCTTGGGGTGCGCCGACCGCGACCTCGGCGCCGAGGAGCTCGGAGGAGATGATGTTCTTGAACCCGCTGTCGGTGCCGCAGGTGCCGCCCAGCGGCGTGCTGGTCGCCAGCTGGACGGTGTCCCACTCCTCCGGGTCTCCGCCGAGGCTGGCGATCCCGACGCGCACCGTCGAGCCGGGCATCGTGCGGGTGTAGGAGAACCATCGCTCGGAGGTCCTCGACGTGGTGCCGACGGAGTCGCTCCAGAGCCCGACCTCCACCGGGGTCGGGCTGGCCGAGTCGCCTCCGGCGAGCGGGGTGCCCTCGAGGGCGAATGGCCGGAGGGCCCGGTCGGTCGCGGTCTGGAGGCTCTCCACGATGTCGTCCGCGTCGTCCGCGTCGTAGTAGGTGCCGTTGCCCTTCGCGGCCACGCAGCGCAGCTGGGCGCGGGCCTTCGCGTCGACGCTGAGCCCCACGACGTCGATCTGGAGGTCGATCCCCTGCTGGGCCAGCTCGCCGGCCACGACGCAGGGATCGGGCTCGCAGGTGGCGATCCCGTCGGAGACCAGCACGATCGACCGCGTCGACTCTCCGCCGATGTCACGGGCCGCCTGCCGCAGGGCGTAGCCGATGGGCGTCTCGCCGTAGGGCTCGTACTGCTGGAGCGCCGAGCGGAGCTCGTCCCGGTTGTCGGTGGCGGGGTCCACGACCAGCTGGGAGTCGGTGCACGCGCCCTGCTGGTCACGCGAGAACACCTTCGCCCCGTAGACCCGCAACCCGACGTAGGCGTCGTCGGGCAGCCCGTCGACGACGGTCCCGAGGGCCCGCTTCGCGGCCTCGATCTTCGTGCCGCCCGAGCCGGCGGGCTCGGCCATCGAGCCCGAGGAGTCGAGGACCAGGACCATCCGGGCGTAGTCGGTGTCCGTCCCCGCCCCTGTCTCGGCCCCAGACTCCGTGCTCGTCGTCCCGTCCTGGCTCCCGGCGTGCGCCGGGGCCGCCGCGACGACCGCGAGCGACAGCGCGACGGCGGCCAGTGCGGCCCGGGTCGCGACGAACGTGGCCCCGGGCGGGGTGGTCCGGTGATCGTGCTGCATCCGCGTCATGGTGGAACCTCCTGCGGCCCGTCTACCCATCGTTAGCAATCGCAAACATACTATGTGCGTGCGTTACGATCCAGGCATGGTTGCGCAGTCGGACAGTCGCCGGCGCCAGCAGGAGCTCTACGGCGCGGCCATCGGCGACGTCCTCGAGCGCGTCACCTCGACCCTCGGCCTCAGCCAGGCGGCCGTCGCGCGCACCATCGGGGTGTCCGCCCCGATGCTCTCGCAGCTCGCCAGTGGCCGGCGTACGACGATCGGGAACCCGCTCGCGGTGCAGCGGCTCCGCGCGCTGGTCGAGCTGTCCGACGAGGTGGTGGCGGGCCTGGCGCACAGCCAGGTCGCGGTGCGCCTCGAGGAGATCGGCCGGCAGGACTCGACGACCCTGACCGGGCCGTCGGCGCGACCCACGGGCGACCCGTCGACGGCCCAGCTGCTGCGGGCCGTCGCGTCGGGGCAGGACCTGCTGCGCGCGGCCGAGACCCTCGCCGCGGAGCACCCCGCCCTGGCCGAGCTGATCCGGGTGCACGGCACGGGCTCGCCGGACGAGGTGCGCCGGCACCTCGACGGGTTGCTGCGGTAGGCCCTACTGCACGAAGCGGAAGAGCGGGCTCGACGGCTCGACCAGCTCCACGCGCAGCGCGGAGTCGGCCATCCGCCTCATCAGCGGCTCGTAGTCGTCGCGTCGCTGGAGCTCGACGCCGACCAGTGCCGGGCCGGTCTCGCGGTTGGATCGCTTGACGTACTCGAACAGCGTGATGTCGTCGTCGGGCCCGAGCACCTCGTCGAGGAAGCGCCGCAGCGCGCCCGGCTCCTGCGGGAAGTCGACGAGGAAGTAGTGCTTGAGCCCCTCCTGCACCAGCGCGCGCTCGACGACCTCGGCATAGCGGCTGACGTCGTTGTTGCCACCGGACAGCACGCACACGACCGTCGAGCCGGGAGCCAGCCCGAGGTCGAGGAGGCGGAGCGCGGCCGGGGCCAGCGCGCCTGCGGGCTCGGCGATGATCCCGTCGCACTGGTAGAGCGCGAGCATCTCCACGCAGACCAGGCCCTCGGGCACGACGCGCAGGTCGGGACCGTGGCGTCGTACGACGTCGAAGGGGACCGCGCCCACCCTCCGCACCGCGGCACCGTCGACGAAGGGGTCCACGTCGGTGAGGTCGACCGGCTCGCCGGCCTCGACCGCGGCGGTCATCGAGGCCGCGCCCTGCGGCTCGACGCCGATGACGCGGGTCGTCGGCGCGTGCTCGGCGACGTGGGTCAGCACGCCGGCGAGGAGACCGCCGCCGCCCACGGGTACGACGATCGCGTCCGGCTGCGCGCCGACCTGGGTGGCCAGCTGGGCGAGCACCTCGGCCGCGATGGTGCCCTGCCCGGCCACGGTGCGCGGGTCGTCGAAGGCCGGCACCGGGATCGCTCCGGACGTCTCGGCGTGCACGCGCGACAGGGCGGCAGCGTCGTCGTACGTGTCGCCGTCGACCACGACGTCGACGTAGGACCCACCGAGGGCGGCGATGCGCTCGCGCTTCTGCCGCGGGGTCGTGCGGGGCAGGTGGATGCGGGCGTGGACGCCGGTGCGGGAGCAGGCGTACGCCACACCCTGCGCGTGGTTGCCCGCGCTCGCGCAGGTGACTCCGGCGGCGCGCTCGGCGTCGCTGAGCTGCACGATCAGGTTGTAGGCGCCGCGGCCCTTGTAGGACCGCACCTCCTGCAGGTCCTCGCGCTTGAGCCAGACGTCGAGGCCGGTCAGCGAAGACAGCCGCGGCGAGCGGTGGAGGGGCGTGCTCTCGACGACGCCGGCCAGCCGGGCGGCAGCCTCGTCGATGTCGCGTGCAGTGACCTGGGCTGGCTGATCCACGTCACCATGCTCCCGCACCCCGCGCGGTGACCAGACTTTGTCCGTGCGGCACCGAATCGGTGGAAGGTGGTGGATCTTTTGTTGAGCGCGGGTATCGGCAACGTGCTCGTGGGGTACTTATGCTGTTTTGGTGCATGTGTTGATGGTCGAGGACGACGTGGAGCTCGCTTCGTCGTTGTCGCACCTGTTCCGTGCCGGAGGGTTCGAGGCCGCGGTCGTCACCAACGGCCAGGAAGCCATCGCGCACGTCGAGTCCACCGAGGTCGACCTGCTGATCCTCGACCTGATGCTGCCCGACATGGACGGCGTCGACGTGTGCCGTGCGCTGCGCACCCTCGGGTTCACCGGCGGCATCGTCATCATGTCGGCGCGCAACGACGAGCTCGACGTCGTCGCGGGCCTCGATGCGGGTGCCGACGACTACCTCATCAAGCCGTGCTCGATCGCCGAGCTCCAGTCGCGCGTGCGGTCGGTGCTGCGCCGGATCCACCGCCACTACGACGCCACGGCCCAGGGCCTGGCCGAGCACGAGCAGCTCGAGGTCGTCGACCACCACATCGTGTTCGGCGGGGAGGAGATCGCCACCCACGGCCGTGAGTTCGACGTGCTCGCCCTCCTGATCGCCCAGCGCGGACGCGTCGTGCTTCGCGAGACCCTGATGGACAAGGTGTGGGGCGCCGACTGGGAAGGCTCGCCGATGGTGCTCTCCGCCGCGGTCGGCCGGATCCGCACCCGGCTCGAGGCCGTCGAGGCCACCGAGCAGGTCGAGAACGTCCGCGGCGTCGGCTTCCGTCTCTCCCCGGCGGTGTAGCCCGCTCGCTCGCCCGCCGAGCCGCCCGCCGGTTGAGCAGCGAGCGCCAGCGAGCGTGTCGAAACCTCGGGCACTGGAATGATCCCCTTGTGATCGACGACGTCATGGCCGAGCCCGCGCCGGCGCTGTCCGCCTCGCGGGTGACGGCGCTGATGAGCGACCTCTGGGGCGTGCCCGTCCCGTCTGTCCACCCGCTCTCCAGCGAGCGCGACCTCAACGTCCTCGTCGGAGGTGCTCCCGACGGCCACGTCCTCAAGGTCTCCAACCCCGCCGAGGACCGGGCGCTCGTCGAGATGGAGGTCGCCGCGATGGCGCACGTCGCCGCCGTCGACCCGACCCTGCCGATCCCTCGTGGCACTCGTCTGCTGGCGGGTGGCGACGTCGCCGTCGTCACCGACGACCTCGGCCGCGACTGCCTGGCGCGGCTCATCACGACCGTGCCGGGCGACGGGCTCGAGGGGCAGGTCGTCACCGAGGACCTCGCCGAGCAGGCCGGCGCGATCGCGGCCCGCGTCGCGCAGGCGCTGGGCGGCTTCTTCCACCCGGCGGCGGGTGCCCGCGACCTCGACTGGGACGTACGCCGCCTCCCGGCCGTCGCCGCGTCCCTACCCGCCGGCGACCCGCTGCTGTCCGTGGTGGACCGGGTGTCGCCCGCGCTGGAGCGGTGCGCCGCCCTGCCCGGCGGCATCCACCACGCCGACGTGACGCTGACCAACCTGCTCGTCACCGACGGCGTGGTCACGGGCGTCATCGACTTCGGCGACATGCACCACACGGCCGACGTCGCCGACCTCGCCGTCACGCTGACCTCGGTGCTGCGCAACACGAGCGAGACCCAGGTCTGCTCGCTGTGGGAGCTGGCCGGCGCGACCCTCCGTGGCTACCAGCGGCTGCGTCCCCTCGCGCCCGAGGAGGTCGAGGTGCTCGGCGAGCTGGTGCTGTCGCGGCTCGCGCTGAGCGCGATCATCTCGGGCCGGCGCGCGGCCGCCCACCCCGACAACACGGCCTACATCACGCAGTACGACGACGCCGACACCCGCGTGCTGACCTCGCTGTCGGACCTGTCGCCCGCCGAGCTGGCCGCACGCCTCCACCGGCTGGCCGGGACCGCTCCCGTCACCTGGTCGTCGGTCGGCGAGCGCCGCGACGCCGCGATGGGCGGGCCGGTCGCGCCGCTGTTCTACGACGAGCCGCTGGAGGTCGTGAGCGGCTCGGGTGCCTGGCTGACCACCTCCGACGGCCGGCGCTACCTCGATGCGTACAACAACGTCGCCGTCGTCGGCCACGCCGACCCGACCGTGGCGAACCGCGTCTCGCGGCAGCTGCGCACCATCAACACGCACTCGCGCTACCTCCACCCCGAGGCCGTCGAGCTCGCCGAGCGGCTGGTCGCCACGATGCCGCCGGGTCTCGACACCGTGCTCTTCACGACCTCCGGCACCGAGGCCAACGAGGTCGCGTGGCGACTGGCCACCGAGCTCACCGGCGGGTCGGGCGCACTGATCGTCGACCACGGCTACCACGGGAGCACGAAGTGGATGGCCGACCTGAGCTCCAACGAGTGGCCGCCCGGGCACCAGCCGAGCGCCGTCGGGCGCTTCCATGCACCGCACGGCGGCGCGGACCCGACGGCCTCCGTCGCGGCGGCCGCTGCGGGTCTCGAGGAGCGGGGCCATCGGCCGGCGCTGCTGCTCGCCGACTCCGGCTTCACCAGCGAGGGCGTCCACGACGCGCCGGCGTCGTACTTCTCGGGGCTGCGCGACGCCGCACACGCCGCCGGTGCGCTCTACCTGGCCGACGAGGTGCAGGTCGGCTACGGCCGCACGGGTCCGCTGATGTGGCGCTTCCTGCAGTCCGGCGTCGTGCCCGACCTCGTGACGATCGGCAAGCCGATGGGCGCGGGCTACCCGATGGGCGCGGTCATCACGCGCCGGGAGCACGTCGACCACTTCGCGCAGCACTACGAGTACTTCTCGACCTTCGCCGCAACCCCTGCCGCCGCGGCCGCGGGCAACGCGGTGCTCGACGTCCTCGAGGACCGGGGCCTGCCGGCCCGTGCCCTGGTCACCGGCGACCACCTGGTCGCTCGGCTGCGATGCCTCGCGGCGACGACCGAGGTCCTCGGCGAGGTGCGGGGGACCGGCCTCGTCGTCGGCGTCGACGTGGCCTCCCGCCCGGTCGCGAGGGCGTTGCTCCAGGCCCTCGTCCGCGAAGGAGCACTTGCCGGCCTCACCGGCGCGGGCGGCGATGTCCTCAAGGTCCGCCCGCCACTGGTGTGGGACGAGTCCCACGTGGACCACTTCATCGCCTGCCTGACGCGCGCGCTGGGCCAGGTCGCCGCTGGTTGAGCAGGTCGCCCGGCGACAGTGTCGAGACCGGGGCTCGGCCCCGCCACCTACAGTCACTCCCGTGGCACGGATCCTGGTCGCCGAGGACGACCCCAAGCAGGCGGAGCTCGTCCGGCGCTACGCGGTCGCCGAGGGCCACCACGTGACGGTCGTCGGTGACGGACGCGAGGCCGTGGACGCGGCGCGGCGGTCCACCCCCGACCTGATGGTGCTCGACGTGATGATGCCCGGCATGGACGGCCTCGACGTCTGCCGCATCCTGCGCGCCGACGAGGCGACCGAGGCCGTGCCGATCCTCATGCTCACCGCACGCGCCACCGAGGACGACCTGCTCCACGGCCTCGACCTCGGCGCCGACGACTACCTGACCAAGCCCTACAGCCCCCGCGAGCTGATGGCTCGCGTCCGCTCGCTGCTGCGCCGCCGTCGCATCGACGCCGCCGAGGCGGGACGCTCCGCGGTGACCCTCGGACCGCTGACCGTGGCGCCCACCACCCACGAGGTGCGCTGGCACGGCGCGGTCGTCACCTGCACGCCCGGCGAGCTCCTGCTGCTCGAGGCGCTCGCCGCCGAGCCGGGCCGGGTCTTCTCCCGCGCCCAGCTCCTCACCCGCCTGCACGGTCGCGGCGACGCCGCCCACGTCACGCCCCGCACCGTCGACGTCCACGTCGCCAACCTCCGCAAGAAGCTCGACCCCGCCCTGATCCGCACCGTCCACGGCGTGGGGTACGCCGCCGTGGCCCCGGCCGACGCGTGACCGGGCGCTCCGCCCGGGTGCCGTGGCGACGCAGCCTGTTCGTCCGGCTGTTCGCCCTCGCCGCGGTGATCGTGCTGGTCGCCGTCGTCGCCACGACCTGGGCGACCGTGCGTGCGACGTCGGTGGCGGTGCGCGAGAGCCAGGCCGCCTCGCTCGAGGTGGACGCGCGCGCCTACGACGCCCTGGTCGAGTACGCCGCCACCCACCGCGGCTGGGCGGGTGCGGCCGGCCTGGTGGACGAGCTGTCGGCGGAGCTGCGCCGACCGGTCACCGTCACCGACCTCACCGGCACGGTCCTGCTCGACTCCGACGGGCGCGACGCCCCGCGCGCGCCGGCCGACGCCCGCGCCCGGCTCGACGCGCTCGACGTCGACCCGGTGCTGCGCGAGCCGCTCCAGCCGGCGACCGTGCCGGCGGAGTCGGTCGAGCCGCGACCCTGCGACGCGACCCTCCGCTGCCGGGCCTACGTCGTGGAGCCGACCGGTCTGGTCGACAGCCGGGTGTCCGTCGACGCGGCCGACGCGGCCGACGCGAAGGCCGCCGTGGTCGGCCTCCTGCGCGACACGAACCAGTGCCTGCGGACCGCGGGGCTCCGGCGGGCCGACGCCGTGCGGCCCGACTTCGCGGTGCTCGTCGACTACCGCCGCGGCCACGACACGGTCGCGCAGTGCGCAGAGCACGCCCGGCGCGACCTGCTCTCGTCCTCGGTTGCGCCACCCGCGCTGCTCTACCTGAGCGCCGACGCAGCCCCGCCCGAGGTGCTGTGGGACCTCTCGCGCGCGAGCCAGGAGCGCATCGGCCTGCTGGCGGGCGGCGTACTGCTGGTGACGCTGCTGCTCTGCGCCCTTTTGGCCGGCAGCATCGTGCGACCGCTCCGGCGGATGGCCACCGCGGCGCAGCAGGCGGGGGAGGGCGACCTCTCGGTGCGGGTGCCCGTACGGCGTCGCGACGAGGTCGGCGAGGTCGGGGCCGCCTTCAACCGGATGGCCGAGCGCCGCGAGGCCGACGACGCGGCGCGCACCCGGCTGACCAGCGACGTGTCGCACGAGCTGCGCACCCCGCTCGCCAACGTGCGCGGCTGGCTCGAGGCGGCGCAGGACGGGCTGGTCGAGACCGACCGTGAGCTGCTGGACAGCCTGCACGAGGAGACGCTCCTGCTGCAGCGGCTGGTCGACGACCTGCGCGACCTGGCCGTCGGGGACGCGGGCGGGCTGGTGCTCGACCTCGAGCGGACCGACCTTGCCGACCTCGTCGAGCGCACCGTCCAGTCCTTCGGTGGCGTCGCCGAGGCCGCCGGTGTCACGCTCCTCGCGACGGGGGAGCCCGGCTCGGTGGTCGACGCGGACCCGGTGCGGCTGCGCCAGGCGGTCGCCAACCTCGTCGCCAACGCCGTACGCCACACGCCTGCCGGTGGCACCGTCACCGTCCGCTCCGCACCCGGCCTGGTCGAGGTCGAGGACACCGGCGAGGGCATCCCGGCCGCCGACCTGCCGCAAGTCTTCGACCGGTTCCGCCGCGTCGACCCGTCTCGCAGCCGGGTGACCGGGGGGAGCGGGCTCGGGCTGGCGATCGTGCGCCAGATCGTCGAGGCGCACGGCGGCACGGTGACGCTGGCGAGCGCGCCGGGCGTGCGGACCGTCGCGTCGATCCGGCTCTGACCGGCGCGTGACACCGGCCTGACAACTTCCTGACATCCGTCGACGAGGCTGCCGCCATGAATCGTCACCCCCTCCTGCCCAGATCTGTGCCCCGGCTCCTGCGCCGCGCCCTCCCGATGGTGGTCGCCGGTGCGCTCGTCGCGTCCCTGACCGCCGCCACCACGACGTCGTACGCCGCACCGGCCGGCATCTCCGACCGCGCGAGCGGCGACCCTGCGTCCGAGGTGGCCGTCTACGACTACGACCTGGGTGACGCGGCGATGACCGTGCCCGGTTTCCGTGGGTACGACGACAAGGGGATGCCGACCAAGGGGCGGGCGCCGATCGAGCTGACCGGCCGCGTCTACGCACCGGCTGACGCTGCGGGCCGGCACCTGCCGGTCGCGATCCTGGCGCACGGGCTCTTCTGGAGCTGCGCCAACGATGCTCGCGGCAGGACCGACATGGGCTGGCCGTGCCGTGCCGGGTTCACTGGCATCGCCAGCGACGAGGGCTACGACTACCTCGGCCGGACGCTCGCCGCCCGCGGGATGCTCGTCGTGTCGGTGGGTGCCAACGGCGTGAACGCCGGGTCGCTCGGCGAGGTGGCCGACCGGGCGCGCGCCCTCGTCGCCTTCCGGCACCTGCGGCTGTGGCAGAAGCTCACCGAGCAGGGGAGCGGCCGGCTCGTCGGCGCCTTCCGGCTGGCCGGGACGGACACGCCTGCGACGCCGGACTTCGCCGGTGCCGCCGACTTCCAGCGCGTCGGCCTGATGGGCCACTCGCGCGGCGGACGCGGGATGATGTGGGCCGCGGCGAGGAAGAACCGCCACCTCGTGCCCGACGGCGTACGACTCCGCGCGGTCTTCGGGCTCGCGCCGGCCGAGCCGCCGTTCATGGACCGCGCCTTCAAGCGCCTGCAGGTCACCGACGTGCCGCTGATGACCTGGGCCGGGTCGTGCGACCCGACCGGCGACGAGGCGGAGTTCAACCGGCTCGCCCGTCGCGCCGACAACCCGGTCAACATCGCGATCATGGTGCGCGGCGCCAACCACAACAACCTCAACACCCGCTGGGCCGCGAGCAGCGGCCTGCCCGGCGGCGAGGACGACGCGATGCACCCGAAGGGCCGCCCCGGGAAGTGCGTCTCGCAGCTGGACGGCACGCTCCACGACACCCTCGGCGAGGACGACGAGCGCGCGGTCGCCGCGACCTACATCGAGGCCTTCCTCGCGCGCTACCTGCAGGACGACCGCTCGTTCGACGCGGTGCTCGCGGGGACGAGCAAGCCGGTCAAGGACCTGACCCGGGTGGACGTGAGGACCTACTAAGAGGTGGTCTCGCGAGGCTTCTTCTCGAGTTCGTGCCTAGCCTCTCGGCATGACCTCTGAGCACTACGACCTCGTCATCGTCGGCGCCGGCTCCGGCAACACGATCGTCGACGACCGGTTCGACGACTACCGGGTGGCACTCGTCGAGCGGGGGCCGTTGGGCGGGACCTGCCTGAACCGCGGGTGCATCCCGTCGAAGATGTTCATCCTGCCGGCCGACGTCGCGACCGCGGCCCGTCGCGGGGACGCTCTTGGCGTGCCCGCGACGGTGGGACCGGCCGACTGGCCGGCGATCCGCGACCGGGTGATGGGCAAGGTCGACGAGGACGCCGCCGAGGGCCTGGCCGGGCGCAGGGAGGCCGACAACATCGACGTCTACCAGGGCACCGCGACCTTCACCGGTCCGCGCCAGCTCTCCGTGGACGTCGACGGCGTCCGCACCACCATCACCGCCGACCAGGTCGTCCTGGCGACCGGGACGCGGCCGGTCGTGCCTGACGTCCCGGGCCTGGAGGAGGCCGGCTACGAGACCAGCGACACGATCATGCGGCTCGAGACCTTCCCCGCCCGGCTCGGTGTCATCGGCGGCGGGTACGTCGGCTCGGAGCTGGCGCACGTCTTCTCGTCGTACGGCGCCGACGTGGTGCAGGTCGAGGGGAGCGACACGCTCCTGACCGGCCAGGACGACGACGTCGCCGCCCACTTCACCGCGGCCGTGAAGGAGCGCTGGGACGTCCGGCTCGGCACCGAGCTCGAGAAGGTCAGCGGTGGCGCGGGCGGGCCGATCACCCTGCACCTCGCCGACGGCGGCGAGGCCGAGGTCGACGTCCTGCTGCTGGCCACCGGCCGCCGGCCCAACTCCGACCTGCTCGACCTCGACGCCGCCGGGGTCGAGGCCGACGACCACGGCCGCATCGTCGTCGACGAGCACCAGCACGCCTCCGCGGCCGGCGTGTGGTCCCTCGGCGACGCGAGCAGCGAGGAGCCGCTCAAGCACGTCGCCAACCAGGACGCGCGCGTCGTCCAGCACAACGTGCTCCGTGCGCTGCGGGCCGGCGACGACGACCGGTCGTCGTGGGTCACGAGCGACCACACCGCGGTCCCGCAGGCCGTCTTCGCACACCCGCAGGTGGGCCGCGTCGGGCTCACCGAGGCCGAGGCCCGCGACGAGCACGGCGACGACGTGGCGGTCGCGCGCCACGACGTGGCGGACGTGGCGTACGGCTGGGCGCTGGCCGGTCACCTCGACGGCGACGCCGAGGCCCAGGGGTTCGTGAAGCTGGTCGCGCGCCGCTCGACCGGCCGCCTCCTCGGCGCCCACGTCGTCGCTCCGATGGCGTCGGTGCTGGTGCAGCCGCTGGTCATGGCGATGGCGCACGACCTGCCGGTCGCCGGGCTGGCGCGCTCGATGTACTGGATCCACCCGGCGCTGACCGAGGTCGTCGAGAGCGCCCTGCTGGCCCTCGAGGAGGAGCTCGGCGCCGACGGCTGAACGGTCAGACCAGGCAGTCGATCGGCTCGTAGAGCGCCTGCATCGCGGTGGTCGCCCGCGAGCGACGGCTGCGGATGCGGCGGCGTACCTCCACGACGATGCTCTGCAGGCCGACTGCGGCCCAGACGAAGTTGGACGCGACGCTCGGCCACGCGCCGTAGTAGGCGCTGGCGGCACCGCCGAGGAACCCGCCGACGGTGTTCATCAGCGCATAGGTGAGGGAGTCGGAGCCGAGCTTGCCCCGCCACAACAGGATGTAGGCCGCGAACGTCCCCATCGTGCCGACCCAACCCAGTGCTGCCGCGATCATCGTGCTGTTCCTGCTTCTCCTCAGGCGACCCCCACGGCCGCCGACTCCTGAAGTCTGACCCTGTTGGGTATTCAGATCAAACGCACATTTCTACATCGGCAGTTTAGTGTTGCTGAACATGGAGATCGATCCCCGCCGCCTCAGGTTTCTCCTCGCCGTGGCGCGCTCCGGAGGCGTCCTCGCGGCCGCCGACGACCTACGTGTGACGCCATCTGCCGTTTCCCAACAGCTGGCCAAGCTGGAGGCCGAGGTGGGCCGCCCGCTCGTGCGTCGTACGCCGACGGGCACCGTGCTGACCGACGACGGCCTGGCGCTCGCGGAGGCCGCCGAGGACGTGGAGAAGGTCCTGACCGAGGCTCGCGCGCGACTCATCGACGACGAGGACGAGCCCGGCGGCACGGTCCGCGTCGGCGGCTTCCACAGCTTCCTGTCGCAGGTGCTGCTGCCGCAGATCCCGGCCTGGCGCGAGGGCCACCCCCGGTTGCGCTTCGAGGTCGTCGAGTCGTCCGAGGAGGAGACGCTGCGCATGCTCCGTGCACGCGAGCTCGACATCGCGATCCTGGAGATCGACGTCGAGGAGACGGCGCGCAAGCTCCCCGCTCGCCTGACCGAGACGCCGCTGCTCGACGAGCCGTGGAAGGTCGTCGTCCCCGCCGGCACGATCACGTACGACGACTCCCTCGACCTGTCCCGCCTCGGGCTCCCTTGGCTCGGCGTCGACCCCGACGGGGCCTGGGCCAGGGCCCTCCAGCGCGTACGCCGCGCCACCGGCAGCAACACCCCGACCATCCACCAGTACGCCGAGACGCGCACGGCCCTCGCCCTCGTCGCCGCCGGCGAGGGCATGGCCCTCGTGCCCTCCCTCGCTCTCGAGGGCATCACGCAGGAAGGCATCGAGACCCTCGACGTCCCCGGGCTCGGCCAGCGGCGCATCGTGCTCCGGCGCTACGAGGGGCGCGGGGTGCCGAAGGTGGTGGACCTGGCGGCCGGGTTGATCCGGGATGCAGCCTCGGCCTGGGACTTCGGGGGTGGGGAGTGACGCTGGGCCGATGTAGCCCAGCCCGCCCACTATGAGCGTGTCCCGTTGAGCGCAGATGTCGCGTTGGGAGGGCATGAGCCGGTTCGCCGCTCAGGCTTGGTCATGCTTCTTCTTGCACTCGGTGAGCGTGTCCCAGTCCTGCTTCAGGCCATCGAGCGTAGGAGCGACGCCGAGGGTGGCGAGCGGCTGAGAGTGCGCCTCTGTGTAGCGACAAGCGTCTTCGAACACTCCATTGACTGTCTCAAAGCAGTCTGGGAGAGCGTCGAGCTTGATACGTGACAGCCCACCCATGGACACGTTTGGCTGCAGGCGCTGCGTAACTCCTTGGAGCACCTCTTGTTCAATGAACACTTCGCACCAGGATCGGATCAAGCTGTAAGCGACGCTGATGTGCGCCTCTCGCGCTTGACCGCTCTCGGCGCCAGCCCGCTGGATGGCTTCATTGATCTGGCCCCGTAGCTTCGAGAGGCTGTGCCAGCGGGGCCCGGATCCTTGGTTGATCTTTCCCTTGGCGCCGTCCTCATCCGAGACGTGAAGGTACGTGCAACGCTTGGACTTCTCGAATAGCGATAGCAGCTTTGTTGTGAAGAGAATGTCGTGTGTGAAGACGATCACCTGGGTCTCTGCGGCGAGGCGAGCGATCCTCTCGGCAACTTCGTTGATACGGCGGTGATCAAGGCTTGAAACGGGGTCGTCAAAGATCACCGGAGCCGCGATGCCCGCAAGGCGTGCCTCTGCAAGGAAGTCCGCAATGGCAAGCACCTTCTGCTCCCCTTCAGAGAACACCCTGGAGGGCTTGTGCCTACCGCCGATCATTTTGCGACGCTGAGCCTTGCCTTCGCGTCCTACGAACTGGAGCTTGAGTTCCTTTGCCCTGAGCGAGGCACACTCCTCATGGAAGAGTTCCTCGAAACTGTTGTTGATGAGTTCGTTGCTGGCGTCCTTGGCAAGGCCCGTCACAGATCGCAGGAGTGTGGGCACCGCCTTGGCCAGGGTCGCGAGCCGATCAGCCTGCTTTGCGTCCATGACCCGGTTTTCAATAGCCGTCCACGACTTGGCCAACTCGGCAGCGGCGATGAGCTCGCTTAGTTCGCGCTGTCGAGTGCTGAGCGTCTCGCTCCGGTTGCCGGCCTGCTGGCGCAAACTTGCGAGCTCCGCTGTGAGTTCCGCGAGCGCATCTGCAATGCGCGTCGTGCGTGTGTCAAGGTCGGGATCGGCAGGAAGTGCGGTGCCCTGGTCGATCGATGCCTGTATCTCGGTGTCATTCGAGAGCACTGCCTTCAGGTCCGCCAGGTACGGCGGTGGCTCGGCGTCGTCATCATGCTCGGCGAGGAAGCTCGTGATTGCACCCAGTTGCACCGCGCCAAGTGGTGCCTCAAGACCCCGCAACTCATCTCGTGTGCCGGCAAGGTCTGCGCTGATCTTGTCCTCAAGGTACTGCTGATACCTCTCGATGAGGTCTCTCGCCTTGGCGTCGAGCGCCTGCCGGCAGTACAGGCAGCGCTCGTCGTCGTGAACGTCTTGCTGCTCGAGGTGGAGGCGGTAGCGGGCGCCCGCGCGTACGAAGCCCTCCCAGGTCTCCTCAGGTTCCGTCGGCAGGGCGGCCGACGCAAACAGGGCTGCTCGAAATTCCCTGTAGTCGGTCTCGTATTGCTCCATCTGGGCCAGAAGTTCGATCCGCTTTGAGGCGTCGAACCCGTTCCACGTCTGGGACGCCACATCGGCCTCACGAAGTGCCCGCACTGCGCCCTGCCGGCTCGAGATCTGAAGGTCGAGAGTGTTTGCCTGGAGTGCTGCGACGGTCGCGCGGAGAGCCTCTATCTCGTCATCGACCTTAATGCTCACACTCGCCCGCTCCTTCAGCTCGACGAGGTCGGACGATGCTCCCAACGTCTCGATGAATGGATAGACCGTTGAGTCCCGCGGGAACCGGGCCAGAAGCTGACTCAGGCTTCCGCTCTGCAGGTCGCGGATCTTCCCGTCGATCCGTTCTTGGACACCGCGCAGTCCACCAATCACGTACTCGAACAGGGAGAGGACGGCTGGTGTGTAGACGTACTCGATGTCGTCATCGACATGAATGTTTACGGCGCGGGTGTCGAAGATCGACATCCGGCTAAACGGGGACTTGCCTGACTCGCCTTTCCACTTCAAAACGTGGGCATCAGTACCAACGCGGTACTCGATCGTCGCACTGATGGGTTCGTCTGCCTCGGTATCGACGTTGCCCAGAATCGGATCGGCAGTCCGGCTTGCAGCCAAGGTCTTGAAGATGCGGGAGTATCCCGTCTTTCCGGTGCCGTTCTCGCCATAGAGGACAGTGAGGCCCACGTGGGGTTCGATCACAGAGCCGGGCGCGATTGCGTTCACCCCGTGAACATCGGAGAGTTTCGTAACGACGAGCGGTTCTTCTCCGTCGTCAGAGCTTGCTCCAGTCTCGAGTCTTGGCTCAGCGGGCAGGACGCGCTCGTCGAGAGACTTCTCCTGCCGGAAGAGTGCGTAGACCGAGTCCAGGGTGTCTGAATCGAGCGGCGCGCCGGTCGCGAGCACAACTCGCACGATCTGGCGTACCCATTCATCGTTCGAATTTGCCCACTCGGCGAGCGAATGCCGAGGATCACTTGCCGCGCCTGTTCCGGTGTCGTCACTCATCGCGCGTAACTATCTCATTGCCGCTAGGGCTGGTGAGCCGTTTCAAGGGGTGCAGGTCGGCTCCGTCAAGATCCTCATCCCGCTTGCTCATGCCATGCGAGGTGGCGCTTCGCACTACCCGGATCTTGGCGGACAAGGCATGCACAGATGTCGCACACCATTCCTCCGGTGGAGCCGAGTTGGAAGCCCCGCGCCCAGACGCTGGAGTCGAAGGGATCATCGCCCGGATTGGCCTGACGAGTTGAGAAGTCCATACAGCACAGGGTCGCACGGTCTTGCGACAGCCCCGGTTGCACGCGGCGAGTTACTGCCAACGAGTGCTGACAGTGTGCCTTAGTGCCGCCTTCGCACCTGATCTCACGATATGAAGGAGAGGTGCAGGTGATTAGGTATGCCGAGTTCAGCGACTATGATCGTCGGCGCCAGGACGCCAACACGGCGATCAATGCCATGCTCGCGGGCTGTCGACTAGCAAGCCACGTGCTGGCTCTAACCCATGGCGCCACGCGCCCCTTGGCTGAAATCTTCCCGAGTATCCCGCGCATCAAGCTCTTCAATCTGCGAACCGATGTGGCCAGTCACGTTCTTGATGACGCAGAGCATCATCTCGGCCTCATGGCGGTTCCGTACATCCAGGCGATCCATGAGGACTACGCAATCAACTGCCTTGAGCTCCTTCGAGATCACGGCCTCACCTCACGAACTCAGGTGAAGACAGCAAACGCCTCCAACCTTCACGCCAAGTTTGCGGTAGCCACTGGAGCCGAACTCGAGCCGCAGGCTCGCGAGATCTTCCGATTCCTGCGCCTGCTGCGAAACGCAGTAGTACACCGCGGAGCTACCGCCGACGAGGAGATCGTCACCGCCTGCACCGAGATGTCCGTGGCAGCGCGGGAGCTCTGGACAAAGATCACCTCGGAGCCGCCCCCACTCTACGAGATGGGACAGGTCGTGCGCCTCGGCTTCAGCGAGACCATCGCCGAGCTGGCAGTAACAAAACGTTTGGCGCGCGAGATGAACCTGGCCATGGGCACGGCCATGCCACGATCGTTCTGGCTCGGCCGTCTGGTTGATGACTTTGCGGTACTCCGCGACGTCCCGCCTCAGCCAAGCAAGCGCGTCGCAGTAGCGATGCGCCTAGGCAACTTCGACTACGGTCCGGTCGCGTTCAAACACGGGGAAGTAGAGGCGGAACTGGAACGTCGGGGACTGCTCTACGTGACCGGGAAGAAAGAACGGGGCTCTGCCAGTTGAGCTACATCCGGCATGAGACCGGCGCTGGGGCTTGAACCCAGATCTCCCGTTTGAGTGCCGGATCGGGTTGCGAACCCATAGACCGTATCGTCGCCGACTGAATTTGACTGTACCAGCGATTCGGGCGGCCGGCTTCCGGCTTGTAGCCACTCTGATCTCCGCGCCATCTGTATCCGTGCGTCCTCGTCCGTTAGTCGGCTCCTGACAGACTTCGCGGCGCGCCGAGAACCCGGACCCCGTTTCGGTTGGTGAGTCAAACCGCCGCCTGGTGGCGCGGGCCGTGTATGCCACCGCAGTGAGCGAGTGCCTCCGTCAACTTCCTCGCAGTCCCACGCGAGCGACCAGACGGCGCCGCTACTCAACTTCTTGGCGCTACTCAACTTTCTTGTCAGGGTGCTTCGATGCCATCGAGCCACTTGTGCGGTACCTCGCTCGTCCGTGCGACATGCACTGTTACATCTGCACGGAGATCCGAACCTTTCACGATCGCTCGGGCTACGGGCACGCGATTCTTTGCGGCGACGAACGCGACGAGGTCGTAGACCTGCTCGCTGACTGCCTTGCTCATCACGCCGACGCGTTGCTCGTCGAGGCGCACCTCTACAAGTCGTACTGGGTCGCCGGTCTTCCGCGGCTCCTCCACGACGTGGAGCGTCGCTGCAACGTGACGAGGATCGGTCCCAAGCGCGAATGTGCGCAGCACATCCATATGTAGTTCCTCGCCAGTGATCTGGATGGCGCGACCCCAGGGCAAGACGCTGTGCAAGTCATCGGGGAGATCGTTGAACGGGCTGATGCCGTCGGGTTCGGGCAGACGGACGCCGACGCTGCCGCGAATGCCGCCCGGCTTCGGGGCACCCGTATCCCGATCCCACTCGTCGCGCCCCACCCACACCCGGGCCGGCACCTGTAGGTACGTGCCACGGTCAAGCGACTCCAGTTTGGGGGCATATTGAGTGGCGACATTTCGCGGGAGATGCCCGACCAGATGCCTGCCTTCTACCCACACCGCCACGGCGTTGGCGTCGAACTCGTTGTCTGGGTCTGGAACGACCGCGGCGAGGGCTTCCGGGACCTCGTAGCCGTGGTCAGGAAGGGTCTTCTGGCCGTACTCCGCGGCGATCGCCCTAAAGGCGTCTTCGTGGAAGGACTCGCCGACGATGCCTTGATACACGAGCTTCTCCGACCACGGCGTTACCGGTTGACCGAACGGTCTTCCGTTGCGTCGACGCGCGCTGTGCGCATGGGAGCGGTCTGCTGCAGCTTGGGCTTGCTGGTCGGGCATCGGCGAGCGGTGGTCCGTCCAGACGGCGCCGTCCCAGTACCTAAGTTGTCCGGACCGGGCTCCATCGGGGTACCAGCCCGGCTTCGCGGTGACTGGAGCTTCTGACTGCTTGCTGCGGCGGAACCAACCCATACCCCGCAGGTTATGGCTGATTCCGACCACTCGTCATGAGAAGCGCGACTTCTCCAATTCGTAGTCAGCCAAGCTCGCGCAGGCCCACGCCCTAGGCCCGCCTTGCACCCAAGGCACCAGCTTCGATGAACGTGAGTTGCCGGCGATCGGACAGGTCTTCTTGGCCCTTCCCGTCTCGCTCAGCATTCCTTGAAGGCTCGAGACCTCCGATCGGGTCGTCAATGATGCGAAACGCGTCAGGACCGCCCGTCAGATTGCTGGCGAACGGAGCAAGTGTTGCCATCCCTGTCTCGCGCCACTCACGGCGATCGGTCCTTTTCACTTGCTGCAGCATCGCTACGATCTCCGACCGGTCGTAATCGCGAGCCGTGACTGAGTCAATCGGGAGTCGAATCAGTTGACTCCAACCATCGCGACCGCACATCTGAAGGTCGCTCCAGAACTGCCGCCACGGAATGCATGTTGGTTCAGGAGCCCCGGACCCCCACGAACGAGTCGGTGCGGTCGCGCTGGCCGTCAGGTCGAACCGAACTAGAAGACACGACGCGTTCTTTCGGGTTGAGGATCCATGAGCCGCAAGTTCGGATGCGAGGACGCTGGCAACTTGGTCAGTGGTGAGGACCACAAGCCAGTCCGCGAACCACCAATCTTGACCACTCCGAGAGAAAGCGAGCTCGCTGGGCGGAATATTCGCAGCGATTGCCACCGCCTCGAGATCGCCGGTCCAATCCGGCCACGGGAAGACATAGAATGGCTTCTGCCCTGGCGGCAACTGGTCGTAGTCCCACAGTTGACCGAGGTTGACCTTCACGTCCTGAAGATTGGCCCCTGCCACAATGGACGTCTTCAGTTCGAGTTGCACGGCCTTCCCTGGGCAGTTTGGAAGCCATCGAACGTCGATATCGGCACCAGTCGTTGGCCACCACATAGCCGCCCTCGAACGGTACCTGTAGGCGAGATAGAGGCTTGACCAGTGCTCGAGCGTCTTTTCCGGAACGGATACCTTCGCCACGGTCACGACACTAGGTCAGCTCGACCTGCACTCTGCGTATTCGCAGTGAGTCTTTACGCCGCGAACGCTGCCGAAGTGTCCGGCGCGGCGACGAGACATGGCCAGCCAGCGCTGCACTTGAGATTTCGCTGCCGGACCAGCGATGGTAGTGCCTAACCAGTTCCCTCGTTGGTGTAGAGGCTCAAGCCGCTAGGTGGCGAGCCACACCGGAGGGTCGAGGTCGGTGTAGACAACGACTTGAATCCGGTCCTCAACCCGACACCGAATGGGGTCATTTGGCTCGACACCAGCCCCTACCAAGAACTTGCTAATGACGTCTGCGCTTGCAACGGAAGCTTCAGCAGGACTCCACCAGTAGATGATGAGCTCGCTCGTGGGTCCTTCCGCGTCAGGTTGGCTGCGGAGTTGGTCCAGGGTCCGGCGCCACCACCATCCGTCAGTGACGCCGAGAGAACATCCGAAGATGATGAAGAGTTCCACGCCTGCAAAGAGGTGGCCATACTCGATGTCAGTCATGGCCCAGTAAGGCTTCATCAGCTTTCTGTGCGGATGCGTCCCGGGGTCGAACCCGTCTGGCGCATCGATCCCAAACAGCAGAGAGCGAGGGATCGCCTGCTGGCCATGCGGATGGACAACCTCCGTTCGCAGGTAGCTCGACCATCCGGTATCCGCGTTGCCATGCCCTCTCGGATCGCTGGTGGGGTTCGGGTGAAACTGGAAGTTCCGATCCGCTCGCGTGAACTGGCGCGGTTGCCACTGCACAGGATCCCGATACATGTAGTCATCCAAGAGCGGCGTGTAGTTCAGGTTCACCAGCATGAAGTTGAACAAGTCGTAGTGACTCGTCTCCGCCGGGAAGTGAAACTTCTCGAAGTTTGGGCTCCTTGTCACGTCACCGACGAAGTCCGACATCGAGCGGATCGCCAACGAACCGGTAGAGGACTCCTTCCCCAACGCAGCGAGGAGGCTTGGAGGCGCGACAAGTTCCAGATACTCCGAGAAGGCTTCTTGGATCGCGACTGTCGCCTCGTAAATCAGGTCGGTTCCGACAGTTGAAGGGGGCCTTAGAAGGGATGCGATGGCCCCTTCGAGGTCACTCCAGTCGTTCCTGCCCAAGTCCTTGAGCCACGCCATCTGCTGAACAATCACGTTCGTCGAGTCGAAGTCGCGTGCGTGAAGGTAGTGATAGAACGCGGTGTACCGAGGCGAGAATCGCGTCCTGTACTTGCGCGTGACCTGAATGTCGAACCCGTTGCCTACCAGTGCCATGACGTTGTGCTGCGTACGCAGGTCCGCGTACTCGCTGGTGCCGAACTGTCGGAAGCCCATGGCTCAATCCTGTACCAGAGCACTGGCTGGATCGCCGGATGCTTGGCGGATTCTGCTGTGCTCACTCGTCGCTACCCCACCAGATTGGGAGAAGGTCATGTATGCGGTCAGGCGGAACCAAGCGTAGGTGCGACATACCGCCGCGGGTGCTGCCAGCCGCGAGAGGGTTCCGCCCCGGGTGAACGCCACGTCGTTCTTGTCGCCAGTCATCGGTGCAGTTGATGGGGAATGATGGCGGGCGTGGTGTCTCGTTTTCCGGCGTC
Source organism: Nocardioides oleivorans (assembly GCF_004137255.1). NCBI lineage: Bacteria > Bacillati > Actinomycetota > Actinomycetes > Propionibacteriales > Nocardioidaceae > Nocardioides > Nocardioides oleivorans. The sequence goes on along the minus strand of NZ_SDWT01000001.1, from coordinate 977,619 downwards.
TGAGTCATCGAGCGTCGGCAAGTTCTGGCTGGCCAAGGACAGTGTCGAGCCCGACGACAACGTCAAGTCCGGCGGCGCATGCCGGATCGAGGACGGCCAAGTCGAAGTCGATGTCGCCGGAGAGTTCACGACTGGCATGATCGAGGTCAGCAGTGGCGTCAGTGTCCAACAGCCTGAGTCGAAGTCGTTCGACGTCCACGGATCAATCCCGATCGCTCCTTGGTATGTCTCGTTTCTCGACTGCGTCACCAAGAGCCGCCGGCGCAACGGCTTGAGTCTCTTCACAAAAGAATCCGTGCCGCGGCACTTGGTGCGGGGAGTGTGGGCGGTCGTGGGGGCTCACGTGGTCGCCGGAGACCGCTACCAGGGCGTGCGTGTGAGGCTCTCTGGGCTAGAGGAGTGGGCGAGGACGCCGGGCCTCGAGCAGACCATCACGAAGGGCGAGTCGCTCGGGAGTGCCGTGGTCTTCTCTGCTCAGCCGCAGGTCGTCACGCCGTTCGGCCTATTCGGAGAGAGCGGCTCTCTGGTGGTCGACACCGTCGCGAACATGGACGCAATCGATGTGCACGGAGGTCAGATTCGGCGTTGGAATCGCATTGGTCTCACGGATCTAGGCGGTTGGACGCTGGAAGAAACTTTCCTCTTCTTTGTGCTGCCGATGAAGACGCTGATGACTTTGCTGAGCGGGCAAGAGGCAAAGGTCCTTTCTGTCGAGGTGCAGATGGAGGACCAGTGGTTCGAGGTGTTTGGCCGGTACGTCGACGGCGGAGCTCGCGACGCTAAGCCGGGAACGGTTCCAATGATGCTGGGTGCGGATGTCTTCACATTGGAGCGCGTCGTGACCTGGCTGGCTGTCGTTCACCAGCTTTCGCCTGTGCCGAACGTGGTTGCCGCCGCCATCGCTGGTGAGTTCACCACCGTCGACACCCGTGCGCTCGTAATGGCCACATCGGTTGAAAGCATCGATCGTCGGCTGCGGCCCGACCATCGCGAGTTCGACGCGCATGTCATTGTCGAGGCCTTAGAGGTTCTTCGGGAGACCGCGATCGATGACGGCCTGCAAAAGAAGCTTCTGGATGCTGTCGACACCTACATGCACGAGCCCTCTATGGCCAAGCGTGTGGCGGAGCTCGCCGAGAATGTCGCTCGTGTCGCCCCTGACTGCGTCGGAAGGACGAATCGCTGGAAGCAAGCTGTCACCGGGATGCGTATCCGGGGCGCTCATGGCTTGGCGGACGAAGGAGCGGCCTCTCCGGGGCTGAACTCGCCACACGGTGAGCTTGATGCGGCCCAAGGAGCTGAGCCAGCGCGCAACAAGGCCGGCCCGGACACCGACGCCAACGAACTTGTAAGGCTGCACACGCTCGCTTTGTCGGTGCAATGGGCCCTGCGGATCAGGGTCCTACAGGCGTGCGGTGTGCCTGACGAGGATCTGACCGCGGCCTTGGGCACTTTCGACGAGTACACGCAGAATCGGTACGTATGGCGGAACTACTGGCCCCGCATCTTCGACGGGTTCTGAGCCGGCGGAGCCCAGTGAGACTCTCAACGTCCTCCAGGCTCCCGAGGGCGGCCGCCGAGTTCTAGCCACTCGGTCGGATGCGTGGGTGAGCGCAATGTGGTCCCGAGGCAGCTACGGGACGTGCGCGGTTGCCCAGGACCTGCTGTCGACTCTCGTTCGCTGAGTCCGTACGCGATCGCAGGAAGGGCCGGGAGCGGGGTTGCTGCGTCCCGACAACAGGTTGCGACGTACAGCAGCGAGTCCAGGAAGCACATCGACACAATCTCTCCGTAGATTGACGGTTGCGACGCCGTCCGGTCCGAGGTTTCGCTGAGTAGGGTCGTCGCCAACACGTCGATACGACTCAAGACAGGGAGGGCCCGTGGGAAGCCATCCAGACGCAAGCGGCAAAAGGCGTAGCTTCTCTCAGCGGGTCGGGACTAAGGGTGAGAACGCGTTCCGCACCTTTGCCGACGACATGGGTTTAGTCCCAACGAAAATCGAAGAAGACTTCGGGATTGACTTTATCTTCCAAGTGGACCTCGACCACAGGGCTCCCGCCAGCGATATCGCCAACATCTTCATTGGGGCTTGCGTTCGAGCGACGACCTCAGGCAAGCGTAGGGTCAAACTTACACGCGTCGATGCGCTAAATCTCGTGAACTGTCGAAGTCCCCTTATCTTCATCTTGGTGCACCTCCGCGAGGACGGAAAGAGGGATGTATTCCATCGCGTGGTGGACGACGCCTTCGCTGAAGAACTGACGTCGTTCATCGAGTCGAAGACGCCAGCGAAGTTGACGCTTAACGCCGACGACTGCCTACCCTCGACCGAATTTCTCGCAAGCCTCAGAACCGTAGTCGCACCTGGCTTCACTGAGGCGGTCCATCTACGACTCACCCACCAGAGGATCAGCGCGTCGGTCCCCGGGGCGAATATCGTCATTACAAAGGACGCCAACCGCCAGCTTACTTTGGTGACAGCCGTCAACTTCTTCGACTACTTCGAGGTTTCGTCAGAGGATGCTGAAAAGGGAGTGCTTGAGGCCGCATTCGGCTCGGAGGCCCATGCTCTAGACCGCATCGCGCAACTCTCGCCTAAACCGGAGATTCTTCCGCACCTAAATACGTTGCCTCGGCCATCGGTACTTGCCGGCTTCACCGAGGAAGCGGACGGCGTGCTGCGGGTGACAGGAAAAGAGACTGTCGAGCTCAACGTCGTGATGCGACGCATCGGGACACACTTCGGCTGGGTGCACGAGGCCGGTTTCAGTTTCATCATCTCGCGCTCCCGACCCGGTCCTAACGGCGCGATGGTCCACGAAACCGAACTCTTCATCGACCCTTTGGTCAAGTGCGCCATGGAGGACGTGCCCATGGAAGTTCGCGACTTCTTCGGAGCTTGTGACGAGGAAGCGACCCTCGAGGTTGTTGGACCGAAGGGCGAACGCTCGCCCGGCCCGCGCTTCTCGGTCAAGGAGCACTTCCCAGCTGCTCTGGTAGTAGCCACCTTTTTCGACGCGTGGAATACGTGCAAGTCCTTTACTGGTTGGCCGACACGCGAAGTGCAGCTTCGAGATGCGCGCAACGAGGAGGTGTTCAATACCGTCGGAGTGCTGGCGGCTCTGTGGAGTCGTCCAGATTCGCTAGCCGGATGGTCGTTCGTGCTTGAGACGTCTAACGACCAGGTGGACCCCACGTCTCTGCGCTCAACCCCGGTCATGGCGGCAGCGCCCTTCATAGCACGGCTCGCGTCACGCACCCTGGTGGCGTACTTCAACGGAAGCGCCGAGGTGTTGGGCGAGATAGACGACCCCACTGGCCTGCGCTTCGCAGAGGTCGCCTGGATCGAAATCGACGTCTTCGACGAACTAGTCCCCAAGGTCACTCTTTATCCAGAGCTCGTGATAAGTCCCGCGCTGCCGACCGTCGCGTTCAGTCCTAGCGGCAGGGTCGAGGGGACAGTGCATCCGAGCCTGGAGAACGTCACGCTTACATGGTCACCAGCAGACTAATCGTGCCTATACATCGCCTTCCAGAGGCGAACGGTGGGTAGTTCGACCCGCAACGGGGCTGCCGCCCTTGGCAACGGGCCCATGATGCATCGCGACCGCCGTGTCGCGAACCAGCGCGTATAGGCCGTTCCTGCACAGTTACTGGTCGAACATCTCGAAGCCGGAACGTGCCGTGGCTTTCAAGCTCCGTCGATTGCAACGCGAGTAGACCGGGTTCCGTGCGGCCAACCATCTGCGTCCTTTCGCCGCTTGTCGGGATGCCCCGGTCTGTCGACCGAGGCGGGCTTTAGAATCACGGCATGGCGATCATTCGTCGCTTGGCGCAACGCAGCCTTTACCGCGTGGTCGAGACCGCAGCGGGGGGTTGCATAGGTCGGATCCATACACACGCGAGCTGATTTCGGCTTGCAAGGCGACGAGGGTCCTTCGGGCAGCTAACACGTCGTAGTTGTGTGGACTCGCTGCAAGGACGGTGTCGGTGACCTGTGGCACGGTGCAGGCATGCCGGAACGACCTGCTCTTACTCCAGGAAAGCCCCGCCTAGGAACCGTCTACTTCGATCCGAGAGACGCCGGACGACCTGCGATGGCCTTCGACAACGGCGAAGACATCGAGCTCACGCTCAACTTCGATCATGGAGACCCAATCGGTCGCCGCTTCAGTGGACGATCCATGTCGTATGGCGACGATCCCGAGTACGAGCTCCACGACTACTCAATGCCGTCGCAAGCGTGGTTCCACGATCCGCACGGGGTCATCTGTTTGGTGGAACCGCACGGGAGATCGCATAGCTTCGGCATTCTTCAAGAGGGACGGCTGCGGTTCGCGTATGCCGTCGAAGTCGGCGACATCGGGCTACGGTACGAGCGGATCAACGCGATGCAGTCCCGTATTGAGGGTTTGGAAGAGTGGATCCCTATCAGCTCGATCGAACACGAGTACGTTCAAGAGGATGACTCGACCTTGTCGAGCACATTCACAGTCCGGCGCCAGCCGCCCGTGAGGATCTCCCGCGTGCTCAACGCAGAGATCCGACCCGCCTACTCGTTCATGGCTTCGACTGTTCCAGGGCAAACCACGCTTGCAGATGAGATGCGAGTGAAGACAAGCGCCGGGCGAGCACGTCCCTGGCACGAACATCTCGATGTTCACCAAGGAGTACGTGACCTTCTCGTTGTCTCGGGGTGGCGCGATTACGGTACCTGGGACCTGAGCGTGTATCGCCAGGACGACCCTGAACGCGCGCTGGCCGGTAACGCCTTAGGCGACAGGTGGGCCAGCGTGTCGACCTACGCGATGCCAAAACCGACGGAGAACGACCAACGGAACCGCTTTCTATTTAGGTTTGACGACGTTGGTGCGCGAGGCATTGGCCGCTGGCTTCGACTTAGGCGCACACATCGACGGGCTATCGCCGGGATGATTTACTCAGTGGGCATGCCAGGCGTCGCCCTCGAAACGTCGATTTCAGAAGCGGGCGCGGCCCTTGAACATCTTGGCTACGGCATTGCCGTCGAGCGAGATGAGCCCCCGGGCAGACATCTCGCGAGTCACCTACGGCGAGTAGCGGAGCAATGCCATGCTGACGTGGGCGTAGACCTGGACACTTGGCCGGATCGATTTGCCGACGCATACAACACGGTCAAGCACCCCGACCGGCCGGACGAGTGGGACACGCTCGACCTTCACAACATCCTTCGAGAATCTCGCCTCTTATTTCGAACTTGGGTCGCTCACCGGCTGGGAGTCTCGGCCCTCGATGTGGAGCGCAATCGCGGCATCGTTTCAATGTCCCGCCCGTACGAGCGCTGGTGATGGGAGCGTCTCGGAACCAAAGCACGGCAGCAGCGCAGGTCAGGGGTGAGGGTCCGCCGTGGCGAGCGCGTTTTTGCGCCGCGACTCTGCGCCGCCCTCGGAGGTGACCTCGCGAACTAGACTGCTGGCGGCTCGACTTGAGGAGCATGGCGGCCTGAGGCGAATGTGCCTCCCGCCTCCCAGAAGCCGTCGTTGCCGGCGCCAGGATCGAGCTTCAAGTAGCCCACCGTGTTGCGGTGCCACCACCGATTGCGCGTATCTCTGAAGTACAGAGCCGGCATGAGGAACTCGGGCTGCCAGTCAGCCGGTAGCTCAACTGAACTCAGGTCGACCTCGGTGAACTTCAGACTCCCTGGCGGGACAGTACCGACGTCCACGCGGATCGGGTGGCCGTCGACTTGGTCGCGGTAGTCAACGAACGCACCGAAAACTGGTTCATCAGTCCTGTTCGTGACCGTGATTACGGGGCGGCGCAGCACGGCCCCAGAAAGCACCGGGAGTCCGTCGGACGACCAGTCCGCCCAACAGCTGACGCGGCTGGCGTGTTCTCGATCGCGGTCGCGCTTCAGCTCCTGCTTGTCTTGCAACTGGAGACGTAGTACGTACAACGAGAGAAGGACTGCGACGACGGCCGACGCCGAGGTTGCCATGTCAGTGACGTTCTCGAGCATGAGAGAAAGCGTCGCAGAACCTACCGACACTGCGTCACTTCGCCGCGTGCCCGCTCGGCGTTACGCCGATGGAAGGGTCGTTGCGAGGTCGCGGTGGGCTCGGTCAATCACGTCGGCGTCGAGGGCGCCGGGAGATCCGAGGGTCGGTTGCAATCGTTTGGGCCAGAGGACCTGGACGTCGCGTGTGGTGAATGAGCCGCCGATCAGTGGCCAGTCGGCGTCAACGAAGCACAAGACGCCGTGCACCGGAATTGGGTCACCGACGATCGTGCGGACGATCTCGATTTGCTTGAGGACGCCGTCGACCAGCTTGGTGCAGTCCCGACGTCCGACCATCAGCCGTTCCACCCGTGGACGAAGGAGCCCGCCCTCGACCCGGAGCTGCGGTCGGCCGCTGTACCTCTTGGCGTCGATGACGTAGACGCCAGTCGGTGTCACGGCGAGTTGGTCGATGTTCGCGCGACTACCGGGAATGCGTCGGTCGTGGAGGATCCGGCACGTCTCGGACTGCAGGGAGTTCAGCCGGCGGCCAAGGCGTTCCTCACCGACCGCTCCGGCGTTCCAGGCTGTGGTGGACTGAGGTTCGTCGCTGAGGGCAAGGATGAGGCCACCGAGTCTTGGGTGCTTGTCGCGGATGCGTTGCTCGCGCGCGGCCTTTCGGCGTTCGAACTCGCGTCGTGCGGAACTCCCGGCCTCACTGATGTCGACCTCGGCGACGGGCTCGGGCACATGGTGGTCGTGGGTCAGGCAGCGGACGGTCTTGGTCTCGCGCTCGTAGACGGCCTCGGTCTTTGCCGGTAGCGCGGCCTCGCAGATTCGGCAGTTGCCGGCGTAGCGCAGGCGCATCCGCTTCGCGGCTGGCGTCGTCGTGTCGTCCACGCCGGGACCGTAACTGTTGATCGCGCACCTGGTCCGGGCATTGCTGAAGGTGACAGCGATCCCGCGGCGGCAGCTGCTGGTCTTAGCGTCGGGCAAGTGCCTCGTCCTCGTTCGGCGGACCAGGGCGAGGCTTGGCCGACCCCGCCTGGTGACACCGATGAACACCCTGCTGCCGTTCCAGCCCGATGCCATGACACCGGCCCAGCTCGCTGCCGTGTCGTACCTTGCCCGCTACTCCGGGCACACCCACACGCTGTACTCCTCTCAACTGCGGCGCTGGTTCGCCTGGTGCGAGACCAACACCCTCGACCCGCTTATTGGGATCCAGCGCGCCCACATCGAGCTCTACATCCGACACCTCGGACAAGCCGGGCTGATGGCGTCCTCGGTCGTGACCTCGATGCACGCCGTCCGCGGCTACTTCCGCTACGCCCACATCGACGGACTCATCGCGTCCGACCCAGCCGTCTACGCACGCCTCCCAAGAGTGCACCGCGACGAATCCCGCACCCAAGGCCTGGACCGCCTCGAGCTCATCCGCTTCCTCCAAGTCGCCCAGACCCTCACCGTCCACCACGGCGCCCTGGCCTTCCTCCTCGGCATCAACGCCCTACGCGCATCCGAGGCGGCCGCGGTCCGGATCGAGGACTACGCCGAAACACTGCGAGGACACCGCGTGATCCACCTCGTCGGGAAGGGCGACAAGCCCGCCACCATGCCCATCACCGTCCCTGTGCTCCGCGTCCTCGAGGCCTGCCGCGGAGACCGCACCGAAGGCAGGCTCATCCTGCGCCCCGTATCCGGCAACCCCATCGACCGCCGAGATGCCTACCGGATGGTCGCCCGCATCGCGAAAGCAGCAGCCATTCCACGCCACATCAGCCCACACTCACTCCGCCACGCCGCGATCACCAACGCCCTCGACGCCGGCGTCCCGCTACGCGACGCCCAGATCCTCGCCAGGCACTCCGACCCACGCACCACCGAGCACTACGACCGCGCCCGCGGCAACCTCGACAGACACGGCGTCCACTTCCTTACTGCGTACGTTGCCGGGGTCTAGACGAGAGCTGACGTCGATGGCGTGTGCGCCCGACGCCCCGTTCCTGACAGAGGGAGCAGGAACCCGTCATGCTCTGCCACATGAGATTCCTTGGAGCGCTCATCATCGAGTTGGCCGACGGAACTACCAGGACCTTCAAGGACAGGACCAAGGGGCGCTACGACGAAGCCAACGACGAAACGCAGTGGTGGACTCATACCTTTGAAAAGGATTGGGACGAGTCTCTGATCGTCGTCCGTCACGTTGCCTCGGTTGCCAGTTGGCAGGCGGAAGACGATGCGTTCACGCGACACCGCGGCAGCCATTCCAACTCGGAGTACACGGTGGCCCGGTACCAGGTCGGCGAGTGGCGGCGCGCCACCCGAAAGTTGCCCAAGTAGGTGGCCTTAACGGCGATGGGTTGGTTCGCCTGTGCGCCGACGTGGGCGAGCCGCCGGTTCCCTGGCCGCTCCGGCCATTTTGGTCTGCTACTCGCACTCACCCTCGGCCATTGCGGCGTACATGTCCTCGTGCTGGTCGTACTCGAAGTACGGGTCGTCTTGATAGAACGCGAGCTCTCGCTCGTAGCACTCCTCGAACGCCTTCTCCTCCGCGCTCATACCCAGATTGCACCCCGACAACGCGGAGGTGGACACAGTCATCATGACGACGAGACCCATCGCGCGGCGCAGCACACGACCACTCATAGCTTCCCCCTATGAATCGCGGCCGGCGCCCTGATTACGAGGTCCGCGTCGCTGGAGCGTAGGCGTCCATAACCCTCGACGTGCGCGTTTCGACAGATCGGACTAGGCCAACGACGAGTGCTGCGATAAGGCCAGCCCCTTCATTGTTCGGCGGTTTCGGTCTGGATCTCTGCTCTACGCCCGCGGGCCAGGGGATCGGCGTGAAGCGCCATGAACGTCTTCTTGCCGTCCTAGTGGACGCCCCGGATTCGAATTCTCGACACGCCTAGAATTTCCGCCGTCTGTCGGGTCCGATCTCAGCACTCAGCACTCAGCACTCAGCACTCAGCACTCAGCCCGAAGAGCCTCGGTTCGCGTTGGTTGCGTCGCCAGCTCGGCGATCAGGTTTGCGACTCGTGCGCGAGTGGCGTCGCGTCGCAGACGGGACGGGTGTCGCTGATGGCTCTCGATGCGCTCACCTACTGCAGGCTCGCCCAGCGAGCGATCCGCTGATTCCTGGCTGTGACGAACGCCAGGACGTTGTCCAAGTGTCTGCGGTACGCGTGGTCGTTGCCCGGCAGGGCAGCGCTGGAGAAGGACCACTCTGTTTCAGCGGATTCGTCGAACCACTTGATGTTGTTCCCCACAACCAAGTCCTGGAAGTGGAAGAACTCGACATAGGCCTCGAATCCCTCTTGTCCCACTCCGAAGAGCCGGAAGAACTCACGATCCGCCGTCAGTACCGCAGCGAGGGGATTGGGGACCAGGTCCAGGTAGTGCCGGCGGATGCACTCCAAGGTGAGGTCGAATCGGTCCGAAATGGCCCGTTCCCACCCACGTTGTTGGTTCAGGGATTGCGGGTGTCGGGGGAAGATGTTGAACCCGCCGATCGTGTAGAACGCGCGCATGTAGGTCTCTTGGTCTTTGGGACCTAGGCCGGCCCAGAGAAGGGGCACGTATCGCTCGTGCAGAGACGCGATGGTGTCGCTCGACACGCGAAAAGTCCCGAGAGGCGAGTCGTGGGTCAGGCAAGTCGTCTCGAGCTCTTCGGTCCATTCGATCATCCGGCCGTCGGGGAGGTCCTTGCTCCACAACAGAGCATGCCAATGCTGGAGGATCGCGCTGTCGCTGTCCGCGTCGGACCGGAAATCCGGGTCGTCGTAGAAGCAGAAGTCAACGTCGATGCTTGCCATCGGTTGACCGTACCGGGACTAGATGTCGGTGGTCGCAGCTAACGTCACGTGCTCCTGAATGACCGAGCAGAGCGCCCGGCGGGGCGCCGGTCGATCGGATGGTCGACGAGATCTCGAGAGGGTCCAGCCGCATGTTCGACTCCGCTTCAAGTCGCCCCCGCGAGGCGCCCCGACCATGGCAGATGATTGAGCAGCGATTCCAACTGGGCTCGCTGTCGGACGCCGAGGCGATCACCGAGATCCGTTCGGCGCTTCAGGAGAACGTGGCGGACCTTGAAGAGATTGAGCGAGCGCCGGCGGTACTTCAATGCCTGCGTATCGTCGATCGAGTCGGCCACACGTCGCCGGACACCAGGCGCCATGCCAACGACTTCCGTCAGTGGGCGGACCGGACCTTTCCGCAGTCCGACGAGACGTTCGACCACCTCGAGATCGACGCTCGACGCCTCGACCTCGCGAACCAGCACGCCGACCACACCGCGTGGTTGCGCTCTCGCGTCAGATCGGCACCCCTGGGTTTGTCCATGGCCAACCGTTTGTCCCTGATGGACGTGGCTCTAGAGAACGGCATCGCAGCCGCGCTGGGCGACTCTCTGCGATGGCGATCGGGAATCCGTGGCGGAATAGCTGCTCCAGGACTGGTCGAGCCACACCTGACCGAGTGGGCGGTGCGAGCACTCTTCGTCCTGCTCCAACGGCGCGAAAACAAGGCCACCGCCCTGCACGAGCTAATCGCCGCGCTGCGCGATCCGCTGCTTGCCCCCATCGTGGCTCGGTTGGCGACCAACACGATGCTCACCGGAGACAAGACCCGCATGTCAGTCACCAAGGGCGTCGCGGCGCTTCGCCAGGTTCTCGGAGCGACCCACGACGAGTGGACTGCGGACGAAATGAGTGCCGCTGAGACGGCAGCACGCTGGCTAGAGGCCCGGCTCGCAGCAACCACCCACCTTTCGACTTCGTGACTTGGAGTGCGTCCTTCCGCCGCGAGCGGGTATCCCGGAGATTCGTTGGTGCCGACAGCAGGCGACGCCGCGCCGTCCCTGTCGGCAGAGAGGGCACGATTGGGCCATGGAGTTCTTCACGATTGCTTTTAGTACCTTTCTCGGCGCAGCGGTTGCGCTCGCTGCGCAGCGGCTGGCAGCGGCCCAAGACGCTAGCCGACGAGAGGAGGCCGCTCTCAACAACCTCATACTGGACCTGGCGGCGAAGCGCGCATTCCTTGTTGCCGACGACTGGCATTGGACACAAGACGAGGTGGATCGAGTTGTCGGTTCGGTTAAGCATGCGCGCGACTTGATTCGCGAGGCCCGCCTTGCGTCGCGCCCCCGGTCAGCAGCGTTGCCTCATCTTCAGCAGATGACCCGTTCCTGCAACATGTTCCTCGAGTTGAGCGAGCGTGTGGACCGTGAGCGCCTCAAAGGGGCACTACGGCAGCTCGCCGCAGAACTCTCCCGGGAGGTGGATGGTCTTCACCGGGGAGATCCCCGATACATCCTGAGCGACGCACCGGGCAGTCTCGCGCTCTGAGTCTCCGTGGTCATGGCCTGTGACATCGCGTCAGCACGGCACGGGGTCCACTGCGCGAAGCGGGAACACCCGCACTAGCCCATACCGCCGCCTGTCGGGGACATCGCGACTTGTCGAAGCCGGACGGTCACCCGAGGCGCCAAGGCTGGTCAGGTGTAGGCGAGGAGCCGGCCGGCGAGTGTGACGCCAGACCAAGAGGCGAGGGAGACAACGGCGGCGAGGCGGGCGGTGCCCGGGGGCGGCCGGTCAAGGTCCCAGCCGGCGACGTTGCGGTACATGCGTCGGTGGAAGAGCGCGATGTTGAGTCCCGCGATGATGAGCAGGCCGAGCTTCCACGGTGCGCTGGCGCGGTCGGCGATGAGGTTGGCGCCCGGGAGGAACATGGCGATGCCGGTGACGGCTGCGACGGCGAACCCGATGCGCGCGAGGGGCAGTAGGTAGTCGGCGGCGACGGTGACGGACAAGAGACGCCGACCGAAGCCGAGGAGGCGCAGGTCGAAGGCCGCGGCGGGGCCGGCGAGAAGGGCGATGCCGATGATGTGGATCGTCTCCAAGGTCGGGTACAGGTACGGCGTACCACGCACGGCCTCGGCGACGACGTTGTCCTCGAGCCAAGAGTAGATGTCCGCGACGCTCATGAGGCGGTTAGTGAACGGCGGGCTCGGGTGCGCAGGTACAGGGCGCTTCCGGCGAGGGCGGCGAGAAGTGCAGCAGCCAGCCCTGCCCAGACAGCGCCAGGCGATGTTGCCGACTCGGCAGCCTGGGCGTCTGCACTGCTGCCGGGCTCGTCGGCGGACGCGCCAAACGGTCCGGCGTCGTTGGCCGAGTAGGGCGGGTCGAGCGGCTGGGCCGGCAGTTCGCTGCCGAGCACTTGGTTGACCGGCTGGCCGTCGTCGAACCAGAACACGGCGGGTCGGAACTCGTCGGTGTGGCTACGGCCGATGTAGCCGACCGCCTCGACTCGTTCTCCGTCGACGAGGGGGCGGTCGAGCCCCCACGGGCCGGTGAAGCTGGGTGGGGCGATGACAACGTCGAGGAGCGTCTGCTGCCGTCGTAGGACGGCGCGTCGTGCACGGGGCCGCTGTCCTCGGGGGCTTGGAGGTCTTCGGGAAGGGCGAGGTCGGGGGTGTCGGCAGGGAGGTCGCTGTCGAGGGTGAGTGTGAAGTACGAGTGCGGCTCGCCCCACCTGACCTGAGAGACGGTGCCCGAGATGTAGAACGGGCGGTCGGTATCGAAGTCGTCCCACCCGTGGTGAGCGTGGGCCGTCCCGGCGGGTAGAGCGACGCTCAGCGTCAGGGCGGAGAGCAGAGCCGCACCGCGAGCTGCGTAGCGCGCAAGTTCGGGTGCGGGTGCGGGACCGGTCGAGCGGGTAAAGATGCGCATGGGATGCGTGTCCTTTCGAAGGCGTCGTGGGGTACGCATCCAGCGAAGGCCATCCGGTGCGGATGAGGGAGTTCCTGGCGTGGGAGGTACCGAGAGGGCACCACATGCGCGCAAGAGGGCGCGAGTGGTCCGCAGCTGGCCCGGGCGCCGGAGGGGCGCGGGCTCATGAAGGCCAGCGGGCGATCGCACGCCCGGGGGACGAACGAAGTTCTGTCGCCGGCGCAGCGAGTTTGTCCGGGTCTGGCGTTCAGGCGTTGCGGGACTTCGGCTCGGTCCTCTCCAGGGTGGCGGTGAGCGAGCCGAGGAGGGCAAGTGCTTCTGCGGTGGGGGAGGCGGGTTCGGCGGCGTAGATGGTTAGGCTGAGGCCGGGGTCGGAGACCATGTCGACGCTCTCGTAGGCGAGTTCGAGCTCGCCGACGGCGGTGTGGTGGAAGGTCTTGGTGCCGGAGCCATGGAGGCGGACATCGTGGCTGGACCAGCGGCGCCGGAACTCGTCGCTGCGGGTGGCGAGCTCGCCGACGAGGTCGTGCATCAGCCGGTCGTGGGGGTCGCGGCCGGCCTCGGTGCGCAAGATGGCCACCGCGGTGTCGGCGGCGGTGTCCCAGTCGGGGTAGAAGCGGTGCGAGTCCTCGTCGAGGAAGGTGTAGCGCGCGAAGTTCGGGACCGGTCCGGGTGTGCGTTCGTACAGCGAGGCGTGCATGGCCCGGCCGAGCGAGTTGGTGGCGAGCAGGTCCATGCGGCCGTTGCGGATGAGGGCTGGGCCGCCTGTGATGGCGTCCAGGACCCAAGTCAGGCTGGGGCGCGGCGTCCACGTCTTGGTGCGGCGACGGGGCCGGAGGATGTCGCTGGTGCCGTCGGCTGCTTGGGCGAGGTTGAACAGGTGGCTGCGTTCGGCGTCGTCGAGGCGCAGCGCACGGGCGATGGCATCAAGCACCGAGGTGCTGACGCCACCGAGGGCGCCGCGCTCCAGCTTGGAGTAATACTCGATGCTGACCCCGGCCAGAGCCGCGACCTCACCGCGGCGTAGTCCGGGAACACGCCGCTGGCCGACGTCGGGCAGCCCGACGTCGTCCGGTGTCAGCTTGGCGCGGCGAGAGCTTAGGAACTCGCGCACCTCCACACGGTTGTCCATGCCGTCGACGCTACCCGCGCCCAACCCGTTCTGGGATGCCCTGCTGGTACACCTCACGAGCGTGACTTCTCCGCGTCCGCGGCCGCGGGTTTCATGGAGTCATGCCACTCCTGCACGACCACACTTCCTCCTCAAACGGCGCGACCGCCCCAACCGCCGCGACCTCGCTGCCGTTCCCGGAGCCGTCGGGTCGTTCGGCGCTGCCGGCGTCGGTGCTGGGCAGTGTCGTGCTCATCACCGCGATCGCGCCGCTGGCCACCGACATGTACGTTCCCGCCTTTCCGCTCGTGGGCCGCGACCTCGACGCGTCCGCGACCCAGGTGCAGCTGACGTTGACGACGTTCTTCGTCGGGATGGCGCTCGGCCAGCTGGTCGGCGGCCCGTTCTCGGACCGGGTGGGGCGCCGGCGGCCCCTGCTGGCCGGGCTCGCGGCCCTGCTCGCCACGTCGGTGGCGTGCGCGTTCAGCCCGTCGGTGGCCGCGATGATGGCCGCCCGGTTGGTGCAGGGCTTCGCCGGTGGCTGGGCCATGGTCATCGCCCGGTCCGTGGTCATCGACCTCACCGACGGCGTCCGCATGGTGCGGGCGATGAACGTCGTAGCCGCCGTCGCAGGTGTCGCCCCGATCGTGGGACCGCTACTCGGCGCGCTGGTGTTGTCCGTGACGCACTGGCGGGTGTCCTTCTGGCTGGTCGCCGCACTCGCTGCCCTGATGGTCCTCGCCGTGGCGCTGGTGATGCCGGAGTCGCTGCCGGTTGAACGGCGCCACGGAGGTGGCCTCGGGCGGCTCCTGGGTGCGACCGGGGAGGTGTTGTCCTCGCGCGTGTTCGGCGGCCACTTGGTGGTGTTCGCGTTCTCGATGGGCATCACGTTCGCCTACGTCGCTACCTCGGCGTACGTGTTGCAGTCGATGAACGGGCTGACGCCGGTGCAGTACGCGGTCGACTTCGCTGCCAACGCCGGCGGGATGACCCTTGCCGCGTTGGTTGCTGCCCGGTACGCCGACCGCGTGCCCGCGCGGGTGTTCATCAAGATCGGCCTCGTGGCCACCGGCGCCGCTGGGATCATCCTCGCGGCCGCCGCGGTGTGGTTCTCGATGCCGCTGGTCGCGGCGCTCGTCGGGTTCTTTGTCCTCATGACCGCCCAAGGTCTTGTCGGGCCCAACGCCGGCGCGCTGGCCTCCGCCGCAGTCCCGGACCACCCCGGCACCGGGTCCGCGCTGCTGGGCTTCCTGCAGTGGGTCATGGCCGGCACCATTGCGCCGCTGGCCGGCCTCGGCGGCGAGCACACGGCCGTCCCGATGGCCGCCATCGTCCTGGTCCTCACTGCCGCCTCCGCCGTCGCCTACCGCATCGCCGGCCGCCGCCAGGCGCACCCGAGCCCCGCTGCCGACACAGCAGTCCGCACCCACTGAACCGAACCCTCAAACAGCAACACCCCCAACCCGAGAGGAACCCACCATGCGTGGAGTAGTGATGTACGGCCCCGGCGACGTGCGCGTCGTCGAGCGCGACGAGCCCCACATCGTCGAACCGACCGACGCAGTCATCCGCCTGACCGCGACCTGCATCTGCGGGTCCGACCTGTGGCCCTACCGTGGCGCCGAGCCCGCCGACGGCCTGCCCATGGGACACGAGTACGTCGGTGTCGTGGAGGAGGTCGGCTCGGCCGTGGAGACGGTGAAGCCCGGCGACTTCGTCATCGGCTCCTTCGTCATCTCCGACGGCACCTGCGACATCTGCCGCGCCGGATACCCGTCGCGGTGCGTGCACGCCCAGTTCGTCCACGGCACCATCGGCACCCAGTCCGACCGCGCCCGCATCCCGTACGCTGACGGCACCCTCGTCGCCACCCCCGGCATGCCGGACGACGACCTGGTCCCCAGCCTGCTGGCCGCCTCCGACGTCCTGGGCACCGGTTGGTTCGCCGCCGTCGCCGCCGAGGCCGGACCCGGCAAGACCGTCGCCGTCGTTGGCGACGGGGCCGTCGGGCTCCTCGGCATCCTCGCCGCCCGGGAGCTCGGTGCCGAGCGCATCATCGCCATGAGCCGCCACGCCGACCGCCAGGCCCTGGCACGTGAGTTCGGCGCCACCGACATCGTCGAAGAGCGTGGTGACGACGGTGTCGCCCGCATCAAGGAGCTCACCGACGGACTCGGCGCCCACTCGGTCATCGAAGCGGTCGGCACCCAAGAGTCGATGATGCAGGCCATCCGGTCCACCCGCCCCGGCGGCCACGTCGGCTACGTCGGCGTCTCCCACGACGTCCAGCTCCCCGGCGACGAGCTGTTCTTCTCCCAGGTGCACCTGCACGGCGGTCCCGCCCCCGTACGACGGTTCCTGCCCGACCTCATCGACCGCATCTGGAAGCGCCAGATCGACCCCGGCAAGGTCTTCGACCTCGAGCTCCCGCTCGCCGACGCGGCAGCCGGTTACACCGCCATGGACCAGCGGCGCGCCATCAAGGTGCTGCTGCGCCCATGACCAGCCGTCGCACATCCCGCCGAACCCGTGCCTTGGTGGCGGCCGCGACGGTCCTGGCCGTCGCGGCCCTCACCGGGTGTGGAACGAGCACTGACACCGCCCGCTCCGGCGGCGGTGAGGTCGCAGTCGAGCGGCAGGGAGGAGACGGACGCAGCGCGGCTACGCCGACGCCCAGCCCCAGTCCCCGGGAAACCGGCAGCCGCAACCAGAGTACCGCCGAGGAGAGCAACATGCAGATCGAGATCCGAGTCGCAGGCGAGCGGTTCGCCGCCACCGTCGACGACACCCCCGCAGGCCGCGACCTGCTCGCCCAGCTGCCGCAGACCATCGAGATGACCGACCACGGGGGCGTGGAAAAGACCGGCCGCCTCCAGGCGCCACTCAGCCTTTACGGACAACCCGACGGTGCTGACCCCGATGTGGGCGACCTCGGCTACTACGCCCCCGGGAACGACCTCGTCCTCTACTACGGCGACCAGTCCTACTACACCGGCATCGTCATCCTCGGCCGCCTGGACGAGACAGCCCCTTCCCGCCTTGCGGTGATGGCCGGCGACATCACCGCCAACGTCACGGCCACCGACGCGTCCTGAACGCACGCGCCCCGCACCCCACCCGCCCTGGCTGAAAGGAAGCCACTGTGAAATTCACCCCCAGCGGAGGCAGGACCGTCCCCGGCCCCAGCGACTGGTTCACCGGCTCTGTGCACATCGACGCCATCCGCAACCCCGACGAGCAGTCGGATGTCGGGTGCGCCCACGTCCGCTTCACTCCGGGCGCCCGCACCGCCTGGCACACCCACCCGCGCGGTCAGACCCTGTACATCACCGACGGCATCGGATTCGTCGCCTACCGCGGAGGCCCCGTGCAAGAGGTCCGGCCCGGCGACGTCGTCTACATCGAGCCCGATGAAGAGCACTGGCACGGCGCAACGCCTGACCGGTTCATGGCCCACGTCGCCATCCAAGAAGCGGACGAAGACGGCGAGGTCGTCACCTGGCTCGACCACGTCACCGACAGCGAATACCGCGCCTGACGTCCCCAAAGGAGAAAGAACGAAATGCGCAACGTCACCCTGAACAACGGCGTCGAGATGCCGATCCTCGGCTTCGGCGTTTTCCAGGTTCCCGACGACCAGACCCAGCAGGCCGTGGAGTCGGCCCTCGAGGCGGGCTACCGGCTGCTCGACACCGCCGCGGCCTACGAGAACGAAGCGGCTGTCGGCCACGCCATCGCCACCAGCGGCATCGCCCGCGAGGAGCTGTTCGTCACCACCAAGCTGTGGGTGCAGGACTCCGGCGAGGAGGCCGCCAAGCGCGCCTTCGACCGTTCCCTGCAGCGCCTGGGCCTGGACTACCTCGACCTGTACCTGATCCACCAGCCCTTCGGCGACTACTACGGTTCCTGGCGAACACTGGAGCGGCTCAACAGGGAAGGCCGCACCCGCGCCATCGGAGTGAGCAACTTCTACCCCGACCGGCTCGCCGACCTGATCGCCCACAACGAAATCACCCCGGCGGTCAACCAGATCGAAACGCACGTGTTCTTCCAGCGCACCGGCGACCAGGACACCATGCGCGAGCACGGCGTCCAGCACGAGTCCTGGGGGCCGCTCGCCGAGGGCGGCCAAAGTTTCTTCACCAACCCGGTGCTCACCGAGATCGGTGCCGCTCACGGCAGGTCGGTCGCCCAGGTCGCGCTGCGCTGGCTGACTCAGCGCGAGATCGTCGCCATCCCCAAGTCCGTGCGTCCCGAGCGGATGGCCGAGAACATCGCCGTCTTCGACTTCGAGCTCACCCGCGAGGAGATGGCCCGCATCGCCGCGCTCGATACCGGCAGCACCGCCTTGTTCGACCACCACGACGCCAAGTCGGCCACCTGGCTCGGCACCACCCGCTTCGACACCTGAGGAGCGAGAGGACACCGTGACACACCGCCCGAATGCTGACGCAGTAGTGGTCGGTGCTTCCCTGGCCGGCCTGATGACAGCGCTTGGACTGTCCCAGGCCGGCTACCCGGCCACCGTGCTCGAGCGCACCGGGCCTGCCCCCCGCAGCGGCGCGGCGCTCGGGAACGCCACCAGCGGTCTGCAACGAATCCTCAGCGGACGAAACGGCACCAGCGGCAACGGAGTCGACGCGTACGCCCCGAACGCCGTCGCCGAGACCTGGGAGCAGACCTACCGACTACTGAGAGCCGCCACCAACGACGACGCGAACATCCGCGTCTTACACAACCAGGTCGTCGCCCATGTCGGCCAGAACGATGACCACGCCTGGGCAAGGACGGCCGACGGCACCGTGCACGAAGGTGAGCTGTTGGTCGGCGCCGATGGCCACCGCAGCGTGGTGCGGCGGCTCGTGGCGCCCGACAAGCCAGACGCGACGTACGCCGGCTACGTGATCTGGCTCGGCATCGCCGAGGAATCCGAGCTCGACGTCGCCGCGATCGGGCGGCGGTGGCCGAGCGGACTCGACATCCGCGATGCCGGCCCCGACTGCCTGTTGGGCTACCCGCTGGGCCCTCACGACGGCTCACTAGGCGGCGGCCGACGACTGGGATGGGCCTGGTTCGACCCGCGCCGCACCCACTTGCTCCGCGAGACCGGATGCGTCGCCGGGGACGTCGTGCAGCACTCCATGCGCCCGGCCGATGTTCCCGCCAACACCCTGGCCGAGCTCGACGACGAAGCGCGGCAATGGCCATCCCCTTGGCGTGAGGCCATCCGCGACTGCCTGCGGCGCCGCGCGGTCACCGGAACCCCCATCGCCGAGTACCTTCCCGACCGCCTCACTTCCGGCCGTGTCGCCCTCGTCGGCGATGCCGGCCATGTCTCCACGCCCATGACCGGGCGCGGCTTCGCCGTCGCAGTCAGCGACGCCGAGACGCTCGCCGAGGAGCTCGCCAAGCACCCGGCGGGCACGGGCATCCTCACCGCGCTGCACGCCTACGAACAACGCAGACTGGGACCTGCCCGCGACGTTGTGACCTCCGGCCAGGCATTCAGCCGGTCCTTCAAGCTCAGCACCTAGCCTCGGAAATGGACGCATGAGGCTCAGGCCGACGGGCGGGCGCACGGACGCGCCGGGGAGTGGCGTGCCGGTGTTCGAAGGCAGAGCATCTGCTGAGCGCGGGAATGGCTCATTGCCTCGGCCAACCGGCGACGTCCGGGTCTGCTGCGACGAGTGCGTCATACCGCCGCTTGTCGGGGACATCCGGACGCCCTTGCGAGCAGAACCTAGATCAGTCCGCGGCGGACAGCTGTGACAACGACCTGGACGTTCGTCTCCAGCTCCCACTCCTCGCGGGCCTCGGCGAGCTTGCGTCTCATCGTGCTGCTGGACACGTTGCTCGCCGCAGCCGCATCGGAGGGCCTTGCCCCCCTCGAAAGAGCCGACATGATCTGGAGGGTCGTCTTGTCTGGCGTGTAGGTGGTCGAAGTCGTGGTCGCGGGCATCGCGTACTCCTCAAATCTTCCGGCAGATCGAACAGCTGGCGGCCGAGACAGGCGATGCGGCCGGGATGTCCTTTCGCATCGAGATGGGCGACAAGCGTTGGAGGCATGAATCGTTTCACCAACGAGCTCGAGGGCTTCTTCGTGACGACAGTCACGTGGACACCAGTACAGCGGCTGCCGACATCGGGCGCGTCAACCTGCCGCCGCAATCCGTCGTACTGCGTTTGCAGTACGGGCCCGTCTGAAGGACGGCCGGACACGCCTCCACCGCAGTGTCAGTGGCCAAGGTGCGTCGCTTCTGTGCGCCCGTGTGCCTCAGCGGTAGCGAGGAGTGACCAGACCGGTCTCGAAGGCAAGGACCACGAGCTGGGCGCGGTCGTGACGCCCCACCTTCGTCATGGTTCGGTTGATGTGCGTCTTGACCGTCACCACGGAGATGCCGAGGTGGTCAGCGATGGCCGCGTTGGTCTGCCCCTGGGCCACGAGGCGCAGGATGTCGACCTCGCGCGCGGTGAGGGACTTGAGGTCGGGATGCAGGTCCTCCCCGGGGGTGGCCGCGCCGGCGTACCGGTCGATCAGGTTCCTCGCGGCGCGCGGGGTCAGGAGCGCCTCGCCGCGGTGGACCGTGCGGATGGCCTCCACGATGACCTCGGGTTCGGCGCCCTTGCCCACGAAACCGGCTGCGCCGCTCCGTACGCCGCGCACGACGTAGTCGGCGTCGTCCTCGAACGTCGTCAGGATCAGCACGCGCGCGCCCGACTGAGTGGCGCCCTGAGTGATGAGGTGGGTGGCCTCAATCCCGTCCATGACCGGCATCCGCACGTCCATCACCACGACGTCGGGACGGAGCTGCGTGGCCTTGCGCACGGCCTCGACGCCGTTCTCGGCCGTGCCGGCCACGTGCATGTCGGGTTCGTGGTCGACCAGCTCGGCGACCGCGTGGCGGATCAGCTGCTGGTCATCGACCACGAGCACCTCGATCACGATCCCTCCTGGTCACTCGGGATGTCGGCCGACACGACGAACGTCCGTCCGTCGCACGAGACGTCGAGACGGCCGCCGCGGGCAACCACCCGCTCCCGCATGCCGCGCAGGCCGAAACCCTCGACGAAGTCGGACGTCGAACGACGCAACGTGCTGGTGATCCTCAGTGCGTACGCAGGGCCAACGCGATCGAGGACGACGGTGACCGGAGCCTCGTGGTCTCCGTGCTTGTAGGCGTTGGTCAGGCCCTCCCGGATGGCGAGGAACGGCACCGCGTCGATGGTCCGGGACGACTCGATCGCATCCCCGAGGACGAGCTGGACACCTGGCATGAGCACCCGGAACTCGTCGGCCAGCTGGTGCAGCTCGCTGACGGCGTACCGGGCTTGGTGGCCGTCCCAGCTGTCCTCGCGCAACCCGCTGAGCAGCTCGCCGATGGAGTCGATGACCGACCTCCCGGCCGCACGCACGGTGACCAGCGCCTGCGTGGCGTCCTGGGGACGGTCGGGCAGCGCGTTGGACGCCACCGCCGTGTTCAGGTTCATCACCGCGATCTGGTGCGCCACCGAGTCATGCAGGTCGCGAGCGACGCGCAGGCGAGCCTCGGCGAGGAGCTTGCGCGCCTCCGACTGCCGGGACCGCTCGGCCTCCTCCGCTCGCGCCTGCAGCGCCAGCACCGCGGCGCGACGCGACCGGGCGGCAACGCCGAGAGCGGCTGGCAGCAGGGCGGAGATGCCCGCCACCATGACGAACGCGTGACCCCACCACCAGTCCAGGCTCCAGGACATGAACACCATCTGCGCGACGAACACGACGGCGACTGCGAACGGCCAGACCCGGCGCGGACCGTGGGAGGCGACCATGTACGTGCAGACCATGAAGGCGATGTGGATGCCGACCTGACCGAGGGGCAGGAAGTGCATCGAGGCGTCGAGGGTCGCAGCCACTGCGAGGGCGGGAAGGGGGAAGCGCCTCGCCGACGCGGCGGCGGCGGCCGCCACGAAGATGAGCAGCTCGACGGCGGACTCGGGCGGCACGATGGTCCACCGTTCGCCGTCCGCGATCCGGGCGAACGAGCCCACCAGGACCAGGAGCCCGAGCGAGGCATCCAGGACGCGCAGGGACCTGCGCTCGCGAGTGGGCGGCGTGTGCGGTGACCGGGGCTCCGCGGCCCGTTCTTCTGATCCCAACCTTGGTACCTCGTCGTGGTGCGGTGCGGTCCGGGGCCCTCGGAAGCCGGACACTGCTGATCGTAGACGTGGAAGCGGGGGGCCACGCCCTCACGGCGTGACCCCCCACTCTCAGTCGGCGCGCTAGGCCGCCTTCCTCACCACCCGGACCGTGGTCTGGAGCAGTACCTCTCCCTTGCGGTCCAGGACCCGCAGGACCTTCTTGCCCGACAGGTTCTTCGGCACGGTCACGGTGACCGAGACCTTGCCGTCCTTGACCTTCACCGTGCCCAGCTTCTTGCCGGCCAGGGTGATGCTCACCTTGTTCACCGACAGGTCACGGATGCGGACCTTGAGCTTCTTCCCGGCCCCCACCTTGGACTTGACCGTCACCTTCGGCTCCACGACGGGGGTCGGGGTGGTGGTCGGAGTCGGGTTGGTGGTCGGCGTCGGCGTGGCGGTCGGCGTGGTCGTCGGCGTGGGCTCCCCGGTGGGAGTGGTGTCCTCGTCGACGACCCAGCCGTCCACGAGGGCGACCTTGACGGTGCTGCCGTCGACGCTGAACTCGTAGCCGCCGGCGTCGAGGGTGAACTTCGCGACGTTGATGTTGTTGCGCTTGTCCATGCCCTCGAACGTGGCGCCGGAGATGTCGGCCGCGGTGACCTCACCCTCCACCGGGAGGTAGAGCGTGGCCGTCGTGTTGGACGGCACCGTGGTCGCGTACGACGTCAGCTTCCCGCCGGAGGCGGTCCAGGCCGAGTCGATCTCGCCGTAGGTGGAGTCCACGCTGCCCTTGAGCGAGGTGAACTCGCCGCCGGGCGTCGGCTGCAGGACGAACTCGCGGTAGCCCTTGGCGCCGTCGGAGGTGATGCCGAGCTGGTACTCGTACATCCAGGCCTGGGAGGCGCCCAGCGCGAAGTGGTTCTGCGAGTTCATCGTGCTGTCGCCGCCCTGGCCGAGACCGCGCTCGTAGGAGTTCCACAGCTCCCACATCGAGGTCGCACCCAGGGTGACCGGGTAGAGCCAGCTGGCGAACTCGTCGTTGCTGAACAGCTTGTAGGCCGTCTCGGAGTCGCCGTTCTTCGTCAGCGCCGGCAGGATGTTCGGCGTGCCGTTGAAGCCGGTGGTGATGGTGTACGGCTTGTTGCTGGCCTGGCCGCCGGAGAAGTTGCCGGTGCCGGCCAGCGGACCGTTGCCGTTGTTGCTCTTCGCCGGGTCGGCGATGAGCTCGCCGAGCCGCTTGGTCGCGAACTCCTTGTAGGTCAGGCCTGCGTTCGGTCCGACCTGGACCTTCATGGTGTCGCTGAACAGGTCCAGCGCGAGCGGCGTGGCGTAGGAGGCCTGCGAGTCCTGCAGGGTCCGGCCGGCCACCAGGTTCGCACCGGGGGTGGCGTTGAGCGTGAAGCCGGTCTGCGGGTCGACGTAGAGCCGGTTGAAGCTGTCCACGCCCTGGGTGTAGCGCTGGCGCAGGGTCTCCGCGTAGGCGCTGTCACCGATGATGTCCGCCATCTTGGAGGAGATGTCGAGGTAGTAGAGGTACATCGACTGGCCGACCATGTGCGCCTGGGTGTTGGCGTCCATGCTGATGTGGTCGGCGTTGCCGGACGTGCGGCTGGTGAGTCCGGGGTAGTCCGGGCTCAGGGCGCCGCCATTGGCGAGGTAGCTGTCGAGCCACTTCTTGATGGTCGGGAAGTTCTCCCGGATCACCTGGGTGTCGCCGTACTGGGTGTAGAGCTGCCACGGCGCCTGCGCGACCGCGCCCTCCCAGGTCGGGGACTGCGGGTAGTTGGTGCCGCGGTCGCCGGTCAGGCTGATGATCGGCACGGTGTCGCCGATGCCGCCGTTGACACCCTGGGCGTCACGCAGCGCGATGAGCCACTGGCGCAGGAACGCCTGGGTGTCGCTGGAGTTGTACGTGGCCGAGCGGGCGTAGGCCTGCAGGTCACCGGTCCAGCCCATGCGCTCGTTGCGCTGGGGGCAGTCGGTCGGCAGCGAGAAGAAGTTGCCGAGCTGGCTGCGCTGGGCGTTCTTGAAGAACTGGTTGGCCAGCCTGCCGGTGTAGTTGTCGTCGCTGGTGGTCGCCTCGTAGGTGCCCTCCGGTGCGTCGATCGACGACAGGACGATGCCCTCCACGTTCTCGAGCGGCAGCGCCGTGGTGCGGCGCGGGACCGTGATCTCGATGTACTGGTAGCCACGGAACGTGAAGTTCGGCGTGATGACCACGTCGCGGTTGGCGTCGGCCGCAGATGCCTTGTAGCGGTCCAGGGCCAGCGCTGCCCGGTAGGAGTCGGTCAGGATGCGACCGGCCACGCCGGGGCGGTAGGTCCCGTTGGGGCCGTAGATGCTGGAGTACGACACCATCGTCGGGTTGCGAGGGTCGCCACCGGGCCACATCGTGTTCGGGGAGTCGCTGTTGCCCGGGTAGATGGTCTCGCCGAAGCGGAAGACGACCTCGTCGCCGGCCTGGAGCGAACCCTGGGGGATGGTGACCGACGGGACGCCGACCATGTTGACGCCCATGTCGTAGGTGTACGTCGTGGAGTCAGCGCTGTGGGTGGTGAGGACCCGCTTGGCCGTCAGTCGCTCGACCTCGCGGACCGGGCGGTCCTGGCGCGCGATGATCTCCGGGTTCAGCCCGGCCTTGAGCGGGATCACGTCCGCCGGAGCCCACTTGGCCAGCTTGGCGTTCGTGTACCCCGTGGTGGTCCAGCCGGAGAGGTTGGCTTCCTTGCCGGCGTCGTAGACGACACCCTGGAAGTTGTCGGCGTAGCGGTTCGGTCCGTCGGTGTAGGCCTTCCACGTCGACGGGTCCGTGACGACCGTCTGGGTGGTGCCGTCGGCGTAGGTGACGACCATCTTCGCCAGCAGCGCCTCGTTCTCACCGAACATGTCCTTGTTGCCCGGGGTGAACGTCATGTGGCCGGTGTAGAAGCCGGCGCCGAGCATGGCGCCCATGGCGTTGGACCCGTTGTCGAGCATGCCGGTGACGTCGTAGGCGTTGTAGTTCAGCGTCTTCGCGAAGGTGGACATGCCCGGGTTCAGGTAGTCCTCACTCACGCGGTCGCCGTTGATGAACATCTCGTAGGCGCCCTGCGCGGTGACGTAGAGGCGGGCCTTGGCGATGTCCTTGCTCGTGTTGAGGCGGAACTCCGAGCGCACCTGGGTCTGGCCGGTGTGGCTCGGGTCGGCGTACTTCGGGCCGAGCTGGGCTGCGGCCGTCGGACGCACGCGGATCGCGTTGCCCGTGGTGGTGATGCCGGAGCTCGGCAGGGCCGAGAAGATGCCGTAGCTCGTCGGGGTCGTCGAGTCGAACAGGGTCCGCTTGGAGCTCTGCGCGACGTCCACGATCTTGTAGTCGGTGACGGTGACGTCGTCGCCGACGTTCTTCACCGAGAAGCCGACCTCGTCCAGGTTCGGGAAGGTGTTGAAGTTGTTGCCCGTGCGGAAGGTGTGCACGCCGGCCGAGTCGATGGTCGAGTTCGGCGTGACGTTGAGGTTGTTGTTCTGCGCGGGACGGCCGGCGCCGATCGTCATCGTGCTGCCGGTGAACCCGGTCAGTGCGACGCCGTCGATGGTGTAGGTCATCACGCTGGCGTTGCCCTGGATGCGCAGCGCGTGCTCGGCGTTCTTGTTGCCCGGGGTGAAGAGGGTCCTGACCGCTGCAGCGGTGCTGTCGACCAGTCGCACCGACTTGTACGGCATGACGTTCGGGTCGCCGTTGACGTTGTCGGTCTTGTGGTAGCCCTTGCGGTACAGGTTGACCACGCCGCCGGTGTTGGTGGCCGGGTCAGCCGTCACGCCGGAGAGGTCGAGCTCGAAGCGGATGAAGTTCTCGCCACCCGGACCGCCGTAGACGTTGCGGAAGTCACTGGTCAGGCGGGGGTCGTTGGCCCCGAAGATGAACGAGGCGTTGTCGCCGGCGTTGATGGTGAACCTGGCGTTCACGTCGAACATCATCGTCGACTTCGCGTCCAGGCGGACGTCGTCGTTGCCGACCCACTGGGCCCCGTCCCAGGCCCCGATCTTCGAGTTCATCAGGCCGGTGGCGAACATGCCGGTCTCGGAGGTGGTGGACACGCCGCGGTTGTCGACGGCCGTGACGCGCCAGAAGTAGTCGGTCTCAGGGCGCAGCTTCTGCGCCGTGCCGGTGCTGCCGTAGGAGATGTCGGTGGTCTCGTCGGAGTCGACGACGCCCGAGTCCCACACGACCTTGTCGAAGGCGCGCGAGGTCGAGACCTCGATGCGGTAGGACTCCTGCTTCGAGCCGACGACGTTGGAGTCGAAGCCCCAGCAGAAGACCGGCTTGGGGTCGTCGATGCCGAACACCCCGTCCGGCTCGACCAGGTGGTTGACCTCCAACCCGGAGATCGACACCTGCGCGCTCGTGGCGGCCTGTGCTGCGACGAACGACGGGACGACGACGGCGGCCGTCGACCCCAGCGCCAGGGACAACCCCAGCGCGGCCACCAGGCTGGTGGACTTCTTCCTCTTCATGTTGACCCTTTCGAGTGCGGGGTAGGGGTCATCGCACGACGGATGACCTCCTCGAAGCACCGGGACGGAGGCGCGACCGAGGGACCTCGGAGCCCTCGTCTCCAGTGCCGTCACAACGCCCCGGCGCCCCACCATCGGTGGACTCTGCAACGGGCAGTGACGGCGGTCACAACGTAGGTACCGGCTCGCGCCGCAGTCCAGTGAAACGCTTCAAGTTGACTGAGATCAGTCATGTCTTCCTCTGCCCCTCCCGCCGGCGGAGCCTGCGGTCTATCGTCGCGATCCGGCGCAGCCACCCGGCCGCGCAGCCCCACGGTGCGATGAGCACGTTTCAAAGGACTAGATGGTCGACTCGCTGCACGAGGTGACGCCCGTCGCCTCCATCAGGGACGTAGCGGTGCGTGCCGGCGTGTCGACAGGCACCGTGTCGAACGTGCTGAACCGACCGCACCGTGTCTCGCCGTCGAACGTCACGCGTGTGCAGACCGCGATGAGCGAGCTCGGGTTCGTCCGCAACGAGTCCGCACGCATGCTGAGGGGCGGCGACAGCCGCACCCTGGCCTACATCATGTTGGACGCGACGAACCCGTTCTTCACCGACGTCGCCCAGAGCATGGAGGCCACCGCCGAGGCGGAGAAGCTGTCCATGTTCTTGTGCAACAGCGGCAACAGAGCCGGCCGGGAGGCCGCCTACCTCGCACACCTGCGCGAGCAACGCGTGGCCGGCATCCTCATCACGCCGGTCGACCCCGCCTCGCCGGCACTGCTCCAGGCAGCCGCGAGCGGCACACCTGTGGTCATCGTGGACCGCACCCGCCCCGGCAGCGACTTCTGCACCGTCGCTGTCGACGAGCTGCTGGGCGGCCGGCTCGCGATCGAGCACCTCATCGGCCGCGGACACGAACGAGTGGCCTTCGTCGGCGGACCCGAGTCGCTCGGCCAGGTCCGCGAGCGCCTCGAAGGTGCGCGGGAGGCATGGCACGACGCCGGGATGGACTCGGACGACCTCCTGGTGATCCCCACCCGCACCATGAGCTTCGGCGAGGGCCGAGGTGCAGGTGAGCGCATCGCGGGCCTCTCCGCGCGCCGACGGCCGACCGCGGCGTTCTGCGCCAACGACCTGCTGGCGCTCGGTCTGCTCCAACACGCCACCTCGACCGGCATGCGCGTCCCCGACGACCTCGCGATCGTGGGGTACGACGACATCGACTTCGCCGCAGCCGCCGCGGTCCCCCTCACCTCAGTGAGGCAACCTCGCCAGGACCTCGGCCGTACCGCAGCCGAGATGGTGGTCGACGAGGCAGCCAACGACGACCACGAGCACCGACAGGTGCTGTTCACCCCCGAGCTCGTGGCCCGCACCTCGACCGTCGGCTGATCGCGGTCGCGGTCAGGCGAGATGCACCGAGACCCGGGCGCAGCCGCGAGGTGTCCGTGCCTGAGAGAGCCAAGCGATCGAGGATTGACACCTCGGTCCGTGGGGCAGGATGCCAGACGTGAAGGTGTGGGGGACGGCCGCAGCAGTGGCGCTGGCGATGACGCTGGCCGGCTGCGGCACGGATGACACGAGCGAGGGCGGCGAGCCGGACGAGCCGAGCGGCGACTGGCTCACCAGCACCGCACCCGTCGAGACCGCACCCCTCATCTGGGAGTCCTCCGGCGACGTACACCTCTCGGACGGCACCGAGGTCGAGCTCGGCGGGCCGACGTCGTCGTACGTCGTGGCCGGTGACGGCATCTTCTTCGTCGAGGCGGAGAGCGCGAGCGACGCCGCGGTCGACAGCCCGGCGAGCGGCGCGATCTGGTTCGCGAAGCCCGGCGCAGAGCCGGTCGACACCGGTCTCGAGCTCCAGGCCGACACCCTGCGCGCCTCGCCGGACGGCCGGTTCCTCGCGGGCGTCGACGTGGTGTCGGGCGAGGAGGACCAGTACGGCACGCACCTCGCGCAGGTCGTCGTGCTCGACCTCCAGGAGGGGCGCGAGGTGGTCCGCACGTCCGAGAGCCTGGGCGACACCGCCGACGACGACCTGGCCGATCTCTACGAGGAGATCCCGATCGGGATCGCGCAGATGACCGACGAGACGGCCTACGTCGACGCCGTCGACACCACGCTCGCCATCGACCTCGCGACCGGCGAGGTGACCGACGCCGAGGGTGTCGAGCTCCCGCGGCCCGGAGTGCCCGAGAGCCCCGACGGGCAGTGGACGATCGACAGCACCGGCGACGGCGAGGACCAGGTGACCGGGAGCGACGGCACCGAGGTCGCGTTCGAGGTGGACGCGGCACGACAGACGTTCAAGTTCTGGGCCGACGACACCACGGTGGTGGGCATCGCCGGCTTCGAGGACGGCTCCTCCTCGCTGCTCGCCTGCACCGTCCCCGACGGCACCTGCACCATCGACGACGCCTCGACGGGGGAGACCGTCCGCTTCCCGAACGGGGCGACCGACCCGAGCGTCCTCGGCCTGAAGCGAGCCGGCGAATGACCGACCCGGAGATCGAGTACGCCCGCCTCACCGCCGGCAGCACCGCGGCCATCACGGCCGCCACCGAGGCGCTCCACGACGCCCTGCTCGACGTCGACCGTGCGCAGGAGGACCTCGCCGGCTGCGTCGTGCGGGACTGGGTGGGGCTCGCCGCCATCGCCTACGCCGCCCGGCTCGGGACGCTGCGCACCGGTGTCGCGCAGACCCACGTCGCCCTCGGGATCACGCACGCCGCGGTCGCCACCGCCGGCGACGCCTACAGCAGGTGCGAGGAGAACGCCGACTACCTGATCGGCCAGTGGCGCCGGCGCCCGGGCGGGCTGCCCGGACCGGTGGAGGAGATCTTCGCCCGGCTGGTCAACGGCTTCCTGCTGCGCACCGGGACGACGTACAACAACCGGCTCAGCGCCGCGACCGCCGTCCTCACCGGCGACGACAAGGACCTCGACGAGCTGAGCGACGAGGCCCGCGAGTGGGTCGAGGAGGGGCTGCGGCGCAACGAGGACTGGCTCGACGAGTACGGCAGCTCGCTCGGCCCGCGGATCCCGAGCATCGGCGCGTGGGGCGACGGCCGCGGCCTCATCCCGCAGGGCCTCGGCTACGACCCGGAGACGGGCCTGCTGCTCCAGGGCTACTACGACAAGGGCGACGGCGACCCGTCCGTGATGGCGCTCATCGACGAGGTGACCGGCCAGCAGGTCGGCGAGGTGAACCTCGGCGGCGTCGTCCCGGCCGCGGGACCCGACGAGGACCCCACCGACTTCGGCACGCCCGGCCACGCCGGCGGCGTGACGGTCGACGGCGACAACGTCTACGTCACCGACAAGGGCAGGGTCTACACCTACTCCCTCGACGACATGCGCTCCGCCGGCGCCGGCGGGACCGTGCAGCCGCAGTCGGTGCAGGAGGTCGACAGCGGCGGGTCCTACTCCGCGATGCACGACGGGCTGCTCTACCTCGGCACCTTCACCGAGAAGGGCGACGGCACGCTCAGCGTCTACAAGCCCGACGGCAAGGGCGGCTGGACCGAGATGCCCGAGCGCGAGGTCACCACGCCGCCGAAGTGCCAGGGCGTCGTGGTCCGCGACGGCGAGTACATCTTCGCCACGTCCCACGGCCGCGGCAACGAGAGCTCCCTCGTCGTCCAGGACCACGACGGGTCGCGCGAGTCCTACGAGTTCCCCAACATGGCCGAGGGAATCGTCGAGATCGACGGCAACATCGTGGTCACCTACGAGTCCGGTGCGACCGAGTACGACGACGGCGACGACGACCTGTGGGCCAACCGCCACATGACCAGCACGCCGCTCTCCGCGCTGGGCCTGTCGGGCGAGCTCGTCATGGGCACCGGTGGCCCGAAGCGGGTCGCGGCCGAGCTGGACGGGCCCTCGCGCCGCCTGCTGCGGGTCGCCGAGGACGTCGCCGGGATCGAGGTCTCCGGCAGCGACTTCGGCCAGGTGCCGCACGCGCCGACCTTCGCGCAGGCCGTGCGCAAGGTCGTCACCGGCATCACCGAGGGACTGCGGACCGGCGGCAAGGCGATCGGCCATGCCGCCGACGAGCTGCGTGCGACCGAGGCCGACACCGAGCGCACCGACGAGGCCGTGCGCAGCGGCTTCGACCGCGCCCGCCTGGACTGACTGGTCGCCCCGGCCGGCGGTCTAGGGGGGATCACGCCAGCCGGGGTCCCGCACGGCCGTGGGACGCTGCCACCCGCCGGCCGCGCGACCAGGGTGCAGCGGGGTACGGCCAGTGTCACCCCGGACCCACCGGGCTGTCACCGCCCCTAGCGGTGTGCGTCTCGGGTGTCCTGCTAGTCGCGTACGTCGACCGGCGCGGGCGGCAGCTCGCGATCGGTCTCCGCGATGGCGGTGATCTTCGCGGTCACCGGCTCGAACACCTTGGCCGTGAAGACCTTGTCGGCGACCCGGCGCGCGGCGACGCCCACCCGGGACTGCGGGTAGGCGAAGGGGATCACCCACCGCGGCATCGTCTGCGCGTCCTCGACCAGGGGCCGCATCCAGTCCTCGTAGGCCGCGATGGCGGCCGCCGTGTCGTCGGGGTGCTGGCTGAAGGAGGACGCGAGGACGTAGCCACTGGTCAGGGCGAGCGAGGCCCCGCCGCCGCCCATCGGGGTCACGCACCACGCGGCGTCGCCGGTGAGGACGACGTTGCCGCGGTGCCACGTGCCGACGCGGACCTGCGTCAGGTCGTCGACGTACACGTCGCTCGAGGTCGCCAGCTCGTCGAGCACACGCGGCGCCTCCCAGCCGGCGTCGTCGTACCTCTCGCGCAGCAGGCCCATGGCCTCGCCGTGCTCGAGGCCGGCCAGGCCGTCGTCGTCGGTGAAGGCGAGGATCGCGCGGGTGGTGCCGCGGTTGTCGGGGCGCAGGTGCACCTGGCGGCCCTCGGTCGTGGTGAACCAGCGCCAGCGGTCGTCGTCGCTCGGCCGCCGGGGGATGGTGCCGAAGACCATCGTGACGCCCAGCGGTCGCTTCTCGACCTCGTCGCCGAACAGCCGGTCGCGCGTGCGGGAGCGCACACCTTCGGCGATGACGACGAGGTCGGCGGGCAGGCGGTGACCGCCGGCGGTGACGACCTCGTCGTCACGGACCTCCTCGATGGCGTCGTCGAAGACGAGCTCCACGCCGTCGGGCAGTCGGTCGAGGATCGCTCGCGCCAGGTCGCCGCGCAGCACCTCGAGCTCCGCCGTGGCGCCGTCCTCGCCGCCGAACGGCAGCTCGGCGACCACGTCGCCGGAGTCGTCGACCATGACGGTCCCGGTCTCGGTGGTGTTCTGCGCGCGGACCGCCTCGGTCAGGCCCATCCGGTCGAGGACGTCCTTGGCCACACCGCGTACGTCGATGTTCTGCCCGCCGTCACGGAACGAGGGTGCTCGCTCGATGACGGTGACGTCCCAGCCGGAGGAGGCGAGCCAGTACGCCGCCGACAGGCCGGCGATGCTGGCTCCTGAGATCACTGCCGTGCGGTCGGACATCGGCTTCCCTTCGAGGTGGGTCGGGTCTGTCCAGCCTTGCAGGGCGACCACACCGGTCCAACCCCTCCGGGGGTGGGGAGGGCCCCGGTGGGGATGGTGGTCTCGTGGCATGGACCTCGGCATCGCAGGCAAGAAGGCGCTCATCACCGGCGGCGCGGGCGGCATCGGCCGCGCGACCGCGCAGGCACTGCTCGACGACGGTGTCGAGGTGGTGCTGAGCGACAAGGACCCCGGCGCGCTCGACGAGGCGGTGGCCTCGCTGACGGTCTCCTCGAGCGTCCACAAGATCGCGGCCGACCTCGCCGACGAGGACGCGGCCGAGCGCCTGGCCCGCGAGGTGGCGCTGGCGGTGGGCGACATCGACATCCTGGTCAACGGCGCCGGCGTCACCGGTCCCACCGGGCTCTTCCACGAGCTCGACGACGCGGCGTTCACCGACGTGCTCGCCACCAACCTGCTGTCGGCGATCCGGGTGACGCGCGCCTTCCTGCCGGCGCTGCGGGGGAGTGGCTGGGGGCGGATCGTCTTCGTCAACAGCGAGGACGCGGTGCAGCCGTACGACGACGAGCTGCCCTACGTCACCGCGAAGGCCGGGCTGCTCGCCTTCGCCAAGGGCCTGTCGCGGACCTACGCCGACGAGGGCCTGCTGGTGAACAGCGTTTCGCCGGCCTTCATCAACACCCCGATGACCGACGCGATGATGGACAAGCGCGCCGAGGAGGAGGGTGGCTCGCGCGACGAGGCGATCGCGTCGTTCCTCGAGGAGGAGCGGCCCTACATGGAGCTCGGGCGGCGCGGCGAGCCCGAGGAGGTCGCGGCCGTGATCGCGTTCCTCTGCTCGGACCGGGCCAGCTTCGTCAACGGCTCGAACTACCGCGTCGACTCGGGGTCGGTCGCCACGTTGTAGGCGCTCAGCGGCGCGAGCGCGGCGGGCGGGGCAGGAAGAACGAGACCCGTCGCTGGTAGTCGCGGTAGCCGGGACGGTCCTCCATCTTCTTCTCGGTGCGACGCGCGCCGGTGGCGAAGACGAGGAGGTACGACATCGCGACCGGCGCCGGGAACGTCCAGGCGCCCGGTGCAGAGGCGGCGGACGCGAGCCAGGCCCCGTCCCACACCACGGAGTCGCCGAAGTAGTTCGGGTGGCGCGACCAGCCCCACAGGCCGGTGTCGAGGACCTGGAGCTCTTCCGGTGCCTCGCCGTCCTCGGACCGGTCCTTGGCGCGCTCCTTCTCCGCCATGAACCGCGACTTCTGCCGGTCCGCGATGGCCTCGACGCTCGCGCCCGCGACCATCAGCGCCACGCCGGCGGGGAACAGCCACCGCCGTCGGCCCGACGGCAGGGAGCTCGCCGCGGCCAGCTGCAGCGGGGCCGAGACGAGCAGCTGGGCGACGGCCTGGGTGACGAACACCTTGCCGACGACCGCCGGCACGGAGTCGCCCTCGAGGAACTCGGTGTAGCGGTCGTCCTCCTCGTCGGACCCGCGCAGCCGGCCGAGCATCTGGTGCTCGAGCCGCGCCGCCCAGGCCGTCGTCGCGGCGGCGAGGGTCCAGCGCCGGGTGGCGTCACCGTTGCCTACGAGGGCGCTGGTGACGGCGACCGCCGCGAGACCCGGCCCCCACACGCCGTCGGCGTAGTCGCGGCGCCCCGCCCTGAGGGCGAGCACCGCGGTGCCCGCCTGGAGCGCGGTGACGGTCGCGGCAGCGGTGCCGGCGACGCGGCGGAGGTTGCGGGTGTCGAGGTGCACAGCGAGCCGCTCAGGCCAGGCGGTTGAGGACGGTCGTCATGTCGTCCTCGGTGTCGCTGCCGATCTTCTCGAAGACGATCTTCATGATCGGGTCGGCGATCTTCGCCGCGCCCTTCAGCTCGATGACGGCCTCGTAGGTCACCCGGCTGCCGGTGCCGTCGGGGTTCGGGACGACCGTCATGGTGTCGGTCGAGGTGGCGGTGTCGTTGCGACCGACGAGGACGATCGTGTCGTCGGTCAGCTGCTCCAGCGTGTAGGTCAGCTCGGTGCTCACGCCGGCGATCTTGGAGACGTTGTGCCACGTCGTGCCGACGGCGATCGGGCCGGGCTCGTTCTGCGTGCACGACTCCGTCCCGGGGTCCCACTCCTCGGCGTTGCCGAAGTCCTTGAGGTAGGAGATCACCGTGGCGGGGTCGGGCTGGACGTCGAAGGTGCGGCTCACTGTGGTCATGCTTCGACAGTAGGCACGAGCGGCGCGCCCGGAGACCGCCCCGAGGGGTGCTCTGCGGCCGGGGCGCGGCCGCCTACAGCGCGTGCAGGTGCGCGCAGGCGGCGGCGTACGTCGCCAGCAGGTCGACCGGGCGTCCGGCGTCGCGGGCGTCGGCCCAGCGGTCGAGGGTGACCCGCACGACGAGCCCGGACGCCTCGACGGCGATGCGCGTGCCGAGGTCGTCGTCGAGCCCGAGGGTGCGGGTCAGCCGGGCGACGAGGTCGTCGGTGCGCTGGGCGTCGATCGCCACGGCTGCCTGGCGGAGCGCGGGCTCGGCCAGCATCAGGCGTCGTACGCGCAGCAGCAGCCTGCCCGCCTCGCTCCGCCCGTCGTCGAACGCGCCGAGGACCTCGCGCCACAGGTCCTCGAGCTGGTCGACCAGCGCTCGCTCCGGGCCGATGGCGTCCAGCACCTGCTCCACGCGCTCGTCGAGGTCGATGTGCCCGACCAGCGCCGCGGCCTCCTTGGTGGCGAAGTAGCGGAAGAAGGTCCGCGCCGAGACGCCCGCGCCGTCGGCGATCTGGTCGACGGTGGTGTGGTCGATGCCCTGTCGCTCGAAGAGGTCGAGCGCCACGACCGAGATGTCGTGCTCGGTCTGGCGCCGGCGTCGCTCGCGCAGTGCCGGTCCGGAGGGGGCGGGTTCGCTCACGATCGTCAGTGTAGGGAATTCTGCCGCCCACCGCCGTGTTGGCAGTGACTGACACAATTCGCGTGACGACCGACGAGCCCGAGGACAGAACCAGCAGTGACCACGACCGCCACCACCTCCGACTCCACCTCCACCTCCGCCTCGGGCGGCACCACCGACGACCCGCAGGCCTCGGCCACCGGGGGCCACGGCCGCCTCATCGCCCTCCTCGTCGCCTCCGCCTTCGTGGTGATCCTCAACGAGACGATCATGAGCGTCGCGCTGCCCGACCTGATGCGCGAGTTCGACGTGCCGGCCACCACCGCGCAGTGGCTGACCACCGCGTTCCTGCTCACCATGGCCGTCGTCATCCCGGTCACCGGCTGGCTGCTGACCCGCTTCCCGCTGCGCTCGGTCTTCGTCGCGGCGATGTCGTCCTTCAGCATCGGCACGCTCGTCGCCGCACTGGCGCCCGTCTTCCCGATGCTGGTGGCGGGCCGCGTCGTCCAGGCGGTGGGCACGGCGCTGATGATGCCGCTGCTGATCACCACGATCCTCAACGTCGTCCACCCGGACCGCCGTGGACAGATGATGGGCACCATCTCGATCGTCATCTCGGTCGCCCCGGCGATCGGCCCGACGGTGTCCGGCCTGGTCCTCGACCAGCTCTCGTGGCGCTGGATGTTCTGGATCGTGCTGCCGATCGCGCTGCTGTCGCTGGCCCTCGGCGCCGCGTGGGTGCGCAACGTGACCGAGCCGCGCGACGTGCCGGTCGACGTCTTCTCCGTAGTGCTCTCCGCACTCGCCTTCGGCGGCCTGATCTACGGCCTGAGCAGCATCGGCGAGAGCGCCTCGGGCCACACGCCCGTGCCCGTCTGGGTGCCGCTCGTCGTCGGGGCGCTCGCGCTCGCCGCGTTCATCGCGCGCCAGCTGCGGCTCGGCGACAAGGCGCTGCTCGACCTGCGCGCCTTCGCCGTCCGGACCTTCACCATCGCGGTGCTCCTCGTCGCGGTCAGCATGATGGCGCTCTTCGGGTCGCTCATCCTGCTGCCGATCTACCTCCAGAGCGTGCTCGGCCTCTCCGTGCTCAACACCGGCCTGCTGCTCCTGCCCGGCGGCCTCACCATGGGCCTGCTCGCGCCGATCGTCGGCCGGCTCTTCGACCGGGTCGGTCCGCGCCCGCTGGTAGCCCCGGGAGCCGCGATCGTCAGCGTCGCGCTGTGGGGGATGACGACGTACGACACCGCCACCGCGCAGTCGACCGTCGTCGGGCTGCACGTGCTGATGAGCATCGGCCTGGCCTTCATGTTCACGCCGCTGATGACCTCGGCCCTCGGGTCGCTGCCGCCGCTGCTCTACTCCCACGGCAGCGCGATCGTCTCCACGCTCCAGCAGGTCGCGGGAGCGGCCGGCACCGCGCTCTTCGTCACGGTGATGACGCGGGTCAGCGTCGCGCGCACCGCCGAGGGCGCGGCGCTCGTCGACGCGACGGCCGAGGGCATCCACGCGGCGCTGATGTACGGCGGTGCGATCTCCGCCGTCGCCGTCCTGGTCGCGCTGATGGTCCGACGACCGAAGGTCGCGGACCTGCCGCCCGCGCACTGATCCGGGTCAGGGCAGGATCGCGTCGACGTACCCTCCGTCGACCCGCACGGCACCGCCGGTGGTGGCGGAGGCGAGCGGTGAGCTGAGGTAGGTCACCATCGCGGCGATCTCGGACGGCTCGATGAGCCGCTGGAGCAACGACTGCGGCCGGTGCTGCTTCATGAACTCGCGCTGCGCCTCGTCCCACGGCAGGTCGTCGCCGACGAGGCTGCGCACGAAGTCCTCGACGCCGCCGGTGTGGGTCGGCCCGGCGATGACCGAGTTCACCGTGACGCCGGTGCCCGCGGCCTCCTTCGCGAAGCCGCGCGAGACCGCGAGCAGCGCGGTCTTCGACATGCCGTAGTGGATCATCTCGACCGGCGTCACGACGGCCGAGTCGCTGGCGATGCAGAGCACGCGACCCCATCCGCGGCCGGTCATCCGCGGCAGGTGGTGGCGGGTGAGCCGGACGGCTGCCAGCACGTTGACCTCGAAGAACCGGCGCCACTCGTCGTCGGTGATCTCGAGCGCCGGGCGGCTCTCGAAGATGCCGAGGTTGTTGACCAGCACGTCGACGTCCGGCATCGCGGCGGTCGCCGCCTCGAAGCCCTCGTCGGTGGCGACGTCGGCCACGACGGGTACGACGTCCGCGTCCGGCCGCTCCTCGCGCAGCCCGTCGATCGCGCGGGCGACCGACTCCTCCGACCGGCCGTTGACGCCGACGCGCGCGCCCGCCTCGAGGAGCCCCTCGACGATCGCGAGGCCGATGCCCTGGGTGGAGCCGGTGACGAGCGCGCTCTTGCCGCTGAGGTCGATGTGCATGGTGTCGACGGTAGCGTCGGTGGTGGCCCTCGCGCCGCTGGCAGACTGCGGCGCATGACCGAGACCTCCGACGGCCTGGCCGCAGTCCTGTGGGACATGGACGGCACCCTGATCGACTCCGAGCCCCTCTGGATCGCCCAGCAGTTCGTGATGGTCGAGGCCCACGGCGGCACGTGGTCGCAGGAGCAGGGGCTCGCCCTCGTCGGCTCGGACATGATGACCACCGCTGTCGCGATGCAGTCCGCGGGCGTCGACCTGGAGGCGGCACCGCTGGTGGCCGACCTCGAGCGTCGCGTCATCGAGACGCTGCGTAGGACGGTCGCGTGGCGGCCCGGCGTGCTCGCGCTGCTGGCTGCGCTGCAGGAGGCCGGCGTGCCCTGCGCGATCGCCACGACCTCGTCGCACGAGATGGCCGAGCTCGTCGCGGCGGCCGCGCCGCCCGGCACCTTCGGCGCCCTCGTCGGGGGCGAGGACGTCGCGCAGACCAAGCCCTCGCCGGAGCCGTACCTCCGCGCGGCCGAGCTGCTCGGCGTACCGATCTCGCGCTGCGTCGCCATCGAGGACTCGCCCAACGGGCTCGCCTCGGCAGTCGCCTCGGGCGCGGCCAGCCTCGCGATCCCGAACGACGCCGCGCTCCCCGAGGCCGGCGACTTCACGACCTGGCCGACCCTCGAGGGCCGGACCGTCGGCGACCTCAGGGCGCTGCTCGCCTGACCCGCCGGAGAGGTCGAAGAGTCAACCACTGAACTTGTCAGGCCTTGCAAGGGCCGACAACTTCAGTGATCCCCGGTCAGCCGGGGATCACGAGAGAAGCGGGGATCAGGAGAGCAGCTCGAAGCTCCGCCGACCCTCGGTCTCGTCGACCACCTCGTCGAACCCGAGCGCCAGGAGGAGGCGGGCCGACGCGGCGTTGGCCTCGTCGCACGACGCGGTGATCCGGGTCAGGCCCCAGCGGGACCGGAGTGCCCCGACCAGCGCGGTCGCCGCCTCGCGCGCGAAGCCCTGGCCGTGGAAGTCCGGTGAGAACTGGAAGCCGAGGTCGCCCTCGGCGGGCGACGCGGCCGGCAGGTAGACGCCGAGGTTGCCGATGACCCGGCCGAGCCCGCGGTGCTCGACCGCCCAGTCGTGCCACGCGTCGCGCTGCTCGTCGTCGAGCGCAGCCTGGGCGGCCACGTAGCTCGCCGCCGCCTCGTCGGTGTGCGGCTGGCCCTGCAGGTGGCGGCGTACGTCCGGGTGCGACTGGTAGGCGAGGAAGTCGTCGAGGTCGGTCGTCGTGAAGGGGCGTACGACGAGCCGCTCGGTGGTGATCGGCAGCACCAGCGGACCCTAGCCCGTCACTTCCCGCTGGCCACCTGGTCACCCCAGACGGCGCGGGCACCGGAGTCGCCGACGCGGTAGACCTGCACCGACGTGGCGAGCGCGGCGACCAGCGCGAGGACGCTGACCACGCGGACGACGCCGACCGAGCCCGTGCGGCCGTCACGGTCGCTCGACCTGCGACGGTCGAGCCAGACCATGGCGGCCGACAGGACGAGGAGCGGGACGGCGAACCAGATGAGCTGGTCGCCGAGCTGGGCGTGCACGCCCGGGTCGCCGACGTGCCTCTCCAGCGCCTCGCCGCTCGACGTCGCGACCGGGGTCAGTGCCGTGGAAGCCGCTGCGCACGCGACGACGAGGACGCCGTAGCGCTGGCGCCACGCAGGTCGGAGGGCGAGCGCGATGGTGCCGAGGCAGGCCAGTGGAAGGAGGACGACGACTGCGTGCACCACCAGGGGGTGGACGGGGAGGCCGTTGATGAGATCGAACATGACGTGGACGCTAGGACCGGCAACCTGCCGACAACCTGACTGCGGAGGCGGGCGGGTCGCCCTCGTCCTCGACCTCGTCGTCGCCCCCGCCCGAGGACGTACGACGACGCCGGCCGGCCAGCAGCGACGCACCGGCGGGGAGCACCGACAGCGCCACGATCCCGAGGGACAGCAGCTCGACGTGCGCGGCGACGAAGGGGACCCCGCCCAGCAGGTAGCCCGCCGCCAGCACGCCGACGCCCCACACGAGGGCCCCGATGGCGTTGTAGCCGACGAAGCGGCGGTAGGGCATCTCCCCGACCCCGGCCACGGTCGGGGTGAAGGTCCGCACGACCGGCACGAAGCGGGCCAGCACGACGGCCCTGGAGCCGTGGCGGTCGAAGAACGCGCGGGCGCGGTCGGCGTGCTTCCTCGAGAACAGCCGCGAGTCGGGGCGGTTGAAGATCCGCGGGCCCGCCTTGCGGCCGACGAGGTAGCCGACCTGGTCGCCGGCGAACGCCGCGACCACGACGCCCGCGGCCATCACGGCGAGCGGCACGTGCACGATCCCGCCGGCCACGAGCACGCCCGCCGTGAAGAGCAGCGAGTCGCCCGGCAGGAAGAAGCCGGCGAACAGCCCGGTCTCGGCGAAGACGATCGCCATGACGAGCAGCAGGGACAGGGGACCACCGAGGCCGGTGAGTGCGGCGGAGACGTCGATCATGTGGCGGACGCTAGGTCTGCCGACCTGCCAGGCACCTGACTGCCGACCCGCTTCCACACGACGTAGGGACCCACCGTCGTCGCCGGCCGGTAGCGCGCGTCGAGCACCTGCTGGGCGGTGGTGGGGTCGACGCCCCAGGTCGCGAGCGAGTGGCCGGCGACGACCACCCACGTCGGCGCGTGCCGGCCGCTCAGCACCTCGGTGAGGTGCGCCAGGGAGGAGTCGCGGACGCGCACGGGCAGGCTCCAGAGCTCGCGGTAGGGGCTGGGCAGGCCGGAGGCGTAGACGATGTCGGGGTGGCCGAAGCCGACGACCACGCTGTCGCCGGGGGTGCTGTGGCTGCGGAGGTACGCCGCGACCGCCGTGTCGTCGGCATGGCGCGGGGCTGCCGTCGCGGTGACGGCGACAGCGGCGGCGCACGACACCGCGGCCACGGCGAGGGCCACGGCCGTCGTGCGTCGCAGCCGCGCTTCGTGCTGCGCGGCGGCGACCGCGAGCAGGACCAGGCCGGGCACGAGGCCGATCAGGTAGTGCAGCCAGTAGCTGCCACCGGCGCCCACCGCGAGGAGCTCCCACGCGACCAGCGCCAGTGCCGGCAGGCGGAGGTCGGGGAGGTGCTGCCCGTCGCCGATCGCCGTACGACCACGCAGCCGCAGTAGGAGGACCGCGAGCACGAGCGGTGCCCCGCTCAGGACAGCGGCACCGAGCAGCGCGACGAACCGGTCGGACGTGCTGCTGGTGGACGAGGCCTGGATGACCGCGGTCGCGTGGGCCCGGAAGAGGACGACGGCGTGCCAGAGCCGTCCCGGCTCGGTGCCGCGCGCCTCGGCGACGACCAGGGTGGCGGCCAGGGCCGCGACGGCACCGGTCGCGACCCCTGCGGCGAGCGCGGCGGCCCGGCGGAGGCCGTACCGCCGGAGGGCGAGGAGCACCAGCACGCCCGCGACGACGAAGACGTCGACGACGTTCTGCTTGACCATCGCGGCAGCCATGCCGCTGGCTCCGGCCAGGACCGCCCAGAGGGGCGTGCGCGGGGTGGGCCGCCAGGCGTGGACGAGGGCGACCTGTCCGGTGAGCACGAGCGGCACGGCGAGCAGCTCGCCGTTGACCTCCGTCGTGCCGAAGAGCGGGGAGCTGAGGAAGATCGCGGCGACCACCGCGGGCGTGACAGTACGACGACGGGCACCGCTCGCGGCCAGGCGCGAGGCCAGCAGCACCGAGGCCACCACGGCGAGGATGCCGATCAGGCGCAGCCCGACCGCGCCGCCGAGGTGCGTGGCGAGGTCGAAGACGGTGATCAGCAGTGGCGGCCGGTCGACCCAGTAGTGCCCGTAGAGCGATCGCCCCGGCTGCCACTGCGACGCGACCAGCAGGAAGCCGCCCTCGTCGGAGCTCAGCGGCCGGTCGACGAAGGGGATCCACGCGAGCCCGGCGAGCGCCGCCAGGACGACGGTCGCCCGTCCCGTGCCGCGCGCGCCAGTGGTCATGGGGGCAGGTTCTGACGACCGACCTGCACGCGACCTGACTGGCGGGCAGACTGGCAGTCAGGTGGTGTGCAGGTACGGCGACGCATCGTCGTCGTACAACATCCCGACCCAGGTGACGAGGACGGCAGACGCGATGGCACGTGTAGGACTGTGCGAGGACGACGCGGCGATCCGTCGCGTCGTGGTCGACGCGATGCGGATCGCGGGCCACGAGGTGGTCAGTGCGCACGACGGCGGCGAGGCGCTGAGGCTCTTCGTGGACGACGACCGGCTCGACGTGGTCATCCTCGACATCGGCCTGCCCGACGCGGACGGCCGCGACGTCTGCCAGGCGCTGCGCTCGGGTGGCCAGCCCGCGCCGGTCCTGTTCCTGACCGCCCTCGGTGCCGTGCACGAGCGGCTGGCCGGCTTCAGCGCCGGCGCCGACGACTACCTGCCCAAGCCCTTCGAAGTGCTGGAGCTGATCGCCCGCGTCGAGGCGCTGGCGAAGCGTGGCCGGCTCGTCGTGGCCGAGGCGCCGACCGACCTCGTGCTCGACCCGGCCCGCCACGCGATCGCCTGCAACGGCCGGGAGTCGCTGCTGACGCCGACCGAGTTCCGGATGCTCGCCGCGATCACGTCGCGCCCCGGCGAGGTCGTACGCCGTCGTGCCGTCGTCGCCGCCGCCTGGCCCCACGGCGGCATGGTCAGCGACAACACCGTCGACTCCTACGTCCGCAGGATCCGGGTCAAGCTCCGCGAGGTCGACTCGCCGCTGGAGCTGACCACGGTCCGAGGGGTCGGGTACACGCTGGGATGACCTCCGTGGACCGCCTCCTGCGTCGCGTCGCCCCGCGCTCCTTCCGGGGCACGATCGTCGCCTCGACCGTCGGCCTGATGAGCATCGCCATGGTGGTCGTCGGGCTCGGCATCCAGGTCGTGCTCGGCTTCGCTGCGCAGCGCGACATCCGGCAGGTGCTCGACGACCGGTCGGCGGCGATGGTCACGGTCATCGAGCAGGCATCCGCGACCGCGCTCGCGGTCCCGTCCGATGCCCTCGAACCCGGCATGGTCGTCTACGACGCGTCCGGCACCCGCGTCGCGGGCTCGGTCGAGTCCGAGGTGCGCGACGCCGCCGACGACCTCGGCACCACCGACGTCGTCCGCACCGTCCAGGGACCGTCCGACGAGCAACGCCTGCTGGGCACGCCGTTCACCACGCCCAGCGGCGACTCCGGCGTGCTCGTCGTCAGCCAGGAGACCGGGCCCTACGAGCGGTCCGAGCTCTACGCCCTGCTCGCCACCATCGTGCTCGGCCTCGTCGTGATCGGCGTCGCCGCCGTGATCGCGCTGCGGGTGACGCGCCAGGCGCTGCGACCGGTCACCCAGATGGCCGACCGGGCTGCCGAGTGGAGCGAGCTCGACCTCACCCACCGCTTCGCCCTCGGCCCACCGACCAACGAGCTCGCCGCACTGGGCGAGACCCTCGACCACCTCCTCGACCGGGTCGCCTCCGCGATCCGCTCCGAGCAACGGCTGACCTCCGAGCTCGCCCACGAGCTCCGCACTCCGCTCACGGCGATCCAGGGGTCGGC
Source organism: Nocardioides oleivorans (assembly GCF_004137255.1). NCBI lineage: Bacteria > Bacillati > Actinomycetota > Actinomycetes > Propionibacteriales > Nocardioidaceae > Nocardioides > Nocardioides oleivorans. The sequence goes on along the minus strand of NZ_SDWT01000001.1, from coordinate 934,863 downwards.
CGACCTGGCCCTGCTGAGGGGAGTCGAGGACGAGGCGGTGCGCGAGGACCTGCGCCAGATCTCCGCGTCCGCGCGCGACATGGCGGGCGTCATCTCGACGCTGCTCGACATCGCCCGCGACGGTACGACGGTGGGGCGCGAGCAGGCCTGCCGGATGGCCGAGGTGGTGCCGGGCCTGCTGGCCGCGGCCGGCGACGACGTCGAGGTGGTCGACCGGACCGCCGGCTCCACCGCACGCATGGCCGCGCCGGCCGCACTGGTCGTCCGTGCCGTCGCACCCGTGGTGGGCAACGCTGTGCGTCACGCCCGCCACCGCGTCGTCGTCGACGCGACCGACCACGCCGACCACGTCGAGATCGTCGTCCGCGACGACGGCCCCGGCGTCACCCCCGCGCTCCGGGAGACCCTGTTCGAGCCCGGTGTCTCCGGCTCCGACGGCGGCGCGGGCCTCGGCCTCGGCATCGCCCGCCGGGTGGCGCGCTCCTTCGGCGGCGACGTCACCCTCGACCCCGGTCCCGACGGTGCCGGCGCGACCTTCCGGACCTCGGTGCCCCGCCGCTGAGACCACCCGTTCGCCCGCCCGTCACCCGGGTGCCGGGTCGTCGCGGTAGGAATGCCGCGTGACACGTTCCGGGAGCCCGCGGCCGTGGCCGGCCATCGGCGCGACGGCCGTGGCGCTGGCCGTGCTCACCGTGCTGGTGGCGACCGGGTGGTCACCGCTGGAGCGACTCGACGAGTGGCTGTCGACGCACGCGTTCGACGCCACCCACGGCCACGACGGCCGCACCGCGGTGTGGACCGCCGTCACCGTCTGGGGCGGACCCGAACCGATGCGGTTGCTGCTGCTCGCCGCCGGTGTGGTCGCGCTGGTCGTACGTCGCTGGCGCACCGGCGCCTGGCTCATCGTCCTGGCAGTCCTGGAGGGCGTCGTGGCGCCCGCGTCCAAGGACTTCCTCGCACGTCCCCGGCCGGCGTGGCCCGACCCGATCACGGTCCTGGCGTCGACGTCGTATCCCTCCGGGCACGCGACGGCAGCCGCCACCGCGGCCGTGGCGATCGCCCTCGTCGCGCGACGGACCGCAGTGACCTGCTCGTGCCTGCTGGTGGCCGTCGCGGTGGCCACCAGCCGGGTCTTCCTGGGGGCGCACTACCCGAGCGACGTGGTCGCCGGCCTGCTGCTCGGCGCGCTCCTCGCCTCGACGACGTACGTGCTGGCGATGGCGGGTCGACCGTGGACGGACGGGACGCGGAAGACGACCGGACCCGGCCTGGAGGGGCACCGGGTCCGGCCGTCCTGACCGCCGCGGGGGAGGCGAGGGCCAGCTGGGGGGCGATCAGCCGAGGGTGGTCAGCAGGCCGGCCATCGCCTGGTCCTCGGTCGCCGGGTCGGGCGAGCTCGCGCGCACCGAGGTCAGCACCGCGTCGATCTCGCCGTCGACGTAGGTCCAGGCCTGGCAGTTCTTCGCGGTGAGCGTGGTGGCGTCGGCGTCCCACGCGGTCTCGAGGTCCGTGATCCGGGTCCGCGCGCCCGCCTGGTCATCGGCCGCCACGAGCGACTGGGTGTCGGTGACGATCGTGCGGAAGCCGTCGACCGACGTCGTCGGGAAGTCCGAGGCGACCTGCTTGGTGGCGGCGGCCTGGTCGAGCGGCGTGCCGCTGCTGCACGACGGTGCGGGGCCCTCGTCGGCGAGCGCGCTCTGGTGCGGCTGGGCGTTGGCCCAGGTGAGCAGGGCGACCGTCGCGACGCCGGCGGCGACCATCACCGCGAGCATGGCGCGACGACGCCGGGGGGTCGAGGTCGGTCCTTCGACGACGGCGTCCTCGTCCTCGATCACGTCGGCCCGGGTGAGCGAGAGGTAGACGACGGTCGCCAGGATCGCGCCGAGGAAGACCAGGCTGGTGCCGAACGTCCCGAGCCCCAGCCCCTGCTCGCTCCTGGGGAGGCCGAGGAAGTCGCCGATGTTGGCGCCGAGCGGACGGGTCAGGATGTAGGCGACCCAGAAGCTCAGCACCGGGTCGGCGCCGGAGCGCCACAGCACGGTCACCAGGGCGATCAGGCCGAGCGGCAGCAGGATCGACAGGCCAGGGCCCCAGCCGGTGAGCTCGAGCGTCCAGTCCCCGGTCGCGGTGCCCAGGGCGAACGTCACCAGCACGGCGAACCAGCAGAAGCCCTCGCGCGGGGTGGTCGTGATGCTGTGGATCGAGAGCGTGCGCTCCTTGGCCCACCACACGGCGAACGTCGCTGCGAGGAGGACCCCGAAGACCGTGCTGCTGATCCAGAGCGGCACGCCGAGCTGGTCGGTGAGGATGTCGGTGTAGAGCGTGCCGGTCACGCTGACCACGACGACGGTCAGCCAGTAGGCCGACGGGACGTAGCGGCGCAACCGGATCTGCACGCCCAGCACGACCACGAAGACGGCGGTGAACAGGATGGCCGTGTTCACCAGGCCGACGCCGAGCGTCATGTTGATCCAGTCGGCGAAGCTCTCGCCGACGGTCGTGCACAGGATCTTGATCACCCAGAACCAGATCGTGACCTCGGGGACCTTGTTGAGCATCTGCCGGGCGTGGACCCGGGCGTCGGCGGCGACGGCGCTGCGTTCAGTCATGGGGAGGACGATGCGGTCGCGAACCTGCCACCCACCTGACTGCCGGCTCGCACCACAGGTGGAGCGGGAATGGCTGGCAGGGCGGACGCCCGGCACCTGCGGTGGAGGTGGTGGCACCGCTCGGCTCGCGATGTTCGTCAGGTGACCACCGACCGCTTCCTCTCCGTCCGCCACCCGCTCGCCGCCGTCGTGCTCGCCCTGGGCCTGCTCGCCCTCGGCTGCAAGGCCGCCGACGTCCCCGTCGGCAGCCTGCTCAGCTCCAGCGAGACACCGGACCTCTCCCGGCCGACCGGTGAGCCGGAGTTCGACAGGCTCGACCCCGCCCTGCGCTCGGCCTTCCAGGACGCCCGCGCCGCCGCCGCGCGCGACGGCGTACGCCTCGTGATCACCAGCGGGTGGCGCAGCCGCGCCCACCAGGAGCGGCTCTTCGAGGACGCGCTCGTGAAGTACGGCAGCACCGAGGAGGCCAACCGCTGGGTCGCGGCCCCCGACCAGTCCGCGCACGTCACGGGCGACGCGATCGACGTCGGGCCCACCGACGGGGCGATCTGGGTGGGCCAGCACGGCAGCGAGTTCGGCCTCTGCCAGACCTTCGCCAACGAGATCTGGCACTTCGAGCTGCGCACCACCCCCGGCGGAACCTGCCCCGAGATGCTCGCCGACGGCTCCGTCCGCCGCCGACCCTGATATCTGGGGACGATCTGGTGGGCCGGACGGGGGTTTCGCCCACCAGATCGTCCCTAGATATCGGGGGCTAGCGTGGAGGCATGGCACCCAGGATCGCGACGAACACCTCGGTCGGGCTCGACGAGCTGCTGGACTTCGTACGACCCCGGCACCGGATGGTGCTGCTCACCAGGCGCGCCGACGGGACTCCGCAGGCCTCGCCGGTGACCGGTGGTGTCGACGACAGCGGGCGGATCGTCGTGGCGACCTACCCCCAGCGCGCCAAGACGAAGAACGCCCGGCAGCGCCCCGAGGTCTCCGTCGTCGTGCTCTCCGACGAGTGGGACGACGCCTGGGTGCAGGTCGACGGCGACGCCGAGGTGCTCGACGCGAGCGAGGGGGACGAGGCGCTCGACGGGTTCGTGGAGTACTTCCGCAACATCGCGGGTGAGCACTCCGACTGGGACGAGTACCGGCAGGCCATGGTCGACCAGGGGAAGTCGCTGCTGCGGATCACCCCGACCCGATGGGGCACCGTCTCGACCGGGGGCTTCCCTCCCGAGCTCGGCTGAGGCTTTCACCCCGGCTGTCACGATGAGGGGCATGCAGACCGCGAGACGGACGGGAGTGGACCGCGAGCCCGCCTGGAGGAGCGCCGCGCTGATCACCGGCGGCTTCGTGGCGCTGCTGTGGGTGCTGGAGATCGTCGACACGGCGTCCGGCCATGCCCTCGACGCGTACGGCGTCCAGCCCCGCACGGAGGACGGACTGGTCGGCATCGCCCTGGCCCCCGTGCTGCACTTCGGCTTCGACCACCTGGTCAGCAACACCGTGCCCGTGGTCGTGCTCGGCTTCCTCACCCTGGCCACCGGGATCGCCCGCGGGCTGCTCGCGACGGCGATCATCTGGGTCGTCGGCGGGCTGGGTGTCTGGCTCGTCGCGCAGCCCTCCAGCAACCACGCCGGCGCCTCGGTGCTGATCTTCGGCTGGATCGTCTACCTGGTCGTGCGCGGGTTCCTCAACCGCAACTCCATCGAGATCTTCGTCGGTGTCGGGGTGTTCCTCGTCTACAGCAGCGTGCTGCTCGGCGTGTTGCCGGGCACGCCCGGCGTCTCGTGGCAGGGCCACCTGTTCGGCGCGATCGGCGGCTTCCTCGCCGCGCGGCTGCTGACCACACGTCGACGCGTCGCGGCGAACGACACCTACCGCCCGTCCTACTGAGGCCCGGACGACCCGTCAGGTCGCGGGCACGTCCTCGCGCTCGCCGCGACCGGCCCGGCGCTTGCGGTCCAGCGCTTCACACGCTGCGTCGTCCAGGATGATCATGGTCGTCCTCCGTCGTGTCGTGCCGAGATGTCGTCAGATGACCCCTCAACGACGCTTCGGTCGCTCGGTTCCGCCGGACTGGACCAGCTGCCCGAACGGTCAGTCCCGTCCGGTCCCGCGACGAGGCCTCACGTGTCCGTGGCCGGCCCCGCCGGGTTGGCCCCACCCTCGGACTCCCAGCCCTCGTCCTCGTCGGTGTCGTGCGCGGGGTCGTCCTGGGAGTCGGGCTCCTGGTCGGGCTCATTGACGGGGTCGGTGTCGAGATGTGTCTGCGGGTCGTCCTGCGGGTTGCTCATCGAGACTCCTTCACGGTCGTGCGGAACTGCACACGTCCATGCCTACCGCCGACCCCGATGTCGGCGCCACACCCGTATGCCCGGGAGGATCAGGGGTACGAATCCAGGTACGACGATGAGCGCACGCCCCGGCGGGTGTGGTCCCACTCGACCCGCACAGGCACGATCGAAGTCACAGGACCGACGAGCGCGAGGGGGATTGCCGTGGAGCTGCTGCCCCAGAGCCGGGAAGCCCTCGACGAGTACGTGACACCGACGCTCGACGACGTCGAGGCGTTGCTGAGGGTCATCGAGGGATGGGCGGTGCGCACCGTTCCGGAGTGCGTCGCCGTCAGCGTCACGCTGCTCGAGGACGACCTGACGTTCACGCTGGTCGACGACGTGTCGGCGGCACAGCGCCTGGCGTCTCCGCCGCGCACCGACGAGTCCGAGCGGTTCGACCTCCATGCCCTCGACGAGGACGGGTGGGCCGAGATGGCCCGCGAACGCGCCTTCGCCGGCATCGCGAGCACCGTGTCGATCCCGGTGGTCGAGCACGGCCGCGTGGTGCTCAACATCGATCTCTACGCCTCGACACCGCACGCCTTCCACGACCGGATCGACGAGCTGGTGGACACCCTCGGCGCCTGGCAGGCGGGAGCGGTGACCAACGCCGACCTCGGCTTCGACACCCTGCGTCGAGCCGAGGCCGCACCCGAGCGGCTGCGCGAGCAGCGGATGGTCGACGTGGCCGTCGGCCTGGTCGCGGCCCGGACGGGCGTCACGACCGACGAGGCACTGGCCATGGTGCGCGAGGCGGCACACCGCGCGGGCATCGCCGAGATCCAGGTCGCGATGGTGGCCCAGAGCCTGCTCGCCTGACACCCGAAACAAATCCACGTGCACGACTCGCAACGAATGAAAGCTGATGACCCCCATGGAGAAGCCCCCCGCACCCACCGCCCGACATATCAAGGTGGCGGTCCTCGACGAGAGCGAGCTCGTCGTGCACGGGCTCCGCTCCATGCTCGAGCCGCACGCAGCGTACGTCACCGTCGTGCCGCACCGGTCGGGTGAGGCCGCACCGCTGTGCGACCTCACCCTCTACGACCCCGCGAGCCCGACCCGCGCCTCCGGCAGCCGGGGCATGCCCCAGCGCTTCTCCTCCCGCATGGTCGCCTACGGCTGGGACTGCAGCCCCGAGGCCGTCTCGACCGAGATGTCCCGCGGGGCGGCGGGCTTCGTGAGCAAGTGGCTCCCGTCGCGCCGCCTGGTGTGGAACCTGCTCCACATCGCCGACGGCCGCACCCGGGTCGACGCCTGGACCGGCCGGGACGACACGTCCTCGCCGAGCGCCGAGCAGTGGCACCTCACCCAGCGCGAGACCGAGGTCCTCGCGCTGATCGCTGCCGGACGGGCGAACCGTGAGATCGCGGACGAGACGAACCTCAGCATCAACTCGGTGAAGTCCTACATCCGCGGGGCCTACGCCAAGATCGAGGTCACCTCACGATCTCAGGCTGTCCTCTGGGCGATCCAGCACGGCCTCCTCATGTCGGGTGACACCGACGTCGAGGTGCACCAGACGCGCCCGGTGCCCGTCTCCGCCCGCGTCTAGCCACTCACCCCTCCACCTCGTCCGGCGTCGCCTCGTGGCCGCGTCGGCCGTGGGTGCGTCGCAGCTCCTTCATCTCGGCCTCGAAGACGTGGCGCCGCCCGCCGACGAGCTCGTCCAGGGCTCGCTGGTGGATCGCGGCGGCGCGGGCGTAGTAGCCGTCGTCGAACTCCTCGACCATCTGGAACGACCACCTGCCCGGGAGCGGGTTGCCGCCGAGGACGTCGCGGTCGAGCGCGTCGGCCAGGTCCTGGTGCCCGGCGTCGCGCAGCATCGCGTCGGCCTCCTCCAGGGTGGACTCCGCGCTGCCCATGAGGCGGTGGAACGCATAGAGGTGTCCGCGCGCGTCCTCGACGTGGTCGAGCGCCGCCGAGAGCTTGCCGATCGCCTCGACGGTCGCGTCGGTGACGCCCTCTGGACGCTGGTGCTCGGGATCGGGGCCGTCGCTCATCTCCCGAGCGTCACACGAACGGGCCGGACGGGGCACCGCCCGTCGGGGCGGTCAGGGTCGGGGCGGTCAGTCCTCCGAGGCCCCGGCGCATCGCGGGAGGTGACGCTCGGCGACGACCTCGGCGGCCAGGTCGCGGAGCTTGCGGTTGTGCTCCGACGACAGGCGCCGCATCACCTTGAACGCCGTGTCCGCGTCGAGGCCGTAGCGCTCCATCACGATCCCGGTGGCCTGCCCGATGACGGTCCGGGTCTCGAGCGCCGACTGGAGCTGGTCGTCCTTGACCGACCGGGCCAGCGCCACGGCACACATGGCGGCGATCACCTGCCCGTGCCGGACGTCGTCCTGGTCGAAGGCTCGCGGCTGGCGCGAGTAGACGTTGAGCGCGCCCCAGGTGTCGTCGCTGGAGAACAGCCGGAAGCTGATGCTCGCCCGGACACCCAGCTCGGCCACCATCCTCCTGCCCCAGTCCGGCCAGCGCTCGTCGGTCGCGAGGTCGTCGACGACGATCGTCGCCTCCCGGCGGATGGCCTCGAGGCAGGGCCCCTGCCGCAGCTCGTACTGGACCTCGTCGAGCCGACGCAGCGTCTCCGTCGAGGCGACGGGTGTCCGGATCCGGTCGCGCTCGACGACGGAGACACCCACGGAGTCGGAGGAGTGGAAGAACTCCGGGGTGATCTCGACCATCCGCTGGAGCGTGTGGGGCGAGTCGTGCTGGCTGCCGAGGTCGCGGACGGCCTCGGCGAGCCGGTGCTCGAAGTCCATGGTCACCCGGCCTTCCTCCTGCATCGACGCTCCCACACGAGGAGGGGTGGGACAACCCTAGGCGGGGCTACGCGGGCAGGCTGCCGGACTCGAGCACGTGCTCGGCGATCTTGCCGATCTTCGTGCGCCGGCTGCGCGCCGCGTTGCGCAGCGCGTTGAACGCCGCGACCGCGTTGGTGGACTGCTTCGCCATCAGGAAGCCGACCGCCCGCTCGATGACCACGCGGTAGTCGAGGGCGTACTGGAGCTGCTGGGCGAGCACGCCGGCGGTGTGCGCCTGGAGGGCGGCGGCGAGGGTGGTCGAGATGACCTCGGCGTAGCGGGTCAGCGCCGCGACCTCGCTGTCGTCCCAGTCGTGGGCACGCTCCCGGTAGACGTCGAGGGTGCCCACAGGGACGCCACCGAGCAGGACCGGGACGCCGAGCACCGCGCGCACGGGCTGGTCGGCGAGGGCCGCGGTGAGCCGTGGCCAGCGCTCGGGCTCCGCGGTGATGTCGCGGCTGGTCACCACCTGCGCCTTGACGAAGGCCTCGGTGCACGGACCCTCGCCCGCCTCGGCCTCGGTCTTCTCCAGGATGCGGCCGGGTCCGTCACTGGCTGCGGCATAGCTGAGCATGTCCTGCTCGTCCGAGATCAGGATGCCCGCACCGTCGACGTCGAAGAGGTCCACGCACGCGGCGACCACGAACTGGAGCGCGGAGTGGATGGTTCCGTCGTCGGCGCGGGGCTCGGCCAGCCGGCGGATGCTCTCGGCCAGGGCAGCGTCGTCGATCGTCACGATCCCTGATCCTGCCACGGACCGACGGGCCAGCCGCCTTCCGGCAGGTGGGGGTCGAGTGACGCGAGGAGCTCCAGGTCGTCGGCAGCCGCCGAACCGTCGTGGGCGACGACGAGGACGCGCGCGACGGCGCCGACCTCGAGGCCCGCGTCGCGGGCCACCCGCTGCAGCGTGAGCCACGCCTCGGGTGTGGTGCACGCGAACCGCACGGTCATCAGGCCCAGTGCGCGGCCGACGTCGTGGTGCGATCGCACCGTCTCCTGGAGCTGCGCGATCTCCTCGCGGAGCGGGTCGGCGGGCTGTGCGGGCTCGCCGGGGTGTGCAGGTGTCCCGGTCATGCGTCACCTTTCATGACGTCAGGTCCGCGGACACAGGGCGGAGCGGTTGAACAGCGAAGCAAGTTTACAGCGGTGACCTGAACAGTTCCCACCCGGCCTTTTTGACGTTCGGTTAGAGTCGAACATGACTCGAGCCCGCGGTCGCCGCATACCTCTCACGAGAGGGTCCAGCCCGATGCCGACTTCTGCCCGCCGTGCCGCCCAGATCACCTTCGACTTCGAGGGTGAGGGCGAGGAAGCACGCCACTGGCTCGACACCGCCTACGGCACCATGCTGCGACTCACCGGCCGCATGGGCACGGTGCAGCACCACCGCGCCGACCACCGGGGGATCGCGTTCGACCACCTGAAGATCGACGCACGCTTCGCCTTCGACTCCGACCCGATGCCCGGGCTGGTCGTCGTCGACATGATCGACGGCGACCTCGAGTACACCCGCGGCGGCGTCACCGACCGCTGCCGCGACGGCGACACCGTGCTGACCTCGGGCTGGGACATGCCCTTCAGCGGCCGCAGCGGGGACAGCTACGAGGTCCGCGCGACCACCTTCACGGCCGAGACGATCACCGCTGCCGTCGAGGACGTCGCGCCCGACTACCCCTGGCAGCACATCGCCTTCACGTCGTACGTCCCCCGGTCGCCCGCCGCGGGCGCCCGCTGGCGGGCCACGGTCGACGAGCTGGTCACCTGGTTCCCCGAGGTCGACTCCCCGGTCGCGCACGCCGAGGCCACCCGGCTGCTGGGGCACACCCTGCTGCGGACGTTCCCCAACAACGTGCTGGGCGCCGACGACCGGCTCGAGGACGACCGGGACCTCCGCGACGCCACGCCCTCGACGATCCGGCGTGCGGTCGACGTGATCGAGGCGCGCGCCCACGACGACCTCAGCCTGGCCGAGCTCGCTCGCGCGTGCCGGGTGTCGCCGCGCACGCTGCAGTACGCCTTCCGACGCCACCTCGGGTGCACGCCCCTGGCCTACCTCCGTCGGGTGCGGCTCGACCTCGCCCGACAGTCGCTCCGCGACGGGACCGCGGCGTCGGTGAGCGACGTGGCTGCCCGCTTCGGCTTCTACAACCCCGGACGGTTCGCCGCCGACTACCGCCGGGTCTTCCACGAGAACCCCCGTCAGACGCTGACGCGCGCGATCGACTGACCCCATCGCCGACTCCGGTCGGTGAGTTTTCGCTTTGCGGCTGTTGTGGATCGTCCGTACATGTGACGTTGAAGTTCCACGCGGCTGGAGGACCCGGCGGCGTCGAGTGTGACCCTGTCGGAAGGAGGCAGGCCATGGTGCCCGTCTCGCTCGTCCCGGACCTCGCCGAGCGCAGCACCCGCCGGACGATGCGTGACGACCTCATCGAGGCGCACGTCCCGGTGGCGCTCTCGATCGCGAGCCGCTACCGCAACCGCGGGATCGACCTCGACGACCTCGAGCAGGTCGCCCTCCTCGGCCTGACCAAGGCGGCCGACCGGTTCGACCCCGGGGCCGGGCACGCGTTCATGTCGTACGCCGTGCCGACGATGCGCGGGGAGATCCGGAAGTACTTCCGCGACCACGGCTGGATGGTGCGCCCTCCCCGGCGCGTCCAGGAGATGCAGGCGCGCATCGCCGGGATCGAGGACCTGCTGGCCACGCAGCTCGGCAGGTCGCCGCGACCCAGCGAGATCGCCGCTCACCTCGAGGCCGACCTCGCCGACGTGGAGGAGGCGCTGGCGGCCGACGGCTGCTTCTCGCCTGCCTCGCTCGACCTGCCCGTCGGTGACGGTGGCCCGCCCCTGGCCGAGCTCCTCGGGGCCGAGGACCGCAGCTTCTCCCGGGCCGAGGCGCGCGTCCTGCTCGCACCGGCCGTACGACGCCTGGCCGAGCGCGACCGCCTCGTCGTACGCCTCCGCTTCCGCGACGAGCTGACCCAGCGGGAGATCGCCGAGGCCGTCGGCCTCACCCAGGCCCAGGTCTCGCGCATCCTCGACCGGGTGCTCGGGGAGCTGCGCGCCGGCCTCGTCGGGAGGGTCCCGGCCGCCTGATCACCCCCTGCGACGCCGGTCTTGCCGCCGGGTGCCACCCCCACTGAGCACCGGCTGTGCAGGTCCCGACCGGCGTCGCAGCGGGGGCACGTCACCCGGCTCAGGAGTCGAAGCCGAGCCCCGCAGCGTCGAGGGGGCGCAGGAAGGCGTTGCGCCGTCCCTCGCGGTGGTCGGCGCGGTCGAGCGACCACCGCGTCAGGTTGATGCCGGCCGAGGCGAGCGGCTCGGGCGGGAACGGCAGTGGCCGCTCGCGCACCATCCGCAGCCGCGTGCGCTCGGTCTCCTCGCCGGCGAGCAGGTCGAGCAGCACCTCGGCCGCGAACCGTGTCGCCCCCACGCCGAGCCCGGTGAACCCGGCCGCGTGCGCCACCCGGCCGCCGTGGGTCAACCCGTAGAACGCGGTGAACTGGGTGCAGGTGTCGATCGCGCCGGCCCACCGGTGGCTGAACCGCACGTCCTCGAGCTGCGGGAAGGTCGCCAGGAAGTGCGAGGCCAGCCGGGCGTGGGTGTCGGGACGGTCCTCGTGGCGGGCCGCCACCGTGCCGCCGGCGGGGTAGACGGCGTCGTACCCGCCCCAGAGGACTCGGCCGTCCCGGGTCAGCCGCGAGTAGTGGAACTGGTTGGCCAGGTCGCCGAGCCCCTGCCGCCCGGCCCACCCGATCGACGCCAGCTGCTCGTCCGTCAGCGGCTCGGTCATCAGGACGTAGTCGTAGACCGGGACCGTCATCAGCCGGTTGCGGCGCAGCAGCGACGGGAAGACGTTGGTCGCGAGCACGACGTGGGCCGACGTCACGACGGCGCGGTCGGTGTGCACCTCGACCCCGGACCCGGCCGGGGATGAGGTACGACGCAGCGCGGTCGCCGCCGAGTGCTCGTGGACCTCGACCCCGAGGTCGGCGGCCACCCGGGCGAGCTCCAGCGCCAGCCGGGCCGGGTGGACGAGGGCGGTGTCGTCGGCGTCGTAGGAGCCGCCGAGGAAGAGGGGGCTGTCGATCTCGGCCCGCACCTGCGCGGCGTCGAGGCGGTGCGTGCCCGCTCGGGTCGGCTCGTCCTGCAAACAGTCGAGCTGGTGCTCCTCCACCGCGACCGACAGCATCCCGGTGCGCTCCCACTCGCAGGCCAGGCCGAGGTCGCGCACGTCGGCCTCGAAGCCCTCGAGGTTGGTCCGGCCGAGGCGTTCGAGGACGTCGTGCTCCTCCGGCCAGCGGCTGCGTCCGTTGTCCTCGCCGTGGGTGAGCGAGGCCTCGCAGAAGCCGCCGTTGCGGCCCGACGCCGCCCACCCGATGGTGTGCGACTCGAGCAGCACGACCCGCCGACCGGGGTCGCGGCGCTTCGCGTGCACCGCGGCCCAGAGGCCGAGGTAGCCGCCGCCGACGATCGTGAGATCGGCCGTCGTGCTCGCCGTGAGCTCGGGGAACCGGGCGGTCGCGCCGGCGTCCTCGAGCCAGAAGACCGCCTGCCGGCTGCCCGCGAGCGAGCGCTCGACGACCCGCGGGTCGGGCGCGTGGCGCTCGTAGGCGGTGAGGTGGGCGGCCATGGTGGACGCCGGGTCAGGCCGTCGCGGAGAGGGCCTCGTCGAGAACCGCCAGGCCCTCGCGGGCCTCCTCGTCGGTGGTCGTCAGCGGCGGCACGACGTGGATCCGGTTGAAGTTCACGAAGGGCAGCATGCCCCGCTCTTGGCAGCCCTTCACGATGGCCGCCATCTCGGGGCTCGAGCCGCCGTAGGGCGCGAGCGGTTCGCGGGTCGCCCGGTCGCTGACCAGCTCGAGCGCCCAGAACGCGCCGGTGCCGCGCACCTCGCCGATCCGCTCGTGCTTGTCGGCGAGCGCCCGGAGACCGGGACCGATCACCTCGGCGCCGAGCCGCTCGGCCCGGCCGACGACGTCCTCGTCCTCCATCGTGCGGATGGTCGCGACCGCGGCCGCGCAGGCGAGCGGGTGGCCGGAGTAGGTCAGGCCGCCGGGGTAGGAGCGGTGGGCGAACGTAGCGTGGACGGCGTCGCTGATCGCGACCCCGCCGAGCGGGACGTACCCGCTGTTGACGCCCTTGGCGAAGGTGAGCAGGTCGGGAGTCACGCCTGCGTGCTCGACGGCGAACCAGCGACCGGACCGACCGAAGCCCGACATCACCTCGTCGGCGACGAGCAGGATGCCGTGGCGGTCGCAGATCTCGCGGACGCCGGCGAGGTAGCCCGGCGGCGGGACCATGATCCCCGCGGTGCCGGGGATCGCCTCGAGCACGATCGCGGCGATGGTCGACGGGCCCTCCAGCGCCACGACCTGCTCGAGGTGCGCCAGGGCGCGCTGGCACTCCTCGGCCTCGGTGGTCGCGTGGAAGGAGCTGCGGTAGAGGAAGGGCCCGAAGAAGTGGACCGTGCCGGTCGAGCCGTGGTCGCTGGCCCACCGCCGCGGGTCGCCGGTCATGTTGACCGCGAGCTCGGTGCCGCCGTGGTAGCTGCGGTAGGTCGTGAGCACCTTGTGGCGGCCCGTGTGCAGGCGCGCCATGCGTACGGCGTGCTCGTTGGCGTCGGCGCCACCGTTGGTGAAGAAGACGTGGTCGAGGTCGCCGGGGGTGTGCGACGCGATCAGCCGGGCGGCCTCCGAGCGGGTGCCGTTGGCGAAGGCCGGGGCGACCGTGGCGAGGTGCCCGGCCTGCTCCTGGATCGCCGCCACGATGCGTGGGTGCTGGTGGCCGAGGTTGGTGAAGACCAGCTGGGAGCTGAAGTCGAGGTACTGCCTGCCGGCCCCGTCCCAGACGTGGCTGCCCCGGCCGCGGGTGATCACCATCGGCGAGATCTCGGCCTGGGCCGACCACGAGTGGAAGACGTGCGCGCGGTCGAGCTCGTAGGCCCGCTCGGCGTCGTACGCGCTCGCGAGGTCCGAGGTCACCTGGCCCGTGCCCATCACGTCAGTCATTGCGCGGGAACCCCAGCTCGAGACCGCCCGCGGGCCGGTTGGCCGGGTCGATCCACCGGGTGGTGACGACCTTGCCGCGGGTGAAGAAGTGGACGCCCTCGGTGCCGTGGGCGTGGGTGTCGCCGAAGAGCGAGCGCTTCCAGCCGCCGAAGGAGTAGTAGGCGACCGGCACCGGGACCGGCACGTTGACGCCGATCATGCCGACCTCGACGTCGGCCTCGAAGCGCCGCGCGGCGCCTCCGTCGTTCGTGAAGACGGCGGTGCCGTTGCCGTACTGGTTGGCGTTGACGAGCGCGACGGCCTCGTCGTAGGACCGCACGCGGACCACGGACAGGACGGGACCGAAGATCTCCTCGGTGTAGATGTCCATGTCGGGGGTGACGTCGTCGAAGAGCGTGGGCCCGAGCCAGAAGCCCTGCTCACCTCCACGCGCGGCGACGTCGCGGCCGTCGACGACGACCTTCGCCCCGGCCGCCTCGCCGGAGTCGATGAAGCCCGCGACGCGGTCGCGGTGGGCCCGGGTGACGAGCGGCCCCATGTCCGCCTCCTTCTGCTCGCCCGTCGCCCCGCGCCCGCCGTCGCCGATCAGCAGCGTCCGGGTGCGGTCGGCGATCCGGGCGACCAGCTCGTCACCGATCGGGTCGACGGCGACCAGCACGCTGATCGCCATGCAGCGCTCGCCGGCGCTGCCGTAGCCGGCGTTGACGGCCGAGTCAGCGGCCAGGTCCAGGTCGGCGTCGGGGAGCACGACCATGTGGTTCTTCGCACCGCCCAGGGCCTGGACGCGCTTGCCGTGCCGGCTCGCGGTCTCGTAGACGTACTCCGCGATGGGGGTCGAGCCGACGAAGCTGATCGCAGCGACGTCAGGGCTGGTGAGCAGCGCGTCGACGGCGACCTTGTCGCCGTGCAGCACGTTGAAGACGCCGTCGGGCAGGCCCGCCTCCTGCCACAGGGCGGCGAGCCAGTTGGCCGCGGACGGGTCCTTCTCGCTCGGCTTGAGCACGACGGCGTTGCCCGCCGCGATGGCGACCGGGAAGAACCACATCGGCACCATCGCCGGGAAGTTGAAGGGGCTGATGATCCCGACGACGCCGAGCGGCACGCGCTTGGAGTGCACGTCGACGCCGGTCGAGGCCTCCTCGCTGTGCCCGCCCTTGAGCAGGTGCGACATCCCGCAGGCGAACTCCACGACCTCGAGGCCGCGCGCGATCTCGCCCATCGCGTCGGAGTGCACCTTGCCGTGCTCGGCGGTGATGATCGCGGCGAGCTCGTCCTTGCGGGCGTTGAGCTTCTCGCGGAAGGCGAAGAGCACCTGCGTACGACGCGCCAGCGACGTCGTGCCCCACGCCTTCGACGCCCTCGTCGCCGCGGCGATCACCTGCGCGGCGTCGGCCTCGCTGGCGAGCGCCACGCGGCCGGTCACCTCGCCGGTCGCCGGGTTCGTCACGTCGGCCCAGCCGGTGGGGTCACCCGCCAGGAGGGCGCCGTCGGCCCAGTGCACGATCTCCTGCTGGTCTCCGTTGGTCATGGGCGCCATCCTGCTCGTCGTACGACGCCGGGGCGGGTGTCGGATCGTAGGGTTTGGCGCACCGTCTCGGACACTTCGTCACCCCGCTGCCGCGTAGGCTGCCCTCCGTGGCCGAGGTGACACCGGGGGTGACGCTCCAGGAGGCGCTCGCGCTGCCCACCTTCCGGCAGGCCGCGCCACGCGTGGTGGCTGGAGCCCCGGCGACCGACCGCCCGATCCGCTGGGTCCACGCCACCGAGCGGCCCGACGTGCGCGAGCTCCTCCGCGCCGGCGACCTCGTGCTGACGATGGGCACCGGCCTGCCGGCCGACGACGACGCCGGCGGGCTGTCGGCCTTCGTCGACGAGCTGGTCGAGGTCGGCGGCGCGGGCGTGGTCGTCGAGCTCGGCCGCCGGTGGACCTCGTCGCTCCCGGCCGCGCTCGTCGAGGCGTGCGAGCGGCACGGGCTGCCGCTCGTCGTGCTCGAGCGGGAGACCCGGTTCGCCGCGCTCGCGCAGGAGATCGGCGAGCGCGTGGTGGACCACCAGCTCACCGAGCTCCGCGAGGCCCAGCGGGTGCACGAGACCTTCACCGAGCTCAGCTTCACCCAGGCCGGTCCGGTCGAGATCCTCCAGGCGGTGCAGCGCCTCGCCGGCGGCCCGGTCGTCGTGGAGAACGCCCAGCACCGCCCGCTCGACTACTTCGCCGGGCCCGGCGACACGGCCGGCGCGGGCGGCTTCCTCGACGGGTGGCCCGCCCGGTCGCGGCGCGTCGAGGTCACCGGGCGCACCGGCTGGGACGCCGCCAACGGCTGGCTGGTCACCCGGCTCGGCACCGCCGACCAGGCGTGGGGGCGCCTCGTCATCGGCTCCCCGACCGCTCCGCCGCAGCGTCTCGTCGCCGTCGCCGAGCGGGCGGCCGCGGCCCTCGCGCTGCACCGGCTCCACGACCGGGACCGCGGCACGCTGATGCGGCGGACCCACCTCGAGCTCCTCACCGGGCTGTCCGAGGCGCCCGACTCCGACGAGCTCCTGCGCCGCTGCGAGCTGGCCGGCTTCCCTGTCCGGCGCCGGTCGTTCGTCGGGCTCGTCGTGCGCCCGCGCATCGGCACCTCCGCACCCGCCGACCTGGACGAGGTCGCCGCCACCGTGGTCCGCGCCGCCCACGGCCTGCGCCTGCCGGCGCTGGTGAGCGAGGTCGAGCGCGACCTCCGCGTGCTCGTCTCCGCACCCGCCTCGGCCGACGCCGACGCGCTCGTCGACCGGGTGGCCGCGCGCGTGCGGCCGCACCACGACGTCGTGGTCGCCGCGGGGCGGGTGGTCGGCGAGCGGGCCGGCATCTCGCGCACGCTCACCGAGGCCGGGCAGGTCGCCGACGCCGCGCCGCAGTCGCGCCGCGACTCCGACCCCGACGTGCACCGCCTCGCCGACCTCCACCTCCGGGGCCTCCTCGCGCTCCTCGGCGACGACGACCGGCTGCGGCTCTTCGTCGAGCGCGAGCTGTCGCCCCTGCGTCGCCACGACCGCGCCGACTCCTCGCGCACCGACCTGGTCGCCGCGCTCCGCGCCCTGCTGCTCCACCCGGCGAGCAAGACCGAGGCGGCGGCGAGCCTCCACCTGTCGCGAGCCGCGTTCTACGACCGGCTCGCCCGGATCGAGGCGGTCCTCGGCGCCGACCTCGACGACCCCGACGTCCGCGTCTCGCTCCACGTCGCGCTCGTGGCAGACGAACTGTCCGGCTCCGATGGCAACTGACGACAGATCGTCGGGCCGCGACGATGCCGGGGTTGGCACGATGGCCGACATGTTCCGTGTGCTCGACGTCGAGACCGCCGTGCCGACCGCACCCCTGGACCCGGCGAGCGTCGTCGACGGGTCGCCGTCGGCCGGGTCGCGGGCCCTGGCCGCCGTGGCGGGCGTGGAGGTCGGCGTGTGGGAGATGAGCCCCGGCACGGCCACCGACGTCGAGGTCGACGAGGTGTTCGTCGTCCTGTCCGGCTCGGCGACCGTCACCTTCGAGGACGGCGAGCGCGTCGACCTCGCGGCCGGCTCCGTCGTACGCCTGCGCGCCGGCGAGCACACCACCTGGGTCGTCCACGAGACGCTCCGCAAGATCTACGTCGCCTGATCCGCCCAGCCCCAGCCGAACCCTGAGGAAGAGCCATGACCGACACGATCCAGAACTTCGTCGACGGCGAGCTCGTCGAGTCCGCCGCCACGGACTTCATCGACCTCGTCGACCCGACCACCGGTGAGCTCGACGGCCGCTCGCCGGTCTCGACGCCGGAGGAGGTGGACCGGGCGTACGCCGCGGCGGCGCGCGAGTCCGACACGTGGAAGCGGCTCACGCCGGGTCGCCGGCAGGGGCTCCTGCTCGACCTCGCGTCCGCGATCGCCGAGCGGCGCGACGAGATCGCCGAGGTGCAGGCGCGCGACACCGGCCAGCCGATCCGCTACGTCGCCAGCGAGGAGGTCGACCAAGGTGTCGACCAGCTCCGCTTCTTCGCCGGTGCCGCGCGGCTGCTCGAGGGCAAGTCGGCGGGGGAGTACCTCGAGGGCCACACGTCCTCGATCCGCCGTGAGCCCATCGGTGTCGTCGGACAGGTGACGCCGTGGAACTACCCCTTCGCGATGGCGATCTGGAAGATCGCGCCCGCCCTCGCCGCCGGCAACACGATCGTGCTCAAGCCCAGCGACACCACGCCCCGCTCGACCGTGCTGCTCGCCGAGATCGCGGGCGAGGTGCTGCCCGCCGGCGTGCTCAATGTCGTCAACGGCGACGCCTCGACCGGTCGCCTGCTCGTCGAGCACCCGACTCCCGGCCTGGTCGCGATCACCGGCTCGGTCCGTGCCGGCATCGAGGTCGCCACGTCCGCCGCGAAGAACCTCAAGCGCGCCCACCTCGAGCTCGGCGGCAAGGCGCCCGTCGTCGTGGCGCCCGACGCCGACCTCCCCCGCGCGGCCGGCCTGATCGCCGCCGCGGCCTACTTCAACGCCGGCCAGGACTGCACCGCCGCCACCCGGGTGATCGTGCACCGCAGCGTCCACGACGAGCTCGTCGAGCTGCTCGTCGAGGAGGCCAAGGGCACCCGCCCCGGCCCGCCGTCCGACGACGCCGCCGACTACGGCCCGCTCAACAACGCCGCCCACCTCGCCAAGGTGGAGGCCTTCCTGGCCGACCTGCCCAGCCATGCCGACGTACGCACCGGGGGAGCGCGCCACGGCGACACGGGCTTCTTCTTCGCGCCGACCGTGGTCACCGGCGTCCGCCAGGACGACCGCATCGTGCAGCAGGAGGTCTTCGGTCCCGTCCTCACCGTGCAGCCGTACGACGACGAGGCCGAGGCGGTGCGGATGGCCAACGGCGTGCCCTACGGCCTGGCCGGCAGCGTGTGGACGCGCGACCACGGGACGGCCGACCGGCTGAGCCGCGAGCTCGACTTCGGCTGCGTGTGGGTGAACACCCACATCCCGTTCGTCTCCGAGATGCCGCACGGCGGATTCGGGCACTCGGGCTACGGCAAGGACCTCTCCGGCTACGGCTTCGACGACTACACGCGCATCAAGCACGTGATGACCGCGCACTACTGAGCCGCGCCCGGACAGGCAACGACCGGGGTCGCCCCGTGATCGACCCCGGTCTCCTGTCGTGCGTCCCGGCCCGGCCCGGGTGGGCGTCCGCCTAGGTGGTGGACGTCCCGCTCGTGGTGCGCCGGTCGGCGAGCCTGCGCTTGGCGACCGGCAGCCCGACCAGCGTCAGGACCTTCCAGAACATCCACCCCAGCAGGGCGAACAGGTTGCGCTTGGTGCGTGCCATGGTGCGGTCCTCTCGGTGGTCGGGCACCTGCTCACCCGGGGGCCGGTATGGGGCCGGCCCCCGGGGGCAGGGGTCACTTCTTGAAGGCGTCCTTGACGTTCTCGCCGGCCTGCTTGACGTCGGAGGCCGTCTGGTCCTTCTTGCCCTCGGCCTTGAGGCTGTCGTCGTTGGTGACGTCACCGACGACCTCCTTCGCCTTGCCGGCGATGTCCTGGGCGGCGTTCTTGGCCTTGTCTGCGATACCCATGTCAGTTCCTTTCCTCGGGAGTTGTGTCTGTTGGTCGTCACGGGGGGCGCGATCCTCACGCGGACCCGGGTGTGATGTGGGTCTCACGACCGGGCCATCGGGCATCCTTGGCCCCATGCGCTTCACCGAGCACGAGCTGACCGTCGCCGTCACGGCAGCCGCCAAGATCGTGGCCGGCGGCAAGATCGGCAGGCGGGGCAAGGGGGAGGAGAAGTGGGAGTCGATGAGCAGGCTCGACCGCTACCACCTCCTCGACGCGGCGGGCAGCCAGGTGCTGCCGGTGATGCTCGCGCTGCCCGACGTCGAGGTCGAAGCGGGCACCCGGCCGGCGTTCACCGACGAGCAGATCGGCGCCGCGATCGAGCAGACGCTCGGCGAGGGCGGCGTGGGCGGCGTGGGCGGCGTGGGCCGCCTCGGCGGGAAGCTGGGGCAGCGGGTGGCGGTGGCCGCGCGCCTCACGCTCGTCCGCGCGGCGCTCGCCGAGCTGCCGGTCCGCCAGGACCCCGACGGCCTGGTCGTGCCCGACACGCTCGAGGACCTCTGAGACCTCCTCTCGCTGGCGGTCACCGGATATCCGGTGACCGCCCCGCTTGTCGGCCCAGATCTCGGCCGACAAGCGGGAGACTCGGGTGCGAAGTACCGCCTGAGAACCCTGAGGACGACGCTCAGGTTCGGTGCGTACCGTCGATGGTGATGACTTCCCTGAACCGCACCCAGCGCACCCGTACCGCCCTCGGCGCCCTCGCCGCGACCGCCCTGCTCACCCTGTCCGCCTGCGGCGGCAGCAGTGACGACGACGCCTCGGCGACGTCGAGCGACTCCCCGTCCGCGGACGCGTCCGGCTCGGCCGACCCCTCGGCCGACCCCTCCGCCGACCCCTCCGCCGACGCCGCCGAGCCCGACCTCGACGCCATCCCCGACGTGGTCGCCGAGGTCAACGGCGAGGAGATCACCAAGGACGAGTTCACCCCGATCTACGAGGCGTCGTTCGCCCAGGCCCAGTCCCAGGCCCAGATGGGCGGCGACGCGCCCGACGAGGCGACGCTGCGCAAGCAGACGGTCGACGACCTCGTCGACACCGAGCTGCTCTCGCAGGAGGCCGACTCGCGTGGCATCGAGATCAGCGACGACGACATCGACGCCGAGCTCGCCACGCTCGCCGAGCAGAACGGCATGTCCAGCGCCGACGAGCTGCTGAAGGCGGTCGCCGACCAGGGCCTCACCGAGGACCAGGCGCGCGACCAGGTCCGGACCCAGGTGATGGTCGAGAAGCTCGTCACCGACGAGGAGGGCGAGATCGCGCCGACCGAGAAGGAGCTGCGCGCGATCTACGACCAGGCCAAGGAGCAGCAGGCGCAGTCCGGCCAGTCCGGCCAGTTCCCGTCGTTCGCCGACGCCCACGACCAGGTCGAGGAGCAGGCGAAGGCGCAGGAGATCGGCAAGGTGGCGCAGACGCTGGTGACCTCGCTGCGCAAGGACGCGGACATCACCGTCAACCTCTGACCACCGCCCCGGGCGGGGCAGATCCCTCCCGGCGCCACACCGCACCGGCGTGCGCGTGGACACGGTCTCCGCAGTCGGGGTGCTCCAGTCGTACCCTTGCGCGCATGAAGGCCCTCCACCCCCGGGGCCTGGTCTCGGCGCGCTCGACCCCTCCGATGGTGACGGGCGGTCGCCGGTGACCTCCCGGAAGCCGCTCGCGCCGACCGCGGTGCTCGGGTTCGCCGTGGCCTACGGCGTGCTCACCGTCATCGGTCGGATGACGGTCGCGCAGGGCCAGACCGTCAGCCTCGTGTGGCCCGCGGCCGGGATCGCGGCCCTCTGGCTGCTCGCCGAGTCGCCGCGGCATCAGCTCCGCGCGCTCGTGCCGCTGGTCGTCCTGCACGGCACGATCGCCGACCTCACCGGTGCGGCGCCGGCGCTGGTCGCGCTGGGGGCGCTGTCCCTCGGGGTGCAGACCTGGCTGCTGGTCCTGCTGCTGCGACGCTGGTGTCCCGACCTGCTGGGCGCGGGCGGCAACGCCAGCCTGCGCTCGCCGCGTGCGCTGGTCGTGGCCGGCGCGGCGGTGATCGTCGCCTGCACGGTGGGTGCCGCGATCGGCAACGTCGGGCTCTGGGCCAGCGGGCGGGAGGCCGACCCGTGGACGGCGGTCGCCTGGTTCGCCCGCCACCTGGCCGGGATCATCGCCGTGGGCGGGGTGGGCCACCTCGCCTGGGAGTGGCGCACCCAGACGATCCCTCGACGTGCGCACGGGGGGAGCACCGGGGAGCTCGTCCTCCTGTGGGTGCTCTCGGTGGCAACGACCGTCCTCCTGTTCCTGCAGTCCCTGCCGCTGGAGTTCCTCGTGCTGTCCTTCGCGGTGTGGTCCGCGGCACGGTTCCGCACGCTGCCGGCGGGCGTGCACTGCCTGACGCTCGGCACCATCGGGCTGTGGCTCAGCCTCGCGGGCTTCGGTCCGTTCGCCCGCCTCAGCGACCCTGTGGCCGCCGCCCTGGTCTCGCAGGTCTTCATCGTCAGCGTGCTGCTCACGGGTCACGCCGTCGGCGCGCTCAGCGACCGGGTCGACGAGCTCTACGCCGACGCCACCCGGGCGCGCGAGGAGGCCGCACGCCAGGCCCAGCTCCTCGCCGAGATGACCGAGAGCATGGGCGAGGGCCTGATCGTCCTGGCCGGCGACGGCAGCGTCGACCGCAGCAACGGCGCGAGCCGGTGGCTCGCGCACCGGGTGCGTCCCGGCGCCCGCGACGACGTCGCGCTGGCCCACCTGGTCGACCTCGTCCTGCGTCCGGCACTCGCCGACACCGCCGCCGTGCGGGCCGAGCTCGGGGTGGGCGACGTCGTGCTGCCCCTGCCGCGCGGTGAGGAGATGGTCCTCGCCGTCACCCGTACGCCGTTGACGGGCGGTGGCGCCGACGACGGGGACTCCGCGGCCCTGCTGGTGCTGCGCGAGGTGACCGACCACCGCTCGGGCCTGCGGCCGCTCGCCGCCTTCGCCTCGACGGCCGCCCACGACCTGCGCGGTCCGCTGAGCGCCACCGTCTCGTGGCTGGACATGGCGATCGCCGACACCCCCGCCGGGTCGGACGCCCACGACTCGCTCGGCCGCGCCACCCGGTCCGCGGAGAAGATGGCCGACCTGATCGACGACCTGCTGGCCCACGCGCGGGCGGAGTCGGGCGAGCTCGCCGCCGAGGACGTGCCCCTCAGCGGGGACGACGGACTGCTCACCCACGTCTCGACCCTGCTGGGTCCCGACGACTCGCTCGAGGTGCCCGCCGAGCTGCCGGCCGTGCACGGCGACCCCGTCGCCATCCGCCAGCTCTTCGCCAACCTGGTGGGCAACGCCGTGAAGTACGCCAGGCCCGGCACGCCCGCCCGCGTCGAGGTCACCGCCCGTCGTCGCGGGGCCCGCGTCGTCGTCGAGATCAGCGACAACGGCGTCGGCGTGGAGGAGGAGGAGCGTCACCTGATCTTCCAGCGCTTCCACCGCAGCAACTCGGTGCGCGCCCACTTCAAGGGGACCGGCATGGGGCTCTCGATCTGCCAGACCATCGTGACCCGTCACGGCGGGACCATCGAGTGCCTGGCCGTGCCGCCGGGCGAGGGGGCGGTCTTCCGCTTCGACCTCCCCGCGGCCGGACCCGGGGAGTCCTAGGCGCGCAGGCCTCAGCGACCGAGCAGCCAGCCGAGGCCGGCCGCCGTCACGACCAGGAGCCCGAGCACGGTCGCATGCGTCCGGGGTGATCGCGACAGGACCGCGACGAACTCGCGCAGCACTGCGCTGGGGAAGTAGTAGCTCGCCGTCGCGGACCCGACGACCTGGGCGTCCACGTCGAGCTCGCGGGCGATGATCGCGGCCCGGAAGGCGTGGAAGTCGTTGGTGGCGACGACGAGCTCCGTCCCGAGACCCTGCTCGCGCAGCAGCTCGCGGGTCATCAGCAGGTTCTCCTGGGTCGTGCGCGAGCCGGTCTCCGTCAACAACCGGTCGGCGTCGGCGCCGACCGAGACGGCGTACGACGCCATCGCGACCGCCTCGGGCACGGTCTCGTCGGCCCCCTGGCCGCCGGACATCACGAGCACGGGGTCGCGGCCCGCGGCCCGCTCGGCGGCCACCACCTCGAGCGCGCGGTCGATGCGGCTGCGCAGCAGGGGCGGAACCCGGTCGCCGAAGACCCGCGAGCCGAGCACGACGACGGCGTCCATCCCGGCGTCCGGGTCGCGCCGCGCGTAGAGCTGCCCGAAGACCAGGAAGGCGGTGAACAGGAAGCCGAGGTAGCCGGTCGCGGCGAGCCCGGCCGCCGTCAGTGCGGCCAGCCACCCCCAGCCCGTGACGACGGCGAGCACGAGGGACACCAGCAGCGTCACGACGCCGGCCACCGCGGCCAGGCCGAGGGCGTTGGCCGGGCGGAAGCCCTCCCGCCGGGCGAGCAGGATGCCGGCGCGCAGGACGTGGCCGGTGGCCACCAGCGTGGTGAGCACCAGCACGACGACCGCCAGGACGACGGCCGCGACGCCGACCCGCGGCGCCAACGCGCTCAGGGCGACCAGCCCCGCCCCCACGACGTACGTCGCCCCGGCGAGCGCGAGCACCGCGGAGCTGAGGCGGCGGGGGTCGACGTCGGCGACGCGCACCACCTGCGGGCGCACTCGCGACCGGGAGTCGACCACGACCAGGCCCGAGGCGTAGCCGGAGATGCCGCGCGTGCTGAGGAGCAGCACGGCGAGGGCCGAGACCACCAGCCAGGCCCGGGCCAGCGGCATGACGCCGGGGACGGAGAACGCCCTGGCCAGTGCGTCGGCCACGAAGTAGCCGCCGGCACCGGTGAGGAAGCGGACCAGCCACTGTCCGGCGCGCGGCCGCGTCGCGTCCGGACGGACGGTGCGGAGGAAGGCCAGCCGCTGCCCGAGCGTGCCCGACCCGCCGACCAGTGGCACGACGAGGAGCAGCACGATCGCGGAGCCTGCCGTGCATGCCGCGGTGATGGCGTCCGTGGCGGGGTCGAGGTCGTGGCCGAGCTGGGCGGCGACGACGAAGATGACCACGACGAGCGTCGTCGAGGCGATCTGCACCGAGAGCCAGTCGACGAGCATGCCGACCAGCCGCCGCCGGGGCCGTACGGCGACCGCGCGCCGGGCGTCGCTGACCTCCTGGCCGGGGATCCGGGCGAGCAGCGGCGCGAGGAGCACGCCGACCAGGGCGCCGCTGGTGTTGGAGATCAGGTCGTCGACGTCGGCGAGGCGGTAGGCGCAGGGGTAGATCCACCAGTTGCCCGTGAGCTGGGTCGTCTCGATCAGCAGCGACGTGCCTAGGCCCACCAGGCCGATGGTGCGGGTGCGCCAGCCGAAGAGGTGCCGCAGCAGCATCCCGAGCGGGACGAAGAGCACGATGTTGCGCACGATCTGCACGAGCATCGGGTCGGTGAGCAGCGCCGCTCCGGCGGACCAGTCGACGTAGGTCAGGCTGGCGAACGGGACGAGCTGCGGGGTGGGCGGGCTGGTGCACGAGAGCTCCGAGCGCGTCGGGAGCGGCACGATCGTGAAGGTCCACAGCGTCATCGCATAGACCGCGCCGGCCACGCAGATCGCCGCGTGGCCGAGCCCCGTCACGCCGTGGCGGTAGCTCCAGGCGACGTAGGGGATGGTGAGCACCGGCACCAGGGCCAGGCCGAGGCCGATGGCAAGGATCGTCGAGGCGTCGAATCCCTGCACGCCATGAGCCTAGACGTTGCGCCGGTACTGCCCGCCCACCTCGAAGAACGCCTCGGTGACCTGCTGGAGCGAGCAGACGCGGGCGGCGTCCATCAGCACCGCGAAGACGTTGTCGCCGCCCGCCGCGGCGGCCTTGAGCCGGGCGAGCGCCTCCTGCGCCTCGGTGGTGTGCTCGGCCTGGAAGGCGCGGACGCGCGCGAGCTGCGACTCCTTCTCGGACTCGGTGGCGCGGGCCAGCTCGATGGTCTGCGGGGCCTCGTCGCCGTGCTCCTTGAGGAACGTGTTCACGCCGATCAGCGGCAGCGAGCCGTCGTGCTTGCGGTGCTCGTAGAGCATCGACTCGTCCTGGATCCGCCCGCGCTGGTAGCCGGTCTCCATCGCCCCGAGCACGCCGCCGCGCTCGTTGATCCGGTCGAACTCCTCGAGCACGGCCGCCTCCACGAGGTCGGTCAGCTCGTCGATGATGAAGGACCCCTGGAGCGGGTTCTCGTTCATCGCCAGGCCCCACTCGCGGTTGATGATCAGCTGGATCGCCAGCGCCCGGCGCACGGACTCCTCCGTCGGGGTCGTCACCGCCTCGTCGTAGGCGTTGGTGTGGAGGCTGTTCGCGTTGTCGTAGATCGCGATCAGGGCCTGCAGCGTGGTGCGGATGTCGTTGAAGTCCATCTCCTGCGCGTGCAGGGAGCGGCCGCTCGTCTGGACGTGGTACTTCAGCTTCTGCGAGCGGTCGTTGGCGCCGTACTTCTCCCTCATCGTGATCGCCCAGATGCGACGGGCGACGCGGCCGATGACGGAGTACTCCGGATCCATCCCGTTGGAGAAGAAGAACGACAGGTTCGGCGCGAAGTCGTCGATGTCCATGCCGCGCGCGAGGTAGGCCTCGACGTAGGTGAAGCCGTTGGCGAGGGTGAAGGCGAGCTGGCTGATGGGGTTCGCCCCGGCCTCGGCGATGTGGTAGCCGGAGATCGACACGGAGTAGAAGTTGCGCACCTGGTGCTCGATGAACCACTCCTGGATGTCGGCCATGCAGCGCAGGCTGAACTCCGTGGAGAACAGGCAGGTGTTCTGCCCCTGGTCCTCCTTGAGGATGTCGGCCTGCACCGTGCCGCGGACGTTCGCGACGGCGTACGCCGCCAGCTGGGCGTGCTCGTCCTCGCTGGGCTCGCGGCCCTCCTTCGCACGGAACGCGTCGACCTGCTGGTCGATGGCGGTGTTGAGGAAGAACGCCAGCACGGTGGGCGCGGGGCCGTTGATCGTCATGCTGACGCTGGTCGACGGCGAGACCAGGTCGAAGCCGTCGTAGAGCACCTTCATGTCGTCGAGGGTCGCGACGCTGACGCCCGACGTGCCGACCTTGCCGTAGACGTCGGGGCGCGGGTCGGGGTCGCGGCCGTAGAGGGTCACCGAGTCGAAGGCGGTCGAGAGGCGCTTGGCGTCACCGTCCTTCGACAGCACCTTGAAGCGGCGGTTGGTGCGCGCCGGGTCGCCCTCGCCGGCGAACATCCGTGCCGGGTCCTCCCCGTCGCGCTTGAACGGGAAGACGCCCGCGGTGAAGGGGAAGTAGCCCGGCAGGTTCTCGCGACGCCAGAAGCGGACGAGCTCGCCGTGGTCGGTGAAGCGCGGCAGCGAGACGCGCGGCACCTTGTTGCCGCTCAGCGACTCGCGCGTGAGCGTGGTGACGATCTCCTTGTCGCGCACCACGACGACCTGCTCGTCGCCGGAGTACGACTCGACGACAGCCGGCCACCCGGCGATCTGGTCGGCGACCTCGTGGGGCACCGCCTTGCGCGCGGACTCGAGCAGGGCCGGCACGCCGCCCGCGTCGCCGTCGTCGAGCTGGTCGGCGACGTGCTGCACACGCTGGAGGTGGGTGGCCGCCTCCGCGAGCTCCTCGGTGCGCGCGTGGAACCCGCGCACGGTCTCGGTGATCTCGCTGAGGTAGCGCACCCGGTCGGGCGGCACGACCTGCCGGATGCCCGAGGAGTGGCGTACGTCGACGCGCGCCAGCGTGCCCTCGCCGAGCACCAGCCCGGCCTCGGCGAGCGCGTCGCGGAGGTGCTGGTAGAGCGCGGTGACGCCGTCGTCGTTGAAGGTCGCGGCGCTGGTGCCGAAGACCGGCATGTCGTGCGGCTGCTTGCCGAAGGCCTCGCGGTTGCGGACCAGCTGGCGGCCGACGTCGCGCAGCGCGTCCTTGGCGCCACGGCGCTCGAACTTGTTGATCGCGACGGTGTCGGCGAAGTCGAGCATGTCGATCTTCTCCAGCTGCGAGGCGGCGCCGAACTCCGGCGTCATCACGTAGAGCGAGTGGTCGACGAGCGGCACGATGCCCGCGTCGCCCTGGCCGATGCCGGGCGTCTCGACGACGACGAGGTCGTGGCCGGCCGCCTTCAGCACGTCGATCACGTCGGCGAGGTGGTCGGGCACCTCGTGCGAGCCACGGGTCGCGAGCGAGCGGAAGAAGACCCGGTCGCCGTCGAGCGAGTTGGCCCGAATCCGGTCGCCGAGCAGCGCGCCGCCGCCCTTGCGGCGGGTCGGGTCGACCGCGACCACCGCGATCCTCAGCTTGTCCTGCTGGTCGGTGCGGAAGCGGCGTACGACCTCGTCGGTCAGCGACGACTTGCCCGAGCCGCCGGTGCCGGTGATGCCGAGCACGGGCACGACACGGCGCCGGGCGGCCGCGCGCACCTCGGCCAGCATCGCCTCGTCGAGGCGGCCCTCCTCGGCACCCGTGATGGCACGGGCGACGGCGAACCGGTCGCCGGTGAGCACCTGCTCGACCGTCACCGGCTGGTCGGCCCAGAGGTCGATGTCGCAGTCGGCCACGACGGAGTTGATCATCCCGACGAGGCCCATCTTCTGGCCGTCCTCGGGGGAGAAGATGGTGACGCCCGACTCGCGCAGCCGGGCGATCTCGGCCGGCACGATGACGCCGCCGCCACCGCCGACGACCCGCACGTGGCCCGCACCGGCGGCGCGCAGCGACTCCACGAGGTACTCGAAGTACTCCACGTGCCCGCCCTGGTAGGACGACACGGCCACGCCCTGCGCGTCCTCCTCGAGCGCGGCGTCGACGACCTCCTGCACGGAGCGGTTGTGCCCGAGGTGGATGACCTCGCAGCCCTGGCTCATGAAGATCCGCCGCATGATGTTGATCGAGGCGTCGTGGCCGTCGAACAGGCTCGAGGCGGTCACGAGGCGGATCGGGTGCTGCTGCGTGTGGAGCGTGCGGGTGTCGGCCATGCTCGGATAGTAGGACATCCAACTAATTACTCGCGAGTCACCAGCTCCCATCCCGCCGCCGAACCTCAGACGGTGTCGCCGAGCCCGGTCCGGAGGGCGGTGAGCCGGTCGGTCAGGTCGCGTACGTCGCCCGCGGGCAGGCCGGGGGTCTCGAAGACCCCGCCGTTGAGGGCCGCCGTGGCCTCCTCGACCGCGTCGCGGCCGGCGGGGGTGAGCACGGCGCGGACCACCCGCTTGTCGGACTCGCTGCGGACGCGCTCGACGTACCCCTGCGCGACGAGCCGGTCGACCGCGCTGGTGACGCTGGTCGGGTGCACCTGCAGCAGCGATCCGAGCCGCGACATCGGCATCGCCGCCTCACGGGTGAAGGACAGCAGCCGCAGCACCTCGTAGCGGGCGAAGGTCAGGCCGCGCGGGCGCAGCACGGCGTCGATCCGCTCCATCAGCAGCTGCTGCGCACGCACCACGGAGGTCACCATCGCCATCCCGTCGGCGGCGTCCGGCCAGCCGTGCGAGACCCACTGGCGGTGGGCCTCCGAGATCGGGTCGCGCGTCATGGCTGCAGGGTAGTGAGCAAGCCGTGCGCCTCGACCATCGCCGGGCCGTACCAGGTCAGCAGCCGTCCCGACACCAGCCGCGTCGGTGTCGTGAAGGACTCGGGGCCGTCCTCGGCGGTGAAGGCGTACGGCTCGTCCGGCAGCAGTACGACGTCCGCGCCGGCGCCGTCGATCGACGCCAGGTCGACCGACGGATAGCGCCCGTCCGCGGAGCCGGCGAACACGTTGGTCAGCCCGGCCGTCCGCAGGAGGTCGTCGGTGTAGGTCGTCGGACCGACGACCATCCAGGGGTCGCGCCAGATCGGCACCGCCACCCGGAGGCGGGGCTCGACCGGCGTCGACCACAGCGACCGGGCCGAGGCCAGCCACGGCGGGTCGGCCAGGCCGAGCGCCGTCGACAGGAGCCTCGACATCGAGGTGAGCGACTCCGCGACGGTCTCGATCCGGGTCACCCAGACGGCCACGCCGGCGTCGCGGAGGCGGCGGACGTCGAGCTCGCGGTTCTCCTCCTGGTTGGCGACCACGAGGTCGGGTGCCAGGGCCCTGATCGCGGCGAGGTCGGGGTTCTTGGTGCCGCGCACGCGGGCGACGGACAGGTCGGCCGGGTGCGTGCACCAGTCCGTCGCGCCGACCAGCGCCGCGGGCGCGGTGGCCGCCAGCGCCTCGGTCAGCGACGGGACCAGGGACACCACCCGGGTCGCCGGTCCGCGGAGGGGGACTTCGGCACCGAGGTCGTCACGCATCCCCCGAGGGTAGAGGGGCGTCCGCCGGTGACCGCGCGGAAGACGGGACCGGGCCGCTCGTGATGAAGTTGACCTCATGAGCACGGACTCCCGGGCCCCCGAGGGGCTCCCGATCGACGGCGCGCTGCGTGCGACCGCCGAGGGGTGGAGCTTCCCCGCGCGGAGCCCGTCGACGGGTGAGCTCCTGTGGGACGTGCCCGACGCCGGTCTCGCCGACGTCCACGCCGCCGCGGAGGCGGCCTGGGTCGCGCACCGGGCGACCACGTGGAGCACCGACACCGGCCTGCGGATCGACACCCTCGGCCGCCTCAAGGACGCCCTGCTCGACGCCGCCGACGACCTGGCCGAGCTGGTCGCGGTCGAGACGGGTGTCCCGGTCTCGCTGCGCGCGGCCCACGTCGACGCGCCGATCGCCGAGCTGCCGACCCGCCCGACGCGCCGCAAGGAGGGCGTCACCGTCGTCGTGACGCCGGCGACCTCACCCCTGGCGGTCGCCCTCGAGGAGGTCAGCCGGGTGCTCGTCGCCGGCGGCACGATCGTGCTCAAGCCCGCACCGGAGGCGGCCGGCGCCGCGCTCGAGCTGGGCCGGATCGCCTCGCTGCACCTGCCGCGGGGAGTCTTCAACGTGGTCTCGACGCGCGACGTCGACGTCGCGATCGCCCTGACCCGAGACCGGCGGATCGACGAGGTCTCCTTCACCGGTTCCGCCCACGCCGGCGACCGGGTGAAGGTCGCGGCCGGCCAGGCCGGCAAGCACGTCCGCCTCGACGTGGGTGGTCCGCTGACGATCCGGGCCGCGGACGACGCGGACCTCGCTGCCGTGGTGTCGGCGGCCGCCGTCACCGTCGCCGCCAACGCCGGCCAGGCGTGCCGGCTGCCGGCCACCGTGCTCGTGCCGCCCCACCGCTACATGGAGGCGCTCGCCGCCGCCATCGACGCGATGGAGGAGGTCGTCGTCGGCGACCCGACCGACCCGGCGACCCTCTGCGGGCCGTTGCGGTCCGGGGTGGCCCGCGACCGCGTGCGCCGCTACGTCGAGCTGGCGCGCCGCGAGGGTGGCGACATCGCGCTCGGCGGGAGCACCCTCGACCGCAACGGCTGGTGGTTCGCGCCGACCGTCGTCGGCGGGCTCGACCCCCAGTCGCGGCTGGTGCGCGAGGAGGTCCTCGGCCCCCTGCTCATGGTCGTGCCGGACTCGCGGCGCGGCTCATCGGGACGTGCATGATGCCGTCCTCGTCGAACTCCGGCCCGGTCACCTCGAAGCCGTAGCCCGCATAGAACGCGGTCAGCCCGGTCTGCGCGTCCAGTCGCACCTCGCGGCCCTCGCACAGCCCCATCGCCTCGTCCATCATGAGCGCGGCGAGGCCCTTGCCGCGCCCGGACGGTGCGACCACGACGCGTCCGATCCGCGCCCACCCGCCGTCGTCGAGCACCCGCAGGGTGCCGAGCACGGTGCCGCCGTCGGGGCCGTCGTCGAGCAGCACGACGTGCGTCGTCGTCGCCTCGAGGTCGCGGCCGTCGAGGTCGGGGTAGGGACAGTCCTGCTCGACCACGAACACCTGCTGCCGCAGCCGCCAGACGTCGTACGCCGTCCGGGCGGGGAGGTCGTCGAAGCTCGCGGTCAGCACGTGGATGCCGGGGGAGGTGGACATGGGGCGAAGGATAAGGTGGCACCACGAGACAGGGGAGCACGCGCAGGCGTGCTGAGAGTGCGGAGAAGCCGCAGACCCTATGAACCTGATCCGGTTAGCACCGGCGATAGGGAGTCACCATGAAGCACGTACGTGTCCGCGCTGCCGTGGCAGCGGCCTCGATCCTCGCCCTGACCGGCTGCAGCCTCGCCGGCGGCGGCACGGCCACCGAGCCGACCACCTCCGCCTCGAGCGACGGACAGGCGGGCGACCAGCCCGGCGGCACCGTCGTGCTCGCCACGCACGAGTCGTTCCACCTGCCGAAGAAGCTGGTGAGGGCGTTCGAGGAGGAGACCGGCTACACCCTCGAGGTCCGCGCTGCTGGTGACGCCGGCACGCTCGCCACCAAGCTCAGCCTCACCGCCGACAACCCGATCGCCGACGCGGCCTTCGGCATCGACAACACCTTCGCGTCGCGCCCGATCGGGGAGGGCGCCTTCGCCGACTTCACGCCCGACACCACCCCGCCGGAGCAGTACGACCTCGCCGACGGCGGCGACCAGCTCGTCCCGATCGACTCCGCGAGCGTGTGCGTCAACGTCGACACCTCGTGGTTCGACGCGGAGGGCATCGAGCCGCCGCAGACGCTCGCCGACCTCACCGACCCGGCGTACGCCGACCTGCTCGTGACGCCCGGTGCCTCGACGAGCAGCCCGGGCATGGCGTTCTTCCTCGCGACCGTCGCGGAGTACGGCGACGACTGGCCGGACTACTGGTCCGACCTGCTCGCCAACGGCGCGAAGGTCGTCGACGGCTGGGAGGACGCCTACTACGGCGACTTCACCGCCGGGTCGAGGACCGGCACGCGCCCGATCGTCGTGTCCTACGACTCCTCGCCCGCCTTCACCGTGGAGGACGGCACGACCACGACGGCCGCGCTGCTCGACACCTGCTTCCGCCAGGTCGAGTACGCCGGTGTGCTGGCCGGCGCCGACAACCCCGCCGGTGCCGAGGCGCTCGTCGACTGGATGCTCAGCGACGAGGTGCAGAGCGCGCTGCCGGAGTCGATGTACGTCTTCCCGGTGATGCCCGGCGCGACCATCCCCGACGACTGGGCGAAGTTCGCACCGCAGCCCACCGACCCCTACGAGGTCTCGCCCGAGGAGATCTCGGCCAACCGCGAGCAGTGGCTGACCGAGTGGACCGACGTCATCTCCCGATGAGGCGCATCGCCGGGCTCCTCCTCCTGGCCGCCGGGCCGGTGGCGGTGCTCGGCGTCCTCTTCGTCCTGCCGGTCCTCGGCATGGTCAGCGAGGGCTTCGTCGTCGACGGCCGGTTCGCGCCGGGCACGGTGCTCGAGGTGCTGGCGCGACCGCGGGTCCACCGGGTCGCGTGGTTCACCGTCTGGACCTCGGCCACCGCGACGCTGCTCGCGGTCGTCATCGGGCTGCCGGCGGCGTACGCCCTGCACCGGCTCGCGCTGCCCGGCCGCACCGTCGTCCGGGCCGCGATGCTGGTGCCGTTCGTGCTGCCGACCGTCGTGGTCGGCGTCGCCTTCCGGCAGCTGCTGGGGGAGGGCGGTCCGCTCGGGTCGCTCGGCCTCGACGGCACCCCGGTCGCCATCATCTGCGGGCTCGTCTTCTTCAACGTCGCCGTCGTGGTGCGCACCGTCGGGGTCGCGTGGGAGTCGCTCGACCCGCGGCCCGGCCAGGCCGCCGCGGCGCTCGGCGCGTCGCCGTGGCAGGTCCTGCGGACCGTCACCCTGCCCGCGCTCCGGCCGGCGATCGTGGGCGCGGCGAGCATCGTCTTCCTCTTCTGCGCGACGGCGTTCGGCATCGTGCTGACCCTCGGCGGGGTGCGCTACTCGACCGTCGAGACCGAGATCTACCTGCTCACCACGACGATCTTCGACCTCCGGGCGGCGGCCGCGCTGTCGGTCCTGCAGATCGTCGTCGTGGTCGTGCTGCTCGCCGTCGCCGCCCGGCTGCGTGCGACGCCCGACCCGACGGCGCAGCGCACGGTGACGCCGGTGCGGGCCGTACGCCGCGCGGACGCGCCGGTGGTCGCGCTGACGCTGCTGGTGCTGGGCGCGATGCTCCTGCCGATCCTCACCCTGGTGCTCGGGTCGTTGAGCGTGGGCGACGGCTGGGGGCTGGCGAACTACCGCGCGCTGACGACCGCCGGCGACGACCAGGCGCTGCTGGTGCCGGTCACGACGGCCCTGGTGACGAGCCTGCGCACTGCGGTCGACGCGACCTGGATGGCGCTGCTGGTCGGGATGGTCGTCTCGGTGATCGTCACGCGCCGCTCGCACTCGGTCGCCGAGCGACGCGTGCGCTCGACCCTCGACGGCTTCTTCATGCTGCCGCTCGGGGTGAGCGCGGTGACCCTCGGCTTCGGCTTCCTGATCACCCTCGACCAGCCGCCGCTCGACCTGCGCGACTCCCCGCTGCTCGTCCCGATGGCCCAGGCGCTGGTCGCGCTGCCGCTGGTCGTGCGCACCCTGGCCCCGGTGCTGGGCGGGATCGACGACCGGCAGCGACAGGCCGCGGCGTCGCTGGGCGCGAACGCCTGGCGCACGATCCTCACCGTCGACCTGCCGGTCGTGTGGAAGCCGATGCTCGCGGCGAGCGGGTTCGCCTTCGCCGCCTCCCTGGGGGAGTTCGGCGCGACGTCGTTCCTCGCGCGCGACACCAGCCCGACGCTGCCCGTCGTGATCTTCCGGCTCATCGGCCACCCCGGTGAGATGAACTACGGCATGGCCCTCGCCGCCTCCGTCGTCCTCGCCGTCGCGACCGCCGTCGTGATGCTCGCGGTCGAGCGGCTGCGGGTGCCGGGAGTGGGCGCCTTCTGATGAGCCTCTCGATCTCCGACGTGACGGTCCGCTACGGCGACACCGCGGCCGTCGACCGCGTCTCGCTCGACCTCGCCTCCGGCCAGGTGCTCGCCGTGCTCGGCCCCTCGGGCTGCGGCAAGTCCACCCTGCTCCGCGCCGTGGCCGGACTCGAGCCGCTCTCGTCCGGCACGATCGCGTGGGAGGGCGCCGACCTCGGCGGCACCCCGACCCACAAGCGCGGGTTCGCGCTGATGTTCCAGGACGGCCAGCTCTTCGGCCACCTCACCGTCGCCCGCAACGTCGCCTATGCCCTGCGGTTGCGGCGGACGCCCTCCGCGCGCGTCGCCGCGCGGGTGCGCGAGCTGCTCGCGCTCGTCGGCCTGGAGGGGTACGACGACCGGCTCCCCGGCACGCTCTCCGGCGGCGAGCGGCAGCGGGTCGCCCTCGCCCGGGCCCTGGCCGTCGAGCCGAGGCTGATCCTGCTCGACGAGCCGCTGTCGGCCCTCGACGCGACCCTGCGCGAGCGGCTCGCCGGCGACCTCCGCTCGATCCTGCGGGCCGCCGGCACCACCGCGCTGCTGGTGACCCACGACCACGAGGAGGCCTTCGCCCTCGCCGACCGGCTGGCCGTGATGCGCGCCGGCCGGGTCGTGCAGGCCGGTGCCATCGACGAGGTCTGGCGCACGCCCGTCGACGAGGAGACCGCCCTCTTCCTCGGCTATGCCCGAGTCGTGCGCGAGGACGCGGCGGCGCAGGTGCTGGCCGCGGCGGGGACGGGGTCGTCGTACCCCTCACCCCCGGCCGTCGCGCTGCGCCGCTCGGCGCTCGTGGCGGACCCGGGCGGTGCGCTCCGGGGACGCGTCACCGAGGCGCGGGTGACGCCGGAGCAGGTGCGGCTGGTGGTGTCGGTGGACGGCGTCGGGACGCTCGACGCGGTCGCCTCGCTGGGCAGCCGGGTGTCGCCCGGGGACGAGGTCGCGCTCCGCGTCGACGAGACCCGACTGGCGGTCCTGCCGGACGCGGCTGCGCCGTTTCGGGGACAGGCTTGACGCGTCCCTAGACTCATCCCTTGTGTACAGACCCGCCTATGCCCTGCTCGTCGGCGTCGCCGGCATCATGGGCGCGCTGGCTGTCACGGCCGCGATCACGCTGAACCGGCCGCTCGTCGACCCCGAGGGATTCCTCGGCCCGTCGTGGCTGCGCCTGCCGCTGCTCGTGCTCGGCGCCTTCCTGCTCGACCTGCTGCCGCGGACGCTGTGGTTCTCCCGGATGAAGCCGGCGCTGATGCCCGACATCGTCAAGGAGCGGATCCGCACCCACTGGGACCGCGAGCGGATCATCCTCGTGGTGCTCGGCCTGGTGAGCTTCTACATCACCTACGTCTGCTACCGGAACCTCAAGTCGTTCCTGCCCTTCATCATGGGCGAGGACAAGTACGACCGTGAGCTGCACCTGATCGACCGGGCGCTGATGTTCGGCCACGAGCCGGCGACGATCCTGCACACGATCTTCGGCACCGGGATCCTGTCCCACTTCCTGTCGACGATCTACCTCTGGTTCCTGCCGCTGGTGCCGCTCGCGCTGGCCGCCTGGCTGGTGTGGTCGCGCAACATCACCTTCGGCTACTGGTTCGCCACCTCGCAGTGCCTGGCCTGGACCCTGGGCACCGCGTCCTACTACGCGCTGCCGACCCTCGGCCCCGGCTTCCAGTACAGCTACCTCTACGCCGACCTCCCCGACACCGGGTCGAGCGCGTTGATGGAGGCGTTGTTCTACGGACGAAAAGGGGTGATCCGCGACGGCGCGGAAGGTGCCGTGCAATCGGTGGCCGGGTTCGCGTCCCTGCACGTCGCGATCACCCTGCTCGTCGCCCTGATGGTGCAGTACACCCTGCGCAACAAGCTGATCCGGATCGTGTTCTGGCTCAACTTCTCCATCACCGTCGTGGCCACCCTCTACTTCGGCTGGCACTACATCGCCGACGACCTCGCCGGCGTCGTGATCGCCCTCTTCTCCTTCTGGCTCGGGGGACTCGCCTCCGGGCAGAAGTTCGACAGACACGGGTTGGCGAGCCACCCCACCTCCACGACCCGTCAGGTCCCCGTCGACGCCGAGTGAGCGGCGGGTGGGTTGCCTCGGCGGTCACCGGATATCCGGTGACCACCCCGCTTGTCGGCCCAGATCTCGGCCGACAACCGGGAGACTCGGGTGCAAAGGTCACGCGGCGCCCTTGTTGCGCGAGGCCATCACCTTCCGGATCCGGGTCGCGAGCAGCTCGGGGCGGGACAGGTCGGCCCACGTGATCCTGATGCAGGTCCAGCCGGTGAGCTGGCACACCAGCACCTCGCGCTCCTTCTCGCGCATGAGGAACTCATCGAGCGTCTCGCCCCCCTTGCGGTAGCGCTCGTACTTCACCTTGCCGTCGAACTCGACGAACACTCCGAGCTCCGGCCACGCGAAATCCACCCGCGCCACCCGCGTGCCCTGCTCGTCGAAGATCTCGACCTGCGGCTCGGGCCTGACCAGCCCTTGCCGGTACGCCAGATAGCTGAAGCGGTCCTCGCCGACGGACTCCGGCCGACGGTCGGCGAGGTGCACGACGAGGTTCGTGGTCAGGCTCCCCGGCCAGTCGCGATGCGTCTCCGCCTGCGCCTTGAACTCCTCGATCGTCATCGCGCCCGCGTGCAGGAGGCGGTTGACCGCCACGAGTGCGGCCTCCACGCTGCCCAGCGTCGTCGCCTCGAAGGCCGAGCGCGCCGCCGTGCTGACCACGACTCCGTTCAGCTCCTCCTGGTCCTCGGTCCCCAGGATCCCGCGGTGCGGGATCCAGTCCGGTTGCCGCCGCCCCGCCCGCTGGTGGGTGCCGGTGCGCGTCGTGTGCACCACGTCCAGCGAGAAGCCCCACAGCGGGATCCCGCGCTCGACGAGCGAGGAGACGTGCGTCAGCGCCGTCGCGCTGTGCGCCCTGGCCCGCACGGCGCGTGCGAGCAACCGATGCCGGTCCTCTGGTGTCAGCCGGTCCCACACGTCGTGATGCACGTAGGCGCCGTACCGGATGCGCTTGAGCACCCTGGCGGCCACCAACCGGTCGATCTGGTTGTCGGTCAGTCCGCTCGCGAGAAGGTCGCGGCGCAGCTGCACCAGACCCTCGAGGTCCACCTGTGGCTCCGTCATGCGGTGGTGGATGCCCGGCGATCGATCGACGTATGCCCGTCCTCTCGAGGCTGTGGAGAACCCTCGTGCAGGCGACCTTTGCACCCGAGTCTCCCGGTTCGGCACCCAGGTCTGGGCCGACAACCGGGGGCGGTCACCGGATATCCGGAGACTCCATCGCCCGTCGTAAGAAAACTACATTGTTGTAGTTTGCAAGCCGACACGCCGAGCGACGGTGAAAAAGTTGAGAAAACTGTTCCCCGTGTGACGAAAGTTCACTAACGTGCCTCGAGTTGCCCGTGCGGTGGGGAAGCCGCGCGGGCCCGAAGCCAACCAGGGAGCCCCCGTGCCCTTCGTGCCACCGCTGGACCCGACGCCGTCACGCGCCACCACGCCGAGGCGTACGACGTCGCGCTGGGCGACCGCCCTCGTGCTGGTCGCCGGGCTCGCGCTCGGTGGACACGGCATCGCGTTCGCGCAGGACGATGACAGCGTGCCGAGCGAGGCCGACGTCGAGCAGGCCCGGCAGGACGCGGCCGACAAGGAGCGCGACGTCGCCGACGTCCGTGCCGACCTGATCAGGGCCAACCTCGCGCTCAATGCTGCGGGCGACACCGCGGCCCAGGCCGCCGAGGCGTGGA
Source organism: Nocardioides oleivorans (assembly GCF_004137255.1). Taxonomy (NCBI): domain Bacteria; kingdom Bacillati; phylum Actinomycetota; class Actinomycetes; order Propionibacteriales; family Nocardioidaceae; genus Nocardioides; species Nocardioides oleivorans. The sequence goes on along the minus strand of NZ_SDWT01000001.1, from coordinate 897,023 downwards.
ACGGCGCACGCTGGCGCGCCGAGGAGGCCCGCCAGGAGGCGAAGGACGCCGAGAGCGCGGCCGAGACGGCACGTGCGGACGTCGCGGAGCAGCGCGAGCTGTACGCCGACACGGTCGTGCGGTCCTACGAGCGGGCCTCGCAGGTCCAGGGCCTGGCGGCGGTCGTCGAGTCCGACGGGATCAGCTCGCTCATCGACCGCTCGGTCACGATGGGCAACACCTCCGACGCGCTGGACAACCAGTACGACTCCTTCATCGCAGCCTCCGCCGTCGCCGACGTCGCCGCCACGACCGCGGCACGAGCCAGCGAGCGCGCCGCAGCGGCCGAGTCCGAGGCTGAGTCCGCCCACGACGCCGCGGCCGCAGCCCAGTCCGATGCCGGCGCCCTGGCCGAGTCGATCGCCGCGACCAAGTCCGACCTGATCGCCGAGCTCGCCGACCTCACGGGCATCTCGGTGCGCCTGGCCGAGAAGCGGCAGCAGGCTCTCGAGCAGGCGGCAGCCGACGCGGCCGCAGCCGCGGCCCAGGCGCAGGCCGAGCAGGAGGCGGAGGAACAGGCGGAGCAGGAGCAGCTGACCGCCACGCCGACGCCGACGCCCACGAGCAAGCCGACGCCGACCAGCAAGCCGACTCCGACGAGCACGCCGACCCCGACGCCGACCCCCACGCCGACCCCGACGCCGACCCCCACGCCGACCCCCACCCCGACTCCGACGCCGACTCCGACTCCGACGCCGACTCCGACGCCGACTCCGACGCCGACTCCGACTCCGACCCCGACTCCGCCGCCCACCCCCACGCCGGGCGACGCGACCGCCGCCATCGCCTTCGCGCAGGCGCAGATCGGGGAGCCGTACAGGTGGGGCGCCGCCGGTCCGAATGCCTGGGACTGCTCCGGGCTCACCTCGGTCGCGTGGGCCCAGGCGGGCAAGGCGCTGCCGCACTACTCGGTCGCGCAGTACACCCAGTCGACCGCGATCACTGCCGGCCAGCTCGCGCCGGGCGACCTCGTCTTCTGGGGCTCCTCGAGCAACCCGAGCTCGATCTACCACGTCGCGCTCTACATCGGCGACGGCCAGATCGTGCACGCTCCGCGCACCGGTCGGAACGTCAGCCAGGAGTCGATGTACTACTGGCGGGCGCCGAACTTCTTCGCCCGCCCCTGACATAACGGGACCTTTGCACCCGGGACTCCCGGTTCGGCACCCAGATCCAGGCCGACAAGCGGGGCAATCACCGGATATCCGGTGACCGCCGGGGAGAGCCCCCCTCAGCGCACCTTCCGCGCAAACCGCGCGGCGAGCTCGGCGGGGTCCAGGTCCCCGTCGAGGACGAGGCGGGTGGGCCAGGCGGAGGTGTCGATCCCGGACAGCTCCTCGAACAGCGCGAGGTCGCGGGCGTAGACCTCGGCGACGCGGGCGAGGTCGTCGGCGGTGGGCGCGGTGCCGGGGACCTGCTCGGCGCCGGCGTGCCAGTTCCTCAGCGGCGGCACCTGCTCGAAGCGGGGGAGGTCGAGGAAGTCGGTCGTCCGGTCGATCGTCGCGTCGAAGTCGCCGAGCATCGACCGCAGCTCGAGCAGCAGCCACTGCTGGCGCGGGAAGAGCTCGAAGCCGCGCTGCAGCTGCTCGCCGTAGAAGCCGCGCGCGATGCCGGTCATGTGACGCCACCGCATCGTGCGCACCTCGTCGGGCGGGGGGACCGCGTCCGGCAGCGAGGTGTGCGGCCACTCGGTGAGGAAGTCCGGCCAGTCCGGCCACGCCAGGTTGCGCGAGCGCAGCATCACCCAGTGCGAGAAGAGCCGCTCGAGCGGGTCGCGGAAGACGGCGACGAGCGGCATGTCGGGCCGGTAGCGCTGCATCCGCTCCATCGCGTGCGGCCAGTAGAGGTACGTCGGTGACGCGTCGCCGACCATCGTGTGGACCGCCGCCCGGCGCGGGGCGGTGTAGTCACGGGCGTAGTCCGGCGCCGCCCAGTCGACGGCCTCGTCGTCGAAGTAGTGCCGCTCCTTGTCGGGCGGCTGGCACACGAGGCGGTGCTGGTTCAGCGTGACCGCCAGCGTCGATGTACCACCCTTCTGCACGCCGACGACGGCGTAGTTGTAGGGCAGCACGCCCAGGGGATCGCCCTGAGGGGTGGCATCCGGCACGTTCATCGCGGTGAACCTACCCGCCGCACTACCGTGGCGGGTATGGCCACCGACCAGGTCCCTCCGATGACCGACGAGATGCCCACGCCCGAGCCCGAGGCGCCGCAGGTCGAGGTCGACACGGACGACCACGCGAAGGGCTACCAGCAGCCGGAGGTCGACGTCGCCGAGATGCGCCGGCTGCTCGACGGCCGCCACCACGAGGTCCGCGACCTCGTGCGCAGCAACCTCGCCGAGCACGCGCAGGTGCTCCTCGACCAGGAGCAGATGTCCACCGCGGACTTCCGTGAGCGGGTCAAGGATGTCGTGGTCATGATGGCCGAGACCGGCCAGACCGGGATGGGCTTCCCCGAGGAGTACGGCGGGGGCGGCGACATCGGCGCCTCGATCGCCGCGTTCGAGACGCTCGCCCTCGGCGACCTGTCGGTGCTCGTCAAGGTCGGTGTGCAGTTCGGCCTGTTCGGCGGGGCGGTGCTCCAGCTCGGCACGAAGGCGCACCATGACGCGTACCTCGCCGACCTCGTCAGCGGCCGCACGATGGGCTGCTTCGCGATGACCGAGAGCGGGCACGGCTCCAACGTGCAGGCCCTCGGCACCGTGGCGACGTACGACGTCGAGGCGCAGGAGTTCGTGATCACCACGCCCGACGACGCGAGCCGCAAGGACTACATCGGCAACGCCGCCGCGCACGCCGAGCTCGCGGTGGTCTTCGCGCAGCTCGACGTCGAGGGGGAGCGCCACGGCGTGCACGCCTTCGTCGTCCGGATCCGCGAGGGCGGCGAGGTCGTCGACGGCGTACGCATCGAGGACTGCGGCCCGAAGATGGGCCTCAACGGCGTCGACAACGGCCGGATCTGGTTCGACGGGCTGCGCGTGCCGCGCACGGCACTGCTCAACCAGTTCGCCGAGGTGACGCCGGAGGGCCGCTACCTCTCGCCGATCGACAACCCCAACAAGCGCTTCTTCACGATGCTCGGCACCCTCGTCCAGGGTCGCGTCTGCGTCGGTGGCGCGGGCATCAACGCCTCGAAGGTCGCGCTCGCGATCGCCACCCACTACGCCGTGCGCCGCCGTCAGTTCGAGGCGACCGACCCCGAGCAGGAGCAGGTGCTCCTCGACTACGGCATGCACCAGCGTCGGCTGCTGCCGCTGGTCGCGCGGACGTACGCCCTGCACTTCGCGCAGGAGGTCGTCGCCGCGCAGCTTCACGACGTGTTCTCCGGGCCCGGGCCGATCGAGGAGGGGAGCGACGAGCACGCACGCCGGATGCTCGAGTCCCGGGCCGCCGGCACCAAGGCGCTCGGCACCTGGCACGCGACCCGCACGATCCAGGAGTGCCGCGAGGCCTGCGGGGGCGCGGGCTACCTCAGCGAGAACCGCTTCGCCGCGCTCAAGGCCGACACGGACGTCTTCACCACCTTCGAGGGCGACAACCACGTGCTGCTCCAGCTCGTCGCGAAGGGGCTGCTGACCGACTACGCCGGCGAGTTCGAGGAGATGGACCAGCTCGGCATGGCGCGCTTCGTCGCCGGTCTCGCGGTCGACACCGTCGTCGAGCGGACCGCCGTGCACAAGCTCGTGCAGTCGGTGCGCGACCTGCTGCCGGGCGGTGACACGTGGGACCAGGAGGCTGGCCTCCTCGACCCGCGCTACCAGCTCGCGATGCTCCGCTTCCGCGAGGAGCACATGATCGGCGGGGTCGCCCGCCGGCTCAAGCGCGGCATCGATCAGAAGGAGGACCCGGGCGCGGTCTTCTCCCGCGTCCAGGACCACGTCATCGCGGCAGCCCGCGCACACACCGAGCGGCTGGTGCTCGAGGCCTTCGTCGCCAAGGCCGCCGAGCTCCCCGACGGCGACCTGAAGGTCGCGCTCAACCTGCTCTGCGACCTCCACGCGCTCAGCACCATCGAGGCCGACCGGGCCTGGTTCATGGAGCACGGCCGGCTCTCCAGCACCCGCTCGAAGGCGATCAGCCGCGAGGTCAACGCGCTGTGCCGCAAGGTGCGCCCGCTCGCCGTCGACCTCGTCGACGCGTTCGGCGTCCCCGAGGAGATGCTGCGCAGCCCCGAGCTCCTGGCCTGGGGCGAGTGACGTGCGGCTCCCCGGTCTGGGCGGGTGGAGCGAGGACCCGCTGTGGTCCTACGTCTACCCCTGGCTGGTGGAGCACGAGCACCTCGGCGGCGCTGCGTGGCGGGCCGGCACCGGCAGCGACCTGTCCCTCCTGCACGACGCAGCGGCCGAGATCGGCACGCTGCCGCGCGGCGCCCGCGTGCTCGACGTACCCACCGGCTCCGGCGTCGCGCTGCGTGGCCTCCGGCCCGGCCAGGGCATCGACCTGGTGGCGGCCGACATCTCCGCCACCATGCTCGACCGCGCGATGGCCACCGCCCGGCGCCGGGGCGTCGCCGACCAGGTCACGCCGCAGGTCGCCGACGTCGGCGACCTGCCCTTCCCCGACGACGACTTCGACCTGGTCGTCTCGCTCACCGGCCTGCACTGCTTCCCCGACCCGCACCGCGCCGTCGACGAGATCGTCCGCGTGCTCCGCCCCGGCGGCACGATCACCGGCAGCTCGCTCTTCACCGACACCGGCCCGCGCTACCGGCCACTGCGCTGGGGCGGCTCCGCGATCGGCATCCTCGGCCCGATGTGCACCTCCGCCGAGGCACGGCAGTGGCTGCGCGACGCCGGCTGCGACCACGTCGACCTGGCCCTGCACGGGGGCATCGGCTACTTCCGCGCGACGAAAGGAAGCCGGGCATGACCTTCGGCGGACTCCCCACGCGGTTCGAGCCCGACGGCGAGAGCCGGGGCGTCGCGCTCGTGGCTCCCGGGCGCGCCTACTCGCCCGCGGCGCCGCTGCTCGACTTCGCCCGCGTCTCGCTGCTCCAGCACGGGTTCACCGTCCAACAGCTCTGGTGGGACTCGACCACCCGCGGCGAGGAGGACCCGGAGGAGTGGGTACGCCGCCACGTCGCGGCCGCCCACGAGCAGGAGGACGCCGACCACGTGCTGGTCGTCGCCAAGTCGCTCGGCACCCGCGCAGCGTCGTACGCCGCCGAGCGCGGGCTCGACGCGATCTGGCTCACCCCGCTGCTCGTGGAGCCGGCGGTGGCCGAGGCCATCGCAGCCAACCCCGGCAGGCAGCTCCTCGTCGGTGGGCTGCGCGACGAGCTCTGGGACGTCGCCGTCGCCCGCGAGCTCGCCGACGCCGGCTGCGACGTGCTCGCGGTGGCGGACGCCGACCACGGCATGGGCACTCCCGACGCGGTCCGCACCGCCGAGATCCACGTCGAGGTCGCCCGGGCCGTCGAGGGCTGGTTGTCACAGACCTGAGCCGGCCGGTGTCTCCATGTCATCGCACCCACCAGAGGAGATGACATGCCCAGCCAGTTCCGCATCCCGAAGGCCACCCTCGACGGCGCCTACGGCGCGATCATGACCCGCGTCGCGAGGCGCATGTGGGGCCAGGTGCCCGACAACGCCTACGTCCTGTGGCACCACCTGCCCGTCGCGAAGGCGGTCTTCGGCTTCGAGCAGAAGGTCGCGAGGTGGAAGGCGCTCGACCCGCACCTCAAGGCGTACGCCGAGATGGCCGCCGCCGGCGCCATCGGCTGCTCGTGGTGCCTCGACTTCGGCTACTTCATGGCCCACACGAAGGGCCTCGACGAGTCGAAGGTCCGTGAGGTGCCGCGCTGGCGGGAGTCGGACGCCTTCACCGACCTCGAGCGCGACGTGATGGCGTACGCCGAGGCGATGACCGTCACGCCCCCGACGGTCACCGACGAGACGGTCGCCGACCTCGACCGGCAGCTCGGCCACGCCGCGATGGTCGAGCTGACGATGATGGTCGCGATCGAGAACGAGCGCTCGCGCTTCAACTCGGCCCTCGGGCTCGCCTCGCAGGGCTTCAGCGACGTGTGCGAGCTGCCGCTCGCGCAGGCTGGGACCATCAGTCGGTGAGCACGGACCACTTCATCGCCCACCGCAACCTCCTCTTCACCGTGTCCTACGAGATGCTCGGCTCCGCCGCCGACGCCGAGGACGTGCTGCAGGAGGTCTGGCTGCGGTGGGCGGACCGTCTCCGGCAGGAGGACGCGTCCGAGGTGCGCGACCCCCGGGCGTACCTCGTCCGGATGGCCACCCGCCTCTCGCTCAACCGGCTCCGCACGCTGTCGCGCCGGCGCGAGGACTACGTCGGCCCGTGGCTGCCCGAGCCGCTGCTGACCTCGCCCGACGTGGCGCTCGACGTCGAGCTGGCCGACAGCGTCTCGACCGCGATGCTGCTCGTGCTCGAGACGCTGCCGCCGACGGAGCGCGCGGTCTTCGTGCTGCGCGAGGTCTTCGACGTGCCGTACGACGAGATCGCGGAGGCCGTCGAGAAGTCCGAGCCCGCCGTCCGCCAGATCGCCAGCCGCGCCCGCGCGCACGTGGCCGAGCGCCGCCCGCGCGCGGCGGTGAGCCGGGCCGAGTGCGACGCGGTGATCGAGCGGTTCCGCGCGGCCACCGAGTCCGGCGACCTCCAGGGGCTGATGGACGTCCTCGCGCCCGACATCGTGCTGATGACCGACGGCGGCGGGAAGGTCCAGGCCGCGCTCAACCCGATCCGCGGCCGCGACAAGGTGCTCCGCTTCCTCACCGCCGTCACCCCCGACGCCATCGAGCTGCAGCCGGTCTGGCTCAACGGCTCGCCGGCCATCCAGTTCGTGATCGGCGGCCGGCGCGACGGCGTCGGCACGATGCTGGTCGAGGACGGCGTCGTCACCCGGCTCTACCTCGTCCGCAACCCCGACAAGCTCGGCTCGGTGTCGGAGCCCGTCGACCTCGTCCGGCTGTGACGCCGGGCGGGGCGAGCGTTCGCGGTGGGCGAAACCGCAACCGGAATCATCCTCCGTTTCCCGCACGTTGAAGCGAGCATGACCCAGAACCTGTCGCTTCCCGTGGTGTTCCTCCACGACACGGTCGTGCTGCCCGGCATGGTCGTGCCCATCGAGCTCGACGACTCCGCCCGCGCGGCGATCGACGCCGCGCGCCTCGCCCACGACACGAGCCGGACCGGCGAGGCGGGCGACGAGCCCTCGCGCGTCCTGGTGGCGCCCCGCCTCGAGGACAGGTACGCCACCCACGGCGTGGTGGCCGTCGTCGACCGGGTCGGCCGCTTCGCGGGCGGCAAGCCCGCCGCCGTCCTGCGCGCGGAGCGCCGCGTCGCGATCGGCGCGGGTGTCCCCGGTCCCGGGGCGGCCCTGTGGGTCGAGGCCGAGGCCGTCCCCGAGACACTCGTGACCGACGAGCTGCGCGCCCTCGCCGAGGACTACCGCGCGCTCGTGGTCTCGATCCTGGAGCGCCGCGAGGCGTGGCAGATCATCGAGAACGTCCGTCGGATCACCGACCCGGACGTGCTCGCCGACACCTCCGGATACGCGCCGTACCTCTCCGACGACCAGAAGCGCCAGGTCCTCGAGACGCCCGACGTGGGCGAGCGCCTGAGGCTGCTGCTCGAGTGGACCCGGTCCTACGACACCGAGGACGAGGTCACCGACAAGATCAGCAACGACGTGCGCGAGGGCCTGGAGAAGACGCAGCGCGAGTTCGTGCTGCGTCAGCAGCTCGCCGCGATCCGCAAGGAGCTCGGCGAGGGCGAGCCCGACGGCTCCGACGACTACCGCGCCCGCGTCGAGTCGGCCGACCTGCCCGAGGCGGTCCGCGAGGCGGCGCTGCGCGAGGTCGACAAGCTCGAGCGCTCCAGCGACCAGGCCCCCGAGGCCGGCTGGATCCGCACCTGGCTCGACACCGTCCTCGAGCTGCCGTGGAACGAGCGCACCGAGGACTCCCACGACGTCGCCGCCGCGCGCGCCGTGCTCGACGCCGACCACCACGGCCTCGACGAGGTCAAGGACAGGATCACCGAGTACCTCGCGGTGCGTGCCCGTCGGGCCGAGCGCGGCCTGGAGGTCATCGGCGGACGCGGGTCCGGCGCCGTCGTGCTGCTGGCCGGGCCTCCCGGTGTCGGCAAGACGTCGCTCGGCGAGTCCGTCGCGCGCGCGCTCGGACGCAACTTCGTCCGCGTCGCCCTCGGCGGCGTGCGCGACGAGGCGGAGGTCCGCGGCCACCGCCGGACGTACGTCGGAGCCCTCCCGGGTCGCATCGTGCGGGCCATCAAGGAGGCGGGGTCGATGAACCCGGTCGTCCTGCTCGACGAGGTCGACAAGGTCGGCGCCGACTACCGCGGTGACCCGGCCGCGGCGCTGCTCGAGGTGCTCGACCCGGCGCAGAACCACACCTTCCGCGACCACTACCTCGAGCTCGACCTCGACCTGTCCGACGTGCTCTTCATCGCCACCGCCAACGTGGTCGAGCAGATCCCGTCGGCACTCCTGGACCGCATGGAGCTGGTGACGATCGACGGCTACACCGAGGACGACAAGGTCGCCATCGCCCGCGACTTCCTCGTGCCACGCCAGCTCGAGCGGGCCGCCCTGACGCCCGAGGAGGTGACGATCTCGGACGACGCGCTCGGCGAGATCGCCGCCAACTACACCCGCGAGGCCGGCGTACGACAGCTCGAGCGGCTGCTGGCGAAGGCGTTCCGCAAGGCCGCGACGCGGCTCGCAACCGGCGACGTGGAGCGGATGGACATCGACCGGGACGGCCTCGTCGACCTGGTCGGCCGCCCGCGCTTCACACCCGACACGCACGAGCGCACCGACGTGCCCGGCGTCGCGACCGGCCTGGCCGTCACGGGCCTCGGCGGGGACGTGCTGTACGTCGAGACGTCGGTGTCCGACGGACCTGCGGGCCTCACCGTCACCGGCCAGCTCGGTGACGTGATGAAGGAGTCGGCCTCGATCGCGCTGTCCTGGGTGCGTGCGCACGCGGGCGAGCTCGGGATCGACCCGGCCGTCTTCGAGAAGGCGATCCACGTGCACTTCCCGGCCGGCGCGATCCCCAAGGACGGGCCGTCCGCGGGCGTCACGATGGTGACCGCGCTCGTGTCGCTGCTGACCGGTCGCCCGGTGCGCTCCGACGTCGGGATGACCGGCGAGGTGACCCTGTCCGGCCGCGTGCTCCCGATCGGCGGCGTGAAGCAGAAGCTGCTGGCCGCGCAGAGGGCGGGGCTCGCCGTGGTGTTCGTCCCGGAGCGCAACCGCCCCGACCTCGACGACGTACCGGCCGAGCTGCTCGCCGAGCTCGACGTGCGCCCGGTCGGGCGGGTCACCGACATCCTGGCCGAGGCCCTGGAGGTGGCAGCGCCCGTCGCGGCCGCGAGCGAGGCGAGCGCCGCCTGAGGTCGTTACAGCAGCTCTGGCGAGCCGAGGATCAGGCGTCCTCGCCCAGGCTGTCGTCGGCGAGGTTGTCGACGTCGTTGCCGTGGCCGATGGCCTTGAAGCGCTCGAACGAGGCGTGGACCTCGGCCTCGGCCTCGGTGCGGCCGACCCAGTCGGCACCCTCGACGGACTTGCCGGGCTCGAGGTCCTTGTAGACCTCGAAGAAGTGCTGGATCTCCAGGCGGTCGTACTTGGAGACGTGGTTGATGTCGCGGAGGTGCTCCAGGCGCGGGTCGTGGCTGGGCACGCAGAGGACCTTGTCGTCGCCGCCGGCCTCATCGGTCATCCGGAACATGCCGATCGCGCGGCACTCGATGAGGCAGCCCGGGAAGGTCGGCGACTGGAGGATCACGAGCGCGTCGAGCGGGTCGCCGTCCTGACCCAGCGTGTTCTCGATGTAGCCGTAGTCGGCCGGGTAGGCGGTCGAGGTGAAGAGCATGCGGTCCAGACGGATGCGGCCCGACTCGTGGTCGACCTCGTACTTGTTGCGCTCGCCCTTGGGGATCTCCACCAGCACGTCGAAGCTCAGCACGTCTTCCTCCACAGTCTCGGCACGCCGTCGGGCCGTCTCAGATCACACTCTGCCCCCGGACGGGAGCCCGGGGGGAAGTCTTCGGGGGCAGTGTCGCGCACAATGACCCCGATGCGCGAAGCAAGAGGGTCGAAACGTGGGCGACGTGAGGTACGCCACCTCGTCGGGGTGTGGCTGCCCGTGCTCCTCGTCGTCGCGCTGCTGGGCGCCGGGGTCGGCGCCTACCGCTACGACTGGGGCCAGCGCTACCTCCCGTGGCTCTCCGCCGACCCGGCGACCGAGCCGGAGCAGGTGCTGCCGCCCGCCGGCCTCGAGCTGCCCGAGTGGACCACGCCCGCAGCCGACGCGCAGCCCGTCGACGAGGCCTCCGCGATCGCGCCCGACCGGGTCGAGGCCGCCGTCGCGAGGCGGCTCGCCGACCCCGACCTCGGCCCCCACGTCGTCGGCGCAGTCAGTTCCCTGGCCCCGGGCGGGGAGGTCTGGACGAGCGGCGACGGCCGCTACCTGCCGGCCTCCACGACCAAGCTGCTCACCCTCGGCGCGGCGCTCGACGTCCTCGGGCCCGACCGCACCTTCACCACCACCGTCGTGCGCGGCGACGGGCCGCGCGAGGTCGTGCTCGTCGGCGGGGGAGACCCCTTGCTCGCCAGCCAGCCGCTGACGGTCGCCGAGGCCGGGTCGACGTACCCCGCCCGGGCCGACGCCACCACCCTCGCCGTGCAGGCCGCCGACGCGCTGCAGGGTCTCGGCAAGGTGCGCGTCCGCTTCGACGACAGCCTCTTCTCCGGACCGACCGACAACCCCGCGTGGCGCCGCGACTACGTCCCCGACGACGTCGTCAGCCCGATCACCTCGCTGATGGTCGACAGCGGCATCGCTGCCGATGGGCTGTCCCGCTCCGACGACCCGTCCCTGGCCGCCGCCCGGGTCTTCGCCGACGCCCTCCGTGCTGCGGGCGTGGAGGTGGCCGGCGAGCCGCAGCGGGTCGTCGTGCAGCCCGACGCCGAGGTGCTCGCCTCGGTCGAGAGCGCGCCGCTGTCCGAGGTCGCCGAGCGCATCCTCGACGTCAGCGACAACGAGGGAGCCGAGGTCGTCGGCCACCAGGTGGGCCTCGCGGTGTCCGGCACCGGGTCGTTCGAAGCCGGTGCCGCCGCGGTGCTCGGCACGCTCTCCGGGCTGGGCGTCGACGTCACCGGCGACGAGGTGTACGACGGCTCCGGCCTGTCGCGGCGCAACCGGGTCTCGACCACCACGGTGCTGCAGCTGCTCCAGCACGCCGCCGGCCCCGACGGCGACGCGATGCGCAACCTCCTCACCGGCCTCCCGGTCGCCGGATTCACCGGGTCGCTGACCTACCGCTTCGCCGACGGGCCCGCGCTGGCCCGCGGGCTGGTGCGCGCCAAGACCGGCACCCTCACCGGTGTCCACGCGCTCGCCGGGATCGCGGTCGACCGCGACGGCGAGCCGATGGTGTTCGTGCTCGCCGCCGACCGGGTCGCGGAGGACAAGTCCCTCGACGCGCGCGACGCGCTCGACCGCGCCGCCGGCGCGCTCGCCGCGTGCCGGTGTTCGACCCCGGCCGCTGGTTGAGCAGGGCGCCCTGGCGCCCGTGTCGAGACCAGGGCCGTGGATCTGGTCGACCGTGACCATGGATCACGGTGCTTTTTGGCGCCTCCGCTTCGCTTCGGCGCGTGTCCGCGGCGCTGGAAGCCCGCTCGTGCGTCCTCGTTGCCGCGCCCTTTCCCCCGCTGCGCTCCTCCAGGACGCAGCCCTCGTCCTTACTTCACGGGCGCGCCGCGGACGGCAACCCCCGCGGACGGCCGCCCTGCTTACGGCCGCCCCGCTCACGGCCACCCCGCTAGGGTCGTGACATGAATCTCGTCGACTGGGACTTCGCCGTCACCGTCGGCACCAGGCTGGCCGGCCCGGGGCCGGACGTGAGCCCCGACGAGGCGGCCGCCGCGGTGGTCGAGCTGCGCGAGGGAGCCGCCCGGTCGACGCCGCTGGTGAGCGACTACACCGGCCTGCAGACCGTGCCGGGCACGGCGCCGGTGCTCGTGGTGGACCGGGCCGGGTGGATCCAGGCCAACGCCGACGGCTTCGCCAAGATCCTCGGGCCGATCAGCGACAAGCTGTCGGAGAAGGCCGAGCGCCGGGGACCGCCGTCCGCGCTGGCCCAGACGATCGGCTCGCGCGTCACCGGCAGCGAGGTGGGGCTGATGCTCGGCTTCCTGAGCTCCAAGGTGCTCGGCCAGTTCGACCCGTTCTTCGACCCGCACGGCCGGCTGCTGCTGGTCGCCCCGAACATCGTCCAGATCGAGCGGGAGATGTCCGCCGACCCGAGCGACTTCCGGCTCTGGGTGTGCCTGCACGAGGAGACCCACCGGGTGCAGTTCACGGCGAACCCGTGGCTGGCCGGCCACCTCGAGAGCCAGATGGCCGCGATCGCCGACACCCTCGAGCCGAGCAACCTCGCCGAGGGCCTGCGTCGCGGTGCGGAGGCGATCAGGTCCGGGCAGGGCAGCATCCTCGACCTCGTCTCGTCCCCGGAGCAGAAGGAGATCCTCGACCGGGTCACCGGCGTGATGTCGCTGCTCGAGGGCCACGCCGACGTCGTGATGGACGGGGTCGGTCCCAGCGTGATCGGCTCGGTGGCCTCGATCCGCAAGAAGTTCGACAAGCGTCGCGGTGGGCTCGGCCCGCTCGACAAGCTGCTGCGCCGGCTGCTCGGCCTCGAGACCAAGATGGCGCAGTACCGCGACGGGGCGATCTTCGTGCGCCACGTCGTCGACAAGGTCGGCATGGAGGAGTTCAACGCCGTCTGGACCGGCCCCGAGACGCTGCCGTCGAAGGACGAGATCAACGACCCCGACGCCTGGGTCGCCCGCGTCCTGTGACCCTGCACCCCTCGGTCGCGGCCGTCCGGGTGCCCGTGCGGTCCACGCTGTCCGGGCTCGCGCCCGGCGACGTCGTGGTGGTCGCCTGCAGCGGAGGCGCCGACTCGCTCGCGCTGGCCTCCGCCGCGGTGTTCGAGGGCCGTCGCCTCGGCCTGCGGGTGGTCGGCGCGACGGTCGACCACGGCCTGCAGCCCGGGTCGGCCGAGCAGGCCGAGCGCGTCGTCGTACAGCTCGCCGCGATGGGGGTCGACGAGACGCTCACCGCCCGCGTCGAGGTCGACGCCGCGTCCGGGATGGGTCCCGAGGCGGCCGCCCGGGAGGCGAGGTACGCCGTCCTGGAGCAGGTCGCCGAGCACCTCGGCGCCGCGGTGGTGCTGCTCGGGCACACGCTCGACGACCAGGCCGAGACCGTCCTGCTCGGCCTCGCCCGGGGCTCGGGCGGTCGGTCGCTGCAGGGCATGCGCCCGGGCTTCGGCGTCTTCGCGCGCCCGCTGCTCGGCGTACGCCGTGACGACACCGTGACCGCCTGCCAGGTCGAGGGGCTCGAGGCGTGGGACGACCCGCACAACCACGACCCCGGCTACACCCGGGTCCGGGTGCGGGAGCGGGTGCTCCCGCTGCTCGAGGACGAGCTCGGCCCGGGTGTCGCGAGGGCCCTCGCGCGCACCGCCGAGCAGCTGCGCGACGACATCGCGCTGCTCGACGACCTCGCTTCCGCCGCCCTGGCCGAGGCCCGGCGCGAGGACGGGCTCGCCGTCGACGCCGTCGCGCGGCTCCATCCCGCGCTCCGCCACCGGGTGCTGCGCGCCGCAGCGCTCGCGGCCGGCTCCCCGGCGTCGGAGCTCACCCGCGACCACGTGCTCGCCGCCGACGCCCTCGTGACCGACTGGCGTGGCCAGAAGTGGATCGACCTCCCCGGTCCGTTGCGGGTGGCGCGTCGCGACGGGCTGGTCACGTTCGAGACGCCGATCGCCTGAACTCGGGGCGTCGTTGCGCGTGACGGCTGTCGCCCCGGCGCGTTGTCCCGTGAAATTGGGTACTGGGCCCTCGAACGGGTCCAGCCCAGTGGGGGGTAGTGATGCGCAGAGTGCTCGTGGTCGACGACGACCAGGACATGAGGGACCTGATCGGCCTCATGCTGCGTCGAGCCGGCTACACGACCGTGGCCGTCGAGAGCCCGTTCCTCGCCCTCGACGTGGCCACGACCGAGGCGTTCGACGTGGCGGTGCTCGACTGGAGCATGCCGGGGATGAACGGCGGTGAGCTGTGCACCCGGATGCGGGAGAGCCCGGACATCCCGGACACCCCGATCATGATCCTCACCGCGCACGCCGACCAGGAGACGCGCGACCGGGCGTTCGCCTCCGGGGCCGACCGGTTCATGACCAAGCCCTTCACCCTCGCGGAGCTCTCGGGCGCCGTGGCCGCCCTGATCGGCTCCCGGACGTGACGGGCCGGGTGTTCGTCGCGGGACGATCGGCGTAGCGCCGTGAGGACGTCCTTCCGGCCCCGTGCCGACCTCGCGGTCGGTCTCGCCGTCGCGCTCGCCGTGGTGGTCCACCTGGTCTCCACCGACGACCGGCTGGACAGGGCGGTCTACCTCGCCGCCCTCTGGATCGCCGCCGCCGCTGCCTGGTTCGGCGCCGGGCGCGCACCCGCGCCCCAGCGGCTGGTGGGTCGGTTGATCGCGGCAGGGATCGCGCTGACCGCGCTCGGCGACACGCTCTGGCTGGCACTCGGGGCGATGGGCCGAGGGACGGACGTGTCCGTCGCCGACCCGGCCTGGTTCGGTTCCTACGTCCTGATCGCCGCGGCCCTCGCCGTCGTGCTCCGACACAGCGGGGCGGGGCGCGACCTCGACTTCACGATCGATGCCGCGACCATCGTCGTCATCAGTGTCCTGGTCCTGTGGCACCTCTCGGTGGACACGATCGTCGCCGAGCCCGGAGTGAGTGCGTTCACCCGCGCGGTCTGGGCGGCCTACCCGATCGCCGACGCGGTCCTGCTGGCCCTGGTCCTGCGCGTGGTGACCAGCCGGGTGGCCCGCAGGTCGCTGGACGTGACGTTCGGGATCGGCATCGTGCTGTGGCTGCTGGCCGACCTCGCCTACCTCACGGCCCCCGGCGGGTGGTCGCTGGAGCTGATGGACGTGGCCTGGATGGTCGCGCCGGCGCTCCTCGCGCGCAGCACGTGGCTGATGGGCGAGGTGGTCACCGAGTCCCCGGTGCCGTCCACGCACGGGCGGCCGATCCCCCAGCTCGCCATCGCCTTCGGGCCGCTCCTCCTGCCGCCGCTCCTCGAGCTCGTCGCGCACGTCCAGGGCACGGACCACACGCCGTACGCCCTGGTGGCCGGCGCCTCGGTGCTGATCGTGCTGGCCTTCGCCCGGTCGGCACGCCTGGTCCGCGCCGAGCAGCGCGCCCTGCGCGACCTCGCGCGCGCACGGGACGAGGCCCTCGACGCCTACCGCGCCAAGTCGATGTTCCTGGCCACGATGAGCCACGAGATCCGCACGCCCCTGACCATGGTGCTCGGCGCCGGCGAGCTCCTCGAGGAGACCGAGCTCGACGAGTTCCAGCGCGGCATGGTGCAGCGCGTACGGCGCTCCGGCACGGTGCTGCGCTCGCTGGTCGACGTCGTCCTCGACTACTCGCGCCTCGAGGCAGGCCAGCTCGAGGTGGTCTCGGTCCCGGTCGACCTGCGCCGCCTCGCCGACACCCTGGTCAGCACCTACGGACCGTGCGCCGAGGCGCGCGGTGTCGCGATGGAGTGCGTCGTCGACCCCGACCTGCCGGCGGAGGTCGCGGGCGACCCGGAGCGGCTCGTGCAGGTGCTCGGCAACCTCCTCGACAACGCCGTGAAGTTCACCGGGTCCGGTCGGGTCCGGCTCGCCGTGCGACGTGCGGCGGAGGGATCGATGGTGGAGTACGTCGTCGAGGACACCGGCATCGGCATCGCCGAGGACGACCTCGACTCGGTCTTCGGGTCCTTCACCCAGGTCGACTCCTCCACGACCCGCCGCTTCGGCGGCATCGGCCTCGGGCTCGCGATCTGTCGCCAGCTGACCGTCCTCATGGGCGGCACCCTCGGGGTCTCCAGCAGCCTCGATGTCGGCAGCACCTTCGTCGTCCGCCTCCCCCTGGTCGCGGCCGGGATGCGGGCCGGGCGGCCGGTCGCCCACCGGGCCGCGTCCCCGGGCTGACCGGCCTACGTCACGCGCCCTAGGCTGCAGCCATGGACTCGTCCCACGTGGAGCACGACCTGGTCAACATCCTCTTCACCGAGGCCCAGATCCAGCAGCGGCTGGGGGAGATGGCCGTGCAGATCACCGAGGACTACGCCGGCCGGGACCTGCTCGTCGTGGGGGTCCTGCGGGGCGCGGTGATGGTGATGGCCGACCTTGCGCGGGCGATGCCGGTCCACCTCGAGATGGACTGGATGGCGGTCAGCTCCTACGGCTCCGGGACCAAGTCGAGCGGTGTCGTGCGGATCCTCAAGGACCTCGACACCGACATCAGCGGCCGGGACGTGCTGATCGTCGACGAGATCATCGACACCGGCCTGACGCTCAGCTGGCTGGTCAACAACCTCTCCAGCCGCAGCCCGGCGAGCGTCGAGATCGCCACGCTGCTGCGCAAGCCGGAGGCGCTGTCGATGCCCGTCGAGCCGAAGTACGTCGGCTGGGACATCCCGAACGAGTTCGTCGTCGGCTACGGCCTCGACTACCGCGAGCGCTACCGCAACCTGCGCGACATCGGCACGCTCGCGCCGCACGTCTACTCCTGACCGGACGGTTCCCGGACCGTCCCCGGAGTCCGTCGCGGGCAGATCGGGTCGCCCTGCTTCACCCCGGCTGGAAGAATGGTCGTCCGAGCGGCGTGTAGCGTCGCGTCCCTCATCTCCGAACAGCTGAAAGTTGCCTGTGAAGCGCATATTCAAGGGTCCGTGGCTGTGGATCGCCCTGTCCGCCATCGCAGTCCTCGTGGCGATCCAGTTCCTCGCACCCAGTGACGGCTACGACGAGGTGAAGTCCTCGACCATGGCCTCCTACATCGACGAGGGCAAGGTCAAGGAGATCGAGATCAACGGCGTGGACTTCGAGGTCCGCGCCACTCTCGACGACGGCGTCCGCAAGGACGGCGACAAGGTCGTGGCCCAGTACGTCGACGGCCAGCAGGAGACCCTGCTCGCCTCGATCGACGAGCAGCTCGCCGACGGCACCATCGACAGCTACAACGGCGACATGCCGCAGCCGAGCTTCCTCGGCTCGCTGCTCGCGACGCTGCTGCCCTTCGCGCTCATCATCTTGCTGTTCATCTTCTTGATGAACCAGGCCCAGGGCGGGGGCGGACGCGGCGTCATGCAGTTCGCCAAGTCCAAGGCCAAGCTGATCACCAAGGACATGCCGAAGACGACGTTCAGCGACGTCGCCGGTTGCGAGGAGGCGATCGAGGAGCTCGGCGAGATCAAGGAGTTCCTCCAGGAGCCCGCCAAGTTCCAGGCCGTCGGCGCCAAGATCCCCAAGGGCGTCCTGCTCTACGGCCCGCCCGGCACCGGCAAGACCCTGCTCGCGCGTGCCGTGGCGGGCGAGGCCGGCGTGCCCTTCTACTCGATCTCCGGCTCCGACTTCGTCGAGATGTTCGTCGGCGTCGGCGCGAGCCGCGTCCGCGACCTGTTCGAGCAGGCCAAGGAGAACGCGCCCGCGATCGTCTTCATCGACGAGATCGACGCCGTCGGTCGCCACCGCGGCGCCGGCATGGGCGGCGGCCACGACGAGCGCGAGCAGACCCTCAACCAGCTGCTCGTCGAGATGGACGGGTTCGACGTGCGCGGCGGCGTCATCCTCATCGCCGCCACCAACCGCCCCGACGTGCTCGACCCGGCGCTCCTGCGCCCGGGCCGCTTCGACCGGCAGATCCAGGTCGACGCACCCGACCTCAACGGTCGCCACCAGATCCTGAAGGTCCACTCGCGCGGCAAGCCGATCGCGCAGGACATCGACCTGCTCAGCATCGCGCGCCGCACGCCCGGCTTCACCGGCGCCGACCTGGCCAACGTGCTCAACGAGGCGGCGCTGCTCACCGCGCGCACCAACGAGAAGCTGATCACCGACGCCTCCCTCGACGAGGCGATCGACCGCGTCATCGCCGGCCCGCAGCGTCGTACGCGCCTGATGAGCGAGCGCGAGAAGCTCATCACCGCCTACCACGAGGGCGGCCACGCCCTGGTCGCCGCGGCGCTGCCCGGCACCGACCCGGTGCACAAGGTGACGATCCTGCCGCGCGGTCGCGCGCTGGGCTACACGATGGTGCTGCCCGACCGCGACAAGTACTCCCAGTCGCGCAGCGAGATGCTCGACTCCCTGGCCTACATGCTGGGTGGCATGGCCGCGGAGGCGCTGATCTTCCACGACGTCACCTCCGGCGCCGGCAACGACATCGAGAAGGCCACCAACCTGGCCCGGGCGATGGTGACGCAGTACGGCATGACCGAGCGCCTCGGCGCGGTCAAGCTCGGCGACAACAACTCCGAGCCGTTCCTCGGCCGCGACATGGGCCACTCGCGCAACTACTCCGAGGAGACGGCCGCCGCGGTCGACGAGGAGGTCAAGGCGCTGCTGGGCCACGCCCACCAGGAGGCCTTCGACATCCTCGAGACCAACCGCGACGTGCTCGACGCCCTCGTCCTGGCGCTCCTCGACAAGGAGACGCTCGACAAGGCCGAGATCGCCGAGATCTTCGAGGCGCTCACCCGCCGTCCGAACCGGCCCGCCTGGACCGGCTCCCCGGAGCGGGTGCCGTCGACGGTGCCGCCGGTCGACATCCCGCAGGAGATCCGCGACCGCGCCCAGGTCGACGCGGTCCCCGAGGAGCAGGGCGCCGGCGCCATCCTCACCCCGCCCGGCTCGGGTGGTGACGTCCACGGCAGCCCGGCGCCCGGCCCCGACGCGCCGACCCCGCCGACCACCTCGGAGTCCTCGTGACCGACCCCATCTCGACCCCGGTGCGGGCACCCGAGGACGTACCCGTCTTCGACCACGCCCGCGCCGAGGCCGCGGTGCGCGAGCTGCTCGTCGCGATCGGCGAGGACCCCGACCGCGAGGGCCTGCTCGAGACCCCGGCGCGCGTCGCTCGGGCCTACGCCGAGGTCACCCAGGGCCTGCGCCAGAGTGCCGAGGAGGTGCTGACCACCACCTTCGACCTCGGGCACGAGGAGATGGTGCTGGTCCGCGACATCGAGCTGTGGTCGATGTGCGAGCACCACCTCGTGCCGTTCACCGGGGTCGCGCACGTCGGCTACATCCCGGCCGTGACCGGCAAGATCACCGGTCTGTCCAAGCTGGCCCGGCTCGTCGACGTCTATGCCAAGCGCCCGCAGGTGCAGGAGCGGCTGACCACGCAGGTCGCCGACTCCCTCATGGAGATCCTCGAGGCGCGCGGCGTGATCGTCGTGATCGAGGCCGAGCACCTCTGCATGACCATGCGCGGGGTGCGCAAGGCCGGCGCACGCACCATCACCTCCGCCGTGCGCGGCACCATGCTCACCGACCAGGCCACGCGTGCCGAGGCGATGTCGCTGATCCGCTCGGGCACCAGGTGAACCAGGGGGCTGCTCCCCGGGTGATGGGGATCGTCAACGTCACCCCCGACTCCTTCTCCGACGGCGGCCTCTACGACACCACCGAGTCCGCCGTCGCGCACGGTCGCGAGCTGCTCGCCCAGGGCGCCGACCTGCTCGACATCGGCGGCGAGTCCACCCGGCCCGGCGCGACCAGGCCGCTGGTCGCCGACGAGCTGGGCCGGGTCGTCCCGGTGATCCGCGAGCTCGCCTCCGGCGGCGCGGTCGTCTCGGTCGACACGATGCGCGCCGAGGTCGCCGAGGCCGCGCTCGAGGCCGGTGCCACGGTCGTCAACGACGTCTCCGGCGGCCTCGCGGACCCCCGGATCCTCTCGGTCGTGGCGGGCAGCGACGTCACCTACGTCGCGATGCACTGGCGCGCCCACGCCGACCGGATGCGCGACTTCACCGACTACTCGCCCGACGGCGTGGTCGAGACCGTGCGCCGCGAGCTGGGGGAGCGGCTCGACGCGGCCCTGGCCGCCGGGATCCCGCGCGAGCGGATCGTCCTCGACCCCGGGCTGGGCTTCGCGAAGGAGGCCCGGCACAGCTGGGCGCTGCTGGCCGGGCTCGACGCGATCGCCACGCTAGGGTGCCCGCTGCTGGTCGGAGCCAGCCGCAAGTCGTTCCTCGGCTCGCTCCTGGCCGTCGACGGCGTCCCGCGGGGCGTCGACGACCGCGAGCACGCCCACGCCGCGCTGGTCGCCCTGCTGGCCGAGCGCGGGGTCGACCTGCTGCGCGTGCACGACGTACGAGCCACGCGTGACGCGCTGGCGGTGGTCGCCGCCCTGCGCCACGGACCAGGAGGAGAGAACCTTGGATGAACTCTCGGTGACGGGCATCGAGTGCTTCGCGCACCACGGCGTCTTCGAGTTCGAGAAGCGGGAGGGCCAGGTGTTCGTCGTCGACCTCGTCCTGGGCATCGACACCCGCCCCGCAGCGGCCTCGGACGCGCTCGCGGACACGGTGAACTACGGCTCCCTGGTCGACGACGTGAAGGCCGCCGTCGAGCGCGACCCGGTCGACTTGATAGAAACGGTCGTCCAGCGAATCGCGGACACCTGCCTGTTGGACAGTCGTGTTGAATGGGCCCGAGTCACGCTCCACAAACCTGATGCGCCCATCGACGCGACCTTCTCGGACGTCGCGCTGACGATCACCAGAACGCGAGGCAACGCTCATGACTGAGACCCCGAACCCCCACATCGTGGACGCCGACTCCCTCACCGGGGAGATGCACCCGATCCGCCGGGTGGTGGTCGCACTGGGGTCCAACCTGGGTGAGCGGCTCTCGTCGTTGCAGGGCGCGGTCGACGCGCTCGCCGACACCCCCGACTTCTTCGTCACCAGCGTCTCCGGGATCTACGAGACCGACCCTGTCGACGCGCCCGAGGACTCAGGCCCGTACCTCAACGCCGTCGTGCTGGCCGACACGACGCTGCCGGCCGCGCGCCTGATGGAGCGCGCCCTGGCGATCGAGGACGCCTACGACCGCGAGCGCAGCGACGTCCGCAACGCCCCGCGCACGCTCGACGTCGACCTGATCGTCGTCGGCGACCGTCGCTCCAACGAGGACTTCCTGCGCCTGCCGCACCCGCGGGCGCACGAGCGCGCCTTCGTGCTGCAGCCGTGGTACGACCTGGAGCCCGACGCGGTGTTCCCCGACCTCGGCCCGATCGCCGACCTGCTCGCCGCGGTCGACTCCTCCGGCGTCCGCAAGCGCGAGGACCTCTCGCTCGAGGTCGAGTGACGCCCGCGTGACCCAGCCGGGACGTGACGACGAGCCGCAGGAGCCACGCGGCACCCTCCGTCCCACGTCGGCCCGGGCCCTGACGACCTGCGCGGTGGTCGGCCTGGTCCTCGGCTGGGGCCTGCACCCGGTGTCCGTCCGGGTCTCCGGCCAGCCGCCGCTGGTGTCGTGGACCCAGGCGCTGGCGCTCGTGCTCGTCGCCGGGATCATGTCCTACCTGGCCTGGCACACCTGGCAGACGGTGCAGGTCCGCGGTCACCGCCTCGAGGTGCACCAGTCGGTGAACCGGCTCGTCCTGGCCCGCGCCTGCGCGCTGGGCGGCGCCGCGGTGGGTGCGGCGTACCTCGGGTTCGCCATCAGCTGGCTGGGCGACGCGTCGCAGTACGCCGATCGCTGGATCCTGCGCTCGCTCGTGGCGGCACTCGGCGGGCTGGTCGTGACGGTCGCCTCGCTGGTGCTCGAGCGTGCGTGTCGCACGGACGGCGGCGAGCCACAGCCCTAGGGTGGCCCCATGCCTTCCCAGCAGCCTCAGCAGTCACAGGCGTCCCGCACGCCTGCTCGCCGCCGCCAGCGCAGCACGCGCCTGGCCGTCGCGGTCGCCCTCCTGGCGATCGCCGCTGTGGTCGTGGTCGGCGCGCTCGTCTCGGCGTCGGCCCTCCTGACGTCCGTCGCCGCCGTCCTGGCGCTCGTGCTCGGTGCCGCCGCCACCCGGATCACCCACTCCGAGCTGATGCAGGCCCGCCGCGACGCCGCGCAGGACCGCGCCGCCCAGGCCCAGGCCTACCGGGCGCTCGCCGAGGAGCGGGCTGCCGAGACCGACGCCTTCGCTGCCGACATGACGCGCCGGATCCTCGAGCGCGAGGAGGCCATCGACGTCCTCGAGCAGGCCCTCTCGTCGGCGCAGAAGAACGCCGCCGAGCAGACCCTCAAGCGTGGCCAGGAGGCCCGCCGTGCCGACGCCGCCGAGCGCGGCCTGTCCGCCGCTCACGCCGGTCGCGACGACGCCGAGGGCCGCGCCGCCGAGGCGATCGTGCTCGTCGCCGAGCTCGAGGCCGAGCTCGACGTCGTCCGCGCCGAGGTCGACTCCCTCCGCGCCGCCGCCGCGCGTCGCAAGCACAGCGCCTGAGACCTGTCGTCGCACCGCCCGGCAGCGCGAGCGCGCCGTGCGGAAGAATGACCGCTCGTGATTCCCGAGGACAACCGGTTCGAGAGCGACCCCGCCGACGCCCTGCCCGAGGACCCGGGACTACCCGCGGGGTGGCACGCCGACGCGCCGGACGGCGCTGACCGGGCCACGGTCGAGCGGCTGACCGAGCTGCTCCGCGGCCACGAGCGCGCCGGCCGGGGCTGGGCCGGGGCCGGTGAGGACGACGTCCTGGTCGAGGTCTCCGACCACGGCCTCGCGATGCGGGAGAACCTCGTCGTGCGCGACCCCGACGGGCGGATCCGGGCGTGGGGGAGCGTCCACGACCGTGCGGAGGGCCGGATGCTCTTCGTCCACGTCGTCGACCGCGAGATCGACGAGCGCGCCGCCGACGCCTGCAGCGACGCCCTCTTCGCATGGGCCGAGGCGCAGGCGAAGGTAGTCGGAGCGGCCCGCGGGCTGGCCGAGCAGCAGATCGACACCGGGGCCTTCGCCGACGACGTACGCCAGCACGGCTGGCTCGAGGACGCCGGCTTCACGCGCGTGCGCACCTGGTGGCAGATGAGCCGCTCGGTCGAGGCCGCGGAGGCCGAGCTGGTGCCCGACCCGGCCCGCTGGGAGCGCAAGGGCGTGGTCTTCCGGCTCGTCGAGCGCCAGGGGGACGGCCTGCCCGACGTCGAGGACCTCCGCGCGGTCCACGACGTGCTCGAGGGGGCGTTCACCGACCACTTCAACTCCGCCGAGGAGACGCTCCAGGAGTTCGTCCACCGCCTCCGCGAGGACCCCGGCCACCGCTGGGACCACTGGTGGCTGGCCGAGCTCGAGGACGGCGAGCCGGCCGGCGCCCTCGTCGGGACGGTGAGCGAGTCCGCGACCGGACCCGACGGGTCGTACGTCTCCTACCTCGGCGTCCTGGAGTCCGCCCGCGGGCGGGGCGTCGCCACCGGCCTGCTCCGCACGATCATCGCCGACGCCGCCTCCCGCGGCCGCGACCGCGTCGGACTCGAGGTCGACGCCGACTCACCGACCGGCGCCGACGGGCTCTACACCTCGATGGGCTGGGGCACGAAGTACGTCACCGAGTCCTGGCACCGGGACGTGACGGTCAGGTAGGACGCGTCAGCGCAGCGACTCGCGCAGCGCCCGGTGCACCCCGGCGGGCGTCAGCACCCCGAGGAAGGTGGGCCCGCGGCGCACCCCGACCATCGGCTTGTCGTCGCGCAGCATCGCGGCGAGGGCGTCCTCGAGCGAGGAGTCGATGTCGATCGCCGCGCCCAGGTCGCCGGTGGAGACGCCGTCGAGCGGTTCGAGGTGCTCCTCGCGGAGCCGGGTGACGGTCAGCGTGCGCAGCCCGCCCGCCCCGACGAAGTCGGCCACCTGCTCGTCGGCCGGGTGGGCGAGCAGCTCGCCCGGGGTGGCGTACTGGGCGAGGCGGCCGCCGGCGGCGAACACGGCCACGCGGTCGCCCATCCGGATCGCCTCGTCGATGTCGTGGGTGACCAGGACGACGGTCTTGCCGAGCTCGGCCTGGAGCCGGCGGAACTCGTCCTGCAACCGGTGGCGCACGACCGGGTCGACCGCGCCGAACGGCTCGTCCATCAGCAGGACCGGCGGGTTTGCCGCCAGCGCCCGGGCGACGCCGACGCGCTGTCGCTGGCCACCGGACAGCTCGTGCGGGTAGCGACGGGCGTACTGCTTCGGGTCGAGCCCGACCGTGTCCAGCAGCTCGTGCGCGCGCTCGCGCGCGGTCGCCTTCGACTCGCCGTAGAGCAGCGGCACCGTCATCACGTTCTGCTCGATGCGCTGGTGGGGGAACAGGCCGATCTGCTGGATGACGTAGCCGATGCCGCGACGCAGCTCGACCGGGTCGGCGTCGGTGACGTCCTGCCCGTCGAGCCAGATGCGACCGGTGGTCGGCTCGATGAGCCGGTTGATCATCTTCAGCGTCGTGGACTTGCCGCAGCCGGAGGGTCCGACGAGGCAGACCATCTCGCCGCGAGCGACGTCGAGGTCGAGCTCGTGGACCGCGACCGTCCCGTCGGGATAGGTCTTGCCCACGCCCTCGAGCCTGATCATCGAGTCGCCGCCCCGTGTAGCGTCCATGCGGTGACCTTACTGGGAGCGGCCGACGACCCGAGCTGCTACAGCAGCCTCGTCAACGACTGGGTCTGCCTCGACTACGTGGCCGACCGTCAGCAGGAGATCGTCGACGCGACCGTCCAGCACATCGGCATCACGGTGGTCTCGGTGCTGGTCGGGCTGGCGATCGCGTTCCCCCTCGCGCTGGCTGCGCGTCGGCTGCCGCGCCTCGAGTCGACGATCCTCGGGATCACGACCGGCATCTACACCGTGCCGTCGCTCGCGCTCTTCCCGCTGCTGGTGCCCTTCACCGGGCTCACCGCGACGACCGTGGTCATCGGCCTCGCGCTCTACGCCCTCACGATCCTGGTGCGCAGCCTCCTGGAGGGCCTGAGGTCGGTGCCCGACGAGGTGCGCGAGTCGGCGACCGGGCTGGGCTACAACCGCACGCAGCTGCTGCTCAAGGTCGAGCTGCCGCTCGCGCTGCCCGTCGTGATGGCCGGCCTGCGGGTCGCCACCGTCTCGACGGTGGCGCTGACGACGGTCGGATCGCTGGTCGCCTACGGCGGCCTCGGCAACCTCATCAAGGACGGCGTCCTGACCAACTTCCGCGCCGAGCTGTTCACGGCGTCGCTGCTGTGCGTGCTCCTCGCGATGGTCCTGGACGTCGTGCTGGTGGTGGCGCAACGGATGCTCACCCCGTGGTCGAGGGGGGTGCGGGCATGAGCGTCTTTAGCGACATGTGGGCCTACCTGTCGGACGGGGCCAACTGGAGCGGCGGGGACGGCATCGCAGCCCTGCTCGGCCAGCAGCTGCTCCTCACGCTGACCGCGCTGCTGATGGCGATGGTCGTCGGCCTGCCGATCGCGTTGTGGCTCGGCCACCTCGGCCGCGGCGGGTTCCTCGCGATCAACATCTCCAACGTCGGTCGCGCGATCCCGACCTTCGCCCTGCTGGCGCTCCTCGTCGTCGCGCCGTGGCCCGGCGCCGACACCCTCGGCCCCTACGGCCGCGCCGGCCTGGCCACCCTCATCGCGCTGACGCTCTTCGCCCTGCCGCCCATCATCACCAACTCGTACGTCGCCATGCGCGAGGTGGCGCCGGAGGTCCGCGAGGCGGCTCGGGGCATGGGGATGACGGGCGTGCAGCAGTTCTGGCGCGTCGAGCTCCCGCTCGGGCTGCCGCTGGTCGTCTCGGGGCTCCGGCTCGCGCTGGTGCAGGTCTGGGCGACCGCCACGATCGCCGCGCTCGTCGCCGGTCCGGGACTCGGCCGCATCATCACCGACGGCTTCTTCCGCTCCAACTACGGCAAGGGCATCGCCGGGGCGCTCGTCGTCGCCGCGGTCGCTCTCGTCCTCGAGCTCCTGGCGGCGCTGGTCCAGCGCGCGGTCGACCCGTCTAACCGCAGCACCCCTAGAGGTGGTCGCACCGATGCGTTGTCGGTGACCGGGACTACCGTTGACGAGCCCGCCGAATCCCTCGGCTGAGCAACGCACCTCCGGACACGCGCAGCCGCACGCTGCGGGACACAAAAGGAACACCATGAAGATCGTTCGCCCCCTCGCCGCGGTGCTCGCCGCCACGGCGCTCGCGCTCACCGGCTGCGCCGGTGACGACCTCGCCAGTGACGACAACGCCTCCGGCGGCTCGACCTCCTCGGGCAGCGCCGACAAGGGCTCGCTGACCATCGCCGGCCAGAACTTCCCCGAGGCCACCCTCGTCGCCTCGATGTACGAGCAGCTCCTCGAGGACGCCGGCTACACCGTCGACACCAAGCTCGTCGACTCCCGCGACGCCTACATGCCCACCTTCCCCGGCGACGTCGACATCGTCCCGGAATACGTCGGCGGCATCGTCAACTTCCTCAACACCCAGGCCAACGGCGACTCCGCGAAGCCCTTCGAGGCCGGTGACGGCCAGCAGCTCGCCGACGACGGGGCCACCCTGCTCAGCGACGCCGGCATCGAGCTGCTCGACATCTCGCCGGCGACCGACACCAACGCCTTCTTCGTCACCCAGGACTACTCCGACTCCGAGGGCGTGACCACGCTGTCCGACCTCGAGGGCACGAGCGTCGTGCTCGCCGCGGCGCCCGACTGCGAGGGCCGTCTCGACTGCGAGGGCGGCCTGTCCGACGAGTACGGCATCGACGTCACCAAGGTGCTCGAGCTCGGCTACGCCTCGGCCCAGACCTACAAGTCCGTGCTCGACGGCGAGTCGCAGCTCGGTGAGACCTCGACCACCGACGGCACCCTGGAGTCCCAGGGCCTCGTCGTGCTCGAGGACGACAAGGAGATCCAGCCGGCCCAGAACCTGGTGCCCGCCGTCTCCGCCGACTTCCTCGCCGAGCACCCCGACGTGGCCGACATCCTCAACCCGCTGATGGCCGCGCTCACCACGGAGAACCTGACCGAGATGAACGGTGAGATGGCCGTCGACCGCGCCAAGCCCGAGGACGTCGCCAACGACTTCCTCACCTCGCAGGGCCTGCTCTGACCCTTGCGTCCGCGGATCAGACCTCGTGGTCCCGCAGCCCCAGGGCTGCGGGATCCACGGTGGTCTCGTCCAGCACCGAGTGCGGGACCGAGAGCCGCCAGGCCCCGGTCGCCACGTCCTGGACCCGCGGGGCGGGTCCGTCGAGCCCGGCGACCCACTCCATCAGCGCGGTGACGTCGGCCCGGCGGTCCTCGGCGACGAGCCAGCCGGCGAGCCGGTGCACGGGCGGCAGCCCGCTCTCGACGAGGGTCCGCGATCCCCACAGCTCGAGCACGCCCGAGCGCAGCAGCCGCCACCACTCGGGCGAGCAGCCCGGCACGAGCAGGAAGTAGCGCCACAGGTCGCCGGCGAGCACGCGGTCGACGAAGACCTGCTCGACCTCCGCCGAGCCGTGTGCGCGCACCGAGGCGAGCGACATCCGCTTGGTCTCCCACCGGTCGGCGAGGTCCTGCAGCGACGAGGCCCGGGTCTGGGTGATCGACCCCTCCCGGATCCGCCAGACGTAGGTCGTCTGCGACAGCACGTCGAACGTGCCGTCGAGGAAGGCGCGAGTGGTCGTGGGCTGGTCCTCGTAGCGGACCCCCTCGGGCCAGGTCAGGCCCTGCGCATCCCACCACGACCGCCGGAAGAGCTTGTTCCAGGCGAACACGTCACCGAGGATCTCGGGCCGGTCCTCGATGCGTGCCCTCCGCATGGGCGGGTTGTGCAGGCGCCTCATCCACGGCGGCTCGTGGTAGGGCCCGTCGAAGTCGCTGTTGTCCTTCGACAGCCACTGCAGGATCGCGCCGGTCGCGAAGTCCGACCCCGACTCCTCCAGCGACGCGACGAGGTCGGCGAACGCGGTGGGCTGCAGCAGGTCGTCGGAGTCGAGGAAGGCGAGGTAGTCGCCGCGCACGTGCTCGAGGCCCGCATTGCGCGCGGCGCCGAGGCCGGCGTTGGCCTGGTGCACCACCGAGATCCGGTGGTCGCGCCGGGCCCAGCCGTCCGCGATCTCCCCGCTGCGGTCGGTGGAGCCGTCGTCGACGATCACGGCCTCCCAGCGGCGATGGCGCTGGGCCACGAGCGTCCGGACGAACTCGTCGAGGTAGCGCTCGACCCCGTAGACGGGGACGACCACGCCGATCAGGGGTCCCCGGGACAGCCAACGCCTCACGGGCGGTGACTCTAGCCACCGGTAGGCTCACGGCCGTGACCGAGCAGCCCAGAGCGATCGACGAGATGAACCCCGACGGCGTCCCCCGGAAGGTCCTCTTCGTCGCCGGTGCCGGTCGTAGCGGCACGAGCACGCTCGCCGGCATCGTCTCCAAGCTCGGCATGCACGTCCCGCTCCCCGAGGTCCCGCCCGACGACTCCAACCCGCGTGGGTTCAGCGAGCCCCAGTGGGTCGTCGACGTCCACGACGAGTGGCTCGCCGAGTCGCTGGTGCAGGTCAGCGACTCGCGCCCGGAGGCGTGGTTCGAGACCGGGCGGATCAGCAGCCGCGAGCCGGCCCGGATCCGCGTGAGCGAGTGGCTCGAGCCGCACTTCGCCGAGCACCCCGAGCTCGTCGTGAAGGACCCTCGCCTGAGCTGGTTCCTCGGCCTGTGGCGCGTCGCCGCGATCCGCACCGGCGCCACCCCGGTCTTCGCCACGATGCTCCGCCCGCCCGCCGAGGTCGTCGGCTCGAAGCAGAAGTACTACGCCAACAAGCTCGGCTCGGCCCACCTCGCGGCGAGCTGGGTCAACATGCTGCTCCACACCGAGCGCGCCACCCGCCCCGCCGAGGGCGACGGCGGTCGCGTCTTCGTGCGCTACGAGGACCTGCTCACCGACTGGGTGAGGACCACGACGGCCCTGGGCCACGCGCTCGACCTGCAGACGATCATCCACACGCGCAGCGACCAGATCCGCGAGGTCCACCGCTTCATCGACCCCCACCTGCGCCGCGTCACCTCCACCCTCGACGACCTCGCCCTCCCCAGGCGCCTGCACGACCTCACCGGCCAGACGTGGGAGGAGCTCAACAAGCTCGCCGACGAGGGCGGCGACACCGTCGAGCGGCAGGCGACCTTCGACCAGCTCCGTGAGGAGTACGTCGACCTCTACGACGAGGCCGCGGCCATCAGCCGGTCCTCCGCCGAGCACGCGCGGCACCAGGCCCGCCGTCGCGCCCTGGCCGAGGCCGCCACCCACGAGGAGCCGGCCCGGTCGCTCGCCGACCGGGTGCCCCACGACGTACGAGCCGCGATCCCGCCGTCGGTGCGCCGGGGCGTCCGCAAGGCGCTGGGACGCGAGCGGGACTACCAGTGACCGTCCCGATCGGCTCCGGCCACGGGCTGACCAACCTCGAGGGCCACGAGGACTACGACATCGTCTGGCCCTGGAACCAGCCGGGCGGGCTGCGCCGGGGCTCGACAGCCGTGCTGCGGGTGAAGAACGAGGCCCCTGGGCTGCGCTTCGTCCTCCCGCCGCTGCTGCGCGCCTGCGACCACGTGCTGCTGGTCGACAACGGCTCCGACGACGGCACCGGCGGGGAGGCGCTCCGCGTCGCGGCCGAGCACGGACTGTCGGACAGGTTCACGCTGAAGGAGTACCCCTTCCAGGTCGCCCGTGCCGGCGCCGAGCACCTGTCGGTCAACGAGCGCTCCGTGCACTCCCTGGCGTACTTCTACAACTGGTGCTTCTCCCACGTCCGCACCCGCTACTCGTGGAAGTGGGACGGCGACATGGTCCTCACCACCGAGGGCGAGGTCTCGATGTCCGACCTCTCGTGGCAGGTCGGCATGGCCGAGGCAGTCATCCGCTTCCCCCGCCACGGCCTCTACATCGAGTCGGACCGCAAGGCGTTCCTCGACCTCGGCCTGCGCAACATCGAGGAGTGGGGCTTCCCGATGAGCCCCGACTACGTCTACACGAAGGCGCCGGAGTGGGAGATCCGCACGACTCCCGACCGGATCGAGATGTTCGCCCTGCCGCAGGGCCTCTGCGTCGAGCTCAAGTGGCTCGACGGCGACGAGTTCGCCCACTGGACCAACCCGGAGTCGTTCGCGACGTCGATCCGCAACCGCCGCAAGCGCCGCGAGTGGCTGGTCTGGAACGCTCTCCACGACGGGGAGGTGCCCGACGGCGTGGTCGAGATCGAGTCGCCGGAGGGCGTGCACGTGGTCGACCACGTGACCCACACCTGGCTTCCCCGTGCGCCGAGGCCGTTCGTCGTCGACGACCCCGACCACGCCAGGCTGCACCTGCGCGCCTGAGGTGCCTGGCCGCTCGTGACAGGCCTCACAGGCCGATCGGGCATGACGGTTTGGTGCCAGGGGGTTCCACCGGTCTATGGTCGTCCTGGCTTTAGTCCAGTTTGTGTAGTGAATTTGTAGGATTCTCGACGTGGGCAGGGACTGGGCCGACCAACCCCGTACGTCGAAAGGCTCCGCCATGTCCGAGAACCACCCGCAGATCGCACCGCCCTCCTCGCGGCGCACGCCCCTCATCGTCGGCATCGCGGTGCTGGTCGTCCTGGCCGTCGTCGGCGGCGTCGTCTGGTCGCGCAGCGGCGACGACGCCACCGCCGCCGGTGGCGAGGCGAACGAGAAGGTCGTGCTCGGCACGGTCGGCGCCAGCGACCCCTACTGGCAGGTCCTCGTCGACGAGGCCGCCCAGCAGGGCATCGACCTCGAGGTGAAGGACTTCGCCGACTACACCCAGCCCAACCCCGCGCTCAGCGAGGGCGAGCTGGACATCAACCAGTTCCAGCACATCGTCTACCTCGCGCAGTACAACGTGGCCAACGACGACGACATCGTGCCCCTGGGCTCGACCGCGATCTACCCGCTCGGCCTCTACTCCTCCCAGGTCGACTCGGTCGACGACATCGAGGACGGCGACACGGTGGTCGTCCCCGACGACGACAGCAACCAGGCCCGCGGCCTGCTGATCCTGCAGTCGGCCGGCCTCATCACGCTGAAGGACGGCGGGAGCATCTACTCCACGCTCGCCGACATCGACGAGTCCGCCTCGCGCGTGCAGGTGAAGGCGATCAAGGCGGACCTGACCCCCACCTCGCTGCCCGACGTCGCGGCCGCGATCATCAACAACGACTTCGTCGAGAAGGCCGGGTTGAAGTTCGAGGACGCGCTCGCGACCGACGACCCCGAGGACCCCAACGCGCTGCCGTACGTCAACATCTTCGCGGTCCGCGCCGAGGACCGCGACAACCCGACGCTGCTCAAGCTCGTCGAGATCTACCAGGACACCCAGTCCGTCCTCGACGGGGTGCAGGACGTCTCCGGCGGCACCGCCGAGCTGGTGAAGATCCCGCAGGCCGACCTCCAGGCGTCGTTGGACGACGTCGAGGCGGACACCGAAGCCCAGCAGTAGTCCTCACCCACCACACCCAGAGGAGCCCACGGTGCCGCTCGTCGAGCTGACCGACGTCCACAAGACGTTTCCCGCCGCCCGCGGCGGAACCCAGGTCGAGGCGATCCGCGGTGTCGACCTGAGCGTCGACGCCGGCGAGATCGTCGGCATCGTGGGCTACTCCGGGGCGGGCAAGTCGACCCTCGTCCGCCTCGTCAACGCCCTCGAGCCGACGACGTCCGGCAGCGTCCGCATCGACGGCCACGAGATCACCGGGCTCAAGGAGCGCGAGCTGCGAGCGGTGCGCGAGGGGATCGGCATGATCTTCCAGCAGTTCAACCTGTTCCGCTCACGCACCGTGTGGGGCAACATCGCCTACCCGCTCGAGGTGGCCGGCGTGCCGAAGGACGAGCGACACAGGCGGATCTCCGACCTGCTGCACTTCGTCGGCCTCGCCGAGAAGGCCCACAGCCACGTGGAGGAGCTGTCCGGCGGGCAGAAGCAGCGCGTCGGCATCGCCCGGGCGCTCGCGACCAACCCGAGCCTGCTGCTGGCTGACGAGTCGACCAGCGCGCTCGACCCCGAGACCACCCAGGAGGTGCTCGCGCTCCTCCGGCGGGTGAACCGTGAGCTCGGCATCACGATCATCGTGATCACCCACGAGATGGACGTGGTCCGTAGCCTCGCCCACCGGGTGGTCGTGATGGAGGCCGGGCGCATCGTCGAGCAGGGTCCGGTGCTGGAGGTCCTCGCCAACCCGCAGCAGCCGGTCACCCGACGCTTCGTCGCGACGATCGTCGACGACGAGCCCGGCACGGAGGCGCTGGCGGCCCTGCGCGCCCGCCACGCCGGCACCTTCGTCAAGCTGGCCTTCCGCGGCGACGAGGTGCGCCAGAGCGATGTCTTCGCCGCGCTGCTCGAGCACCGCGTGCGCTTCGAGCTCGTCTTCGGCGGGATCGAGGAGGTGCAGGGCGACACCTTCGGCAACCTGACCCTGGCGCTCGACGGCGAGCCGGACGACGTACGCGCCGCGGTGGCCGCCGTCGGCGCCCTGGTCCCGACCACGGAGCTGACCCGATGATCGCCGACTCCCGCATCGACGAGCTGTGGCCCCTCGTCTGGCAGGGCACGTGGGAGACCGTCTACATCGTCGCCATCGTGCTGACGCTGGGCGGCGTGCTCGGGCTCCTGCTCGGCCTGGCGCTCTACGTCACCCGCAGCGGCGGCCTCTACGCCAGCCGCGCGACCAACCTGGTGCTGAACCTGCTGGTCAACTTCTTCCGGCCGATCCCGTTCGTCATCTTCATCGCGGCGGTGCAGCCGCTCGCCCGCGTGGTCGTGGGGACGGGCATCGGCAACCCGGCGATCATCTTCGCCCTGACCCTGGCGGCCACCTTCGGCATCAGCCGCATCGTGGAGCAGAACCTGGTGACGGTCGACCCGGGCGTGATCGAGGCCGCCCGCTCGATGGGAGCCGGCCGCGGTCGGATCGTGCGCACCGTGGTCCTCCCCGAGGCGCTCGGTCCGCTCGTGCTCGGCTACACCTTCGTGTTCGTCGCGATCGTCGACATGACCGCCATCGCGGGCGTGGTCGGCGGAGGCGGGCTCGGCAACTTCGCCCTCCAGTACGGCTTCCGGCAGTTCGACGCGGTCGTCACGTGGACGGCGGTCATCATCATCGTCGCGCTCGTCCAGGTCGTGCAGCTCGCGGGGAACGTCGCCGCCCGCAGGATCCTGCGCCGCTAGACGAGGCCGGGGGAGTGGCGTGCGTCACGCCGCCGTCCCGTTCCTCCGCGGAATCCGCGGGCGTAGGCTCGGAGTTGATCACAGTAGATCGGTACCCGTCAGGGACTGAAACGAAGAGGTCGACATGACGAAGTTCTCCATCGGTGTCGTGGGCGCCGGCCGCGTCGGCGCCGTCCTGGCAGCCGCGCTCCGCTCCGCCGGGCACGAGGTCGTCGCCGCCGCCGGCGAGTCCGACGCCTCCCGTCGCCGCATCGACGCGCTCCTCCCGGGGGTCGAGGTCGCCAAGCCGACGGACGTCGCCCGGGCGAGCGACCTCCTCCTGCTCACCGTCCCCGACGACATGCTCGCCAACGTCGTCCGCGTCCTCAGCGACAGCGGCGCGATCCACGCGGGCCAGGTCGTCGTCCACACCAGCGGCCGCCACGGCCTCGCCGTCCTCGAGCCGGCCCGCCTCGTCGGCGCCCGCACGATCGCGATGCACCCGGCCATGACCTTCACCGGCACGGACGTCGACCTGCCCCGCCTCTCCGGCTGCGTCTTCGGCACGACCGCCGACGAGGCCGACCGTGAGCTCACCGAGTCGCTCGTCGCCGACCTCGGCGGGCGCCCGATGTGGGTGCCCGAGGACCGCCGCACGCTCTACCACGCCGGTCTCGCGCACGGTGCCAACCACCTCGTCACCCTCGTCGCCGAGGCGATGGAGATCCTGTCGGCCGCCGGGGCCGACGACCCCGCCGCCACCCTTCGTCCGCTGCTCGCCGCCGCGCTCGACAACGCGCTCGACCACGGCGACGCCGCGCTCACGGGCCCGATCGTCCGGGGTGACGTGGAGACGGTCCGCGCCCACGTCGCCGACCTGGCCTCCGATGCGCCGCAGACGCTTCCGTCCTACCTCGCGATGGCCCACGCCACGCTCGGCCGTGCCGTCACCGACGGCCGGCTCCTGCCGATCCGCGCCTCCGCGATCCTGCGCGTGCTCGACGCCGCCGAGGCCGGCGTCGGCGCCGACAAGGACGACGTACGTCGATGACGACCGCTCCGGTCCTCGCGGGCACCCGCGAGGAGCTGGCCGCCCTGCTCGCCGGCGCCCGCCGATC
This sequence comes from Nocardioides oleivorans, assembly GCF_004137255.1. NCBI lineage: Bacteria > Bacillati > Actinomycetota > Actinomycetes > Propionibacteriales > Nocardioidaceae > Nocardioides > Nocardioides oleivorans. The sequence goes on along the minus strand of NZ_SDWT01000001.1, from coordinate 862,858 downwards.
CGGCGACAGGGTCGCCTTCGTGCCGACCATGGGCGCGCTGCACGAGGGCCACGCGAGCCTGATGCGCACCGCGCGTGCGGCCACCGACGGGCCGGTCGTGGTCAGCATCTTCGTCAACCCGATGCAGTTCGCGCCGACCGAGGACCTCGACCGCTACCCGCGCACCCTCGGCGCGGACCTGGCGGTCTGCGCGGACGAGGGCGTCGACGTCGTCTTCGCTCCGAGCGTGGAGGAGATGTATCCCGGCGGCTTCAGCCACGACTCCGTGCACGACGGCGTCACCGTCGCCCCCGGGACGCTCGCCACGATCCTCGACGGCGCGTCGCGCCCGGGTCACTTCGACGGGGTCCTCACGGTGGTCGCCAAGCTCTTCGGCCTGGTCCGGCCGGACGTCGCCGTCTTCGGGCAGAAGGACTACCAGCAGCTCGCGCTCATCCGCCGCATGGTCCGCGACCTGTGCCTGGGCATCGACGTCGTCGGCGCCGAGACGGTCCGCGAGCCCGACGGGCTCGCGCTCTCCAGCCGCAACCGCTACCTCGACCCCGACCAGCGACGGACCGCGGTGGCCCTCAGCCGTGCGCTCCGTGCGGCGCAGGCCCGGGCGCCGTACGGCGTGCCTGCCGCGCGCTGGGCGGCGATGTCGGTGCTCAAGGAGGAGGCGGGCCTCGAGCTCGACTACCTCGCCCTCACCGACGTCGACCTCGGCGAGGCGCCGGAGGTCGGCGAGGGCCGGATCCTCGTCGCCGCGCACGTCGGCCGGACGAGGCTCATCGACAACATGGCGATCCGGTTCGACCGGATCGTCGCCCCGGCGGGGACCGCACCTGCGGCCTCGACCACCCACTGAGAGGAACCACCCCGATGCTGCGCACCATGATGAAGTCCAAGATCCACCGGGCCACCGTCACCCAGGCCGACCTGCACTACGTCGGGTCGGTGACCGTCGACCAGGACCTCCTCGACGCCGCCGACCTCCTCGCCGGCGAGCTCGTCCACATCGTCGACGTCACCAACGGCGCCCGCCTCGAGACCTACACCATCGCCGGCGAGCGCGGCTCCGGGGTGATCGGCATCAACGGCGCGGCCGCCCGTCTCGTGCACCCCGGCGACGTCGTCATCCTCATCGGCTACGGCCAGATGGAGACGGCCGAGGCCAGGGAGCACCAGCCCCACGTCGTCTTCGTGGACGCCGACAACAAGATCATGGGCACCGGCTTCGACCCCGCCGAGACGTTCGGGGACCCGTCACTGTCCCGGGGCGACCTCGTCACTCGATAGCCTGCACGGATGACCACCCACCGGCCGGTCCCGGGTCGCCTGCGGGCCCCCGCACCCGGGTGGACCACCCGCACGGACGTGGTGGTGGTGGGGTCCGGCATCGCCGGGCTCACCGCTGCCCTGCGCATCCACGCGGCTGATCCCTCGCTCCACCTCACCGTCGTCACCAAGGACGTCCTCGCGGCCGGCTCGACCCAGTGGGCCCAGGGCGGCATCGCTGCCGCGCTCGGCCCGGGCGACACCCCCGAGCAGCACGAGCGCGACACCCTCGTCGCCGGCGCAGGTGCCTGCGACGTCGAGGCCGTCCGGGTCCTGGTGACCGAGGGCCCCGACGCGGTCCGCGAGCTCATCGCCCTCGGCACCCAGTTCGACCACCACCCCGACGGCGAGCTGTCGCTGACCCGCGAGGGCGGTCACCACCGCGACCGCATCGCCCACGCCGGTGGGGACGCGACCGGGGCCGAGATCCAGCGCGCCCTGATCGCGGCGGTCGAGCGGGCACCCGAGATCGAGGTGATCCAGCACGCGCTCGCGGTCGACCTGCTCCGCGCGGCCGACGGCGGCGTCGCGGGGCTGACCCTCCACGTGCTCGGCGAGGGTCAGCTCGACGGCGTCGGCGCCGTGCACTGCCGGGCCGTGGTGCTCGCCTCCGGCGGCCTCGGCCAGGTCTTCAGCCAGTCCACCAACCCGAGCGTCTCCACCGGCGACGGGATGGCCCTCGCGATGCGGGCCGGCGCGCGGGTGCGCGACCTGGAGTTCGTGCAGTTCCACCCGACCGTGATGTGGCTCGGCCCCGACTCGCAGGGCCAGCAGCCGCTGATCTCCGAGGCCGTCCGCGGTGAGGGCGCGTTCCTCGTCGACTTCGAGGGCGACCGCTTCATGCTCGGCCAGCACGAGCTCGCCGACCTCGCCCCGCGCGACGTGGTCGCCAAGGCGATCACGCGTCGGATGATCGAGACCGGCAAGCCGCACATGTGGCTCGACGCGCGCCACCTGGGTGCCGAGTTCTGGGAGCGCCGGTTCCCGACGATCCTCCGGGTCTGCCGCGAGCACGGCGTCGACCCGGTGACCGACCTGATCCCGGTCGCACCCGCCCAGCACTACGAGTCCGGCGGCGTCGCCACCGACCTGTGGGGGCGTACGACGGTCCCCGGTCTCTACGCGACCGGCGAGGTCGCCTGCTCCGGGGTGCACGGCGCCAACCGGCTGGCGTCCAACTCGCTGCTCGAGGGGCTGGTGTTCTCCCGCCGCATCGCCGAGGTGCTGCCGGGCGAGCTGCGCGCCCGGGCCGAGCCGGCCCTGGACGACCGGCCCGAGGGCCTGGTCTCCGGCGATCGCCGGCGCGCGATGCAGGAGGTGATGACGTCGAGGGTCGGCGTGCTGCGGCAGGCCGACGGCCTCGCCGAGGCGCTCGCGCTCCTCACCACCGTCGACCCGGGCGAGGCCGCCGCCGGTCCGGCCGCGTGGGAGACCACCAACCTGCTGACGATCAGCACCGCGCTCGCCGAGGCCGCCTCCCTGCGCACCGAGACCCGCGGGTCGCACTGGCGCGAGGACTTCCCCGACCGCGACGACTCGAGGGCGGGACACATCGACTCGTGGCTGGTCGACGGCACCGTGCACAACGTCTGGGACCACGCACCCTCGACCGACCCGTCGACCGCCGGGGTGCCGGCATGACGAGCTGGGACGACGTGCCCCCCGAGCTGCGCGAGGAGATCGAGGCGGCCGGGCTCGACCCCGACCAGGTGTGGGACAAGCTCGTCGAGGCCTTCGAGGAGGACCTCCCCGGGGAGCCGCGCGTGGACCCGACCAGCGAGTCGACGATCCCAGGGGACGAGCGTGCCGAGGCGGTCTTCGGCGCCCGTGAGGACGGCGTGGTGGCGGGCCTCGCCGTCGCCGCCGTCGCGTTCTTCATGGCCGGCGCCGACGCGACGATCACCGACCGCCTCCCCGACGGCACCCGCGTCGCGAGCGGCGACGTGGTCATGCGGGTCACCGGCCGGACCCAGCGGATGCTGGTCGCCGAGCGCACCGCGCTCAACCTCGCGAGCCACCTCTCCGGCATCGCCACCGCGACCGCGCGCTGGGTCGACGCGCTCGAGGGCTCGCCGACGCGCGTGCTCGACACCCGCAAGACGCTGCCGGGCCTGCGCGCGCTGCAGAAGTACGCCGTCCGTTGCGGTGGCGGGGTCAACCACCGCTCCTCGCTCCAGGACATGGCGATGGTCAAGGACAACCACGTCGTCGCGGCCGGGGGCGTGCTGCCGGCGCTCGAGGCGATCCGGGGTCGCCACCCCGGCCTCCCGGTGGAGGTCGAGGTGACCACCCTCGACCAGCTCGAGGAGCTGCTCGCGCTCCCGGAGCCGCCCGAGCGGGTCCTGCTCGACAACATGGACGACGCGACGATGGCCGAGGCCGTACGCCGCACAGCGGGACGGGTGCCGTTGGAGGCCAGCGGCGGGATCACCCTCGAGCGCGCCGCCCGGATCGGCGCCACCGGGGTCGACTTCGTGTCGGTCGGGGCGCTCACCCACTCCGTGAAGGTCTTCGACCTCGGCATGGACCTGCTGTCATGACCCTCCTCGCCGTCGACATCCGCAACACCCACACCTTCCTCGGCCTGCTCGACGGCGAGGACGTCACCGACCACTGGCGGGTCAGCTCGCTGGAGGGGCGCACGGCCGACGAGTGGTCGGTGCTGCTGCTCGGGCTCCTGGGCGACCGGGTCGACGACGTCGACGGGATCGCGCTCTGCTCGACGGTCCCGGCCGTCCTGCACGAGTGGCGCGAGATGCTCGCGCGCGAGCTCGGCGACGTGACGGCGATCGTGGTGGAGCCCGGCGTGAAGACCGGCATTCCCGTGCTGATGGACAATCCGCGCGAGGTCGGCGCCGACCGGATCGTGAACGCCCTCGCAGCTGCGTCGCTGCACGGAGGTCCGGCCATCGTCGTCGACTTCGGGACCGCCACGACGTTCGACGTCGTGAATGCCAAGGGCCAGTACGTCGGCGGGGCGATCTCGCCCGGCATCGAGACGTCCCTCGACGCGCTCGGGCGACGGGGGGCCCAGCTGCGCAAGGTGGAGCTGGCCCGGCCCCGGTCGGTGATCGCGAAGAACACGGTCGAGGCACTCCAGAGCGGCATGGTGTTCGGCGTCGCCGCGCAGGTCGAGGGCCTCGTCGCCCGGATGATCGCCGAGCTCGGAGAACCCGCCGAGAGCGTCACGGTGATCTCCACCGGACACCTCGCTGCCTTGCTCGTCGACGACTGCTCGAGTTTCACCGTGCATTCCCCGTGGTTGACCCTCCAGGGTTTGCGGCTGGTCTTCGAGCGCAATTCCTGAAAAGGAATCCTTGACATATTTCCGGGCTTTTCTGGAAATCGCCCGCATTCTGATTCAATGCTGCAATCCGCGTTTTCCCCCAAGAACGCAACAGCTGAAAAGGAATCCCCCATGGCACAGAAGGTCAACATCGTCCTGGTCGACGACCTCGACGGCACCGAAGCCACCGAGACCGTCACGTTCGGCCTCGACGGAACGACGTACGAGATCGACCTCAACGACGCCAACGCCTCGGCCCTCCGCGAGGCCCTCAGCGGCTACGTCGGCCACGCGCGCAAGGTCACCGGCGGAGCCCGCCGCGGCCGCAAGGCAGCCGCCTCCTCGTCCTCGTCCTCCAACACCAAGGACGTGCGTGAGTGGGCCAAGGACCAGGGCATGGAGGTCTCCGAGCGCGGCCGCATCTCGGCCGACGTGCAGCAGGCCTACGACGCCGCGCACTGACGGGTGCCGCGTCCGGAGTGGCCCGGGGCCGACCCGGGCCACCTGGCCGGACGTCGGCGCCGTTCGGCCATCAGGCGCTGGGCCAACGGCGTCGTCGCCGAGCACGGCCGGGCCGTCGCCGACGTGATGGGCCTCGAGCCGGCCCGTGTCCTGGTGGTGGTCTCGCGGCGCCCGGGCATCGCCGTCACCGGCGGTCGCGTGATCCGGCTGCACGAGCCGTGGTTCGCGGAGCACCCCGACGACGCCGGCTGCGTCGTCCACGAGCTCTCCCACGCCTACCTCCTGCCCCGCGAGCGGTCCGAGCGCACGCTCTGGCTGATCGAGGGGCTCGCCGACCTGGTCCGCAACAGGCTCGGCCTCGGTGCCGACGGCTCCCCGTCACGGGTCGAGCCCGGCGCCGCCCTCTGCGGCTACCAGCCCTCTGCCCACTTCCTCGCGTGGGTGGAGGAGCAGAGCCCCGGCACCGTCGTCGCCCTGTCCCACCGCCTGCGGGAGGGTGCGTACGACCCCTCCCGCTTCACCGTCGACGGCCGCGGGCTCGACGACCTGGTCCGCGACTACGAGGCCGCGCACGCGTAGGCCCTCAGGCGACGTCGGCGTAGATGGCGCGGCGCACGTCCGCGGTCAGGTCGGCGTACTCGGGCAGCGAGCGGATCTCCTCGACCGGCACGCTCTGCCCGTCGCGGCCGAACCGCGCCGGTGCGTCGAAGACGATCCGGCCCGGCCGGGGGCTCATCACGAGCACCCGCGACCCCAGGTAGACCGCCTCGTCGACACTGTGCGTGATGAACAGGACCGTCTTGCCGGTCTCGCGCCAGATCTGGAGGAGCTCGCCCTGCAGCCGCTCGCGGGTCAGGGCGTCGAGGGCGCCGAACGGCTCGTCCATCAGCACGATGTCGGGATCGCCGGCCAGCACGCGGGCGATCTGGCAGCGCTGCTGCATGCCGCCCGAGAGCTCGTAGGGTCGGTGGTCGGCGAAGTCGGCCAGACCGACCATCTCGAGGTAGTGGTCGGTCCTGGCCCTCCGCTCGGCCGCCGGCACGCGCTGGAAGCGGGGTCCCACCTCGACGTTGCGGCGCACGCTGAGCCACGGGAACAGGGTCGGCTGCTGGAAGACGACCCCGCGCTCGTGCCCCGGTCCCTGCACGGCCTCGCCCGAGACGGTGACCGATCCGCTGCTCGGCTCGGTGAAGCCGGCCAGGATCCGGAGCAGCGTGGTCTTGCCGCAGCCGGAGGGTCCCGCGAGGGTGACGAACTCGCCGGGCGCGATGTCGAGGGTCGTGGCCGCGAGCGCCGGCAGCGACTCGCCGCCGACGTCGAAGCTCTTGGCGACCGCGTCGAGCGAGATCGACCGGTCGTGGCCGGCGCGGGACGTCACTGGGCCACCGAGCCGGCAGGCCGCGCGTCGACGTGCGAGGCGTAGTCCTGCTTGCTCCCCACGGCCTCGATGCCACCCTGCTCCAGCAGGAAGGAGGCCGTGGTGTGCAGGTCGTCGGCGAGCTTGCCGCCGAGGTAGTCCGGCCCGGCCTGGGTGGCGGCGTCGAGGAAGGTGAGCCCGTCGAACTGGGGCAGCACGTCCGCGGGCTCGATGCCGAGCACGACGGCGACCGACTCGGCGGCGGTCTCCGGGTCGTCCTGGATCATCGACACCGCGTAGTCCTGGGCCTTGGCCCACTGGTCCATGAACGCGGTGTTGGCCTCGGCGAACGCGGCGTCGACCGTGCCGACGTCGAAGGTCGGTCGACCGGCCTCGGCGGTGTCGGCGCTGGAGAGGATGCGGGTGCCGCCGTCGTCGATGAGCTGGCTCTGCGTCGGGTCCCAGACCCAGGCCGCGTCGATCTGGTCGCCCTGCCAGGCGCCGGCCATCTTCTCGGGGTCGAGGTTGATGACCTTGACGTCCTTGTCGGGGTCGAGGCCCTCCTCGATCAGCGCCTGAAGGAGCGAGTAGTGGGCGGTGCTGCTGAACGGTACGGCGATCGTGGCGCCGCGCAGGCCGGCCAGGTCGGTGACGGCGGGGTCCTTGGCGATCAGCGACTCCGCGTCGCCGATGACGTCGTGGATCCACACCACGTCGAGGTCGACGTCGGCGTTGGTGGGCTCGGAGGAGGCGATGGTCGCGGGCGAGGAGCCCATCAGGCCGAGGTCGACCTCGCCGGCGCCGTAGTAGCCGACGACGTCGCCACCCGACGCGGCCTGGACCCAGGTGATCGTGGCGTTGGGCATGCACGCCTCGAGCAGGCCCAGGTCCTTGACCACGACGTCGCCGTTGGGGATCGCCTGCCAGGCGATCCTGGCCTCGGTGTCGATCGACTCGTCCGGGGTCCACGGGCAGGCCGACTCCTCCGGGGCGGCGCTGCTCGACCGGCCGGACTCGACGCAGCCGGTGAGGCCGATCGCGAGGCAGGCGGTGGTGGCGGCCGCGGCGAGGGTGCGGAAGTGGTGCATCGGGTTCTCCTGGAGGTGGGGGTGGATCGGGCTGGACTCGGGGATGGAGCTGGGATGTAGCGGGGATGGAGCGGTGACAGGCGCGGGACGGCCCGGCGGTCAGGCCTTGCCGCGCCAGGGCACGAGGGCGCGCTCGAGCGCCTTGAGGCCGAGGTCGAGGACGATGGCGGCGAGGCCGATCACGAAGATGCAGGCCACGACGAGGTCGCTGCGCAGCTGCTCGCCGGCGAGGTAGGCGAGGCCGCCGATGCCGGGGATGCCGTTGGCGATCTCGGCGGCCACGACGGTGGTCCAGGCGAACCCGGTCGCGACCCGGATGCCGGTCAGGACGTCGGGGAGCGTGGAGGGCAGCACGACGGCCCACAGCGTCTGCGCGCGGCGGGCGCCGAGGCTGAGCGCGGCGTTGACCTGGTCCTCCCGCACGCCGCGGACGCTGGCCATGGTCGCCATCGTGATCGGCGGGAACGCGGCCAGGAACAGCAGCCACACCTTGGAGGTGTCGCCGATGCCGAACCAGACGATGAGCAGGCCGATGTAGGCCAGCGGGGGCAGCGAGCGCAGGAAGTTGAGGTAGGGCTCCAGCAGGGTGCCGACGAACGTGGTCCCCATGACCAGGCCGAGCGGCACGCCGACGAGGATGCCGCCGCCGACGCCTGCGGCGATGCGCTGGAGGCTCGCGACCAGGTGCTCCCAGAGGTAGTAGTTCTGCTCGCCCCGCACGATCCGGTCCGACCCCGCACTCACCGGGTGGTCGGAGTTGGCGCGCACGAAGGCGTCCCACACGTCGCCGGGGGAGGGCAGGAACAGCGGGCGGACGAGCCCCGCGCGGGTGACGGCCCACCAGGCGGCCAGCAGCACGCCGAAGGTGGTCACGTGCAGGGCCGTACGACGGACGCGTCCGCGCCGCGCCGCTCGACGGCGGGTGTCGGCGACGTCGCGGTCACGGGGCGCGGCGCGCTGCAGGGTCGGGGTGAGGCTCATCAGACGTCCTTCGAGTGGTGGAGCACAGTCCCGAGAGCATAAGCGTACTGAATTACTACACTTAAGGACGACCGGGGGTCGGCTCCGTTCGCTGTGAGCGGACGGGCTCGTGCTGAGCGAGGGAACACGTAGGCTGATGTCGGGCGTTGAGCCCAGTGTTCGTGCTCCCGTCCCGGCGGGGGGCCAGCGGACCACGCAGACGTAGAGGAGCGCACATGTTCGAGCGGTTCACCGACCGAGCCCGGCGAGTTGTCGTGCTGGCCCAGGAAGAGGCCCGCATGCTCTCCCACAACTACATCGGGACCGAGCACATCCTGCTCGGCCTCATCCACGAGGGCGAGGGCGTCGCCGCCAAGGCCCTCGAGTCCCTCGACATCTCCCTGGAGGCCGTGCGCGCCCAGGTCGAGGAGATCATCGGCCAGGGCCAGCAGGCCCCGTCTGGCCACATCCCGTTCACGCCCCGCGCCAAGAAGGTGCTCGAGCTCTCGCTCCGCGAGGCGCTCCAGCTGGGTCACTCCTACATCGGCACCGAGCACATCCTGCTCGGCCTGATCCGGGAGGGCGAGGGCGTCGCGGCCCAGGTCCTGCAGAAGCTCGGCGCCGACCTCAACCGGGTCCGCCAGCAGGTCATCCAGCTGCTCAGCGGCTTCCAGGGCAAGGAGTCGGCCGCGGCCGGCGCCGCGACCACCGGCTCCGGTGGCGAGGCCCCGTCCAGCTCGCTGGTCCTCGACCAGTTCGGCCAGAACCTCACCCAGGCCGCCCGCGAGGGCAAGCTCGACCCGGTCATCGGGCGCGAGCAGGAGATCGAGCGCGTGATGCAGATCCTGTCGCGCCGCACGAAGAACAACCCCGTCCTCATCGGCGAGCCGGGCGTCGGCAAGACCACGATCGTGGCCGGCCTGGCGCAGGACATCGTCAAGGGCAACGTGCCCGAGACGCTGAAGGACAAGCAGATCTACACGCTCGACCTCGGCGCGCTCGTCGCCGGCTCGCGCTACCGCGGTGACTTCGAGGAGCGCCTCAAGAAGGTGCTCAAGGAGATCCGCACCCGCGGCGACATCGTGCTGTTCATCGACGAGATCCACACCCTCGTCGGTGCCGGTGCGGCCGAGGGCGCGATCGACGCCGCCAGCATCCTCAAGCCGATGCTGGCCCGTGGTGAGCTGCAGACCATCGGCGCCACCACCCTGGACGAGTACCGCAAGTACCTCGAGAAGGACGCCGCGCTCGAGCGCCGCTTCCAGCCGATCCAGGTGCAGGAGCCCTCGATCGCGCACACGATCGAGATGCTCAAGGGCCTGCGCGACCGCTACGAGGCGCACCACCGCGTCACGATCACCGACGAGGCCCTGGTCTCCGCGGCGACGCTGGCCGACCGCTACATCTCCGACCGGTTCCTGCCGGACAAGGCCATCGACCTCATCGACGAGGCCGGTTCGCGACTGCGCATCCGCCGGATGACCGCACCGCCGGACCTGCGCGAGTACGACGACAAGATCGGCGACGTGCGCCAGCGCAAGGAGGCCGCCATCGACGGGCAGGACTTCGAGGCCGCGGCCCGCCTGCGCGACGAGGAGAAGCAGCTCTCCGCCCGCCGTGCCGAGCGTGAGAAGCAGTGGCGCGCCGGCGACCTCGACGAGATCGCCGAGGTCGACGAGGAGCTGATCGCCGAGGTCCTGGCCGTGGCCACGGGCATCCCGATCGTCAAGCTCTCCGAGGAGGAGTCCACCCGTCTGCTCAAGATGGAGGACGAGCTCCACAAGCGCGTCATCGGCCAGGAGGACGCCGTCCGGGCCCTCTCCCGCGCCATCCGTCGTACGCGTGCGGGCCTGAAGGACCCGAAGCGTCCCGGTGGGTCGTTCATCTTCGCCGGCCCCTCGGGCGTCGGCAAGACGTGGCTGTCGAAGACGCTCGCGGAGTTCCTCTTCGGCGACGAGGACGCGCTCATCCAGCTCGACATGAGCGAGTTCTCCGAGAAGCACACCGTGTCGCGCCTCTTCGGCTCGCCCCCCGGCTACGTCGGCTACGAGGAGGGCGGCCAGCTCACCGAGAAGGTGCGGCGCAAGCCGTTCTCGGTGGTCCTGTTCGACGAGGTCGAGAAGGCGCACCCCGACATCTTCAACAGCCTGTTGCAGATCCTCGAGGAAGGCCGGCTGACCGACTCCCAGGGTCGGGTCGTCGACTTCAAGAACACCGTCATCATCATGACGACCAACCTCGGCTCGCGAGACATCGCCAAGAGCGTGAACCTCGGCTTCGGTGCCGTGGGCGCGGACGCGGCGGGCTCCTACGAGCGGATGAAGAGCAAGGTCTCGGAGGAGCTCAAGCAGCACTTCCGCCCCGAGTTCCTCAACCGTGTCGACGAGATCGTGGTGTTCCCGCCGCTGTCGCAGGAGCAGATCGTCGCGATGGTCGACAACATGATCGCTGCCGTCGAGCTGCGTCTGAAGGACCGCGACATGTCCCTCGAGCTCACCCAGCCGGCCAAGGCACTGCTGGCCGAGCGCGGCTTCGACCCGGTGCTCGGTGCTCGTCCGCTGCGCCGCACCGTGCAGCGCGAGATCGAGGACGTGCTCGCCGAGAAGATGCTGTTCGGCGAGGTCGGCCCGGGGCAGATCGTCCTGGTCGACGTCGAGGGCGAGGGTCCGGCCGCGAAGTTCACCTTCCTCGGCCAGAAGAACTCGGCCGTTCCCGACATGCCGCCGTTCGAGACCGCCGACCTGGTGATCGAGCCGCAGCGTGACGACGAGGGCAACCTCGAGGGACCGGACGACACCGAGGGACCGGTCGACGTCCCGCGCGACCCGGCCTGACGTTCAGCCAGATCGCCTGATCACCCCGGGAGCGCCCAGCGCCCCGGGGTGATCTGCGTCAGGAGGCCGTCGTCGACCAGGCCGGCGAGGCACCGCTCGCGCTGCTCGGCCTGCGGCCACGCGGCCTCGGCCTGGGCCGCGGTCACCGACGACTGCTCGCGGGCGAGGGCCATGATCCGGCCGCGGCACTGCCGGTCGGTGCCGGCCCAGGCCTGCCCGCGGCGCGGCGGACCGTCGTACGCGGGGAAGCCGGCGCCACGCCACGCGCACATCTCGCTGACGGGGCAGGCGTCGCACGAGGGCTGGCGAGCCGTGCACACGAGCGCGCCGAGCTCCATCGTCGCGACCGCCCACGTGGCGGCGGTGGCGTCGTCGTCGGGCAGCAGGGCGGTGGCGACGTCCCGCTCGGCCCGCGTGACGGCCGGCGCCGGGAACTCGCGCCCGGACACCGCACGGACGAGCACCCGCCGGACGTTGGTGTCGAGGACCACGTGCCGCTGGCCGAAGGCGAAGCTCGCGATGGCCGAGGCGGTGTAGTCGCCGACGCCCGGCAGCGCCAGCAGGTCGTCGTACGACGCCGGGACCTCGCCGCCGTGACGCTCGACGATCGCGGTGGCGGCGGCGTGCAGCCGCAGGGCGCGGCGCGGGTAGCCGAGACGGCCCCACATGCGCACGGCCTCGCCCGTGGGCTCGTCGGCGAGGTCGGCCGGGGTGGGCCAGCGCTCCAGCCACAGCGCGTGGACGGGGAGGACGCGGGCGACCGGGGTCTGCTGGAGCATGAGCTCGCTGACCATCACCGACCACGGCGTGGCCTCGAGCCCGCGCCAGGGCAGGTCGCGCGCGTGGTCGTCGTACCAGTCGAGCACGGCGTCGTGCAGCGCGGCGGGAGAGGGGGAGTCCATCGCGGCGATCCTAGGCAACGCCGAGTGGGGGTGGCCCGGTGCGCCTCCGCCGAGACGGGGCGCCGGCTCCCTAGCCTGACACCATGCCGACGAACGTCCGACCCCGCGGGCCGCTGCCGGCCCGGGTCTACTGGACCCGTCGGCTCGTCGTGCTCGGCATCCCGCTCGTGCTCGTCGTCGTGCTCGCCCGGATGCTCGGCGGCTCGTCCGACGCCACCGACGCGGCCGGGGACAGGGCTACGCAGGCCGGGGCGAGCATCGAGCCCACCCCGACCCCGACCGCCGGGCCGACGGCCGGTGCGCCCACGGGCGGGAACGGCAAGGGGAAGAAGAACAAGAACAAGAACCAGCAGCAGGAGACCGCGCCCCCGGAGCCGGTCCTGGCCGAGCCGTCCGGGCCGTGCACCGACTCCGACATCGTCGCCACGCCTGCGCTCACGCAGGTCCCCGGTGGTGCCGACGTCGCGCTGACGGTCAACCTGCGCACAGTCGTCACCGAGGCATGCACGTGGCAGGCCTCGCCGCAGACCCTGACGCTCACCATCACGTCGGGAGACGACTTCATCTGGAGCACCCGTGAGTGCCCGGCCGCGATCGCCGTCCAGGACGTCGTGGTCCGCCAGGCGGTCGACACCCCGGTCGTGGTGACCTGGTCCGCCCGCCGGTCGGACGAGGGCTGCACCCTGCGCACGGACTGGGCGATGCCGGGGTTCTACCACGCCGAGGCCGCTGCGCTCGGCGGCGAGGGCACCGACGTCCAGTTCGAGCTCGTTCCCCCGCAGCCGGGCGTCGTCACCGAGACCGCCAACCCCCAGCAGGGCGGCGCCAAGGGTGGCAAGGGCGGCAAGGGCGGCAAGAAGAACGGCGAGAGCTCGCACACCCCCGGCCAGGACGGCGCAGGCAACAGCGAGGGCTGAGTGCTCCCGCGCCCACGGCGTACACGTGTCCGGGATGTCGCCCCCCGCGACCCGGTCCGAGGGCAGCTCCTCGGACACGTGTGGGGGGTGGCGGGCTGCTCGGCTCAGATGTAGCGCTCGGTGATGCTGGACTCGGCCAGGCGGGAGAGGCCCTCGCGCACGGAGCGGGCGCGGAGCTCGCCGACGCCGTCGACGGCCTGCAGGTCGTCGATGCCGGCCGAGAGCAGCTGCTGGAGGCCACCGAAGTGGTCGACGAGACGGTCGACGACCGCGACCGGGAGGCGGGGGACCTTGGCGAGGAGCCGGTAGCCGCGGGGCGCGACGGCGGCGTCGAGGTGCTCGGCACCGCCGAGCCCGATCGCGCGGGCCACGGCGGCGGGGTCGACGAGCTCGGTCGAGGACAGCGCCTCGAGCTCGGCGAGGTGCGACTCGGGGCTGGCCTGGCGCCGCTTGCCGGAGGGGAGGTAGTCGCGCACGACGAGCTCGCGCTCGGCGTCGACCCCGGTGATGAGCTCCTCGAGCTGCAGCGAGAGCAGGCGGCCGTCGGTGCCGAGCTCGAGGACGTAGTCCTCGATCTCACGGGCGATCCGGGTGACCATCTCCAGGCGCTGGGCCACGACGGCGACGTCGCGGACCGTCACCAGGTCCTCGATCTCGAGCGCCGACAGCGTGGCGGAGACCTCGTCGAGGCGCAGCTTGTAGCGCTCGAGCGTGGCCAGGGCCTGGTTGGCGCGCGACAGGATCTTGCCGGAGTCCTCCAGGACGTGGCGGATGTCGCCGACGTAGGCCGCGATGATCTGCATCGACTGCGACACCGACACGACCGGGTGGCCGGTCTGCTTGGCGACCCGCTCGGCCGTGCGGTGGCGGGTGCCGGTCTCCTCGGAGGGGATCGTGTGGTCGGGCATCAGGTGCACGGCCGCGCGGTGGATGCGGGTGATGTCCTTGTCGACGACGATCGCGCCGTCCATCTTGGCCAGCTCGCGCAGCCCGGTCGCCGTGAACGGCACGTCGAGGGTGAAGCCGCCGGTCGAGATCGACTCGACCAGCTTGTCCTGGCCGAGCACGATCAGGGCGCCGGTGCGACCGCGCAGGATCCGCTCGAGGCCGTCGCGCAGCGGCGTACCGGGTGCGATCGAGGCGAGTGTTGCGCGCAGCCGAAGCTGCTCGTCGTTGCGCTCTGCCACCGATCCTCCGCGTGCTCAGTCCGTGCTCGTTCCGGGGGCACCCCCGTGCGCCCCCGGTGAAGTGTAGGGCGCCACACGCGTTCCGGCGGCTCCGTGACTGAGCCGTGACCTGCGGCTCGGCGCGCCTAGAGGGGCGGCGTCAGCTCGAGGGTCAGCAGCGCGCTGAAGACGTCGTCGACCTCGACCACCCGCAGCCCGTCGACCGTGCGCCGCGACGGGATGCCGCGCTCGCTCTCGAGCGGGCGCCCGCGCGGCACCACCGCCACCTTGAAGCCGAGCCGCGCCGCCTCGGCGACGCGCTGGGGCAGGTCGCGGACCCGTCGGAGCTCGCCGGCCAGCCCGATCTCGCCGATCGCGACCGCGCCCCGCGGTGCGGGCACGCCGAGGTGGGAGCTCGCCACCGCCACCGCGATGGCGAGGTCGGCGGCCGGGTCGTGGAGCTTGGCCCCGCCGACGGTCGCGACGAACGTGTCGCTGCCGGTGATCCGCAGGCGGGCATGGCGCTGGAGCACGGCGAGGACCATGTCGACGCGCGACGACTCGACCCCCGAGACCGTACGGCGAGGGCGCTCGAGCGGCGACGGGGTGAGGAGCGCCTGCACCTCGGCGAGCAACGGGCGCCGACCCTCCATCGTGACCGCGACGCAGGTGCCGGCGACGTCCTGGCTGTGGTGCTCGACGAAGAGGCCGGTGGGGTCGGTGACGGCCTGGATGCCCTCGGAGGACAGGTCGAAGCAGCCGACCTCGTCGACCGGGCCGTAGCGGTTCTTCATGGCGCGGACCATCCGGAAGCGTGAGTTGCGCTCGCCCTCGAAGTGGAGCACGACGTCGACGAGGTGCTCGAGCACACGGGGACCGGCGATCGAGCCGTCCTTGGTCACGTGGCCGACGATCATCGTGGTGATGTTGCGGGTCTTGGCGACCCGGATCAGCGCGGCGGCGACCTCCTTGACCTGGGTGACGCCGCCGGGGACGCCGTCGATGCCGGAGGCGCCGATGGTCTGGATCGAGTCGACGACGAGCAGCGTCGGGCGGACCTCCTCGATGTGGGTCAGCACCGCCCCGAGGTCGGTCTCGGCGGCGAGGAAGAGCTCGTCGTGGACGCCGCCGGTGCGGTCGGCGCGCAGGCGCACCTGGGCGGCCGACTCCTCACCGGTGACGTAGAGGGTGCGCTGGCGGGTGCGTGCGGTCTGCGCGGCGACCTCGAGCAGGAGCGTGCTCTTGCCGACGCCCGGCTCGCCGGCGAGCAGGATCGCGGCGCCGGGCACGAGCCCGCCGCCGAGCACGCGGTCGAGCTCGGGCACGCCGCTGGAGCGGGCGACCGACTCGGTGATCGGCACCTGCCCGATCGGGACGGCCGGGGTCGACACCGGCCCCGCGGCGGCGCGCAGCGTCGGCGCGCCGGCCTCGGCGACGGAGCCCCAGGCCTGGCACTCCCCGCAGCGGCCCACCCACTTGACGGTCTCCCACCCGCACTCGGTGCACCGGTAGGAGGAGCGCTGCCTCGGAGCCTTGGTCGACATGCGGCTCACGCTAGGCGAGGCCACCGACAGCCCGGCGGATGCTCACCGGGCGAGCAGCGCCGCGATCTCGTCGTACCCCCGGGCGCGCGCGTGCGCGAGCGCCGTCACGCCGTCGCGGTCGGGGATCGAGCGGTCGGCTCCCTGCTCCAGCAGGATCGCGACGATCCGCTGCCAGCGCTCGGTGCCCTCGCCGAGGACGACCGCCTCCAGCAGCGCGGTCCAGCCGAGGTCGTTGACGTGGTCGACGTCGACGGCGGTGTGCTGGAGCGCCCAGCGCACGTAGGCGACGTGGCCGCGCTCGGACGCCGGGATGATCGAGACGCCGCCGTAGCGGTTGCGCAGCGTCACGTCGGGGTCGAGCGGGAGCAGCAGCTGGCCCATCGCGACCGACCCCGTCACCCCGGTGACCAGCCACGGGGTGTCCTGCTGGACGTCGACCGCGTCGGGGTCGGCGCCGAGGCGGGCGAGCAGGTCGGCCACCTCCAGCCGGTCGTCGATGACCGCGAGCAGCAGCGGCGTACGGCGTCGCGCGTCGCGGACGTCGACCGGGGCACCGGCCCGGACGGCCAGCGCGGCTGCATCGGCGTCCCCGCGGGTCGCGGCGCGCAGCAGCTCGGCCCCCGGCTCGCGGACCGGGTCGTCGGCCCGGGCGAGGAGCCGGGCGAGCGAGGAGAGCCCGAGCTGCTCGGCGAGCTGCGAGGAGCCGGCAGCGTCGGCTCCGCCGGCCAGCAGCTCGCGCACGTCGGCGCGAGCGGCGGCCGGTTCGTTCTCGGCTGCCCGGACGGCCACGACCAGCGGGGGTTCGGTCACGTCGGGGACCTCCGAGGTGGACGAGGTGGACGAGGTGGGTGAGGTGGTCGTGGGGCTCGGGGTGGATGAGGGGGAGGGTGACGGGGCGGTGCCCGTGCCCGCCGAGCAGGCAGCCGTGGCCAGCAGCCCGACCACCGCCAGGCCCCGTCGGACAGCTCCTGCTCGCACCCGACGATCCTCCCAGCCCGACCAACCGTTCGGGCACCCCCACCGGTCCGGACCACGTTTCCACAGGGCGTGAGCCCGGCCTGTGGAGCACGTGCCGAACCTGTGGACGGAGAGCCGGTTGCTGGGGACGCAGGGGCCTCGTCGGTGGAGAGCCGGTGGAGGAGTCTGCGGAGGAGCAACCGGCGCGCGGAGACCCTTGCGCGCCGCGGCGGAAGGGGCGTAGAACTTCTCCCACGCCGCCCGGCAACGGGAGGCGGGATGGCTCGGAGACGAGGATCCACCCGGACGGACGGCTTCGGCCGGCCGACCGCCGCGACTGGGTGACGCAGGAGCGGGGATCAGCGGGGACGAGGCATCGACCGGAGGTCGTCACATGATCCGGTCACACCGAAGGGCCCTTGCGACTCATACTCGCGAGGGCCCTTCACCCGTTTGGCGGGCGTCGTGGCCGACATCGAGGCCTTATGCTCGCCTCCTTGGATCGGTCAAAGGGACCCGTCGAAGGGGGCAGCAGATGGGGCGCAGCGATCACCGGCTCGGCGGCAGCCAGCTCCCGGCCACGCCCACGACCCTCGCCGACGTCGCCGAGCGCGCAGGCGTCTCCCGCCAGACGGTCTCCAACGCGGTCAACAACCCCGACCTGCTTCGCCCCGACACGCTCGAGCGGGTGCGCCAGACGATCGCCGAGCTCGGCTACTCGCCCAACCGCGCCGCCCGCAACCTCCGCACCCGTACGTCGTCGCTGATCGGCCTGCGCTTCGCCCCGGCCCAGGAGGGCACCGCCAACGCCGCGATGGACCGCTTCGTCCACTCGCTGGTGGAGGCCAGCCAGGAGGTCGGCTACCACGTCCTGCTCTTCCCGGGTGACGACGAGGACCCGATCGGCGGCTACGACAACCTGCTCCGCTCGACCGCGGTCGACGCCTTCGTCGTGACCGACACCTACCTCGGCAACCCGCAGGCCTCCTGGCTGAGCGAGCAGCGTGCGCCGTTCGTCGCCTTCGGCCGGCCCTGGGACGACGAGGAGGCCCGCCACGTGTGGGTCGACGTCGACGGCGCCGCCGGCACCCGGCTGGCCACCCAGCACCTCATCGACCGCGGCCACACCCGCATCGCCTGGATCGGGTGGCGCAAGGACTCCCCGATCGGCGAGGACCGTCGCTCGGGCTGGCTGAAGACGATGCACGCCAACGGCCTGTCCACGACCGGCCTCGCCTCGCGCGTCGAGGACGTCGTCCACAGCGGCGCGGAGGCTGCCGCCGTACTCCTCGACGAGTCCGAGCCGACCGCCTTCGTCTGCGCGTCGGACACCCTCGCCATGGGCGTGCTCCACACGCTCTGGATCCGCCAGCTCGCGCCGGGTCGCGACATCGCGGTGGTCGGCTTCGACGACTCCCAGGTCGCCCAGGTCTTCCCGGTGGGGCTCACGTCCGTGCGGCAGCCGCTCGAGGACGTCGCGGTCGAGATCGTCAACACGCTGAGCCTGCTGCTGACCCACCAGCCGATCGACACCTGGGGCGTCCTGCTCGAGCCGACGCTCGCGATCCGCGAGTCGAGCTGAGCCCGCGCGTGGCGTCCGGCGGCTGCCTGTGCGGCGCGGTCCGCTACGAGGTCGACGGGCCGCTGCGCGACGTCTGGAACTGCCACTGCGAGCGCTGCCGCCGCTGGACCGGTCACCACCTGGCCGCCTCGGCCGCGGCTGCCTCCGACGTGACGGTCGGCGACCCGTCCGCCGTGCGGTGGTACGCCGCCGCCCCGGGCGTGCACTACGGCTCGTGCGCGACCTGCGGCTCGTCACTCTTCTGGAAGGTCGACGCAGAGCCCGGTCACCTGAGCATCGCCGCGGGCACCCTCGACCAGCCGACGGGGCTGGCCACGACGACGGCGTGGTGGGTCTCCGAGGCCGCCGACTACCACCGTCGCGCGGACGGGCTCGTCGAGCACGACCTCGAGGGCTAGTACTGCCGGAACCAGAGGTTGACCGCGTAGTCGACCGTGGTGCCGCTGTGCGAGGCCAGCGCCTCCTCGGCCGCCTCCGGCGGGAGCTCGATGCGGACGACGCTCTCGAGGTCCTCGCGCGAGGCGAAGGACCAGCCCATCTCGATCGGGCGGCGCCGCCAGCCGTGCATCGACCAGAACTGCTCGACCGCGACCGGGTCGACCTCCGGGAAGCCACGGCGGAACCAGCGGCCGAACGTCGAGCGCGTCGGGTCGTTGTCGATCACGAACGCCGTGCCCCCACGCCGTACGACCCGGTCGAGCTCGCGCAGCCCGGGCTCCGAGCCGGGGCCGAAGAAGTAGGCCCAGCGTGCGTGGGCCACGTCCACCGAGGCGCCGGCGACGGGCAGCGCCTGGGCGCCGCCCTCGAGGACGGTGACGTGGTCGAGGGACCGCGTCCGACGACGGGCGAGCGCGACCAGCGGCGGGTGCGGCTCCACGCCGACGACCTGCGTCGCGGTCGAGGCCCACAGGGGCAGGTGGAAGCCGCTGCCGCAGCCGATGTCGAGCACGCTGCGACCGGCCCAGTCGCCGAGCTCGCGCATCGCGGTGGCGATCCGGTCGTGGGGGTCGGCCGCGCGGTTCTCGAGCTCGTAGAGCTCGGGGGTGTTCCAGATGTTGGGTGAGGGTCGAGCCTTCATGTCGCGCTCTCGTGATTCCCGGTCGGCCGGGGATCAATCAACTTGTCAGGCATTGCAAAGGCCGACAACATCAGTGACCCCCGGTCAGCCGGGGATCGCTGACGATCAGATGCGGACGAGCCCGTGGGGGGTCTGCAGCTGGACCGCGACGACGCCGGGGGTGCCGTTGGGGGCGACCCACTCGACCTTCACGTCCTCGAGCGGGGCCTCGACGGTCTCGCCGAGCCACTCGCTGACCCGCTGCGGGTCGCCGGCGATCTCGAGGCAGGCGAGGGAGTAGTCGCCGGTCGCGCCGTTGCTCGGGCGCAGCTCGTCGGGCGACTGCCACTGGATGAAGAAGGGCAGCTGGGGGTCGGAGAGGAGCCCGTTGACGCCGATCTGGCGCCACAGGAGCTCGGTGCCGTCGGGGCGGTGGCGGTTGCCCTTGACCGACTCGCGGCCCAGCCGCGCCTCGATCGGGGCGATGTCGGGGACCGAGACGACCCAGCCCATCCAGCCACCGCCGAGGACCGAGCGCGCGCGCACGGCCTGGCCGAAGGGGGCCTTGTCGCTCGCCGGGTGGTCGAGCACCTCGACGATCTCCATGTAGATGTCACCCGCGAGGGGCAGGATCATGTTGCGGGTGCCGAAGCGGGGGTGCACGCCGCCGTCGATGAAGTCCGTGCCGAGCAGCCCCCCGATGCGCTGGGCGGTGCTGGCAAGTCCATCAGGTCCGGCGGCGAAGCTGACGTGGTCCAGGCGCATGCAGAGATTCTGAGCCCGTTCGCCGGAGGGCTTGACACCGGGGTCGGGTTGTCTTGACGTCGAGCGAATTGGGCGTGACGGTCATCTCGGGTCGGCGGGGTGAAGCGCGAGGACCGACCGCGACCGGACGTGTGCCTCGCAGTGCCGCGACAGCTCGTCGTACCCCTCGCGGCCCATCAGCTCGACGAGCTCGGCCTCGTGGGTGAGGAAGACCGCCTCCGCGGCGACGTGGGCCTCGGTGTTGCCGGAGCAGTACCAGTCCAGGTCGTGGCCGCCCGGACCCCAGCCGCGGCGGTCGTACTCGCCGATCGAGACCTCGGTGTACGTCGTCCCGTCCTGGCGCTCGACGTTGCGGAACTGGCGGCGGATGGGCAGCTGCCAGCACACGTCGGGCTTGGTCTCCAGCGGGTTGCGGCCCTGGCGCAGCGCGAGCCCGTGCAGGGCGCACCCGGCGCCGCCCCCGCCGCCGGCCGGCGCGAAGTCGGTGCGGTTGTGGAACACGCACGCCTGCTGGTCGTCGACCACGACCGCGAGGGTCTTGCGCTCGCCGTCCTCGTCGGTCTCGACCCAGTCCTTCCTCCGCACCGCCCGGCCGGGGTGCAGCTGCCAGTCGTCGGGCGTGAGCTCGGCGACGAACGCGGCGACGCGCTTCTCGTCGTCCTTGTCGGCGAAGTGCGCGCCCAGCGTGCAGCAGCCGACGTCGGGCGCATCGGCGTAGATCCCCTGGCAGCCCTGGCCGAAGATGCACATGTAGCTCGAGGTGAGCCAGGTCAGGTCGCAGCGGAAGACCTGGCTGTCGTCGGCGGGATCCGCGAACTCGACGTACGCGCGGGGGAACACCAGATCGACTTCAGGCACCCACCCACCCTAGTAGCGTGGCTGTCATGCGCCTGGGCGTCCTCGACATCGGATCCAACACCGGTCACCTGCTGGTGGTGGACGCGCACGGTGGCGCCGCACCGCTCCCGGCGTCCTCGCACAAGCAGCCGCTGCGCCTGGCCGAGCACCTCGACGCCGACGGTGCGGTGACCCCCGCGGGCATCGACGCCCTCACCGACTTCTGCGCCTCCGCGACCGAGATCGCCGAGGACAAGGGCTGCGAGGAGATGCTGGGCTTCGCGACCTCCGCCGTCCGCGACGCGGTCAACTCCGACGACGTCCTCGCCCACGTGGAGAAGCACAGCGGGGTCGCCCTCGAGGTGCTCTCGGGCGAGGACGAGGCGCGCCTGACCTTCCTGGCCGTACGCCGCTGGTTCGGCTGGTCGGCCGGCCGGCTGGCGGTCTTCGACATCGGTGGCGGCTCCCTCGAGATCGCCGGCGGCCCCGACGAGGCCCCCGACGTGGCGTGGTCGCTGCCGCTGGGCGCGGCCCGGATGGCGCGGATGTGGTTCCAGGGCGAACGCCCGTCCGAGGACGACATCAAGGAGCTGCGCAAGCAGGTCCGTGCCGCGATCGCCCGCGACGCCGGCCACCTGCTGCGAGGCGGCGTGCCCGACAAGGCGGCGGCCACGTCGAAGACGTTCCGGTCGCTGGCGCGCATCTGCGGCGCCGCGCCGAGCGCCGACGGACCGCTGGTCCCGCGGGTCCTGGAGCTGGCCGCGCTGTCGCAGAAGATCCCGCAGCTGATGGAGCTCTCGGCCGAGGAGCTCGCCGCCCTGCCCGGTGTCTCCCCGAGCCGCACCCACCAGATCGTCCCGGGCGCGCTCGTCGCCGAGGCGTGCATGGACATCTTCGACCTGACCGAGCTGGAGATCTGCCCGTGGGCGCTGCGTGAGGGCGTCATCCTCGAGCGGCTCGACCAGATCTCGGTCGTCACGAGGCTCCGCTGACGATGCCCGACAGCCCGTCCTCACCCGCGATCCCCACGATCGGCCTGTCCACGGCGTCGGTCTACCCCGAGTCGACCGCGCACGGCTTCGGTTGGGCGGCCTCGCTGGGCTACGACGCGGTCGAGGTGATGGTCGGCATCGACTCGCTCAGCCAGCAGGTCGACGCGGTCCGCAAGCTGAGCGACCACCACCAGATCCCGATCTGCGCGGTCCACTCACCCTGCCTGCTCTTCACGCAGCGGGTCTGGGGCACCGACCCGTGGGGCAAGCTGGAGAGGTCGGCCGAGATGGCCCACGAGGTCGGCGCCGACGTCGTGGTCGTGCACCCGCCCTTCCGCTGGCAGAAGGACTACGCCGCCGGCTTCGTCGAGGGCATCGCCTCGCTCGAGGCCCGCACCGGCATCGCGTTCGCCGTCGAGAACATGTACCCCTGGCGCGCGTCCACCCGCCGCGGCATGGAGATGTACCTCCCCGGCTGGGACCCGAGCGAGCAGGACTACGCCAACACCACGATCGACCTCTCCCACGCCGCCATCGCCCGCTCCGACGTGATCGAGATGGCCGACCGGATGGGCGAGAGCCTGCGGCACGTCCACCTCACCGACGGCACCGGCTCGGCCAAGGACGAGCACCTCGTGCCCGGTCGCGGCGTGATGGGCGCGCAGGCCTTCCTCGAGCACCTCGCCGGACAGGACTTCGCCGGCCACGTCGTGCTGGAGATCAACACCCGCCGCGCGGCCACGCGTGCCGAGCGCGAGACCGACCTGCGCGAGTCGCTCGAGTTCGCCCGCGAGCACCTGGGTGTCCCGTCCCGATGAGCCGCGCGCGATGACCACTGCGCGCGGACGCCGCCCGGGCGCCCCGGACACCCGCGCCGAGGTGCTCACCGCCGCACGGACGTCGTTCGCCGAGAAGGGCTTCCGGGGTACGACGATCCGCGCCGTCGCGGCCTCCGCGGGCGTCGACCCCGCGCTCGTGCACCACTACTTCGGCAGCAAGGACGACCTGTTCGTCGCGGCCCTCGAGATCCCCGTCGACCCCCGCGAGGTGCTGGCCCCGGTCGTGGCCGCCGGCCCCGACGGCTCCGGCGAACGACTGCTGCGCACGTTCCTCGGCGTCTGGGACGACCCCGCCGTCCAGCCCGGGCTCCTGGCGATGGTGCGCGCGCTGATCGCCGACGACGACGGCGGGCTGGTGCGCGACGCGTTCATCCCGGTGGTGGTCGGCCCGGTGCTCGCCGGGCTCGTGGCCGATCGTCCCGAGGTGCGGGTCCCGCTGGTCGCCAGCCAGCTGATGGGACTCATCGTCGCGCGCTACCTCGTCGCGCTCCCGCCGCTGGCCCGGATGCCTGCCGACGACCTCGTCGCCCGGGTCGGCCCGACCCTCCAGCACTACCTCACCGGCGACCTCCCCTAGGCGCTGCGACCGTCGGACCGGTGGTCCAGACCTCAGCAGGATCACCGATGCGCGTCCTGCGGGACGGGCGGATGGTGGGCGGACCAGCCACAGCACGTTCTTGGGAGGGATCCGCCATGGCTCCAGCATCCGACCGGCAACAGCAGGCGCCGCGCCACGGGCGCGACGCGTTCTTCATCGTGGGGGAGGGCGTCGCCGGCGACGCCCCCGACCACGCCCTCAGCGCCCGGGCCAACACGAGCGGGACCAGCGCGAGGGCGCTCGTCGCGCCGACCTTCCGCTTCTCGCGCGTCGGGCCCGTCGGCGTACGGCTCCCGGAGGCGACGCTCCGCAAGGTCGCCCTGGCGATGACCGGCGGCTCGGAGACCGACGGGAAGGTGCCGTCCGGCTACACCTACCTCGGCCAGTTCGTCGACCACGACCTCACCTTCGACGCGACGACGGTGGCGTTCGGCGACGACGTCTCGCCGGCCGACCTGCTGCAGGGGCGGTCGCCGACCCTCGACCTCGACAGCCTGTACGGCGCCGGGCCGCTCGACCCGGTCTCGGCGGGGTTCTACGAGGCCGACCGGACCCGGCTCAGGGTCGGCAGGACCACGAAGATCGGCAGCGACGTGGCCCGCGTGGGCTTCGACGTGCCGCGGGTCGGTGGCAACTCCGCCGGCCGCGACCTGGCGGACATCCCGGACCGGCGCAACGACGAGAACCTCGTCGTCGCGCAGACGCACGCCGCGATGATCCGCTTCCACAACCGGGTCGTGGCGGGGCTCGGGCCCGCCACGCCTCCCGGGGAGCGGTTCGAGAAGGCGCGGCGCAAGGTGGTGCTGCACTACCAGTGGATGCTGCGCCACGACTACCTGCCGCGGATCTGCGACGGCGCGGTCGTCAAGGACGTCTTCGCAGGAGGCCGCAAGGTCGTCGAGCCCGGCGCCGACCCGCTGAGCATGCCGACGATGCCGGTCGAGTTCTCCGTCGCGGCCTTCCGGCTCGGGCACTCGATGGTGCGCGAGGCCTACGACTGGAACGCCCGCTTCCCGAACGGCTCCGGCACGCTCGACCTGCTGTTCTTCTTCTCCGGCACCAGCGGCGGCCTCGGCGGCGACCCGACGCTGCCGTCGAACTGGATCGCCGACTGGCGCCGGCTCTACCGCTTCGCGCAGGTCGGGCACGCCGAGCTCAACCCACCCGCGGGCGAGTTCAACCTCGCGCGCCGGATCGACACCCGGCTCGTCGACCCGCTCGCGTTGCTCCCGGCGGGCTCGTTCGGCGGCAGCGTCAGCGACGAAGGCTCGATCCGGGCCAACCTCGCCTTCCGCAACCTGGTCCGCGCTCGCATGATGAAGCTCGCCAGCGGGCAGCAGATGGCAGCCCTGCTCCGCGCGAACGGCGTACCCGTCACCACCTTGACCAAGGCCCAGCTCCGTGACGGGTCGGGCGGGCGCAGCTCGGCGACCCTCGACGGGCTCACCGCGCCGCAGCGCGAGGCCTTCCTCAAGGACACGCCGCTGTGGTTCTACGTCCTGCGCGAGGCCGAGCTCAACGACGGCGTGCTCACCGGCGTCGGCGCGCGCCTGGTGGCCGAGACCTTCCACCGGGCGATGGAGGGCAGCACCTTCTCGATCGTGCGCAACACCGGCTTCCGCCCGAGTCTGGGGGAGAAGGACGGCCGGTTCCGGATGGCCGACCTCCTGCTCGTCGCCTTCGAGGGGCAGGAGGCGCTGCTCGCCCCGCTCGGGGACTGAGGCCGAGAGGGTTGACGCCGGACCGACCCCGTCGCACAATTCAACACATGATGAAAAACGTGGTGGAGGTGCACGACCTGGTCGTCGTGCGCGGAGCGCGGGAGGTGCTGCCCGGCATCAGCCTGGACGTCCCGGCGGGCGTCACCGGCCTGCTCGGGCCGAGCGGGTGCGGCAAGACCACCCTGCTGCGCAGCCTCGTCGGCGCGCAGCGGGTGCGATCGGGCAGCGTGGAGGTGCTGGGGGAGCCGGCCGGCAGCAAGGCGCTGCGCACCCGCATCGGCTACGTCACCCAGGCCGCGAGCGTCTACGACGACCTGACCGTCGCGGAGAACCTCGCGTTCTTCGCCCGGGTCCTGGGCGTCGGCAGCGACGCCGCCGGGGCCGCGGTCGAGGCGGTGGGCCTGGCCGACCACCGGTCCCAGGTGGTCGGTCGGCTCTCCGGCGGCCAGCGCAGCCGGGTGAGCCTCGCCGTCGCCCTGCTCGGTACGCCGGACCTGCTGGTGCTCGACGAGCCGACCGTCGGGCTGGACCCGGTGCTGCGGCGCGACCTGTGGGAGCTGTTCCACCGGATCGCCGACGGAGGGGCCGCCGTGCTCGTGTCGAGCCACGTGATGGACGAGGCGGAGCGGTGCCACCGGCTGCTGCTGATGCGCGAGGGCCGGATCATCGCCGACGGCTCGCCCGACGAGATCCGCGAGCGCACCGGCGCACCCGACATCGAGGGCGCCTTCCTGCACCTGGTGGGTGCGGCATGAGCCCCCGGACCACGCTCGCCGTCGCCGGCCGCGTGCTGACCCAGGTTCGTCGCGACCACCGCACGGTCGCCATGCTGCTCGTCGTCCCGTGCCTGCTGATCAGCCTGCTGTGGTGGATGTTCGACGGCCCGGGGCAGCCCGACGGGATGTTCGACCGCTTCGGACCCGGCCTGCTGGCGATGTTCCCCTTCATCGTGATGTTCCTCGTCACGAGCGTCACGACCCTGCGCGAGCGGAGCAGCGGCACCCTCGAGCGGCTGCTCACGATGCCGATGGGCAGGCTCGACTTCCTCGTCGGCTACGCCCTGGCCTTCGGCCTGCTCGCAGCGGTCCAGTCCGTGCTCGCCGTCGCGGTCAGCGTCGGACTCCTCGGCCTCGAGGTCGATGGCCCGGTCTGGCTGCTCGGCGTCGTCGCGGTCGTCGACGCGGTGCTCGGCACCGCCCTCGGCCTGCTGGTGAGCGCGTTCGCGACGACGGAGTTCCAGGCCGTGCAGTTCATGCCCGCCTTCGTGCTGCCCCAGGTCCTGCTCTGCGGGCTCTTCGTGCCGCGCGCCTCGATGCCCGACGTGCTCGAGGGGATCAGCAGCGTCCTGCCGCTGTCGTACGCCGTCGACGCGATGCAGGAGCTCGTCGCGACCGCCGACCCGGCCGAGGTGTGGCGCGACGTCCTGGTCGTGCTGGTCTTCGCGCTCGCGGCCCTCGCGCTGGGCGCCGCCACCCTGCGACGGCGTACGCCCTGACACCTGAGGACGTGGTGGACGTGTGGCAGCCGGAAAGACGTACGTGGCGTCCTCAGATGTGGCGGGAGAAAGGTCGGGCGTAGCCTTTCGGCATGTCCTTGCTCCGCCAGCCGATCCTCCTCCTCGCCCGCAGCCAGGGGGTCAAGAAGCTCGTGTCGACGATGCCCGTCTCGAGCGGGATCGTGACCAGCTACGTCCCGGGGGAGTCCACCGACGACGCCGTGCGGGCCACGTCCGGCCTGGTCGAGGACGACCTGCGGGTGACGCTCGACTACCTGGGCGAGGACACCACCGACGCCGCCCAGGCCGAGGCGACGGTCGCGGCCTACAAGGAGGTCCTGGCCGACCTCGCGTCGGAGGGGCTCGCGCCGCACGCGGAGGTCTCGGTCAAGCTCAGCGCGATCGGGCAGTTCCTCCCCGACAACGGCCACAAGGTCGCCCTGGAGAACGCCCGCGACATCTGCCGCGCGGCACGCAACGCCGGCACCACGGTCACCCTCGACATGGAGGACCACACCACCACCGACTCGACGCTGTCGATCCTGCGCGAGCTCCGCAAGGACTTCCCCGAGACCGGCGCCGTGCTCCAGGCGATGCTCCACCGCACCGAGGCCGACTGCCGGACGCTGGCCTACGAGGGCTCGCGCGTGCGGCTGTGCAAGGGCGCCTACATGGAGCCCGAGCACGTCGCCTTCCAGGACAAGGTCGACATCGACAAGTCCTACGTCCGCTGCCTCAAGGTGCTGCTCAGCGGCCAGGGCTACCCGATGATCGCTACCCACGACCCGCGGATGATCCAGATCGCCTCGTCCCTGGCGAGCCGCTTCGGCCGGCGCCCGGGCACCTACGAGTTCCAGATGCTCTACGGCATCCGCCCCGAGGAGCAGAAGCGCCTGGCTGCCGCCGGCGAGACGATGCGCGTCTACATCCCCTACGGCACCGAGTGGTACGGCTACCTCATGCGCCGGCTCGCCGAGAAGCCGCAGAACCTCGCCTTCTTCGCCCGCTCGCTGATCAGCAAGAAGTAGGCGCGCCGTCACGAAGTAGATTGGCGCCATGAGCACAGCGATCATCGGCGCCGGCGTGATGGGGGAGACCCTCCTGTCCGGACTCGTCCGAGCCGGGCGCCGGGTCGACCAGCTGATGGTCGGCGAGAAGCGGCCCGAGCGCGCCCGCGAGCTCGAGGAGCGCTACGGCGTGGCCGTGGTCTCCAACCGCGAGGCGGCCGCCAAGGCCGACACCGTCGCGCTGGTGGTCAAGCCGCAGGACATGGGCGACGTGCTCACCGAGATCGCTCCCGACCTGCGCGCCGGCCAGCTCGTCGTCTCGCTCGCGGCCGGCATCACGACCGCCTTCATCGAGTCGCACGTGCCCGAGGGCGTCGCGGTCGTGCGCGTCATGCCCAACACGCCCGCCCTCGTCGACGAGGGGATGGCCGCGATCTCGCCCGGCTCCCACTGCGACGAGTCGCACCTGGCCGAGGTCGAGTCGCTGATGTCCTCGACCGGCAAGGTGCTCCGGATCCCCGAGAAGCAGATGGACGCGGTCACCGCGATCTCCGGCTCGGGCCCGGCCTACATCTTCTTCGTCGTCGAGTCGATGATCGAGGCGGGCGTCCACCTCGGCCTGCCGCGCACTACGGCGACCGAGCTCGTCGTGCAGACCCTTGTCGGCTCGGCCGCGATGCTGCGCGAGACCGGCGACCACCCCGTCGTCCTGCGCGAGCAGGTCACCTCGCCCGGCGGCACGACCGCCTCGGCGCTGCGCGAGCTCGAGGTGCACCGCGTGCGCGCCGCGTTCCTCGCCGCCATGGAGGCCGCGCGCAACCGCTCGCGCGAGCTCGCCGAGGGTTCCTGACGGCCTCGACGACCTCGACGACCCCGCGGGGCCACCGTCACGCCTGTCCGACGGCCTCGCGCACGTCGCCGCGGCCGAGCATCGCCACGCACCAGCCGAAGTGCCCGTCGGAGAGATCGGTCCCGAAGCAGCACGCGGTCACGAGGGCGTACGCCGCACGGTAGGTCGCGAGGCGGGCCGGGTCGTGCCCGAAGGAGGACGTGAAGGCGGCGTCCAGTCGGCGCTCGACCTCCCGCGCCCGGGGACCCCACATGTCGTAGACGCTCGCCGCGACCGCGGCGTCGAAGGCCGGGTCGCCCGCGGTGCTGAGGAAGCCGAAGTCCAGCACCGCCGAGGCCCGCCCGTCCGCGACGAGCACGTTGGCCGCGATCAGGTCGCCGTGGACCAGCGTCGGAGCGGCCGGAGTGAGTGCGTGCAGGGCGGCGATCGTCCCGGCGGCGACCCGGTCGACCTCCGGGAGGGCGGCAGCCAGGGACGTCTCGCACAGCTCGGTGCGGCGGCGCACGAGGTCCGCGAGCTCGAGCTCGAAGGGCCGGGCCGGGCCGAACGCCGGCTCGCCCGGCAGCACCGGGAGCGACCGCAGCGCCGGCGACCCGGGCACCGCCGCCAGGGTGCCCAGCGCCTCGGTCATCGCGTCGACGTCGTGGGTGGTGAGGACGGGCGACGAGCCGTCTGCCTCCCAGAGCGGACGACCGGCCAGCCTCCGCTCGATCGTGACGGAGGTGCCGCCTGCGTCGAGCACGTCGTCGATGCGGGGGAGCGCGGGTCCCGGGCCGGGTGGGTCGATGGCGTCGTAGAACCCGCGCAGCAGCACCAGGTCCTCGTGCGAACGTCGCGACCACACCTTCGCGACGGTGTCGTCGGAGATCGCCACGACGACTCCCTCGATCCCGGCGCCCAGCACGCCGAGGCTCTCGAGTCCCAGCCGCTCGACGGCCGCCACCGCCTCGGCCTCCAGCTCGCGCACGCGACCCCCTACGCGCCGCGCAGCTGGCGGACCACGCCGAGCGCGTCGTCGACCAGCCCGCGCACGAGCGGCAGCCGGGTCAGCCGGACCGACCGGTCCACGAGTGGCACCACGCCGGCGACGAGGGTGCGCGTGCGTCGCTGCCCCGGGCTGTCGTCGTACACCCAGAACAGGACCACGCCCATGTGCAGGAGCCAGAGCAGGTCGGGCAGCTCCGCGCGCAGGGCGGGCGCGACCTTGAGGTCGGAGCCCTCGACCGCGCGACGGAAGAGCTCGGTGCTCGCCTCGCGCGCCGGCGCGGACTCCGGCGAGAACGGGGAGAGCGGCGAGCGCGGGTCGGCGGCGTTGCGGAAGAACTGTCCGCCGAACTCGTGGAAGGGCTCGGCCACGTCGAGGAAGGACTCCATCACCCGGCGCAGCCGCTCGGCGAACTCCGTGCTGTCGTACGCCGACCCGGCCGCGGCCGCGTGGGCGGTCTGGAGCTGGTCGTAGAACGCCTGGACCAGCTCCTCCTTGCCGGCGAAGTAGTAGTAGGCGCTGCCGAGGGAGACCCCGGCCTGGTCGGCGATCGCCCGCATGGTGGTGGCGTCGTAGCCGCCGGCCTTGAACAGGTCGAGCGCCGCGCCCACGATCGCGGCCCGCGTCTGCTCGGCCTTCGCCGATCGCCTGGCTGGCCCCTTGTCCGACACGGACGCCACCCTAGGACGTGGTCCGGCAGCACGCGTCGGTGCACGTGGTCGTGCGGTCGCGCCGCGGCAGCCCGGACATCGCGCTGCGGATGCCGGCGGCGAGGTGGGCCGCACCCCTGGCCATCGGCAGTCGCGAGGGCCGCGCGAGCGACTCTGCGAGCGAGCGGTGGGCGGTCGTGGCCCACAGGCACATGACCCAGGCGTGCGCGCCCTCCCACACCTCGCCGGAGTCGCTGACGACCGTGACCTCGACGAGGGTGCGCTCGTGGTCGAGGTCGGGGAACCGCTTGCGGGCGGCCCACGAGCCGGCCGGCACCAGGTCGATCGGCACCAGGACCGGCTGCCGCGACAGCCAGCCGCTGAAGGTGCGGCACAGCGGGCAGCCGTCGTCGTACAGCACGGTGAGGAGCACGCGCGTCAGCCCTCGTAGGCGGGCCGAGCGCCCATCACGTGCTGCGGGGGCAGGGGCGGGGTGCGGAAGCTCTCCTGGCGCACACGACGGCGGATCGAGTTGAAGACGTAGACGTTGGTGAAGTGGATGAGGCCGAGCACCACCATCACGACACCGACCTTGAGGCTCACCACCTCCATCAGGCTCGGCAGGTCGGTCACCGTCTCGCCGGTGCGCAGGTAGAGCAGCACGAAGCCGACGTTGAGCAGGTAGAAGCCGACGACCAGGAGCTTGTTGATCGCGTCGGCGAGCGCAGTGTTGTCGGCGAAGACGTCCTGCAGGAAGACGCCCCCGTTGCTCGAGAGGGTCCGGGCGACCCACACGGTGAGCGGCACCGTGATCGCGAGGTAGGTGAAGTACGAGGTGGCGGTCCAGTCCATGGTGACTCCTTTGAACGTGTTCAAAAACGATGACAGCGCCACCGTAGCGTATTTCTGAACGTGTTCATATCGGTCCGCCCGTCGGACGTGGCCCGGAGCGCGGGTAACGTCCGCCACATGGAGTGCGAGGGCCCCACGTCGGTCGTGTTCGACCAGACGCTGTGCGAGTACGACTTCGGCCCGGGCCATCCGATGTCGCCGATCCGCGTCGACCTGACCATGCGCCTGGCCGACGAGCTCGGTGTCCTCGAGGGGATCAAGCGCGTCGATGCGCCCATCGCGACCGACGCACAGCTCCTCACGGTGCACGAGCAGGGGCTGCTCGACGCCGTGATGGCGGGCGGGACGACACCCGGCTTCGAGGACTCCTCGCGCGGGCTCGGCACCGACGACGACCCGTGCTTCGCCGACATGCACACCGCCAGTGCCCACGTCGTCGGGGCCAGCATCGAGGCGTTCCGCCAGGTGTGGAGCGGGGAGTCGCTGCACTCGGTCAACATCGCCGGCGGCCTGCACCACGCGATGCCCGAGCGGGCCAGCGGCTTCTGCATCTACAACGACGTCGCGGTCGGCATCAAGCAGCTGCTCGCCGACGGCGCCGAGCGGGTGGCCTACGTCGACATCGACGTGCACCACGGCGACGGCGTCGAGAAGGTCTTCTACGACGACCCCCGCGTGCTCACGATCTCCCTGCACGAGACCGGCCAGATGCTGTTCCCCGGCACCGGCTTCCCGACCGACACGGGCGGTCCCGGCGCCGAGGGCTCGGCGGTCAACGTCGCGCTCCCGCCCGGCACCTCCGACGCGGGCTGGCTGCGCGCCTTCCACGCCGTCGTACCCCCGGTCCTGCGCGAGTTCCAGCCGCAGGTGCTCGTCACCCAGCACGGCTGCGACTCGCACATGAACGACCCGCTCGCGCACATGATGCTGAGCATCGACGGCCAGCGCGCCGCCTACCTCGCGCTCCACGAGCTCGCCCACGAGGTCGCGGGCGGCCGGTGGGTCGTCACCGGTGGCGGCGGCTACTCGGTCGTCGACGTCGTGCCGAGGGCGTGGTCGCACCTGCTCGCGATCGCGTCGGGCCGCCCCCTCGACCCCGCGACCGAGACGCCTCCGGCGTGGCGGGCGTACGTCGAGGAGGTGCTGGGCGCGACGCCGCCGCACCGCATGACGGACGGTCGGACGCCGGCCTACCGCGACTGGTCGGGCGGCTACGACCCGGACGCGTGGCTGGACCGGGCGATCAACGCCACGCGCACCGAGGTGTTCCCGCTCCACGGCCTCGATCCGCTGCCCTGAGCCCCGGCGGTCCAGACCGCGGCCGACGTCGATCGGGGCGGCGCAACTCGACACGCCGCTCGTCCCACAAGTTTCTCTGCCATTCCTCTTCCCCACGCGTCACACAAGCCCTAGTCTCAGCCGGAGCGGCACGCCTGTGACGCCGGTGGGGAAGCCGGCGCCGTCGCCGCGCAGAAGGATCGGTGCACACCCATGGCTGAGAACATCCCTGGCGACATGTCCGAGGCGCAGTTCCTGACCATTGCCGAGGTCGCGGCGAAGATGCGCGTCTCGAAGATGACGGTCTACCGGCTGGTCCACGGCGGCGAGCTGCCCGCGGTCCGGGTCGGCCGTTCGTTCCGGGTCACCGAGGACGACGTCAACGAGTACCTGCGCAAGAGCTTCTACAACGCCGGCTGACCACGCCCGACCTGGTCCGGGGCCGGCTGGTCCGAGCCCGCGGAGAGACGATTGAGCGGTCCACACGCCCGGCAAGTAGGGTGTGCGGGTCCGGCCGACGAGCGTCGGCCGAAAGGAAAGGTCTCACCGTGGGTTCTGTCATCAAGAAGCGGCGCAAGCGCATGGCCAAGAAGAAGCACCGCAAGCTGCTCAAGAAGACGCGCGTCCAGCGCCGCAAGCTCGGCAAGTAACACCCCTCGCCCATGGGACGGGTCGTGCTGGTCACCGGGATCTCCCGGGACATAGGGCGACGATTCGCGCGCGCCGCGGCCGGCGACCCGTCCATCGAGCGAGTGATCGGGGTGGACGTCGTCCCCCCGCGCGGTGACATCGGGGACGTCTCCTTCGTCCGCGCCGACATCCGCAACCCCGTGATCGCCAAGGTCCTCGCCAAGGAGGACGTCGACACCGTCGTCCACATGAGCGTGATCGCCACACCGGGCTCGGCCGGCGGGCGCGGGACGATGAAGGAGCTCAACGTCATCGGCTCCATGCAGCTCCTCGCTGCGTGCCAGAAGTCGACGACGGTGAAGCACCTCGTCGTGAAGTCGACGACCACGGTCTACGGCTCGAGCCCGCGCGACCCCGCGATGTTCACCGAGGACATGGGACCCAAGCGCCTGCCCTCCTCGGGCTACGCCAAGGACGTCTTCGAGATCGAGGGCTACGTCCGTGGCTTCGCGCGCCGCCGCCCCGACGTGGGCGTGACGATGATCCGCGCCGCCAACGTGGTCGGCCCCCACGTGTCGAGCCCCCTGACCGACTACTTCCGGCTCCCGGTCATCCCGCGGGTGCTGGGCTTCGACCCGCGCCTGCAGTTCCTCCACGAGGACGACCTCCTCCGCGTCCTGCGCCACTCCGTGCTCACCGGCATCCCCGGCACGTTCAACGTCGCCGGAGACGGGATGGTCACCCTGTCCCAGGCCGTACGCCGCCTCGGCACGCCCGCGGTCTCGATGCCGCGCTTCGCCGTCGGCCGCCTCGGCGCGACCATGCGCCAGGCCCGCCTGTCGGACTTCTCGCCCGAGCAGCTGGGGTTCCTGACCTACGGTCGGGGTGTGGACACGACCCGGATGCGCACCGTGCTCGGCTTCGAGCCGTCGTACACCTCCGCGGAGGCGTTCGCCGACTTCTGCCGCGAGCTGCGGCCGGCCGAGATGGAGGGGGCCGGACGTGGTTGAGGAGGCTCGCGACGGCACCGCGCCCGACGCCGTCGTCATCCCGATCGGCACGGGAGGCCGCCCGGGCCGCGGCTCCGGGAGCGCCCGCCCGTCGTCGGCCGCGCGCAACCTCGCACCGTCCGCCCGCAAGGCGTCGTCGGCCGGCAAGCCCGGTCCTCGCAAGCCCCCGGCGCCCCGGCGGGCCCCGAAGCAGGCGCCCGAGGCCGTCGGGCCGATCCCGGCCCCGGCCCCGCGCGTCGAGCGGATCTCCGAACGGACCTCGACCCCGGCCGGCGGGATCCCCGTCGGCGACTGGCTGGCGGCGGTCCAGGGCGCGGCGCACGAGGTCTTCGGTGCCGACTGGGAGCGTCGACTCGCCGAGCTGATGGCCTTCACGCGGCGCCGGCTCGAGGGCGACTACGAGGTCGACGACTACGGCTTCGACCGCGAGCTCACTGAGCGGTTCTTCATGGCCGCGCTCCGCCCGGTCGCGGAGAAGTGGTTCCGCCTCGAGGTGCGCGGCCTCGACAACATCCCCGCCGAGGGCGGGGCCCTGGTGGTGTCCAACCACTCCGGCACGGTGCCGCTCGACGGCCTGATGACCATGCTGACGGTGCACGACCACACCGGCCGCTTCCTGCGTCCGCTCGGCGCGGACCTCGTCTTCAAGATGCCCCTGATCAGCTCGCTCGCCCGCAAGGGCGGCGCCACGCTCGCCTGCGTCGAGGACGCCGAGCGGATGCTCGCCGGGGGCAACCTCGTCGGGGTGTGGCCCGAGGGCTTCAAGGGGATCGGCAAGCCGTTCAGCGAGCGCTACAAGCTGCAGCGCTTCGGCCGCGGTGGCTTCGTGTCCGCGGCGCTGCGCACCGGCGTACCCATCATCCCGCTCTCCGTGGTGGGCGCCGAGGAGATCTACCCGCTCGTCGGCAACGTGCCGTCGCTGGCGCGGCTGCTCGGGGTGCCCTACATCCCGATCACGCCGTTCTTCCCCTGGCTGGGCCCGCTCGGCATGGTGCCGCTCCCCTCGAAGTGGATCCTCGAGTTCGGCGAGCCGATCCGCACCGACGCCTACGACGCCGCGGAGGCGGAGGACCCGATGCTGGTCTTCAACGTCACCGACCAGGTGCGCGAGACGATCCAGCACACGCTGTTCGACCTGCTCCGCGACCGCGACGGGGTCTTCGGCTAGCAGGCTGGGGCCGGGTCACCCGGTCAGGGCAGGAGCCCGCCGGTGGCGTTGCCGAGCAGGCCGCCGGTCAGACCGTTGACGGTGCCGGTCACGTCACCGATCAGGCCACCGGTCGCGTTGTTGAGCCCACCGGTCAGGCCGCCGAGCGCGCCACCGGTCAGCCCGTCGACGGTGTTGGTCAGGTTGCCGGTGGTGTTGGTGACGGTCTCCGTCACGGTGCCGACCGGGTCGGGCTTGTCGGTGCGCGTCGGCTCCGACGTCGGCGTCGGCGTCTGCGTCGGCGTCTGCGTCGGGTTGGTGGTCGGCAGGGTCGTCGGCAGCTGGGTGGGCAGGCCCGTCGGCAGCGTCGTCGGCAGGGTGCTCGGGTCGATCGAACCCGGGGTCTGGAGCAGCTCGGGGACCTTGATGCCCTTGACGTCCTGGCCGGAGATCGGAGCGCCCTCGAGCGTGAGGTCGTCGACGTCGAGGCCCTGGAGCAGGTCCGGGACGGACGCGCCGCTCAGCAGGATCTCCGGCACCGAGACGATGCCTGCCTGGCATGCCGTGCAGGCGAAGCCGATCTCGTAGTCGAGGTCGAGGAGCGTGCGTCCAGCGGCCAGGAACTGCTCCTCGGCCTCGGCCGGGACCTGGTCCTGGAGCGAGTCGAGCCGGTCGAGGCTGGTGGCCGTGAAGTCGCGTGCCGCCTGGACGTCCTGCTCGGAGCCGCCGGAGGAGTACGACGCCAGCACGCTGCGCACGCCGTCGCCGGACTGCTCGGTGAAGGCCTCGAGCGTGGCCGGGACGAGGCGCTCGTTGCCGCCCTCGGAGGTGAGCTCCTCGAGCTCGGCGAGCCGGGTCTCGGCCTGGGCCAGCTGGAGGCGGCCGCGCGCCGCCTCGTCGGGAGCCAGGCGGACCTGGGCGGACTCGATCCCGCGCTTGACCTGGTAGAGCGACTCACCGGGCAGCGAGGACTGGGCGGCGACCGCCATGGTGGCGGTGGCGCCGACGAGCGCGACGCCACCGAGGAGGGTGGCGGCCCTGCGCTGGCGCCTGCGGTCGCCGGTCGGCATCGCGAGTCGCGACGGGACCTCGGGCTGCGCCACCAGGACGGTGTCGGCCTCGGCCATCAGGCGCTCGCGGAGGGAGGCGCTGAACTCCGCCCTGGGCGCGGCCGCGGGGAGCGCACGGAGGTCGGCGACGACCTCGAGGAGCTCGGCGAACCGAGCTGCGTCGCGCTCGGTCAGCGGCGCGTCACGGTCTGGGGAGAGGAGTCCCTCGAACTCGTCGGCCCGGCGTCGTGCCGAGAAGGCGGGTGTCATCGTGCTGGTCCTGTCTCGATGCTGGCGGATCCTCCCAGACAGGGGAACGAGCAAGGAGCGCTGGTGGTTACGGGTGCGGCCGCGGTGGCGGGTGTGAGGTGCGCCATCAGTCCCTCATCCCCTCGGGCATCAGCTTCGCCAGGTTGCGCACGCCGCGGAGCTGGAGCTGCTTGACGGCGCCGTCGGAGCGGCCGAGGGCGCGAGCGGTCTCGGAGATCGACAGGCCCTGAAGGAAGCGCATGATCAGGCACTCGCGCTGCTCGGTCGGCAGCTGGGTGAGCGCCTCGAGCAGGACCTCGTTGGTGAGGTCGGCGATCACCGCGTCCTCCGGGCCGTCGGTGGCGTCGTCGTGCGGCGTCATGTCCTCGGTGGTCATCTCGAGGCGGGTGCGCCCGGCCTTGAAGTGGTCCGTGGTGAGGTTGCGCGCGATGGTCATCAGCCACGCGCCGAAGTCCTTGCCCTGCCACCGGAAGTTGTTCATGCTCCGCAGCGCCCGGAAGAACGTGTCGGCGGTCAGGTCCTCGGCCAGCGACTGCGAGCGGGTGCGGTAGTAGAGGAAGCGGTAGACCGACGGCTGGTAGTGGTCGTAGAGGAGGCCGAACGCCTCCTTGTCCCCGGTGCGGGCCAGCTCGACGAGCGCGATCAGGCGCTCGCGCTCGGCCTCGTCGACCTCCGAGGACGCGGCGTGGTCCTCGTCGCCGAACGGCCCCGGTCCGGTGCCGGCCGCGCCGACGGTCGTGGCCTCGGACATGAGGAACCGGCCCTGGGCGGCGACCAGGGTCGCCGGCTGGGGTGCGAGGGCAGCCAGGACCGCGCGCCGAAGCGCCTCGAGTCCCTCACCGAGCGTGTGCTCGGGTCGCGGCTGTGGCATGCGGTAGCCCCTCCCAGTCACTGCTGCATCCTCCACGATAAGCGCGGGGCGGGGGCCTGTGAACCCGTGAGTAACTATGAGTTACCAAGAATTTCTCAGGGCCGCCTGCCGCGTGCCCTCACGGTCGTACCCGCGGCGACGGCGCCCGAAACGGCCCCGGCGACGGCGGCGGCGACCAGCCCGGCACGCGCGGCCTTGCGACCGGTGCGGTAGTCGCGCACGCGCCAGCCGTTGGCCCGCGCGTGGGCCCGCAGCCTCGCGTCGGGATTGATCGCGCACGGGTCGCCGACCATGGAGAGCATCGGCAGGTCGTTGGCCGAGTCGGAGTACGCCGAGCAGCGGGCGAGGTCGAGGCCCTCGCGGGCGGCGAGCGCCTTGACCGCCTCGGCCTTGGCCGGGCCGTGGAGGAGGTCGCCCACGAGCTGCCCGGTGTAGACGCCGTCGACGTGCTCGGCGACGGTGCCCATCGCCCCGGTGAGCCCGAGCCGGCGCGCGATGATCGCGGCGATCTCGATGGGCGCGGCGGTGACGAGCCAGACGCGCTGTCCCTCGTCGAGGTGCAGCTGGGCCAGTGCGCGAGTGCCGGGCCAGACCCGGTGGGCCATGGACTCGTCGAAGATCTCCTCGCCGAGCTGCTCGAGCTCGGTGGTGGTGTGCCCGGCGATGAAGGAGAGCGCTGAGTTGCGGGCGTCGGCGACGTGCTCGGGGTCCTCGACGCCCACGATCCGGAAGTAGGCCTGCTTCCAGGCCGCCTCTGCGATCTCGCGAGTGGTGAAGAACTTCCGCCGGTGCAGCCCGCGCGCGAAGTGGAAGATGCTCGCGCCCTGCATGAGCGTGTTGTCCACGTCGAAGAACGCAGCGGCAGTCGGGTCGCTCGGCGTGCGGAGCTCGTTCTCGACCTCCGCGGAGGCCGCCGCGGCCTCGCCGGCGAGGGCCGAGCGCTGCTGCAGGTTGAGGCGCCTGGGCCGCTCCGACGGGGTCACGCGCCCACAGTAGCTGTGGAAGTATCTGCCCATGCCGCGCAACGACATCTCCGCGTTCGTGGCCGAAGCGGCCGCCGACGTCCCCGACCGACAGGCCCTCGTGGAGAGCGGCGGACGCACGCTGACGTGGACGGCGCTCGAGGACGAGGTGGGCCGGATCGCCACCGGACTCGGCCTCCTGGGCATCCGCGCCGGGCAGCGCGTGATGATCGTGGTGGGCAACCGGATCGAGTTCGTCGCGAGCTACCTCGGCGTGCTGCGCGCGCAGGTCGTCGCCGTGCCGGTCAACCCCCGCTCGACCGCCGACGAGTTCGCCCGGATGCTCGTCGACTCCGGCACGCGACTCGTCATCGCCGACGAGACGTCGCTCGAGGTCGTGCGCGCAGCACTGGCCTCCCTCGACGTCGACGCGCGCCCGCGGCTGGTCGTCACCGGGGCCGATCCCGCAGAGGGTGAGGTGGCGTACGCCGGCCTCCGCGCGGACGTCGTACGGCCCGTGCCGCCGTTGCCTGACCCCGAGAAGCTGGCCGCCCTCCTCTACACCAGCGGCACCTCCGGCCGCCCGCGCGCGGCGATGCTCAGCCACCGCGCGCTGCTCGCCAACATCGAGCAGGTCGCCGCCGTCGAGCCGCCGATGATGCACGGCGACGACGTCGTGCTCGGCGTGCTGCCGCTCTTCCACGTCTACGGCCTCAACGCGGTCCTCGGCGGGGTGCTGCGCCACCGTGCGCGACTGCTGCTGGTGGAGCAGTACGACCCGCAGGCCGTGCTCGACCTGATCGACGACGAGGCGTGCAGCGTCGTGCCCATCGCGCCGGTGGTCTTCGGCCACTGGCTGCCCGACGAGCACCTCAAGGAGCGGCTCGGCCCGGTGCGCCTCGTGCTGTCGGGCTCGGCGCCGCTGGAGCCGGAGGTGATCGAGCGGTTCACCGCGATCACCGACATCCCCGTGCACCAGGGCTACGGCCTGACCGAGGCGTCGCCGGTCGTCACCAGCACCCTGTGCAGCCGCGACAACCGGCCCGGGTCGGTCGGCGCGGCGCTGCCCGGCATCGAGCTGCGGCTCGTCGACGAGACCTGGGGCCAGGTCGAGGGGGAGGACCCCGGGCAGATCCAGGTGCGCGGCGCGAACCTCTTCAGCGGCTACTGGCCCGACGGTGCGGACGGCCCCGACGACGAGGGCTGGTACGCCACCGGCGACGTCGGCTTCCTCGACGCCAGCGGCGACCTCTACCTCGTCGACCGGGTCAAGGAGCTGATCATCGTCAGCGGCTTCAACGTCTACCCCTCCGAGGTGGAGGACGTCGTCCGCGAGGTCGACGGGGTCGCCGACGCGGCCGTGATCGGCGTACCCGACGCGGAGACCGGCGAGGCCGTGGTGGCGTACGTCGTCGCGTCCCACTTCCGCGAGCACCTCGAGGAGGCCGTGCGCGCCCACGCGGTCGTCCGGCTGGCGCGCTTCAAGCAGCCCACCCGCATCGAGCTCGTCGACGAGCTGCCGTTCACCGCGACGGGCAAGGTGCAGAAGGGCCGGCTCCGCGGCTACGAGCGGCGTCGTGCGCTGGGGCTGCTGGAGTGACGGCCCGCGTCACGCTCTACTCCCGCCCGGGCTGCCACCTCTGCGACGACGCCCGCGCGGTGATCGCGCGCGTGTGCGCCGACGTCGGCGAGACCTTCGAGGAGGTCGACATCGAGTCCGACGACGGGCTCGAGGACCGGTTCGGCGAGGAGGTCCCGGTGACCTTCGTCGACGGCAAGCAGCACGACTACTGGCGCGTGGACGAGACGCGGCTGCGGAAGGCTCTGGGCGCCTGATGCGTTGAGGGAGGCGTGATGCTCTCCCTGCTGGACCGGTCGCGGACGCGCGTCGACTCCACCGACCCCGCAGCCCTGGAGGCGACGATCGCGCGGGCGGTGCACGCCGAGCAGGTCGGCTACGACCGCTTCTGGGTCGCCGAGCACCATGCGGTGCCCGGGATCGCGTCGGGTGTCCCGGCCGTGCTGCTCGCCGCCATCGGTGCGCGCACGTCACGGATCCGCCTGGGGTCGGGTGGCGTGATGCTGCCGCTCCACCAGCCGCTCGTCGTGGCCGAGCAGTTCCTCGTGCTCGAGGCGCTCCACCCCGGCCGCGTCGACCTCGGCCTGGGCCGCTCGCTGGGCTTCACCCCGCCGGTCCGTCGCGCGCTGCGGCGCGACCACGAGGACGGCGACACGTTCGAGGACGACCTGGTGGAGCTGCGCGCCTACCTCGACGGGACCTCGGACGTGACCGCTCACCCCGCGACCGGTCGTACCGTCCCGATGCACGTGCTCGCCACCGGTCGCGGGCTCGAGGTCGCCGCCCGGCGCGGCCTGCCCGTCGTGGTCGGCGGCCCGATCCTGTCGTCGCCCGACCTGGCGCCTGCGCTCGAGGGCTACCGCCGGGCGTTCGTCCCGCACCTCGAGAGCTCGCCCCGGGTGACGGTGTCGCTCGACGTGCTCGTCGCCGACGACGACGCGACCGCGCGCGAGCTCGCGCTCCCGGAGGCGTGGGCGATGGCCGTCTCGCGGCAGACCGGGGAGTTCCCGCCGCTGGAGCCGATCAAGGCGATCCGCGCGGCGTCGTGGCCCGACCAGGTGCGCCGCCGGGTCGAGGAGTCGCTCTCGCGTGCCGTGGCCGGCAGCCCCTCCTCCGTACGGCGCCAGCTCGAGGAGCTCGCCGACCGGACCGGGGCGGACGAGCTGCTCGCGAGCACGTCGACGTACGACCTCGACGCCCTGCTCGCCTCGGACCGGATGCTGCGCTCGCTGCTCTGAGCTGTCGGACGGCCCTGCTCTACTCAGGACATGGTGGAGGTCGTCGTCGGGGCGCTGGTGAGGGACGGTCGGGTCCTGCTGGTGCACCGGCGGCCCGACAAGCACGCGTTCCCCGACACCTGGGACCTCCCGGGTGGCGTCGTGGAGGCGGGGGAGTCCGAGCTGGATGCGCTCGTCCGCGAGCTCGACGAGGAGCTCGGGGTGTCGATCGATGCGTCGACGGTCTCGGCTCTGTGCGGGGTCGATCTCGGGACCGCGAGCCTCAGCGCCTGGCTCGTGCCCGATTGGGTGGGTGAGCCGCACAACGTCGCTCCCGAGGAGCACGACGACCTCGCCTGGTTCGGGCTGGAGGACCTGCCCCCGCTCGCGCATGGGCGCGTACGTGCCGCGGTGGCCGAGGCGATGCGTGAAGGTCGCTGACGTCGCTCAGTCGCCGCTGACGGCCTTAGAGCACAGGTCCCTGGCCTCGGCCACCAGCCACGGCAGCCACACGCCGTCGATCTCGTCCATGCACGACTCGAGGGTGCTGGTCGAGTTGAACTCCTCGATGTTGCGGTCGAGGTCGGCCGACGCCCACGCGTCGTACTGCTGCACCACGACGGCGTAGGCCGCGAGGAGCACGACGAGGGTGACCGCGGCGCCGACCAGGACCTTCTTCACGGGTCGATCGTCGCAGCACTTCCGAGGCTGGCGCTGGCGACAGAGGTAGCCGAGTTTGCCGGTCGGGGTCGGGGTCGGGGTAGGGGTCGTCCAGGCCCGCGGTCGACGCCAGTACCACGAGGGTTTGACCGCGGCGCCGATCACGGCCTCTTCGGGCGTCCAACCTTGCAACGCGCGTCCTCGCCGGCCGCAGCGCCAGGATTCTCACCGTGCTTCGCTGATCAGCCTCTACGTCGTCGTCACTTTGGCAGCGGAGCTGGAAGGCAGCGCCCATCGCGACCGCCGATGGCTCGGCAGGCATGCCGGTGACCCCGCCGTCGTGGTGTCTGGCGGGGTGTGGGGCGGGGTCATGGTCGCTCGGGCTCAGCTGGCTGAATCGGTCCGGTGCCCGACCTGTCGCGGCGGAAGTGGTGGCCGTGGGGGCTGGTCCACTCGAAGACACCGGGCGCGACCGTGGCGTAGCGCCAGCTGGTGTGGGTCTTGAGCCGGTGGTGGGAGCGGCACAGGGGTGCGAGGTTGTCGGACCGTGTGGGCCCGGGCTGTGGTCTGCCGTCTGCTTCGGCGTGATGGTCGTAGGCGGTGACGTGGTCGATGTCGCAGCCGCGGGCTGGTCGGGTGCAGTGGGGGAACACGCAGGTGCGGTCGCGGAGGATGACTTGTTCGCGGATGCGGTCGGGGATGTCGTAGCCGGGTGCGGTGAGGTTCGCGTTGAGGTCGATGACGGGCTTGATGGTGACCTTGGTCCGGGAGTCGCGGCACCAGGACCGGATCTGGTCGAGGAGGAGGAGCTTGTGCCGGTTCTCCGTCCGTCCGGTCGGACCGAACACCGTCCCCGCATTCGTGAGGGTGCCGTCGAGGTGGGCGTGGAGCACGAGCTCCCGTGCGGCGGGCAGCCCGTCGGCATTTTCCTGCGAGGTGGCGCCTTGGGTGTGGATCAGGTCGAGGGCGGTCTGGGTGCGGGCGAGGTTGCCGAGGGCCTTGGCGCGTCGGACGTCGAGGGTCTCGGTGGACCCGAGGGCCTTCTGGGCGGCGGCGTCGTGGGCCAGGGCGTGGTCCAGGTCGAGGCCGTCGGCGAGGTCGAGCTCGGCTTCGATGTGGAGGGTGCCGGCGTAGTGGACGTCCTGGTCGTGGACGGTCACGTGTCGGGGGTCGACGTGCAGGTAGCCGTCCTCCGGATCAGCGGCCGGATCCGGCTGGGCGAGGTCGAACCGTTTGATGGTCTCCGCGACGAGGCGGTCGAGCTGTGCGGTCCCGACGCGTCCTGCGACGGCGGCGACTTGGTCGTCGACCCATCCAGCCGCTTCACGTGTCAGTGAGGGCACCGCGTGGATGGTGGTCTCGGCCACGAGGCGGGCACGCCAGGCCGGAACGACACTGGACTGCACCTGCGCCCAGAGGCGGGGGAGGCGGTGGCGGAGCTCGAGGGCGTGACCGATGAGCTTCTTGGCCGCAACAGACGAGATCCCGAGCACGGCTCCGAGCTCGGCGACGCAGAACTCCGCCACGAGGGGGCAGCCGTCGCCCGCGATGGGCTCCTCGTGCTCAGAGCCCGGAATCGTGAACGCCGCGGCGAGGTGGATCGACTCGGGTGGGTGGAGGTCGGCCCACCGGGCGGCGACCTCCAGGAGGTCCGCGGCAGCCTGGTCCTCGGCTGCTTTGCGGGATCGAGCGAGCGCGAGCAGGGCCGTGGCGGGGAGGTCATCAACCCCC
The DNA here is from genome assembly GCF_004137255.1 of Nocardioides oleivorans. Taxonomy (NCBI): domain Bacteria; kingdom Bacillati; phylum Actinomycetota; class Actinomycetes; order Propionibacteriales; family Nocardioidaceae; genus Nocardioides; species Nocardioides oleivorans. The sequence continues at coordinate 819,434 of NZ_SDWT01000001.1, read as the reverse complement.
GCCTCCCGTGCCATCGAAAGTGCTTCGCTCATGTGTTCGATTATAGGTGGAAGGTCTGACAGTGACGACGGTCGGAGATGCGAGGTTCGGTCAAGAGAGGGTCTGGTCTCGTGACGGGCGCGGGGCGCCCTCCTCGACCAACGGTGGAGGGTGGGGAGCCTTGGTTTCGACACGGGCGCGGGGCGCCTTGCTCAACCAGCGGCGATCGGGGCGCCCTGCTCAACCAGCGACCGCGGTCGCCCGTGCTCGACCACCGACCGCGGGGCGCCCTGCTCGACCAGCGGTCAGCGAGGGGCGGGAGAGGGCCGCCGGGGCGACGTCCTCTACGCCCTCGGAGGCCCCGTGTGCAAGTCGGGAGCACCCCGCCACAGGTGGGTCATCTCACATGTGCTAGCCCGACGTCCGCTCGTTTTGTTCTCCCGTTCACAAACTCCTACAGTGACGGAGTCCACGCGAGGTTCGCGGGACTGGAAAGAAGCAGCTGTGACCGCACGGACCCCCGACTCTGCACGGGACATTCCCGAAGCAACTGTCGCCAGGCTTCCCGTGTACCTGCGTGCCCTGACCGGCCTCGCCGAGGGCGGCACGACCACCTGCTCCAGCGAGGAGCTCGCCGCGTCGGCGGGGGTCAACAGCGCCAAGCTGCGCAAGGACCTGTCCTACCTCGGCAGCTACGGCACCCGCGGTGTCGGCTACGACGTGGAGTACCTCCGCTACCAGATCGCCCGCGAGATCGGCGTGACCCAGGACTGGCCCGTGGTCATCGTCGGCATCGGCAACCTCGGGCACGCGCTCGCGAACTACTCCGGGTTCCGCAGCCGCGGCTTCCGGGTGGTCGCGCTGCTCGACGCCGACCCCGATCGCCACACCGACGTCGTCGCCGGCCTCGAGGTCCGCAGCTTCGAGGACCTCGAGACGATCGTCGCCGAGCACGACGTCTCCATCGGCGTGATCGCCACCCCGGCTGTCGCCGCCCAGTCGGTCGCCGACCGGATGGTCGCCTCCGGCATCACCAGCATCCTCAACTTCGCGCCGACCGTCCTGTCGGCGCCCGAGGGGGTCGACGTACGCAAGGTCGACCTGTCGATCGAGCTGCAGATCCTGGCGTACCACGAGCAGCGCAAGGCGGGGGCCATCGAGACGGAGGTCCTGTCATGAGCGTCCTGGTCGTGGGGATCTCCCACAAGTCCGCACCCGTCGGGCTCCTCGAGAAGCTCGCACTCGACCCCGACGGCGCGATCAAGCTGGTCGGTGACGTCGTCGCCGGCGAGCACGTGACCGAGGCGACCGCGATCGTGACCTGCAACCGCCTCGAGGTCTACGCCGAGGTCGACCGCTTCCACGGCAGCGTCGAGGACGTCTCCGGCCTCCTCGTCGCGCGCGCCGAGCAGCCGACCGAGGCGATGCTGCGCCACCTCTACGTGCACTACGACGAGGGCGCGGTCTCGCACCTCTTCCAGGTGGCCGCCGGCCTCGACTCGATGGTCGTCGGCGAGGGCCAGATCCTCGGCCAGACCCGCGACGCGCTGCGGATCGGCCAGGAGCACGGCACCGTCGGCCCGGCCCTCAACACCCTGTTCCAGCAGGCGCTCCGCGTCGGCAAGCGCGCCCACGCCGAGACCGACATCGACCGCGCCGCTCCCTCGCTGGTGAGCACCGCGCTCGAGCGCAGCGCCACGCCCGTCGCCGGTGCGCGCGCCGTCGTCATCGGTGCCGGGGCGATGGCCTCGCTCGCCGTCGCCCACCTCTCGCGCGGTGGCGCCGCCAGCATCTCCGTCCTCAACCGCACCGCGGCCCGCGCCGAGCGCCTCGCCCACGAGTACGGTGCCACGTCGCTGCCGCTGGAGCGCCTCGTCGACGAGCTCGCCACCGCCGACATCGTCGTGTCGTGCACGGGCGCGCCCGAGCCCCTGGTCCGGCTGGCCGACGTGGTCACCGCCCGCGGCGGCAGCGACCGTCCGGTGACGGTCATCGACCTCGCCCTGCCGCACGACGTCGACCCCAAGCTCGCCGAGCTGCCCGGCGTCGAGCTGATCAACCTCACCGGCCTCGCCGATGCGCTACGCGGCCTCGAGGCGACCGCCGGCGTCGACGACGTACGCACCATCGTCGGCCAGGAGATCGCCGCCTTCCTGGCCGTACGACGCCAGGCGAGCGTCACCCCGACCGTCGTCGCGCTGCGCTCGATGGCCACCGCCGTGGTCGACGCCGAGATGGAGCGGCTCGCCGCCCGCATGCCCGACCTGGACGAGGCCACCCGCGCCGAGGTGCTGCACACCGTGCGCCGCGTGGCCGACAAGCTGCTCCACGAGCCGACCGTCCGGGTCAAGGAGCTCGCCGACGCCGAGCCGGCCGTCTCCTACACCGCAGCGCTCGCCGAGCTGTTCCGCCTCGACCCGCAGGCCGTGGACCGCGTGACCCGGGCGGAGGGCAAGTCGTGACCCAGACACCTGCTCAGACACCTGCCCAGGCCCCGATCCGCCTCGGCACCCGTGCCTCCGCCCTCGCCACCACCCAGTCCGGCCACGTCGCCGACCTGATCCGCGAGCGCCTCGGCCGCGAGGTCGAGCTCGTCGAGGTCGCGACCGAGGGCGACGTCAGCAGCGCCCCGCTCGCCACCATGGGCGGCACCGGCGTCTTCGTCAGCGCGCTCCGCGACGCCCTGCTCGCGGGTCGCGTCGACGTCGCCGTCCACTCCCTCAAGGACCTCCCGACCGCACCCGCCGACGGCATCGCGCTCGCCGCGGTCCCGCCCCGCGAGGACCCGCGCGACGTCGTCGTGGCCCGCGACGGCCTCACCCTCGGCGAGCTGCCGGTCGGCAGCCGCCTCGGCACCGGGTCGCCGCGTCGCGTCAGCCAGCTCGCGGCGCTCGGCCTCGGCCTGGAGCTCGAGGGCATCCGCGGCAACGTCGACACCCGGATCCGCAAGGTCCGCGAGGGGCAGTACGACGCCGTGGTGCTCGCTCGTGCCGGGCTCGCGCGACTGGGCCGCCTCGACGAGGTCACCGAGGTGCTCGACCCGCTCCAGATGCTTCCCGCGCCCGGCCAGGGTGCCCTCGCGATCGAGTGCCGCAGCGACGACGAGCTCGTCACCGCGCTGGCGCAGCTCGACGACCCCTCGACCCGCGCCGCGGTCACCGCCGAGCGCGCGGTGCTGTCCACCCTCGAGGCCGGTTGCTCGGCCCCGCTGGGTGCGCTCGCCGACGTCGTCGAGGGCGACGACGGGGAGGAGCTCTGGCTGCGTGCGATCGCCCTCTCGGAGGACGGAGGACTGTCGGTGCGGATGAGCGCCAGCGGCCCCGTCGACGACGCCGCCGGACTCGGACAACGCCTCGCGAGCGAGATGCTCGCCGAGGGAGCAGCAGACCTGATGACGGCACCAAGTGAACAGGGACCACCAGTGAGGAACCAGCACGCATGACGCGAGTACAGACCCCGCAGGAGACCACCCCCGCCAACCCGGGCTGGGTGTCGTTCGTCGGCGCCGGTCCCGGTGACCCGGGCCTGCTGACGGTGCGAGCCGTGGAGCTCATCAAGACCGCCGACGTGATCGTGACCGAGGCGCCCGAGCACGTCGACCTCGTCCGGCAGCTCCTCGGGCTCGTCGAGGGCCCCGAGGGCGGCTTCGAGGGTGGCCCGGAGATCGTCGACGGCGGCTTCGGCGAGGACGGCCAGCCGCTGACCCACGCGGCGCGCGGCAAGGTCGTCGTACGCCACGGCAAGAAGCAGCGCGTGGTCCGCCTGATGACCGGCGACCCGTTCCTCTACGCCTCCGGCCCCGAGGAGGCGCAGGCCTGCGCCAAGGCCGGCGTCGGCTTCGACGTCGTGCCCGGTGTCTCCTCGGTGAGCGCGGTCCCGGCCTACGCCGGCATCCCGCTGACCACCAAGCGCCACAAGGAGATGGCCGTCGTCACCTGCGGCGACAAGGTCGACTGGAGCGCGTACGCCGACGACCGCACGCTCGTCCTGCTCTCCGGCGTCGGCAGCATCGGCGAGACCGCCGCCGCCCTCGTCGAGGCCGGCCGCTCCGCCGAGACGCCCGTCGCGGTGACCCGCGTCGGCACCACGACCGAGCAGCAGACCCTCATCTCGACCCTCGCGAACGTCGCCGGCGACATCCGGTCCGCGCGCATCGCACCGCCGGCGATCATCGTCGTCGGCGACGTGGTCGACCTGCGCCAGACCCTGTCGTGGTTCGAGACCAAGCCGCTCTTCGGCTGGCGCGCACTGGTGCCCCGCACCAAGGAGCAGGCCGGCTCGCTGTCGCGTCGCCTGCGCGAGTACGGCGCCGTGCCCGAGGAGGTGCCGACGATCTCCGTCGAGCCGCCGCGCAACCCGCTCCAGATGGACAAGGCCGTCCGCGGCCTCGTCGAGGGCCGCTACGAGTGGATCGCCTTCACCTCGGTCAACGCGGTCAAGGCGGTGCGCGAGAAGTTCGAGGAGTACGGCCTCGACGCGCGTGCCTTCTCCGGCCTCAAGATCGCCGCGGTCGGCGACAAGACCGCCCAGGCGATCGCCGACTGGGGCCTGCGTGCCGACCTGGTGCCGTCCGGCGAGCAGTCCGCCGCCGGCCTCCTCGAGGACTGGCCGCCCTTCGACGACGTGCTCGACCCGATCAACCGGGTCTTCCTGCCGCGCGCCGACATCGCCACGGAGAACCTCGTCGCCGGCCTGATCGACCTCGGTTGGGAGTGTGACGACGTCACCGCCTACCGCACCGTGCGGGCCACCCCGCCGCCGGCGCCGGTGCGCGACGCGATCAAGACCGGCAAGTTCGACGCCGTCGTCTTCACCTCGTCCTCGACCGTGCGCAACCTCGTCGGCATCGCCGGCAAGCCGCACCCGTCGACGATCATCGCGGTCATCGGCCCCGCCACGGCCAAGACGGCGGAGGAGCACGGCCTGCGGGTCGACGTGCTCGCACCGTCGCCCGACGTGGAGGTCCTCGTCGACGCGCTGGCCGACTTCGGCTCCTCGCGCCGCCTCGCGATGCTGGAGGCCGGCGAGCCGGTCACCCGCCCCAGCGAGCGCACTGCGTCCGGTCGCCGCAAGGCCCGCGCGAAGTAGTCACCACCGACGCGAGAGGATGAGCGGGTGACCGAGGAGATCGACATCCAGGCCCCGCTCATCCGACCGCGGCGGCTGCGCCGCACCCCGGCGCTGCGCCGGATGGTCGCCGAGACCCACGTGCTGCCGAGCCAGCTGGTGCTGCCGGTCTTCGTGCGCGAGGGCATCGACGAGCCGCGGCCGATCTCCACGATGCCCGGTGTCGTCCAGCACTCGCGCGACTCGCTCAAGGCAGCGGTCTCCGAGGCGGCCGAGCTCGGCCTCGGCGGCGTGATGCTCTTCGGCATCCCCGAGCACAAGGACGCCACCGGCTCCGGCGGCATCGACCCCGGCGGCGTGCTCAACCTCGCGATCACCGACGTCGTCGCGGAGGTCGGCGACCAGCTCACGGTCATGTCGGACCTGTGCCTCGACGAGTTCACCGACCACGGCCACTGCGGCGTGCTCACGCCCGACGGCGAGGTCGACAACGACCAGACGCTGGCGGCGTACGCCGAGATGGCGCTCGCCCAGGCCGCCGCGGGCGTGGACATGGTCGGCCCGAGCGGGATGATGGACGGCCAGGTCGCCGTCGTGCGCCAGGCGCTCGACGCGGCCGGGCACAGCCACGTCTCGATCATCGCCTACTCCGCGAAGTACGCCTCGGCCTTCTTCGGCCCCTTCCGCGAGGCCGTCGACTCGTCACTGACCGGCGACCGCAAGACCTACCAGCAGGACCCGGCCAACGGCATCGAGGGCGTCCGCGAGGCGCTCCTCGACGTGGAGGAGGGCGCCGACATCGTGATGGTGAAGCCGGCGCTGGCCTACCTCGACGTGATCCGCCGGGTCCGCGACGCCGTCGACATCCCGGTCGCGGCCTACAACATCTCCGGCGAGTACGCCATGGTCGAGGCCGCCGCCGCCAACGGCTGGATCGACCGCGAGGCCGCCATCGTGGAGACCCTCACCTCGATCCGCCGCGCCGGCGCCGACGTGATCCTGACCTACTGGGCCGCGGAGGCCGCGAGCCTGTTCCGCCGCTGAGCCTGGGCTCCGGTCGCACTCGCCGTCCGCCTGAGCGGTGTGTGAGCCACATTGCTGCGCTGCGGAATGTGGCTCACACACCGCCTGCGGGAGTGTCGTACGCCGACACGCGGGGAGCGGTGAGCCACCCACATTCACGACCCGCGAAATGTGGCTCACACACCGCTCAGCGGCTACGGGTTGAGCAATGCTGCTACGCAGGCGTCGAGCTGCGCACGCTGGGTCGGCGGCAGGGTCAGGGGTTCATCAGGTCGTTGATGCAGGCGTTGAGCGCCGCGAGGTCGAGCGAGGAGATCCCGGACGCCAGGCACTGCGTCGTCGCCTGGGCCACCGTCAGCACCGTCGGCACGACCGTGGGGAGCGGGATGGTCGGGATGACCGTCGGCAGCTCGGTCGGGATCTCGGTCGGCAGGCCGGTGGGTGTGTTCGTCGGCGTCTGGGTCGGCGTCTGCGTCGGTTCCTGGGTGGGCGTCTTGGTCGGCGTCTGGGTCGGCGTCGGCTTGGAGGTCGGGGTCGGCGTGGTGGTCGGCGTGGACTTGCCACCGCCCTTGCCGCCTCCCTTGCCGCCTCCCTTGCCACCGGGGCGCACGTCGGTCGAGCCCTTGGTCGGGGAGGACGAGGGGTCGGGCAGGATCACGCCGGAGGTCAGCGTCGAGGTGGGCACCGCGCTGAAGTCGCCGTCCAGGTAGGCCTGCATGATCTGCATGACCAGGTCGACGTAGGCGTTGGAGTGGTTGTAGCGGTAGATCGAGGCCCGCTGGCCCTGCTCCTGCGACAGGTCGTCGTCACCCGAGCAGAGGTAGACCGCGGTGGCGAGCGCAGCGTCGTCGACGTCCTGGGGGTTGCGGGTGCCGTCGTTGTCGCCGTCCACGCCGACGACCGCCCAGGTCGAGGGGATGAACTGCATCGGACCGACGGCGCGGTCGAAGCGGGTGTCGTCGTCGTACTGCCCGCCGTCGGTGTCCGGGATGAGCTGCGTGCCCTTCTTCCCGTTCAGGGCGACGCCGTAGATGCCCGGCGTCGCGACGCCCTGCCCGTCGAGCGAGTTGCCGGCGAACCTGCCGTGGTCGGACTCGACCCGGCCGATCGCGGCGATGAGCTCCCACGGCAGCTGGCAGGACGGGTCGGCCTTGTTGATCACGGCCTCGGCGCGCTGGTAGGCGGCGAGGGCGGCCTGCGGGATGTCGCTGGCCTTGCCGGGCGTGAGCGCGGCGGCGCGGGTGAGGGCGTCGTCGCCGACGCTGGCCGGTGCCTCGATGACCGCGGCGGGGAGGCTGGTGCCGTCGGGGAGCGTCTCGGACCCGTCGGAGTCGGCGCTCGCCGTGCCGACGCCCACGCCCGCGAGGCTCGCGGTCCAGGCGGCGGAGAGCACGGCCAGCGGCACCAGGGCGGTGGCCCGACGCACGGAGCCGAACTTCGACATGTCTTTCATCTCCCAAGTGAACTGGCGGATCAAGTCCCGTCATGATGCCCCGTGTGGGGCCCCTCACACCTGACAACGACAACTCTTCACCCCAAGTTACGCGCGGGTTACATGTGTGCCAACCCACAGGGGTCCGCCCGGGGACCGTCCCGACTGGGTCGCGCTTGCAGGCCTGCGTGACAATGAGCCAGTGACCTCCGAGACCTTCCTCTCCAGGACGGCGGCGAGCGAGGCGCTCTTCGAGCGTGCGCGCGCCGTGACGCCGGGAGGCGTCAACTCGCCCGTTCGCGCCTTCAACGCCGTCGGCGGCACCCCGCGCTTCATCACGTCCGCCTCGGGGGCCTGGCTCACCGACGCCGACGGCAACGACTACGTCGACCTGATCTGCTCGTGGGGCCCGATGCTGCTCGGTCACGCGCACCCCGACGTGCAGGCGGCCGTTGCCGGGGCGGTGGCCCGCGGTACGTCGTACGGCACCCCCACCGAGCCCGAGGTCGAGCTCGCCGAGGAGATCGTGGCGCGCACCCCCGTCGAGCGGGTCCGCTTCGTCTCGTCCGGCACCGAGGCCACCATGTCGGCGATCCGGCTGGCGCGCGGCGCGACCGGTCGCGACCTCGTCGTGAAGTTCGCCGGCTGCTACCACGGCCACGTCGACCCGCTGCTGGCCGAGGCCGGCTCCGGCGTCGCGACGCTCGCGGTGCCCGGCACCAGCGGCGTACCTGCGTCGTCGGCGGCCGAGACGCTCGTGCTCCCCTTCAACGACCGCGAGGCGGTGCTCGCCGCCTTCGAGGCGCACGGCCCCCGCATCGCGTGCCTGATCACCGAGGCCTCGCCCGGCAACATGGGCGTCGTCCCGCCGTCGCCCGGCTTCAACTCCTTCCTCTCCGAGACCTGCCGCGCCCACGGAGCCCTCTTCATCTCCGACGAGGTGATGACCGGCTTCCGCGCCACGGAGCAGGGCGGCTGGGGCCTCGACGGCGCCATCGAGGGCTGGGTGCCCGACCTGATGACCTTCGGCAAGGTGATGGGCGGCGGGTTCCCGGCCGCGGCCTTCGGCGGTCGCGCCGACCTCATGGCCCACCTCGCCCCGGAGGGCCCGGTCTACCAGGCCGGCACGCTCTCGGGGAACCCGGTGGCGACGACCGCCGGGCTCGCGACGCTCCGGCTCGCGACGCCCGAGGTCTACGCCCAGCTCGACCGGACGGCCACCACGATCCGCGACGCGGTCGCCGAGCACCTGAGGGCCGCCGGCGTGCCGCACGTGGTGCAGTCGGCCGGCACCATGTTCTCGGTGTTCTTCCGCGACGGCGCGGTCCACGACTTCGCCGAGGCCAGCCAGCAGGACACCGGGGCCTACGCGGAGTTCTTCCACTCGATGCTCAACCAGGGCGTCTACCTGCCCCCGTCGGCCTACGAGGCGTGGTTCGTCTCCGCGGCCCACGACGACCGGGCGATCTCGACGATCATCGACGCGCTCCCGGCGGCCGCCATCGCGGCCGCGGCAGCGGGAGGACACTGACATGGGCGTCGAGACGATCGTGCACCTGCTCCGCCACGGCGAGGTGCACAACCCCCAGGGCATCCTCTACGGCCGCCGCGACGGCTTCCACCTCTCCGAGCTCGGCCACCGGATGGCGCAGCGCGTCGCCGACGAGGTGGGCGACCGCGACATCGTGCACATGCGGACCTCGCCGCTCGAGCGCGCCCAGGAGACCGCGGCGCCGCTGGCCCGCGCCCGCGACCTGGCACCGGTCGTCGACCCGCGGGTCATCGAGTCGGCCAACAAGTTCGAGGGGATCAACTTCGGCGGGGGCGCGAAGACGTTCCTCAAGCACCCCCAGCTGCTCCGCCACATGTACGACCCCCGCAAGCCGTCGTGGGGCGAGCCCTACGACGAGATCGTCGGCCGGATGGTCGCCGCGATCCACGACGCCCGGGACGCAGCCGTCGGCCACGAGGCCGTCGTCGTGTCCCACCAGCTGCCGATCTGGACCACGCGCCTGTTCCTGGAGAAGCGCAGCTACCTCCACCACCCCAAGCGGCGCCAGTGCACGCTCTGCTCGCTCACCAGCATCGTCTTCGACGACGACCGGATGGTGCAGGTCCGCTACTCCGAGCCTGCCGGCGACCTGATCCCCGTGGGCGACCGCTCCGCCCCGTTCTCCTCCGGCGGCGCGGCCGAGCAGGACCACCCGTGAGGGTCGTCCGCCCGCTCGCGCTCCTCGTGTCCCTGCTCCTCCTCGCCGGGTGCTCGGGCCTGTCCGGCACCGGCGACAAGGGCTACATCACCGGTGCCGGCGTGCCGGAGGAGGTCGCCTCCGCCGACCGCGGTGATCCGGTCACGCTGACCGGCGACGACCTCGAGGGTGAGCCGGTCGACCTGGCCGACCTGCGCGGCAAGCCCGTCGTGGTCAACGTGTGGGCGTCCTGGTGCCCGCCCTGCATCGCCGAGCAGCCCGACCTCAACGAGGCCGCCGACCAGCTCGGCGACGACGTCGCCTTCGTCGGCGTCAACATCCGCGACGCCTCGCGCGACGACGCGTCGGCCTTCGTGCGCGACCTCGAGGTGGACTACCCCTCCATCTACTCCGGCGACGGTGCGGCGCTGTTCGCGTTCGCCGGCACCCTCGGCCCGCGGTCGATCCCGAGCACCGTCGTCCTCGACGCCGAGGGCCGGATCGCCGCCTCGGTGCAGGGCCGCATCCCGAGCGTGCGCACGCTGGTCGCGCTCGTGGAGGGGGCGGAGAAGTGAACGACTGGCTGCAGGACACGGCCATGTCCGGGTCGATGGTCCTGGCCCTGCCCGTGGCGCTCGCCGCGGGCCTGGTGTCCTTCTTCAGCCCGTGCGTGATCCCGCTGCTGCCCGGCTACCTCTCCTACGCCACCGGCGTCTCGGGCGCCGACCTCGAGGACGCCCGGCGAAGCCGGATGGTGCTCGGTGCGGTGCTGTTCGTGCTCGGCTTCGCCGTCGTCTTCGTGCTGCTCGGCAGCCTCACGGGCGCGGCCGGCGCCTGGCTGTTCGTGCACTACAGCCAGCTCAACATCGTCCTCGGCATCATCACGATCCTGCTCGGGGTCGCGTTCCTCGGCGGCTTCGGCTTCCTCCAGCGTGACTGGCGCGTCCACAAGGTGCCCGCCGTGGGGCTCGCCGCCGCGCCCGTCCTGGGCTTCCTCTTCGGTGTCGGCTGGACCCCGTGCGTCGGCCCGACGCTGGCCGCGATCAACGTGCTCTCGGTCAACGAGGCCACCGCGAGCCGCGGGGCCGTGCTCTCCGCGGTCTTCGCGCTCGGTCTCGGCCTGCCCTTCATCGCCGCGGCCTTCGCCTACCGCCGGATGATCGCGGCCTTCCAGGTCGTGCGTCGCCACCAGGTGCTGATCATGAGGCTCGGCGGCGCGATGATGATCGTGGTCGGGCTCCTGCTCGTCAGCGGATGGTGGGAGCGCATCGTGCAGGACCTGCAGGCCACCGTCCTCGGCTTCTGGACGCCGCTGTGACCGACCTACAGAAGCGGCCGTCCGACGACCGCCAGGCCACCGCGCTGCCCATGGACCTCAACGCCCGTGAGCTGTTCCGCTGGACGTGGCGCCAGGTCACCTCGATGCGTACGGCGCTGGTGCTGCTGCTGCTGCTCGCGCTCGCCGCCATCCCCGGCTCGGTGATCCCGCAGGAGAACATCGACTCCCTGGCCGTCACCACCTGGCGCGACAACCACCCCCGGCTCGCACCGATCTGGGACCGCCTCGACCTGTTCTCGGTCTACGGCTCGGTCTGGTTCTCCGCGATCTACATCCTGCTGATGATCTCGCTCGTCGGCTGCATCATCCCGCGCCTGTTCGTCTATGCGCGCGCCCTGCGCGCCAAGCCCCCGCAGGCGCCTCGCAACCTCCTGCGTCTGCCCGAGTCGACGTCGTACACCACCGACGAGGACGTGGACGCCGTGCTCGCCCGCGCCGCGAAGGTCCTGCGCCGGCGACGGTTCCGCGTCCTGCGCGGCGACGCGGTCTCCGCCGAGCGCGGCTACCTGCGCGAGGCCGGGAACCTGGTCTTCCACTTCGCCGTGCTGGTCGTGCTGGTCGGCGTCGCGTCGGGCAGCCTCTTCGGCTACAAGGGCGGGGTGATCCTGCTCAACGGCAAGGACTACGGCTTCTCCAACACCCTGTCGCAGTACGACGACTTCGCTCCCGGCAACCTCTTCGACCCCTCGGTGATGGAGCCGTTCTCCTTCAAGATCACCGACTTCGACGTCTCGTGGATCGCGCAGGGCGCGCGTGCCGGGATGGCCCGCGACTTCGTCGCCCACCTCGACTACAGGACCGACGAGGACGCCCCGACGGAGCAGTACGACCTCAAGGTCAACCACCCGCTCAGCATCGGCGGCACGGACATCTCCCTGATCGGCCACGGCTACGCGCCCGTCGTCACGATCCGCGACGGCGAGGGCAACATCACCAAGAGCGGACCCGCGGTCTTCCTGCCGATCAACGCGCAGACCTTCGAGTCGTTCGGCGTGATCAAGGCGCCGTTCGCCAAGCCCGAGCAGCTCGGCCTGGAAGGCACCTTCTACCCGACGTTCGCGATGGGCAAGGACGCCGACGGCAACCTCACCATGCCGGCGTCGATCTTCGGCGCGGCCGGCAACCCGCTGCTGTCGCTCCAGGTCTGGACCGGTGACGTCGGGGTCGACGACGGCGGTGCGTCGTCGGTCTACGTCCTCGACAAGAGCAACGCCACCCAGCTGCTGAAGGACGACGGCCAGCCCTTCCGGATGGACCTGCGCCCGGGCGACACCGTCACCCTCCCCGACGGGCTGGGCAGCGTGACCTTCGACGGCCTCCAGCGCTGGAACAAGATCCAGGTCAGCCGCACCCCGGGCTCGCTGGTGGCGCTGGCCGGCATGGTCGCCGCGCTGATCGGGCTGCTCGGCTCGCTCTTCATCCGTCCGCGCCGCGTCTGGGTGCGCGCCAGGCGCCGGGACGACGGCACCACCCTCGTCGAGGTCGCCCGCCTCGACCGCTCCAACGGGGCAGTCCCCGGTGAGAGCACCGAGCTCGCAGACATCGTGGAGTCCCTCCGGGCCCCGCAGAAGGAGACGTCGTGACCGACGGACAGTGGGAAGTCTTCAGCTACCAGGGCATCGAGGCCGCCTCGGTCCTCTACTTCCTGGCGATGCTCGCCTACTTCGTCGAGCTCGCCGGCCTGCGCACGCTGGCCTCCGACGAGGAGGTCGAGGACCGTCGTACGGCGATGGCGGGCCGCCTCGGCATCCTGCTGACGTCGTTCGCGGTGGCCGTGCACTTCGTGGCGCTCGTCGCGCGCGGGCTCGCCGCCGACCCCAACCGGGTGCCGTGGGGCAACATGTACGAGTTCACGATCGCGGGCACCTTCGTGGTCGCGCTCGCCTTCCTCGTCGTGACGCGGGTCTGGGGCACCGACTGGCTCGGTCCGCTGGTGACGACCTTCGTGGTCGCCGCGCTGATGGCGGCCTTCCTCGGCCTCGACGACGCGGTCCTGCCGCTCCCCGACGCGCTCAACTCCTACTGGCTCGTCATCCACGTGGTCTCCGCGGTGATCTCGACCGGCGCCTTCACGATCGGTGCGCTGCTGTCCGGGCTCTACCTGGTCAAGAGCCGCTCGACGAAGCAGACCGGCTACCTCGCGCGGCTGCCCGAGCTCCCCAAGCTCGACCGGCTGTCCTACCGGATGCACGCCTTCGGCTTCCCGGTGTGGACCTTCGCGGTGCTGATCACGGGCCCGATCTGGGCGCACCAGGCCTGGGGCGCCTACTGGAACTGGGACCCGAAGGAGGTGTGGGCGTTCATCACCTGGGTGGTCTACGCCGCCTACCTCCACGCCCGGGCCACCGCCGGCTGGCGGGGCCGCAACGCGGCCTACCTGGCGATGGTCGGCGTCGCGACGCTCTGGTTCAACTTCATCGGGATCAACTTCTTCAGCAGCTCGAGCCAGCACTCGTACGCCGAGAGCAGCGGCGCGGAGCACTCAGTGGTGCACCACCGCGCGGGCTCAGCTGTCGTCGACGTCCTTGCGCCGGTCGAGGCCACGCAGGAAGTCCGGGTCGTCGTCCGGGGCGATCAGCCGGCTCTGTGACCCGCCGGACCCACCGTCGAGGCGCCTGAGCGAGAGCCGCACCAGCGTCCACACGACGAAGGCGATCACCGCGACGACCAGCAGGACCTTCAGCATTCCTCCAATGTAGACCGCTCGACCTAAGGTGGAGGCCGTGAAGGAGTTCGTCGTCTACACCGCCATGAGGATCGCGCTGTTCCTCGCGTCGTTCGGCATCGTCGTCGGGATCATGGCGCTGCTCTTCGACGGCACCTACAACCTCCTCCTCGCGATCATCCTGGCCTTCCTGGTCTCCGGCATCGCCTCCTACTTCCTCCTCGACCGCCAGCGCGCCGCCTTCGCCGAGCGCGTCGAGGCGCGCGCCGCCCGCGCGGCGGCCGCCTTCGACGAGCGCAAGGCCCGCGAGGACGCGGACTGACCCGTGGCGGCGACGCTGGCGGTGACCCGGCAGCAGGCGCTCGCGTGGCGCCTCGGGCGCCAGCACCTGCTCGCGGGCGCCGGGGACGTCGTCGAGGTCGTCCGCACGCTGGGGGCCGTCTCGGTGTTCGGCTCCGACCCGGACCTGTCCGTGCGCCGGCGGCTGGCGGACCCGGGCTCGCCGGGCGAGGTCCGGCGGGCGCTGGCCGACGGCCGGTTGATGCGCACCTTCTCCTTCCGCGGGTCGGTGCAGGTGATGGACCCGGCCACCGCCGGTGACTACCTCGCGCTGCGCTCGGCCGGGCGGCAGTGGGCGCTGAAGAGCTGGGTCGAGCACTACCGGCTCCCCGCCGACGAGTGGCCCGACCTGCGCGCCCTCGTCCGCGAGGTCGTGGCGACCGGACCCGTGCCCCCGCAGGCGATCGCCGACGCGGTGGCCGGCGGCCGCTGGGCACACCTGGCGACCGAGTTCGCCGAGCCCAACATCACGTTGCTCAAGCCCTTCGCCTGGCAGGGCGACGTCTCCCTCGCGCCCTCGACCGAGGGCGACCTGCTGCTGCAGAGCCCAGCGGTGGCGTCGGGCTGGACCGGTGTCCCGCCGCTCGAGGAGGCCGGCCCCCGGGCCGTCCTGGCCTACCTCGACGCCTACGGTCCGACCACCCCGGAGCTCCTCGAGCAGTGGCTGGGCGGCGGCCTGAGCGCGGGACGGGCGCGGCTCACGCGCTGGTGGTCCGCCGTCGAGGACAGCCTGGTCGAGGCCGACGTCGACGGGGAGCGGCGGTGGCTCCCGGCCGACCGCGCCGACGAGCTCGCGGCCACCACACCCGCCCCGACCGTCGTGCTGCTGCCCGGCAAGGACGACTGGGTGATGGGGCCAGGCACCAAGGACACGTGGGTCGTGCCGACCGGCCATCGCACCACGATGACCCGCGGTGCCAACCCGGTCGTCGTCGGCGGGGTGGTGGCCGGCACGTGGCGGCTCGACGGCCCCGACCTGGAGGCGACCTGCTCCCCGCCCGGCCTGGCCGACGAGGTGACCCGGCTCGGCTCGCTCCTCGGGCGCGACCTGTCGCTCAGAACCCCGTGAGGTTGTAGGGCTCGTCGTCGAGGTCGGCGGCGGCACCGAGTCGTCGTACGGCATCGGGGCTGGCGTCGATGCGGCCGGCGCGGTGCAGCTGCCGGACCGGTACGCCGGCGGCGTACATCGTGCCGAGCGTCTCGGCGCTCGTCCGCACGTCGGGGTCGTCCTCGGTGGGTCGGACGTCGGCGACGCCGTCGCGGGTGGTGATCCGGAACCGGCCGGCCGCGTGGCCCTGGGCGTCGTCGACCTCGAGGACGAGCGAGTCGTCCGCGGCCCACGGACGGGCGGCGAGGGCGCGCGGGACGTCGAGCACGCGGAGCCAGAGGAAGTGCCGGTTCGCGGTCAGCTTGAGCCGGTCGACGTCCACGAGCGCCCACCGCAGCGGGTCGTCGGGATGGGCCAGGTTGAAGGTGACCTTCTTCGCCCGGTCGGTGTGGGCCAGGAAGGACCACAGGCTCAGCTGCGCGGCCGGGGCGAGCGTGATCATCTCGGCGACCTTGACGGTGTAGTCCTCGCCCCACGAGTAGATGACGAATCCGTCGACGGTGCCGTCGGGGTCGAGGTGGACGGCGGCGCGGATCTTGGTGTTGGGAGCGCCCGTCTCGAAGTCGAAGGCACCGGTGTGGATGTCCTCGTAGGCCGCCGGCCACTCGACCGAGCCGCGCTGGCGGGCGTGGAAGGCGTCGAAGACGGCCTTCACGTGCGGCCAGGCGTCGGCCGGCTCGACCATCTCGACCCGCCCCGGGTCGACGTGGGGCCGCAGGGCGAAGCCGGCCGACGTGTCGAGCTCGACCGTCTGGTTGAAGGTGGCCGGGCCGAAGCCCCAGCGGCCGTAGATCTCGGCCTCCGAGGCGGTCAGCGCCGCCATCGGGACGCCCCGGGCCACGGCGTCGGCGAGGTCGTCCTCGAGGAGCCGGCGCAGCAGCCCCTGGCGGCGGTGGGTCGCGCTCGTGGTGACGTCGGTGATCATCCGCAGCGGCAGGAGCTCGCGACCGGCGTTGAGCGTCTTGTCGAAGCTGGCGTAGGTCGCCACCGGCATGGGACCGGCGCCGAACTCGCCCTCGGGCAGCCAGGCGCCGGTGACGTTCGCGCGGTCCGCGCGGTAGTGAGTCGTCCAGCGCTTCACGACCTCGTCGTCGGGACGCGGCTCGCGGAAGCCGCGCAGGGTCGCGCCGATCCAGCCCCGGCGTCGGGCGACCGCGTCCTCGGAGTCGTCGAGGAAGTCGAGCGTCGCGAAGTCGTAGTCCACGTCCAGCACCGTAGCCAGCGGCGTCGCCGACCGGCGACGCATTTAGCCCCGGACGAGCAGCGGCACCGCGACGAGGACCGACCAGGCCAGCTCGGAGGCGCCGGTGGCCGCGAGGACCGGGATGAGCGCCGGGCCCTGCGCCCCGCCCAGCACCGCTCGCGTCGGGGCGACGGCGCGGCCGAGGAAGACGAGGCCCAGGAGCGCCCACCAGGTGGTGGCGGCGGCGATCGCGACCACTGCGGCGGCCGCGACGAGCACGAGGAAGGCGTAGAGGTAGCGGGTGCGCTCGTCACCCAGGCGCACGGCGAGCGTGCGCTTGCCGGCGACGGTGTCGGTGGGGATGTCGCGCAGGTTGTTGGCGACGAGGATCGCGCACGCCAGGGAGCCGATGCCGACCCCGGCGTAGAGCGCCGGCCACTCCCAGGTCTGCGTCAGCACGAACGTCGTACCCATCACGGCGACGAGGCCGAAGAAGACGAAGACCATGACCTCGCCGAGGCCGAGGTAGCCGTAGGGCGTCTTGCCGCCGGTGTAGAACCAGGCGGCGACGACGCACACCAGCCCGACCGCGACCAGCCACCACGCGGTGGTGGCCGCGAGGACCAGGCCGGCCACGCCCGCCACCCCGAAGGCGGCGAAGGCCGCCGTCTTCACGGCCTGCGGGGTCGCTGTACCGGACCCGACGAGCCGCATCGGGCCCACGCGGTCGGCGTCGGTGCCGCGGATGCCGTCGGAGTAGTCGTTGGCGTAGTTGACGCCGACCTGCAGCGCGAGGCTCACGACGAGGGCGAGCAGCGCCTTCCACCACGCGAGGTCCCCGAGCGGTACGCCGTCGACGAAGGCCGCGACGCCGGTGCCGGCGAGGACCGGGGCCACGGCGGCGGGGAGGGTGCGCGGCCGGGCGCCGGCGAGCCAGTCAGCGGGTGAGGTCACCGGTGGATTCTGGCAGCACGTCGACGGGCGAGACGCCCCCGGGCTCGGCGGGCTGCTCGACCATGGGCGGCCCGAGCGGCGCGGGGATCTGCACCTTCAGCGACGAGGTGGCGTCGGCGAGGACGTCGGCCGGCACGTGCTCCTCAAGGAAGCGGCGCGCCATCCGCACAGCCGGGTGCAGCCCGGCCGCCGCCAGGGTGACGAGCGCGGCGATGACGAGCCAGCCCAGCGAGCTCCAGTCCATCACCAGGAACGTGTAGAGGGCCGGTGCCCAGACCCGGCCCAGGGTGCTCATCAGCTCGGCGGCGCCCTGGTACTCCCCGCGTCGCCGCGGGTCCATCAGCTCGGCCTCGAACGTCCAGCTCGCCGCCGACAGGAACAGCTCCGCCCCTGTCAGCGTGATGTGGCCCAGGAAGAACAGGACGATCGTGAGCATGCCGAGGCTGTGGTGCGTCGTCAGCGTGATCACGCACGAGACGATGAAGAAGAGCGTCGAGACCCGGATCGCGCGCAGGCCGGTCGACAGGTCGCGCACGCTCCTGGCGGCCGCGAGCGGCAGCAGGATGCACATGACCGTGTTGGTGCCGAAGAGGAACGCGAGCACCACCCACGGCGCGTCGGTCTTCTGCACCAGCCACAGCGGGATGACGAGGTTGAGGATGACCTGGTTGGTCCACAGGGTGCCGTTGCAGAAGTTGGCGAACAGCCACCCGACGTTCTTCAGCGGACCCGGTCCCTCGACCCTGACCTTGCGCTCCTCGGTCGTCTTGAGGTCGTGCGACGCCGGTGGCAGCCGGGTGATGTTCACGGCGTTGAGCGCGAAGACGGCGGCGGTGAACCAGGGGAGCGCGGAGATCACGCTGAGCGACTCGGTCGCGAGCGCGACGCCGCCGGCCAGCGCGCCGAGGGTGAAGCCGACGTTGAGCGCGGAGTACATGTAGGCGCGCGACTCCACCCGCTCCGCGGCCGGCAGCACGTCGATCGTGTAGGCACCGTGGGCCGCGTTGCCGAGCGATCCCACGACCTCCAGCGACACCGCGAGAGCGACGTAGCCCTCGAAGGTGTCGATGAACGGCCACGAGCACACCAGCATCGCCTGGCCCGCCGAGCTGATCGCCCAGCACCGCTTCGGCCCGAACCGGTCGACGACCTTGCCCATCGGGTAGGCCGCGATGAAGGCCGCGATCCCGGCGAGGGTGAGGCCGAGGCCGACCTGCGGCCCGGTCAGGCCGACCACCTCGGTGAAGAAGACCGCCGACCCGGCCATGAACGTGCCCTCGCCCAGCGCGAACAGCAGCGACTGGGTCGAGAGACGACCCGCGAGCCGGGACGGCGGGGTGAGGTATCGGATCAGGGCGGTGAACATCGCAGGACATTGTGGCGGCTCCGCCGGACCCGCGTCCCGTCTTTTGGTCTCGCGCCTTGACGTCTTCTTTACTCTCGTTCGGCGGGGACGCAGGTCCCGTGGATCTGGCACTGTCTGGATCTGGCACTGTCGGCGTCCAGGACCGACACGGTCCACGAGGCGTGGTCTGACTGTCAGTCGATGAGATCGATCTCGCCGAGGAACGCCGTGAAGTCGCGCGGGCGCGCCAGCTGGGCCTTCGCTTGACTGGCGTTCATCTCGTCGGGATCCTCAGCGATCTTGCGTGCCAGGTCCAGCCGCTCGGGGTTGTCGACGAGAACTGACCACCGGACCACGGAGGATCGGTCGTCCGCCATACGGCTGAGCGTCTCTGGTCGCAGCCTTCGACATCCCGCCGCCGTTGCGCGGACCTGGGCGATCGGATCCGACGCCAGCATCTCGGTGTCGGCCTCGCTCAGCGTCGGATTGAGAAGGATGGTCGAGCGAACAGCCGGATGCGGGTCCCGCGCCAGCGCTGCCACCACGCTCGCATCCTGTGTCACCTCAGCCAGTCGCTCACGCACGGTGTGCATGGGGTCGCGGAGCACGCGTTGGGCGCCGACCGCGTCGAGGTCGTCGCGCTGTGCCGCGCGCCCACGCACGTCGGCGTCGGACGCCGCCAGAGCGATGGCGAGAGCGTGCGGACCGGGATTCTCAGCGACCGCGAACCGCACGGCCCACGTCTCGTCCCGCACCAGGACGTCGAGGACCTCGACGGACGTGGATGGGTTCGTGGCGACGGCCTGTCGCACCTGGGGGGACGTGTCCGAGGCGAGCTCGTGGAGCGTCTGAGCCGTCGTGCTCCGGTCGGCTGCGACGCGGGCGCGCTCGTTGATGCTGGGCACGGCCCCAGTCTGACAGGGCCCGGACCCCCACATCGCCCGCGCCACGGGTGCGCCGGGGTCGCAAGGCGCGCTACCCAGCTGACTCAGTCTGCAGGTCCGTCGGAGCGTGCACGGAGACGTGCTCGGGCGCGACCGCGTCGGTGAGCCAGACGTAGGACAGCCTCTTCGACGCGCGGACGTCGTCAGGCTGCACCGTCACGCCCGGTTCAGCTCGACCGCGGCCCGGACGAGTGACACGAAGGCGTCCTCGTCGAGGTCGTCACCCTCGAAGACGTCGACGGCCCGGCGCGTGCCGGCGTCGAGGCTGGCGTTGAAGACGCCGGCGGGGTCGTCGAGGGAGGCGCCGCGGGCGAAGGTGACCTTCACCTTGTCCTTGTAGGTCTCGACGGTGCAGATGAGCCCGTCGAGGGCGAACGTGGGGACGCCGTCAGGGTTGGAGGCCTTGCGCCACTTGGCCTCCTCCTCGACCCCCGGCGCGCCCTGGCCGATCAAGCCGCGGAGGTGGTCGACGACGTCGGTGCGCCAGTCGCCGGCCACGGGTCAGGCTCCGGGGACGACGCGCATGTCGCGGTCGGCGCCACCGTCGAGGGCGCGGAGCGCCTCCTGGTAGGCCTCGCTGTCGTGCGCGGCCACGGCGGCCTCGACCGAGGGGAACTCGATGACCACGGTGCGGGTGGTCTCACCCTTCTCGAAGGTCGCCTCGGGCATCCCGCGGACCAGGAAGGTGCCGCCGGCGGCGGTGAGGGCCGGGCCCGCGATCGCGGCGTAGGCCGCCACCTTGTCGGGGTCGTGCACGGCCTTGTAGGTGGTGATCCAGTACGCGCTCATGCCGTCGAGACTACGACGTGGGGCGCCGGTCAGGACGCGGACCCGTGACGCGCGAGATAGCGCTCCGCGGCACGCGCGGACGGCCCCATCGTCAGGGTCGCGACGACGACGATCGCGGCGATCGTGAGCCAGCCGAGCGAGCCGTGCTCCATCGCCAGGAACGTGAAGAGGGCGGGCGCCCAGACCGAGCCGAGGGTGCCGCCGATGTGCGCCGCGCCCTGGTACTCCGCGCGCTGGTCGACGTCGGTCAGCTCCGACATGTAGCCCCAGTGGCCGGCCGACTGGAACAGCTCGGCGCCCGTCACCGTGACGTGGCCGAGCCAGACCAGCGCGATCGTCGCCCAGCCGATCGTGTCGTGGGTGACGAGCACGATGCCGCAGGAGAGGACGAAGAACCCCGCGGAGATGTACGACGCCCGCAGCGACCGAGCTACCGAGTCGATCCCGCGCGCAGCGGCGACCTGGAGCAGGACGGCCATCACCGTGTTGGTGCCGAACAGCCAGGCGAGCAGCACCCGCGGGGCGTCGGTCTCCTCGACGAGCCAGAGCGGGATCACGATGTTGAGCAGCACCTGGTTGGTGCCGAGCACCCCGTCGCCGGTCATGAGCGCGACGAACGCGCGGTTCTTCAGCGCGGCCGGCTTGATCACGGCCTCCTCGGCGGCGACCGGTTCCTTCGCGGGCGGGTCGGGCAGCCGGGTGATCCAGAAGGCGTTGCCCAGCAGGATGACGCCGGTCAGGATCGGCACCGCACGCACGACGGCGTCGCTGTTGGTCGCCAGCGCGAGGCCGCCGATGAGGGCGCCGAGGGTGAAGCCGATGTTGAGCGCGGCCCGCATGAAGGCCTGCGACTGCACGCGCTCCTCGCGGGTGAACACGTCGATCGTGTAGGCGCCGCGCCCGCTCCAGCCAGCCTGGCTGACCACCTCGAGCAGCACCATCATCACGAGGAACGCAGCGAAGCCGGTGATCAGCGGCCACACGAGGTAGAGCAGCGCGGTGAGCGCCGCACCGATCGCCCAGATGCGCTTCGTGCCGACCTTGTCGGCCAGCTTGCCGGCAGGCACGGCGAAGAAGAAGGACGCGACCCCGGCGACCGTGAGGCCGACCCCGACCTGGGCCGCGGAGAGCCCGACGATCTGCGTGAAGAAGACCGCGGACCCGGTGAGGAAGGTGCCCTCGCCGATGGCGAAGAGGATCGACTGGACCGACAGCGACCGGGCGAGGGGCGACGGTGGCAGCTGCCGTTGCCACCACGTCTGCGGCTTCTCGCCGGCCTGCGTCTCACCCATCGCCGGTCATGCTCCCAGAGGGGACTAGCGTGAGTCGCGTGAGTTTCCTGCGACCGTCCGACGACCCCGCGGTCGCGGTCCGGCAGCTGGCGCAGTGGCTCGCGGCCGACGACCCGGAGCCGCTGCTCATCGAGACGTCCGGCTCCACCGGCCGCCCCAAGGGGGTCGTCCTCCCGCGCTCGGCCGTGCTGGCCAGCGTCACCGCGTCGGCCCGCCGGCTCGGGGCCTCGGGCCGCTGGCTGCTCGCGCTCCCGTCGTCGTACGTCGCCGGGGTGCAGGTGGTGGTGCGCTCCCTCGTCGCCGGTCACGAGCCCGTCGTCGTGGAGGGTCTCGACCTCGTCGCGGCGGTCGGCGCGAGCCCCGACGACGCCCCGGTCTTCACCTCGCTCGTGCCGACCCAGCTGCACCGCGTCCTCGACGACCCCACGCAGGTCGCGGCGCTCGCGCGCTGCCACACCGTGCTCGTCGGCGGCGGCGGCATCGACCCCGCGCTCCGCCACCGCGCGGAGGAGGCCGGCATCCACGTGGTCACGACCTACGGCTCGTCGGAGACCGCCGGCGGCTGCGTCTACGACGGCCTGCCGCTCGACGGCGTCGGCGTCACGATCGCCGCGGACGGGCGGGTCCGGCTCGCCGGGCCGACCCTGTTCAGCCACTACCTCGACGACCCCGGGCTGACCGCCGAGACGCTGGTCGACGGGTGGTTCCTCACCTCCGACGCGGGCCGGCTCGACGAGGACGGGCGGCTGCGGGTGCTCGGCCGCATCGACGACGTCGTGATCAGCGGAGGGGTGAAGGTCCCGCTGCCCGCCGTCGCCCGGCGGCTGCGCGAGCACCCGTCGGTCGAGCAGGCCGAGGTGCTGGGCGTGCCCGACGACGAGTGGGGCCAGCGGCTGGTCGCCGTCGTCGTCGGCGGGGCCGTCCCGGACGCCGAGCTGCGGGACTGGGTCGGTGAGGTCCACCCGCGCTCGTGGGCGCCGCGCGAGGTCCGCCGGGTCGACGCGCTGCCGCTGCTCGCCAACGGCAAGGTCGACCGGCAGGCGTTGAGGAGCAGCCTGTGATGCACGTCTTCTCCATCCCGCTCCGCACGAGGTTCCGCGGCATCACCGTCCGCGAGGGCCTGCTCGTCCGCGGTGAGGCCGGCTGGGGCGAGTGGTCGCCCTTCCTGGAGTACGACGACGCCGTCTCCCGCCCGTGGCTGGCCTGCGCCCGGGAGGCCGCGGACGTGGGCTGGCCGGCACCGGTGCGCGACGTCGTACCCGTCAACGTGACCGTGCCCGCCACCGACCCCGAGCGCGCCCACGCCATCGTCACCGCCGGCGGCTGCCGCACCGCCAAGGTCAAGGTCGCCGAGAGCGGACAGGTGCTCGCCGACGACCTCGCGCGCCTCGAGGCGGTCCGCGACGCGCTCGGGCCCGGTGGGCTGGTCCGGGTGGACGCCAACGGTGGGTGGGACGTCGACGAGGCGGTGCGCGCCATCGCCGCGCTCGACCGCGCCGCCGGTGGACTCGAGTACGTCGAGCAGCCGGTCGCGAGCGTCGAGGACCTCGCCGTCGTACGTCGCCGGGTGCAGGTGCCGATCGCCGCGGACGAGTCGATCCGGCGGGCCGAGGACCCCTACCGGGTGCGCGACCTCGAGGCGGCGGACATCGCCGTGCTGAAGGTCCAGCCCCTGGGCGGGGTCCGTGCGTGCCTGCGGATCGCCGAGGACATCGGGCTCCCCGTGGTGGTGTCGAGCGCCGTCGAGTCGAGCGTCGGCATCGCCGCCGGCGTCGCGCTGGCCGCAGCGCTGCCCGAGCTGCACCACGCATGCGGGCTGGCGACGGTCCAGCTGCTCACCGACGACGTCGCCGTCGACCCGCTGCTGCCCGTGGACGGGCTGCTGCCCGTCGCCCGGCCCGAGGTCGACGAGGCCGCGCTGGCCCGGCTCGCGGCGCCCGCCGACCGGGTCGCCCACTGGACCCGGAGGCTCGCCTCGGTAGGGCAGGATCGGGCCTCGTGACCAACCCCTCGACCGAGCTCGCCCGCGCCGTGGTGACGGCGCTCCGCGGTGCCGGCGTGCGCGAGGTCGTGGTCGCGCCCGGCTCGCGCAACGCCCCGCTGTCCTTCGCGCTCTACGACGCCTCGCTGGCCGGTGGGCTGCGCCTGCACACCCGGATCGACGAGCGGACCGCCGCCTTCCTCGCGCTCGGCCTCGCGAAGATCCGCCGTGAGGCGGCCGCCGTCGTCTGCACCTCCGGCACCGCCGCGGCCAACCTGCTCCCGGCCGTGATGGAGGCCGCCCACGCCGGAGTGCCGCTCGTGGTCGTGACGGCCGACCGTCCGGCCCGGCTGCGCGGCACCGACGCCAACCAGACCACCGACCAGGTCGACCTCTTCGCGAGCTTCGCGCCGACGCTCGACGTCACGTCGGGCGAAGGCGGGCCCGACCTCGACGAGCTGCTCGCGTTCGTGCGCCGCCACCGCCACCGCAGTCCGCTCCACCTCAACGTCCAGCTCGACGACCCCCTGCTCCCCGACGACGACGGGTGGGACGGAGGGGAGGCCCCCGAGTGGGTCGACCTCGACCTCGGCCCGACGCAGACCCAGCACGTGCTCGCGATGGGTCCCCGCACGGTCGTCGTGGCCGGTGACGACGCCGGACCGTTCGCCCGCAACCTCGCCGAGCGCGCAGGCTGGCCGCTGCTCGCCGAGCCCTCCAGCGGGTCGCGCACGGGCGACCACGCGATCCGCACCTACCGGCTCCTCCTGTCCGGCGAGCTCGGCGCCCGCGTCGAGCGCGCCGTCGTCCTCGGGCACCCGACGCTCTCGCGGCCGGTCGCCCGGCTCCTCGGTCGCCCCGACGTCGAGGTGGTCTCGGCCACCCACCGGGGCACGTGGTCCGAGCGGCCGTTCCCCGTCGCGCACGAGGCCGACCACCTCCTGCTCGACGGCACCGACGACCCCGCGTGGCTCGAGGAGTGGCGGGAGGCCGACCGCACGACGGGCCGCGCCCTCGACGCGCTGCTCGCGGCCGAGCCCGACCTGACCCCGCACGAGGTGGCCGGTGCGGTGAGCAGGGCGTTGCCGCCCGGCGGGCTGCTCTTCCTCGGCGCCTCCAACCCGGTGCGCGACCTCGACCTGATGGCCGCCCGCTACGAGGTCGGTGCCCGGCGCTTCGTGGCGGCCAACCGCGGCCTGGCCGGCATCGACGGCACGATCAGCAGCGCGATCGGCGCCGCGCTGGGCCGGCCACAGTCGACGCGCTCGATCGCGCTGATGGGCGACGTGACCTTCCTGCACGACAGCACCGGGCTCGTCATCGGCCCGCGCGAGGAGCGGCCGGACCTGACGATCGTCGTGGTCAACGACGACGGTGGCTCGATCTTCGCCACGCTCGAGCAGGGGGCGCCGGCGTACGCCGACCGCTTCGACACGCTCTTCGGCACCCCGCACGGCGTCGACGTCGCGAGCCTGTGCGCCGCGATGCGCGTGCCGCACCTGCGCGTCGACGGGCTGCCCGGGCTGGAGCAGGCGCTGGCGATGCCCAACGGCGGCATCGAGGTGGTCGAGGTGCGCGTGCGCCGCGACAACCGACGCGAGCTGGACGAAAAGATCCGCGCCCTGGTCCTGCCCTGAGATCAGGGAGGACCAGGGCGCGGGCCGTGGTGAAGCGGTCAGTCGATCAGGGCTGCGGGGTCTCCCACACGCGGACCCAGTCGACGTCCATGCTCTGCGGCAGCTTCGAGTCCTTCATCTCCAGCGCCTCGTAGTCCGAGGCGAGCATGCTGAGGATGAGGTACTGCTGGGCCTTCGAGACGCGGGCCGACGTGCGCCAGGTCTCCTTGCCGTCGATGTACATGCTGATCGCCTTGGGCGTCCACTGGACCGAGAACACGTGGTAGTTCTTCGACCAGCCGTCCTTCTTGTTCTTCAGGAACGACTCGGAGTTCTTGATCCACGAGCCGGTCTTGATCAGGCGCTGGCCCTTGTACCAGTGGATGAAGCTGGTGAGGCCGCCCTGCGGGTGCTTGTCGCCGAAGTACTCGATGACGTCGATCTCGTGGCCGTCGCTGCCCGGCTGGTTCTCGCCGATCGGCTGGAGCCAGAAGCTGGCGTGCTGGCCGCGCGACTGCTGCATCTTGATGCGCGCGGCAGCCACGCCGTAGCGGAAGCTGAACGCGTCGGCGGTGCCGACGTGACCGTTGAGGCGGTAGGAGATCTTCTGCTTCTTCTTGCGCGAGACCGCGGTGCACTTGTCGCTGCGCGACTTGTCCTTGATGACGCTCAGGCGCAGGGTGCCGCCGCCGACCTTGACGGCCTCGGGCGAGCCCTTGGAGCACAGGCGCTTGCTCTGCGCCTCGTAGTCCTGGCCGCGCATGCTCCAGACGGGGGACAGGACGCTTCCGGAGAACTCGTCGGTGAAGGTCGGGGTGACCCACGCCGAGGTGTCCTGGCTCTTGCTCGAGACCTTCTTGAGGTTGCCGAGCTTGTTGGCGGTGACGCGGTAGGTCAGCGGGAGGCCGCCCTTGGACACGTTGGCGCGGAAGTAGGCCTTGCCGGACTTCTCCTGCTTGGCCGTGCCGGCCTTCTTCCACTTCGAGCCCTGCTGGACCTCGAGGGTGACCTTGCGGCCGACCTTCACGGGCTTGAGAGTCGCGATGACCGAGCCCTTGGCGGCGTTCGCGCTGGCGGGGCGCTTGCCCTGCTGGACGATTTGCGGGAGCACCTCCAGCGAGATCTTCTGACCGGCCTTCTTGGTGAAGACCGACGACTTCGCTGCGGCCTGCGCCGACGGGTCGGAGTCGTTGGCCGAGCCGATCTCGGTCGTCAGGAGCAGGGACGCGGGCAGGAGCAGCGCGGCGACGCTGCCTGCTAGCACGCGGCGTGCAGACATGTGAACTCTCTTCGTCTCGGGTGCGATTGGCATGGATCCCCCGGGGCACTCTCCACCCGTCAGAGGCGCGACCACCATAACCGCGGACCCCATGCGTCACACATTCATCAGCGAAATCGCCGCAGTCCTAGGCTGGGCGTCATGCGGATCACGAAGTTCGGCCATGCCTGCGTGCGGATCCAGGGCGAGGGCGGCGTGGTCGTCATCGACCCGGGGAGCTTCAGCGAGGCCGAGGCGATCGACGGCGCCGATGCGGTGCTGCTGACCCACGAGCACGCCGACCACGTCCACCCCGACCACCTGCGGCGCTCCGACGCGCCGATCTGGACGATCGCCGCGGTGGAGCGGATGCTGCGCGAGCAGGCACCCGACGTGGCCGAGCGGGTGACCGTCCTACGCCCGGGCGACCGGCTCGAGGTCGCGGGGACCTCGGTGGAGGTGGTCGGCGAGAAGCACGCGGTGATCCACCCCGACTACGACCGCTTCGACAACTCCGGCTACCTCCTCGAGTCCGGGGGCAGCAGCGTCTACCACCCGGGCGACTCGCTGACCGTGCCGCCGCGGGCGGTCGACGTGCTGCTCGCCCCGGTGAGCGGCCCCTGGCTCAAGATCAGCGAGGCGATCGACTTCGCCCGCCAGGTCGGCGCCCCGACCTCCCTGGGCATCCACGAGCGGGTCTACAGCGACGTCGGTGTCGCCATGGCCGCCACCCACTTCCGCAACCTGCTGCCCGAGGGCCAGGCGTTCGAGCTCCGCGAGACCGGCCAGGACCTCCAGCAGGCCTAGGGGGTGTCGGCGCCCAGCGCGTCGCGCACCGGCACGAACTTGGCCTGCGACTCGGCGAGCTCGGCCTCGGGGTCGGAGCTGGCCACGATGCCGCAGCCGGCGAAGAGGCGTACGCCGTCCTCGGTGACCATCGCGGACCGCAGGGCGATGCCCCACTCGCCGTCGCCGTCGCCGTCCATCCAGCCGACCGGACCGGCGTAGCGGTCGCGAGCCATGCCCTCGATCTCGGAGATGAGCCGCGTCGCGACCGGTGTCGGGGTGCCGCCCACGGCCGCCGACGGGTGCAGCGACTCGGCGAGCTGGAGCGAGGTGGCGAGGTCGTGGACGACGCCGTTCACGTCGGTGGCCAGGTGCATCACGTTGGGCAGGTGCAGCACGAACGGCGCCTCGGGCACGCTCATCGACGAGCAGTGCGGCTCGAGGGCGTCGGCGACCGAGCGCACGGCGTACTCGTGCTCCTCCAGGTCCTTCGACGACCGGGCGAGGGTGGCGGCGAGGGCGAGGTCGCGCTCGTCGTCGCCCGTGCGCCGGATGGTCCCGGCCAGCACGCGCGAGGTCACCAGGCCACGCTCGCGACGCACCAGCATCTCGGGGGTCGCGCCGAAGAGGCCGTCGACGTGGAACGTCCAGCACATCTCGTAGCTCTCGGCGAGGCGGCGCAGCGGCCAGCGGACGTCGAGCGGCTCGTCGGTGGTGGCGATGAGGTCGCGGGCCAGGACGACCTTCTCCAGGTCGCCGGCAGCGATCCGGTCGACCGCGTCGGCCACGACCGACATCCACTCCTCGCCGTTGCGGGCGCCGTCGGAGAAGACCAGGCCGACGGGCGGCGAGGGCCGGTCCGTGGGCGCGAGGTCGGGCGCGTCGACCGACACCGTCGTCAGCCAGGTGCGGTCGCCGCGGCGACCGACGACGACCTGGGGGATGACCAGCACGGAGTCGCCCGGCTCGTCGGCGAAGGCGAAGGCGCCGAAGCAGACCAGCCCGGTGCCCGGCTCGCCCACGTGGTCCTCGACGTCGGCGCGGGCCACGGTCTCCGACCACCACTTCACCGCGTCGCTGAACCGGGTCGGTCCCGACGTCTCGAGCCGTGCGGCGACGCCCCAGCCGACGAGGCCCTCGCCACGACGCAGCCAGCTGACCGGGTCCTGCTGCGGCAGCAGGTCGAGGAGCGGCAGGTCCGCCTGGTCCACCGGGATGGTGCGCACGACGAGCGGGGCGGCTTGACCCGCCTGCGGGGCGGACGAGGGGGGCGTCACGAGGGGAGAGCGTACGCCGGGGTTCCCCGCCTCCGGGGTGCAGATGGGCGAAACCGTGAACAGCGCCACAGGTCCTGCCCTACTTTCGGCGGATACACCAGGAGCAGAAGGAGCCGCAAGTGCCTGTTCAGCCTTCGCCGTTGGCGCGTCTGGAGCGCCACGCGCGCAGTCGTGCCCTGGACGTGGCGGTCGCCGAGCAGCGCGGGGACTCGTGGGCCTCGCTGACCTGGAACGAGCTCTACCGCCGCACGATCGACGGCGCCGCCGGGATGATCGAGGCCGGGGTGAACCCCGGACAGGTCGTCGTCATCCGCGTGCCCACGGGGATCCGCCAGGTCGAGCTCGAGCTGGCCACGCGCGTCGCGGGCGCCGTACCGCTCCTGCTCCCCGAGCACATGGACCCCGTCGAGGTCGGTCGCCTGCTCGACGAGATCGAGGTGCGCCTGGTGATCGTCGACGACGACAGCCGCCTGGCGCTGCTGCAGCAGGCGGGCCTGATGGAGGCCCAGCTCTTCGAGTGCGACGACCGGTCGTGGGAACGGCTGCGCGGGATGGGCCTCGAGCGCCGCAAGCGCCAGCCCGACCTGCTCGCGTGGGTCGCCACCGCTCGCGCCGGAGCGTCCTCGGGCGCCGTGCTCGGCCTGCCCCGCGAGAAGGGCCCCTCCTGGCTCTTCCGCCCGGAGTCCTCCGGCACGCTGGCGGACCTCGTGGGCGACGACGTCGCCGTGCTGACCGGCGAGGCGACCGACCGCTTCACGACCGTGGTCCGCGACGCGCACCTGACCAGTGGCTGCTCCCTCGTGTGGGTCGAGCGCCCCGACCAGCTCGGGGCCGCGCTCGCGCGCTGGTCTCCCACGCACGTGCTGCTCGACCACGCCGCCGCCCGCGACCTCGAGCACCTGCTCGAGCACGCGACCATCGACGGCGCCCCGTGGCACGCGACCCCGCTGGAGGTCCTCGAGGCCACCAGCGCCCGCGTCGCTGAGGCGAGGATGGGCTCGAGGACGCGCAGGCTGGCCGACGAGGTCGTGGGCCTCGCGCCGTGGTTCGGCGGTCGGGTGCGCGTGCTGGCGCTCGACGCCCGCGTGAACCGGACGATCAGCGGGCTCGCGACGACGCTGGGCCACCGGCTCGGCCGGATCGCGCACCACCCGGCCGTCCGGCTGGAGCTGGCCGCCGAGCACGCCGTGGTGGCCGTGCCGGCCGCGCCGGTCGCCCAGGTGGTCGACGCACACCTCCCGCGACGCGGCGGCGGTCGCAGCGACCTGGACGCCGCCTTCTCGCTCGCCGGGTCCTGAGGAGCGCCGACGACGGTCCGTGACGGCCGTCTCACGACCTGAGAACTGGTTCCACGAGTGATGCACAGGCGGCGAACGCGTAGGTAAAAGCCCCCAGACAGGGGTTGCAGTTCCCCGAGAATAGTGGTTGTCCGTTCAACCAGTCGAGGGAGGGGGTCCCGATGGCTTTCGTCGCACACGCTCGAGCCTCGGCGCTCCCGACGCACGACGAGGCGGTGCTCCCGCCGTCGCCGCTGCGGCGGCTGTCGGCCCTCGCGGAGACGCGCGGAGACGACATCGCGTTCCTCGTCGCCACCGCTGCGGGGGTCGAGGCGCGGTCGTGGAAGCAGGTCGAGACGACCGCCCAGCGCGCCGCCGCCGGCCTGATCCGCAGCGGCATGCGCACCGACCAGGTCGTGCTGTCCCTCCTGCCCTCGGCACACCCGCACCCCGAGCTCGAGATCGCCCTGCGCGCGATCGGCGCCGTCGTCATCCACGTCTCGCCGCTGGCGAGGTCCGAGGACCTCGTCCGCGAGCTGTCCGGCGTCGACGTGCGCCTCGTCGTGTCGCAGGACGAGGCCGAGCTCGACCGCCTGGCCGGCCTGCGCTTCCCGTCCGCCGAGATGCTCGACCTCGGCGACGACTCGTGGAGCCGGCTCCTCGCGCTTGGCGCCGAGCGCCTGGTGATGGACCCCGACGTCGTCCACCGGCTCGATCGCGTCGTCGACCCCGAGGGCACGGTGGCGCGGCTGCTCCCGCCCGGCGCGGTGCTGTCCCGCGTCGCGTCCGAGGTCGAGGCACCGGTCGACCACGACGCGCTGCTCCCGCGCGACGGCGTGACCCTCCTCGTCGGCGAGCACGTCGACGCCTTCGTCCACCTCGTCCGCGATGCCCACCTGGCCACCGGCGGCACGCTGGCCCACATGGCCTCGCCGGCCGGGCTCACCGAGGCGCTCGACGCCCTCCGTCCCGCGGCCCTCGCCCTGGCACCGGGTGCTGCCTCCGCGCTCACCGATGTCGTGTCCAACGTGACCGTCCCCGGGGCCCGGCGCCTGCGGCCGGCGCGCGCCCGGGCAGCCAACGCCGTGGCGCTGCGCGCCTGGCTCGGTGCCGGCCTGGAGCACGTCGTCGCCGCTGACCTGCCCGAGGTCGTGCGCGACTTGCTGCGCGCCTGCGACGTCGAGGTCGTCGGCGTCGCGCCACGCGACCTGCTTCCTCCCGACCTGCCCGAGCCCGCACCGGTCGTGATCGGTGACGTGGCCGACCTGCCGCGCCGCTCGCGCGGTGAGCCGGGCAGCGACTTCGGGCTCCGGCTCGAGCAGCCGATCCGGATCGTCGACGAACCCGAGGAGTCGGCCTTCGTGCTGCCCTCGCTCCCGCTCTTCGGCGGCGAGTCGTTCCTCGACAAGCTGCTGATGCAGCAGGCCCGCGAGGCCGAGCAATGACCGAGCGGCACCGTCCGGGCCTCGTGGCCCGGCTCCGGTCCCGCCGCTCCCACCCAGAACCTCCCGACCACAGCGGCCGGGACGAACACCGAGAAGAAGGAACTGAAATGACGAACGTTGACGTGATCCTCAAGGAAGCCGTGCAGATCGACGGCGCGGTCGCCGCACTCCTCGTGGACTACCAGTCGGGCATGGCCCTGGGCCAGGCCGGCGACGCCTCCGTGATGAACCTCGACGTCGCCGCCGCCGGCAACACCGACGTCGTCCGCGCCAAGATGCGCACGATGGAGAGCCTCGGCCTCAACGACACCATCGACGACATCCTGATCACGCTGGGCCAGGCCTACCACCTGATCAACCTGCCCAAGAGCCACCCGGGCCTGTTCATCTACCTGGTGCTCGACAAGAGCAAGGCCAACCTCGCGATGGCGCGCCACAAGCTGGCCACGCTGTCCAACCAGATCGAGATCTGAGCGAACCCCTCGGGCCGCTGTGACCGGTCAGGATCGGTAGACGATCACCTCGTCGCCGATCCTGACCTGGTCGAACAGCCACTGCACGGCCGCGTAGTCGCGCACGTTGACGCAACCGTGCGAGGCGCCGTTGTAGCCGTTGGCGGCGAAGTCGGGGGAGTAGTGCACGGCCTGCCCGCCCGAGAAGAACATCGCGAACGGCATCGAGGTGCCGTAGAGGCTCGAGACGTGGTCGCGCGACTTGCGGTAGACGGCGAACTCGCCCTCGCGGGTCGGAAGCTCGTCGGAGCCGAAGCGCACCTCGACCGTCCTCAGCACCACCCCGTCGACCACCCAGCGCAGTGAGCGCGAGGTCTTGTCGACGCACATCGCCCGCCCCGTCGTGCAGCGCGGGTCGAGCGCCGGACCGGCCGGCACGATGTTGAAGAGCTCGGCCTTCGTCGGCTCCCGGGTCATGTCCTTGAGCCGGGTGAGGGTGCGCCGGTCGACCTGGCCGGTGACCGGGATCCTCCGTTTCGCCTGGAAGCCCTCGACCGCGGCGACGGTCGTGCCGGTGAAGCGGCCGGTCACCTCGGCGTCGTACCACTGCAGCTGCTTGAGGCGTGCCTGCACCTGGCGCACCCACATGCCCCGGTCGCCGCGCTCGAGCAGCGGCCGTCCGGGCGTGTAGACGTTGTGGAGCGCGTCGGACGTCGGCTCCGTCGTCCTGGCGACGACCTTGGTCCACGTGCGCTCGTCGACGACGCCGTCCGCCGTCCACCCGCGACGCCGCTGGAAGGTGGCCACGCCGTCACGCGTCTCGGTGTCGAAGCGGTTCGTGACCACCTCGGAGTGGAGGTCGAGCTGGTGGAGCCGGCTCTGCAGGACCCGCACCCGCCAGCCGGTGTCGCCGATCCGCATCGGGGCGAACTCACGGGCCGAGGCCCCGGCCGTGGCGGCGTACGACGACGTGGGCGCGGTGAGCGCCGTGGCGGCGCACAGCAGTGCGAGCAGCAGCACGAGCGCAGGCTGGCGGCGTGACATGTGGTTCCTCCCCCGGGGAAAGCCATCGACGGACTCAGTCTAGGGACGCGCACCGACGCCTCCGGGTTGCGTCCGGGCCGCACCCACGTTGGGTCCGACGGGCACCGGACGCCTACGCTCAGCGCGTGGCCCGCGCAGAGCTCGACAAGCAACCGACCGACGTTCGTCGCATGTTCGACACCGTGGCCAAGCGCTACGACCTCACCAACGACCTGATGACGGCCGGCATCCAGCGCAGCTGGCGGCGCTCGATGGTCGACGCGGTCGACCCGCAGCGCGGCGACCTGGTGCTCGACCTCGCCGCCGGCACCGGCTGCTCCAGCGAGCCGTTCTACACGCGCGGCGCGACCGCCGTGCCCTGCGACTTCTCGGTCGGGATGCTGCGGCAGGGGAAGAAGGACCGGCCGTTGCTGCCCTTCGTGGCCGGAGACGGCACCCGCCTGCCCTTCCTCGACGAGACGTTCGACGCCGTGACCATCTCCTACGGCCTGCGCAACTTCGTGGACCCGGTCGCGGGGCTGCGGGAGATGCGCCGCGTGACCCGTCCCGGCGGGCGGCTCGTGGTCTGCGAGTTCAGCCGCCCGACCAACGGCGCGTTCCGCACCGTCTACCTCGACGGCTTCATGAGGGCACTGCCCAGGATCGCCTCGGTGACCGCCAGCGCCTCCGACGCCTACGTCTACCTCGCCGAGTCGATCCGCGCCTGGCCCGACCAGGCCGGGCTCGCCGACCTGATGGTGGAGGCCGGCTGGCAGGCGCCGGAGTGGCGCAACCTGACCGGCGGGATCGTCGCCCTCCACCGCGCCACGGCCTGAGGCCCGCGACGACGCCCGGCACGAATTAGGGCACATCCACATTGCCTAAATGCGCAGGTCAGCGCGGCAATGCACCGGTCCGCCCCCCTGCGTGACCTACGCGACATCGCGGGTCTACAGTGTGGTCTGCGCCACTCGTGAAGCCATTCACAAGGTCACATTCTCGCTGACCGGCGCAGGAACACCTGGTGCACCGGAAGGGAAGCGATGGACCTCTACACGCCGATCCTGGCGCTGGCGCTCATTGCGACGGGCTTCGCGGTCTTCTCCGTGATCATGAGCGCGTTCATCGGCCCCAAGCGCTACAACCGGGCGAAGCTCGACTCCTACGAGTGCGGCATCGAGCCGACGCCGCAGCCGGTCGGCGGGGGCCGCTTCCCGGTCAAGTACTTCATCACCGCGATGCTCTTCATCGTCTTCGACATCGAGATCATCTTCCTGTACCCGTGGGCCGTCCACTTCGACCAGATGGCCCTCTTCGGCCTCGTCGAGATGGTCCTCTTCATCGCAACCGTGTTCGTGGCCTACGCCTACGTGTGGCGCCGCGGAGGATTGGACTGGGACTGACATGGGTCTCGAGGAGAAGCTGCCGTCCGGCGTCCTGCTGACCACCGTCGAGGGGGTCGCCGGCTACATGCGCAAGGCGTCCTTCTGGCCGGCGACCTTCGGCCTGGCCTGCTGCGCCATCGAGATGATGACCAGCGGCGGCCCGAAGTACGACCTCGGGCGCTTCGGCATGGAGGTCTTCCGGGCCAGCCCGCGCCAGGCCGACCTGATGATCGTGGCCGGCCGCGTGAGCCAGAAGATGGCCCCGGTCCTGCGCCAGATCTACGACCAGATGCCCGAGCCCAAGTGGGTGCTCGCGATGGGTGTCTGCGCCTCCTCCGGCGGCATGTTCAACAACTACGCCGTCGTCCAGGGCGTCGACCACGTCGTCCCCGTCGACATGTACCTCCCCGGCTGCCCGCCCCGCCCGGAGATGCTGATCGACGCGATCCTCAAGCTCCACGACCAGGTGCAGCAGACCAAGCTGGGCGTGAACCGCAAGAACGAGATCGAGGAGCTCGAGACCGCCGCCCTGCGCGCGCTCCCGACCTCGGAGATGAAGGGGCTGCTGCGGTGAGCGAGAAGCCTGACGGCAAGCCCGACGAGAAGGCAGCGGGCGAGGCCAGGGACGAGTCGGACGACAAGACCGACGCCAACGAGTCCGCACGCCCCTCCGAGGAGAAGAACCTCGAGGCGGCCAAGGCCGAGACCGGCACCGGAGGCGGGGTCGAGCAGCCCGCCGAGGAGCAGTCGCCGGAGAACGTGCCCGCCCCGACCGGCGAGGTGCGCTCGGTCGGCGAGCGCCACGGCATGTTCGGCGTCAAGGGCTCCGGCGACACCTCCGGCTACGGCGGGCTCGTCAGCGCGAAGGTCTTCCCGGCCCCGTCGGCGAAGCCCTACGGCCCTTCGACCGACTCAGGGGGGACCGGTTGGTTCGACGAGGTCGCGGGTGCGCTGGAGGCGCGGCTCGAGGCGACCGAGCTGACCACCGCGATCGAGAGCGTCGTGGTGCACCGCGGCGAGATCACCTTCCACGT
Source organism: Nocardioides oleivorans (assembly GCF_004137255.1). Taxonomy (NCBI): domain Bacteria; kingdom Bacillati; phylum Actinomycetota; class Actinomycetes; order Propionibacteriales; family Nocardioidaceae; genus Nocardioides; species Nocardioides oleivorans. The sequence goes on along the minus strand of NZ_SDWT01000001.1, from coordinate 784,252 downwards.
GCGCCGCGAGGACCTGCCGTTCGTCGCGCAGATGCTCCGCGACGACGACGCACTGCGCTTCGAGTTCTGCTCCGGTGTCAGCGGGGTCCACTACCCCGACGACACCGGTCGCGAGCTGCACGCGGTCTACCACTTCACGTCGATGACCCACAACCGGCGCATCCGCGTCGAGGTCTCGGCTCCCGACAGCGACCCGCACGTCCCGAGCCTGGTGAGCATCTACCCGACGCTCGACTGGCACGAGCGCGAGACCTGGGACATGTTCGGGATCGTCTTCGACGGCCACCCGGCCCTGACCCGGGTGCTCATGCCCGACGACTGGCCGGGACACCCGCAGCGCAAGGACTACCCGCTCGGCGGCATCCCCGTCGAGTACAAGGGCGGGTCGATCCCGCCGCCGGACCAGCGGAGGTCGTACAACTGATGGTCACCGAACAGGACTTCTACGCAGCGCCCGGCGACACCAGCCAGGGCAAGGTCTTCACCGTCACCGGCCAGGACTGGGACTCGATCACCCAGAGCATCGGCGAGTCCGCCGAGGAGCGGGTCGTGGTCAACATGGGTCCGCAGCACCCGTCGACGCACGGCGTGCTCCGGCTGATCCTCGAGCTCGAGGGCGAGACGGTCACCGAGGCCCGGTGCGGCATCGGCTACCTCCACACCGGCATCGAGAAGAACATGGAGTACCGCTCCTGGGTGCAGGGCACGACCTTCTGCACCCGGATGGACTACCTCTCCCCGTTCTACAACGAGACCGCCTACGTGCTCGGCGTCGAGCGGCTGCTCGACATCGAGGACGACATCCCGGAGAAGGCGCAGGTGATGCGCGTCCTGCTGATGGAGCTCAACCGCATCTCCTCCCACCTGGTCTGCATCGCCACCGGCGGCATGGAGATCGGCGCGCTGACCGTCATGACGATCGGCTTCCGCGAGCGCGAGCTGGTCCTCGACCTCTTCGAGCTGATCACCGGCCTCCGGATGAACCACGCGTTCGTCCGTCCCGGCGGCGTCGCCCAGGACCTGCCGCCCGGCGCGCTCGACGAGATCCGTGACTTCATCGCGCTGATGAAGAAGCGCCTGCCGGAATACGCAGCGCTCTGCAACGCGAACCCGATCTTCAAGGGTCGCCTCGTCGACGTCGGGCACCTCGACCTGGCCGGGTGCATGGCCCTCGGCCTCACCGGCCCGGTGCTCCGCTCGACCGGCTACGCCTGGGACCTGCGCAAGACGCAGCCCTACAGCGGCTACGAGGACTACGACTTCGAGGTCCAGACCTGGGACACCTGCGACTCCTACGGTCGCTTCCGGATCCGGCTCAACGAGATGTGGGAGTCGCTGAAGATCGTCGAGCAGGCGGCCGACCGCCTCGCCGGCCTCGAGGGTGCCCCGGTCATGGTGGGCGACAAGAAGATCGCCTGGCCGAGCCAGCTCGCCATCGGCAGCGACGGCATGGGCAACAGCCTCGACCACATCCGCCACATCATGGGCGAGTCGATGGAGGCGCTGATCCACCACTTCAAGCTGGTCACCGAGGGCTTCCGGGTCCCGGCGGGCCAGGCCTACGTGCCGATCGAGTCGCCGCGCGGCGAGCTGGGCGCCCACGTCGTCTCCGACGGCGGTACGCGTCCCTTCCGCGCGCACTTCCGCGACCCGTCGTTCACCAACCTGCAGGCCACGAGCGTGATGAGCGAGGGCGGCATGGTCTCCGACGTCATCGTCGCCATCGCCTCCATCGACCCCGTGATGGGAGGAGTCGACCGATGAGCCTCGACGAGAAGACCTGGGGCGAGCTGCGCGAGGTCGCGGCCCGCTACCCCGAGGCCCGCTCCGGGCTCCTGCCGATGCTGCACCTCGTGCAGTCGGTGGAGGGCCGGGTCACGCCGGAGGGCATCGAGGCGTGCGCCGAGATCCTCGGCATCAGCGCCGCCGAGGTCAACGGCGTCGCAACCTTCTACACGATGTACAAGCGCAAGCCGGTCGGCGACTACCACGTCGGCGTGTGCACCAACACGCTCTGCGCGGTGATGGGCGGCGACCTGATCTTCGAGCGGCTCAAGGACCACCTCGACGTCGGCAACGACGAGACGTCCGAGGACGGCAAGATCACCCTCGAGCACATCGAGTGCAACGCGGCCTGCGACTACGCCCCGGTGATGATGGTCAACTGGGAGTTCATGGACAACCAGACGCCGGAGTCCGCGGTCCAGGTCGTCGACGACCTCCGCTCCGGGGCCGAGGTCCACTCCACGCGCGGGCCGCGGCTGTGCACGTGGCGCGAGGCCGAGCGCGTGCTCGCCGGGTTCCCCGACGACCGCGCCGACGAGGGGCCCACCGCGGGTCCCGCCTCCGTCGTCGGCCTGAAGATCGCCCGGGAGAACGGCTGGACCTCGGGCGCCGAGAAGGGGGAGAGCAATGGCTGACACGTTGACCCCGGTCCTCACGGACAACTGGGACGCCGAGCGCGCCTGGACGCTGGCGGCGTACGAGGAGCGCGGTGGCTACGCCGCCCTCGACAAGGCCTTCGCGATGGCGCCCGACGACGTGATCAACACCGTCAAGGAGTCGGGCCTGCGCGGTCGCGGCGGTGCCGGCTTCCCCACCGGCATGAAGTGGGGCTTCATCCCCCAGGACAACCCGAAGCCGAAGTACCTCGTGGTCAACGCCGACGAGTCGGAGCCGGGCACCTGCAAGGACATCCCGCTGATGATGGCGAGCCCGCACACGCTGGTGGAGGGCGTGATCGTCAGCTCCTACGCCATCCGCGCCAACACCGCCTTCATCTACGTCCGCGGCGAGGTGCTGCACGTGGTCCGCCGCCTCCAGCGCGCGGTCCAGGAGGCCTACCTCGCCGGTCACCTCGGCAAGGACATCCACGGCTCGGGCTTCGACCTCGACCTGATCGTGCACGCCGGCGCCGGCGCCTACATCTGCGGCGAGGAGACGGCGCTGCTCGAGGGCCTCGAGGGCCGTCGCGGGCAGCCCCGCCTGCGCCCGCCGTTCCCCGCCGTGGCCGGCCTCTACGCCAGCCCGACGGTCATCAACAACGTCGAGTCCATCGCGTCGGTGCCGAGCATCATCGTCAACGGCGCGCCCTGGTTCGCCGGGATGGGCACCGAGAAGTCGCAGGGCTTCGGCATCTTCAGCCTGTCGGGCCACGTGAAGACCCCGGGCCAGTACGAAGCCCCGCTGGGGATCACCCTGCGCCAGCTCATCGACCTGGCCGGGGGCATGCGCGAGGGCCACGAGCTGAAGTTCTGGACGCCCGGCGGATCGAGCACCCCGCTCCTCACGCCCGAGCACCTCGACATGCCGCTCGACTTCGAGTCGGTCGGCGCGGCGGGCTCGATGCTCGGCACCCGCGCGCTGCAGCTCTTCGACGAGACGACCTGCGTCGTCCGCGCCGTCCTGCGGTGGACCGAGTTCTACAAGCACGAGTCGTGCGGCAAGTGCACGCCGTGTCGCGAGGGCACGTGGTGGCTGACCCAGACGCTGGCCAGGCTGGAGAAGGGCCAGGGCAGCGAGTCGGACCTCGACCTGCTGCTCGACCAGTGCGACAACATCCTGGGCCGCTCGTTCTGCGCCCTCGGCGACGGTGCCACGAGCCCGATCTCGAGCTCGATCCAGCACTTCCGCGACGAGTACCTCGCGCACCTGACCCACGGCGGCTGCCCGTTCGACCCCGCCGCCTCGACCGCCTTCCCCTCCAGCACCAGCGCACCTGTGGGAGCCGACGCATGACGACGACCGACAAGGCGCCCGACACGGTCGACACCGACCTCGTCACGCTGACCATCGACGGCGTGCAGGTGAGCGTCCCGAAGGACACCCTGGTGATCCGCGCGGCCGAGCAGGTCGGCGTACAGATCCCGCGGTTCTGCGACCACCCGCTGCTCGACCCGGTCGGTGCCTGCCGCCAGTGCCTGGTCGACATCCCTGACGCCGGCAACGGCCGCGGCTTCCCCAAGCCGCAGGCGTCGTGCACGCTCCCCGTCGCCGAGGGCATGGTCGTCAACACCCAGGCGACCAGCGAGGTGGCCGACAAGGCGCAGCAGGGCGTGATGGAGTTCCTGCTGATCAACCACCCGCTCGACTGCCCGGTCTGCGACAAGGGTGGCGAGTGCCCCCTGCAGAACCAGGCGATGAGCAACGGCCGCGGCGAGAGCCGCTTCGCCGAGTCCGGTGGCGTCAAGCGCACCTTCCCCAAGCCGATCAACATCTCCGCGCAGGTCCTCCTCGACCGCGAGCGCTGCGTGCTGTGCGCCCGCTGCACCCGCTTCTCCGAGCAGGTCGCCGGCGACCCGTTCATCGCGCTCGCCGAGCGGGGCGCGCTCCAGCAGGTCGCGATCTACGAGCGCGAGCCCTACGAGAGCTACTTCTCCGGCAACGCGATCCAGATCTGCCCGGTGGGCGCGCTCACCTCCGCCGACTACCGCTTCCGCTCGCGCCCGTTCGACCTGGTCTCCACCCCCGGCGTCGCCGAGCACGACGCCTGCGGCGCGGCGATCCGGGTCGACCACCGTCGCGGCAAGGTGATGCGTCGCCTCGCCGGCAACGACGCGGACGTCAACGAGGAGTGGATCAGCGACAAGGACCGGTTCGCGTTCCGCTACGCGACGACCGACGACCGGATCACCTACCCGCAGGTCCGTGAAGACGGCGAGCTCCGCCCGGCCTCGTGGCCGGAGGCCTTCGCCGTCGCCGCCCGTGGCCTCCGTGCGGCCGGCGCCGGTGCCGTCCTGACCGGCGGCCGCCTGACCGCCGAGGACGCCTACGCCTACGGCAAGTTCGCCCGGGTCGCGCTCGGCACCAACGACGTCGACTTCCGCGCCCGTCCGCACACCGCAGAGGAGGCCTCCTTCCTCGCCGCGCAGGTGGCGCTGTCGGGCGGCGTGACCTACGCCGACCTCGAGACCGCGCCGGTCGTGGTGCTGCTCGGCCTCGAGCCCGAGGACGAGGCGGCGACGATCTTCCTGCGACTGCGCAAGGCGGCCCGCAAGGGTCGTACGCAGGTGGTGTCCGTGGCGCCCTTCACCTCGCGCGGCCTGCGCAAGATGAACGGTCGCCTGGTCCCGGCGGTGCCCGGCACCGAGGCCGAGGTGATCTCCTCGCTCAAGGACGCCGAGCACGGCGTCACCAAGGACGCCGTGATCCTGGTCGGCGAGCGGCTCGCGCAGACCCACGGCGCCCTCACCGCGGCCAGCCAGCTCGCGGCCACCACCGGCGCCCGGCTGGCCTGGGTGCCGCGACGTGCCGGTGACCGCGGTGCGGTCGAGACGGGCGCGCTGCCCAACCTGCTTCCCGGTGGCCGTCCTGCCGACGACAAGGAGGCCCGTGTCGACGTGGCCGCCGCATGGGGCGTCGACGCGCTCCCCAGCCGGGCCGGTCGCGACGGCAACGCGATCGTCGCGGCGCTGGTCAAGGGCGACCTCGGCGGCCTCGTGGTCGGCGGCGTCGACCCCGACGACACCGGCGACCCCGCCGCCTTCCGCGCCGCCCTCGACGCTGCCGGTTTCGTGGTCAGCCTCGAGCTGCGCGAGACCGACGTGACCCGTGCCGCCGACGTCGTGCTGCCGGTGGCGCCGGTGACCGACAAGACCGGCTGGTTCGTGACCTGGGACGCGCGCGTGCGCGAGTTCGACGCGGTCTTCACCAACCCTGCCTCGCTGCCCGACCTGCGGCTGCTGGCCGGCATCGCGGAGGAGATGGGGACGCCGCTCGGCTTCCGCACCGTCGGCGAGGTCCGCGCCGAGATGCAGGCCCTCGGCCCGTGGGACGGTGCCCGCCCCTCGGTCGACCCCGGCAAGGCGCCCCGGCCCCCGAAGGCGCCGAGGAAGGGCGAGACCGCCTTCGCGCTCGCCACCTGGAAGCAGCTGGTCGACCTCGGCTCGATGCAGGACGGCGAGGTCCACCTCCGCGCCACCGCCCGCACGCCGGTCGCCCGCCTCAGCCAGGCGTCGTACGACGCCGTGCTCGGCATGGTGGCTCCCGCCGACGGCGAGCAGCTGGTCACCGTCACCGGCGACCGCGGCAGCCTCACGCTGCCGGCGGTGGTCGCCGACCTGCCCGACGACGTGGTCTGGGTCCCGGCCCGGTCCGTCGGTCGCGGCGTCCTCGCCGAGCTCGCCTCGCCCGGCAGCCCGGTCACCGTGAAGGGAGCCTCGCAGTGAGCCTCGCAGTCATGAGCGTCCTGCCGCTCGCGGCGGACCTGCCCGAGACCGACCTGGCGAAGTTCGGCCAGGACCCCTGGTGGGTCATCGTGCTCAAGGCCGTCCTGATCTTCCTGGTCCTGGTGCTGCTGACCCTCTTCAACATCTGGTTCGAGCGCCGCGTCGTGGCCCGCATGCAGCACCGCGTCGGCCCCAACGTGCACGGTCCCTTCGGCCTGCTGCAGTCCCTGGCCGACGGCGTGAAGCTGGCGCTGAAGGAGGACATCGTCCCGAAGGCGGCCGACAAGGTCGTGTTCCTCATCGCGCCGGTCGTCGCCACCGTGCCGGCGTTCGTCACCTGGGCGGTCATCCCGTTCGGCCCCGAGGTGAACTTCTTCGGGCACCGGACCCCGCTCCAGCTCACCGACATGCCGGTCGCCGTGCTCTTCATGATGGCGATCGCCTCGATCGGCATCTACGGCATCGTCCTCGGCGGCTGGTCGTCCGGGTCGACCTACTCGCTCCTCGGCGGCCTGCGCTCGAGCGCGCAGATGATCTCCTACGAGGTCGCCATGGGCCTCGCGCTCGTCGCGGTCTTCCTCTACGCCGGGTCGATGTCGACCTCGGAGATCGTCGCCGCGCAGGACCGCCTCTGGTTCGGCCTGATCCTGCTGCCGTCGTTCGTCATCTACGTCATCTCGATGGTCGGCGAGACCAACCGCGCCCCCTTCGACCTCCCCGAGGCCGAGGGCGAGCTGGTCGGCGGCTTCCACACCGAGTACTCCAGCCTGAAGTTCGCGCTGTTCTTCCTGGCCGAGTACATCAACCTCGCCACCGTCTCGGCGATCGCCACCACGCTGTTCCTCGGCGGCTGGGCTGCTCCCTGGGGCGTCGAGCAGCTCTGGGACGGCGCCAACAGCGGCTACTGGCCGGTGCTGTGGTTCTTCGGCAAGGTCTTCCTCTTCATCTTCCTGTTCGTCTGGCTGCGCGGCTCGCTGCCCCGCATGCGCTACGACCAGTTCATGGCGCTCGGCTGGAAGATCCTGATCCCGGTCTCGCTGGCCTGGATCGTCGCCGTCGCGACCATCCGCGTCATCTCGCTCGAGGGCAACATCAACCGCAGCTACCTCGTGGCCGCGATCGCCGTCCTGCTGGTCCTCACCGTCGGCCTGATGTTCCTGGGCGACGGCAAGGACAAGGAGGACGAGGTCGAGGTGGGCGAGGAGCCGCACGACGCGTTCGCGGGCGGCTTCCCCGTCCCGCCGATGCCGGCGGGAGGCGCCGTACGCGGTGCCGCCGCGCCGCTGACGTTCGCCACGTCTCCCACCGGCCGCACCACCGTCACCGCTGCAGCGGAGGAGAACCATGAGTGAGTCCCAGCCGTCCGGCGAGGGGTCGAAGGGCATCAAGGAGTCCCTCTGGGACCCGATCGCCGGTTTCGGCGTCACCTTCCGGACGATGTTCAAGAAGGTCGTCACCGAGCAGTACCCGTTCGAGAAGATGCCGACGGCTCCGCGCTTCCACGGCCGCCACCAGCTCAACCGCTGGCCCGACGGCCTCGAGAAGTGCATCGGCTGCGAGCTGTGCGCCTGGGCCTGCCCGGCCGACGCGATCTACGTCGAGGGTGCCTCCAACAGCGACCTCGAGGACGCCGACGGCAACAGCCAGCGCTTCAGCCCCGGCGAGCGCTACGGCCGCGTCTACCAGATCAACTACCTGCGCTGCATCCTGTGCGGGCTCTGCATCGAGGCGTGCCCGACGCGTGCGCTGACGATGACGAACGAGTACGAGCTCGCCGACAACAACCGCGCCGACCTGATCTACGAGAAGTCCGACCTGCTGGCGCCGCTCCTGCCCGGCATGGAGCAGCCGCCCCACCCGATGCGCCTCGGTGACGACGAGGGCGACTACTACAGGGGGACGACACGATGACCTTCTGGATCCTCGCCCCGATCATGGTGGTCGCCGCGCTCGGCATCCTGTTCGTCCGCAAGGCCGTCCACGCGGCGCTGCTGCTCGCCGTCGTGATGATCAGCCTGGCGTTCCTCTACGCGGCGATGGACGCGCCGTTCCTCTTCGCGGTGCAGATCATCGTCTACACCGGCGCGATCCTCATGCTGTTCCTCTTCGTGATGATGCTGATCGGCGTCGACGCCTCCGACTCGGTCGTGGAGACCATCCGCGGGCAGCGCGTCATGGCCGTCGTGCTGGGCCTGGTCTTCGGCAGCGTGCTCGTGATCGGCATCAGCCAGGTCACGCTCGGCACGGTCGTCGGCCTCGACGAGGCCAACACCGGCGGCAACGTCCCGGCGATCGCCAACATCCTCTTCTCCAAGTACGTCTTCGCCTTCGAGGCCACCAGTGCGCTGCTGATCACCGCCGCGCTCGGCGCCATGGTGCTCGCCCACCGCGAGCGGCTCACGCCGAAGGCGACGCAGGCCGATCTCGCCGCCCAGCGGATCCGCGACTTCGGCGAGCACGGCAAGCACCCGGGCCCGCTGCCCTCGCCGGGTGTCTACGCCCGCCACAACGCGGTCGACACCCCGGCCCTGCTGCCGGACGGCACCGCCTCCGAGTCGTCGGTCTCCCGGGTGCTCGCCGCGCGCGGCACCGTCCGCTCGGCCCCCGCGCTGGCCGACGACATCGACGACGTACGCCGCCAGCTGGCCGGTCTCGACGGGCACAGCGACCCGACGCAGATGCCCGAGACGTCCGGCAAGGCCGGTGCCCCGGCCACGACGACGGAGGACGAGAAGTGACCCAGTACGTCGTGCTCTCGGCGATCCTGTTCACGATCGGCTGCGTGGGTGTGCTCACCCGGCGCAACGCCATCGTGGTGTTCATGTGCGTCGAGCTGATGCTCAACGCCTGCAACCTCGCGTTCGTCGCCTTCGCCCGCCAGCACGGCAACCTCGACGGCCAGATCACCGCCTTCTTCGTGATGGTCGTGGCCGCAGCCGAGGTCGTGATCGGGCTCGCGATCATCATGACCATCTTCCGCACCCGACGCTCGGCCTCGGTCGACGACGCCAGCCTGCTGAAGTACTGAGGGAGCAATCGTGAACCTGTTGTCCCACTCGGTCCTCCTCGCTGCCGAGTCCCCGGCGCACGCCCCGGTGGTCGCGCCCGACACCGGTGCCGGCGGCGTGTTCGACCTGCTGTGGCTGGTCATCGCGCTGCCGCTGCTCGGTGCCTTCCTGCTGCTCGGGGTCGCACCGTTCCTGCCGACGTCGCTGAAGCAGACCGTCGACAAGCGCGGCCACCTGCTCGGCACCGCGATGGCGGTCCTGTCCTTCGTGCTCAGCCTGACCCTGTTCATCTCGCTGCTCGGCCGTGACGCCGAGCAGCGGCAGGTCGGCCAGCACCTGTGGACCTGGTTCGAGACCGGCCAGCTGAGCGTCGGCATGGACCTGCTCTACGACCAGCTCTCCGCGCTGTTCCTGCTGCTGATCACGGGTGTCGGCTCGCTCATCCACGTCTACGCCATCGGCTACATGGAGCACGACGAGCGTCGTCGCCGCTTCTTCGGCTACCTCAACCTCTTCGTCGCGGCCATGCTCACGCTGATCCTCTCGGCGAACTTCGTGGGCCTCTTCCTCGGCTGGGAGGGCGTCGGCCTGGCGTCGTACCTCCTCATCGGCTTCTGGCAGCACAAGCCGTCGGCGGCCAGGGCGGCCAAGAAGGCCTTCGTCATCAACCGCGTCGGCGACATCGGCCTGACGCTGGCGATCGCGCTGATGTTCGCGACCTACGGCACCACCGACTTCGGCGGCGTCAGCGAGCTCGCCTCGCAGGCCGACCAGGGCACCCTCAACGCCCTCGGCCTGCTGCTCCTGCTCGGCGCCTGCGGCAAGTCGGCCCAGGTGCCGCTGCAGGCCTGGCTGCTCGACGCGATGGAGGGCCCGACCCCGGTCTCGGCCCTCATCCACGCGGCCACCATGGTCACCGCCGGCGTCTACCTCGTCGTCCGCTCGAACTTCATCTACGAGCTCACGCCGGTCGCGCAGACCGCGGTCGTCGTCGTCGCCACCGTCACGCTGCTGTGGGGTGCCGTCCTCGGCTGCGCCAAGGACGACATCAAGAAGGCGCTCGCCGGCTCCACGATGAGCCAGATCGGCTACATGATGCTGGCCGCCGGCCTCGGCCCGGTCGGCTACCCGTTCGCGATCTTCCACCTGCTCACGCACGGCTTCTTCAAGGCCAACATGTTCCTCGGCGCCGGCTCGGTCATGCACGGCATGGACGACGACGTCGACATGCGCCACTACGGCGCGCTGCGCAAGACGATGCCCGTCACCTTCCTGACGTTCGCGATGGGCTACCTCGCCATCGTCGGGTTCCCCGGCTTCTCGGGCTTCTGGTCCAAGGACCGGATCATCGAGTCGGCGCTGGCCGACAACCTGGTGATCGGCCTGCTCGCCATGCTCGGCGCCGGCGTCACGGGCTTCTACATGACCCGGCTGATGCTGATGACGTTCTTCGGCGAGAAGCGCTGGAAGCAGGACCTGCACCCCCACGAGTCGCCGAAGGTGATGACCGTCCCGCTGATGGTGCTCGCCGCGCTCTCGGTGCTCGGTGGCCTGCTGCTCCTCGGCGACTGGATCGTCACCTGGCTCGAGCCGGTCACCGGCCACGCCGAGCACCACGAGCCGCCGCTCCCGGCGATCGTGATCACCCTGATGATCACCGCCGTGGTCGCGATCGGTGTCGCGGCCGCCTGGTTCCTCGTCGGCAAGCGCGACATCCCGCGCGAGGCACCTCAGGACGTCTCCTTCGCCACGAGGGCCGCGCGCGCCGACCTCTACGGTGACGCGATCAACGACGCGGTCGTCGTACGTCCCGGGGCCGGGCTCGTCGGCGGCCTGCTGACCCTCGATCGCGGCGGGATCGACGGTGCCGTGATGGGCGGCGCTGCCGCCGTCGGTGGCATCTCGAGCACCCTGCGACGCGTCCAGAACGGCTTCGTCCGCTCCTACGCCCTGTCCCTCCTCGGTGGCGCCCTGCTGGTCGTCCTCGCTCTCCTGGCGGTGAACCTCGGATGATGCTCACAGTCCTGATCCTGCTGCCGCTCCTCGGCGCGCTCGTGGTCGCCTTCGTGCCGCGCGCGCAGGTGCGCCCGGTGGGACTCGCGTTCGGCCTCGCCTCGCTGGTCTACGGCCTGGTCGTCGCCAGCCGGTACGACGTCGACGGCGGCATGCAGATGACCGAGACCCACACCTGGATCGAGGCCATGGGCGTGCACTACGCGCTCGGCCTCGACGGGCTCGGGCTGATGATGGTGCTGCTGACCGTGGCGATCGTCCCGCCGGTGATGCTGGCCTCGTGGAAGGAGAGCGAGTCTCCCGCGGGCGGGGGAGCGCGCTCCTTCTTCGCCTGGGTCCTGGCGCTCGAGGCCATGTCGCTCGCGGTCTACACCGCCACCGACGTGCTCCTGTTCTACGTCGTCTTCGAGGCCACGCTGATCCCGGCCTACTTCCTGATCGGCGGCTTCGGCCGCTCGGGCCGCGGCCGCGCGGCGACGAAGTTCCTCATCTACCAGCTCGCCGGCGGGCTCATCCTGCTCGCGTCGGTGGTCGGGCTCTACGTCGTCTCCGCCGACGCCGGCAACCCGAGCTTCCTGATCAGCGACCTGGCCGCGCTCGACATCGACCCGATCACCCAGCGCTGGCTGTTCGTCGGCTTCTTCGTCGCCTTCGCGATCAAGGCCCCGATCTTCCCGTTCCACACCTGGCTGGCCGACACGAGCGAGAAGGCGACGCCGAGCACCTCGGTGCTGCTGGTCTGCGTGCTCGACAAGATCGGCACCTTCGGCATGCTGCGCTTCTGCCTCGGCCTGCTGCCCGACGCCTCGCAGTGGGCGACGCCCGTCGTCGTGACGCTGGCGCTGATCTCGATCGTCTACGGCGCGCTGATCGCCATCGGCCAGGACGACGTCCTGCGCCTGATCGGCCTCACGTCGCTGTCGCACTTCGGCTTCATCGTGCTGGGCATCTTCGTCTTCAACGCCACGGGCGGCACGGGCGCGGTCCTCTACATGGTCAACCACGGCATCGCGACGGCACTGATGTTCCTGGTCGCCGGCTTCCTCATCAACCGCACCGGTACGACCCTGATCAGCGAGATGGGCGGCGTCGAGAAGCACGCGCCGATCCTCGCCGGGTCGTTCCTCATCGGTGGGCTCGCCGCCTGCGGCCTGCCCGGCCTGTCGCCGTTCGTCTCCGAGGTGATGGTCATCATCGCCGCCTTCGACCACCACTGGCTGGTCGGCTCGGTGTCGGTCCTGGCGATCGTGCTGGCCGCGATCTACGCGCTCTGGATGTACCAGCGCACGATGACCGGCCCCGACCTCGAGGGCTCCGCCCCCGTGGCCGACCTCGACCGGCGTGAGGTCGGCATCGTCGCGCCGCTCGTGCTGGCGCTCGTGCTCTTCGGCTTCTTCCCGATGCCGCTGCTCGACGTCATCAATCCCTTCGTCCACGACTCGCTGACGAGTGTGGGCATCAGCCTGGAGGGTGGTCACCAGTGATCGACTTCGTGAAGCCGAGCATCGACTACTTCGAGCTCTCGCCCCTGCTGATCGTCTTCGCCGTCGCCTGCCTCGGCGTGGTCGTCGAGGCCTTCCTGCCGCGCGCCCTGCGCTACCGCGCGCAGGTCGTGCTCTCGCTCGTGGGCCTCGTGGCCGCGCTGGTCGGCGTCGTCCTCGTGGCGCGCGCCGTGGCGACGTACGACGACGGGGCCGCGCGCGGCATCCTCGCGGTCGGCGGCACTGTCGCCATCGACGGCCCGAGCCTGTTCATCTGGGGGCTGGTCCTCGCCCTGGCGATCGCCGGCGTGCTGCTCTTCGCCGAGCGCCACCTCGACGGCGGGGTGTCGGCGTTCGCCGGCCAGGCCGCCGCCGTGCCGGGCACCGACGCCGAGACCGCCGCGATCGCGGCGCAGCGCGAGCACACCGAGGTCTACCCGCTGATGATGTTCGCGGTGTTCGGGATGATGCTGTTCCCCGCGTCGAACGACCTGCTGACGATGTTCGTCGGCCTCGAGGTCCTCTCGCTCCCGCTCTACCTGCTCAGCGGACTGGCGCGACGTCGGCGCCTGCTGAGCCAGGAGGCGGCGCTGAAGTACTTCCTGCTCGGCGCCTTCTCGTCCGGCTTCTTCCTCTACGGCGCCGCGCTGCTCTACGGGTACGCCGGCTCCATGGACTTCGCCGCGATCAACGAGGCCGTGCGCAACGACGTCGGCAACAACAGCCTGCTCCTCATCGGCACCGGCCTGCTGTCGGTCGGCCTGCTCTTCAAGGTCGGCGCCGTCCCGTTCCAGGCCTGGACGCCCGACGTCTACCAGGGCGCCCCGACCCCGGTGGTCGCCTTCATGGCCGCCGGCACGAAGGTCGCCGCCTTCGGTGCGCTGCTGCGTCTCTTCTACGTCGCCCTCGGCGCCGACCGCTGGTCGTGGCAGCCGATGCTGTGGGTGATCGCTGTGCTCTCGATGTTCGTCGGCGCGATCCTCGCGATGACCCAGAGCGACATCAAGCGACTGCTGGCCTACTCCTCGGTCGCGCACACCGGCTTCATCCTCGTCGGCGTGATCGGCCTCCAGGGGTCCGACCAGCTGGCGTCCGGCGAGATCACCTCGCTCCAGGCCGTGCTCTTCTACCTCGCCACCTACGGCTTCGCGACCGTCGGTGCCTTCGCCGTGGTCAGCCTCGTGCGCGACAGCGGCGGCGAGACGACCGCGCTCGCCCGGTGGGCGGGGCTCGGCAAGGAGTCGCCGCTGGTGGCGGCGGTCTTCGCCTTCTTCCTGCTCGCCTTGGCCGGCATCCCCCTCACGGCCGGCTTCGTCGGCAAGCTCGCCGTCTTCTCGGTCGCGCTGGCGGCCGGCGCCTGGCCGGTCGTCGTGGCCGCGATCGCCGCGAGCATCCTGGCGGTGGCGCTCTACGTCCGGGTGATCAAGGTGATGTTCTTCGACGAGCCCGTCGGCGACGGGCCGAGCGTGGCGTACCCCTCCGTGATGACCGCGACCACCATCGCCGTGGGTGCGGCGGTGACCCTCGTCCTGGGCATCGTGCCGGGGCCGGTTCTCGATCTCGCGGCCGTTGCTGGAGAATTCATCAGGTGACCGACTCGCCCCTCGCACTGCCTGTCGTCGACGCCGACCTCGAGCGTCGGCTCGTCGAGCGGCTCGCGCACATCGACGAGCTGCTCGAGGGGCACTGCCAGGGCCGGACGCCCTACGTCTCGCAGGCGGCCACGCACTTGATGATGGCCGGCGGCAAGCGCTTCCGCCCGCTGCTGGTGCTGCTCGCCGCCGAGACCGGCACGCACCCCGAGTCGGAGGAGGTGGAGACCGCGGCCTGCGTCGTGGAGCTCACCCACGTCGCCTCGCTCTACCACGACGACGTCATGGACGAGGCCGACCTGCGCCGCGGTGCCGACACGGCCAACGCGCGCTGGGACAACCTGGTCGCGATCCTCACCGGCGACTTCCTGTTCGGCCGCTCCTCCGAGCTCACCGCCGACCTCGGCCCCGACGCCGTACGCATCCAGGCGCGGACGTTCACCCGGCTCGTCGAGGGCCAGATCCTCGAGACCGTGAAGCCCGGGCCGGGCGAGGATCCGCTCGCGCACTACCTCGAGGTCGTGGCCGGCAAGACCGGGTCGCTGATCGCCACGTCCGCGCGCTACGGCGCGATGTTCGGTGGCGCCCGGCCCGAGGTCGTCGAGGCGCTGCGCGCCTACGGCGAGATCGTCGGCTCGGCCTTCCAGCTCTCCGACGACATCCTCGACATCGCCTCCGAGTCCGACACCTCCGGCAAGACGCCCGGCACCGACCTCCGCGAGGGCGTGCCGACCCTGCCGGTCCTGATGGCCCAGGCCTCGACCGACCCCGCCGACGAGCGCCTGCTGTCGCTCCTCGGCCGCCCGCTGACCGACGACGCCGAGCACGCCGAGGCCCTGGCGCTGCTGCGGGCGCACCCGGCCATGGTCCAGGCCCGCGACTACGTCATCGGCCAGGCGGCGCAGGCCAAGAAG
Source organism: Nocardioides oleivorans (assembly GCF_004137255.1). NCBI lineage: Bacteria > Bacillati > Actinomycetota > Actinomycetes > Propionibacteriales > Nocardioidaceae > Nocardioides > Nocardioides oleivorans. Next base: position 769,077 of record NZ_SDWT01000001.1, on the reverse strand, counting down.
CACCTCGAGGTCCTCGACCCCGGCCCGGTGCGCACGGCCCTCGAGTCCTTCGCCGACGTGGTCGCCACCCGCTCCTCGTGACCGGCCGTCGGGCGGTGAGTGACCCACTTCCCGACCGCGTGGAATGTGGCTCACACACCGCTCGAACCCGGATCAAGCCCGGGCGGTGAGTGACCCACTTTCCGGCCGCGTGGAATGTGGCTCACACACCGCTCGAGCCCGGATCAGGCCGCGGGCGGTGAGTGACCCACTTCTCGACCACGTGGAATGTGGCTCACACACCGCTCAAACCCGGATCAGGCGGCGCTGGCCTGCGCGATCAGCCGCAGGTGCCGGCGGCGGTGGTTGACGGTCTCGACGGTGAAGACCACCAGCGCGACCCAGACGAGGGCGAAGCCGATCCAGCGGCTGGCCGGCATCTCCTCGTGGAAGACCAGGATGCCGAGGGCGAACTGGATGGTCGGCGCGAAGTACTGCAGCAGCCCGAGCGAGACCATCGAGACCCGGATCGCCGCCGCGCCGAAGAGCATGAGCGGGATGGCGGTGACGATCCCGGTCGTGGTGAGGAGCAGCGCGTGCCCGAGGCCGTGCGACGCGAAGCTCGACTGCCCCGCGGCGCTCAGCCACACGACGTACGCCAGCGCGAGGGGCGCCATGACCAGCGTCTCCAGCGTGATGCTCTCGACGGCCTCGACGGCCGCCGTCTTCTTCGCGAGGCCGTAGGCGGCGAAGCTCAGCGCCAGGACGAGGGCGATCCAGGGCGGGCGCCCGTAGTCGACGGTCAGCACCCCGACCGCCACGAACGCGATCCCCATCGCGACCCACTGGAGGCGACGGAGCCGCTCGCCCAGCACCAGCACGCCGAGCAGGACGGTGACGAGCGGGTTGATGAAGTAGCCGAGCGACGTCTCCACGACGCGTCCGTTGTCGACGCCCCAGATGTAGGTGCCCCAGTTGATCGTGATGAGGACGGCGGCACCCGAGATGAGGAGGACCTTGCGGCGCTCGCGCAGGAGGTCGCGGAAGCTGCCGGTCCTGCGCCACGCGACGAGCACCACGACCATCGTCAGCAGCGACCAGAGCAACCGGTGCGCGAGGATCTCGACCGCGCCGCCCGGCTCGAGCAGGGCCCAGTAGACCGGGAGGGTCCCCCAGAGGATGTACGCCAGTGCGCCGAGCAGGAGTCCGCGGCGGTTGTCTGGCACTCCCGGAGTGTAGGGCCGCGTCGTCGCCTAACATGGGCACGTCTCCGGGGTCGGGACCCCGGGACAGGTCAGCACGTCATCGTCTCTCGAGGGGGAATCACCATGCGGGTCTTCCGCACCGTCCTGGCAGCGCTCGTTGCCGCACTGCTCGTCATCGGTGCGCTCAGCACCGGAGCCACCGCCGGCTCGTCGCCCAAGCGCATCATCGAGGAGGCGCGACCGGGCGACCACCAGGTCTCCTACAACGCGTTCAAGCTCCGCGGCACGGTCATGGAGCCGCAGGCCGACGGCACGCTGCTGCCCTACGTCGGCAAGGTGAAGATCCTCAAGAAGGCGTGCGGCACCTGCAAGTGGAAGACCGCCAAGAAGGTCAAGACCAACGACCGCGGCATCTTCAAGACCCGCATCTTCGCCCCCGAGAAGGGACGCTGGAAGTGGCGCTCGAAGGTCGACCACTCCAACGGCTTCGGCAACACCAAGGGCAAGGTCTGGACGCTCTACTTCGACTGACGGCCTGACGGGTCCTCCGGCCCCTCCTGCGAGGAGAGGGTCAGAGGATCGTCCAGGTGTCACCGCCGCCGATCAGCGCCGCCAACCGGGCGGACTGGTCGGCGGCGTTGTTCCCGGCCGCGGTGGCGGCCATCGCCACCTGCTCGCGCGCCGCGTCGTCGTAGGTCGTGCGCTCGACCTGGCGGAAGATGCCGATGGGCGTCTGGTTGAGGTAGCCCATGTCGGTCAGGCGCGAGATCGCGAAGGCCTGCGAGGGGTCGGCGTTGTGGGCGTCGTGGACCAGCAGCTGCTCGGCCGGCACGTCGGCGGTCGCGACGATCGCGACCCCGCCCGAGGCGTGGTCGCGGACCAGGCCCTTGGCGCCGCCCGAGAACGTGATCGGCTCGCCGTGCACCAGCGGGATGATCGCGTCGCCCTTCGTGTCCGGCGACTTGATCGCGTCGAAGGCGCCGTCGTTGAAGATCGGGCAGTTCTGGTAGATCTCGACCAGCGAGGTGCCGCGGTGGGCGGCGGCGGCGGCGAGGACCGCGGTGAGGTGCTTGCGGTCGGAGTCGATGGTGCGGGCGACGAAGGACGCCTCCGCACCGAGCGCCAGCGAGACGGGGTTGAACGGGTGGTCGACCGATCCCATCGGGGTCGACTTGGTGACCTTGCCGGTCTCGGAGGTGGGGGAGTACTGGCCCTTGGTGAGGCCGTAGATGCGGTTGTTGAACAGCAGGATCGTCATGTTGACGTTGCGGCGCAGGGCGTGGATGAGGTGGTTGCCGCCGATGGAGAGGGCGTCGCCGTCGCCGGTGACGACCCACACCGAGAGGTCCTCGCGGGCGGTGGCGATGCCGGTGGCGATCGAGGGCGCACGTCCGTGGATGGAGTGCATGCCGTAGGTGTCGAGGTAGTAGGGGAAGCGGCTGGAGCAGCCGATGCCGGAGACGAAGACGATGTTCTCGCGGCGGAGCCCGAGGTCGGGCAGGAAGGACTGGACGGCCTTGAGGACGGCGTAGTCGCCGCAGCCGGGGCACCAGCGGACCTCCTGGTCGGAGGTGAAGTCCTTGCCGGTCTGCGGCTGGTCGTCGTCGGTGAGGGACGGGACGAGCTCGGTGCCGGAACGGAGGCCGGGGAGGCCGAGGTCCGTCAGGGGAGTGGTGGCCATCAGATGTGCTCCTTCTGGGTGGGCTCGCCCCACACGCCGAGATCGATGTCGATGCCCTCGGCCTGGCCGACCAGCTCGCCGATCGCGTGGGCGAGCTCGGTGGCCTTGAGCGGCAGGCCCCGGACGTGGTTGTAGCCGACGGCGTCGACGAGGTACTTCGCCCGCAACAGCAGGGAGAGCTGGCCGAGGTTCATCTCGGGGACGAGCACCTTGTCGTAGCCCTTGAGGACCTCGCCGAGGTTGGACGGGAACGGGTTGAGGTGCCGCAGGTGCGCCTGCGCGACCTGGTAGCCGGCCTTGCGGACACGCCGTACGCCGGCGCCGATGGGGCCGTAGGTCGAGCCCCAGCCCAGGACGAGGACCTTCGCGCCCTGTCCGTCCGGGCCCGACGGGTCGTCGACCTCGACGAGCGGGATCGAGTCGGCGATCCGGTCGACCTTGGCTTGGCGGGTGCGGACCATGAAGTCGTGGTTGGCCGGGTCGTAGGAGATGTTGCCGTGCCCGTCGCCCTTCTCGAGCCCGCCGATGCGGTGCTCGAGGCCGGGCGTGCCGGGGATCGCCCACGGCCGGGCGAGGGTCTCGTCGTCGCGGAGGTAGGGCCAGAACTCCGCGTCGTCGCCCTCACCGTGGTTCGTGCGGGTGGCGAAGTCGGGGTCGATCACGGGGAGCTCGTCGACGGCCGGCACGCGCCAGGGCTCCGAGCCGTTGGCGAGGTAGCCGTCGGAGAGCAGGAGCACCGGCGTGCGGTAGGTGACCGCGATCCGGGTGGCCTCGACGGCCGCGGCGAAGCAGTCGCCGGGGGACTGGGGAGCCACGATCGGCACCGGGGCCTCGCCGTTGCGCCCGAACATCGCCTGCAGCAGGTCGGCCTGCTCGGTCTTGGTGGGCAGGCCGGTGGACGGGCCGCCGCGCTGCACGTCGACGACGACGAGCGGGAGCTCGGTCATCACCGCGAGGCCGATGGCCTCCGACTTCAGCGCCACACCGGGCCCGGAGGTCGACGTCACGCCGAGGTGGCCGGCGTACGACGCACCGATGGCGGCGCCGACGCCGGCGATCTCGTCCTCGGCCTGGAACGTCGTGACGCCGAAGGACTTGTGCTTCGACAGCTCGTGGAGGATGTCGGAGGCCGGGGTGATCGGGTAGGTGCCGAGGAACACCGGGAGACCGGCCTGCACGCCGCCGGCGACGAGCCCGTAGGCCAGCGCGAGGTTGCCGGTGATGTTGCGGTAGGTGCCGGGGGGCATGACGGCCGGCTTGATCTCGTACTGCACGGCGAAGGCCTCGGTCGTCTCCCCGAAGTTCCAGCCGGCCTTGAACGCTGCGACGTTGGCGTCGCGGATGTCGGGCACCTTGGCGAACCGCTTGGCGAGGAAGGTCGTCGTCGGGTCGGTCGGGCGGCCGTACATCCACGACAGCAGGCCGAGGGCGAACATGTTCTTCGCGCGCGAGGCGTCCTTGCGCGACAGCCCGAACTCCTTGACCGCCTCGACGGTCATGCCGGTGAGGTCGACGGTGTGCAGGGAGTACGCGTCGAGGGTGTCGCCGTCGAGCGGGTTGTCCTGGTAGCCGGCCTTGGCCAGGTTGCGCGCGGTGAAGTCGTGGGTGTCGACGATGATCGTCGCGCCGTGGTGGAGGTCGCCGAGGTTGGCGCGCAGCGCGGCGGGGTTCATCGCCACGAGCACGTCGGGCGCGTCGCCGGCGGTGAGGATGTCGTGGTCGGCGAAGTGCACCTGGAACGAGGAGACTCCCGGGAGCGTGCCCTGGGGGGCTCGGATCTCGGCCGGGAAGTTCGGGAGCGTCACCAGGTCGTTGCCGAACGCGGCCGTCTCCTGGGTGAACCGGTCGCCGGTGAGCTGCATGCCGTCGCCCGAGTCGCCGGCGAACCGGATGATGACGCGGTCGAGCTGCTTGACCTCTTTCTCTGGTGCTACCACAAGGTAAGACGATAGCCGTCGGTGCCGCCTCGTCCGGGTCTTCCTGCCCAGTGGGACGGGCGGCTTCGTCCCACCATCCGAGACGCGGCGCCGAGTGATCCGCAGCGGTCGCGTTGTGGCCCCGCAGGCCGGTGACCTGCTCGTTTGTTAGTTGACCGTACGAATCACGTCCGGGTAATTGGTAAGGGGATCTAACGAACCTCTTGTGACCCGGCTCACCCTGTCCCTACGGTCAGACGACCGGGCGTGCCGCGCCCCATCCACTCGGGAGGATCCATGTTGTCCCTGCTCGCCCATCGACTCCGGACGCCGCGCGCCGCAGGCCTGCTGGCCGCGGGCGTCGCCGCCGCGGTCCTGCTGCCGTTCGCGCTCGCCGCGCCGGCCTCCACGCTCGCCCCCGCCGCACCGGCCGCGGCCGCCGCGTGCACCGCTCCCGCGTGGGCCTCGTCGGCCGTCTACACCGCCGGCGGCCAGGTGACCCACGCCGGTCACACGTGGCGCGCCAAGTGGTGGACCCAGAACGAGACGCCCGGCACGACCGGCCAGTGGGGCGTGTGGGAGGACCTCGGCGCCTGCGGTGGCACGACGACGCCACCGACGACCCCGCCCACCACGACTCCGCCGACGACCCCGCCGACGACCAACCCGCCCACGACGAGCCCGAGTGGCAAGAAGGTGATCGGCTACTTCACCAACTGGGGCACCTACGCCCGCAACTTCCACGCCAAGAACCTCGACACCAACGGCTCGGCGGGCAAGCTGACCCACATCCTCTACGCCTTCGGCAACGTGCAGAACGGGCGCTGCACGGTCGGTGACTCCTACGCCGACTACGAGAAGGCCTACACCGCCGACCAGAGCGTCGACGGCGTCGCCGACACGTGGGACCAGAGCCTGCGCGGGAACTTCAACCAGCTGCGCAAGCTCAAGGCGAAGTACCCCCACCTCAAGGTCATCTGGTCGTTCGGCGGCTGGACCTGGTCAGGCGGGTTCACCCAGGCGGCGCAGGACCCGCAGGCGTTCGCGTCCTCGTGCCGCGCGCTGGTCGAGGACCCGCGCTGGGCCGATGTGTTCGACGGCATCGACATCGACTGGGAGTACCCCAACTCGTGCGGGCTGTCCTGCGACGCCAGTGGCACGCAGGCCTTCCCGCGGTTGATGCAGGCGCTCCGCGGAGCCTTCGGCAACGACCTGGTCACCGCGGCCATCACCGCCGACGGCACCACCGGCGGCAAGATCGAGAAGGGTGGCTACGGGGACGCGGCGCAGTACGTCGACTGGTACATGCCGATGACCTACGACTACTTCGGCGCCTTCGCGGCGCAGGGCCCGACGGCACCGCACTCACCGCTGACGTCCTACGCCGGCATCCCGACGCAGGGCTTCGACTCGAGCACCGCGATCGCCAAGCTCAAGTCCCTCGGCATCCCGTCCTCCAAGCTGCTCCTCGGCCTCGGCTTCTACGGCCGCGGCTGGACGGGTGTGTCCCAGTCGGCCCCCGGTGGGTCGGCCACCGGCCCGGCGCCCGGCACCTATGAGCAGGGCATCGAGGACTACAAGGTGCTCAAGCAGCGTTGCCCGGCGACCGGCACGGTCGGCGGCACGGCCTACGCCAAGTGCGGCGACCAGTGGTGGAGCTACGACACCCCGGCCACGATCGGCTCGAAGATGGCCTATGCCAAGACGCAGGGCCTGGCCGGCGCGTTCTTCTGGGAGCTGTCGGGCGACACCTCCAACGGTGAGCTCATCACGGCGGTGAGCAACGGCCTGAGCTGAGGCACGACCACGCCGCTCGGGACGGCGTACGACGGGCCGGAGGCGGCGATCGCCTCCGGCCCGTCGGTGCGTCCGGGGCGCGTGCCGGCGTGGTCGTGCGGACAGGTCTGGACAGGTGACCCACGACACGGTGGACCAATGTCAGCCCGGTCCATAAAGTCATGTATGTTTCTCGACATTGCTCACCGATCAAGAAAGTCGAGTACCCCTCATGCAAAACCGTTCACGTGCCGCTCTTGCGGCCGCCCTGGTCGGTGCCCTCGCCACCCTGTCCGCCTGCGGTGGCGGCTCGGGCTCGGGCAGTGACGACAGCACCGCGCTCCGCCTGAGTGGGTTCTCGATCCTCGAGACGGCCAACGAGGGCATCTTCGAGGACTTCCAGGCCACCGACGAGGGCGCGGACGTCGAGTTCGAGCCGTCCTACGGTGCCTCGGGCGACCAGAGCCGCGCCGTGGCCGACGGCTCGAAGGCCGACGTCGTGCACTTCTCCCTCGAGACCGACATCACCCGCCTCGTCGACGCCGACCTCGTGGCCGACGACTGGAAGGACAACGCCACCAACGGCATCGCGACCTCCTCGGTCGTCGTGTTCGTCGTCCGCAGCGGCAACCCGGACAACATCCAGACCTGGGACGACCTGGTGAAGCCGGGCGTCGAGGTCATCACGCCCAACCCGGGCTCGTCCGGCTCGGCGCGCTGGAACATCCTCGCCGCGTGGGCGCACGCCACGGGCGGCCAGGACGACGAGGCCGCCGGTCGCGACTTCATCACCAAGCTGCTCAACAACGTCATCGCGCTGCCCTCCAGCGGCCGCGAGGCGACCACCGCCTTCACCGACGGCTCGGGCGACGTCCTCCTCTCCTACGAGAACGAGGCGATCCTGGCCAAGCAGAACGGTGCGGACCTCGACTACGTCGTCCCCGACGACACGCTGCTGATCGAGAACCCCGCCGCGGTCACGGTCGACGCGCCACAGGCCGCGTCCGACTTCCTGTCGTTCCTCACCGGCCCCGAGGCGCAGGCGGACTACGCGTCCTTCGGCTTCCGTCCCGTCGTCGACGGCGTCGACATCCCCGAGGTCGAGGGCGCCAACGACCCGAGCGACCCGTTCCCGACGCCCGGCACGCTCTACACCATCGACGACAACTTCGGTGGCTGGGCCGACGCCGCCCCGAAGTACTTCGGCACCGGTGAAGAGGGCGACGTCCTCGGCATCATCACCGAGCTCCAGCAGAAGACCGGCCAGGAGGGCGAGGAGTAATGTCAGCCGCCCTCACCGGGGCGACGATCGACACCGGTCCGGCCTCCCCCAGGGGAGGCCGGACCCGGCGCACGACGGCCCGGAACACGCTCACCCCCGGGGCGGGCGTCGGACTCGGCCTGGCCATGATCTGGTTCAGCGTGCTCGTGCTCCTGCCGCTGTCCGCGATCGTGGCCCGCGCCGCCGCCGGCGGCTGGAGCCAGTACTTCACCGTGCTGCAGAACCCGCAGACCTGGAACGCCGTCCAGCTCACCGTGACGCAGTCGGTGATCGTCACCCTGATCAACGTCGTCGTCGGCACGGTCATCGCCTGGGTCCTCGTCCGCGACCGGTTCTGGGGCCAGAGGCTCCTCAACGTCATCATCGACATCCCGTTCGCGCTGCCCACCGTCGTGGCGGGCCTGGTGCTCCTCGGCCTCTACGGGCCCAACAGCCCGATCGGGGTGCAGTGGGCCTTCACGCCCAACGCGGTCACGCTCGCCCTCGCCTTCGTGACGCTTCCCTTCATCGTCCGGACCGTGCAGCCGGTGCTCGAGGAGCTCGACACCGACGTGGAGCAGGCCGCGGCCTCGCTCGGCGCCAGCCGGGCCACCATCTTCCGGCGGATCATCTTCCCGAGCCTGGTGCCGGCCATCGCCTCGGGCGCGGCCCTGAGCTTCGCTCGCGCGATCTCCGAGTACGGCTCGCTGGTGCTGCTCAGCGGCAACCGGCCGAACGACACCGAGGTCGTGTCGGTGCGCGTGCTGTCCTTCATCGAGAACGGCAACTACTCGTCCGCCGCGGCGCTGGCCTCGGTGATGCTCTTCATCGCCCTGCTGGTGATCGTCGCGCTGGACATCTTGCAGAGGAGGGTGGCTCGACGTGGTTAGCACCTCGACCCCGACCAAGTGGATCCTGCGGCTCGTCGCCGTCGGCTACGTCTTCTTCCTCGTCGCCTGGCCGGTCGGCCTCCTCGTCCAGCGCACCTTCGAGGGTGGTCTGACCAACCTCGTGGACGCACTCAGCGACGAGGACGTCGTGACGGCCCTCGTGCTGACCGGCAAGGTCGCCGGTGCCGCGGTGCTGATCAACCTCGTCTTCGGCGTGACCATCTCGCTGCTGCTGGTCCGCTACCAGTTTCCCGGCAAGCGGGTGCTCTCCGCGCTGGTCGACGTACCGCTCTCGGTCTCACCGGTCGTCGTCGGACTGGCCCTCGTGCTCGTCTACAACGGCCGCGACGGCTGGCTCGGGCAGGGGCTGGAGGAGGGTGGCATCTCCGTCATCTTCGCCACCCCCGGCCTGGTCATGGCGACCTGCTTCGTCGCTCTCCCGCTCGTGATCCGCGAGGTCGTCCCGGTCCTCACCGAGATCGGTGACGAGCAGGAGCAGGCCGCTCGCAGTCTCGGCGCCAACGGTCGGCAGACCTTCCTGCGGATCACCCTGCCCAGCATCAAGTGGGCGGTCGTGTACGGCGTCGTGCTGAGCCTGGCGCGCTCCGTCGGTGAGTTCGGCGCGGTCAAGGTCGTCTCCGACAACGTCGCCGGCAAGACCCAGACGGCCACCCTGGCGGTCGAGAAGAGCTACCAGAACTTCGCCCAGGGCCAGGCGTACGCCATCTCGTTCCTGCTCGTCATGGTCTGTGTCGCCAGCCTGATCGTGGTCGCCCTCCTCCGTCCCAAAGTCCATGACTGAGCGCCCGCGCGCTCGCACCCGAAAGGTCACCCCATGAGCATCGAAGTGACAGGGCTGAACAAGAAGTTCGGCGACTTCGTCGCGCTGGATGACGTCAACGTCTCGATCCCGACCGGACAGCTCACCGCGCTGCTCGGGCCCAGCGGCGGCGGCAAGTCGACCCTCCTGCGCATCATCGCCGGCCTCGAGAAGGCCGACTCCGGCGCCATCAGCATCGAGGGCGTCGACGCCACGACCCTGCCGCCGCAGAAGCGCAACGTCGGCTTCGTCTTCCAGCACTACGCGGTCTTCAAGCACATGACCGTCGCGAAGAACGTCGCCTTCGGCCTCGAGATCCGCAAGCGCCCCAAGGACGAGATCGCCCACCGCGTCGACGAGCTGCTCAAGCTCGTGCACCTGTCGCAGTTCGCCCACCGGCTGCCCTCGCAGCTCTCCGGCGGCCAGCGCCAGCGCATGGCGCTCGCCCGCGCGCTCGCCGTGGAGCCCTCGGTCCTGCTGCTCGACGAGCCCTTCGGCGCGCTCGACGCCAAGGTCCGCAAGGAGCTGCGCGAGTGGCTGCGCCGGCTCCACGACGACGTGCACGTCACCACCGTCTTCGTGACGCACGACCAGGAGGAGGCCCTCGAGGTCGCCGACGAGATCGTCGTCATCAACGAGGGCCGCGTCGAGCAGGTCGGCACGCCCGACCAGCTCTACGACGAGCCGGCCAACGACTTCGTGATGTCGTTCCTGGGTGAGGTGACCCACCTCGGAGGCGTCTCGCTGCGGCCCCACGACATCGAGATCGAGACCGCACCGACGCTGGCTGGTGCCGTCGAGGGGACCATCTCGCGGATGATCCGGATCGGCTTCGAGGTGCGCCTGACCGTCCTCACCGTCGACGGCGACGAGGTGTCGGTCGTCGCCACCCGCACCCACGCACGCGCGCTCGGGCTCGAGGAGGGCGCCAACGTGTGGCTCACCCCGGCCGCCGGCGCGACCGTGGTCCCGCGGATGGCGGTCGCCGGCTGAGGCTCGCCCGGAAGGGTGGAGTTTCCCGGGCAAGGACCCCGGCGGTGCGCGGGTGGCGCTAGCGTTCGCCCGTGGAGATCGCGACCCAACCCCGCGACGGGCTCTGGGCGGCGGTCGACTCCTTCGACGCCGAGGCCGCCGAGCTCGAGCTGAAGCGTCTCTTCCACGGCATCCCGCTGTCGGGCGCGGTCGCGACGGTCGTCCTGCCCTTCCTGCGCGACGTCGGCGACCGCTGGGAGCGAGGGGTGCTCTCGGTCGCGCACGAGCACTTCGTCAGCGAGCTGGTGCGCCGCCAGCTGGTCACGGCGTCGAGCGAGCGGTCGATCGGGACCGGCCAGGACACGGCACCCGTGGTGGTGCTGGCCTGTCCTGCCGGCGAGCGGCACGACATGGTCCTGCTCTGCGTCGCGCTGATGCTGGGCGAGCGGGGCGTGCGCGTCCGCTACCTCGGCGCGGACACCCCCATCGGGGCGATCGCCACCGCGGCCCGGGCCGCCCGCGCCGCCGCGGTGGTGGTGGCCGGCACGCGGTCCACCGTCTTCACCTCGCACACCTCGGCGCTGCTCAGGCTGGCCGACGACCGCCCGCTCTTCATCGCCGGGCCGGGGGCCGACGAGCGCACCGCCGAGGAGGTCGGAGCCATGGCCCTGACCGACGACCCCGTGCGCGCGGTGGCCGTGCTCGTCGGTGAGCTGGCCCGCGTCAGCGGTAGTTGGTGAACTGCACCGCGAACTCGTAGTCCTGCGACTTCACCAGCTGCTGCACGGCCTGGAGGTCGTCGCGCTTCTTCGACGACACCCGGAGCTCGTCGCCCTGGATCTGCGCCTTGACGCCCTTGGGGCCCTCGTCGCGGATGAGCTTGGAGATCTTCTTGGCGTCCTCGGAGGTGATGCCCTCCTTGAGCGCGATGTCGATCTTCGAGACCTGGCCGGACTGGCGCGGCTCGGAGGTGTCGAGGATCTTCAGGCTCTGGTTGCGCTTGATCAGCTTGTCCTGGAAGACGCTCAGGACCGCGCTGGCCCGGTCGTCGGCGGACGCGGTGATCTCGATCGCCGCCTCGCCCTTCCACTCGATGGAGGCGCCGGTGCCCTTGAAGTCGAAGCGGTTGGCGATCTCGCGGGCGGCCTGGCTCAGGGCGTTGTCGACCTCCTGGCGGTCCAGCTTGCTCACGATGTCGAAGCTCGAGTCAGCCATTTCTTGTGCCTCCTAGTGGGGGCTCAGCGAGCGCCCCGGCGATTCGTGGTGAAGTCCGTGCCTTGCTATTGTTCCGCACGGCCCGGCAGGTTGCCCGAGCGGCCAAAGGGAGCTGACTGTAAATCAGCCGGCATTGCCTACAGAGGTTCGAATCCTCTACCTGCCACTGGACGGATCCCGCTCCAGTCGCGAGACCCCCGCACAGTGTGCGGGGGTCTCGTGCGTTGCGGCACGAGACTGGTTGACTGCCGGGGTGAGCCACCCGATCTCCTCGACCGCCTCGGTGCCCTTCGGTCCTGACGACGCCTGGCTCGACGCCGAGTGCCGTCGCCTCCTCGACTTCGGCCGCCGGGTCGTCCACTCGATCGGTGGCGCCGCCTGGCTCGACGACGACGGCGCTCCCGACCTCTCCCGCCCCGTGCACACCTGGATCACCAGCCGGATGGTCCACGTCTTCGGGCTGGGCGCGCTGATGGGCGTCGAGGGCAGCGCGTCGATCGCGACCGCGGCGCTCGCCGGGTTGCGTACGACGTTGCGCGACCCGGAGGACGGCGGGTGGTTCGGGTCGGTCGACGCCACCGGCGCACCGGTCGAGGAGGCCAAGGCGTGCTATGCCCACGCGTTCGTCATGCTCGCCGGTTCGACCGCCGTGGTGGCCGGCCTGCCCGGCGCCACGCCGCTGCTGGAGGAGGCGACCGACGTCTTCCTCGAGCGGTTCTGGGACGACTCGCTCGGCCGGGTCGTCGACGAGTGGGACCGCGCGTGGACCGCGCCCGCCCCCTACCGCGGGCTCAACTCCAGCATGCACTCCGTCGAGGCGATGCTCGCCGTCGGTGACGCCACGGGCGACCGGGCGTGGCACGACCGGGCCGGCCGGATCTCGGAGATGGTGGTCGACCTCGCCGCGGCCCACGACGGCCGCTTGCCCGAGCACTTCGGCCCGGACTGGTCGGTCGACCTCGAGCTCAACCGCGACCGGCCCGACGACCCGTTCAAGCCCTACGGCGCGACCGTCGGGCACGGCCTCGAGTGGGCGCGGCTCCTGCTCCACGTCGAGGCGACGCTCGGCGACGCCGCGCCGGCCGGGCTGCTCGACACGTCGCGGTCGCTCTTCGAGCGCGCGGTGACCGACGGCTGGGACGTGGACGGCGCGCCGGGGTTCGTCTACACGACCGACTGGTCGGGTGAGCCGGTCGTCCGCACCCGGATGCACTGGGTCGCGGCCGAGGGGATCGCGGCCGCGGCCTCGCTCCACCGGCGTACGGGCGAGGAGGGCTTCGCCCTGCAGCACGCCGAGTGGTGGGACCACGTCGTCGAGCACTTCCGTGACACCGCCCGCGGCTCGTGGCACCACGAGCTCGACACCGCCAACCGCCCCGCCGCCACCGTGTGGCCGGGCAAGCCGGACCTCTACCACGCGGTCCAGGCGACGCTGCTGCCCCGGCGCCCGCTGGCGCCCAGTCTCGCGAGCGCGGTCGCGCTGTCGCCGCCGGCCTGACGGGCGGCATGATGGGCGCCATGACCCGGGACACGACGGACGCCACGGCACGGGTGCTCGTCGTCGGCGAGGCGCTCGTCGACGTCGTGCCCGACCGGGACGGGATGCCGCGCGACCTGCCCGGCGGCAGCCCGGCCAACGTCGCCATCGCGCTGGGCCGGCTGGGTCGCGACGTACGCCTCGTGACCCTGCTCGGCGACGACGAACGCGGTGCCGTGGTGCGGGCGTGGCTCGAGTCGAGCGGCGTCACCGTGCTCGCGCAGCCCACCGGGTCCGGCCGCACCTCCAGCGCCGCGGTCACGCTCGACGACTCCGGCGCCGCGTCCTACGTGTTCGACCTCGACTGGGAGCTCCCGGCCGTGCCCGACGAGGACTGCGACGTGCTGCACGTCGGGTCGATCGCGACGGTGCTCGCACCCGGTGCCGACGCGGTCCTGGCCACCTTCCGCGCCCACCGGGGCCGTGCGCTCCTCTCGCTCGACCCCAACGCCCGCCCGGCGATCACCCCCGACCGCGCCGACCCGGTCGCCCGCGTCGAGGAGCTGGTGGCCCTCGCCGACGTCGTGAAGGTCAGCGACGAGGACCTCCACTGGCTCCACCCCGACGCCGACCCGGTCACCACCGCAGCCCGCTGGGCGGAGTCGGGCCCGGCCCTAGTCGTGGTCACCCGCGGCGGCGAGGGCGCGGTCGTCGTACGCCCGGGCGGCGCGCCGCTCGAGGTCCCCGGGGTCCCCGTCACCGTGGCCGACACGGTCGGCGCGGGCGACACCTTCAGCGGCGTGCTGCTCGACGCGCTCCTCGCCCTGGGCGTCGCGGGTGCCGACAGCGGCGCCGCGATCCGTGCCCTCTCGGACCGCGAGGTGCTCGAGGCCGTCAGCATCGCGGGCATCGGCGCAGCCATCAACGTCTCCCGGCCGGGCGCCGACCCGCCGTCGCGCGCCGAGCTCGACGCCGCCCTGGGGCGGCCCGGAGCGGGCGAGGAGTGACCACCGAGCAGGTCCATGACATCGGGAGGAGACGCGCCTGGGTGATCTGGGGGGTCGCGCTCGCGGTCTACGTGCTCGCGGTCTTCCACCGCAGCTCGCTCGGCGTCGCCGGCATCATCGCGGCCGACCGGTTCCACATCAGCGCGACCAGCCTGGCGACGTTCACGGTCCTCCAGCTCGTGGTGTACGCCGGCATGCAGGTGCCGGTGGGCGTCCTGCTCGACCGCTTCGGCTCGCGCGCGATGCTGCTCGGCGGCCTGGTGCTGATGACCGCGGGGCAGTTCGCCTTCGCCTTCGCGGGCTCCTTCCCCGCCGCCGTCGCCGCGCGGGCCGCGGTCGGTGCGGGCGACGCGATGGTCTTCATCAGCGTCATCCGCCTGGTCACGGTGTGGTTCCTGGTGCGCCAGGCGCCGATGGTCACCCAGGTCACCGGGCTCACCGGCCAGCTCGGCGCGATCGCCGCGGCCGGCCCGCTGTCGTACCTCCTCCACGAGCTCGGCTGGACCCGCGCCTTCGCGACGACGTCGAGCCTCGGGCTCGTGCTCGTCGTGGCGGTGGCGCTGCTCGTGAAGGACTCGCCCTACCGCAGCGACGAGGTCGTCGCGATCAAGCTGCGCGCGCTGGCGCTGTCGGTGCGGACGGTCTGGGGCAACCCCGGCACCCGGCTGGGGATGTGGTCGCACTTCACCTCGCAGTTCTCCGCCACCGTCTTCGCGCTGCTGTGGGGCTACCCGTTCCTCGTGCAGGGGCTCGGCTGGTCGACCGGCGGTGCGAGCACCCTGCTGATGGCGATGACCGCGTGGGCCGTGGTCAGCGGTCTGGTGACCGCGCGCCTGGTGGCCCGGCTGCCGTACTACCGCTCGTGGATCGTGATCGGCATCGTCCTCGCGATGGTCGTGGCGTGGACCGCCGTGCTGCTCTGGCCCGGGGTCGCGCCGCACTGGCTCGTCGTGGTGATGGCCTTCGCGACGGCCAGCGGGGGACCTGCGGCGATGGTCGGCTTCGACCTCGCGCGCTCCTTCAACCCCACCCACGAGACCGGCCGCGCCAACGGGCTGGTCAACATCGGCGGCTTCACCGCCTCGCTGCTCACGATGGCCCTCATCGGCGTCGTGCTCGACCTGTCGGCCTCCGGCGGGATGGGCTCCTACTCGCTCGGCGACTTCAAGCTCGCGCTCTCGGTGCAGTACCTCTTCTGGGCCTTCGGGGTCTTCCAGACGCTCCGCTACCGCCGCCGCGGCATCGACCACCTCGCCCGGCTCCACCCGGGCGCGATCGACCAGATGAGGGCGGGCCGGCCCTTCGTGCACCCGGGGATCGGGACCGAGGGCGTCTGAGGGTGCGGGATCCCCGGCTGACCGGGGATCACTCAACATGTCGGCCCTTGCAACGCCTGACAAGTCCAGTGATTGACGGACAACCCGGCGGTGTCAGCCGACCTTGCGGTACTTCCGGTGCATGGTCTGCCGGGTCACGCCGAGCAGGGTGCCGATCTCGGCCCAGCTGAGGCCGCCGTTGCGCGCCCGGCGTACGGCGACCTCCTCGCGCCGCGACAGGTCCTTCTTCGCCTCCCGGACGGCAGCGAGCTCGTGGAAGATGCCGCCGTCGTCGCCGGTGTCCACCGATGTCCTGGTCATGGTGTCAGCATATGCTGACGATCCTGACGGGCACACGACGGAGGGCCCCGACGCGATGCGTCGAGGCCCTCCGTCGGAGCGGTGTCGGTCAGTCCTTCACGCGCAACCTGGCGTCGTCGCTGCTCTTCTTGAAGTTCCTGGAGCCGAGGTACGTCACGACGACCTTGTGCTTGCCCTTCTTGAACGCGGCCTCGACCTTCAGCACGGCGCGGCCGTCCTTGAGCCTGACCGTGTCGAGCTTCTTGCCGTCCAGCGTGATCCTGACCTCGCCCCGGGGATCTCCGGCGCGCGACTTCACCTTCGCGATGACCTTGAAGGTGTCGCCGCGCTCGACCTTGGCCGGCTTGAGCGTGACCTTCGTGCGGGTGTCGTCCTTGCCGGCCGTCGGCGGCGTCGGCGGCGTGGTCGGCGGCGCGTTCTTCTCGCACACCTGGACCTTGACGTTGTCGACGTACCAGCCCTCGACGCCGTTGCAGCCGTCGCGACCCATGTCGAAGCGGAACTTCAACGAAGCACCCGGGACCGCGCCGGGGATGGCAGCGAGGTTGACGATCGAGGTGCCCCACGAGCCGGTGGGCTCGCCGCCGTCGGTGCCGGTGAAGGCGACCTCACCGCCCATCGGGTTGGTGTTGTCCTCGTCCGCGGTCGCGAGCCGGGCGCCCGGGGCGTTGAAGACGTAGGCCTCGGTCGGCACGACGGCGAAGGGGCCGCCGTTGACGCTGACCTTGACGTTGGCGCCGTCGTAGTCGATCTCGGTCGCCACGTAGTGGTCGAACGTGAGTCGTGGAGCGGTCCCGGTCGGGTAGGTGACGGCCGGGCTGATCAGGCCGTTGCGGCCCGAGATGTCGGCGGCGTCGGCCAGGCAGCTGCCCGTCGTCGGGTCGGGGCCGAAGGCGACACCGCCGGCGTGGCCGCCGGGCGCGGACGTGCTCGCCGTCCAGGGGACGCCCTTCGCGCCCTTGCCGGCGTTGACGACGTCCTCGTCCTGGGTCCAGCCTGCGAGGCCGTCCTCGAAGTCCTCGCTCCAGGTGACCTTGCTCGTGAAGCCCTCGCCGCAGAGTGCGGGGGTGTTCTTCGCGAGCAGCGGGCCGAAGTTGCACTGGACCGGGTCCTTGGCCAGCTCGACGGCCTCGGACGCCTTCTGCACGGCGGCGCAGTCGCCCGTCGTGATCGGGTCGGCGAGGGCGGGGACGGCTTGGCTGCCCCCGGTCGGGCTGCTGCCGATCGTGACCTCGTTGATGTCCTGGCCGACCAGGTCCGTGCAGGACGCGGCGAGGGCGTCGGCGAGGTCGGCGAAGTCCGACGTCGGCGTGAGGTACTCGAGCTGGGCCTGCCAGAAGATGTTGGCCGCCTTGTCGAGACCGATCGCCGGGACGGTCACGCCGTTGTAGGTGCTGCCGTCGACGAGCAGGGCGTAGGCGTGGTTGACGACGCCCGAGTTGGTGTGGACGCCACCGCTGTCGGCGGTGTCGCAGTAGTACTCCTCGTCCGAGACCTTGCCCGGGTCGCCGTAGCAGTTCGGGTTCCACATGTCGCGGATGGCGCCGCCGAAGGCGGGGTCGCCCTCACCGGACAGCCAGCGGTAGGAGTCGTCGTTCGCCGTCGTGGCCGCCGTCACGCTGACCGTGCTCGTCCCGGCAGTCTTGAACCGGGTGCCGGAGTCGCCGTCGACCTGCAGGGCCGGGATGGTGAACGTCGCACCCGGCATGTCCCACGGGGCGAAGGCCGGGTCGCCACCGAAGATGATCCCCTCGGCACCGGCAGAGACGGCGTTGTCCGCCACGCCCTCGTAGTAGTCCGCGAGGCTGCTCGCGTCGCACCCGGTGTCGAGGTTCTCGTCCACGAAGACCCAGTTGCCGTCGATCGCGGCGGCGTTGGTGAAGGGTGAGCAGCCGTCGGTCGGCACGTCGCCGTTGGGCAGGTCCTGGGCATCGAGGCCCACGACGACCTGCGGGGTGAGGACGTCGGTCGTGAAGGCTGGGCCACCGGAGGCCGCGACGGCCTCGCAGGGACCGGCGACGCCCGCCGGCGCAGTGATCTCGACGGAGATCAGGGCGGGGGTGTAGACCGAGCAGTCGCCCTCGACGCGCTTGGTGTCGGGGGTCTCGTTGTAGCGGTCGTTGGTCATGTCGACCGTCTCACCCCAGATGTCGGAGTAGGCCTCGTTCATCGCGCCGGACTGCCACTGGTAGATCAGGCCCGAGGTGAACTCGGTGTAGGCGTGGCCCCACTCGTGGGACACGGTGTCGTCGGAGCTCACCCCGGTGCAGTAGTTGGTGGTCTCGCCGTTCCAGTTGGCGTTGGGGCAGTTGATCGACGGGTCGTTGTTGACGGTGCGCATCTTCGCGCCCAGGCCGTCGTAGCTGTCGCGGCCGAACGTGTTCATGAACATCCAGTAGGTCTCACCCGCGCCGGACACCTCGTTGGCCTGGTCTTCGTCGAGCCCGCCGGGGAAGGGGTCGCCTTCCTCCCAGACGAGGTTCGCCGGGGCATCTGACTCCTCGTAGACCTCGCGGCTGAGGTTGTGCGCGATCATCGACCAGCGGTTGACCGGCTTGCCCGTGCGGGCGTCGAGGATGACGGTCTCGCGCACGTCGCTCCGGTTGCTCACCTCGACGACCCACGTGAGCACGGACGCGCCCTCGATGCCGCGGGTGGTGCCCATCCGGTAGACCATCAGGTCGTTGGCGACGGCCTCGAGACCCTCCACCTGACCCGCGGTCCGCTTGTCGGACGGCGCTGCGCCGACCAGGCGGACGGCCCGCGCGGCGGCGTCGGCACGGCTGATCGTCGGGGTGACGTCGAGGTCGAGACCGGGGACCGCGAAGCCGTTGACGGCGGTCAGGTCACCCTGCGAGTCGACGTGGGCGCGCAGCTCGCCGGCGAAGACCGGGACGCCGCGGTAGCTCTGGACGTACTCGACCGTCCAGCCGCCGCGGGCCTTGCGGACCGCGGTCTGCTGCAGCTCGCCGCGACGGGCGCCGAAGGCAGTCGCGTAGGTGTCGAGGTAGGCGCCTGCCTTGGCGGCTGCCTGCGTCGCGGTGCGCGCGGTGGCGGACGGGAGGAGGTCGCCGTCGGCGGTCCGGACGAAGCCGACCCGCCCCGTCGCGCTCTCCTCGGAGATCCGGACGGTGCCGCGCGCCTCCTGCTTGATCTGCTGCACGATCGAGGGCGCGGCCCGGGGGGCAGGGGGCGCGGCGAGTGCCTGGACGGTGGGTACGGCGGCCAGACCGGCCCCGAGCAGTGCAAGGCTGAGACCCTGCTTGAGCAGTTTCACTGGGTGCTTCCTCCCGACAGGTGGCCCCCCGGAGAGGGATCTCCGAGGTCGCTGTCGCGCACCCTACTCAGAAGGAGGCCTCTCGGGGACCCCCCGAGAAGTCAGCCGATCTCCCCGTCCCCGTCGGAGTCGAGGTCGCCGGTGGGGTCGGGAGCGGAGTCGTCCTCGAGGTAGTCACCACCGACCGGGTGGCCCTGCCAGGACACGAGGGTCCAGCCGGCGTCGAAGTCGCCGTCGAGGACGATGAGGGCGGTGTTGTGGAGCGGTTCGGTGGCCGGGGGAGCGTCGGGCGCGGGCTCCATCCTCGACGAGGTCCACGTGCGGAGCGCGGCGCCGTGGCTGACCAGCAGGGCAGACGAGTGGCCGGCGTCGACGATCTGCCGCACCGCGGCGTCGTACCGTGCCAGGAACTCCTCACCCGTCTCGCCGCCGGGCATCCGGGCGGCGAGGTCGCCCTCGAGCCAGGTCGCGACGGTGCCGATGTAGCCGGCGACGGCGTCGTGGTCGTTGCGCATCTCGAAGTCGCCGGCGTCGATCTCCTCGATGCCGTCGAGCTGGGTCGGGACCAGCGCGCGCTCGTCGGCGGTCGGGGCGGCGGTCTGGTGCGTGCGCACGCGGCTGGAGACGTAGATCGCGTCGAGGTGCTCGTCGGCGAGCGCCCGGGCGGCGGCGACGGCCTGGGCGCGACCGAGGTCGGTGAGGTCGACGCCCGGGTGGGCGGTGTCGAGCGCGCCGGAGACGTTGGCGTGGGTCTGGCCGTGGCGCATGAGGAGGAGTCGCAAGGGAGGGCTTTCCGGGGAGGGGTCAGTTGTTGAACTGGGAGGTCTTGGACGAGGCGAGCTCGAAGGCCTGGTCGAGCGGCACGGTCTCGAGGGCCTCGGTGATGTCCGTGCCGACGTGGCTCACCTCCGCGCCGCGCTCGAGCGGGACGAGGGTGTGCACCAGGCGGTCGTCGTAGGCGTGCACCATGGTGAACGCCTGGTTGGCGTCGACGCCGGAGACGAAGCGGTCGACCGGCGCCGGGTCGCTGGTGTAGCAGCTGGCCGAGGTCACCGAGACCGGTACGCCGGCGAAGGTCGACCACGTCGCGAGGTGGAGGTGACCGGCCAGGATGCCGCGCACGTCGGTGCCGGTGACGACGTCGGCCAGCGCCTGCTGGTCGTGCAGCTCGATCAGCTCGGCGGCCCGCAGCATCGGCACGGGCAGGGGCGGGTGGTGCATGGCCAGGAGGGTGCCGTGCTCGGCCGGGGTGGCCAGCTCGGCGGCGAGCCACTCCAGCTGGGCGGGCTCGAGCACCCCGTGGTGGTAGCCCGGGACGCTGGTGTCGAGGGCGATGATCCGGAGCCCGTCGACGTCGTGGACGCGGTCCTGGAAGCCGTCGTCGTCGGAGTCGTAGAGCCCGCGGGCGTAGGGCGCGCGCTCGTCGTGGTTGCCCATCGTCCAGACCACGACGGCGCCCATCTCGGCCGCGGCCGGCTCGACGATCGAGCGGAGGGTGGCGTACGCGTCGGGCTCGGCCTGGTCGGCCAGGTCGCCGGTGAAGACGAGCGCCTGCGGGACCGGCCGCACCGCGGCGAGGCGCTCCAGGGCACGGTGGAGGTTGGCGACGTTGTCCACGACGCCGTAGTGCAGCCCACCGCCGCCGATCAGGTGCGGGTCGGAGAGGTGGGCGATCGCGTGCCGCGGGGCGGCGTACTGGCCGAGCTGTCTCACGGAACTCACCCTAAAGTGCGGCGAAAGGGCGCGGCGAAGGGATTGTCCGGGCGTTCATCCGGGCGTCGACCCGCGGTCGGCGAGCGCTCCTACCGTCCGCTTCGTGGTGTCTCGTGGAGTCGTGGGGAGCGTCCTGGTCCTGCTGGGTGGGCTGGTCGTGGCGACGATCCCGCCGAGCGCTGCCGTCGCCGAGGTCGACCTGCTCCAGGTGCTGCGCGGGTCCCCGTGGGGGCGGATGGCCGGCCTGGTCGTCGTGCTGGTCGGCCTGGGCATGCTCGCCTCCGCCTGGCTGCACCTGTGCCGCGACTGCGCGCGCGCCGCCGGCCCCGGGCAGGCGGGCATGCTCGTCCGGGTCCGCAACGCGACCGTCCTCTGGTCGCTCCCGCTGCTCGTCGCCCCGCCACTCTTCTCCCGCGACGGCTGGTCCTACGCCGCGCAGGGGATGCTCGCGCACCGCGGGATCTCGCCCTACGACTACGGCCCCTGGAGCCTGGTCGGCCCGCGCTCGATCCCCGGCCCGCTCACCGAGGGGGTCGACCCACGGTGGATGGCGACCCCGGCGCCCTATGGCCCGGTCCCGCTGATCGGCGGCGACGTGGCGTCCGGCCTCACCGCCGACCCGTGGCTGCTCGTCGTGGCACACCGGGCCATGGCGCTGGTCGGGCTGCTGCTGCTCGCCTGGGCCGTGCCGCGGCTGGCCCGCTGGTGCGGCGCCAACCCCGCGCTCGCCTCCTGCCTCGTCCTGGCCTCGCCGCTGATGGTGTCCAACGGCATCGCCGGGCTGCACAACGACCTGCTGATGGTGGGCCTGATGGCGGCCGCGCTGGTCGTCGCCCGCGAGCACCACTGGGCCGCGGGCGCCGTCCTCGGTGGCCTGGCGGCCGGCGTCAAGCTCCCCGGTGGCCTGGTCTGCGTCGCCGTCGTCCTGGTCACCCTGCCCGCCACGGCCTCGGTCGTCGTGCGCCTGCACCACACGCTGCGGGTCGCCGTCGTCGCCGTGACGGCGCTCGTGCTTCCGGGGATCGCCTGGGGCCTGGGCATCGGCTGGCTCGGCGCCCTCGCGGTCCCCGGCACCGTGAACACCCCGCTCTCCATCCCCACGGTCGTGGGCGGCTGGTTCGACCTGGTCTCCCAGCTCGTCGGGCTCGGCACGCCCGACGAGACGTTCCTCGACCTCGTCCGCCTCGTCGCGCAGGTCGGCATCGTCGCGGTGACCGCGTGGGTGCTCCTGACCCGGCCGACCGGCGACCGTGGCGAGGCGGTGCGCTCGCTCGCGCTCGTGATGGCCGCGACCGTGGCGCTCAGCCCGGTCGTCCACCTCTGGTACTTCCTGTGGTTCGTCCCGTTCGTCGCGGTCCTGCGGCTGGGCCGCGCCGCGACGGCCGCTCTGGTCGCGCTCTCGCTCGTCGCCGGGCTGGTCGCGCCGATGGACTCCTCGCTGCACGGCGCCTACCTGGCGATCGTGATCGGCTCCCTGGTCGTGGCCGCTGCGGCCGCGCTGCTGCTGATCACCCGGCGGGCCCGCGAGCGGCTGGCCGGCATCGCCACCGACGAGTGGACCGCCAGCATCGACTCCACCGTCGCCGACCACGGGTAGCGCTCGGCGCGCGCCCGGGCTGCTGCGCGGCGGTACGCCGTCGGGCGGGCCGCGACCTCCAGCACCGCGTCGGCCAGGGCTGCCGGCTCGGGTGCTCCCCACGCGCCCGAGGAGGCGTCGACCAGCTCGCGTGCGCCGCCGCGGTCTGCCGTCACCACCGGGGTCCCGGAAGCCAGGGCCTCGAGGACGGCGAGACCGAACGTCTCTCCCGGGCACACGCTGAGCGCGACGTCGGCGTGGGCCAGCGCGCGGCTGAGGCGGGCGGGCGAGTCGACGTACCCCCGGAACCGGACGGGCGCATCGCCCGCGATCGCCTCGAGCTCGTCGCGGTGCGGGCCGACGCCGTAGACGTCCATCCGCACCGGGACGCCGCGGCGGTGCAGCTCCACCGCGGTCGCGACCGCGAGGTGCGGGCTCTTCTCGCGCGACAGCCGGCCGGCGTGGACGAGCCGAAGCTCCTCGCCGGCACCTCGCCGCGGGCCGCGCGCGTGGGGGCGGAACGTGTCGAGGTCGACCCCGAGCGGCACCCGCACGACGGGGCAGCCTGCCGCGTCGGCGACGTCCTGGAACTCCTGCCGGGCGTACTCCGAGGTCACCACGACCGTGTCGACGCTGCGCACGAGGAGCCGGTTGAGCAGGCCGATCGAGACCTTGGACGTGGTGTCGAGGCCGGTGCGGAGGGCGAGCATGTCGCCGAGCCGCTCGTGCGAGAGCAGGACGGAGCCGACGCCGTTGCGGCGCGCCCACCGCGCGACCGGCAGGAGGGTGAGCTTGTCGCTCAGCTCGACGGACGTGGGCTCCCACTGCTCGAGCACCTCGGTGACCCGCCACGGCTCGACGATCAGCCGGTAGCCGCCGCCGACCCGCGGCGCCCGCAGCTGGACGACGTCGCCCAGCGGGGTCGACGTACGGGCGTCCTCCGGGCCGGGTACGACGAGCAGGCGCCGGCACCCTGCCTCGACGTAGCCGCTGCCCAAGGCGCGCAGCGCGGTGCGCATGCCCCCCGACGCGGGTCCCACGAAGTTGGCCAGCTGGGCGATGCGCATGCTGCGCACGGTGGCGCAGCGAGGTGAACGGACCCTGACCTGTGGCTGGATCTCAGGGGACGGGTCAGCGGGCCGGCAGGATCCGCCCGGTCACCTCGCCGAGCGAGATCCGCCCGCCGCCGGTGCCCGGTGCGGTGTAGCGCAGGGTCACCTCGTCGCCGTCCTCGAGGAACGTGCGCTCGCGCCCGGCCACCGTGAACGGCTCCTTCCCACCCCAGCCCAGCTCGAGCAGCGAGCCGCGCTGCCCCGGCTCGGCGCCGGAGATCGTGCCCGATCCCCAGAGGTCGCCGGTGCGCACGCTGGCGCCGTTGACCGTCGTGTGGGCGAGCATCTGCGCGGGCGACCAGTACATCGAGCGGTAGGGCGGTCGGGAGACGACCTCGCCGTCGAGCACCACCTCGACCTCGATGTCGAGACCCGCGGGCCCGTCGACGCGGAGGTAGTCGAGGACCTCCGGGTCCTGCCCGGGCAGGTCGGTCCACGCCGCGTCGAGGGCGGCGAGCGGCGTGACCCAGGCACTGATCGACGTCGCGAACGACTTGCCGAGGAACGGGCCGAGCGGGACGTACTCCCAGGCCTGGACGTCGCGCGCCGACCAGTCGTTGAGCCCCACCACGCCGAAGGTGTGGCGCGCGAAGTCGGCCGTGGCGACCCGGTCGCCCATCGCCGAGGGCACGCCGACGACGAAGCCGAGCTCGGCCTCGATGTCGAGCCGCCCCGAGGGGCCGTACGACGGCGACGCATCGGTGGGCGCCTTGCGCTGGCCGGACGGCCGGACGATGTCCGTGCCCGAGACGACGACCGTGCCGGAGCGGCCGTGGTAGCCGACCGGGAGGTGCTTCCAGTTCGGCAGCAGCGGCTCCTGGTCGGGCCGGAAGATGCGGCCGACGTTGGAGGCGTGGTGCTCGGAGGCGTAGAAGTCGACGTAGTCGCCGACGGTGAACGGCAGCCGCATCGTCACCGAGTCCACGTGCGCCAGCGCCGGCTCGACCAGGTCGCGCTCGGCCTCGCCGGTCAGCAGCCCGGTGACCCACGCGCGGGTCGACGCCCAGACCTCGGGGCCGGCCGCCATGAACGGGTTGAGCGTCGGCTGGTCGAAGAGGGCGTGGGTGTCGACCATGTCGGCGGCCGCGACGACGCTCAGGTCGAGGACCTGGTCGCCGATCCGGACCGCGACGCGCGGGCGCTCGCCGGAGCGCGCGAAGACGCCGTAGGGGAGGTGGTCGACGTCGAAGCCGGAGCCGGCGGCTCCCTCGACCCAGGTCGTCAGCGTGGTCACGGTGCCTCCAGCAGTCCGAGGGAGATGAGGTCGTCGAGCGGCTCGGTCACCGAGCACGACCCGAAGGAGGTGAACCACCTCCGGGCGCTCGGGAGGTCGGTCGCCGCCAGTGCGGCGCCGTCGCGCTGCTCCAGGGCGTCGGTCGCGTCGGCGACGGAACCGCCGTCCCAGAGCACCTGGGTCGCGACCAGCACGTTGAGGAAGCCGTGCGCGCCGCCGCCCTCGGGCTC
Organism: Nocardioides oleivorans; assembly: GCF_004137255.1. NCBI lineage: Bacteria > Bacillati > Actinomycetota > Actinomycetes > Propionibacteriales > Nocardioidaceae > Nocardioides > Nocardioides oleivorans. The sequence continues at coordinate 744,099 of NZ_SDWT01000001.1, read as the reverse complement.
GTGGCGGACCGCGCGGTGCAGCCCGGCCGTCGCCTTGAACCTGACCTCGCGGTCGAGCGCCGCGTCGATCCAGGTCGCGACCGTCGGGGCGTCCGGGACGAGGTCGTGGTCGACGTTGCCCAGGCGCAGCTTCAGCCGGTGGTCGTAGGCGGCGACCTCGTCGGCCGCCGCGAGCCAGGCGGCGCTCGCCGGCCCGGGGAGCTCGATGAAGATCGGCACGTCGAGGTCGGCGGCACGGGCGGCGGCGTCGATCCGTCGTACGTTGCCGACCGGGTCGTCGACGTCACGGACCGCGATCTCGACGGCCGCGACCTCGAGGCCGAGGCGAGCGGCCGCTCCCAGCGGTCCGGCGAGCTGGCCCGCGCCGCCGGTCACCACCACCGACAGCGGGGCGCCGAACCCGCGCACGAGCGGGAGGTCGGTGTCGCGGAGCACGAAGCTGCCGACGAGGTCGGCGTACCACTCCTCCCGGCGCGCGCCGAACGCCGCCGTGGCGTCGTGGAGGGGCGCGTTCCCGGGCGGGAAGATCGCGGCGTCGTCGACGAGCGAGCGCCAGGCCTCCGGGAGCGGGTCGGGACGGACAGGTGCGTCAGGGGGAGCCACGGGTCTACTCTAGCCACCAGATAGCGGACACTTGTGTCCGATAATCGGATGACGGAGAGGTCAGGATGGCCCACTACCGAGCACTCGGACGGCTGCCCCGCCAGCGCCACACCCAGCTGCGCGACGACGACGGCCACCTCTACCGCGAGGAGCTGATGGGCGAGGAGGGCTTCTCGTCCGACTCGTCGCTGCTCTACCGCCGCGGCGTGCCCAGCGCGATCACCAACAGCGAGGTCTGGGAGCTGCCCGACCAGTCGCGCACGCCCAACCACCCGCTCAAGCCACGCCACCTCAGGCTGCACGACCTCGACTTCCCCGACTCCGGGGGAGGGGCCTGCCCGGTCGAGGGTCGCCGCCTGGTGCTCGGCAACAACGACGTCCGGATCACCTACGTCGTCACCGGCACGGAGCCCTCGCCGCTCTACCGCAACGCCATCGGCGACGAGTGCGTCTTCGTCGAGTCGGGCACCGGCACCGTCGAGACCGTCTTCGGGGTCGTGCCCTACCGCGCCGGCGACTACGTGGTCGTGCCGCGCGCGACCGACCACCGCTGGGTGCCGGCCGAGCCGTCGCGGCTCTACGCCATCGAGGCCAACAGCCACATCCACCCGCCCAAGCGCTACCTCTCCCGCTTCGGACAGCTGCTCGAGCACGCGCCCTACTGCGAGCGCGACCTGCACGGCCCGGCCGAGACCTTCCGGGCCGAGGGCACCGACGTCGAGGTGCTGGTCAAGCACCGCACCAGCGCGGGCATCGTCGGCACGCGGATGACGTACGCCACCCACCCCTTCGATGTCGTCGGCTGGGACGGCTGCCTCTACCCCTACACGTTCAACATCGAGGACTACATGCCGATCACCGGCAAGGTCCACCAGCCGCCGCCGGTGCACCAGGTCTTCGAGGGCTGGAACTTCGTGATCTGCAACTTCCTGCCCCGCAAGGTCGACTACCACGACCTCGCGATCCCGGTGCCGTACTACCACTCCAACGTCGACTCCGACGAGGTCATGTTCTACGTCGGCGGCGACTACGAGGCGCGGAAGGGCTCGGGGATCGGCCTCGGCTCGATCAGCCTGCACCCCGGTGGCCACGCGCACGGTCCGCAGCCGAGCGCGATCGAGGCGAGCCTGGGCGTGCACTACTTCGACGAGTCGGCCGTCATGGTCGACACGTTCGCGCCGCTCGAGCTCGGCGAGGGCGGTCGCGCGGTCGAGGACCCGGCCTATGCCTGGACGTGGGCCGGTCGCGGGCCGCAGGGCGGCGACGACGCGGTGTTCAGCAACAGCTGAGACCGGCCGCGGGCTAACCCATGTCCGCGACTAGACTTTCGAGGTGACCGCCACCGACTCCTCCCAGGACCGGGCGGTCGCCTCCCGGGCGGTCGTGCTGATCCCCGTCGTCCTCGCGCTCCTGTCGATGATCGGGCCGTTCAGCATCGACACGCCGTTCCCGGCGTTCACGCAGATGGGCGAGGCGCTCGACGTCCCCTCGCACGAGCTCCAGCTCGTCGTCACCGCCTACATGCTGGCCTTCGCGACGATGAGCCTGTTCCATGGTCCGCTGTCCGACGCGATCGGTCGTCGTCCGGTGATCATGGGCTCGCTCGTGGTGTACGCCGTCGCGTCGGTCGCGTGCGCGTTCGCGCCGACCCTCGAGCTGCTGCTCGTCGGCCGGGTCGTGCAGGGTCTCGCCGCCGGCGGCTCGACGATCGTCAGCCGCACGGTGATCCGCGACCTGTTCGACGGCCCGCAGGCCCAGCGGATGATGAGCCAGGTCGCGGTGATCTTCGGCGTGGCGCCCGCCATCGCCCCGATCATCGGCGGGCTGCTGATCCAGGTCGGACCGTGGGAGACGGTCTTCTGGTTCATGGCCCTGATGGCCGTGCTGCTGATCGTGCTGTCGGTCGCCCTCCTGCCGGAGAGCCACCCGCCCGAGCGGCGCGTGCCGCTCCGCGTCGGCGAGATCTTCCGCGGCCTCGGCGAGGTCGCGCGGGTGCCGGCCTTCCACCGGATGACCTGGGCCGCGACGCTCGTCTTCGGCGCGCAGTTCCTCTACATCGGCGGCGCCTCGATCTTCGTGGTCGACCTGCTCGGCGAGGGCGAGCTCGACTTCTGGAAGCTCTTCGTCCCGATGATCGGCGGCATGGTGATCGGGTCGGTCGCCAGCGGCCGCTTCGGGCGCAGCGTCACCAGCTCGGAGCTGGTCACCGTGGGCTACGCGGTCAGCACGGTCGGCGCCGTCGTCGGCATCGTCGTCGCCCTCACGCCGGCCGGTGAGGTGCTGCCTTGGGCGGTCGTCGGCATCTCGCTCGTGGCGTTCGGCAACGGCCTGGCCTTCCCGAACATCCAGCTCCTGATGCTCGACCTCGTGCCCGCGCGCCGCGGCGCGGTGATGTCGGCGTCGTCCTTCGTCACGCTCGTCTTCAACGCGATCAGCGCCGCCGTGCTGGCGCCGTACGCCGGCCGGTCGGTGCTCGGCTTCGCGATCGCCGCCGCCGGGTGCGTGCTGCTCGGCTGGGGCTTCTGGACCTGGAACCGGCTCGCCCTGCGCCGAGCCCACACGCTCGCCACCTCGGGATAGGACGCGGTGGCCGATGGATCTCCGTCAGGAGGTCCAGGCCCGCCAGAGGTCGGCGTACTCCCCGTCGAGCGCGATCAGCTCGTCGTGGCTGCCGAGCTCGACGATCCGCCCGTCCATCACGACCGCGATCCGGTCGGCGTCGTGCGCGGTGTGCAGCCGGTGCGCGATGGCCACGACCGTGCGCCCGGTGAGCAGGTTGTTCATCGAGCCCTCGAGGGTGCGGGCGGTGCGCGGGTCGATGAGCGAGGTCGCCTCGTCGAGCACGAGGGTGTGCGGGTCGGCGATGATGAGCCGCGCCAGCGCCACCTGCTGGGCCTGCGCCGGGGTGAGGGCGAAGCGGCCCGAGCCGATCATCGTGTCGAGGCCGTCGGGCAGGCGCTCGACCCACGCCAGGGAACCGACGGCGCGCAGCGCGTCGCGGACGGCGTCGTCGGAGGAGTCCTCGCGGGCCAGCACGATGTTGTCGCGCACGGTGCCGATGAAGACGTGGTGCTCCTGGGTGACCAGCGCGACCTCGGTCCGCAGCACCTCCAGCGGCAGGTCGACGAGGTCGACCCCGCCGACGCGGGCCGAGCCGGTGCGCGGCCGGTTGATGCCGGCCAGCAGCCGTCCGAGGGTCGACTTGCCCGACCCGCTGGGACCGACCACGGCCAGCCGCTCGCCGGTGCCCAGCCGGAGGTCCACGCCGTGCAGCACGTCGTGGCCCTCGCGGTAGGCGAAGCGCAGGTCCGCAGCCACCAGCTCGGCGCCGTCGGGGAGCCGGTCGCCGGGCTCGCGGTCCGGCGGCACCTCGGCGATGCCGAGCAGGCGGCTGGTCGACGCGGCGCCCACCTGGAGGCGGTCGACCTCCCCGATCACGGCGTCGAGCGGCTCGCCCAGCGCGACGACGTACAGCATCGCGGCGGTGATCTGCCCGAGGTCGACCCAGCCCCGGCTGTAGCCGTAGGCGCCGACGACGAGGGTGACGACCTGGGGCACCTGGAAGGCCCCGTTCAACGCGGCGAAGAGCACGTTGCGCAGGGTCATGCTGTAGCGCTCGGCCTGCGACGAGACCTCGATGTCGTCCTCGCCGGCGCGCACCCGCCCGGCGGACAGGCCCAGCGCCTCGACGGTGCGGGCGCCCTCGACGGTCTCGGTGAGGGTGGTGTTGATCCGGGAGTACGTCGCCCCCTCGGTGATGTACGCCTTGGGTGCGCGTCGCAGGTAGGTGCGGACCGCGGGCGTGCAGAGCGCGAAGACGAGCAGGGCCGGCAGCGCGAGCACGAGCGAGTTGAGCAGCATCGCGACGACCGAGAGCACGACCGTCAGCAGCGAGATCAGCAGCCGCGGCACCCCCCACTGCACCGAGCGCGCCATGGTGCCGACGTCGCGGGTGACGCGGGTGACCAGGTCGCCGGTGCTCGCGCTCTCGACCCGCCCGACGGGCAGGCGCAGGATCGTGCCGACGACGTACTCGCGGGCCGAGGCGAGCAGGTCCTGGCCGAAGTACGTCGAGGTTCGCTGGGCGGCGAAGGTGAAGAGCGCTTGCAGCACCACGACCCCGACCACGGTGAGCGCGAGCGAGTCGAGCCCGGTGACGCCGGTGCCCTGCGACTGGACGCGGTTGACCAGCTCGCCGAGCAGGCGGGGCACGACGAGGGCGGACCCGGCGGCCAGCGCGTTGAGCACGACCAGCAGGACGAAGCTCCGCCTGCGGCTGCGCACCAGGTCGCCGAAGAAGGCCAGCACCGCCCGGTTCCCCGACACGGGCCAGCCGCGGACGGGGTTGCGCGAGGCGAGGTAGACGTCCTCGGCCCGCTGGCGGCGCAGGTCGTGGCGCTGCCACAGGGCCCGGTTGCGGGCACGGACGCCGCCGTCGGTCGGCGGGCGCAGCTCGTCCGGGACCACCGGCGGGTCGGCCGACCGGTCGCGCCAGGTCTGCGCCGAGGTGGCCAGGAGGTCGGGTGCCGTCGAGGTCACCGAGCCACCTCCTCGTCGTCGAGGGCGCGGGCGACCACGTGCCGGTAGTCGTCGTTGCCCGCGAGCAGGTCCGGGTGGGTGCCCTCGGCCACGACCGTGCCGTCGTGGAGCAGCACGACGTGGTCCGCGTGGTGCAGCCACAGCGGCGACACCGTCGTGACGACGGTCGTGCGCCCGCTGCGGGTCTGGGCGACGCGCTCGGCCACCCGGGCCTCGGTGTGCGCGTCGACGGCGGAGGTGGGCTCGACCAGGACGAGGACCGGCGGGTCGGCGGCGACCGCGCGGGCCAGGACGACGCGCTGGCGCTGGCCCCCGGAGAGCCCGCGACCGCGCTCGTCGAGCTGTCCCTGCCAGCCCTCCGGGAGGGCGTCGTACACGTCCTCGGCGTTGGCGACCCGCAGCGCGTGCTCGGCCTGCTCACGGGTGAGCCGGCCGTGCGGGTCGATCGCGTCCTGGAGGGTCCCCGCGAAGACCTGGCTGCCGGTGTCGCTCACGAGCACCTGGCGGCGTACGTCGGCGAGGCGGGCGCTGGCCAGGTCGACCCCGCCCAGCGTGACGCCCCACGCACGTGTGGCCCGCTCCTCGTCCAGGGCGGCGATGCGGGCGCGCTCCTGCGCCCGGGCGGCGCGGGCACGTCGTGCGGCCCGGCCCTTCACGCCCTCCTCGTCCTCGGCGGGGGCGGGCTCGGTGTCGGCCGGCAGGTAGCGACCGAGGCGGTCGGCCAGGGCGGCGCTCTGCTCCGGCACGGCGCTGACCACGACGGTCAGCACCCCCGGACGTACGTCGAGCCCGCTGGCGTCGTCGTGGAGGCCGGCGGTGCCGTCGAGGACCACCGGCTCCGCAGGGTCGCGCCACGGGGGTCGCTGCTCGAAGGTCGCGATCGCCTTGCGCGCGCTCACGAGGGCGCGGGTCGTCTTCTGCGCGAACTCGAAGAAGGTCCGGATCGGGCCGACCATGAACAGGCCGTAGCCGAGGAAGGTGATCAGCTCGCCGACGGTGAGCGCGCCCGCCTGGACCTGCCGGGTGCCCAGCCAGACGAGCGCGACCAGGAAGACGCCGGAGAGCAGGACGCCGACGGCCTCGACCACCGCCTGCCACACGCCCGCCGCGACTCCGGCCCGGCGCGCCGACTGCGACTGCCGGTCGTAGTTGGCGCCGAAGGTCTGCTCGCCGCCGATGCCGCGCAGGATCCGCAGCCCGGCCACGATGTCGGTGGCCAGCGAGGTCAGGTCGGAGGTGCGGGAGCGCTCGATCTCCTGGCGCCGGTGGAGGGGGCGCAGCAGCGGCAGCGCGGCGCCGACCAGGACGGGTGCGGCCACCAGCGTGAGCACGCCGAGCTGCCACGACATCGTCAGCACGATGAACGCCACGGTGAGGTACGACGCCAGCTGGCCGGCCGTGCGCGCCACGATCTCGGTGAGGGCGCCGAACTCGTCGGAGTCGCTCGACGCGACGCTGAGCACCTCGCCGGTGGGGGAGCGCCGGGGCAGCACGTGCCCCATCTGCGCCACCTTGCGGGTGACCATCTCGAGGGTGCCGTAGAGGCCGACGAGCCAGCTGCGGACCACGAGCGTGTGGGAGACGACCCCGAAGACCGCACCGACCACGACCACGCCGAGGAGCAGCGCCGCCCAGCCGAGCAGGGCGGGCACCGATCCACCGACGATGCCCTGGTCGACGGCCCGGCCGAAGATCCACGGCCCGAGCGTCATCGGCAGGAACCAGAGCGCGTAGCACAGCGACGACAGCGCGATCAGGGCCTTCTGCTGCCCCAGGACCCAGCGGAGGAACGCCGACGGCGACCGGGTGTCGGGGTCCGGTGTGGGTGCGTCGTCGGTTCCGGTGAAGAACGTCGCGATCCGGGGAGGGAAGTCCTGCATGACGTGACGACCCTAGGCGGCGGGACCGCGATCCCACGAAGCATTAACGCCTCTGTCGCTCCGCTGGGGCGAGGAGGCAGGATGGGGGAGGTGACGCGGCTGACGAAGAAGGTGACCGACCGCCTGCGAGGCGTTCCCGAGATCGACCCGGTCGAGGACGACCCGGAGGTGGACGGCTCGGCCCACGCGGCCGCCGGCGTGACGGCCGTGGCCGTCGCCATGCGCCGCGCGGTCGGCCAGATGGGCCCCGTCCGCACCGCGCAGACACTGCTGAAGATCAACCAGGTCGACGGCTTCGACTGCCAGGGCTGCGCCTGGCCCGACCCGGACGCCGGTCACCGCCACGCGGCCGAGTTCTGCGAGAACGGCGCGAAGGCCGTCGCCGAGGAGGCGACCAAGGAGCTGCTCGACCGCGACTTCTTCGCCCGGCACTCGATCGCCGACCTCGCCGGCAAGTCGGAGTACTGGCTCGGCAAGCAGGGCCGGATCACCGAGCCGATGGTCCTGCGTGCCGGCGCCACCCACTACGAGCCGATCTCGTGGGACGACGCCTTCGCGACCGTCGGGCGGCACCTCAACGCGCTCGACGACCCCGACCAGGCGGTGTTCTACACCTCCGGCAAGGTCTCCAACGAGGCCGCCTTCGCCTTCCAGCTCTTCGTCCGCTCCTTCGGCACCAACAACATGCCCGACTGCTCGAACATGTGCCACGAGTCGAGCGGCACCGCGCTCGTGGAGACGATCGGCATCGGCAAGGGGTCGGTCAGCCTCGACGACATCCACCAGGCCAAGCTCCTCGTGGTCGTCGGGCAGAACCCCGGCACCAACCACCCCCGGATGCTGAGCGCGCTCGAGGAGGCGAAGGGCAACGGGGCGAAGATCATCTCGATCAACCCGCTGCAGGAGGCCGGCCTCGTCCGCTTCAAGAACCCGCAGCACGCCAAGGGCGTGGTCGGTGGCGGCACGGCGCTCTCCGACCTGCACCTGCCGGTGCGCATCAACGGCGACCTCGCCCTCTTCCAGGCGATCGGTCACCTCCTCGTCGAGTGGGACGCGCTCGACCACGAGTTCCTGGCCGAGCACGCCACCGGCCTGGAGGACTACGTCGCCCACGTCGCCGACCTCGACTGGGAGCAGGTCGAGCGGGCCACCGGGCTGACGCGTGCCCAGATCACCGAGGCGGCGACGTACTTCCGCGACTCCCCGGCGACCATCACCTGCTGGGCGATGGGCATCACCCAGCACCGCAACGCCGTCGGCACGATCAAGGAGATCGTCAACCTCGCCCTCCTGCAGGGCAACATCGGCAAGCCGGGGGCGGGGGTGTGCCCCGTGCGCGGCCACTCCAACGTCCAGGGCGACCGCACCATGGGCATCTGGGAGCGCGTGCCCGACCACTTCCTCGACCGGCTCGACGCGGAGTTCTCCATCACCTCGCCGCGCAAGCACGGCCACGACACGGTCGCGGCGATCCACGCGCTCGAGGACGGCGAGGCCCGCGTCTTCTTCGCGATGGGCGGCAACTTCGTCGGTGCCAGCCCGGACACCGAGGTCACCGAGAAGGCGATGCGCAACGCCGCGCTGACCGTGCAGGTCTCCACCAAGCTCAACCGCTCGCACGTCGTCACCGGTGGCGAGGCGCTCATCCTGCCGGCCCTCGGTCGCAGCGAGAAGGACATGACCGGTGGTCGCGAGCAGCGGGTCACCGTCGAGGACTCGATGTCGGCCGTGCACGCCTCGAAGGGCCCGCTGAAGCCGGCCTCGCCGCACCTGCGCTCGGAGGTCGACATCGTCTGCTCGACCGCCCTCGCGACCCTCGGGGCCGACCACGTCGTGCCGTGGGCCGCCCTGAGGGCCGACTACACCGAGATCCGTCGCCGGATCGCTCGCGTGGTCCCGGGCTGCGACGACTACGACCGCCGCGTCGACACGCCAGGCGGCTTCGTGCTGCCGCACCCGCCGCGCGACAGCCGCACGTTCACCACGACCTCCGGGAAGGCGGTGCTCAGCGTGACGCCGGTCGAGGTGCTCCAGGTGCCCGAGGGCCGGCTGATCCTCCAGACGCTGCGCTCGCACGACCAGTTCAACACCACGATCTACGGCCTCGACGACCGCTACCGCGGCATCAAGAACGGTCGCCGGGTGGTGTTCGTGCACCCCGACGACGTCGCCGCGCTGGGCTGGTCCGAGGGCGACGTCGTCGACCTGGTGGGCGAGTGGACCGACCCGCGCACGGGCGACTACAGCGAGCGGGTCGCCCGCGACTTCCGCATCGTCGGCTACGACCAGCCCCGCGGTTGCGCGGCCGCCTACTACCCCGAGACCAACCCGCTCGTCCCGCTCGACCACACGGCCGAGGGCAGCCGCACGCCGGCGTCGAAGTCGCTCGTCGTCCGGCTCGCGGAGCGCGGCACGTGGCACGCCGGGGGCGAGGCGAGCGACAGCGGCGGCGCCGGCCGCAGCGACGTACGGCCCCACCACCTGAGCTGAGCCCGGCCATCTCCGTGGACTCCGCCACACGGATTCGCCGGGGCGGGTACGGTGGCGTGCGATGACCCCGCACATCGACGTGCTCACCTCGCGCGAGGTCCCTCTGGGCGGTCCCCGGGCCATGCGCGTACGCCGCACGCTCCCGCAGCGCCACCGCTCGCTCATCGGTGCGTGGTGCTTCGTCGACCACTACGGCCCCGACGAGGTCACCGAGACGGGTGGCATGGTCGTCGCGCCGCACCCGCACACCGGGCTTCAGACCGCGAGCTGGCTCTTCGAGGGCGAGATCGAGCACCGCGACTCGGCCGGCAACCACGCGACCGTCCGCCCCGGCGAGCTCAACCTGATGACCGCGGGTCGGGGGATCAGCCACTCCGAGGTCTCCACCGCCGGCACCGAGGTGCTGCACGGCGCCCAGCTGTGGATCGCGCTGCCCGACGGCAGCCGCGACACCGACCCGACCTTCGAGCACTTCGCGCCGAGGCCGGTGCGCGGGCCGGGCTGGGAGGCGCGGGTGTTCCTCGGCTCGCTGCTCGGGGCCGAGTCCCCGGTCACCACCCACACGCCCCTGCTCGGCGCGGAGCTGATGCTCGCGACCGGCAAGACGCTCGAGATCGAGGTCGACGAGGGCTTCGAGCACGGCGTGATGCTCGACGTCGGTCTCGTCTCCGTCGACGACGTCGAGCTCAAGCCCAGCGACCTGGCCTACGTCGCCACGGGCCGTACGACCCTCACCATCACCGCGCTCGAGGAGTCGCGGATGCTGGTGCTCGGGGGTCCGCCGTTCGGCGAGGCCATCGTGATGTGGTGGAACTTCATCGGTCGCACCCACGACGAGATCGTCGGCTACCGCGAGGAGTGGCAGGCGCAGCTCGCCGACGGCCGGCAGGTCGACGGACGCTTCGGCGTGGTCGACCTCGACATGGACTCCATCCCGGCGCCCGAGATGCCCAACGTCCGCCTCAAGCTCCGGCACTGACGCCCCTGTCGGTGGCGTGCGCGAGGATGCCTGCGTGGACACCGGAATCGGCCCCGTCGTCGGCGACGACGGCATCCCTCGCTGTCCGTGGGGGGCGAGCTCGGACGTCTACGTCGCCTACCACGACACCGAGTGGGGCGTGCGCGTCGCGGGCGAGGCCGCGCACCTCGAGCGGCTCACGCTGGAGGCGTTCCAGTCCGGTCTCTCCTGGCTGACGATCCTCAACAAGCGGCCCCGCTTCCGCGAGGTGTTCGCCGGGTTCGACGCCGACACGGTCGCGGCCTACGGCCCACGTGACGTCGAGCGGCTGATGGCCGACACCGGCATCGTGCGCAACCTCCGCAAGGTCGAGGCCGCGATCACCAACGCCCGCGCCACCGTCGCCCTGCGCGACCGGGGCGGGCTCGAGGACCTCATCTGGTCCTTCCGGCCCGAGCCGGGCCCGGCCCCGGTGCTGACCGGCGACGTGCCGACCACCTCGCCGGAGTCACTGGCGCTGTCCAAGGCGCTCAAGAAGGCCGGGTTCGCGCACGTCGGCCCCACCACGATGTATGCCCTGATGGAGGCCATCGGCCTCGTCGACGACCACCTCGCGGGCTGCCACCGCCGCGGCACCGCCTGAGGTCAGAGCGGCGTGCGCCAGACCGACACGTGGCTCTCGGAGTCGTTGGTGAAGGGCGCGCCGTGCCAGTCGGCGACGCGCTGCTCGAGGTCCATCCCGGCGAGCTGGGCCATCAGGTCGCACTCGGCCGGCCAGATGTAGCGGAAGTTGCTCGCGCCGTAGGTCACGGAGCCGTCGTCGTGCCGGTGGTAGTGGTGCGAGGTGCCCTGCTGGGTGGTCATGTCGTAGGTGTCGAACCCCGCGTGGTGCCGTCCGACGTGGAACGGCACGGCCTCCTGGCCGGGCGGGAACCGTCGGATCCCGGGCACCCACAGCTCGACGACGAACCGGCCACCCGGCGCGAGGTGGGCGGCCGCGTTGCGGAAGACCGCGACCTGCTCGGCCTGGGTGCGGACGTTGCCGATGCTGTTCCACACGACGTAGACCAGGCTGAACTCCCCGGGCACGGTCGTCGTGGCCATGTCGCCGACGGCCACCTCGAAGCCGGGGCGCTTCTCGAGGAGGCGGTCGGCCATCGGCTGCGAGAGCTCGATCCCGCGCACCGCAAGGCCCCGGTCGAGCAGCGGGATCGCGACCCGTCCGGTGCCCACCGCCAGCTCGAGGACCGGTCCGTCACCGGCGAGGCCGGCGAGGAAGTCGACCGCGGGGTCGAGCACCTCCGGCGCGAACATGAACGCCGAGCTGTCGTCGTACGACGCCGCGCTCTCGGCGTCCCAGTAGTCGCTGCTGCTCATGGTCACCACGCTGCCCCGAAGCGCCGCCCGACGCCACCGAAATGGCCCGTCCGGGCGTCGCCGACAGGACCCGGATCCACGCTCGGAAGCCGCTGTTCGGAGCCGATTTCTCATCGCGGCGGGGCGTGTGTATCGTTCTCCGTCGTTGCCCCTTTAGCTCAGTCGGCAGAGCGTCTCCATGGTAAGGAGAAGGTCTACGGTTCGATTCCGTAAAGGGGCTCTGGGTCGGACCTCCTTCACGGGCGGTCGGGCCTCCGCGGCGGGGTAGCTCAGGTGGTTAGAGCACACGGCTCATAATCGTGGTGTCGCGGGTTCGAGTCCCGCCCCCGCTACCACCAAATCTCCGCTCCACCAGCAACCCAAGGATCTCCGATGGCCAGCAAGAGCTCTGACGTTCGCCCCAAGATCACGCTCGCGTGCACCGAGTGCAAGGAGCGCAACTACATCACCAAGAAGAACCGTCGCAACGATCCCGACCGGATCGAGCTGAAGAAGTTCTGCCCGCGCTGCCGCAACCACACGGCGCACCGCGAGACCCGCTGACGCTGTTCTTCGTCGCACCCGACCCGTCCGAGTCCTCGGACGGGTCGTCGTGCTTTTCCGGAGGTCGGCCTCGGCGCGTCTGGTCGCGGCTTCACGGCTAGGGTCGTGGCATGCCTGTGGACCCCTCCCTGGTGGGGCGCGAGTTCCCCGCGCCGGCACCCCTGACCGTCACCCCCGAGCGCGTCGCCGCCTTCGCCGCGGCCGTCGGCCACCCCGGTGGCGACGTGCCCCCGACCTTCCCGATCGTGCTGGCCTTCGACGCGATGATGGCGTTCTTCGACGCCGAGCAGGTCGACCTGCACCGCATCGTCCACGGCGAGCAGCGCTTCGCCTACGCCCGCCCGCTGGCGACCGGCGACGAGCTCAGCGCGACGCTCACCGTCACCGGGCTGCGCCAGATCGGCGGCGCCGACATCATCGCCACGGCCAGCGAGATCACCGACGCCACCGGCGCGGTCGTCTGCACCGGCAAGGCCACGCTCGTCCACTCGTCGGGATCGGAAGGTGCGCAGTGACCAGCCCGATGCAGGCCGGGGACGTCCTCGAGACCAGGACCTTCACGGTCACCCGCGCCGACCTGGTGGCCTACGCCGCTGCCAGCGGCGACCAGAACCCGATCCACCAGGACGAGGAGGTCGCCCGCAGCGTCGGCCTCCCCGGCGTGATCGCGCACGGGATGTACACCCTCGCCCTGGTCGGCCGTGCCGTCGCCGAGTGGACCGGCGGCGCCGAGGTCGTCGACCTCGGCGCGAAGTTCACCAGCCCCGTCGTCGTGCCCGCCGAGGGTGGCGCCGACGTGGTGGTCGCCGGCTCGGTCAAGTCCGTCGCCGACGGGCTCGTCACCCTCGCCCTCGAGGTCACCTGCGAGGGCCAGAAGGTCCTCGGCATGCCCAAGGCAGTCGTGCGTGCCTGAGCTCCGCGACCACACCACCCTGCGGCTGGGCGGTCCCGGTCGCGAGTGGGTCCGCGCCACCACCGAGGACGAGCTCGTCGCCGCGGTCAGCGAGGCCGACGCGGCCGGCACCCCGGTCCTCGTGCTCGGCGGCGGCTCCAACCTCGTCGTCGCCGACGCCGGCTTCGAGGGCCGCGTCGTCGAGGTCGCCACCACGGGTGTGAGCGCCGACGTGGACGACTCCGGCGACCCGTCGTGCTCGGGCGCGACCGTGACGGTCGCCGCCGGCGAGTCGTGGGACGCCCTCGTCGGGCTGGCGGTCGAGCGCGGCTGGATCGGGATCGAGGCGCTGTCGGGCATCCCCGGCTCCGTCGGCGCGACCCCCATCCAGAACGTCGGCGCCTACGGGCAGGACGTCGCCCAGACCATCGCCCGCGTGCGGGTCTGGGACCGGACGCTCCGCGGTGTCCGCTCGTTCGCCGCCGCCGAGTGCCGGTTCGGCTACCGCTCGAGCCGCTTCAAGGCCGACCCGGGCCGTCACGTCGTCCTCGACATCACCTTCCAGTTCCGCCAGGCCTCGCTCGCGACCCCGGTGCAGTACGCCGAGCTCGCCCGCGCGCTCGACGTGGCCGAGGGGCAGCGCGCCCCGGCTGCCGACGTACGCCAGGCCGTGCTCGCGCTGCGCCGCGGCAAGGGCATGGTCCTCGACGCCGACGACCACGACACCTGGTCGGCCGGCTCGTTCTTCACCAACCCGTTCCTCACGCCGGAGCAGGCCGCCGCCCTGCCCGCGGATGCCCCTCGCTGGGAGCAGCCCGACGGCACCGTCAAGTCCAGCGCCGCCTGGCTCATCGAGCACGCGGGCTTCGGCAAGGGCTACGCCAGTGCGGCCGCGGGGGAGCGGGTTGCCCTGTCGTCCAAGCACACCCTCGCCCTGACCAACCGCGGCGGCGCCTCCACCGAGGAGCTGCTCACCCTCGCCCGCGAGGTCCGCGACGGCGTGCGGTCGCGCTTCGGCGTCACCCTCGTCAACGAGCCCGTGACGGTCGGCTGCGCCCTCTGACCGGGGGTGGGGAGGTCAGCCGAGCCAGGCGGCGATGTCGCGCTTCGCGGTCGCCACGACGTCGGACGGAGCCCGGGAGGCCTCGAACGACATCTCCGCCAGCCGGGCGAGGGTGGCGTCGTCGAGCTCGTGGGCGGCGCGCATCGTGGCGTACTGGCCGGCCAGCCGGGAGCCGAACAGCAGCGGGTCGTCAGCACCCAGCGCGACGGTCGCACCGGCCGCGAGCAGCTGCGGGAGCGGCACCGAGGTGAGGTCGGAGTAGACCCCCAGCGACACGTTGGAGACCGGGCACACCTCGAGCGCGACGCCCGCCTCGACGATGCGGTCCAGCAGCGCCGGGTCCTCCGCGCTGCGGACGCCGTGGCCCAGGCGCTGCGCGCCGAGGCTGTCCAGGCACTGGCGCACGTGGTCGGGGCCGCGCAGCTCGCCTCCGTGCGGCGCGAGCAGGAGCCCGGCGCGCTCCGCGATCCGGAACGCGCCCTCGAAGTCGGCGGTGGTGCCGCGGCGCTCGTCGTTGGAGAGCCCGAAGCCGACCACGCCCCGTCCGGCGTACTGCCCGGCGAGCCGGGCCAGCGTGCGGGCGTCGAGCGGGTGCCGGGTGCGGTTGGCGGCGATCACCACGGCGATCCCGAGCCCGGTGCGCTCGGAGGCGTCGCGCACGCAGTCGAGCACCAGGTCGGTGAACGCGGTGATCCCGCCGAAGCGCGCCGCGTAGCCGCTCGGGTCCACCTGGATCTCCAGCCACCGGCCGCCGTCCCGCACGTCGTCCTCGGCCGCCTCGAGCACGAGACGTCGTACGTCGTCGGGCGTGCGCAGCACCGAGCGCGCCACGTCGTAGAGCCGCTGGAAACGGAACCAGCCCTTCTCGTCGGCCGCGCTGAGCTGCGGGGGCCACTCCTCGACCAGGGAGTCCGGCAGCAGGATGCCGTCGCGCTCGGCGAGCTCGAGGAGCGTCGCGTGGCGCATCGAACCGGTGAAGTGGAGGTGCAGGTGGGCCTTCGGCAGGCGGGTCACGTCACCGAGCCGCCGCACGTCGTCCGCCATGCCCGGCATCGTAGGCACCTCGGTTCGACCCGACATGGGTCGGCCCCGTATGCTTCCCGATTGGTGGTTTCGCCAGATGCTTCGGCATGCCCCCAGCGATGGGGATCGACCACCGGAGGGCACTAGCTCAACTGGCAGAGCATCGGTCTCCAAAACCGAAGGTTGGGGGTTCAAGTCCCTCGTGCCCTGCGAGAAGCACTGCAACTCAGCAACGACGAGAAGGTGGATGACGTGGCCGACGGCAACGCGGTTCAGGACCGGCGCGACTCGCGCGGCGACGACCGTGGGCGCACCAGCCCTGCCACGTTCCTGCGCCAGGTGGTGGCCGAGCTCCGCAAGGTCGTGTGGCCCACCCAGCAGCAGCTGATCACCTACTTCTTCGTCGTGCTGGTGTTCGTCATCGTCTTGATGATCCTGGTGACGGTGCTCGACCTGGCGTTCGGCAAGCTGGTCTTCGAGCTCTTCACCGGCGGCAGCAGCGTCCAGTGACGACGGGGGACCCCGTCCCCCACACCCAGCAACGAACTACGGAGTGAGACGTGTCTGACAACTTTGACGTGGACCAGGTCGACGACCAGGTCGAGACCGACGTCGAGGAGACCCTCGAGGACGACCTCGCGGGCAGCGAGGACACGGTCGACGAGTCCACCGGGTCCACCGAGGCCCCCGAGCCCACGGACGACAGCGCCGACGAGGACTCCGACGACGACGCCACCGAGGACTCCGACGACGACGCCACCGAGGACTCCGACGAGACCGCCGAGGAGAACGACCCGCTCGAGGCCTTCCGCCGCGAGCTGTGGGCCAAGCCCGGCGACTGGTTCGTGGTGCACACCTACTCCGGCATGGAGAAGCGGGTCAAGCACAACCTCGAGAACCGCATCATCTCGCTCAACATGGAGGACTACATCCACGAGATCGTGGTCCCCACCGAGGAGGTCGCGGAGATCAAGAACGGCCAGCGCAAGATGGTCACGCGCACCGTCCTGCCCGGCTACGTCCTGGTCCGCATGGACCTCACCGACGAGTCCTGGTCCGCCGTGCGCCACACGCCGTCGGTCACCGGCTTCGTGGGCCACAGCCACCAGCCCGTGCCGCTGAGCATGAGCGAGGTCGAGGACATGCTCGCCCCGGCCGTCGTGGCCGTCGCCGAGGCCGAGGCCGCCGCCTCGGGCGAGAAGGGCTCCTCCACCACGCCGCGCAAGCCGGTCGAGGTCGCCGACTTCGACGTCTCGGACTCGGTCATGGTCGTCGACGGCCCGTTCGCCACGCTCCACGCGACGATCACCGAGATCAACGCCGAGTCGCAGCGCGTCAAGGCGCTCGTCGAGATCTTCGGCCGCGAGACCCCGGTCGAGCTCTCCTTCAGCCAGATCCAGAAGGTCTGAGCCCCGAAGGCCGAGCCTGCGAGGACTTCGCAGGGCGAAGAGGTTGAGGAGCGTCGGCCCGGACGCGCTGCGAAGCGAGGGGCCGGGTGACGCGTCTCGAAACCGGCCCGTGAGATCCCGATTTCACGGTGAGCCCGGACCAGGGCGACAATGAACGAGCAACAACCCGTGGCAGAGGGCAGGTGCCCTCGTCATGACCACACGAGAGAAAGAAGAAGGCAATGCCTCCCAAGAAGAAGATCGCCGCACTCGTCAAGGTGCAGCTGCAGGCCGGTTCGGCCACCCCGGCCCCGCCGGTCGGTACGGCGCTCGGCCCGCACGGCGTCAACATCATGGACTTCTGCAAGGCCTACAACGCCCAGACCGAGTCCATGCGCGGCAACGTCATCCCCGTCGAGATCACCATCTACGAGGACCGCACGTTCGACTTCATCACCAAGACCCCGCCGGCCGCCGAGCTCATCAAGAAGGCTGCCGGTCTCTCCAAGGGCTCCGGCGTCCCGCACAAGGAGAAGGTCGGCAAGCTGACCAAGGACCAGATCCGCGAGATCGCGACCACCAAGCTGCCTGACCTCAACGCCAACGACATCGACGCGGCCATGAAGATCGTCGAGGGCACTGCGCGCTCGATGGGCGTCACGACCGACAGCTGAGCGAGCCTGCGAGCTCGTCAGCAAGTACCACGTGGGAGAGCCGCGCTGGCTCCTTAACCACATCCTTCGCACCAGAGAAACGAGAAGACCATGCAGCGCAGCAAGACCTACCGCGCGGCGGCAGAGTCGTTCGACCAGGACGAGATCTTCGCCCCGCTTGCGGCCATCAAGATCGCCAAGGGCAGCTCCAAGAAGAAGTTCGACGAGACCCTCGACGTCGTCATGCGCCTGGGCGTCGACCCGCGCAAGGCCGACCAGATGGTCCGCGGCACCGTCAACCTCCCGCACGGCACCGGCAAGACCGCCCGTGTCCTGGTGTTCGCGAACGCCGACAAGGCCGACGCCGCCCGTGAGGCCGGCGCCGAGTTCGTCGGTGGCGACGAGCTGATCGAGAAGGTCGCCGGCGGCTGGCTCGACTTCGACGCCGTCGTCGCGACCCCCGACATGATGGGCAAGGTCGGTCGCCTCGGCCGCGTCCTCGGCCCGCGCTCGCTCATGCCGAACCCGAAGACCGGCACGGTGACCCCCGACGTCGCCAAGGCCGTCACGGACATCAAGGGCGGCAAGATCGAGTTCCGCGTCGACCGCCACGCCAACCTGCACTTCATCATCGGCAAGGCCTCGTTCTCCGAGACCCAGCTCGCGGAGAACTACGCCGCGGCGCTCGACGAGGTGCTCCGCCTGAAGCCGGCCAGCTCCAAGGGTCGCTACATCAAGAAGATCACCGTCTCCACGACCATGGGCCCCGGCATCCAGGTCGACCCCAACCGGGTCAAGAACGTCGCTGCCGAGGACGAGTCCGCCGAGGCCTGATCCACCGCAGCCTGTCGGCCCGGTCGCCCCTCGGGGCGGCCGGGCCGTCCTGCATTTCGCGACCCGCGCCGTTTCGGTGTGGAACCATCGGGTAGGAAGGCGTCGGGCATCGTGCCCCGCCCAGCGATCTGCCCATCCACGTCCTGCCAGGAGATCCACCATGCGCATCACCCCTCTCGCCCGCCGCCTCGGCACCGCTGCACTGGTGCTGACCATCGGCGTCGGCGTCACCTCCTGCAGCAGCGACGACTCGGGCGCCTCCGACTCCCCGAGCTCGGCCACCGACGAGAGCACCGACGCGGGCACCGACGCCAGCGAGTCCCCGAGCGAGGAGCCGAGCGAGACGACCGCGGCGCTCGCCGAGCTGTCCGGCGCCGACTTCTACCCGTCGGTGATGGCGGCGATGAAGGACGCGGAGACCTTCAACTTCACCACCACCTCGGGCGCGTCCGGCCAGACCCAGGAGATGACCGGGCAGGCCCGCTTCGGCGACGACGGCGTCGAGATGAAGGCCTCGAGCGCCGGCGCCCAGGCGATGGAGCTGATCTTGCTGGACCAGGTGATGTACATGAAGTCGCCCGACCTCGGCACCGGCGACAAGTGGATCAAGATCGACCTGAGCGACCCGAACTCGCTGTTCGGCATGATCGGCAAGGCCACCGACCCCGAGGTCATGTTCAAGGCGATGGAGGAGCCGAAGAAGCTCGAGCTGGTCGGCTCCGAGGAGGTCGACGGCGTCGAGACGAACCACTACCGGATCACCCTCGACCCCTCGAAGTACCTCGACGCGATGGGCTTCCCGGCCTCGATGGCCGAGATGCTCCCCAAGGAGCTGGTGACCGAGATGTGGGTCGACGGCGACAACCTGCCTCGCAAGTTCTCCCAGACCATGGAGATCCCCAGCGCCAGCGGCGGCTCGCCCACCAGCCAGACCAGCGAGGGCACCTACACCGACTTCGGCACCGACGTCGACATCCAGGCCCCGCCGGCCGACGAGGTGACCGAGGACTTCCCCGGCGCCTGATCCGGCCCGGAGGAGGTCACTCCACGAAGACGCGCTCGTCGATCAGCTGCTCCTTGACCTCCGCGCCCTCGGACTCGTAGCGGCCTTGGTCGAAGCGCGTGCGGAACTGGAGCACCACGCCGTCGCGGCCGAAGCGGTTCTTCTCCACGGAGAGGACCGCGAAGTCCTTGAAGCGCTCGGCGTTGTTGAGGTCGTAGGTGAGGTGGTGGCGCGCGACGATGTCGAACTTGTTGTTCAGCACCATCACCACGTCGGCCTCGTAGGCCAGGGCGCTGGAGCCGCGCAGGTCGTTGGCCCGCATCCGGCGACCGGAGCGCAGCGCCTCCTTGTCGGCGGCCGCGATCGCGAGGACCGGGGCACCGATGTCGATGGCGAGGTCCTTGAGGCCCTCGACGATCTCGGTCGACTTCGCCTCGTCGCCCGACTGGTGCGACTTCACCTTCTGGAGGTAGTCGACGACCACGAGCGGCACGCTGCCGGCGATGTCACGGACGGTGTCGATCGTCTCCTGGATCGCGACCAGGTCGGTCCGGGTGCCGGTCGAGCGGTGCAGGAAGAGCATGTCGGCGTACTGCTGCATGCGGGCGAGCGCCTCGGAGCCCGCCGGCACCGACTCCATGCGGTGCTCGAGGGAGCTGACCCAGAGGTCGTCGAAGATCGAGCGGATGTTGTTCACCCGCACCATGTCGGACTCGTCGAGCTCGCCGGCCTCGAGGGCCAGCAGCTTCTGGGTGATGTCCTCGGCGTCGTGCTCGTAGGAGAAGTAGAGGACCGGGCGACCGCTCGCGGCGTTGTTGCGGGCGATCTGGAGCGCGAACGTCGACTTGCCCATGCCCTGCGGCCCCGCGAGGAGCAGCAGCGAGCCGGCACGCATGCCGCCGCCGATCTGGGGGTCGAGGCCCCCGAATCCGGTCTTCCACACGCGTCCGGCCGCGTTGCGGCCGGTGAGCATGCGCTCGTCGCTGCGCGCGAGCGAGACCCCGACGGTCGTGAGCTGGTCATCCACCCGACCATGGAACCAGTCACGGGCGTCGGCGGCAGGAGAATGCCGGAGTTCGGGGCGTGAGCCGGCTCGCGTCCGCGCCGATTTGGCGGCTCCCGGGCTGCGGCGTACTGTTCCATCTCGAAACCAGAGACCGCAGGTGGTCACGGGCTCCTCGCCCGAGACTGAAGGCTCGCAGCAGCGAGCGGCCCGCGCAGGGGACAGAGCAAGCGATCTGATCGCACCAACGCCCTGAGCCTGCGCTCGGGGCGTTCGTCTTTGTGGGCCCGAGACCGGTGGTCAACCCCGGAAGGAGACCCATGGCGCGGGCAGACAAGACTGCCGCCGTTGCGGAGATCGTTGACTCGTTCAACGACTCGGCCGGCGCTGTACTGACCGAGTACCGCGGGCTCACCGTGAAGCAGCTGCAGGACCTGCGCCGCTCCCTCGGTGAGAACGCCAACTACGCCGTGGTCAAGAACACGCTGGCCAAGATCGCCGCCACCGAGGTGGGCATCGAAGGCTTCGACGACCTGCTGGTCGGCCCCACCGCCATCGCCTTCATCAATGGAGACGTGGTCGAGGCTGCCAAGGGTCTGCGTGACTTTGCCAAGGCGAACCCCGCCCTTGTGATCAAGGGTGGAGTCCTCGACGGCAAGCCCCTCGACGCGGCAGAGGTGGCCAAGCTGGCCGACCTCGAGTCGCGTGAGGTGCTCATGGGCAAGCTGGCGGGCGCGATGCTCGCGAGCCTCTCCCAGGCCGTCTACCTGCTCAACGCGCCGATCGCCCAGGCCGCCCGTCTCGCGGGTGCGCTCCAGGCCAAGGCCGAGCAGGACCCCACGATCCTCGCAGGTGGTGCCGGCACGCCGGCTGCTCCGGCTGCCGAGGACGCCCCGGTCGAGGAGGCCGCTTCTTCGGAGGTAGCTGACGAGCCCGAGGCGACCGACGAGGCTGCCGAGCCGGCCGCCGAGTCCACCGACGCCTGAGCCCAGGCCGACGTACACCACCTGAAACCCCGGCGCGGTCGCACCTCGCGGCAGCGCCACAGACGAAAGGTTTGCCATCATGGCGAAGCTCAGCACCGACGAGCTCCTTGAGGCCTTCAAGGAGATGACCCTCATCGAGCTCTCCGAGTTCGTGAAGCAGTTCGAGGACACCTTCGGCGTCACCGCCGCCGCCCCCGTCGCCGTGGCCGCCGCCCCGGCCGCCGGTGGTGCCGCTGCCGGCGCCGACGCCGCCGAGGAGAAGACCGACTTCGAGGTCGTCCTCGAGGCCGCCGGCGACAAGAAGATCAACGTCATCAAGGAGGTGCGCGCCCTCACCTCCCTCGGCCTGAAGGAGGCCAAGGACCTCGTCGAGGCCGCGCCCAAGACGATCCTCGAGAACGTCGACAAGGCTGCCGCGGACAAGGCGAAGGAGGCCCTCGAGGCCGCCGGCGCCACCGTCACCGTCAAGTGACGATCCGCTAGTCGCACCACGAGGGGCGGTCACCGAGAGGTGGCCGCCCCTCGTGCCATTCCGGACGACAATTCGTGGGCCCGAGGGCCTGTCGTCACGCGCCCGTACGCACTAGAGTTGGCGACGTCGGATGCGCATCACGAAACGAGTCGCATTATGCGCAACAAGCAGTCGGCGGCCACGCTGGTCCGTCTCCTGAAGAACGCCCGCTACGAGGTGCTGCCCACGGCCACCACCGAGGACAAGGTGCTTGAGCACCTGCCGCGCGACCGCACCATCACGGTGACGGCCTCGCCCTCGAAGGGACTGGACGCCACCTTCGACCTCGCCGAGCGCCTGGCCGGGCACGGCTACACCGCGGTCCCGCACATCGCGGCGCGGATGGTCACCGGTCGCACCGAGCTGTCCGAGATCGTGGACCGGCTGTCCGGCAAGGGCATCACCAGCGTCTTCGTCCCCGGCGGCGACGCCGAGGCTGCCGGTGACTATCCCGACGCACTCGCGCTGCTCGAGGACCTGAAGGACCTCGGCTCGCCCTTCGCGCACGTGGGCATCACCGGCTACCCCGAGTCGCACCCGACGATCCACGACGACCTGACGGTCCAGTCCATGTGGGACAAGCGCCGCTACGCCACCCACATCGTCAGCAACCTGACCTTCGACCCGGCCGTCGTTAAGGACTGGGTACGACGCCTCCGCGCCCGCGGCGTCACGATGCCGCTCCTGCTCGGCATCCCCGGGCCCGTCGAGCGCACGAAGCTGCTGGGCATGGCCACCAAGATCGGCGTGGGCGAGTCGACCAAGTTCCTCGCCAAGAACAAGGGGCTCTTCGCGCGCCTCGCCGCCCCCGGCGGCTTCACCGGCGAGAGCTTCCTGGAGAAGTGCGCGCCCGCGCTCGGCGAGGACGGCGCGCTCGTCGAGGGCCTCCACGTCTTCACGTTCAACCAGATCGGCGAGACCGAGGCCTGGCGCACCGACATGCTCGAGCGGCTCCGCGGCTCCTAGGGAGCGGGGGAGACGAGGTCGGCGATGGCGGCCTCGAGGCCGTGGTCACCCGTCTCGACGACGGTCAGCGGCAGGCCGATGCTCGCCGCTGCCTGCTCGGCCAGCGCGCGCAGGTCGTCGTCGGGCGACTGGGCCAGCCACACGACGCGCGTGTAGTTGCCGAAGTAGGTGTCCCGCAGCTCCGGGTAGCGGTCCAGGCCCATCTCCTGGATCACCGTGCGCCCGAACGAGCGCACCAGGAAGTCGGTGAGCAGGTAGGTCCCCGGCTGCTCGTCGAAGAACCTCTCGAGGCGGGACGGGCCGGCGTACACGTCGTAGCAGTGCAGTCCCGGCAACCGCTCCAGCCCGAGCTCGCGGCACACCTCGTCGAGCGCGCCGTAGGTCCCGCAGTCGGCGTAGCCGATCACCACGCGGCCGTAGGTCGCGCCGAGGTGGAGGGCGAGCTCGCGCACGTCGTGGGCGATGCGGTCGGGATGGTTGTGGAGCAGCGGGGGGAGCGGGTGCACGTCGACGGGCCAGGCGTTGCGCTCGACGACGGCAGCGGCCGGCTGGGCGATCGCGCCGCAGGCGATGATCGCGGTGCGACCCGAGCGATCGGGCTGGCGATCGGGAAGGCGGTCGGGGTGGCGGTCAGGGTGGCGGTCAGGGTGCCTGGAAGGAGAGCTGGTCGACGAAGGCGTCGTTGAAGTCGGGTCGGTCCGAGAGCTCGACATAGGTCACCTCCTCGAGCAGGGCCAGTGCGCCGGCCCGCTCGCGGACCGACAGCAGGGCCATCTTCGCGCCCTCTCCGGCCACGTTGCCGGCCGCGACGATGCGCAGCACCGGCAGCTGCGGCACGAGCCCGATGCGGACCGCGGAGGCGGGGGAGAGGTAGCTGCCGAACGAGCCGGCGAGCAGCACCTGCTGCACGTCGCGGTGCTCGAGTCCGAGCTCCTCGAGGAGGAGCGACCAGCCGGTCGAGATCGCGGCCTTGGCGAACTGGAGCTCGCGGACGTCGCGCTGGGAGAGGTAGACGCACTCGTTGGGCTCGGCGTCGGGCGTGGGGCGGTGGAGGATAAAGACACGCTCCTCGCCGATGCGTGCCATCCGGTCGGCCAGGGCGGGTGCGATCTCCTTGGCGTCCTCGTCGGGGACGAAGCGACCGCTCGAGTCGAGCAGCCGGACCTTCACCAGCTCGGCCACCGCGTCGACGAGACCGGAGCCGCACAGCCCCTTGGGCTCGACGTCGCCGATGACTCCGAGGGTGACCGCGGGGTCCTCGCCCTCGGCGCGGGGGTCGAGCTTGATCACCTCGATGGCGCCGTCGGCGGCGCGCATGCCGCAGCGGATGGCGCCGCCCTCGAAGGCCGGGCCTGCCGGTGCCGCCGTCGACAGGATGGTCTCGCCGTCGCTGAGCACGATCTCGCAGTTGGTGCCGACGTCGATGAAGAGCCGGGTGCGCTTGTCGCGGTCCATGCCGGTGGCCAGCATGCCGGCGACGATGTCGCCGCCGACGTAGGCGCCGAGCGCGGGGAAGAAGAAGGCCCGGGCGCGGGGGTGGACGCTGAGGCCGATGTCGGAGGCGAGCACCGATGGTGGCTGAGCGGCCGACATCACGAACGGCGCGACGCCGAGCGGCTCGGGGTCGATGCCGAGGGCGAGCGCGGTCATCGTGGCGTTGCCGGCGACAGCGACCTCGTAGACGTGGGCGGGGTCGACCCCGGCCTCACGGCAGACCTGCTCGGCGAGCTCGGCGAGCGTGCGGCCCGCAGCGTCCTGGAGCCGGCCGAGCGCCTCGGGGTCCATCATCGTGGCGCTGATCCGGGTGATCACGTCGCCGCCGAAGGGCTGCTGGGCGTTGAGCATCGACGTGACCGCCATCGGCGTGCCGGTGCTGACGTCGAGGAGGGTGCCGACGACGGTCGTGGTGCCGAGGTCGAACGCGATGGCGTAGCGCGACCCGGTCGTGTCGCCCGGCTCGACGTCGATGAGGTCCTCGTCGACGATCACGGCGGTGACCTTGAAGTCCGACTGCCGCAGCACGGTCGAGAGCCGCCGCAGGACGTGGAGGTCGGCGGTGAGCTCGAGGTCGTCGATGGCGTCGGTCAACCGGACCAGGTCGGTGCGCTGGTCGGCGAGCGTGGCCTCGGCGAGCTCGACGTACCTCTTCTGCAGCGCCGGGCGCAGGATGACCTGGCGGCCGATGCCGACGGTCGCGGCCTTCGGGCGCGTGGTCAGCGGCGGCACCTCGACCTTCAGGTCGCGGGTGGCGTGCACCAGGCAGCCGAGCCGCCAGCCGTCGGTGAGCTGGGACTCGGTGAAGGTGCGCGCGTCGTGCCGGGTGATCGGCACGTCGACGTCGGAGGTGATCTGGATCTTGCACTTGTGGCAGGTGCCGTGGCCACCGCAGGTGGAGTCGATCGCGATGCCGTTCCACGACGCCGCGTCGAAGACGGTGACGCCGGGCGGGACGCGCACGGAGCGCTGGGCGGGCGGCACGTCGGCGCCGCCCTCCGCCTTGCTGTGGACGGTGAAGGCGAGGTCCACGCGGCCGGTGCCGTCGTGGGGGACGGGCTCGGTGCCCGGCCTCTCGATCAGGCCCTCACGGGCCACGTCGGCGATCGAGAAGTCGGGCCCCTCGGGAGGCTGCGTCACGCTGTGGCCGCCTCCGCCGCCGCCTGCTTGGCCCGGTGCGCGGAGATCCACGCCATGCCCCAGTCGTCGTGGCCGAGGAACACGTCGGCGGCTCGCACCGACTCGACGATCATCGGCGTCCGGGCGTCCATGATCGCGCTGGTGAGGCCCGAGGCCATCGCCATCGGCAGCCAGGTCGCGTTGAGCGTGTGCCGACCGGGCATGCCGAACGAGACGTTGGAGGCACCGCAGGTCATGTTCACGCCGAAGTCGTCACGGATCCGGCGCATGACCTCGAAGGTGACCAGGCTGGTGCCGGTGTCGGCGCCGATGGGCATCGCCAGCGGGTCGATGACGATGTCGGCCTGCGCGATGCCGTACTCCTCGGTGGCCACGCGGATGATCTTTCCGGTCAGCTCGACGCGCTTGTCGGCCTCCATCGGGATCTCGTCGTGGTCGTTGGGGAGCGCGATGATCGCCGCGTCGTACTTCTTGACCAGCGGGAGGATCGCCGCCATGCGGTCGTCCTCGGCGGTGATCGAGTTGACGAGCGCGCGGCCCTGGTAGACCGACAGGCCTGCCTCGAGCGCCTCGACGACCGAGGAGTCGATGCAGATCGGCAGGTCGGTGAGCTCCTGGACCATCTGCACGGCCTTGGCCAGCAGCTCGGGCTCGTCGGTCAGGGGGACGCCCATGTTGATGTCGAGGACGTTGGCGCCGCCCTCGACCTGGGCCTTGACGTCGCGCTCGATGGCGGAGAAGTCGCCGGCGCGCAGCTGCTCCTGGAAGATGCGGCGGCCCGTCGGGTTGATCCGCTCGCCGATGACGCAGAACGGCTGGTCGTGGCCGATCACGACCTCCTTGGTGGCGGAGCGCAGCACCGTGTGGAGGCTCATGCCATCACCTTCGCGCGCTTGGCCTCGATCAGGGCCTTGGCGCGCCTGACGGTCTGCGAGGCGTCGGCGGCGTAGCCGTCGGCGCCGACCGCGTCGGCGTACTCCTGGGTCACGGGCGCGCCGCCGACCATCACGATGACGTCGTTGCGCATGCCGGCCTTCTCGAGCGCGTTGATGTTGGCCTTGAACATCGGCATCGTGGTGGTGAGGAACGCCGAGAAGCCGACGATGTCGGGCTGGTGGAGGTCGATGGCCTCGACGAACTTCTCCGGGGCCACCTGCACGCCGAGGTCGATGACCTCGAAGCCGGCGCCCTCGAGCATGATGTTGACGAGGTTC
Source organism: Nocardioides oleivorans (assembly GCF_004137255.1). Taxonomy (NCBI): domain Bacteria; kingdom Bacillati; phylum Actinomycetota; class Actinomycetes; order Propionibacteriales; family Nocardioidaceae; genus Nocardioides; species Nocardioides oleivorans. Next base: position 717,539 of record NZ_SDWT01000001.1, on the reverse strand, counting down.
TTGCCGATGTCGTGGACGTCGCCCTTGACGGTGCCCATGAGGAACTTGCCGATGGTCTCGACCCCGGTCTCGGCGAGCAGCGGGCGCAGCCGCTCCATCGCGCCGGCCATCGCGCGACCGGCGATGAGCATCTCGGGGACGAAGAAGTCACCGCGCTCGAACCGCGCACCGACCTCCTCGAGCGAGGGGATCAGGGCGTCGAACAGGAGCGACTGGGGCTCCATGTCGAGCTCGAGGCCCTGGTTGGTCAGGTCGAGCACCCGCGGGGCGTTGCCCGTGAGCGTCTCTTCGTAGAGGGCCTTGAGGATCTCCTCGGGAGTCATGCGACAACCTCCTGCGTGCGAACGGATCGGTGAGAGGGCTTGGCCGGGCCGCGCAGCAGTGCCGACAACGCGGTGGACTGGTCCAGCAGGTGGCGGCCGAGGTCGTCGAGCCGTTCCTGCAGGCGGGGGGTGGGCCCGGAGATGCCCAGGGCGGCGACGACGTCGCCGTGGATGCCGAGGACCGGGACGGCGAGACCCGTCAGGCCGATCTCGAGCTCGTCGTCGGTGATGGCCCAGCCGCGCTCGCGGGCACGCAGGCCGTCGCGGCGCAGGGCGGCGCGGTCGGTGATCGTGGCGGGCGTCGGGCGCTCGAGGTCGCCCTCGGGCAGGGCCAGGTCGCTCCACGCGAGGAAGACCTTGCCGAGCGCCGAGCAGTGCACGGGCACGTCGATCTCGGTCCAGTCGCGGGTGCCGAGGAGGAAGGTGGAGTCGACCTGGGCGACCTGCACCACCCGCTCGGCGCGCGAGACGCTGAGGTGGACGGTCTCGCCGGTGGCCTCACCGGTCTCCTCCATCACGGGGCGGGCGAGGCGGACCAGCTCCTCCCACGGGTCGTGGCGGGCGGCGTAGAGCCAGAAGAGCCGGCCGGCGACGTAGGACCCGGAGTCGTCGCGCTCCAGCAGCCCGGAGCGCTCGAGGCCGGTGAGGAGCCGTGAGGTCGTGGACTTGGCCAGCCCGCTCGAGTCCTGGAGCTCGCCGAACGTCAGAGGCTCGTCGGCGTGGACGACGGTCGCGACCAGGTCCGCGGCGCGGTCGAGCGCCTGCGTGCCGGTGGCGGCGTCACTCACGACGACTCCTTCGTCCGAGGGGGTTCCCAACGAGTTCCATGATGTGGAACCTTGGTTCCACATCATGAGGCTAGAAGCCGTCGTGAGCCGCGGTCAAGGGATTCGGTCACGTCGCTCCAGCCGCCCCCGAACGAAATCTGCTGCAGGAGGACCCGTTGTTCCGCAACACGATGCCGCGCTACGAGGTGCTGTCCGAGGAAGCCATGGCCACCCTGGACAAGGGCTGGCGACGCCTGATGACCGAGATCGGCGTCGAGTTCATGGACGACCGCGCGCTCGAGCTGTTCCGCAAGGCCGGCCAGCGGGTCGAGGGCAACACCGTCTTCCTCGACCCCGACTTCGTCCTCGAGCAGGTCGCCAAGGCGCCCGGCGAGTTCGACATCCAGGCGCGCAACCCGGCGAACAACGTGCACATCGGCGGTGACTCGATGGCCTTCGGAGCGGTCTACGGGCCGCCCTTCGTGCGGCAGGGCGACGTACGACGCGACGCGACGATGGACGACTTCCGCAACTTCACCAAGCTGGCGCAGTCCTACTCCGTGCTCGACTCCGCCGGCGGTGTGATCTGCGAGCCCAACGACACCCCGCTCGACAGCCGCCACCTCGACATGACTTACGCGCTGCAGACGCTGACGGACAAGATCTACATGGGCAACGTCGTCTCGGGGGTCAACGCCGCCGACACGATCGCGATGAGCTCGATCCTCTTCGGCTCGCGTGAGGCGATCGAGAAGACGCCCGCGTCGATCTCGCTGATCAACTGCAACTCCCCGCTCCGCTGGGACGACCGCATGCTCGAGGCGCAGTTCGAGTACTCCGCCGCCGGGCAGCCGGTCGTGCTCACCCCGTTCATCCTGATGGGCGCAATGTCGCCGGTGACCATCCCGGCCGCACTGGTGCAGCAGATCGTGGAGGCGCTGTCGGGCATCGCCCTGTCGCAGCTGATCCGCCCCGGCACGCCCGTCGTCTTCGGGTCGTTCCTGTCCAACATCGACATGCAGTCGGGCTCCCCGACCTTCGGCACCCCCGAGTCCGGGCTGGGCCTGCTCTGCACCGGCCAGATCGCGCGCCACTTCGGCCTGCCCTTCCGCACCGGTGGCGGCCTGACCTCCTCCCAGGTCGCCGACGCGCAGGCGGGCTACGAGGCGCTCATGACGCTGATGCCGACCTTCCTGGCCGGCGCCAACTGGGTGATGCACTCCGCCGGCTGGCTCGAGGGCGGCCTGGTCGCCGGCTACGAGAAGTTCATCGTCGACATCGAGCTGCTGCAGATGCTCCAGCACGAGTTCACGCCCCTCGAGATCGACGAGGCCTCGATGGCCTTCGACGCCCACCAGGAGGTCGGCCACGGCGGCCACTTCCTCGGCGCGATGCACACGATGGAGCGCTTCCGCACCTGCTTCTACCGCCCGCTGCTCTCCTCATCGGAGAACTACGAGCGCTGGATGCGCAACGGCGGCAACGACGCCAACGACCGCGCCACGGTCGAGTACCAGAAGACGCTGGAGGCCTACGAGCAGCCGGCGATCGACGACGCGGTCCGCGAGGAGCTCGAGGACTACGTCATCCGCCGCCGCGCGGAGCTCGGCGACTGACGGGACGCCGAGGGCGACTACGACAGGCCGAGGATGGTCCCGTCCTCGGCCAGGTCGATCCGGGCGGCCGACGGGTCGCGCGGCAGGCCGGGCATGGTCATCATGTCGCCGCACACCACGACGACGAACCCGGCGCCGGCCGAGAGGCGTACCTCCCTGACGTGCAGCTCGTGGCCCGACGGGGCCCCGAGCGACGTCGGATCGGTGGAGAAGGAGTACTGCGTCTTCGCGACGCAGACCGGCAGGCCGCCGAAGCCGTCGCCCTCGATGCGCTGGAGCCGACGTCGGGCCTTCGCCTCCCACGTCACCTGCCCGGCGCCGTAGAGCCGGGTGGCGATCGCCTCGACCTTCGCCGTGAGCGGCAGGTCGTCGTCGTAGGTGAAGGAGAAGTCGTACGCCGACGGCTCGGCGAGGGTGGCGAGCACGCCCTCTGCCAGGGCGGTGGCACCCGGCCCGCCGTCGGCGAAGTGCGTGGCGGGGAAGGCTCGCACGCCCTCGTCCGCGACGAGCTCGACGACCCGGGCGACCTCCGCGTCGGTGTCGGTGGGGAAGCGGTTGACCGCGACCACCGCCGGGATGCCGTAGACCTCGCGGACGTTGGCGAGGTGGCGGCGCAGGTTGGCCATCCCGGCCTCGACGGCCCCGATGTCCTCGGTGCCGAGGTCGGCGAGGGCCACGCCGCCGTGGTACTTCAGGGCGCGCACGGTCGCCACCACGACGGCCACGTCGGGGCGCAGGCCCGACTTGCGGCACTTGATGTCGACGAACTTCTCCGCTCCCAGGTCGGCGCCGAAGCCCGCCTCGGTGACGACGATGTCGGCCAGCCGGAGGCCGGCGCGGGTCGCCATGACCGAGCTGCAGCCGTGCGCGATGTTGGCGAACGGACCGCCGTGGACGAACGCCGGCGCCCCGCCGAGCGTCTGCACCAGGTTCGGGGCGAGGGCGTCGCGCAGGAGGACGGCCATCGCCCCGTCGGCCCCGAGCTCGCGCGCGGTGACCGGGACCATCGCCCGGGTGTAGCCGATCACGATGTCGCCGATGCGCTGCTTGAGGTCGCCCCACGACTCGGTGAGGCAGAAGATCGCCATCAGCTCCGAGGCCACGACGATGTCGAAGCCGTCCTCGCGCGGGAAGCCGTTGGCGTGACCGCCCATCGCCACGACGACCTCACGCAGCGCGCGGTCGTTGGTGTCGAGCACCCGCTTCCACGTGATGCTGCGGACGTCGATGTCGAGCTCGTTGCCGTGGTGGATGTGGTTGTCGACGAGCGCGGCGAGCAGGTTGTTGGCCGCCGCGATCGCAGCGAAGTCGCCGGTGAAGTGCAGGTTGATGTCGGTCATCGGCACGACCTGGCTGAAGCCGCCGCCGGCCGCGCCGCCCTTCATCCCGAAGACCGGTCCCATCGACGGCTCGCGCAGGCAGGCCACCGTCCTGTGCCCGAGCCCGTGCAGGGCGTCGGTCAGGCCGACCGTCGTGGTCGTCTTGCCCTCGCCGGGGGGCGTGGGGGACAGGGCGGTGACCAGCACCAGCTTGCCCAGCGGCCGGTCGGCCAGGGACGACAGGTAGCCGATGTCGACCTTCGCCTTGTAGTGGCCGTAGGGGACCAGGTGGTCCTCGGTGATACCGAGCGTCTCCTCCGCGACCTCGCGGACGGGACGCAGGACGGCTGCGTTGGCGATCTCGATGTCGGACTGCATGGCGCTCCCTCGATCGGTCCCCGGGGTGGGGGCGGGTGGTGCGTGTCGGCTGCCTAGCGGAAGACGACCGTGCGGTCGCCGTTGCGCAGCACCCGCGACTGGGCGTGCCAGCGCACGGCCCGCGAGAGCACCTGCGCCTCCACGTCGCGGCCCGCTGCGACGAGCTGGTCCTGGTCGTAGTTGTGGTCGACCCGGAGGACGTCCTGCTCGATGATCGGGCCCTCGTCGAGGTCGCCGGTCACGTAGTGCGCGGTCGCGCCCACCAGCTTGACCCCGCGGTCGAAGGCCTGGTGGTAGGGCTTGGCGCCCTTGAAGCTCGGCAGGAACGAGTGGTGGATGTTGATCGCGCGACCCGACAGCTGGCGGCACAGGTCGTCGGTGAGCACCTGCATGTAGCGGGCGAGCACGACCAGGTGGGTGCCGGTCTCGTCGACGAGCTCCATCAGCTGCTTCTCGGCGTCGACCTTCGTCTCGGGCGTCACCGGGATGTGGTGGAAGTCGAGGCCGTAGGACGTCACGAGCGCCTCGGCGTCGGGGTGGTTGGACACGACCGCCGGGATCTCGATCTGCAGTGCGCCGGTGCTGGCGCGGAAGAGCAGGTCGTTGAGGCAGTGCAGGTGCTTGGAGACCATGATGAGGGTGCGGTAGGGCGCGGCGGCCGACCACAGCTCGTACGTCATCTCGCGCTGCTCCGCGATCGCGGAGAACGCCTCCCGGAGCTCGTCGGCACTCGTGCTCGACGGGGCGTCGAACCCGATCCGCATGAAGAAGCGATCGGTGAGGCGGTCCCAGAACTGCTGGCTCTCGACGATGTTCGCACCCCGCTCGACGAGGAACCCGGAGACGGCATGGACGATGCCGGGCCGGTCCGGGCACGAGAGGGTGAGGACGTACTCGGATCCGATGGGACCCTGGACCATGGTGTCTCCTGGGACGACGTGGGACGGGACGCGCCGGATCTGTTGCGTCCGACGAAACGCAGTCTGCGATACGCAACAGCCTTCGCGCTAGAGGCTGCGCTAGTGTCCCGGACATGACGGACGTGGTCGACGGCCGGGACCGGAGCGAGGAGATCGTCTCCACCAGCTCCGCGGTCACCGGTGCCGGGGTGCAGTCGGTCGACCGCGCCCTGGCCATCCTGGAGGTGCTCGCGCGCACCGGGGAGTCGGGCGTCACCGAGATCGCCGGCGAGCTCGGCGTCCACAAGAGCACGGCCTTCCGGCTGGTCGCGACCCTGGAGGCGCACCGCCTCGTGGAGCAGACCACCGACCGGGGCCGCTACCGCCTCGGCATGGGCATCCTGCGGCTCGCCGGCGCCACCACCGCCCGCCTCGACCTGGTCCAGGAGGCCCGCCCGCTCACGCGCCAGCTCGCCGCCGACACCGGGGAGACGGTCAACATCGCCGTCCTGTCCGACCACTCGGCGCTCTACCTCGACCAGGTCGCCGGGTCGTCCGCGCTCCAGCCGCACAACTGGGTCGGCCAGCACATCCCGCTCCACGCGACCAGCAACGGCAAGGTCCTGCTGAGCTGGCTCGACGACGCCGAGCTCGAGGCGGCCCTCGGCACCCTGGCGACGTACACCCCACACACGATCACCGCGCTCGGCGACCTGCGCGAGGAGCTCACGCAGGTGCGCGACCAGGGCTACGCCGTCGCGATCGACGAGCTCGAGGTCGGCCTCACCGCCGTGGCGGCGCCGATCCGCAACGCGCACGGGGACGTGGTCGCCTCGCTCAGCGTGTCGGGTCCGTCGTTCCGCCTGACGCAGGAGCGGGTCCCCGAGGTGGTGCGCCTGGTGCGCGAGGCCGCCGTCGAGGCGTCGCACCGCCTGGGCTGGGGTCACCGCTAGGTCACGGTGTGACGGTCACCCTTGACGAGTGGGTGTCGTCGCAGCATCCTTCGGGTGTCTGGCTGGTTGCGCTCCGAGCATCCGGTTGCGACATACGCAACGTACTCGAGCCGAGGGTGGTCAGCGCGTGCCGGATCTCTATGTCGATGGAGCGTGGGTGTCCGCGCGCGCCGGAGGCCGCCGGGAGATCCGCTGCCCCGCCGACGGGACGCTCGTGGCCGAGGTCGACGAGGCCGGCTCCGACGACACCGAGGCCGCCATCGCCGCGGCACACGCCGCGTTCCACGACGGTCCCTGGCCGACGACCTCCAGCCGTGAGCGCGGCGACCTCCTGCTGAGGCTGGCCGACCTGCTCGAGCGCGACGCCGACGAGATCGCCCGGATGGAGTCCCTCGACACCGGCAAGCGCTTCGTCGAGGGGCAGTACGACGTCGCCGACGTGGTCTCGGTCTTCCGGCACTACGGCCGCATCGCCGCCGAGGAGTCCGGCCGGATGGTCGACACCGGCAACGCGGAGGTCGTCAGCCGCGTGGTCCACGAGCCGATCGGCGTCTGCGGCCTGATCTCGCCGTGGAACTACCCGCTGCTCCAGGTGTCGTGGAAGGTCGCGCCCTGCCTGGCCGCGGGCAACACGTTCGTCCTCAAGCCGAGCGAGCTCACCCCGCACTCGGCGATCCACCTGATGCGCCTCCTCGAGGAGGCCGGGCTCCCGGCCGGCGTCGGCAACCTCGTCCTCGGCGCCGGCGCGACCGCGGGTGCACCGCTCTCGAGCGACCCGCGCGTCGACATGGTCTCCTTCACCGGCGGCCTCGAGACCGGCCGCCGGATCGCCGCGGCGGCCGCGCCGACGGTGAAGAAGGTGGCCCTCGAGCTGGGTGGCAAGAACCCCAACATCGTCTTCGCCGACGCCGACATCGAGGTCGCCCTCGACTACGCGCTGACCGCCGTCTTCCTGCACTCGGGCCAGGTCTGCTCGGCCGGCGCCCGGCTGGTGGTCGAGGAGTCGATCCACGACTCCTTCGTCGACCAGCTCGTCGAGCGCGCGCAGCGGATCCGCCTCGGCGGCCCGTTCGACGAGGCTGCCGAGACCGGTCCGCTGACCAGTGCCGCGCACCGCGAGAAGGTCGAGGCGTACGTCGCCGCCGGGCTCGCCGAGGGCGCGGTGCTGCGCTGCGGTGGCGCGCGTCCCGACGACCCGGCCCTGGCCGACGGCTTCTACTACCTGCCGACCGTGCTCGACGGCTGCACGACCTCGATGTCGGTCACCCAGGACGAGTCCTTCGGCCCGGTGCTCACCGTCGAGACGTTCCGTGACGAGGACGAGGCGGTCACGATCGCCAACGACAGCATCTACGGCCTCGCCGGCGCGGTCTGGACCCAGGACGCCGGCCGCGGCCAGCGCGTCGCGGGCCGGCTGCGGATGGGCACGGTCTGGATCAACGACTACCACCCCTACGTGCCGCAGGCCGAGTGGGGCGGCTACAAGCAGTCGGGCACCGGACGCGAGCTGGGTCTCGCCGGGCTCGAGGAGTACCGCGAGACCAAGCACGTCTGGCACAACATCAGGCCGGCCGTGCAGCACTGGTTCTCGCCGGGCCGGTCGAACCAGACCACCGAGTCGGAGCAGGCGGACTAGTCATGGCAGCGGATCGGTACGACGTCGTCATCGTGGGTGGAGGGTCGGCCGGCAGCGCGCTCGCGAACCGGTTGTCCGCGGATCCCTCGACCTCGGTCCTGGTGCTGGAGGCCGGTCGCACCGACCGCTTCGACCCGCTGATCCACGCACCGGCGGCACTGCCCTTCCCGATCGGCAACCCGCTCTACGACTGGAAGTACGAGTCGGAGCCGGAGCCGGCGATGGGAGGTCGCCGGGTCTACCACGCCCGCGGCAAGGTGCTCGGCGGCTCGTCGTCGATCAACGGCATGATCTTCCAGCGCGGCAACCCGATGGACTACGAGCGCTGGGCAGCCGAGCCGGGCATGGAGTCGTGGGACTACCTGCACTGCCTGCCGTACTTCCGCCGGATGGAGTCGTTGATCCTCCCCGACGGGATGGTCGGCGCCGACGCCTGGCGGGGCGGCTCCGGGCCGCTCAAGCTCGAGCGCAGCCCGGCCACCAACCCGCTCTTCAGCGCGTTCTTCGAGTCCGCCACGCAGGCCGGCTACCACCTGACCGATGACGTCAACGGCTACCGGCAGGAGGGCTTCGGCCGGTTCGACCGCAACATCGTCAACGGCGTGCGGATGTCGGCGGCACGTGCCTACCTGCACCCGGTGATGGGCCGGAAGAACCTCACTGTCGAGACCTTCGCGCACGGCACGAAGGTCCGCTTCGAGGGCAAGCGGGCGGTCGGCGTGGAGTACCTCCGCGCCGGTCGCAAGCACCACTACGTGGCTGCGGGCGAGGTGATCCTCTGTGGGGGTGCGATCAACTCGCCGCAGCTGCTCCAGCTGTCGGGCATCGGCAACCCCGAGCACCTCGAGCCGCTCGGCGTGGAGATGGTGCACGACCTGCCGGGCGTGGGGGAGAACCTCCAGGACCACCTCGAGGTCTACATCCAGTACTCCTCGCTCCAGCCGGTCTCGATCGTCGAGGGCCTCAAGTGGCGCAACCGCCCGCTCGTCGGGCTGGAGTGGCTGCTCAAGCGCACCGGCACGGCGGCGTCGAACCACTTCGAGGGCGGCGGGTTCGCCCGGTCCAACGAGGACGTCGACTGGCCCAACCTGATGTTCCACTTCCTGCCGATCGCGATCCGCTACGACGGCTCGCCGGCGCCCGGCCAGGACAAGTACGCCCACGGCTACCAGGTGCACATCGGACCGATGTACGCCGACACCCGCGGCTGGGTGCGGATCGCCTCGACCGATCCGAGGCAGAAGCCGAAGATGCTCTTCAACTACCTCTCGACCGACAACGACAAGCGCGAGTGGATCGAGGCGGTGCGCGTCGCGCGCGACATCCTCAACCAGTCGGCCATGGCGCCGTTCAACGGCGGCGAGATCTCACCCGGTCCCTCGGTCGAGACCGACGAGGAGATCCTCGAGTGGGTCCGCAAGGACTCCGAGACGGCCCTGCACCCGTCCTGCACGGCGAAGATGGGCACCGACGACATGTCGGTCGTCGACCCGACGAGCATGCAGGTCCACGGGACCGAGGGCCTGCGCGTCGTCGACGCCTCGGTGTTCCCGTTCGTCACCAACGGCAACATCTACGCCCCCGTGATGATGGTCGCCGAGAAGGCCGCCGACCTCATCTTGGGTAACTCCCCGCTCCCACCCGCCGACGTGCCGTACTACCGGCACCGTGCCGGCATGCCGCTCTACCCGCCCGGCGACCCTCGCAACGGCGGGACCTCCACCCCCGAGGAGTCCGCATGACCGCAGCCCTGTCCGTCGACAGCCTCTGGAAGATCTTCGGTCCGCGCTCGGACAAGATCATCGGCACCCCCGACGCCGAGCTGTCGCGCGCCGACCTCAAGGCCAAGACCGGCAACGTGGTGGGCGTCAAGGACGTCTCCTTCGAGGTCGCACCCGGCGAGGTCTTCGTGATCATGGGCCTCTCCGGCTCCGGCAAGTCCACCCTCGTCCGCCTCCTCACCCGCCTCATCGAGCCGACCAGCGGGTCGGTGAACCTCGGCGGCGTCGACATCACCTCGGCGTCGGAGTCCCAGCTGCGCGACGTACGCCGCAAGCAGGTGTCGATGGTGTTCCAGCACTTCGGCCTGCTGCCGCACCGCCAGGTGATCGACAACGTCGCCTACGGCCTCGAGGTCCGCGGAGTGCCGAAGAAGGAGCGCCGCGCCAAGGCCGGCGAGATCGTCGACCTGGTGGGGCTCTCGGGCTACGAGATGTCCTACCCCGACCAGCTCTCCGGCGGCATGCAGCAGCGCGTCGGCCTCGCGCGCGCACTCGCCGGCGACCCCGAGATGCTGCTCTTCGACGAGCCGTTCTCCGCGCTCGACCCGCTCATCCGGCGCGACATGCAGAACGAGGTCATCCGGCTGCACAGCGAGCTCGGCAAGACGATGGTCTTCATCACCCACGACCTCGCCGAGGCGCTCAAGCTCGGCGACCGGATCATGATCCTGCGCGACGGCGCGATCGTGCAGGTCGGCACGCCCGACGAGGTCGTGGCCCGCCCGGCCGACGACTACGTCAAGGACTTCGTCTCCGAGGTGCCCAAGGCCCACGTCCTCACGCTGAAGTGGGTGATGCGCGAGCCGCGGCCCGGCGAGTCGCTCGACGGCCCGACGCTGCCGGTCACCACGGTCGTACGCCAGGCGGCGCGCGCCGCGATCGCCTCCGACGCCCCGATCCGGGTGATGGACGGCGACACGATGGTCGGCGTGGTGGACGAGGAGGACATCATGCGCGTCGTGGTGGCCGAGGAGGAGTCATGAGCGAGCTCTCGGCCGGCCTGCGCGCCACCGCGTACGTCGAGACCGAGAAGCTCAACAACCCGAAGGACAAGCGACCCGTCGAGCCGGGTGCGCCGCCGCCGGCCGGCGAGGACTCGGGCATCAGCCGCTGGATCCCCGCCCTGGGCGTGGTCCTCCTCTGGATCGTCGTGTGGTCCTTCACCAAGGGCACGAACACCCTCGCCCTGCCAGGTCGTGAGCACACCGACCTGCACCAGACCTTCACCGACTTCAACAACACGCTGCTCGCCAGCCGCGACACCAACCCGGTCATGCAGTTCACCAACTCGATCTCCGAGCTGCTGCGCAACTTCTTCGACTGGGCGCAGCGGATGCTCGTCCGCCCGAACCTGCCGCGTCCCGTGCCCGAGATCGGCTGGCTCGGCATCGTCGCCCTCGCGACCTGGGTCGGCTACGCGATCGCGAGCTGGCGGATCGCCCTCCTCGTGGCCGCCTCGTTCCTGTCCTTCGGCGTCCTCGGTTTCTGGCAGGACTCGCTCGACCTGCTGATCGTCACCGGCATGGCGGTCGTGATCACGATCCTGGTGGGCCTGCCGCTCGCGGTCCTGGCCGGCACCAACGTGCGCGCCAACCGGGTGATCACGGTCGTCCTGGACTTCATGCAGACCATGCCGACCTTCGTGTACCTCGTGCCGGTGGTGCTCTTCTTCGGCATCGGGGTCGGCGGCGCCGTCGTCTCGACCCTCATCTACGCCGTCCCGCCGCTCGTGCGGATCGCGGGCTTCGGCATCCGCGAGGTGTCGACCACGACGATCGAGGCCACGGACTCGGCCGGCCAGACCTACTGGCAGCGGCTGCTGAAGGTCCAGCTGCCCATGGCCCGCAAGACGATCATCGTCGGCCTCAACCAGACCATCCTGGCGGCACTGTCGATGGCGACCATCGCGTCCTACATCAACGGCCCCGGCCTCGGGAAGCCCGTGCTGAACGCGCTCGTCGCCAACGACTTCGGCGGCAGCTTCGTGCCGGGTGTGCTCATCGTGGTGATGGCGGTGATGCTGGACCGTACGACGACCGCCGCGAGCGAGCGCTCGGAGCGGGTGGCGCGTGGCGGGGGCGGCAACGTCCGCCTGCGCCGGATCCTCCTCGCCGTGACGGGCGTGGCCGCACTGGCGTGCGTCTACCTGTCGCGCCTCGAGCTCAGCCTCGCCACCTTCCCGTCGTACACGATCGGCAGCACGGTCTCCGACGGTGCGGACGACGTGATGGGAAGCATCGTCGACCTGATCGGCGGCGTGACCGAGAGCTTCCGGAACGCGATCAGCTACGGCTTCCTCAACCCCCTGCAGTCCCTGCTCGCCGACTCGCCCTGGTGGCTCTCCGGCCTCGGCATCCTGGGCCTGGCGCTGGTCTTCGGCGGTGTGCGTGCCCTGCTCACGACCGTCGTGTGCCTCGCCGGCATCTGGTACCTCGACCTGTGGCACGACGCGATGCTGACGCTGACCATGGTCCTGGTCGGCACCGTGCTGGTGATGGTGCTGGCGCTGGTGTTCGGCGTGTGGATGGCGCGCAACCGCTGGATCGACCTCGGCATCCGGCCGCTGCTCGACGCCGGCCAGACCATCCCGCCCTTCGTCTACCTCATCCCGGTGCTCGCCCTCTTCGGCTCCAGCCGCTTCACCGCGATCGTCGCCGGTGTCGTCTACGCGGCGCCGGCCGCCATCAAGCTCGTCGCCGACGGCGTCAAGGGCGTCTCCCCGACCACGATCGAGGCGGGTCGCTCGACGGGGCAGACGACGTGGCAGGAGATCACCAAGGTCCAGCTGCCGATGGCCAAGGGCTCGCTCGTGCTCGCGACCAACCAGGGCCTGCTCTACGTCCTCGCCATGGTCGTCATCGGCGGCCTCGTCGGCGCCCAGGCCCTCGGCTACGACGTCGTGCTCGGCATCTCCCGCAGCGAGGAGTGGGGCAAGGGCGCCGCAGGCGGCCTGACCATCGTGCTCCTCGGCGTGATGCTCGACCGGATCACCCGCGCCGCGGCCGAGGTGCGCCGCGACGACGGTCCGGGCACCCGCCGCGCCTTCAACGTCCGGCTGCCCATCGGGCCACCCGGCAGGTAACCACCGCAGCACCACCCGCCCCAGAGGAGAAGGAGCAGCACCATGAGCACCACCAGAAGCCGAGGGACCCGCCTGGGCGCCCTCGCCGCAGTCGCCGTCATGGCGCTCTCCGCCTGTGGCGGCGGGTCCATCGAGGAGGAGACCAAGGCCAACGAGGAGCAGGCCGCCGCCGCAGGCGGCGAGTGCGGCGACCTCAACATGGCCGTCAACCCGTGGGTCGGCTACCAGGCCAGCGCCTACGTGGTCGGGACGGTCGCCGAGCAGGAGCTCGGCTGCACGGTCAACTACAAGGACCTCAAGGAGGACGTCTCCTGGCAGGGCTTCGGCACCGGCGAGGTCGACGTCGTGATCGAGGACTGGGGCCACCCCGACCTCGAGAAGAAGTTCTTCGCCGACTCCGGCGACGGCACCGCCGAGGACTTCGGCCCCCAGGGCAACGTCGGCATCATCGGCTGGTTCGTGCCGCCGTGGCTCGCCGAGGAGCACCCGGACATCCTCGACTACGAGAACCTCAACAAGTACGCCAGCGAGTTCGCCACGTCGGAGTCCGGCGGCAAGGGCCAGTTCCTCGGCGCCGACCCGTCCTACGTCCAGTTCGACGAGGCGATCGTGTCCAACCTCGACCTCGACTTCAAGGTCGTCTTCTCCGGCAGCGAGGCCGCCTCCATCGAGGCGTTCCGCAAGGCGGAGGAGAACAAGGAGTGGGTCATCGGCTACTGGTACGAGCCCCAGTACTTCAACGCCGAGGTCGCGATGCAGCGCGTCGCGCTGCCGGAGTACACCGACGGCTGCCAGGACGACCCGCAGAAGGTCGCCTGCGACTACCCCGAGACCGAGCTGAAGAAGATCGTCGGCACGGACTGGGCCGCCAGCGACTCGACCGCGGTGGACCTGGTGGAGAACTTCACCTGGACCAACGAGGACCAGAACGTCGTCGCCGGCTACATCGCCGCGGACGGCATGTCGCCCGCGGACGCGGCCGCCAAGTGGATCGCCGACAACCCGGACAAGGTCGAGGCCTGGATGTCCTGAGTCCTCGGACGTCACCGAGGTGAACGACAGACGACCACGCGGCCCCGCTCGAGCCTTGACACTCGATCGGGGCCGCGTCACTGTACCTGTGTTGCAAGTCACGCACTACGTTGCGCTCGGCGCAACGGGATCGGTAGGCGTCCATGGCAATCAAGGAATCCGGGCCCGACACGGCGGTGCCGCCGTCCGCGGAGCCGCACGGCCACTTCCCCCTCGACAAGATCACCTTCGGCGTCGCGGCAGGGCTTGCGATCGCCTTCCTGGTCTGGGGCACCGCCGACTCGACCGGGATGGGGTCGACGACGGGTGACATCCTCGGCTGGCTGACGAAGTCGTTCGGCTGGCTCTTCATCCTCGTCAGCGCGGTCTTCCTGCTCTTCTCGGCCTACCTCGCCCTCACGCGCTACGGCAACATCAAGCTCGGTCCCGACGACTCCGAGCCCGAGTTCTCCACCTTCTCGTGGGTCTCGATGATGTTCGCCACCGGCATGGGCATCGGCCTGATGTTCTGGGGCGTCGCCGAGCCGCTGACGTACCTCACCGCGACCGATGCCTCGAGCATCCCGCCCGGTCGCGGCGAGGCCGGCACGCCGGCGGCAGCCGGGACCGCGATGGAGTACGCCTTCTTCCACTGGGGCTTCCACCCCTGGTCGATGTACGCCGTCATCGGCCTCGCGATCGGCTACTTCGCCTACCGCAAGGGCACCGGCAACCTGGTGTCGGGCGCGTTCGGCCCGCTCCTGGGGCGTCACGCCAAGGGCGGACCGGGCAAGGCCATCGACATCATCGCGATCTTCGCGACGCTCTTCGGGTCCGCCACCTCGTTGGGCCTCGGTGCCCTGCAGATCACCGGTGGACTCGACGACGTCTTCGGCTCGGGCGACTCCAAGTGGCTCACGGTCGTCGTGATCGCGGTGCTGACCCTGTGCTTCGTGCTCTCGGCGGTCACCGGTGTCGAGAAGGGCGTCCAGCTCCTCTCGAACGCCAACGCGATCGCCGCGGTGCTGCTGGTGTTCTTCCTCTTCGTCGTCGGCCCGACGGTGTTCATCCTGAGCACCTTCACCGAGTCGCTCGGCGGCTACCTGACGCACCTGCCGGCGATGTCGTTCCGCACCGGCGCGTTCGGCAACGAGCAGTTCCTCAGCACCTGGACGATCTTCTACTGGGCCTGGTGGATCTCGTGGACCCCCTTCGTGGGCATGTTCATCGCGCGCATCTCCAAGGGGCGCACGATCCGCCAGTTCGTGGTCTACGTGATCCTCGTGCCGAGCATCGTGTCGTTCGCGTGGTTCTCGATCCTCGCCGGCTCGGCCTTCGACCTGCAGTTCTCGGGTGTCAAGGACATGGGTGCCGAGCTCGCGGCCAACGGCACCGAGGGCGCGCTCTTCACGATGCTCCGCGAGTACCCGCTCGCGAGCATCACCGTGGTGCTCGCCGTCTTCCTGGTCGCGATCTTCTTCATCACCGGCGCCGACTCCGCCTCGATCGTGATGGGGATGCTCAGCCAGAACGGCAAGGAGGAGCCGATGCGCTGGCTGGTGATCTTCTGGGGCGTCGCCCAGGGTGCGGTGGCCGCGGTGCTGCTGTTCTCCGGCGGCCTCGGGGCGCTCCAGACGCTGGTCATCATCGTGGCCGGGCCCTTCATGCTCGTCATCTGCGCGATGTGCGTGTCGTTGATGAAGGCGCTGCGCGAGGAGCCCTACGAGTCGACCCTCCCGCCGCGCGTGCGCCGGGCCGTCGTCCACGCCCAGCGGTTCGACTCCATGGAGCACCACACCGTGGCGCTCGCGGGCTACGGCGCCGAGCCGGAGGAGGTCACCGCGACCTCCGAGGACGGTGTCCCGACCGGTTCCGGGGAGGACCGCGCCTGACCACCTGACCTGCTCGGGCGGACCCCCCGCCTCCCGCGCCGGACACCGTCGCCCCCGACTCCTTGACAGTGGTCGGGGGCGACGGCGTACATTTCTCGTGTCGCACATCGCGCAACGCGTTGCGTTATGTGCAACTCAGTAGTGACCGTCAGATCCCACCGCCCGGCCCAGGAGCTAGCCATGGCAGAGGTCCCCGCGACCGCCGACGTCGTCGTCATCGGAGCCGGCATCGTCGGCAACAGCCTCGTCCACCACCTCACCCGCCTCGGGTGGAAGAACGTGGTGCAGATCGACAAGGGAGCCCTGCCCAACCCGGGCGGCTCGACCGGTCACGCGTCGAACTTCATCTTCACCGTCGACCACTCGCGCGAGATCACCGACATCACGCTCGACTCGGTCGCGCAGTACAAGGAGATGGGCGTCTTCACCGAGTCCGGTGGCTTCGAGATCGCCCGCACCGAGGAGCGCATGGAGGAGCTGCGGCGCCGGATGTCGAGCGCCAAGGCCTGGGGCATCGAGTCCGAGCTCGTCAGCCCGGCCTTCGTGAAGGAGAAGGTCCCCTTCATCGAGGAGGACCAGTTCATCGGCGCCTTCTGGACCCCCGGCGTCGGCGTGGTCGACTCCCTGCGGGCCGGCACCATCATGCGCGAGCGTGCCCTCGAGACCGGTGAGCTCACCGTCGTGCCGACCGTCGAGGTGACCGGGCTCGACACCGAGGACGGCCCCCACGGGACGCGCCGGATCACCCGCGTGCGCACCACCGGCGGCGACATCGAGGCGAAGACGGTCGTCATCGCGGCCGGAGTCTGGAGCCCGAAGCTCGGCGACATGGCCGGCATCAGCATCCCGCTGACCCCGGCCGTGCACCAGATGATCAGCGTCGGCCCCTGCCCGCAGCTGGCCGAGACCGAGGGGGAGATTTCCTTCCCGATCGTCCGCGACATGGACACCTTCTGCTACGAGCGCCAGCACGGCGCCGACATGGAGGTCGGCTCCTACGCCCACCGCGCGATCCTCCACGAGCCCGAGGACATCCCCTCGATCGAGCAGGCCAAGCTCTCGCCGACCGAGATGCCCTTCACGGCCGACGACTTCGACCCGCAGCTCGAGCAGGCCTACGAGCTCATGCCCGAGCTGCTCGGCGCCGAGGGTGCGGAGCAGCGCTACGCCATCAACGGCCTGCTGTCGCTGACCTGCGACGGCAACCCGATCCTGGGCGAGAGCGAGGTCTCCGGCCTCTGGACGGCTGCCGCCGTCTGGATCAAGGAGGGCCCGGGCGTCGGTCGCGCGGTCGCGGAGTGGATGACCCACGGGTACTCCGAGATCGACCTGCACCACAGCAACATCGCCCGCTTCCACGCCCACCAGAAGCGGCGCGAGCACACCCGCCTGCGCACGACCGAGTCGTTCATCAAGACCTACGGCATCGTGCACCCCAACGAGCAGTACGAGTCCGACCGCGACCAGCGCAAGGCCCCGATGCACGACTCGCAGACCAAGCTCGGCGCGGTCTTCTTCGAGGCGGCCGGCTGGGAGCGCCCGTTCTGGTACGAGTCCAACGCCGGCCTCGTCGAGGAGTACGGCGACGCCGTGATGCCGCGCGAGCACGAGTGGGACTCGCGCTGGTGGAGCCCCATCATCAACGCCGAGCACCTGCGCATGCGCGAGGCCGCGGCCGTGATCGACCTGTCGGCCTTCTGCATCTTCGACATCGAGGGCCCCGAGGCGCTCGACGTCGTGCAGCAGACCTGCGTCGCGCAGTGCGACGTCGCGGTCGGCAAGGTCATCTACACCCCGGTCCTCGACGCCAAGGGCGGCTTCCTGTCCGACCTGACGGTGATGCGCCTCGGCGACGACCACTTCCGCGTGGTCACCGGCGGTGCGCACGGCATGGCCGACCGCGCCTGGTTCTCCGGGCACCTGCCCGAGTCCGGCACCACCACGCTGACCGACAGCACCGACACCGTCGACACGATCGGCATCTGGGGCCCGAAGGCCCGCGAGGTGCTCGCCTCGCTGACCTCCGACGACGTCTCCGACGAGGGCTTCGGCTTCCTCACCTGCCGCGAGATCACCGTCTCGACGGCGGCGGGCGACCTCACGGTGCTGGCCTCGCGGATCTCCTACGTCGGTGACCTGGGCTGGGAGCTCTACGTCCCGATGGCGCAGGGTGCCGACCTCTGGGAGGCGCTGCTCGACGCGGGCGCGCCGCACGGCGTCATCCCGGCCGGCATCGGCGTCTACGGCACGACCGGCCGCATCGAGAAGGGCTACCGCGCGTTCGGCGCCGAGCTCGACGCCGAGCGCAGCATCGTCGAGGCCGGCATGCAGCGGCCCAAGGTCAAGGCCGCCGACTTCGTCGGCAAGGAGGCCTACCTCGCGCAGCGGGAGGCCGCCCCCCAGAGCGTGCTCTGCACCCTGACGGTCGAGGACCACACCTCGGCCTCCGGCGTGAAGCGCTACATGCTCGGCGGCGAGCCGATCATGACGCGCGACGGCGGCGTCCTCACCGACGGCCACGGCCACCACCCCTACGTCACCAGCGCCGGCTCCGCGCCGTCGCTGGGCAAGCACGTGCTGCTGGCCTACCTGCCCGTCGACCAGGCCACCCTCGGCAACGAGCTGGCCGTGTCCTACATGGAGGAGCTCTACCCGGTCGTCGTCGGCTCCGTCGACGCCACCCCGCTCCTCGACCCGAGCAACGAGAGGCTCCGCTGATGGTCAGCCCGTTGGTCTGCGTCAAGCGCGTCGTCGACTCCTCCAGCGAGGTGGTCCTCACCGAGGACGCCCAGGGCGTCGACGGTCGCTTCGCGGGCTTCACCATGAGCGCGCACGAGGAGTGCGCGGTCGAGCTCGCCGTCCAGGTCGCGGCGGCGGAGGGCGGTCAGGCTGCCGTGATGACGCTCGGTGACGCCGACGCGGTCGAGCAGCTACGCGCGGCGCTGGCCGTGGGCTGCACGAGCGCGACGCACGTCGTCGCCGACTCGCAGGGCTTCGGCCCGGCCGACGTGGCACGCGAGATCGCCGCTGTCGTACGCGACCACGAGGCCGCCGGGACTCCGCACCAGCTGGTGCTGCTCGGCAACGACGCCGCCGACAGCGGTGACTTCCAGGTCGGCATCCGGCTCGCCTACGAGCTCGGCTGGCCGGTCGTCAACGGGGTCAGCAACGTGTCGGTGGCCGACGGCGAGGTGACCGCGAGCGGCTCCGGCCCCGACGGCCACGAGACGTTCCGCCTGCCGTTGCCCGCGGTCGTGACGGTCCTCGAGGGTGGTGTGCAGCCGCGCTACCCCACGGTCCCCGGCCGGATGAAGGCCAAGAAGGCCCCGGTCGAGGAGCGCCAGCCCGTCGCGACGCCCGCCGGGCCGTCGCGCCTTCGCCTGGTCCTCCCGCCGCCGTCGGCCTCGTCGGTGCAGGTGCTGGGCAAGGGCCCCGAGGCCGCACCCGCGGTCGTCGACCTCTTCGAGCAGCTGGGGGTGCTGCCATGATCCTCGTCCTGGTCGAGGTCTCGCCTGCGGGCGAGGCCGTCGAGACGTCCCGCGAGGCCGTCACGTTCGCCCGCGACCTGTCCGCAGCCGGCGGGGGAGTGCCGATCGACGCGGTCGTCGTCGGCGAGCCCGACGACGCGCTGGTCAAGACGCTCGCCACCTACGGCGTCCGCCGGATCCACGCGCTCACCGGGGCGGCGTACGACGCCTACTCCGGCGCCGCGTGGGCCGCGGGCCTGATGGCCGTGCGGGAGAAGGCCGGCTCCGTGGTCGTGATGGCTGCCGGCACGTCGCGCGGCAACGAGGTGCTCGCCCACGTGGGCGCCCGCACCGGCCTGCCCATGGCGGCCAACGCCATCTCCTTCCACGGACTGTCGCCGTTCACGGTGACCCGCCAGGTCGTCGGCGGTGCCGCGCTCGAGGAGATGCAGCTGGCCCAGCGGCCCGCGATCTTCTCCGTCGCCGGCCACGCCGTCGAGGCGAAGCCCGCGGACGCCCCCGCGGACGGTGAGCTGGTGCTCGAGACCCCCGAGGTCGCCGACGCCGACCTGGTCGCCCGGGTCGTGTCCACCGACGAGCCCGAGCCCGACCTGTCCGGTGCGCTGAAGTCGGCCCGCGTCGTCGTCGGCGCCGGTCGCGGCGCGGGCTCGGCGGACGGCTTCGACGACCTCCTCGAGCTGGCGGACCTCCTGGAGGCGCCCCTCGGCGTCTCCCGCGTGGTGACCTCGCTCGGGTGGCGCCCCCACCACGAGCAGGTCGGCCAGACCGGCAGCCGGATCTCGCCCGACCTCTACATCCCGTGCGGGATCAGCGGTGCCATCCAGCACTGGGCAGGGTGCAGCAGCGCGAAGGCGATCCTGGCGATCAACAACGACCCCGACGCGCCGATGGTCACCAAGGCGACCCACGCCGTGATCGGCGACCTGCACGAGATCATCCCGGCGATCAACGCCGAGATCCGGCGCCGCCGCGGCGCCTGATCGCTCGCCCTCGCCGCCGGTGGGCGGTGCGTGAGCCACATTCCGCGAGGTCGGAACGTGGCTCACGCACCGCCCACCGGTGCGTCGTACGCCGACACGCTCCCGAGCGGTGCCTCAGCCACGTCGCGAGCCGGCGGAATGTGGCTCACTCACCGCTCGGGGTGACGGGCGCCGGCACGCTCGCGTGTTCTCGTGACGAGCGTCGCACTTCGGCGTAACCTCGCGCGCAGTCCGGCGTTGGTCTACTCAGTAGTAGCCATCACCACTGACCGGGGGAGGGAAGGGGACCGCCACTCATGGGTGTCGAGATCCAGGTCAACGACCTCTCGAAGTCGTTCGGCAAGCAGCTGATCTGGGGCGACGTGACCCTCACGGTCCCGGCCGGCGAGATCTGCGTGATGCTCGGTCCCTCCGGCACCGGCAAGTCGGTCTTCCTCAAGACCCTCATCGGCCTGCTCAAGCCCGACAAGGGCTCGATCATCATCGAGGGCACCGACATCGCGAGCTGCTCCGAGCGCGACCTCTACGAGATCCGCAAGCTCTTCGGCGTGCTGTTCCAGGACGGCGCGATGTTCGGCTCGATGAACCTCTACGACAACGTCGCCTTCCCGCTGCGCGAGCACACCCGCAAGTCCGAGTCCGAGGTCCGCGCCATCGTCATGGAGAAGATGGACCTCGTCGGCCTCCTCGGCTCCGAGGACAAGCTGCCCGGTGAGATCTCGGGCGGCATGCGCAAGCGCGCGGGTCTCGCAAGGGCCCTGGTGCTCGACCCCGAGATCGTGCTCTTCGACGAGCCCGACTCAGGCCTCGACCCGGTGCGCACCGCCTTCCTCAACCAGCTGATCGTCGACCTCAACGCGCAGATCGACGCCACCTTCCTCATCGTCACCCACGACATCAACACCGCGCGGACGGTGCCCGACAACATCGGGCTGCTCTACCACCGCCACCTCGCGATGTTCGGGCCGCGCGAGCAGCTGCTCAGCTCCGAGGAGCCCGTCGTGCGCCAGTTCCTCAACGCGCAGAAGGTCGGCCCGATCGGCATGTCGGAGGAGAAGGACGCCACCGAGCTCGCCGCCGAGGTCGGGCAGGAGCTCCCGCCGCTTCCGCCGATCCCGCTGCAGCTCGACCCGTCCAACGGCATCCCGCGGCGCAGCCAGCGGCCGGCCGGCGAGTGGTGCCGCGAGCACGGCGTCACCCCGCCCCCCGGGTCCTTCGAGTCGGCCAACGCCGGCCTCGCGCCGGGGGCCTGACACCTCGTGGCCACCTCGACGACCTCGCGCGCCCTCGCTCCGATCGGAGTCGCGGGCAACCTGTTCGCGTTCGCGCTCGACGTGTTCCGCGGGCTGTTCCGGCGACCCTTCCAGCTGCGCGAGTTCATCCAGCAGGCCTGGTTCATCGCCTCGGTCACCATCGTCCCGACCGCGCTGGTCGCGATCCCGTTCGGCGCGGTCATCGCCCTCCAGGTCGGCGGCCTGATCAAGCAGTTCGGCGCCCAGTCCTTCACCGGCTCCGCGTCCGTGCTCGCCGTCATCCAGCAGGCGGCGCCGATCGGCACCGCGCTGCTGATCGCCGGCGCGGGCGGGTCGGCGATCGCGGCCGACCTCGGTGCCCGCAAGATCCGCGAGGAGCTCGACGCGATGATGGTGCTCGGGATCGACCCGATCCAGCGCCTGGTCGTGCCGCGGGTCCTGGCCTGCATGCTCGTCGCGTTCTTCCTCAACGGCATGGTCAGCGTCGTCGGCGTCACCGGTGGCTACGTCTTCAACGTGATCCTCCAGGACGGCACACCGGGCGCCTACCTCGCCAGCTTCACCGCGCTCGCCCAGCTGCCCGACCTGTGGATCGGCCTGCTCAAGGCGCTGGTCTTCGGGCTGATCGCCGCGATCGTCGCGTCCTACAAGGGGATGAACGCCAACGGTGGCCCGAAGGGCGTCGGCGACGCGGTCAACGAGTCCGTCGTCATCACGTTCCTGCTGCTGTTCCTGGCGAACTTCGTGCTGAGCCTGGTCTACCTGCAGATCGTCCCCCCGAAGGGCGGATGACGATGGCGCTCAAGGACGTCTACACCGCGCCGCTCGCGTCCCTCGACAACCTCGGCGGCCAGCTGGGGTTCCACCTCAGGGTGCTGAGGGCGATCCCGCGCTCGATCACCCGCTACCCGCGGGAGATCCTGAGGATCCTCGCCGAGGTCACCCTCGGCTCGGGTGCGCTCGCCGTCATCGGCGGCACGGTCGGCGTGATCATCGGCATGACGTTCTTCACCGGCGCCCAGGTCGGCCTGTCGGGCTACGCCGCGCTCAACCAGCTCGGCACCGCGCCCCTCGCGGGCTTCGTCTCGGCCTACTTCAACACCCGTGAGATCGCCCCGCTCGTCGCGGGCATCGCCCTGGCCGCCACCGTCGGGTGCGGCTTCACCGCGCAGCTGGGCGCCATGCGGATCTCCGAGGAGGTCGACGCCCTCGAGGTGATGGCGATCCCCTCGATGCCGTTCCTCGTCGCGACCCGCGTCGTGGGCGGACTGATCGCGATCATCCCGTTGTACGTCGTCGGGCTGCTGTCGTCGTACTACGCCAGCCGGCTCGTGGTGACCCAGATCTACGGCCAGTCGCCGGGCACCTACGACCACTACTTCTACGCGTTCCTGCCACCGGGCGACGTGCTCTGGTCCTTCCTCAAGGTCCTGGTCTTCGCCGTCACGGTGATCCTCATCCACTGCTACCACGGCTACACCGCGTCGGGCGGTCCCGCCGGCGTCGGCGTCGCCGTGGGTCGGGCCGTGCGCACGAGCATCGTCGCGATCAACGTGATCGACCTGCTGCTCTCGATGGCGATCTGGGGCACCACGACCACCGTCCGGCTGGCGGGGTGAGGCGGTCATGACGACCTTCCGGACCCGGACGCTCGGGATCGTCTTCCTCGTGCTGATCCTCGCCGCAGTGTGGGCGACCTACGGCGTCTTCACCAAGAAGTTCAGCACCTACGACGAGGTCACCGTCCACGCCTCGCGCATCGGCCTCCAGCTGCCGCAGCGCGCCGACGTCAAGATCCGCGGCGTGATCGTGGGGGAGGTGCTCGGCTTCGAGCCGACCGCCGAGGGCGCCGACATCACCCTCGGGCTCTACCCCGACCGCACGGCGCAGATCCCCGACGACGTCACCGCCTCGATCCTGCCCAAGACGCTGTTCGGCGAGAAGTTCGTCTCGCTGGTGATCCCGGACGGTGGGTCGCGGGCCCGGCCGATCGCCGCCGGCGACGTGATCGAGCGGACCCAGCTCTCGATCGAGGTCGAGGCGGTCCTCAGCGACCTCTACCCCCTCCTGCGCGCCGTCCAGCCGGCCGACCTCAACAACACCCTCAACGCCGTCGCCACCGCGCTCGAGGGCCGCGGCGAGCAGCTCGGCGAGAGCATCGAGACCCTCGACGGCTACCTGACCAGGTTCAACCCCGAGCTCCCCGGGCTCGTCGAGGACCTGCGGCTGACCGCCAGCGTCTCCGACACCTACGCCGACGTGCTGCCCGAGGTCGCGACGATCCTGCGCAACACGATCACCACGACCACGACGCTCGAGGACCGCGAGGACAAGCTCGAAGCGCTCTTCAACGACGTGTCGAGGTTCGCCGCCGTCGCCGAGCGGTTCTCCCGCAACAACGGCGACAACCTGGTGCGCCTGGCCGACCTGTCGGCGAGCCAGCTCGAGGTGCTCGCCCGCTACGCGCCCGGCTACCCCTGCCTCCTCGGTGGCCTGGTCAACATCGGCAAGCTGCAGGCCGAGGCGTTCCGCGGGTTCACCCTGCACATCGTGCTCGAGACCCTGCCGAACCAGCCGCGCGGCTACACCGCGGCCGACGTCCCGGTCTACGGCGACAAGCGCGGCTACTACTGCGGCCGCCTGCCCAGCCCCCCGTGGTCGCAGAGCAACCCGGTGACCCACCAGCCCGACTTCGTCGACGGCGTGAACAGCCCGACCGGCAAGGGCACCAGCCGCGTCGCCCCCGGCTGGTCCGGCGACGCCGCCGGGTACGCCGGTGGGCGCGACGAGTCGTCGCTCCTCAAGGCGCTGCTCGCGCCGGGCCTCGGCGTCAGCGCGAGCGACGTACCGGACCTGGGCGTGCTGCTCGTCGGGCCGATGGCACGCGGGGCGGAGGTGTCGCTGCGATGAGCAAGATCCTCGACAAGAAGACCTCCGCCGACCTGCTCAAGCTCCTCGTCTTCGTGGTGGTCACCTCGCTCGCCACCGCCGTGCTGGTGGTCACGATCGGCAACATCGGTTTCGGTGCCTCCCGCACCTACCGGGCCGAGTTCACCGACGCGACCGGCGTCAACAAGGGCGACGACGTCCGGGTCGCGGGCGTCCGCGTCGGCACGGTGAGCAAGGTGGAGGTCGTCGACCGCAGCCGCGCGCTGATCACGTTCTCCGTCGACGAGCGCACCTCGGTCAACGGCGGCACCAACGCGCTCATCCGCTACCGCAACCTCGTCGGCCAGCGCTACCTCTCGCTCACCCAGGAGGTCGGCGACACCGGCCGGCTGCCCGACGGCGCGACGATCCCGGTCTCGCGCACCCGTCCCGCGCTCGACCTGACCGTGCTCTTCAACGGCTTCAAGCCGCTCTTCCAGGCGCTCTCGCCCGAGGACGTCAACCAGCTCTCCTTCGAGCTGGTGCAGGTCTTCCAGGGCGAGGGCGGCACGCTCGAGGGCCTGCTCGCGCACACCGCCTCGGTGACCTCGACGCTGGCCGACCGCGACGAGGTCATCGGCCAGCTGATCGACAACCTCTCCCTCGTCCTCGACCACGTGGCCGACCGCGACAAGCAGCTGACCCGGTTGATCACGTCGTTCCGCACGCTGGTCGGCGGGCTCAAGGACGACCGCAACGCGATCCTCGACTCCCTCGAGGACGTCTCCGCCCTGTCCGTGGAGACCGCCTCGCTCGTCGACGGCATCCGCCAGCCCTTCGTGAAGGACATCAAGGAGCTGCGCGCGGTCGCCGGCAACATCGACAAGAACAAGGCCGAGCTCGACCGGGCCCTCCAGGTGCTGCCGATCAAGCTCGACAAGATCGGCCGCACCGCGATCTACGGCTCGTTCTTCAACTTCTACCTGTGCGAGTTCCAGGGCCGGGTCAACCTGCCCGGCGGCGTGCAGGTGCCGGTGAAGTACGAGACCGGCTCCGACAGGTGTGATCTCGGATGAAGCCGTTCCGCGAGCGCAACCCCGTCGTCGTCGGGGCGGTCAGCATCGTCGTCCTGGCGATGGTGCTGGTGGGCGCGCTGCGTGCGGGCGACCTGCCGGTCATCGGCGGGGGAGACACCTACCACGCGCTCTTCACCGAGGCCGGTGGGCTGAAGGTCGACGACGAGGTCCGCATCGCCGGGGTCCGGGTCGGCAAGGTCGACGACATCGCGCTCGACGGCGACCGGGTCGACGTCACCTTCAAGGTCGACGACACCGCCGCCTTCGGCACCGACACGGGAGCCGCGATCAAGGTCAAGACGATCCTCGGCGCCATGTTCCTCTCGCTCGAGCCGGCCGGCGCCGGCCAGCTGGCCGAGGGCGCGACCATCCCCGCCGAGCGCACCTCGTCGCCGTACGACGTGGTGGAGGCCTTCGAGGGGCTGGCCTCGACCTCGGAGCAGATCGACACCGACCAGCTCGCCGAGTCGCTGACCACCCTGGCCGACCTGACCCGCAACACCCCCGAGGAGTTCCGCGGGGCGCTCGACGGCCTCAGCCGGCTCTCGGCCAACGTGGCGGCCAAGGACGAGCAGCTCGGCGGCCTGCTCACCAACCTCGAGCGCGTCTCGAACGTCCTCGACGAGCGCGACCAGGACATCGTCAAGCTGATGGAGGACAGCGACGTGCTCTTCCGCGCGCTGGTCGCCCGCCGCGACGCGGTGCACGAGCTGCTCGTCTCCAGCACCCAGCTGTCGAAGGAGCTCACCAAGCTCATCCGCCAGTCGCGCACCGACCTCGCGCCGGCGCTCGCGCACCTGGAGAACGTCGTCGCGGTCCTCAACAAGAACGAGGACAACCTCGACAGCAGCCTGCGGCTGATGGCGCCGTTCTACCGCGTGTTCGCCAACACCCTCGGCACCGGTCCGTGGTTCGACACCTGGATCGCGAACTTCCCGCCCGTCCCGCAGGTGGGTGGCTGACATGGATCGTGGCATGGACCTCATGAGGCGCTTCCTCGTCCCGCTCGTCGTGCTGGCCTTCGTCGTCGCGGCCGCCGTCAGCGTCCTCGGCGGGGGCGGCTCCGGCCGGACCGTCGTCGCCCACTTCCCGCGCACCATCTCGGTCTACGAGGGCAGCGACGTGCGCGTGCTCGGCGTGCCGGTCGGCACCGTCACCCGGGTCGAGCCGACCGGCACCGACGTCACGGTGACGATGACGTACGACGACGAGGTGCAGCTGCCGGCCGGCGCGAAGGCGGTCATCATCGCGCCGTCCATCGTCGGTGACCGCTACGTCCAGCTCACTCCGGCCTACCCCGGCACGGGCGACGTGCTCGCCGACGGTGCCGAGCTGGGCCTCGAGCGCACCTCGCAGCCGCTGGAGCTCGACCAGATCTACGACAGCCTCGACCGCCTCAACGTCGCCCTCGGCCCGCGCGGCGCCAACAAGACCGGTGCGCTGTCCGACCTGCTCGCCGTGACCGCCGACAACTTCGGCGGCCAGGGCACGACCTTCCGCCAGACGATCCAGGACTTCTCGCGGCTCACCTCGACGCTCTCGGGCAACAAGGAGGAGCTCTTCGGCTCGGTCGAGGCGCTCAACGGCTTCCTCGAGACGCTGGCCGACAACGACACCACCGTCCGCCGGTTCAACCAGTCGCTCGCCGACGTGTCGACGATGCTCGACGGCGAGCGCGAGGAGCTGGTCGCGACGGTGAAGAACCTCTCGACGGCGCTGACCGAGGTCAAGGGCTTCGTCGAGGAGAACAAGGACTCGCTGAGCCGCAACATCACCGGCGTGAACCGGGTGGCCAAGGTGCTCGTGCGCCAGCGCGCCGCACTCGACGAGATCCTGCACACCGCGCCGGCCGCGCTCAACAACCTCGCGCTCACCTACAACCCGCAGGCGGGCACGCTCGACACCCGCGCGAACCTCGGCGAGGCGATCAACCAGATCCGGTTCGACCCGGCCGCCCTGCTCTGCGGGTTCGTCAACCAGGCCGACCGGTCCCAGCAGCTGTGCAACACCATCACCGGGCTGCTCGACAACCCGCGGCCGGGCGCCCTGAGCGCGGGCGGCCGGACGAAGCTGCCGGCCCGCGACGTCTTCGACCCCACCCTCGGCGGTCTCGTGGAGGTGGACCAGTGAACCGGCTCAAGGCCCTCGTGCTCTGCCTGCTCGGCGCGCTGGCGCTCTCGTCGTGCGACGCCAGCGTCTACTCCCTCCCGCTGCCGGGCGGACCCGACGTGGGCGACGACCCGATGACCATCAAGGTCGAGTTCGCCGACGTGCTCGACCTCGTCCCCCAGTCGACGGTCAAGGTCAACGACGTCAGCGTCGGCAAGGTGACCGCGATCGACCTCGAGGGCTACCAGGCGCTCGTGACGATGGAGGTCCGTCGCGACGTCGACCTGCCGGGCAACGCCATCGCCGAGCTCCGCCAGACCAGCCTGCTCGGCGAGAAGTTCGTCGAGCTGTCCGCCCCGGCCGAGGGCGCCATCGCGGCCCGGCTCGGCGACGGCGCCACCATCCCGATCGCACGGGCGGGTCGCAACCCGGAGGTCGAGGAGGTGCTCGGCGCCCTCAGCCTGCTGCTCAACGGCGGCGGCGTCGCCCAGCTCAAGACGATCACCCAGGAGCTCAACAAGGCGCTCGAGGGCCGCGAGGACTCCGCGCGCAGCCTGCTGACCAACCTGCGGGAGTTCACCGGCCAGCTCGACACGAACAAGGCCGACATCGTCGACGCGATCGAGAAGCTCAACCGGCTCGCGATCGAGGCGGAGAAGCAGCTGCCCACGATCGACAAGGCGCTCGACGAGCTGCCCAGCGCCCTCGACTCGATCAACCGCCAGCGCGACGACCTCGTCGAGATGCTCCAGGCGCTGGACCAGCTGTCGTCGGTCGCGGTCGATGTGATCACCCGGTCCAAGGGCGCGACCATCACCTCGCTCGAGCGGCTCGACCCGGTGCTCAGCCAGCTCGCCGCCTCGGGCGACGACTTCACCAACGCCTTCCAGGTCTTCCTGACCTACCCGTTCGTCGACGAGGTGGTCGGCCGCGACCCGCAGGTGGCGCGCAACCTGCACATGGGCGACTACACCAACCTGTCGATCACCCTCGACCTCGACCTGCTCGGCGGCATCAGCGCCACCCCGACGCTGCCGACCAACCTGCCGACGGTCATCGACCCGACGATCATCATCAGCGACGTCCTGGCCTGCCTGCAGAGCGGCGACCTCACCAGCGCCGCCTGCCAGAAGGTGCTCACCAACCTCGAGAAGCTGACCAGGCTCCGCGAGGAGTGCCAGAAGTCGGAGAACCGCGACAAGGACATCTGCCGCGAGCTCAACCTGATCCCCGGGCTCCCGACGCTGCCCGGCACGCCGACCCAGAGCCCGACCAGCACCGGCCCCACGCTGCCGATCCCGACCACCCTGCTGCCCACCCTGCTGCCCACCCTGCCGGGGCTGGGACGCGCCGGGACCGACGAGGAGCCGCGTCCGGGGAACCCGACCGTGGGCGACCTGATGGACCGCTACGACCCGGCCCTGGTCAGCCTCCTCATCCCCGGGATGGTGCAACGATGATCACCCGTCGGACCAGGCTCCAGCTGCTCGTCTTCGCCCTCATCACGATGATCGGCGTCAGCTACGTCGGTGCTCGCTACGCCCGCCTCGACCGGCTCGTCGTCGACCAGAGCTACACCGTGGTCGCCCACTTCGCCGACTCCGGTGGCGCCTTCGAGGGCGCGGAGGTCTCCTACCGCGGCGTCCGGGTCGGCGAGGTCAGCGAGCTGGTCCTCACCGACGACGGGGTCGACCTCCTCCTCGACATCGACAACGACTTCGACGACATCCCGGCCGACGCGCACGCCCTGGTCGGCAACCGCTCCGCCGTCGGCGAGCAGTACGTCGAGCTCCAGCCGCAGACCGACCGGGGCCCCTACCTCGAGGACGCCTCCGAGATCGCCCGCGACCGCACGACGACCCCGATCCAGACCGACACGTTGCTGACCCACCTCGACGAGACGGTGACCAGCCTCGACCAGGACGACCTGCGCACCGTCACCCAGGAGCTCGGGCTCGCCCTGGGCGGAGCCGGTCGCGACCTCCAGACGATCCTCGACACCAGCAACGACTTCATCACCGCCGCCGACCAGAACTTCGACGTCACCGTCGACCTGATCCGCAACGCCAACACCGTGCTCGACGGCCAGGCCGACTCCGAGCGCGCGTTCCGGCGCTTCGCCCGTGACCTGTCGTCGTTCACCACCACCGTGGCCGACCACGACAAGGACCTCCGCTCGCTCATCGAGGACGGCTCGCTCGGCGCCAACGAGCTGCGCACCTTCCTCGAGGACAACGAGGTCGAGCTCGGCGACCTGATCAACAACCTCGTCACCACCGGCGAGGTCGTGGTCAAGCACCTCGACGGCATCGAGCAGCTGCTCGTGATCTACCCCTACGTCGTCGAGGGCAGCTTCACCGTCGTGTCGAAGTCGCCGGGCACCGGGCTGTACGACGCCCACTTCGGCCTGGTCCTGACCCAGGACCCCACCGTCTGCCACGCCGGCTACGAGGGCACCGACCGCCGCCCGCCGCAGGACGGCAGCGACCGGCCGATGAAGGAGGACACCCGGTGCACGGCTCCCGCCTCGGAGACCAACGCCCGCGGTGCGCAGAACATCCAGGCGCCGCGCGCGGCGACCGGGTGGGGTCCGGCCGACCTCGCCTACGACCCCGACACCGGGACGCTGACCTCCGATCCCGCCGCCATCGAGCGGCTGGAGCGCGGCGGTAGCGTGGCCCCGGCCAGCCTCGGAGAGGAGACGTGGAAGTGGCTCTACCTCCAGCCCCTGCTGGCACGCGACTGACCCCCCGGGTGCGCACCGCGCTGGCCGCCGTGCTGGCGCTGGTCGTGGTCGTCTGCCTCGGTCTCGTCGTCTGGCTCTCGACCGGCTCGCGCGCGGAGGCCGACGGCGGGCTCGACCTGCCCGCCGAGCGCGAGCAGGTGATGAGCCTGACCAGCCAGTTCGTCAAGCGCCTCGGCACCTACAGCCCCGACATGCTCGACGGGTCCGGCCAGATGCCCGACTACCGCGCGCAGGTCCGCGAGGTGATCACGCCCAAGTTCGCCGCCGACTTCGACAAGGAGGTCGCCACGGCCGAGCAGCTGGTCGCCCAGGGCGGGATCACCCGCAGCGCCGACGTGTTCGCCACCGCCGTGTCGTCCGTCGACGACGACTCCGCCCGCGTGCTGGTGGCCGGCGCCTTCACCGACAGCTACACCCAGGGCGAGGGCGCGAAGGCCAGGACGGTCGACCAGGAGCCGCTGCCCTTCCGCTTCACCGTCGACCTCGTCAGGATCGACGGCGACTGGCTCGTCGACGACTTCACCCCGGTGAGCTCGCCGGACGACGGCACCGGCACCGGCTCGGACGGCACGTCGAGCCAGACGCCGTCCGAGGGGAGCACGCCGTGAGCGACGTCCCCACCTGGTACGACCTCCTCGACGTCGACCGCGACGCCACCGCCGACGAGATCCGGGCCGCCTGGAAGTCCCGGACCGCCGACCTCGAGCCGGGCGACCGGCGCTTCGACGCCCTCAACCGGGCCGCTCGGGTGCTGCTCGACGCCGACGCGCGGGCGACGTACGACGCCGAGCACCCGGTGTTGGCTGACGACCCGGTCGAGGACGAGTGGCCCGCCGCCCCGGTCTTCGAGTCTGCCGCCACCCCGGTGCCGGGTCTCGTGACGGGCGCGAGCGCGCCCTCCTCGGCCAACGAGGTCGTTGCACCCTCCGCGACCGACGAGGTCGTCGCACCCTCCTCGACCGGCGCTGGCGGCGGCGTGCCGTCGTGGCTGCTCGCCGGCCTGGCCGTCGTGGCGGCCGGCCTCATCGCGGTCACGGCCTGGATGTGGACCGGCGGCGACGACGGCGACGGTGGTGGCTCCGCCGCCCGTGACGCGCAGGTCGCGGCCGAGCGCGCCGTCGTGCCCGTGCTGTCCTACGACTACGAGCACCTCGCGGACGACCAGCGCGCCGCGCAGGCGCTCATGACCGGCAGCTACCGCGAGGAGTACGACAAGCTCTTCACGGTGCTGGAGGAGAACGCACCCCAGACGCAGACGAAGGTGAGCGCCGAGGTGGTCGCCTCCGGCATCGTGCGCGCCGGCGCCGACCGGGTGCAGGTGCTGGTCTTCGTGGACCGCCCCACGACCAACAAGCTGAGCTCCGAGCCGGTGGTCTACAAGGACCAGGTGACGCTGTCGATGCAGCTCGTCGACGGGGAGTGGCTGGTCGACGACCTCGTCACCTCACCGGTCCAGGGATAGCCCACGAGTCGTCCACAGGACGCCGCGAATCGGCGCGTTCTGCTTGACCGGGGCCGCTCGGCGGTTCATAGTCGTGGCCAACGCGTGGAACTGTCCTCCGGGCAGTGCACCTGAAACGGGCCCCGCGTTTGTGGCGTGTCCAACTTTCCGCTACCGTAGGTCCTTGCGCCTGCCCTCAGATGCCCGACGCCCTCCGGACGGCTGTCGTGGTGGTCGGCCGGCGCCGAGATCACTTGGATCATTTGTGAGGACACCTCTTGGCCGCGCGCAGCTCCGCTGGTAACCACCGTCGCACCTCTTTCGCAAAGATCACCGAACCTCTCGAGGTTCCCCCGCTCATCTCGCTCCAGACCTCCAGCTTCGACTGGCTGGTCGGTGGCGAGCGCTGGGAAGCGGAGGTGGCAGCCCGCAGGGCCGCCGGTGAGGACGTCTCCGAGAAGACCGGTCTGCAGGAGATCTTCGAGGAGATCTCCCCGATCGAGGACTTCTCCGAGACGATGATGCTCTCCTTCGACAACCCCGTCTTCCTCGACGAGAAGTACACCGAGGAGGAGTGCAAGGAGAAGGACTTCACCTACTCCCGACCGCTCTACGTCTCGGCCGAGTTCATGAACCACGAGACCGGCGAGATCAAGGGCCAGACGGTCTTCATGGGCGACTTCCCCATGATGACCCGCAAGGGCACCTTCATCATCAACGGCACCGAGCGCGTCGTCGTGTCGCAGCTCGTGCGCTCGCCCGGCGTCTACTTCGAGTCGACCCCGGACAAGACGTCCGACAAGGACATCTACACCGCCAAGCTCATCCCGAGCCGCGGCGCCTGGCTCGAGTTCGAGATCGACAAGCGCGACCTCGTCGGCGTGCGCCTGGACCGCAAGCGCAAGCAGAACGTCACCGTCCTGCTCAAGGCGCTCGGCTGGACCACCGAGCAGATCCGCGAGGAGTTCGGCCAGTACGAGTCGATGATGCTGACCCTCGAGAAGGACAGCGTCCGCTACGAGGTCGTCCACGAGGAGCTGCAGAAGAAGGCGCGGGGCGAGGCCCCCACCGCCGAGCAGGTCAACGACGAGGTCACCCGGCTCGCGCTGCTCGACATCTACCGCAAGCTCCGTCCCGGCGAGCCGCCGACGGCCGAAGCTGCGCAGACGCTGCTGAACAACTACTACTTCAACGGCAAGCGCTACGACCTCGCGAAGGTCGGCCGCTACAAGATCAACAAGAAGCTCGGCCTCCACGAGGCGTTCGACCAGCAGACGCTGACCATCGACGACGTCGTGGCCGCCATCCGCTACGTCGTGCAGCTGCACGCCGCGGGTGTCCAGGTCGAGGCTCCTGACCTGGTCGACGCCGAGGGCAACGTCGTCGAGGGCCCCGACGGTTCTCCCGTCAAGGTCCAGGCCGACGACATCGACCACTTCGGCAACCGCCGCATGCGCACGGTCGGCGAGCTCATCCAGAACCAGCTCCGCACGGGCCTGGCCCGCATGGAGCGTGTGGTCCGCGAGCGGATGACGACCCAGGACGTCGAGGCCATCACGCCGCAGTCCCTGATCAACATCCGCCCCGTGGTCGCGGCGCTGAAGGAGTTCTTCGGCACCTCGCAGCTGAGCCAGTTCATGGACCAGACCAACCCGATCGCCGGCCTGACGCACAAGCGTCGCCTGTCGGCCCTCGGT
The DNA here is from genome assembly GCF_004137255.1 of Nocardioides oleivorans. NCBI lineage: Bacteria > Bacillati > Actinomycetota > Actinomycetes > Propionibacteriales > Nocardioidaceae > Nocardioides > Nocardioides oleivorans. The sequence continues at coordinate 684,224 of NZ_SDWT01000001.1, read as the reverse complement.
CCCGGTGGTCTGTCCCGTGACCGCGCCGGCATGGAGGTCCGTGACGTCCACCCGTCGCACTACGGCCGCATGTGCCCCATCGAGACCCCGGAAGGCCCGAACATCGGCCTGATCGGCTCGCTGGCCTCCTACGGTCGGATCAACCCGTTCGGCTTCGTCGAGACCCCCTACCGCCGCGTGGTCAAGGGTGTCGTCACCGACGAGATCGACTACCTGACCGCCGACGACGAGGACCGCTACGTCATCGCGCAGGCCAACGCCCCGCTCGACGCGAAGATGCGCTTCGCCGAGGAGCGCGTCCTGGTCCGCCAGAAGGACGGCGAGGTCGACGCGATCCTGGCCGACGAGGTCGACTACATGGACGTCTCGCCGCGCCAGATGGTGTCGGTCGCGACGGCCCTGATCCCGTTCCTCGAGCACGACGACGCCAACCGTGCCCTCATGGGTGCCAACATGCAGCGCCAGGCCGTCCCGCTGATCACCAGCGACAGCCCGCTGGTCGGCACCGGCATGGAGTACCGCGCCGCCGTCGACGCCGGAGACGTGGTCGTGGCCGACAACGCCGGTGTGGTCAAGGAGGTGTCCGCCGACGCCATCGAGACGATGAACGACGACGGCACCTACCAGACCTACAAGATGGCCAAGTTCCGTCGCTCCAACCAGGGCACCTGCATCAACCAGCGCCCGCTGGTCAAGGCCGGTGACCGCCTCGAGGTCGGCACGCCGATCGCCGACGGTCCCTGCACCGACGACGCCGAGATGGCGCTGGGCACCAACCTGCTCGTCGCCTTCATGCCCTGGCAGGGTCACAACTACGAGGACGCGATCATCCTCAGCCAGCGCCTGGTGCAGGAGGACGTCCTCACCTCGATCCACATCGAGGAGCACGAGGTCGACGCCCGCGACACCAAGCTCGGCCCCGAGGAGATCACGCGGGACATCCCGAACATCTCCGAGGAGGGCCTGGCCGACCTCGACGAGCGCGGCATCATCCGCATCGGCGCCGAGGTCACCACCGGTGACATCCTGGTCGGCAAGGTCACGCCCAAGGGCGAGACCGAGCTCACCCCCGAGGAGCGCCTGCTCCGCGCGATCTTCGGTGAGAAGGCGCGCGAGGTGCGCGACACCTCGATGAAGGTGCCCCACGGTGAGTCCGGCACGGTCATCGGCGTGCGGGTCTTCGACCGCGAGGACGGCGACGACCTTCCCCCGGGCGTCAACCAGCTGGTCCGCGTCTACGTCGCCCAGAAGCGCAAGATCTCGGTCGGTGACAAGCTCGCCGGACGCCACGGCAACAAGGGCGTCATCGCCAAGATCCTGCCGGTCGAGGACATGCCGTTCATGGAGGACGGCACCCCGGTCGACGTCGTGCTCAACCCGCTGGGTGTGCCGCGACGCATGAACATCGGCCAGATCCTCGAGCTCCACCTCGGCTGGCTCGCCAAGCAGGGTTGGGACCTCAACCTCTCCGGCGAGAAGGGCGAGTCGGACTGGAAGAAGCGCCTGATCAAGATCGGCGCCGAGAAGGCCGACCCGAACACCAAGGTCGCCACCCCGGTGTTCGACGGTGCGCGCGAGGACGAGATCACCGGCCTGCTCGGTGCGACGCTCCCCAACCGCGACGGTGAGCGGATGGTCAAGGAGGACGGCAAGGCCGCCCTCTTCGACGGTCGCACGGGCGAGCCGTTCCCGGAGCCGGTGGCGGTGGGCTACATGTACATCCTCAAGCTCCACCACCTCGTCGACGACAAGATCCACGCTCGCTCTACCGGCCCCTACTCGATGATCACGCAGCAGCCCCTGGGCGGCAAGGCCCAGTTCGGCGGCCAGCGGTTCGGCGAGATGGAGGTCTGGGCGATGGAGGCGTACGGCGCTGCCTACGCCCTCCAGGAGCTGCTGACGATCAAGTCCGACGACGTGCCGGGGCGTGTGAAGGTCTACGAGGCCATCGTCAAGGGCGAGAACATCCCCGACTCCGGCATCCCTGAGTCGTTCAAGGTGCTCGTCAAGGAGATGCAGTCGCTCTGCCTCAACGTGGAGGTGCTGTCGCAGGACGGCTCCGCCATCTCGCTCAAGGACGCCGAGGAAGACGTCTTCCGGGCGGCCGAGGAGCTCGGCATCGACCTCTCCCGCCGCGAGCCCAGCTCGGTCGAAGAAGTCTGAGTGCACGGGGTACGCCGGCCACGGTCGGCGTACCCCCACCACCAGTCCCCAGCTCAACTTTCCACGTACTAACGAAGGACAGCAGCCATCGTGCTCGACGTTAACTTCTTCGAACAGATCCAGATCGGCCTGGCCACTCCCGAGGACATCCGCACCTGGAGCCACGGCGAGGTCAAGAAGCCCGAGACCATCAACTACCGCACGCTCAAGCCCGAGCGTGACGGCCTCTTCTGCGAGAAGATCTTCGGTCCCACGCGGGACTGGGAGTGCTACTGCGGCAAGTACAAGCGCGTGCGCTTCAAGGGCATCATCTGCGAGCGGTGCGGCGTCGAGGTCACCCGCTCCAAGGTCCGCCGCGAGCGCATGGGCCACATCGAGCTCGCCGCTCCCGTGACCCACATCTGGTACTTCAAGGGCGTGCCCTCGCGCCTGGGCTACCTGCTCGACCTGGCGCCGAAGGACCTCGAGAAGGTCATCTACTTCGCCGCCTACATGATCACCTCGGTCGACGAGGACGCCCGTCACCGCGACCAGGACTCCCTCGAGAACAAGGTCGGCCTGGAGCGCGAGCGGCTCGAGAAGCGCCGCGACACCTCCGTCGAGGACCGCGCCAAGAAGCTCGAGGAGGACCTCGCCACCCTCGAGGCCGAGGGCGCCAAGGCCGACGCCAAGCGCAAGGTGCGCGACGGTGCCGACCGCGAGATGAACCAGCTCCGTGACCGCGCCAACCGCGAGATCGCGCGGCTGGAGGAGGTCTGGGACACGTTCAAGAACCTCAAGGTGCAGGACCTGCTCGGCGACGAGCTCCTCTACCGCGAGATGAAGACGTGGTTCGGCAAGTACTTCGAGGGCTTCATGGGCGCCACGGCGATCCAGAAGCGCCTCCAGGACTTCGACATCGAGGCCGAGGTGGAGTCGCTGCGCGACACCATCGCCAACGGCAAGGGCCAGCGCAAGGTCCGCGCCCTCAAGCGCCTCAAGGTCGTCGACGCCTTCCGCAAGACCGGCAACCAGCCCATCGGCATGGTGCTCGACGCCGTCCCGGTGATCCCGCCGGACCTGCGCCCGATGGTCCAGCTCGACGGTGGCCGCTTCGCGACCTCCGACCTGAACGACCTCTACCGCCGCGTCATCAACCGCAACAACCGCCTCAAGCGCCTGCTCGACCTCGGTGCTCCCGAGATCATCGTCAACAACGAGAAGCGGATGCTGCAGGAGGCCGTCGACAGCCTCTTCGACAACGGCCGTCGTGGCCGCCCCGTCACGGGCCCGGGCAACCGTCCGCTGAAGTCGCTCTCCGACATGCTCAAGGGCAAGCAGGGTCGCTTCCGCCAGAACCTGCTCGGCAAGCGCGTCGACTACTCCGGTCGTTCGGTCATCGTGTCCGGCCCGACGCTCAAGCTGCACCAGTGCGGCCTGCCCAAGCAGATGGCGCTCGAGCTGTTCAAGCCGTTCGTCATGAAGCGCCTCGTCGACCTCTCGCACGCGCAGAACATCAAGTCCGCCAAGCGGATGGTCGAGCGCGGCGTCCGGGCCGAGGTCTGGGACGTCCTCGAAGAGGTCATCACCGAGCACCCGGTGCTGCTCAACCGCGCACCGACGCTGCACCGCCTCGGCATCCAGGCCTTCGAGCCGCAGCTGATCGAGGGCAAGGCCATCCAGCTCCACCCGCTCGTGTGCGGCGCGTTCAACGCCGACTTCGACGGTGACCAGATGGCCGTGCACCTGCCGCTCTCCGCGGAGGCGCAGGCCGAGGCCCGCATCCTGATGCTGTCGACCAACAACATCCTCAAGCCCTCGGACGGCCGTCCGGTGACCATGCCCTCGCAGGACATGATCATCGGCCTGTTCTGGCTGACGTCGGACCGCGACGGGGAGCCCGGCGAGGGCCGCGTCTTCTCGACGCCGTCCGAGGCGATCATGGCCTTCGACCGTCGCGAGATCACGCTGCAGAGCAAGGTCCGGATCCGTCTCAACGACATCGTGCCCCCGCTCGACCTCGAGCTGGGTGCCGACTGGGAGGAGCGCACCGCGATCCTGCTCGAGACGACGCTGGGCCGGGTGTTCTTCAACGACACGCTCCCGGGCGACTACCCCTTCGTCAACGAGGAGGTCGGCAAGAAGCGCCTCGGCGCGATCGTCAACGACCTGGCCGAGCGCTACACCAAGGTCCAGGTCGCTGCCTCGCTCGACGCCCTCAAGGACGCCGGCTTCCACTGGGCCACGCGCTCGGGTGTGACCGTCTCGATCGACGACGTCACCACGCCCGACAGCAAGGTCGAGATCCTCGGCCGCTACGAGGCCCAGGCCGAGAAGGTCCAGAAGAACTACGAGCGCGGTGTGATGACCGACGACGAGCGTCGTCAGGAGCTCATCGAGCTGTGGACCCAGGCTGCTGCCGAGGTCGGTCGTGCGATGGAGGCCAACTTCGACCGCAAGAACCCGATCTACATGATGGTCGACTCGGGTGCCTCCGGAAACATGAACCAGATCCGGCAGGTCGCGGCCATGCGTGGTCTCGTGGCCAACCCGAAGGGCGAGATCATCCCGCGCCCGATCAAGGCCAACTTCCGTGAGGGCCTGTCGGTGCTCGAGTACTTCATCTCGACCCACGGTGCCCGCAAGGGCCTGGCCGACACCGCGCTGCGCACCGCCGACTCGGGTTACCTGACCCGTCGTCTGGTGGACGTGTCGCAGGACGTCATCATCCGTGAGGACGACTGCGGCACCGAGCGTGGCCTGCCCAAGCGCATCGACGACGAGCACGTGGAGACCTCGGCCTACGCCCGGGCCGCCGCGGTCGAGGTCGTCCACCCGGAGACCGGCGAGGTCCTCGCCGCCGCCGGGGAGGACCTCGGCGACGTCAAGATCGGCGAGCTCGTGGCTGCCGGCGTCACCGAGGTCAAGGTCCGCTCGGTCCTGACCTGCGACGCCCGCACCGGCACGTGTGCCAAGTGCTACGGCCGCTCGCTGGCCACCGGCCAGCTGGTCGACATCGGTGAGGCGGTCGGCATCATCGCCGCGCAGTCCATCGGTGAGCCCGGCACGCAGCTGACCATGCGCACGTTCCACACCGGTGGTGTGGCCTCCGCGGACGACATCACGCAGGGTCTGCCCCGTGTGGTCGAGCTCTTCGAGGCCCGCTCGCCCAAGGGTCGTACGCCGATCTCGGAGTCTGCCGGTCGCGTCAAGATCGAGGAGACCGACAAGGCCCGCGTCGTCGTGGTCACCCCCGACGACGGGTCCGAGCCGCAGGAGATCCCGGTCTCGAAGCGCTCGCGCCTCAACGTCGAGGACGGCCAGCACATCGAGGTGGGCCACCACATCACCTCCGGTACGCCCGACCCGCAGGACGTCCTGCGCATCCTGGGTGTCCGCAAGGCGCAGGAGCACCTCGTGGACGAGGTCCAGGAGGTCTACCGCTCCCAGGGTGTGTCGATCCACGACAAGCACATCGAGATCATCATCCGGCAGATGCTGCGCCGGGTGACGGTCATCGAGTCCGGTGACACCAACCTGCTCCCGTCCGACCTGGTCGACCGGGTGCGGTTCGAGGAGGAGAACCGTCGCGTGGTCTCCGAGGGCGGCAAGCCGGCCTCGGGTCGCCCGGTCCTCATGGGCATCACGAAGGCCTCGCTCGCGACCGAGTCGTGGCTCTCGGCGGCCTCCTTCCAGGAGACCACCCGGGTGCTCACCGACGCCGCGATCAACGGCCGCTCCGACAGCCTCCGTGGCCTGAAGGAGAACGTGATCATCGGAAAGCTCATCCCGGCCGGCACCGGCCTCGAGCGCTACCGCAACATCCGGGTGGAGCCCACCGAGGAGGCGCGCGCCGCGGCCTACTCGGTCACCGGCTACGACTCCTACGACTACGACTTCGGTCCGTCGTCGCAGGCCGTCGCACTCGACGACTTCGACTTTGGTTCCTACCAGAACTGATCAGAGGTCGTAGCACGCCCAGCCCGGACCCCGGTCTCCCCTCGTGGGGGGCCGGGGTCCGGCGCATGTGGGCCCTTGGGCGGCCCGGGCGCCCGACGCACACTGGATCCCATGGCCCGATCCCTCTGGCACCGATCCCTCTGGTCCATGCTCGCCCTCTGCGGCGTGCTCCTCGCGACGTCGCTGCACCTGCACGGCTCCCAGCCGGCAGGCGCGAGCCCGCCGACCCGGGTCGCGACCACCAGCGCTGCAGCCGCCACGCCCGAGTGCACCGACGCCGACCTGTCGGCCGACTACCGGGCGCGCGGCGCCGGCGCCGGGCACCGCTTCGGCGTCCTCCGTCTGCGCAACACCAGCGACAGCACCTGCTGGGTCCGCGGCTTCGGTGGGCTGTCGTACGTCGGCGGGGGTGACGGGACCCAGGTCGGGGCCGCCGCCGACCGCGACGGTGCGGCCGGCGCCCGGGTCGTGCTCCAGCCGGGGGAGCGGACGACCAGCGCCGTCGACGAGACGGTGGCCGTGAACTACCCGCGCGGGCGCTGCCGGCCGACGCCGGTGGACGGCTTCCGGGTCTACGTGCCGGACTCGACCGAGTCGCAGTTCGTGAAGCACCGCACGACGGGGTGCCGCAACGACGCGATCCACCTCATCTCGCACCGTGCCTTCCGGTCCTGACTGCCGAGACGCCGACATCTTTTGATTGACGCACACACAAAAGTCGCCCTACCGTCGACGTGATGTGGCCCCCGTCACATCGCGACCTCGGATGAAGGGTGGACACACATGTGCTTCGGACATGACGGCGATGAGGCGCTCGAGCGCTCGCTGGCCGAGAAGGGCGCCAGCCGGCGCGGACTGCTGAAGGGCGCCGCGGGCGCGACCGTCGGTGCCGCCGCCCTCGGTGCACTCGGCGCCTCGCCCGCGTCGGCCCACGGCAAGGGCCACGGCGGACACGGTGGACACGGCGGCGGCCACGGCGGTGGGCGCCGCAAGAGCCTTCCCCACGACCTGATCAGCATCCAGCTCTACACGCTGCGCTCGGCTGCTGCCGCGCCCGCTGCCGGCAACGCAGTGGCCATCGGCCATGCCGCGGTGCTCGCGGCGGTCGCCCGCTACGGCTACGAGCGCGTCGAGCTGGCGGGTCTCTACGGTGAGACCGCGGCCGGGATGCGGGCGATCCTCGACGGGTTGGGCCTGCGCTCCACGTCGAGCCACGACGGCATCAGCGCCGACACCGGGGCCGCCCACCTCAAGTTCCAGAACGCGCGCACGCTGGGCCAGCAGTACGTCAACGTGCCCTACCTCGCCTCGTCCAACCTGGCCGACTGGCAGAAGTGGGCCGACCAGATGAACGCCGAGGCGGCGATCGCGAAGCGCTACGGGCTGAGGTACGGCTACCACAACCACGCCCACGAGTTCACGACCGACCTCGGCGGCGGCCTGACGCCCTGGGAGGTCCTGATGGACCGCCTCGACCGCCGGCTGGTGCACCTCGAGGTCGACCTCTACTGGGCCTTCACGGCCGGCGTCAACACCGGCCACACCACTGCGGAGTCGGCGCTCCAGTTCGCCAAGGACGTCGTCAACGAGGCGCCGCTGGCGGTCCGGCAGTACCACGTGAAGGACCGCACCTCGATGGGCACGGCCCCCGCCGAGGCCGACATGTGCGACCTCGGGGTCGGCGTCATCGACTTCCCGTCGCTCTTCCGCAACCACGAGGTCGAGGAGTACATCGTCGAGAACGACACCCCCGACAACGCGGCGGCGCCGCTGCTGACGGCCGCCGTGGGGCATCTGTACCTCGACCACCTGGAGTACTGAGCGCCTGGTCGGGGTGGGGTCAGGTGCCGTCTGCGAGAATCCGCGCGTGACGAGCCCCCGCCCCACCTCGACCGACGTCCTCGTCGTCGGCGCCGGCCCCGCCGGGTCCGCCGCGGCCGCCTGGGCGGCTCGTGCCGGGCTCGACGTCGTGCTCGCCGACGCAGCAGTCTTCCCCCGCGACAAGACCTGCGGCGACGGGCTGACCCCCCGCGCGATCGGCGAGATGCAGAAGCTCGGGCTCGAGGACTGGCTCCGCTCGCACACGGTCAACCAGGGGCTGCGTGCCCATGGCTTCGGCCAGACGCTGCTCCTCCCGTGGCCGGGAGGGTCCCTCCCCGACTGGGGATCCGCCGTCGCGCGCACCGAGCTCGACGACCACCTCCGCACGGTGGCCCTCGACAGCGGGGCCACCGGGATCGACGGCGCCCGCGCGGTCGGCGTACGGCGTGAGGGGGAGCGGGTCGCAGCCGTGGTGTTCCGCGGCGCCGAGGCGGAGTTCGAGATCGCCTGCCGCTGGCTCGTCGTGGCGGACGGCGTGCGCTCCCCGCTCGGCAAGCTGCTCGGCCGCGAGTGGCACCGCGACACGGTGTACGCCGTCGCGGGCCGGTCCTACGTCGACTCCGACATGTCGGACGACCCGTGGATCAGCTCGCACCTCGAGCTCCGCGACGAGCAGGGCGAGCTGGTGTCGGGCTACGGCTGGATCTTCCCGCTGGGCGACGGCTCGGTGAACCTCGGCGCCGGCACCCTGGCCACCAGCAAGCGGCCGACCGACGTGGCGATCAAGCCGCTGATGCAGACCTACGCCGACACGATCGGCAAGGACTTCGGCCTCTCCGGCGAGCTGCGGATGCCGACGTCGGCGCTGCTGCCGATGGGCGGCGCCGTGAGCAACGTCGCCGGTCCCAACTGGGCGCTGATCGGCGACGCCGCTGCGTGCGTGAACCCGCTCAACGGCGAGGGGATCGACTACGGCCTCGAGACCGGGCGGCTCGTCGCCGAGCACGTCGCGAGCGGCACGGGCCTCGGCGAGGCGTGGCGCTCGACCCTCGTCGAGCACTACGGCGAGGCGTTCTCCATCGCCCGCCGGCTGGCCGGGATCGCCACCCAGCCGAAGGTCGTGTCCGCGCTCGGGCCTGTGGGGATGCGCTCGGACTGGCTGATGACGCTGGCCCTGCGCTGGATGGGCAACCTGGTCGACGACGCCGACCGCGACCGCGCCGCGCGGGTGTGGCAGTGGGCCGGGCGGCGCTCGATGGCGCGCGACGCCCGGCCGCCCTTCTCGTGAACCGATCCCCAGGGCGTGCCGCTACGAAGCACCTCCATGGGTGAGGCCGTCTACCGTGCGACCAACGTGCTCGGTCGCGGCGTGCTCCGACTGCTCGGGGTGCGCACGGAGTGGTCGGGGCTCGAGCACCTGCCCGAGGTCGGCCCGGTCATCCTGGCCGCGAACCACGTGGGCTTCCCCGACTTCGTCGTCGTCGAGCAGGCGGCCGTGGAGCGAGGGCGCTACGTCCGCTTCCTGTGCCGTCACGACATCTGGGACGCACCGCTCGTCGGCCGTGCGATGGACCGGATGCGGCACGTGCCGGTGGACCGCGACGCTCCCGCGGGGGCGTACGTCGCCGCCCGCCGGCTGCTGGCCGGGGGCGAGGCCGTGGGGATCTTCCCCGAGGCCGGGGTCAGCCAGTCCTTCACGGTGCGGTCGCTGATGCGGGGAGCGGCGAGCCTGGCGCGCGAGACCGGTGCCCCGGTGGTGCCGGTGGCCGTGTGGGGCACGCAGCGGATCTGGACCGCCGGGAGGCGGCCGGACCCGACCCGCGGGAGACGGGTCGACCTGCGGTTCGGCCGGCCGATGACCATCGGCCCGGGGGACGACCTGACCGGATGGACCGAGAGGCTCGGCGCGGCGCTGACCGAGCAGCTCGAGGCGCTCCAGCGGCTGCCGCACCACCGGCCGGAGCCCGGCGAGACCGCGCCGTGGTACCCCGCGCACCTCGGTGGTGACGCGCCGACCCGGGCGGCGGCGGCACACCTCGACAGCGTGCCGCGGTCGGCGGTCAGCCCGACGTGGGGGCCGTGCGCTCCCGAGCGGCGGAGCGACGCTTCTCCACCCAGCCCAGCGGGTTGGTGAACGGTTCGAGCACCCGGCGCACGGGTGGGCTCGCCAGCGCGAGCGCCAGGACGACCGCGCCGAGCACGGTGAGCACCAGCCCCAGCACCGGGTGCGCGGCGGTGTAGTCGGGCCAGCCGAGGGCCTTGACGGTCTTGATGACGAAGCCGTGGAACAGGTAGACCACCATCGTCGCCGTGCCCATCGTGGTGAACCAGCCGAGGTTGCGCCGCGGCACCAGCGACATCGCCGCGAAGGCTCCGACGAGGCCGACCATCATCACGGTGAGCCGGGTCTGGAAGACGAACTCGTCGTCGATCGGGATGTCGGAGTAGCCGGTGTCGTACCAGAGCAGTGCCGCCGCGGCCCAGGTGTCGGTGTAGACCGCCATCACCCCGATCCCGACGAGCATCGGCACGGCCGCGAGGCGGACCCACACGTCGTCGAGGTGCTTGAGGTGGCGCGGCTTGAGGTGGAGGCCGAGCACGAAGAACGGCAGCAGCCCGAGGAAGCGCGGGATCATCAAGGTGGTGTCGGTCCACAGGCCGCCGAGCAGGCTGACGAGCACCGAGAGCGGCAGGAAGAGCCAGTGCCGCTTGAGGATCGGTGTCACGAGGCGCCACATCAGCAGCACGATGAGATACCACATCGTCCAGTGCGGGACGAGCCAGATCGGCCCCTGCACGTCCTCGCCCGCGACGCCGCGGCGGAAGTAGAACAGGGCCGGCTCGAAGAGCAGGTAGGGGATCAGCAACGTGTAGACGAGGCTCTTGAGCCGACGCGGGTCCCACTCGAACGACTTCGAGAGGTAGCCGCTCACGAACACGAACGCCGGGATGTGCCAGAGGTAGATGAAGTCGTAGACCCAGTGGCTGCCGGCGCTCTCCTCGACCAGTCCGATCGCGTGCCCGACGACGACGAGGGTGACGAGGACCATCTTGACGTTGTCGAGCCAAGGGTCGCGGGACGGGGGAGCCACGGCGCTCACCGTACTTCACGCCCGCCTCACTAGGTTGGGGGCATGAGCACCCTCCCGCGGCGACAGCGAGTGGCCGCGTACGCCGTCATGCTGCGCGAGCGCGAGGGCCGCGTCGAGATCCTCCTGAGCCGCCTCGCGCCGAAGGTCTCGCGCTCCGAGCTGTGGACACTGCCCGGCGGCGGCGTCGACCACGGCGAGGACCCGCGGGCCGCGCTGGTGCGCGAGATCCACGAGGAGACCGGGCTCGACGCGACGGTCGGCGAGACCGCGCACGTCTACAGCGCGCACCTGCCGCGCGCCACTCGCGACGGTCGGCTCGTCGACGCCCACGCGATCCGGATCGTGTACGACGCCTGGGTGCCGACCGACGCCCCTGCGCCGCGCGTGGTCGAGGTCGACGGCTCCACGATCGAGGCGGCCTGGCACGCCCTGGACGACGTCGCCTCGGGCGCCGTGCCCGTGGCCGCCCAGGTCACCGACGCCCTCGTCGACCACCAGCCCTACCGCCTGCAGCGGGTGGCGGCCTACGCACTCGTGCGACGCGGCGCCACCGGCGAGGGAGAGGTCCTGCTCACCCGCCTGTCGCCGCGCGCGGCCCACCCGGGACGCTGGACCCTGCCCGGCGGCGGCGTCGACCACGGCGAGCACCCGTCGGTCGCCCTGGCGCGCGAGGTCGAGGAGGAGTGCGGCCTCACCTGCGAGGTCGGCGAGCTGCTCGGGGTGCACGACACCCACTTCTCGGGCCACGCCCCCTCCGGTCGCATCGAGGACTACCACGGCATCCACCTGGTCCACCGGGCCACGGTGGGCGCGGGCGAGCCCCGCGTGCAGGAGGTCGGCGGCACGACCGACGAGGTCGCCTGGGTGCCGGTGGCGGACGTGCGGTCCGGCGAGGTGCCGGTGCTCGACCTCGTCACCTACGCCCTCGCGATGTCCTGACCGGCATCCGCGCGACCTAGGATGCAGGGGTGAACCCCCGCCACCGTCGACTCGTGATCCCGGTGGCGTTGGGGGCACTGATCCTCATCGTCGTCCTCGCCGCCGTCCTGTGAGCGAGTGGGAGCAGCTCAGGTCTGCGATCCTCGCCCCCGACCGGCTGGTCCGGGCGCTCGCGAGCGGCCGTCGCAAGGGGCAGCCGGCGCCGGTCGTCGGGAGCCGGGAGGTCCGCCGGGTCGAGGTCCGGGTCGTCGACCTCAAGTCCGGGCCGCACCTGCAGGTGGTGTCGTACGACGCCACGCAGGCGTACACCACCAACCACGCGATTGGTGAGGCTGCGGACGCGGCGGTCGATGCGCTGCTCGCCGAGCCGTTCGCCAACTGGCACGTCGACACCATGGGCGAGACCCACCAGCTCCGGGTGACGAAGAAGGGCGTGCCGATGCTGCACACGGCGCCCCGCAGCGAGGCGGTCGAGGTGTCGCGCGACCACGACCGCGCGAAGGACCGGCTGCTCGCGGAGGACGACCCCGTGCTCGTGGCGCTCGGCATCAGCGACGCGCAGGGGCGGGTCAAGCCCACCCGGCAGGCGAAGTACCGCCAGGTGGAGGAGTTCGTCCGGCTCCTCGACGCGAGCCTCATCGAGGCGATCGCCCAGGGCCAGGTCCGCACGCCGACGCCCGACGACCCGCTGCGGGTCGTCGACCTCGGCTGCGGCAACGCCTACCTGACCTTCGCTGCGCACGCCCACCTCGCTCGGCGGGTCCCGGTCCGGATGACCGGCGTCGACGTGAAGCAGCAGTCGGCCGACCACAACTCACAGGTCGCGGCCGGCCTCGGCATCGACGCGGCCTTCGTGGTCGGCACGATCGCCGACGCGGACCTGGACCGGGCACCCGACGTCGTGCTCGCCCTGCACGCCTGCGACACCGCGACCGACGACGCCCTCGCGCGGGCGCTGGAGTGGGAGGCCTCGCTCGTGCTCGCCGCCCCCTGCTGCCACCACGACATCGCCGCCCAGCTCCGGACGACCGAGGTGCCGGAGCCCTACGCGATGCTGACGCGCTACGGCATCCTGCGCGAGCGGTTCGCCGACACCCTCACCGACGCCCTGCGGGCCTCGCTGCTGCGACGCGAGGGCTACCGGGTCGACGTGGTCGAGTTCGTCGAGAGCGCGCACACCCCGCGCAACACGCTCCTGCGGGCCGTGCGCACCGGCGCACCCAGCGCCGACGCGGCACGGGAGTACGACGACCTCCTGGCGTCGTGGGGCGTGCGCCCGAGGCTGGGCGAGCTGCTCGGCCCGTCCGCCGTCTAGCCCGTGAAGAGCGCCGACGCCCGGTCGATCGTCTGCCACAGGCCGTAGGCCAGCGGGATCCCCACCAGCAGCCAGGCCAGTGCCACGAGGACGGGACTGGTGGTGGTCGTCGTGGTGCTCGGCTCGCTCATCGGGCGGCCTCCTGTCGCTGGCTGATGCGGTCCTCGTTGGCGGCGTGCGCGTCCTGGTCGAAGTGCGTCTCGGCGACCGGCTTGATCATCAGGTTCGACACGAAGCCGACGGTCAGCACGCCCACCATGGTGAGCAGGGCGGGACGGTAGTCGGCGGCGACCAGGTTGCCCGGCTCGCCGATGCTGTCGAGGATGCCGTTGACGATGAGCGGCCCGGCGACGCCGGCCGCGGCCCACGCGGTGAGGAGCCGGCCGTGGATCGCGCCGACCTCGAGGGTGCCGAAGAGGTCCTTGAGGTAGGCCGGGACGGTCGCGAACCCTCCGCCGTAGTAGGAGATGATCACGACCGCGAGCGCCACGAAGACGACGGTCGAGCTGCTGCCGAACAGCGCCAGCAGCAGGTAGAGCACGAGTCCGACGCCGAGGTACATGACGTAGGTCGGCTTGCGCCCGATCCGGTCCGACAGGCTCGACCACACGAAGCGGCCGAGCATGTTGGCCAGTGACAGCACGCCCACGAAGCCGCCTGCCGCTGCCGCGGAGATCGAGCTGGTGCCGTTCTCCCGGAAGAAGTCCTGGATCATCGGCGCGGCCTGCTCGAGGATGCCGATGCCCGCGGTGACGTTGCAGAACAGCACCACCCAGAGGAAGTAGAACTGCGGCGTGCGGATCGCCTGACGGGCCCGCACGAGCGCGCCGTTGGTGCCGGGGGAGTGCTCGGCGGTGCTGTCGTCGCCGTGGCCCGGGGGGACCCGGATCAGCGTGGCGCCGATCAGCATGAAGACCGTGTAGACGATGCCCAGCGTGAGGAACGTCTGCGCCAGCGCCGACCCGGACGCGACGGCGCCCGGCTCGGTCGGCACGAAGTCGGAGTCGTAGAGCGACATCAGCTTGTTGGACAGCGGCGAGGCGATCAGCGCTCCGCCGCCGAAGCCCATGATCGCCATGCCCGTGGCCAGGCCCGGGCGGTCCGGGAACCACTTGATCAGGGTCGAGACCGGCGAGATGTAGCCGATGCCGAGGCCGATGCCGCCGATCACGCCGTAGCCGAGGTAGAGCAGCCACAGCTGGGAGGTCGCGATGCCGGCGGAGCCGACCAGGAACCCGGTCCCCCAGCAGATCGCGGCCGCGAGCATCGCCTTGCGCGGCCCGGAGCGCTCGACCCACGTGCCGAGGACCGCGGCGGAGAGGCCGAGCATCACGATCGCGATCGAGAACACCCAGCCGATCGCGGTCAGGCTCGTGTCGAAGCTCGCGACCAGCGAGGTCTTGAACACCGAGAACGCATAGACCTGGCCGATGGACAGGTGGACCGCCAGGGCGGCGGGCGGGATCAGCCAGCGGCTGTAGCCCGGTCCGGCGACGATCGCCGACTTGTCGAGACGCGACATGCACATCTCCTTCCGAGAGACCCTCGTCACGTTAGGTCCGGGTGGTTGAGGTGTCACCTACCCGCAGGGAGGTCGCACGCCGAACGGTCGGTCCGGTACGCCCAACGGCCGCGCGGCTACGGTGGCGGCGTGCGAGCGCGGGGAGCAGCAGTGGCGGCGATGGTCGCGCTGCCCTTCCTGCTCGGTGCCGCGTCGGGGGAGCCGGGCGTCGACGCGCAGGAGGCGTTCCGCTTCGCCGACCCCGACGTCGTCGAGTCGAGCGGGCTGGTCGTCGTCGACGGCCTGGTGGTGACGGTCAACGACTCGGGCGACTCCGGCCGCGTGTTCGCCGTCGACCCGGCCACCGGCGAGACGGTCGGCGTCACGTCGTGGTCCCCCGCGCCGGTCGACGTCGAGGCCCTCGCCCCGGCGGGCCCCGGGCACGTCTGGGCCGCCGACACCGGCGACAACCGCCACGTGCGCGACTCGGTCGAGGTGCTCCGGGTCCCGGTGGGTCGCGGCGACCGCAGCGTCCGGCCCACGTCGTACGAGCTGGTCTACCCCGACGGTGCGCACGACGCGGAGGCACTCGTGCGCCACCCGCTCACCGGCCGCCTCCACGTGATCACCAAGGGCGTCTTCTCCGGGACGGTGTACGCCGCCCCGCCGCGGCTGCGTGCCGACCGCCCCAACGCGCTGGTGGCGGTGGGCGAGGCGCCGGGCATCGTCACCGACGCGACCTTCCTGCCCGGCGGCGGCGGGGTGGTGCTGCGGACCTACACCAGCGCCCACCTCGCGGCCTACCCCTCGTGGGAACCGGTGTCGTCGTGGGACCTCCCCGACCAGGACCAGGGTGAGGGTCTCGCGCTCGCCGGTCGCGAACTGCTGGTCAGCACCGAGGGAGCCCGCTCGCAGGTGCTGCGGGTCCCGCTACCTGCCGAGGCGCGTGCCACCGACCGGCGCTCGGTCGCGTGGACCGCCCTGTGCTGGCTCGCCATCGCACTCGGCGCACCGGCCAGCGCGGGTTGAGCAGGCCGCGCAGAGACCGTCGCGGAACCGGTCAGCCGAGCGCGAGGTCCAGCGCCGCCTGCACGTGGAGCGTCGTGCACGGGAAGACGGGGAGCTCGACGTCGGCCTGCTTGACCAGCAGTTCGAGCTCGGTGCAGCCGAGCAGGACACCGCCGGCGCCGGCGTCCCAGAGCTCCTCGATGATCCGGACGACCGCGCTGCGGGTGCGGGGGAGGACCACGCCGTGGACGAGCTCCTCGTAGATCGCGTCGTTGAGCAGGTCGTGGTGGGCGGCGTCCGGCACGAGGACGGTGAGGCCGTGGCTCTCGAGGCGCTCGACGAAGAACGACTCCGACATCGCGACCTTGGTGCCGATCAGGCCGACCGTGGAGACGCCGGCGGCCCTGACTGCCTCGGCCACCACGTCGGCGAGGTGCAGGACCGGGATCTCCACGGCCTCCTCGACCTGGTCGGCGACCTTGTGGAACGTCGTGGTGCACAGCAGCAGGAAGTCGGCCCCGGCCCGCTCGACGCCCTGCGCGGCGTCGGACAGCAGCGTGCCGACCTGGTCCCAGCGCTCCTCGTCCTCGAGGTGGGTGACCTCGGCGAAGTCGACCGTGGTCAGCGCCAGCTTCGGGGAGGAGAGGCCGCCGAGGCGCTCCTGCATCCCGAGGTTGAGGTCGCGGTAGTAGGCCGCGCTGCTCTCCCAGCTCATGCCGCCGACGAGTCCGATGGTCTTCACGCGCGGCAGTCTTCCACGACTCAGCTGCGGTGCACCTTGTGTGCCGCTGCTTGGGCGCGGGGCTTGATGACCAGCTCGTCGATGTCGACGTGGGAGGGCCGGGTGGCCACCCAGGAGATGGCGTCGGCGACGTCCTCGGCGAGCAGCGGCTGGTCGACACCGGCGTACACCGCGTCGGCCTTGGCCTGGTCGCCGTCGAAACGGACGAGCGCGAACTCGTCGGTGCGCACCATGCCCGGGGCGACCTCGCTGATCCGGATCGGCTCGCCGTTGAGCTCGAGGCGCAGGGTCTCGGTCACCACCTTCACGCCGTGCTTGGCGGCGGTGTAGCCGGCGCCGCCCTCGTAGGCCCAGCGGCCGGCCGTCGAGCCGACGTTGACGATGATCGCGTCGCCACTGGCCCGCAGGGCGGGCAGCAGCGCCTTGGTGACCCGGACCAGGCCGAGCACGTTGATGTCGTACATGTGGCGCCACCCGTCCAGCTCGGCGGCGTCGACCCGGTCGGCACCGACCGCGCCGCCGGCGTTGTTGACCAGCACGTCGCACGTCGGCACCGCCGCGGCGAGCGCGTCGACCGATGCCTGGTCGGTGACGTCGCAGGTGATCGCGACACCGCCGATCTCGGCCGCGAGCTCCTCGATGCGCTCGGTGCGGCGGGCGGCGCAGACGACCCGGAAGCCCTGGGCCGCGAGGGCGCGGGCGGTCGCGGCGCCGATGCCGCTGGAGGCTCCGGTGACGACGGCGGTGCGGGGGAGGGTCTGCTCGGAGGTCATGTGGCCATCCTGCCAAGATGCTCCTGTGATCTACGCGGCGGCCGACGGTTCGGCACTCGGCAACCCCGGCCCGGCGGGCTGGGCGTGGTACGTCGACGACGGCTGCTGGGCGTCCGGCGGCTGGCCCCGCGGCACCAACAACATGGGTGAGCTGATGGCCGTGCTCGACCTGCTCCAGCAGACCGCGCACCTCGACGACGACCTGCACGTCTACTGCGACAGCAAGTACGTCATCGACTCCGTCACGAAGTGGATGGCGGGCTGGAAGCGCAAGGGCTGGAAGAAGGGCGACGGCAAGCCGGTGCTCAACGTCGAGCTGATGAAGGCGCTCGACGAGGCCATGGACGGCCGTCGCGACCGGGTCCGCTTCGAGTGGGTCAAGGGCCACGCCGGCCACGAGCTCAACGAGGCCGCCGACAGGCGCGCCAACGCCGCCGCGTCGGCCTACCAGCGAGGCGCCGAGCCCGACGCCGGCCCGGGCTTCTCGGGCAGCAGCACCTCCCACCCGGCCGCGGCCGTCGGCCAGGTCGAGGAGGAGCCCGACCTGTTCAGCGACCTCGAGGACGTCGCGCCCACCACCGACGAGGAGCACGTCGTCGCGATGGAGCGGGCCCTGCTCACCGACGAGGTGCGCGGCGACCGGGCGGCGGTGGCCGCCCTGCTCCACCCGGCCTGGCAGGAGGTCGGCCGGTCGGGCCGGCTGTGGAGCCGCGACGACATGCTCGACGCGATCGGTCCGGGCGAGCCGGTGCGGCTCGACGTCGTCTCGGTCGAGCGGGTCGACCGCGACACCATCCTGCTCGTGTGGCGGGCGCTCGCCGATGGTCGCTCGACCCTGCGCAGCAGCCTCTGGGTCCGTGACGGCGGCACCTCCGGCGGGCGCTGGCAGCAGCGGTTCCACCAGGGCACCGACGAGCCCTGAGCTGCGCGCGCGCGCTGGGTGCGTCGGGCGTGACGTGGCACACTCGCTGGATGCCTCCCGCGAAGCTCGCAGCCTCCGCCGCAGTCCTCGGCGGAGTGCTCTGGATCGCCCACGCCGTGCTCGGCGGTGGTGACGACCCGCTCTCCAGCACCTTGTTCCTCGTCGGCCTGGCCGCCCTGGTGGTGGCCGCCGGCATCTTCGGCACGAGCCTCGTCAAGAGCAACGCCGTGGCCATGCGCGTCACCGTCGGGGTGGCCTCCGGCCTGCTGATGCTCAGCCTCGTCGAGGCGTTCCGCCCGCCGGGCACGGCCTGGTACAACGGCTTCTGGGGCATCCTCGCGCTCGTGGTGGGTGGCACCTCGCTCCTGCGCAGCCGCGGCAGGGCCGCCGACGGCCGCCCCGCCCAGGGCGCGCACGCTGGCTGACCCTCCCCGGCGACCCACCCCTCGGGGCGACGCCCGGGAATCCCGGGCACGCGTGGCAGGTTGTGCCTGAGGTGCCCGCTCCCGGGCGCCACCGACTCGAGCTCATGGAGGCAGCGTTGGGCGACCGCGTGGCGATGATCAGCCTGCACACCTCACCCCTGGACCAGCCGGGCACGGGGGATGCAGGCGGGATGAACGTCTACGTCATCGAGCTCTCCCGTCGCCTCGCCGCCCAGGGCCTCGCCGTCGACGTCTTCACCCGCGCCACCTCCTCGGCGCTGCCGCAGGTGGTCGAGGCCGCCGACGGGGTGCTCGTGCGCCACGTCGCCGCCGGCCCGTTCGAGGGCCTCGCCAAGGGTGAGCTGCCCGGCCAGCTGTGCACCTTCGCCCGCGAGGTGCTGCGCACCGAGGCCCTGCAGCCGCTCGGCCACTACACCGCCGTCCACTCCCACTACTGGCTCTCCGGCCAGGTCGGCGCCCTCGCGCGCGACCGCTGGAACGTCCCGCTGGTGCACTCGATGCACACGATGGCCAAGGTCAAGAACGAGGCGCTCGCGCTCGGCGACACCCCCGAGCCGGTCTCGCGGGTGATCGGTGAGGAGCAGGTGGTGGAGGCCGCCGACCTGCTCGTGGCCAACACCGACACCGAGGCCCGCCAGCTCGTCGACCTCTACGACGCCAGCCCCGACGCCGTCGAGGTGATCCACCCGGGCGTCGACCTGACCGTCTTCGCCCCCCGCGGTCGCGCCGAGGCGCGCCGCGAGCTCGGTCTGCCCGACGACGCGGTCGTGCTCCTCTTCGCCGGTCGGATCCAGCCGCTGAAGGCCCCCGACGTGCTCCTGCGTGCGGTCGAGGTGCTGCTGCGCGACGACCCGTCGCTGCGCCACCGCCTGGTCGTGCCCGTCGTGGGCGGTCCGTCCGGCAGCGGCCTCGAGCACCCGACGGCCCTGGCCGACCTCGCGGCCGACCTGGGCATCACCGACGTCGTGCGCTTCGTCCCGCCCGTGACCCAGCCCGAGCTGGCCGTGTGGTCCTCGGCCGCCACGGCCGTCGCGGTGCCGTCCTACAACGAGTCCTTCGGCCTGGTCGCCGTCGAGGCGCAGGCCACCGGCACCCCGGTCGTCGCGGCCGCGGTGGGCGGCCTCACCACGGTCGTCAGCGACGGCGTCAGCGGGCTGCTCGTCGACACGCACGAGCCGCGCGACTGGGCCGCCGCCCTGCGCCGCCTCGTCGACGACCCGGAGCTCGTCGAGCGGCTCGGCCGCGGGGCCGTCGCGCACGCCCAGGAGTTCTCCTGGGAGCGCACCGCGGAGCACACGCTGGCCGCCTACGAGCGCGCTGCTGCCCGCATGCGTGCGGTCCCCGCGTGATGGGATGAGGCCATGAGCACCTCGCCGGTCGAGACGATCCGCACCTACCTCGCGGACAACGGGATCGAGCACGAGGAGAGGACCCGTGAGGGCGTCGAGGGCGCGAGCTTCTCGCTGACCCTGCCGGGCGAGAAGAAGCTGCAGACGCCGGTGCGGCTCGACGTCGGACCGCACGCGCTCGGCGTGCACGCCTTCGTGTGCCGCAACCCCGACGAGAACCACGCCCGCGTCCACCGCTGGCTGCTCGAGCGCAACCTGAGGATGTACGCCGTCTCCTTCGCCGTCGACCGGCACGGGGACATCTACCTCGAGGCGCGGCTGCCGCTGGCCTCGGTGAGCGACGACGAGCTCGACCGCCTGCTGGGCTCCGTGCTCGCCAACGCCGACGAGTCCTTCAACGCGATCCTCGAGCTCGGGTTCGCCTCCTCCATCCGCAAGGAGTGGGACTGGCGGATCTCGCGCGGGGAGTCGACCCGCAACCTCGAGGCGTTCCGCGGCTGGCTCGAGGCCGGCGCCGAGCCGACGCCGGACTCCGCGCCCGACACCTGAGCCGGCGTCAGGCCGCGGGCACGGCCTTCGGCCTGCGACGGGTCATCAGCACCCCGGCGATCGCCAGCGCGCCGCCGACGAACGTCAGCGACGGCGGCACCTCGTCGATCGTGAGCCACGCGATCAGCGTCGCGATCAGCGGGACCAGGAAGGTCGTCAGCGACAGCGCTCCCGCGTCGGTGTGGGTGAGCGCGAACGCCCACGTGGTGAAGGCGATCGCGGTCGGGAAGACGCCGAGGTAGACGATCCACCAGAGCTCCGGGCCACCGTCGGCCACGATGCCGGGGAGGTCTCCCGAGAACGGCAGGCAGGTCACCGCGCCCATCAGGAACGAGACCAGCACCACCTGGACGGACGGGATGCGGCGCAGCAGGACCTTCTGGGTCAGCACGCCGACGGCGTACATCGCCGCGGCGACGAGGACGAGCACCACCCCGAGCAGGCTCGCGCCGGCGTCGGTCGAGGACCCGCGGGCGATCACCGCCACCCCGGCGAAGCCGACGAGCATGCCCGCGACCAGCCAGCGGTGCAGCACCTCGCCGAAGAGCGGGACCGCGAGCAGCGCCACGATCACGGGGCCGATCTGGATGATCATCGCGGCGGTGCCGGCGTCGACGTGCCGCTCGCCGGCGTTGAGGGCCAGGTTGTAGACGCCGAACCACCCGACACCGCCCAGCGCGAGCAGCAGCCACTCACGGCCCGTCGGGCGGACCCAGCCGCGGCGCAGCACCAGCGGCAGCACCACCAGCGCGGCGACGAGGAGCCGTCCGGAGCCGAGGGCTCCCGGGCTGACGTCGTGCGCCACGTGGCGGATGACCACGAACGCCGAGGCCCACATCACGAGCGTCACCGCCCCGGCTGCGGCGGGCAGCCAGGCGGGCGGGGCGGTAGTGGGAGCGGTCTCGGGGGAGGCGGTCGTCGTCACGAGTCAAGACTAGGAACGGTCATGACCCGCCGCCAGCGGTTTTCGGACGGGGATCGCCGAGATCCCGCCTCAGTCACCCAGGGCGGGGATCGGCTCCGACTCGACCGAGACCGACCACCCCGCACCCCGGACGACGCCAGGATCCCGGGGGTCGGCTCGCGGCGAGCCCGGCAGGCGCGACCCGGTCGCGGCGTCCAGCGCGAACACGTCGGGCCCGCGACCGGCCCCCGGTCGGGCGGTCACGACCACGGCGCTCCCCTGCGCCCGCACGCTCATCACGTAGCGGTCCTTCAGCGTGGTGGCGGTCCGGCGCCAGAGCACCGTCCCGTCGTCGGCCCTCACGCCGTACACCGAGCCCTCGGTGCTCGCGAGCACCACCACGTCGCCCACGTGCACGATGGCGGGGTCGCGGAGGACCGGCAAGGTGGTCTCCCAGCTGGGCGCGCCGGTGGCCGTACGTCGCTCCAGCCGTCGCTCGTCCGACACGATGTAGAGCGAGTCGTCGACGACACGCGCCCAGACCCGCTCGGGGTAGGTGGCCGCCATGCCGACACCGACGCCCGGGACCTCACGCCCGACGACCGGTTCGGCTTCCACCGAGTAGCCGTCGAGCGCGGCCTCGTCCTCGAGGACGAGCTCCTTCACCGAGTAGACGAAGCCGCCCGCGACGCCGACGGTCCCGCGCCCGTTGCCGGTCCGCACGACGTCCCCGTCGACGAGGTCGAGGAGGGTGAACCCGCACGGGTGGTGCACCAGGACGTAGCCGCCACTGATCTGCGGGGCCTGGTCGGTCGGCAGGGGGAGCGTGGTCCGCCAGTGCCTGTCGCCGTCGCTCGCCGAGACCGTCGCGTGCGCCCCCGCGCCACAGTCATCCGTGAACGGCGGCGCCTCCGGCCCGGTACAGCCGGTGAGCCCCACCATCGCGGCCACGCACAGGACCGCACCACGACGTCGCATGTGCGTCAGACGCAGGCGGTCCCGAGCCGGTTGCACCAGCCCGTCCGGCGGACCACCTCGCCGTGGTCAGAGGTCCAGCTTGTAGCCCAGGCCGCGGACCGTGACGAGGAACTTCGGCTCGCTGGGGTCGGGCTCGAGCTTGGCGCGCAGGCGCTTGACGTGCACGTCGAGGGTCTTGGTGTCGCCGACGTAGTCGGAGCCCCAGACGCGGTCGATGAGCTGCCCGCGGGTGAGCACCCGGCCGGGGTTGCGCAGGAACATCTCGAGGAGCTCGAACTCCTTGAGCGGCAGGCGCTGCTCGCTGCCGCCGACGGTCACGACGTGGCGCTCGACGTCCATCCGGACCGGTCCGGCCTCGAGGGTGTCGGGCATCAGGTCGGGCTCCTGGCCGCGGCGCAGCACGGCCCGGATGCGGGCGACGAGCTCGCGCGGGGAGTAGGGCTTGGTGACGTAGTCGTCGGCGCCGAGCTCGAGCCCGACGACCTTGTCGACCTCGTCGTCCTTGGCGCTGACCATGATCACCGGGACCGAGGAGGACTGCCGGATCTGGCGGCACACCTCGGTGCCGGGCACGCCCGGCAGCATGAGGTCGAGCAGGACGATGTCGGGTCCGAAGCGGTCGAACTCCGTGAGGGCGGTGTTGCCGTCGGCGGCGATCGCCACCTCGTAGCCCTCCTTGCGGAGCATGTAGGCGAGCGCGTCGCTGTAGCTCTCTTCGTCCTCGACGACGAGTACGCGGGTCATCTGCTGGTCTCCTGCTGTGTTCTGCGTGTGGGATCGGGGGTGCGGGTCATCGCGGGCGCGACGACCTCGACAGGGGTGGTGGGGCCGCCCTCGTGGGGGCCCGAGTTGCGGGGGAGGGTGAGGGTGAAGGTCGAGCCCTGGCCCTGCACCGACCACACCGAGATGTCGCCGCCGTGGGTCGCCGCGACGTGCTTCACGATCGCCAGGCCCAGGCCGGTGCCCCCGGTGGAGCGGTGGCGGGCCGGGTCGACGCGGTAGAACCGCTCGAAGATCCGGTCGATGTCCTCGGCGGGGATGCCGATGCCCTGGTCGACGACGGAGACCTGGACCTGCTCGCCCTCGGCGCGCGAGGTGACCACGACGCGCGAGCCGTTGTTGGAGTAGGCGACGGCGTTGGCCACCAGGTTGCTGATGGCGGCGCCGATCTGCTCCTGCGAGCCGAAGACCTCCAGGCCGTGCTCGCCGCGCGACTCGACGGTGATCTCCTTCGCGGTGGCCTCCATCGCGCTCGTGTCGACCGCGGTCGCGACGGCGGCGTCGACGTCGACCATCACCGGCTTCTCCAGGGGGTCGTGCCCCTGGAGGCGCGACAGCTCGATGATCTGCTGCACGAGCTTCGAGAGCCGGTCGCTCTCCTTGAGCATCCGGTTGGCGAAGCGCTGGACGGCCTCGGGGTCGTCGGAGGCGTCGGTGACGGCCTCGGCCAGCAGCCGGATGGCGCCGACCGGGGTCTTGAGCTCGTGGCTCACGTTGGCGACGAAGTCGCGCCGCACGGCCTCGACGCGGCGCTCGCGGGTGCGGTCCTCGACCAGCGCCAGCACCAGTCGCGCACCGAGGGGCGCGACCCGGGCGGTCAGCGTGCGTCCGAAGCCCCCGTCGGCGGCCGGCAGGTCGATCTCGCTCTCCCGGATCTGCCCGTCGCGGCGCACCTGGGCCACGCTGTCGAGCAGCTCCGGCACGACGACGGTGTTGCCGCGCACCAGCCCGAAGGCGTACGCCGGGGCGGAGGCCTTGAGCACGTGGTCGGACTCGTCGACGACGATCGCGCTCGAGCGCAGGATGCTCAGGACGGCGGCGGCGCCCTCCTGGACGGCGGGCTCCTCCCGGGCGGGCATGCTGGAGCGCTGGCGGTCACTGATGTGCCACGCCAGCACGGCCCCACCTGCCACGATGGCCCCGATGATGGCGGCCAACCCGGCCTGCATCGTCGGATCCACGCCCACCATCGTACGCACGCGGCGACCCCCGCCAGACCCGCTGGACGGTGGGCGCCGAGTGTTCATCCCGCGTTCATCGAGGACGTACGGGTGTTCGCTTCGGCTGCCTAGAGTGGCTCCCATGCGCGAGGCCTTCCACGACCAGCTAGACGGCATCTTTGCCGACCTGTCCGAGATCTGCGGTCAGGTCGAGGTGGCCGTCCGTGAGGCCACCAAGGCCCTGATGACCGGTGACGTCCACACCGCCGACCAGGTGATCGGCAACGACAAGGCGATCGACGCCGCACGCGAGCGCGTCGACGACACCGCCTTCTCGCTGCTCTCCCTCCAGCAGCCCGTCGCCGGCGACCTCCGGGTCATCGTCTCGGCGCTGCGGATGGCCACCGAGCTCGAGCGGATGGGCGACCTGTCCGTCCACGTCGCGAAGATCGCCCGCCTGCGGGTGCCCGCGGTCGCCGTGCCCGACGAGCTCCGCCCGACCATGCAGCGCATGGCCGAGACCGCGGAGGACATGGTCCGCCGGGTGCGCGACATCATCATCGAGCGCGACGTCGAGGCGGCCATCGAGCTCGGCCGTGACGACGAGGTGATGGACCAGCTCCGTCGCCGCAGCTTCACCGAGCTGCTGTCGGCCGACTGGCAGCACGGCGTCGAGGCCGCGGTCGACGTCGCCCTGCTCGGCCGCTACTACGAGCGCATCGCCGACCACTCGGTCTCGGTCGCCAACCGCGTCGTCTTCGTGGTCACCGGCGACCTGCCGTCCCGCGACTGAGCGATCCCGCCCGGGACCGGCTCCGTCGGCCCGCGCTGCTCAGCGACCCTGGTTGGCGACCGCGGCAGCGGCTGCGGCCGCGGCCTCGGGGTCGAGGTACTCGCCACCGGGGACGGTCGGCTGCAGCGACTCGTCGAGGCGGTAGACGAGCGGCATCCCGGTGGGGATGTTGAGCCCGGCGATGTCCTCGTCGCTGATGCCGTCGAGGTGCTTGACCAGCGCCCGGAGGCTGTTGCCGTGGGCGGCGACCAGGACCGTCCTGCCGGACCGGAGGTCGGGCACGATCTCGGACTCCCAGTAGGGGAGGAACCGGGCGATGACGTCCTTGAGGCACTCGGTGCGCGGCAGCTCGTCGCCGAGGTCGGCGTAGCGCGGGTCGTCGGCCTGGGAGAACTCGTCGGCGTCGTCGAGCGGCGGCGGGGGGACGTCGAACGAGCGGCGCCAGAGCATGAACTGCTCCTCGCCGTACTCCTCGAGCGTCTGCTTCTTGTCCTTGCCCTGGAGGGCGCCGTAGTGGCGCTCGTTGAGCCGCCAGCTGCGCTTGACCGGGATCCAGTGGCGGTCGGCGGAGTCGAGGGCGAGCGCGGCGGTGTTGATCGCGCGCCGCTGCAGGGAGGTGTGCACGACGTCGGGGAGGATGCCGGCGTCCTTGATGAGGGTGCCGCCGCGGACGGCCTCCTCGCGACCCTTCTCGGTCAGCGCGACGTCGACCCAGCCGGTGAACAGGTTCTTGGCGTTCCACTCGCTCTCGCCGTGGCGGAGCAGCACGAGCGTGTAGGTCATGAGGCGTCCATGCCTTCCCAGTAGCCGGAGTCGTCGGGGACGACGGGCACGTTCAGGGTGATGCGCTCGCCGTTTCCGAAGTCGACCGCGAGCGGGACGAAGTCGCCCGCGGCGAAGTCGCCGGTGAGCACGATGTCGGCGGCGGGATCGGCCAGGTTGACCAGGCCGCCCGGGGCGACGGCGATCGGGTCGAAGTCGGCCGCCTGGACCGAGCTGTCCTCGCCGGAGACGCCGGTGAAGCTCTGCTCCTCGTCGACGTCGTTGTTGGAGAGCGACGCGACGAACGTGCCCGACCCGTCGGCCGCCGAGACCACGACCGCGGAGAGGACGTCGACGACGCCGTCGCGGTTGTTGCTGCCACTGCCGGGGGTGTAGTCACGCTCGGTCGCGTAGCTGAAGCCGCAGGAGGACAGCGGAGCGGCGAGCGCGATGACCGCGGCAGCGGTCGCGAGGGGTCGAAGTCGCATGGCCCACAGCCTAGCGTCGGGTCACGTCAGTCCGACCGTCCGCCCTGCGATCAGGATGGCGACCACGGCGGCCGCGGTCCACACGCTCGCGATCACGAGCATCCGGGGCGTCCCGGTGCGCAGCGCGAGCAGCAGCGGGAGCGAGCGTTCGCCCTCCTCGTGGTCGTGCACGAGGCCCGGCAGCGCGAGCAGCACGTGCACCCCCAGCCCGAGGGCCGCGGCGAGCCCGACCATGAGCGGCGTCGGCGGGGTCGACGTACCGGCTCCGTTCCATCCTCCGTGGGCGAGGAAGACGGGGTAGAGGCCGAAGCTGACCACCCAGGGCACGAACGAGAGCACCGTGGCGTGCAGCAGGCGGTCGCCGATCGCGGAGACCGCCAGGAGCGAGAGGTACGCCGTCGCGGCCACGCGCCCGTGGGCGACCGCGAGGGGGACGACGAGCAGCACCGCGCAGGCGATCGCGAACCAGGCGGTGCCGGGGTCGAGGGACTCGTTGCCGAGCGGCTTCTCGGGCCGGTGCCGCGCGTCGCGCGGACGGTCGGCGAGGTCGTCGGCCCAGCCGAGGACGGCCTGCCCGACGAGCACGGTGCCGCCGACCAGCGCCACCTCCCGCAGGGGCCGCCCGGCCACGGTCGCGGCGGCCGCGAGGGCGGCGGCGGTGGCCAGGGCCTGGCGCGGGTGCGCGGCCCGGAGGAGGGCCAGCGTCGAGGACGTCGGCATGGCCCGCAGTATGCCCACCTGGGCCTCCCGAGGCTGCGCGCACCACATCGACATATGTTCTGTCAACCCCGGATGTGGCCTCTGACCTGCGGAAACGCGTCGGAGGCCGATTCGAACCCGTGTTAGAATGGACACCTAGGAAGGGGAACTGAACATATGACTTTCACCGTTGGCGAAACGGTCGTCTATCCCAATCACGGGGCCGCAGTCATCGAGGACATCGAGATGCGGACGATCAAGGGGGAGGACCGGCAGTATCTCGTCCTCAGGATTGTCGCTCAGCAGGACCTGGTCGTTCGCGTGCCGGCCTGCAACCTCGACCTCGTCGGCGTCCGTGACGTCGTCGACAAGGAGGGCCTCGACCGCGTCTTCGACGTGCTGCGTGCCGCCCACGTCGAGGAGCCGACGAACTGGTCGCGTCGCTACAAGGCCAACCTGGAGAAGCTGCACTCCGGCGACGTCATGAAGGTGTCGGAGGTCGTGCGCGACCTGTGGCGCCGCGAGCGTGACCGCGGCCTGTCGGCCGGCGAGAAGCGCATGCTGGCCAAGGCTCGCCAGATCCTGGTCTCCGAGCTCGCGCTGGCCGAGAAGACCAACGAGGACAAGGCCGAGGCCATGCTCGACGAGGTCCTCGCCTCCTGAGCGCAGGCTCACCCGCACCACGACCCGACCCCCGGCACACGTCCCGTGCCGGGGGTCGCGTCATGTCCGGGGCCGACGGGGATAGCGTGGCCCCGCGATGGACCCAGCGATGATCGACGACGACGACCCCACCCCTGCCCTCGGCATGGTCGTGGACGAGGGGCGCGGTGCCCTTCCCTACCAGCTGGTCCACGGCGAGTCGCTCGTCGCCTGCGCCGCTTGGGCGCTGGGCCGGTCCGGGGTCGACCTGGTCGACGCGAGCGTGCCGTGGTCCGGCCTCGTCGAGGCGGGCGAGGACCTCGTGCTGCACGACGCGCTCTGCCCGATGACCCCACCCGAGTTCATCGCGGCCTGCCTCGCCGCGTCCCGCGAGACCGGGCTCCCCGTCGTGGGAGTCGAGGAGTCGGGCGCCGTCCTCTCGCCCGTCGTGCTCCCGGCCCGCGTGCTCGGCACGCTGCCGCAGCAGCCCTCCCCGGACCTGGGCCGGCTGGTCGAGGTGCTCGAGGCGTCGTACGACGTCCAGCGGCGGGTCGCACCGGCCGCCGCTGCCCGCGTCGCCTCGGCCGACGAGATCGCGGCCCTCGAGCGGCTGACCACCCCCGACGTCGACGACGTCCAGGCGGACGCGTGAGCGCCACCGCGGTGCTCGCGATGGCCGGTCGCGGGGGACTGCCGTTCGCCTCGCTGCACCGTGCGCCCCTCTACCTCCACGCGCTGCGGTCGCTGGCCGCGTCGGGCGTGGACCGGCTCCTGGTGGCCGTCGACGCCGCCGACCACGACCGGGTGGTGCGCGAGGTGCGCCACGCAGGCGTCGCCGCCGAGGTGCGGGCCGGCGCGGGCTGGTGGGACGAGCTGCGCGCTGCCGGCACGACCTCCGCCCTCCTGGTGCACGACGCGCTCTGCCCGCTGGCCTCGGCGGAGTTCCTGCGCGAGGTCCGCACCGGTGCTGCCGCGACGCCGGAGGTGTCCGCGCTTGCCTTCCGTCCGGTCACCGACACGGTGAAGACGGTCGTGGACGCCCGGATCGGCGGGACGATCGACCGCGAGGGGCTCGCCGCGCTGGTGTCGCCGGCAGTGGTCGCGGCGCCGGTGCTGGCCGCGGCGCTCGAGCGCGACGCCCGGCCGCCGATCGACGACTTCGCCCGCCTGGCCGCCTGGCTCCGGGCGCACGGGGAGGTCGGGCTGGTGCGCGCCCCCTCGCTCGCCCGGCGCGTCGACGACGCGTCGTCGGTGAACCTCCTGGAGTGCGTCGACGAGCTCTCGCGGCGGGTGCGCCGCGAGCCCGTCAGCGACGCAGGAGCCCCCGGAACTCCCTGAGGAACTTGCCGGGCTGGCGCAGCACCGCCCGCGGCAGCTGGCGCACGTAGCCGACCGGGTCGCGCGCGACCCGGCGCATCATCCGCCGCGGCTTGCTGACCAGGCGCTGCTCGAGGTCGAGGGCGTACGCCGGGATCAGCGCACGCGAGGACAGCTCGACGTGGGTGCCGCAGCGGGTGCAGCGCACGGAGTCGAGCAGGCGACCGGTGTAGTGCAGCTCGTGGTCGGTGAGCAGGTGGCACACCTCGCAGTGCAGCTCGGCCTCGCTCGTGCTCATGAGCGGTCACGCTCCCCGTGGGGGAGCAGGTCCCGCAGGTGAGACATCGCAGACTCCCGTCGGTGGCGCTGCCGTCCGGACAGGTCCCAGTCTGCCTTGGCGAGCAGCCGCTCGGCGAGGAAGAGGTCCTCGGGGAACGTGATCTTGATGTTGCCGGCGTCGCCGTCGACGCAGAGCACCGGCACGTCGGTGTAGCGCTCCATGCAGCTCGCGGTGTCGGTGCCGACGAAGCCGTCGGCGTCGGCGAGGCGGTACGCCTCGAGCAGGGGACCCGCCCGGAAGGCCTGCGGGGTCTGGACGGCCACCACGCGGTCCGGGGGCTGCTCGCCGCCGTCGTCGAGCGCGGTGAGGTGTCCCTGGTCGCGCACCGGGATCGCGCCGCCGTGCTCGAGCGCGGCCTCGATGACGGAGGCGAACATCGTCGTCACCGCCAGCGGGCGGGCCGCGTCGTGGATCACCACCACGTCGATCTCGCCGGCCTCGATCATCGGGGCCAGCGCCTGGAGGGCCTGCCACTCCGAGCTGTGCCTGCTGTCGCCGCCGACGACGACGGCCACGTCGGGCTGGCCCACCTCACGGTCGAGGGTGGCCATCACGGTCTCCCGGTCCTCCTCGCGGATCACCAGGACGGTGTGGGTCACGGTCGCGAGCCGGCGGGCCGACTCGATGGACCAGGTGAAGACCCCGCGACCGGCCAGCGGGAGCAGGACCTTGTTGGTGTGGTGCCCACTGCGGCGCCCCTCGCCCGCGGCGAGCATGACGACCGCGGCGCGGGCGGACGGGGGGAGGGGCACCGCGCGAGCCTAGGACATCGCGCGGCTCGCGACGGCGTACGCCCTCCTCCCGCCGCCTGCGGTCACCCTGCGAGCAGGGCCGCCAGCTCGCCGAGGTTCGGGACGTCGCTGCCGTCCTTCTCCATCGACTCCTGGATCCGGCGCATCCGCACGATGAGCGAGGACTCGTCGAGCTCGACGTCGTCGTAGGTCAGCGTGTGGTCGACCGGCACGTCGTGCTTGAGCGTCGCGCCCGCGAGCACGCCGAGGGGCACGAGGTTGTCGCGGGCGAAGTCCTCGGCCGGGTCGATCAGGCCGCGGACCATCATGCCGCCGATGCCGTCGATGCGCTCGCCGGCCTTGAGGGCGCGCTTGGCCTGCGCGCCGACCTCGGCCGTCCAGTGCTCCGAGGTCAGGCTCGGGCGCTTGTCGAGGACGATCTCGTAGACCGTCAGCGGCGCCTCGATGCTGGCCAGGTGGTAGGGGCGGTAGAGGGCGAAGTAGGGCCCGTCGCCCATCTGGAGGTAGGTCATCTCGTGGTGCACGTAGGGGTCGTCGGTGCGGATGATGACGAAGACGCCGGGGGCGACGTCGCCGGTGCAGTAGTCGACGACGCCGGCCTGCTCGATGATGCCGCCGTCCTTCGCGAGCGCGAAGGTCTCGTGGAGGGTGGCGACCGACGACGGCGGGCCGTGCATGCCGCGCTTGCTGACGCCCAGGCCGGTGGTGTTGGCCAGCGACGCCATCTCGATCATGGCCTTCGAGCCGTCGACGAAGCTCGTGAGCATCTTCGGGTTCATCTGCTTCTGGGCCGCGCGGTCGGCGAGCGACTCCGGGGTGGCGTAGGGGTCGAGCGGGTTGTTCTTGCCCTTGCCGGCGCAGATGACCTCGAAGTTCAGGTCGCGCGCGTAGTCGACGAGGATCTTGGTCTCGACCGGCTCGTCGCCGCGGCAGACCGAGTAGACCGCCTCGGACTCGTCGGCGAGCTGGGCGAGGTAGCGGCCGACGGTGACGTCGGCCTCGACGGTGAGGGTGGCGACGCTGATCCCGGCGGCGAGCGCCTGGACGGCGACGGACACCGCGACCTCGGGGACGCCGGTGGCCTCGACCACGACGTCGAGCGGCAGCCCGGCGAGGCGGTCGACGCTGGTGAGCGCGACGCTGCCGCCGCCCTCGATGACGGCGACGGCGGTGGCCGTGTCGGCCGCGTCGGTGGGGGTGATGCCGGCCTGGGTCAGCGCCTCGACGGCGCGCTCCTGCTGGACGTCCAGCACGGCGGACAGCGTTATGCCGGGCATCCGGAGCAGCTGGGCGGCGAAGCCGCGACCCATCTGCCCGGCGCCGACGAGGCCGACCCGCAGGGGGCGACCCGTCTCGTCCAGCCGGTGCTGGAGCCTGTCTCGGTAGCTCATGAGTGGTCCTGTTCGGGGGTGTTTTCCTGCCGGGTGATGCGGAACGCGTCTCCCGTGGCCAGGAGGGGGATGGGGCCCTTGCGGACGCAGACGTCGCCGGGCAGCTTGGCCTCGGTCAGGCCGTCGGCCTTGATGTCCATGTGGCCCAGGTTGAGGAGGTTGTCGCGTACGACGTCTCCCACCGCGAGGACCTCGAGGGTCTCCTCGCCGAGGTGGACGAGGTCACCGGGGCGGGGGCCGTCGTCGCAGACGGTGACCCGGTGGAGGACCGAGATGTCGTGGAGCTCGGCGGGGGCGTGGTCGCCGAAGAAGATGAGGATCCCGTGCTCGAGGAACGCGGGGACCTGCTCGCCCACAGCGGTCACCGTGGTGTCGTAGACCGTGGTGGTGCCGGTGCTCACGTCTCCTGCACGTCCTCGGGCTTCACGCCGGAGACGAAGAGCTCCTCGGTGATGAACTGCGCGAGCGGGCCGGCCGGGCTGGTGGCGTGCACGTCGACCGTGAGCACCTTCTTCATCGGGTAGACGCCGACGCGGGCGGTGCCGCCGCAGTCGATGACGGCCACGGCGATCTTGTCGAAGGGGGCCGAGGACTTGAAGCCGTCGAAGGCCTGGCCGCCGGTGAGGTCGGCGATGCGCTGGGCGACGGGGTGGATGCCTCCGCCGGTGATCGAGGCCACCAGGGGACGGTCGTCGGTCGGGAGGACGGTCAGGGGACCGCCCCAGCCGCCGCGGCCCTTGCTGACGACGACGGACTTGTACTCGCTCATGACTTCTCCTAGGGGTTGGGGGGAGGGGGTCGAGTCGGGTGATCAGGGGGTGGTGGTCCGGCCGGC
The DNA here is from genome assembly GCF_004137255.1 of Nocardioides oleivorans. Taxonomy (NCBI): domain Bacteria; kingdom Bacillati; phylum Actinomycetota; class Actinomycetes; order Propionibacteriales; family Nocardioidaceae; genus Nocardioides; species Nocardioides oleivorans. Next base: position 651,824 of record NZ_SDWT01000001.1, on the reverse strand, counting down.
GGGGTCGCCGGCCGGACCGGGTGGATCAGCTGCTGCTGCTGTAGAGGCCGAAGCTCGCGAAGTAGGCGATGACGACCGACAGCGGTCCGGTGACCAGGCGGGAGATCAGGACGGCGGGGACGCCGACCTCGACGGTCTCCGGCTCGGCCTCACCGAGGGCCAGGCCCACGGGGATGAAGTCGCAACCGACCTGCGGGTCGATGGCGAACAGGGCCGGGAGGGCGTACTGCGGGGGGATGTCGCCCTCGCCGATCCGGGTGCCGAGCACCACGCCGACGACCTGCGCGATGACGGCACCGGGGCCGAGCACCGGCGAGAGCACCGGCAGGGCGCAGAAGACGCTGATCGCGAGCAGGCCCACGAGGCTGCCGGCCAGCGGCTCGATCAGGTGCGCGAGCCAGTCGCCGAGACCGGTCTCGTTGATGATGCCGATCAGGACCGCGATGAAGGCCATGAAGGGCAGGATGTTGCGGATGACGGTGTCGATCGTGTCGCGGCCGGCCTGGTAGAGGGTGCCGACGACACCACCGACAGCGGTGCCGATCTTGACGAGGACCTTGTTGATCCCGTCCATGCCGCCGCCGGACTTGGTCTGGGTGGTGGTGCTCATGCCGAGACCTCCGCGTTGCTCGTGCGGCGGGCCAGCATGCGCGTGGTGATGATCTCGGTGAGGACGCCGCGGATGAAGATCACGACGAGGCCGACGATCAGGTAGCGCACGGCCAGGTCGCTGGTGTTGAGGCCGAGCGTGGTGATGCCGGCCGCGATGCCGAGGTAGACGAACAGCTCACCCGCGTTGGCGTGCGGGAAGATGCCGGTGATCGGGTGCACGAAGCTCACCGCGGAGTCGTAGAAGGCGGGCTTGTACTTCTCGGGGAGGAAGCGGCCCATCGTGTACGCCATCGGGTTGGTCAGGAAGAACACCGACAGCACCGGCAGCAGCAGGTAGCGGACCGGGTAGTACTGCAGCCCCGGTCGCGCGGCGACCTCGCCGAGCTTGTCGATCTTCTCCGGGCCGATCATCCGGATCAGCGCGTTGACGAAGGTCAGCAGCACGATCAGCGTCGGGATGATGCCCGTCACGAGGCCCACGAAGGTCTCGCCACCGGCGTTGAAGATGCCGATGAACCAGTTGGCGGCGTCGGCGAGGGCGCCGAAGACACCGGTCGGCGGGTCGACCGTGGGGGTGTCGGCGGCCAGCGGGAGGCCCGCCAGCGCCATGGGGGTGAATGGCATGATTGCTCCTGTCGAGTCGGCTCTGTGGTGAACCTGGTCGTGATGCTTGCCCGGCATCTCTCTCACCGGCGGACGTGATCCGCTCGATGTCTGACCCACCGTCCGGCCCCGGGCTCCACCCCGGGGCGGGTCGGTGGTGTTGCTGCTACACCTCGGCGCGGACCGACGTGCGTGCTGCGCCGTAGAGCTCCGCTGCCTGGCGTGCGGCCAGGCGCTGGGACGGCGAGACGTGGGGGATCGCGCGGTCGCCGCGAACGACGGAGACCTTGAGGTCGAAGAGCCCCGGGAGGGGCTTGGACCGCGCGAAGGTGGTGAGGCCGCCGAGGGTGATCGCGTCGCGGACGATGCCGTCGGGGTCGATGGCGATGGCGACGAACGAGCGGCGGCCCTTGTAGCGGTTGCCGCCGACGCCGACGCTCACGGTGCCCTTCGTGCGCAGGGTGCGGACGTCGTCGTTGAAGGCCATGGACTGGCGGTAGGTGAAGAAGATCTGGACCAGCCAGCCCGCCACGAGGGCGGCGATGATGATGAATCCTGCGTGCACGTCAGTTGCCTCCGTGGGTGGAGCCGGAGCCGGCAGCGCTGAGCACGCTGCGGGCGAGGGCCTCGTCGCAGACGAGGGAGTCGATGATGCGGCCGCGGAGGGCGCCCAGGACGCCGGGCGCCTTGGCGCGACCCGAGGCGACGCCGACCACGTTGGGGATCTCGAGCAGGTCCTCGAGGCTGATGCCGAGGACGCGGTCGTCCACGCCTCCGCGGATCGGGGTGCCCTGGGCGTTGTAGTAGCGGGCGGCGACGTCGCCGACCGGCTCGTGGCTCCAGAACTCGTCGCGCTCGGCAGGGCTGAGGCTCAGCGAGTCGAGGATCGCCGACGACGAGCCGTGGGTCGGGGTGCCGACCCCGATGAAGGCGATGTCGGCGCTCTTGGCGTCGTCGAGGGCGTCGGTGATCGACGGCTCGGCGAGCAGCGCGTCGCGGGAGGTCGAGCTCTCCAGCGTCGCCGGCGCGTGGAGGAAGCGGTACTCCGCGCCGAGCCGCACGGCGAGCTCGCGCACGAGCTCCTGGCCGCTGATCTCGTTGCTGATCGACGACAGGCCGCCGACGAGCTGGACCAGGGTCACCCGGTGGTGCTCGTGGTCGGCCGTCGTGGCGTAGACCATCGACTGCAGGGCGTGGCCCCACGACATCGCGACGGTCATCGAGTCCTTGAGCTCGTCGAGCAGGAGGCGCGCGGCCTGGGTGCCGACGGCGTCCTCGACCCGGAGGCCGGGGACGTTGCGGGTGTGGGCGACGCGGACCTCGCTGAGGCCGAAGGTCGTGCGGAGCTCGTCCTCGAGCTCGTGCACGCGGCCCTCGGGGTCGTTGATGCGGATCTCGACGATGCCCTGGCGCTGCGCCTCGGTGAGCATCCGGGAGACGTTGGAGCGGCTGGTGCCGAGCGTGGCGGCGATCTCGGCCTGGGACCGGTCCTGCTGGTAGTAGAGGCGCGCTGCTGCCAGCAGCGTGGCCGGGTCGCGTGGGGCTGGCATCGTCACCTCCGTGCAGATAGGTCGTCACATATGATCGGGCTGGAGCAATGAAAGCCTGTGGCGTCGGTCACGTCAAGACCCCCGGCCGAAGTTGTGGCAAGCCTGTGGAGATCGGCGCGACGCACGACGCCCCCGCACCCGGGTCGGGTACGGGGGCGTCGCGGTGCGGGGCCCTGCGGGGTCGGTGGACTAGGCCAACAGCGCGTTGAACCGTGCCGCGAGGTCGTCGGGGCCGGTGAGCCCGGCCAGGAGCGTCTCGTCGAGGTCGGGTGCCCGGAGGAGCCCGATCACCCGTCCGAGGAGCGGCACCTGGGCCTGCGGGTCGGTGACGAAGAGCATCAGCACCAGACGGGCCTCGATCGTGCGGTCCCGGCTGCCCATCTCGCCGAAGACGAGTGGCGAGCGGGGCACGAGCGCGCCCAGCGCGGGCCGCGCGACGTGCTCGGCGCCCACGTGCGGGATCGCCGCCGGCACGGGGAGCGGGAGCCCGGTGGGGTACTCCTCCTCGCGCGCCAGGACCGCGTCGACGTACGACGGGTGCGCCACGCCCTCGGCCACGGCGCGCTCGGCCAGGAGCCGGATCGCGGCCCCGGCGTCGGCGACGTCGGCGTCGAGCACGCAGAGCCCGGCCTCGAGCGAGGCTGCCGTCATGCGGCGGCCCCGGCGGTCTCCTGCTGGGCCTCGGCGGCGTCGCGGCGGGCCACGATGCGTCGTACGACGAAGGCGAACGCCAGGGCGACCACGAGCATCACGATCGCGGCCACCGGCCCGAGCTCGCCCATCCCGACCAGCAGGCCGGTCAGCGGGTTGGCGCCGTCGACGAGCGAGGAGATCCGGTTCGACCCGGAGACGTTGTCGAAGCCCGAGGCGAGCGCGACCGAGGTGAAGGTGCCCGAGATCGCGGTGGCGATGAACAGTCCGCCGCCGATCGCGATGGCCCCGCCGATGACCGAGCGGACGATGTTGCCGCGGAAGAGCGGCACCATCACGGCCACGATGAACGGGATCGTGGCGAGGTCGACCAGCGGGAGGACGCGGTTGCCCAGGGGTGCGAGCAGGATCGCGACGAGGAGCGTGACCGGGACCAGGATGAGCGACGTCGCCACCACGGCGGGCTGGCCGGCCGCGATCGCGGAGTCGAGGCCGATGTAGTAGCGGCGGCCCGGGAAGCGCTTCTGCATGAAGGTGCGGGCGGACTCCGAGACGGGGACCAGGCCCTCCATGAGGATCGCGACCATCCGCGGCAGGATCACCATGACCGCGGCGACGGTGATGCCGAGCGTCAGGATGGCGATGGAGTCGGCGCGCGGGTCGTCGAACCCGTAGCCGGCGAGGCCGATCACGAGGCCGATCACCAGGCCGAGGAACATCGTCTCGCCGAACAGGCCGAAGCGCTTCTGGATCGAGGCCGGGTCGGCCTCGAGCTTGTTGAGGCCCGGGATCTTGTCCATCAGCGAGTTGAGCGGGATCGCCAGCAGCGCGTAGGGCGCCGACGTCATGTGCGGGAAGGAGATGTCGGGGAACCCGAAGTACTTCTGGATCATCGGTGCCGAGAGGTCGGCCAGGGCGAGGGTGATGATCATCGCGATCCCGGCGCCGAACAGCCCCCACCAGAAGCTGTCCATGACCACGGCCACGAGCGCGCCGCCGAGGGCGAAGTGCCAGTAGTTCCACAGGTCGATGTCGAAGGTGCGGGTCAGGCCGGTCAGCAGCAGCACCACGTTGAGCGCGAGGCAGAACGGGATGATGACGGCGCCGACCTTGGAGCCGAACGCGATCGCCGCGCTCGAGGGCCACCCGACGTCGACGATGTCGAGGTTGACGCTGAGCCGGGTGGCGAGCTCGGTGGCGGCGGGGCCGATCGAGCTGCCGAGGAGGCCGATGACGAGGTTGACGCCGATGAAGCCGACGCCGATCAGGATGCCCGAGCGCAGGGCGCGGCCGGGCTTCTGGCCGATCGCGATGGCGAACAGCGTGATCAGGACGGGGAGGACCACGGCGGCGCCGAGGTCGGTGATGTAGGAGGAGAACGCTTCCATGGGGTGCCTGTTCTGACGGGGGACGGGAACGTGGCCCGAGCCGGGGAGGGGCTACTGCAGGTGGGAGACGACCTCGGCCAGGGCGGCGTCCTGGCCGATGCCGGTGAGGAACGCGAGGCCGGCGACCACCGGCACGGTCACCGTGTCGGGGACCGCGGTGGTGGCGACGATGAGGTCGACGTCGGGGGTGCCGTTGACGAGGTCCATGACCTTGCCCTGGCTGATCTGGGCGTCGATGCCCTGGCTGGCGAGGTGGTCCTTGATGCTGCTGGCGACCATGGTCGACGTGGCGACTCCGGTGCCGCAGATGACGAGGATCTTCTTCATGTGGTGCCTTCCTGGCTGGGGGACTGGTGGGTGAGGAGGCTGCGGGCGAGGCTCTCGTCGCAGACCAGGGCGTCGACGTGGTGGCCGAGCAGCGCGCCGTGCACCGCTGCCGTCTTGTCGCGGCCCAGGGCCACCCCGATGACGAGCGGGATCGCGGCCAGGTCGTGCAGGCTGACGGAGATGACGCGGTCGTCGACGGGCCCGTCGACCGGGGCGCCGGTCGCGGTGAAGTAGCGCCCGGCGAGGTCTCCGACGGGCTCCTGGTCCCAGAACGCACGGGCGTCGGCCGCGTCGAGGGCCAGGGACTCCACGACGGCGGCCGAGGAGCCCGAGGCGGGCGTGCCGATGCCGACCAGCGCGATGTCGCAGCTGCGGGCGGCCTCCAGCGCCTGCGCGACGCTGGGCTCCTCGCGCAGGGCCTGCGCGGCCTCGGGCGAGCCGAGGGTGGCAGGTGCGTGCATCAGCCGGTAGGTGCCGCCCAGGGCCACCGCGAGGGAGCGGGCGAGCTCCTGCCCGCTGACCTCGTTGCCGATGGCCGACATGCCACCGAGGAGCTGGACGACGGTGACGTCGTGGTCGCGGTCGGTGCTCATCGCCTCGACCGAGGCGTGGAGGGCGCGGCCCCACGAGATGCCCACCGTCGTGGACTCCCCGAGCTGGTCGAGCAGGAGCCCGGAGACCAGGGCGCCGACGCGTGAGGCGGTCTCGCCCGCGTGCGGGTTGCGCGCCGAGACCCGGACCTCGCTGAGCCCGAAGGCCTGTGCGAGCCGGCGCTCGAGGTCGCGGACGCGTCCGCTCGGGTCGTGCACCTTGATCTCGACGATGCCCTGCCGCTGGGCCTCCTTGAGCATGCGGGAGACGTTGGGGCGGCCCGTGGACAGCAGCTCGGCGATCTCGGCCTGCGACTTGTCCTCGAGGTAGTAGAGCTCGGCGACCCGCATCAGGATGGCGGGATCGCGTGCGGCGGGCATCGGCACCTCCGTGCTTATGGGTGGCACGGGAGTGCCTAGGCGGGAACCGTAGATGTGATCGGGGTCACGGTCAAGAGCCACAGCGGGCGCGCGGACGGAGGTCCGCGCGCCCACCGGGAGGGTCGGCTCAGAGGCCGCCGGAGAGCCGCCTCGAGAACGCCTCGAGCAGCTGGGCGCCGTGCGCCCCGTCGGCCACCCGGTGGTCGACGGTGAGGCCGGCGTTGACGGTGAGCGCGACACCCAGCCCGCCCGGCACGGCGACCGGCCGCTGGGTGATCGTGCCCAGCGACAGCACGCTCGCCTGCGGCGGCGTGAGCAGCGCCTGGAACTGGTCCACGCCCAGGCCGCCGAGGTTGGACACCGAGCCGTTGGCCACGCCCATGTAGGCCGGGTCGAGCTTGCCCTTCTGGACCTGCGCCACCACCGAGCGCACCTCGGCGTCGACGTCGGCGATCGGCCGCGCGTCGGGCTCGAGGAACGTCGGCACCATGAGCCCGCGCTCGGTGGCGACCGCGAGCGCGATCGCCGGCGGGCCGGCCTCGGTGGGTGCGTCGTCCTCCCAGCGCGACAGCAGCTCGGGCACGTCGCGGAGGGCGGCGGCGTACGCCCGCAGGAGGACGGTCGTCCACGAGACGCCGTTGCGCACCGCGTTGGCGGTGTCGAGGTGCACCTGGCGCCAGACGGTGAACTGCGGGATCGCCGCGGTCGGCACCATCTTGCGCGCGACCGCCCGGCGGACCGCGATGCGGCGGTCGTCGGTCGGCCTCGGCGCGCTCGCCGCCGCCGGTGCGGCTGCGACGGGAGCAGGCGCGACGGGAGCGGGCGCAGGGGCGGCAGGGGCGGGGGGTGCGGGTGCGGCGGCAGGGGCAGCCGGCGCGGCTGCCGGCCGTACGACCTGCTCGACGTCCTCGACGCGCACCAGTCCCTCGGGGCCGGTCGGCGTCACGGAGGCGAGGTCGACCCCGTTGTCGCGGGCCAGGGCCCGGGCGCGCGGCACAGCCGGCACGATGCCCGTGGCGGCGGGGGTCGCCGGCTCGGGCTCGGGTGCCGCCGCGACCGGCTCGGGCTCGGTCGCGGTCACGTCGGCGTCCGGCTCCGGGGCAGGGCCGGCGAGCAGGTCGCCGAAGCCACCGCCGGTGTCCTCGCCCTCGACCCAGCCGATGGGCTCGCCCACCTCGACGGTGCCGGACTCGACGACGATCTCGACGAGGGTGCCGGAGACGGTGCTCTCGACCTCCATGTCGACCTTGTCGGTCATCACCTCGCAGACGACGTCGCCCTCGGCGACCTCGTCACCGACGCGCACCATCCACTCGTTGACCTCGCCCTCGGTCATCGTCATCGACATCTTGGGCATCCGGATCGCGAGCCTGGCCATCAGGACTCCTTCATCATCGTCTTGGCAGCCTCGACGATGTTGTCGACCTGCGGGACGGACGCCTTCTCCAGCTGCGGGGCGTAGGGGATCGGCGCGTCGAGGCCGCTGAGCCGGCGCACGGGCGCGAGCAGCCGGTAGATCGTCGGGGACTCCGCGATCCGCGCGGAGAGCTCCGCGGTGAAGCCGACGTGGCCGGGTGCCTCCTGCACGAGCAGCGCGCGGCCCGTGCGCGAGACGTCCTCGTGGATCGGGGCGTCGTCGAGGGGGGTGAGGGTGCGGGGGTCGATCACCGAGACCTCGATGCCGTCGGCGGCCAGGATCTCGGCGGCCTCGAGCGAGCGGGAGACCATGACGCCCGTGGCGACGATCGTGATGTGCTCGCCGCGGCGGTGCACGGCACTCTTGCCGAGGGGGACGCGGACGGCCTCCTCCGGGACCGGGCCCGAGGTGCGGTAGAGCAGCTTGTGCTCGAGCACGATGACCGGGTTCGGGTCGTCGATCGCCGAGAGCAGCAGGCCCTTGGCGTCAGCGGCGGTCGCCGGCATGACGACCTTGAGCCCGGGCACGTGGGCGAACCACGCCTCGAGGCTCTGCGAGTGCTGGGCGGCCGCACCGGTGCCGGAGCCCAGAGGCGCGCGCAGCACCATCGGCACCGACATCGCACCGCCGAGCATGTAGTGGATCTTGGCGGCCTGGTTGACGATCTGGTCCATCGCCTGGTTGGTGAAGTCGGAGAACTGGATCTCCACGATGGGGCGCATCCCGGCGAGCGCCGCGCCGACGGCCGCGCCGACGATGCCGAGCTCGGAGATGGGGGTGTCGCGGATCCGGTCGGCTCCGAAGCGGTGGTAGAGGTCGCCGCTGACGCCGAAGGCGCCGCCGTAGATGCCGATGTCCTCACCGAGCATGAAGACGCGCTCGTCGGCCTCCATGGCCTGGCCGATGGCCTCGCGGACTGCCTCGGAGTAGGTGATGACGCGGTCGGTGCCGGTCTCGTTCTGAAGGGTGCTCACGGGGATGTCTCCTGTGTCTGGTCGCGGGTCAGGCGCGGGCGAAGACCGCGTCGAGGAGGTCGGACGGGTCGGCGTCGGGTGCGGCGTTGGCCTGGCGCACGGCCTCGCGCATGTCCTCCATGGCCTGGGTGCGGATGGCCTGCACCTCCTCGTCGGTCAGCAGGCCGGACTCCTTCACCTGCGCCTCGAAGCGGAGGATCGGGTCCTTGGCACGCCAGTCGGCGATCTCCTCCTTGGTGCGGTAGAGGTTCTTGTCCGACTTGCTGTGGCCCTTCCAGCGGTAGGTCAGGTTCTCGACAAGCGTGGGGCCCTCGCCGGCGCGGGCACGGGCCACGGCGGTGCTGACGGCGTCGTGCACCGCGTCGAGGTCGTTGCCGTCGACGGTGACGCCGGGGATGCCGTAGGCCGCGCCGCGCTCGGAGATGTTCTCGATGGCGAAGGACTTCTCGGTGGAGAAGGACATGCCGTACTTGTTGTTCTCGCAGATGAAGACGACCGGGAGCTTCCAGATCGCGGCCAGGTTGACCGCCTCGTGGAAGGCGCCCTCGTTGGCGGCGCCGTCGCCGAAGAAGCAGGCCACGACGCGGTCCTCGCCGCGCATCTGGAAGGCGAGCGCCGCACCTGCGGCGATCGGGATGCCGCCGGCGACGATGCCGTTGGCGCCGAGGTTGCCGGTCGCGGTGTCGGCGATGTGCATGGAGCCGCCGCGACCGCGGCAGTAGCCGGTCTCCTTGGCGAGCAGCTCGGCCATCATCCGGGTGAGGTCGGCGCCCTTGGCGATGCAGTGGCCGTGGCCCCGGTGGGTGGAGGTGATGGCGTCGTCGGTGCGCAGGGCCAGGCACGCGCCGGTGGCCGAGGCCTCCTGGCCGATGGAGAGGTGCATCGTCCCGTGCATGAGGCCGCGTGCGAACAGGTCGTCGACGGCCTCCTCGAAACGACGGATGGTCCACATGGTCAGCAGGGCGTGCGCGGCGGTGTCGTGGTCCGTGCCGGGGGTGGCAGTCATGCGAGCTCCTATATGCACATATGTGCTTGTGGTCGTCACGTTTGACCCGATGGTAGGTGACGGCTGTCACCGGGCGCAAGGGTCCGGGCGTGCCGGATCGGCCCCGGGGCGCGCGGCATCGTGGCGGCGCGCGGCCGCGCGCGGGCCGGGCCGGAGCGCGTACGCCGCCGGGGTGGCGGGACGTGTCAGCCGGTGACGAGCGCGGTGGCGATGGCGGCGACGCCCTCGCCGCGACCGGTGAGGCCGAGGCCGTCGGTCGTGGTGGCGGAGATGCTGACCGGTGCGCCGACCGCGGCGGAGAGCGCCTCGGCGGCCTCGGCGCGACGGGGGCCGAGGCGCGGCACGGTGCCGATCACCTGCACGGCGACGTTGCCGATCTCGAAGCCGGCCCCGCGCACGCGGCGGGCGGCCTCGGCCAGGAGCGTCGCCCCGGACGCGCCGGCCCACTGGGGCTCGGACGTGCCGAAGTTCGAGCCGAGGTCACCCAGCCCGGCGGCGGAGAAGAGGGCGTCGCACGCGGCGTGGGCGGCGACGTCGGCGTCCGAGTGGCCCTCGAGACCGGCCGGCTCGTTCGGCCACGCGAGCCCGGCGAGGTGCATCGGGACCCCGGCGACCAGGCGGTGCACGTCCGTGCCGATGCCGATCCGGGGTGAGGTCACGCGGGCATCATGCCCGACGCGCAAGAATGGTCCGATGACCACCCGTGCGCACTGGCGGCTGGCCGGCGTCCTGGCTGGGCTGGCCGGCCTGGCGACCAGCTACGCGACGGCGATGATCTTCACGATCCGGGAGTCGCCGGTCGTCGCGGTCGCCGAGCTGGTCATCCGGCTCACCCCCGGATCGGTCGCCGAGCGGGCGATCCAGGTCCTCGGCCACCTCGACAAGCCGGTGCTGGTGACCGGGGTGCTGGTCGTCGTGCTCGCCGCGTTCGCGTGGGCGGGGTCGCTGGCTCGCCGGGCCTGGTGGCGCCCCCTGCCGGTGTGGGTCGCGCTCGCCGCGGTCGGGCTGGTGTCGGTCCTGGCGCAGCGGGGCGCGGGCCTGGTCGACGTGCTCCCGGTGGGGGTCGGGCTGGTCACCTGGATCGCCGTCCATGCGGCACTGACCGACGCCCTGCACCGCGGCGTGCTGCGTCCCGACCTCGAGTCGCGCGAGCGGCGCGTGTTCCTCCTCGTCGCGGGCACGATCGGCATCGCCTCGCTCGGCATCGCGGTCGCCGGCCGCGTGGTCGGCGCCGGTCGTCGCCAGGTCGAGACCAGCCGCCAGCTGCTCCGGATCCCCGGCGTGACCCGCCGACCCGCCCCGCCGGCGACCTCGCTCGGGCTCGCCGGGATCAGCCCGTGGCAGACCCCCAACGACGACTTCTACCGGATCGACACCTCGATCACCGTGCCCACGATCGAGCCCGACGCGTGGTCGCTGCGCATCCACGGCCGGGTCGACCGGGAGGTGACGCTCACCTACTCCCAGCTCGTCGCGCGCCGGCTGACGGAGTCGTGGATCACCCTCAACTGCGTCAGCAACGAGGTGGGCGGCGACCTGATCGGCAACGCCCGCTGGAGCGGCGTACGCATCGCCGACCTGCTCGAGGGCCTCGGCGTGAGCGCGGAGGCCGACTGCGTGCTGCAGACCTCCCACGACGGGTGGACCTGCGCGACCCCGCTGGCGGCGCTCACCGACGACCGCGACGCGATGCTCGCGGTGGCGATGAACGGCCGTCCGCTGCCCATCGAGCACGGCTTCCCCGTGCGCACGGTGGTGCCGGGGCTCTACGGCTACGTCTCGGCCACGAAGTGGGTGGTCGACATGGAGGTCAGCACGTTCGCCGACTCGGTCGGCTACTGGACGACGCGCGGCTGGTCGGCCGAGGGGCCGGTGAAGATCGCCTCGCGCATCGACGTCCCGCGCTCCGGCGACGACGTGGCCGTCGGCCCGGTGGCGATCGGTGGCGTCGCGTGGCACCAGCACACGGGCATCTCGCGGGTCGAGGTCCAGGTCGACGGCGGCGCGTGGGAGCCCGCGGAGCTCGGCCGGGTCCCGTCCGACGACACCTGGGTGCAGTGGGCGCTCACCGTCGACCTGGACGAGGGCGACCACGAGGTCCGGGTCCGCGCGACCGGCAAGGACGGCGAGACCCAGACCAGCGTCGTCGTGCGGCCCGACCCCGACGGCGCCACCGGGTGGCACACCATCGAGGTGACCGCACGCTGAGGCGAGCTCCCGGCGGCTAGCTGTTGCGGATGACGTACGCCGTCCCGCCGGAGGCCGCGATCCAGATCCGCTCGAGCTGCGCGCGGTCGTAGACCCGGCGCACCTCGGCGTCGGTGGCGCCGGCGGGGTCGTTGACCACGACGTCGCCGTCGGCCTCGAAGCCGACGATGACGAGCAGGTGGCCGTTGCTGGCCGAGATCGGCGCGCCGGTCAGCTGGTTGCGGCCGAAGGCGATCGACACGACCAGCGGCACCCCGGCGGCGATGTAGTCCTCGGCCTCGCGCAGCCCGCTCATCCGGGTGACGTAGGAGTCGCCGGCCACCAGCGTGGCGGCGTAGGCGGTGTTGAAGGCCCAGTTGCCGGTGCCGCGGTAGCCGTGGTCGTAGACCATCTTCGCGGTGTGGTCGACGACGGCGTCGACGTGACCGGCCGCGATGCCCGTGGGGGCGGGGGCGATGCCGTAGTAGCCCAGGACCATCGCGGTGGAGGTCGCCGAGCACCACGCCTCGCCGCCACCTCCCCACTGCGGGTAGTGGCCGGTGTGCACCATCTGCGACAGGGGCGGGACGTCGAGCACCGTGCCCACGCCGGGGCCGGGGACGGACGTGGGCCGCGGGGTCTTCTCGCCGGCCGAGGCGACGGCGCCGACGCGCTCGAGGGTCACGGCGTTGGTCGATCCCTTCGGCCGCATCAGCGTGACCCGGACCTGCCAGGCGCTGATGGTGCTCGCGGCGGTCCAGGTGTCCACGTTGACCGAGCCGAGGTCGTCGGCCTGCCCGGAGTACGTCGTCCGCCTGACCGGGCGGTTGGTCCGGGACCAGTCGGCCATGGTGTCCCAGCTGCCGGTGCGACCGTCGCTGCCCTTGGCGCGGACCTCGACGCGGACCATGCTCCGCCCGGGGGTCGAGGCCTCCCAGGTCGGGACCAGCGACGTGGCGCCGAAGCCGGGGGTGGCCCAGGGCGAGGTCCAGGTGCCGGCCTCGTAGGCCCGGCCCGCGACGGTGCGCGGCTTCGCGGCGCGCACCGAGACCAGCCCGCGGCCGAGCTTGAGGCCGCTGCGCGTGCCCGCCTTGAAGTCGGCGTACGTGCTCCACGACGTCAGGGCGACCTGCGACGCCGCGCGGGTGCGTACGACGTCGTGGTCGGACGCAGTGGCCGGCGCGGTGAGCCCGCCGAGCAGCAGGGTGGCGGGAAGGGCGAGGGAGGCGACGCGTCGGAGCACCGGTCGACGATAACCCGCGAGGTCCCACACGTCACAGGAGTCACAGGATCCGTGGCTGCGTCCGTCGAGTCGGGGGATCGCCGATCCGCCCCTAGACTTGCGCGGGTGACACTCAGGCTCCACGACACCGCCACGCGCGAGACGCGCGACTTCGTCCCCCTCGTCGAGGGCCGGGCAGGCATCTACGTCTGTGGGCTCACCGTGCAGTCCGAGCCGCACGTCGGGCACGTGCGCTCCGCGGTCAACTTCGACGTGCTGCGGCGCTGGCTCTCCGCGACCGGCCACGAGGTCGACTTCATCCGCAACGTCACCGACATCGACGACAAGATCCTCACCAAGTCGGCCGAGCAGGGCGTCCACTGGTACGCCCTCGCCGCCGCGATGAAGCGCGAGCTCGACAAGGCCCTCGCGGCCATCAACGTGCTGCCGCCGACCTACGAGCCGGGCGCCACCGGCCACGTCCCGGAGATCGTGGAGCTGACCGAGGAGCTGATCGCGAAGGGCCACGCCTACGCCGCCGAGGACGGCAGCGGCGACGTCTACTTCGACGTGCGCAGCTGGCCGGCCTACGGCGAGCTGACCCGGCAGAAGGTCGACGACATGGAGCCCGCCGGCGACGCCGACCCGCGCGGCAAGCGCGACCCGCGCGACTTCGCCCTGTGGAAGGGATGGAAGAAGGAGTCCGAGCCGCAGACCGCTGCCTGGCCGTCCCCGTGGGGTCCCGGTCGTCCGGGCTGGCACATCGAGTGCTCGGCGATGGCCGGCAAGTACCTCGGCCCCGCCTTCGACATCCACGGCGGCGGTGTCGACCTCCGCTTCCCGCACCACGAGAACGAGCAGGCGCAGTCGCGTGCCGCGGGCCGTCCGTTCGCGTCGTACTGGCTGCACAACGCCTGGATCACCACCGCCGGCGAGAAGATGAGCAAGTCGCTCGGCAACTCGCTCCTGATCCCCGAGGTGCTGAAGCGGGTGCGCGGCCAGGAGCTGCGCTACTACATGGTCGCCGCCCACTACCGCTCGCACGTCGAGTTCAGCTTCGAGGCGCTCGACGACGCCGCGACCGCGTTCCGGCGGATCGAGGACTTCCTCGACCGCGCCGCCCCGGTCGTGGGTGAGTGGTACGCCGCCCTGCCGGACGCGTTCGTCGCCGCGATGGACGACGACCTCGGCACCCCGGCGGCAGTGGCCGTGATCCACGACTCCGTGCGCGAGGGCAACCGGCTGCTCGCGGACGGTGCGTCCGAGGCGCTCTCCCAGAAGTTCGGGGAGGTCCTCGCGATGCTCGACGTGCTCGGCCTGAGCCCGGCCGACGAGGCATGGGCGACCGGCGGCTCCGACGACAAGCTGACCGAGGTCGTGGACGCCCTGGTGCAGGGCCTCCTGGCCGACCGGGCGGCGGCGCGCGAGGCGAAGGACTGGGCCCGCGCCGACGCCATCCGAGACCAGATCAAGGCGGCCGGCGTCGAGGTGGAAGACACCCCGACCGGCCCGAAGTGGAGTGTGTAGGAATGGCCGGGATTTCGAGACGGGCGCTGCGCGCCCTCCTCAATCACCGAAAGGGGTCACTCCGTGGCTGGTAACTCTCAACGCAAGGGCTCGATCAAGAAGACCGGCAAGGGCAACCCCACCGCCGGCTCGGGTGGTCGCGTCCGTCGCGGGCTCGAGGGCAGGGGCCCGACGCCGAAGGCGAAGGACCGGCCCTACCACCAGGCGCACAAGGCGGCCAAGCGCACCGAGCGCGCCAAGGAGACCCGTCCCCGGCGGCGTACGTCCTCGGACGCCGAGTGGGCGGCCGGCCGCAACTCCGTGCTCGAGCTGCTCCAGGGCGGCGTGCCCGTCACCGCGGTCTACGTCGCCGAGGGCACCGAGCGCGACGGCCGGATGCGCGAGGTGTTCAAGCTCGCCGCCGAGCAGGGCCTGACCATGCTCGAGGTCACCCGCAACGAGATGGACCGGATGACCAGCGGCGCGGTCCACCAGGGCCTCGCCGCCCGGCTGCCGGCCTACGAGTACGCCCACGCCGACGACCTGCTCGAGCGGGCCGACGAGGCCAAGGAGCCGGCGCTCATCGTCGCGCTCGACTCGGTGACCGACCCGCGCAACCTCGGCGCCGTGATCCGCTCGGCCGCAGGCTTCGGTGCGCACGGCGTCGTCATCCCGGAGCGGCGCGCGGCCGGCATGACCGCCTCGGCGTGGAAGACCAGCGCCGGTGCGGCCGCCCGCCTCCCCGTCGCGCAGACGGTGAACCTGACCCGCCAGCTGAAGGCCTACCAGGACGCCGGCTGCATGGTCGTCGGCCTCGCCGCCGACGGCGACCTGTCGCTGCCCGAGCTCGTCGCGCCCGGTGGCCTGGCCGAGGGCCCGCTCGTCGTGGTCGTCGGCTCGGAGGGCAAGGGCCTGGGCCGGCTCGTGTCCGAGACCTGCGACCAGGTCGTGTCGATCCCGATGGCCGGCCAGCTGGAGTCGCTCAACGCCGGCGTGGCAGCCTCGGTCGCCCTCTACTCGATCTCGCAGGCCCGCCTGCAGTGAGCACCTGATGGGCCGCCGCCGTCGCCTCGTGGCGGGCATCGTGGTCGTGTGCCTGAGTGTGCTGCTCGGGGTCTCGGTCGCGGTCTCGCTGTTCCTCAACAGCAGCCGGACGACCGTGCTGGTCGGCCACGACACCGTCGTGCGCCCGACGCTCGAGCGCGACGCGGTCGTGGAGACCGGCCCGCTGCTGCCGGACTTCCGGTTCCGCGACGTCGGGCCGGTCGGGGTGACGCTCGCCCTCGGCAAGACCGAGGTCGGCTCGATCGAGGAGCTCGTCGAGCGCTACGCCTACATCGCCGGCGACCCGACCGCGCCGGTCGGGAAGGTCGAGGACGTCGTCGTCGACATGGCCGTGTCGGCCGCGCTGCGCGGGCTCGGCGTCGGGCTCGTGCCGATCGCGTTCTACTTGCTGCTCGGCCGGCACCGCCGTGGCCAGCTCTTCCGCGGGCTGCGCACGCGCAACGGCATCCTGGCCCTCGCCCTGCTGCTCGCGCTGCCGGTCCTCGTCTGGCAGCCGTGGGAGGCCGACGAGGAGACCCAGGAGGACCAGGGGACCTGGCAGACGCTCGCCGAGCTCGCCGGCCCCGACGTGACGCTCCCGGCGGAGACGCGCGGCATCGAGGTGCGGACCGGACCGGTCACGACCGAGAGCAAGAAGCTCGTGCTGAGCGCGGTCGACACCTACGAGAAGAGCAAGGAGTTCTACTCCACGGCAGCCGAGGGTGCCGCCGACCTCGACGTCCGCCAGCCCGAGGAGGGCGAGACCGTGGCGCTGCTGGTGACCGACCGTCACGACAACATCGGCATGGACCGGGTGGCCCGGGCGATCGGCGAGGCGGCCGGTGCGACCGTCGTGCTCGACGGCGGCGACGACACCTCGACCGGCCAGCCGTGGGAGGCCTTCAGCCTCGACTCGCTCGCCGCCACGTTCGAGGAGTGGGAGCGCTTCGGCATCGCCGGCAACCACGACCACGGCACCTTCGTCAGCTCCTACCTCGCCGACAAGGGCTGGACGATGCTCGACGGCGAGGTGGTCGACGCACCCTGGGGCGGCACGCTGCTCGGCGTGGACGACCCCCGCAGCAGCGGCCTCGGCAACTGGCGCGACGAGTCGGGGCTGAGCTTCACCGAGGTCGGCCTCCGCATCGCCGACGCGGCCTGCGCCGCCGAGGACGACGGCGAGCGGGTCAGCACGATCCTCGTCCACGACGCGAACCTCGGCCGCGAGGCCCTGGCCCGCGGCTGCACGGACCTCGTGCTCGGCGGGCACACGCACGTGCAGGCCGGCCCCGACGCGGTCGAGGGCGAGGACGGCGAGGTCGGCTACACCTGGACCAACGGCACCACCGGCGGGGCGGCGTACGCCATCGCGCTGGGCAGCAAGCCGCGCCGCGACGCCGACGTCAGCCTGGTGACGTACGCCGACGGGCGACCGGTCGGCCTGCAGTGGGTGCGGCTGCGCACCGACGGCTCCTGGCTGGTGGGGGACTACTCCCCGATCGAGCCGGGCTGAGCGAGCCGGGCTGAGCGAGCCGGGCTGAGCGAGCCGGGCTGGTCGAGCCGGGCTGGGCCCCCACGGTCCCAACCCGGCCCCGTCGATCCTCCGTTCCGTCAAGGCGCGGGCAAGCCGGGATTCAGTTTCGGCTCCCGCTGAAACCCGTTCCCCTCAAGATCCGGACGGCACGCGGTCACGTGTCAGGGATTCCCTGATACTCGCCACGTGCCGGAGCAGCCGCGGATGACGGTCGTCGACGACGCCACGCCCCTGGGTGGCGCGTCGATCGACGTCGCGGCGCGCATCGCCTGGACGCTGCGGATGGCGCGGACGACCTCGGGCGCCCCCGACAGCCGGATGAGGTCGCTCGCCTCGTCACTGGGCACCAGCACCGCCCGGCTCTCGCGCGCCGAGACCGGACAGCTGCGCGACGGCTCGCTGGTCGACGGCTACGAGCAGGTGCTCGGCCTCCCCGAGGGGTCGCTGCGTGCGCCGATCGACGTGCTCGCGCGCACCTTCCCGTCGGCCAGCCCGCCGGACGTCCGGCCGGGGGAGGTGATCACGTCGGTGGCCGAGCTGTCCGAGCTCACCGAGCGGCTCGACTCGGGCACGACCGCGACCGGAGGTGACTGGCTGCGATGGACGCGGGCGATCGCGGCACCCGGCAACATCGGGATGCCCGTGCCGCTGGCCCAGCGCGTGGTCGGCCGGCTGGTGCGCGAGCTGGCCCGCTCGTGCGGCCACGGCTACCCGAGCCGCTACGAGGCTCTGGCCAAGCTCCGCTGCAGCGACTACGGCTTCCTCGTGCTCAGGGCCGCGCAGCACGAGGTCGCGCACCCGCATGCGCAGGGCCTCGCCGACCTGCTCAGCGCCGTGGGCGAGGCCGTCACCCCGGACGGGGTCGAGTGGTGCCTGGAGCTGCTGCGCTCGGACCAGGCCCACCTCGCGCTGTGCGGAGCCCTCGCGCTGGAGAACATGGGGGAGATCAGCCCGGCCGGCACCTTCTGGCCCGGGGTGCTCCCCGGGCTCGTCACGGCCTTCGACCGCTCCGAGCCGGGATCCTCGCAGGAGGAGTGGGCGGCGCACCTCGTCCGGCTGGTGCCGCCGGCGACGTGGCGCTCGTCCACCACCAAGCCGGGCCGGTCGCTGCCGCCGGCACCCGAGGTCGAGGGCTTCGACCGGCACCGGGCCAACCGCCAGTGGCAGCAGTGCGCGGCGATCGCCAGCGACGTCGGCCACGAGGTCGGGGTGGGCGACCAGCCGATGCTGGCCCGACTCGTCTTCGACATCGGCTACGGGCACTGGGAGACGCGTGGCGTCACCGGCTACCTCCTGCTGGCAGGGCTGCCCGCCCTGGCCGCCCCCGTGTGGGACCGGTTCCGGACGCTGGTCGACGCCGAGCCCGACCAGCGGATCCGTCACCGGATGGCCCGACGCCTCCACGGCGCCCTCGCCGGGCGGGCGATCCCCGGCATCGCGGAGTGGCTCGACTCGCCCGACCCCGTGCTGCGCTCCGCCGCGCTCCAGGTGCTGGGCTCGGCGGGGCAGGTGCTCCCGCTCGACGACGTACGCACCGCGCTCGCCGACCCGGGCACGGTCCGGGCCGCGACCTACGCGGTCGGCATGAGCGGGCACCCGGCGCTGCCGCGGATCGCCCGGGACAGGACGCTCGACGCGCACGTGCGTGGATCCCTGGCGTGGTGGCTGGAGCGGGGCTCGCGCCTCACCGTCTGAGGCCGGCCGCTCACGGGTGGGCCGGTCACTCCTCGCCGGTGATGGCCTCGTCGGGGCGTGCGGTGAGGTAGCGGTCGATGTAGTCGCGGGCGGTCTCGTGGATGCCGACCTCGTGGCCGGCGCGCTCCGAGAGGTACCACCGGTGCTCGAGGATCTCGTGGAAGACCTCGGCCGGCTCGAGCTTGCCGGTCGCGTCGGGCGGGATCATCGCCATGATCGGCTCGAAGATCTCGTGCATCCACTTGCTGGCGACCAGGTGGCGGTCCTCGCGCCCGAGGTCGAAGTGGGCGGTGAAGGCGGCGAGGTCGTTGAGCAGCCGACGGGCCTGGTTCTCCTCGACCGACATGCCGGTGAGCGCCTGGACCTCGCGGGCGTGGTGGCCGAGGTCGACGACCTTCGGCTGGATGCGGATGGTGTCGCCGCCGAGGTCGGTGACGATGTCGAGCTCGTCGACGTCGAAGCCGAGGTCGTTCAGCCGCTCGACGCGGCGCTCGATGCGCCACATCTCGTCGGCGCCGAACTCCTCGAGGTCGGTCAGCTCGCTCCACAGCGCCTCGTAGCGCTCGCGGAGGTGGCTGATGATCGCGAAGCCGTCGATCGGGTGCTGCACCGCACCGCTGGCGCTGAGGTCCATCAGCTCGGCGAAGATGTTCTCGCAGCCGACGGTGATGTCGTAGTCGCGCATCCGCTCGCTGACCGCCTCGTGCAGCTCGCCGGTCTCGGCGTCGACGAGGTAGGCCGCGAACTCGCCGGCGTTGCGACGGAAGAGCACGTTGGACAGCGACACGTCGCCCCAGAAGAAGCCGGCCAGGTGCAGGCGCACCAGCAGCACGACGATCGCGTCGATCAGCACCGGCACGTGCTCGGTGGTCATGCCGCGGCTGAAGAGGCTGCGGTAGGGCAACGAGAACTGCAGGTGCCGGGTGACCAGCGCAGCCGGCAGCTCCGTCCCGTCCGGGGCCTCGCGCCCGGTGACGACGCCCTGCGGGACGACCGAGGGCATCCCCAGCCGTTGCAGGTCGCGCAGCATCCGGTACTCCCGGAAGGCGATGTCGTCCTGGGTCTCCTTGACGGCGTAGACCCGCTCGCCGAGCCGCACGATCCGGACGACGTGCCGCGACAGCCCGCGCGGCAGGGGTACGACGACGTCGTCCGGCCAGCCCTCGAGCGGGGTGTCCCACGGCAGGCCGAGGATGGCCGGGTCCGGCCGGCTGGCGACGATCCGCATGGCCATCCGAGCAACCTACTCCGTCGTGACGCTCCACAGGTCGACCCGCGGGCCGTCGCTCGCCGGGACCTCGAGCCCGTCCGGTCCGGCGACCAGGTCGGCGCCGCCGGGCTCGGAGCCGAAGAGGTGCGTGGCACCGGCCAGCGGCAGGGTGAAGGCCGCGCCGCCCGCGCGGCGCGCGACCACCAGCACCGAGCCCTCGGGGTGCTCGCGCAGGTGGGCGATGGTGTCGTCGTCGACGTGCGCCCACCGCAGGCCCCCGCGGCGCAGGGCCGGGTGCGAGCGCCGCAGCCGGGCGAGGTCGGCGTACGCCGTCATCGTGGTGGTGTCCCACTCGTCGCTGAGGTGCCAGGGCATCGTCCGGCGGGCGTCCTCGCCGTTGACGCCCTCGAGCCCGATCTCGTCGCCGGCGAAGACCATCGGCACGCCGGGCAGGGTGAACTGCAGGCCCACGGCGACCCGGTGCACGGCGGCGTCGCCTCCGACCACCGTGCGGATCCGGGCGGAGTCGTGGGAGTCGAGGATGTTCCAGCTGTTGGCGCTCGCCCGCCACCCGAGCGTGCCTTGCCAGGCGCGGAAGGTGTCGACGACGGCCTGGCCGCCGCGCCGGGGCACCGGCACGGGACGGCCGAAGGCGCGCGCCGGCGACGCGGGGTCGCGCACCCACGACCAGACCGGCCACGAGAAGCCGGAGTAGTTCATCGTGCCGTGCCAGCCGTCCCCGTCGACGTCGCCGGTGGCGTCGTGGTTGTGCTCGCCGATGACCCACGGGTCCTCGCGCAGCGCGGCGGCGGTCGCGCGGGTGGCGCGCGCGACGTCGTGGGCGACGTCGATCGGGCCCAGGCGACCGGTCATGTTGGCGACGTCGATGCGCCAGCCGTCGACGTCGAAGGGCTTGCGCAGCCAGCGCCCGACGACCGAGTCCGGACCCTCGACCATCGCGGCGCGCAGGTCGGGGTCGGTGTGGTTGACCTTGGGCAGCGTGCCGTGGCCCATCCAGCAGGCGTAGGTGCCGTCGTCGTCGAAGTAGTAGTAGGTCCGGTGCGGCCCGGTGGGGTCGTCGCTGGCCGACAGGAACCACTCGTGCGTGTCGCCGGTGTGGTTGGTGGTGAGGTCGCCGAGGATCCGCCACCCGCGCTGGTGGACCGCGGTGCTGAGCCGGTCGTAGGCCGCGTCGCCGCCGAGGAGCGGGTCGACCTCGGTGAAGGTGGTCGCGTTGTAGCGGTGGTTGCTCTCGCCGGGGAAGACCGGTGTCGTGTAGAGGATGTCGGCCCCGACCCGCTCGATGTGGTCGAGGTGCTCGGTGATGCCGTCGAGGTCGCCGCCGAAGAGCTGCATCGGGGTGCGCGGGTCGGTGCCCTCGAAGGCCACCTCGTCGTCCCACGCAGCGGCCAGGGCCCAGTCGGGCAGCTCGCGCGAGTCGGCCGCCGCCGAGCGGGCGAACCGGTCGGGGAACACCTGGTAGACGACGCCGTCGCGGCCCCAGTCGGGAGCCGCCGGGTAGGCGGCCAACCGGAAGTCGGCCCCGTCCGGGACGTCGTGGGCCACCAGGCCGGCGCCGGTCAGCCACTCCTGCTCCTCGCCCGTCACGAGCAGGAAGCGGTAGTGGGTCACCGGGTTGTGGACCGGCAGCTCGGCAGCCCACCAGACCACGCCGCCCTCGGTCGAGGCGGTCGTCGGGTGGTAGACCGGTTCGGCGTCGTAGGTCGTGCGCAGCCAGACCGCGTCGACCGGGTGGCTCGCGCTCGTGCGCACCCGGACGACCACGGTGTCGCCCAGCGTCGGCGCCTCGTCGGAGACGAACAGCGCGGAGCCGTCGTGGTGGGGGAGGTGGAGGAGGCTCACGGGCCCCATCCTTCCTCACCTAGGATGGCCGCCGCGCCGCAAGGCGCACGCCGGTGTAGCTCAGTTGGTAGAGCGTTTCTCTTGTAAAGAAAATGTCGCGGGTTCGATTCCTGTCACCGGCTCGACCCCTTGCTGCTGGACCGTCAGCGGACCTGCTCGACCACGAACTCGTTGGCCGGCGACGCGATCGCGTCCTGGGCCTCGATGAGGCGCAGCTCGCGCTCACCGGACTCGTGGGTCGCCCTGAGGACGGCGAAGACCGACGACGCCGTGCGGGCGAGCGCGTCGGCGGCGGAGCCGGTGGTCCTCAGGTGCGCGGTGAAGAGCGCGGCGGTGATGTCGCCCGAGCCGTTGGCCTTCATCGGCAGGCGCGGGGTGGTGACCAGCCAGGCCTCGTCGCCGGTGACGGCGAGCATCTCGATCGAGTCCTCGGGCGCGCCGATCCGGACGACCGAGGTGACCAGCACGGTCGACGGGCCGAGCGCGCGCACCTCGTCGACGGCCTCGAGGACGCTCTCCAGCGACGACGCCCCGCTGAGCCCGTCGCGGTCGGTGATGAAGCCGAGCTCGAACTGGTTGGGCGTCAGCAGGTCGGCGACGGGGATGATCGTCGAGCGGTACTTCGGCGGGATCGCCGGGTTGACGAAGCAGCCCGAGGTCGCGTTGCCCATGACCGGGTCGCAGGTGTACGTCGCCTCGGGGTTGGCGGCCTTGACCTGCGCGACCGCGTCGACGATGACGTCCGCGATCTCCGGCGAGCCCTGGTAGCCCGACAGGATCGCGTCGCAGGTCGCGAACGCGCCGCGCTCGCCGATGCCGGTGATCACCTCGGCGACGTCCTCGGCGGCGATCAGCGGCCCGCGCCACTCGCCGTACCCGGTGTGGTTGGAGAAGTTCACCGTGAGGACCGGCCACACCTCGTGACCGAGGCGCTGGAGCGGGAAGACGGCTGCGGAGTTGCCGACGTGGCCGTAGGCGACGTGGGACTGGATCGAGAGGACGCGCACGTCCCGAGGGTAGTCCCGCGCGGTCAGGCCACCTGCAGGGACCGCTTGGACAGGCCCATCCAGTAGCCGTCGATCACCTGGATGCCGGGTACGTCGGCGGCGGTCGCGGCGCCCAGCGTCACGAACAGCGGCGTGTAGTGCTCGACGGTCGGGTGGGCGTACGGCATGCCGGGCGCCTTCGCCCGGTAGTCCGACAGGGTGTCCACGTCACCGCGGGCGAGCGCCTCGGCCGCCCAGAGGTCGAAGTCCGTGGACCACCCCGGAGCGGCCGCGTCGATGCGGAACTCCTTGAGGAACGGCAGGCCGTGGGTGAGGAAGCCGGAGCCGATGATGAGCACGCCCTCCTCGCGGAGCGGACGCAGCCGCTCGCCGAGCCTCATCAGCCGGTGCGGGTCGTCGGTGGGCAGCGACATCTGCAGGACCGGGATGTCGGCCTCGGGGTACATGATCTTCAGCGGCACCCAGGCGCCGTGGTCGAGGCCGCGCGAGACGTGCTGGTGCACGGGCTCGCCGGTCGGCATCATCGCCGCGACCCGCTGCGCCAGCGCCGTGGCGTCGGGCGTCTCGTAGGTCATCTGGTAGTACTTCGGCGCGAACCCGCCGAAGTCGTAGACCAGCGGCGCACCGCTGGCCGTCAGGCTCACGGGGGCCGACTCCCAGTGCGCGGAGACGATGAGGATCGCCTTGGGGCGGGGAAGGTCCTTCGCCCAGGCGGCCAGCTGCCCCGACCAGATCGGGTCGTCGAGCAGCGGCGGCGCGCCATGGCCGATGTAGAGCGCAGGCATGGAGTCAGTCATGGTCACCTCAATAGTCCGGAATTCAACTATATTCCCGAAGCGGGCTGATGGCAATCGACCGGCTGCCCGTGGAGGTCAGCGTGGAGGTACGTCGTCGTAGGCCGGCAGCGTCCAGTCGACGGGCGCGGCACCCTGCTCCTCGAGCAGCCGGTTGACCTGGCTGAAGGGCTTCGACCCGAAGAAGCCGCGCCGCGCGCTGAGCGGGGAGGGGTGCACCGACTCGACCCACGGGATCGACCCGAGCAACGGCTTGAGGTTCTTCGCGTGGCTGCCCCAGAGGATCGCCACGCACGGTCCGCCGCGCTCGGCGAGGGCGGTGATCGCGCGCTCGGTGACGGCCTCCCAGCCCTTGCCCTGGTGGCTGTTGGAGTCGCCGGGCCGGACGGTGAGCGACCTGTTGAGCAGCATCACGCCCTGGTCGGCCCACGCGGAGAGGTCGCCGTGCCTGGGCGGCACGATGCCGAGGTCGTCGCGGAGCTCGACGTAGATGTTGAGCAGGCTCGGCGGGAGCGGCCACACGTGCCGCTCGACGGCGAAGCTCAGCCCGATCGGGTGCGACGGGTTCGGGTAGGGGTCCTGCCCGACCACCAGGACGCGGACGTCGGCGAGCGGGCGCTCGAACGCCCGGAAGATCCGCTCGGCGCCGGGCTGGTAGCCGCGACCGGCGGCCTCCTCGTCGCGGAGGAATCGGCCCATCGCGGCGACCTGGTCGTCGACCGGCTCCAGCGCGGCGGCCCAGTCCGCCGCCATCCGACCCGAGTCGACCAGTCCCGTCAAGGAGCTCATCAGCGCTCCCCCCGCGACGGCCGCTGCAGCCGGTCGAGGAACGCCACCAGCAGGGCCTCCCGCATGGCGGGCGAGGCCACGTCGAGCATCGCGTTGACCTCGGCCATCCGGGTCGGCAGCTCGAGCTCCCCGTCCGCCGACGCACCCACCAGCCCCGACGCGGCGAGCAGCCCGTCGAAGTCGTCGTCGCCCAGCGCGGCCGGGTCCAGCGCCTCGATGAAGGCGACCACGCCCGGGTCGACGGAGACCGGGCCGGCCGCCACGGCGGCGGCGACCGACTCCGCGAGCGCGGTCGCGAGCTCGTCGACGTGCGCGAGGGTGCCCGCGCTGACCGACAGGTGGATGCTCGGCCCGTCGTCGGCGTGCGACAGCTGCGGCTGGACGTACCACCCGCGTGCGAGGAGCTCGTCGGTCAGCGTGAACGGGTCGAGCGAGTCGTCGGTCGCGAGCGTCACGAGCGTCGAGTCCGGCGGCACGACCAGCCGCAGCGCCGGGGAGGCGTCGATCTCCGCCACGATCGCGTCGACCGCCTCGAAGGCGCGTCCGGCCAGCGCGAGGTAGCCGTCGTCGCCGACGTGCTCGACCACGGCCCACGTCCCGGCGATCGGCCCGCCGGACCGCGTCGACTGCGTCGTCGCGTTGAGCATCGTGTAGCCCGGCCACGCGGCCGAGGCGAAGAACTGCGGCCTGCGCAGCGACGCCTCGCGGTGCAGCAGCAGCGACGTGCCCTTGGGGGCGTAGGCGTACTTGTGGGTGTCGACGCTGATCGAGGTGACCCCCTCGACGGCGAAGGTCCACGGCGGCACCTCGCGCCCCAGCCGGGCGGCGTACGGCAGCACCCAGCCGCCGATGCACGCGTCGACGTGGCAGCGCACCCCACGCGCTGCGGCGGCCGCGGCGACCTCGGTGACCGGGTCGACCACGCCGTGGGCGTACGACGGCGCGCTGGCCACGACGAGCACGGTCGAGTCGTCGATCGCGGCCGCCATCGCCGCAGGGTCGGCGCGGAAGTCGGGGCCGACCGGAACGAGCACGGCCCCGACGCCGAAGTAGTGCGCGGCCTTGTGGAACGCGGCGTGCGCGGTGCTCGGCAGCACCATCGTGGGCCGTACGACGTCGGGGCGGGCGTCACGGGCGCCCTGGACCGCCAGCAGGATCGACTCCGTGCCGCCCGAGGTCACCGTGCCGACGGCCGAGGCGGGCGCGTCGAGCAGGTCGCAGGCGAAGCCGACGAGCTCGTTCTCCATCTGGAGCAGGGACGGGAAGGCAGTCGGGTCGAGCGCGTTGGACGCGGCGTAGGCGGCCACCGCCTCCCGTGCGATGCGGTCGACCGTGGGCTCACCGGAGTCGTAGACGTAGGCCAGGGTCCGGCCACCGTGCACCGGCAGGTCTGCGCCCTGGAGCGCCTTCAGCCGCTCGAGCGGGCCGAGGGGACTGGTCACGCGGTGCTCCGTCATGCAGGGGCTCCTTCCGCAGCCGCCACCTCGGCGGCGTCGAGGGTGTACTGGCGCAGCCACCACAGGCTGAGCAGGGTCAGCGCGGCCGGGAGCAGCGAGAAGCCGAGCGTGATCGCGGTCAGCGCCGAGCCGGGCTGGGTGATCTCACGTCCGTCGCTGGAGAGGTAGCCACCGAGGGCGAGCACGACGGCGAAGACGGCCGGGCCGAGCGCGAGGCCCAGGGTCTCCCCGGCGGTCCAGACACCGGTGTAGACACCCGTGCGGTTCTCGCCGGTCCTCGCGGAGTCGACGGCGGCCGCGTCAGGCAGCATCGCCATCGGGAAGACCTGGCAGCCCGCGTAGCCGACGCCGACGAGCGCGGTCGCGGCGAACACGACGCCCGCCGGCGCCACCTGCGCGGACGCCGCCAGCAGGGCGCCGGCGGCCAGGATGAGCGAGGAGATGACGTAGCCGCGGCGCTTGCCCACCCGCATGCCGAACGAGGTCCAGACCGGCGTCAGCAGCAGCGCCGGTCCGACGAAGCAGACGAAGAGGATCGTGGCCGCGCCGGTGCTCTCGAGGACGTCGCCCGCGAGGTAGTCGACGCCCGCCAGCATGCAACCGGTCGCCAGGGCCTGCAGCACGAACGTCGTCAGCAGCACCCGGAAGTCCCTGGCCCGACCGACGATCCGCAGCTGCTCGCGCAGCGACCCCGCACCGGCCGCCACCGCGCCGATCGGCGCCCGCCGGGTGCCCCACCACGCGCTCACCACGCCGACCACGATCAGCACGGCCATCACCACGCCCATCACGCGGTAGCCGTCACGCCCGCCGACCGCGTCGCGGATGACCGGCGCCGTGGCCCCGGCCAGCATGATCGTGAACGCCAGGATCGCGACCCGCCACGTCATCAACCGCGTGCGCTCGTCGTAGGACGACGTGATCTCCGCCGGCATCGCGACGTAGGGCACCTGGAAGAAGGCGTACGCCGTGGCCGCCAGCACGAAGAACACCAGCACCCAGCCGGCCTCGAGCAGCTGGCTGCCGAGGTCGGGTGCGGCGAAGATCAGGGCGAACGCACCGGCCAGCATCAGCCCCGCCCGGATCAGCCACGGGCGACGCGGACCGGCCGGGTCGAGGGTGCGGTCACTGACCCGGCCGGCGATCGGGTTGAGCACGACGTCCCACGCCTTCGGCAGGAAGACGATCACGCCCGCCCAGAGCGCGGCGATGCCCAGCTCGTCGGTGAGGTACGGCAGCAGCATCAGGCCCGGCACCGTGCCGAAGGCGCCCGTGGCGACCGAGCCGCTGCCGTAGCCGATCCGGACGGAGCGAGGAAGCCGGGCTGCCTCGCCCGGCGTCGTCGTGGTGCTCACTGCTGGCCCAGCGCCCGCGACCCGGCGGAGCCGTAGCGGCGTGAGGGGTTGGAGCCGATGGTGCTGGCCGACGACTTCTTCGCGGCTGTCTTCTTCGCGGCGGTCTTCGCCGGAGCCTTCTTCACCGGAGCCTTCTTCGCAGCAGCCTTCCGGGGTGCGGCCTTCTTCGCGGCAGCCTTCTTCGCCGGAGCCTTCTTCGCAGCGGCCTTCTTCGCAGTGGCCTTCCGGGCCACCGGCACCACGCCGACCGACCACTCCTCGACCCACTCGTCGATCGCGGTCCACGTCGTCCCGCGCGCGGCGCGGCCGGTGAGCATGCCGAGGTGGCCGCCGGGCACGACCTCGAAACGCACCTGCCGTGAGCCGGCCAGCAGCGGCACCACGGCACGTACGGCAGGCAGGGGCGCGATGCCGTCGGTGTTGCCGGCGAAGACGAGCACCGGCACCTCGATCGCAGCCAGGTCGACGGTGCGCGAGCCGATGTCCATGCTGCCGCCCGCGAGGGCGTTGCCCTTGACGAAGCGGTGGTAGAGCTGGCCGAACGTCCGGCCCGGGTAGGCCGTCATGTTGGCGCGGAACCGGTCGACCGCCTCGAGCTGGGCGAGGTAGTCGGTGTCGTCGAGGTGGGTGAGGACGGCCAGTGGCTTGGTCACCAGCTTCTGCGCCGACGCGGCGTTGAACGCCCAGTTGACGAGGGGGACCGGAACCCCTCCGAGCGCGCGGTAGGCGCGGGTGATCGCGCCCCGGCCCTGCGTGAGGTTGAGCAGTGGCCGGACGGGCGCCACCAGCGGCACCTTGCGGACGTCGACGGGCGAGCCGAGCACGGTCAGGGAGGCGATCGGCAGGTCCCGCCGGTCGGCGGCGGTGAGGAGGGCGAAGAGCCCGCCCAGGCTCCAGCCGACGAGGTGCACGCCGCGGCCGCCGGAGTGCTCGTGCACGGCCCGGACCGCCTCGGGCAGGACCTCGTCGACCCAGTGCTCGACGCCGAGCGACCGGTTCTTGAACGACACCTGCCCGTACTCCAGCAGGTAGGTAGGGCGCCCCTGGGCGACGAGGTGCTCGACCAGGGAGCAGCCGCGGCGCAGGTCGAAGCACAGTGCCGGCGCGGCCAGCGGGGTCACCAGGAGCACCGGGTCGCCGCTCTCGGGCACGTCCCTGGCCGGGCGGTAGTGGTAGACCTCGCGCAGCTCGCCGTCGTCGATGAGCGTCCGGGGCATCGGGCGCAGGTCGGCGAGCCCGCCGTAGAGCACGGTGTGCGCGACATTTCCGGCCGCCGCGACCACCTGGTCGGGCGTGGGGATCAGGTCCATGGGAAGAATCTACGCACCGGGTGCATCCAACCGCGGTGTTCGCACCGAGAAGGTGAGGACAGGGTGCCGACCGGCACCCCCGATGGAAGGAAACCCTCGATGAACCGACGCGTTCCCGCCCTCCTCGCCGCTTCTGCCCTCGCGCTCGGCGCGATGGCGACGGCTCCCGCCGCGACCGCCCAGGTGGCCTCCACCAAGGCAGGCGACGACAGCCTCGCCGCGCTGCTGACGGCCGACGGCAACAAGTTCGACAACAACAAGAATGACTTCGACATCACGACCGAGGCCGTCCTCGCCGTCATCGCCGCCAAGCCGGACTCGCCGGTCGCGCTCCTCGCCGACGGCTCGCAGCGCCTGACCGCGTTCGTGCCCACCGACGAGGCCTTCCGCCTGCTGGCCAAGGACCTCACCGGCAAGACCATCAAGAGCGAGAAGAAGATCTTCAGCTCGCTCGTGGAGCTCGCCGGTGTCGACACCATCGAGACCGTCCTGCTCTACCACGTGGTCCCGGGCAAGACGCTCACCAGCAACAAGGTGCTCAAGGCCAACGGCGCCTCGCTCAAGACCGCGGCCGGCAAGACCCTCAAGGTCAAGGTGCGCACCAAGCCGTCCGTGTCGGTCACCTTGAAGGACAAGGACAAGAACGCCCAGGACCCGATGGCGGTCCTGAAGCTCCTCGACCTCAACAAGGGCAACAAGCAGGTCGCGCACGGCATCGACCGCGTGCTGCGCCCGATCGACCTCTGAGAAGAGGCTGGCGCGCCGGTCGAGCGGCTCACCCCGCTGCTCGGCCGGCGCCCGGCAAGTACCTTGTCCCCGTGGTGAGTGGGGTGAGCGAGTTCGAGGGCCGAGACGACGTCCGGTCCCTCGCCTCGCGCCTGGTCGCGGGTGAGGAGTCGGCGCTCGAGGCCATCTTCGATCGCTGGTCGGCCCTGGTGCACACCTTCGCCCTCCGCGCCCTCGCCGACCACCACGACGCCGAGGAGGTCACCCAGCAGGTGTTCGTCGCGGCCTGGCAGGGGCGCCACACGCTGGTCCCGACCCCGGGGGCGCTACCGGCCTGGCTCCTCGGGATCGCCCGCCACAAGGTCGCCGACGTGCGGGCCGCGCGTGCGCGCGACGTGCGCAAGGTGACGCGCGTCGCCGCGGTCCCGGACCCCGTGACGGTCGTCGACGACGAGCTGGTCGACCGGGTCGTGGTACGCCAGGTGGTCGAGGAGATGCCCGATCCGCGCCGCACGATCCTGCGGCTCGCATTTTGGGGTGACCTGACACACAACCAGATCGCCGACCGCACCGAACTACCACTGGGCACCGTGAAGAGCCACCTGCGCAGGGGGCTGCTGGAGCTCCATCGCCGACTCGAGGAGGTGCGCGATGACCCATCCTCATCCTGACGACCTCGCGGGCCTGGTGCTCGACGGCTCCGACGTGGACCCGCTCGTCCGCGAGCACGTGTCCGGCTGCGAGGACTGCGCCGCCCTGGTCGACCGGCTGGCCGGCGTCCGGTCGACGGCCGTCGAGTCCGAGGCGCTGGTCGCCCCGCCCGAGGACGTACGCCGCCGGGTGCTCGCCGAGATCGCGGGCTCGAGCGCCCAGGTGGTGCCGCTGACCCCGCCCTCGAACCGTCGTCGTGCCCTGCCGACCTGGGTCGCCGGGCTCGCCGCCGCCGTCGCGCTGGTGGTCGGCCTCGGCCTGGGCAGGTTGACCCTCGACGACCCCGCTCCCTCGCCGGATCCGCGCGACCCGGCGACCGTGGTCGCCGCGGCCGACCTCACGGCCCTCGACAGCGAGCAGTCGCGTGGCGTGGCCGAGGTCGTGCGTGACGCCGACGCCGTCACGCTGCGCGTCGAGGCGCGCGACCTCGGCGAGGAGGACGGCTTCCACGAGGTCTGGCTGATCAACCTCGACGGCAACCGGATGGTGGCCCTGGGAGTGCTCGGCGACGGTGAGTCGGGGGAGTTCCGGGTGCCCGGCGACCTCGTCGACGAGGGCTACCGGATCGTCGACATCTCCATCGAGCCCGACGACGGCGACCCCACCCACTCCGGGGTGAGCCTCGCCCGCGGCGAGCTCGCCTGAGCCGACACTGCCGTGCACCGTTCGCGCGCGGTTCCTCGACATCGCCCGGCGCGAGGGCTAGGCATGACCCATGAGGTGGAGGTACGCGATCCTGGGCGGCGCAGCGGCGGCCACTGCGGCGACGGCGGCGCACGACCTGGTCCAGAGGAAGCACGCGATCCTGCGCAACTTCCCTGTCCTGGGCCACGGCCGGTTCCTGGTCGAGAAGGTCGGTCCCGAGCTGCGCCAGTACATCGTCACCGGCAACGACGAGGAGCGGCCGTTCAGCCGTGACCAGCGCCGCTGGGTCTATGCCAGCTCCAAGATGGAGAACAACTACTTCGGCTTCGGCACCGACAACGACGTCGAGAACCTCACGGGCTACCCGATCATCAAGCACCGCACCTTCACCGGCCCCGGTGCCGCGACCATGCCGCACGCGCAGGAGGAGATCGCGCTGCCCTGCGCGAAGGTGATGGGCGCGGCGCGGGGTCGTACGCACTCCTTCCGCCCGCAGTCGGTCGTGAACATCTCCGGGATGAGCTTCGGCTCGCTGTCGGGCAAGGCCGTCGAGTCGCTCAACAAGGGCGCCGCCATGGCCGGCTGCCTCCAGAACACCGGCGAGGGTGCGCTCTCGCCGCACCACCGCCACGGCGGCGACATCGTCTTCCAGATCGGCACCTCCTACTTCGGCTGCCGCGACGAGCACGGCCGCTTCGACCTGGCCCGGCTCGTCGACCTCGTGCAGTCCGCTCCGGTCAGGGCGATCGAGGTCAAGCTCAGCCAGGGCGCCAAGCCTGGCCTCGGCGGCATGCTGCCGGGGGAGAAGGTCAGCAAGGAGATCGCCGA
This sequence comes from Nocardioides oleivorans, assembly GCF_004137255.1. Taxonomy (NCBI): domain Bacteria; kingdom Bacillati; phylum Actinomycetota; class Actinomycetes; order Propionibacteriales; family Nocardioidaceae; genus Nocardioides; species Nocardioides oleivorans. The sequence goes on along the minus strand of NZ_SDWT01000001.1, from coordinate 620,442 downwards.
GATCCGGGGCATCCCCCAGGGCAAGGACTGTGCGTCGCCGAGCCGCCACGAGGTGTTCGGCGACGTCGACTCGATGCTCGACTTCGTGGAGACCGTCGCCCAGGCGACCGGCCTGCCGGTCGGCATCAAGTCAGCCGTCGGCAACCTGACGATGTGGGACGAGCTCACCGCGGCGATGGCCGACGGCCAGCGCGGCGTCGACTTCGTCAACATCGACGGTGGTGAGGGCGGCACCGGTGCCGCGCCGATGATCTTCTCCGACTCGGTGGCCTACCCCTTCCGGATCGCCTTCGCCGAGGTCTACCGCCGCTTCGCCACCGCGGGCCTCACCGACGACGTGGTCTTCATCGGCGCCGGCAAGCTCGGCATCCCGGAGAACGCGATCGTCGCCTTCGCCCTCGGCGCCGACATGGTCAACGCCGGCCGCGAGGCGATGATGTCGATCGGCTGCATCCAGGCGCAGAAGTGCCACACCGACCACTGCCCGGTCGGCGTCGCCACGCAGAACCCGCGCTACACCCGTGGCCTCGACGTGTCGCTCAAGAGCGTGCGAGCGGCCAACTACGTCCGCTCCATGCGCCGCGACCTGCTCAAGGTCTCCGAGGCGATCGGGGTCGTGCACCCGGGCCTGATCTCCCCGCGCGACATCGACATCCTCGACGGCACCCGCTCGGCCGTCGGGCTCGCCGAGACCTACGGCTACGACCCGACGTGGCCCCGGCTGGGCGAGCGCCTCGTCAAGGAGATCGAGGCGCTCATGGTCGCGCAGGACGCCACCGACCACACCGTGGACGAGGTGCGGCCGGGCCGCTAGTCAGCCGGCGTGCGGCTTGCGCGTCGCCTTGTCGTGGTGCTCGGGCAGCGTCTCGAGCTCGTGGAGGAAGTCGGCCGCCCAGCGGGCGACGTCGTGCTGGACGACGGTCTTGCGCATCGCGCGCATCCGGCGGCCGGTCTCCTTGTCGTCGGCGGCGTAGGCCTCGAGGAGAGCTGCCTTCATGCCGTCGATGTCGTAGGGGTTGACCAGCCAGGCCTGCCGCAGCTCCTGCGCGGCTCCGGCGAACTCGGAGAGGACCAGCGCCCCGTCGTCCTCGTAGCGGCAGGCGACGTACTCCTTGGCGACGAGGTTCATCCCGTCGCGGAACGGCGTCACCACCATCACGTCGGCGGCGCGGTAGAGCGCGGCCATCTCCTCGCGCGGGTAGGAGGAGTGCATGTAGGAGATCGCCGGGCGACCGATGCGTCCCTCGTCGCCGTTGATCCGGCCGACGAGCCGCTCGATCTCGTCGCGGAGGATGCGGTACTGCTCGACGCGCTCGCGCGACGGGGTCGCGACCTGCACGAAGACGGCGTCCTCGACGTCGATGTGGCCGTCGCGGACGAGCTCGCCGAAGGCGCGCAGCCGGGAGTAGATGCCCTTGGTGTAGTCGAGCCGGTCGACGCCGAGGAAGATCTTCTTCGGGTTGCCGAGGGCGGAGCGGATGTCCTCAGCACGCTTCGCCACGCCCTCGGAGCGGGCGAGCTCCTCGAAGCCGGCGGTGTCGATCGAGATCGGGAACGCCGTCGCCCTCACCGGCCGGCCGTCGGGCAGGTAGATCGTGTCGCGGTGCGTCTTGTGGCCCACCCGGCTGCGCACCAGGCGGACGAAGTTGGCGGCCGCCCCCGGCAGCTGGAAGCCGATCAGATCGGCACCGAGCAGCCCCTCGAGGATCTGGCGGCGCCACGGCAGCTGCGAGAAGAGCTCGGCGGGCGGGAACGGGATGTGGAGGTAGAAGCCGATCCGCAGGTCGGGTCGCCGGTCGCGCAGCATCTGCGGCACCAGCTGGAGCTGGTAGTCCTGCACCCAGACCGTCGCCCCCTCGGCGGCCACCTCGGCGGCCCGGGCGGCGAAGCGCTCGTTGACCGAGACGTAGGAGTCCCACCACTCACGGTGGAATTCCGGCTTGGCGACCACGTCGTGGTAGAGCGGCCACAGCGTGCCGTTGGAGAATCCCTCGTAGAACTCCTCGACCTCCTGCGAGCTCATCGAGACCGGCACCAGCGAGAGCCCGTCCTCGACGAACGGGTCGAACTCGTCCTCGTCGGCCGAGCCCGGCCAGCCGATCCAGGCGCCGTCGTTGGCGCGCATCACCGGCTCGAGGGCCGAGACCAGGCCGCCGGGGGAGCGTCGCCACGAGACGCCCCCGTCGGGCAGCGTCACCCGGTCCACGGGGAGGCGGTTGGCCACGATCACGAGGTCTGCCTGCGGGACGGTGGTCACGTCGTCACCCTATCGACGCACGGTGACGGGCGGGTCACCCCTCCGTGGCCGTCCGGTGCCCCGACGGGGACCGGTCGACCGCGACCGAGGGTCCGCCCGAGTTTGTCCAGACGACTCGCCGGAGGCGAATGACATCGTTGTCGTTCGTCACCTAGACTGACCGCAGTCCGCCCGGCCACGGGTGGACGTGGGGTCGAGGAGGAGATGGCACGGATGGACGCCGCCAAGCACATCGCAGCCGAGCAGGAGACTGCTGCCGGGCTGAGCCAGCGCGACCGCGACATCCTGGAGTTCGAGCGCCACTGGTGGAAGTACGCCGGTGCCAAGGAGCAGGCGGTGCGCGAGAACTTCGACATGTCCTCCACCCGCTACTACCAGGTCCTCAACGCGCTCATCGACCGTCCCGAGGCCCTCGAGGCCGACCCGTTGCTGGTGCGCCGCCTCCGCCGGCTGCGCGCCTCGCGCCAGCGCCAGCGCTCCGCCCGCCGCCTCGGCTTCGAGATCTGACGGGCGTCCACCTCCACCACTCACGATTGGTCACCTTCCCCATGGCCTCCTTCCCCAGCAGCACCGGCCGTCACCCCGGCTCCCGCCCCTCCCGTCGTTCGCGTGACGAGCGTGGCGTCGCGTTCCCGTCCCCGCTCGTGATGCTCTCGGTGCTCGCCGTCGCGATGGCGTCGATCACCTTCCTGGCCACCCGCGAGCAGTCGCCGACCGAGCGGCGGGTCGACAACACCGCCACGATCGCCAGCGCCGAGCAGACGCCGGAGGCGACGCCGAGCGCGACGAAGACGCCGAAGCCTCCGCCGGCGATCAAGCGCGGCGAGGTCTACGTCGAGGTCTACAACAACTCCGGGATCAAGGGCCTGGCCGCGACCACGGCCACCCGGGCGACCACCATCGGCTGGTCGGTGGTGGGCGAGGACAACTGGTACGGCGTCGTCCCGACGACCACGGTCTACTTCCCGCCGCGGCTCAAGGCGGCCGGCAAGCAGCTCGCCCTCGACCTCGGCATCGCGCGCACCGCGCCGGCCGTGGGGGAGATGAGGAAGGACCGGCTCACGGTCATCCTCACCACCGACGCGCCCCAGTAGTCCCCCAGCAGCCGGCCGGCGGTCCCAGCCACGCTCGGTTCGCCGTGCGTCCCCGCTGCGTGGTTGGGTGGGGGCATGGAGTTCACCTCCGACGACGCGCGCGCCCACTACGACGCCGTACGAGCCGTCCTCGACGGTGTCGTCGTCGGCCTCGACTTCGACGGCACCCTCTCCCCCGTGGTCGACGACCCGGAGGCGGCCCGGCTGCACCCCGGGGCGCCGGGCGCCCTGCTCGAGCTGGCCGAGGTCGTCCGCGCGGTCGCCGTGATCACCGGCCGCCCGGCCCGCCAGGCGATCTCGATGGGCGACCTGGACGCCCTCGGCAACGCGATGCTCGACCGGGGTGCCGAGCTCTTCGTCTTCGGCCACTACGGCAACGAGCGCTGGTCGGCCACCGACCAGCGGATCCGGTCGCCGCGACCGCCCGCCGGCCTGGCGACCTTCGAGCGCGAGCTGCCGTCGGTGCTGCGCACGGCCGGGGCCGCCGACGCGTTCATCGAGGAGAAGGGGCTCGCCGTCGCCGTGCACACCCGCCGGATGGACGACCCGGCAGGTGCGTTCGAGCGGCTGGTCAAGCCGCTGACGAGCCTCGCCGAGCGCCACCACCTCTCCGTCGAGCCCGGCCGCAACGTCATCGAGGTGCGCTCGGGCGACATGCACAAGGGCCACGCCGTGCGCGCGTTCGTGGCCGAGCAGGAGGCGACCGGCATCGTCTTCGGCGGCGACGACCTCGGGGACATCGAGGCGTTCGAGGCCGTGCGCGCGCTGCGGGCCGACGGCCTGCCGGGGCTCGTGGTCTGCTCCGCCTCGCACGAACAGCCCGACCTCGTGGAGCTCGCCGACGTCGTGGTCGAGGGCCCCGCGGGCGTCGTCGAGCTGCTCAGCGGGCTCGTCGTACGTCGCTGACACCCCGGTGCGACCACATCGTGGACTCGATGTGCGCATCGTGAGACGGCCTGCCTACTCTGGTCCTGCTCATCACGAGGGACTGAGGGAACGGCCCGTCGAAGTCCCGGCAACCACCCATGAGCCTCCTGTCCGGAGACCTTCCGGCAGTCATGGGAGCAGGTGCCAAATCCGGCCCACGCGAAAGCCGCGGGGGACAGATGAGAAGGAGGACTTCATGAGCACCCTGCTGGACGACACCACCACTCCCGGCACTGCCGGCACTCCCGCCCCGGCGAAGAAGGGGCCGCGCGACGGCGCCTTCGGCAATGCCCGGGCGCTGGCCTGCCGCGAGTGCGGCCACGAGGTCGAGCTCGGCCCCTCCTACGCCTGTCCGGAGTGCTTCGGGCCGCTCGAGGTGGCCTACGACTTCCCGGCCGTGACCCGCGAGGAGATCGCCGCCGGCCCCCGCAACATCTGGCGCTACAAGGCGCTGCTGCCGGTCCCGACGGACATCGAGCAGAGCCCCAACACCGAGCCGGGCTTCACCCGGCTGCTGGAGGCGAAGAACCTCGCCCGTGAGCTCGGCATCGACAGGCTCTGGGTCAAGGACGACTCCACCAACCCCACCAACTCCTTCAAGGACCGCGTCGTCGCCTGCGCCCTGAGCGCGGCCCGCGAGCTCGACGCCAAGGTGTTCGCGTGCCCCTCGACGGGCAACCTGGCCAACGCGGTGGCAGCGGCCGGCGCCCGGGCCGGGATCCCGACCGTGGTGTTCATCCCGAGCAACCTCGAGACGCCGAAGAAGGTCAACTCCGCCGTCTTCACCGAGAAGCTCGTCGCCGTCGACGGCAACTACGACGACGTGAACAAGCTCGCCTCCGAGATCGCCGGCGAGGAGGAGGGCTGGGCGTTCGTCAACGTCAACGTGCGCCCCTTCTACGCCGAGGGCTCGAAGACCCTCGGCTACGAGATCGCCGAGCAGCTCGGCTGGCGCCTGCCCGACCAGATCGTCATCCCGGTCGCCTCGGGCTCGCAGCTCACCAAGGTCGACAAGGCCTTCCAGGAGCTGATCAAGCTCGGCCTCGTCGAGGACAAGCCCTACAAGGTCTACGGCGCGCAGGCCGCCGGCTGCTCGCCGGTCTCGGTCGCCTACAAGGCCGGCACCGACGCGATCCGACCGGTGAAGCCCGACACGATCGCCAAGAGCCTGGCCATCGGCAACCCCGCCGACGGCATCTACGTCCTCGACGTCTGTCGTCGCACCGGCGGCGCCGTGGAGGACATCACCGACGACGAGGTGCGCGACGCGATCGTCCTGCTCGCCCGCACCGAGGGCATCTTCACCGAGACCGCCGGCGGCACCACGGTCGGCGTACTGAAGAAGCTCGTCGAGTCCGGTCAGCTCGACACCTCGCTCGAGACCGTCGTGATCAACACCGGCCACGGCCTGAAGACCCTCGACGCGATCTCCGACCGGGTCGGCCCCGTCGCCACCATCGCCCCCACCTACGACGCCTTCGCCGCGTCCGGAATCGTCTGAGGAGCCCAGCACATGAGCGTGTCCGTCCGGATCCCCACCATCCTGCGCACCTACACCGGTGGCGAGTCCGAGGTCAGCGCCGAGGGCGACACCCTGGCCGCGGTCCTCGACGACCTCGACGCGAGCTACGCCGGGATCAGGGCCCGCATCCTCGACGACGCCGGGGCGTTGCGCCGGTTCGTCAACGTCTACGTCGGCAACGACGACGTCCGCTTCCTCGAGGACCTCGCCACGCCGACCCCCGACGGGGTGCAGATCTCGGTGATCCCGGCCGTCGCAGGCGGCTGAGCGGAACCGTCCGGTGACCCCGGCACGTCGGAGGGACATGACCTCCATGAAGCGCCTGTCCCTCGTCGTCCTGCTCGCCGCCGTCGTCGGCGCCGGTGCTGCGCCGGCGTACGCCGTCACGGACCCGCAGCCGGTGCAGCCGTTCGTGCCCGGGATGAACGACGACCCAGCCCTCGACCGCGCGTGGCAGCGGTGGCAGTCCAAGGACATCGACGACTACGTCATCACCGTCCGGCTCAGCTGCTTCTGCCAGGTCTCCGAGCCCGTGCGCACCGTGGTGCGCGACGACGCGATCGTGCGGGTCACCCAGGGCGAGCGACGCGTCGCCCCCCGTCGCGGCTGGTCGGTGGACGAGGTGTTCACGATGATCCGCGAGTCCCAGGGGACCGCCGACGCGGTGGACGTCGACTACACGCGCCGCGGCGTCCCGACCACGATCACCGTGGACCGGATCGCGAACGCCACGGACGACGAGCTCTACTACACGGTCTCGCTCAGCCGCCTGTGAGGGCGCCGGTCACGGTGCACGTACGTCGACGACGGCGGCGTTGCCCCGACCGTCGACCTTGACCTCCGCGACGGCGCCGTCGCGGAGCAGCCGTTCGACCTGCTTCGCCTCGTCCTGCGGCAGGAACCAGCTCTCGATCCCGCACTGGACCTGCCACGTGCGGTCGTCGCACGCGAGGTACGGCCCGTCGTCCGGGCGCTCGCGGCTCCACTCGCCGGCCCGCCACACGTCGCCGTGCTGCTCGAGGGTGACGTAAAGGTCGCCCTGGCGACCGTCGTCGAGGACCGGGGCGTCGTCCTCGCGCAGACCGGGGTAGTCGAGCGCGACGTAGGCGCCGCGGAAGGGGTCGATCGGGTCGACCGGTGCCACCCGCAGGAGGTAGGTGTCGCCGCTCGCGCGGGCGGAGAGCTGGGGTGCGACGGCGAGGCCGACCAGGGCCAGCTGGCTGGCGGCGATCACGCCGGTGGTGAGGACGCGGTTCATCGGACGTCTCCTTCGGTGGTGTCGGTGCTGTCGGGGCTGTCGGTGGTGGTGTCGAGTGCCTGCACGAGCTCGCGGCGTGCCCGGTCGACGAGGAAGCCGGTCCCGAGGAACACGGTGCCGAGGACGACGAACAGCCAGGCCCCGGTGACGATCGGGGCGAAGACGGCGAAGCTCTGGAAGGTCGTGAAGACCACGAGCCCGACCATCGCCATCCACGACAGCGACGGGTGCTCGCGCACCGTGCCGAGGGCGACCAGCGCCACCGCCAGGGCGACGTAGGCGCCGATGGAGACCGCCGCGTGCAGCCAGTCGGCCGCGTCGACGTCGGAGGTGTCCGCGCCGGTGCTCCAGAGCGCGAGGAGGGTGGCAGCGCCCAGCACGACGATCGCGCCGAGCGGCTCGAGCGCCCGCTGGCCGGGGTGGACGACCAGCGCGGCTGCGGCGGACAGCCCGGCCATCGCCAGCACGACGACGAGCCAGGTGGACCACTCGACGCCACCTCCACCGATGTCGGGGACGGCCGCGACGAACAGCGCCAGCAGCGCCATGCCCCCGGCGAGCGTGCGCCAGGTCCGGGCGAAGGTGTCGAGGCGTCTGTCGTGCAGGACCGCCAGCCCGGCCGCGAGGACGGCGGCCGCGCCGAGGAGCACGACGACGGTGAGACCGCTCTGCGCGTCCCACATGGGCTGCGCGAACCACCAGCCGAGGCCGGTCACGATGCCGACCACGAAGGGCAGGTAGGCGCGAGCGAGGTAGCCGTGGAGGAGGGCGCCGGCAGCCCACACGCCGACGAGGCGCGGCTCGAACGCCGGCACCTGGAGCGACTGCGCGGCCTGGAAGACCACCGCACCGGTGCCGAGAGCGGCGAGGAGCCGGATCCCGCCGACGAGCGCGGGGGAGGCGTTGCGGGCGGCGAGCGCCTCGCCGCCGACGAGGAAGACCAGCCAGAGGCCGGTGACCACGCCGAAGCGGGCGACGGGGGCGAGCTGGTCGAGGTTCGCGGCGACGAGCCAGATGAGGCCGATGCCGACGAAGCCGCCGCCGAGGAGGAGCAGGACGCGGCCGATGCTGGACCGCGTGTGGTGGTCGGAGCGGTAGCGGGTGCGGATCACGTCCGCCTGCTCCGGGCTGATGAGTCCCTGCGAGGCCCAGTCGGAGACCTCGGTGCGCAGCCAGGCGAGCTGGCGCGGTGGGACCGGACGGATGGGGAGCGTCGATGTGTCGGTCATGTCCCCACCCTGTGCGCGCGACCGGTCGGGCGCATGAGTACGACGACCCAACTCGGGGCCGGCAGTTGGGTCCCCCGCCACCCGGGGGTGCCGGGCCGTTCACGTCCGTGTGGTTCAAGGGAGGCGTGTCCAGCAATCACCTGACCCGGGCCGGCGTGGCGCTGGCCGTCGTGAGCGGCCTCGCCGGTGGGACGGCGTACGGCGCGCGGGAGCTGTTGCAGCGCCAGGCGGCCCAGGCCCGTCGCGCGATCGGCAAGCCCCTCGGTGAGGTGGCGCCGTCGGCCGACCGGCACTACAAGAAGAAGTACGGCGAGCCGGTGGACCTCCTGGTGCTCGGCGACTCGATCGCTGCCGGGCTGGGCGCGGAGAAGCCCAAGCACACCCTCGGCGGACGGCTGGCCAACGGCATCGCCAAGCACGCCGGGCGTTCGGTGCGGCTGCGGACGGCCGCGGTCGTCGGCTCGGAGAGCAGCATGCTCGCCGAGCAGCTGGCCTCGTTGCCGTCGTCGTACCGTCCCGACGTCGCCGTCATCGTCGTCGGTGGCAACGACGTCACGCACCGGGTCCCGGTGTCGGAGTCCGTGCGCCACCTCGCCGAGGCGATCGACGAGCTCCGCGCCCGCGGGGCCCAGGTCGTCGTCGGCACCTGTCCGGACCTCGGTGCGTTGCGCCCGGTCCCGCAACCCCTGCGGGCACTGGGATCCCGGGCCTCTCGGCAGCTCGCCGCGGCCCAGCGGACCGCGGCCCTCCGGCACGGTGCACGCGTGGTCTCGCTGTCCCACGTGGTCGGTCCGTTCTTCTACACCTTCCCCGAGGAGATGTTCAGCCTCGACCGCTTCCACCCCAGCGCACACGGCTACAAGCGCACCGCGAAGGCGATGCTGCCGTCGGTGCTGGCCGCGCTGGGCGTCGTGCAGGCCGTACCGTTCGGGCACCACGCACCCGGGGTGGGCGGGTCAGGCTAGGGTCTGCGGGTGCGCACCACTGCTCGACGAGCCGGCCGGGCCGTCAAGAAGGCTGCCCAGAAGGCAGGCCGCATGCAGCCTCCCGCCGTTCCCCCGCCCGCCGAGCCCGCCGCCGTCGACCCGAAGGTCGAGCGCCGCCGCAGGCTCCTGGCCAGCAACCTCACCGAGCTCGCGATCGAGTTCCGCACCGACAAGTGGGGCGTGCACAAGTACACCCCCCACTACGAGCGGCACCTCCAGCACCTCCGCACGGAGTCGTTCACGCTGCTCGAGCTCGGCATCGGTGGCTACCAGAAGCGGCGCAAGAGCGGCGCCTCGATGAAGATGTGGCGCTGGTTCTTCCCCAAGGCGCGCATCGTGGGGCTCGACATCGAGGACAAGTCGTGGCTGACGCGCGGCCACATCCACACCTACCTCGGTGACCAGACCGACCCCGGGATCCTCCAGCAGATCATCGAGGAGCAGGGCGCGCCGCTGGTCGTGATCGACGACGGCAGCCACATCCCCGCCCACGTGCGCGAGTCGTTCCGGATCCTCTTCCCGCTGCTGCCCGACGGCGCGATCTACTGCATCGAGGACATCCAGACCTCCTACTGGCCCGCCTGGGGCGGCCAGCTCGACCCGCGCGCCCCCGGCACCTCGATGGACCTCGTGAAGGACCTCGTCGACGGCCTCAACCACGAGGAGTTCCTCGTGGAGGGCTACGAGGCGACCTACACCGACCAGTGGGTCCGGGCGGTGCACTGCTACCACAACCTCGTGATCATCGAGAAGGGCGACAACCGCGAGGGCACCAATCGCGACCACTCCGCCCACCACTTCCACGGCACCTCGGAGGTCCCCGATCCCGAGGTGGGCGAGTGAGCGTCCTCCTCGCCACGAGTGCCGGCTACCCGGACGGCGAGCCCGGCGCCCCGGTCCTCGACGCGGCCCTGCGCGAGCGCGGGATCGACTTCGCCTGGGCCCGGTGGGACGACCCGTCCGTCGACTGGGCCGCCGCCGACCTCGTCGCCCTCCGTTCGCCGTGGGACTACTTCACCCGGCAGGACGAGTTCCTGGCCTGGACCGCCTCCCTCGACCAGTCGCGCCTGCTCAACGGCGCCGACGTCTTCGCGTGGAACCACGACAAGCGCTACCTCGCCGACCTCGGTGACCTGCCGGTCGTCCCGACGCTGCTCGCCGACGACCGCGCAGGGCTCGCCGACGCCGTACGCCATTTCGGTTCCGCCGAGGGCGGGCGCGGCTCGGCGGTCGTCAAGCCACGCATCAGCGCGGGGGGTGCCGGCCTGCTCGTGGTCACCGACCCCGACGACCCCCGACTCGGTACGCCGATCCGCAGCACCCCGGACTACCCCGAGGTCGGTGGACCCTGGGTCGTGCAGCCGCTCGTCGAGTCGATCCGCACGGTCGGCGAGGTGTCGGTCTACGTGCTCGGGGGTGAGGTCACCGCGCGCTTCGACAAGCTGCCGGGTGCGGGCGACGTACGCGTCCACGAGGAGTTCGGCGGCCGGGTGCGCGAGGTCGAGCCCGGCGACGTCGGCGATCTCGCCCTGCAGGCCGCCGACGCCATGGCCGAGCGCTTCGGCCGACCGCTGGACTACCTGCGCGTCGACCTGCTGCAGTGGGAGGGTGCGTGGGTGGTGAGCGAGCTCGAGCTCATCGAGCCCGGCCTCTACCTCGAGGTCTCGCCCGCCAACGCGGCTCCCTTCGCCGATCTGCTGGCATCCCGCCTGCGCGCGTAGTCATTTCGGGCCATGCGTCTAGTGCGTCGTGACCATTTGCGCTGACGTCACGGCAAAATTACCCAGATCGGGAGAGGGCCCGTCTCGCCAGCCGATACTTTTGCGGCTGATCTGGCTGCACTGGGGGGTGCAGCGGGACGGGCTTCCCGGCACGGGTCGGGGGTCTACGAGGCGGCCGTATCGGGCGGCGCCACCTGCAGAGGGGGATCCAGTGCTCAAGTGGCGTCGTCGTCGTGGAGACGACCGCGGTGCGGCAGCGGTCGAGTTCGCACTCGTCGTTCCCCTCCTCCTCACCTTCCTGCTCGGCACGGTCGAGCTCGGGCTCTACATGAAGGACTACGTGTCCATGAGCAGCAGCGTGCGCGCCGGCGCGCGCGCTGCGTCCGCGTCGGCGGACGCCGGTCCCGGCACCTGCGAGGCGAGCGCGAACCCGCCGCCGTGCACCCCGGTCAACGCCCCGGCCCTGGCCCAGGCGGCGGCCGACACCATGCAGACCGCCGGGACGGCCATGAAGTCCGAGGACATCCAGTGGGTGATGATCTACTCGGCCAACACGGCGGGGTTCCCCGGCTCGGGCACCAGCATCCCGGACAACTGCACGGCCAAGTGCGTGAAGTACGTGTGGGACGCCGGCCTGAAGAAGTTCCGCTACTCCAGCGGTTCGTGGACCTCCGCCACGGTCAACGCCTGCCTCAACGACGACAACCGTGAGTCCGTCGGGGTGGCCCTGCGCGCCAACCACAACTGGATGACCGGACTGGTCAGCGGGCTGATGGGCGGCAACAAGGTGATGACCGAGCGCACGGTGATGCAGTTCGAGCCGCTCACCCAGGACAGCTGCAAGCCCGGAACCCCCAATGCGCACAGCTGATCGGACTTCTGCGATGCCGTTCTCCAGCAGGCTGAGGCGCCGGCGCGACGATGCCGGTGCGATCGCCATCATCGTCGCGATGTTCTTCGCCTTCATCGCGGTGCCGCTGAGCGCCCTCAGCATCGACGTCGCGCGTCTGTACGTCGAGCTGGAGCGCGTGCAGGCCGCCGCGGACGCGGCGGCCACGGCGGGCGTCACGTACATGCCCGACGACTTCACGAGCGCCAAGGCACGCGCCCTGGACATCGCAGCCGACAACGGCTTCCCGAACTCGGGCTCGACCTCGGTCGTCGTGACCGCCGGCGAGAAGCCGACGCAGCTCAAGGTCACGGTTTCGTCGACGGTGAAGAACTCGTTCGCCAAGAACTTCGGCGTCGGCCAGTCGACGATGTCCCGGTCGGCGGTGGCCGACTTCAACGGCCCGGCTCCCATGGGCAGCCCCTGCAACGCCTTCGCCAACGTCCCCAACGGCACGACCGTCACCACGGGTGCGGGCGTGGTGCCGGCCGGCTACGGACCCGTCGCCTCCGGCATCTTGGTCCCCGCGCCTGCCACCTGCCCGACCGAGCCCGACTTCTGGGGCGCGATCTCCGGACCGGACGTCTACAAGGACGAGGGCTCCGAGTTCGAGGCTCGCTGGTGCAAGGGCGGCGAGGTCGGCTGCACCGGCGGCAAGAACGACGAGTTCGACAGCCGCGGCTACATCTACCTGGTGCGCATCGGGGCGTCCGCCGTGGGCCGTCCCATCGACCTGCAGCTCTACGACCCGCAGTTCACCGGCACCGGCCTGCGCTGCGCCGACGGCCCGTCCGGCACGGCGATCTCGGGGGCGAACTACAACGACTACACCCCGACCGACTCCGCGGACCGCTACGGCAAGACCACCAACTCGTTCTGCGCCGGCGACGACGGCAGCAACACGTCGTCGTACAACGGCAACACCGAGTACGGCACGATCACGTCCTTCGGCCTGCGAGCCCCGGTCGACACCCTCGACCCCTACACCGCGCCGCCGATCACCTCCTGCGTGAAGCAGTACCCGGGCTGGCTCCCGAGCTCCTACACGCGCAACACGTTGCGCAAGGACTCGGGCAGCTACAACGACAAGCTGGCACGGGTCTTCCACCAGTGGACCTCGCTGTGCACCTTCACCCCGTCGAAGGCCGGCGACTACTACCTCCAGGTGCGCAGCAACGTCGCGCTCGGCGGCACCGAGACGAACGGCGTCTACTCGGGCAACATGAACGTCTTCAACCAGGCCGGGGACAACACAGCCGTGCGCGGCACCGGCAAGAACCACTTCGCCGTCCGGGCGATCTCGACCGCGCCGGCCGGTGGCGTCTCCGTCGCCGCCTTCGAGCGGATGCGCATCTACGCCAACGCGACCGGCGCCGAGACCGAGTTCAACCTGCTGCGCGTGCCGCCGGCGGCGGCGACCAAGACCCTGCTCATCACCTTCTTCGACGTCGGTGAGGGTGCGGGCAGCGGCGGGACGGTGAAGATCGTGAAGCCGACCGACAGCAACCTGCCGACCAACATCGTCGGCTGCGTTGGTGCGGGAGTGAAGGACGGCAACCTCTCCAACTGCGAGGTCACCGGCATCACGTCCGCCAACTACAACGGGCAGCTCCAGACGATCCGGGTGCCGATCCCGAGCACGTACACGTGCACGGTCGCGAGCACCGGCGGGTGCTGGTTCCGGGTCTCGGTGAAGTTCGGCTCCGGCAACGCCGTCAACGACTCTACGACCTGGACCGCCAAGATCGTCGGCGAGCCCGTCCGCCTCATCGAGTAGTCCCGACTTCCACCGCGTGGACGCCGCTCCGGACCCCCGGGGCGGCGTTTGCACTCTCCGGTGTCGAGTGCTAAACATGACGCTGGCACTCTCGTCATGAGAGTGACAGCGACCCCAGGTGACGCTGAGGTCCGCAGAAGCCGACGTGAATGGATCGCCGGCGGAGCGGATCGTCCGTCGCGGGCAGCCCAGCTGGTGGCCGCACACACAGACTCACGTCGATAGGAATCGCACGCGATATGGCCAAGCTGATTGCTTTCAACGAGGAGGCCCGCCGCGGCCTCGAGCGGGGTATGAACACCCTCGCCGACGCGGTCAAGGTCACCCTCGGCCCCAAGGGCCGCAACGTCGTCCTGGAGAAGAAGTGGGGCGCCCCCACGATCACCAACGACGGTGTCTCGATCGCCAAGGAGATCGAGCTGGAGGACCCCTACGAGAAGATCGGCGCCGAGCTGGTCAAGGAGGTCGCCAAGAAGACCGACGACGTCGCCGGTGACGGCACGACGACGGCCACCGTTCTGGCCCAGGCCATGGTCCGCGAGGGCCTGCGCAACGTGGCTGCCGGCGCCAACCCGATGGGTCTCAAGCGCGGCATCGAGGCCGCCGTCGCCGCCGTGTCCGAGCAGCTGCTCGCCATGGCCAAGGACGTCGAGACGAAGGAGCAGATCGCCTCCACCGCCTCGATCTCCGCCGCTGACACCACCGTCGGCGAGATCATCGCCGAGGCGATGGACAAGGTCGGCAAGGAAGGCGTCATCACGGTCGAGGAGTCGAACACCTTCGGGCTCGACCTCGAGCTCACCGAGGGCATGCGGTTCGACAAGGGCTACATCTCGGCCTACTTCGCCACCGACCTCGAGCGCATGGAGGCCGTGCTGGAGGACCCCTACATCCTCATCGCCAACTCCAAGGTGTCGACGGTCAAGGACCTGCTCCCGCTGCTGGAGAAGGTCATGCAGTCCGGCAAGCCGCTGCTGATCATCGCCGAGGACGTCGACGGCGAGGCGCTGTCGACCCTGGTCGTCAACAAGATCAAGGGCACCTTCCGCTCCGTCGCCGTCAAGGCGCCGGGCTTCGGTGACCGTCGCAAGGCCATGCTCCAGGACATCGCCATCCTCACCGGTGGCCAGGTCATCTCCGAGGAGGTCGGCCTCAAGCTGGAGTCCGCCGGTCTCGAGCTGCTCGGCCAGGCCCGCAAGGTCGTCATCACCAAGGACGAGACCACCATCGTCGAGGGTGCCGGCGACAACGGCCAGATCGAGGGCCGGGTCAACCAGATCCGCGCCGAGATCGAGAAGTCGGACTCCGACTACGACCGCGAGAAGCTCCAGGAGCGCCTCGCCAAGCTCGCCGGCGGCGTGGCCGTCATCAAGGTCGGCGCGGCCACCGAGGTCGAGCTCAAGGAGCGCAAGCACCGCATCGAGGACGCTGTCCGCAACGCCAAGGCTGCGGTCGAGGAGGGCATCGTCGCCGGCGGCGGCGTCGCGCTCGTCCAGGCTGCTGCCACCGCGTTCGACAAGCTCGACCTGTCGGGCGACGAGGCCACCGGCGCGAACATCGTCCGCGTCGCCACCTCGGCCCCGCTGAAGCAGATCGCCATCAACGCCGGCCTCGAGGGCGGCGTCGTGGCGGAGAAGGTCGCGAACCTGGAGCCGGGCCACGGCCTGAACGCCGCGACCGGTGACTACGTCGACATGATCGCCACCGGCATCATCGACCCGGCCAAGGTCACCCGCTCGGCCCTGCAGAACGCTGCGTCGATCGCCGCGCTGTTCCTCACCACCGAGGCCGTCGTGGCCGACAAGCCCGAGAAGGCCGCTGCCATGCCCGGCGGCGACATGGGCGGCATGGGCGGCATGGACTTCTGATCCGTCCTCCCACCAGCACCACCAGCGAGGCTCCCGCTCCGGCGGGGGCCTCGCTGCCATTTCACGCCGAGATGTTCGGTACGACGCGGATGTAACCAATTCGCGTACCGAGACGCCCGTCACGTCCTAGGCTCCACACGCTGCGCTGCCATCGGGGTGGGCGCACCGTCCTGTGGGAGTCACCTACCTTGCGTTCACTCATGCCTGCGCGCCTCAGCGGCCGCACCGTTCCCGCCCTGCTCGTCGCAGGCGCCCTCGTGGTCTCGGCCGGTGTCGGCGGCGCGACCGCCGGCGCCCTCATCACCGGCCGGGACATCAAGGACAAGTCCGTCACCGCGGCCGACATCCAGGACCGCACGCTCGGCACCAAGCAGCTGAGCGAGGAGGCCGTGAACAGCCTCAAGACCGTCTGGAACTCCGGCGTCGGCGCGCCGTCGGCCGAGGACGGCACGACGAACAACTGGTACCTCGACACCGCCACCGGCGACACCTACAAGAACACCCGCAAGGGCTGGGAGTTCCGGGTCAACATCATGGGCGCCACCGGTGCCCCCGGCGCCGTCGGCCCGCAGGGTGTCGCCGGCGCCAAGGGCGAGACCGGCGAGACCGGCGCCACCGGAGCCACGGGCGCGACCGGCGCCAAGGGCGACAAGGGCGACAAGGGCCTGACCGGCGACAAGGGCGACAAGGGCACCACGGGCGACACCGGTGCCACGGGTGCCACGGGCGCCACGGGCGCCACGGGCGCCACGGGCGCGGCCGGCAGCAGATGGCTCCAGGGCACCGCCGCCCCGACCGCCGGCGACGGGGTCGTCGGTGACTGGTACCTCAACACGACCACCTGGGACGCCTCCGAGAAGACTGCCTCCGGCTGGTCCGTGCGGGTGAACCTCCGCGGCCCGATCGGTCCCAAGGGCGACACGGGTGCCACGGGCGCGGCCGGTGCCGCCGGCGCCACCGGTGCCACCGGTGCCACCGGTCCCGTGGGACAGGCCGGCACGAACGGCACCAATGGCAGCAACGGCGCCACCGGTCCCCAGGGGCCTGCCGGGCCGATCGGTGCCACGGGCCCCCAGGGTCCGGCGGGACCGACCGGGGCCACCGGTCAGCAGGGCCCGGCCGGTGCGTCGGGTGCCGGCGGGGCAGTCCTCAAGGACGTGAACGGCGTCGTCCTGGGCACGATCCTGTCCGCCGGCTCGCCCTCGGCCGGCAGTGGTGTGGCCCAGTACAGCCGGGGCGTGCTGATCAAGACCTCGACCGGGTACATCATCAACGTCGGCTGGGACGGCTCCGCCTCCAAGGGCCAGCTCTACTACTCCGGCAGCTGCACGGGCGACGCGTACTGGAACGCGGGCAACTCCACGCCCCAGACGATGTACGGCAAGAGCGCGGTCTACTCCCACTCGCTCAACCAGTGGATGGTCGTCGCGACGGTCGTCAACGGCTTCGCCACCTCGGCCGCCATGCCGGCCGTCGGCGGGTTCGACAACTCCGGCCAGAGCGGGTGGAGCTGCAGCGCCCCGACCCAGACGCCCACGCAGTCGGCGTGGAAGATGCGTGCGTCGACGACCGCCGAGCTGGGCCTGCCCACGATGTCGGGCAACCAGTTCGCCGTTCCCCTGACGATCGGCTGACACCGGCAGCAGGCTGACCTACCAGCAGGGCCCCCGCTCCGGCGGGGGCCTTGCTGGCGTCCCGGCACCGACGTCCCCCATTTTGGGTACGGCGGGGTCCTCGGAGTCCTAGGCTTCTCACGCTGCGCCGCCATCCGGGTGGCCGCACCTGACTCTGGGGGTCATCCATCGTGCGTTTCTCCATGCCCTCGCGCCCCAACGGCCGCGCCGCCTCCGCCCTGCTCGTCGCAGGTGCCCTCGTGGTCTCCGCCGGTGTCGGCGGCGCGACCGCCGGTGCGCTCATCACGGGCCGGGACATCAAGGACAAGTCCATCACCGGCGCGGACATCAAGAACCGCGCCCTCGACACGCACCACCTGAGCTCCGAGGCCGTGGACACCCTCCGCACCAGCTGGAACTCGGGCACGGGCGCCCCGAAGGCCTCCGACGGGGCGACGAACAGCTGGTACCTCGACACCGCCACGGGCGACGCGTACAAGAACACGCCGCGCGGCTGGGAGTTCCGGGTCAACATCATGGGCGCCACCGGTGCCCCCGGCGCGGTCGGTCCGCAGGGCGTGCAGGGTGCCAAGGGCGACACCGGCGCGAAGGGCGACAAGGGCGACACCGGTGCGACCGGCGCCCAGGGTGCGACCGGTGCCCAGGGCGCGACGGGCGCCCAGGGCGCGACCGGTCCCCAGGGTGCGACGGGCGCCCAGGGTGCGACCGGAACCACCGGCGCGGCCGGCAGCAAGTGGCTCCAGGGCACGGCAGCACCCGCCGCCGGCCTCGGCACCGTGGGCGACTGGTACCTCAACACCGCGACGTACGACGCCTACGAGAAGACGGCCAGCGGCTGGACCCCGGTGGTCAACCTCCGCGGTCCCGTCGGCCCGAAGGGCGACACCGGAGCCACCGGAGCCGCGGGGGCCCAGGGCCCGCAGGGCACCGCCGGCACCACCGGTGGCACCGGCGCGACCGGCGCGACCGGACCGCAGGGTCCCCAGGGGGCTACGGGCGCCACCGGACCCCAGGGTCCGCAGGGTCCTCAGGGCCAGCAGGGGCCGCAGGGCACTGCCGGTGCGAACGGTGCCACGGGCGCGCCGGGCGGCCTGACGTTGAAGGACGGGGCGGGCAACACGCTGGGCAGGGTCACCTCGATCGACTCCTACGGTGTCGGTTTCATGAGCTCCACCGGTTACCTCCTCTACGCGGGCTGGGACGGCGAGACCTACCCCGCACAGATCTACTACACGACGGCGTGCGGCAACACGGCCAGCGGGCAGGCCTACCTCAACGACGGCGGCGAGGGCGGGCTGGCCCACATGGCCAAGGCCGTCTCGTTCAGCAACAGCCGCAACGCCTGGATGGTGCCCAGCTCGGTCGCCAACGGTTACGCGACCTCCGGTCCCTTCACGTCGCAGAGCCTCGACAACCCGGACTGCGGGACCAACGCCGGCCCGCGCAGCGGTTGGCTGCTCAGGACGGCGACGACCAGCGAGCTCGGACTGCCGGCAAGCGGGTCGCAGGTCAACAAGTTCGCGGTGCCGCTCACGACCGTCTCCAACTGACCACCAGCTCCACCAGCTCCACCAGCAGGGCCCCCGCTCCGGCGGGGGCCCTGCGCCCATTTCGGGCACGCGGTAGAAACGTCGCATGCGCCTTCCCGTGCCCGGCCCCCGCGACGTCCTCTCGGCCTTCGAGCGGGGCACCGACCAGATCGAGGCCCTGGTCGGGGCGGTGCCCAGGGTGCTGGCGCTGCTCGACGACGCCGAGCGCCTCATGGTGCGCGCCTCGGCGGCGATCGACCGGGTCCGGGAGGTCACCGAGTCCGCGCACGTGGTGGTCGTGCGCACCAGCGGCGTGGTGGACGACGCCGACGCGCAGGTGGCACGCATCACGGGCCTGCTCGACACCTTCGAGCCCTCCCTGACCCGGCTGCAGCCCACGCTCCAGACCCTGGCCGACACCACGTCCCCCGAGGAGGTCGCCGCCCTGGTGGGCCTCGTCGACCATCTGCCCGCCCTGACCGAGCAGGTCGAGCGCGACCTGCTCCCCGTGCTGACGACCCTCGGCACCGTGGCGCCCGACCTGCACGACCTGCTCAACGTCTCGCGCGAGCTCAACGAGATCCTCGGCAAGGTCCCCGGGATCGGGCGGCTCAAGCGCAAGGTCGAGGAGGAGGACGAGGAGATCGAGGCCGCCGCTCCCTGACCTCGTCGGGAGGGAACGCCACGACGTCGTCCTGCGTCCAAGGGCATGTGGCACGGTGAGGACACCGGCCCGATCCACCAGGAGGAATCGTGAACACCAGCCGTACCCCCAGCCGAGCACGTCAGCTGCTCGCCGTCCCCGTCCTCCTCGTCGCGCTCACCGGCCTCGCCGCCTGCGGCTCCGACGACGCGTCCGGCACTGCGCAGGAGTCGGGCGACACGACCGCCAGCCCGACCACCCCGGCCCCGTCCGACGACCCGACCGCCGGGGGCACCCTCGCCTTGGTCGCCGACGGCTCCGTGGCCGGCAAGTGCGCCGTCCCGTCGGCCGAGATGCTCGCGGGCTTCGACACCGCCTTCGAGGGCACGGTGACCAGCGTCGACGACGGCGCGGCGACCCTCCAGGTCGACCAGTGGTACGCCGGCGACGAGGCCTCGACGGTGACGGTCGAGGCGCCGAGCAAGGACCTGCAGGACCTCCTGATGGCCGTCGACTTCGAGCAGGGCAAGACCTACCTCGTCAGCGCCACGGGTGACCGGGTCACGCTGTGCGGCTTCACTGCGGAGAAGTCCCCGGAGCTCGAGGCGCTCTACTCCGAGGCCTTCGCCCTGTGACCTCGGTCGTCGGACTGCTCCTCGCGGCAGGCGCGGGGAAGCGGTTCGGCGGCCCGAAGGCGCTCGCCCGTGACGAGGACGGGACGTCCTGGCTACTCCGCGCGGTCCAGGCGCTGCGCCCGTGCGCGGAGGTCGTCGTCGTGCTGGGCGCGGAGGCGGAGCGCGCCGCCGCGCTGCTCCCGATGTCGGTGGCGCGCATCCGGGCCGACGACTGGGCCGAGGGGATGGGGGCCTCGTTGCGCGCGGGCCTCCTGGCCCTCGAGCCGACCGAGCACGACGCCGTCGTCGTGACCCTGGTCGACCTGCCCGACGTCGACGCCGCCGTGGTGGCGCGCCTGGCGGGTCGGGTGTCCGGCCCGGGCGACCTCCTGCGAGCGTCGTACGACGGCGTGCCGGGGCACCCGGTCGTGCTGGGCCGTGACCACTGGGCCGGGGTCGTCGAGGTCGCGACCGGGGACCGCGGTGCCCGCGACTACCTCGCGACCCGCGACGTGGCCCTCGTCGAGTGCGGCGACCTCGCCACTGGTGCCGACGTCGACACCCGCTGAACCTCGCCCCCCAGGTTGGGCGTCGCACGCCAACGTGCGACCAACGTGGTGGGTCGTAGCCTGAGTGCATGGAGTCAGCTGCGGACGTCGCCGCCCGCCTCGGCACGACGGGCTACCTCGTCGACGGCGAGCTGGCCACCGTCGTGTTCCTGGCCGCACGGATGCAGCGGCCGCTGCTGCTCGAGGGCGAGCCCGGCACGGGCAAGACGGCCCTCGCCGAGGCCCTCGCCCAGTCCCTCGGCCTCCCGCTCGTGCGGCTGCAGTGCTACGAGGGGATCGACGCCAGCCAGGCGCTCTACGACTGGGACTTCCCGCGCCAGATCCTTCACCTCCGCGCGCTCGAGGCGGCCGGAGCGGTCGACTCCGACGAGGCCGAGAAGAGCCTGTACGACGAGCGCTTCCTGCTCGCGCGCCCCGTCCTCGCCGCGCTCCGTCAGGCACCCGCCGTGCTGCTGGTCGACGAGGTCGACCGCGCCGACGACGAGTTCGAGGCGTTCCTGCTCGAGGTGCTCTCGACGTGGCAGGTCACGATCCCCGAGTTCGGCACGGTGACGGCGCCCGAGCCGCCGCTGGTGGTGCTCACCTCCAACCGCACGCGCGAGCTCCACGACGCGCTCAAGCGGCGCTGCCTCTACCACTGGATCGACCACCCCGGCCTCGAGCGCGAGGTCGAGATCGTCCGCTCGCGGGCCCCCGAGGTCAGCGAGGCCCTGGCCCGTCAGGTGGTCGGGGTCGTCCAGCAGCTGCGCACCCGCGACGACCTGCTGAAGCCGCCCGGCGTGGCCGAGACGCTCGACTGGGCCCGGGCGCTGACCTACCTCGGCACCGCCGACCTCGACCTCGCCTCCGCCGCGGCCACCCTGGGCGCCCTCCTGAAGTACCGCGAGGACGCCGACCGGGTGAAGGCCGCGCTCGACCGGATGCTCTCGCGATGACCGACCGCGGTGCCGACGAGGTGCTGCTCGGCTTCGCGCGCGCCCTGCGCGCCGCCGGCGTACCCGTCACCCAGGACCGGTCGCACGGGTTCCTCGCCGCCGTCGCGACGGTCGGGGCCGGCGACCGCCAGGCGACCTATTGGGCCGGCCGCGCCACCCTGTGCGGCTCGCCCGACGACCTCGAGCGCTACGACCAGGTCTTCGCCTCGTGGTTCGACCCCCACGACGGCCTGCCCCGCGCCCGGCCCCGCGAGCACAGCCGGCCGCAGACCGCGCACCTGCTGCCGGACACCGAGGTCGCCGGCGGTCCGGGCGACGGCGAGGAGGACGTCGTCCAGGCGATGGCCTCGACGTCGGAGGTGCTGCGCCACCGCGACGTGGCGACGCTGGACGCGGCCGAGAAGCGACGCCTGGCCGGCATGTTCGCCCGGCTGTCGCTGCACCCGCCCGCACGTCGTACCGCCCGTCACCGCAAGTGGCACCGCGGCCAGGTCGACGCCGCGCGCACGCTGCGCCGCTCGCTGCGGCACCTCGGCGAGCCCGCCGAGATCGCGTGGCGGCGACGCGGCACCCGGCCGCGCCGGGTGGTGCTCCTGGTCGACGTGAGCGGATCGATGAGCGCGTACGCCGACGCGTTGCTGCGGCTGGCCCACCGCCTCACCCAGTCGGCGCGGGCCGGCGGCGGCGCGGTCGAGACCTTCACCGTCGGCACCCGGCTGACCCACGTCACCCGCGCCCTGCGCTCGCCCGACGCCGACCGTGCCATCGTCGCGGCCGGTGAGGTGGTGCCCGACTGGTCGGGCGGCACCCGGCTGGGCGAGACCCTGCGGGTGTTCCTCGACCGCTGGGGCCAGCGCGGCCTCGCGCGCGGTGCCGTGGTCGTGGTCTTCAGCGACGGGTGGGAGCGCGGCGACGCCGAGCTGCTCGGCGAGCAGATGGCCCGGCTCCAGCGGGTCGCCCACCGCGTCATCTGGGTCAACCCGCACCGCGGGAAGGCAGGCTACGAGCCGCTCCAGGGCGGGGTGGTGGCGGCGCTGCCGCACTGCGACGACTTCCTGGCCGGGCACTCGCTGGCGACCTTCGCGGACCTCACCGAGGTGATCGCCGGTGCGTGAGGTGCTGCCCGAGCTGCTGGCGTGGTGGGAGGCCGGAGAGACGATCGGCGTCGGCACGGTCGTGGCGACCTTCCGGTCGGCGCCGCGGCCGCCCGGCGCCTCGATGCTCGTGGGTCCCGACGCCTCTGCCGTCGGCTCGGTGTCCGGCGGGTGCGTGGAGGGCGCGGTCTACGACCTCGCGCAGGAGGTGGTCGCCTCGGGTGAGCCGGTGCTCGAGCGCTACGGCGTCTCCGACGACGACGCCTTCGCGGTCGGCCTCACCTGCGGCGGGATCCTCGACGTCTTCGTCGAGCGCGTCTCGCGGGAGACCTTCCCCGAGCTGGGGGACGTCGCCGCCGACATCGAGGCAGGCCGTCCGGTCGCGCTCGCCACCGTGATCGAGCACCCTGACCCGTCGTGGGTCGGGCGCCGGATGGTCGTCCGGCCCGACGGTGACCCGGTCGGTGGGATCGGGTCGCCCCGCGCCGACGCCGCGGTGCGCGACGACGCCCTCGGCCTGCTCGCAGCCGGCACCAACGCGACGCTGACCTACGGGCCCGACGGGGAGCGACGTGGCGAGGGCATGCGGGTCTTCGTGTGGGGCTTCGCGCCCAAGCCGAGGATGATGGTCTTCGGCGCGATCGACTTCGCGGCGGCCGTGGCCCGCGTCGGCTCCTTCCTCGGCTACCACGTCACCGTGTGCGACGCCCGGCCCGTCTTCGCCACGACCTCGCGCTTCCCCGGTGCCGACGAGGTCGTCGTCGACTGGCCGCACCGCTACCTGGCCGCCGAGGTCGAGGCCGGACGGGTGGACCGGCGCACGGTGCTCGCGGTGCTCACCCACGACCCGAAGTTCGACGTGCCCCTCCTGGAGGTCGCGCTCCGGCTCGACGACGACGTACGCCCCGGCTACATGGGCGCCATGGGCTCGCGTCGCACGCACGACGAGCGGATGGCGCGACTGGTCGAGGCCGGGCTCACCGACGACGAGCTCGGCCTGCTCTCGTCGCCGATCGGGCTCGACCTCGGTGCCCGCACCCCGGAGGAGACGGCCGTGTCGATCGCGGCGGAGATCGTCGCCCACCGCTGGGGAGGCTCGGGGGAGCGCCTCGTGACCACGCGGGGCCGGATCCACCACGACGACTGAGGACCGAACCGGTTGCGTGCGGCACTGTTACCAGCGTCACAGCCGGGTTAGGTTGGCCGCGACCACGGGGGAGCCGCCATGGATGACCTGCAGGACCGACGCGTGCGCGCCATGCGCGCGTGGGCGCAGTTCGTCTCCGACGGAGGCGACGAGGCCGACGCCGTCCGGCCCGAGATCCTCAGCAGCTGGCAGCTCTCAGGCGTCGTCTCGCCCGACGTGACCCACGCGCCCCTCGCCGACGAGGGCGACACGGCCGACTTCTGGAACGCCTCGCCGCTGCAGACCGCCGTCGAGCGGGTCCAGGACGAGCTGCGTCGCACCGCCGAGGACGGCGACCTGGTCATCGCCGTCACCGACGAGCAGACCCGGATCCTGTGGACCTACGGCGGCCGGGTGATGCGGCGCAAGGCCGAGACGGTCAACTTCGTGCCGGGCGGACGGTGGGACGAGCTCAGTGTCGGCACCAACGCCCTCGCCATCGCCGGGCGCACCGCCGCACCGTCGATGGTCTTCAGCGCCGAGCACTACGCCGAGGTCGTGCACAACTGGGTCTGCTGGGCCGCACCGGTCTTCGACCCGGTCACCGGCCGGTCGCTCGGGGTCATCGACCTGTCGACGACCTGGGACCGGACGCACCCGATCGGCCTGGCGACGGCTCGGGTGATGGCGCGGCTCATCGAGGGCGCGCTGCCCACCGACCGGCGTACGCCGCTCACCGGGGACGTCGGTCCCGACGAGCCCGGGCTGTTCCTGACCCTCCTCGGCACCGCGGAGGTGTGGTTCGACGGGCAGCGGCTGCTGCTCAACCGGCGCCAGACCGAGATCCTCGCGCTGCTCGCGCTCCACCCGGAGGGCTTGTCGGTCGAGCACCTGCACGCCCTCCTCTACGGCGACGCCGCGGTCACCACCTCGACGCTCAAGGCCGAGGTGTCGCACCTCCGCACGGCCCTGTCGGGCCAGCTCTCGTCGCGTCCCTACCGGCTGACGATGCCGGTCACCACCGACGTCGAGGAGGTGCAGCGCCTGCTGCGCCGCGGTGACGTACGTCGAGCAGTGCGCGCCTACGGCGGTGACCTGCTGCCCGGCACCGACTCGCCCGCGCTGGTCCAGATGGCCGACTTCCTCGCCGTGAGCGTGCGCGAGGCGTTGCTGGCCCGCCCCGACCCCGACGCGGTGCTGCGCTACAGCGAGCTGGCGCCCTACGACACCGCGGTCGTCGAGGCGTGCCTGGCCGCGATCCCGGTGCACCACCCCGTGGCGCCGCTGCTGAAGGGCAAGCTCGCCAGCGCGCGTTGACCGATCCCGCAGATTCCGGTCATTTCCCACCTAGTGGGTGGCCGGGGCGAAGGAACCGGGTCGATCCTGCAACGAGGTGCCGTGCCGGGAGGGCGTGGCCCCGACGAGGGAGAGACGCATGGTCACGACACGAGGTGGGATGGCTGCGGGAGCGGCCGTCCTGCTGGCGGGGAGCCTGCTCGGCGCCCCGACGGCGGGGGCCGCCCCCGCACCCGAGCCCACGACGGTGGCGAAGAAGCTGGTCTCGCCGCTCAGCATGGTGGTCGCCGGCGACGGCACCGCCTACGTCAGCCAGAACTTCGCCGGCCTGCTCACGGCCGTCCCGCCCGGCGGTAGGCCGAAGGTCGTCTTCGCAGCGCCCAAGAAGGGCACCGAGGTCGGCGCGCTGTCCGAGTCCGGTGGCGTCGTCCACTTCGCCACGACGAAGGGCAAGAAGGCCGTCCTGTGGTGGATGCGCCCCGGCGGCGCGCCGAGGATGCAGGCCGACCTGGGCGCCTACGAGGCGAGGAAGAACCCGGACGCGAAGCAGGCCTACGGCTTCACCGACCTCGACGCGACCTGCCTGGCGCAGGTCCCGAAGGAGGTGCCGGCTGCCTACACCGGCATCGTCGAGTCGCACCCCTACGGCTCCGCGGTCGGCCACGGCACGACCTACGTCGCCGACGCCGCGGGCAACTCGATCCTGGGGGTGGACGCGAAGGGCAAGGTCTCGACGGTGGCCGTGCTCCCGCCGGTCCCGGTGGTGATCACCGCCGAGGCGGCGACGGCGAACAAGCTCCCGGCCTGCGTCGTCGGGCACACCTACAACTTCGAGCCGGTCCCGACCGACGTCGAGGTCGGCACGGGCGGGTGGCTCTACGTCAGCCTCCTCCCCGGAGGTCCCGAGGACGGCAGCACCGGCGCCAACGGCATGGTCGTGAAGGTCAAGGCGAGGACCGGCAAGGTGCGCACCGTGGCCACCGGCTTCGCGGCGGCCACCGGCGTGGCGGTCGCCGACAACGGAGACGTCTACGTCGCGCAGCTGTTCGGCGGGATGGTCTCGCGGATCAAGGCGGGGTCCGACACGGCCAGGCCCTACGTCATGGCGAAGATGCCGGCCTCGGTGGAGTGGGCCGACGGCCACCTCTACGTCTCGGCCGACGTCCTGTCCGAGAAGCCGAGGGGCACGATCCTCCAGTACTGATGCGCGGGTTGGTCCGCGGGCAACCGCGGACCAACCATCGACGCCTAGCGTCGGTGGCGAGAGTGACCCACCTCACACGCCCGGAGGCGCCACATGACCAAGATCGACCTCACTGTCGACGGAGCCGCGGTATCCGACGACGTCGAGCCCCGGCTGCTGCTCGTGCAGTACCTCCGGGAGAAGCTCGGCAAGACCGGCACCGTGATCGGCTGCGACACCTCGAACTGCGGGGCGTGCACCGTGCACCTCGACGGCACCAGCGTGAAGTCGTGCAACGTGCTGGCCGTGCAGGCCAACGGCCGCACCGTGACGACGATCGAGGGGCTCGCCGACACCGCCGAGGGTGACCTGCACCCGGTGCAGGAGGCGTTCCGCGAGTGCCACGGCCTCCAGTGCGGCTTCTGCACGCCCGGGATGGTCATGCAGGCCGTCGACCTCCTCGGTGAGAACCCGCACCCGACCGAGGAAGAGGTCCGGCTCGGGATGGAGGGCAACCTCTGCCGCTGCACCGGCTACCACAACATCGTCAAGAGCGTCCTCCACGCCGCCGAGGGAGCGAGGTCATGACCGCCACCCAGGACCGTCCCGCAGCCGAGATCGGCAAGGACCGCCGGCGCAAGGAGGACCAGCGCCTGATCACCGGTCGCACCCGCTGGACCGACAACATCACCCTGCCCGGGATGCTGCACCTGGCGATGGTGCGCAGCCCGTTCGCCCACGCGACCATCACCTCGATCGACACCGAGGCGGCCAAGGCCTCGCCCAACGTGGTCGCCGTGCTCAGCGGCAAGGACTTCGGCGAGGAGCTCGGCGCCTGCATCAACGCGTGGCCGATCACCCCGGACCAGAAGACCCCGACCCACTCGCCGATGCCCGCCGACCGGGTCGCCTTCGCCGGCGAGATCGTCGCCGTCGTCGTGGCCCGGAGCGTCGCGGAGGCCCGCGACGCCGCCGAGCTCGTGGACGTGGAGTACGACGAGCTGCCGGCCGTGATCGGCATCAAGAACGCGCTCAAGGACGAGGTGCTCGCCCACCCGGACCTGGGCACCAACAAGTCCGCGCTGTGGGTCTTCGACTCCGGCGAGGCCGGCACCGGCACCGACGCCGAGGCCGCCATCACCGAGGCCCGCGCCAACGGCATCGTGATCGAGCGGGAGTACCGCCAGCAGCGGCTCATCCCGGCCTTCATGGAGCCCCGCAGCGTCGTGGTCGACCCGACCAGCGAGCAGCTGACCATGTGGTCGGCCACCCAGATCCCGCACATCCTGAGGTTCGCCCTGGCGGCCACCACCGGGGTGCCCGAGAGCAAGATCCGGGTCATCGCCCCCGACGTCGGTGGCGGGTTCGGCGGCAAGCTGCAGGCGACCCCGGAGGAGTGGATCGCCTGGGCAGTCGCCCGACGCCTGTCGAAGCCGGTCAAGTACACCGAGACCCGCAGCGAGAGCCTGATGGCGGCCCACCACGGGCGCGACCAGGTGCAGACGCTGACCCTCGCGGCCGACAAGGACGGCAAGGTGACCGGGCTCAAGGTGCACCTCGACGCCGACCTCGGGTCCTACGTCGCCATCGTCGGCGGCGGTGTCCCGGTGCTGGGCGCGTTCATGTTCAACGCGATCTACAAGTTCCCGGCCTACCGCTTCGAGTGCCAGACGGTCCTCACCAACACGACCTTCACCGACGCCTACCGCGGCGCCGGGCGGCCGGAGGCGACGTACGCCATCGAACGGCTCATGGACGAGCTCGCCGCGGAGGTGGGCGTCGACCCGCTGGAGATCCGCGAGCGCAACTGGATCACCCACGAGGAGTTCCCCTTCACGACGGTGGCCGGGCTCGAGTACGACACCGGCAACTACGAGGCCGCCACCGAGAAGGCCAAGGCGTCCTTCGGCTACGACGAGCTGCGCCGCGAGCAGGCCGAGCGGCGCGAGCGCGGCGACCGGGTGCAGCTCGGCATCGGCGTCTCGACCTTCACCGAGATGTGCGGCCTGGCCCCGAGCCGGGTGCTGGGCAGCCTGGACTACGGCGCCGGCGGCTGGGAGAGCGCGAGCGTGCGCCTGACCCCGCTCGGCAAGGTCGAGGTCGTCACCGGTGCGAGTGCCCACGGGCAGGGCCACGAGACGGCCTTCAGCCAGATCGTCGCCGACCGCCTGGGGGTGCCGTTCGAGGACGTCGAGGTGCTGCATGGGGAC
The DNA here is from genome assembly GCF_004137255.1 of Nocardioides oleivorans. Taxonomy (NCBI): domain Bacteria; kingdom Bacillati; phylum Actinomycetota; class Actinomycetes; order Propionibacteriales; family Nocardioidaceae; genus Nocardioides; species Nocardioides oleivorans. The sequence goes on along the minus strand of NZ_SDWT01000001.1, from coordinate 592,081 downwards.
ACCCAGGTGGCGCCCAAGGGCCTCGACACCTACGGCTCGCGGTCGCTGGTCGTGGGAGGCGAGGCGCTGGTCAAGGCGGTCGACAAGGTGATCGACAAGGCCAAGGTGCTCGCGGCGCACCTGCTGGAGGCCAACGCCGACGACCTGGACTACGCCGACGGCAAGTTCACCGTGCGCGGCACCGACCAGGGCAAGGCGATCCAGGAGCTGGCGACGGCGACGTTCGCGGGGCACGACTACCCCGAGGGCATGGAGCTGAGCCTCGACGCCGACGCGACCTACGACCCCGTGAACTTCAACTACCCGCACGGCACGCACCTCTGCGCGATGGAGGTCGACACCGAGACGGGTGCGGTGAAGATGCGGAAGTACACCTGCTGCGACGACATCGGCACGATCATCAACCCGCTGATCGTCGCCGGGCAGGTGCACGGCGGGCTCGTGCAGGGCATCGCACAGGCGCTCTGGGAGGAGGCGGTGCACGACGAGGCCGGCACCCTCGTGAGCGGGTCGTTCGTCGACTACCTGCTGCCCACGTCGGCCGACACGATCTCCTTCGACGTCGTCCACACCGACGAGCCGAGCATCTGCACGACCAACACCCTCGGCACCAAGGGCGTCGGTGAGGCGGGGACCATCGCCTCGACCCCGGCCGTGGTCAACGCCGTCGTCGACGCCGTCCGACACCTGGGCGTGAACGACGTCCAGATGCCGTGCACCCCGGAGCGGGTGTGGCGCGCGATCCAGGGCTCGTCGGCCGGCGGGGCGACGGAGACACCGCCCGACGCGATGCCGCACTTCGACGAGGGTTCCCTCAACCAGGACGGAGCGGGCCAGTGATCCCGGTGAAGTTCGACTACCTCGCACCTGCATCGGTCGAGGAGGCCCTGGCCGCGCTCGGCGAGCACGGCGACGACGCGAAGATCCTGGCCGGCGGCCAGAGCCTGCTGCCCGTCCTGCGGATGCGGCTCAACGCGCCCGAGGTGGTCATCGACCTCGGCGGCATCTCCTCGCTGCGGGGCATCCGCGACGACGGCGACGCCATCGTGGTCGGGGCGATGACCACCCACCACGACGTGCGCGACCACGACCTGGTCAAGGAGCACGCGCTGCTGGTCGCCAAGGCGGCGGCCGAGGTGGCCGACTCGCAGATCCGGCACCGCGGCACCTTCGGCGGGGCGCTCGCGCACGCCGACCCCGCAGGTGACCTCGGCGCGCCGGCGCTCGCCCTCGGCGCGCAGTTCGTGATCGCCGGCCCCGGGGGGACCCGCACGGTCGAGGCAGCGGACTTCTTCGTCGACCTCTTCGAGACCGCCATCGGCGACGACGAGATCCTCACCGAGGTCCGGCTGCCCAAGCACACCGGCTGGGGCGCGCACTACGAGAAGTTCGTCCGCGTCGCCCACCAGTGGCCGATCGTCGCGGTCGCGGCGACCGTGCGGTCCTCGGGCGGCTCGATCGACGAGGCGAAGGTCGGGCTCACCAACATGGGCTCCACACCGCTGCGGGCAGCGGCCACCGAGGCCGCACTCGCCGGGGCGAGCGCGACCGAGGACGGCGTACGCGCTGCCGTGGAGCTCGCCGCCGACGGGACCAACCCGCCGACCGACCTCAACGGCGCGGCCGACTACCGCCAGCACCTCGCACGGGTGCTGACCGGGCGTGCGGTCCTGAAGGCGGCTGGCGCGTAGATGGAGCTGAGCCACCGCTTCACGGTCCCGATCGGCGTCGAGGAGACGTGGGCGCACTTCAAGGACATCGCCTCGGTCGCCGAGTGCTTCCCCGGAGCCCAGGTGACCGAGGCCGACGAGTCCTCCTTCGCCGGGTCGGTGAAGGTCAAGCTCGGTCCGATCGCGCTGCTCTACAACGGCACCGGCACCTTCGTGGAGAAGGACGACGCCGCGCACCGCTTCGTCGTCGACGCGAAGGGCAAGGACAAGCGCGGCAACGGTACGGCGGGGGCGAAGGTCACCGTCGAGATGACCGATGCCGGCGGTGCCACCGACATCTCCGTGGAGACAGACCTCGCCGTCACCGGCAAGCCCGCCCAGTTCGGGCGGGGCGTGATGCAGGACGTCTCCGACAAGCTCCTCGGCCAGTTCGTGGCCTGCCTCGAGCAGCGGCTCGCGGCACCCGAGCCGGCGGCTCCCGAGCCACCCACCGATCCGGACCCGGGGACCGCGGCGGGGGCGGATGCTGCCCTACCCCCCGAGCAGCTGGCAGCCCCGCCCCCGTCGCCCCCTCCCGGTCCGCGGACGTCGCCACCACCGCCACCTCCGCGGGAGGCCGAGGCGCTCGACCTCGGCAGCGCGGTGCTGCCGGTGCTGGTGAGGTCGTACTGGAAGCACGCACTCGCGGCCGTCGCGGGTCTCGCGGTGGTGCGGCGGATCCTCAGAAGACGTTGAGCGGGCGGAACTGCACCGAGATCCGCGGGCCGGCGTGCGCGACCTTGGGCACGGCGTGCTCCCAGGTGCGCTGGCAGGACCCGCCCATCACGACCAGGTCGCCGTGGCCCATCGTCACCGAGACGGACGCTCCGCCGCCGCGCGGCCGGAGCATGAGGCGGCGCGGGTCGCCGACGCTGACGATCGCCACCATCGTGTCGCCGGTGCGACCGCGGCCGAGGGTGTCGCCGTGCCACGCGACGGAGTCGCGGCCGTCGCGGTAGTAGCAGCAGCCGGCGCTCACGAACGGCTCGCCGAGCTCGTCGCGGTAGTGGGCGGAGAGCGCGTCGCGCGCGCGCTCGAGCGACGGATGGGGGAGTGCGTCGCCGCCGAGGTAGGTGTGCACGAGCCGTGGCACGTCGACGACCCGGTCGTACATCTCGCGGCTCTCCGCCCGCCACGGGACCCGGGAGACGAGTGCGGAAAACGCGGCGTCGGGGTCGGCCAGCCAGTTGCGCTGGACGTCGACCCACGCTCCACGCGTCAGGGTCCGGCGCTCAGGGGTGAGCGCCACGGAATCCGTGGTGGCATCGGCGAAGAGGGACGTCTGGAAGTCCACACGGGCATCCTAGCGCACGATCGAACACGCGTTCGATCCTCGAGGTTCCGTCGAGTGTTTATCGAAGGATTCCTCAATGTGGTGACACCTGGTCCAGCCCAGTCCTAATCTGACTGGCTATGGAACCTGTGGACCTCGTCGTACCGCGCCAGCGGGCGTTGAAGCACGTCCAGGTTCGTGAGCACGTCCGCAGCCTCATCGAGGCGCAGCCCCCGGGATCCGCGGCACCGTCGGAGCGCGAGCTGGTCGCTCGCTTCGGAGTGGCCCGGATGACCGTACGACAGGCGCTCGACGCGCTCGTCGCCGAGGGTCTGCTGGAGCGCATCCCTGGACGTGGCACGTTCGTCGCGCAGCCGCCCAAGACCGCCGGTCGCCTGACCTCCTTCACCGAGGAGATCCGTCGCCGGGGCATGCTGCCGGAGTCCCAGACCCTGCTGGCCCGCGTCGAGCAGGCCGGTCCGGGCGTCGCCCGCGCCCTCGACATCTCGCCCGGTGACCCGGTCCTGCACTGGCGCCGGCTGCGCCGTGCCGACCAGGCGATCGTGTGCGTCGAGGACGCCTACCTCAACGAGGTGCTGCTGCCGGGCTTCCTGCAGCACGGCACCCCGACGAGCCTCTACGAGGCGCTCGCCGCTCGCGGCCTGCGTCCCACCGAGGTCGAGGACTCGATCAGCGCCGACCGCGCCAGCGCGGAGGAGGCCACCGTCCTCGAGGTCGCCGAGGGAGACCCCGTGCTGCGCCACTCGCGTCGCGCCGTCTCCGACGGCCGCATCGTCGAGGTCTCGCGCACCTGCTACCGGCACGACCGCTTCACGGTCTACCTGTCGCTCGCCGACCGCTGAGCCTCACGCGCGGAGCTCGTCGAGCTCGCGCGTGAGGTTGGCGCGCGCCCCTGCCTCCCAGAGGCCGCGCCCCTGGGCAGTGTGGAAGAGCCACGGCTTGGCCGCGAGGTCGGCGAGCACCAGCGCCCGGCCGACCCGGAAGTCGTCGTCCGCGACGTGGGCGAAGTCGGCGCGCACGCCTGCCACGTAGGCGTGGTAGCGCTCGCGCGGAGCCGCCAGGATCGCGAGGTCCGCGTCGCTCAGCGCGCCGCCCGCCGGGTCGTCGTCGCCCGGTCGGTGGTGCACGGTCATCCGGACCAGCCGCGCCACCTCGTCGGCGTACGGCACCGGGAGGGCGCGCTCGGCCCACTGCGCCGACCGCTCCTCGTCGTCGGCCGTGCCGTCGTAGACGGCGTCGTGGAACCACGCCGCCAGCCCTACGGAGGTCGGGTCGAACCCGGCGCCGGCAGACCGCAGCAGGTCGAGGCGATCGAGGACCTCGGTGAGGTGCAGCAGGTCGTGGTAGCCGGACCGGTCCCAGGCGGCGAGGAGCTCGTCGCGCAGGTCGAGGTGGTCCTCCATCGGCCAGCGCGTGGCCAGTCGCGGGCCGAGGCTCACGCCCGCGAGTCCTCGATCGTCTGCGCGTGCTCGCGCCCGGAGGTCATCGCCCACCGGATCGCACCGGTCGACACCTTGCCGAGCGCGCGTCCGACGGTGACGTCGATCGCCCGGTCGAGCACGGGGGGATGCGGCAGCCCCAGCTCGCGACGAGCCGACTCGGACGTGAGCGAGACCGCGGCACCCACCAGGGAGAGGTAGGCCGGACGCGCTGCCAGCGGGAGGTCGGGGTGCCAGACCAGGAAGCGGATCGCGTCGCGCGCGGCGTCGGTGCCGCGCAGCTCGGGGGCGTACGACGCCAGGGTGGCGGCCAGCTCGTCCTCGGTCCGCGGCGGGTCGAGCACGCCGAGGTGGGCCGCGGCGACCGCTGCCTGGGCGACGTACTCGTCGCGCTCGGCACCGACCAGCGGGCGGTGGCCGAACCGGTCGTGCGCGCGCAGGAAGCTGTCGATCTCGGCGGCGTGCACCCAGCCGAGCAGGTGCGGGTCGGAGGCGGCGTAGGGCGTCCCGTCGGGCAGCGTGCCGACGACGGACTCGTGCGCGCGCTGGACGGCCCGGATCAGCTGCAGCGCGTCCTTCTCGGCGCCGAAGGTCGTCATCGCGATGTAGGTCGACACCTGGGCGAGCCGGCCCCACATGTCGCCCCGGTAGCCGGAGTGGTCGGCGACCCCCTGCATGGCGGCGGGGTGCAGCGACTGCAGCATGATCGCGCGGATGCCGCCGACGAACATCGAGGCGTCGCCGTGGACGCGGTGGATCGCGGAGCCGGGATCGAACCAGCGCGGGCCCGGCGTGCCGTGCACGCGCTCGCGCTGGCGGGGACCGTCCGGCCCCGCGACCTTGCGGAACAGCTCGGCGCCGATGCGGTCACGGACGTTCATGCTGCCGAGGCTATCCGTGCGACCCACGCGCGCCCTCGCGCGACGTCGTACCCGGTCAGGCGGAGCCGGCCGGCAGGTCCCCGGCGTCGACGATCCGGTAGGCGTAGCCCTGCTCGGCGAGGAACCGCTGCCGGTTCTGCGCGAAGTCGGCGTCGACGGTGTCGCGGGAGACGACCGTGTAGAAGTGCGCGCTGCGGCCCTCCGTCTTGGGTCGCAGCAGCCGGCCGAGGCGCTGGGCCTCCTCCTGGCGCGAGCCGAAGGAGCCGCTGACCTGGATCGCCACCTCGGCCGAGGGCAGGTCGATGGAGAAGTTGGCGACCTTGCTGACCACCAGCAGCCCGATCTCACCGGACCGGAACGCCTCGAAGAGCCGCTGGCGCTCCTTCACCGTCGTCTCGCCCTTGATGACCGGCGCGTCGAGCATCTCGCCGATCTCGTCGAGCTGGTCGATGTACTGCCCGATCACGAGGGTCGGCTGACCGGCGTGCTGCCTGACGAGGTCGCGTACGACGCCGATCTTGGCGTGGGTGCACGACGCGAGCCGGTACCTCGTGTCGGGGTCGGCCGTGGCGTAGGCGAGCCGTTCGCCGTCCGGCAGGGTCACCCGCACCTCGACGCAGTCGGCGGGCGCGATGTAGCCCTGCGCCTCGATGTCCTTCCACGGCGCGTCGTAGCGCTTCGGCCCGATCAGCGAGAACACCTCGCCCTCACGACCGTCCTCGCGCACGAGCGTCGCGGTCAGGCCGAGGCGGCGTCGGGCCTGGAGGTCGGCGGTCATCCGGAAGATCGGTGCCGGCAGCAGGTGCACCTCGTCGTACACGATGAGGCCCCAGTCGCGGGCGTCGAGCAGCTCGAGGTGCGGGTAGACGCCCTTCCGCTTCATCGTCAGCACCTGGTAGGTCGCGATCGTGACCGGGCGGACCTCCTTGACGGCACCGGAGTACTCACCGATCTCGTCGGGCGTCAGCGACGTGCGCTTGACCAGCTCGTCCTTCCACTGCCGCGCGCTCACCGTGTTGGTGACCAGGATCAGCGTGGTCGCCTGCGCGTGCGCCATCGAGGCCGCGCCCACGATCGTCTTGCCGGCTCCGCACGGCAGCACGACGACTCCCGACCCGCCGTCCCAGAACGACTCGGCCGCCTCGCGCTGGTAGGGCCGCAGGGACCAGCCGTCCTCGGCGAGGTCGATCGCGTGCGCCTCGCCGTCGACGTAGCCGGCGAAGTCCTCGGCCGGCCAGCCGAGCTTGAGCAGCGCCTGCTTGAGGTTGCCGCGCTCGCTGGGGTGGACGGCGACCGAGGCGTCGTCGAGCCGCTCGCCGAGCATGCCGGCGATCTTCTTCGCGCGCAGCACCTCCTCGAGCACCGGCTGGTCCGTCGACGACAGCACCAGCCCGTGGACCGGGTGCTTCTCGAGGCGGAGCCGGCCGTAGCGCCCCATCGTCTCGGCCACGTCGACGAGCAGCGCGTGCGGGACGGCGTACCTGCTCCAGGTCAGCAGCGCGTCGACGACCTGCTCGGCGTCGTGCCCGGCGGCGCGGGCGTTCCAGAGACCGAGCGGGGTCAGGCGGTAGGTGTGGATGTGCTCGGGGGACCGCTCGAGCTCGGCGAACGGGGCGATCGCCTTGCGGGCCTCGGCGGCCGACGGGTGGTCGACCTCGAGCAGGAGCGTCTTGTCCGACTGGACGATCAGGGGGCCGTCGTTCACCCATCGATCCTACGGATCAGCTGGCTGCGGCCCTCTGCCGCGCACGGTAGGCGGCCACGTTGGCCCGCGACGAGCACCGGTCGGAGCAGTAGCGGCGCGACTGGTTGGGCGAGGTGTCGACGAAGACGTTGTCGCAACGCGCCTCCGAGCAGATGCCGAGCCGGGTGGCGCCGAGGTCGCAGACCAGGTTCGCCAGGCCCATCAGGGACTCGGCGACCAGCAGCTCGGCGACCGAGGAGGCCCGGTTGGTCACGTGCATGTGGAGGTTCGACGGGTCGTGGTCGGAGATCATCGGCGTGACCGGGTGACTGGCGAGCAGGTCGTTGAGCGAGCTCACCACGAGGGGCACGTCGTCGACGTCGGACGCCTCGAACACCGGCCGCAGCTCGTCCTGGAAGGCCCGGAGCGCCGGGACGTCGGCCGCGACCACGGACCGGTGCAGCCACGTGCGGTCGGCGAGGTGGTCGTGCAGCGCGCCCTCGTCGACCAGCTCGGCGTTGACGAGCGCGGCGGAGCGCTCGGCGTAGCGGATGAAGTCCACATTTCAATCGTAGCGGGGAATGGTCCTTACACCATTCACACGGTCCGCACGCCCGTGATGCGGTGCACCGCGAACTCGCGCACGTCGTCGGCGCGGTGGTCGTACGCCGACAGCCGGCCGCCGTCGAGCCGGCGCGGGTCGACGACGCGCTCGCCGGTGGCTCCGTGGTTGTCGACGTAGCCGATGACGAGGGTGGAGCCGGCCTCGATGGCCTCGCGGATGGCGGCGAGCGCGGCCGACGGGTTCGTGGCCTCGGCCGTCGACGGCCGGGACGACTCCGCCCGGTCGCCGGCGCGGATCGCGGTCGCCACGGCCCGGACCTGGGCCGCGGCACGCGCCTCGACGGCACCGGCCGGTCGGCGGCCGCGTCGGGTGCGGGCGCGGTGCAGGTCGGGGCGCGACACCCGGACCGTGCCGTCGGCGGCCTCGACGACGGGCGCGGCACCGAGCTCGCGCAGGCGGGGGAGCAGCACGTCGAGCGGGGAGGTGGCGATGGCGACCGTCGGGGCCAGCAGGCGCAGGCCGAGCGTGCGGGCGCGGGGGTCGTGCACGAGGGAGGCGAGGGCGGCCTCGTCGTCGGCGCGCAGGAACGCCTCGGCGTGACCGACGCGGACCGTGCCGAAGGTGCGCGCGACGTCGTCGACGAGGAACTCCAGCGGCTGCGGGACCGGGGTCTGCGACACGGTCGTGAGGAAGTCGCGCACCTCGACGGCCGACCAGCCGGCGTCGAAGCCGCGGCGCAGCGAGCCCGGCGTGAAGCGGTAGACGGTGGCTCCGCCGCGCGACTCCACGTCGGCGAGCAGGTGCAGGCGCCGGGCGACCTCGGTCTCCAGCGGACCGGGCGCGACCGCCGTGAGGTCGGCCTGCAGGAGGACGTGGTCGACGGCCTGGGGCAGCTGCGGGTCGATGGCCGCGGCGGCGCCCGGGAGGTCGCCGTCGGCGACCAGCCGGCCGCTCGGTGGCAACCCGCCCGCGCCGCTCACGCCGAGCACCGCGGCCTCCGCGACGGCGGCGGCGACGAGGTCGGCGAAGACCCGTGGCCTGCGCGGGCGCAGCCAGTCGACCCGCCGGACGAGCGAGGCGATCCCGGTGCCGGCGGCGAGCACCTCGCCGTCGGGCAGGCCGGCCAGCTCGCCCAGCGCGAGGCGGCGGGCCTCCTCCGCCAGGCCGCTGGAGAGCTCCGGGGCGAGCGCGTTCCACGCCTTCCCTGCGGAGTCGCGCGAGCCGACGAGCGACGGCATCCGGCTGCTGGCCAGCCAGCCGCCGACCAGCCGTGCCCAGCGCTCGGAGACACCTCGCCCGGACCACACGTCGAACTCCTCGGTCGGCAGCCACGACGGCGTCCCGTCGGCGACCGCCGCCTCGGCGACCAGACCGGCGGATAGCGCCAGCTCCACGATGAGCGCGGCCTCGGCCTCGTCGACGTGCAGCTCGGTCGCCGTGGCCTTCAGGTCGCGGACGGCCAGGCCGCCGCTGCGCAGGACCGCCGGAGGTGCGACGCCCCAGTGGTCGAGCAGCAGCTCCACGCGTCGTACGACGTCGAAGGCGGCTCCGGCAGCCGTGCGGGCGACCAGCGCGGGCTCGCGCGACGACGTCGCCAGGGACGGCACGTCGTCGACCGGCCCCGTGGTCGTGCGCCCGCCACGGAGCGCCAGCCCGACCTCGCCCGGCAGCACCACGCTGTCGCCCTCCCGCGGCACGAGCAGGCGTCGGCTCAGCAGCTCCTCGGCGGGCGTGCGGGCGTCGGCGGGGGCCACCGTGCGCCTGGCTGCACCGGTCGTGCCCTCGCCGCCGTGCTCGTCGACGTGCCGCAGCAGCGCGGTCGCGGCCGGGCTCAGCTCGGCGATCCGCGCGGCGATGTCGGGGGCGGGTGCCGGGTCGGGGCTCGACGGCCGCAGGCCGCTCGTGATGCCGGGCATGCCGCGCATCGCGTCCGCGACGCCGGTCAGCGCGCGGACGCCGCCCGGACCCTCCCAGGCCAGGGCGAGGTCGAGCAGCCGCTGGAGCGCGGACGCCGTACGCCCCTCGTCGGCGAAGACGAGGGAGATCAGGTGCGCGGAAGTGGTTTGACCTGCAACCAGCAGGGCATCAAGGACGGTGAGCTCGAGACGGTCCAGGCCGTCGAGGGCCCGGTGAATCGACGAGCGAGTGGCGGCCCGCGAGGCCAGCTGCGACGAATCCTGAGGGGCGGGTGTGGCGAGATCCGGTCGGGCCCCCAGCAGCGCCACGAGTCGCTCGTCGGGCCAGCTGCGCAGCTGGTCGGCGAGGGTGCGTGCGGGTGTCGTCCGCGCTGAACTGGACATCCCTCTTACGCTACTCGCCGGGCAGCCACCATCGCCCACGATCTCGACACGGGGCGAAGAGGGCGCGGCATGAGGAACGTTGATCTGCACCACGGGGCGGCGACCGACGTCGGTCTGGTGCGCAAGGTCAACGAGGACTCCTTCCTGGTCGCGCCGCCGGTCTTCGTCGTCGCCGACGGCATGGGCGGCCACTCCGGCGGTGACGTCGCGAGCCAGATGGTCGTCGAGGAGTTCGAGCGGCTGGCCGGCTCCTACGACCCGACCCGCGGCGCCGAGCAGGTGGCCGACGCCTTCTCGCGCGCGCAGACCCGCATCGTCGAGCTCGGCAACGCCCATCGGGCGGTCCAGCCCGGCTGGCACGCCGGCACGACCGCGGTCGTGGCGGTGCTCGTCGACGACCAGGGCGTGGCCAAGTGGCTGCTGGCCAACCTCGGCGACTCGCGGATCTACCGCATCACCGAGGGCCGCCTCGAGCAGGTGAGCGTCGACCACTCAGTCGTGCAGGAGCTCGTCGACGCCGGCCACATCACCGCCGAGGAGGCGGCCGTGCACCCCGAGCGCCACGTCATCACGCGCGCGCTGGGCAGCCCGGGCGGCATCCACCCCGACTTCTTCCTCCTGCCCCTCGGCTCCGTCGAGCGCCTGCTGCTCTGCAGCGACGGCATCTCCGGGATGATCGAGGACAAGGAGATCGAGGACATCCTCGAGACCGTCGCCGACCCGCGCGACGCGGCTGACAAGCTCGTCCGCGCCGCGATCGCCGCCGGAGGTCGCGACAACGCCACGGCGATCGTCGTCGATGTGGTGGGATTGGTGAAGGACGCCACGTATGACTCCCAGCGCCAGCTGGAGAGCCTCGAATCCAAGCTGGGGGGACGACTGTGAGCACTGAGGCCAGGTTCGCCACGGGCGACTGGTACGCCGTCGTGGGTGACGAGGTCACCGTCCTGCTGCCCGGCAGCCAGCGCGGCCGGGTCGCCGCGATCTGGGACCTCGCCGACGCGGGTGCCGGTGCCGACGCCGTGCTCGACGCCCTGCTCGCGGGCGGACTCGCCTCGCTCGACCACTTCGCGCTCGTCGCCCACGGCGACGACGCCACGCGGCTGATCGTCCGCGGCGCGCCCAGCGCGACCGTCTCCTCGACCGACGGCGACGAGCTGGTCACGGCTGCGCCGGGCACCGCGTGGGCCGAGCGCCTCGTCACCGGTGTCACCAGCGTGCGCCTCACCCTGACCGGTGACGGGGTCGCCGACCTCCCCCTGACGGCCGGCGTCGCCCGGGTGTCAGTCGTCGAGGTCGGCGCCCCGGTCGGGGCGCCCGACCCCTCCGCCTCGTTCGCTCCCGTCGAGCAGCCGGCCGAGCAGCCCGTCGAGCAGCCCGTGGAGCAGCCCGTGGAGGCAGCGGTCGAGGAACCGGTCGACGAGCCCGTCGACGCGTCGACCCCGGAGCCGTACGCCGACCCCGTCGCGCCGGCGCCCGCCCTGGACGACGCGCTGTCGAGCCCGGTGCCCGACGCCGAGCCGGCCGTGGAGGCCGAGCCCGTCGCGTCGACGCCGATGAGCTTCGGCGAGCCGGGCGACGACCCGACCCCGACCGGCGAGACCCCGGTCGTCGACGAGGCGTGGTCCGAGCACGACGGCCACACCCAGGCCGGTGCGCCGATCCCCGACTTCGCCCGTCCGCCGATCCCCGGCCAGGAGATCGCCCCGGACGTGGTGTCCCAGCCCGTCGCGTCGCTCGTCTTCTCGACCGGCGACGTCGTCCTGGTCGACCGCACCGTGCTCGTCGGCCGCGCGCCTGAGGCGCGGCGCTTTGCCTCGCACGACCAGCCGCACGTCGTGTCGGTCCCCAGCCCGCAGCAGGAGATCTCCTCGACGCACCTCGAGATCCGCCCCGGCGCCGGCGCCGACCACGGCTCGGCGATCGCGACCGACCTCGGCTCCACCAACGGCACGGTCCTCGCCCAGCCCGGCCTCGACCCGGAGGAGCTCAAGCCCGGCATCGCGGTCAGCCTGGTCCCCGGTGCCGTCCTCGACCTCGGCGACGGCGTCACCATCCAGGTCACCAACCCCTAGCGACACCCCGTGACCCAGCACCCCCCGCACCCCCAGCAGCTCGCGCCGGCCCAGCCACAGGCGTTGACCTACCCCGTCGCCCAGCTCGAGCGGCGCTTCACCGCGTTCGCGATCGACCGGCTGCTGGCGTGGAGCCTGCTCGCCGCCGTCGGGCTGGTGACGGCCTACGCGATCTCCGACGAGCTCTGGACCGTCGTCGGCGCGGTCGCCGGTGCGACGGTGCTGCTCTGGCTCGTCCTCGCGGTCGTGCTCGGGATCGGCGGCTCCTCGCCCGGCAAGGCGATGACCGGACTCCGGGTGGTCCACCACGGCACCGGCACCCCGATCGGCGTCGGCCCGGCCCTCCTGCGCTCGTTCGTGCTCGGTTTCTGCGGGCTGCCGACCTTCGGCATCGGCATGGCGGCCCTGGCCTGGACGGCCGTCGAGGACCGCGGCCGCCAGCGCCGCGGGTGGCACGACCACCTGACCCACACCGTCGTGGTCGACGTACGGCCCGTGGTCGAGGTGGAGGACGCGGTCGACGAGGGTCCGCGCCACATCGTCAACCTCACCGCCATGCGGCTGATCCCGGCCCCCGCGATCGAGGTGCCGCGCACGCCCGAGCGCTCCGAGCAGTCGATGCGCCGCCAGCCGCTGCCCGCCGACGTCATCGCCCCTCCCGGTGCGGGCCCCGCACCCGGGACCGCGCCGCAGCAGCAGGCGCCCCAGCAGCAGGCGCCTCCGCTGCAGGCTCCGCCGCCGGGCCCGCCCTACCCGCAGCAGGTGCCACCGCAACAGCTGCCTCCGCAGGCGCCGCCCCACCAGTCCGCGCCGCAGTGGTCGCCGCCGCCCCAGCGCCCGCAGCCGGTGGCTGCCCGGTGGCGGGTGCACTTCGACAACGGCGAGAGCTTCGTGATCGCCGGCCTGGCGCTCGTCGGTCGGCGCCCGGAGGCCCGGGCGGGCGAGCAGGTCGCCCACCTCATCCCGCTGCAGTCGGCGGACATGTCGGTGTCCAAGACCCATGCCCAGTTCGGCCCGGCGAGCGACGGCACGATCGTCGTGATGGACCGCGGCTCGACCAACGGCACGATGCTCGTGCGCCAGGGCGTGTCGCGGCAGCTCGCCCCCGGCAAGCCGGCCGCGCTCGTCGACGGCGACAAGGTCGTCTACGGTGACCGCGAGATGACCATCACCCGCGAGGCGTAGGAGCTCGCCATCACGCCCGGAGGGTCCTCGTGAGGTGGGCTCAGCGGGTCAGCGCGACCGGGACCCGGGTGACGCCGCCGCGGGCGCCGAGCCAGACGAGCTCGCCGTCGTCGAGGCGGCCGGGGGTGCTGGGGCCCGAGACGGTGATGGTGAAGCGCGCGGACTCGCCCGGCGCGAGGCGTACGGCGAGGGGCTGCACGCGCACCTGGTGGGAGGTGAAGCCCCTGGCGGTGACGGAGAAGTACTCGGGTCGGGTGCCGATGTTGGTCAGCGTGCGCACCGCAGTCCGCTGCCGTGCCGACAGCAGCAGCGAGCTGGTGTTGAGGTCGGCGAGGCTGTGGGTGCGCAGTGCACGACGCCACGCACCCGGCGCCACGTCGAGCGCCAGGTGGGCCGTCGGCGCACGGCCGGGGAGCGCGCCGGAGCCCTGCTGGAGGGCCGACGAGCCGGGGACCCGGCGGGCCGCCGTGACGACCAGGGAGCGGACGACGGCTGCGGAGTAGTCGGGGTGCGCGGAGCGGACGAGCGCGGCGAGGCCGCTCGCGTGGGCCGTGGCCGCCGAGCTGCCGTTGAACACGCCCCACCCGCGACCGGTGGAGTCGGGCAGGGCGCCGAGGACGGCGTCCCCGTCGGCCACGGCGTCGGGCTTGAGGGCGGCACCGCGGGGGTCGCCGGCCGCGCTCCACGGAGCCGTACGGCGCGTGCCGGGGTCGCCGCCGACCCGGGTCATCCGGACGCGGGTGTCGGGGTGTCGCGCGGCCCAGCGGGTGAGCTCGCGTCCCGCGGTCGCGGCGAGGTGCACGGTCGGCACGGCGTGGAGGTCGGCGCTCACCGCCCCCGGTCGCCGGTTGACCAGGACCATCGCGCGACCACCGGCCAGGGCGACGGCGTCGGACTTGTCGATGCGGCCGATGCCGCCGCGGCGGCACACGACGATGCGGTCGGCGACCTGCCGGGTGTCGAGGGCGCCGGGACGGCACTGGGCGGCGGCGGTCCGGGTGGCACCAGGTGCGGCCGCGTCCCCGGCGAGCACGAGGCGGCCCGCGACGGCGACGGGTCGTCCGCCGCCGGTCCACGTCCGGCCGCCGGGCAGGGTGATGCGGCCACGTGACATCCGGCCGACGGCCGCGCCGACCGTGGTCACCCACGGCCCCGCGTGGGCGGCGTACGCCGAGCCGGCCGCGTTGCCAGCGGCACCGACGACGACGATGTCGGCCTCCGCGGCGCCGAGCAGCGCACGCTGGAGCGTGTCGATGCCCTCGCCACCGGCCAGCGCCAGGCTCAGCACGTCGACCCGGTCGGCGACCGCCGCGTCCACGGCGCTGACCACGTCAGCCGTGGAGCAGCCGTCGCCCGACGGGTCGGGTGCGCCCCAGCAGGCCTTGTAGGCGGCGACCCGGGCCTGGGGTGCGACGCCGCCGAACTGACCGGCGTCCCGGTCGTCGACCCGCACGGTGACGCCGGCGTTGCCGGCCGCGACCGAGGCGACCTGGGTGCCGTGGCCGAGGTCGTCGAGCGCCGAGAGGGTCTCCGAGGAGCGGATCCGGTCGGCGCCGAAGCCGTTGACGAACCAGCGGGCGCCGACGACCTTGCGCGTGCACTCCTCGACCGACCAGCCCTCGCCCTCGACGCACTCGCCCGCGAAGTCGCGCGGGGAGGCACCGAGGCCGGGCACTGCGGCGAAGGCGGGGGAGCCGGGCGCGATCCCGGAGTCGACCACGCCGATCACGACCCCGGCGCCACCCTTCAGCCGTGGGGACCCCGCAGCACCGCGGACGGCGGCGAACGACGTCCGCCCGGCGAGCGGACGGACCTGGTCGGCCTCGATCGCGACGACCCCGGGCTGGTCGTCGAGCTCGTGGAGCTGGGCGTCGGTGAGGGGCGCGGCGAAGCCGTTGAGGGCGGTGGTCCAGCGGTAGGTCGGCTCGCCGACGCCGATCGAGGCGAGCACGGCGTCCTGGCGGGCGAGCAGGTCGGAGGCGTCGGCACGGCCGGCGGCGGTGCCGGCACCCTGCAGGGTGACCAGCGTGAGCGTCGCGGGCGCGGTGGCCGCCTCGTCGGCGACCGCCAGACCCGTCGCCGGCAGGGTCGCGGCGAGTGCGAGCACGCCGCAGCCGAGGGCTCGGCCCACTGCTCGTCCACCCATGCTGCGTCACCCACCTCGTCGTTCGTCCGGGTCGTGCTGGTCGTCCCCGCCGTTGCGGCGGCCCCACGAGTGGTCCATCGTCCCAGCAGTCACGGCGCTGGGCAAAGGGCGGCAGGCAGAACCCGTTGGTGGCCGTGCCTCCCCGGGCCCTATCCTTTCCGCGCCGACTGCACCGACATGGGTGGCGGCACACGTGACTGACCGACCTGAGTGGAGTGGACCGTGCCCAGTGGCAAGGTGAAGTGGTACGACGCGGAGAAGGGCTTCGGCTTCCTGTCCCAGGAGAGCGGCCCGGACGTCTACGTGCACTCCGACGCCCTGCCCGAGGGGGTCACCACCCTGAAGGCCGGCACCAAGGTCGAGTTCGGCATCGCCCAGGGCCGCCGTGGCGACCAGGCCCTGCAGGTCCGCGTGGTCGACGCGCCCGCGTCGGTCACCCGCAACCAGCGCAACGCGCAGCGCAAGCAGCCCGACGCGATGGTCACGATCGTCGAGGACCTCATCAAGATGCTCGAGGGGGTCGAGGAGACCTACCGACGCGGCCGCCACCCCGAGCGCGCCGCCGGTCGCGGCACCGCGAAGGTGCTGCGCGCGCTCGCCGACGAGCTCGAGATCTAGGTCCGCGAGATCCAGGACGCCGTCAGGACCGGGCGGGCGCCTGCGCGGACCGCGCCGGTCGGCTGACCAGCACGAACGTGGCCCACAGCCCGAGCACGCCGGCCGCGATGCCCAGGCCGAGCTGCGGCATCAGCGGCATCGCGATGCCGATGAACCCGCCGATCACCCAGGCGAGCTGGAGCGTGGTGTCGGAGCGGGCGAACGCGCTCGCCTGGATCCGGCTCGGGATGTCGCGCTGGATGGTGGAGTCGAGCGACAGCTTGGCCAGTGACTGCGCGAGACCGGCCGTCAGGCCGAGCAGCACCAGCGGGACGAGCCCGTAGAAGAGGGCGGCGACCGTCGCGACAGCGGCGTCGGCCAGCAGTGCGAGCACCACCGTGACCGCGGGGTTGAGCTTGCGCAGCAGCGACCCGATCGTGATCCCGAGGGTGTTGCCCAGGCCGGCCGCGCCGATGACGAGGCCGAGCAGGACCTCGGGGCGCCAGTCGCCGATCGGGTTCTCGCGCAGCAGGAACGCCATGAACATCGTGAGGAAGCCCGAGAGCCAGCGCGGCCCGCAGTTGGCCCGCAGCGCGAACGCGACGGCCGCGGGGATCCGGGTGCGCGACCGCTTGCCGGTGGTCGTCGGCTCGACCTCCTCGCCGCCGAGCACCAGGTCGCCCTCGCCGTGGCTGGCGTCGACCTGCTCGGGCAGCCGGATCGCCCAGATGGTGGCGATCACGAAGATCACGAACGCATAGCGCAGCGACCACTCGGGGCCGAAGGTCGAGGCGAGGACCGCGAGCGGGGCGGAGACGCCCGCGCCGACGACGCCCGCGAGCGAGACGCGGGCGTTGGCCTTCACCAGGGTCAGGTCGGGGGGCACCAGCCGCGGCACGGCGGCGGCACGGGTGACGCCGTAGGCCTTGGAGGCGACGAGCACCCCGAGCGCGGCGGGGAACAGCCAGTAGGACTCGGTGGCCACCGCCGTGGCGAGCACCCAGCACAGGAAGCCGCGGATCGCCATCGTCGAGCCGACCGCCCACCGGCGGCCGTGGCTGAACTTGTCGAGGAAGGGGCCGATCAGCGGCGCGACGATCGCGAAGGGCAGCATCGTGATGCCCAGGAAGAGCGCGACCTGGCCGCGTGCCTCGCCGGTCGGGACCTGGAAGAACAGCGTGCCCGCGAGCGAGATCGCCACGGCCGCGTCACCGGCGGCGTTGAAGGCGTGCAGCTCGATCAGCCGGGAGAGCCCGGAGTCGCCCGCGCCCTCGGCGCGGGCGGCGCGTCGGGCCTGCCGCACGGCGTACTGGCCGGCCGTCCCGGCTCCGTGGCCGACCGCTCGGGCGCCCCGCCCCGTCGCGCGGACACCGCGTGCGGCGCCCGACAGCGAACGGCGTACGGCACCGCTGGGATGTGCCGACATCGGCTCGGTCGGCTGCCCCGCGTCGTGCTCCTGCTCGTGACCCGGGTCCTGCCCCGGCACGGGGTGGGGGCGCTCGGAGGTCACGGCACCATCTTGGCGTACGCACCCGACAGGACGGGTCAGGACGTCCACCGAGACGTGCACCGGGACGTCCGGACGGGACGTCGAGGGGACAGGACGACCAGGCGTTTGCGAGGATGCACTCGTGATCGCTCTCCCCACCCGTGCCGGAAAGCCGGACTCGGCCCTCGCCAAGGCCGTCGACCTGGCGCGCCAGGTCGTCCTCGAGGTCGCCGAGCCCGAAGAGCTGGGTGACCACCTCGGTGCCCGCGCCGAGGGTGAGCGCGTCGTGACGCACCAGTTCGCCTGCGTGCGCCCGGGCTACCCCGGGTGGTTCTGGTCGGTGACCCTCACCCGCGCCAAGCGCGGCAAGGAGCTCACCGTCAACGAGGTCGTGCTGCTGCCCGGCGACGAGGCGATCGTGGCGCCGGCCTGGGTGCCCTACAAGGAGCGGATCCAGCCCGGAGACCTCTCGCCCGGCGACCTGCTCCCGGTCGAGGACGAGGACGCGCGCCTCGTGCCGACCTACCTCGTCGGCGACGACCCGCTCGACACGCCGCTCGACGGCGACGCGAAGGCGCAGGTGCGCCGCGTGGCCGAGGACCTCGGGCTCGGTCGGGTGCGCACGCTCAGCCGCGAGGGCCTGGACATGGCGGCGGAGCGCTGGCACGCCGGCACCGGCGGCCCCGACGCGCCGCTGGCGAAGAGCGCGCCCGACCACTGCTTCTCGTGCGGGTTCCTCGTGCGGCTCAACGGCTCGCTCTCGATGAGCTTCGGCGTGTGCGCCAACGGCAACGCCAACGACGACGGCCGGGTCGTCACGCTCGACCACGGCTGCGGCGCCCACTCCGAGGTCAAGCTGGCTCGCAAGCAGCAGCCGCTGCCGATGCCCGAGCACGTCTTCGACACCCTGACCGACGACGGCTTCAGGCCCGCGTGAGCACCCAGACGGCGTAGTCGTCGTTCGGCTCGTGCAGCTCGTAGCTGCCGAACCGGTGCACCACCCGCAGGCCGGCCGACGCCACGTCGGCGACGAACTCGTCGGCCGGGTAGGTCCGGCTGCCGGTCTTGACCGCGGTCAGGTGGAAGCCGACGACGGCGCGACCACCGGGGGCGAGCAGGTCGCGGACCCGCTCCAGCACGGCCACCTCGGTGTCCTCGCCGAGGTAGATCATCACGTTGCCGACCACGACCACGAGGTCGAACGCACCGACCTCGGCCGGGTCGAGGGCGAGGGCCTCGTGGGGGAGCACGGCGAGGTCGGCGTACGTCGACTCCGACTGCGCACGCAGGTCCGGGTCGGGCTCGGTGGCGACCACCTCGTGGCCGCGCGCCTGCAGGGAGGCGGCGACGCGCCCCATGCCGGAGCCGATGTCGAGGATCCGTGCGCCGCGCGCGGCGAGCGCGTCGACGAACCGCGCCTCCCCGTCCACGTCCGCACCCCGGGCCACCTGTTCGGCGAAGTGCTGGCCGTAGCCCCGGTTGCCCTGGCCCGTGAGCTCCCAGCGGGTCCTGGGCAGGCTCACCGGTGCGCTCCGCCGGCACCGCGCTGCGCCGCGCGCTCCTTGCGACGACGGCGGCAGTACTCCAGGCCGCACAGGCCGAGGCCGAAGCCCGCCAGGCAGGTCCACAGCCACCAGGTGCGTCCGTTGTCCTGGAGCGTGCTCCAGAAGGGGAGCAGGCCGAGGAAGCCGAGCAGCCACAGGGCCGTGCCGACCTCGGTGGTGCGCACGCCGTCGACGTCGAGCGGCTCGACCTGCGCGACGATGTAGGTGCGGTTGCCGATCTCGTGCTGCGTCGGCTGCTCGTCGCCCAGGTCCACGATCGTCACGCTACACGCGCGTCACGGGGCGAAACACGGCCGTAGCAAGGTTCTGCCACACTGCGGTTCCGTGAGTGACACCAAGACTGCACCGACAGCCGGCCTCGACGGATTCTTCAAGATCAGCGAGCGGGGCTCGACCGTCGGTCGCGAGCTCCGCGGTGGCCTGGTCACCTTCCTCACGATGGCCTACATCATCGTGCTGAACCCGCTGATCCTCGGCTTCGTGCCCGACTCGACGGGTGCCTTCCTCGGTGGCGGCGCGGAGCCCGGCAGCGGCATCCCGGCGATCGCGGCCGGTACGGCGCTGGTGGCGGGCGTGCTGACCATCCTGATGGGCGGCTACGCCAACTTCCCGCTCGCCCTGGCGACCGGCCTGGGCCTCAACGCCTTCGTGGCGAACTCGATCGCGCGCCAGTCGACCTGGGGCGCGGCGATGGGCCTGGTGGTCCTCGAGGGCATCCTGATCCTCGTCCTGGTGCTCACCGGGTTCCGCAAGGCGGTCTTCCACGCGGTGCCGCAGCAGCTCAAGGTGGCCATCTCGGTCGGCATCGGCCTCTTCATCGCGCTCATCGGCTTCGTCGACGCGCGAGTGGTGACCCGCATCCCCGACGCGTTCCAGACCACCGTCCCGGTGCAGCTCGGCGGCGACGGCCACCTCGGCGGCTGGCCCGTGCTGGTCTTCGTGCTCGGCCTCGCGCTCGTGATCGCCCTCTGGGTGCGCCAGGTGCGCGGCGCGATCCTCATCTCGATCGTGGTCACGACCGTGGTCGCCGTCGTCGTCGAGGCCGTCGGCGACATCGGCGCCTCGTCGGCGGAGAACCCGAAGGGCTGGTCGCTCAGCGTGCCGACCCTCAGCGGTGACGTCGTGGGGCTGCCGCACTTCGACACCCTCGGCGACTTCAGCCTCTTCGGTGCGTTCGGCAGCGCCGGGACCGGCACGCTCGCCGCCCTGCTCCTGGTCTTCTCGCTCCTGCTCGCCGACTTCTTCGACACCATGGGCACGATGACGGCCATCGGCGCCGAGGCCGGGCTCAACGACGAGGAGGGCATCCCGCCCCACGCCCAGAAGATCCTGGTCGTCGACTCCGTCGCTGCCATCGCGGGCGGCGCGGCCGGCGTCTCGTCCAACACGTCCTACATCGAGAGCGCCTCCGGCGTCGGCGAGGGTGCCCGCACCGGCCTCGCGTCGGTCGCGACCGGCGTGCTGTTCCTGCTCGCGACCTTCTTCACGCCGCTCGTCGCCGCGATCCCCTCCGAGGCGGCCGTCCCGGCCCTCGTGCTGGTCGGCTTCCTGATGATGCAGCAGGTCACCGAGATCGACTGGCGCGACCTCGAGGTGGCGATCCCGGCCTTCCTCACCGTCGTGCTGATGCCCTTCACCTACTCGATCTCCGTCGGCATCGGCGCCGGCTTCGTCGCCTACGTCTTCATCAAGGCCGTCGTCGGCAAGGCTCGCGAGGTGCACCCCCTGATGTGGGTCGTCGCCGCCCTCTTCGTCGTCTACTTCGCCTACACGCCGATCAGCGGCTGGCTGTCCTGACCCACGCCCCTCAGTGATCCCCGGATGACCGGGGATCACTGAACTTGTCAGGCGTTGCAACCGCCGACATGTTCAGGAATCCCCGGCCGACCGGGGATCACTCCAGCGACCCGACGGTCGCCGGAATAGTTAGCACAGGTAATGAGTTACGCTAACGACATGCCGACCGCCGACCTTCGCACCGACGCCGGGCTCGCCTCCGAGCTCCGGGGTGGTGTGATGCGCCTGCGCCGCCGCCTGATGAGCGAGCGCCACCCCGACAACGACCTCAGCATCAGCCAGATGGTCGTCCTCGGGCTGCTCGTCCGCCTCGGCGACCAGACCGTCGGTGACCTCGCCCGTGCCGAGCGCGTGCAGCCGCCGTCGATGACCCGGACGGTCAACTGCCTGGAGCAGGACGGCTTCGTCGTACGCCGTCCGCACGAGACCGACGGCCGCCAGGTCGTCGTGAGCCTGACCGACGCGGGTCGTGCCGCGGTCCTCGCCGACCGTGAGCGCCGCGACGCCTGGCTCGCGCGCCGGCTCGACGCCCTCACCGACGCCGAGCGCGAGACGTTGCGCGAGGCCGCGCCGATCCTGGCCCGCCTGGCCGTCACCGACTGACGCCCGGCCTGCTCACCACGTCATCCCTGACCGCACCACCTGACCGCTGACCACCTGAGGAGTCACCACGAGTCCCACCTTCCGCTCCCTGGCCAACCCGAACTACCGCCGCTACGCCGCCGGCGGTGTCGTGTCGAACACCGGCACCTGGATGCAGCGCGTGGCCCAGGACTGGCTCGTCCTCGAGCTCGCCGCCGGCTCCGGCGCGACCGCCCTCGGCATCACGACCGGCCTGCAGTTCCTGCCGTTCCTGCTGCTGACGCCCTTCGCCGGGCTGATCGCCGACCGGGTGCCCAAGCACCGGCTCCTCCAGCTGACCAACATCGGCATGGCGGCGCCGGCGGCCGTCCTCGGCGTCCTGGCCGTCACCGGCCTCGCCCAGGTCTGGCACGTCTACGTCCTGGCGCTCATCCTCGGAGCAGCCTCGGCCTTCGACGCACCCGCGCGCCAGTCGTTCGTCAGCGAGCTCGTCGACCCCGTCGACCTCACCAACGCGGTGGGCCTCAACTCGGCGAGCTTCAACGCCGCCCGCCTGGTCGGCCCCGGACTCGCCGGTCTGCTGATCGCGGCGTTCGGCGGGGGAGCGGTCGCCACCGGCTGGGTCATCCTGCTCAACGCGGTGTCGTACGCCGCTCCGATCTGGTCGCTGCGCCACCTCGACGTCAGCCGGATCGACGCCGCCCGGCCCGCCGGCCGCGGACCCGGCGCGATCCGCGAGGGACTGGCCTACGTGCGGGCCCGACCCGACCTGCTGTTGGTGCTGAGCCTGGTGTTCTTCGCGGGCACGTTCGGGCTCAACTTCCAGATCACCTCCGCGCTGATGGCGACCGAGGTCTTCGACAAGGGCCCCGAGGAGTTCGGGCTGCTGGGCAGCGTCCTGGCGATCGGGTCCCTGACCGGCGCGCTCCTCGCCGCGCGACGCACGCAGGTGCGTCACCGTCTGGTCGTGGGCGCCGCGCTCGCGTTCGGCGCCTCGGTCGTGGTCGCCGGGCTGATGCCCTCCTACCTCACCTTCGCGCTCTGGGCGCCGGTCACCGGGTTCCTCGCCCTGACCATGATCACCGCGGCCAACACCTACATGCAGCTGCACACCGACGCGGGCGTCCGCGGCCGGGTGATGGCGCTCTACCTCATGATCTTCATGGGCGGCACGCCGCTCGGTGCGCCCATCATCGGCTGGATCGGGCACGAGTACGGCGCTCGCTGGACGCTGCTCGGTGGTGGCTGCCTGACGATCGCCGGGGTTGCCCTGTCTGCGATCATGTACCTGAGGCTCGAGAGGGCGCGTCACCAGCGGTCCTCCGAGGCCGGCGAACCGGCCGTGGAGACCGCTTCCGCGGCGTTTTGACCCTGTCGAAGCGCCCGAGTAGCCTCATTCCTTGTGTCTGGTCCGTCCAGACGCATGCCCACTGCTCGCCGAGTCGCGGCCCTCGAGGCCGCACCGACCTGCTGGCACCAGGCACATCGCAACATCGCTCCACACCCGAGTCCGGCACCGCGCCGGTCCGTGATGAGAAGACAGAGAGAGGGAACCACCCGGTGCCCACCATCAACCAGCTGGTCCGCAAGGGCCGCCAGGACAAGGTGTCGAAGTCCAAGACGCCTGCCCTGAAGGGATCCCCGCAGCGCCGTGGCGTCTGCACCCGCGTCTACACGACCACCCCGAAGAAGCCGAACTCCGCCCTCCGCAAGGTCGCCCGCGTGCGCCTGAGCAGTGGCGTCGAGGTCACCGCCTACATCCCGGGTGTCGGTCACAACCTGCAGGAGCACTCGATCGTGCTCGTGCGCGGCGGCCGTGTGAAGGACCTTCCCGGTGTCCGCTACAAGATCATCCGCGGCACGCTCGACACCCAGGGTGTCAAGAACCGCAAGCAGGCCCGCAGCCGCTACGGCGCGAAGAAGGAGAAGTAATGCCTCGCAAGGGTCCCGCCCCGAAGCGGCCTCTCGTCTCCGACCCGGTCTACGGCTCGCAGCTGGTCACCCAGCTCGTCAGCAAGGTCCTGCAGGACGGCAAGAAGGCCGTCGCCCAGCGCATCGTCTACAGCGCCCTCGAGGGTTGCCGCGAGAAGACCGGCACCGACCCCGTCGTCACGCTCAAGCGCGCGATGGACAACGTCAAGCCGGCCCTCGAGGTCAAGTCCCGCCGCGTCGGCGGTGCGACCTACCAGGTCCCCGTCGAGGTCAAGGCCAACCGCTCCACCACGCTGGCGCTGCGCTGGCTCGTGGGCTACGCCCAGGACCGTCGCGAGAAGACCATGGCCGAGCGCCTGATGAACGAGATCCTCGACGCGAGCAACGGCCTCGGTGCCGCTGTGAAGAAGCGCGAGGACACCCACAAGATGGCCGAGTCCAACAAGGCCTTCGCCCACTACCGCTGGTGATCGGTGCGGGGCTCCGCTGACGGAGCCCCGCACCCACCAACCCCACCAACTCTTACGAGGGACTGAGACTTTCAGTGGCTGTCGACATCACCACCGACCTCAAGCAGGTCCGCAACATCGGCATCATGGCGCACATCGATGCCGGCAAGACCACCACCACCGAGCGCATCCTCTTCTACACCGGCATCACCTACAAGATCGGTGAGGTCCACGAGGGCGCGGCCACGATGGACTGGATGGAGCAGGAGCAGGAGCGCGGCATCACCATCACGTCCGCTGCGACGACCTGCTGGTGGAAGAAGCACCAGATCAACATCATCGACACGCCCGGCCACGTCGACTTCACCGTCGAGGTCGAGCGCTCGCTGCGCGTCCTCGACGGCGCCGTCGCCGTCTTCGACGGTGTCGCCGGTGTCGAGCCGCAGTCGCAGACCGTGTGGCGCCAGGCGAACAAGTACGCCGTCCCGCGCATGTGCTTCATCAACAAGCTCGACCGCACGGGCGCCGACTTCTACAAGTGCGTCGACTCCATCGTCGAGCGCCTGCACGCCACCCCGCTGGTCCTGCAGCTCCCGATCGGTGCCGAGTCCGACTTCATCGGCGTCGTCGACCTGGTCGAGATGCACGCCAAGGTGTGGCGCGGCGAGACCGAGATGGGTGAGGACTACACCATCGAGGAGATCCCCGCCGACCTCGCCGACAAGGCCGCGGAGTACCGCGAGAAGCTCGTGGAGACCCTGGCCGAGGCCGACGACGACATCATGGAGGTCTACCTCGAGGACGGCGACACGTTCGACGTCGCGACCCTCAAGGCCGCCATCCGTCGCGCGACCCTCGCCGACAAGCTCAACCCGATCCTCACCGGCACCGCGTTCAAGAACAAGGGCGTCCAGCCCCTGCTCGACGCCGTCGTCGACTACCTCCCCTCGCCGCTCGACGTCGACGCGATCGTGGGCCACAAGCCCAACGACGAGGACGTCGAGATCCTGCGCAAGCCGAGCGACGACGAGCCCTTCTCGGGCCTCGCGTTCAAGATCGCCTCGGACCCGCACCTCGGCAAGCTGATCTACGTCCGGGTCTACTCCGGCAAGCTCGAGGCCGGCTCGACCGTGGTCAACTCGGTCAACGGCCGCAAGGAGCGGATCGGCAAGGTCTACCAGATGCACGCCAACAAGCGTGAGGAGATCGCGTCGGTCGGTGCCGGCCAGATCGTGGCCGTCATGGGTCTCAAGGACACCAAGACCGGTCACACCCTGTCCGACCCCACCCAGCAGGTCGTCCTCGAGTCGATGACGTTCCCGGCCCCGGTGATCGAGGTCGCGATCGAGCCCAAGACCAAGGGTGACCAGGAGAAGCTCGGCACCGCGATCCAGCGGCTCACCGAGGAGGACCCGACCTTCACCGTCAAGACCGACGAGGAGACCGGCCAGACCATCATCGCCGGCATGGGCGAGCTCCACCTCGAGGTCTTCGTCGACCGGATGAAGCGCGAGTTCAAGGTCGAGGCCACCGTCGGCAAGCCGCAGGTCGCCTACCGCGAGACCATCCGCCGCAAGGTGGAGAACTACTCCTACACCCACAAGAAGCAGACCGGTGGTTCGGGTCAGTTCGCCAAGATCGTCATCTCGATCGAGCCGAACATCGACCCCGAGACCGGCACGGGCGCGGGCTACGAGTTCGTCAACGCCGTCAGCGGTGGTCGCGTGCCGAAGGAGTACATCCCCTCGGTCGACCAGGGTGCCCAGGAGGCGCTGCAGTTCGGCATCAAGGCCGGCTTCCCGATGGTGGACGTCAAGGTCACCCTCGAGGACGGCGCCTACCACGACGTCGACTCCTCGGAGCTCGCGTTCAAGATCGCTGGCATCCAGGCCTTCAAGGAGGCCGCTGCCAAGGCCCAGGCCGTGCTGCTCGAGCCGATGTTCGCCGTCGAGGTGACCACGCCGGAGAGCTTCCTCGGCACCGTCATCGGCGACATCAACTCGCGCCGCGGCCAGATCCAGGCACAGGAGGAGCGTCACGGCGACCTGGTCGTCAGCGCCCTCGTGCCGCTGTCAGAGATGTTCGGGTACGTTGGCGACCTGAGGTCCAAGACCTCCGGTCAGGCGTCGTACTCGATGGAGTTCGACTCGTACGCCGAGGTTCCCACGAACATCGCCGACGAGATCGTGAAGAAGGTCCGCGGCGAGTGATCGCCGCCGGATCCTCGGCACCCAGCTACACCCCACACCCACGAGTCAAGTAACAACCAATCAGGAGGAGCCCCAGTGGCTAAGGCGAAGTTCGAGCGGACCAAGCCGCACGTCAACATCGGCACCATCGGTCACATCGACCACGGCAAGACGACGCTGACCGCGGCGATCACCAAGGTGCTGCACGACAAGTACCCGAACCTCAACGAGGCTTCGGCGTTCGACCAGATCGACAAGGCTCCCGAGGAGCGCCAGCGCGGCATCACGATCTCGATCGCGCACGTCGAGTACCAGACCGAGGCGCGCCACTACGCGCACGTCGACTGCCCCGGTCACGCCGACTACATCAAGAACATGATCACCGGCGCGGCGCAGATGGACGGCGCGATCCTCGTGGTCGCCGCCACCGACGGCCCCATGCCGCAGACGCGTGAGCACGTGCTGCTCGCCCGCCAGGTCGGCGTGCCCGCCCTGGTCGTGGCGCTCAACAAGTGCGACATGGTCGACGACGAGGAGCTCATCGAGCTCGTCGAGATGGAGGTGCGCGAGCTCCTCTCCGAGTACGAGTTCCCGGGCGACGACATCCCCGTCGTGCGCGTTGCCGCCTTCCCGGCCCTCCAGGGCGACGAGAAGTGGGGCGAGTCGATCATCGAGCTCATGACGGCGGTGGACGAGTCCATCCCGACGCCCGAGCGCGAGACCGACAAGCCGTTCCTCATGCCCGTCGAGGACGTCTTCACGATCACCGGTCGTGGCACCGTCATCACCGGTCGCATCGAGCGCGGCATCGTCAAGGTCAACGAGGAGGTCGAGATCATCGGCATCCGCGAGACCGCCCAGAAGTCGACCGTCACCGGTGTCGAGATGTTCCGCAAGCTGCTCGACGAGGGCCAGGCGGGCGAGAACGTCGGTCTGCTCCTCCGTGGCACCAAGCGCGAGGACATCGAGCGCGGCATGGTCGTCATCAAGCCGGGCACCACGACGCCTCACACGAACTTCGAGGCCTCGGTCTACATCCTCTCGAAGGACGAGGGCGGCCGTCACACGCCGTTCTTCAACAACTACCGCCCGCAGTTCTACTTCCGTACGACTGACGTGACCGGTGTCGTGACCCTTCCCGAGGGCACCGAGATGGTCATGCCGGGTGACAACACCGAGATGTCGGTCGAGCTCATCCAGCCCATCGCGATGGACGAGGGCCTGCGCTTCGCCATCCGCGAGGGTGGCCGCACCGTCGGCGCCGGCCGCGTCGTCAAGATCACCAAGTGATCACCGCCGGTCGCTGACCGGCACCCAGCGCCACACCGAGACCCCGTCTCCCGCGAGGGAGGCGGGGTCTCGTGCTGCTCGACCCGTGTCGGCGGGCGCGGGTACGGTCGCCGGCATGACCCTGAGCATCGGCATGATCACGATCGACACCCCGGCGGCCATGCCGCTCGCGACCTGGTGGGCGGAGCGGTTCGGCGCCGAGGTGGTGCAGGACTTCGGCGGCGAGTTCGTCATTCTCGGTGGGGGTGGCCTGCCGGCACTGCTGGGCTTCCAGCAGGTCGAGGACGCCACCCCGGGAAAGAACCGGATCCACCTCGACCTCGCGGCGGCCGACCTCGACGGCGCGGTCGACGAGCTCGTCGCGGCAGGTGCCGCACTCGTGGAGCGGCGTGGCGACGAGAACTTCCGCTGGGTGACCCTCACCGACCCCGACGGCAACCTGTTCTGCGTCTCCGGACAGCACGACGCGGAGCAGGCTCTCACCTGAGGGAGAGCCTCCTCGTGGGCGGTGCGGGCCGGGTGGCAGGATCACGGCCCATGGATGCCAAGGCTGTCGAGTCCGCCGTCGCCCGCGCCGTGGTCAAGGTCTTCGGGCGGGCGCCCGACCGCGTGCAGAGCCTCGTCGGCGGGCGGCGGGTCAACCGGGCCGGCGCCGTGCTCGAGCCCGAGGTGGCGGCGGCCCTGCGCCTGCTCGACGCGCTGCCCGAGAGCGACTACACCCAGCTGACGGCGGAGGCGGCGAGACGCCGCGTCGACGAGGAGGCTGCGCTGTTCGGCGGTCGTCCGCTGCCGATG
This sequence comes from Nocardioides oleivorans, assembly GCF_004137255.1. Lineage (NCBI taxonomy): Bacteria > Bacillati > Actinomycetota > Actinomycetes > Propionibacteriales > Nocardioidaceae > Nocardioides > Nocardioides oleivorans. The sequence goes on along the minus strand of NZ_SDWT01000001.1, from coordinate 564,118 downwards.
GCGCTCGTCGAGGACGTCGAGATCCCGACCTTCGCCGGCCCGATCACCGGCCGCCGCTACCTCGCCCACCGCGACGACGCCGACCGCCTGCTCGTCTACTTCCACGGAGGCGGCTTCGTGGTCGGCTCGCTCGACAGCCACGACACGGTCTGCCGCTTCCTGGCCGAGCACGCCGGGGTGTCGGTGCTCGCGGTCGACTACCGCCTCGCCCCCGAGCACCCGTTCCCGGCAGCGCTCGACGACGCCCGGGCGGCGTTCATGTTCGCCGCGTCGAAGGCCGCCGCGTGGGGCCACGACGCGCACCGGATCGGGGTGGGCGGTGACAGCGCGGGCGGCAACGTCTCGGCAGTGCTGTGCCAGGACCTCGCGAAGGCCCAGGTGCACCCGGCGTTCCAGCTGCTCCTCTACCCGGTCACCGACACCAGCCGGCAGAGCGCGTCCTACCGTGAGTTCGCCGACGGCTTCTACCTCACCGAGAAGCAGATGGACTGGTACACCGAGCGCTACCTCGGCGACGCCGACCGCACCGATCCGCGCGTCTCGCCGCTGCTGGCCGAGGACCTGACCGGGCTGCCGCCGGCCTACGTCGCGACCGCCGGCTTCGACCCGTTGCGCGACGAGGGCGAGGCCTACGCCCGCCGCCTCGCGGAGGCCGGCGTACCCGTCGCGCTGCGCCGCCACGACAGCCTCATCCACGCCTTCGTCAGCACGACCGGTGTCGGGCGCTCCGGTCGGGAGGCCGTGCTCGAGGCGTGCGGGGCGATCCGGATGGGGCTGGGAGCCGGCCTGCGGCGCCACGCCCCGCGCTGACGGCGATGGGGTTCACCAGGGCCGAGCTCGAGTCCTTCCGCGACACCGAGGTGCCCGACCTGCTCCCGCCGCCGGGCCGGCCCCTGCGGCTGCTCTTCGTGGGCATCAACCCCGGTCTGTGGACGGCTGCGACCCAGACCCACTTCGCGCACCCCGGCAACCGGTTCTACCCGGCGCTGCTGCGGGCCGGGATCCTCACCGCGCCGATCGACCCGGCGGCGGGGATGAGCGACACGGACCGCGAGACGCTGCGCGACCGGGGGATCGGCATCACCAACGTCGTCGCGCGGGCCACCGCCCGGGCCGACGAGCTCACCCGCGACGAGCTCCGCGCAGGCGGTGCCCTCCTGGAGGAGCTGGTGGCCCGGCGCAGCCCGCGCGTGGTGGCGGTCGCCGGCATCACGGCCTACCGCACCGCCTTCGGAGACCGGGCCGCGAAGGTCGGCGAGCAGCCCGAGCCGTGGGGCAGCTCGAGCGTCTTCGTGGTGCCCAACCCGTCGGGCCTCAACGCCCACGAGACCGTCGACAGCCTCGCGACGGCGTACGCCGCAGCGGCGCGCGCAGCGGGCGTGATCGGCTAGTCAGCCGAGGTCGACGCCCTCGAAGTCCTCCGGGGTGAACTCGCGCCTCTCCACGAGCACCATCCAGTTGCCGGAGTTGTCGCGCATCAGCGCCTCGACGCCGTAGGGCCGCTCCTCGGGCTCCTGGAGGAACTCCACTCCCTTGGCCTTGAGCTCCTCGTAGGTCGCGCGGCAGTCGTCGACGTCCATCCCGACGCCCGGCAGGCCGCCCTCGTCCTGCGCGCGGCGCATCGCCTCGATCAGGTAGTCGGGCAGGGGACCGCTCGGCGTCGTCAGGTGGAGGTGGATCTCGGGCTGCTTCGGGTGGAAGACGGTGCACCAGCGGAAGTCGGGACCGAGCTGGAGGTCGTCGCCGACCTCGAAGCCGAGGACGTCGGTGTAGAAGGCGAGGGACTCGTCGATGTCCTTCACCCAGACGGACACGAGGGAGAGGTTGGTGATCATGCGACGAGCCTAGGAACGACCGGCGTCGTCCTGCTTCTCCTGTGTTGCTCTGCCGCGCTCGACCAGCCCGGCCATGAAGACGTAGCAGCCTGGGATGCGCGGGTTGCCGGCGACGGCGTACCTCCGCTGGAAGTCGCTCGGGCTCTCCCCGACGATCTCGCGGAACCTCGAGCTGAACGACCCGAGGCTGCTGTAACCGACGGCGTGGCAGACCTCGGTCACCGTCAGGTTGGCCCCCCGCAGCAGGTCCTGGGCGCGCTCGACCCGTCGCGCGGCGAGGTACGCTGCCGGCGTCGTGCGGTACGTCGTCGCGAACGACCGCGCGAAGTGGAACCGGCTCATCCCGGCGAGCCCCGCGAGGTGGTCGAGGTCGAACGGCTCGTCGAAGTGCCGGTCGAGGTGGTCGCGCGCCCGGCGCAGGTGGACGAGCACGTCGCCCGGCACCCGCCGCTGACCGGTCATCCGAGCAGCGCCTCCACGGCGCCGCGGAACGCCGACGTGTGCGCGTCGACGTCGGCGCGGGTGTGGAAGGGCGAGAAGAGCGACATGTTGTGGAACGGCGCGAGCAGCACGCCGCGGTTGACCGTCCAGAGGTGGAAGAACGCGTCGAGCTCCTCGTCGACGGCGGCCGCGGCCTCGGCGCCACCACGCGGGGGAGGGCAGAACCAGTACTCCGCGCGGCAGCCGAGCCGCTGCACGTGCCACGGGAGCCCGTGCTCGTCGATGACGCCCCGGATGCCGTCGGTGAACGACTCGGCGAGCGGGATCGCGACGTCGAAGTCCTCCTGCCGCAGGGCGGTCGACAGGGTCGCGCGGACCGCGGCCATCGCGAGCGCGGAGCCCGAGAGCGTGCCGCCCACTCCCGCCACGTCGATGTCGTGCCCGAGCATCGGTCCCTCGAGCCGGGCCGCCACCTCGGCGCTCATGCCGTAGGCGGCGACCGGGATGCCGCCGCCGATCGGCTTGCCGATGACCACGAGGTCGGGCTCGAGGTCCCACGCCGCCGTGGCACCCCCGGGGCCGGCGCAGATGGTGTGGGTCTCGTCGTTGACGAGCAGCACGCCGTGCCTGCGGGTGATCTCGCGTACACCTGCGAGGTAGCCGTCGTCGGGCAGCACGATGCCGATGTTGGTCAGTGCCGGCTCCATGAGCAGGCAGGCGACGTCACCCTCCGCCAGGCGGGCGTCGAGCGCGTCGAGGTCGTTGAAGGGGACGACGGCCGTCGTGACCGACACGTCGACCTGGGGACCGAGCGCACCCGGACGGGGCACGACGCGGTCGCCGGCCCGGCCGTGCTCGAGCACGCCGAGGGTCTCGTCGACGGTGCCGTGGTAGCACCAGTCCATGACCGCGATGCGAGGCCGGCCGGTCAGGTGGCGGGCGAAGCGGAGCACGAACCGGTTGGCGTCGGTCGCGGTCATCGCCATCTGCCAGCGGGGCAGCCCGAACCGGCGGCTGAGCTCGGCGGCGACCCACGCGGCGTCGGTCGAGGGCAGCATCGTCGTGATGCCGCGCTCGGTCCGCTCGCGCACGGCGTCGGCCACCGCGGGGAGGCAGTGCCCGGTCATCGAACCGGTGTCGCCGAGGCAGAGGTCGACGTAGGCGATCCCGTCGACGTCGGTGAACCGGCCACCCCCGGCCGACTCGACGAAGAGCGGGAACGACCCCGGCCACCGGGTCATCCACGGCATCGGGACGCCGGCGAGCAGGTGCTCGCCGGCCTCCGCCGCGAGCCTCGCCGAGGTCGGGTGCAGGTCGATGAAGCGCTGCTCCTCGTCCGCATGCAGGGTGGCGAGGCGCGCCCGGTCGATCGCGGTGCCCATCCTCAGAGTGCGCTGCCGACGTACTTGGTCTCGAGGTACTCCTCGATCCCCTCGAAGCCGCCCTCGCGCCCGAAGCCGGAGTGCTTCACCCCGCCGAAGGGCGCGGCCGGGTTGGAGACGATGCCGGTGTTGAGCCCGACCATGCCGAACTCCAGGGCCTCGCTGACCCGCAGGACCCGGGCGTGGGTCTTCGAGAAGACGTAGGCGACCAGGCCGTACTCGGTGTCGTTCGCGCTGGCGATCGCCTCCTCCTCGCTGTCGAAGGTCGTGATCGGCGCGACGGGACCGAAGATCTCCTCGCGGAGCACGCGCGCGGTGGCGGGTACGTCGACCAGGACCGTGGGCGGGTAGAAGTGACCGGGCCCCTCGGGGATCGCCCCGCCGACGACGGCCTGGGCGCCGGCCGAGACGGCGTCCTCGACGAGCTCGTGCACCCCAGTGCGGGCCTTCTCCGTGATGAGCGGACCGACCTCGACGCCCTCCTGGGTGCCGTCGCCGACCTTCATCGCCCCCATCCGCGCCGCGAGCTTCTCGGCGAACTCCTCGGCGACGGCCGAGTGGACGAGGAAGCGGTTGGCCGAGGTGCAGGCCTCGCCGATGTTGCGCATCTTCGCGAGCATCGCCCCGTCGACGGCGGCGTCGAGGTCGGCGTCGCCGAAGACGATGAACGGTGCGTTGCCGCCGAGCTCCATCGACACCCGCAGCAGCTGGTCGGCCGCCTGCGCGACGAGCTTCTTGCCCACGGCCGTCGACCCGGTGAAGGTCAGCTTGCGCAGCCGCGAGTCCTTGATGATCGGCTCGCAGACGCCGCCCGAGTCGGTCGTGGTGACCACGTTGAGCACGCCCTTCGGCAGGCCCACCTCCTCGAGCAGGGCGGCGAGCGCCAGCATGGTGAGCGGGGTCTCCGCGGCCGGCTTGACCACCATCGTGCAGCCGGCGGCGATCGCCGGGCCGATCTTGCGCGTGCCCATCGCGAGCGGGAAGTTCCACGGCGTGATCATCAGCGTCGGGCCCACCGGCCCCTTCATCGTGATCAGGCGGGTGTTGCCGGCGGGCGCCTCGGCGTAGCGCCCGTGGATGCGCACCGCCTCCTCGGAGAACCAGCGGAAGAACTCGGCGCCGTAGGCGACCTCGCCCTTCGCCTCCGGGAGGGCCTTGCCCATCTCGAGCGTCATCAGCCGGGCGAAGTCGTCGGCCCGCTCGGTGAGGAGCTCGAAGGCGCTGCGCAGGATCTCGCCCCGCTTGCGGGGCTCGGTCGCGCGCCACTCGGCCTGCGCACCGGCGGCCGCGGCGAGCGCGCGCTCGCCGTCGGCGGGCGTGGCGTCGGCGATGCTCGCGAGCACCTCGTCGTTGGCCGGGTTGGTGACCTCGAAGGTGGCGCCGCCGGTGGCATCGACCCACTCGCCGCCGATGAGGAGCCGGGTGGGGACGGACGTGATCACGGAGTCGTTGCTCGTCATCCCTCCACCTTGCCACTGGCGGCGGCGTCGAAGGCAGCCTCGAAGACGTCGAGGCCCTCGACGAGCAGGTCGTCGCCGATGGCCAGCGGCGGCAGGAAGCGGAACACGTTGCCGAAGGTGCCGCAGGTGAGCGTCACCAGGCCCTCGGCCGAGCAGGCCCGGTGGACCGCACCGGCGAGCGCCGCGTCCGGCGTACGACCGGGGCCGTCGCTGACGAGCTCCACCGCCAGCATCGCGCCGCGGCCGCGGATGTCGCCCACGCGGTCGGGGTGCCGCTCGGCGAGCGCCCGCAGCCGGGGCAGGAAGATCGCCTCGATCTCGCGGGCGCGTGATGGGAGGTCGGAGGCCTCCATCGTCTCGATCGCGGCCAGCGCGGCCGCGCAGGCGACCGGGTTGCCGCCGTAGGTGCCGCCCAGGCCACCGACGTGGACGGAGTCCATCACCTCGGCGCGACCGGTGACGGCGGCCAGCGGGAGGCCGCCGGCCATGCCCTTGGCGGTGGTGACCAGGTCGGGCACGACACCCTCGTGGTCGCAGGCGAACCAGTCGCCGGTGCGCGCGAACCCGGTCTGGATCTCGTCGGCGATGAGCAGGATGTCGTGCTCGGCGCACCACTCGGAGACGCGCTTCAACCACCCCGGCGGCGGGACGATGAAGCCGCCCTCGCCCTGGATCGGCTCGATGAGCACGGCCGCGCAGTTGTCCTCGCCGACCTGGGCGTGGACGGTCGAGACGAAGGCCTCGAAGGCCTCGTCGGCGCACGCCTCCGCGCCACCGGGCCAGCGGTAGGGGTAGGCCATGGGGGAGCGGTAGATCTCGCCGGCGAAGGGCCCGAAGCCGTGCTTGTAGGGCATGTTCTTCGCGGTCAGCGCCATCGTGAGGTTCGTCCGGCCGTGGTAGGCGTGGTCGAAGACGACGATGGCGTCGCGGCCGGTGTGGTGGCGCGCGACCTTGACCGCGTTCTCCACCGCCTCGGCGCCGGAGTTGAAGAGCGCCGAGCGCTTCTCGTGCCCGCCCGGGGTGAGCTCGGCGAGCTTCTCGCAGACGGCGACGTACTCCTCGTAGGGCGTGACCATGAAGCAGGTGTGGGTGAAGTCGGCGACCTGCCGCTGCACCGCCTCGACCACTCGCGGCGAGGCGTTGCCGACCGTGGTGACCGCGATGCCCGAGCCGAAGTCGATGAGCTGGTTGCCGTCGACGTCGCGGAGGATGCCGCCGCCCGCCTGCTCGACGTAGACCGGCAGCGTCGTGCCGACGCCGGCGGAGACGCTCGCGACCTTGCGGGCCTGGAGGGCCTGCGACTTCGGGCCCGGGATCTCCGTGGCGAGGATGCGTTGCTGGGTGAGTGTCATCGTTCCTCCATGCCCCACGGGGATCCGTACCCCTCGGGCTTCGGTGCTGCGAGCAGGTCGAGGAACGGCTTGGGGGGCAGCGCCTCGGGGCCGAGCACGCCGGTGCCCGACCAGGTGCCGTCGGCCAGGAGCTCCAGCGCGACGACGGGGTTGATCGCGGTCTGCCACACGACGCACTGCGCGCCGTAGTCGCGCATCGAGTCGGCGTTGTCGACCACGTGGTAGAGGTACGTCGAGCGCGGGAGGCCGTCCTTGCCGGTGCCGGTGACGAACATCCCGGCGCAGGTCTTGCCCTCCATCCGGGGGCCGATCGTCGCGGGGTCCGGGAGGCAGGCCGCGACCACGTCGCGGGGCGACACCTGCACGCCCTTGACGCTGACCGGCTCGACCGAGTCGAGGCCGAGCGTGTGGAGCGTGCGGAGGATGGCGATCATCTCCTCGCCCAGGCCGTACTTGAACGTCACCCGGTCGGCCTCGACCCAGCGCGGCATGAGGAGGACCTCCTCGTGCTCGACGTGCACGCACTCGACCGGCCCGATGCCCTCGGGGAAGTCGAAGACCTCGGGCTCGGAGAAGGGTGGGAGCGTGAAGAAGCCGGCCTCGAGGTCGCCGCCGCCACGCGCGCGCTCCCACACGACGGGCGGGTTGAGGCACTCCTCGATGATCGTCCACATCGAGAAGCCGGGCGCGAAGACCTCGTTGCCGTCGTCGTCGCGGATGACCAGGTTGGCGCCGTCGCGGGTGCCGAGCTCGTCGATGTGGTCGAAGAGCTCGTCGGCGGCGTAGCGCGCGAAGACGTCGGAGAGGCCGGGCTCGACACCGATGCCGAGCAGGGCGAGCCGGCCGGCCCGCTCCCACTCGCCGGCGAGCGCGAACTGCTCGTCGCCGAGCTTCACGCCGACCTGGGAGTAGGGCTCCTCGGGGTGCCGCACCGACAGGCTCATCGCCATGTCGAGGTAGTGGGCGTCCGCGGCCAGCGCGCCGGTGAAGATCGGCATCACGAAGCGCGGGTCGACGGCGTTGAAGACGTGGGTGGCCCGCACCTCCCGCGCGAGCGCGGCGACGGCCTCGGCGTCGGAGGCGTCGACCCGGGCGGCACTGAACCGCTCCTCGCCCGGACGACGTCCGCGAGCCGCCTCGACGGTCCGCCCGGCCCGGTCGAGGTCGTAGTCGGCGACCACCCAGGCCTCGAAGAAGTCACGCTCGACGGCGATCCGGGCAGCGGCGTCGCCGACGCCACCCGCCCCGACCATCAGCACCCGCATGGGTTCCGGCACTTGCTCACTCACTCCTTGTACTTGGATGCCCGCAACGAGCCCACGACCTGCGCGCCGATGACGAGCAGGACCGCGAGCACGAACATCGAGAAGCCGATGACGTTGGCCTCGGCAGGGATGCCACGGCGCGACGCGACGTAGACGAACTTGGGGAACGTGGACTCGTTGCCGGAGACGAAGTTGGTGATGATGAAGTCGTCGAACGACAGCGAGAAGGCCAGCATCGCCGCACCCGCGATGCCCGGCAGGATCAGCGGGAAGGTCACCTTCCAGAAGGTCTGCATCGGGCTGGCGTAGAGGTCCTGCGCCGCCTCCTCGATCCGGGGGTCGAGGGACTGGATGCGCGCCTTGACCGTCACCACCACGAAGCTCAGGCAGAACATGATGTGCGCGAAGACGATCGTGCCGAAGCCCAGGCTGATGCCCACGTTGGCGAAGCCCTGCACGAAGATCGTCAGCAGGGCCGCGCCCATCACGATCTCCGGCGTGGCCATCGGCACGAAGATCAGCACGTTGCTGGCCGCCTTGCCGCGGAACTTGTAGCGCACCATGGCCAGCGCCATCATCGTGCCCATCACGGTGGCGATCGCCGTCGAGAGCGCACCCACCTGGAGCGAGGTCACCAGCGACTCGCACGCCCCGGACACGCGGCACGGGTCCTGCCAGTGCTTCCAGGTGAAGCCCTGCCACACGATGTTGGTCTTGCCGTGGTCGTTGAAGGAGAAGGCGAAGGTGTAGGCCACCGGCAGGAACAGGTAGAGCAGCACCAGGATCGCGGAGAGCATCGCGAAGTGGTTGGCCAGCCAGAGCTGTGCGCGCTTGGCTGCCGAGGGCTTGTACGCCGGTGATGCGGGCGTCGTGGGCGTCGTCGTGGGAGTCGTCATCGTGGCCACCTCACACCAGCTCCTCGGTGCCGAACCGGCGTACGTAGAGGAAGACCATCACCAGGATCGCGGCCATCAGCGTGAACGACAGCGCGGCCGCCACCGGGTAGCCGCCGGGGATGGCGAGGAACTGGTCGTTGATGACGTTGCCGACCATCTTCCCGCGCTGGGGGCCGAGCAGCTCCATGTTCACGAAGTCACCCGCGGACGGGATGAAGGTCAGCAGCGTGCCCGCGAGCACGCCGGGCATCGACATCGGCAGGGTCACGGTCCGGAAGGTCGTGAAGCCGTTGGCGTAGAGGTCGCCGCCGGCCTCGATGATCCGCGGGTCGGCCCGCTCGAGCGAGGCGTAGATCGGCAGCACCATGAAGGGCAGGAAGTTGTAGGTCAGGCCCGCGACCACGGCGAGCGGGGTGTTGATGATGTGCCCGCTCGGCAGCAGGTGCAGGAGGTTCAGCGTCTGCGCGACCCAGCCCTCGTCGGCCAGGATCTGCGACCACGCGAAGGTGCGCAGGATGAACGAGGTGAAGAACGGCGCGACGACGCAGATCATCATCAGGTTGCGCCACTTGCCGGCCTTGAACGCCATCGCGTAGGCCAGCGGGTAGGCGACGGCGAACGCGAGGAACGTCGCGAGGCCGGCGTACACGAACGACCGCGCGAAGTGCGGGGCGTAGTCGGTCAGCGCACTGACGTAGTTCTCGAAGTTCAGGTCGCGGTAGTAGTAGCCCGGGAAGCCGGGGAAGCGGCTCTGCAGGCTCACCGACGCCAGCTGCACCAGCGGCAGGATGAAGAAGACGCCGAGCCAGAGCACGCCCGGCAGCAGCAGGAGGTACGCCGTCGGGCTGCGCCTGGCCGTCTCGGGCGCGGGCGCCGCCGGATCGACCGCGGGGTCGCCCGCCACCTGGGCGAGGGCGCTCATGTCAGTCCACCTCCACGCCGAAGGCGTGGGCGGGGTTCCAGGTCAGCCAGACCTCGTCGCCGGGTCGGAGGTCGACGGGGTCGACGTCGAGGTTCTGCTCGTAGCAGCTCCACGTCGTGCCGCTCGGCATGTCGACGAGGTAGCTCGTCGCCACCCCGAGGAACGACACGTCGCGCACGACGCCCTTGACGTCGTTTCCGACGCCGTCGGGCTGCTTGCGCGAGACGGTCACCTTCTCGGGACGTACGCCGAACATGAGCTCGCCGTCCTGCACCTGCGAGCGGGACCTGAGGACCTGCACCTTGGTGCCGAGGACGTCGGCCACCAGGCGGTCGCCGTCGGTGCCCTCGATGGTGCCGACACCGGTGTTGGCCTGGCCGAGGAAGTTGGCGACGAAGCGGGTGCGGGGGAGGTCGTATAGCTGGGCCGGGGCGCCGAGCTGCTCGATGTGGCCCTTGTTCATCACCGCGACCGTGTCGGCCATGGTCATGGCCTCCTCCTGGTCGTGGGTGACGTGGATGAAGGTGAGCCCGACCTCGGTCTGGATCCGCTTGAGCTCCACCTGCATCTCGCGGCGCAGCTTGAGGTCGAGGGCACCGAGCGGCTCGTCGAGGAGCAGGACCTCGGGGTGGTTGACCAGTGCCCGCGCCAGCGCCACGCGCTGCTGCTGGCCACCGGAGAGCTGGGCGGGCTTGCGCCCGGCGAACTGCGTCATCTGGACCAGCTCGAGCGCGTCGTCCGCCCGCTTGGCCGCGTCGGGCTCCTTGCGGCGCTTCGGGCCGAACGCGACGTTGTCGCGGATGGTCAGGTGCGGGAAGAGGGCGTAGGACTGGAAGACGGTGTTGACGGGCCGCTCGTAGGGGCGCGAGCCGGTGAGGTCGGTGTCGCCGATCTGGACCCGCCCGGCGGTCGGCTGCTCCAGCCCGGCGATCATCCGCAGGGTGGTCGTCTTGCCGCAGCCGGAGGGGCCGAGCAGGGCGAAGAAGGATCCTCGGGGGACCAGCAGGTCGATGTCGTCGACGGCGGTGAAGTCGCCGAACGACTTGGTCACGCTCTCCAGCTTGAGGTCGCCGCGCGCCTCGCGGAATCCGGCCATGTCAGTTCCCCATCACCTTCGTGGACCAGAGGTCGGCGAACTCGATGTCCTCGTCGGCCGTGAGCACCCGGAAGGACTGGATGTTGTGCTCGGCGATGTAGTCGGCCGTGGGGAAGATGAAGGGGCTCTCGGCCAGCGTCGGGTCGATCTTCTCCATCTCCGCCTGCGCGCCGTCGACCGGGCAGACGTAGTTGACCCACGCGGCGACCTGCGCGGCCACGGCCGGGTCGTAGTAGTAGTCCATCAGCTTCTCGGCGTTGGACCGGTGCGTGGAGGTGATCGGCACCAGCATGTTGTCGGACCAGAGCGTGCCGCCGGACTCCGGCACGGTGAAGGTCCAGTTGTCGTCGCCCGTGTCGGCGGCGAGCACGAAGATGTCGCCGCTCCAGGTGATGCCGGCGACGGCGTTGCCGCTGGTGAGGTCCTCCATGTAGGAGTTCCCCTTCACCTTGCGGATGTAGCCGTCCTCGATCTTGCCCTCGATGAAGTCGAGCGCCGCCTCGAACTGCGCCTTGCCCCAGTCGCTGTCGATGTCGACGCCCTGCGACTGCATCACCAGGCCTGCGGTGTCCCGGAACTCCGAGAGCACCACGATGCGGCCCTTGAGGTCGTCGCTCCAGAGGTCGTCGAGGGTCTTCAGCTCGCGGCCGACCTTCGCCTTGTTGTAGCCGATCCCGGCGAAGCCGCTCTGCCAGGTGATCGAGTGCTGGCGGCCGGGGTCGAAGGAGACGTCCTTGAGCGGCTGGAGCAGGTTGTTGACCACGTTGGGCATCTGGATCAGCTCGAGCGGCTGGCACAGCTGGTCGCGGATCACGCGGGCGGCCATCCAGTCGGTGAAGGTGAAGATGTCGCGGTCGATGCTCTGGCCGGCGCGCAGCTGCGGCCCGACCTTGGCGTAGTAGGAGTCGTTGTCGTCGACGTCCTCGCTGTAGGCGACCTCGATGCCGGTCTGCTGCATGAAGGCCTCGAGCGTCGGTGACTGTGTCTCCTTGCCGTTCATGTCGAGGTACGCCGTCCAGTTCGCCCACTTGAGCGTCTTGTCGGTGGCGGACACGTCCTTGGGCAGGTCGAGCGCCGCCGTGCCGCCCGACGGCGGCTCCGGCGGGGCGCAGGCGCTGAGGGCGGCGACCGAACCGGCGGCGAGACCGGAGCCGAGCAGTGCCCGACGGCTCATCCCCCCGGCCATCGCCTGGGTGAGGGCGGCCGCCGGCGGCGACAGCGGGCGCCGTGGGCGGCGCGCGATCGGTGTCATCAGTTCAGGTCCCTTGCTCTCAGCCCCGAGTGGTGTCTGGTGTGCTGCCCGGTCCGGTCCTGCTCAGCTCTCGATGTTGGCCATCACGTGCTTGACGCGGGTGTAGTCCTCGAACCCGTACATCGACAGGTCCTTGCCGTAGCCCGACTTCTTGTAGCCGCCGTGCGGCATCTCCGCGACGAGCGGGATGTGGGTGTTGATCCACACGCAGCCGAAGTCCAGCGCCTTCGACATCCGCATCGCGCGGCCGAAGTCCTTGGTCCACACCGAGGAGGCGAGGCCGTAGTCGACGCCGTTGGCCCAGCGGACCGCCTCGGCCTCGTCGGTGAACTTCTGCACGGTGATCACCGGGCCGAAGATCTCGTTCTGGATGGCGGCGTCGTCCTGCAGGAGCCCGGAGAGGACGGTCGGCTCGAGGTAGTAGCCCGCGCCCAGGTCCGTACGACGGTTCCCTCCCGCCGACACGGTCGCGTGCGAGGGGAGGTCCTCGATGAAGCCGCTGACGTGCGCGAGCTGCCGGGCGTTGTTGACGGGGCCGAAGAGGGCGTCCTCGTCGTCGGGTAGCCCGACGGGCGCCTGGCTGCGTGCGTAGTCGGCGAGCGCCGCGACGAAGTCGTCGTGGATGCCGGGCGCCGCCAGCACGCGGGTCGCGGCGGTGCAGTCCTGGCCGGCGTTGAAGTAGCCGGCGATCGCGATGCCCTCGACGGCCGCCTCGATGTCGGCGTCGTCGAAGACCACCACCGGCGCCTTGCCGCCGAGCTCGAGGTGGACCCGCTTGACGCTCGGCGCAGCACTGGCGGCGACCTCCGCGCCCGCGCGGACCGATCCGGTGATCGCGACGAGCCCGGGCAACGGGTGCTCCACCAGCAGGCGTCCGGTCTCCCGGTCCCCGGTGATGACGTTGAGGGTGCCGGGGGGGAGGAACTCCGAGGCCAGCTCGGCCAGCCGCAGGGTGCTCTCCGGCGTGGTGTCGCTGGGCTTCAGCACGACGGTGTTGCCGGCCGCGAGCGCGGGCGCGATCTTCCAGACCGCCATCATCAGCGGGTAGTTCCAGGGGGTCACCTGGCCGACGACGCCGATCGGCTCGCGCCGGATCCACGAGGTGTGCCCGGCCAGGTACTCCCCGGCGGCCTTGCCCTCGAGGACACGGGCGGCGCCGGCGAAGAACCGGAGCTGGTCGACCATCGGCGGGATCTCCTCGCTCGCGGTGAGCGCCTTGATCTTGCCGGTGTTCTCCGACTCCAGGTCGATGAGCTCCTGGGCGTGCGCCTCGATCGAGTCGGCGAACTTCAGCAGCGCCTGCTGGCGCTCGCTGGGCGTCGTGCTGCCCCACTCCTGGAACGCCGTGCCGGCCGCCTCGTAGGCCGCGTCGACCTCCTCGCTGCCGCTGACCGGTGCCAGGGCGACGACCTCGCCGGTGGCCGGGTTGACCACGTCGGAGGTCGAGTCGGCACCCGCGACGTAGGCGCCGCCGATGAAGTTGCGGAGCGTGCGTGGGCTGGGCATGTGAGGTCCTCCCGGTGTGGTGCGGTGCTGGGAGACTAGGACGGGTGCGGGACCGAACTCCATAGTTGTCCACAACAAAAGTGCGGTAATCGCAGATTTAACGAGTATGAAATGCGGATTCCGCGCTCGTCGGCTTGCGGAGAGGGCAACGGGCACAGCACGATGGGCCCCATGACCGAGCCATCTGTGCGGCTGGATGCGACCGCCAAGCGCATCATCGAGCTGCTCCAGGAGGACGGCCGGATCTCGTACGCCGCGATCGCGAAGGCGGTCGGCCTGTCCGAGGCCGCCGCGCGGGCGCGGGTGCAGAAGCTGCTCGACTCCGAGGTGATGCAGGTCGTCGCCGTGACCGATCCGACCCAGGTCGGGTTCACCCGCCAGGCGATGATCGGGGTCCGGACCGAGGGCGACCCGCTGAAGGTGGGCGACCGACTCGCCGAGGTGCGCGAGGTCGACTACGTCGTCACCACGGCCGGCAGCTTCGACCTCCTCGTCGAGGTCGTGTGCGAGGACGACCCCCACCTGCTCGACGTCATCCGTCAGATCCGAGAGCTCGACGGCGTGGTCTCCTCCGAGACCTTCGTCTACCTCAAGCTCAACAAGCAGCACTACAACTGGGGCACCCGATGAGCATGCAGTCCATGGACCCGTCGTTCGACTACCAGAGCGCCGGCCGCGACCACCTGTGGTTGCACTTCACGCGGCACTCGACCTACGAGAACGGCGGCGAGATGCCGCTGATCGTGAAGGGCGAGGGCCACAAGATCTGGGACAGCCACGGTCGGGAGTACATCGACGGCCTCGCGGGCCTCTTCGTCGTCCAGGTCGGCCACGGTCGTGAGGAGCTCGCCGAGGCGGCCGCTCGCCAGGCGAAGGAGCTGGCCTTCTTCCCGCTGTGGTCCTTCGCGCACCCCAAGGCCGTCGAGCTCGCCGACCGGATCGCCTCGCTGGCCCCCGGCGACCTCAACCGCGTCTTCTTCACCACCGGCGGCGGGGAGGCCGTCGAGTCGGCCTGGAAGCTGGCCAAGCAGTACTTCAAGCTCACCGGCAAGCCCGGCAAGCACAAGGTCATCTCCCGCGCGGTCGCCTACCACGGCACCCCGCAGGGCGCGCTCTCCATCACCGGCATCCCGCCGCTGAAGGAGATGTTCGAGCCGCTCGTCCCCGGCGCGCACAAGGTGCCCAACACCAACTTCTACCGCCGTCCCGAGTTCGTCGGCGACGACGAGAAGGCCTTCGGCCGCTGGGCCGCCGACCGGATCGCCGAGGCCATCGAGTTCGAGGGCCCCGACACGGTCGCCGCCGTCTTCCTCGAGCCGGTCCAGAACGCCGGCGGGTGCTTCCCGCCGCCGCCCGGCTACTTCGAGCGGGTCCGCGAGATCTGCGACCAGTACGACGTCCTGCTCGTCTCCGACGAGGTCATCTGCGCCTTCGGCCGCGTCGGCGAGATGTTCGGTGCCGCCGAGTTCGGCTACCAGCCCGACATCATCACCTGCGCCAAGGGCATGACCTCGGGCTACTCGCCGATCGGCGCGATGATCGCCAGCGACCGCCTCTTCGAGCCGTTCAAGTCCGGCACCACGGCCTACGCCCACGGCTACACCTTCGGCGGCCACCCGGTCTCCTCGGCCGTCGCGATGGCCAACCTCGACATCTTCGAGCGCGAGGGCCTCAACGCCCACGTCCAGGAGAACGCGCCCGGCTTCCGGGCCACCCTGGAGAAGCTGCTCGACATCCCGATCGTCGGCGACGTCCGCGGCCACGGCTACTTCTACGGCATCGAGCTGGTCAAGGACCGCGAGACCAAGGAGACCTTCGACGAGGCGGAGTCCGAGCGGCTCCTGCGCGGCTATCTCTCCGGCGCGTTGTGGGAGGCCGGCCTCTACTGCCGCGCCGACGACCGCGGCGACCCGGTCATCCAGCTCGCCCCGCCGCTGATCATCGGACAGCCCGAGTTCGACGACATCGAGCAGCGCCTGCGGTCGGTGCTGACGGGCGCACTGGCACACCTCTGAGGCGCGCCCGACCCGGCGAGCACTCGCAAGCGGAGCGAGCGACAATGTCTCCGTGAACGACGTCGTACGCCCTGCCCGGCCGCACCACAAGCTCACCGAGGACGGGCGTCGCATGCGCGAGGTCCTCACCTACTCCCGGCGCGGCAGCCGCTTCACCCCGCGGCAGGCCGAGTCCTGGGCGGCGCACCAGGCCGACTGGGTGATCCCCGACGAGGCCGTCGACAAGCCGGACTTCTCCCTGGCCGAGCGCTTCGGGCGCGAGGCGCCGCTGATCGTGGAGATCGGCTCGGGCATCGGCGAGGCGACGGCGGTGCTCGCCGCCGCGCGTCCCGACCACAACGTGCTGGCGCTCGAGGTGTGGCTCCCGGGTGTGGCCGACTCGCTGTGGCGGGTGGCCGAGGCCGGCGCCGACAACGTCCGGTTCTGCTCCGTCGACGCGGTCTGGTCGCTCGAGCACCTGCTCGCCCCCGCCAGCCTCGCCGAGCTCTGGACGTTCTTCCCCGACCCGTGGCGCAAGACCAAGCACCACAAGCGGCGCCTGGTGAACCCGGCCAACGCGGCCCTCGTGTCCTCCCGGCTCGTGCCCGGCGGCGCCTGGCGGCTCGCCACCGACTGGGCCGACTACGCCGAGCAGATGCGCGAGGTGCTCGACGCCGAGCCGACGCTCGAGGGCGGGCCGGTCGAGCGTTGGGCAGAGCGCCCGGTGACCCGTTTCGAGCGCAAGGGCGTCGAGGTCGGCCGCGACATCGTCGACTACGTCTACCGCCGTACGACCTGAGGTCCGGTCCGGCGCGCGCCTATCCTCGTGCTGTGCGCGGCGTCGGGAGGGGCAGGGGAGCGGCGCTCCTCGCTGCGCTCCTGCTGCTGGCGTCCGGGTGCTCGGGCGTCGGCGACGACAGCCCCGCTCCCTCGGGTGAACCGGTCGTCGACGCGACGCCCGACCCCACGGCTGCGCTGCGCGAGCGCTGCGGATCGGCGATCCCGGAGGGGGCAGAGCTCGATGCGTTCACCATCAGCGGCTCGACCGGCGGGGACATCGAGGCGGCCCGCATCGGCCCGGCGACTGCTGCGACGGTGGCCGTCCTGCTTCCCCAGATCACCGGGATGTGCGGCTGGGGACGGTGGGCGAGCGCCGCGCAGGATGCGGGACTGACCTCGCTGCTGGTGAACCCGTGCGGCTACGGGGAGTCGGTCTGCACCCCGGAGCAGGACGCCGATCCGCTCAACGAGGTCGCCGCCGCCGTGGCGACCGCCCGCGGCGAGCTCGGCGCCGATCGCGTGGTGCTCGTGGGTGCCTCGATGGGCGGCTCCCTCACCGTGATCGCCGCCGCCAGCGGTGCGGACGTCGACGCCTGGGCCGACGTGTCCGGCCCCTCGTCCTGGGAGGCCGTCGAGCTGGCCGGGCTCGCCGACCGGCTGCCGGAGCCGGGGCTGGTGGTGATGGCGCCCAGCGACGGACGGCAGGCGTTCCGAGATGCCCGCGCGCTGGCTCGTGCCGCCGGCGTAGGCTTCGTGCCGGGCCGCGACGGCCACGGCTGGGACCTCCTCGTCGATCCGGTCGACCAGGCCGTCACCCGGATCGGCAGGCGTCTGCTGGCCTTCGTCGCCGGCTGAGCCGGGCTCCGGGCATTCCGATTTGGCGTGGGGCAGTCGCGTCTGTCAAGATGTTCCGGTTGCTCCGGCGGGTCGCCGGGGACGGCACACATTGACTTCTGAATCGCGTCTCCTTGATCGAGCCAGTCGTCTGCGTGCGCCGCACCAGGTCACACGGTGATCGGAGACCCGACCAGATCCGCCGACCGGCGGGTGCCACCCACAGATACACCGCTTCCCCAACGGGGTCGTGTCATGGCTCCAGTTCTTTCGGGAGCGGCGACACGCCCGACCGCGGGGGTCGGAGGGTGGAGGAGAGACAGGCGGCGCTCGCCCACCGGGGGCTGAGAGCCGAAACAAGACCAGGCGTACGAGATCGAAGAGGACAGGGACCTATGGCGGGACAGAAGATCCGCATCAGGCTCAAGGCCTATGACCACGAGGTGATCGACACCTCGGCGCGGAAGATCGTGGACACCGTCACCCGCACGGGTGCGAAGGTCGCCGGCCCTGTGCCGCTGCCGACCGAGAAGAACGTGTACTGCGTCATCCGATCGCCCCACAAGTACAAGGACTCCCGCGAGCACTTCGAGATGCGCACGCACAAGCGGCTCATCGACATCATCGACCCGACGCCCAAGACCGTCGACTCGCTGATGCGTCTCGACCTGCCTGCCGGTGTCGACATCGAGATCAAGCTCTGAGGCTGCTGAGATGACTTTCGAACGCAACGTGAAGGGGCTGCTGGGCACCAAGCTCGGCATGACCCAGCTCTGGGACGAGAACAACAAGGTCGTCCCCGTGACCGTGATCGCCGCGAGCACCAACGTGGTCACCCAGGTCCGCCAGCCCGAGGTGGACGGCTACAACGCCATCCAGGTCGGCTTCGGCGAGATCGAGGCCCGCAAGGTGAACTCGCCCGAGGCCGGGCACTTCGCCAAGGCCGGGGTCACCCCCCGCCGCCACGTGGTGGAGATCCGCACCGCCGACGCCGCCGGCTACACCGTGGGCCAGGAGCTCACCGTCGACACCTTCGCCGCCGGCGAGGAGATCGACGTGACCGGCACCAGCAAGGGCAAGGGCTTCGCCGGTGTCATGAAGCGCCACGGCTTCGCCGGTGTCTCGGCCTCGCACGGTGCCCACCGCAACCACCGCAAGCCGGGCTCGATCGGCGCCTGCGCCACCCCGGGTCGCGTCTTCAAGGGCACCCGCATGGCCGGCCGCATGGGTAACGACACCGTGACCACCCAGAACCTGACGGTGCACGCCGTCGACGCCGACAAGGGCCTGATCCTGATCAAGGGTGCCGTTCCCGGCCCCAAGAACGGGCTCGTCGTCCTCCGCTCGGCCGCGAAGAAGCAGGAGGCCTGAGCATGGCTGTCAAGACCGTCAAGGTCGACCTCCCCGCCGAGATCTTCGACGTCGAGGTCAACGTCCCCCTGATCCACCAGGTCGTCGTGGCCCAGCAGGCCGCGGCCCGCCAGGGCACGCACTCGACCAAGCGTCGCGGCGAGGTCCGCGGCGGTGGCAAGAAGCCCTACAAGCAGAAGGGCACCGGTCGTGCCCGCCAGGGCTCGACCCGCGCGCCGCAGTTCGCCGGTGGTGGCATCGTGCACGGCCCCAAGCCGCGCGACTACGACCAGCGCACCCCCAAGAAGATGAAGGCCGCCGCCCTGCGCGGTGCCCTCTCCGACCGGGCCCGCAACGACCGCGTGCACGTGGTCGACGGCCTGGTGTCGGGCGACAAGCCCTCCACCAAGGCCGCGCTCGCCACGCTCACCTCGCTGACCGACCGCGTGGGCTACCTCGTGGTGCTCGAGCGTTCCGACGCGATCACCTGGCTCTCGCTGCGCAACGCGCCCGAGGTCCACATCGTCGCCGTCGACCAGCTCAACACCTACGACGTGATCGCCTCCGACGACGTCGTCTTCACCAAGGGTGCCTACGACGCGTTCGTGGGTGGCTCCGCTGCGGCCCCGGCCGCGAAGGCGGAGAAGCCCGCGACGACCGAGGCCCCGGCCGAGGTCAAGGCGTTCGCCGCCGTCCCGGCTGCCGACGAGGCCGCCGCCGACGAGGCCACCGCCCTGCCGAAGGGTGCCAAGGCCCCGCTGAAGAGCGGCAAGGCCCCGAAGGGCTACGAGGTCAAGGGCAACGCCGACTCGGGTCTCTACCACGAGCCCGACGGCCAGTGGTACGACACCACTGAGGCCGAGTTCTGGTTCAAGAGCTCCGAGGACGCCGAGGCCGCTGGCTTCACGCGTGCCGGTGGCGCCAAGGAGGACGACAAGTGAGCACCCTGCACAAGGACCACCGCGACATCCTGATCGCGCCGGTCGTGTCGGAGAAGAGCTACGGCCTGCTCGACGCCAACAAGTACACCTTCATCGTCCACCCGGACGCCAACAAGACCGAGATCAAGATCGCGGTCGAGAAGGTCTTCGACGTCAAGGTCACCTCGGTCAACACGATCAACCGCCAGGGCAAGACCCGTCGCACCCGCTACGGCATGGGCAAGCGTCCCAACACCAAGCGCGCGATCGTCAGCCTCGCCGAGGGTCACCGCATCGACATCTTCGGAGGTCCGGTCTCCTGACCGGGCTCCTGACTAGGAACTGATATGGCTATCCGCAAGTACAAGCCGACCACCCCGGGCCGTCGTGGCTCGTCCGTGGCCGACTTCGTCGAGATCACCCGGACCACGCCGGAGAAGTCGCTGACGCGCCCGCTGCCCAAGAACGGCGGCCGCAACAACCAGGGACGCATCACCACCCGCCACAAGGGTGGTGGCCACAAGCGTGCCTACCGCATCATCGACTTCCGTCGCTACGACAAGGACGGCGTCCCGGCCAAGGTCGCTCACATCGAGTACGACCCCAACCGCACGGCCCGCATCGCGCTGCTGCACTACGCCGACGGCGAGAAGCGCTACATCGTGGCGCCCAAGGGCCTCGAGCAGGGCATCCACGTCGAGTCCGGCCCGAACGCCGACATCAAGCCCGGCAACAACCTGCCGCTGCGCAACATCCCCGTCGGTACCACGATCCACTGCGTGGAGCTCCGTCCGGGCGGCGGCGCCAAGATCGCCCGCTCGGCCGGCAACTCCGCCCAGCTCGTGGCCCGCGAGGGAAGCCGCGCGACGCTGCGCATGCCTTCGGGCGAGATGCGCTTCGTCGACGTGCGCTGCCGCGCGACGATCGGCGAGGTCGGCAACGCCGAGCAGTCCAACATCAACTGGGGCAAGGCCGGCCGCATGCGGTGGAAGGGCGTTCGCCCGACCGTCCGCGGTGTCGTCATGAACCCGGTCGACCACCCGCACGGTGGTGGTGAGGGCAAGACGTCCGGTGGTCGCCACCCCGTCTCGCCCTGGGGCCAGAAGGAAGGCCGTACGCGCAAGCGCAAGGCGTCCGACTCCCAGATCATCCGTCGTCGCAAGTCCGGCAAGGGTAGGAAGTAACCGACATGCCTCGCAGCCTGAAGAAGGGCCCCTTCGTCGACGACCACCTTCAGAAGAAGGTGGACGCCGAGAACGAGAAGGGCAGCCACAACGTCATCAAGACCTGGTCGCGCCGGTCGATGATCGTGCCCGACATGATCGGTCACACCATCGCCGTCCACGACGGTCGCAAGCACGTCCCGGTCTTCGTGACCGACTCCATGGTCGGCCACAAGCTCGGGGAGTTCGCCCCCACCCGCACCTACCGCGGACACGTCAAGGAAGACCGGAAGGGACGCCGTCGATGAGCACCACCGAGCGCAGCCGCACCAGTGCGCGCCGCGAGTCGCTGCTCGGCGACCAGCCGGGCGCGTTCGCCAGCGCACGCTACGTGCGGATCACCCCGATGAAGGCCCGCCGTGTCGTCGACATGGTCCGCGGCCTCCAGGTCGACGAGGCCCTCACCCTGCTGCAGTTCGCGCCGCAGGCCGCCTCCGAGACCGTCTACAAGGTGCTGGAGAGCGCCGTCGCCAACGCCGAGACGACCGAGGGCCTCAACCGGGCCGACCTGGTCCTCTCCGTCGCGATGGTCGACGAGGGCCCGACGATGAAGCGTTGGCGTCCGCGTGCCCAGGGCCGTGCGACCCGCATCAACAAGCGCACCAGCCACATCACCCTCGCGGTGCAGCCGGCCGACGCGCTCACCACCAAGAACGGAAAGGGTGCCTGATGGGCCAGAAGATCAACCCGAACGGCTTCCGCCTGGGCATCTCCACCGACCACAAGAGCCGTTGGTACGCCGACAAGCTCTACAAGTCGTACGTGGGCGAGGACGTCGCCATCCGCAAGCTGCTCTCCAAGGGCATGGAGCGGGCCGGCATCTCCAAGGTCGAGATCGAGCGCACCCGTGACCGCGTCCGTGTGGACATCCACACCGCGCGTCCCGGCATCGTCATCGGTCGCCGTGGCGCCGAGGCCGACCGCATCCGCGGCGAGCTCGAGAAGCTGACCGGCAAGCAGGTCCAGCTCAACATCCTCGAGGTCAAGCAGCCCGAGATCGACGCGCAGCTGGTCGCCCAGGGCGTCGCCGAGCAGCTCGCCGGTCGCGTGCAGTTCCGCCGCGCCATGCGCAAGGCCATGCAGACCTCGATGCGCTCCGGCGCCAAGGGCATCCGGATCCAGTGCTCGGGTCGCCTCAACGGCGCCGAGATGTCGCGCACGGAGTTCTACCGCGAGGGCCGCGTGCCCCTGCACACGCTCCGCGCCGACATCGACTACGGCTTCTACGAGGCCAAGACGACCTTCGGTCGCATCGGCGTCAAGGTCTGGATCTACAAGGGCGAGGTCGCCGGCACCCGTGCCGAGCGCCAGGCCCAGCAGGCCGCCCGCGCCGGTGCCCCCGGCCGCGGTGGTCGTCCCAACACCCGTGGCGGCGAGCGCCCGAGCCGTGGCTCGCGCGGCGACCGCGCCCCTCGCTCCGAGTCGACCGAGGCTCCGGCCGAGGCCGCTCCCAGCGCCGGATCGGAGGCCTGACCCCCATGCTGATGCCCCGTCGCGTCAAGCACCGCAAGCAGCACCACCCCAAGCGCACCGGCGCCGCCAAGGGCGGCACGTCGCTCGCCTTCGGTGAGTTCGGCATCCAGGCGGTCGAGGGTCACTACGTGACCAACCGACAGATCGAGTCGGCTCGTATCGCCATGACCCGTCACATCAAGCGTGGCGGCAAGGTCTGGATCAACATCTACCCGGACCGCCCGCTGACCAAGAAGCCTGCCGAGACCCGCATGGGTTCCGGCAAGGGTTCCCCCGAGTGGTGGGTGGCCAACGTCAAGCCCGGCCGCGTCATGTTCGAACTCTCCGGTGTCGACGAGGAGACCGCTCGCGAGGCCATGCGCCGCGCGATGCACAAGCTCCCGATGAAGTGCCGGTTCATCTCCCGAGAGGCCGGTGAATTCTGATGGCTACCAAGCTGGAAGCCCACGAGCTCGACGAGCTCAACGCCACCGAGCTGGAGGCGAAGCTGCGCGAGGCCAAGGAAGAGCTGTTCAACCTGCGCTTCCAGGCCGCCACCGGTCAGCTGGAGAGCCACGGCCGACTGCGCGTGGTCAAGAAGGACATCGCCCGCATCTACACCGTGGTCCGCGAGCGCGAGCTCGGCATCCGCACCGCGCCGGGCACCAACGAAGAGGCGAAGGCATGAGCGAGAACGCAGTTGAGCGCAACCAGCGCAAGGTCCGCGAGGGCCTGGTCGTGAGCGACAAGATGGACAAGACCATCGTCGTGAGCGTCGAGGACCGCGTGAAGCACGCGCTCTACGGCAAGGTCCTGCGCAAGACGTCGCGCCTGAAGGCCCACGACGAGACCAACCAGTGCGGCATCGGCGACCGGGTCCTGATCATGGAGACCCGCCCGCTGTCCGCCACGAAGCGCTGGCGCCTCATCGAGGTCCTCGAGAAGGCCAAGTGACCTGAGGCCCCCGGGCCTCGAGCACCAGTTTCCACATATCAGTTCGGCCAGGCTCGCTCCCCGCTGAGGGGGCGAGAACCAGCTCGACAACCAGGAGAAATCAATGATCCAGCAGGAGTCGCGACTCAAGGTCGCCGACAACACCGGTGCGAAGGAGATCCTCTGCATCCGTGTTCTCGGTGGCTCTGGGCGTCGCTACGCCGGCATCGGTGACGTCATCGTCGCCACCGTCAAGGACGCGATCCCCGGTGGCAACGTCAAGAAGGGCGACGTCGTCAAGGCCGTGGTCGTGCGCACCGTCAAGGAGCGTCGCCGCGCCGACGGTTCCTACATCCGCTTCGACGAGAACGCCGCCGTCATCCTCAAGAACGACGGCGAGCCCCGTGGCACGCGCATCTTCGGCCCCGTGGGTCGTGAGCTGCGCGAGAAGCGCTTCATGAAGATCATCTCGCTCGCCCCCGAGGTGCTGTGAGAGATGGGTAAGGACATGAACATCAAGAAGGGCGACACCGTCAAGGTGATCGCTGGCAAGGACAAGGGTGCCCAGGGCAAGGTCATCTCGGTGCTCCGCGAGGAGGACCGCGTGATCGTCGAGGGTGTCAACCTCGTCAAGCGCCACACCAAGTCCGTTCAGCAGACCAACACCACCGGCGGCATCATCACCCGCGAGGCGCCCATCCACGTCTCCAACGTGATGCTGGTCGAGGGTGACGGCGTCACCCGCGTCGGCTTCCGCCGCGACGAGGTCACCAAGCGCCGTCCCGACGGCTCGACCTACAGCGCCACCCGCTCGGTCCGCGTGTCCCGCAAGACCGGCAAGGAGATCTGAGATGGCCGAGACCACCACCGAGATCCCGCGTCTCAAGACGCGCTACCGCGAGGAGATCGTCCCCGCGCTGCGCTCCGAGTTCGAGATCGCCAACATCATGCAGGTCCCCGGCCTGACCAAGATCGTGGTCAACATGGGTGTCGGCGAGGCTGCTCGCGACTCCAAGCTGATCGAGGGCGCGATCCGCGACCTCACCGCGATCACCGGCCAGAAGCCGGCCGTGACCAAGGCACGCAAGTCCATCGCGCAGTTCAAGCTGCGCGAGGGCATGCCGATCGGCGCGCACGTGACGCTGCGCGGCGACCGCATGTGGGAGTTCCTGGACCGCCTGCTCTCCCTGGCGCTGCCCCGCATCCGTGACTTCCGCGGCCTCTCGCCCAAGCAGTTCGACGGCCGCGGCAACTACACCTTCGGTCTCACCGAGCAGGTCATGTTCCACGAGATCAACCAGGACAGGATCGACCGGTCGCGCGGCATGGACATCACCGTGGTGACCACCGCCACCAACGACGACGAGGGCCGCGCGCTGCTGAAGCAGCTCGGCTTCCCGTTCAAGGAGAACTGACATGGCGAAGACTGCACTCAAGGTCAAGGCCGCCCGCAAGCCGAAGTTCGCTGTCCGCGGCTACACCCGCTGCCAGCGCTGCGGTCGCCCGAAGTCCGTCTACCGCAAGTTCGGCCTGTGCCGCATCTGCCTGCGCGAGATGGCCCACCGCGGCGAGCTGCCCGGCGTCACCAAGTCCTCCTGGTAATCACCTCACACCCGTTGCAGGTCCCCAGGCCGCGAGCCTGAGGAAACCACGACGAGAAAGAACCACATCATGACGATGACTGACCCGATCGCAGACATGCTCACGCGTCTGCGCAACGCCAACCAGGCGTACCACGACGTGGTGTCGATGCCTTACAGCAAGATGAAGGCCGGCCTCGCGGAGATCCTCAAGCAGGAGGGTTACATCACCTCCTACGACGTCGCGGACAACGTCGACTCCGAGGGCGAGCCCGCCGTCGGCAAGACGCTGACCGTCACGCTCAAGTACGGCCGCAACCGGGAGCGCTCGATCGCCGGCGTCCGCCGCATCAGCAAGCCCGGCCTGCGCGTCTACGCCAAGAGCACGAACCTGCCCCGGGTCCTCGGTGGACTCGGCGTCGCGATCATCTCGACGTCGCAGGGCCTGCTGACCGACCGCCAGGCGAACCAGAAGGGCGTGGGCGGCGAAGTCCTCGCCTACGTCTGGTGACCCGGACCAACTGAGACCAGGAAGAGAGAGAAGCATGTCGCGCATTGGCAAGCTCCCCATCGCGGTCCCGTCCGGTGTCGACGTCGCGATCGCCGACTCGCTGGTGACCGTCAAGGGCCCCAAGGGCACCCTGTCGCACACCATCGCGTCACCGATCACGGTCGCCCAGGGCGAGGACGGCGTCCTCGAGGTTCAGCGCCCCGACGACGAGCGCAACAGCCGCTCGCTGCACGGCCTGACCCGCACGCTCATCAACAACATGGTGGTGGGCGTCACCGAGGGCTACGAGAAGAAGCTCGAGATCGTGGGCGTGGGTTACCGCGTCCTGCCCAAGGGCCCGACGCAGCTCGAGTTCCAGCTCGGCTACTCGCACCCGATCATCTTCGACGCCCCCGAGGGCATCACCTTCACCGTCGAGGGCCCGACCAAGCTCGGTGTCGTCGGCATCGACAAGCAGCTCGTCGGCGAGGTTGCGGCCAAGATCCGCAAGCTCCGCAAGCCCGAGCCCTACAAGGGCAAGGGCGTGCGCTACTCCGGTGAGCACATCCGCCGCAAGGTCGGAAAGGCCGGTAAGTGACATGGCGATCTCGCTGAGCAACAACAAGCACACCGCCAACCGCGTGCGTGCGCGGCTGCGCCGTCAGGCGCGTGGCCGCAAGCGCATCAACGGCACCCCGGAGCGTCCGCGCCTCGTCGTGACCAAGTCGGCCAAGCACCTCTCGGTGCAGGTCGTCGACGACCTGCAGGGTGCGACGCTGGCCTACGCCTCCACCATGGAGGCCGACGTCCGTGGCACCGACGGTGACAAGACCGCCAAGGCCAAGAAGGTCGGCGAGCTGGTGGCGTCGCGTGCCAAGGCGGCCGGTATCGAGGACGTCGTCTTCGACCGTGCCGGAAACAAGTACCACGGCCGCATCGCGGCCCTGGCCGACGCCGCCCGTGAGGGCGGCCTCCAGTTCTGATCGCCCGAATGATGATTAAGGAGCAAGTCTCATGAGCGGAGCCCAGCGCGGACAGCGCGGTGGCGAGCGCCAGTCTGGTGACCGTCGCGGAGGACGCGACAACGGTCGTGGCCAGGCTGACAAGACCGCCTACATCGAGCGCGTCGTGGCGATCAACCGTGTCGCCAAGGTCGTGAAGGGTGGTCGTCGCTTCAGCTTCACCGCCCTCGTGATCGTCGGCGACGGTGAAGGTCTGGTCGGCGTCGGCTACGGCAAGGCGAAGGAAGTTCCCGCGGCGATCGCCAAGGGTGTCGAGGAGGCCAAGAAGCACTTCTTCAAGGTCCCCCGCATCCAGGGCACCATCCCGCACCCGGTGCAGGGCGAGAAGGCCGCAGGCGTCGTCCTGCTGCGTCCCGCCGCTCCCGGTACCGGCGTCATCGCCGGTGGCCCGGTGCGTGCGGTCCTCGAGTGCGCCGGCATCCACGACGTGCTGAGCAAGTCGCTCGGCTCGTCCAACCAGATCAACATCGTCCACGCGACGGTCGAGGCCCTGCGGATGCTGGAGGAGCCGGAGCAGGTCGCGGCTCGTCGCGGCATGCGGGTCGAGGACGTCACCCCGGCTGCGCTGCTCAAGGCGCGTGCCGAGGGTCAGGCCGAGGCCGCGGGGGTGCAGTCGTAATGGCTCAGCTCAAGGTCCAGCAGAAGCGCGGCACGGTCGGCCTCAAGGCCAACCAGCGCGAGACGCTTCGCTCGCTCGGTCTCAAGCGGATCGGCGACGTCGTCGTGAAGGAAGACCGCCCGGAGATCCGGGGCATGATCAACACTGTCCGTCACCTGGTGACGTTCGAGGAGGTGGAGTGACATGACGCTCAAGCTGCACCACTTGCGTCCCGCTCCGGGCGCCAAGACCGCCAAGACCCGCGTGGGTCGTGGTGAGGCGTCCAAGGGCAAGACCGCCGGTCGCGGTACCAAGGGCACCAAGGCTCGCTACCAGGTTCCGGTGGCGTTCGAGGGTGGCCAGATGCCGATCCACATGCGTCTGCCCAAGCTGAAGGGCTTCAAGAACCCCTTCCGCGTGGAGTTCCAGGTCGTCAACCTCGACCGCCTCGGGGAGCTCTTCCCCGACGGTGGCGCGGTGACCGTCGCCGACCTCGTCGAGAAGGGCGCGGTCCGCAAGGGCCAGCCCGTCAAGGTCCTGGGCCAGGGCGACATCTCCGTCGCCGTCCAGGTCAGCGTCGACGCGTACTCGACCTCCGCCAAGGCGAAGATCGAGGCCGCAGGCGGCACCGCGACCGTGGCCTGACGGGCCGCGCACTCGCACATCCGGTGAAGGCCTGGCCGCACAGTGGGAACTGTCGGCCAGGCCTTCGTCGTTCTCCCACTGACTGACGGGGAAGAGCGGGCTGAACCGCGACTTGTTAGGCTTCCCCGGGCCCACCGGCGCACGACGTCGAAGGTCTCTCGTCCGCCCGCCGTCCCCGGTCGGGCACCCTTACGAAAGAGGAACCAGTGCTAGGCGCGTTCGCCAACGCTTTCCGGACTCCGGACCTGCGGAAGAAGCTGCTCTTCGTCCTGCTGATCGTCACGATCTTCCGGCTCGGATCGCAGGTACCCACCCCGGGTGTCCACGTGGCCAACGTGCAGGCCTGCATCAGCCAGCTCGAGGAGGGCGGGCTCTACAGCCTGATCAACCTCTTCTCCGGTGGTGCGCTGCTCCAGCTCACCATCTTCGCGCTCGGGATCATGCCCTACATCACGGCCTCGATCATCCTGCAGCTGCTCGTCGTGGTCATCCCGCGGCTCGAGGCGCTGAAGAAGGAGGGTCAGGCCGGCCAGGCCAAGATCACCCAGTACACCCGCTACCTCACGCTCGGCCTGGCCGTGCTGCAGGCCACCGGCATCGTCGCGCTCGCGCGCAACAAGGCGCTGCTCCAGGGCTGCGACCGGGACCTGCTGCACGACAACGGCACCGCGACGTTCCTCGTCATGGTGATCACCATGACCGCCGGCACCGCGGTCATCATGTGGCTCGGTGAGCTCATCACCGACCGCGGCATCGGCAACGGCATGTCGATCCTCATCTTCACCCAGGTCGTCGCCACCTTCCCGGCGTCCCTGTGGAGCGTCCAGACCTCGAAGGGCTGGGTCACCTTCGCCATCGTGATGGTCATCGGCCTCATCCTCGTGGCCGCGGTCATCTTCATCGAGCAGGCGCAGCGCCGCATCCCGGTGCAGTACGCCCGCCGGATGGTGGGCCGCAAGATGTTCGGCGGCAACTCCACCTACATCCCGTTGAAGGTCAACCAGGCCGGCATCATCCCGGTCATCTTCGCCTCGTCGCTGCTCTACCTGCCGGCGATGGCGGTGCAGTTCAACCCGGACAGCGCGAACCCTGTCCTGGACTTCATCGGCACCTACCTGGTGGGCGGTGACCACCCGCTCTACATGGCGGCATACTTCCTGCTCATCATCTTCTTCACGTACTTCTACGTCTCGATCACCTTCAACCCTGTCGAGGTGGCGGACAACATGAAGAAGTACGGCGGCTTCATCCCCGGGATCCGGGCGGGCAAGCCGACCGAGGACTACCTGTCCTACGTCCTGTCCCGCATCACGTTCCCTGGAGCTCTCTACCTCGGCCTGATCTCGTTGGTCCCGCTCGTCGCGTTCGCGATGATCCAGGCCAACCAGAACTTCCCGTTCGGTGGCACGTCCATCCTCATCATGGTCGGCGTCGCCCTCGACACGGTGAAGCAGATCGAGAGCCAGCTCCAGCAGCGCAACTACGAAGGATTCCTCCGCTAAATGAGACTCATCCTCATGGGCCCCCCGGGGGCCGGCAAGGGCACGCAGGCCCGCTTCGTGGCCGAGCACTTCGGCGTCCCGGCCATCTCCACGGGCGACATCTTCCGCGCCAACGTCTCCGACGGCACGCCGCTCGGCGTCGAGGCCCAGCGCTACATGGACGCCGGCGAGTACGTCCCCGACGAGGTCACCAACAAGATGGTGCGCAACCGGATCGACGAGCCCGACGCCGAGCCCGGCTTCCTGCTCGACGGCTACCCGCGCACGCTGGCCCAGGTGACCGAGCTCGACGGGATGATCGGCTTCACCGGCCACCGCCTCGACGCCGTGGTCGTGCTCACCGTCGACCCCGAGGAGCTCGTCCAGCGCCTGCTCCAGCGGGCGCAGACCGACGGCCGCGCCGACGACACCGAGGACGTCGTACGCCGGCGCCAGGAGGTCTACTCCGAGCAGACCGCCCCGCTCATCGAGGTCTACCGCGAGCGCGGCATCCTCGTCGAGGTCGACGGGATGGGCGAGGTCGACGAGGTCACCCAGCGCGTCTTCGACGCGCTCGACGTGGTCCCGCAGAGCTGACCCGGGACCGGCAGGACGGGCAGGCCCGGGAGATGGCGTTCCGTGACCGCGGGATCGAGATCAAGTCGGCCGACCAGATCGACCTGATGCGGGTCGCCGGGCGGCTGGTGGGGGAGACCCTCGACCTGCTGCGTGCTGCCGTGAGACCGGGCGTCACCACGCTCGAGCTCGACACCCTCGCCGAGACCAACATCCGCGACCACGGCGGCATCCCGTCGTTCAAGGGCTACAGCCAGCCGCCGTTCCCGGCGACCATCTGCGCCTCGGTCAACGACGAGGTCGTGCACGGCATCCCCGGCCCGCGCGTGCTCGCCGAGGGTGACGTGGTCTCCATCGACTGCGGCGCGATCGTCGAGGGCTGGCACGGCGACGCCGCCATCACCGTGCCGGTGGGCGAGGTGTCCGACGACGTACGACGCCTGCTCGAGGTCACCGAGGAGTCGCTGTGGCGGGGCATGGCCGCGG
Source organism: Nocardioides oleivorans (assembly GCF_004137255.1). NCBI lineage: Bacteria > Bacillati > Actinomycetota > Actinomycetes > Propionibacteriales > Nocardioidaceae > Nocardioides > Nocardioides oleivorans. The sequence continues at coordinate 534,347 of NZ_SDWT01000001.1, read as the reverse complement.
CCAGGCTCGGCGGCCGGGTGACCGACATCAGCCACGCGATCGAGACCTACGTCCGCGGCCAGGGCCGCTACGGCATCCTCGAGGACTACACCGGCCACGGCATCGGCACCGAGATGCACATGGCCCCCAACGTGCCCAACTACGGCCGCAAGGGTCGCGGCGCGTCGATCGTCGAGGGCCTCGCGCTGGCGGTCGAGCCGATGGTCACCCTCGGCAGCAAGCACACCGACCTGCTCGAGGACGAGTGGACCGTGGCCACGGTCGACGGGTCCTTCGCGGCACACTTCGAGCACACCTTCACCGTCACGGCCCGGGGCGCCTGGGTGCTCACCGCGGTCGACGGCGGAGAGGCCCGGCTCGCCGCGCTCGGTGTCCCATTCGGCGGACGCTGACCCGCCCGAGTCGACCCGCCCCGCCGGGCGTGGAAGGATGGGTCCGCTGGAGGGGAGTATTCCCCGACGGTGGTGCCGTCATCACGGTGTCGCGCGAGCGGCCCCCGGTGCCATCGGTTCGCCCGTCCGGGTGAGCGGAAGAGACCTCCGGTGGCCGTGCCGTGCGCGGACACCGGCACTCACCTTTCATCCCTAGGAGCAACAGCGTGGACGTCCCCCTCTGGGTCTGGATCGCGACCTTCGTCGTGACCGCCGCCATCTTCACCTTCGACCTCGTGATCGTCGGTCGCCGGCCGCACGAGCCGAGCATGAAGGAGTGCGCGACCTACCTGTCGATCTACGTCGGCCTCGCCATCGTCTTCGGCGCCGGCGTATGGATGACCTGGGACCACCAGCACGGCCTGGAGTTCTTCTCCGGGTGGCTGGTCGAGTACTCGCTGTCGATCGACAACCTCTTCATCTTCATCATCATCATGGCGAAGTTCGCCGTGCCGAAGGAGCTCCAGCAGTACGCCCTGATGATCGGCATCGTGATGGCGCTGGTCATGCGTGCGATCTTCATCGGCGTCGGCGCAGCGGCGATCAACAACTTCAGCTGGGTCTTCTACCTCTTCGGCCTGTTCCTGGTCTACACGGCGATCAAGCTCGCCAAGGAGGGTGCCGAGGACGAGGACGAGGAGTTCGAGGAGAACAAGCTAGTCGCCTTCGTCGAGAAGCGGTTCCCGGCCACGTCGGAGTGGCACGGCAAGAAGCTGCTGGTCTCCGGCGACGGCGCCAAGAAGATGATCACACCGATGTTCATCGTGATCATCACGCTCGGCACGACCGACCTGCTGTTCGCGCTCGACTCGATCCCCGCGATCTTCGGCATCACCAAGGAGCCCTACCTGGTGCTCACGGCCAACATCTTCGCGCTGATGGGCCTGCGCCAGCTCTACTTCCTCATCGGCGGCCTGCTCCAGCGCCTGATCTACCTCTCCTACGGCCTGGCGTTCCTGCTCGCCTTCATCGGCGTGAAGCTCATCCTCCACGCGATGCACGAGAACGAGCTGTCGTTCATCAACGGCGGCGAGCACATCTCCTGGGCGCCCGACGTGCCGATCTGGCTCTCGCTGGTCGTCATCATCGCCACCCTGGCCGTCACCGCGGTCCTGTCGCTCGTCGTCTCGAGCCGGATGACCCCCGCCGAGCAGGACGCGTCCAGCGGCCCGCGGCGCGACTGGGAAGACGACTGACGCTCAGCAGCGGCGAGCGACTCGTCGTACGACGTCGGCGTCGGCCGTGGTGAGGGGGAGGTCCCACACCACGGCCACGCGGACGTAGCGGCGCACGTAGTCGCAGCGTGCGCGCCGCCACGGCGGCAGCCAGTCCTCCGGGCCGTCGGCGACCTTGTCCTGGTTGCTCCGCGCCGAGACCGCGAGGAGCTCGTGGCGCACGTCGTTCGCGAACGCCACGCGACGGCGCTGGGACCACGCCCAGGCGCCGCCGTGCCAGGCCCGCGCCAGCGGGTACACGTGGTCGATGGCGATGACGTAGCCGTCGTCGCGCCAGGTGAGCACCTCGCCGGTGTAGGGGTCACGCAGCCGGGCCTCGTAGATGCGGCAACGCGAGCCCCAGCGCATCTCGATGCCGCTCATCTGCAGGAGCAGGACGTCCTCGCGGGTCGTGCAGCCGTTGTGCCCCCGGGGTCCGTCGTGGTCGTCGGTCCAGGGCTCGCCGAAGACGCACGCGCCCGGGTCGCAGGAGCGGTCGTAGCCGGGGTGGTACCCGAGGTCGTCGACGACCCGCGCCCGGTCGAGCAGGCGCAGGATGCGGTCCTTCTCCGGCGACGCAGCGGGCGATGCAGCGGCCGAGGCAGCAGGTGGGAAGCCGGTGAGGCCGAGTGCGAGGACGCACGCAGCGATCAGGACACGCACTGGCTCGCGCTCGGCGACACGTCGTCGCCGCGCGTCATGCGGAGGTCGAGGCAGACCGGGCCGGGGGTGCGGACGAGGAGCTGCTGCTTGGTGGTGGTGCCGGCCTCGTCGGTGTCGTCGCGGTGCCAGCTGAAGGTGTCGCCGGGCTCGACGTCCACCGGTGCGTTCCATTCGAACAGCACGCCACGCGGGGTCCTGCTGCCGGACAGCAGGGGGGCCTGCGTCAGCGTGTCGACCACGATGCCGTCGGGCGTGCGGGTGGCGCCGGGGTCCCCGACGCCGGGGTCCTCCTCGCGGTCACCGCCGAGGAAGAGGAAACCGAGGATGAGGGCCAGCACCGCCACGCCCACCCCGGCCCACACGAGGCCGGAGACGCCCGAGCCGGTGGTGGCCTCCTCGGCCTCCTCGGGGTCCTGTGCCGCGATCCGCCGTGGGCCGCTCGCGGAGATGACGGTCACCGGCTTCATCGCGGTGGCGTCCTCCGGCACGTCGACGGCCTCGGTCGGCGCGGCCGAGGAGGAATCGGGCCGGTCGCCCTCGACCGCGACGGCGGTGCGCGCCCACCCGGCCGCGGACTCGATCCGCTGGAGCGCGCGGGCGAGCTCGAGCGCACTGGCGGGCCGGTGCTCCGGACGCTTGGCGAGGCACTGCTGGAGGAGGCGGTCGAGGGCCGGCGGGACGTCGGGCCGCTGGGTCGCGGGAGGAGCGGCGTGCAGGATCCGGGCGCTGAGGGCGCGCGTGGAGTTGTCGCCCGAGGGGATGGCGAACGGGGAGCGCCCCACCAGGAGGTGCCAGATCGTGGCGCCGAGCGAGTAGACGTCGGAGGCGACCGAGCCGTTGGACCGGCCGTCGAGCAGCTCGGGCGGCGACCACGGGTAGGAGATGCGGACGTCGTTGTCGCCCTCGACGTCGGCCATGTGACCGGCGATGCCGAAGTCGGTCAGGGCGGGCTCGTGGTAGCTGGTCACCAGCACGTTGCTGGGCTTGATGTCGCGGTGCAGGATGCCCGAGCGGTGGGCGGTCTCGATCGCACTGGCGAGCTTGATGCCGGTCGAGACGGCGTCCACGGGAGCCATCGGGTTGGAGCGCACGCGCACCCCGAGGTCCGGAGGTGGGCAGTAGCGCATGACCAGGAAGGGCCGCCCGCCCTCCGCGGTCACGCCGGCCGTGATCACCGAGACGATGTAGGGGTGGTCGGCCAGACGGGCCATCGCGTTGGCCTCGGCCGTGAAGAGGTACTTCTCGCGGTCGGTCAGCGGGACGTCCGGGCGCACGACCTTGACCGCGACGCGCTGGCGGGGCCACTGCTGCTCGTAGAGGAAGACGTCGGCGAAACCGCCGCTGCCCAGGTGCTCGACGAACGCGAACCCGGGGATGACGGGAGCGCTCACCGGCCGAGTCCCCCCGTCTCGAAGCGCACGGCGTAGACGTGCGCCAGGTCGATGACCGTGCCGGGCTCGAGGACGTAGGCCTCACCGGGCCGCATCCGCTCGGCGTCGCGTCCCGGCGGGGCGATGGTCGACCCGCCCCGGCTGTCGAGGTCGCGGGCGATGACGTCCCAGCCGTCGAGCTCGACCTGGAGGTGGCGGCGGGAGACGAAGGAGTGGTCGGACGGCAGGTGGACCAGGTGCGGCCAGTCCGTGCTGCCCACGTCCGGGGCGGGCTTGCGCCCGATGATCACTCCGCGGTCGAGCGGGACGACCTCGCCCGTCGGCAGCCGGAGCCCGCCGAGGGAGGGACGGTCGACCTGGCGGGGCTCCTGCGGTGCGACGCGCTGGTGGCACACCCGGCACTGGGGTGAGATCGGCGGCGTCAGGTGGCCCAGCGGGCAGCTCACCGCGAGCACCGTCGGGATGGTGCTGTGGGACAGGTGGGCGGAGCGCGCCGAGGTGGAGCCGTCGTGGTCGTCGACGTCCGCGACCGGTGCCGTGAGCGGGTCGCTGTCGGAGCGGATGGTGGTGCGGGTGCCCTCCTCGATGCGCGCGACCACCAGCGGGTCGGGCTCGGAGGTGTCGGTCAGGGAGCCGGTGTCCTCGACGCGGCGGCGGACCCGGGTCCGCGGGGGAGGGCCGTCCGGGCCCCTGGCGGCGAGGATGGAGTCGGGGATGCCGTCGATCATCGCGGCGGCCGGCTCGGGCGCCGCCACCTCCTGGGCGCGGTGGGCCGGCGCCGTGCGCACCGTCAGCGGCTGGATCTCGACCCGGTCGGCGGCGACCACGCCGCCCACGAGGCGGCGCGCGGGGGCGAGGTGGTCGGGGTCGGTGCCGCCGTCGAGGCTGAGCACCCGGGACGCGCCGGCCAGGCGCACGTGCCCGTTGCCGCGCGACAGCGTGGTGGAGGCGCCGGCGGTGAAGTCGACCAGGGCGAGGCCGGGCGGGTCGCCGTCGAAGGCCTTCTCCACGATCGCCATCACGCGCTCGACGACGGAGGACCCGCTGGGCGCGGTGAGGGACAGGGCGTCCCAGATCTCCTGGACGACCTGCTCGTCAGCGGGGTCGGTCAGCAGCACCCAGTGCGCGCCGCTGCCGAGCAGCACGCCGGACCCGCTGGCGTACCTCGCATCCACGATCAACGTCGGCCCCCCTCGTACACGCCCACCACTCCATCATCACCCATTCCGCCGTTCGCGCGCACGCGGTCCCGACTTGATGGATCCTGACCTCATACATACCCTCCTCTGGGTAGACGGCTGCGGCCGCATGTGATCGGCGGGGGCCAAGGGGGATCGACGTGGCACGTGCGACCGCTCTGCGCCGGCACCGGGCAGGCATCGCCTCCGGCGTCGCGCTCACGCTCGCTGCGGCGGCCGTCCTCGCGTACGCCGTGACGGCGAGCGGCTACAAGAAGCACGAGGCCGAGCTCAACGACGGCGGCGTGTGGGTCGTCAACGGCGAGAAGGGCTGGGCGGGCCGGCTCAACAAGCCGATCAACCAGCTCGACGGCGTCGTCCCGAGCCAGGACGGCAAGACGCGCCTCGACGTCGTGCAGGACGGGGCGGCCGTCGTCAGCCTCGACCTCAACGGCAGTCGGGGGCAGTCGATCGACGCCAGCAGGCTGGTCTCGCAGGACGGCGGCGCGGCCGCGGTGCCCGCCGGCGGCGAGATCCGCATGGCAGGAGGCACCCTGGCGAGCGCGGACGTCGAGACCGGTGACGTCTGGGCCGTGCGCTTCGACGACCAGCTCGGCAAGCCGGTGATGAGCGCCCTCGACCGGCAGGCGGAGCCGCTCCTCGAGACCGGTGAGGGCGCGGCGCTCGCCGTCAGCCAGTCGGGCACCGTCGTCGTCACCTCCAGCGTCGACGGCACGGTCACCACGCTCGGCGCGGGCACGACCTCCTTCGCGGGCGAGAAGACCCGCGACCTCCCGGGCGACGCCGGCCAGGTCGCCGCCGTGACCACGGTCGGCGAGCGCATCGTCACCCTCGACCCGGACTCCGGCGTCCTCAGCGTCGTCGGCGGCGCCACGGCCTCGGTGCCGGCGGGCTCCGTCCTGCAGCAGTCGGGGCCGGCGGCCGACTCCGTGCTCGTGGCCGGTCCCGAGGGCCTCTACAGCGTCGACCTCGACTCCGGCGACGTCACGACCGTGGCCGCCACCGACGGCAGGCCGGTCGAGCCGGTCCGCCTCGGCGCCTGCACCTTCGGAGCCTGGTCGGGCGGCACCGGTCACCTCGCCACCCAGTGCGGGTCACAGCCGGCCACCACCTCCGACCTCGGTGGCAACGCGACCAACCTCGCCTTCCGCGTCAACCGCGGCGAGATCGTCCTCAACGACGCGAACAGCGGTGCGGTCTGGGACGTCCAGCAGGACACGCCGATCCGGATCGACAACTGGGAGTCGTTCACCTCGAAGAAGAAGAAGGACGACGACGAGGAGGACAACGAGAACCAGAACGACACCGATCGCCGTCCGCCGCAGGCCAAGCCCGACTCCTACGGCGTGCGCGCGGGTCGCACCACGGTGCTGCACCCGCTCGACAACGACTCCGCGCCCCAGGGACGCATCCTCAGCATCGTCGACGTCGAGCAGCCCTCCGGCGGAGCGCGGGTGGAGATCAGCCCCGACGGGCAGACCCTGGTCCTCCAGATGCCCGAGGACGCGCGCCCGGCCACCTTCGACTACTTCGTCGACGACGGTCGCGACGGACTCTCCGCGCACGCCGCGGTCAGCGTCGACGTCCGCGCCGACCGCGACAACGAGGCGCCGACGGTGCGCGAGGGCTACGAGAAGCCCACCTTCAAGGTGCCGAGCGGCGGCTCGCTCTCGGTGCCGGTCCTGGCCGACTGGCGTGACGACCGTGACGGCGACACGCTCATGCTCGAGTCCGCACGCGCCGTCGACGGCGAGCAGAACGGCGCCGTCGCGCGGACCACGGCGGACGGCCGGATCCGGTTCTCCGCACCCACGGCCGCGGTGGACGGGCAGCAGACCGTCCGCGTCGACTACGCCGTCACCGACGGCAGGTCGGCGGCAGTGCGGAAGTCGGTCAGCTTCCAGGTGCAGGCACCCCGGGACCAGAAGGCCTTCGCGCCCACCGCCGAGCCCGACGTGGTCCGCGGCGAGGTCGGCAAGCCGATCAAGATCCGGCCGCTCCTCAACGACCTCCCCGGCTCCGACCCCAGCACGCCGGACGCGGACCTCGGACTGGCCGGCAAGGTGCCGCAGCAGCCCGGGGCCCGGATCGTCACCGACCTCGACGCCGGCCAGCTGTCCTTCACGGCCGACCAGGTCGGCACGTACTTCCTCGACTACGACGCCGGCTACGGCAACGCCCCGCCGGACCAGGGCACCATCCGGGTCGACGTCAAGCCGCGTCCCAAGGGTGAGGCCGAGCCGATCGCGATGCCCGACACGCTCACGGTCTACGGCCAGGCGCCGGGGATCGTCGACGTGCTGGCCAACGACCTGGACCCGGCCGGCGGCCTCCTGGTCGTCCAGCGCGCCGAGGCCGACCTCGGCGACCAGCTCGACGTGGCCATCATCGAGGGCCGCTGGCTCCGGATCTCGGCCGTGCAGCCGATCCTCGCGCCGACCACCCAGACGGTCTCCTACACGATCAGCAACGGCACCAGCTCGGGCGTGCGCGGCGAGGTCGTCGTCACCCAGCGCCCCGCGCCGGAGGACAACACGCCGATCACGGTCGCGGACAAGGTGGTCGTCCGTGCGGGCGCGTCGGTGACCGCACCCGTGCTCGACAACGACCTCTCGCCCTCGGGCGACCGGCTGACCCTGCTCGGCGACCTGGGCGAGGACGGCACGCCCGGCAGCCTCGACGTGGTGGCCCCGGTCGACGTCACGGGCGACGTGGGCAGGGCCTACGTCTCGGGCCGCGTGGTGCGCTACGTCGCTCCCGCCGCCATCGACGAGCGCGACACCTACACGGTCACCTACGTCGCGCAGAACCTCGACGGCCAGCGCGCCAACGGCACCCTGCGGGTCACGGTCGTCCCGGCCGACGACCCCAACGACCCGCCGGAGCCGCCGACCCTCGAGGGTCGGGTCGTGTCGGGCGACAACGTCAAGGTCCGGGTGCCGGGCGTCGGGGTCGACCGCAACGGCGACCCGGTGACCGTCACCGGCATCACCTCGGCGCCCCGGCTGGGCCGGATCGTGTCCTACGGCGGCAACTTCCTCGAGTACCAGGCCTATCCGCGCACGGTCGGCACCGACGAGTTCACCTACTCCGTCGCCGACTCCCAGGGCGCCTTCGCGACCGGCACCGTGCGGATCGTGATCGTGACGCCCACCGAGCCGCAGCCGCCGCTCGCCGTCGCGGACCGACTGACCGTCGAGCCGGGTCGCACGGCGACCTTCGACCCGCTCGCCAACGACTTCATCGCCCCCGGTGACTCCGTCGAGCTGAAGCTCCTCGACGCGCCGTCGGGAGCCAGGCTCGACCCGAAGACGAACCTCGTCACCGTGCCCGCTCCGGCGACGACCGACGAGCCGCCCGTGGTGATCGTCTACAGCGTCACCAACGGTCTCGCCGAGTCGCGCGCGACGATGACCCTCGAGACCGCCGAGGACTTCAACAACCCGCCGATCATCTACGACGCCTTCGGCAGCGCCCGGGACAGCGGTGCCGTGGTCGTCGACGTGCTCGACGGTGCCTACGACCCCGACGGCGACGCCGGGGACCTCGAGGTCACCTCCGTCGCGGGTGAGGCCGAGGTGGTCGGCGGCACGCAGGTGCGCGCCCAGCGCGGCCCGTCGCCGCAGGTGCTGCCGTTCGAGGTCAGCGACGCCGACGGCGCCGTCGCGACGGCTTCGGTCTACATCCCGCCGACGGGCAACGGCCTCCCGTACGTCCTCGACGACGCCCTGATCGAGCTCGACTCGGGGGAGAGCTTCACCGGCAAGCTCGCCGACTACGTCGCGGCCCCCGACGGTGGCGACGTACGACTCGCGTCCGGCCGGCGCTCGTGGTCGGCCTCCCCGTCCCAGCTGACGGTCGGCGCCGACAGCGACACCCGGTTCACGGTGTCCGCGGCGCCCGGTCTCCGCGGTCCCGGGGCCGTGCTGGTGGAGGTCACCTCCGCGACCGACGACGCCGGCAACGAGGACACCTCGACGACCGACGACGGCGCCACGGTGCTGCTGTCCATCCCCGTCCAGGTCGGCGACGACACCCCGAGCCTGGAGTGCCCCTCCACGGTGCTGCCGATCTCGGCCGGCCAGGCCTTCGACCTCGACATCGCCACCTTCTGCAAGGTGTTCACCCTCGACCCGCGCGACGTGGCCGAGCTCGACTACACCGCCGAGTGGACCACGAGGATCGACGGCGTCGACGTCGACAGCCCGCGCGGCTCGATCGCCCGCGTGACCGCTGCCGAGTCGGCCACCGAGGGCGGCGAGGGCGTGCTGGTCGTCCGGGCCGGGACGAGCAACACCCAGGAGATCAGGTTCCGGCTGTCGCAGTCGCCGCCGCCCACCCTGCTGCCGATCCGCGTGGACACCCTCGAGGCCGGTCAGAGCCGCAGCTTCGACATCGGCGCCTACCTCCGGGCCGGCGTCGCGGAGCCGAGCCCGCAGGTCGTCACCGTGGAGAACACCGGCAACCCCGAGGTGACGGCCAAGGTCGACGGCAGCCGGCTGACCTTCACCGCGTCGAAGGACGCGCGCGGCGCGGACGCCGGCTTCCGCCTCGTCGTGAGCGACGTCGGCACGTCGGACCCGCCGGCGTCGCGCCGGGCCGAGGGCCGCGTCCAGTTCAAGGTCGTCGGCGTGCCGGACGCGCCGGGCGAGCCGCGACCGTTCCGGCTCTCCGACGAGATCGGCACCGTGAAGATGTCGTGGGCGCCGCCCCGCGACGACGGTGGTGCACCCATCCAGCACTACGTGGTCAAGGAGCAGAAGACCGGCGCCGAGCAGCGCTGCGCCACGAACATCTGCGTCTTCCGCGACCTCCAGGGTGGTCGCGACTACACCTTCCGCGTCAAGGCCGTGAACCGTGTCGGCGAGAGCGAGTGGAGCGACCTGTCGCGCACCGCCCAGGCAGACACGGCGCCCGGTCGTGTCCGGAACATCCGGATGAAGGACCGCGGCAACGGCACCATCACCCTCGCGTGGGACAAGCCGGCCGACTCGTCGAAGATCCTGAGGTACTACGTCCTGTGGTCGGGCGTGCAGCAGGCCGTGGAGGTTCCCGGCAACGTCACGCAGTACACCGCGACCGGCCTCGACAACAACGCGCGCTACATCTTCGAGGTGAGGGCCGAGAACAAGGTCGACCTCTCCCTGCCCCGGCAGTCGGGCGAGCTGCAGTCCCTCGGAACCCCGCTGCCGCCGCCGCTGCCGACCGTGGCCGACCTCGAGTCCGGCCTCAACCAGACCAGCATCCGCATCGGCTGGCAGGGCGTCCTGCCGGAGGGCCCCGGCCCGACGGCGTACACCGTGTCCTACAGCAACGGCGTCACGAGCGGTGCCGTCCCGGGGTGCCAGAAGCTGATCGCCCTCACCTGCACGCACACCAACGTGCCCTACGACGGCCTGACCTACACCTACCGCGTCGTCGCCTCCAACGCACCGGGGAACCGCTCGCAGCCCAGCGAGGGTGCCGCGATCCAGGCGGTGGGTCGACCGGCCCAGTGGGGCGCGTTCCAGCTGATCGCCACCGGGGCCAACCAGGAGGCCCAGGTCTCCTACACCGTGCCCGACTCGCGAGGCTCCGACAGCCGCGTCGACGTGCTGGTCAACGGCGTCTCGGCCAGGTCGTTCAGCAGCCAGACCGGTGCCAACACGACGCGGTTCCCGGTGCCCAGCAACGACACGGCGTTCTCCGTGCAGCTGCGCGTGTGCAACGAGGACGCCCCCGCCGGGTGCACGCTGAGCGGCGCGCAGTCGGTGCAGACGTTCGGGCCGCTGCAGACAAGCCACATCACCGGCATCACGCCGGTGGTCGACAACCAGAACATCTCGTGGGTCATCACCGGGACCTCCAACGGTCGCCCGGCCACGCTCACGGTGGCGTCCAACGACCGCAACCAGAGCTTCCAGGTGCCGGCGGGCACCTGGTCGGTGCAGACGCAGAACGTCAACCTCGGATGGCGCGAGAACGAGCGCGTCACCGTCACGCTCGCCGACCCCGGCAACGGCAGGGGCCCGGTCAACCGCACGGTGGACGCCAGCACGGGCAGCCCGCCTGACCCCGAGCTCGTGATCTTCCGCAGCGGCGACCGCTGCTCCACCGATCCCGACCGCCCCTCGGACCTCCCCGACTGCCGAGGCCGCGGCTGGAACGGCGAGGACTGCACCGACAACAACTGTTCCTTCATCCAGTTCAGCGTGCGCGGGTTCCTCGAGCGGTACACCTGCACCATCCAGCGCCGAGGCCGTCCGGACATCGGCTTCTCCGTCGATCCGGTCGACTCCCGCGGTGGCAACTCCTACTACTACGGCGGCGGCTCGATCATCGGCGGCTCGCAGGTGGCGCTGAACTGCGGCACCAGCGACTACAACCCCGGTCAGGGCAACTACCAGGGCGGCGGGACCGGATGGGTCAACTGGTGACCGCCCGACGCACGACCACCCCACCTACTCCCCGCCAGCGCGAGCAGAGGACACAGCACAGATGACGATCAGCACCGAACAGGCCGAGTGGTTCAAGTCCACGTTCGACCAGCTCACCGACAACATGGAGAAGGCCGTCCTCGGCAAGCGCCACGTCGTCCGGCTCGCGCTGACCTGCCTGCTCTCCGAGGGCCACGTCCTCCTCGAGGACTTCCCTGGCACCGGCAAGACGATGCTCGCCCGGGCGCTCGCGAACACCGTGCAGGGGAGCCACGCCCGCATCCAGTTCACACCCGACCTGCTGCCCTCGGACGTCACCGGCGTCACCGTCTACGACCAGCACAAGGGCACCTTCGAGTTCCACCCCGGCCCGATCTTCCACACGATCGTGCTGGCCGACGAGATCAACCGTGCCTCCCCGAAGACCCAGTCGGCGCTCCTCGAGGTGATGGAGGAGGGCCGGGTCACCGTCGACGGCGTCGCTCACCCGGTCGGTCGGCCGTTCCTCGTGATCGCCACCCAGAACCCGATCGAGCAGGCCGGCACCTATCGGCTGCCCGAGGCCCAGCTCGACCGCTTCCTGATGAAGACCTCGGTGGGCTACCCCGACCGGCAGGCGACCGTCGAGCTGCTCAACAACGCCGCCGTCCGCGACCGGGCGGCCCTGGTCACGCCGGTCATCACCGCCGCCACCATCGCCCAGATGAGCGGACTGGCCGACGACGTGTACGTCGACCCCGCCGTGATCGGCTACGTCGCCGAGCTGGCCGAGGAGTCCCGGCGCCAGCCGCACGTCAAGCTGGGCCTGTCCGCCCGCGGCTGCCTGGCCTTCGTCCGCGTGGCCAAGACCTGGGCCGCGGCCGACGGACGCGACCACGTCGTCCCCGACGACATCAAGGACCTCGCCGAGCCGGTGCTCTCGCACCGCGTGCTGCTCGACGCCGAGGCGCAGTTCAGCGGCATCGACGTGCAGACCGTGATCTCCCGCCTGCTCGACTCCGTCGCGCCCCCGACGGACCGCATCGGAGCCTGAGACGTCCATGCGGCAGCGGTTGAACGACGCGCTCGAGGTCATCAAGCCGATCGGCTGGTTGGTCCTCGGGCTCGGCCTGGGCTCGCTCCTGGTCGCCAGCGCCATGCAGTGGCGCGAGCTGGCGGTCCTCGGTGTGGCGTGCCTGGCGCTGATCGTCCTGGCCCTGCCCTTCCTGGTCGGGCGCACCGCGGTCTCGGTCGACCTCCGGCTCCAGCCCGAGCGGGTGGCGGCGGGGGAGTCGGTCGCTGCCGGGGTGCTCGTGGTCAACCGCGCCTCCTCGCGACTGGTGCCGACCAGCCTCGAGGTGCCGGTCGGCTCGGCCATCCACCGCTACGGCATCAGCTCGCTCGCCCCGGGCGCCGTGCACGAGGAGTCGTTCACCATCCGCACCGACCGACGCGGCGTGATCGCCGTCGGGCCGGCCATGACGCGACGCGGCGACCCGGTCGGCATCTTCTCCCGCGACGTCGTGTGGACGCCCGTGCGCGAGGTGCTCGTCCGTCCGCACCTGGTGCCGATGGAGTCGTTGGGCGCCGGTCTGCTCCGTGACCTCGAAGGCGTCTCGACCGACGCGGTCAGCCAGAGCGACCTGGCCTTCCACGCCCTGCGCGAGTACGTCCCCGGTGACGACCTGCGCCACATCCACTGGCGCTCGTCGGCCAAGGTGATGGCCTCGTCCGGCGACGCGGCGCTGCTCGTGCGCCAGTACCTCGACACCCGTCGCAGCCACGCCACGATCGTGGTCGACGACAAGCTGTCGTCGTGGGCGGACCCCGAGGACTTCGAGACCGCGATGGCCGTCGCCGCCTCCATCGCCGTCCGGGCGGTCCTCGACGAGTTCGACGTCTCGTTCGTGTGCGGTCGTCACGCCTCGACCGGCTCCGACGGGCACCTGGCCCTCGACGCCGTCTGCCGCGCCGAGCTGGGGCACCGCGGGATCGTCGAGTCCGGCCGGCAGGCCAGCATGCTCGCGCCCGACACCAGCCTCGCCTTCTTCGTCGGCGGTCGGGAGACCGAGTTCACCGACCTGCTCCGCTCGGCCGCCGCCTTCCCGCCCGAGGTGCGCCGCTTCGGCATCGTCGTGGATCCCGAGGGCAACAGCCGCGTGACCGAGACCGGCGGCCTGCCGGTCCTGCACCTGGCCGCCAAGGAGGACCTCGGCGGCCTCCTGCGCTGGAGCGTGCGATGAGCTCGCGGAGCCCGGGCAGCACCGGCGCCCGGCAGGCCACCGGCACCCGCACGCGGGTCCGCTCGCACCCGCTGCTGCCCGACCGCCACTCGTGGATCGACATCGCCTTCACCCTGGCGCTCGTCGGGATCGCGCTCAGCGCCTTCGGCTCCTCCTTCACCGGCTCGGCCTACCTCGTCGTCGGCATGCTCGGCGCGGTCATCGCCGTGGCCGTCACCCACGTGACCCGCGCCGCGGGCTGGCCGATCATCTCCGCGGTCGTGATCTGCCTGGTCGTGTTCTTCCTGCTCGGCGGACCGTTGTGCCTGCGCTCGCTGGGTGACACCTCGGTGCTGCCCGGCCCCTCGACGCTCTCCCGGGTCGCCGACCAGGCGATCTTCGGCTGGAAGGACCTGCTCACCACCCTCCCGCCGATCGACGGGGACGGGCCCCTCCTGGTGCTGCCCTGGATGTCCGGCATGGTCGCCGGCATCGTCGGGCTCGGCCTGGCCCACCTGTCGGTCCGAAGGCCGTGGCTCTCCGCGCTGCTGCCCGTAGCCGGCCTGACCGTCGTGCTGTCCGGCGCCATCGTCCTCGGCGTACGCCACCCGCAGTCGCTGCTGCTCCAGGGCTCGGTGTTCGCCGGCGTCGCGCTGGCCTGGCTCGCGGTCCGCGCCCGCCGCGCCAGCGCCTCCGTGCAGGGAGGCAGCACGTCGTACGTCCGGGGCGTGGGTGCCGTCGCCATGCTCGCGCTGGCCGCCGCGCTGGCCTTCCCCGCGAGTGCGGTCTTCGCCCGCGACGACCGCGAGCGGCTGGTGGCCCGCAACTGGGTCGAGCCGCCGTTCGACATCGGCCAGTACGCCTCACCGCTCGCGGGGTTCCGCAAGTACATCGACCTCAAGGGCCGCACCGACGAGGCCAACGTCTACGACAAGGCGCTGTTCGAGATCGAGGGCGTCGCACCCGGCACGCTCGTCCGGTTCGCGGCGATGGACCGCTACGACGGCATGGTCTGGGGCGCGACCGACGACGCGCTGCCCGGACCTGCCGACGACTCCTTCCAGCGGGTGTCGTCGACCATCGACAACCCGGTCGCGGGCAAGGAGGTCGACGTCTCCATCACCCTCGACGAGGGCTACGACGGCGTGTGGCTGCCCACCGTGGGCGCGCTCCAGTCGATGACGTTCGAGACCGGCGACGCCCGGGCGAAGGCCGAGGTGTTCCGCTACAACCTCGCCACGTCGACCGCGGTCGTGCCCAGCGGTCTCCAGCCGGGTGACCGCTACACGTTCACGGCGATCGAGCCGGACACCGAGCTGACCCCCGAGACCGTGGCCTCGGCCGACGTGACGGGCCTCCCGGCCAGCGCCGCCTTCATCCAGGGCCCGACCGAGAAGTGGACCGAGTCCGCGGGCTCCTCCCCGATGGCGCGCGTCCTCGCCGCGGCCGACCACCTCAGGACCGAGGGCAAGTACTCCGACGGGATCGGGCGCGCCCAGCGGGTCTACGTCGCCGGCCACAGCGTGTGGAGGCTGTCGGACGAGTTCGTCAACGCGCCCCAGATCGTCGGCAACGACGAGCAGTACGCCGCCACCATGGCGCTGATCGCCAACGCCATCGGCGTCCCGGCCCGGGTCGTGCTCGGCGCGACCGTTCCGGAGGACGGCACGGTCACCGGCAAGGACGTCTCGGCGTGGGTCGAGCTGCGCGCCGCCGACGGGTCGTGGAAGACGCTGCCGACGAGCGCCTTCATGTCGACGACGCCGCCGGCCGACCAGGTCCCCGAGACCAACACCCCCATGTCGGGCACGGTCATCCCGCCGCCCAACCCGATCCCGCCGCCGTCCGACGCGGGGGAGCAGAGCGACGCCGACCTCAAGGAGCGCCGCGCGACCCGCAAGGACGCCGACGAGGAGGAGGGCCTGATCGCCGGTCTCCCCGGATGGATCGGCGCCGTCCTCACCTATGTCGGCGCTCCGCTCCTGCTGATCGCCCTGCTGCTCGGCGCGGTCGTCGCGCTCAAGGCCGTCCGCCGCCACCGCCGGCGCAGCGCCGACTCGCCCTCGGCACGCTTCGTCGGCGCCTGGCGCGAGCTCGTCGACCACGCGCGCGACCTGGGCCAGGTCGTGCCGCTCGGCCCGACCGTGACCCGGCGCGAGCAGTCGGTGGGCATCGTCTCAGACGGGGCCGGTGCGCTGGCCCGGCGCGCGGACAGCTTCGTCTTCGGTCCGAGCGTGCCCGAGGCCGCGGCGGCGACGACGTACTGGGCCTCCGTCGA
The DNA here is from genome assembly GCF_004137255.1 of Nocardioides oleivorans. NCBI lineage: Bacteria > Bacillati > Actinomycetota > Actinomycetes > Propionibacteriales > Nocardioidaceae > Nocardioides > Nocardioides oleivorans. Next base: position 518,554 of record NZ_SDWT01000001.1, on the reverse strand, counting down.
CGCCGAGCGCCGCGCGATGTCGCAGGGCGTACGCCGTCGCCAGCGGGTGCTGGCGGCGATCAGCCTGCGGTCCCTGCTCGGCACGCGTTCCCGGGCGGGTGCCGACCCGGTCACGGTGTCCGACGACGCCCCCGCCGAGGCGCACCGGCCCGCCGGACTGCCGGCCCGCCTCCGCGCGGCCCTGGGCAGGCGTGCAGATTGGCGTTCTCGCAGGTCGCCTGACTAAACTGGTGCGTCGGCCCAACGTGGGCTGTGTTTCGTGGCGCCTCGCGGCTGCCCGGAATCTCGTGTGATCGTCCTCGACGGTTGCGCGCGTGCCCGGGAATGAGGTTCCACGGGCCGCCTCACGAGGTCCACCGGCCACCTTCGCGGTGCCGGGCGGTTCCCGGGCCACGGTAGACAACGAGACAACAGATTGTGGAGGACATGCCGAAGAAAGAAGGCGTGATCGAGATCGAGGGCACCGTCGTGGAGGCCCTTCCCAACGCCATGTTCCGCGTGGAGCTGGCCAACGGGCACAAGGTGCTCGCGCACATCAGCGGCAAGATGCGACAGCACTACATCCGGATCCTCCCCGAGGACCGGGTCGTGGTGGAGCTCTCGCCGTACGACCTCACGCGAGGTCGCATCGTCTACCGCTACAAGTAACCAGCCAGCCGAGCAGCAAGGATTCGTTGACATGAAGGTCAACCCCAGCGTCAAGCCCATCTGTGACAAGTGCAAGGTCATCCGCCGTCACGGCCGGGTCATGGTCATCTGCGAGAACCCGCGCCACAAGCAGCGGCAGGGCTGAGCAGAGCTCCACTGCACCACCACAACGTGATCGCTAGGCCAGGCACCGCCTGACCGAATCCACCTCCGGCGCTTTGGCCGGAGCTCACCCGAGGCGGGATGAGACGCGACACGACCAGAAAACCAAAGCGATGAACAGACAAGGAAACCGCCACATGGCACGCCTCGTTGGTGTCGACCTCCCGCGCGACAAGCGCATCGAGATCGCTCTCACCTACATCTACGGCATCGGCCGTACCCGCTCCCAGCAGCTGCTCGCTGCCACCGGTGTGGACCCGAACGCTCGCGTCCACACCCTCGGTGACGAGGAGCTGGTCAAGCTTCGCGACGAGATCGAAGCCAACTTCAAGATCGAGGGTGACCTCCGACGTGAGGTCCAGGCGGACATCCGCCGCAAGATCGAGATCGGCAGCTACCAGGGTCGCCGCCACCGCATGGGCCTTCCGGTCCGCGGCCAGCGCACCAAGACCAACGCTCGCACCCGCAAGGGTCCGAAGCGCACCGTCGCCGGCAAGAAGAAGGCGAAGTGATCGGCGCCCTGCGCCCGATCACCTCGATCCCTGCCTCGTCATCGAAGCTTCCAGACCAGAACCTCAGGAGTAACTGAATGCCTCCCAAGAGCCGCGCGACCAAGGTCCGCCGCAAGGAGAAGAAGAACATCGCTCAGGGCGAAGCCCACATCAAGAGCACGTTCAACAACACCATCGTCACGATCACCGACCCGACCGGTGCGGTGATCTCGTGGGCCTCTGCCGGCACCGTCGGCTTCAAGGGCTCGCGCAAGTCCACCCCGTTCGCCGCGCAGATGGCTGCGGAGGCCGCTGGCCGTCGCGCCATGGACCACGGCATGAAGAAGATCGACGTCTTCGTCAAGGGTCCGGGCTCGGGTCGTGAGACCGCCATCCGTTCGCTGGGTGCCATCGGCCTCGAGGTCGGCACCATCCAGGACGTCACGCCCACCCCCCACAACGGATGCCGGCCGCCCAAGCGCCGTCGCGTCTGACCCGAGACTGAGAAAGAGAGACTGAAACATGGCCCGCTACACCGGTCCCATGACCCGCAAGTCGCGCCGTCTCGGTGTCGACCTCGTCGGTGGCGACGCTGCCTTCGAGAAGCGTCCCTACGCTCCCGGCCAGCACGGCCGCGGCCGCATCAAGGAGTCCGAGTACCTCCTGCAGCTCCGTGAGAAGCAGAAGGCTCGCTTCACCTACGGCGTGATGGAGAAGCAGTTCGTCCGCTACTACAAGGAGGCCAGCCGTCGCCAGGGCAAGACCGGCGACAACCTCCTGCAGCTGCTCGAGTGCCGCCTCGACAACGTGGTCTACCGCGCCGGCTTCGCCCGGACGCGTCGCCAGGCCCGCCAGCTCGTCGTGCACGGCCACTTCCTGGTCAACGGCAAGAAGGTCGACATCCCGTCCTTCCAGGTCACCGACCACGACATCATCGACGTGCGCGAGAAGTCGCTCGAGATGACGCCGATGATCGTGGCCCGCGAGACGCACGGCGAGCGCGTGACGCCCGCCTGGCTCGAGGTCATCCCCACCCGGATGCGCGTCCTCGTGCACCAGGTCCCGATCCGGGCGCAGATCGACGTCCCGGTCCAGGAGCAGCTCATCGTGGAGTACTACTCCAAGAAGTGACCCCTTGTCGGTGGCCTTCCTCGCGCGAGGGAGGCCACCGGCGCCCCTCTTCCACACCACTCCTCATCATGTTCGGATCCGTCAAATAGCGGGTGGATCCGGAAAGGAACAGCTCCGTGCTCATCGCTCAGCGCCCCACCCTCACGGAAGAGACCGTCGACGAGTTCCGCTCGCGGTTCGTCATCGAGCCCCTGGAGCCGGGCTTCGGCTACACGCTCGGCAACTCGCTGCGCCGTACGCTCCTCAGCTCGATCCCGGGTGCGTCCGTCACCAGCATCAAGGTCGACTCCGTCCTCCACGAGTTCTCGACCATCGAGGGCGTCACCGAGGACATGACCGAGATCATCCTCAACCTCAAGGGCATCGTCGTCTCCTCCGAGCACGACGAGCCCGTGGTGATGTACCTCCGCAAGTCCGGTGCCGGTGACGTCACCGCCGCCGACATCACGCCGCCCGCCGGCGTCGAGGTGCACAACCCCGAGCTCAAGATCGCCACGCTGTCCGACAAGGGCAAGCTGGAGATGGAGCTCGTCGTCGAGCGTGGCCGCGGCTACGTCTCGTCGGTCCAGAACAAGGGTGCCGACAACGAGATCGGCCGCATGCCGGTCGACTCGATCTACAGCCCCGTGCTGAAGGTGACCTACAAGGTCGAGGCCACCCGTGTCGAGCAGCGCACCGACTTCGACAAGCTCGTCATCGACGTCGAGACCAAGCCGTCGATCCGTCCCCGTGACGCGATCGCCTCGGCCGGCAAGACGCTCGTCGAGCTCTTCGGCCTGGCCCGTGAGCTCAACGTCGAGGCCGAGGGCATCGACATCGGCCCGTCGCCCGTCGACGAGCAGCTCGCCGCCGACCTCGCCCTCCCGGTCGAGGACCTGCAGCTGACGGTCCGCTCCTACAACTGCCTCAAGCGCGAGGGCATCCACACCGTGGGTGAGCTCATCTCCCGCTCGGAGCAGGACCTGCTCGACATCCGCAACTTCGGCGCCAAGTCCATCGACGAGGTGAAGGCCAAGCTCGTCGAGATGGGCCTCTCGCTCAAGGACAGCGCGCCCGGCTTCGACCCGCACGCCGCCCTCGCCGCCTACGGCGACGACGACGACGACGCGTTCATCGAGGACGAGCAGCTCTGATCTCCCGACCCCGGCCACCCTCCGCGGTGGCCGGGGTCGTACCACTCAAAACCGACCGGCAGCCCTGCCGGTCGTCTACCCGGGTACCTGACACGGCCCGAGAGAAGGAAGCCACGACATGCCCAAGCCCAAGAAGGGTCCCCGCCTCGGCGGCAGCCCGGCCCACCAGCGCCTGATGCTCTCGAACCTGGCCACGGCCCTGTTCGAGCACGGCCGGATCACCACCACCGAGACGCGCGCGCGCCTGCTGCGCCCGGTCGCGGAGAAGCTGATCACCAAGGCCAAGCGGGGCGACCTGCACAACCGCCGCGAGGTCCTCAAGACCATCCGCGACAAGTCGGTCGTGCACACCCTGTTCACCGAGATCGCCCCGACCTTCTCCGAGCGCCCCGGTGGCTACACCCGCATCACGAAGATCGGCCCCCGCAAGGGCGACAACGCCCCCATGGCCGTCATCGAGCTGGTGACCGAGGCCTACAGCCCGAAGGCCCCCTCGACCAAGAAGACCGAGGCTGCCGCCGCTCCTGCGCCGGCTGCCGAGTCCGAGGTGGAGGAGACCGAGGCCACCGCGGCCGAGGAGCACGAGGCCGCCGCCGCCGAGCACGAGGCCGCTGCCGAGGAGCACGAGGCCGCCGCTGAGGAGCACGAGGCCGCTGCCGAGGAGCACGAGGCCGCCGCTGAGGCTGCCGAGTCGGACGAGGCCCCCGAGGACGAGTCCAAGGCCTGAGCCACACCGTTCGCACCGCGAGGCCCGTCACCCCACCGGGGTGGCGGGCCTTCGTCATACCCCCCGCCGGCCGGCAGCCGCGCTGTAACGCCGGGTCATGAGCTGTACCACCCCTGTTGCAAGGGGGTGGGTACAAGCACGAACCCGGCGTTACAGCGCGGCGAGCAGCTCGGAGGCGTCGAGGGACCGGGGCGGCACCCCGTCGCGGGCAGCCGCGGTCGAGACGCGCTGGAGGGCGGCGTTGGCCGGGACGGGTACGCCGTGGAGGCGGCCGAGGAGGACGACCTCGCCGTTGAGGAGGTCGGTCTCGACGTCCCCGGTGCCGCGGGTCAGGCTCTGCCAGGTCGACCCGAAGGCGTCGGGGCGCTGGCGTCCCTGCAGCTTGTCCCCTCGTCGTACGGCGTCCTGCTCCTCGGTCACGACCGGGATCCCGGCGGCGGCGAGGACGGCCTCTCCCTCGGCCCGGACGCGGACCTGGAGCTCGTCGGCGGCGGGGGAGGGCGCGAAGCAGGCCTGCACGGCGTTGGCCAGGTTGAGCACGAGCTTGCGGTGCTTCCACGCCATGATGTCGGGCCGCGGGACGGACTCGAAGCCCGCTCGCTGGAGGTCCTGGGACACCGCCGTGCAGACGTCGTCCACGCCGGCGGGGTAGCGGCCGATGTCGAGCAGCCCGGGGATCGGGTGGCACTGCTGGACCACGACGCCGGGCTCGAGGTGGGCACACGGCTGCATGACCGTGATGCCGTAGGTGCGCTCGAAGCGGCGGAGCAGCTCGCGCTCGTTGGCGACCCCGTTCTGCACCGAGACCACCGGGGTCTCCGGCGGGGCGCTGGCGACGAGGTCCTCGAGCGCGGCGACGGTCTGCTGCCCCTTCACGCACAGGAGCACGACGTGGTCCTGCGCCCAGTCGACCTCGGCGGGGGAACCGACGGCGACCACCTCGGCCACCTCGCGGCCGGCGGCGGACTCGACGACCAGGCCGCGGGAGCGGATGGCGTCGAGGTGCGGGCCGCGGGCCACGAGCGTGACGTCCACGCCCGCGAGGGCCAGCCGGGCGCCGATGACTCCGCCGACCGCGCCGGCCCCGATGACGACGTACCTCATGTCGTCGACCCTAGGGGAGGGCGTCAGGGTGCCGGCTCCCAGGCGGGGTCGCGGCCCACGAAGCCCATCAGCTGCGCGACCACGGGCTCGTCGTCGGCCACGGGGAACGCGGGACCGTACTGGCCCGAGCTGCGGAGCACGTCCTCCATCGCAGTCATCCCGCCGAGCAGCTCGGTGGCGAACTCCTCGTCGAGGCGGGCGACCTGGCCCGTCGCCGCCGCGAGGTCCCACGAGTGCATGAAGACGTCGGAGACGTAGAAGCGGTCGACGGCCTGCGCGAGCGTCATGGTGCCGAGGAAGGGGTGCGTGAACTCGTCGTCGCCGCGGTCGACGAGCAGGGCCTGCACGCCGTCGGCGTGGTGGTGCCAGGCGCCGACCGGGTCGTCGGCCGCGGCCGGTCCGGCGGGCAGCTCCACACCGCCGGAGGCCAGGAAGCCGGGCAGCCAGGTGACCAGGTGCTCGACCACGTCGCGCGCCGTCCAGCCGTCCACGGGTGCTGGTGCGGCCCAGTCGGTGGCAGCCCCGACAAGGCGGGAGAACTCCCCGGCCACCACCTCGTGGCGGGCGGCCGGGGCGTCGGGGAGTGACATCAGAAGGTGCCCTTCGCCAGCATGTCGTCGAGCTTGGCGTAGCCCTCGTGGACGCCGGTCTCCATGCCGCTGGCGAGCATCTGGTCGCGGCCCTCGAAGGAGTCGCAGAGGGAGAACGCGTGGAGGCGGGTGCGACCGTCGCCGAGGTCCTCGAACGTCAGCGTCTCCAGCGCGACCGCCTCCGGCATGCCCTCCCACGTGAAGGTCTGCACGATCTTGTCGTCGCCCACGAACGGGAACGTGCCGCGGAAGGCGTACTCCTCCTCCCCGCGGGTGGAGACGTAGCGGTAGGCGCCGTTGGTGCGGCACGCCCACTCCTCGATGCGGGTGGTGAGCGAGCTCGGCCCGATCCACTGGGCGAAGAGGTCGGCGTCGGTGTGCGCCCGCATCAGCTGCGCGGGCGTGGCCTCGAAGTCGCGCCAGATGTGAACGGCCGGCACGTGCTCGTCGGGGAGGATGGCCGCCTCCGGGTAGCGGGTCGTCTTCTCGGGGGTCTGCGTGGTGGTCATGATGCGGTTCCTTCCTGGGTGGTGTCGTTGGGGGTGGGGTTGTCCTCGTCCTGCATCCGCGCGAGCACGGCGTCGAGGCGGCTGAACCGCTCCTCGGCCTGTCGGCGGTAGCGCTCGATCCACTTCGTCATCAGGTCGAACACCTCGGCTTCCAGGTGCACCGGGCGGCGCTGGGCCTGCCTGCTCCGGGTCACCAGGCCGGCGTCCTCGAGCACCTTGAGGTGCTTGGAGACGGCCTGGAGGCTCACGTCGTACGGCTCGGCGAGGTCGCCCACGGTGTGGTCGGCCTCGGTGAGGCGGGCCACCATGTCGCGACGGGTCGGGTCGGCGAGCGCAGCGAAGACGCGGGACAGCTGGTCCGTCATGGAGCACCTTCTTCAACTGATTGGTTGAATAGAAGGTAGGCCGCCGGTGAGGCGTTGTCAACCCATCGGTTGACAAAGGGTCAGCGCGGGACCCGGACCGTGCGGGAGGTCGCCTTGCCGCACTCGGCCACGCCGGTGCTGTAGGACGGCGAGACCGTCACGTAGTAGCGCGCACCGCCGGGGACCTTGAACTTCCGGCGTCCGTCGAAGGACGCGTTGGACGAGAGCAGCTTGTCGGCCCGGTCGGTGCGGTCGAGCCAGAGCTTGATGCGGGCGCGGGACGCACAGGCGCTGACCGGCGAGCTCACCTGCGCCTGCAGGCGCTGCTCGCCCGCGAGCCACCTCAGCGACACCTTGCGCCAGGCGGACGGGCAGCCGGTCGGGTTGCTCGAGGCGACCGTCGGGCAGCCGTCGCCGTCGTCGGCGAGGCCGTCGCCGTCCGAGTCGGTCCCGAGCCCGGTCCCCGGGGCGCGCTGCACCCCGGACCGGTCGTCGGAGGGTGGGGCGGCCACTGCCGGCGCGACGGCGTACGACACCGGGGCGACCAGGACGGCGGACGCGAGCAGCGAGGCGAGGCGCAGGGAAGTCATGACGCGACCAGACTAGGCACGCCTCGCCCTCGGGTGCAGGTGAACGCCCGGGACGGCGCCGCCCTAGGATCGCCTCGTGCGGCTGCGGATCGACTGTGCCTATGACGGCACCGACTTCTCGGGGTGGGCCGCCCAGCCTGGCCTGCGGACCGCGCAGGGGACGCTCGAGGCGGCGCTCGCGACCGCGCTGCGGGTCCCGCAGGTGCGCGTCACCGTCGCCGGACGCACCGATGCGGGCGTGCACGCCCGCGGACAGGTCGCCCACCTCGACGTCGAGCCCGAGGTCGTCGAGGCCTCCGCGGGTCGCTCGACCGAGGCGCCCCCGGCCGCCCTCGCCCGCCGGGTCGACGGGATCCTGCCGCCGGACCTGCGGGTACTACGGATCCGGGAGGCGCCCGAGGGCTTCGACGCCCGCTTCTCCGCGATCTGGCGCCGCTACGCCTATCGGATCGCCGATGCCCAGGAGCTCGCCGACCCGCTGGTGCGCGGGCACGTGCTGGCGTGGGGACGCCGGCTGGACGTCGACGCGATGAACCAGGCGTCCGGCCCGCTCGTCGGGCTGCAGGACTTCGCGGCCTTCTGCAAGCAGCGCGAGGGCGCGACCACCGTGCGCACCCTGCTCGACCTCGACTGGCGCCGCGACGACGCCGGGCTGGTGGTCGGCTCGGTGCGCGCCGACGCCTTCTGCCACAACATGGTGCGCGCTCTCGTCGGCAGCCTCATCGCGGTGGGGGAGGGCCGGCAGCCGGCCTCGTGGCCGGCCGAGGTGATGGCCGGACGACGCCGCGACCAGGGCGTGCGCGTCGTGCACGCCCACGGCCTCACGCTCGAGGAGGTCGGCTACCCCGACGACGACGAGCTGGCCGCGCAGGCCACCCGTGCCCGAGCCAAGCGAGAGGCCATCGATGCCTGACCAGGACGACACCACCGAGCACTACTTCTCCGCGGACCCGAGCGTGCCGTTCGAGCGGGAGAGCTTCACCGCCCAGCTGTGGGGGAGCACGATCTCCTTCGACACCGGGTCGGGCGTCTTCAGCCGCGGCCACCTCGACCACGCGACCGCCGTGCTGTTCAGGGAGCTCGAGCCGCCGGCGCAGGGCCAGTTCCTCGACCTCGGCTGCGGCTACGGCGTCATCGGGCTCGCGCTGGCCAGGGCCGTGCCCCTCGCCAACGTGACCGGCGTCGACGTCAACGAGCGTGCCCTGCTGCTCGCCAACGACAACGCCAGGACGGCCGGTCTCGACTCGCGGTTCGTGGCGTGCACGCCGGAGCAGGTCCCGGGCAACCAGGTCTTCGACGAGATCTGGTCGAACCCGCCGATCCGGATCGGCAAGGCGGCCCTGCACGAGCTCCTGCTGACCTGGCTGCCCCGGCTCGCGCCCGGTGGCCGGATGGTCATGGTGGTCGGCAAGAACCTCGGCGCCGACTCGCTCCAGCGCTGGCTCGGCGAGGAGGGCTGGCCCACCGAGCGGCTGGCGAGCCACAAGGGCTTCCGGGTCCTGGAGACCCGGCGCGGCTGAGCGCGCCCTACCCGGCGCCGTCGAGGAACATCCGCAGGCGGGTGTGGGTCTGGGCCGGGTCGCCGGGCATCGCCCCGTTGATCGCCCGGCACACCCACCCGAGCCGCATCGCGCGGCGGGCCGCGTCGTCGAGCTCGTCGGGACCGAGCTCGTAGGCCTCCGCGTAGGGCCGCAGGTAGGCCGCGAGGTGCGGCCCGAGGTCCTCGGACCCCGCGACGTCGTCGACGCCCCACGCGATCACGCCCTCGAGCGTCACGGCGAGGGTGAGGAACGGGTGCGAGACGCAGGCGTCGCCCCAGTCGAGGATGTGGGCGCGACCGTGCGGGAGGAACACCTGGCCGTCGTGGAGGTCGTCGTGCTGCACGGTCTCCCGGATGCCGTACGCCGCCAGCGCGTCGCACATCGACGCGACGGCCGACGGGTCGGGCAGGCGCGGGTCCGGGTCGTCGAGGCCCGCCAGCAGGTCGGCGTACGCCCCGGGCAGCGTGTGCAGGCGGCGGTCGGGGACGCCGAGGGCGAGGAGGGCGTCGACCTCGTCCTCGCAGGCGAGCTGGATGCGCGCGTAGGCCTCCAGGACCTCGGGCCAGCGATCGAGGCTCCGCTCCTCGGCGACCACCTCGCGCAGGCGGGGGGACATGTCGACCACCAGCATCCACCCCGTCTCGGGGTCGAACGGCCGGGGAAGGGGCACGCGCCCGTCCGAGCGAGGTGCGAGGAAGGCGGTGAGCGCCGCCTCGTGCACCATCGACGGGTCGTTGGCCTTGAACCACCTCGTCCGGGATCGAGTGGTCACCCGCATGACGGTCGACCAGTCGGTGACGTGGGTCTGCTCGATGGAGACGACGGGCGAGACGGTCCCGTCGAGCTGGTCGTGGATCCACGCGTGGGCGGCGGCGACGAACTCCTCGTCGCGCCAGCGGTCGCTGAGGCCGGGCATGCGGCGCATCCAACCGCGGCGCAGCTCCGGCGGGCAACCCGGTTTCAGGCCGCGGGGCGGGTGGCGACGAGGACGCCGATCTTGTCGATGCGGTGCTCGGGGTTGTCGAACTCGTCGGCCCAGTAGTTGCCGTTGGCGTGGTCCTCCGGCGTCGCGCAGGTGGACAGGGTGATCATCGGTCGGGTCGCGGTCGCGTCCGGTCGCCCGGGCACCGCGGAGCGCTGCGCCTCGAGCGACGCGACCCGGCGGAACGACGTCCAGCGGGTGCGGCGGACCTCGTAGACGAAGACCGTGTCGCCCGTGCGGACGAGGATCCGGTCGCCGCGCTGCAGGGAGGGAGAGTCGCGGAGGGGAGCCGTGCCGGTGAGCCGGTGCCCGGTGACGATGTAGTTGCCGACCTCGCCGGGCCCGGTGCCGCCGCGCGGGCCGCGCGGGGAGGCCATCTCGCCGGCATCCTGCAGCGCCGTGCCGGGACCGTCGTCCGGCGAGCCGCGGTAGCGCACGACCGGGAAGTCGCGCAGGCCGATCGCCGGGACCGTGACGAAGGAGCGCCTCGGCTCCGGGCGCGCGGGCTCGGTGACGGGCTCCTCGGTGGGCTCCTCGGCGGTCTCCTCGGTGGGCTCCGCGGTGGGCGTCGTGGCCTCGGGGGTCGGGTTGGGTGTGGTGCCCGGCGCGGACGTCGTACGACGCTCGGCAGGCGACGTGCCCGACCGGGGGTCCTCGGCCGTGCAGGCGGTGGCGACCGCGACGAGGGCCGCGGCGAGGACGAGGGCGGGCCGACCTGCCATGCCTCGAGGGTACGGACGGGGACCCAGCCGTGGTGCCTAGCGCAGGCGGACGGGCAGCCTCTCCACCGCGTGCACGATCGCGAGCTCGCTGAACCTCAGCTCGGACGGGTCGCAGGCCAGCGAGAGGTCGGGGAAGCGGCGGGCGAGCGCGACCAGCGCGGTGCGCAGCTCCATCCGGGCGAGCTCGGCGCCGACGCAGCGGTGCAGCCCGTGGCCGAACGCCAGCGTGCCCGCGGCCTCGGTCGTCGGGTCGAACTGCTGGGGCTCGACGTGGCGGGCCGGGTCGCGACCCGCCCCGGTCAGGGAGACCACGACGATGTCGCCCTTGCGCACCCGGGCGCCACCGATCTCGACCTCGTGGCGGGCGATCCGGGGGAACGCGACCTGCACCGGGCACACGAACCGCAGGAGCTCCTCGACGACGCGGTCGACCTCCTCGGTGCTGCCGCTCTGGAGCGCCTTCCACGACTGCGGGTCCTGGAGGAGGACGTAGGTGCCGAGGGAGAGCATGCTGGCGCTGGTCTCGTAGCCGCCGAGGAAGATGCCGTCGGAGAGCCCGCCGAGCTCGACGTCGTCGAAGTCGGCGCCGTGGTCGGCCACCATCCGGGAGACGAGCCCGTCGGGGAGGTGGGGGTCGCGCCGCTCGGACGCGACGAGGTCGATGAGGAACTGGCGGGTGCCGGTCGCGGTGTCGAAGATCCCGGCGCCGGCGTCGCGCAGGTCGAAGCGTGCGGCGCCGTGCTGGCGGAACTCCTGACGGTCGACGTGGGGCATGCCGAGGAGGTCGCAGATCACGCCGAAGGGCACCGCGAAGCCGAAGTGCTCGACGAGGTCGACCTCGGGACCGTGGGCCTCCATGTCGTCGAGGGCGGCCTCGACCACGCGGTCGATGTCGCCCTGGAGCTCGGCGAGCCGGCGGCGGGTGAAGTAGGGGGTGAGCACGCCGCGGAGGCGGCCGTGGTCGGGCTGGTCGGTCATGCCGAGCCCGCCGATCCGCTCGGCCGGTGCGCGGTCCTGCCGCCCGATCAGCCCCCGCACGTCGTTGGCGAACGCCTCGGAGTCGGCCAGCACGGACCGGGAGACGTCGTACCCCGTCACGAGCCAGAGGCGGGTGCCGAACAACCGCCCGAGCTGGACGACGTCACCGCGGGTGCGGCTGGCCTCGAGGCGGGGCACGGGCTGGAGGCCGTCGCGCTGCAACGGGAAGCGGATGCTCGCCGGGACGCGCTTCACGGACGCGATCGCGAGGCGCAGTGCGGAGCTGCGCAGGGCGGTGGCGAGCGAGGAGGACATGGGGCAAGTCAACCCTGTCGGGTGCGCGTCCACCATCAGGCATCCCCCCGACACGCCTCCGGGGCCATCCCTGACCTGTGAGCAGCGGCTGCGGAACGGGCAGGATGGGGTCATGGCCTACGACGCAGCCCCCGACAGGTACGACGAATCGACCGGCATGCAGTACCGCTCGACCGGCAGGAGCGGCCTCAAGCTCCCGGTGCTGTCGCTGGGGCTGTGGCAGAACTTCGGCACCGACCGGCCCGAGGAGACCCAGCGTGCGATCCTGCGCCGGGCCTTCGACCGGGGCATCACGCACTTCGACCTCGCCAACAACTACGGCCCGCCCTACGGTCGTGCCGAGGAGAACTTCGGCCGCTACCTCAAGGACGACTTCTCGCCCTACCGCGACGAGCTGATCATCTCGACGAAGGCCGGCTGGGACATGTGGCCCGGTCCGTACGGCCAGGGTGGCGGGTCGCGGAAGTACGTCCTGGCCTCCCTCGACCAGTCGCTCGAGCGGCTCGGCCTCGACTACGTCGACATCTTCTACAGCCACCGCTTCGACCCCGACACCCCGGTCGAGGAGACGATGATGGCGCTCGACGCGGCGGTCCGCTCGGGCCGCGCGCTCTACGTCGGGATCTCGTCCTACTCCGCGGCGAAGACGAAGGAGGCCGCCGACATCGCCCGCGAGCTCGGCACGCCGCTGCTGATCCACCAGCCGTCGTACTCGCTGCTCAACCGCTGGATCGAGGGCGGCCTGCTCGACGAGCTGGAGGCCCAGGGGATGGGCTGCATCGTCTTCACCGCGCTCGCCCAGGGCCTGCTCACCGACCGCTACCTCGACGGCGTGCCGCAGGACTCGCGCGCCGCGCGGGACGACTCGACGATGACCGGGCTCGACGAGGAGACGCTCACCCGGGTGCGCAAGCTCAACGAGATCGCCCGCGAGCGCGGCCAGAAGCTCGCGCAGCTCGCGCTCCAGTGGGTGCTGCGCGACGAGCGCGTGACCAGCGCGGTCATCGGTGCCTCGAGCGTCGAGCAGCTCGACACCAACCTCGACGCGCTCGAGAGCCCGGCGTTGACCGGGGTCGAGCGTGCCGCCATCGACTCCTTCGCCGTCGAGTCGGGCATCAACCTCTGGGCGAAGCAGACCGAGGAGTGATCGGGCGGGGCGAGGGAGTGGGTCCCCAGCGGGTCGTCGTCGTCGGAGCCGACGCAGCCGGCATGTCGGCGGCGCACCAGGCGCTGCGGACGGCGAGGAGGTCCGGTCGCGAGCTGGCCGTCACGGTGCTCGACAAGGGCACCCACACGTCCTACAGCGCCTGCGGCATCCCCTACTGGATGGCCGGGGACGTCGCCAGCGGCGACGACCTGGTCGCCCGGACCGCCGACCAGCACCGCGCGGCGGGCATCGACCTCCGGCTCGGTGTCGAGGTGGTCGGCGCCGACCTCGTCGCCCGGACGGTGACCACCGCCGACGGCACGGTGGTGGAGTACGACGACCTGGTGGTCGCCAGCGGTGCCCCGGCCGTGGTGCCCGGTTGGGCGCTGCGCCCCGACGGATCTGCCTACGACGGCGTGGGCGTGGTGAAGACGCTCGACGACGGTGCCGCCTGGCTCGAGCGCTTCCGGGCCGCGGACGAGGGTGCCCGCGTGGTCGTCGTCGGCGGTGGCTACGTCGGCGTCGAGGTCGCCGAGGCGGCCCTGCGCCACGGCTTCGGCGTCACCGTCCTCACCCGGGGACGCGGCATGTCGATGCTCGAGGACGAGATGAAGGAGCGGGTCAACGCCGCCCTGCGCGACGCCGGTGCCGAGGTGGTGCTCGGCGCCGAGGTCACCGGCCTCGACACCGAGGGCGATCGCGTCACCGGTGTGCGGTGGGACGGCGGCAGCCGGCCCGCCGACCTCGTGGTGGTCGCGGTCGGCGTACGCCCGGCCACGGAGTTCCTGGCCGGGTCGGGCGTCGAGATGGCCGACAACGGCGCGCTCCGGCCCGACCCGCACGGCCGGATCGCCGAGCACCTCTGGGCGGCCGGCGACTGCTGCGAGGTGCGGCGACGGATCGACGACGCGTGGGTGTTCCGACCGCTCGGGACCTACGCCACCAAGCATGGACGTGCCCTCGGCGACAGCCTCGCCGGTGGCTCGCTCGCCTTCGACGGGATGGTCGACACCTCGATCACCCGGTTCGCGCACGGCGACACCTACCTCGAGATCGCCCGCACCGGCCTGTCGAGCGCAGAGGCGTCGGACCTCGACGTCGTCTCCCTGGTCACCGAGGGCACGACGACCACGGGTTACATGCCCGAGGCCGAGCCGATCGCGATCTGGGTGATGGCCGACCGCACGACCCGTCGGCTGCTGGGCGTGCAGGTCGCGGGCGGGCGCGGTGCCGGCAAGCGCATCGACACCGCGGCTGCGGTGCTCTGGGCCGGCGGGACCGTCGACGACCTGGCGTGGATGGACCTCGCCTACGCACCGCCGTTCTCCTCGACGTGGGAGGTCCTCGGCGTCGCGGCGCGGCGGGTGGCCGAGAGAATCTGACCCCTGCTCGCAACACGCGGCCGGGGCGCCGCGTTGGTAGGGCATGACGACGTTGATCGAGGCCGGGAGGACCCGCGTGCAGGTGCCCGACTTCGACAGCTGGGTCGCGGCCCGGGGTCCGGCCCTGCTGCGGCTGGCCTACGTCCTCACGGGCAACGCGACCGACGCCGAGGACGTCGTGCAGGACGCGCTGTCACGGGCGTTGCCGCGCTGGTCGCGGATCTCCCGCGTCGAGGACCCCGACGCCTACGTGCGCCGGATGGTCGTCAACGCCAACGTCACGCGCTGGCGCGCGTTCCGCCGGCGCGAGCTGCCGGTGGACACCGTCATCGACCGTCCCGTCCCCTCGGGCGTGGCGCCCGAGGAGCGCGACCGGCTCTGGCGCGCCTGCCGGGCTCTGCCGCCCGACCAGCGCACCGCGGTGGTGCTGCGGTTCTACGAGGACCTCGACTACGCCGAGATCGCCGCCCTGACCGGGGTGCGCGAGGGCAGCGTGCGGTCCCGCGTGTCCCGCGGGATCGCAACGCTCCGACACGAGCTCCGACACGATCTGGGAGACGACGATGAGTGACCCGACGAGCGACCTCGAGGCGCGGCTGCGCGACACCCTCGGCGAGCGCGCCGCGGCGGCCCCCGACGCGACCGGGCTGGCCGCCGGTGCGCGGCGCCGGCTGCGCCGACGTCGTACGACGCTGGCGGTGGCGACCGCGGCGGTGGTCGCCGCGTCGGTGCCGCTGGGCCTCACCGCGCTCGGCGCCGGCAGCGGGAGCGGGCCGGGGATCGCCGACGGCTCGGCGGTCGACCCGGGACCGCCGCCCGGCGTCGTGGAGACGGGCTACCGGGCGGAGTCGTGGCACGACGTGACCCTGGAGGTGCCGGTGGACTGGGGCCACGGCGGGGCCTCGGCCTGGTGCGTGGGCGGTGTCGCGGCGCCTGCGGACGCCCGCCCGGTCGTCACCCGGCCCGACACGGCGGTGGCGCGGATCGGGTGCGAGCCCGCCCACGGCTACGGCGTGACCATCGGTTCGCTGGACGGCGAGGACCCGCCCTACGCCAGCGGCGACGTCTGGCAGGCCTGGTACGAGGCGGAGGGTGCGGACTACCCCGACGGGACGTGGCTGGGCTACTGGTACGACGGCCAGGACACGGTCACGGTCGCCACGCCCGACGAGGCGCTCACCCGACGCATCGTCGACTCGGTGCGGCTGATCGACGGCGTCGACCCCAACGAGTGCCCCGTGACGCTCGGGGAGTCGGAGGCCCTGACCGGGTCGACCTCCGACTCCTTCTCGCTGTGCCGGTACGACGCGGACGACCAGCTCACCGCCAGCCGCCGGTTCATCGGGGTGGACTCGCGTGACGCCCAGGACACGATCTTCTCCGCACCGGTCCGCCGGACCGACTACGACTGCCCCGCCCCGGGCCCGCTGCCGCGGACCGCGCTGCTGTCCGGTGGCGGCTACGTCGGCACCGTGGTCACCGACGCGACCTGCGAGGGCTTCAACGGCGTGTTCGTCGGTGACGAGGTGCGTGAGGTGACCGGCGCCGTACGACGTCAGGTCGACCTCACGCGGCTGCCCTGATCGGCGCCCCGGGAGTCGTTCAGGCCCCGTCGACCGCCTTGCGCACCTCGTTGACGCACAGGACGACGAAGGCGAGCGCGCAGAGCACCATCAGCACGTTGGAGTGCAGCTTGTTGCGCCACTGGACCGGTGTGCGGTCCGTGTTGAGCAGCCACAGCAGGGTGACGGCGAGGAACGGCATGAAGAAGGCGCCGAGCACGCCGTAGGCGAGGATCAGCCAGACCGGCTTGCCGAGGAACATCATCACCATCGGCGGGAAGGTCAGCCAGAGGATGTAGATCCGGTACCACCGGCCTCCCGCGCGGGCCTCCGGGTCGTCGCTGGTGCCGCCGGTCACGTTGGTCATGAAGTCGGCGAACATCAGGCTGACGCCGTTCCACACCCCGACCAGCGACGACATCGCGGCCGCCCAGAAGCCGAGCAGGAAGAGCTTGCCGGCCCACTGGCCGTAGCGGTCCTGCAGGACCACGCCGAGGTCGACGAGGCCGGCGTCGCCGTTCTCGATCGCGACGCTCGTCGAGTAGAGCAGCTCGGCGCCGACGACGAGCGTGGCCAGTACGAAGATCCCGGTGACGACGTAGGCGACGGTGTTGTCGATGCGCATCACCCGCATGTACGTCGGGGTGGCCCAGCCCTTCTCGCGCAGCCAGTAGCCGTAGGCGGCCAGGGTGATCGTCCCGCCGACGCCACCTGCGAGGGCGAGGGTGTTCACGAGGCCGCCGTCGGGGATGCGCGGCGCGAGCCCGGTGAGCAGCTCGCCGAGGTTGGGCAGGGTCAGCAGCGCCGCGCCGACCATGGTGACGAACATGATGCCGACGAGGGCGGCCAGCACCTTCTCGAAGACGCCGTAGCGGCCGCTCCACACGAGCACCAGGCCGAGCAGGCCGGAGAGGATGCCCCACCACGTGGTCGACAGGCCGCCGGTGAGTCCGCGGAGGGCGAGGCCGGTGCCGGCCATCGCCGCGGCGCCGTACACGAACCCCCAGATCACGATGTAGGGCGCGAAGTACCACGTCGTCCACTTCCCGAGGGAGCGCCAGCCCTCGAAGATCGTCTGCCCGGTGGCCAGCGAGTAGCGACCGGCCCCCTCGACCAGCACGATCTTCATCACGCAGCCGACGACCACGCACCACAGCAGGGTGTAGCCGAACTTCTGGCCCGCGATCAGGGTGGCGACGAGGTCGGCCGCGCCGACGCCGGTGGCGGCCACCACCAGCCCGGGGCCGATGATCCGCCAGCGTGGGACCGTGGTCTGTTCTTCCGAGGTCGTCGAAGCCATGCCCTTCACCCAACCACAATCCGGGTGCGCGCCCCGCACCCGATGCCGGACAATCCTCCGCGTGGGACATGTGGACGTGGCCGGTGTGAGGTACGAGCTGCCGGACGGGCGGGTGCTGCTCGACGACGTCAGCTTCCGTGTCGGCGACGGGCAGAAGGTCGCCCTCGTGGGTGCCAACGGGGCCGGGAAGACGACGCTCCTGCGCATCGTCACCGGCGACCTGACCCCGCACGCAGGCGTGGTCACCCGCTCCGGCGGGCTGGGCGTGATGCGCCAGTTCGTCGGCCACGGCGGGGGCGAGGAGACCGTCCACGACCTGCTGCTCTCGGTGGCCCCGCCGCGGGTCCGCGCGGCCGCGGAGGCGGTCGACGCCGCCGAGCTGGCGCTGATGGACGTCGACGACGAGCGCACCCAGATGGCGTACGCCACTGCCCTGGGCGAGTACGCCGACGCCGGCGGCTACGACACCGAGGTCGTCTGGGACGTGTGCACGACGGCGTCGATGTCGCTGCCCTTCGACCGCGCGCGCCACCGGCTGCTGTCGACGCTCTCGGGCGGTGAGCAGAAGCGGCTGGTGCTGGAGTACCTCCTGCGCGGCCCCGACCAGGTGCTGCTGCTCGACGAGCCCGACAACTACCTCGACGTGCCCGGCAAGATCTGGCTCGAGGAGCGGATCCGCGAGTCGGCCAAGACGATCCTGTTCATCAGCCACGACCGCGAGCTGCTCAACAACACCGCGACCCGCATCGTCACCGTCGAGCTCGGCAGCGCCGGCAACCTCGTGTGGACGCACCCGGGAGGCTTCGCGAGCTACCACGAGGCGCGGAGCGACCGCTTCGAGCGCTTCGAGGAGATGCGCCGCCGCTGGGACGAGGAGCACGCCAAGATCAAGGCGCTCGTGCTCAGGCTGAAGATCAAGTCGGAGTACAACGACGGCATGTCCTCGCAGTACCGCGCGGCCCAGACGCGGTTGAAGAAGTTCGAGGACGCCGGGCCGCCGATGGAGCAGCCGCGTGAGCAGCAGGTCACCATGCGCCTCAAGGGCGGCCGCACGGGCAAGCGCGCCGTCGTCGCGACCGGCCTCGAGCTGACCGGGCTGATGAAGCCGTTCGACCTCGAGGTCTGGTACGGCGAGCGGGTGGCCGTGCTCGGCTCCAACGGGTCCGGCAAGTCGCACTTCCTCCGGCTCCTCGCGGCCGGCGGCAGCGACCCCGACATCGAGCACCAGCCCGTCGGCGACCCACCGGCCCCGGTGCCGCACACCGGCAACGCCAAGCTCGGCGCGCGGGTGCGGCCCGGCTGGTTCGTGCAGACGCACGCCCACCCCGAGCTCGTGGGCCGCACGCTGCTGGAGATCCTGCACCGCGGCGACGACCACCGTGACGGGATGGGCCGCGAGGCGGCGAGCCGGGTGCTCGACCGCTACGAGCTCGCCCATGCCGGCGAGCAGGCCTTCGAGTCGCTGAGCGGCGGTCAGCAGGCGCGGTTCCAGATCCTGCTGCTCGAGCTGTCCGGCGCCACCCTGCTGCTCCTCGACGAGCCCACCGACAACCTCGACGTGCAGTCGGCCGAGGCGCTGGAGGCAGGTCTCGAGGCCTTCGAGGGCACGGTCCTCGCGGTCACCCACGACCGCTGGTTCGCCCGCGGCTTCGACCGGTTCCTGGTCTACGGCGCCGACGGCGAGGTCTACGAGTCGCCCGGCCCGGTCTGGGACGAGGGACGCGTGAGCCGCGCGCGGTGACGCACAGTGCGGTGCCAATGACGCTCATGCCGCGTCAGGAGGACCGCACAGCGGCAGGGTCCCCGCACGGGGGAGTCCGGCCACCCTCAGGTGAAGGCGTTGATCCCGGTCTCGGCGCGCCCGATGAGCAGCTTCTGGATCTGTGAGGTGCCCTCGTAAAGGGTCATCACCCGGGCGTCGCGGAGGTACTTCGCGACCGGGAAGTCGTCGACGTAGCCCGCCCCGCCGTGCACCTGGATCGCGTTGTTGGCGGCGCGGACGGCGGCCTCGGAGGCGAAGAGCTTCGCCTTCGACGCGGCGGTCCCGTAGGGCTCGCCACGGTCGATCAGGTCGGCGCAGCGCCACGCGAGCAGCCGGGCGGCGTCGGCGTCGACGGAGATGTCGGCGATCATGTCCTGCACGAGCTGGAACGACGCGATCGGTTTGCCGAACTGGGTGCGCTCGACGGAGTACGCCACCGACGCCTCGAGGCAGCCCTGCACGATGCCGACGCAGCCGGAGGCCACCGCGAGGCGCCCCTTGTCGAGGGTGCCCATCGCGATCTTGAAGCCCTGGCCGACCTCGCCGAGCCGCGCCGAGTCCGGGACCCGTACGTCGTCGAGGAACAGTTCGGCGGTCGCCTGGCCGCGCAGCCCCAGCTTGTTCCTCACCTCGCGGGCGCGGAAGCCGGGGGAGTCGGTCGGCACGAGGAACGCCGTCACGCCGCGCGGGCCGTCGTCGCTGGTGCGGGCGAAGACGAGCGCGACGTCGGCCCAGGTGCCGTTGGTGATGAAGAGCTTCTGCCCGGAGACCACCCAGTCGTCACCGTCGCGGGTGGCGCGGGAGGTGAGGTTGCCGGCATCGGACCCGGTGCCGGGCTCGGTGAGCCCGAAGCAGCCGAGCTTCGTTGCCGAGGCCAGCGCCGGCAGCCACTCCTGCTTCTGCTCCTCGGTGCCGTGGAAGAGGATCGACTTGCCGACCAGCCCGCTGCTCACCGACACGATCCCACGGAGCGCGGAGTCGGCACGGCCGAGCTCCTCCATGGCGAGCGAGTAGGTGACGTAGTCGCCGCCGACGCCGCCGTACTCCTCGGGGATCGTCAGCCCGAAGAAGCCGAGCTCGGCCATCTTCGGCACGATCGCGAGGTCGACGGACTCGTCGTGGTCCCACTGCATGCGGTGCGGGACGGCCTCGCGCTCGAGGAAGTCGCGCGCCAGCGCCCGGAAGGCCTGCTGCTCCTCCGTGAGCGAGAGGTCCACTAGAGCGCCTCGACCAGCTCGTGGTCGTCGACGCGGGCGGCCAGTCGCGTGAGGTGGTGCGAGCCGTTGCCGAGCCACTGCTCGAGGACGGTGAGGTGCGCCGTGCCGACTCCGACGGCGTACTCCGCGGTCATCCCGATGCCGCCGTGCAGCTGGATCGCCTCCTGGCCGATGTGTCGCCCGGACCGGCTGACCTGCAGGCCGACCCGGTCGGCCGCCTCCGCCACGGCCTCGGGGTCGCCACCGGCGATCGTCATGGTCGCCCAGTCGACGAGGCTCTGGGCGAGCTCGAGCGAGACGTACATGTCGGCGGCCCGGAAGGTCAGCGCCTGGAAGGTGTTGAGCGTGACCCCGAACTGCTTGCGGGACTTGAGGTAGTCGGTCGTCGCCCTGACCTGGGTCTGCATCACGCCGAGCGCCTGGTTGGCGCCCATGATGCGGGTCAGGTCGCTGATCGTGGCGATGCTCGCGGCCAGGTCGCGCCCCGGCTCGCCGAGGGGAGTGGCCGCGCTGCCGGCGAAGGTCACGCTCGCGGCACGGGTGAGGTCGGCGGTCGCGTAGCCGGCTCGCACGACGTCGTCGGAGGCGACGAGGAAGACCCCGGTGCCGCCGTCGTCGGGCAGGGCGGCCGTCACGACGAGCACGTCCGCGGACTCGCCGCCGACCACCGGGTCGGCCACGCCGTCGAGCGTCCAGGTGTCGCCGTCGGCGGAGGCACGCACGCCGTCCGCGCGCGAGGCCCAGCGCCCGCCGGGGGAGGTGTCGGCCGCGGCAAGCACGAGCTCGCCGGCACTGAGCCGCCCCAGCAGGTCGGCCTTCTGCTCGGCGGTGCCGACGGCGGCCACGAGGCCGCCGGCGTGCACGACCGAGGCGAGGTAGGGCTCGGGCGCGAGCACCCGGCCGAGCTCCTGGCACACGATGCCGATCTCGACCGGCCCGGCGCCGACGCCTCCGTCGGCCTCGCTGAAGGGCAGCCCGAGGACGCCCATCTCGGCCAGCCGGCCCCACAGGGCACGGTCGAAGCCCGGCTCCTCGGCCACCGTGCGGCGCCGCGCCTCGTGGTCGGCGTACGCGCCCTTGAGGAGGCCGCGGACGGCCTCGCGGAGCGCCTGCTGCTCGTCGTCGTAGGTGAAGTCCATGTCGCGCTCTCCTCAGAGTCCCAGGATGGTGCGGCTGATGATCTGGCGCTGGATCTCGTTGGAGCCGCCGTAGATCGAGGCCTTGCGGAGGTTGAGGTAGGTCGGTGCGGCCCGCCTCGCCCAGCCCTCCTGCGGTGAGTCGTCGTCGGCGCGTGCGGCCAGCGATGCCGGCCCGGCGAGCTCGACGGCGAGCTCGCTGACGGCCTGCTGGAGCACGGTGCCCTGCAGCTTCAGCACCGACGACGCCGGGTGCGGCGCCCCGTCGGTGGAGTTCGCCACGACGCGCAGGGCGGTGAGCTCGAGCGCGAGCAGGTCGTTCTCCAGCTCGGCGACGCGCGCACGGACGAGCGGGTCCTGCATCTGGTCGGCGGCGTTCTGCTTGAGGGTCGCGAGCGCCCGCTTGGTCGCGCCGACCGGGGCCACCCCGACGCGCTCGTTGCCCAGCAGGAACTTGGCCTGCGTCCAGCCGCTGTTGACCTCGCCGACCATGTTCTCCCCGGGCACCCGGACGTCGGTGAACCACACCTCGTTGACCTCGTGGCCGCCGTCGATCAGCTCGATCGGGCGGACCTCGACGCCGGGCGTGGTCATGTCGATGAGCAGCATCGAGATGCCCTGCTGCTTCTTCACCTCGGGGTCGGTGCGCACGAGCGTGAAGATCCAGTCGCCGTGCTGGCCGAGGGTGGTCCACGTCTTCTGCCCGTTGACGACCCAGTCGTCGCCGTCGCGCACGGCGCTCGTGCGCAGGCTCGCCAGGTCGGAGCCCGCGTCGGGCTCGGAGAAGCCCTGCGACCACCAGATGTCGAGGTTGGCGGTGTCGGGCAGGAAGCGCTGCTTCTGCTGCTCGCTGCCGAACTGCGCGATCACCGGCCCGATCATCGAGGCGTTGAAGGCCAGCGGCAGAGGCACCCCGGCGCGCTGCATCTCCTCGTGCCACAGGTGTCGCTGGAGCTCGGACCAGTCCTGGCCGCCCCACTCGGTCGGCCAGTGCGGCACGGCCAGGCCCTCGGCGTTGAGGACCTGCTGGCTCTCCACGATCTGGTCGCGGGTCAGGTGACGACCCTCGAGCACGGTGTCGCGGATCTCCTGCGGCACCTGGGTCGTGAAGAACTCCCGCATGCGGTCGCGGAACTCGGCGTCGGACGGGCTCAGCTCGAGCTGCATGTGACTCCCCTCTGGTGGACCGGCAGGAGACGGACCAGGCCGGCCGCACCATCATGGCGCGACCGGCCTGAGCCGTGCGACGGAGACCCCCCGGAAGGAGGAGGGGTCAGCCGTTCGCGGAGGTGGCGTCGGAGTCGAGCACGAGGTCCGCGCTCTGCTCCTTGCCGCCGCTGGTCCAGGTGACGCTGACGGTGTCGCCCGGACGGTAGGAGCGGATCGTGGCGACGAGGGAGTCGGCGCTGGTGATGCGCTGGTCGTCGACCTTGGTGATCACGTCGCCCGAGGCCAGTCCGCCCTTCTGGGCGGTCGAGCCCGCGGACACGTCGGACACGACGGCGCCGGCCTCGTCGGTGGTCTGCGGTTCGCCTACCTGGATGCCGAGGCGGGCGTGGGTCGGGGTCTCGCCCTTGGCCATCTGGTCGACGATCGGCATGACCTCGTCGATCGGGATCGCGAAGCCCAGGCCGATCGAGCCCGACTGCGACTGCGTGCTCGACGAGGCGGTGCGGATCGAGGAGTTGATGCCGATCACGGCGCCGGTCATGTCGACGAGCGGGCCACCGGAGTTGCCGGGGTTGATCGCCGCGTCGGTCTGGATCGCGGGGTACGTCGTGGAGTTGCCCTGGTCGTCGGAGCCGACGTTGACCGGACGGTCCAGCGCGCTGACGATGCCGCTGGTGACGGTCGCGTCGAGGCCGAAGGGCGAGCCGATGGCGACCACGCCCTCGCCGACGCCGAGGTTGGCCGACTTGCCGATCGTGGCGGGCGTCAGGCCGGACACGTCCGTGGCCTTGATCACGGCGGTGTCGGTGAGCGGGTCGGTGCCGAGGATCTCGGCGTCCGCGCTGGTGCCGTCGGAGAAGTCGACCTTGATCGTGCCGCCGGTCCCGGCCACCTCCACCACGTGGTTGTTCGTGAGGATCGTGCCGTCGGCGGTGAGGATGATGCCGGAGCCGGAGCCTTCGCCCTCCTGGCCGGCCACGTCGATCTTCACCACGCTCGGGAGCACCTTCTGGGCCACCGACTCCACCGAGCCGTCGGTGACGGGTGCCTGGGTCTGGGAGACCTGCGACGTCGCGACCTGGTCGGCCTGCGAGGTGCCGGCGGGGTCGTCGTGGGTGGCGTCCCAGAAGGCGGCACCACCGATGCCGGCACCGGCGCCGAAGACGAGCGAGGTCGCCACGACAGCGGCGGCGAGGCCGGTACGACGACGCTTCCGCGGCTCGGCGGGACGGGGCGGAGCGGCGAGCCCACCGCCACCGGACTGGTCGCCACCGGACCACCCGGCAGGAGCCTGCTGGAAGGGGTTCTGCTGGGGGGCGTGCTGGGGGTGCTGCTGGGGACCCTGATCGGAGGGCTGGTAGGGGCTCTGTCCGTCGCTCATGTCTTCGAGGTTGCGCCGCGACCCTGTGGATGCCCTGAGAAGCGGCTGGGAAGGTCCGGAGATGTCGGAAGCCCCCGGCCGTGGCCGGGGGCTTCCAGGAGGTGCTGCGGGCTCTGGGTCAGGCCCAGCGCTCGGAGGCGGCCGCGAAGGTGAGCTGGCGGTCGCCGGTGTAGATCTGCTTCGGGCGGGCGATCTTCTGGTCCTTGTCCTGCACCAGCTCGGCCCACTGCGCCAGCCAGCCCGGCGTACGACCGATGGCGAAGAGCACGGTGAACATCTCCGGCGGGAACTGGAAGGCCTCGTAGATCAGGCCCGAGTAGAAGTCCACGTTGGGGTAGAGCTTGCGCTTGACGAAGTACTCGTCCTCGAGCGCGATCTTCTCCAGCTCCTTGGCGATCTCGAGGAGCGGGTTGACCCCGGTGACCTCGAAGACGTCGTCGCAGGCCTTCTTGATGATCGTGGCGCGCGGGTCGAAGTTCTTGTAGACCCGGTGGCCGAACCCCATCAGGCGCTCGTTGCCGTTCTTCACGCCCTCGATGAAGGCGGGGATGTTCTCCTTGCTGCCGATGCGCTTGAGCATCCGCAGCACGGCCTCGTTGGCGCCACCGTGCAGCGGGCCGTAGAGGGCGCCGACGCCGGCCGCGACGGCCGAGTACGGGTCGACCTGCGAGGAGCCGACGGAGCGGACCGCGTTGGTCGAGCAGTTCTGCTCGTGGTCGGCGTGCAGGATGAAGAGCACGTCGAGCGCCTTGACCAGGCGGGGGTCGGCCTCGAACTTCGACTCGCTCATCTTGAAGAGCATCGAGAGGAAGTTGGCGGTGTAGCCGAGGTCGTTGTCAGGGTAGACGTAGGGCTTGCCCTGCGCGTGGCGGAACGACCAGGCGCCGAGGGTCGGCATCTTCGCGATCATGCGGACGATCTGCATGTGGCGGTTGTCCGCGTCGCTGATGTTGCGGGCGTCGGGGTAGAACGTCGACAGCGCGCCGACCGAGGCCATCAGCATGCCCATCGGGTGGGCGTCGTAGCGGAAGCCCTGCATGAAGGTCTTCACGTTCTCGTGCACGAACGTGTGGTAGGTGATCTCGTGCACCCACGTGTCGTACTGCTCCTTCGTGGGCAGCTCACCGTGGATGAGGAGGTAGGCCACCTCGAGGAAGTTGGACTTCTCGGCGAGCTGCTCGATCGGGTACCCGCGGTACTCGAGGATGCCCTTGTCGCCGTCGATGAAGGTGACGGCCGAGCGGCACGACGCGGTGTTCACGAACCCCGGGTCGTAGGTCGCGAGACCCGGCTCGTCGTCGGTGAGGCGGATCTGCCCCAGGTCCTTGGCCGCGATCGTGTTGTCGGTGATCGCGAGGTCGTACGTCTGACCGGTCCGGTTGTCGGTGACAGTCAGGGAATCCTTGGCCGCAACGTCGGTCACGTCGGCTCCTGTTCACTACGTCTGTGTACGTGTAGGTACGTCTTCAGGTCACCTCAACTTAGTCCGGGCCGTCACGGCGCTGCCACTCAGGTGTCCACCTTGAGACCCGACCCCTACTTCAGTACGACGGTCAGCGGCCCGCCACCCGGTTGGCGACGCGGGCGATCCGGCTGGTGCTGCCCAGCCCCGCGTCCTCCCGCCGGTCGGCGGCGCGGTAGAGGCGGTAGAGCGCGTGCACGCCGAGCCACCTGAGCGGCTCCGGCTCCCAGCGGCGCACGTCGTGGCCGGTCCACGGCAGCGCGGTCAGGTCGGTGCTGCGACCCAGCACCAGGTCACGCAGCGTGCGCCCGGCGAGGTTGGTCGCGGTGAGGCCCGAGCCGACGTAGCCACCAGCGTGGCCGAGCCCCGTCGCGGCGTCGAAGGAGACGCTCGCGCTCCAGTCGCGCGGCACGCCGAGCACGCCGCACCAGGCGTGGTCGAGCCGGATGCCGTCGAGGGCGGGGAAGAGGGAGGTGAGCGTCGAGCGCAGCGACTCGACCGTCCGGTCCTGGGTGCGGCCGTCGACGTCGGTGCGGGAGCCGAAGCGGTACGGCACCCCGCGTCCGCCGAGCGCGATCCGGCCGTCGGCGGTGCGCTGGGCGTAGCAGTAGGCGTGCGCCTCGTCGCCGAGGAGCTCCTCGCCCGCCCACCCGACGGCGTCCCACTGGGCGTCGGTCAGCGGGGCGGTGACCACGATCGCGGAGTTCATCGGCAGCCAGTCGCGGCGGTGGCCGGCGAGCCCGGCGGTGAACCCCTCCAGGCACCGCAGCACGACCGGCGCCCGGACGGTGCCTCGCTCGGTGCGCACGACCCCGGGCCCGACCGACGTCACGCGCGTGCCCTCGTGGATCCGCACGCCGCGCTCGCGCACGACGCGGGCGACCCCGGAGACCAGCTTCGCGGGGTGGACCCGCGCGCAGTCGGGGTCGTGGTGGCCCGTCAGCGCACCGGCGACCCTGATCCGGGCGGCCACCTGGTCGGCGTCGAGCTCGCCGCCGAGCCGGCCCGCCTGCGCCTGCGAGCGGGCGACGTAGAGCACGCCGCTGCGCACGATGTCGGCGTCGATGCCCTCCCGCGCCGCGACGGCGACGACCTCGTCGACGCTCGCGCGCAGCTCGGCCCGGAGCCGCTCGACGCCGGCCTCGCCCGCCACGGCGGCGTACGTCGTCGCGCTGCCGGCCAGCTCCGAAGACAGCCAGCCGCCGTTGCGCCCCGACGCCCCGAAGCCGGCGAACTCCGCCTCGAGCACGCGGATGTCGAGGGAGGGGTCGGCCTCGTGGAGGTAGTACGCCGTCCAGAGGCCTGTGAGGCCCCCGCCGACGATGGCGACGTCGCAGCCCGTGTCACCCTGGAGCCGGTCGGTGGGGGAGGGCAGCCCGACCTGCTGCCACCAGAAGGACACTCCGCCGTTGAGCACGGGCCCATCATGGCCCCGCGCCGTTTTGACCCTCCCGCTCGGCGCGCCGTACTCTTGCTGGTCGCGACTCCTGCCGCGTCCACCTCCTCCGGTCGTGGGTGCAGATCCGGACGTCATCCCTCGTCTCGCCAGTCGAGCGGGGGAGCGAACCGGGCCGTGTTCGTCAGAAGTCGCAGCAGTACTCCGTCCCTCGTCCGAGGGGTGGGACCAACGAACCAGAACGGGATACCGCCGTGCGCACGTACAGCCCCAAGCCCGCTGACATCCAGCGTGAGTGGCTCGTCATCGACGCCACCGACGTGGTCCTGGGCCGCCTCGCCGTCCAGACCGCGAACCTCCTCCGCGGCAAGCACAAGCCGACCTTTGCTCCTCACATGGACATGGGCGACTTCGTGATCATCGTGAACGCCTCGAAGGTGTCGCTGTCGGGGACCAAGAAGACCACCAAGATGGCGTACCGCCACTCCGGCTACCCGGGCGGCCTCTCGGCCACCCCGTTCGGCGAGCTCCTCGAGAAGGACCCGCGCAAGGCGATCGAGAACGCCGTGTGGGGCATGCTCCCGAAGAACAAGCTCGGTCGCCAGATGCTGAAGAAGCTGAAGGTCTACGGAGGCCCCGACCACCCGCACCTGGCCCAGCAGGCCACCCCGTTCGAGATCTCGCAGATCTCCCAGTGACTGAGGACTCACAGATGACTGAGAACAGCACCGAGGTCGAGGAGACCTTCGAGACCGACGCCGACGGCGTTGCCTACACGTCCGAGAGCGACGCCTCGGCCGACACCCCCGCCCGCCCGGCCACCATCGCGCCCGGCGCGGCGACCGGCCGTCGCAAGGAGGCCGTCGCCCGCGTGCGCATCGTCCCCGGCACCGGCGAGTGGACCATCAACGGTCGCTCGATGGACAGCTACTTCCCGAACAAGCTGCACCAGCAGATCGCCAACGAGCCGTTCGTCGAGCTGCAGCTCGAGGGCCGCTTCGACGTGATCGCCCGCATCCACGGCGGCGGCATCGCCGGTCAGGCCGGCGCCCTGCGCCTCGGCGTGGCCCGCTCGCTCAACGGCATCGACGTCGAGGCCAACCGCCCGGCGCTAAAGAAGGCCGGACTGCTCACCCGCGACGCCCGCGTCGTCGAGCGCAAGAAGGCTGGCCTCAAGAAGGCCCGCAAGGCGAGCCAGTTCAGCAAGCGCTGACCTTGCCGCGACTCTTCGGCACGGACGGGGTCCGGGGCCTGGCGAACGCAGATCTCACTGCGGAGCTGGCCCTGGACCTCTCCGTCTGTGCAGCACATGTCCTGGCCGACCGCGGCGAGTTCGAGGGGCACCGTCCCCTCGCCGTGGTGGGTCGGGACACGCGCATCTCCGGGCAGTTCCTCGAGTCGGCGGTCGTCGCCGGCCTCGCGTCGGCGGGCGTCGACGTGCTCCTGCTGGGCGTGCTGCCCACGCCCGGCGTGGCCTACATGACCGACCGGCTCGGCGCCGACCTCGGCGTGATGCTGTCGGCCTCGCACAACCCGATGCCCGACAACGGCATCAAGTTCCTCGCGCGCGGCGGGCACAAGCTCGACGACGCGATCGAGATCGCGATCGAGCGCCGGATGGGCGAGCCCTGGGACCGGCCCACCGGCGGCGGCGTCGGCCGGGTCAAGGTCTACGACACCGCGGTGGAGGAGTACGCCGCCCACCTCGAGAGCACGATCACCCACCCGCTCGTCGGGCTGAAGGTCGTCCTCGACTGCGCCGAGGGTGCCGCCCACGCGGCGGGCCCCCGCGCGCTGGAGGACGCCGGTGCCACGGTCATCGCGATCCACGCCGATCCCGACGGCCTCAACATCAACGACAACTGCGGGTCCACCCACCTCGGTGACCTGCAGGCCGCCGTCCTCGAGCACGGCGCGCAGGCCGGCTTCGCCCTCGACGGCGACGCCGACCGCTGCCTGGCGGTGGACGCCGAGGGCAACGTCGTCGACGGCGACCAGATCCTCGCGATCCTGTCACTCTCGCTCCTCGAGCAGGGCCGCCTCGCCAAGGACACCGTCGTCGCGACGGTGATGAGCAACCTCGGCTTCGTGCAGGCACTCAAGGCCAACGGGGTCGGCGTGCGCCAGACGAAGGTCGGCGACCGCTACGTCCTCGAGGCGATGAAGGTCTCCGGCTACAACCTCGGCGGCGAGCAGTCGGGGCACGTCATCCTCAGCGACCACGCCACCACCGGCGACGGCATCCTCACCACGCTGCACGTCATGGAGCGGATGGCCACGACCGGCAGGACCCTGGCCGAGCTCGCGTCCGTGATGACGCGCCTGCCGCAGGTGCTGCTCAACGTCCCCGGCGTCGACAAGTCGCGCGCCGACGACGACGCCGTGGTCGCCGCGGCGGTCGCGGAGGAGGAGGCGGCGCTCGGCGAGCGCGGCCGGATCCTGCTCCGCCCGTCCGGCACCGAGCCGATCGTGCGCGTGATGGTCGAGGCGCCCACCCAGGACGAGGCGCAGGTCGTCGCGACCCGGCTCGCCGACGTGGTCAAGCGCCAGCTGTCGCTCTAGTCGCTCAGTCCTGCTCGTCCCGCAGCCGGCTCAGCCGGCCGGCCGCCTGGCGCGCTGCCGCCGCGCGCTCGGGGACCGAGCAGGCATAGGCGCGCCCGGCCTCCCTGAGCGAGGCGATCTCCGCGTCGAGGACGGCGACCTCGTCGGCGTCGCTGAGCACGCGTCGCGGGGCCTCGGTGGCCCCGACGCCGATCGGGGCGTCCTCGAGCGCGCCCGCGGTGGCCTCGGCGGGGACGGCCTCGGCGTTCTCCAGCGCGGCGAGCGCCGTGCGCAGGGTCGACACGGTCTCGGCGTCCCTGGCCCTGCGGGCCTCGAGCAGCGCCCGGCGCAGCCGTGAGCGGAGCGGGGAGTCGGTGGTCACGGGCTCCACCCTGCCGGTCCGTCGCCGGGCCCGCACCCGGATATCTGAGGACGTGGTGGACGGGCCGGACCGGAGATCACGTCCACCACGTCCTCAGATATCGGGTGCGGCGGTCGGACGGGCGTCGCTACGGTCGGGCCGTGGTCGACATCGAGCAGATCAACCCTCGCAACCTGGCCGCGCTCCGCGCGTGGTGGGAGGTCGGGCAGGCGGCGACGGCGTACCGCCCCGGCACGCCGTGGCCGGCCTGGGAGACGAGCCGGGTCGCGCTGCCCGCGGACAACCCCGAGCGCGGGGTGACGCTGATCGGCGCGATCGACGGCCGGGAGATGGTCGGCGCGGCGATCCTCATCAGGCCGCTGGAGGAGAACCTCCACACGGCCACGGCCATCGTGTACGTCCGCCCCGACCGCACGCGCGAGGGCATCGGGCGGCGGCTGGCCGAGGAGCTCGAGGTCGTCGCGGCCGGCGACGGACGTACGACGCTGCAGAGCGAGGCCTACCTGCCGCCCGACGGGTCGGGGGGCGCGTCCGAGGCCTTCGCGTCGGCGATGTCGTACGCCGTCGCGAGCCGGGAGTCGATCAAGGAGCTCGCCCTCGAGGACTACGCGACGCGGCGACCGGACCTCGACGTGCCGGTGCCCGAGGGCTACCGGGTCGTCACCTTCGACACCGTCTGCCCCGAGGAGCACCTCGAGTCCTACGGCCGGCTGCTCGGGATGCTGCTGTCGGAGGTGCCGCTCGGCGACCTCGACCTCGAGGACTCCGCCTGGACGCCGGAGCGGGTCCGCGCGGCCGAGAGCCGGCTGACCGGGATCGGCCGGCACATGCACACCGCGCTCGCGATCGCCCCGGACGGCTCGGTCGCCGGGGTGTCCGACGTGCGCATCGACGAGAGTGACCCGGTGCACGGCCAGGTCGGGATCACGATCGTCGACCCGGCCCACCGCGGCCGCCGGCTCGGGCTCGTGCTGAAGCTCGCGACCCACGACCTGGCGGTGGCGACGTACCCCTCCCTCGTCTCCGTCGACACCTCCAACGCCGAGGTCAACACGTGGATGAACGCCGTGAACGAGGCCCTCGGCTACCGCACGATCGAGACCCTCCTCGAGCTCCAGAAGCGGCTCTGACGCCAGTCCCCGCCCGCCTCCCCCTCAGAGCTTGCGGAGGCGGACGTAGCGGACCGAGTGGTCGGCGTCCTTGCGGAGGACCAGGTTGGCGCGGGAGCGGGTGGGTGCGACGTTCTGGACGAGGTTGGGCTCGTTGATCGACTCCCAGATGCGGGAGGCCTGGTCGACGGCCTCGTCGTGGGAGAGCGCGGCGTACTTGCGGAAGTACGACGCGGGGTCGCGGAAGGCGGTCTCGCGCAGGCGGAGGAAGCGGTCGACGTACCAGCGGCGGATGTCGGTGAGCGCGGCGTCGACGTAGACGGAGAAGTCGAAGAAGTCGCTGACCGCGAGGCCGGTGCGGCCGTCGTCGCGCACGCGCGCCGGCTGCAGGACGTTGAGGCCCTCGACGATGACGATGTCGGGACGCTTGACCACGACCTTCTCGTCGGGCAGCACGTCGTAGACGAGGTGGGAGTAGATCGGCGCCTCGACCTCGTCCTTGCCGGACTTGATGTCGATGACGAACTTCAGCAGCGCCTTGCGGTCGTAGGACTCCGGGAAGCCCTTGCGGTGCAGGATCCCGCGGCGCTCGAGCTCGGCGTTGGGGAGCAGGAAGCCGTCGGTCGTGACGAGCGCGACGTTGGGGTGCTCGGGCCAGTGGGCCAGCATCTGCTGCAGCACGCGTGCGGTGGTCGACTTGCCGACCGCGACCGACCCGGCGAGGCCGATCACGAACGGCGTGCGCGGCGGGGTGACGCGGTGCAGGAACTCCTCCTGCTCGCGGTGGAGGCGGGAGTTGCCGGCGACGTAGAGGCTGAGGAGCCGCGAGAGCGGGAGGTAGACCTGCTCGATCTCGCGCAGGTCGAGCTGGTCGCCGAGGCCGCGCAGGCGGACGACCTCCTCCGGCGTGAGCGACGTCTCCGCCGTGCCGGCGAGCTGGGCCCACGCGGCACGCTCGAGCTCGACGTAGGGGGAGACCTCTCCGCCATGGGCGGACGACGAGGCCTCGGACATGGGTGCGATTGTGGCACCGCGCCGCGGCGTCGTGGCGGGAGGCCTGCCGATAGACTTCCCGGTCATGTGCGGAATCGTGGGATATGTGGGTGACAGGCCTGCCGAGGGCGTGGTCATCGAGGGTCTGCGGCGACTGGAGTACCGCGGTTACGACTCCGCCGGTATCGCGCTGATCGACGCGGGCCAGATCGTCACCGACAAGCGAGCCGGCAAGCTCGCCAACCTCGAGAAGGCGATCGCCGAGTCGCCCCTGCCGCCCGTCACCACCGGCATCGGCCACACGCGCTGGGCGACCCACGGCCCGCCGACCGACCGCAACGCGCACCCGCACCTCGGGCGCGCGCGTCGCGTCGCGCTGGTGCACAACGGCATCATCGAGAACTTCGCCGAGCTCCGCGGGCGCCTGGAGTCCGAGGGCGTGGAGATGGCCTCCGACACCGACACCGAGGTCGCGGCCCACCTGCTCGAGGAGGAGCTCGAGACCGGCGTCGACCTCACCGTCGCCATGCAGAACGTCTGCCGCGGCCTCGAGGGTGCCTTCACCCTCGTCGCCGTCGACGCGCACGACTCCGACCGCGTGGTCGCCGCCCGCCGCAACTCACCCCTCGTGGTCGGCATCGGCGAGGGGGAGAACTTCCTCGGCTCCGACGTCGCCGCCTTCATCGAGCACACCCGCGAGGCGATGGAGCTCGGCCAGGACCAGGTCGTCACGATCACCCGCGAGGGCGTCAGCGTCTCGGGCTTCGACGGCACGCCCGCCGAGGGCACCCGCTACCACGTCGACTGGGACCTGTCGGCCGCCGAGAAGGACGGCCACGACTGGTTCATGCGCAAGGAGATCTTCGAGCAGCCCCGCGCGGTCGCCGACTCGCTGCTCGGTCGCCGCGGCGCCGACGGCCTGCTCCAGCTCGACGAGATGCGCCTGTCCGACCAGGACCTGCGCGACATCGACAAGATCATCATCATCGCGGCCGGTACGTCGTTCTACGCCGGCATGGTGGCCAAGTACGCCATCGAGCACTGGTGCCGCATCCCCGTCGAGGTCGAGCTGGCCAGCGAGTTCCGCTACCGCGACCCGATCCTCACCGCCTCCACCCTGGTCGTCGCGATCAGCCAGTCCGGCGAGACCGCCGACACCCTGCAGGCGATCCGGCACGCGCGCGTCCAGCGCTCCAAGGTGCTCGCGATCTGCAACACCAACGGCTCGACCATCCCGCGCGAGTCCGACGGCGTGATCTACACCCACGCCGGCCCGGAGATCGGCGTCGCGTCGACCAAGGGATTCCTCACCCAGCTGGTCGCCTGCTACCTCCTGGCGCTCTACCTCGCACAGGTCAAGGGCACCCGCTTCGGCGACGAGATCTCCCAGGTCATGGACCAGCTCGAGGAGATGCCCGGCCACATCGAGACGGTGCTCGGCAAGGCCGACCAGGTCTACGGGATCGCGCGCGACCACATCGACAACACGTCGGTGCTCTTCCTCGGTCGCCACGCGGGCTACCCCGTCGCCCTCGAGGGTGCGCTCAAGCTCAAGGAGATCGCCTACCTCCACGCCGAGGGCTTCGCGGCCGGCGAGCTGAAGCACGGTCCGATCGCGCTCGTCGAGGAGGGCCTGCCGATCCTGTGCGTCGTACCTCCCCGGGGTCGCGACCAGCTCCACGACAAGATGATCAGCGGCATCCAGGAGGTCCGCGCCCGCGGCGCCCGCACGCTCTGCCTCGCCGAGGAGGGCGACACCGCCATCGAGCCGTACGCCGACGTGCTGATCACGCTGCCCCAGGTGCCGGTGCTGCTCCAGCCGCTCGTCGCGGTCGTGCCGCTCCAGCTCTTCGCCTGCGAGCTGGCCACCCTCCTCGGCCACGACGTCGACCAGCCGCGCAACCTCGCCAAGTCCGTCACGGTCGAGTAGACCGTGCCCGTCATCGGCGTCGGGATCGACGTGGTCGACATCGACCGCTTCGTGACCTCCCTCGAGCGCACCCCGTCGCTGAGGGCCCGGCTGTTCACCCCGGCCGAGGAGGTCCGGCCGCCGGCGTCGCTCGCGGCCCGCTTCGCGGCCAAGGAGGCGATCGCGAAGGCGCTCGGTGCGCCGGTCGGGATGCACTGGCACGACGCCGAGATCGTCTCCGAGGACACCGGCCGGCCGCGCTTCGAGATCCGCGGCACGGTCGCCGCCCGGGCCGAGCAGCTCGGGGTCGCGCACGTCCACGTCTCCCTCTCCCACGACGCCGGCATCGCCTCGGCGGTCGTGGTGCTCGAGTCCTGAGGAGGTCGGCTTGCTCCGCGCGCACACCGTCGCCGACGTCCGCCGCGTCGAGGCACTCGCCATGGCCGGGCTGCCCGACGGTGCGCTGATGCAGCAGGCAGCGGCCGGTCTCGCGGCCGCGGTCGTCGACGTGCTGGGTGGTGCGTACGGCCGTCGCGTCCTGCTGCTCGTCGGCGCGGGCGACAACGGCGGCGACGCGCTGTGGGCCGGGGCCCGGCTCGCCCGCCGCGGGGTCCGGGTGGAGGCCCTGCTGCTCTCCGAGCGGGTGCACGAGGACGGCCTGGCCGCGCTGCGTGCGGCCGGCGGTGTCGCCACCGACGACCTGGCCGAGCTGGGCGAGGCCCCGGACCTCGTCGTCGACGGCATCGTCGGCATCGGCGGCCGGCCCGGCCTGCGTCCCGGTGCGGTCGCGGCGCTGGAGCGGTTCGCCGGCGTGCCGGTGGTCGCGGTCGACGTGCCGTCCGGGATCGACGTCGACACCGGGCGCGTCGAGGGCCCGCACGTGACGGCCGACCTCACCGTCACCTTCGGCACCCACAAGGTCGCCCACCTCGCCGACCCGGCCTCGCTCGCGTGCGGCGCGCTGCACCTGGTCGACATCGGCCTCGAGCCGTTCCTCGTCCACTCCGAGCCGGCCGTCGAGGCGCTCCAGCCCGACGACGTACGACACCTGCTGCCGCACCCGTCGCCGGACGCGCAGAAGTACGTCCGCGGCGTGGTCGGCGTGCGCGCCGGGTCGGGCGCCTACCCCGGTGCGGCGCTGCTCGCCGTCGGGGGCGCGAACACCGGCCTGGTCGGCATGGTCCGCTACGTCGGCCCCGAGCAGGTCGCCGACACCGTCCGCGTCGCGCACCCCGAGGTGGTCGGCGCCGGCCGGGTGCAGGCGTGGGTCGTGGGCCCGGGCGGTGGCGACGACGCGGGGGAGATGCTCGCCGCGGCCCGCGCGGACGGCGTACCCCTCGTGGTGGACGCCGACGCCCTGCAGCACGTCGACGGCCCGGTGCCCGGCTGGGTGCTCACGCCCCACGCGGGCGAGCTCGCCGCCATGCTCGGCGCCGACCGGACCGAGGTCGAGGCGGCGCCTCTGGAGCACGTCCGCGAGGCTGCCCGGCGATGGGACTGCGTGGTGCTGCTCAAGGGTCACCACACGCTGGTCGCCGGCCCCGCGGGCCGGGTCCGGGCGACGACGACGGGTGTCCCGTGGCTGGCCACCGCCGGCGCGGGTGACGTGCTGGCGGGTCTGGTCGGTGCACTGCTCGCGGCCGGCCTCGAGCCGTACGACGCCGCGTCCGTCGGCTCCTGGCTGCACGGCGCCGCCGCGACCGAGGCGGCCGCCGGCGGTCCGCTCACGGCCAGCCGGGTCGCGGTCCAGATCCCGTCTCTGGTGCGCGAGGTCCTCGCAGGTTTGGGAGGATCGACCCCATGACCGGTCCCGCGCATCGTGCCGAGATCGTGGTCGACCTGGCTGCCGTCCGGCACAACGTCCGCATCCTCAAGGACCTCGTCTCGGTCGACGGACCCGTGCAGCTGATGGTCGTCGTCAAGGCCGACGGGTACGGCCACGGCATGGTCGAGGTGGCCGCCGCGGCCCGCGACGCGGGCGCCGACTGGCTGGGCGTGGCCACGCTCGACGAGGCGCTCGCGCTCCGCGCGGCCGGCGACCACGGCCCGCTGCTGTGCTGGCTCACCGCCACCGGCGACGACTACGCGGCGGGAGTCGCGGCGGGCGTCGAGCTCACGGCGTACTCCGTCGCCGAGCTGGAGGAGATCGCCGCCGTCGGCGGCGCCCGGGTGCAGCTCAAGGTCGACACCGGGCTCTCGCGCGGTGGCGCCGCCCGGGACGACTGGCCCGCCTTCTTCGCCGCGGCCGCGGCCCTCGAGGACGCCGGTCGGATCACCGTCACCGGCCTCTGGTCGCACTTCGTGGCCAGCGACGAGCCCGCCCACCCGGCCAACGACGCGCAGGAGGCGGCCTTCCGGGAGGCGCTCGCGCTGGCCGAGGAGGCCGGGCTCGAGCCCGAGGTCACCCACCTCGCCAACTCGGCTGCCACGCTCCTGCGCCCCTCGTCGCACTTCGACCTCGTCCGCTGCGGGATCGCGACCTACGGCCTCGACCCCGCCCCCGGCACCAGCCCGCGCATCGGGCTCAGGCCGGCGATGACCGTCCGCGCACGCCTGGTGATGAGCAAGGCGATCGCGGCGGGCGAGGGGGTCTCCTACGGCCACACCTGGTACGCCGGCGAGGACACCACCGTCGGGCTGGTGCCGGTCGGCTACGGCGAGGGCGTCCCGCGGGCGGCCGGCAACACCGCGTCGGTGTGGGTCGAGGACTCGCTGCGCCCGATCCGCGGACGGGTCTGCATGGACCAGCTCGTCGTCGACCTCCACGGCGAGCTCCCACGGCCGGGCACCGAGGTGGTCCTGTTCGGTCCCGGCGACCTCGGCGAGCCGACCGCCCAGGACTGGGCCGAGGCCGTCGACACCATCAGCTACGAGATCGTCACGCGGATCGGTGGCCGGCTCGTCCGACGCCACGTCGACGCAGAGGTCGAAGGGACCACACGTTGAGCATCAAGGGCCGCATCTTCGGCACCGTCGTCGGCGCGGCCGGCCTGGCCGCCGCCGCCGGCGCGGTCGGCATCGCCCGCCAGAGCCGGATCATCGGCAAGCGCGACGCCGGGGAGACGGTCGACTTCGGCGAGCTGCACAGCCCGGCGCGGGTGGTGGTGGCCGACGACGCCCTCGACCTGCACGTCGAGATCGACGAGCCCCAGGACTTCGGCGGCCCGGCCCCGGCCGACGACGACCTCACGGTCGTGTTCGTCCACGGCTACTGCCTCAACCTCGACTGCTGGCACTTCCAGCGCGCGGCCTACCGCGGCCAGGTGCGCACCGTCTTCTTCGACCAGCGCAGCCACGGTCGGTCGCCCCGCTCCAGCGAGGAGCACAGCACGATCGAGCAGCTCGGGTCCGACCTGCGCCGGGTCATCGAGGACACGGTCCCCGGGCGTTGCCTCGTGGTCGGCCACTCGATGGGCGGGATGAGCATCGTCGCGCTGGCCCACGAGCACGCCGAGCTGTTCGGCGACAAGGTGGTCGGCGCCGCCCTGGTCTCCACCACCGCGGGCGGTCTCGACCCGGGCCGGATCCTCTTCCCCGTGCTGCCCCTCGGGCTCGGGGGACGCTTCATGGGCCGCGCCGTGCGCACCCTCACGATCGGCCACCGGGCCGTCGACGTCGCTCGCTCGTGGGGCCGGGCGGTCGCCGACGTGGTGACCGACCGCTACGCGTTCGGCTCCGACCCGGTGCCGGCCGCGATGGTCGAGTTCGTCTACTCGATGCTCAACGCGACGCCCTTCGCCGTGGTCGCGCAGTTCTACCCGGCCTTCGCGACGCTCGACAAGTTCGACCACCTCGAGGCGCTCGGCCGGGTGCCCACCTCGATCATCTGCGGCTCCGACGACAAGATCACCTCCGTCGGTCACAGCCGCAAGCTGCACAGCCGGATCCCCGGATCCAGCCTGCTCGAGTGCGAGGGCGCGGGCCACATGGTCCTCCTCGAGCGCCACAAGGAGGTCACCGCCGAGCTCGACGACCTGATCTCGCTGGCCCAGGGACAGGACCTGCGGTGAGTGTCGTCGTACGCCGGGTGGGTCCCGAGGCGGCCGCCGAGGTCCTGGCCGTGGTGCAGGAGGCCTTCGGGGCGCGACCGCCGCTCGACCCGCCGGCTGACGCGCTGGCGGAGGACGTCGACTCGATCGCGCGCCTGCTCGCCGGCCGCGGCGGCCTGCTCGCGACCCTCGACGGCACGCCCGTCGGGTGCGTGGTGCTCGACCCCCGCGCGGACGGTGTCGTGCTGCGCCGCTTCGGGGTCACCCCCGCCGCACAGGGACGGGGCGTCGCCACCGCGCTCGTCGAGGCCGCGCGCGAGGCGGCCACCGGCCGCTCCGCGGTCATCGTGCTCGCCCGCGAGGAGCTGCCCGGCACGGTGGCCTTCTGGGAGGCCCACGACTTCGTCGTCACCGGTCGCACCAGCCCCTACGTCGAGCTCGCGCTGTGGCTCGGCACGAGCTTCGACGCACCCGACGCCGAGACGATGCGGGCCCTGGGGGAGCGCGTCGGTGCGAGCCTCGTCGCCGGAGACCTCGTCGTGCTGACCGGCGAGCTGGGGGCCGGCAAGACCACCTTCACGCAGGGCCTCGGCGAGGGGCTCCAGGTGCGCGGCGGCGTCACCTCGCCGACGTTCGTGATCTCGCGGGTGCACCCGTCCCTGGTGGGCGGACCCGACCTGGTGCACGTCGACGCCTACCGCCTCGGCGGCCTCGAGGAGCTCGACGACCTCGACCTGGACACCTCGCTCGAGGACGCGGTGACGGTCGTCGAGTGGGGAGCCGGGCTCGCGGAGGGCCTGGCCGACTCGCGCCTCGAGGTCACCATCGAGCGCACCGTGGGCGACGCCCCGGGCGCCGACGAGCTCGACCCGCGACGGGTGTCCCTGCGCTGGGTCGTCGGGAAGTAGCCTCGACGCCGTGCTCCTCGCCTTCGACACCGCGACCCCGCTGGTCTCCGTCGCCCTCCACGACGGCGACCGCGTCGTGGTCGAGCACTCCTCCGAGGTGCCGATGAAGCACGGCGAGCACCTCGCACCGCTCATCGCCCGCGCGATGGCCGACGTCGGGATCGTGCGCCAGGACCTGACCGCGATCGCCGTCGGCGTCGGACCGGGCCCGTTCACCGGCCTGCGCGTCGGCGTCGTCACCGCCCGCACGCTCGGCTTCGTGCTCGACGTCCCGGTCTACGGCGTGTGCTCCCTCGACGCCATCGCGCTCGAGGCGGTCGAGACCGGGGCCGCGCGCGGCAGCTTCCTCGTCGCGACCGACGCCCGCCGCAAGGAGGTCTACCTCGCGTCGTACGACGCCGACGGCAGGCGGCTCGAGGGGCCGGTCGTCACCAGGCCGGCCGACGTGGCCACCGACGCCCCGGTCGCCGGGGCCGGCCCGGGGCTCTACCCCGATGCGTTCCCGACCGCGATCACGCCGACCCGGCCGAGCGCCGGCTGGCTCGCAGCAGGAGTCGGCGCCGAGCTCGTAGAATTGCTGGACCCCGAGCCCCTCTACCTCCGCCGACCCGACGCGGTCGCCGGCGCACCCAGAAAGCCCGTCTCGTGATCCGTCCCGCCGTGCTCGCCGACCTGCCTGCCCTCTCCGCGCTCGAGCAGGAGCTCTTCGGTCCCGACGCGTGGAGCGAGCAGCTGATCCGCCAGGAGATCGAGGGCCCCGGCCGCCGCTTCGTGGTGGCCGACGACCTGTCCGGGTACGCCGTCACGATGACGGCCGGCGACATCGTCGACCTGCTCCGCATCGGCGTACGGCCCGACGCCCGGCGCTCCGGCATCGCCTCCCGGTTGCTCGACGAGCTCCTCGTCGGCACCGACGACGCGTCGCGGATGCTGCTCGAGGTGAGCGTGACGAACTCCGAGGCGCTCGGCTTCTACGTCGCGCGCCAGTTCAGCGTGATCGACGTACGCCCCCACTACTACCGCGACGGGTCCGAGGCGCTGGTGATGTGCCGCTGGCTGCCGGGCGCGGCACGCGCGGAGACGGCGACCTCGCATGACTGACGAGCCCCTGGTCCTCGGCATCGAGACCTCCTGCGACGAGACCGGGGTCGGGATCGTCCGCGGGCACACCCTGCTCGCGGACACGGTGGCCAGCAGCGTCGAGGAGCACGCGCGCTTCGGCGGCGTGGTGCCCGAGGTGGCGAGCCGTGCGCACCTCGAGGCGATGGTGCCCACGATCGAGCGCGCCGCCGAGACCGCCGGGATCGCGCTGAGCGACGTCGACGCGATCGCCGTGACGAGCGGCCCCGGCCTGGCCGGAGCGCTGCTCGTCGGGGTGGCCAGCGCCAAGGCGCTCGCGATCGGGCTCGGCAAGCCCATCTACGGCGTCAACCACCTCGCCGCGCACGTCGCGGTCGACCAGCTCGAGCACGGGCCGCTCCCCGAACCGTGCCTGGCGATGCTCGTCTCCGGCGGCCACTCGAGCCTGCTCGAGGTCACCGACGTGACCGTCGGCGTCGAGCCGATGGGCTCCACGATCGACGACGCGGCCGGCGAGGCCTTCGACAAGGTCGCCCGCCTGCTCGGGCTGCCGTTCCCGGGCGGGCCGCACATCGACAAGCAGGCCCGCAGCGGCAACAGCGTCGCCATCGACTTCCCGCGCGGGTTGACCAGTCGCCGCGACCTCGAGCGGCACCGCTTCGACTTCTCGTTCTCCGGCCTCAAGACCGCCGTCGCCCGCTGGGTCGAGGCCCAGCAGCGCGCCGGCGCCACCATCGACGTCGCCGACGTCGCGGCGTCGTTCCAGGAGGCGGTCTGCGACGTGCTCACCCGCAAGGCGATCGACGCCGCCACGAGCCGCGGGATCGAGGACATCCTCATCGGCGGCGGGGTGGCCGCCAACAGCCGGTTGCGCGCGATGGCCGAGGAGCGCGCCACCGCCGCGGGGATCCGCGTCCGGGTGCCGCGACCGGGCCTGTGCACCGACAACGGGGCCATGGTCGCCGCGCTGGGCGCCGAGCTCGTCGCGCGAGGTCGTACGCCGTCGCTGCTGGACCTGCCGGCCGACAGCTCGTTGCCGATCACGACCGTCGTCGCCTGACCCGGGGCACGGGTCAGGAGATGAAGAAGGTCCCCGCCCGAGAGCGGGGACCTGCCACATTGATCACCTGACCGGGGCGATCCCGAGGTTCGGCCTCAGTCGAGGACTCCGGGGGCGACGTCGTCGTCGCCGAGCCAGTCCTGGTCGTAGACCAGGCTGTCGCGCTCTGCTGCCTCGTCACGCTCGCCCTTGCGGCCGCCACGGCCGCCCTGGCCACCTGCTCCGGCGCCGCGAGCGCCGCTCGAGCCACGTCCGCCGGAGCGCGAGCCGGACTGCGAGCCCCCGGCTGCGCCCCGCCCACCGGCTGCACCGCGGCCCGCGGCCTTGCTGCCGGCGCCACGGCCGGCGGTCGAACCCGTCGCGCCTCGCGAGCCGCTGCCGGCCGCACCGCTGCGGGACGCGGTCGAGCCGGCTGCTGAGCCGGTCGTGCGCCCCATCGCCGATGCGCTGCCGGAACGGCCGGTCGCCCCGATCGGACGGGCCGGTGAGGAGCTGCCCGGTGCCCCGGGGAGGTGGCCGGGCCGGACCCCGCCGGACATGCCACCCATCGCGCCTGCGCCACCCGCCGCAGCACCGAACGCCGCGGCTCCGTGCGAGCCCGCCCCGTGCGAGCCGCCACCGAGGGACGGCGTCGCGCCGGAGGTGCCGGACGTGCCGGACGGGTGGTAGGTCGTCCCGCTCTGGGACTCGCCGCCGATGGTCGTCGTCGGGGTGTTCGGCCGTTCGGGGTGCTTCGGCTCGGGCCTCTCGGGCTGAGGCTTCTCGGGCTCGGGCTTCTCCGGCTCCGGCTTCTCCGGCTTCTCGGGCCTCTCGGGCTCCTCGGGCCGCTCCGGGCGGTCCTTGTCCTTGTCCTTGTCCTTGTCCTTGTCCTTGTCGTGGTCGTCCTTGTCGTTCTTGTCGTCCTTGTGGTCGTCCTTGTGGTCGTCGTCGTCCCCGCCGCCGCCGCCACCGCCGGGCACGTGGCCGGGACCGGTCGGGCCCGGAGGCGTGATCGGCGGAGGCTCGGTCGGGTCGGGCTGACCGTGGATCGCCACCATGGGCGGGATGGCGGCCAGGAAGGCGCCATCCATCTTCTGCGACCACTGCGTGGCAGCGGACTCCTGCTGGGTGCGCGCGGTGGTGTACTCCGTCATCGCGTCGTTGGCGCTCTTGCGCTTGTTGCCCTCCGCGGTGATCTCCGCGGTGGTCGGCTGGTAGCCGGGGGAGTAGGTGGGCGGCGTGTAGGGGGCCGGCTGGTCCAGGTCGGCCATGGACTTCTCGGCGGCCTGCGCCTTCTTGACGACCTCAGCGGTGTCGCGGAGCGCGGTGCCGGCCGTCTCGAGGCGCTTGCCCTTGTCGTCCATGGACGTCGCTGACGCGTCGAACGCCTCGAGCACGCGCTGCGCGGTGACGCCCGACATGCCGTCGCTCTGGCCGTCGCCGTCGCGCACCTTCTTCGCGCCCTTGCGGATTGCCTCGGCCGTGTCCTGGAGGAGCTTGCCGGCCTTCTCCCAGCTGGAGCCGGAGTCGTCGGTGTCCTCCCACCGGGCTCCGGCGAGGTAGGACTGCAGCTTCTGGCGCTCGGGACCGTGGCTCATCACGCACCGCCGTCCGTGGCCGGGGGCTCGTAGTCGCCGTTGCCCATGTCCGGA
This sequence comes from Nocardioides oleivorans, assembly GCF_004137255.1. Lineage (NCBI taxonomy): Bacteria > Bacillati > Actinomycetota > Actinomycetes > Propionibacteriales > Nocardioidaceae > Nocardioides > Nocardioides oleivorans. The sequence goes on along the minus strand of NZ_SDWT01000001.1, from coordinate 476,049 downwards.
GTGGCGGACTGGTCGCGGGCGTCGTCGAGCGTCGTGTTGACCTGGCTGAGCGCGGTCTGGCGCTGGATCATCTCGGCGGTGGTGAGGCCGTCGACGTCGCGGACCTCCTCGGCCCACAGGTCGATCGCCTCGCCGTACTGCCGCAGCGAGTCGGCGAGCTTCTGGAACTCGTCGACCGTGGCCTGGTGGGCCATCGCAGCGTTCACGCCGATGCGGTGGGCGTTGGTGCTCCCCCCGAACCAGCTCGCGTTGACCGAGTCGACGACCTGTCCGGCCAGTCCCTCGGAGTTGGAGTTGAGCAGGGTGACCACCTGCTCGATGAGGTCCGGTGGTGCCTTCAACGCCGTCATGGCGTTGGTGACCAGACCGATGTCCGCGCTCAGCATGCGTCCCCCTTTCCCGCCGCGCCCGACGGTGAAACCAGATGTGGTGGCGATTTTCCCACGGATTCCGCAGCGGCGGACCATCCCCGAGGATCTGCCACCCGTCGGATACGGTCGGGCAGGTCGGACACCGGGTGACGCGGGAGGACTCATGACCAGGCACGCATCGGTCGCAGGCGCGGTCCTGGTGCTCCTGCTGACGGGGTGCAGCGGCGGGGGCACGGATTCCGCGGACGGCTCCACCGACCCCTCGACGACCCCGACGAGCAGCGCCTCGACCCCGACGGACGACTCGAGCGCGACCTCGGAGCCGACGCCGACGATCGAGCCGGCGACCGGGCCGCAGCTCGACGTCGAGGGCGTCAAGGTCAACGCCCCGGCGTCGTGGAAGCAGAGCTACGACACGATCGTGGTCGACATGGCCGAGAACGACGAGAGCGGTTCCCTGATGCTGAGCGTCGCCGGGACGGGCGGTGACCAGCTGTCCCTCGAGCAGGCCGAGAAGTACTTCTGGACCCGCAGCCAGAAGCCCGAGGGGTACGAGCCCCAGGACACGACGGTGATGGGCGGCCTCACGGCGTACCACTACCTCCTCCGCGACCGGCACCAGGTCACCCACGCGGTCGGCCTCTGGGACGCGGGCTACGTCGTCAAGGTCGAGCTCTCGATGCCCAAGCGGGTGTCGGAGGACGAGGTGCTCGCGGTCCTCGACTCGGTCGTCGCGACCTACGAGTCGCCGCGGACCGCTGGCTGAGGTCCGGGCGGTGCGCGCCTAGGTCCCGGCCTGGCTCGCGGCGAACTTGATCGGGACGAGGCTCGGGTCGATGCCCGACAGGTCCACGTCGATCCGCCCGACGGTGCCGTCCAGCCCGAGGCGTACGACGTACTGGCCCGCACCGCTCACCAACGTCGCGAGCATCGAGTCGTCGTCCTCCCACGCGACCTCGTGGATCCCGCGGATCCCCTGACGGGGGCCGACGAGGTCGAAGTCCAGGAGGACCTCGCCCGTGTCCGCGTCGAGGATCGCGAGCGTCGGGGAACCGTTGGCGTCGAGGTAGCTCGAGAACCCCACGACGTAGGAGCCGTCGGGGCTGAACGACACCAGGGTGTGGTCGCACGTGCTCCAGAGCGGCTCCCCCGTCCGGGAGCGGGCGTCGACGACCGATGAGCACGACGAGCTGTCGGCCTTGACCCGGGTCACCCCGACGGCCATGCCGGTGGTCGCCGAGGAGGCCCAGGGCCGGACGATCCCGGGGAGGTCCGCCGCACCCGTGCCGTCCGCCACGAAGGTCGTCTGGGAGTAGTCGTCGGGGTCGGTCAGGCTGGCGAGGACCTCGGTGTCGGACACGAAGCCGACCGTCGTCACGCTGGCGTCCTCCGGACCGGCGGGCAGCTCGGTGCGCCGGTCCTCGCGGCTGCCGTCGGTGGCCCGGTCGACCACGACCCAGCGCGTGCCGTCGTACTCGGCCCACGCGATCCGGGACTCGTCCGCCGAGACGGTGAGTCCCGTCGTCGGCCGCCCGTCCCCGTCCACCTCCTGGAAGTCGGAGTCGAGGACCTGCACGGTCTGGTCTCCCTCGACGTTGACCGTCGCCAGCCAGCCGTCCCGGTATGCGACCAGTGAGTCGTAGGCCTCCGGCAGCGGGATCGCCTCGTCGCCCACCAGGAACGTGGGCTCGACGACGTTGATCATCGGCACCTCGGGGCCGTCCTCCACGGGCGCGCTGCGTGCGTCGACGCGGACCGTGCCGCTGGCGATCGCCGGCGGTGGCTGGGGGGCGGGAGGTACGTCGCTGCGCTGGGCCTGCCCGACCATCGTCAGGCCGACCGGTACGGCGATGGCCAGGACGGCGGCCACGGCGGCGCCTGCGGCGAGCGCTCGGCGGCGCTGGATCCGGCGGGCGCGGGTGCGGACGTCGCCGACGTCGAAGGGGGCGCGCTGGACGCCGTCGGCCCGGCGGTGCAGCGCGTCGTGGACCTGGTCCTCGAGGGGAGTCTCGTTCATCGTGCGTCTCCGGACTCGTGGGGGTTGAGTGAGTGGGGGGCGCGGGCGCGCAGCGCGGCGAGGGCGCGACTGGCCTGCGACTTCACCGTGCCGGGGGAGATGCCGAGCACGTCGGCGATCTCGGCCTCGCTGAGCTGCTCGTAGTAGCGGAGCACGATCACGGCACGCTGCTTGGGCGACAGGGTCTGGACGAACGACCACAGCACGCCGCCCATCCCGTCGTCGTACTCGTCGTGCACACCGGACTCGGGCATCGCGCCCGCAGTGGGGTCGGTGGAGTTCTCGCGGCGCTTCCAGGCGCGGCGCCACAGCGAGTTGTTCTCGTTGACCATGACGCGCCGGACCCAGCCGTCGAGCGCCTGCGGGTCGCGGACCTTGTCCCACGACAGGTAGAGCTTGGCGAAGGCGTTCTGGAGGAGGTCCTCGGCGCCGGCGTGGTCGCCGGCCAGCAGGTAGGCCGTGCGGTAGAGGGCAGGTTGGCGCGCGGCCATGTACGCCGAGAAGTCGGCGTCCTTGTCCGTCTGTCGGTCGGCGCGTGCCACGTCGTTCCCCGGTCCTGATCCCTCGATGAGTGCCATGCCCACGATCCACCTCCCTTCGGCTTGCAGGCCACATGCGAGTGGCTTTCACGGTGGCGTGTCGGGGTGAGGACGCGGCCGGGTCGACGGGGGTTGCATCTGTTTGGGAGGCTCGACGCGACTCCGGGCGACCCGACGCCCCGGACACCCCAGCTCGACAAAGCAGGAGGCATCGATGCAGCAGGTCAAGGCCGTGGTCGCACTCGCGAAGGGCGAGCCGGTCCAGCTCACCACGATCAACGTCCCGGACCCCGGTCCGGGCGAGGCGGTGGTGAAGATCCAGGCCTGCGGCGTGTGCCACACCGACCTCCACTACCGCGAGGGCGGCATCAACGACGACTTCCCGTTCCTGCTCGGCCACGAGGCGGCCGGTGTCGTGGAGAGCGTCGGACCCGAGGTGGCCGGGCTCGAGCCGGGCGACTTCGTGGTCCTGAACTGGCGCGCGGTGTGCGGCAACTGCCGGGCCTGCAACCGCGGTGAGCCGCAGTACTGCTTCGCCACCCACAACGCGACGCAGAAGATGACGCTGGCCGAGGGCGACCTGGCCGGCACGGAGCTCTCGCCGGCGCTGGGGATCGGTGCGTTCGCCGAGAAGACCCTGGTCGCCGCGGGCCAGTGCACGAAGGTGGACCCGTCCGCGCGCGCCGCCGCCGTGGGCCTTCTGGGCTGCGGCGTGATGGCCGGTCTCGGTGCCGCGATCAACACCGGCAACGTGGGCCGCGGCTCGACCGTTGCCGTCATCGGCTGCGGGGGCGTGGGTGCCGCCGCGATCGCCGGCGCCGCGCTCGCGGGTGCGGCGAAGATCATCGCTGTGGACATCGACGACCGGAAGCTGGAGAACGCGCGCAAGCTCGGCGCGACGCACACGGTGAACTCCTCGGAGGTCGACGCGGTCGAGGCGATCAGGTCGCTCACCCCGCCGCCGGACGGCACTGGCCACGAGGGCGGCGCCGACGTCGTGATCGACGCCGTCGGTCGACCCGAGACCTGGAAGCAGGCGTTCTACGCCCGCGACCTCGCCGGCACCGTCGTGCTCGTCGGCGTCCCGACCCCGGACATGAAGGTCCCCGAGATCCCGCTCATCGACGTCTTCGGCCGCGGCGGGTCGCTCAAGTCGTCCTGGTACGGCGACTGCCTGCCCTCGCGCGACTTCCCGATGCTGGTCGACCTCTACCAGCAGGGCCGGCTCGACCTCGACGCCTTCGTGACCGAGGAGATCGGGATCGGCGACGTCGAGGCCGCCTTCGCCGCGATGCACGACGGCAACGTCCTGCGCTCGGTGGTCGTGCTGTGACCGCGCGGGTCGACCACGCGGTCGTCTCCGGGACCTTCAGCCTCGACGGGGAGACCCACCAGGTCGACAACAACGTCTGGGTGATCGGTGACGATGAGCAGTGCCTCGTGATCGACGCCCCGCACGACGTCGACGCGATCATGCAGGTCGTCGCCGGCCGCACGGTGAAGGCGATCGTGTGCACCCACGCCCACGACGACCACGTCCGCGTCGCGCCGGCGCTGCGGGTCGCCACGGGTGCGCCGATCCTGCTGCACCCCGACGACCGGCCGCTGTGGGAGCTCACGCACGGCGGGGACGAGGAGGGGGCCGAGCTCTGGGACGTCGACCTCTCCGACGGCCTCACCCTCACCATCGGCGGGGCCGCGGTGACGGTGCTCCACACGCCGGGGCACGCGCCGGGCGCGGTGTGCCTCTACGTCCACGACCTGGGCTGCGTCTTCACCGGGGACACCCTGTTCGAGGGAGGTCCCGGCGCCACGGGGCGGTCGTTCAGCGACGCCGACCTCATCAAGGACTCCATCCGGGCGCGGCTCTTCGACCTCCCGGACGAGACCGTCGTGCACACCGGCCACGGCCCCGACACCACGATCGGTGCCGAGAAGGCCAACGTCTGAGCGGTCACCTCGCGAGGTGCGTACGCCGGCGGGTCACGCGGCCCGTCGGCGTAGGCGCTCCTCGCGCGCCTCGTCCATGTGGTGCGCCTCCGCCACGTGCTGCTGGTCGCTCGGGTGGTCCACCGGCGTGCCGTGGACGTCGCGGAAGATCCGCTTCCATGCCTTCAGGTGGTACCTCACCCGCACCGTCTCCCGGCTTCTCGATACCTTCGTCCACCGGGGCCAGCTGCCGTCCGACAGCGAATCCTTCGGGGTCCACCACCCGGTCACCTTCAGGTCGACGTGGGCCGGGAAGCGACGTCCGCCGAGGTCACGTGCGCCGTCGTCGCGCATGGGCTCGACCTCCTCGCCGCTGGGCACGTCGTGGAGCTCGACGCCGACCTCCGCCATCCGCAGGAGCCTCAGCAGCACCGCTGCCCTCGGGCTGGTCCGACCCGTCTCCCACCTCGCGACGACCGACTGGGACACCCCGATCAGTGCGGCCAGCCCGCGCTGGGACACGTCGAGGATCCTCCTGATCCGGCGCACGAGCCCGGGAACCTCGCCGTCGAACGGACCCATGAGCCACCACTCGACCTCGTCGGTGGTCCACCCCTCCATCCGCTCCCAGTCGAGCTCCGTCTCCTCCTCGAGCCCCGTCCCCGGCCCGGTCCGGAGCCGCGTCGTGGCCGGCCCCCGCATCACTACTGTCGACATGCCATCCCGTCCTCGTGTCGTCGTGTGAACCTCGTCCACCGAGCACAGACGCCACCACCGACAAGACCTCCTCCGTCGTCCACAGCCTCGCGTCGTCCACAGGCCGGGCCGGCCCAGGTGGCCACCCTGCCGAGCCCTGCGCAGCCGCGCCGGCGCAGCCGCCCTGCCGCTCGCGCGCTGGATCCTGAGTCTCCGAGGGACTCAGGGCCGAGCGCGGCGGGGAATGGCGGGGAGGGTCGGGGAGGGTCGCTGCTCATCGCGCGCGATGCGACCTGAGTCTCCTGGGGACTCAGGGGCCAGCGGCCGGAGTCAGGGGGTGCCGGAGACGGTGTCGGAGACGCGGGTGCCCGGTGCCGGCGGCTTGTCGGCGCTAGGGTCGGGAGATGGCGAGCGACGAGGTGGGCGAGGGGTTCGTGCCGGAGGGGTTCGAGCCTCCGCGGGAGCTGGTCGGCGAGGGCTTCCGGCTGGAGCCGCTCGGGCCGCAGCACAATGCGTCGGACCTGGCCGCGTGGACCTCGAGCATCGAGCACATCCGCGCCACGACCGGGTTCGAGAAGTGGAGCTGGCCGCCGCTCGAGGGGATGAGCGCCGAGGAGAACCTGTCGGACCTGACCCGGCACGCGCAGGACTTCGTCGAGCGGACCGGGTTCACCTTCACGGTCCTGGACCCGGGCACGGACCAGGTCATCGGCTGCGTCTACGTCTACCCCAGCAAGGACCCGGACCACGACGCGCAGGTGCGGTCGTGGGTGAGTGCGGACCGGGCGGAGCTCGACGGGCCACTGGCGGCCGCCGTTGCCGGATGGCTCGCCGATGCGTGGCCGTGGGAGCGGGTCGACCGCCACGGGCGCTGACGCCGGGCCTTCACCGGGCCGTGCCACCATGACCTGATGCGTTCCCACTCGACGAGCCGGCTGACCGCGCTGCTCGCGACCGTCGCGCTGGTCGTCGGCCTCGGTGGGTGCGACGGTGCGGCTGACGGTGGGGGAGAGGCCGACGACTCGCCCGCAGGCGAGAGCGCGGCGGCTGCCAGCGCGCAAGAGGCACCGAAGTCGCCGTCCGAGGAGCTCGGGCTCACGGAGGGCTGGGGGCCCGACCGCGCCGAGCTCGACCGGGCCGCCCGGATCGTGGGCAGGATGCGCTTGCCGGACCTCGCCGGCCAGGTGATCGTGGCCGACTGGAGCGGTACGGCGGCGCCGGTGCGGATGGTGCGCGACCTGCACCTCGGCGGGGTCATCGCCTTCGACTCCAACGTCGCCTCGGCGGCCCAGATCGAGTCCGTGAACACCAAGCTGACCCGGCAGGTCAAGCGGACCTACCCCCTGTTCCTCGGCGTCGACCAGGAGGGTGGCGTGGTCGAGCGGCTGCGCGGAGCAGCGACGAGGTTCCCGGCCTTCATGAGCTCCGGTGCCGCCGCCGACCCGGCACTGACGCAGCAGGCGTACGCCGCGAGCGGGGGCGAGCTGCGCGGGCTCGGCTTCACCGTCGACTTCGCGCCCGACGCCGACGTGACCTCCGGGCCCGGCGACCCGACCATCGGGTCGCGCTCGGCGTCGTCGCGTCCGGCGACCGTCGCCGAGCAGGTGGTCGCCGCAGCAGCCGGCTTCGACGAGGCGGGCGTCCTGCCCGTCATCAAGCACTTCCCCGGCCACGGCTCCGTCCCTGCCGACAGCCACCTCACCCTCCCCGTCCAGACGAAGTCGCTGGAGGAGCTCGAGGCCGGCGACTTGGTGCCGTTCCGCGCCGCCGCGGAGGCCGGCCTGCCGGCGGTCATGGTCGGGCACATCGACGTACGCGCCGTGGACCCGCGGATGCCCTCCTCCCTGTCGCGGAAGGTGACGACCGGCCTGTTGCGTGACGAGCTCGGCTTCGAGGGCCTCGTCGTCACCGACTCGCTGGAGATGACCGGCGTGACGAAGGGCCGCGACCCCGGCCAGATCGCCGTCCGTGCGATGAGGGCGGGTGCCGACGTGCTCCTGATGCCGGCGTCGCCCGCCGTGGCCCGCGCCGCGCTGGTGAGGGCGGTGCGGGCCGGCGCGCTGAGCCGCGAGCGCCTCGAGCAGTCCGCGGCGCGCCAGATCGCGCTCCTCCTCCACCTCGACGGCGCGAAGGGCGCGCCCGTCGGCTCGGCCCAGGTGGCGTCGAGGGCGCTGTCGAACGCGGCCATCACCGTCACCGACGGTCCGTGCACCGGTCGGCTGGTCGAGGACGCGGTCCATCCCTACGGCGACCCCGGCGCCGTCTCCAGCTTCGCCGCCGCAGCGAGCCAGGCCGGGCTGTCCGTCCTCCTCCGCCGGTCCCCGCCGCCCCGGCTGGCCCTGGCCGCACCGCGGCCGGAACGGAAGAAGCACGAGGGCAAGCAGCACTTCAGGAAGCGCGTGAAGGCGTGGAGGAAGGCCGAGGCGATGCGCGAGCTCCGGCTCGGTCGCTGGACCGCACGCGAGGACGCCCGGGTCGCGGCCGGCACCCAGGTCGGGTTCACCGGCTACCACGACGCCCCGGTCGACGGCACGATCGCCGTCGCCACCGACACCCCGTGGGTGCTCGGCCGGGTGGGTGCGCCGACGCGGATCGCGACGTACGGCGACACCCCCGCCGCGATGCAGGCCCTGGTCGAGGTGCTGCTCGGCCGGGCGTCGGCCCCCGGTCAGCTCCCCGTCAAGGTCGCCGGGGTCGCCCGGACCGGGTGCTGAGGTCCGCTAGAACGGCTCGACCAGGAGTGCCGTGCCCTGGCCGGCGACGCGCGTGAGCACCACGGTCGCCTCGTTGTCACCCTTCAGCGCGAGCCGCTTGCGCAGCTCCTCCGGCACGACCTGCACGCCACGCTTCTTGATCGTCAGCCGACCGATGCCGCGCTCGTGGAGGGCCGCCTTGAGCTGCTTCTCGCGGTAGGGGAGGTGCTCGACGACGCGGTAGCCCCGCGCGAACGGCGTACGGAACGAGGCGTCGCCGGTGACGTAGGCGATGTGCTCGTCGACGAGCCCGCCGCCCACGCCGGCGGCCACGGCGGTGACCAGCCCGGCCCGGATCACGGCGCCGTCGGGCTCGTAGAGGAAGGCCCCGACCTCGCGGACCTCGACGCCGTCCGCTCCCAGCGGCGGGGCGTCCTCGTCGGTGAGCGTGGCGAGCCCGCCCTCCCCGATCACGGTGGCCCGCCGGTCGGTGGTCGACAGTCCCGGCGACCAGATGACGGCCTCCTTGACCTCGCCGCCGTCGCTGACCCACTCCGCCTCGGCGCCCGGCGGGACGAGGTCGTGGCCGATGCCCGGGGCGACCTTGACCAGGGAGCGCCGGGTCAGCAGGTCGAGCACCCACGGCCACGGCGGCGTCCAGCCCTCGACGTCGAAGACCCGGCCCCGGCCGCCGCGGCGGGCGGGGTCGGCGAAGGCGGCCCCGAAGCCGCTCGGGTCGATCGTGGTCGCGTCGCCGACCTGGACGGCTCCCGCGAGGCCCAGCACCTCGAGGTTGGCGGCGGCCATCGCGACCCGGACCGGGTCCTGGTCGATGCCCGCCGCGACGAGGCCGGCGCGCGCGAAGGCGAGGAGGTCGCCGCCGATGCCGCAGCCGAGGTCGATCACGCTGCCGCCCGGGATCGCGGCGGCCAGGCGCGCCGCGCGGTGGTCGGCGACGCGGGCCCGGGTGGCCTGCTCGAGCGCATCGGGGGTGAAGAACATCAGCCGTGCGTCCTCGCCGAACTTGGCGACGGCCTTCTCGCGCAGCTGGACCTGCGTGGTGGCCGCGGCCGCCTTCTCGGGGTCGGGCTCGAGACGTCGTACGACGCTCGCGACCCGCACCGGGTCTCGCGGGTGGTCGACCCAGGCCTGGGCGGCGTGGACCAGCAGCCGACCACCGTCGTTGGTGCGCAGCCACTCCAGCGTCCCGATCTCCACGGGGGCATCCTGTCAGGGAACCCGCAACCGCCCCTGCCGGCCTCTGTCTGGCACTCGCTCGGGGTGAGTGCTAGCGTCTGTTCTGGCACTCTCACCCTGAGAATGCCAATGCTCGCGAGCCTGGCACGACCCCCGCGACGGCGTGCCGCCGGACCGTGAGCCCACGTCCTGAAGAATCTCGTTGCAGAGAAAGTGGAGGTTGATCCGAAGTGTCGGTCAACATCAAGCCCCTCGAGGACCGCATCGTCGTCCAGACGCTCGAAGCCGAGCAGACCACGGCCTCCGGCCTGGTCATCCCGGACACCGCCAAGGAGAAGCCCCAGGAGGGCGAGGTCGTGGCGATCGGTCCCGGTCGCATCGACGACAACGGCAACCGCGTCCCGCTCGACGTCGCGGTGGGCGACAAGGTCATCTACAGCAAGTACGGCGGCACCGAGGTCAAGTACGCCGGCCAGGAGTACCTGATCCTGAGCGCGCGCGACATCCTCGCCGTCGTCTCCTGACGCACCTGGCCGCCCGGCCGGCGCACTGCCGCCGGCCGGGCGCCAGGCACGTCAGGCCCTGAACCACCCCATGAACATTTCCTAGGAGCACCTAGATGCCCAAGATCCTGGAGTTCGACGAGAACGCCCGCCGCAGCCTCGAGCGCGGCGTCGACGCCCTCGCCAACGCCGTCAAGGTGACGCTCGGCCCCAAGGGCCGCTACGTCGTCCTCGACAAGAAGTGGGGCGCCCCCACGATCACCAACGACGGTGTGACCGTCGCGCGCGAGATCGAGCTCGACGACCCGTTCGAGAACCTCGGTGCCCAGCTCACCAAGGAGGTGGCCACCAAGACCAACGACGTCGCCGGTGACGGCACCACCACCGCCACCGTCCTGGCCCAGGCCATGGTTCACGAGGGCCTCCGTGCCGTCGCGGCCGGCGCCAACCCGATGGGCCTCAAGCGCGGCATGGACGCGGCGGCCGAGGCCGTCGGCGACGCGCTGCGCGAGGCGGCCCGCGAGGTCGAGTCCCGCGAGGACATGGCCTCCGTCGCCACGATCTCCAGCCGTGACAGCCACATCGGCGACCTGCTCGCCGAGGCCTTCGACAAGGTCGGCAAGGACGGCGTGATCACGGTCGAGGAGTCCAACACCATGGGCACCGAGCTCGAGTTCACCGAGGGCATGCAGTTCGACAAGGGCTACATCTCCGCCTACTTCGTCTCCGACCCGGAGTCGATGGAGGCCGTCCTCGACGACCCCTACATCCTTCTCCACCAGGGCAAGATCTCCTCGATCCAGGAGCTCCTCCCGGTCCTCGAGAAGGTCATCGCGACCGGCAAGCCGCTCTTCATCCTCGCCGAGGACGTCGACGGCGAGGCGCTCTCGACGCTCGTGGTCAACAAGATCCGCGGCACCTTCAACGTCGCCGCCGTCAAGGCCCCGGCCTTCGGCGACCGCCGCAAGGCGATGATGCAGGACATCGCGATCCTGACCGGTGCCCAGGTCGTCGCCCCCGAGGTCGGGCTCAAGCTCGACCAGGTCGGCCTCGAGGTCCTCGGCCAGGCCCGTCGCGTCGTCATCACCAAGGACAACACGACGATCGTCGAGGGTGCGGGCGACGCCGGCCAGATCGACGGCCGCGTCAACCAGATCAAGGCCGAGATCGAGAACACCGACTCCGACTGGGACCGCGAGAAGCTCCAGGAGCGCCTCGCCAAGCTCGCCGGCGGTGTCTGCGTGATCAAGGTCGGCGCCGCCACCGAGGTGGAGCTCAAGGAGAAGAAGCACCGCATCGAGGACGCCGTCTCCGCGACGCGCGCCGCGATCGAGGAGGGCATCGTCCCCGGCGGTGGCTCCGCGATCATCCACGCCGTGTCGGTGCTCGAGGACAACCTCGGCCTGACCGGTGACGAGGCCGCCGGTGTCCGCGTGGTCCGCAAGGCGGCCGACGAGCCGCTGCGCTGGATCGCCGAGAACGGTGGCGAGAACGGCTACGTCGTGACCGCCAAGGTCCGCGAGCTCGGCATCGGCAACGGCTACAACGCCGCGACCGGCGAGTACGGCGACCTGGTCGCCCAGGGCGTCCTCGACCCGGTCAAGGTCACCCGCTCGGCCCTGGTCAACGCGACCTCGATCGCGGCGATGCTGCTCACGACCGAGACGCTCATCGTGGACAAGCCCGAGGAGGAGGAGCCCGCGGCCGGTGGCGGCCACGGGCACGGCCACGGTCACTGACCCCCGCCGCTCCGCTCGACGCAGCACCTGAACGACCAGCAGGCCCGCACCGGATCCCGGTGCGGGCCTGCTGCGTGTGACGTCGGTGTTACGCGTCGTACGACCTCGTGAAACATCCCTGGGGCATCATCAGGGCATGTTGTGGAGAGTGCGTACGACGCTGGAGGACCGTCCCGGTGCTCTCGCGGACCTGGCCACGGCCTGCGGCTCCGCCGGGGTGAACATCCTCGGCCTGCAGGTCTTCCCCGGGATCGACCGGGTCACCGACGAGCTCGTGCTGCGCACGCCCGACGACTGGGAGCTGCCCGACCTGGCCGACCTCGTCGAGCGGGCCGGCGGCAGCCGGGTCAGCGTGCTGCCGTGCACCGAGGCGGCGCTCAACGACCAGCCGACGCGCTACGTCCTGGCCGCCCGCAGCATCCTGGCCCACCCTGCGGGCTTCCCGGACGTGGTCGCCCAGCTCTTCGACGCCGAGGCGGACCCGGTCGGCTCGGAGCTCGACCCGGTGCTCGACGCGATGGACCTCGAGATCGGCGACGTGCTGGTGCAGCTGCGTCGTACGGCGCCGTTCACGGCTGCCGAGCACGCGCGCGGCACCGCGCTCGCCGAGCTCGTCACCGACGTCCTGGCCGCTGCGTCGGACCAGCCGGCCGTGCCCGACCCCGACACCGCCGTCGACGCCGGTCCGGTCTTCACCACCTCGGAGTCCGCGGTGACCGCCACGGTCGGCGGCGCGCCCGTCGGGTCGGCCTCGTGGACGGCCGACGACGAGGGCGCGTGGCACCTCGAGCTCGAGGTCGACCCCGCCTGGCGGCGTCGCAGCATCGGCTCGCGGCTCCTGCTCGAGGCCACCCGCGCGGCCCGGGCGAGCAGCGTGTCGGAGGTCGTCGTGCGCACCGCCGCGGACAACTCGGCCGTGCTGCCCCTCATCCTCGGCAGCGGCCTGCGCGGCCGCATCCGGATGGGGACCGACGACCTGACCGTGCGGATCCCGATCACGCCGTTGGTAAGGAGCACGTACTAATCCGTCGTGGTGCCTCGGCACTGACAGTCCTACTGTCGAGGAATGGAGCCGGGCCACTCGGGGTCCCGGACCATTCCCAGAGGAGTTGTCTGCCCATGTGGCACCTCGCACGCACGCACGCCGCCCCCCTCGCCCTGGCGCTCGCCGCCTCGGCCCTCACCACGACCGCCGTCGCACCCCCGTCGGGCGCGACCCCGGCCCGCGAGTCGGTCACCGGCACCGCCGGCGCCCAGCTCGCGCCGGGCGACCTGGTGTGGCAGCAGGAGTTCGACGGCCCGGCCGGCGCCGCACCCGACTACTCGGTGTGGAGCCACGACCTCGGCGCCGGCGGCTGGGGCAACGCCGAGCTGCAGAACTACACCGACTCGCGCGCCAACTCCGCGCTCGACGGCGCCGGCAACCTCGTCATCACCGCCAGGCGCGAAGGAGACGGCTACACCTCGGCGCGGCTGCAGACCAACGACAAGTTCGAGGCGCAGTACGGCCGGATCGAGGCGCGGATCCAGATCCCGCGCGGCCAGGGCATCTGGCCGGCCTTCTGGATGCTCGGCGGCGACCTGCCCGGCGTCCAGTGGCCGCAGGCCGGCGAGATCGACATCATGGAGAACGTCGGCTACGAGCCGCACATCGTGCACGGCACGATCCACGGACCGGGCTACTCCGGCGGAGCCGGCATCACGGGCCAGTACGTGCACCCGCAGGGCTGGTCGTTCGCCGACACCTTCCACACCTTCGCGATCGACTGGAAGCCCGACTCGATCACCTGGCTCGTGGACGGCGTCGCCTACCAGACCATCGACCGCTCGCGCGTCGGCGGCAACGAGTGGGTCTTCAACAAGCCGTTCTTCCTCATCCTCAACCTCGCGGTCGGTGGCCAGTGGCCCGGCTACCCCGACGGGAGCACCGTCTTCCCGCAGGAGATGAAGGTCGACTACGTCCGGGTCTACGCCAACTGACACGCCCACTGGCACCTACCCGGTGGGTCAGCCGATGAGCCGGCCGACCCACTGTGTGGCGCCGTTGCGCCGGTTCACCGGCGTGTGCCACATGAAGTCGCCGTCGGGTGCCGGGCCGCCGACGCCGAAGCTCGAGACCGCGTCGGAAAGTCGGAGCAGCGAGCCGTCCGCGAGGTCGTACACGTAGGTGCCGCCCTGCGCCCGGTCGTACGACGTGATGGTGACCAGCTCGTTGCCCGGTCCGGCGGGGCCGCCCTCGATGCCGCTGCCCTGGATCGTGGTGACGAGGTCGCCGTCGGTGGAGAGCACCTGGACGCGATCGTCGCGGACGCCGTCCTCGTAGGTGCCGCAGTACTGGCTCATCATGATCCGATCGCCTGACGCGCCGAAGCCGAGCAGGTTGCACCGGTCGCCGGTCCTCGGGTCGAACGTCGTCTCCGATCCCGACGCGAGGTCGCGCACGTGGACCAGGCCGGCGTCGCCGTTGGTGCGGTCGGTCCACACCATCGAGGTGTCGGTGAAGGCGACGTCGCCGACGCGCAGGCCCTCGTCCCGCGCGTCGGAGGTGTCGTCGAGCGACACCGACCACAGGTCGTAGGTGTCGCCCTCGGCATCGGCGTCCTCCGCCTCGCCGTCCGGCGCTGTCGGCCAGCCGCCGTCGGGGATCGCTCCCTCGGTCGCGGGGACCTTCACGTAGAGCCGGCCGTCGGGCGCCGACCGGGCGCCCCAGGCGTCGCCGGTCCCGGGCAGCCCGGGCCAGCTCGTCGCCGTCCACCGCTCGTCGGCCCGGTCGTAGACGTCGACCACCAGTGCGTCCGTCTCCCCGCTGGTCGGGAGGCGCAGCAGGGCGATCCGGTCGGCCGACAGCTCGACGGGCCAGAACTGGGCGCTCGGGTCGGGCAGGCCGTCGAGCCACGTCCTCTCACCGGTCACCGGGTCGAGGAGCGCGAACCGCGACGCGTTGGACCGGCCGTGCGGGCCGTCCCGGAACAGCACCAGTCCGTCGTCGGTGACGCCGTCGAGGTACTGGCCGTTGGCGGCGTCCAGGTCGTTGTTGGTGTACGACGTCAGCACCCGGTAGTCGGTGCCCTCGACCGCCGGCCGGGCGTCGCCCAGTCCGATGACGGGCCCCTCGGGCCGGGGCACGCCGGCGGCGGCCAGGTCGGGCGGGCTCGGGTCCAGCCAGGCCATCGAGCCCAGCGTGATCGCGCCGGCGGCCAGTGCCGTGCCCCCGATCGTCGCGGCCCGCCGCACTCTCACCCGTCGTCGTCCGGCACCCAGCACGGCCGAGACGTCTCCGTCGTCGTGCGGGGCGTGCGAGGAGGCCTCGCGCATCAGGTCACGCAGGTCGTTCACCATGAGACAGCTCCTCGGGACGGCTCGTCGGTCGACGAGTCCTCGAACACGGACCGGAGCGAGAACAGGGCGCGCGAGGTCTGGCTCTTGACCGTGCCCTCGGTGCACCCGAGGAGGGCTGCGGTCTGCTCGACCGACAGGTCCTCGAAGTAGCGCAGCACGACGCAGGCGCGCTGGCGCGGTGCCAGGTCGGCGAGCGCCGCCAGGAGCGCCGCCCGGTCGGTCACCGCCGTCGCCACGTCCTCGTCGGAGGCGAGCGTGGGGTCCGCCTCCTGCGGGCGCTCGGTGCTCGAGCGCCGGCGTGCGTGGTCGAGGAAGGCGCTGACCACCGCCTTGCGCGCATAGGCGTGCTCGCCACCGTTGCGCACCAGCCGCGGCCACCGGACGTACACCCGGACCAGGCCCTCCTGGACGAAGTCGGACGCCTGGTCCCAGTCGCCGCACAGCAGGTACGCCGTGCGGCGCAGCCGGTCGCGGGACGACTGGGCGAACTCCACGAAGGCCGCCTCGTCACGCACTGTTCTGCTCCATGCTGGTCAGAACGGGGCCAACCCCGCGGAAGGTTGCATCACTGTCCCCAGATGGTCCGGTAGGGCGTCGTGCAGTCGACGTCGAGCTTGACCGGGTCGACCGAGTTGAGCCGGTAGATCCGGTAGCGGTCGCACGCGGTGACGACGAACTCGTACTTCCTGATGAGCGACTGCTCGACGGGCATCGTGCCAAGCTCGCTCCACGTGTTGACGAAGGTCGCCTCGACGAACCAGGTGGGCGGGTCGGAGCCGGTGAGCACGTCGTGCAGGTCCTCCAGCCCGGGGTCGAGCGTGCGCATCGGCAGCGACCAGAGGTAGGGGTACGGCGACTGGGCGCGGCTGGCCCACTGGATGTCGGCCCGCCCGCCGTAGACGAGCACGCGGTCGCCCGGGCGCGCGGCCGCGGCGATCGCCTCGCCGGTGCGGACCTCGACCGGCACGCGACCGGCCACCCAGGCGCTCGTCCAGCCCACGAGGGAGAACACGCTCGACGCCACGACGAACGCGACCGCGGCCGGCGTCACGAGGTGCCAGCGCCGGTCGAGGTGCCCGTGCGCGACCAGCGCGGCCAGTCCCAGCGCCAGGCCGGGGATCGGCACGAAGAGGTAGGGCGTCCAGAAGCTCCCGCTGGCGGCGACCCCCAGGAGGTCGACCACCAGCAGTGCGCCGGTCGCGACGACCACGACCGGCTCGCGGCGCAGCATCGCCCGGAGCCTGGCCACGAAGCACAGGAGCAAGAAGAGCATCCCGACTCCGACGAAGATCAGCAGCAGCACGCTGATGCGGCCGGTCGCGCCTCCGGCGTTCGCCTCGATGACGCGGTTCGCGTCGGAGCGGAAGGCGACCACGACGTACCAGAGCGTCTGCAGCCGTACGCCGACCCAGAGCGCCCACCCGACCACGACGAGGACCGGCACGAGCGCACCGGCCGCGGCGGCCACCGAGAGGCGTACGACGTCGCGCCACGTGAGCCGGCCGGCCACCCCGGAGGCGAGGAGCAGCACGCCGCCGAACACCAGGCCGCCCGCGACGCTCTGCTTCATCCCGACCGCGAGCACGGCCAGCAGGCCGGCCCAGAAGGCGTCGCTGCGGGAGAGACGGCGTACGCCCCGCAGCGCCAGCCAGCACGAACCGAGCACGAGCGGGATGCCGAAGAGCTCGCCCTTCGCCCCGACCGAGTCGATCTGGGTGTTGGCGACCAGGGCCGCGGTGGCCACGGCGACCCACCCCGAGAGGCGTCGGAGGTCGGCGTCCTCGGAGACGCCCATCCGCACCGCCACCTCGCGCGCCGCCGCGGCAGCGGCCAGGACGAGGACGGAGCACGCGACCGCGCCGACGAGGCGGTGGGCGTAGGGACCGCCCGCCCAGTCGGTCAGCCTCATCAGCGCGATGATCGGCGGCGGCCGGTCCACCCAGTACCGGCCGTAGACCGAGTCGGGAGCCGGGTGCCACGTCTGCGCGACCAGCAGGAACCCGGCCTCGTCGGGTCGCAGCGGCCAGAGCAGGGAGGGGAAGCGAGCGAGGAAGGCGACGACGGCCGAGACCCAGACCACGCGCGCGAACCCCATCCCGACACTGTTCCAGAGCACCCATGAGCCGCCGGTAGGATCAGGGGGGTGGAGATCCCTGAGAAGTTCGCGGCCCTGGGCCTCACCTACGACGACGTGCTGCTGCTGCCGGGCGAGTCCGACCTCGCCCCCAGCGACATCGACACCACGACGCGCCTGACCCGCGAGATCTCGATCCGCGTGCCCCTGATCAGCGCCGCGATGGACACCGTCACCGAGTCGCGGATGGCGATCGCGATGGCCCGCGAGGGCGGCATCGGCGTGCTGCACCGCAACCTCTCCATCGAGGACCAGGCCCGTCAGGTCGACCTCGTGAAGCGCACCCAGACCGGGATCATCTCCAACCCCGTCACCATCGGCCCCGACGCGACGCTGGAGGAGCTCGACCGCCTCTGCGGCGAGTACCGCGTCTCCGGCCTGCCGGTCGTCGACGTCGACAACCACCTGCTCGGGATCATCACCAACCGCGACCTGCGCTTCACCCCGGTCGCGGAGTGGGCGACCACCAAGGTCACCGAGGTGATGACCGCCGAGGGCCTGATCACCGGCGCCGAGGGCATCTCCCGCGAGGAGGCCACCTCCCTGCTGCGCGCCCACAAGCGCGAGCGGCTCCCGCTCATCGACGACGAGGGCCGGCTGGCAGGCCTGATCACGGTCAAGGACTTCGTCAAGGGCGAGCAGTTCCCCCACGCGTCGTACGACGCCGACGGCCGGCTGCTGGTCGGGGCGGCCATCGGCTACTTCGGCGACGCCTGGGAGCGGGCCACGACCCTGGTCGAGGCCGGTGTCGACGTGCTGGTGGCCGACACCGCGCACGGCCACGTCCACCTGCTGCTCGACATGGTCAAGCGGCTCAAGACCGACCCGGCGACCAAGCACGTCCAGGTCATCGGCGGCAACGTCGCGACCCGCGAGGGTGCCCAGGCGTTCGTCGACGCCGGCGCCGACGCGGTCAAGGTCGGCGTCGGGCCGGGCTCGATCTGCACCACCCGGGTCGTCACCGGCGTCGGTGTCCCGCAGGTCACGGCCGTCTACGAGGCCTCCCTGGCCACCCGGCCGGCCGGCGTCCCGCTGATCGCCGACGGCGGCATGAAGCACTCCGGCGAGATCGCCAAGGCACTCGTCGCCGGCGCCGACGCGGTGATGGTCGGCTCGATGCTCGCCGGGTGCGAGGAGTCGCCGGGCGACGTCGTCTTCGTCAACGGCAAGCAGTTCAAGTCCTACCGCGGGATGGGCTCGCTGGGCGCGATGAGCAGCCGCGGCAAGAAGTCGTACTCCAAGGACCGCTACTTCCAGGCCGAGGTCGCCAGCGACGACAAGATCGTGCCGGAGGGGATCGAGGGCCAGGTGGCCTACCGCGGCCCGCTGTCGGCCGTCGCCCACCAGCTCGTCGGTGGCCTCAACCAGTCGATGTTCTACGTCGGTGCGCGCACCATCCCCGAGCTCCAGGACAAGGGCCGGTTCGTCCGGATCACCTCGGCCTCGCTCAAGGAGAGCCACCCCCACGGCGTGCAGATGACGGTGGAGGCGCCCAACTACTCGGGCAGCTGAGCCTTCCACCGGTCCGCGGAGAAACCGTCCTTCGGTATCTGTACGTGCCCCCGCAGCAGGTCTAGCGTCGGACCCTCAGGGATTCGGGGCCCTGCTC
Organism: Nocardioides oleivorans; assembly: GCF_004137255.1. Lineage (NCBI taxonomy): Bacteria > Bacillati > Actinomycetota > Actinomycetes > Propionibacteriales > Nocardioidaceae > Nocardioides > Nocardioides oleivorans. The sequence goes on along the minus strand of NZ_SDWT01000001.1, from coordinate 457,283 downwards.
ATGAAGTTCTTCCGTTCCAGATGTGCGAGCCAGGCCTCGGTCCGTATCTCCATCTCGGGAGGGAACATCCGCATGCGCAGAACCATCTCCACCGCGGTCGGCGTCGCAGCCGCCGCGTGCCTCGTCGCCCCAGCAGCCATCTCCGGGGCAGCGCCCGGTGAGGGCGAGGGGCTGACCCCCGGTCAGCAGGAGGCCCTCGACCTCGGCATCCAGGTCGCGCCCAAGGGCTCGGCCGACGCCACGCAGGGCCTCGCGAAGGGCGTCGTCTCGCCCAACCCGTGGCTGGCCAACATCCCCGACGTCGCCGACGCCGACTACTTCACCTGGAACAAGCGGATGCACGAGGCCGCCGACCAGCGCGCCGGCTCCGCCAAGCTGTCCGCCAACCGGAAGGCCGCCGCGTCTGTCCTCCCGCCGGCGTTCGTCCACGACGAGGAGGAGCCGGCCGGGAGCGCGGGCTCGAACGACTCGACCACCGACGCCGAGCCGATCACCGCCTTCGGCACCGCCGCCGCGAAGAACCCGCGCGTGCGCATCCTCGGCGAGCTCGCCGACCTCGCCGGCGCGGCACCGAGCGCGATCACCACCGAGGAGGACCAGGGCTCGATCACGCTCGCCACCGACACCGGGATCGACGGCTCCGGCGCCGTCACCACGACCTCCGTGCTCGGCGACGGCCCGCACGGCAGCATCACCGGCGACGGCAGCAACGACTTCGACTTCTACAAGGTCAACGTCGCCGAGGGCCAGTCGATCCTGGCCGACACGGAGGGCACGCCCACCGGGCTCGACACCGTCCTGGCCGTGTACGACGCCGAGGGGACGCCGCTCGCCGCCGACGACGACGGCGGCACCGGCGCGCTGAGCAACCTGTCCTACAGCCCGGAGGCCCCCGGCGACTACTACGTGCTGGTCGCGGGCTACGACTTCTTCGGCCCGCTCCCCAACGATCCCTTCGACTCCGGCAGCGGCAACGGACTGGCCGACGAGGGCGACTACGCGCTCGCCATCTCGGTCCAGGAGGTCGACCACGACTTCTACTCCGTGCGGCTGCGCCCGGGCGACACCATCGGCGGCGTCGCCAACGGCGTCGCGAACGGCCTGACGATCACCACGCCCAGCGGTGAGCAGCGCGTCGGCGGCGTCGGCACGGACGCCTCCTCGCTCTACCCGCCGACGTCACCGCTGCCCGGCGGCGGCAACACGGCGGTGGCCTACGTCGCCGAGGAGGCGGGCTGGTACGCCGTCGAGGTGTCCGGCGCCGTCGGCTCCTACGACGTGACCGTCGAGGGCTACCGGCCCGGCACCCAGGGTGACCGGGGTCGTCGCCAGACCGTGCTGCTCGACTTCGCCCCCGGGCGGGTCAACAGCGCGACGTGGGGTGGCACGGGCGTGGTGAACGTGACCCCGTTCGGCTCCTTCGTCCCGCTGTGGGGCATTGCCCGCACCGACGCCCGCAAGGTCGAGAACCGGATCGTCAACCAGGTCCGGGCGAACCTCCAGGCGGAGATCGCCGGCACCAACCCCGCGGTCAACGTCGACGTGCTTAACGCGCGCGGCAACGAGGACCTCATCGGCCAGGAGAACGTCTCGCGCATCTACGTCGCGGGCACGGTCGCCGAGACCGGCATCAACACGATCGGGATCGCGCAGTACATCGACCCGGGCAACTTCGGCCACCAGGACGAGGCCATCGTGCTGCTCGACTCGCTCAGCGAGCCGGCGGGGTCGGCGTACTCGCTCAACTCCTACATCACCGCGGCCAGCGACAGGATCAAGTTCGTCTCGCAGGCAGTGGCCAACGTGACCGCCCACGAGGTCGGCCACACGATCGGCAACTACCACACCGACAACGCCAACGACGTCCACAACATGATGGACTCCGGCGGCGCGAACTTCGGGCAGAACCTCTACGGAGTCGGCCCGGACGGCATCGGTGGCACGGCGGACGACGAGAACATCCAGTTCGTCGTCGACACCTACTCCCCGGTCGAGGGCTTCACCCACGAGGAGGACACCGAGAACGTCACCTCCTGGGCCTACGCCGGTCGCTGACCGCGCGACCCTGCAGGAGCGGCGCGGTCACCCGCACGGGTGGCCGCGCCGTGGCGCACCGGTCCAGACCAGGGGTGGATCGGCTGCGGTTCGTCCCCACTTTTGAATACGGTTGCCTCGTATCCAAATGGGGGAGGCCGGGATGGCCGTGCGTGGGGCACGGTACGCCGTCGCGGGGGCGACGGTCAGGGAATCCCAGCCCGGTCGATGCGTTCGCGTCGACGCTGGCCCACCGGGCCAGCGTCGACGGCGGACGCCATGACGTGGCCTAGGGTCGTCCGCGTGGAGGACCCGGACGCACCGACGCGTCGGCCGTACGACGCCAGCGGTCGGCGCGCCGCGGCCGAGCAGCGTCGTCAGAAGGTCGTCGACGCCGCCGCGGAGCTCTTCCCCACCCAGGGCTGGCGCGCCACGACGATCGCGTCGGTGGCCGCCGAGGCGGGGGTCTCGCCGGAGCTGGTGACCAAGACCTTCGGCGGCAAGCAGGAGCTGCTGATGGCGGCCATGCGGTCGCGGAGCTTCAACGAGGGGCTCCCGCTCCCGCAGGCGTTCGCCGCGATGAGGCTCGACGACGAGCCCGACCGCGAGGTGCGGCTCGACCGGATCGTCGAGTTCGTGCTCGCCTCCCTCGAGCCGATGGCGCCGTTCGTCCCCGTCATGGTCCAGGGCGCCGACCGGGACCCGCGGATGCGTGCGGTCCTCGACGCTGCGCGGGACGGTCACCTGGTCGCCACGCAGGACCTGGTGCGCCTGGTCAGCACGGGCCCGCTCGACCCGGACGCCATCGACGTGGTCTACCTGCTGACCCGCGCCGAGACCTACCTGACGCTGGTGCCGCAGCGCGGCTGGACGCCCGAGCGCTACACGACGTGGCTGAGGCGCGCGATCGACGACGCGGTCCGTCCCATCACGGGGTGAAGCCGGCGCGCTTCGGAGCACCCCGGCCGATCACGGCGTCCGCGGGTCGCGCCAGCAGGCGGGCCGAGGTCGTGCGACCGCGGTCGGCGACGACGTACGTCCCGGCGTTGTGCCGCGTCACCAGCCCGGGGGAGCGGGTGGGGTCGCCGGTCGAGCGCACCCGGCCGGGCAGCCGCGAGGCCTCGCCGGGGATCCCGGGCCGGACGCGGAGGGCGCCCGTGGTGTCGACGGCCGCGACGTAGAGCCTGCCCGCGACCTCGCCGACGGCCGGGGAGGCGTACGGCGACCAGCTGCCGTCGAGCGTGCGGGCACGGCTCCAGCGGTGGCCCGCGAGCGAGCGCACGACGAGCGTGCCCCTCGCGGTCACCTGGTGCAGCCAGGCCGAGCCGTCGCCGGCGCTGGTGAGCGCCGGGGTCGAGGTGATCGAGGCCGCGGCGCCGGGCAGGCGCACGAGCCGGCCGCGCCCGAGCGTGAGGGAGTACGTCGACCCGGTGCGGCCGACCGCGACCAGCAGGGTGTTGCCGGAGCGGTCGCGGCCCAGGACGGGTGCGGTGTGGGTGGCCCACGAGCCGGGCCGCCCGACCCGGGCGGGTCGGCTCCACCGACGCTGCTGGGTCAGCCGGCGGGTGGTGAGGGTGCCGGCCGGGGAGATGGTCGCGACGACCGGGCGGCCGGTGCGCGACAGCGCGACGGCGGGGCTCGCGGTGGTGGCGGAGGTGCCGATCGGGCGGAGCGCGAGGCGGTTGCCCCGGGTGGTGCCGGCCAGGACGCGTCCGGTCCGGGTCGTCGCGGCGACCCACGGCAGCCCGCGCCGGTCGAGCGTCAGGGCGGGGGCGACGACCGGGGAGAAGGCGCCCCGCGGCCCGGCCGCGCGTGCGGCCCTGCCAGGGCGGGCGACCCAGAGGGTGCCGTGGCCGTCGACGCGCGCCGTCCACGACTCGCCGAGGCGGTCCGAGACCGAGACCACCGGGCGGTCCGACCCGACCAGCGGGGACGGCGCCACGTCGTCGAGGTGCAGGTAGCGGAAGTCGCCGACCGGGACGGTGCGCGTGCCGTAGCCGCCGGGGACGGCGTGGTTGTACTCCTCGACGGTCACCGTGCCCGGTCCGATCGCGCTCACCCAGGCGACGTGGCCGACCCGGCCGTCGTCGGTCTGGGCGACCGCACCGATCGCCGGCACGTCGTCGACGCGGTAGCCGAGTCGACGGGCGACGTCGTCCCAGTTGCTCGCGTTGCCCCAGTGCTCGCCGCCGAGGGAGTTGCTGAAGGAGGTCATGCCGTTGCGCTCGTGCAGGCGCCACGCCACGAAGCTGGTGCAGTTGCGGAGCACGAAGCCCCACGGGTCGCCGATCGAGCCGTCGATCGCCCAGACGCGGCGCGCACACGTCGGCCTCGGCCCGCGCGGGTCGTAGAGGTGGCCCGACACGGGGTCGAGCACCGGCTCCGGCGCCGGCGGCTCGGTCTCGGGAGCCGGCTGACCCGGCTGACCCGGCTGACCCGGCTTGCCCGGCTTGCCGGGTGTCGGTGCCGGCGTGGGGGTGGGGGTCGGCGGTTCGACCGGCTCCTGCGCCACGATCGGGCACTGGCCCAGGCCGGCCCAGGGGTAGTCGTCCGAGGCGTGCGCGACCGCGACGGACGCGCCCCACAGCCCGCCCGCGATGCAAGCGGTCGCGAGCAGGCGCACGATGATCCGTCGCGGCCACGCACCACGGAGCCGCTTCCCCGTATTCCCCACGTCCTCGACGGTAGGGACGCGGTGTCGGGGCCGTGGCGTTTTTGCCGTGCCGTGGAGAAGACGTACATCAGGAACGGGCGGCTCGTTGCTCCCGGTCGACGGGATGGGCGGCCGGGCGAACGCCGCCGATAGGCTGAGGGGGTGACCGAGATCGAGATCGGCCGTGCCAAGCGCGGTCGCCGCGCCTACTCCTTCGACGACATCGCGATCGTGCCCTCGCGGCGCACCCGCGACCCCGAGGAGGTCAGCACCGCCTGGCAGATCGACGCCTACCGCTTCGACGTCCCCGTCCTGGCCGCGCCGATGGACTCGGTGATGTCACCCTCGACCGCGATCGCGCTCGGCCAGATGGGCGGGCTCGGGGTGCTGAACCTCGAGGGCCTCTGGACCCGGTACGACGACCCCACGGTGCTGCTCGAGGAGGTCGCGGGCCTCGAGGGTCCCGAGGCCACCCGGCGGATGCAGGAGATCTACGCCGAGCCGATCAAGCCCGAGCTGATCACCGCGCGCCTCAAGGAGGTGCGCGCCGCGGGCGTCACCGTCGCCGGCTCGCTCTCCCCGCAGCGCACCAAGGAGCACGTGAAGGCCGTCGTCGAGGCCGGTGTCGACATGTTCGTCATCCGCGGCACGACCGTCTCGGCCGAGCACGTGAGCAGCCAGGCCGAGCCGCTGAACCTCAAGGAGTTCATCTACGAGCTCGACGTCCCGGTCATCGTCGGCGGGTGTGCGACCTACCAGGCCGCGCTCCACCTGATGCGCACCGGCGCGGCCGGCGTCCTCGTCGGCTTCGGCGGCGGCGCGGCCCACACGACCCGCACCGTGCTCGGCGTCTCGGTGCCGATGGCGAGCGCCGTCGCCGACGTGGCGGCGGCGCGCCGCGACTACCTCGACGAGTCGGGCGGGCGCTACGTCCACGTCATCGCCGACGGCTCGATCGGCAGCTCCGGCGACATCGCCAAGGCGATCGCCTGCGGCGCCGACGCGGTGATGATCGGCTCCCCGCTGGCGCGGGCGACCGAGGCGCCGGGCCGCGGCTTCCACTGGGGCAGCGAGGCCACGCACTCCGAGCTGCCGCGCGGCGAGCGCGTGGCGTTCGCCCCGGTCGGCACGCTCGAGGAGATCATGTTCGGCCCCTCCCGCGTCGCCGACGGCACGATGAACCTGATCGGCGCCCTGCGTCGCGCGATGGCGACCACGGGCTACACCGAGGTCAAGGAGTTCCAGCGCATCGAGGTCGTCGTCCAGCACTGAGCGGGGACGTGGTGCCTGCTGAGACACTGGAGCCATGAGTCTCGCCAAGGCCCTCGACGCCGACCAGCGGGCCGACGCCCTCCAGCACCTGGCCGCCGGCCAGCTCGACGTCCTCGTCGTCGGCGGTGGGATCGTCGGTGTGGGTGCAGCTCTCGACGCGGTCACCCGCGGCCTGAAGGTCGGCCTCGTCGAGCAGCGCGACCTCGCCTCCGGCACGTCGTCGCGCTCGTCGAAGCTGGTGCACGGCGGCCTGCGCTACCTCGAGATGTTCGACTTCGCCCTGGTCAAGGAGGCGCTGGAGGAGCGCGGGCTGCTCTACACGCGGCTCGCCCCGCACCTCGTCCGCCCCGTGCCGTTCCTCTACCCGCTCGAGCACGCGTGGGAGCGGCCCTACGTCGGTGCCGGCGTCGCGCTCTACGACGGCATGGCGATGACCGGCAAGTACGACATGGGCGTGCCGAAGCACAAGCACGTCTTCCGCAAGCAGCTCGCCCGGATGGCCCCGGACATCAGGACCGAGGGCCTGCACGGCGCGATCCGCTACTACGACTGCCAGGTCGACGACGCGCGCCTGGTGATGACGATCGCGCGCACCGCCGCCAACAACGGCGCCCACGTCGCGACCCGCACCAAGGTGACGGGATTCCTGCGCGAGGGGGACTCGGTGGTCGGGGTCAGCGCCCGCGACCTCGAGGGCCAGCGCGACCTGGAGATCCGGGCGAAGGTCGTCATCAACGCCGCCGGCGTGTGGACCGACGAGGTGCAGGACCTCATCGGCGGCCAGGCGCAGCTCGACGTCGACGCCAGCAAGGGCATCCACATCGTGGTGCCGAAGGACCGGATCCGCTCCGAGTGCGGCTTCATCACCAAGACCGAGAAGTCGGTGCTCTTCGTGATCCCGTGGGACCAGTTCTGGATCATCGGCACGACCGACACCGCCTGGGACTACGACCTGGCCCACCCGGCGGCCAGCAAGACCGACATCGACTACCTCCTCGGCCACGTCAACCGGCTCCTCAAGGACCCGCTCGACCACCGCGACGTCATCGGCGTCTGGGCGGGCCTGCGCCCGCTGCTGAAGCCGATGCGCAAGGAGGGTGAGATGGGGGAGACCACCAAGCTCTCCCGCGAGCACACGGTCGCCAACCCCGTGCCCGGCCTCGTGCTGGTCGCCGGCGGCAAGCTGACGACGTACCGGGTCATGGCGCGCGACGCCGTCGACCACGCCATCCGCGACTTCGAAGCGACGCCCGCCTCGATCACCGACCGGGTGCCGCTGATGGGCGCGTGGGGCTTCGAGGCGCGCACCAACCAGCGGGTGGCGCTGAGCCGCTCGTCGGGCCTCGACATCGGCCTCGTCGACCACCTGCTCGGCCGCTACGGCGGGCTCGTCGACGAGGTGCTCGCGATGATCGACGCCCGGCCCGACCTCGGCGAGCCGCTCGAGGGTGCCGAGCACTACCTCCGCGCGGAGGTGCTCTACGCCGTCACGCACGAGGGTGCGCGCCACCTCGACGACGTGCTGGCCCGCCGCACGCGCGTCTCGATCGAGACCTTCGACCGCGGCATCACCGCCGCCCGCCCCGCCGCCGAGCTGATGGCGGGCGCCCTGGGGTGGAGCGAGGCGCAGCTCGAGGACGAGGTCGACCACTACCTGCGCCGGGTCGAGGCGGAGCGGCAGAGCCAGCTCATGCCGACCGACCAGGAGGCCGACGAGGCCCGGGTGAAGGCGCCCGACATCGTCTGACCGGCCTCTTTACACAATGATGTGAAGTGTCAAATGCTGGGACGGAAGTGACCAACCAGTAGCAACGGTCGTCACACCGACCTACGCTGCAAGGATGAGCGAGCAGACCCCCGCTGTCACCGGCCCCGCCGACCCCGAGCACGACTCCACGGCGGCCTACGCACTCGACCGGCAGTACGTCGCCTCCCTCACGCGTCGCGTGGTGAGCACGTCCGGCCGGACCCACGCCGTGTCCTCGCCGATCGGCGGCACGCCGCTCGCGCACGTGCCGCAGTCGAGCCCGGCCGACGTGGCCGAGGCGTTCGCCCGGGCCCGCAAGGCGCAGGTCTCGTGGGCGGCCACCTCGGTCGACCAGCGCTCGGCCGCGCTGCTGCGGCTGCACGACCTCCTCCTCGACCGCCAGGACGAGCTCATCGACCTGGTCGTGTGGGAGTCGGGCAAGGCCCGCAAGGACGCCTACCTCGAGGTCGCCCACCTCGCCCTGACCGCGCGCTACTACGCGCGCACCGCCCACGAGCACCTCGACACCCGCCGGGTCGGCGGCATGTTCCCGGTGCTCACGCGGGCCGAGGTCAGCCGGGTGCCGAAGGGTGTCGTCGGGATCATCTCGCCGTGGAACTACCCGCTCACGATGGCGCTCTGCGACGGCCTGCCGGCGCTGCTGGCCGGCAACGCGGTGGTCTCCAAGCCCGACGCCCAGACCATGCTGACGGCGCTGCTCGCCGCCCAGCTGCTCGAGGAGGCCGGCTTCCCGGCCGAGCTCTGGCAGGTCGTCGCCGGGCCCGGCCCCGAGGTCGGCGGGGCGATCGTCGGCGAGGCCGACTACGTCTGCTTCACCGGCTCCACCGCCACCGGCCGGCTCATCGCGAAGGGATGCGCCGAGCGCCTGATCGGCTGCTCGCTCGAGCTCGGTGGCAAGAACCCGATGCTCGTGCTGCGCGACGCCGACGTGCACCGCGCGGCCGAGGGCGCCACGCGCGCCGTGTTCTCCAACGCCGGGCAGCTCTGCGTGTCGATGGAGCGGCTCTTCGTCGCCGACCAGGTCTACGACCGGTTCGTCGACGCGTTCGTCGCCCGCACCCAGGCGATGACCCTCGGGGCCAGCCAGGACTGGTCGGTCGACATGGGGTCGCTGATCTCGCAGGCCCAGCTCGACACCGTCACCGCCCACGTCGACGACGCCGTGGCCAAGGGCGCTCGCGTCCTCACCGGCGGCAAGGCACGACCCGACCTCGGCCCCTTCGTCTACGAGCCGACGATCCTCGAGGGCGTGTCGGCCGACATGACCTGCTTCGGCCACGAGACCTTCGGCCCCGTCGTCTCGCTCTACCGCTTCCACAGCGAGGACGAGGCGGTCGAGCGGGCCAACGACGGCCACTACGGCCTCAACGCCTCGGTCTACACCCGCGACACCGCCCGGGGCCGGGCCGTCGCCGGCCGGATCAAGTGCGGCACGGTCAACGTCAACGAGGCCTACGGCGCGACGTTCGGCTCGCTCGGCGCCCCGATGGGCGGGATGCGCGAGTCCGGCATGGGCCGGCGCCAGGGCGCCGAGGGCATCCACCGCTACACCGAGGCGCAGTCGATCGCGACGCAGCGGCTGGTGCCGATCGCGCCGATGTTCGGGATGTCGGAGGAGACCAACGCCAAGGTGCTGACCGCGTCGCTGCGGCTGCTCAACAAGCTGGGTCGCGCCTGAGATGACGTCCCCCGAGGTCCAGCACTACGACGTCCTCGTCATCGGGTCCGGCTTCGGCGGCTCGGTGACGGCACTGCGACTGACCGAGAAGGGCTACCGGGTCGGGGTGCTCGAGGCGGGCGCGCGGTTCGAGGACGACGACTTCCCGGCGACCTCGTTCGACGCCAGGCGCTTCCTCTTCGCGCCGTCGATGGGGATGTACGGCATCCAGCGCATCGACATGGTCAAGGACTGCCTGATCCTCGCCGGGGCGGGCGTCGGCGGTGGCTCGCTCGTCTACGCGAACACCCTCTACGAGCCCACCGACGCCTTCTTCCACGACCCGTCGTGGTCGCACATCACCGACTGGAAGTCCGAGCTCTGGCCCTACTACGACCAGGCCAAGCGGATGCTCGGAGTGGTCGAGAACCCCCGCCACACGCCCTCCGACGAGGTGATGAAGCGGGTGGCCGACGACATGGGAGTCGGCCACACCTTCCGGCACACGCCGGTCGGCGTCTTCTTCGGCGGTCCCGACGCGACGGCGGGGGAGCGGGTCGAGGACCCGTTCTTCGGCGGTGCGGGTCCCGCCCGCAACGCCTGCCGCAACTGCGGCGAGTGCATGACCGGGTGCCGCCACAACGCCAAGAACACCCTCGTGAAGAACTACCTCCACCTCGCCGAGCAGGCAGGGGCGGTAGTCCACCCGCTGACGACGGTCACGCGCGTCCGGCCCCGCGCCGCCGGCGGCTACGAGGTCACCACCCGCTGGACGAAGGCCAAGCTGTCGCGCCTGTCCCGGAAGCAGTCCGTGACCAAGGTGTTCACCGCCGACCAGGTCGTCTTCTCGGCCGCCGCCCTCGGCACCCAGAAGCTGCTCCACCAGCTCAAGGGCGAGGGCGACCTGCCGCGGATCAGCGACCGGCTCGGCATGCTGACCCGCACGAACTCCGAGGCGATCCTCGGCGCGCTCGCCCCCTCGAGCAGCGAGACCGACTACACCGAGGGCGTGGCGATCACCTCGTCGTGGCACCCCGACGCGGTCACCCACATCGAGCCGGTGCGCTACGGCAAGGGCTCCAACGTGATGGCGCTGATGCAGACCGTGCTCGCCGACGACGAGCCCGGCCGCTCGCGGGTGCGCACCTGGCTGCGCGAGCTGTGGGCGCAACGGCGTACGGCCCTCGACCTCTACGACTTCCGGCACTGGTCCGAGCGCACCGTCGTCGCACTGGTGATGCAGACGCTCGACAACTCGATCACCACGAAGGGCGTCAAGGGCCGGTTCGGGTGGCGGATGACGAGCGTGCAGGGACACGGCCGGCCCAACCCGACCTACATCCCGGTCGCCTACGACGCCGTGCGCCGGATGGCCGACGTCATGGGCGGTACGCCCGGGGGCAACGTCGGCGAGCCCTTCAACCGGCCGTTGACCGCGCACTTCATCGGCGGCTGCACGATCGGCGACTCGCCCGAGACCGGTGTGGTCGACCCGTGGCAGCGGCTCTTCGGGCACGAGGGGCTGCACGTCGTCGACGGCTCGGCCGTCTCGGCCAACCTCGGGGTGAACCCGTCGCTCACGATCACCGCCCAGGCCGAGCGCGCGATGGCCTTCTGGCCCAACAAGGGCGAGGCCGACCCGCGACCCGCCCTGGGGTCGGCCTACGTCCAGCTGTCGCCGGTCGAGCCGAAGAACCCGGTCGTGCCGGACGCGGCGCCCGGTGCGCTGCGCCTGCCCATCGTCGGCGTCAGCTGACGGCGAAGAATCATCCGAACGGGCCATAACGGACCTCCGCAGACCTCGTTGGGCCGGGTGAGGGGTCCGGCAGTCATGCTCCCTCCCAAGGGCCGGGCCCCTGTTCTCGGCACGCTGCTCAGCAGCTCGCTGGGAAGTGAAGTCCCAGGGCCCGATCACCCTCCCTCCCCGATCGGGCCCTGGGACGATTTCGGCCGATGTGGGAGCGGGGATGACCGCCGATAGACTCCGTCCGTGACGCAGCCTGCAGAGCACGACCTGGTCCTCGTCGTCGACTTCGGGGCGCAGTACGCCCAGCTCATCGCGCGACGGGTGCGCGAGGCGCGTGTCTACTCCGAGATCGTGCCGCACACGATGCCCGTCGAGGACATGCTCGCCCGCAACCCGAAGGCGATCATCCTGTCCGGCGGTCCCTCCAGCGTGTACGCCGACGGTGCCCCCGGCATCGACACGGGCGTCTTCACGGCCGGGGTGCCGGTCTTCGGCATGTGCTACGGCTTCCAGCTGATGGCCGCGGGCCTCGGCGGCGAGGTTGCCCAGACCGGCGCGCGTGAGTACGGCCGTACTCCCGTGACGGTCTCGGAGCCGGGCACGCTGCTCGAGGGCATCCCCGCCGAGCACCGGGTCTGGATGTCGCACGGCGACTCGGTCGCCCAGGCGCCCGCGGGGTTCACCGTCCTCGCTTCCACCGACGTCACGCCGGTCGCCGCGTTCGAGGACCTCGACCGTCGTCTCGCCGGTGTGCAGTGGCACCCCGAGGTGCTGCACTCCGAGCACGGCCAGAAGGTGCTCGAGCACTTCCTGCACCACATCGCCGGTGCCCGCCAGACCTGGACGATGCTCAACATCGCCGAGGAGCAGATCGAGCGCGTCCGCGAGCAGATCGGCGACTCCGGCCTCGCGATCTGCGGCCTCTCCGGCGGCGTCGACTCCGCCGTCGCCGCGGCCATCGTGCAGCGCGCGATCGGCGACCGGCTGCACTGCGTCTTCGTCGACCACGGCCTGCTCCGCGAGGGCGAGGCCGAGCAGGTCGAGCGCGACTTCGTCGCCGCGACCGGCGTGAACCTCCACGTCTACGACGCCCAGGAGGCCTTCCTCACCGCGCTCGCCGGGGTCACCGACCCCGAGGAGAAGCGCAAGATCATCGGCCGCGAGTTCATCCGCGCCTTCGAGGCCGCCGAGGCCACGGTGCTCGGCGAGGCCGCCGAGCAGGGCGAGAAGGTCGGCTTCCTCGTCCAGGGCACGCTCTATCCCGACGTCGTCGAGTCGGGCGGCGGTGCCGGGACGTCCAACATCAAGTCGCACCACAACGTCGGCGGCCTGCCCGAGGACCTCGAGTTCGCGCTGGTCGAGCCGCTCCGCACGCTCTTCAAGGACGAGGTCCGCCTCGTCGGCGAGCAGCTCGGCCTGCCGGCCGAGATGGTGTGGCGCCAGCCCTTCCCGGGCCCCGGCCTCGGCATCCGGATCATCGGCGAGGTCACCGCCGACCGGCTCGACATCCTCCGCCGCGCCGACGCGATCGCCCGCCAGGAGCTCACCCGCGCGGGCCTCGACCGCGACATCTGGCAGATGCCGGTCGTGCTCCTCGCCGACGTCCGCTCCGTCGGCGTCCAGGGCGACGGTCGCACCTACGGCCACCCCGTCGTGATCCGACCCGTCACCTCCGAGGACGCGATGACCGCCGACTGGGCCCGCCTGCCCTACGAGGTCATGGAGCGCATCTCGACCCGGATCACCAACGAGGTCGAGGAGATCAACCGGGTCACCCTCGACATCACCTCCAAGCCCCCGGGCACCATCGAGTGGGAGTGAGCCGCACCCGCTGAGCTGCCGGTGCGCTGCGGACGTCCGGCTCCGGGGGCCCAGTGCGGTCCTCATGACGTGATATCCACGTCACGATCACCGCACAACGTGCCTGGGCAACACGGCTAGCGGGACTCGTCCCGGCAGGCGGCCGAGTCCAGCGTGCGGGGGCAGCCGGCGACGTCGGAGCCGATGACGAGCCCGGCAACGAGGGTCGAGACGACCGCGAGGCCGAGGGCCGAGAGAGCGAGCACGCCGCTGCGGTGGGCGGCGGCGTACGCCCCGAGCGGCAGCGCCGCGGTGAGGCCGGCCACGACCAGCAGGATGCGGGTGAGACCGGGGTCGGTCGACACGCCGAAGCCGCCACCCGTGCAGCCGGAGACGCCGCACATCACGAACCCGGCGGCCAGGGTCGGGACGACCGCCAGCGCGAGGCCGAGGAGCACGAGGAGTGCGACCACGCGGCCCGAGAACGCTCCGTCCGACATGTCCTCACCCTGACATCCCGAAGGGTGGTCGCGCGAAAAGCCGGGGGAGGTCTAGGTTGCTGGGTGGCCCAAACAAATGAATCTCGGGAGGTGACATGTCGTCAGACACCCTGATCGACGCATCCTGGCTCGACTACCTGCTGGTGGCGATCTACTTCGGCTTCGTCCTCGGCATCGGCGTGATGGCCAGACGACAGGTCTCCGACTCGATCGACTTCTTCCTCTCGGGGCGTTCGCTCCCCGCGTGGGTCACCGGCCTGGCGTTCATCTCGGCCAACCTCGGCGCCGTCGAGATCATGGGCATGTCGGCCAACGGTGCCGAGATCGGCATGCCGACGGTGCACTACTTCTGGGTCGGCGCAGTGCCGGCGATGCTGTTCCTCGGTGTCGTGATGATGCCGTTCTACTACGGCTCCAAGGTCCGCTCGGTCCCCGAGTTCATGTTCCGGCGCTTCGGCACCGGCGCCCACCTGGTCAACGCGATCAGCTTCGCCGTGGCCCAGCTCCTCATCGCGGGCGTCAACCTCGCGCTGCTCGCCAGCATCGTGCACGCCCTGCTGGGCTGGCCGATCTGGATCGCCCTCATCGTCGCCGGCGCCATCGTGCTGTCCTACATCACCCTCGGCGGCCTGAGCGCGGCGATCTACAACGAGGTGCTCCAGTTCTTCGTCATCGTGGCCTCGCTGGTGCCGCTGACCCTCATCGGCCTGCACCGCGTCGGCGGCTGGGACGGCCTCACCGACAAGATCACCGCGGCGGCCGGCAGCGCACCTGCTGACGCGGGCGTCGCCCCGGCGAGCCAGCAGCTCGAGTCCTGGCCCGGCCAGGCGCTGTCCGGCTTCGACTCGCCGCTGCTGTCGGTGATCGGCATCGTCTTCGGCCTCGGCTTCGTGCTCTCCTTCGGCTACTGGACGACCAACTTCGTCGAGGTGCAGCGCGCGATGGCCTCCGACTCGATCTCCGCGGCCCGCAAGACCCCGATCATCGGGGCCTTCCCGAAGATGTTCATCCCGTTCATCGTGATCATCCCGGGCATGGTCTCGGCCGTCCTGGTCACCGAGATGATCGACCTGAAGAACGGCGGCTCACCAGGTGGAGGAGCCTCCGGTGACGGGGTGACCTACAACGACGCGCTCCTGTTGCTGATGCGCGACGTGCTGCCCAACGGCCTGCTCGGCCTGGCGATCGCTGGTCTCCTCGCCGCCTTCATGGCCGGCATGGCGGCCAACATCTCGGCCTTCAACACGGTCTTCTCCTACGACCTGTGGCAGCGCTACATCCGCAAGAACCACAGCGACGACTACTACCTGCGCATCGGCCGCCTCGCGACCGTCGCGGCCACCGTCATCGCGATCTTCACCGCCCAGATCGCCATGGGCTACGACAACGTCATGAACTACCTGCAGACGCTGTTCGGGTTCTTCAACGCCCCGCTCTTCGCGACGTTCATCCTCGGCATGTTCTGGAAGCGGATGACCCCGACGGCCGGCTGGGTGGGCCTCGTGGCCGGCACGCTGTCCGCCATCGCGGTCGACCGGCTCGCGGCCGCCGGCGTGATCGACCTGCCCGGCCAGGGTGCGGCCTTCCTCGCCGCGTCGACGGCGTTCGTCGTCGACATCGTGCTGAGCATCGTCGTCTCGCTCGTGACCAAGCCCAAGCCGGCCTCCGAGCTCAAGGGCCTCGTCTACTCCGAGACGCCCCGCGAGGACCGCACCGACCCGAACGAGGCGGCGATGCCGTGGTACCGGCGTACGGTCCCACTGGCGGGCATCGCGCTCGTGATGGTCATCATCCTCAACGTCGCCTTCTGAGAGAGGGGCAGCAGCCATGTCCGACGACACCACCGGCACCACCGACGCCCCCGTCCCGGGGGAGAGCCACAAGGCGGGCGCGTTCGACGTCCGCAACATCATCGGCGCGCTCATGGGCGTCTACGGCGTGATCCTCGCGCTGACCGGGCTCTTCGGCGACCAGGAGCTCGACAAGACGGGCGGGGTCAACGCCAACCTCTGGACCGGCCTGGCCCTGATCGTCGTGTCGGCCCTCTTCATCGGCTGGGCGCGCCTCAAGCCCATCGTCGTGCCGGCCGAGGTGCACCGTCCCGACGACGACCCGACCCGACCCGCGCCGCAGCGCAAGCGGCCGCCCGTCGAGTAGGTCGGGCAGGACGGGCGGGACGGGTCAGACGGCGGTGAGCTCGGTCCGCTCCGCCGCCAGGAGCACCGCGCCGACCAGCGAGGCGCGCTCGCCGAGCTCGGAGGCCTCGACCGGCGTCGCGGCGACCGCGTCGAGGGCGTGGCGGCGCAGGCCGATGCGGGCCGACTCGAGCAGCAGCTCGCCGGCGCGGGCCATGTCGCCGCCGACGACGACGAGGCCGGGGTTGAGCAGGTTGACCACGCTGGCCAGCGCCCAGCCCAGGTGGAGACCGGCGTCCTCGAGCGCACGGACCGCCGAGACGTTGCCCTGGCGCGCGGCGGCGACGATCTCGTCGACCCCCGCTCCGGGCAGCTGGGTGTGCATCATCGCCTGCAGGGCACCGGTGGAGGTGTAGGCCTCGAGGCAGCCACGGCTGCCGCACCGGCACACGGGGCCCGACTCGTCGAGCGTGAGGTGTCCGATCTCGCCGGCCGTGCCACCGCTGCCGTGGAAGAGCCGGTCCTCCAGCACGATGCCGGCGCCGACACCGGAGGAGACCTTCACGAAGACCGAGTTGGCGTGGCCGCGCGCGACGCCGTGGCGGTGCTCGGCGAGCGCGCCGAGGTTGGCGTCGTTCTCGGCGTGGATCTCGAGGCCGAACTGCTGCCGGGCGGCGTCGAGGGCGTTGACCCCGACCCAGCCCGGCAGGATGGCCGAGCTGCGCACGATGCCGTCGGTCAACGGGGCCGGCAGGCCCATGCCGATGCAGCGCAGGGAGTCGAACTTGGCGTCCGCGTCGTCCAGCACCTCGTCGAGCAGGTCCGCCGCCGCGTCGAGCCCGGCGTCGCACGGGTGGCCGGAGTCGAGGGGCGTACGCCGTTCGGCGAGCAGGGTGCCGGTCAGGTCGCCCAGCGCGACGGAGACGTGGCTGTGGCCGAAGTCCACGCCGGCGACGAGGCCGGCGGCGGCCGCCAGCGCGACCGTCGTACCGCGTCGGCCGCTGCCCGGCTCGGTCGTTACCAGGCCGGCGGAGGCGAGGTCGCGCACGATGCTCGAGACGGTGGCGGGGGCGAGTCCGGTCTGGCGTGCGAGGTCGGCCTGGGTCACCTGGTCGCCGGAGCGCAGCACGTCGACCACACGCTGCTGGTTGGCCGAACGCAGTGACGCGGTCGATCCCGGGGAGCCGGTCACGGACATGGCGCAAGGGTGAGTCACCGGACGCGTAGTCGTCAAGAGGCACACACAAGGTCACGAATTATCACGATTTTGACGTGTTTGTGTTCGACTCTTGACGACAAGGCGTGATGGTCACCACACTCTCCCTGAACCCACGGGCTCGGCCACGAGCCATCACCACCCAGGAGATCCACATGTCACGAACCCACCGCTTTGCCGGTGCCGGCGCCGCCATCTTGATCGGTGCGCTCAGCCTGACTGCCTGTGGCGCCAACGACGCCCAGAGTGGCGGCGGAGACGGCGCCGGGGACGGCGGCAGCGACAGCAAGATCATCGCGCTGCTCCTCCCCGAGTCGAAGACCACCCGCTACGAGACCTTCGACAAGCCGCTCTTCGAGGCGGCCGTCGCCGACCTCTGCGACGACTGCGAGGTGTCCTACTACAACGCCGACCAGGACGAGGCCAAGCAGTCCCAGCAGGTCGACAGTGCCATCTCCGAGGGTGCGAGCGTCATCGTGCTCGACCCGGTCAACGGTGCGGGTGCCGGCGGCATGGTCACCTCCGCCCAGAGCGAGGACATCCCCGTCATCGCCTACGACCGCTTCATCGACGGCGTCGACTACTACATGTCCTTCGACAACGAGACGGTCGGCAAGATGCAGGCCCAGGCGCTCGTCGACGACATGGGCGACGAGGGCAACATCCTCATGCTCAACGGCTCGCCCGACGACCCCAACGCCGCGCAGTTCAAGGCCGGCGCCCACTCGGTCCTCGACAGCAGCAACGTCAAGATCCTCGAGGAGTACGACAACCCCGACTGGAGCCCGGAGAACGCGCAGAAGTTCGTCACCGACCAGCTCAGCAAGTACGACACCTCTGACATCCAGGGCGTCTACGCCGCCAACGACGGCCAGGCCGGCGGCGTCGTCGCGGCCCTGACCGGTGGCGGGTTCTCCGCCGACGACCTGCCCCCGATCACGGGCCAGGACTCCGAGGTCGCCGCGATCCAGCGCATCCTCGTCGGCGAGCAGGCGATGACCATCTACAAGCCCATCCCGATCGAGGCCCAGACGGCCGCCGAGATCGCGGTCGCGCTCGCCAACGGCGACGAGATCGGCTCCACCAGCGACACCGGTGTCGACCAGACCGACTTCGAGGGCGTCCCGTCCTACATCTTCGACCCGACCGTGCTGACGGCCGACAACGCGAAGGTCGTCATCGACGACGGGCTCTACACCGCCGACGACATCTGCACCGGCGAGTACGCCGACGCGTGCGCGGAGGCTGGCATCTCCTGATGTCGACGTCCGTGTCTGACCGTGCGCCGGCCGGGGAGATCGTTCTCTCCCTGGCCGGCGTCACCAAGCGTTTCGGCGCCGTCCAGGCCCTCTCGGACGTCCACATGGACGTCCGGGCGGGCGAGGTCGTCGCCCTCGTCGGCGACAACGGCGCCGGCAAGTCCACCCTCGTCAAGGTCATCTCGGGCGTCTACCAGCCCGACGCCGGCGACATCACGTTCGCCGGCAGCAAGGTGTCCGTGGGTGGTCCCTCCGAGGCGCAGGCCCTCGGCATCGCGACCGTGTTTCAGGACCTCGCCCTGTGCGACAACCTCGACGTGGTCGCCAACCTCTTCCTCGGGCAGGAGAAGCGCACCGGCCCGTTCATCGACGAGGTCGGCATGGAGAAGGAGGCCTGGCGCCTGCTCAAGACGCTGTCGGCCAAGATCCCCAGCGTCCGGATCCCCATCGCGTCCCTCTCAGGAGGCCAGCGCCAGACCGTCGCCATCGCGCGCAGCCTGGTCGGCAGCCCCAAGGTCGTGATGCTCGACGAGCCCACCGCGGCCCTCGGCGTCGCGCAGACCGCGGAGGTGCTCAACCTCATCGAGCGGCTGCGCGAGACCGGCCTCGGCGTGATCCTGATCAGCCACAACATGGCCGACGTGCAGGCGGTGGCCGACCGCATCGTCGTGCTGCGCCTGGGCAAGAACGCCGCTGAGTTCCGCGTCGAGGAGGCCTCGACCGAGGAGCTCGTCGCGGCGATCACCGGTGCGTCCGACAACGTCGTCGCGAGCCGGGCCTCACGGCACGCCAAGCCCGTCGACCCGATCCAGGAGGGTGGCCAGGATGGCTGAGCCCCAGTCCACCGTGGCAGCCGACCTCGCCGACGAGCGCCTCGTCGCGACCAACGGCATCGGCGGCTACGCACAGCTGCTCTGGAACCGCCTCCGCTCCGGCGAGCTCGGCTCCGCGCCGGTCATCGTCGGCCTGGCGATCATCTGCATCGGCTTCTACACCGCCGAGCCGCGCTTCCTCTCCTCGCGCAGCCTCGTCTCCATCACCCAGTTCGCGGCGCCGGTCGGCATCATCGCCCTCGGCATCGTGCTCGTGCTGCTGCTCGGCGAGATCGACCTGTCGGTCGGCTCGGTCAGCGGCTTCGCGTCCGCGGTGATGGCGGTGACGCTGCTCGACAAGGGGCAGTCGATGGTGGTGGCCCTGCTGGCCGGCATCCTCGTCGGCCTCGCGATCGGCGCCCTCTACGCCGTGCTCTACACCAAGCTCGGCGTGCCATCGTTCGTCTTCTCGCTGGCCGGCCTGCTCGGCTTCCAGGGCGCGCTGCTCTACGTCCTGGGCGCCAACGGCACGCGCAACCTGCCCTCGGACTCGTTCCTGGTGGACTTCACCCGGTTCCAGTTCGTGACGCCGACGTGGTCCTACGTCCTCGTCGCGCTGACCGGCGCGCTGTTCTTCCTGGCCCAGCTCCGGGTGATCCAGCAGCGCACCAAGGCCGGGCTGAGCGCGCCGTCGATGACCTTCGTCGCGATCAAGACGGCCGTGCTGGTCGTCGCGCTCGGGCTGCTGACCTGGTACGTCAACATCGACCGCGGCTGGACGTTCCTCTGGATCTTCTTCGTCGTGCTCGTCGTGCTGATGGACATCGTGCTGCGCCGCACCCGGTGGGGACGCCACGTCTACGCCGTCGGCGGCAACGAGGAAGCGGCCCGTCGCTCCGGCATCAAGGTCGACCGGGTCTACTTCTCGGTCTTCGCGGCGTGCTCCACGCTCGCGGCGATCGGCGGCATCCTGGCGGCCGGCCTGCAGACCAGCGTCTCCCAGGCCAGCGGCACCAACGACACCAACCTGACGGCGATCGCCGCAGCCGTCATCGGCGGCACGTCGCTGTTCGGCGGTCGCGGGTCGGCGTACTCCGCCATGCTCGGCATCATCGTGCTCCAGGCGATCCAGACCGGCCTCAACCTGGTCGGCGTGGACTCCTCGGTGCGCTTCATGGTGACCGGTGGGGTGCTGCTCCTCGCCGTCGCGATCGACTCCGTGTCGCGTCGGGCCCGCTCCTCGAGCGGTCGGGGCTAGCCCGATAACCTCGTCGGGATGTTCCGCGCCCGACTCCTGCCCCTCGTGCTCGTCGTCGTTGCACCCCTGCTGTCCGGGTGCATCGGCGGCGAGCCGACGGTGGCCCTCCTCGTCGCCGACGGCTCCGACGCCTCGTCCCGTGCGGTCGACGCCGACGTGTTCACCGAGCGGGTCGAGGCCACGTGCGACGAGTGCCGCGTGGTGACCTACGACGCCGAGGGTGACGCCGCGACGCAGAAGAGCCAGGCCCGCCAGGCCGAGGCCTCGTCGGCCGACGTCATCGTCGTCGTCCCGGTCGACCCCGACGACCTCGCGAGCCTCACCGGCCGTGGCGTCCCGGTGGTGGCGCTCGGGACGAGCGTCCCCGGCTCGGACCGGTTCGTCGGGCTCGCGGGAGGCGAGGTGCCGACCCTCTCCGGATCGGACCTCGACACCGCCCGCGCGATCATCCTCGGTGAGGAGAGGTCGATGACCTTCGTCCCGACCCACGCCATGAGCGAGCAGTCGGCCGACGTCGCGGTCGGGCTCCTCGCCGACACGCCGGTCGACGGCGGGGAGGACGTCGACGGCGTCACGTCGTGGCTCTTCGAGGACCAGGAGGTCACCGTCGACACGCTGACCTCCGTGCTCGTCTCCCAGGGCGTGCTCACCCTCGACGACCTGTGCAGCGGCGAGACCGCGAAGGCGTGTGCGAGGCTGGGCCTGAAATGATCGAGATCCTCACTCCCGCCCAGGTGGACAAGGCCCGCCGCACCGGCGCCCTGGTCGGCACCATCCTCCAGACGCTCAAGGACCGCAGCGCGGTCGGCACCAACCTGCTGGAGCTCGACCGGTGGACCGCGGACATGATCCGCGACGCCGGCGCCGAGTCCTGCTACGTCGACTACGCCCCGTCGTTCGGCCGCGGCCCGTTCGGCCACTACGTCTGCACGGCGGTCAACGACGCCGTCCTCCACGGCCGCCCGAAGGACCAGGTCCTCCGGGACGGCGACCTGCTCACCCTCGACCTCGCGGTCAGGCTCGACGGCATCGCCGCCGACTCCGCGATCAGCTTCGTGGTGGGCGAGAGTCGTCCCGCGGGCAGCGTCGAGCTGATCGAGGTCACCCAGACCGCCCTGGCCGCTGCCATCGACGCGGCCGGCCCGGGCCAGCGGATCGGCGACATCTCCCACGCCATCGGCTCCGTGCTCGGCGGTGCGGGCTACCCGATCAACATGCAGTTCGGCGGGCACGGCATCGGGACGACGATGCACCAGGACCCGCACGTCTCCAACGACGGCCGGGCGGGGCGTGGCTACCAGCTCCGTCCGGGGCTCCTGCTCGCCCTCGAGCCGTGGGTCATGGCCGACACCGACGAGCTGGTCACCGACGACGACGGCTGGACGCTCCGCAGCGCCACCGGTTGCCTGACGGCCCACAGCGAGCACACCGTCGCGATCACCGAGGACGGTGTGGAGGTCCTGACGCTGCCTGCCTGAGGCAGGTCAGTGCACGGTCTCCATCGGGGCGGCCGCCTCGGCCTCGGTCAGGGGCGTGTCGGCACTGTCGAGCTTGCTCGGCCACCAGATCTTGCCGCCGAGGTCGAGGTTGAGCGCGGTCACCAGCACCGAGCGCACCACGATCGTGTCGAGCATGACGCCGAGTGCCACGGCCACGCCGAGCTCGGCGAGGAACACCAGCGGCAGCGAGCCGAGCACCAGGAAGGTCGCGGCGAGCACGATCCCCGCCGAGGTGATCACCCCGCCGGTCGAGGCCAGCGCGATCAGGGATCCCTTGCGGGTGCCGTAGGTCGCGGTCTCCTCGCGCACGCGCGTCATCAAGAAGATGTTGTAGTCGATGCCGAGCGCCACCAGGAACACGAAGGCGAACAGCGGGAAGCCCGGATCGGACCCGGCGAAGCCGAAGACGTACTCGAAGAGCAGCGCCGAGATGCCGAGCGCGGCGCCGAACGACAGCACCACCGTCGCCATCAGGATCAGGGGCGCGACCACGGCCCGCAGCAGCCCGATGAGGATGAGCAGCACCACGGCGAGCACCAGCGGCATGATCACGCGGCTGTCGCGGTCGGAGGCGATCTTGGTGTCGACGTAGAACGCCGAACCCCCACCCACGAGGGCGTCGGCCCCGTCCACGGCGTGGGCCGCGTCGCGGGACTCGTCGACGATGTCGGCCGCCGCGGGGGAGGAGACGTCGGCGTCGATCGTCGCCTCGAACCACGACCTCCCGTCGGCGAGCGGCTGCACCTCCCCCGGGGCGGCGAGGCCGTCGATGCCCTCGAGCGACGAGGCGACGTCGGCCACGGCGTCGGTGTCGGCGACGACCTGGAGCGTGTTGGAGTTGTCGGACAGGTCGTGCTCGGTGAGCAGCTTCTGTCCCTTGATGGAGTCGAACTCCTTCGTGTAGGTCTCCTCGGTCGACAGGCCGGAGGTGTCGAGGCGGAAGAGGCCGAGGCAGGCCAGCAGCAGCAGGCCGGTCGTGGCGAGCCAGACGCGGCGGGGCCGGTGGCTGATCGTCCGGCCGACCTTCGCCCACAGCCCGGTGGAGGTCGGCTCCGCGCTCCGGAAGGTCGGGCGCTTCGGCCAGAACACCCAGCGGCCGCAGATCACCAGCAGGGCCGGCAGGAGCGTGACCATCACGAGCATGGTGACCGTGACGCCGATCGCCGCCACCGGGCCGAGCCCCGCCGTGGAGTTGAGCTCGGCGAACGACAGGCACAGCATGCCGACCGCGACGGTCGCGGCGCTGGCGAAGATCGCGGGCGCCGCGCGGTGCAGCGCGAACGCCATCGCCTCGTGCCGGTCCTCGTGGCGGCGCAGCTCCTCGCGATACCTCGCGACCAGCAGCAGGGCGTAGTCGGTGCCGGCGCCGATCACCAGGATGCTGAGGATCGCCTGGCTCTGGCCGTTGACGGTGAGGTCGGCGTACTTCGCCAGCAGGTAGACCAGGCCGGTCGCGATGAAGTTGGCCACCACCGCGCAGAGGATCGGCAGCAGCCAGAGGATCGGGCTGCGGTAGGTGAAGAGCAGGATGACGATGACCACGCCGAGCGTGGCGAAGATCAGGTTGGTGTCGATGCCCTCGAAGGCCTCGGCCGAGTCGGCGGCCGAGCCGCCGTAGCCCGCGAGGTGGACCTCGCCGCCGTCGATCGTGGCGAGGTCACGGATCTCGTCGGCCGCCGCGGGGATGGCGTTCCACCCGTTGCTGCCGAAGTTGAGCACGAAGTAGAGGTAGGCCACCTCGCCGTCCTCGGAGACGAGGGCCGGCACCGGTGCGCCCTGGGCCGCGGCCGCCTCGGCCGCGGTGGGCGTCAGCACGCCCTGGTCCGTGACGCCCTCGAGGTCGGCGATCTCGGCGCCGTCCTCCTCCATCGCGGCGAGGTCGGCGTCGGTCAGGCCGCCGTCGCGGTGGTAGACCACGAGCGTCGGGATGTCGTTGGGGTCGACGGAGGCCGACAGCTCCTCGAGCACCTTGGTCGACTCGGCCGATCCGGGCAGCCACGACGACGCCTCGTTGTTCTGGACGTCGGCGAGCTTGGCCGAGAAGGTGGCCATGAAGCCGGTGATGACGACGACCACCACCAGCACGAGCCACTTGGTGACGCGTCCGGTCAGGGATCCCGCGATCTGTCGGTGCATGTCGTCCAGTGGAGCAGCCACCACGGGCACCGTGCATCGGTGATTCCCCCGAGGTCTAGACCGGGGCCGCCCCGGCTACCGCGTCTGGAGCTGGAACGGGGACCTGACGTCGGTGCCGGCGCGGGGCGCGACGGCGTACTCCATCGAGCCGTCGAGGCCGAGCCGCACGACGGCCCACTCGCCCTGGCCGCCCCGGCCCCTCTGGAAGGTCACCACGAGCACGTGAGCGGCGTCCTCCCAGACCTGCTCGAAGTAGGTCGCCGAGCGGGGGTTGCCGGTGAACGAGTGCACCACGGCACCGTCCGCGGTCGCCAGGACGTCGAGCTCCAGCGGTCCGAAGCCGTCGGCGTAGGCCGGGGTGCCGATGACGTGACGGTTGTCGGTCGAGATGCCGGAGAGCTGGTTGTCGCACGTGCGCCACCGCACCTTCCAGCTGCGCATCATCACGCTGCACGAGCCCATGTCGGAGACCGACGTGATGCCGCCCAGCCAGCGGTCGCGACCCGTGGTCGTGAGCTGCACCTTCGGTGCCGTGTCGACGATGCCGTGGGAGGAGGTGAACCAGCTGTCGGCCACGCCCTTGACGGTGCCGTTGACGTAGATCGTGCAGCCGTTGCCCTCGTCGCCCTCCTTGCAGCTCTCGCCGACCATCGCGACGGCGCGGCCCTTGCCGCTGGTCGGGACCGGGTTGAAGCGCAGCACCCGGTCGCCCTCGTCGTCGATCGACCACACCTTGCCGCCGCGCCCCGAGAACGCGACGGCGCGACCCTCGGCGGAGACGGCGAGGCCGTAGCCGGTCCTCCACGAGCGGCGTCCCGCCGTGCCGTCGGCAGCGACCCACGAGGTCGTCGGGGGGCGGGCGCCGGCGGTCTGGATCACGTAGCCCGAGCCCATCGGCGCGAGCTCGCTGATGCTGTTGTGGACCGGTGTGGTGGTGCCGTCGGCCCCGTGCACGACCGTCCTGCCCGACCGCCTCTCGGCCCAGGCGATCGCCGGAGGCGCGCCCTGCGCGAGGTTGCGGACGTCGAGCACCGTGCTGGGAGCCCGGTCGTCGGGGGCGGCGGTGGCGGTGCCCGAGGCCGCCGGGACCAGGCCCGCTGCGAGGGCGAGCATCGTGGCGCCGATCAGAGAGGTCTTCATGACAAGGAGACGCCTTTCGCAGGCAGATGGTTGCCGGGGAAGCCCGGCGGCAGGTCGCGACCCTCGTCGGCGAGCACCTCGCGCAGCCGCTCCGGGCGGTTGGTGATGAGCCCGTCGACGCCGATCCGGACGAGGTGGCGCATGGTCGCCTCGTCGTCGACGACGTACGGGACCACGCGGAGCCCGGCCCCGTGCGCCTCGTAGACGAGCGCCTCGGTCGTGAAGGGCGTGTACGCCGGGTCGGCCACGCCGCTGGCGTAGGGCGAGCCGTGGACGGGCGAGATCGCCGTGAACCCCTGCGTCGTCGCGGTGCGGACGAAGTCGGGGTCGACCTCGATCCCGTCGAACCACGGCGAGGGTCCGTCGGAGCCGGGGCGGAGGTACCTCGGTGACACGAGCAGGTTGCGCTCGAGCCTCGGCTCCGCCTCGTGCACGAGCGCCAGCACGCCCCAGTCGAAGCACTGGATGCTGGTGCGCTCGACCATGCGGTCGATCCTCAGCGCGGCGACGACCTTGTCCACGAACTCCTCGCGGGTGGTCAGCTCCGCGGCGTCGAGGGCGTCGTACTTGATCTCGAGGTTGACCCGCACCGGGTCGGCTCCGCGCTCGCGGAGGAGCGCCGCGACCTGGCGCAGCAGCGGCATCGTCGGGGGCAGGTCGGCGCGGGTGAGCTCGCGGATGCGGTGCGCGTCGGCCAGCCCGCCGTGGACCGTCGGGTCGTGCGAGACGACGACGTCGTCCTGCGCGGTGAGGTGCACGTCGAGCTCGAGCGTGCTGACGCCCAGGGCCAGGGCGCGACCGAACGCCTCGAGGGTGTTCTCGGGCCAGAGGCCCGCGCCGCCGCGGTGGGCCTGCAGGTCGAACGGGAGGTCGAGGGTCACCCGTACAGTCTGTCGACCACGTCGGCGTACTTCGTCCGCACCACGCGGCGCTTGAGCTTGAGCGTCGGGGTGAGCTCCTCGGACTCGGCAGTCCACTCGTCGGCGAGCAGCTCCCACGCCTTGACCTGCTCGGGTCGCGAGAGCCGCTCGTTGGCGGCATCGACCGCGGCCTGGACCATCGCGCGGATCGGCTCCTTGGTGGAGAGGTCGGCGAGGTCGAGGTAGTCCACCCCCTGCTCCAGGCCCATCCTGGCCGCGACGAGCGGGGCGATCTCGCCGTCGAGGGTGAGGATCGCGACGACGTAGGCCTGGTCGTCGCCGAGCGCCATGGCGTGCCCGACGATGGGCGACTCCTTGAGGTAGTTCTCGATGTTGGAGGGCGCGATGTTCTTGCCCGCCGAGGTGATGATCAGCTCCTTCTTGCGGTCGACCACGGAGTAGAAGCCGTCGTCGTCGACCGTGCCGATGTCGCCGGTGTGGATCCAGCCGTCCTCGTCGATGAGGTTGCGGGTGGCCGCCTCCTGCTGGTGGTAGCCGGGCGTGTTGACCGGGCCGCGGGTGAGGATCTCGCCGTCCTCGGCGAGCCGCACCTCGATGCCGGGGTTGGGCACACCGACGGTGCCGAGCTTGAAGTGCTCGGGGCCGTTGGAGGTGAAGGCCCCGGTCGTCTCGGTCATGCCGTAGACGTCGTACACCCGCAGGCCGAGGCCGCCCATGAACTTCGCGACCTCCAGCGGCATCGGCGCGGCGGCGCTCGCCGCCCACGTCACCTGGTCGAGGCCGAGCAGCAGCCGGAGGAAGCCGAGGATCGCCTCGTCGGCCTTCGCGTAGGCCTCCTCGACCTCGGGCGTCATCGTGGCGCCGTACTGCTGGGCCTCCGTCCAGGCGAGGCCCGCCGCCATGGCGTTCCTCACCATCTCCTGGTTGGCCGGGTCGGGGTCCTCGGCGAGCCTGGCGGAGATGCCGGTCTTGATCTTCTCCCACACCCGCGGGACGCCGAAGAACGCCGTCGGGTGCACCTCCCCGAGCGCGCCGAGCAGGCCCGCCGGGTCGGGGATCGCGTGCACGTGGCTGCCGAGGAAGGGAGGGGAGTACGTCGCCAGGATCCGCTCGGCGATGTGCGCGAGCGGCAGGTAGCTGATCGCCCGCTGCGGGCCCTGCAGGCCGGCGTTGTCGAGGGTGGAGACGGCCTCGAACATCACGTTGTGGTGGGTGAGCACCACGCCCTTGGGGTTGCCGGTGGTGCCGGACGTGTAGAGGTAGGTCGCCGGGAGGTCGGGCGTGATCCGCTCCATCCGCTCCTCGACGCCGCTGGTGTCCTCGCCGTGCGCGAGGAACTCGTCCCACGTCATCGCACGGGCGTCGTCGACGCGCTCGCGGTCGGCGAGCATCACCACGTGGCGGATCGAGTCGACCTCGGCGAGGGCGCGCTCCCAGCGCTGGTAGCGGTCGTGGTCCTCGAGCACCACGACCACCGGGCGCGACTCCGCGGCGATGAAGGCGACCTGCTCCTGCGCGAGGGTGTTGTAGATCGACATGGGGACCGCGGCGGCCGCCATCGCTCCGTAGTCGGCCAGCGTGTGCGCCGTCCGGTTGGCGGCCATGATCGCGACGGGATCGCCCCGGTCGACGCCGAGGTCGATGAGCGCGGCGGCCACGCGCTGGGTCTGCTCCCACGTCTCGGCCCACGTGATCGTGGACCACGTCTCGCCCTCGGGCACGTCGAAGCGGTCGGAGAAGGCCGGCATGTCGCCGTGCTTGCCGGCCGCCGCGCGCACCTGCGCCGGCATGTGCAGGCCGAGGATGCGGGCTTCGTACTGCTCGCGGACCTCCGC
Source organism: Nocardioides oleivorans (assembly GCF_004137255.1). Lineage (NCBI taxonomy): Bacteria > Bacillati > Actinomycetota > Actinomycetes > Propionibacteriales > Nocardioidaceae > Nocardioides > Nocardioides oleivorans. The sequence continues at coordinate 429,681 of NZ_SDWT01000001.1, read as the reverse complement.
GACATCGGCGGGGATCTCGTACGTCATGGTCGGCTCCTCGATGTGGCGGGGGTCACATCATGGCTGCTCCCCATGAGGACTGACCAGATGCGGCTGGGGTTGAATGGACCGGCTGCCGCGATCGTCCGGCTGCTCATCCAGGAGGCGACATGGTGGCGAGCCGCTCGGCGCGCGAGAGGAAGGCTGCGGCCCAGGCGGGCCCCCTGGCCCGGGTGAGGATCGACCTCGACGGCGAGCAGCAGTTCCTCTACCGCATCAGCTGCACGACCTGCACGGCCCGCGGCCACCGCGCCTGGTCGACCCACCGGGCCGGGGACGACAACGGCTTCATGGCCGCGATGGACCGCTGGATCTTCCACCTCGTCGAGAAGCACCCGGGCAATGACGCACCCTGCCTGGCGTTCCTCGCCGAGGCGCAGCAGCGGCTGCACGAGCGGCGAGGTGGCCGACGGCCCGCGTCAGGCAGGCAGCTCGTAGTCGAACCAGATGCGGTGCGTGCCGTCGTCGTCGACGGTCAGTCCGCCGGACCCGGTCAGCCCGGTGAGGTCACCGGTGCCGCTCGCCGGCACGATGGTGAAGAACGGCGCGAGCCGATCGGTCCCGGTCGTGGTGGCGGAGTGCGCGAAGTTGAAGCTGCCGGTCCGGCCGTCGAGCGCACCCTCGAACGACTCCATCGCGACGTAGGTGCCCACGCCGGTGGCCTGGTCGAAGGCAGCGGTGAAGAGGGTGGCCGCCCTCCCCGTCACCCCGCCGGCGAAGTCCTTCTCCATCCGGGCCACGCCGACGGGCATGCCCGTCGCGATCGCGGGCTCGGGCGCGAGCTCGGTGGGGACGAACGACGTGACGGTGAAGGTGCCCTCGGTGTGCATGGGAGCCCACTGTAGGGCTGGCGGGTCGGCGGGCGTGTAGGACGGCTTGTGTCCTGCACCTGGAGGAGACTCAGGAGATGACGACCACGACCTCGCGTCTGCTGCACCTGCTCTCCCTGCTGCAGAGCCGCCGGGACTGGCCGGGCTCGCTGCTGGCCGAGCGGCTGGAGGTCAGCGACCGCACGGTGCGACGCGACATCGAGCGGCTGCGCGAGATGGGCTACAGCATCGGGGCGACGATGGGCCCCGAGGGCGGCTACCGGCTCGGGGCGGGCAGCGAGCTCCCGCCGCTGCTGTTCGACGACGACCAGACCGTCGCGGTCGCCGTCGCGTTGCAGACCGCACCCGCCGCCGGGGTCGGGATCGAGGAGGGCGCGATCCGCGCCCTCGCCACGATCCGCCAGGTGATGCCGTCGCGGCTGCGCCACCGGCTCGACGCGCTCGAGGTCACCGCCATCACGGGCAGTGCCGGCAGCGGGACCCCCGCCCAGGTCCCGGTCGACGTGCTCGTCTCCCTCGCCGGCACCGTCCGTGCGCGCGAGGTCCTCCGCTTCGACTACGCCGCCCGTGACGCCGACCCGGCCGCAGGGACGACCTCGCCGCCCCGGCGCGTGGAACCGCACCGGATCGTCACCTCCCGGGGCCGGTGGTACCTCCTGGCGTGGGACCTCGACCGTGACGACTGGCGCCTGTTCAGCGTCGACCGGGTCACTCCCCGGATCCCCACCGGCCCGAGGTTCACGCCCCGCGAGGTCCCCGGCGGCGACGTGCGCGAGTTCGTCTCCGCGCGGTTCAAGGGCCGCGACGTGAACGAGTGGGCCTGCCGCGGGACCGTCATCCTCGACCTGCCCGCCCGCGAGGTCCTGCCGTTCGCGGGTGACGGGACCGTGCGCGCCGTCGACGAGACCCGGTGCAGCCTTGAGTCCGGCTCCTGGTCGTGGGGCTCGCTGGCCGCGTCCCTCGGCCGCTTCGAGGTCCCCATGGAGGTCGTCGAGCCCGCCGAGCTCGTCGAGGCCTTCGCCGAGCTCGCGGCCCGGTACGCCACCACGGCGCGGACCGGACGCTCCTCGACCTGATCGCCGGGCGCAGCGCCATACTGGGCGCATGACCGAGCCCGAGCGCACCCGCACCCCGGAGCAGGCGGCCGCGTGGTCGAAGGTCGAGGAGGAGCGGCGCAACGCCGGTCCGCGGCCGCCGGCCGGTCCGGGCGCGGCGGCGCTGGCACGCGTCGTGATCGGCGTCCTGGTCGTGGCCGCCGCGCTGACGGCGTACTTCGCCATGTCGCCCGACGTGCCGGACGACCGGACCGACGTGCTGCTCCTGGTCGGCCTCGTCGGCGGGGGAGCGGCTCTGGCCGCGAGCGCGCTGCCGCGCGACTGAGAGGCGGTCAGCCGCGTCCACCCCGCGCGGCCGACGGGCGCGCGAGCGCCTCGCGCACGGCCGGCACGACGTCGTCGACCGTCGCGACGCAGCGCGCGATCGCGACGTCGGCGGGGTCCGCGACGAGGTTCGCGCCGACGACGTCACGCACGGCCTCCCACGACCGACCGACCATCACGAGCTGGGCGGCGCCGGGCTCGGTCTGGGCAGCGCCCCACACCATCGCCGCCTCGGCGAGGGTGCCGATGCCACCGGGCAGCGCCACCACCGCGTCGGCGGCCATCAGCAGGCGCAGCCGCTCGGCGTAGTCGGCCGCCCACCGGACCTCGGCGTTGCTCTCGTGCGGCGCGAGGTGCGTCCACGCCGACATCGGCAGCCCGACGGTGTGGCCGCCGGCCGCGGCGGCGCCCGAGGAGGTCGCGCCCATCAGCCCGCCGTACCCGCCGGTCACGACGGTCCAGCCCTCCGCCGCGAGCGCCCCGCCGAGGCGTACGGCGTCCTGGTAGGCCTCGTCGTCCGGCCCGAGCCGGGCGGACCCGATGACGGCGACCTCGATGCTCTCCATGCGGCGAAGCCTCGCACGGGCCCCGTGCGGGTAGGTTCGAGAGGTGTACGACGACTACGAGAAGTGCTCGGTGTGCGGCTCCGAGGTCCGGCTGGTCCCCCACCCCGGCTCGGACGGAGGCGCCACGGACGGCCCGGCCGGTCCGCGGGAGGGCTACGTCGGCGCGGGGGACGACCCGGTCGACGTGCGCCGCTGCACCAACGACGACTGCCCGACGCGGAAGGCCGACGGCCCGGACGCCTAGACCCGTCGCGGCAGCCGGTGCAGGGTGACGTCGCGGAGCTCGCCGTGGGCGGCCGTCGCGGTCAGGTAGGTGCAGTGCGGCTGGCGCCGCCGGTCGGTCGGTGAGCCCGGGTTGAGCAGCCGCAGCCCGGTGGCGGTCGTGCTGTCCCACGGGATGTGGCTGTGCCCGAAGACCAGGACGTCGAGATCGGGGTGGAGGGCGCTCATCCGCTCCTCGCGGCCCCTCGCTTGCCCGGTCTCGTGCACGACCCCGATCCGCACGCCCCCGACCTCCACGCGCGCGACCTCGGGCAGGCGGGTGCGCAGCTCGCCGTGGTCGTTGTTGCCGAAGACCCCGACGAGGCGGCGCGCACGTGAGTCGAGCTCGTCGAGGAGGCCCACGTCGACCCAGTCGCCGGCGTGCACCACGACGTGCGCCGCGTCGACGGCCGTCCACACCTCCGCCGGCAGGTCCCGGGCCCGCACGGGCAGGTGGGTGTCGGCCAGGATCAGCAACGAGGTGGTCATGCGGCCAGTCCAGCACCCGCGGCCTAGGGTCGTGGCATGGCTGACGTCGTGGTGGTGGGTGCCGGCATCGCGGGAGTCGCGTGCGCGCGGGAGCTGCGCGCGGCCGGGATCGACGTACGCCTCGTGGACCGCGGGCACGCCGCCGGTGGCCGGATGGCCACGCGCGGGCTGTGGGAGCGGCGCGTCGACCTCGGGGCGTCCTACTTCACGGTGACCGAGCCCGGGTTCGCCGCGGTCGTGGAGGACTGGTCCGAGCGCGGGCTGGCCCGCGAGTGGACCGACACCTTCTGCCTGCTCGACGGCGACGACGTCTCGGTGAAGCCGGGGCCGGTGCGCTGGGGCGCGGCGCAGGGCATCCGGTCGCTGGTCGAGGACCTGGCAGCGGACCTCGGACCCGAGCGCCACGTCGTCGAGTCGATCGCGGACCTCGACGAGCCGACCGTCGTGCTCGCCATGCCCGACCCCCAGGCGCGACGCCTCGTGGGGGCGCACCCGATCGCCGACCTGCTCGACCGTGCCTGGGAGCCGGTGATCGCCCTGGCCGCCCGGTGGGAGGAGCGCACGTGGGACCCGGTGAGCCCGACCGGCCGCTTCGACGGCGCCTTCGTGCACGGCGACGAGGTCATCGACTGGATCGCCGACGACGGCCGGCGGCGTGGCGACGACGCGCCGGTGCTGGTGGCCCACTCGACCGCCGCGCACGCACAGGCGCACCTGGCCGATCCGGACGCCGCGGGTCCGGCGCTGGTGGCGTCGTTGCGCGAGCACCTCGGCCTGGCCGACCCGGCCGCGACCCACGTGCACCGCTGGACCTACGCCCGTCCCACGGGGGAGCGCGACCTTCCCCACGCCCTCGCCGGGGACGACCGGCTCGTCGGGGTGTGCGGCGACGGCTGGGGCGCGACCCCCAAGGTGGAGACGGCCTGGCTCTCGGGCGTGCTGCTGGGACGCGAGCTCGCCGGTCGGCTCAGCGGGGCCTGAAGCCCGAGCACATCACCCGCAGGTGCTCGATCCGGTCGGTGCCGCGGTAGTAGGCCTGCTGCTCGGCGACGTAGGCCCCGTCGGGGCAGGCGAGGTCGAAGCGGTAGCTCACGTGCGCGGTGTCGGCGACGTCGAGGCCGTCCTGGACGTCGACGACCTGCTCGATCGTGTCGGAGTCCTCGAACCACGACCCGAGGACGGTCTCCACCACGTCGTCCGGGGTGCTGCCCTCCCAGGTGCGCCCGGGCGTGAGCCCCTTGAAGTCCACGTCGTCGGCCAGCAGGGCACGCATCGCGGCCCCGTCCTTCGCGGCGATGGCGTGCGCCAGGCGGCTCCCCAGGGTCTCGGTCATCGCGCCAGTGTGCTCCCGACCAGCCCGCTGCGTCACCCCGTGCGGGGGCCGCTCCCCAGGACTGGTGATCAGGTCGACGAGCCGGGCTCCTGGCCGGCCCGGTCGACGACGGCCGTCTCGAGCACGGCGGTCGCGCCGAACAGGGTGTCGGGAGAGCCGTCGGCATGCGTGAAGAACCACCGCGTGCCACGCAGCTCGAAGGTCTCGGCGTCGAAGACCCACGTCGTCCGGGTGTGGAAGCGCTCGTCGGCGCGGCTGATCCCGATGCCGCGACGTCCGAGCGCGTCGGTCGCCCCGCGGTCGACCTCGACCCCGTCGATCCGCGTCACGGCGCGGTAGAGCGCGGCCGCCGTCGTCGGCGGCAGCAGCTGCTCGGAGACCAGGTTGCCGACCACGTCGAAGGTGGCCTGGTCCTGCGACTGCCCGTCGACGGGCACGGCAACGTGCTCGAGCGCGTCGAGCAGCGCGTCGGGGTCGGTGGGCAGCGCGGCCAGCCAGGCGTACGTCGGACGGCGGGCGCCGGCGGGCGACGGACCGCCCGACTCGATCGGCCAGTCCTGGCCGAGCTCGCGGATCACGTCGTCGCGCCAGCCGAAGGCGCCCGGGTCCTGGCCGAGCCAGATCTCGCGCGTGTGGAGGTCGCCGAGCGACACGGCGCCGCCGAAGGTGCCCTCGTTGGTCAGCGCGGCGCTGCGGGTGTAGACGAACTGGTCCTCGCGCACGACCGGCGCCGCGGTCGCGAGCGCCCGGGCGGCCGCACGGTCGAGCACCCGGACGGCGGCGGCCGACGCGAGGACGGGGCGGTCGACGGTCGCGGTCGGGGCGGGGGAGGTGCCGGTGAGGGCGAGCACCGCGACCGCGGCGACGGCGGTGGCGCACGCCAGCACGGTGGCGGGCGCGGCGACCGCGAGGACGACACGCCGGCGGGCCTCGTGGCGGCCGATGGCGCCCTCGACCCGGGAGTGCAGCCGGTCACGGTGCCCGGAGGTCAGGGTGATGTCGTGCGGGGCGGGGTGCGAGCTGCGGAGCTCGACCAGGTCGGGGGAGAGGTCGGTCACGGTCGTCCTCCTCGGACGGAGCGGTCGGCAGGATCGGTGGGGTCGGTGTGGTCGGCGGTGTCGGCGGTGTCGGCGGTGTCGGCGACGAGCGCGCGCAGCCGGGCGCGAGCGCGCGACAGCCGTGAGCGGACGGTGCCGACCGGGACGCCGAGCGCCTCGGCTGCCTCGGCGTAGGACAGCCCGGACCACACGCACAGCGCGAGGACCTCGGCCTCGGCGCGCCGCAGTGAGCCGATCACCCGCGCCGCCTGCGCCAGCACCTCGGCGTCGTCGAGCCGCTGCACCGCCTCGTCGGCGAAGTCGGGCACGACCTCCTCGCGCGGGCGTCGCGCCAGGAAGGTGACCAGCCGCCGTCGGCTGCGTCGGGCGTTCAGCGCCTGGTGGGTCGCGATGCCCCACAGCCACGGCTTCAGCGGTCGGTCGTCGTCGGCGACGAGCTCGCGGGTGCGCCATGCGGCGAGGAACGTCTCGGAGGTGACGTCCTCCGCGGTCGCCCAGTTGCCCGTCAGGCGGTGCGCCAGGGTGAAGACGCCGTCGACGTGCTCGGCGTACACCGCGTCGAACGCGGCCCTGTCTCCCTGGCGCAGCCTCCGGCGGAGGTCACGGTGTCCTGTGCTCACGACCCTCTACTGTCCGCCGCGGCCGGGGGGTTCCCGACCTGCCACCGGAATCCTCGCGCACGTCGCTAGAGTCCGCGTCGTGGCCGGCCCCGACATGCGCGCACGCGACTCTGACCGCAACGAGGCGATCGAGGTCATCGAGGCCTCGTGGACCGACGGCCAGCTCACCCGCGAGGAGTACGACGCCCGCACGACGCAGGCGTTGACCGCGAGGACGCTCAACGACCTCGAGCGGCTCGTGCGCGACCTCCAGGAGCCCGGCAGGAAGCGCGTCCGGGCGAGCCTCACGCGCCTCGCGGAGGTGCGGGGCGCGCCTGCCCCCACCGGGACCCAGGTGGCGACGGCCGCGGGCCTCGCCGGGTTCGCCCGCAGGTTCGGCGTCGGCGTGGTGGTCGTCGCCGTCGCCGCGGTGGCGGTGCTCGTCGTCCTGCCGTGGCTGCTGCGCGGGTCGTCGGGCGACGTCGACGTCGACGGCACGGCGGCCCCGGTGGACCTCCTCTCCGCCCAGGGCTTCCGCACGTTCGTCGACGCCCTCGAGGCGAGGTCGGGCGACACCGTGGTCTTCGGGATGAACGTCGGCAACGAGAGCTACGGAGGCGTGACCGTGCCCGTCGACGCGGCGAGCGACCGCTCCGTGCAGTGGACCTGGCGTGACGCCGGGTTCGAGGAGGGCGAGCTGACCGGCACCGAGATCGACCCCGTCCGGTTCGACCTGTCGCGCATCAAGCCGGAGGCGATCCCGGACCTCGTCGACCAGGCGGGTGCGCTCATCGAGGAGCCGGACCAGTTCTACCTGACGGTCCGGCCCGACGAGTACGCACCGAAGGCGGAGTGCTACCAGATCAGCGCCCACAACCGGTTCAGCGAGGTCGCCCGCCTCAGCGTCGCGTGCTCCGGACGGGTGCTCGAGGTCGATCCCGGCTAGAGCCGGGCGAGGTCGCGCTCGGCGTAGAGCCGGTGCTCCCACTCCTCGTTGAGCACGACCTTCAGGCACTGCGCGACGTCGAGCCCCGAGGCCTCGGTCATGAAGGGCGTCGCCGAGGCGACCTCGCGCGACAGCCCGGCGTCGGTGAGGTCGTCCAGCACTGCCTGCACCGTGGCCCGGCGCTGCGCGCGAACGTCGAGGACCTCGTCGAGCGAGGGGCGCACCTCGCGGTCCCACGGCACGCCGTCGACTGCGGGCGCCTCGTCCCAGGGCAGGTCGAGCGGGTGCCAGGGCGAGGGGTCGGCGAGCACGATCCCACCGACCCAGCACGCGTGCGCGAAGCCGAGGTGGCGCAGCGTCTCGACGAACGACCACTCCTCGTCGACCTGCTCGTGGAGGCTGGCGGCTGGAAGGGCGCGGGCCTTCTCGACCGTTCCGGCCCAGAGCCGGTCGAGGGTCTCGAAGGCGAGCCGGAAGCCGGCGACGTCGGTCGGCGACATCAGCGTGCGCTCGGGCATCCGCCGGTTCAGCTCGGCCTCGACGAGCGGCGCGACGTCGACGCCGTTGACGACCAGCCGGACGATCTCGCCGTAGATCTCCATGTCGGGCACCTCGACGCCGGTCATCCGGACGCCGTTGAGCCAGGCCGCGCGGACCCGCAGGTCGCTGAGGTCGGCGTCGCGGACGTCGGCGCCGGTCAGGCGCACCTCGCGGTAGGTCGAGCGGCTCAGGTCGACGCGCTCGAAGGTCGAGCCGGAGAGGTCCTGCTCCCTGAATTCGTGCCCTGTCTCGGTCATGGGACCAACCTAGGGACGGTTGCGGACGTTCGGCGACCGGATCGATCATGGCTGCATGACCAGCCACACGATCGACGTCCCCGGCGCCACCCTCCACTACGAGGTCATCGGCGACCCGGCGTCCACCGACGACCTGCCCCTGCTGCTCGCCGGCTCGCCGATGGACAGCTCCGGCTTCGCCAGCCTCGCCGCGGGGCTCGCCGGCACCGGCCGGGTCCTCGTGCTCACCGACCCGCGCAACGTCGGTCGGAGCACGCGCGAGGACGACACCGCCGCCGTCACGCCCGAGCAGCACGCCGAGGACCTCCACGCCGTCATCGGGGCGCTCGGCGGTGCGGTCGACCTCTTCTCGTCGTCGGGTGCCTCGGTCAACGCGCTCTTCCTCGTCGCCGCGCACCCCGACGACGTACGCCTGCTGGTGGCGCACGAGCCGCCGATGGCCGCACTGCTGCCGGACGGCGACGCCATCGGCAGGTCGTGCGACGAGATGGTCGCGCTCTACGACTCCTCCGGCATCGGCCCCGGGATGGCGCTGTTCATCACCCTGGTGATGCACCGCGGCCCGTGGACGGGCGAGGAGCCGATCCCGGACCCCGGGATCTACGGCCTGCCGGGCGCAGACGACGGCGCCCGCAACGACGGCCTCATGGCCAACATGCGGGGCGAGGGCTGCACCCGCGTCCCCGACCTCGACGCGATCCGGGCCGCCCCGACCACGGTCGTCCTCGGTGTCGGCGAGGAGTCCGGCGGACCCGAGGACGGCGAGATCGCCGGCCGCGCGGCACACGCCGTCGCGCGCGAGCTCGGCGTCGACGCGGTCGTCTTCCCCGGCGGCCACAACGGCTTCCTCGGCGGGGAGTACGGCCAGACGGGCAAGCCGGAGGAGTTCGCGGCGAAGCTGCGCGAGGTCCTCGAGGGGTGACCTACCAGGTCAGCTCGATCTCGACCTCGTTGTCGTCACCGAGCTCGACCTCGACCTTGAGGTTCACCTGCTCGGGGACGGCCACCGTGATCCGTCCGCCGTCCCGGGCGAACTCCACCGAGTTGTGCTTGGCCAGCGAGTCGGCGAGGGCGCGCAGCCGGGCTGCGGCCTCCTCGCGGCTCATCGTGCGGGTCTCGTCCATCTCGAAGAGGTCCATGCCCCGACGGTAGCCAGCGCACGGAAACTCCGCGTGCCGGCCGGGCCGTGCAACCCCCGGGACGCCCGCGCCCGTCATGGTGGGTGACAGGGGGCCCGCGCCGGGTCCCCGCCCGACCGGGGCCGACCACCAGGGGGACACGTGCTGAAGGACGCCGAGCGCGACGCCGAGTTCTCGGCGTTCGTGGCCGAGCACCGAGGGGCGTTGCTCCGCATCGCCCGCCTGCTGGCGGCCGGTGACGACGCCCGGGCCGAGGACGTCCTGCAGACCACCCTCACGCGGCTCTACGTCGGGTGGCGCCACGTCCGTCGTGCCGACAACCGGCTCGGCTACGCGCGCACCAGCCTCACCCACGCGTTCGTCGACGAGTCGCGTCGCGCTCACCGCCGGCGCGAGCTCACCACGAGCCGGCCGGCCGAGGGGCTCGACGGCCCCGACCCGGCTGCTGCCGATCCCGACCTGCGCCAGCTCGTGGTCGCAGCACTCGCCGACCTGGGCCCGCGGCAGAGGGCCGTGGTGGTGCTGCGCCACTGGCTCGACCTGGACGTCGCCGAGACCGCCCGCGTCCTGGGCTGCAGCACGGGCACGGTCAAGTCGCAGAACGCCCGCGCCCTGGAGCACCTGCGCAGCAGGCTCGGCCCCAGCATCCACCCCGTCCCCGAGGAGTCCACGTGAACGACATCGACCAGCCCCACGAGCCGAACCGGATCGACGACCGGGGTCTCCACGACCTCCTCGACGACGTGGCCGGGCCCGACGCCGGCGGTGCACCCGAGGTGCCGCACGACCTGGCCCGCGCCCGTACGGCGCTGCGGCACCGCCGTCGCCGGGCCTACTCGCTGGGCGCGAGTGGCCTGGCGGCCGCGGCCGTGCTGTCGATCGGGACCGTCGCCATCATGACGGGCGCGCAGGACCCGGCCCCGACGACCTCGCCCTCGCCTCCTGCGCCGTCGGTCCCCGTCGAGTCGCCGGACCCGGCCTCGCCCACGCCCTCGCCCGAGACGTCCGCCTCCGAGGAGCCCGTGGTCGTGCAGGAGGTGCGGCTGGTGAACCAGGCGCTCACCGCGGGGCCCTACACCTTCGGCACCACGCCGCAGGGCTGGGAGGTGCAGAACAACGACCCGCTCGCCGTCACCATCGGTCGCATCGGCGACCCGGACACCGACGCCGGATCGTTCGTGGGCAAGCTGGTGATCATGCTCGACGACCTGCCGCTCGGCGGTGGCGAGCACGTGACGCGGGAGGGACGCGACCTCGTGGTGCGCGACAACGGCGACGGCTACACCACCATCTCGGTGGCGACCCGGCCCGGGGAGCCCGGCACGACCGTGCGCATCCAGTTCCCCGCCGAGCTCGGCTGGACGCGCGACGCCGCGCTGACCTTCCTGTCCAGCGTCGAGGTCGGGCCCGACGCGCTGCCGGTGGTCGGCTGAGCCTGGCCCGACGAGGAATGGGCCGAGGGTGGGAACAGCAGGCCCACCCTGGTGCCGTACGACGCTGGGCCCGGGCTGCGACACTCGGAGCGTGGACCTCAACGGGCTCGGCTCGCAGCTGAAGCTGTGGCGCGACCGCACCACGCCCGCCTCGGTCGGACTGCCCACGCAGAAGCGGCGGCGAGCACCCGGGCTGCGGCGCGAGGAGGTCGCCCAGCTCGCCGGCGTCTCGGCCGACTACCTGGTGCGCCTCGAGCAGGGGCGCGCGCGACACCCGTCCGTGCAGGTCGTGCAGTCGCTCGCCCGGGCGCTGCGCCTCGACGCGGGCGAGCGCGACGTGCTCTACCGGCTCGCCGGGCACCTGCCGCCCTCGCCGTCGCGCATGGAGCGGCACGTGCCGCCGAGCGTGATGCGGCTCGTCGACCGTCTGGGCGACACCCCGGTCAGCGTGATCGACGCCTCGTGGCAGACGATCATGCAGAACCGCGCGGCCGCCGCCCTGTTCGGCGACCTGACGGGTGAGTCCGAGCGCGGCCAGAATCGCGCGTGGCGCACCTTCATGGACCTGCCCGGGATGGGTCGCTTCGAGCCGCAGACCCGCTCGATGGTCGGGCGCGACGTCGTCGCCGACCTGCGGGCGGCGCTGCTGCGCCTGCCCGACGACCCCGACCTCGGGGCCCTCGTGGCCGACCTGCGCCGGGAGAGCCCGCGCTTCGCCGAGCTCTGGGAGACCACCCCGGCCAGGCCGCGGGGCGCGCAGCGCAAGACGCTCCACCACCCGGTCGTCGGGTGGATGACCCTCGACTGCGACAAGTTGACGGTCAACGACGGCGAGCTGCAGATCGTGGTCTTCACCGCCGAGCCCGGCTCGCCCGACGCCGAGGCGCTCGCGCTGGCCGTCGTCGTCGGGCTCCAGGAGATGGGTGAGGAGCTCACCCCGGCCTGAGTCAGTGGCCGACGGGCCGGGGCTGCACCTGGTCGAGCCGGGCCAGGTCGTCCTCGTCGAGGACGATGTCGAGGACGGCCATGTTCTCCTCGAGGTGCGCGACCGAGCTGGTGCCGGGGATCAGCAGCACCCGGTCGTACTGCGCGAGCAGCCACGCCAGCGCGACCTGGCTGGCGGTGACGCCGTGCCTGGCAGCGACGCTCGAGACGTGCTCGTCGGCCGCGAGGGCCGCTGGGCCGCCGGTGAAGGCGGAACCCAGCGGGAAGTAGGGCACGTAGGCGATCGAGCGCTCGCGGCACACCTCGAGCACGTCCTCATCGGTCCGGTCGAGGATGCTGAACGCGTTCTGCACCTCGCCCAGACCGACGAGCTCGTGTGCGCGTCGTACGGTCTCCGCGGTGACGCTGGAGACGCCGATCAGGTCGATCTTGCCCTCGTCGCGCAGGTCTGCGAGCGCACCGAGCTGGTCCTCGAGCGCGGGCTCGACGCGGTCCGGGTCGTCGCGCTCGAAGCGACGCAGGTTGACCAGGTCCATCCGCTCGACGCCGAGGGAGCGGAGGTTCTGCTCGACCTGGTGCTTGAGGTCGGCGGGCTCGGCGCCGGGCACCCACGCGCCCTGGTCGTCGCGGGTGGCGCCGACCTTGGTGACGAGCCGGAGGTCCTCGGGGTAGGGGTGGAGCGCCTCGCGGATCAGGTCGTTGACGACGTCGGGCCCGTAGAACTGCGCGGTGTCGATGTGGTCGACGCCGAGCTCGATCGCGCGGCGCAGCACGGCGCGCGCACCGTCGGGGTCGGCCGGCGGTCCGAAGACGCCGGGGCCCGCGAGCTGCATGGCCCCGAAGCCGATGCGGTGGACGGGCTTGTCGCCCAGGAGGGAGGTGGTGCTGTGGTGGGTCATGCCTCCACCGTGCGCCGGTCCGCGACGCGGGACCAGCGGACCCGTTGTCATGGGAACGGGAGTACCACCCTGGCGCGCCTCACAGCCCGAGCATGCGCCCGATGATCTCCTTCTGGATCTCGGTCGTGCCGCCGTAGATCGTCTGGATCCGCGAGTCGGTGTAGGCCTTGGAGATCGGGTACTCGTCCATGTAGCCGTAGCCGCCGTGGAGCTGCACGCCCGCGTCGACGACCCGCTTCTGGAGCTCGGTGGTCCACCACTTCGCCATCGCGGCGAGCGCGGTGTCGGCCTCGCCCGCGTTGAGCCGCAGCACGCAGTCGTTGATGAAGACGCGCGCGATGTGTGCCTCGGTGGCCATCTCCGCGAGCACGAAGCGATTGTGCTGGAACTTCCCGATGGGCCGTCCGAAGGCCTCGCGCTCCTTGGCGTAGGCCAGGCACAGGTCGAGGACGTGCTCGATCGCGGCGACCGCGATGCACCCGATGGAGATCCGCTCCTGCGGCAGGTTCTCCATCAGCGAGATGAAGCCGGAGCCCTCGGCGCCGAGGAGGTTGGCCTTCGGTACCCGTACGTCGGTGAAGCTGAGCTCGGCGGTGTCCTGCGCGTGCAGGCCCATCTTGGCGAGGTTGCGGCCGCGCTCGAAGCCCTCCATGCCGCGCTCGACGACGAGCAGCGAGATGCCCTGGTGGCCGGCGTCGGGGTCGGTGCGGCAGACCACGACGACGAGGTCGGACAGGATGCCGTTGGAGATGAAGGTCTTCGACCCGTTGAGGACGTAGTGGTCGCCGGCGTCGACCGCGGTCGTCCGGATCCCCTGGAGGTCCGAGCCGGCCCCCGGCTCGGTCATCGCGATCGCGGTGACGATGTCGCCGGACACGCAGCCGGGCAGCCAGCGCTGCTTCTGCTCCTCGGTGCCGAGGGAGGAGAGGTAGGGGACGATGATGTCGGTGTGCACGGCGAAGCCCGGCCCGCTCGCACCTGCTCGGGCCGCCTCCTCGGCGAGCACCATGTTGTAGCGGAAGTCCTTGATGCCCGGCCCGCCGTAGGCCTCGTCGACGTCGAAGCACAGCAGCCCGCGCTCGCCCGCCCTGCGCCAGACCTCACGGTCGACGATGCCGGCCTCCTCCCACGAGGCGTGGTGGGGCACGACCTCCTTGTCGAGGAAGGACCGCGCGACGGCGCGGAAGTCCTCGTGCTCCTGCTCGAGGATGCTGGGGCGCTCAGGCATGGGACCTCCGATCGGCCGGGGCGTCGGCAGGCCCCGGTGGGGTGAGCCGCGCCCGGGTGGGCGCGCCTACGTTGGCGAGATGAGCATCGTGAGCACGACCGTCCGCGCGACCCACCTGGTGACCAACGCAGCCTGGTTCGGAGGCTCGCTGATGGGGGCGGTCGGGCTCAACCCGGCCTCGCGGGAGCCCGACACCGAGCGTGAGCGCGTGGAGGTCTCGGGGACGGGCTGGGAGCGGTGGGGTCCGGTCCAGGGAGCGGCCGTCGCGCTGCACCTGGTGAGCGGGCTGGCGATCGTCGCCGACAACCGCAGGCGGGTCGTGGCGCACCCGCCGACCACCGTTGCGGTCGGCCTCAAGACGGCGCTCACCGCGGCAGCCGTCGCGTCGAGCGCCGCGGCCTACGTCTACGGCACCCGGCTCGGCGACGCGTCGGGAGAGGACGGTCATCCGCGCGATGCCCGGGCAGCCGACGAGGCTCGACGCAAGGTGGCGTGGCTGCAGTGGACGACCCCGGCGCTCACCGGCTCGCTCCTCGTCCTCGACGCGGTGCTCGGGGAGCAGCAGCGCGGGACCGCGGGGCTGCTCGACCGTCCGTGGTGAGGACTCCCGGCCGGCGGGCGCACACGCTCAGGACACCCATTCCTTGAGCTGGGCCACGGTCGCGGCCGGGTCCTCGGTGGCGGGGACGACGGTGAGATCGGTGACCCCTGCCTCCTCGAAGGCGGCGATCCGCTCCTTGACGTAGGACGCGGGGCCGACGAGGTTGGCCGCCTCGAGCCACTCGGCGGGGACGAGCGCCTCGGCCTCCTTCTTCTTGCCCGAGAGGTAGAGGTCCTGGATCTCCTCGGCCTCCTTCTCGTAGCCGTAGGCGCGCGCGACGTCGTTGTAGAAGTTCTTGCCCTTCGCGCCCATGCCGCCGACGTAGAGGGCGAAGAGCGGGCGCGCGAAGTCGAGCAGCGCCTTGGTCTCCGGGCCCTCGCCGATCGCGACCATGCCGCCCGCCATCACCTGCAGCGGGTCGAGGCCGGGCAGCCGCTTGGCGTTGCCGGCCGCGAGCGCGTCGCCCCAGACGAGGTGCGCCTTCTCGGGGTGGAAGAGGTGGGGGATCCACCCGTCGGCGATCTCGGCGGTCTGCTCGACGTTGTTCGGGCCCAGGGAGGCGATCCAGATCGGGATCGTGTCGCGCTCGACCTTGGTGAGGATCTTGAGCGGCTTGCCGAGCCCGGTGACGGCGCCGTGCTCCTTGGTGAGCGGCAGGTGGAAGACGCCGTCCGAGGTCAGCGGCTCCCGCTTGAGTCCACGACGGACCAGGTCGACGACCTCGGCGGTGCGGGCCATCGGCTTGCTGTAGGGCACGCCATGGAAGCCCTCGATCACCTGCGGACCGCTCACGCCGAGGCCGAGGATCGCGCGGCCCCCGCTGACGTTGTCGAGGCCGGCGGCGGTCTGCAGCAGCGCGCCCGGGGTGCGGGAGTAGATGTTGAGGATCGCCGAGCCGATCTTCACCGTCTCGGTCCTGGCCGCGAGGTAGCCCATCAGCGTCGGTGAGTCGAAGCCGTAGGCCTCCGCGACCCACACGCTGTCGAGGCCGGCCTTCTCCAGGGCGACCACCTGGTCGGCCGCGGTGCGGGGGTTGCCGTCGTACATCAGGGAGGTGGCGAGGCGCATGCCGCAACTGTGACAGTTTTACTGTCACGATGGCAAGGGGGACGGATCTGACACGTGTACGCCGTCAGCGGCGCAGGCCGCCCGTCGTGGCTCAGGCCTGGGTGGAGCCGTGCCAGGACTCCCAGAGCGCGGCGTAGGAGCCGCCGGCCGCGACCAGCTCGTCGTGGGAGCCGAACTCGGAGATCACGCCGTCCTCGACCACGGCGACGCGGTCGGCGTCGTGGGCGGAGAAGAGGCGGTGCGCGATGGCGATGACGGTACGTCCCTCGAGCACGGCCGCGAGCGACCGCTCGAGGTGGCGTGCGGCGCGGGGGTCGATGAGGGAGGTCGCCTCGTCGAGGACGAGCGTGTGCGGGTCGGCGAGCACCAGGCGGGCGAGCGCGACCTGCTGGGCCTGGGCGGGGGTGAGGGCGCGGCCGCCCGAGCCGACAACGGTGTCGAGCCCGTCGGGCAGCGCGTCCACCCACTCCAGCGCGTCCACCGCCTCGAGCGCGGCGCGGATGTCGACGAGCGAGGATCCGGGGCGGGCCAGCACGACGTTCTCCCAGAGGGTGCCGACGAAGACGTGGTGCTCCTGGGTCACCAGCGCCACGTGTCCGCGCAGGTCGTCGAGGGGCAGCTCGACGAGCCCGACGTCGCCGACGGTGACCCGGCCGGTCCGCGGCGGGTGGATGCCGGCGAGCAGCCGGCCGAGCGTCGACTTGCCCGCACCGGACGGGCCGACCATCGCGATCCGCTCGCCGACGCCCACGTCGAGGTCGACGCCGTGCAGCACGTCGCGGCCCTCGATGTACGAGAAGCGCACGTCCTCGGCGTCGAGCTTCTCGTCGACCGGCACCGCGCCGCTGACCTCGCGGTCGTCGGGGACCTGGCCGACGCCGAGCAGCCGGGCGAGCGAGGCCGCGCCGACCTGCAGCTCGTCGAGGATCGACACCAGCCGGTCGACGGGGTCGATGAGCATCTGGACGTAGAGCGTCGCCGCCGTCACCTCGGCCAGCGACACCTCGCCGCGGGTGTAGAGCCAGCCGCCGAAGAGCAGCGTCCCGACCACGGGCAGCAGGTAGGCGATCTCCATCGACGGGAAGAACACGGTGCGCAGCCGAAGCGTGTAGCGCTCGGCGTCGTAGGACTCCGCACAGTCCGCGTCGGCCGCCGCGACGCGCTCCCGGCCCAGGCCCAGCGCCTCGACCGTCCGGGCGCCCTCGACCGTCTCGGCGAGGGTCGTGGTGATCTGGCTGTACGACGCCGACTCCCGCTCGTAGCCCGGACGCGCCCGGCGGAGGTACCACCGCAGCCCGGTGACGAGCGGCGGCAGGGCGAGCAGGCAGGGGAGGAGCACCCACCAGCCCACCGAGATCGCGGCCGCGAAGGTCAGCACCGCGGTCACGACGGCGATGGTCCACTCGGGCAGCGCCCACCGCACCGACCAGCCGAGCTGGTCGACGTCGCGGCTGGTGCGGGTCAGCAGGTCGCCCGAGCCGGCCGACTCGACCGTGCCGACGGGCAGGGCGAGCGCGTTGTCGACGAAGTCCTCGCGCAGCTCGGCCAGGACCTGCTCGCCGAGCACCTGCGAGAGATAGCGGGCATAACGGGTGAGCACGGTCTGCAGCACGAGGAAGCCGCCGAGCAGCAGCGCGATCCGGTCGACGTGGCCGACCGTCGTGCCGTCCTCGACGGCCTGCACCAGCCCGCCGAGGAGCCGGGGCGCGGCCAGGCCGGCCGTCGCGGCGAGCACGTGGAGGCCGAGCGCGGACCACAGCATCCGGGGGTGGCGACGAGCGAGGTCGCGGGCGTAGCGGCGTACGTCGGCGGGGCCGGCGACCGGCAACCGGGTGCTCACGAGGCGGCCTCCCCGATGTCGGTCGTGACGTCGCGCGTCACGATCGCGCGGTAGGCGGGGTTCGTGTCGAGCAGGTCCGGGTGGGTCCCGGTCGCGACGACACGACCGCCCACGAGCAGGGCGACCTCGTCGACCTGGTCGAGCAGGAGCGGGCTGACGGTGGTCACGACGGTGGTCCGGCCGGCACGGTGCGACCGGAGCCGTGAGGCGATCCGCGCCTCGGTGTGGGCGTCGACCGCCGACGTCGGCTCGACGAGCACCAGCACCTCCGGGTCGCTGGTCAGCGCCCGCGCGAGCACCAGCCGCTGCCGCTGCCCGCCGGAGAACGACCGACCGCGCTCGGCGACCACGGTGTCGAGGCCGTCGGTCAGGCCGTCGAGGACGTCCTCGGCCGACGCGGTGTGCATGGCCGCGTCGACCCCGCCCGTCCCGTGGACGTCGATCCCCGCACCGAGCCGCCCGCTGAAGAGCGCGCTGCTGGTGTCGGACACGACGATCCGGCGGCGTACCTCCTCGTGCGGCAGCGCCGTGAGGGGTACGCCGCCCAGCGTCACCTCGTCGTCGACCGGGGCGGCGCAGAGGCCGAGGCGGTCGGCGAGCGCGGCGGAGTCGTCCGGCTGGTCGCTCACCAGGGCGAGCATCGTGCCCGGCCGGACCACCAGGCCCGAGCGGGCATCGGCCAGCACGCTGCCCGGCGCGGGGGAGGGCTGCGGGTGGGCGGGGTCGGTGACGTCGGGCTCGACGGCCAGGACGTTGCAGACCCGTCTGGCGGCGACGTGGGCGCGGATGAACCGGTTGGCGAACTCGGTGGCGGTGCGCAGCGGCAGCATCAGGAAGGCGGCGTAGCCGTAGAAGGCGACCAGCTCGCCCGCGGTGATCTGGCCGGAGACGGCCGTGCGGGCGCCGAGCCACACCACGACGACGACGAAGACGCCCGGCAGCAGCACCTGGAGCGCGTCGAGCACCGACTGCACCCGGGCGACCTGGACACCGGCGTTGCGGGCGCCCTGCGACTCGCGGCGGTACCGGTCCAGGAAGACCTGCTCGCCGCCGATCCCGCGCAGCACGCGCAGCCCGCCGACGATGTCGCTGGCGGTGTTGGCGAGGGCGCCGGTCAGGTGGCGCTGGTGCGCGCTGCGGGCCTGGAGCGGCTTGAGCAGCGGCCCGACGGCGACCATCAGGAGCGGCACCCCGATCAGCACGACGAGCCCCAGCGTGACCGACGTGCGCAGGAGCAGGAAGCCGACCAGGAAGAACGACACGACCGAGCCGACGAAGCGGGCGCTGGTGTCCATCAGGGCGCCGAGGTGGGACAGGTCGCTCGTGCCGATCGCGACGACCTCCCCGGTCGACACCCGGCGCGGGAGCGTGCCGCCGAGGCGCACGGTCTGGCGGGTGATCAGCTGGACCGTGCGGTAGGCCGCGGTGAGCCAGTTGGTGACCGCGAACCGGTGCCGCATGATCCCGCTGACCGCCTGGACGAGGCCGATGGCGAGCATCACGCCGGTCCAGTAGACGAGCTGGGAGGTGTCCTTCGCGGCGACGCCGAGGTCGATCGCGCGGCCGAGGACGGCAGGCATCACCGCCTGCGAGGCGCCCCACAGGATCCCGAAGAACATGCCGCCGAGCAGCGTCTGCCACTGGTGCCGGGCCAGCCACCAGAGGAAGTGGTTCGGTGTGCGATGGTCCGCCACTCCGGGATCGGGGACGGGGAGGGTGCGCACCGCACGATGTTAGGTACGGGGCACCGGGCGCGACGAATCCTTTTCCGGGGTCAGGCCTCCGCCCAGGACGCCCCGTCCAGCACCTCGCGCACGGCCCGCGAGCGGGCCGGCACGTCGAGCAGGGTGGCCGTGACGAACTCGGCGGCGAGGCGCTCGAACGTCCGGCCGTGGCGCAGCATGGCGTGCTTGCCGCCCGGGACCGCGATGTAGCCGACCCGACCCGACTCCGACAGCCGGCGGGCCAGCTGGAGCGCGCGGTCCGGGCGCGCGATGCGGTCCTCGGTGCCGTGCACGAACAGCACGCGGGTGTCGCCGAGCCGCACGCGGTCGGTGGTCTGGACCCACGGGTTGAGGGCCACGACGCTGTGCACGCCGGGCTCGACCCCGCCCAGCAGGGCGGCCCGACCACCGAGGGAGTGGCCGACGAGCGCGACCGGGAGACTGCCGTGCTGCTCCGCGACCTGTCCCAGCGCCCAGGCCACGTCCATCACCGGGGTGGTGCGCGCGTCCCACCCGCGGTGGGTGTTCAGCAGGCGGTGGACCGCCAGCCGCTTGCCGCCCGCACGGGCGATGCGCCGCGCGACGGGCACCATCCGCAGCACCGACAGCTGGGTGGGGCTGACCATGGCCCGCTCACCGCGGCTGGCGCCGCCGTGCAGCACGATCACGACCCCCTCGGGCTCGCGCGGGACGTGGACCGGGACCAACCGGGGCGTGGTCACCGTCCGAGGTCCGCAACGACCTCGGCGCCCGGCAGGTCGGCCAGGATCCGTCCGGGGACGAGCAGCTTGGAGCGTCGTACGCCGCTGCCGAGCACGACCACCGGCTCCTCGAGCAGCGCCTCGTGGACCAAGACGCGCCAGCCCTCGGGCAGGCCGACCGGGGTGATCCCGCCGTGCTCCATCCCGGTCTCGGCGACCGCGCGCTCCATCGGCAGGAAGGAGCACTTGCGCACGTCGAGCATCTTGCGCACCAGGGTGTTGACGTCGGCGCGGGTGTCGGCGCGGACCACGCAGGCGGCGATCCGCTCCTCGCCCGCCCGGGCGCCGGAGACGACCACGCAGTTGCCGCTCGCCGTCAACGGGATGTCGAAGGCCTCGCTCATCGCGGCGGTGTCGGCGAGGTCGGGGTCGATCTCGACGACGGCGACCTCGGAGGCGCCCGCCCACCCGGCGAGGGCGGCCGCGACGGGAGGCGCGAGGAGCGTCGGGTGGTCGGCCGCGGGGAGCGAGGCCAGGGTCGGGAAGGAGGGGAGCGTCACGCGGTCATCATGCGTCATTCACCATGAGGCCACCCGCCGGTCCCCGGTCCGACGGCGAGGGCGCGCACGCTCGTGGCATGACGCTGACCCGCGAGGCTGCTCCGGGTGGGGACACGAGGACCTCGTCGTTGGTCCTCACCCCCGCCGTGGTCGCGCACCGCGGCGCCAGCGGTCACCGTCCCGAGCACACGCTCGACGCCTACCGGACCGCGATCCGGATGGGCGTCGACGACATCGAGCTCGACCTCGTCTCCACCCGGGACGGGGTGCTGGTCGCCCGCCACGACCTCGAGCTCAGCACCACGACCGACGTCGCCGGTCGTCCGGAGCTCGCCCACCTGCGCCGCACGATCACGGTCGACGGCGTCGCGGAGCGGGGCTGGTTCGTGCAGGACCTCACGCTGGCCGAGCTCAAGACCCTCGCCGCCCGCGAGCGGATGCCGCGCACCCGTCCGGCCAACACGGCGTACGACGGTGCCGAGGGCGTGCCCAGCCTGACCGAGGTGCTGGCGATGGTCGGCGCCGAGTCGGCCCGGCGTGGTCGTGCCGTCGGGGTGCTGCTCGAGCTCAAGCACGCCGCGCACCACGACCGGATCGGGCTCCCGCTCGACGAGCCGCTGCTGCGCGACCTGGCCCGCCACGGCCTCGACCACCCGTGGGCGCGGGTGAGCCTCATGTCGTTCGAGGCCGCGATCCTGCGCCGCCTGGCCGGTCGGACCCGGCTGCCGATCGTCCAGCTCCTCGAGGACCGCGACCCGGTGACGCCGGAGGCGCTCGACGCGATCGACGAGTACGCCGACGGCATCGGCCCCGACAAGGCGATGGTGCTGCCGCGCGACCGGACCGGCGCGATCGGGCGGCCCTCGAGCCTGGTCCGCGACGCCCACGGACGCGGCCTGACCGTCCACGCGTGGACCGTGCGCGGCGAGAACCGCTTCCTGCCCAGCAACCTCCGCCACGGCGGGGCCCCCGATGCGCTCGGGGACATGTCCGCCGAGGTGCGTGCGCTGCTCGACGCCGGCGTCGACGGCGTCATCACCGACCACCCGGAGGCAGCCCTCGCGGCGGTGCGGGAGGTGCAAGGCCCAGCCTTGCACCGGCGTACGCTCGCCCCGTGACTGAGGCAGTGGCAGAGGGACTGGTCGACCGGATCCGCGCGTCCGTCATCGGCGACGACCAGGTGATGCAGGGGCCCTACGGCCCGCGGCGGGTGACGTACGCCGACTACACCGCCTCGGGTCGCAGCCTGACCTTCATCGAGGACTTCATCCGCGAGCAGGTGCTGCCGGCCTACGCCAACACGCACACCGAGGCGAGCGGCACCGGCCTGCAGACCACGCGGCTGCGCGAGGACGCGCGGCGGATCATCCGCGACGCGGTGGGCGGCGACGACGAGACCGTGGTGGTCTTCTGCGGCTCCGGCAGCACGGCCGCCATCGACAAGCTCATCGGCATCCTGGGCCTGCGGATCCCGGCCGGCCTCGACGACACCTACCACCTGAGCGCGGTGATCCCGGCCGACCAACGGCCGGTCGTGTTCATCGGCCCGTTCGAGCACCACTCCAACGAGGTCAGCTGGCGCGAGACGATCGCCGACGTCGTGACCATCCACGAGGACGCCGACGGCCTGGTCTCGCTCGACCACCTGCGCGAGGAACTCGAGCGCCATGCCGACCGGCCGCTCCTGATCGGCTCCTTCTCCGCCGCCTCCAACGTGACCGGCATCGTCACCGACACCGAGGGCGTCGCCGACCTGCTCCACGAGCACGGTGCGCTGAGCTTCTGGGACTTCGCCGCGTGCGCGCCCTACGTCGACATCGAGATGTACGGCCCCGGCCGTTCGCGCAAGGACGCGATCTTCATCAGCCCCCACAAGTTCATCGGCGGCCCCGGCACGCCCGGCGTGCTCGTCGTCCGCAAGGAGCTGATGGCCAACCGGGTGCCGGTGGTGCCCGGCGGCGGGACGGTCATGTACGTCAACCCGACCGAGCACCGCTACCTCGACGACAGGGCCCACCGCGAGGAGGGCGGCACGCCCGCGATCGTCGAGTCGATCCGCGCCGGGCTGGTCTTCCAGCTCAAGCAGGCCGTCGGCGTGGAGACGATCCAGGCCCACGAGGAGCAGATGCTGCGCCGGGCCGTGTCGGCGTGGCAGGAGGAGCCGACGCTCCAGATCCTCGGCAACCTCGAGGCCCAGCGGCTCTCGATCGTCTCGTTCGTGATCAAGGCGCCCGACGGGTCCTACCTCCACCACAACTTCGTGGTCGCGCTGCTCAACGACCTCTTCGGCATCCAGACCCGCGGCGGCTGCTCCTGCGCCGGCCCCTACGGGCACCGGCTGCTCGACATCGACCTCGCCACCAGCCACCAGTTCGAGCAGCAGATCGCCGGCGGGTGCGAGGGCATCAAGCCGGGCTGGGTGCGGGTGAACTTCAACTACTTCGTCGACGAGGACGTCTTCAGCTACGTCGTGGGGGCCGTCCGCCTCGTCGCCCGCGACGGCTGGCGGCTGCTCGGCGACTACCGCTTCGAGCCGGACACCGGCCTCTGGCGGCACCGCGACGGTGCGGTCGAGCCGCCGCTGCGCCTCGCCGACGTGTCCTACGCCGCCGACGGCACGATGACCTGGCCCAGCCACACCCAGACGGCCCCCGCCTCGGTGCTCCGGGAGCACCTCGACGAGGGCCGCGAGATCATGGCCGCCGCCACGCCTCCGGACTGGTCGGACACCGGCCACCTGGGCGCCGACTTCGACGACCTCAGGTGGTTCGCGCTGCCCGCTGCGTCACTTGCGTGAGGGCAGCACGGTCGCTGCGAGACCGGCGGCGCCGGCCGCGAGCCACGGGATCGGGAGCAGCCACCGCAGCTCGCCGGTCTCGACGACGTCGCCCTGGACGAGCGCCCACACCAGCACCATGCCGGCGAAGGCGACGCCCATCACGAGCTGGCCGATGTTGACCGGGTGGAAGCCGCTCGACGTCTCGGGGGCCTCGAGGGGGCCGACCATCGGCTCGTCGTAGCCGTACACGTCGGTGTCGTACGTGGTGTCGTGGCTGGTGTCGTGGGTGGTGTCGTGGTCGAAGCTGTTGTCAGTCATGGCGCTGCTCCTCAGGCCGCTTCGCGGACGATGATCTCGCCGCCGACCAGGTCGATGGTGATGGACATGTCGGGGACGCCGTCGCCGCCGTCGAGGAACCCGTCCTGGGTGACGTCGAACCCGTCGCTGCGCTGGTCGAAGACCCGGCTGTCGCCGCCGACCACGGAGGTCTTCACGTCGACGTCCATCCCGTCGGGGACGACGACCTCGACCTGTCCGCCGACGCCGTCGATCGCGATGTCGCGACCGTCCAGCCCGTCGACGTCGCTGATCCCGGAGAGGTCGAGGGTGAACTTCCCGGCGCCGAAGTCGTAGCTGTCGCGCACGTCGCCGGCGGACGTGGGCGAGTAGCTCCGGTCGCCCGCGTCGAAGTTGTCGCTGGCGGTCGCCCCGGCCGTGGCGACCGCGGCCACCAGGCCGACCGCGATCAGGCCACCGGCGCGGCCCCAGAACGAGCCGACCAGCAGCATCAGCGCGGTGATGCCGAGCGCGAGCGCCGGGTAGGCGCTGTCGGCGACGTCCGTGCCGGCCAGGTCGACGACCCCGAGGACACCCTCGGCCAGGGCGATCAGCGCGATCGTGAAGAGGAAGAGCCTCGGTCCGCGCTTGCGCGGGTTGCGGGGACGCTCGCGGACGTACGACGTCGGCGGCACCCAGGCGTAGGGCTGCGAGTACGCCGGCTCCGGCGGGACGTCGTACGACCCGGCGGGCGCGTCGGTCACGCTCTCGGCGGTCCCGGTGTCCGGCGCCGCCGTCTGGGTCGCGGCCGTCTGGGTCGCGGCCGTCTGGGTCGCGGTCTGCGGGGTGTAGCCAGGCTGTGCGTAGCCCGGCTGTGCGTAGCTCGGGTCGTACCCGTAGCCGGACTTCGGAGCCTGGGGTGACGTCGAGCCCTTCTGCTTGTGGTTGAGGAACCACACGACGACCGCGGCGACGATCGCCAGCGGCCACGGGAACCAGAAGGCGCCGGCCCAGTCGCCCACCGCGCAGAGCACGGCGAGGACGCCGACCCCGGCGAGGGCGAGGGAGCGGTTGCGGCGGTCGAGGCCGAGCGGCTCGTCGTTCGTGCCCTCCTCGGGCACCAGGACCCAGGCGCCGACGTAGGCCAGCAGGCCCGCGCCGCCGAAGAAGACCGCGACGACCAGGGCGACGCGCACGATGATGGGGTCGATGTCGAGGTGGCGGGCCAGTCCGCCGGCGACGCCGGCGATGTGCCTGTCGGTGACGCTGCGGCGCAGGCGGCCCAGGTCCTTCATCTCGTCCCGGGTGACCCGGGGGCCCTGCGCCTGTTCCTGCGGCGGTGCGGGCTGCTGCTCGGTGTCCATGCTCCCACTCTCGGCGCTGCAGGCGGTTCCCACCATCGGGGACAGCCCTGATTCACCCGCCCCCGTCCCGGGTCGGACTCAGGGTCGGCTCGGGGTCAGTCCTCATGGTCGCGCACGCGCGTGCCTGCGACGATGGAGCCACGATGTCGTACGCCAACCCCCCTCACCCCACCTCCCCGCGGTCGCGCCCCGTCGGACCGCGGCGGGCCTACCGCGACACCTCGTCGTCGGTCGTCGGCGGCGTGGCGTCCGGGCTGGCCGCCCACCTGGCGGTGCCGGTCCTGTGGGTGCGCGTCTTCTTCGTCGCGACCGCACTGCTGCAGGGCTTCGGACTGATGGTCTACGCCGGCCTGTGGGTCTTCCTGCCCGCCGGCCAGGGCTTCGACGTCAGCTCGCCCGGCCTCGAGAGCGCGACCCGCACCGGGAAGCGTCCGGGCAGGCGGTCGCGGCTGCGGGACGCCGGTCCCGCGATCGCACTGGGGGCGCTGCTCTTCGGCGTGGTCCTCGGCTTCGAGGGGATCTTCGGCCAGGGCGCGCTGTTCTGGCCGGTCGTCCTCGGCGTCGCCGGGGTCGCGCTGCTGTGGCGCCAGGCCGACGAGGCGCAGCGTGAGCGCTGGATCGACTCCTCCGGCCGGATCGACCCGTTCCGTGCGGTGTTC
Source organism: Nocardioides oleivorans (assembly GCF_004137255.1). Classification (NCBI taxonomy): domain Bacteria; kingdom Bacillati; phylum Actinomycetota; class Actinomycetes; order Propionibacteriales; family Nocardioidaceae; genus Nocardioides; species Nocardioides oleivorans. The sequence continues at coordinate 404,168 of NZ_SDWT01000001.1, read as the reverse complement.
GGCAACGGCGGCTGGGCCGCGTACGCCCGCATCGCCGCCGGCCTCGGCCTGATCGTCACCGCCCTGATCGTCTTCGCGGTGGTCGCCGGGCAGGTGACCTTCGCGCTCCCGGTGCTGGTCGCCGGGCTGCTCGGGCTCGCCGGGCTCGCGATCGTGGTCGGGCCGTGGGTGATGCGCCTGGTCGACGACCTCGGCGCCGAGCGGGCCGAGCGCGTGCGCACCCAGGAGCGCGCCGACATGGCCGCACACCTCCACGACTCGGTGCTCCAGACCCTCGCCCTGATCCAGAAGAACTCCCACGACTCGACGATGGTCGCCCGGCTCGCCCGCTCGCAGGAGCGCGACCTGCGGCAGTGGCTCTTCGAGGCCGACACCACCGACGCGGCGACGCTGGCGGGCGCCCTCAAGGAGATGGCCGCCGACCTCGAGACCGACCACGACGTCGTGGTCGACGTCGTCACCGTCGGCGACTGCCCGCTCACCGAGGAGCTGCGACCGGTCGTCCACGCCGCGCGCGAGGCGGTCGTCAACGTCGCCAAGCACGCCGGCACCAGGCGCGCCGACGTCTTCGCCGAGATCTCCGACGCCGCCGTGGACGTCTTCGTCCGCGACCGGGGCAGCGGCTTCGACGTCGACGCCGTCGCGGCCGACCGGCAGGGCGTGCGCAACAGCATCGTCGACCGGATGGCGCGCCACGGCGGTCGCGCCGACGTACGCTCGGCCCCCGACGAGGGCACCGAGGTCCGCCTCCACATGCCCCGCACCGCAGCACCCGACGAGGAGAACCGATGAGCCAGCCCAGCCCGAACGGGGCCGTCCGCGTCGTCCTGGTCGACGACCACGCGATGTTCCGCGCCGGCGTGCGCGCCGAGCTGGCCGCGGCGGGCGCGGGTGTCGTCGAGGTCGTCGGCGAGGCCGCCGACGCCGACGCCGCCATCAAGGTGGTCGCGGACCTCCAGCCCCAGGTCGTGCTGCTCGACGTGCACCTCCCCGGCGGAGGTGGCGTCGAGGTGATGCGGCGCCAGCCGTCGTCCGACACGCTCTACCTCGCGCTGTCGGTCTCCGACGCCGCCGAGGACGTCATCGGCACCATCCGCGGCGGCGCCCGCGGCTACGTCACCAAGACGATCACCGGCCCCGAGCTCGTCGACGCGATCACCCGCGTCGCCGGGGGAGACGCGGTGTTCTCGCCGCGCCTGGCCGGCTTCGTGCTCGACGCCTTCGCCGGCTCGATCGACGTCGCGGCCGTCGACGAGGACCTCGACCGGCTGACCGAGCGCGAGCGCGAGGTGATGCGGCTGATCGCCCGCGGCTACGCCTACAAGGAGGTCGCGAAGGAGCTCTTCATCTCGGTGAAGACGGTGGAGACCCACATGTCCTCGGTGCTGCGCAAGCTCCAGCTCTCGAGCCGCCACGAGCTCACCAAGTGGGCCTCGGACCGACGCCTGCTCTGAGCCCTTCGGGGTGGGGTGCAGTTGACAACGCCCGCCGGGACCGATGGGGTCGGTGGATGTCAGACACCGCCACTGCGCCCCCACTGGACGAGGACGACAGCGAGCTCAAGCGCTCGATCACCGGTCGCCTGCTCTTCTTCTACACCCTGGGCGACGTGCTCGGGTCCGGCATCTACGTCCTCATCGGACTGGTCGCCGCCGCCGTCGGCGGGGCCTTCTGGATCGCCTTCGCGCTCGGCGTCACGGTCGCGGCGATCACCGGGGCGGCGTACGCCGAGCTGGTGACGAAGTACCCGCAGGCGGCCGGGGCCTCGCTCTACGTCAACAAGGCGTTCGGCAGCCGTCCGTTGACCTTCCTGATCACGGTGTCGTTCCTGGCCGCGAGCATGGCGGCCTCGGGCTCGCTGGCCGTCGGCTTCGCCTCCTACTTCGACACGCTGTGGTCCGGTCCGCCGGCGCTGCTGGTCTCGCTCGTCTTCGTGGCGCTGCTCGTCGTGGTCAACTTCATCGGCATCACCGAGTCGGTGGTGATGAACATGCTGATGACCTTCGTCGAGGTGGCCGGGCTGCTGATCGTGCTGGTCATCGGCATCGTCTACGTCTTCCAGGGCAACGCCGACTTCGGCGTGCTGACCCACATCGACACCAGCGGCGACTTCGGCAGCCCGGCACTCGCCGTGCTCGCGGGCATCTCGTTCTCCTTCTTCGCCATGACCGGCTTCGAGAACACCGCGAACGTCGCCGAGGAGACCATCGACCCCTACAAGTCGTTCCCGCGCTCGCTGGTCGGCGGCATGGTCGTGGCCGGACTGGTCTACGTGCTCGTCTCGATGGCCGCCGCGCTGACGGTGCCGACGGAGACCCTGGCCACGTCCGACGCGGCGCTCCTCGAGGTGGTCAAGGCGGGCATCCTGCCCTTCTCCACCGACCTGATGACCACGCTCTTCTCGATCATCGCGCTCGTCGCGATCACCAACACCACGCTGGTCACGATCGTCACCCAGCCGCGCGTCCTCTACGGCATGGCCCGCCAGGACGTGGTGCCAGCGGTCTTCGCCAAGATCCACCCGGTCCGCCGCAGCCCGTGGGTCGGCCTGATCTTCTCCGGGCTCGTCGTCGGCTCGCTGCTCGTCATCGGCACGCTCGTCACCGAGGCCGGCGGCGGCATCGACCTGGTCGGTCGCCTGGCCACCGTCACGGTGGTGCTGCTGCTCGCGATCTACGCGCTGGTCATCGTGGCCTGCCTCCGGCTGCGCGGTCGCGACGAGCACGACCAGGTCTTCCACGCCAGCACGCCGCTGCTGGTCCTCGGCTTCGTCGGCAACGTCGCCATCCTCGGCTTCACGGTCTACGACGACCCGCACTCGCTCATCTGGTGTGCCGGACTGCTGGGGGTCGGCCTCGTGCTCTTCCTGGCCGAGTACTTCTTCGGCAGCAAGGGCACCGGAGCCACCACTCCCGACCTCGAGGAGGTCTGATGCACGTCATCGTCGCGACCGACGGCTCGAAGCAGTCCCTGGCCGCAGCCAAGCAGCTCAAGGCGTTCGCCGACCCGACCAGGATCACCGAGATCTCGGTGGTCGCGGTGATCCGGCCGCTGGCATCGGTCGCCTTCGCCGACGACCTGTCGGAGGGCAGGATCGACGGCTCCTTCCGTGATGCCGCCCAGGGCGCGGTCGACGCGATCGCCGCCGTCTACGACGGGTGGGGACCCAAGGTCAACAAGCGCATCCGCAGCGGGTCGGCGGCCAACGAGATCATCAAGGCCGCCAAGCAGTACGACGCCGGGCTGGTGGTGGTCGCAGCCGGCGGTCGCGGCCTGACCGACGGCGTCCTGGTGGGCAGCACGGCGCAGCGCGTGCAGCACTACGCGCCGTGCCCCGTGCTCGTCGTGCGACCGGCGCCACGGAAGCCGCGCAAGCGCTGACGTCGTCCTAGGGTGTCGGCCATGGAGACCCTGCGCCTGGTGCTGCTGTTCGTCCACATCCTCGGCTTCGCCGCGCTGCTCGGCGGCCTCCTGGTGCAGGTGCGCGAGGAGACCAGGTCCGTCAACCCGTTGATGCGCGACGGGGCGGGTACGGCGTTCCTCGCCGGCCTGCTGCTCGTCGGGGTGCTGGAGGCCGGCGACGGCGACGTGAACCACGCCAAGATCGGCGTGAAGTTCGCCGTCGGCCTCGTGATCCTGGTGCTGGTGATGGTCAACATGCGCAAGCCGAGCATCCCCCGGGGGCTCTACCTGGCCCTGCTCGGGCTCACCCTGCTCAACATCGCGGTGGCGGTCTTCTGGTCGCCGGCGCACGCCTGATCGTCGTACGCCTCCACAGGGCCGTGCCGGGGCGCCCGGTTGTCGGTCGCGCCGCCTAGGCTGGAGCCGACATGAGCCCCACAGATGCACTGATCGACAACCCCCTCCTCGACGGCCTCAACGAGCCCCAGCGCGCCGCCGTGGTCCACTCCGGCGCGCCGCTGCTCGTGGTCGCGGGTGCGGGGTCGGGCAAGACCCGGGTGCTCACGCGGCGGATCGCGTGGCTGATCAACGAGCGCAAGGCGCACCCGGGCTCGATCCTGGCGATCACGTTCACCAACAAGGCCGCCGCCGAGATGAAGGCGCGCGTCCAGGACCTGGTCGGCAACCGGGCCAGGATCATGTGGGTCTCGACCTTCCACTCCTCGTGCGTGCGGATCCTGCGCAAGGAGATCGACCGGGTCGGCTTCAAGTCCAACTTCTCGATCTACGACTCCGCCGACTCCAAGCGGCTGATGACGATCGTGCTGCGCGACCTCGAGCTCGATCCCAAGCGCTACCAGCCCAACGCGGTGCTCAACTGGGTCTCCGACCAGAAGAACGAGCTGCGCGACGCGGAGGACGCCGCCAAGGAGGCGCGGAACTCGTTCGAGGAGGCCTACGCCAAGGCGTTCGCGAGCTACCAGCGCCGGCTGCGCGAGGCCAACGCGCTCGACTTCGACGACCTCATCATGACCACGGTCCACCTGCTGCAGGCGTTCCCCGACGTCCGGGAGAACTACCGGCGCCGGTTCCGCCACGTGCTGGTGGACGAGTACCAGGACACCAACCACGCGCAGTACAGCCTGATCCAGCAGCTCTGCGGCCAGGTCTTCGAGGAGCTCGGGACCGAGGTCGCGGGCGAGCACGTGCCGCCCAGCGAGCTGATGGTCGTCGGTGACGCCGACCAGTCGATCTACGCCTTCCGCGGCGCCGACATCCGCAACATCCTCGACTTCGAGCAGGACTTCCCCGACGCGACGACGATCCTGCTCGAGCAGAACTACCGCTCCACGCAGACCATCCTCAGTGCCGCCAACTCGGTCATCGGCAACAACCGAGGCCGCAAGCCCAAGCGGCTGTGGACCGACGCGGGCGAGGGCGAGCGCATCGTCGGCTACGTCTCCGACGACGAGCACGACGAGGCGCGCTTCGTCAGCGAGGAGATCGACCGGCTCGTCGACGACGCCGGCGTGAAGCCGTCCGACGTCGCGGTGTTCTACCGCACCAACGCCCAGTCGCGCGTCTTCGAGGAGGTGTTCATCCGCACCGGCCAGCCCTACAAGGTCGTCGGCGGGGTCCGCTTCTACGAGCGCCGCGAGGTCCGCGACGCGCTGGCCTACCTCCGGGTGCTGGTCAACACCGCCGACGAGATCTCGCTGCGCCGGGTGCTCAACACCCCCAAGCGCGGCATCGGCGACCGGGCCGAGGCCTGCATCGCCGCACTCGCCGACCGCGACCGGATCACCTTCTGGGAGGCCCTGACCCGCGCCGCCGAGGCGCCCGGCCTGGCGACCCGGAGCCTGAAGAACATCGAGGGCTTCGTCGCGATCATCCAGGAGCTCCAGTCGATGGTCGAGGCCGACGAGCGCCCCGACGTCATCCTGGAGTCCGTGCTCGAGCGCTCCGGCTACCTCGCCGAGCTCGAGGCCAGCGACGACCCGCAGGACGGCACGCGGGTGGAGAACCTCGCCGAGCTCGTCGCCGTCGCGCGCGAGTTCGCCGAGGACCCGCAGCCCGGCCCCAGCGCCGACCCCGCGGAGGTCGAGGCCGGCACGGTCTCGGTCGGGCTCGGCGACTTCCTCGAGCGGGTCGCCCTGGTGGCCGACGCCGACCAGATCCCCGACGCCCCCGACGGCGACGACGCCGGCGTGGTCACGCTGATGACGCTCCACACCGCCAAGGGCCTGGAGTTCCCCGTCGTCTTCCTCACCGGACTCGAGGACGGTGTCTTCCCGCACCAGCGCTCGCTGGGTGACCAGCCCGAGCTCGAGGAGGAGCGCCGGCTGGCCTACGTCGGCCTGACCCGCGCCGAGAAGCGGCTCTACATCTCCCGGGCGATGGTGCGCTCGGCCTGGGGCGCGCCCAGCCACAACCCGGCCAGCCGCTTCCTCGACGAGCTCCCGGTCGACCTCGTCGACTGGCGGCGTACGGCGGCCGAGCAGACCCGCTGGGGCCGCCCCGACCTCTCCGGCTCCACCCGGCTCGGGACCCCCACCGACGCGGGGCGCCGCAACTTCAGCTCCGCCGCCCTCCGTGCCGACGCCGCGGCCAAGGCCAAGCCCGCCCGCGAGATCCCGAGTCTGTCGCCCGGGGACCGGGTCGTGCACGACTCCTTCGGGATGGGCACCGTCGTCGCCGTCGACGGGGTCGCCGACAAGTCGGTGGCCTCCATCGACTTCGGGTCCGAGGGCGTCAAGCGGCTGCTGCTGCGCTACGCCCCGGTCGAGAAGCTCTGACGAACGGCCGCGCGTCGCGGGGGACACGCCGACGCGTCGGTGTCCCACCCACGTCCCGCGGTCCCGGAACGTGGCTCACGCACCGCCCGGCGCGTGGCAGGGCGTCGATCAGGGAACGACGCCGTGGGCGACGAACTCGGGGAAGGGGTCGACCGGGCCACCGCCGCCGGGGCGGACCTCGACGTGGAGGTGCGAGCCCGTGACGTTGCCGGTGGCGCCGACGGTGCCGATGGTCTCGCCGCCGGTGACCTGGTCGCCGACGGAGACGTAGATCGTGGTCTGGTGGCAGTACCAGATCTCGGTGCCGTCCTCGAGCGTGACGACGGTCTTGTTGCCGTAGGCGCCGTCGTAGCCGGTGAAGGTCACGGTGCCGTTGGCCACGGAGTGGATCGGGTCACCGGTGTTGCCGTTGAAGTCGAGACCGGTGTGGTAGTTCGCCCAGAGGCCGTACTGCCCGAAGACAGCGGTGATCTGGTAGTTGTCGAGGGGGAGAACCCACTTGTTCTCCTTGATCTTCGCCGCCTGCTTCTCGGCGGCCTTGCGCATCTCGTCGAGCTTGGCCGTGCGCTCGGCCATCTGCTTCTCGGCGAGGGCGACCAGCTCGGGGTCGGTCTCCTCGCCTGCCTCGCGGGTGTAGTCGCGGCTGGTGACCGTGCCGCGGCGGGCGAGCGCCTGGCCGGCCTTCGCGCCGATCGCGCCGGTGGCGTCGACCGAGGAGCCGGCGCTGGCCAGGGCCGAGACGTCGGCTCCCGAGGCGGTCACGGCGCCGCCCGCGGAGATCGCGAGGACCGCGACACCGGCGACGAGCGGCAGGGACGGAAGCGAACGCAGGCGGCCGGACGAGCGGCGGGGCAGTTCTGCGCGCCGCTTCCCGTTCACGGGTGCAGGCGTGGCCGAGGTGCGGCGCTTGGGTGCGCGCTCCGCTCGGTGGTTGCCCATAGGGGTGATTACCAATCTGCCGTGTCGTCAGGGGGGTCCGGTCGGCAAGACCGCGACCGACCATAACGGAAAGATCACGGGTAAGTGCAACTGTCGATCAAATTGATGTGCACAACCCGCGAGGTGTCCGGAATCCGGACTTGGGGACCCGGGCGCGGGGGTCAGCCACGAGCCGCCTGGTAGCGGTCGAGCGCCTCGCGACGCTCGTCGGCGTGGTCGACGATCCGGAGCGGGTAGTCCTGCTCGTAGCCCACGTCGGACTTCCACGGCTCGTGCGCGGACTTGCCCGGGAGGTGGTCGAGCTCGGGCACCCAGCGACGTACGTAGTCGCCCTGCGGGTCGAACTTCAGGCCCTGGGTCACGGGGTTGAACACGCGGAAGTAGGGAGAGGCGTCGGTGCCCGTGCCGGCCACCCACTGCCACCCGTGGTTGTTGGAGGCGACGTCGCCGTCGAGGAGCAGGTCGAGGAAGTGCCGCGCCCCGACCGGCCACCACACGTGCAGGTCCTTGGTGAGGAAGGACGCGGTGATCATCCGGACGCGGTTGTGCATCCACCCCGTGTGGAGCAGCTGGCGCATCCCGGCGTCGACGATCGGGAAGCCGGTGGTGCCGGTGCGCCACGCCTCGATCGCGTCCTCGGGGTCGTCGTACGCCATGCCCTCCAGCGCCGGCTTCAGGTCCTCCCACGCGGACTCGGGCGTGTGCCACAGCACGTCGGCGTAGAACTCGCGCCACGCGATCTCGTTGGCGTAGGTCGACGAGGTGTCCATGTCGGCCAGGAGCGAGCGCGGGTGGAGCACCCCGAGGTGGAGGTACGGCGAGAGGCGTGAGGTGCCGTCGTGGTCGGGCCGGTCGCGCTCGCGGGGGTAGTCGCGCAGCCCGTCGTCGCGGAAGGAGCGCCACCGCCGCCAGGCGGCATCCTCGCCGGCCGCGGGCAGGTCGACCGGCGCGTCGGCGACCGCCTTCTCGAGCATGTCGAGCGCGCGCTCGTGGGAGTCGCCCTGCTCGATGGCGGGGGAGCGCGGGGTGTGCGCGGGCTCGGGCCAGCCGTGCTCGCGCCAGGCGCGGGCGAAGGCGGTGAACACCTGGTAGGGGTCGCCGCTGCCGTTGCGCACCAGGCCGGGCCCGACGGCGTACGGCGACCCGGTGGCCACCAGCTCCACCCGGTCACCGATCGCGGCGTCGCGACGGCGGCCGTAGGGCGTGGTCTCCGCGGAGACGTGGACGCGGCGGCCGTCGGCGACGCGGGGCACGACGTCCCGGGGATCGCCGTGGTGGACGGTGAGCGGGATCCTCTCGGCCAGCGCGAGCACGTTGGCCGCGAGCCACGCCTGCCGGGCAGCGCCGGCCCTCGACCAGATCGCCGGGTCGACGACGAAGAGGGCCGTCACGGTGCCCTCGTCGAGCGCGGCGAGGAGGGCTGGGTTGTCGCGCACGCGCAGGTCGCGGCGGAACCACATCACGGACGAGTCGGAGGTCGACATGGTCACCAACGTAGTTCCCGGAGTGAGCACCACCACGCTCACCCGGCCTCGTCGCGGTCGCTCGACGGGTCTAGGGTGCCGAGAGGGAATCCCCGCCACTGTTCGCAAGACGAAAAGGACTGGTCACCTCGTGGACCTGATGGAATTTCAGGCGAAGGAGCTCTTCGCCAAGCACGGAGTCGCAACGACGCTCGGCGTGATCGCCGAGACCCCCGAGGCGGCCCGCGCGGCCGCCGAGGAGATGGGCGGCGTCACGGTCATCAAGGCGCAGGTCAAGGCCGGCGGCCGCGGCAAGGCCGGCGGCGTGAAGATCGCGAAGACCGCCGACGAGGCCGAGTCCTACGCCCGCGACATCATCGGCATGGAGATCAAGGGCCTGCGCGTCAACCGCGTCCTGGTCACGCCGGCCACCCCGCCGGTGGAGGAGTACTACTTCTCCTTCCTCCTCGACCGCTCGAACCGCTCGCACCTGTGCATCGCCTCAGTCGAGGGTGGTGTGGAGATCGAGGAGGTCGCCAAGACCAACCCCGAGGCCGTGCGCCAGATCCGCATCGACGCCCTCGAGGGCGTCACGCCGGAGAAGGCCGCCGCGATCGTCGACGAGGCCAAGTTCCCCGCCGAGCTGCGCGACCAGGCCATCGAGATGGTGCAGCAGCTCTGGCAGGTCTACGTCCAGGAGGACGCCACCCTCGTCGAGGTGAACCCGCTGGCCCGCCTCGAGGGCGACAGGCTCGAGGCCCTCGACGGCAAGGTGTCGCTCGACGACAACGCCTCCGAGGTCCGCCACCCCGAGCACGAGCAGTTCGAGATCCGCGAGGAGGCCGACCCGCTCGAGGCGAAGGCCAAGGACAAGGGCCTCAACTACGTCAAGCTCGACGGCGAGGTCGGCATCATCGGCAACGGCGCGGGCCTCGTGATGAGCACCCTCGACGTCGTCGCGTACGCCGGTGAGGCGCACGGCGGCGTGAAGCCCGCCAACTTCCTCGACATCGGCGGCGGCGCCAACGCGCAGGTCATGGCCGACGGTCTCGACGTGATCCTCAACGACGAGCAGGTCAAGAGCGTCTTCGTCAACGTCTTCGGTGGCATCACCGCGTGCGACGAGGTGGCCAACGGCATCAAGGGTGCCCTCGAGATCCTCGGCGACAGCGCCACCAAGCCGCTCGTCGTCCGCCTCGACGGCAACAACGTCGACAAGGGCCGCGCGATCCTCGACGAGCTCAACCACCCGCTGGTCACCCAGGTCGACACGATGGACGGCGCGGCCGACAAGGCCGCCGAGCTCGCCCACCAGGCCTGAGAGAGAGAAACAGAACCGATGAGCATCTACCTCAACTCAGACTCCAAGATCATCGTCCAGGGCATGACGGGCGGCATGGGTGCCAAGCACACGACCCTGATGGTCGAGTCCGGCGCCAACATCGTCGGCGGCGTCAACGCCCGCAAGGCCGGCACCACCGTCGAGCTCGGCGGCAAGGAGCTCCCGGTCTTCGGCACCGTCGAGGAGGCCATGAAGGAGACCGGCGCCAACGTGTCCGTCGCCTTCGTCCCGCCGGCCTTCACGAAGGACGCCGCGATCGAGGCCATCGACGCCGAGATCCCGCTGCTCGTGGTGATCACCGAGGGCGTCCCGGTCCTCGACACCGCCGAGGTCGTGCAGTACCTCGAGGGCAAGTCCACCCGGATGATCGGGCCGAACTGCCCCGGCATCATCACGCCCGAGGAGTCGCTGGCCGGCATCACGCCCCACACCATCGCGGGCAAGGGCCCCATCGGCCTGGTCTCGAAGTCGGGCACGCTGACCTACCAGATGATGTTCGAGCTGAAGGACTTCGGCTTCACCACCGCGATCGGCATCGGCGGTGACCCGATCATCGGCACCACCCACATCGACGCGCTCGAGGCCTTCGAGAACGACCCCGACACCAAGGCGATCGTGATGATCGGCGAGATCGGCGGCGACGCCGAGGAGCGTGCGGCGGCCTACATCAAGGAGCACGTCACGAAGCCGGTCGTCGGCTACGTCGCCGGCTTCACCGCTCCGGAGGGCAAGACCATGGGCCACGCCGGCGCCATCGTGTCGGGCTCCTCGGGCACCGCGCAGGCCAAGAAGGAGGCCCTCGAGGCCGCCGGGGTCAAGGTCGGCAAGACGCCGTCCGAGACCGCTGAGCTGATGCGCGAGATCCTGCAGGGTCTCTGACTCAGAGCACTTCCAGACGGCCCCGCAGGTCCACCTGCGGGGCCGTTCTGTCTGCCGGCTGCCGGGCGGGACGCACCGCAGGACGCACCGCAGGACGTCGCGCGTCCCACAGCATCCGCCACACGACGTGGGCGCCGAGCAGGCGCACCGGTGCGACCGCGCTGACCCGGCGCGGCGACGGCAGCGTCGGGCACGCCGAGCTGGCGAGCGTGGAAGGTATGGACATGGTCTAGCACCCCGTTTTCTCGAACACGACACCGTACGTCTGCACCGTCACCCGACCTCCACCGGCGCCTCGAACGCCGCCATCGCCTCGACGGTCGCGAGGAGCGGGCCCCGCGTCGAGGCGATGCCGTCCGCGAGCTCCTCGGTGCTCCACCCGCCGTACGTCGACGACACGAGGAGCGCAGCACCGAGGGGCACCACGTGGACGATGGTCGCGCCGGGTCCGGGCTGGTCGTCGAAGGCGTAGGTCTGCACCAGCATGGTGGCCGGCGCGGGTCCGAAGGGCGACGTACGCACGTCCGTGGTCACCTCGGTGCCGCCGCTGGCCTCGACGCCGCCGCACGTGGGCGGGAGCTCGGCGAACGCCTCGGCGACCGCGGCCGCCTCGTCGGGGCTCCCGAGCAGCACCAGCTCGCGCGTGCTGGCGGACTCGCCTCCGCTGTTGTCGGCGACCATCCGGTCACGGGTGTCGAGGCCGCGCAGGGGAGTGGTGCCGCAGAGGGCGAGGTCGCGCAGCCCGGTGCCGGTGCGGGAGGTCGCGACCAGGTCGTCCGGCCCACCCATCCCGGCGGACAGCGGGAAGTCGTCGGCGATCGTGACCTCCGGTGCGGGCGGCGCGGGCGTCGTGGGCGTCCCCGCCGTCCCGGACGAGGCGGACGCCGGGGAAGGGGCGTCGGCGTCGGTCCCGGTGGATCCGCCGTCGTCGGCGCGCACCGCGCAGCCGGCCACGACCAGCGTGCCGGCCACGGCGGCCGCCGTCAGCGCGGGTCGGAGCCTCATGCCCCTTATGACTACGACCGGGCCGAAAAGGTTGCGTCGCGGTCGTCAGCCGCCGTCGAGCGTGTCGAGCCGGTCGAGGACGCGGCGGGCCAGGGAGACGAAGTCGGGGCGCGACATCGTCATGTCGCGGTCGGGGGCGAAGCCGAGCTGGGAGACCGCCGTGCCCTCGCGGGCGATGGCCATCAGGAACGGGTAGGACTGGTCGTCGTTGAGCTGGAAGGTCAGGGCCCAGACGCTGAGGTCGCGACCCTCGGACGACGACGAGGTGAGCGGCGTGACGCTGGTGCCGAGGTTGGCCTGGCCGCACGCCCGGATGCGCGAGCGGACCTGCTCGACGAAGGCGCGGGCGCGGGGCTGCTTCATCCTGCCGACGGTCTGGGTGAGACCGAGCTGGGTGGCCTCGGGGGTCTCGGGGAAGACGAACGTGCGGGTGAGCGCCTTCTTGATGCCCTTGCCCTGGAACGACGTCCGGTCGCAGCGGGTGTTGGCGTCGTTGGTGCGTGCCCTGACCGGGTCGAGGCCGACCCACGGGCCGCGGACCGCGGCGACCGGCGGCAGGTCGACGACGGCCAGGACGCCGGGCGGGTTGCCGATGTCGAGGGGACGGGTCGTGGTGGAGCGGGCCCGACCGGCGCAGGCGGTGGCCGCGTCGGTGCCGCACAGCCCGTTGACGGCTGCGGCGAGGCCGGACAGCGCGGCCCGGTCACTGATCGGCCGGCCGCGGGTGCTGACGACGTTGGTCACGAGGAGGTTGCCGGTGCGGGCGATCCCGACCGTGATGTTGGTCGGGTTGCGGCCCCACGAGCGCAACCGGAACGCCCGCGCCTCGTCACCGATCCGCTCGACGGTCTGGGTGGCGAGCAGCTGGGTGCGGGGGTCGATGCAGCCGGCGACCCACATCGAGGCGGTGGCCAGGCCCGCCTCTGCGGCGGTGACGTTCGGGGAGAGCTCGACCATCTGCGTGGCCGTGGTCTGCACGGTCGTGACCTGCCGCTTGCGGGTGCGTTGGTTGTCGCCCTTGCCGACCTTCGCCTGCACGGTCCGGGTCGCCGATCCCTCCCACGTGCGGGCCAGGGCGGACACGGCAGCCGGGTCGGCGAAGCGCTCGCGCTGGCACGGGAGGATCAGCCCGTCGCCGCCGAGGTTGTCGGTGGTGGAGGTCTCCTCCCAGTCGAGCCCGGCGCCGAAGCGGGCCATCTGGGTCGGGGCGAGGAGCGAGGCCTCGCTGATCAGCTCGGCGCCGGCCGGCTCTACCGGGTCGTGGACGGTGATGGCGCCGGTCGCCTTCTCCTCGCTGAGGCTGGTGGGCTCGGCACCCGACCCCGTCGCGACCAGCGACCCGGACACGACGAGCGCCGTGGTGGCGAGCCCCGCGCCGATCACGGTGTGGGTGCGGCGCCGGGCCGCGCCCGCACGTCGTACGACGGTCGCGCGGGGCCAGCGGATCTCCTCCAGCGGTGCGGCGAGGTCCTCGAGCAGGCGGCGGATGTCGGTCGTGGGCAGGTCACGGTTCAGGGAGAACTGCGCGGTCGCGGTCTGCAGCTCGCGCTCGGCGTCGGCGCGGGTGAGGCCGACCTCGCGCCCGATCGAGGTCAGCGTCAGCGAGGTGAGGCCGTGGAGCACCAGCAGCTCGCGCTGGCGCGGGGTGAGCTTCGCGAGGGCGTCGAGGGTCGCGCGGCACTCGGGGTCGAGCGACTTGTCGCGGTGCCAGATGCGCGCGGTGTGGCGCCGCCGGGCACTGCGGAAGGCGAGCGGACGGACGTAGCCGTCGCGGTCGTCGAGGGCTCCCACCTTGCGCCAGTGGTGCCACGCGACCACGAAGGCGTCCCGCACGGCCGCGCGGGCGGCCGGTGCGTCACCGGTCAGCGCGTAGGCCTCGTGCAGGAGTCGCGTGCGGTTCTCGACGTAGTAGGCGTCGAAGGTCTCGGGGCTCCTCATGACCCGCTCCACGGTACGGGGTGGCGGCGTGGGAGCGCGATCCGAGGCGGGCCGCGAGTCATGATGGCTCGGCCATGACGTCCCTCCTCGCCCGCCCCGACCACGCCCGGACCGAGGCCCCGCGCCCGCGTCCGCTGGTGCTGATCGCGACGCTCGGCGGGGTGCTGGCGGCGCTCGGGCCCCTGGTCGTGCTGCTGGCCGTCGGGGTCGTCGGCTGGTTCGTGAGCGACGCCGGCGTGCACGGCGCCCCGCGCGACGGGATGCGGATGGGCGCCCTCGCCTGGCTCGCGGGCCACGGCTCCGGCTTCACCGTGATGGGCGCGCGGATCACGATCGTGCCGCTCGGCGTCACCGCGATCGCCGCCTGGTCGATGTGGCGGCTCGGCCACCGCGTCGGCGACTCGGTCTCCGGCCACGGACCCGACGCCGACCGGATCTCCGACGGCGAGCGCGACTTCACCGTCCCGACCGCGGTCGTCCTCTTCTTCGCCGGGTACGCCGTCGTGGCCGTGGTGGTCGCGACGCTGGCCGCCGGCACCACCGCCGACCCGTCGGTCCCGCGGGTGCTGGCCTGGACCGTGGGGTTGACGGCCCTCGTGGGCGCGCCCGCGATCGCGGTCGGCTCGGGCCGCGCGGCGATCTGGGCCGCCTTCACCCCGGCCACCCTGCGCGCGGGAGCGGCGGTCGCCGGCAAGGTGCTGACCAGCCTCCTCGCCGTCTCCGGCCTGCTGTTCCTCGTCGCCCTCGCGCTGTCCTTCGACGACGCCGCGACGATGGCCGCCCGGCTGCACACCAGCCCGTCGGAGGCCGCGCTCTACTCCCTCGTCAACGCCGCCTTTCTGCCCAACGCCTCGCTCTTCGCGGGGTCCTGGCTGCTCGGTCCGGGCTTCGTCGTCGGCGGCGCCACGATCGTCTCGCCGGGCGCCGTCGTGCTCGGCCCACTGCCGCTCGTCCCGCTGCTGGCCGCCCTCCCGTCCGTCGGCACGCCGCCGGGCTGGGTCGGCCTCGCGATGCTGGTGCCACCGCTGGTCGCAGCCGTCGCGGCCTTCCGGACCCTCCGTGGGCGCGCCCTCGGGTGGGACCAGCTCGCCCTCGCCGGGTGCGGCGGCGGACTGGTCGCCGGCCTGGCGTTCGCCGTGCTCTCGGCCCTCTCCGGCGGCTCCGCCGGGCCGGGCCGGATGCGCTTCGTCGGGCCGCTGGTGCCCGACGTCCTGGTCCACGCCGTCACGGCCTGCGGGATCGGCGCCCTCCTCGGCGCAGCGGTCCCGGCGGTCCTGGCGTGGCGGGCTGCCCGTGAGCGGGCAGCCGACGAGTCCGCCCCGGGCTCGGTGGAGGATGTCCCCGTGGACGCATCCTCCGACGACACCCGAGCCTGACGTGGGGGCTGGACACAGCCACGTCGAGCACCCCTCGCTCGGCCCCGCGCCCCGGAACCTGCGGGTGCTGATGGCAGCGCTCGTCGGCCCGCTCGTGCTCGCGACCCTCGTCGGCCTCGTGCTGCTCTGGCCCGACGGTGACCTCGAGCTGACCGCGCCGGGGGTCGACGTGCAGCGCGGGACGGCGACGGTGACCGAGCTCGTCCCGTGCCAGCTGGTTGGCGGCAAGGAGGTCGAGGGCTGCCAGGCCGCCACGATCGACGTGCTCAGCGGGCCTGGGGAGGGTGACGCCTCCGTGGCGGTCCTGCCCTACGGCGAGAAGGCGCCGCAGGTCGACGTGGGCGACCGCATCATCGTGTCCTACACCGCTGGCGCACCGGTCGGCGAGCAGTACGCCTTCCAGGACTTCGACCGGGGGCCGCCGCTGCTGACGCTGACGATCCTCTTCGCGGTCGGCGTCCTGGTCCTGTCGCGCTGGCGGGGGATCGGTGCCCTGGCGAGCCTGGCGTACTCCCTCGTGCTGATCGTGGTGTTCACGCTGCCCGCGATCATGGAGGGCTCCTCGCCGCTGGCCGTCGCCGTCGTGACCGCCTCGGCGATCATGCTGGTCACGCTCTACCTCTCCCACGGCTTCAACGTCCGCTCGACGGTCGCGATGCTCGGGACGCTGGTGTCCCTCGTGGTGATCGGCGTGCTCGGCTGGGTCTTCACCACCGTCGGGCACTTCACCGGCCTCGTCGACGAGGGCAGCCAGTACATCTCCGGGGTCGCCGGGCAGGTCGACCTCCACGGCCTCCTGCTCGCGGGCCTGGTGATCGGCGCCCTCGGCGTGCTCGACGACGTCACCGTGACGCAGACCTGGGCGGTGTGGGAGCTCGCCGACGTCGACCCCGACGCCAGCGTGCGGACGCTCTTCGGCCGGGCGATGCGGATCGGGCGCTCGCACGCCGCGTCCACGGTCAACACGCTCGTCCTGGCCTACGTCGGTGCGACGCTGCCGCTGATGCTGGTCTTCTCGGCGCTGTCGCTGCCCTTCGGGATCGCGATCAGCCAGGAGGTCGTCGCCCAGGAGGTCGTCCGGGGCCTCGTCGGCGGCCTCGGCATCCTCGCCGCCGTCCCGGTGACCACCGGCATCGCGGCGCTGATCGCCGCGCGCCTGGTCACGGACCGGGCGGCGGGCCGGGAGACCGGCCGGACGACGGCCGGCGGCGGCTCGCACCGCGCCTGACGCCGCCTAGACTCCCTCCGTGCCCGAAGCCCGTCTCGTCGTCCTCGTGTCGGGTTCCGGCACCAACCTCCAGGCCCTGCTCGACGCCTGCGCCGACCCGGCGTACGGCGCGCGGGTCGTGGCCGTCGGTGCCGACCGGGAGGGCATCGAGGGCCTCGCGCGCGCCGAGCGGGCCGGCGTCCCGACCTTCGTCCGCCAGGTGTCGGACTTCGAGACCCGCGAGGGCTGGGACAGCGCCCTGGCGACGGTGGTCGAGCGGTTCGAGCCCGACGTCGTGGTCTCGGCCGGGTTCATGAAGCTGCTCTCGCAGGACTTCCTCGACCGCTTCCTCACCCTCAACACCCACCCGGCCCTGTGCCCGGCCTTCCCCGGGATGCACGGGCCGCGCGACGCGCTCGAGCACGGGGTGAAGGTCACCGGCGCGACCCTCTTCGTGGTCGACGCGGGCGTCGACACCGGCCCGATCGTGGCCCAGGTGCCGGTGCCCGTGGAGGAGGACGACGACGTCGAGTCGCTGCACGAGCGGATCAAGACCGCCGAGCGGCAGATGCTCGTCGAGGCCGTCGGGCGGATCGCCCGCGAGGGCGTCGCCGTCGACGGGCGCCGGGTTCGCATCGGGTAGCCGTCGCTCGGTAGTGTGCGGACCACACGACTGGCGCAGGTGGGCAACCACCAGGGAGTGACGCGCGAGGGGATCGAACGCCTGGGTGCCCTCGACTCGCAAGCGAACCCCACTCGTCCCGAGGAGTCCCCGTGTCCCCCACCTCTTCCGACCAGGTCGCCATCAAGCGCGCGCTCGTCTCCGTCTACGACAAGGCAGGTCTCGACGACCTGGTCCGCGGCCTGCACGACGCCGGCGTCGAGCTCGTCTCCACCGGTGGCTCGGCCGCGCTCATCGAGTCGCTCGGCCTGCCCGTGACCAGGGTCGAGGACCTCACCGGCTTCCCCGAGTGCCTCGACGGCCGGGTCAAGACCCTGCACCCGCGCGTGCACGCCGGCATCCTCGCCGACCGCCGCCTCGACTCCCACGTCGCGCAGCTCGAGGAGCTCGGCGTCGAGCCGTTCGACCTCGTCGTGAGCAACCTCTACCCCTTCACCCAGACCGTCGCCTCGGGCGCGAGCCCGGACGAGTGCGTGGAGCAGATCGACATCGGCGGGCCGTCGATGGTGCGCGCCGCAGCCAAGAACCACCCGAGCGTCGCGATCGTGACCTCGCCGTCGGCGTACGACGCCGTGCTGGCCGCCGTGGCCGCCGGAGGGTTCACGCTGGCCGAGCGCCAGCGGCTGGCGGCGGAGGCCTTCGTGCACACCGCGACCTACGACGTCCACGTCGCCTCCTGGATGGGCAACGTCCTCACCGACACCAGCGCCGGCACGGGCTTCCCGGCCTGGGTCGGCGGCACCTGGGACAAGTCGGCCGTGCTCCGCTACGGCGAGAACCCCCACCAGCCGGCGGCGCTCTACCGCAACGGCCAGGGCGGACTCGCCGACGCCGAGCAGCTGCACGGCAAGGAGATGTCCTACAACAACTACGTCGACACCGACGCGGCCCGGCGGGCGGCCCACGACTTCGACGAGCCGGCCGTCGCGATCATCAAGCACGCCAACCCGTGCGGCATCGCCGTGGGCGCCGACGTCGCGGAGGCCTACGTCCGGGCCAACGCCTGCGACCCGACCTCGGCCTTCGGTGGCGTGATCGCGGTCAACCGCCCGGTCTCGGTCGCGATGGCCGAGGCCCTGCGCGAGACCTTCACCGAGGTCCTCGTCGCACCGGCCTACGACGACGGGGCGCTCGAGGTGCTCCGCTCGCTCCCGCGCGGGGGCAAGAACATCCGCATCCTCCTCGCGCCCGACCCGGTCGCCAGCGGCGTCGAGATGCGCCCGATCAGCGGTGGGCTGCTGATGCAGGTCGCCGACCACGTCGACGCCGCCGGCGACGACCCGGCCACCTGGACCCTCGCCACCGGCTCGGCCGCTCCCGACGACGTGCTGGCCGACCTCGCCTTCGCCTGGAAGGCGTGCCGGTCGGCGAAGTCCAACGCCATCCTGCTGGCCCGGGACGGCGCCTCCGTCGGCATCGGCATGGGCCAGGTCAACCGGGTCGACTCCTGCCGGCTCGCCGTCTCCCGCGCCGGGGAGCGGGTCAGTGGGACGGTCGCCGCGTCGGATGCGTTCTTCCCGTTCGCCGACGGTCCGCAGATCCTCATCGACGCCGGCGTGAAGGCCATCGTCCAGCCCGGCGGCTCGGTCCGTGACGCCGAGGTCGTGGCGGCCTGCGAGGCGGCCGGCGTGACGATGTACCTCACCGGCACCCGGCACTTCTTCCACTAGGACGAGCGCGGCGACTCCCCGCGTCCCCCGACGTCCGTTGCGTAGTCCGCACCCGGCTGCGCATGACGAAACTCGACCCTGTCGAAAGCGAGGCCACCGTGCCTAGACTGCCGTCCGTGACCGCACAGACCCTCGACGGCGCAGCGACCCTGCGGACCATCAAGGCGGAGCTCGCCCAGCGAGTCGCCGCCCTCAAGGAGCAGGGCGTCGTGCCCGGGCTCGGCACCGTCCTGGTCGGCGACGACCCCGGCTCGCACTGGTACGTCGGGGCCAAGCACAAGGACTGCGCGGAGATCGGCATCACCTCGATCCGGCGCGACCTGCCGGCGACGGCCACCCAGGCCGAGGTGGAGGCCGTCATCGACGAGCTCAACGCCGACGAGGCCTGCACCGGCTTCATCGTGCAGCAGCCGACCGGGCTCGACGAGTTCGCCCTGCTCTCGCGCGTCGACCCCGACAAGGACGTCGACGGCCTGCACCCGACCAACCTCGGCAAGCTCGTGCTCGGCGAGGCCGGCCCGCTACCGTGCACGCCGGTCGGCTCGATCGAGCTGCTGCGCCGCCACGGCGTGGAGATCGCCGGCGCGGAGGTCGTGGTCGTCGGCCGCGGGATCACCGTCGGCCGCCCGCTCGGGCTGCTGCTCACGCGCCGCTCGGAGAACGCCACCGTCACGCTCTGCCACACCGGCACGGTCGACCTCGGCGCCCACGTCCGCAACGCCGACATCGTCGTCGCGGCCGCCGGCGTGCCGGGGATCATCACCGCCGACATGGTCAAGCCCGGCGCCGCGGTCCTCGACGTCGGCGTCTCGCGCGTCGACGGCAAGGTCACCGGCGACGTCGCGCCCGACGTGTGGGACGTGGCGGGCTGGGTCTCGCCCAACCCGAAGGGCGTCGGCCCGATGACCCGCGCGATGCTGCTCTCCAACATCGTCGAGATCGCCGAGAGGTCCGTCGGCGCGTGATGGCCGAGCCCGACCACGTCGAGCACCTCGAGGGCGATCCCGTCGAGCCGGCACCCGAGGACGACGGGCGGCGCTACCCCTCGACGATCGGGGGAGCCTTCTACCTGCTCGTCCTGGCCGTCGTCGCGGCCGGGCTGGTGCTGGTGTCCTTCGACGAGTGGCGCCTGGGCATCCGCCTGATGGGCGGGTCGCTGATCTTCGCCGCACTGGTGCGGCTGGTGCTGCGCACCCGCGACGCCGGCATGCTCGCCGTACGCCACAAGGTGCTCGACGCCGTCGTGCTGATCGTGCTCGGCGGAGCGCTGATCGTCCTCGCGGGCTCGATCCCGGACCAGCCCGGCGGCTTCTAGCCCCGACAACGCACGAGCGGTGCGTGAGACAGGTGCCCGGGCACCGGACCACGTCTCACGCACCGCTCGGGTGCGTCGTTGCTCAGATCAGGCCGAGCTCCGTGACCGCGGCGCGCTCGTCGGCGAGCTCGGCGGTGGAGGCGTCGATCCTCGCGCGGGAGAAGTCGTCGATCTCGAGGCCCTCGACGATCGACCAGTCGCCACCGGAGGTGGTCACCGGGAACGAGGAGATCAGACCCTCGGGGACGCCGTACTCGCCCTGGGAGGCGACGGCCATCGAGACCCAGTCGTCGGCCGGCGAGCCGAACAGCCAGTCGCGGGCGGCGTCGATCGTGGCCGACGCGGCCGAGGCGGCCGAGGACGACCCGCGGGCGTCGATGATCGCGGCGCCGCGCTTGGCGACGGTCGGGATGAAGGTGTCCTCGAGCCATGCCTGGTCGTCGACCAGCTCGGCGGCGTTCTGGCCCTTGACCTGCGCGTGGAAGAGGTCGGGGTACTGGGTGGCGGAGTGGTTGCCCCAGATCGTCATGTGCGTGATGTCGGTGACGGCCGCGCCGGTCTTCGCCGCGAGCTGCGAGATCGCGCGGTTGTGGTCGAGGCGGGTCAGCGCGGAGAAGCGCTCGCGCGGGATGTCGGGCGCGTTGGTCATCGCGATGAGGGCGTTGGTGTTGGCCGGGTTGCCGGTGACACCGATCCGCACGTCGTCCGCGGCGACCGCGTTGAGAGCCTTGCCCTGCGCGGTGAAGATCGCGCCGTTGGCCGAGAGCAGGTCGCCCCGCTCCATGCCCGGGCCGCGCGGGCGCGCGCCGACGAGCAGGGCCAGGTTGACGCCGTCGAAGATCTTCTCGGCGTCCGAGCCGATCTCGACGCCGGCGAGGTTCGGGAACGCGCAGTCGTCGAGCTCCATGACGACGCCCTCGAGCGCCTTGAGGGCGGGCTCGATCTCGAGCAGTCGCAGCTCGATCGGGCGGTCCGCCGCGAGCGCGCCGCTCGCGAGGCGGAACAGCAGGCTGTAGCCGATCTGACCGGCGGCGCCGGTCACGGCCACCTTGAGGGGTGCGGAGGTCACGGTGGGTTGTCTCCTCGTGATGATGGTCTCTGGTCCCGCTGACGCTAGCAGCGGGGCGCTGCTGGCATGCTGGCGCCCATGTTCCGAGCTGCGGCGGTCACCCTGGCCCTCGCCGCGACTCTCTCGGGGTGCGCGGGCGTCGGCCAGCCGGCGCCGTACGACTCACCCGGCATCAACGGTCTCGTGATCCCGACGCCGAGCGCCGACCCCGCGGACTTCGTGGACACGGTCGACAACCCGTGGTTCCCGCTCGAGCCGGGCACGGCGCACCACTTCACGCTGACCTCCGACGAACAGGCCATCGGCAGCATGGACACGGAGGTCGGTGACGCGACGACCGAGATCGCCGGCCTGGTCGCGACCGTGCTCACCACCTCGACCACCATCGACGACGACACCGTGACCGTCACCGGCTACTACGCCCAGGACCGCGCCGGCAACGTGTGGCTCCTCGGACTCGAGACAGGTACGGCGTCGTGGCGGGCCGGCGTGGACGGGGCCGAGGCGGGCCTCGCGATGCCCGCCGACCCGCGGCTCGGGGACGGGTGGGTGAGCTTCGCCGTCCCCGGCGCGACCGAGGGACGGGCGACGATCGAGGACCAGTCGGCGGACCTGGTGCAGCTGCGCACCTACGAGGCAGACGACGAGGCCGACACCGAGGCTCGCAACGTGTACGAGAAGGGTGTCGGCCTCGTCGGTGTCGAGAGCCTGGCCGGTGGCTGGACCGCCAGGCTGACGGACTGAGGGCGGTCAGTCCGGGCGGCGCACCTGGGTGCGGCCGTCGTCGTCACCGTCCGGGTTGCCCCAGTGGCCCGGGGCGCTCGGCTGGCCGGGCTGGGCCGGGGGCTGCTGCTGCGGCGCACCCCACTGACCGGGCTGCTGGGCCGGGGGCTGCTGCTGCGGGGCGGGCTGGCCCCACTGCGCGGGGGGCGCCTGCGGGGTGGAGTACGGGTCGGGCTGCGGCTGGGACGGCTGCTGCTGCGGCGTGGGCTGCTGGCCCCACTGCTGCTGCGGGGGAGCGCCCCACGCGGCGCCGGGCTGGCCCCAGCCACCCTGCTGGCCCTGGTTCCACTGGGCCTCGTAGTTGCCGGGGACGAACTGGTCGCCCTTCCGGCCGCCGCCGAAGTTGAGCCCGGACCCGGCGACCGGCTCGGCACCGTGGCCGAAGAGGATCGGGTAGGTCAGCCCGGCGATCGCGGCACCGACGAACGGGGCGACCACGAAGAGCCACAGCTGGACGATGGCGTCGGTGCCGGCGAAGACGCCGACGCCGATCGAGCGGGCGGGGTTGACCGACGTGCCGGTCAGCGGAATCGCGACGAAGTGGATCATCGCCAGCGTGAGGCCGATGGCGAGCGGACCCATCACGGCGTTGATCTGGTTGCGCTCGTCGGTCACGGCCAGGATCACCCACAAGAAGACCGCGGTCAGCAGGATCTCCAGCAGCAGCGCCGCCCACCAGGCGTAGGGGGCGACGGGGTTCTGGTCGCCGAAGAAGTTCTGGCCCATGTTGCCCTCGGCGGTGAAGCCGTCGAAGCCGTGGCCGAGGCCGAAGAGCACGGCCCCGGCGAGCAGGCCGCCCACGAGCTGGGCGGCGAAGTAGATGCCGACCTTGTTCCACGGCAGCCGGCCGCCGAGCACGGCGCCGAGGGTCACGGCCGGGTTGAAGTGGCCGCCGGAGATCCGGCCGACGGCGTAGGCCATCACCACGACCGTGAGCCCGAAGGTCAGGCCGGTCGAGACGATGTTGCCGCCGCTGTAGATCGCGGCGCCGCAGCCGAAGAAGACGAGCACGAAGGTGCCCAGCAGCTCAGCGGTGAATTTCTGCCCCGTGGTCGGGGTGTCCTCGACGATGTCGCTCATGGCCGTCCTCCAGAAGTCATGTGGCCGCCCCCCGGCGGCCACACGCGACTCTAGCGGCGTGGTTGACGGGGTGCGAGGGTAGGCGAGTCGCCACGCGACCCGGCGTCAGGTATCTTGACGTCAAGAGTTATGCCGGATCAGATCGCGATCTACAGGAGCTGTCGTACCCATGGCCAAGATCATCTACACCCACACCGACGAGGCGCCCCTGCTGGCGACGTACTCGTTCCTCCCGATCATCGCCGCCTACGCGAAGACCGCGGGTGTGGACGTCGAGACCCGCGACATCTCCCTCGCCGGCCGCGTGATCTCGCAGTTCCCCGACCGCCTCACCGAGGACCAGCGCCTCGACGACGCCCTCGCTGAGCTCGGCGAGCTGGCCACCAAGCCCGAGGCCAACATCATCAAGCTCCCCAACATCTCCGCCTCGATCCCGCAGCTCAAGGCGACGATCGCCGAGCTGCAGTCGCAGGGCTACGACCTGCCGGCCTACCCCGAGAACCCGCAGACCGACGAGGAGCGCGAGACCCGCGCCCGCTACGACAGGGTCAAGGGCTCGGCGGTCAACCCCGTGCTGCGCGAGGGCAACTCCGACCGCCGCGCGCCGGCGTCGGTGAAGAACTACGCGAAGTCGCACCCGCACTCGATGGGTGCCTGGAGCAGCGACTCGCGGACCAACGTCGCCACGATGGGCAACGACGACTTCCGCAGCAACGAGAAGTCCGTCGTCATCGACGGCGACGACACCCTGTCCATCGTCCACGTCGCGGGCGGCGAGGAGACCGTGCTGAAGGAGGGCCTGAAGGTCCTCGACGGCGAGGTCGTCGACGCCACCTTCATGAGCGCGGCCAGGCTTGACGAGTTCCTCGAGGCGCAGGTCGCCCGGGCCAAGGCCGACGGCGTGTTGTTCTCCGCGCACCTCAAGGCCACGATGATGAAGGTCTCGGACCCGATCATCTTCGGCCACGTCGTGCGCGCCTACTTCGCCGACGTCTTCGCCCAGTACGGCGAGCAGATCGCGGCCGCCGGTCTCTCCGCCAACGACGGGCTGGGCGCCATCCTCTCCGGCCTCGACGCCGTCGAGGGTGGGGCCGAGATCAAGGCCGCCTTCGAGAAGGGCCTCGCCGAGGGCCCGGCCCTGGCGATGGTCGACTCCGACCGCGGCATCACCAACCTCCACGTCCCCTCCGACGTCATCATCGACGCCTCGATGCCGGCGATGATCCGCACGTCGGGCCAGATGTGGAACGCCGCGGGCGAGCAGCAGGACACCCTCGCGGTCATCCCCGACTCGTCCTACGCCGGCATCTACCAGGCCACGATCGACGACTGCCGCACCCACGGCGCGCTCGACCCGTCCACGATGGGCTCGGTGCCCAACGTCGGCCTGATGGCCAAGGCGGCCGAGGAGTACGGCTCGCACGACAAGACCTTCGAGATCCCGGCCGCCGGCACCGTCGAGGTCCGCAACGCCGCCGGTGACGTGCTGCTCTCCCACGACGTCGAGGCCGGCGACATCTGGCGCGCCTGCCAGACCAAGGACGCCTCGATCCGCGACTGGGTCAAGCTCGCCGTCACCCGGGCCCGCGCCAGCGCCACCCCCGCGGTCTTCTGGCTCGACGAGACGCGCGCCCACGACGCCAACCTGATCCGGCTGGTCGACACCTACCTCGCCGAGCAGGACACCGACGGCCTCGAGCTCTCGATCATGGCGCCGGCGGAGGCGACGACGTACTCCCTCGAGCGGATCCGCAAGGGCGAGGACACCATCTCGGTCACGGGCAACGTGCTCCGCGACTACAACACCGACCTCTTCCCGATCCTCGAGCTCGGCACCAGTGCCAAGATGCTCTCGATCGTCCCGCTGATGAACGGTGGCGGCCTGTTCGAGACCGGTGCCGGCGGCTCGGCGCCCAAGCACGTGCAGCAGCTGGTCAAGGAGGACTACCTGCGCTGGGACAGCCTCGGCGAGTTCTTCGCCCTGGCCGCCTCGCTCGAGCACCTCGCCGGCTACGCCGACAACCAGCGCGCGAAGATCCTCGGCGAGACCCTCGACCGGGCGACCGAGACCTTCCTCAACGAGGACCGCTCGCCGGGTCGCAAGCTCGGCACGATCGACAACCGCGGCTCGCACTTCTACCTCGCGCTCTACTGGGCCGAGGAGCTCGCGAAGCAGACCGACGACGCCGACCTGGCGGCCGCCTTCTCGGCACTGGCGGGCTCGCTGCGCGCCGACGAGCAGGCGATCGTCGACGAGCTGCTCGCCGTCCAGGGCAAGCCGGCCGACATCGGTGGCTACTTCCGCCCCGACGCCACCAAGGCCGACGCGGTGATGCGCCCGTCCGCCACGTTCAACGCGGCGCTCGCGACCCTCTGATCCGGTGCTGACCCGGCGCTGAGTCGCGCGTCACAGGCAGGGCCCTCGGGGAATACCTCCCCGGGGGCCCTGTCTTGCATGCTGTGATGACCATGACGACTGCCGCCACCACGAACGCCACAGACGACCTCGACGTCGCGACGGTGTCCGCGCGCCACTTCGGCCTCGCGGTCCTCGCGCTCGCCATGGGCGGCTTCGCGATCGGCACGACCGAGTTCGTCACCATGGGCCTGCTCCCGCAGATCTCCGCGGGCGTCGGCGTCTCGATCCCGACGGGTGGCCACGTCATCTCGGCGTACGCCGTCGGCGTCGTGGTCGGTGCCCCGCTGCTGGCCTTCCTCGGTGCCCGGCTCCCGCGCCGCGCGCTGCTGGTCGCGTTGATGGCCGCCTTCGCGGTGGGCAACGGAGTGAGCGCGCTGGCCGCCAGCTACGAGCAGCTCGTCATCGCCCGGTTCGTCGCCGGCCTGCCGCACGGTGCCTACTTCGGCGTCGCCTCGCTCGTCGCCGCCAGCATGGCGCGGCCCTCGCGCAAGGGGCGCGCGGTCTCCCAGATCATGCTCGGGCTGTCGGTCGCCAACGTGATCGGCGTACCCGCTGCGACGGTGCTCGGCCAGGAGCTCGGTTGGCGCGCGGCCTTCTGGGCGGTCTCGGTCCTGGCGATCATCACGCTCGCGCTGGTGACGTGGTTCGTCCCGTCGGTCGCCGGTGACGCGGAGGCCAGCGGACGCCGCGAGCTCTCCGCCTTCAAGCTGCCCCAGGTCTGGCTGACCCTGCTCGCCGGCGCGGTCGGCTTCGGCGGCATGTTCGCCGTCTACTCCTACATCGCGCCCGTCGTCACCGACGTGGCCGGGCTGGGGGAGCGGTCCGTCCCGGTCTACCTCCTGTCGTTCGGCCTCGGCATGGTGGCCGGCACCTGGCTGGCCGGGATCATGGCCGACTGGTCGATCTTCCGTTCGCTGATCATCGGGGGCTCCGGCATGGCCGCCTCGATGCTGCTCTTCTGGCTCGCCGCCCCGCACGGCTGGGCCGCGCTGCCGGTGGTCTTCCTGATCACGACCCTCGGCTCGGTGCTGGTGGTCAACCTCCAGCTGCGGCTGATGGACGTCGCCGGTGACGCGCAGACCCTCGGCGCAGCGATGAACCACGCCTCGCTCAACGTCGCCAACGCCCTCGGCGCCTGGCTCGGCGGCCTGGTCATCGCCGCCGGCTGGGGCCTGCGGGCGCCGGCGCTGGTCGGCCTCGCGCTCTCCCTCGGCGGCGTCGCGATCCTCCTGGTCTCCGCCCGCCTGCACGTGCGCCAGAGCGCCGCCGCCTGAACGGTCCCGCCTTCCGCGCGGAACCGTGCACGTCCTTTCCGTTCATGTTGCACGGAGTTAACACGGGCGGAACTGTTGTGTAGCGCGAGCTTGTAACGATCCAATCATGAAAGGGCGGACCCACCGCCCGAGATCTTCCTGAGGGGGAGTCATGGTGGATGAGCAGAAGGTCGCAGCCGAGATGGAGCGCCGCCGCTTCCTCGCCGACCGCAACGTGGGCGACGTGGTGAGCCTGCTGCAGCGCCGGGCCGAGCTGCGTGGGGTCTACCCTGCGGCCGACCTGGTCGCCGACAACGTGGGCTGGGTCGTCTGACCCGACCGATCGACTTCGCGGGCCCCGTGGGCCCCTGCCCGGCTCGACACGCTCAGCCAAATCCCGGCAGGGGCCGCGGGGCCCAGGTCGTCCCGTCGTCGGAGGAGCACCGGAGCTCGTCGACGGCACCGGCCCCCGCGACCACGCAGACCTCGTCACCCGACGTGAGGACACCCATGTCGTGCGGCGACATCGGGGTGCCCACCTCGTTCCCGTCCGCGTCGATCCGGACCAGGCCGTGCGAGCCCGTGACGAGGTACGCCGTCCCCTGCCGCGACATCGCGAGGCCGGACACGTCCTGGTAGACCGAGCGCTCCATGCCCTCGGACGTCGTCCAGGTGTCGCCCGCGTCGCTGGACAGGGCGACGTGGAGCCCCGTGACCGACCCGTCCGGGTCGTCCCCGAGCAGGACGTAGGCCAGGTGGTCGCCGTTGCCGGCCAGGAGGCCGGTGCCGGTGCTGTCCGCCCCGGGGTCGGCGACGTGGGTCATCTCCCACTGGAGGTCGCCGTCGCTGACCACGACCCGCCGCGGCCCGGCGACCCCGGGCGCGAGGACGAGCCGGCCGCCGGGCGTGACGTAGGCACTGCTGGGCTGCCACGTCCCGGCACCCGGCAGCCCGATCAGCTTCGTCCCGCGCAGGATGCGCCAGCCGGCGCGCGTCCGGACGGCCGTGTCCCCCGGCTCGACGTCGGTGCTGCCGGAGCCGGTGTCGACGACCGGCTCGAAGGTGCCCGACGGGGTGAGCAGGCTGACCTCGTCGACGTCCTCGTAGATCCAGCCGCCCGGGACCGCCGTCAGGGTCGGCGCGCTCGCTTCGAGCAGCCGTCCGGCCACCTCGTCGCCGTCGCGGACGGTGAGGGCGTAGGTGCACGGCCCGTCCCCGGCGCAGGAGCCCCAGACGACCGCGGCACCGGTGTCCGATCCCGCGAAGGACCACGGCTGCAGCCGCGCCCCGCGCAGGAAGGACTGCACCGTGGCCGGGAGGCGCGAGTCGACCTCGGGGGTGCCGTCCCACGGGGTCGACGGCCCCGGACGGGCCGGCTCGGGGCGCTGGTCGTCGCCCCCACCGGGCCGGCCCACCGCGAACCCCACCCCGGCGACGACGACGGCGACCGCGAGCCCCGACGCGATCGTCGTACGGCGTCGGCGGCGGGCGTGCTGCGCGCGGTCGACCACGGCGTCGAAGCCGGGCTGCGGCACGCGCTCGGCCACCTCGCGCGAGACGTGGGTGGGGAGGTTCATCGAGGGCTCCTCTCGGTCGGCGTCGCGGTGTCGGGCTCGGCCAGCAACGCGGCGAGGGCCGTACGACCGCGGGCCAGGCGCGCCTTGACCGTGCCGACCGGCGCTCCGACGGCGTCGGCGACCTCGTGGACCGAGAGGTCGGCGAGGTGGTGCAGGGCGATCGCCTCGCGCTGGGCGGCGGGCAGCTGGCGGAGCGCGGCCAGCAGCGCGATGCGGTCGTCCGGGAGGTCGGCGTACGACTGCTGGGCGACGAGTCGGTGGCTCACGTCGCGGAAGAAGCGGCTGCGGCGCCAGCGGGTCCGGGTGACGTTGACCGCGACGGTGCGCAGCCACGCCTCCGGGTTGTCGGCGGCGAGGAAGGAGCGTGAGGAGTTCACCGCGCGGGCGAAGGCCTCCATGACCGCGTCCTCGGCCTCGACGGGATCGCCCGTCACGCCGGTGAGCTGGCCCACGAGGCGGCGGTAGGAGGTGGCGTACACCTCCTGCACGCGGTCCACTGCGCTCGCCCGGGCCATGGCCCACCCTCCCACTCGTCGTCGGACCTCTCAGCCCCTCGTGCATGACGACCCGCGGGAGGGCGGGGTGGTTGCATCCGCTCGCGATCAGCCCTTCACGGCGCCGGAGCTGGTGTTCATGATCCGCTTCTGGAAGACCAGGAAGACGATCGCCACCGGGATCGTCATCACCGCGGCGGCCGCCAGCTTGAGCGGGTACTTGGTGCCCTGCCCGAGCTGGTTGGACGCCAGCGACGCCACGCCCTTGGTGAGGTTGGTCAGCTCGGGGTCGTTGGCCGCGACGATGAAGTGGCTCAGCTCGTTCCACGAGCCCTGGAAGGACAGGATCACGATCGTCACCAGCGCCGGCCGGGCCATCGGCAGCACGACCGACCAGAACAACCGGAAGGTCCCGGCACCGTCGATGCGGGCCTGTTCCTCCACCGACACGGGGATCGACTCGAAGAAGTTCTTCATGATGAAGATCCCCGCGGCGTCGACGAGCAGCGGCACGATCAGGCCGGCATAGGAGTTGTAGATGCCGAGCTGGTTGATGACCAGGAACTTCGGGATCAGCAGCACCACGTTGGGCACCGCCATGATCGCCACCAGGATCGCGAACATCAGCGCGCGGCCGCGGAAGTGGATCCGGGCGAGCGCGTAGCCGGCGAGGGAGTCGAAGAAGACCCGCCCCGCCGTGACGAACAGGGTGACGACGACCGAGTTCTTGAACCAGGTGGGGAACGCGTCCCCGCCGAAGAGCTGCTCGTAGGCCGCCGTCGTGAAGGTCTGCGGCACCAGCGAGATCGGGTTGGCCGCGGCCTCCGGCTCGGTCTTGAAGGACGTGGCGACGTCGATCAGGAACGGGAAGATGTAGACGACGGCCATCGCGACCAGGACGGCGTACAGCCACAGGCCGGGACGCCGGGCCGTCATGACTTCTCCCTGAGCGCCCACCGCTGGAGCAGCGTGAGGACGACGATGATCGCGAAGAGGATGAAGGCGATGGCGGCCCCTTCGCCCCAGCGCTGGGAGTTGAACGAGGTCTGGAACGACAGGTAGGCCGGGGTCAGCGTGGTCTTGGCGGGCCCGCCCTGCGTGCCCGTGTAGATCTGGTCGAAGACCTGCCACGTGCCGATCAGGCCCAGGGTCAGCACCGTGAACAGCGTCGGTCGGAGCATCGGCAGCGTGAGGTGCCAGAAGCGCTGCCAGGCGTTGGCGCCGTCGACCATGCCGGCCTCCTCGACCTCGTCGCCGACGTTGTTGAGCGCCGCGATGAACAGCAGCATGAAGGTGCCCGACGTCGTGAAGACCGCGAGCAGGATGAACGCCGACATGGCGAAGGAGGGGCCTGCGAGCCACTCCCACCAGGTGATGCCGAGCGCGCGGTGGTCGGTCAGCGCGGCCGGTGCGTCGACCCCGACGGCACCGAGGGCGGTGTGGATGATGCCGCGCGCGTCGCCGAACCAGTTCGGCCCGTCGATCCCGACCCAGCCGAGCATCGCGTTGACGGCCCCGGTGCTGTTGAAGAGGAACAGCCACAGCACCGTGATGGCGACCGCGCTCGTGACCGAGGGGAAGTAGAACGCCGTGCGGAAGAAGCCGCGTCCCTTCAGTGCCTTGGTGTGGACGAGCACGGCGAGTCCGAGGGCGACGGCGGTCTGGATCGGCACGACGAGCAGCACGTAGTAGACGTTGTTGCGCATCGCCGTGCCGAAGTCGCGCTGCTGCAGGCTGCCGCCCGTGAGGATGTTGGCGTAGTTGTCCGTGCCTACGAACCCGACGTCACCGGAGAACGGGCTGCCCACACCCCTCCAGTCCGAGACGCTGACCCACAGCGCCATCAGGACCGGGAAGGCGAGGAACACCGCCAGGAGCAGCATCGCGGGGGCGACGAACAACCACCCGTCCCGGTTCTGCCCCCGGCGGATCGACGCGGTCGTCACTGTCCGACGACGGCCTGCATCGACTGCTGGACCGACTCGAGGATCGCCTGCGGGTCTCCGCCCTCCAGGCCCTCGAGCTGGGCGTTGAAGTCGGCGATGACGTCGGCCGCGCCCTCCTGGGCCGGCGGGTTCTGGGCGTACTCGGCGCCCGCGACGAACGGCTGGAACTCGGGCCGGTCGGCGGCGTAGGACTCCGCGGCGCTCTGCACGGACGGGATCACGCCGAACGCGTCGGCGAACGTCAGCTGCTGGTCGGCCTGGGTGAGGTACTCGACCAGGGAGACCGCGTCGTCCTGGTTGCCGCTCTGGGCGGCGATGCCCCAGCAGTTGGTGAAGGCGAGGGTGCCCGGGCCGGCCGGTCCCTCGGGCAGCTCGGCCACCGTGTAGTCGACGTCGGGGAAGTCGTTCTGCATCGCGCCGGCGATCCAGTTGCCCTCGATCGTCATCGCGGCCAGCTCCTTGCCGAAGGCCTCGCCGCCCCAGCCCGCGCCGAGCGTGGAGGAGTAGGAGGCGACGCCGTCGTCCATCATCTGCTGCACGAAGTCGAGCGCCTCGAGGTTCTCGGGGCTGTCGACGGTCGCCTCGGAGCCGTCCTCGCTGACCATCGACCCGCCCGCCTGGGGGAAGAAGGAGCCGACGCGCTGGTACTCCGGACCGAAGGTGAGGCCGACGACCTTGCCCTGGGTCAGGGTCTCGGCGACGTCGGCCAGCTCGTCCCACGTGGTCGGCACGTCGGCGTCGGTGAGGCCCGCGTCCTTCCAGAGCCGGGTGTTGATGACCAGGCCGAGCGTGGAGAAGTCCTTCGGCGCGCAGTAGAACTGGTCGTCGATGGTGAAGGCGTCGACGAGGGTCGGGTAGAAGTCGTCGGCGTTGGCCAGCTGGTCGCCGTACGCCAGCAGCGAGCCGTTGGCGGCATAGCCGGCGAGGGCGTCGGTGGAGACGTAAAAGACGTCCGGCGGGTTGTTGGACGTGAAGCCCTGGCTCAGCTCCTGCGCGAGGTCGGTCGCGGCCTGGACCGTGGCCTCCGTGCCGCTCTCCTCCGACCACGCGGCCACCGCCTCCTCGACCGCCTGGGTCTCGGCGTCGCCCGACGACCCGATGAGGATCTGGATCGCCTCGCCGCCGCCACCACCGTCGGTGGAGGGGTCGCTCGAGTCGTCGAAGCCGCTGCCGCCACCGCAGGCGGCGAGGGCGAGCGACGCGGCGACCGCCAGGGCGGCAGCAGGTCCGGTGCGGTGGAGGTGCTTCATGGTCTCTCCTCGTGGAGGGGGTGGGGGATGGGTGGTGTGGTGGTGGCGGTGCGGGTGCTCAGTCGGTCTGGCCGCGCAGGCTCGACCCGCGGACGACCAGCTCCGGCTGGAGCAGCGACTGGTGGGGCTCGGTCGCGCCGTTGACCAGCGCCTCGACGGCCGTGACGAGGTCGTGGGCGACCTGCTCGAGCGGTTGCCGCAGGCTGGTGAGCCCCGGCGTGCTGAGTGCGGCGGCGGGGGAGTTGTCGAACCCGGTGACGGCGACGTCGGAGCCGGCGCGCAGCCCCCGCTCGGACAGTGCTCGCAGCACGCCGAGGGCGAGCGTGTCGGAGGCGCAGGTGATCGCGGTGGCCGGCTCGGACAGGTCGAGCAGCCGGTGGGCAGCGGTCCGGCCCTGGTCGAAGTCGTCGGCCACCTCGGCGTGGAGGTCGGTGTCGAGGCTGAGGTCCTTGCACGCCTCCTCCCAGCCGGCGAGGCGGTCCCGGCCGGTCTCGGAGCTGCGCGGCCAGCCGACGTGGGCGATGCGCCGGTGGCCCTGGGCCGCGACGTGCGACGTGGCGACGTAGAGCCCGTGCCGGCCGTCGACGTCGGTCCACGCGAGGTCGGTGTCGCCGTCCCACGAGCGGCCGAAGGTCGCGAACGGCACGCGGAGGTCGCGCAGGGCGGCCACGCGGGCGTCTCCGGCGTGGGCGCCGGTCAGCACGAAGGCGTCGACCGACGTGGTGCCCAGCAGCTCGCGGTATGCCGCGATCTCCTCGGCCTCGTCGTCGGCCTGGCACAGGATCAGGTGGCACCCGTTGGCCGAGGCGGACTCGGCGAGCGCGTGCAGGAACTGGTCGAGCAGCAGTGCCGCACGGTCGTCGCGCGAGGCCTCGACACGGACCCCGATGAGGCGCGAGCGCTGGTTGCGCAGCGCGCGGGCCGACCGGTTGGGGCGGTAGCCGAGCTCCTCGACGACCGCCAGGATCCGCTCGCG
Source organism: Nocardioides oleivorans (assembly GCF_004137255.1). NCBI lineage: Bacteria > Bacillati > Actinomycetota > Actinomycetes > Propionibacteriales > Nocardioidaceae > Nocardioides > Nocardioides oleivorans. The sequence continues at coordinate 371,308 of NZ_SDWT01000001.1, read as the reverse complement.
GGTCTGGGGCGCGACCCGCGCCGGGTTGTTGAGCGCGTTGGACACCGACTGTGCCGAGACGCCCGCGTGCCGGGCGACGTCGGCGAGCGTGACGTGGCCGTGGGGGACGGGGCCGCGGCTGTGCGGACGGGCGTCGGTCACGGCTCCTCCTGTCTCCCCGCTCCTGGGTGCGGGCTTGCCAAGTCGGTGATGTTTAGCGATAAAATCCGATCTGTGACGGAGGTTACACACGACGCCGAGCCCACGACAACCCCCCTGGCTGCGCCCGCGCTCCAGCCGCTCCTGCACGACCTCGCGTCGTGCGTCGCCGCGCCCGGGGTGCTCCTGACCTCGCTCGACGGGCAGCTGCGCGCGGGCGGCGTGAGCGGGTGGTACGTCGCCGACACCCGGTTGCTCGACCGCTGGGAGCTGTCGGTCGCGGGATCGGACCTCGACGTGGTGCGGGCCGACCACCGGGGCGCGGCCCGCCACTCCTTCTCCTACGTCGCACGCTCGATCGGTGACCTCTCGACCGCCGACCCGACCGTGCGCATCGACCGCACCAGGCGTCTCGACGCCGACGGCCTGCGCGAGGAGCTGACCGTCGAGTCGGCCGGCGCCGAGCCCGTCGACGTCGTGCTCCGCATCGACCTGGCCAGCGACCTGGCCGCGATGCCGGAGATCAAGCAGGGGCGGGCGGGGCCTCGGGTTCAGGCCTCGCCCGTCCCCGGCGGGCTCGAGTGGGCCTCCGACGAGGGGGTCGTGCGCGTCGTGGCCGACGGCACGACCCCCGAGGTCTCGCACGAGGACGGCCGGCTCACGTGGCACCTCAGCGTCGGCCGGGGGAGTCCCGCCACCGTGGCCCTGGCGGCCACGACCTCGGTGTCCTCGCTGTTCGGCGGCGGCCGCCCCGCCGGGTGGGCAGCGGACGTCGACGCGGGCGACGTACGGCTCACGCGGTTGGTGCGGCAGGGCCTCGCCGACCTCGACGGCCTGCTCCTGCGCGACGGCGACGACCGGTTCCTCGCCGCGGGCAGCCCGTGGTTCCTCACCCTCTTCGGGCGCGACTCGCTCTGGGCGGCGCGGATGCTCGCGCCGCTCGACCCCGACCTCGCGCTGTCGACCCTGCGCACCCTCGCGCGTCGCCAGGGCAGCACCGACGACCCGGCGACCGAGGAGCAGCCCGGCAAGATCCTCCACGAGGTCCGCAAGCAGGTGCTCGACCTCGGACAGCAGCGGCTGCCGCCGCTCTACTACGGCACGGTCGACGCCACCCCGCTCTTCGTCTGCGCCCTCGCCGACGCCCATGCGTGGGGCGCGGACCGCGAGCAGGTCCGCGCGCTCCTGCCGGCGGCACGCCGCTGCCTGGAGTGGGTGGTGGCGCAGTCCGTGTCGTCGGGCTGGCTCACCTACATCGACCACACCGGGGAGGGCCTGGCCAACCAGGGCTGGAAGGACAGCCACGACGGCATCCAGTTCGCCGACGGCCGGCTCGCCGAGCCGCCGATCTCGCTGAGCGAGGTCCAGGCCTATGCCTATGACGCGGCGGTCCGGGGCGGCGCGCTCCTCGCCGAGCTCGACGCCGACCCGGTCCCCGGACTGGCGGGGTGGGCGGCCGACCTCAGGGCACGTTTCGCACGGGACTTCTGGGTCGACGACGCCGAGGGCGGCCACGTCGCGATCGCGCTCGACCGGCGCGGCGAGCGGGTCGACTCGGTCGCTTCGAACCTCGGCCACCTGCTCGACACCGGCCTCCTCGACGCGGGCGCGGCCGAGCGCGTCGCCGCGCTGCTCGGCGACGAGCGGCTCGACTCGGGCTTCGGGCTCCGCACCCTCTCGGCGGCCTCGCCCCGGTTCTCGCGGCTCAGCTACCACGGCGGCTCGGTCTGGCCGCACGACACGGCGATCGCCGTACGTGGCCTGGCCTCGGTCGGCCGGTACGACGAGGCCGCGGGGCTCGCGGCGGGTCTGGTCCGGGCGGCCGAGGCCTTCGACGACCGGCTGCCCGAGCTCTACGGCGGCGACTCCGGCTCCGACGCGGACAGCCCGTCGGCGTACCCCGCCGCGTGCCGGCCGCAGGCCTGGTCGGCCGCCGGTCCGATCGCCTGCCTGGTCGCGCTGGGCGGGATCCGGCCGGATCCCGGAGCCCTGGTCCTGCGCCACCCCGTGCGCACGACGGGACGGCTCGGTGCGTGGACGCTGCGGGGGCTACGCCTCGGCGGGCACGCCTTCGACGTCGCCGTCGGGGTCGACGGCAGGGTGTCGGTCACCCTGCCGCCGGGGAGCCCGCTGCGGGTCGAGGTGGACGACTAGAGCAGCCAGCAGTTGCTGAGCTGCCCGATGCCGGCGAAGCGCGCCTCGAACCAGGGCAGCGCCTCGGCCGTCTGCGGCACGATGCCGCCGACGTGGAGCGGCGCGACGTTGGGCGAGAAGTAGACGTTGGCGCCCCTGCCGCACCACGACCTCGCCATCTGCTTGCCGACGGAGAACGGGATCACGTCGTCGAGGGTGGAGTGGGTCACCAGCACCGGGAAGGCCGGCTTGATGGTGCCGATCCGCTGCTGCTCGACGATGGACCGGAACGGCTCCTGCGTCATCAGCGCCGACATCGGCCGGCCGTCGGCGCTCAGCGTCGACGACCTCACGAAGGAGTGGTTGAGCAGGTCGAAGACGCAGTCCTGCTCGACCTGGTCGCTGGTCGCGCGGCCCTGGGCGTTGAGGTAGGGCGAGAGGTCGAGGTCGTAGCTCGCGGCCAGGCCGCGCAGCGCGAAGTAGGCGAAGGCGGAGTAGAGCCCACCGTCGAGGGAGCTCGCCACCTTCTGCAGGTCGGCCGGGACGGCGCCGACGACCGCGCCCCTGACCTTGAGGTCGGGGGCGTACGACGACGCCAGCTCGGCCGCAGCCGCCGCGGCGCCACCACCTTGCGAGTAGCCCATGATGCCGACCGGGCTGTTCGTGGTGAGGCCGGTGCCGGAGAGGCGCTGGGCGGCGCGGACCACGTCGAGCGTGGCCCGGCCCTGCGAGACGCGGTCCATGTAGGTGTGCACCCCGGCGGTGCCGAGGCCCTCGTAGTCGGGCATGGCGACGGCGTACCCGCGCAGCAGGAGGCCCTCGATGCCGATGCCTTCGTACTCGATGCCCTCGGAGAACTGGCGCGACGGGGCACAGCGGTCGGCCATGCCCTGGGTGCCGGGCGCGTAGCCGATCACCGGCCGGGACCCGACGCCGACCCACGGGCTCCTCGGCACCAGCACGGTGCCCGAGACCGCGATCGCCTTCCCGGTGCGGTTGGTCGTCCGGTAGAGGACGCGGTTCGCGTCGCGCACCAGGCTGGTGGCGTCGAGCGGGTCGAGCAGGAAGCTCATCTTCTCGCTGCGGATGACCGCGCCGTTGGTGATCGGCAGGGTGGCCGGAGCCTCGTAGAACGCGGGCCGGGGCGGCTCCGGCACGACCGCCGCTGCGGGCGACGTGCCGAGCGCTCCGGCTGCGAGCGTGGCGGTGAGCAGGGTGACGAGTGACGCGGTCGCACGGCGCAGCATGGTGTTCCCTCCCTCGGGCCGGACCCGACCGACCGTTGAGGGGAAACTACTCGTGAGTAGCGTCACACGTCATGTGACGTTCGTCACTTCGCCAGATCAGGCGTAGACCATGCCCATCGCCGCGCGCACCTCGTCGAGCGTCGCCTCGGCCACCTCGTTGGCGCGCGCGTTGCCGCCGCGCAGCACGTCGTCGAGGTAGCCCGGGTCGGCCAGCAGCTCGGCGCGACGGGCCCGCAGCGGGGCGAGCTCGGTGTTGATCGCGTCGGTCAGCCGACCCTTGAGCGCGCCGCCGCCGCCGTCACCGATCTCCTCGGCGACCGCTGCGGGATCGACGCCCTCGCAGAGCCCGATGAGGGTCAGCAGGTTGGCGACCTCGGGGCGTGCGTCCGGGTCGTAGGTGATGACGCGGTCGCTGTCGGTCTTGGCGCCCTTGAGCTTCTTCGCCGTCTCGTCGGCGGTCATCCGCAGCTCGACGACGTTGCCCTTCGACTTGCTCATCTTGGTGCCGTCGGTGCCGAGGATCAGCGGCGCCTCGGACAGCAGCGCGCCCGGCTCGGGGAAGACCGGGGCGTAGCGGTCGTTGAAGCGGCGCGCGACGACGCGCGTCTGCTCGAGGTGGGGGAGCTGGTCGCGACCGACCGGCACGACGTTGGCCTTGCAGAACAGGATGTCCGCGGCCTGGTGCACCGGGTAGGTCAGCAGGAGCCCGCCGATCGAGGTGATCCCGGCCGACTTGGCCTCGTCCTTGACGGTGGGGTTGCGCTGCAGCTCCGCGACGCTGACCAGGCTGAGGAACGGGAGCATCAGCTGGTTGAGGGCAGGCACCGAGGAGTGGGTGAAGATCGTCGCCTTGTCCGGGTCGAGGCCGGCGGCGATGTTGTCGACCAGCAGGTTGCGGACGTTGCCCGCGATGTCGCCGGCGACGTCACGGTCGGTGATCACCTGGTAGTCCGCGATGAGCTGCCAGATCTCCGCGCCGCTGTCCTGGAGGCGGATGCGGTTGCGGATCGAGCCGAAGTAGTGGCCGATGTGCAACGCGCCCGTGGGACGGTCCCCGGTCAGCATGCGCAGCGAGGCCGGGTCCGTCGCCATCTGCTCCTCGATGGCGTCGCTGCGGGCCTGGGCGGCGCGGAAGGTGTCACTCACGCCGCCGATCCTTTCACGCGGTGGTCAGGGGCAGCGATCGGGTTCTGTAGGGTCGTCGTGTGCCGACCATCGGAGTAGCGATCGCGATCCCGGAGCCCTGGGCGAGCGAGCTCCAGGACTACCGGACGTCCGTCGGCGACACCACGGCGACGCAGATCCCGACGCACATCACGCTGATCCCGCCGGCCGAGGTCTCCACCGACGACCTCGACGAGGTGACCTCCCACCTGGCCGAGGCGGCGGGCAACGTCGAGCCGTTCGACATCCACCTCCGCGGCACCGGCACCTTCCGGCCGATCTCGCCCGTCGTCTTCGTCACCCTGGCCGAGGGCATCTCCGCGTGCGAGCTGCTGGCCGACGCCGTACGCCAGGGGCCGCTCGCGGTCGACCTGGACTTCCCCTACCACCCGCACGTGACGGTCGCGCACCACCTCGACGACCCCACCCTCGACCGCGCCTTCGACGACCTCGCCGGCTTCGAGTGCCGCTTCTCCGTCGACGCGTTCAAGCTCTACGTCCACGACGCCGACGCCGGCTGGCAGCCCACCGACGAGTACGTCCTCGGCTGATGTCACTCGTCTCGAACATCAAGGAACGCGTCGCGGAGGTCCGCGAACGGCGGCCGTTCGTCGACCACCTGGTCCGGATGGTCGAGCACTACGGGGCCGTGAAGGGCAGCGCGCTCGCGGCGTCGGTGACCTACTTCGCCTTCCTGTCGTTCTTCCCCATCCTCGCCGTGGCGTTCGCCGTCGTCGGCCTGGTCTCGCGGGCCTACTCCCACGCCGACGACGACCTGCTGCAGGCAATCGACTCGCTGCTGCCCGGGCTCGTCGGGGGCGAGGGCGGCCTGAGCCTGTCGACGTTCCAGGACAACGCGCCCGGCCTGCTCAGCATCGGCATCCTGACCGCCCTCTACTCCGGCCTCGGCTGGCTCTCGGGCATGCGGACGGCCCTGGTCGAGGTCTTCGAGGAGCCCCAGCTCGAGCAGCCCAACTTCGTCGTCGGCAAGCTGCGCGACCTCGTCGCGCTCCTCACCCTCGGCTCCGTGCTGCTCGTGAGCGTGGCCGTCTCGGGCGTCGCCACCAAGGTCGCCACGCCGCTGCTCGACCTCGTCGGCCTCGGCGTGGGCGCCAAGCCGCTGCTGTGGGTGCTGGCGCTGGCCGTCGGGCTGGCGGCCAACGCGCTGCTCTTCTTCACCTTCTTCAAGACCCTCGCCGACCCCCGGATCCCGAGCCGTTCGCTGTGGTCGGGCGCCGCGCTCGGCGCGATCGCCTTCGAGCTGCTCAAGCAGGCCTCCACCTTCCTGCTCCAGGCGACCCGCGACCAGCCGGCCGTCCAGGCCTTCGGCATCGCGCTGATCCTCCTCATCTGGATCAACTACTTCTCCCGCGTCGTCTGCTACGCCGCCGCGTGGGCCCACACCTCGCCCGAGGCGCGTGCCGCCCGCGAGGCCCGCACGGTCGCCGAGCAGACGGTCGAGGGGCCCGGCATCGACCTCGCTGCGGCAGCGGCCGTCGTACCCGCCCCCGCGGGCCTCTCGCCCGCCTCCTCCCCGAAGGCCGCCTTCGCCGCCGGGGCTGCCTCGATGCTCGGGCTCGTCGCCCTCCTCCGCCGCCGGCGCTGACCCCTCCCCTCTCCTCCGCTGGGGCGGTGAGTGAGCCACTATCCGCGCGCCTCAGATGTGGCTCACTCACCGCTCGGCGCGTGTCGGGCGGGCGCGCGCCGGTGGGCGGTGCGTGACCACGATCGCCGCGCCTCAGATGTGGCTCACTCACCGCTCCGAGGCGGGCCACGAAACGTCCACAGGGCGAGTGCTGAGGCACCCCTCCACAGGTCCGATGTCCATCGGGTGCGATGCGGCCCGTCGCCGTGGCGAGATGCGTGCATGACCCGGATCCCGGAAGAATTCCTCCACGGCCCGTTCGGTCGTCGGTCCGCGCTGGACGCCGGCATCACGGCGCGGGTCCTCGAGGGCGTGAGGTTCCGACGCGTGCACGAAGCGGTCTACGTCCACCGCGACCACGAGACGACGTGGGCCGACCACGTGGAGGCCGCGCGGCTGGCGCTCCCGCACGCGGCGCGTACGACGGGCACGACCCGGCTGCGTCAGCTCGGGATCGACGTCGGCTCGCCGTTCCCGCTCCACTTCGTCGTCGAGGGTGACCTCCACCTGGTGCTCGACGGCGTGTTCCTGCACCGCACGGTCAAGATTCCGCCGTGCGACGAGGACGGCGTCTCGGTGGAGGCCGCGTACGTCGCCTACTGCGCGGACGCGCGGCTCATCGACGCGATCAGGATCGGCTGCTTCCTCCTGTACCAGCAGCGGCTCGACGGCGTGCTCCTCGACCAGCTCCTCACCGACGAGAAGTGGCGACGCGGGGCGGCCGAGACGGCGTACGCCCTGCCCTTCCTGGACGACCGGCCGCGCTCGATCCCCGAGGCCGAGCTGCTGGCGTACGTCGTGTTCGCCGGTCTGCCGGTGCCCGAGGTCAACGAGAGGACCACGCTGCCCGACGGGACCGAGCTGACTCCTGACCAGCACTTCGAGGACTACGACCTCGTCGTCGAGTACGAAGGCGGTCAGCACCTCGACGACCGCGGCCAGTACCTCGCCGACATCGACCGCTACGCCGCCTACCGCCGCAACGCCACGGCGTACGAGCAGGTCACCAAGGAGCTGATGCGCTCACCGAGGGCCACCGTCAGACGGATCCACGGCGCCCTCCGCAAGCAGGGCCATGGCGGTCCGGAGCCCGACTTCGAGGGTGCGTGGCTGATGTTGTTCCGGCGGCTCGAGGACCTGGTGAAAGAGGCACGTGCGGCCTGACGAGCGGTGCGTGAGCCACGTTCTCAACCCGTCGAATGTGGCTCACGCACCGCCCACGGGCGTGTTGAGGCGCAGACACGAGATGAGCGGTGAGTGACCCACAATCTGCGGGCACGGAATGTGGCTCACTCACCGCCCAAAGCTCAGCCGCTCGAGCCGGAGATGCCACGAGGGCCGGGGGAAGCCCCCCGGCCCTCGGATGTGCGAAGGATCAGTGCCCGTGGCGGATCGCGGTGCGGAGGTCCTTGTTGAGCTGGGAGATCACGTCGAGCGGGATCTCCTTGGGGCAGGCGGCGGTGCACTCGCCGATGTTGGTGCAACCGCCGAAGCCCTCGTGGTCGTGCTGGGCGACCATGTTGACCACGCGCTCGTCCCGCTCGGGCTGTCCCTGGGGGAGCAGGCCGAGGTGGGTGATCTTGGCACCCATGAAGAGCGAGGCCGAGCCGTTGGGGCAGGCGGCGACGCAGGCGCCGCAGCCGATGCAGGTCGCGACGTTGAAGGCGCGGTCGGCGTCGTCCTTGGGCACGGGCACCGAGTGGGCCTCGGGGGCCGAGCCGGTGTTGACGGAGATGAAGCCGCCCTGCTGGATGATGCGGTCGAAGGCGCTGCGGTCGACGACCAGGTCCTTGAGGACGGGGAAGGCGTCGGAGCGCCACGGCTCGATCGTGATGGTCTCGCCGTCGCTGAACGAGCGCATGTGCAGCTGGCAGGTCGTGGTGACCTCCGGGCCGTGCGCCTCGCCGTTGATCATCAGGCCGCACATGCCGCAGATGCCCTCGCGACAGTCGGAGTCGAAGGCGATCGGGTCCTCGCCCTCGGCGTTCAGCTGCTCGTTGAGCACGTCGAGCATCTCGAGGAACGACATGTCCTCGGACACGTCGGCCAGCTGGTAGGTGTGCATCGCCCCGGCGCTCGCGGCGTCGGGCTGGCGCCAGATCTTCAGGGTCAGGTTCACTTGTAGCTCCGCTGCTTCATCTCGATGGCCGTGTAGACCAGGTCTTCCTTGTGCAGGACGGGTGCGCGCATCTGGTTGGACTCGTCGTCGCCGGCCCACTCCCATGCGGACACGTAGGCGAACTCGTCGTCGTGGCGCAGCGCCTCGCCGTCCTCGGTCTGCGACTCGCCGCGGAAGTGGCCGCCGCACGACTCACGCCGGTTGAGGGCGTCGATGCACATGAGCTCGCCCAGCTCGAAGAAGTCGGCGACGCGGCCGGCCTTCTCCAGGGACTGGTTGAGGCTCTCGGCGGTGCCGAGCACCTTCACGTTGCGGTAGAAGTCGTCCTTCAGGGTGCGGATGAGGTCGATCGCCTTCTTCAGGCCGTCCTCGGTCCGCTCCATGCCGCAGTACTCCCACATGATGTTGCCGAGCTCGCGGTGGTAGGAGTCCACGCTGCGCTCGCCGTTGACCGTGAGGAAGTGCTCGATGCGGCCCTGGACCGACTCGCGCGCCTCGACGACCGCGGGGTGGTCCTCGGCGATGGGCTCGAACGGCCCGTCGGCGAGGTAGTCGCGGATCGTGTGGGGGAGGACGAAGTAGCCGTCGGCCAGGCCCTGCATCAGCGCCGAGGCGCCGAGGCGGTTGGCGCCGTGGTCGGAGAAGTTGGCCTCACCGGTCACGAACAGGCCGGGGATCGTCGACTGGAGGTCGTAGTCGACCCACAGGCCGCCCATGACGTAGTGCACGGCCGGGTAGATCCGCATCGGGACCGTGTAGGGGTCCTCGCCGGTGATCCGGGCGTACATGTCGAAGAGGTTGCCGTACTTGTTCTCCACCGCGTCGCGACCCAGGCGCTCGATCGCGTCGGCGAAGTCGAGGTAGACCCCGCGTCGTACGCCGTCGACCTCGGGCCCGACGCCACGGCCGTCGTCGCACTGGTACTTCGCCGCACGCGAGGCGATGTCGCGCGGCACCAGGTTGCCGAAGGCCGGGTAGATCCGCTCGAGGTAATAGTCACGCGCCTCCTCGGGGATGTCGCGCGGGTCCTTGTCGCAGTCGGCCTGGTCCTTGGGGACCCAGATGCGGCCGTCGTTGCGCAGCGACTCCGACATCAGCGTCAGCTTGGACTGGTGCGTGCCGGTGACCGGGATGCAGGTCGGGTGGATCTGCGTGTAGCAGGGGTTGGCCATGTAGGCGCCCTTGCGGTGCGCGCGCCACGCCGCGGTGACGTTGGAGCCCATCGCGTTGGTGGAGAGGTAGAAGACGTTGCCGTAGCCGCCGGAGGCGAGCACGACGACGTCGGCGAGGTGGGTCTGGATCTCGCCGGTGATCATGTCGCGGGCGATGATGCCGCGCGCCTTGCCGTCGGCGACGACGAGCTCGAGCATCTCGTGGCGCGAGTGCATCGAGACCGTGCCGGCCGAGATCTGGCGCTCGAGCGCCTGGTAGGCGCCGATCAGCAGCTGCTGGCCGGTCTGGCCGCGCGCGTAGAACGTGCGCGAGACCTGCACGCCACCGAAGGAGCGGTTGTCGAGCAGGCCGCCGTACTCACGCGCGAAGGGCACGCCCTGCGCGACGCACTGGTCGATGATGTTGGTGCTGACCTCGGCCAGTCGGTAGACGTTGTCCTCGCGCGAGCGGTAGTCGCCGCCCTTGACGGTGTCGTAGAAGAGGCGGTGGACGGAGTCGCCGTCCTCCTTGTAGTTCTTCGCCGCGTTGATGCCGCCCTGGGCCGCGATCGAGTGCGCGCGCCGCGGGGAGTCCTGGTAGCAGAACGTCTTCACGTTGTAGCCGGCCTCGCCGAGCGTGGCGGCGGCCGAGGCGCCGGCCAGGCCGGTGCCGACGATGATGATGCTCAGCTTGCGGCGGTTGGCCGGATTGACCAGTCGCGCCTCGAACTTGCGGTTCTGCCAGCGGTCGGCGATCGGGCCGTCGGGGGCCTTGGTGTCGATCAGCGGCGTGCCGGGCGTGTAGTAGCCGGCAGCGTCGTCGTAGTCCCCGTCGAGCGTTCCGGTGGGGGAGGCCTCGGTCGCGGTGACGGTGTCGGGCATGTCCATGTCGTGGCTCACGAGAGGTGACCCCTTACTTGGTGATGATGCCGGTGAGGACACCGAGCGGGACGAGGGAGAAGCCGACCGAGACGATCAGCGCGACGACGAAGCCGAAGACCTTGGCGCGGTGGCGCTTGGCCGCGGTGCCCGTCCAGCCGAGCGTCTGGGCGGCGCTCCAGATGCCGTGGTGCAGGTGGGCGCCGAGCGCGAGCATCGCGACGATGTAGATGAGCGTCAGCCACCACACGTCGAAGGTGTCGACGAGCAGGTTGTAGGGGTCGTTGGTCGCCCCGCCCTGCACGTTGACCTTGCCGATCGAGAAGTTCAGCAGGTGCCAGATCAGGAAGAGGAAGATCGTCAGCCCGCCCCACCGCATGAGGAGGCTGGCGCGCGTGGCACCGGTGTCCTTCTTCACGACGTACTTCGTGGTGCGCGCGCGGGCGGCACGACGCCAGAGGACGACGGCGCAGTAGACGTGGACCACGAGCGAGGCGATCAGCCCGACGCGCAGGATCCACAGCAGGCCCGCGTGCGGGAGCATCGGCTCACCGATCTCGCGGAGGTGCTCGGCGTACTCGTTGAACGCGTCGTGCCCGCCGAACGCCTTCAGGTTGCCGTACATGTGCGCGAGCACGAACCCGAGGAAGATGAAGCCGCTCACGGCCATGGCCATCTTCAGGGCGATGGTGGTGCGCGATGCCTTCGCGCCCTTCACCAGACTGGGGGGATTGGTTTGGGTTGCCACAACGTGCACGGTATCGCGACACCTCGTCGCGCGACTCGCCGAGGCCGTGTGACGTATCCCCCTTCCACTCCCGTGTGATGCGCGTCATAGTCACAGATGTCGACCGGACCCCAGACCGGCACGGAGGAAGCATGGCCTCGACCGACCACGGCGTGACCAGTACGACCCGTGCGCACATCGAGGCGCGGACGTTGCGCCAGGACCGGTGGTGGCTGCAACCACTCACGACCTTCGTCGTCTTCTCGTCGTTCGTGGTCTACGCGACGGTGCGCGCCTTCATGGGTCGCGACTACTACGCCTCGCCGTACCTCTCGCCCTTCTACTCGCCCTGCCTCGGCGACTGCGTGGAGGGCGCGTCGGACTTCGGCCAGCCCTTCGGGTGGTTCCCGCTCTCGGCGGCGCTGATCATCCTGGTCTTCCCGCTGGGCTTCCGGATGACCTGCTACTACTACCGCAAGTCCTACTACCGCGCGTTCTGGCTGAGCCCGCCCGCGTGCGGCGTCGCCGAGCCGCACCAGGCGTACTCCGGCGAGACCCGCTTCCCGCTGGTCCTGCAGAACGTGCACCGCTGGTTCTGGTACGCCGCTGTGCTGGTCGGCCTCGTGCTGACCTACGACGTGCTGCTCGCCTTCCGCCCGATGCCGGCGGAGTACGCCGTCGGCGACGGCGAGACGAGCGGCGTCCACATGGGGCTGGGCACCCTGCTGATGATCGCCAACGTCGCCTTCATCTGGCTCTACACGCTCTCGTGCCACTCGTGCCGCCACATCGTCGGCGGCCGGCTGCGCCACTTCAGCAAGCACCCCGTGCGCTACCGGCTCTGGACCTGGGTCTCGCGGCTCAACGAGAGCCACGGCAGGTGGGCGTGGTACTCGCTGTTCTCGGTCGCCCTCGTCGACCTGTACGTCCTCCTGCTCGCCACCGGCACGATCCAGGACCTGAGGTTCTTCTGATGAGCGACCGCCATCCGATGACCGGCAACGAGATGTCGCCCGACGCGCAGGCGGGCATGGAGCGGCACGCGTACGACGTCGTGGTGATCGGCGCCGGGGGAGCGGGGCTGCGGGCGGCGATCGCCGCGCACGACGCGGGGGCCCGGGTCGCGGTGGTCTGCAAGTCGCTGCTCGGCAAGGCGCACACGGTCATGGCCGAGGGCGGCATCGCGGCGGCGATGGGCAACCGCTGGCCCGAGGACAACTGGGAGGTGCACTTCCGCGACACCATGCGCGGCGGGAAGATGCTCAACCACTGGCGGATGGCGCAGCTGCACGCGCAGCAGGCGCCCGAGCGGGTGATGGAGCTCGAGGACTGGGGCGCCCTGTTCGACCGCACCGACGACGGGCTGATCTCCCAGCGCGACTTCGGCGGCCACAAGTACGCCCGGCTCGCGCACGTCGGCGACCGCACCGGGCTGGAGATGATCCGCACCCTCCAGCAGCGCACCGTGCAGCTCGGCATCGACGTCTTCATGGAGCTGACGATCACCGACCTCTTCAAGGACCCCTCGACGGGCCCAGGGCGGGCGGGCAGGATCAGCGGCGCCTTCGGCTACTGGCGCGAGACCGGCCGCTTCGTGCTCTTCGAGGCACCGGCGGTGATCCTCGCGACCGGTGGCATCGGCAAGTCGTTCAAGGTCACCTCCAACTCGTGGGAGTACACCGGCGACGGCCACGCGCTCGCCCTGCGTGCCGGCGCCAGCCTCATCAACATGGAGTTCGTGCAGTTCCACCCGACCGGCATGGTCTGGCCGCCGTCGGTGAAGGGCCTGCTCGTCACCGAGTCGGTGCGCGGCGACGGCGGCATCCTGAAGAACTCCGAGGGCACGCGCTTCATGTTCGACTACATCCCCGAGTTCTTCCGGGCCGAGACCGCCGACACGGTGGAGGAGGCGGACGCCTGGTATGACGACAAGAAGAGCAACCGGCGCCCACCTGAGCTGCTGCCGCGCGACGAGGTCGCCCGCGCGATCAACTCCGAGATCAAGGCGGGCCGCGGCACTCCGCACGGAGGCATCTACCTCGACATCGCCTCGCGGCGCAGCCCGGATTTCATCCGCAAGCGCCTGCCGTCGATGTACCACCAGTTCAAGGAGCTCGCCGACGTCGACATCACCGCCGAGCCGATGGAGATCGGCCCGACCTGCCACTACGTGATGGGCGGCGTCGAGGTCGACCCCGACACCCAGGAGAGCGCCGTCACCGGGCTGTACGCCGTCGGCGAGTGCTCCGGCGGGATGCACGGCTCGAACCGGCTCGGCGGCAACTCGCTCGGCGACCTGCTGGTCTTCGGCAAGCTGGCCGGCGAGGCCGCGACGTCGTACGCCACTGGGCTGGGCAGCGCCCGGCCGACGGTCGCCGACGCCGACGTGGAGGCCGCCTCGGCGAGCGCGGTCGCACCCTTCGGGACCGAGGGTGGGGAGAACCCGTACTCCATCCAGGCCGACCTCCAGCAGTCGATGAACGACCTGGTCGGCATCATCCGCACCGCCGGCGAGCTCGAGCGGTCGCTCACCGAGATCGAGGCCTTCAAGGAGCGGGCGAAGGCGATGACGGTCGAGGGTCATCGGCAGTACAACCCCGGCTGGCACCTCTCGATCGACCTGCGCAACATGCTGGTCGTCTCGGAGTCGATCGCGAAGGCGGCGCTCGCGCGCGAGGAGTCGCGCGGCGGCCACACCCGCGACGACTTCCCGGCCACCGACCACGAGGTGTGGGGTCACAAGAACCTGGTGGTCAGCCTCGACGACGCCGGCACCGGCGTCGTGCTCAGCGAGAAACCGCTGCCCGAGATGCCCGACGAGCTCAAGAAGTACTTCGAGACCGCACCGGCCGAGCCGAAGAAGGAGTCCTGATGGCCTACGACCTCAAGCTCCGCGTCTGGCGCGGGGACGGCGACGGCGGCGAGCTGACCGACTACACCGTCGAGGTGTCCGACGGCGAGGTGGTCCTCGACGCGCTGCACCGCCTCCAGGCGACCCAGACCGGAGACCTGGCGATCCGCTGGAACTGCAAGGCCGGCAAGTGCGGCTCGTGCAGCGCGGAGATCAACGGGCGGCCGCGGCTGATGTGCATGACCCGGCTCTCCGACTTCGACGAGACCGAGACGATCACGGTCACCCCGATGCGCACCTTCCCGGTGATCCGCGACCTGGTGACCGACGTGTCGTTCAACTACGAGAAGGCCAAGGAGCTGCCGTACGCCGAGCTGGGCCCGCGGGACGCCGACGGCAAGCGCCGGATGATGCAGGTCGACGTGGAGCGCGGCCAGGAGTTCCGCAAGTGCATCGAGTGCTTCCTGTGCCAGGACGTGTGCCACGTGGTGCGCGACCACGAGGACAACAAGCAGCACTTCGCCGGCCCGCGCTTCTTCATCCGCTACGCCGAGCTCGACATGCACCCCCTCGACACCCACGACCGCCGCAAGCTGGCCCAGGACGCGGCGGGCCTGGGGATGTGCAACATCACCAAGTGCTGCACCGAGGTGTGCCCGGAGGGCATCCACATCACCGACAACGCGATCATCCCGATGAAGGAGCGCGTCGTCGACCGGAAGTACGACCCGCTGGTGTGGCTGGGCAGCAAGATCGGCCTGCGCAACAAGGACAATGACGGCCGCGCCGAGGTCTGAGCTCCGGCCCTAGCTGGTCGGCTTGCGCCGCGAGCGCGCGCCACGGCTCTTGTGCGCGACCTGGATCCGGCTGCTCTCGCTGTCGGCCGCCGCCCCGGTGACGGTGACGGTGACGAGACCGTCCTCGAAGGCCGCCTCGATGTCGTCGGGGGTGGTCTTCTCCGGGAGCGTGATGGCGCGACGGAACTCGCCGTAGTAGCGCTCGCGCACCAGGAAGGCCGCGCCGTCCTCGCCGTCGTCCTCGGCGTGGCGCGCGCCGGACACGGTGAGCACGCCGTGGCTGAACCGGAGGTCGACGTCCTCGGGGTCGACGCCGGCCAGCTCGATCCGGATGAGCAGGTCGTCGCCACGGGCGAGGATGTCGGTGCTCGGCACCCAGGCCGAGGCGTGGGTGCGCTCGGCAACCTCGGCGGACTCCATCGAGCCGTGCACGCCGAGTGTGCGGAGGCGCGACAGCTCGCTGACGAAGTCGGTCACGCCCTCGAACGGGTTGCGGCGGTCGGGCATCGGTGTCTCCTGGTCTCGGACGGCGGGTGGGTCAGCTGCGCAGCGGGGTCATCAGGCCGACCCGACGCAGGAACGAGCGGGCCACGTCGACCTCGCTCCGGCCGTCGGTGACCTCGGCGTTCATCTGCACCATCGCGTCCTCGCTGAGCTCGGAGTTGACGGTGTCGATGACGTTCATGAAGGCCTCGGAGTCGATCGAGTCGAGCTTGCCCTCGTCGACGACCATCACGACGTTCTGCGAGCCGAAGAGCAGCTCGGGGTCGTCGAGGAGCGTGTAGCGCCCGCCGCTGAGCTGCGGGTCGGTGGTGAAGGCGTCGACCGCGTCGGCGTCGCCGTCGTCGAGCATGGCGTACTGGTCACCGAGCTCCGACGGCACGAAGCGGGCGTTGTCGAGGCCGTAGACCTCCTGCAGTCCGACGAGGCCGAGGTCGAGGTCCTCGAACTCGGGGCGGGCGCCCAGCACGAAGGAGTCGAGGTCGGCGAGGTCGGCGATCGAGGTGAGGCCGTTCTCCTCGGCGAACGCGTCGGCCACGGCGATGGCGTCCTTGTTCTCGAAGGGCGTCTGCTCGCTGACGACCATGTCCTGGCCCTCGTAGTAGTCGCGCACCGCCTCGTAGGTCTGCTCGGGGTCGAGGCCGGTGACCTCCTCGCCGGCGACGATGGAGAGCACCGTGCCGGTGTAGGCGACGTACCCGTCGACCTCGCCGTCGCGCAGGGCCTGGTCGAGGTCCTCGGCAGGACCGACCGCCTTGCGCAGGTTGACGGTGTAGCCGTTGACCGCCAGCGCCTGGCGCCAGAGCTCGCCGAGCACCAGCGCCTCGGGGAACTCCTGCGTGCCGATCGTGACGCGCAGCGACGCGCCCTGCGGCTGCTGCGAGGCGTCCCGCTCGGAGTTCTCCCCGCAGGCCGTGAGGAGCGCGGCGCCGAGGGCGACGACTGCCACGAGGGCACGTGCGCGGCGCATCACGAGGCGTCTCCGGCCCGTGCGCGCTGCTGGGGTCGTACGCCGTCCTCCGGCCCGTCGCGCTTCGGCTCGCGGCCCTCCTCGCGCAGCGCCTTGACCCAGCACCACGCGACGCCGACCAGGACGAACGTGAAGGGCACCGAGCCCAGGATCGCCGCCTGCTGGAGCGCGGTGAGTCCGCCGACGAGGAGCATCGCGCAGGCGATGCCGCCCATCAGCAGGCCGAGCACGACGGTGACGAACTTCGACGGCGTGATCGACCCGCGCGAGGCCATGGTGGCCATCACGACCGATGCGGCGTCGGCGCCGCTGATGAAGAACAGCGCGATCAGCACGATGCAGAGGCCGGCGCTGATGGCGGGGATCGGGAGCACGTCGAGTGCGGTGAAGAGCGAGAGCTCGGGCGTGGCCAGCGAGCCGACGATGTCGGCCTTGCCGCTGCGCTGGAGCTCGATGCCCGTGCCGCCGACGATGGCGAACCAGAGGAAGCCGAAGCCGGTGGGTGCGGCGACCACGCCGATGATGAACTCGCGGATCGTGCGACCACGCGAGATGCGGGCGACGAACATGCCGACGAAGGGGGCCCACGAGACCCACCAGGCCCAGTAGAAGAGCGTCCAGCCGGCCATCCACTGCTCGTCGCCGACGCCGGTCTGGAGCGACATCGGCAGCACCTGGATGACGTAGTTGCCGATCGACTCGATGCCCTGCGAGATCACCAGGACGGTCGAGCCGCCGACGACCAGGAAGAAGAGGAAGAGGCCGATCGTGGCGAACGAGCCGAGGTTGGCCAGGAAGTTGATGCCCTTCTCGACACCCGACGTCGCGGAGATGACGAAGAGCAGCGTCACCACCACGATGATCGCGACCGCGACGGCGTTGGACTTCGGCACGTCCAGCAGGTAGTTGAGCCCGCTGTTGAGCTGGAGCCCGTTGAGCCCCAGGGCAGTGGCGGTGCCGAAGAGCGTGGCGACGATCGCCAGGGCGTCGATCAGGCGGCCGATGGGCCTGTTGTTGGCGTCGGGCCCGAGGATCGGGGTGAAGGTCGAGCTCACCAGGATCGGCAGCCCCTTGCGGAAGCTGAAGTAGGCCATCGCGCCGCCCATGACGGCGTACATCGCCCAGCCGTTGAAGCCCCAGTGGAAGTAGGTGTAGCGCAGGGCCACCAGCGCCGCGGCCTCCGACTCGGGGTCGGCCAGGCCGTGGGGCGGTGACGTCCAGTGCGAGACGGGCTCGGTGATGCCGTAGAAGAGGAGGCCGGCACCGAGACCGGCGGCGAACATCATCGAGATCCACGAGAACGTGCCGAACTCCGGGCGCGAGTCGTCGGGGCCGAGCCGCAGCCGGCCCCACGGGTGGAGCGCGAGGAAGATGCAGAGCACGAGGACGGCGAAGGCGATCAGCACGAACACCCAGCCGAAGTTGCCGATCACCCAGCCGAGCGCGCTCGTCATGACGCTGCCGAGGCTGGTGGGGGCGAAGAGGCCCCAGGCGACGAAGACGCCGATCAGCAAGGCCGAGCCCCAGAACACGATGGGGTCGACGTCCTTCAGGATGCGCTTCACAAGATCTCCCGCCCAGGACACGGGCGAGGGCTCACCCGGAGGATTCGAGCAACCCTGTCGGGGTCGAGGTCAGCCTGTCAATCCTGTTGTCGCGTTTCTGAATTGATCTTGTCCAGTTCTGTCGGTGAGCACCAGTCGGGTCAGGTCGCGGACCACCACGATCGCCAGCACGGCCGCCGCGATCGTCATCAGCGACGTCCACTGGTGCACCCGCGCGACGTCGACCACGACGCGGGAGTAGCCGAGGGCGGGGGCGTCCGGGTAGGCCGCGGCAGTGGCGCTCGCCCGCAGCTGCGCGCCCCAGCTGAGGACGTACTGCCCGGCGAACAGTCCCCACCACCACACCTGGCTGAGGGGGACCACCGTCCGCGGGTCGCCCGTGGCGCCGCGGCGGACGTCGGTGACGACCCGGAACGGCTGCCAGAAGTTCATCACCGGCACGAACCAGCCGCCGATCGCCCAGCCGGAGTCGTGCCGCATGACGGAGCGGTCCATGCGACTGCTGTGGTGCGCGGTGTAGAGCCAGCCGATGAAGAGGACGCCGGTCACCAGCATCCACGCGCTGGCGGGGAGGGTCGACAGCAGCAGCGAGTCGATGCGCCGGCCGTCGGCCGGGGTCACGGAGTCGGGGAGCAGGCGCACCTCCTCGTCGAAGGCCAGGACCTGGCGATCGACCCAGATGCCGTAGGTGCTCGAGACCACCATGCCGACGAGCGCGAGCTGGGTGAGGGCCGACAACAGTGCCCACCGACGAGGCAGGTCGGGGTGGTGCGCCGTGGGCGTCGGTGCGACGGGGTGGACGTGCTCGGTCCATCGGTGCCCGTCCCACCAGCGCAGCCACCGACCGTCACGCGGGTCGGCGTACCAACCCTCCCCCGGAGTCGACATGGGCGGGAGCGTAGTGAGGGCGGGCGTCCGGGACTGCCGAACGCGGTGATCCATCCCACAGTCGACAGGGTGTCGCCCGCGTGACGACCGTCCTATTGTGCGGTCATGACCGACCCAGAAGCCGGCCCTGCCGACGGCCCTGCCGACGGCCCCGTCGACGGGGGGCTCGCGGAGCCCGAGGAGCTGCAGCCCGAGGAGGGCTCGCTCCGCCTGGTGGGCGACGGCGACACCTACGACGTGGGTGCCTGGGAGACGGCGACCGCGGCCGTCCTGCGCAAGGCGCGCCGCCTCGCCGACGACGCCCCGGACTCCGACGTCTGGGCGGCCCTGACCCGCACCACGCTCGACGGCATCGAGGTGGCCCCGATCGGCCAGCCGTCCGACCTCGACGGCCTGACCACCTCGGGCCGGCCCGCGCGTGCCGGTGCGTGGGACGTGCGCACCTCGCTCGTCGGCGACGACGCCGCGCAGATGAACGAGGCCGCGCTGGTCGATCTTGACAACGGCGCCACCTCGCTCCACCTCGACCCGTCCGACCTCGCCGACACCTCGGCCGTCGCCACCGCGCTGCGCGGCGTCCTGCTCGACCTCGCGCCGGTCAGCCTGGACCGACCGACCGCCGAGCAGTCCGAGGCGCTGGCCCGCCTGCTCGACGACACCGCGGGCGACCCGCACCCTCGCAACAACCTGTCCGCCGACCCGGCGACCGCGCTGGCGTTCGGCGAGCGCATCGGTGACGACGGCTCGACGGTGGCGGACACGTTCGTCGCGACCGTACGCCGGGCGCAGGCCCTCGGCGTGCTCGGAGCCGTCGTCGACGGCACGGCGCTGCACGACCGCGGCGCGAGCGACGCCCAGGAGCTCGGCTGGACCATGGCCGTCGGCGTCCACTACCTCCGCCTGCTGGCCGAGGCCGGCTTCTCCGTCGACGAGGCCGCCGCGCTCCTCGAGTTCCGCTACGCCGTCACCGACGAGCAGTTCCCGGCGATCGCCAAGCTCCGCGCGGCCCGCCGGCTGTGGGCGCGAGTGCTCGAGGTGTCGGGTGCGCAGGAGGTCCCCCAGCGCCAGCACGTCGTCACGAGCCGCGCGATCATGGGCAAGGTCGACCCCTGGGTCAACATGCTCCGCGGCACCATCGCCGCCTTCGCGGCCGGCGTCGGTGGCGCCGACGCGGTGACGGTGATCCCGTTCGACGAGCGGCTCGGCCTGCCCGACGCCCTCGGCCGCCGCATCGCCCGCAACACCTCCTCGCTCCTCATCGAGGAGTCGCACGTCGCCGCGGTGACGGACCCCGCCGGGGGGTCGTACGCCGTCGAGAAGCTCACCGACGACCTCGCCGTCGCCGGCTGGGCGGAGCTGGGCCGGATCGAGGCCGACGGTGGCTTCGGCGAGCGGGCCGCGGCGGGTGTCAAGGAGCGGGTCGCTGCCGTCCGCGCCCAGCGCGACGCCGAGGTCGCCGACCGCTCGCGCCCCCTGACCGGCATCTCGGAGTTCCCGAACCTCGGCGAGGCGATCCCGGAGCGCGCCCCCTGGGGCCGCGCCGGTGTGCACTACGGCTCCGCCTTCGAGGACCTGCGCTCCGAGCCCGCTGCGAGCCCGGTCTTCCTCGCCACGATGGGGCCCATCGCGGCCCACACCGCGCGCGCCACCTTCGCGACCAACCTGTTCGCAGCCGGCGGCGTCGCCGTCGAGGCCGCCGGTGCCACCGGCTCGGTCGACGACGTCGTGCGTGCCCACGCCGGGCAGCCCGTGGTGTGCCTGGCCGGCACCGACGCGGCGTACGCCGAGTGGGGCGCCGATCTCGTCGCCGCGCTGCGTGCGGCAGGCGCGACGTACGTCGTGCTGGCGGGCAAGCCGGGGGAGCGGACCGCCCTCATGCAAGGCAATGGGCCTGGCGACGTGGACGACTCGTGCGCCGTGGGAGTCGATGCGCTCGGCTTCCTGGCCCGGATCCGAGAGGAGCTCGCCCGATGACGATCCCGAAGAACTTCGCCGAGGTCGGACTGGGTGCCGACACGCCTCGTTCCCTTCGAGACGGCGCCTCGGCTGCCCGACCAGCGGACGAGTCCGAGCCGTGGAGCAGCCCCGAGGGGATCGACATCCTGCCGGTCTACGGACCCGAGCACCTCGCGGGCCTCGACGGGCTCGACACGTGGCCGGGCATCGCGCCGTTCCTGCGCGGGCCCTACCCGACGATGTACACCACCCAGCCCTGGACGGTCCGGCAGTACGCCGGCTTCTCCACCGCCGAGGCGTCCAACGCGTTCTACCGCCGCAACCTCGCCGCCGGGCAGAAGGGCCTGTCGGTCGCCTTCGACCTCGCGACCCACCGCGGCTACGACTCCGACCACCCCCGCGTGCGCGGCGACGTCGGCATGGCCGGCGTGGCGATCGACTCGATCTACGACACCCGCACCCTCTTCGACGGGATCCCGCTCGACGAGATGTCGGTGTCGATGACGATGAACGGCGCCGTGCTGCCGGTGCTCGCGCTCTACATCGCGGCGGCCGAGGAGCAGGGGGTGAAGCCGGAGCAGCTCGCGGGGACCATCCAGAACGACATCCTCAAGGAGTTCATGGTCCGCAACACCTACATCTACCCGCCGTCGCCGAGCATGCGGATCATCAGCGACATCTTCGCCTTCACCTCGCAGAAGATGCCCCGCTTCAACTCGATCTCGATCTCCGGCTACCACATCCAGGAGGCTGGAGCGACGGCCGACCTCGAGCTGGCCTACACGCTGGCCGACGGCGTGGAGTACATCCGCGCGGGCCTGGAGACCGGCATGACGATCGACCAGTTCGCGCCGCGGCTGTCGTTCTTCTGGGCCATCGGGATGAACTTCTTCATGGAGGTCGCGAAGATGCGCGCGGCCCGGGCGCTGTGGGCCCGTCTCGTCGACGACTTCGACCCGCAGAACCCCAAGTCGCGCTCGCTGCGCACGCACAGCCAGACCTCGGGCTGGTCGCTGACCGCGCAGGACGTCTTCAACAACGTCGGCCGCACCTGCATCGAGGCGATGGCCTCCACGCAGGGCCACACGCAGTCGCTGCACACGAACGCGCTCGACGAGGCGATCGCGCTGCCGACCGACTTCTCGGCCCGGATCGCCCGCAACACCCAGCTGCTGCTGCAGCAGGAGTCCGGCACGACGCAGGTCATCGACCCGTGGGCCGGCTCCTACTACGTCGAGAAGCTCACCCACGACCTCGCCGAGCGCGCGTGGGCGCACATCCAGGAGGCCGAGCGCGCCGGCGGCATGGCCGCCGCGATCGAGCAGGGCATCCCGAAGATGCGCATCGAGGAGGCGGCCGCCCGCACCCAGGCGCGCATCGACTCGGGTGCGCAGAAGGTCATCGGGGTGAACACCTTCCGGCTCGCGGCCGAGGACAAGCTCGACGTGCTCAAGGTCGACAACGACGACGTCTACCAGCAGCAGGTCGCCAAGCTCGAGCGGCTGCGCGCCGAGCGCAACGACGACGACGTACGCCGTGCGCTGGAGGCGCTGACCGCCAGCGCCGAGCGCGGTGCGGTCGGCGGCGGCTCCCTCGAGGGCAACCTCCTCGCGCTGGCCGTCGACGCGGCCCGCGCCAAGGCGACCGTCGGCGAGATCTCCGACGCGCTGGAGAAGGTCTACGGTCGCCACCAGGCCGTGATCCGTACGATCAGCGGCGTGTACCGCGACGAGGCAGCCAAGTCCGGCGGGGACGGTCCCGAGGGCTCCGCGGTCGCCGCCGTGCTCGCCGCGACCGAGGAGTTCGAGGCCGAGGAGGGGCGCCGCCCGCGCATCCTCGTCGCCAAGATGGGCCAGGACGGCCACGACCGCGGCCAGAAGGTCGTCGTCACCGCCTTCGCCGACCTCGGCTTCGACGTCGACGTGGGGCCGCTGTTCTCCACGCCCGAGGAGGTCGCCCAGCAGGCGATCGACGCGGACGTCCACATCGTCGGGGTCTCCTCGCTGGCGGCCGGGCACCTCACGCTGCTGCCGGCGCTCAAGCAGGCGCTGGCCGACCAGGGCCGTCCCGACATCATGGTCGTCATCGGCGGCGTGATCCCGCCCGACGACGTGGCCACCCTCAAGGAGATGGGCGCCGCCGCGGTCTTCCTGCCCGGCACCGTGATCGCGGAGTCCGCGCTCGACCTGCTGGCGCGGCTGCGCAGCTGATGGCTCGGCCCTCCCGAGAGGTGGACGTCGCGGCGCTGGTCGAGGGCGTCCGCTCCGGCTGGCGCGCCGACGTCTCGCGCGCCATCACGCTCGTCGAGTCGTCGCGCGCCGAGCACCGGGTGGCCGCGCGCGAGCTGCTGACGTCGCTCGCCACCGACGAGCTGCCCCCGGCGACGCGCGTCGGCATCTCCGGAGTCCCCGGGGTGGGGAAGTCCACCTTCATCGAGGCCCTCGGCACCCGCCTGACCGCGGCGGGCCACCGTGTCGGCGTCCTGGCCGTGGACCCGTCGTCGGTGCGCACCGGCGGCTCCGTCCTCGGCGACAAGACCAGGATGGCGGCGCTGTCGGTCGACCCGAACGCGTTCATCCGGCCCTCGCCCTCGGCCGGCACCCTGGGAGGTGTCGCACGCGCCACGACGCAGGCGATGCTGGTGCTCGAGGCTGCCGCGTACGACGTCGTGCTCGTCGAGACGGTCGGCGTCGGCCAGTCGGAGGTGACGGTCGCCGGGATGGTCGACACGTTCCTCTTCCTGACGATCGCGCGCACCGGCGACCAGCTGCAGGGCATCAAGAAGGGCATCCTCGAGATCGCCGACGTGGTCGCGGTCAACAAGGCCGACGCCCAGGGGGGCGACCACGAGGGCGAGGCGCGTGTCGCGGCCCGCGAGCTCGCCGGTGCGCTGAGGCTCGTGCGCGGCCACGCTGAATGGGCGCCGCCGGTGGTCACCTGCTCCGGCCTCACCGGGTCCGGGGTCGACGACGTCTGGGACCGCGTCGGCTCCCACCGCGAGCACCTCGGCGCCGACGGCCTCGCGCACAAGCGGGCCGCCCAGCAGCTCGACTTCACCTGGGCGCTCGTGCGCGACGAGCTCGACCAGCGACTGCGGTCGTCGGCCGGCGTCGCAGCGGTGCGCGACGACGTACGCCGTGCCGTCCTGGCGGGCGATCTCCCGGCGCCGCTGGCCGCGGACCGGCTCCTGGCGGCCTACGACGGCGACACGTCCGTTTGAGATCCGGTGCCGTGGGCAGGATGTGCGACACGACGGGGCGAACGCAGCCCGCCACTGATCTGATGGAGGACCGATGACTGGGCCACGTGGGGACGAGGTCGGTGCGAACCTCGCCGAGCTCTACAAGAAGGGCCGCGACGTGATGCCGCCGATCGCGAGCGACGTCGACCTCGCGCGCGACAAGGCGTGGATGATCACCGTGAGCGACGAGCTGCGGCGCGACAGCCGGCTGGGGCTGGGGGCGACCGGTCCGTCCGACGCCTTCCACACGATGGAGGCGGCGCTCAACCGCCGGATGTCGGCCGTGGTCGAGCAGCTCGAGGCGATCGGCATCAACATCATGAAGACGGCGCAGGACATGGCGACCGTCGACCAGGAGACGCGCGACGCCTTCGTGCGGGACGGAGGTCAGCTCGCATGAGCATCAGCTCCCGAGTCTCCGAGATCACCGCGGCGATGAACGACTACTGCACCGTGTGCGCCCGCAACGCGGTCCCGCGGGTGGAGGCGGCGTTCGAGCCCTGGCTCACCGTCGCCAGCCCCGGCGCCTTCGACCACGGCATGTCCGAGGCCCTCGCCGCGATGCAGAAGCTGTCGTCGGGCGAGGTCTCGAGCGACCCGATCGGCAACACGCCGGTCCAGCCCAACATCACCCTGCTCGACATCGCCTCCGTCGGTGGCGAGCTGACCGAGTGGCGGGGCAACGCGGCCGAGTCCTTCCGCGACAACATCGAGGTGCCCTTCCCGGGCGTCATGAAGAACTACTACAACGCCGTCTCGGTGCTGCGCGGTGCGCTCGACGCCGAGAAGGCCATCTGGACCGCCGTCGAGAACGACCTCGAGGACATCTCCAGCAAGGCCCTGTCCGCTGCCCAGGCACTCGGCGACACCAACGGCTCGCAGGCGGCGTTCGCGCTGACCGTGGTCGGCGCGGTCGTCGCGGTCGCGCTCGCGCCCGTCACCGCGGGTGCCAGCGTCGGTGCTGCCGTCGCGATCTCCGCGGTCGCCGGCGGCTTCGCGGTCGCGGGCTCCGCGGCCTCCGTGGACTGGTCGGGCGACTCGCCCGACGACATCGCGGGTGGGATCGAGACCGGCCTGAACCGGCTCAACGAGGAGCTGGTCACGCAGGAGACCAAGGTGCAGGAAGCCCTCGAGGGCATCACCGGCTGGCTCGACGGCGGAGGCCGTGGCTACGAGTTCCCGACCGTCGACCTCGGCACCGGCCCCGGCGGCCTGACCGGCCTCAAGTGAGGATGTGACCATGCCTGTCCTGAACGAAGAGCTCCAGCGCCACCCCGTCGACGTGTCGACGCCCAACGGCCAGCTGTTCGCACACCTGCGGTGGCCCGACCAGATCGAGATCACGATCGACCCCGGCTTCGCCGAGCGGCGTGGCGACCAGGAGACGGGCGAGCAGCTGAGCCGTCTCGCCCGGCTGCTGTTCGCGGCGCGTGCCGCGACCTACGAGGGCGTCAAGAAGCAGGTCCTCGAGCCCAACGTGCCCCACATCGAGCGACCGCGGGACATCGCCTACCGCGAGGCCTACGAGAAGCTCGCCGTCGAGGCGTCGAGCAACGACGGCAGCGTGAGCGTGACCTGCGTCGGCCTGCAGTTCTGGACCGTGACGGTCGCCCCGGGGTCCGCCGACAGGATCGGGACCTCCGGCATCGCCCAGGCCGCGACCGAGGCCGCCAACAAGGTCGTCGCCGAGCTGCGCCAGGCCGTGCGCGACCTGCGCCACGAGACCTACAAGAACCACGACTGATGGCGCGGGTCCGGCGTGGGGCACCCGTCGCCCTCGCCTGCATGGTCCTCCTGACGACTGCAGCCTGCGGTGACGACAGCAGCGGGGGCGCAGCCGGCGGGGCGGAGGCCCTCCCGGCCGTCGGCGACGCCGCGATCTCGGGCACCGACACCTACGTCCAGCTGCCCCACGGCCGGGTCGAGCTCACCGTGTCCGACCCCGAGGCGCTCGACCCCGACCTCGTCGAGCCGGGCTCGGACGACGGGCTCGCCGACGACCAGCAGGTCATCGGCGTCGACTGGGAGTTCGTCCCTTCCGAAGGCGTGCCGGACGACGTCACCGGGTTCGTGATCGCCGACGACGTCCCCGCGACCGTCTCCGTCGTCGTCGGCGACGAGGAGTACGCCCTCGGCGACGCCTACTCCGTCGCCGGCGGCTCCTCGACCGGCACGACGGCGGCCTTCGTGCCCGTCGGCTCCGGCGACGACCTCGACGACGTCAGGGTCGACGTCGACTTCGACGGCGTACGCCTCGGGGTCGGCGTGGGCTCCGGCGAGCGCACGCCCGCGGGGGCGGGTGAGCTGTACGCCGACGAGGCCGGCCCGACCGACCTCGCGTGCGAGCCGTCCCTCGAGCCGGCGTCGGTGTCCGGTCGGCTCACCTGCACGGTCGCGGCGCGGTCGCTGGCCTGGGTCTCCGACCTCGGCTGGGCGGACGACGGCAGCACCTGGTGGGTGGTCGACGCCTACACCGGTGCGCGCGACCTGCGCGACGGCTCCGGCGGTCGCTACGGCGTCACGGCGATGGAGGACGCGAGCACGGTCGCCGACTCGCCGGCCGACGCGACCCTGCTCACCGACTTCCTCACCGCCGAGTCCGCCCTGCGCACCCAGCAGGTCTTCGCCGGTGACGAGGCGAGCCCGCCTGCGATCTCCCTCGTCCGCACCCTCACGTGGAGCGAGCAGGACGCCGGCTCGTTGACCGACGGAGATCCGCTGCGCCTCGTCGCGGATGTCGGGACATCCTGAGGCCGGACGGCGTCGCGCACTACTCTGGGGAGGTCATGCCTGATCTCCCCGCCACGTCCGTCATCGCCGAGGTCGTCGACAAGCACGCCGACGACCTCGTCGCGCTCCGCCGCGACCTGCACGCCCACCCCGAGCTGAGCTGGACCGAGTCCCGCACCTCCGACGTGGTCGAGGCGGCGCTCGACGGCACCGGCTGGCGGATCACCCGCCCCGAGGGTGGGGGAGTGCTGGCCGACATCGGCACCGACGGCCCCCTCGTCGCGCTGCGCGCCGACCTCGACGCGCTCCCGGTCGACGACCTGACCGCCGACCCGTGGAAGAGCACCGTCACCGGGGTGGCGCACGCGTGCGGCCACGACGTGCACACCGCCGGACTGGTCGGTGCGGGCCTCGCGCTCGCCGAGGTCGCCGCCCGCGGGCTGCTGCCCGGCCGGGTGCGGCTCCTGTTCCAGCCGGCCGAGGAGGTCATGCCCGGTGGGGCCCTGCACCTCATCTCCACCGGCGCGCTCGACGACGTCTCCCACGTCTTCGGCCTCCACTGCGACCCGAGCCTCGACGTCGGCCGCATCGGCCTGCGCGAGGGACCACTCACCGGCGCGGCCGACGCCCTCACGATCAAGCTCTCCGGCAAGGGCGGCCACACCTCGCGTCCGCACCTGACCGAGGACCTCACCTTCGCGCTCGGCAAGGTGATCACCGAGCTGCCCGCCATCCTGAGCCGCCGCCTCGACCCCCGCGCCGGTGTCTCCGTCGTGTGGGGCGTGGTGAAGGCCGGTTCGGCCCACAACGTGATCCCGCACAGCGGTGTCGTCGCCGGCACGGTGCGGATGCTCGACGCCGTCGCCTGGGGCGAAGCCGAGCACCTGATCCGCCAGCTGATCGCCACGATCGTCGCGCCCTACAGCATCACCGCCGAGGTGAACTACCAGCGCGGCGTGCCGCCGGTCGTCAACCACCCGGTCTCCACCGGGCTCCTCGGCGTCGCCCTCGACCGGGTCCTCGGCCCCCACGGCCACGTCTCGACGGCGCAGAGCCTCGGCGGCGAGGACTTCGGCTGGTACCTCGACTCCATCCCCGGTGCCATGGCCCGCCTCGGCACCCGCACGCCCGGCGGGCCGACGTACGACCTCCACCAGGGCAACCTCCGCGTCGACGAGGCCGCCACGCCCATCGCCTCCCGCGTGCTCGCCGAGGCCGCGGTCACCGCGCTCAGCGCCTGACCGGCGACGGTGACCCGGCTGCGGGGACCTAGCGCGTCGAGGCCCGCAGGTGCAGCTCACGCAGCTCGTCGGCGAGCTCGATCGCCGGGCCGGCCACGGGGAGCTCGGGTGCCACGACGTTGATCGGCAGGGGAGCGACGGGGCCGGGCGGCATGCCCCAGAGCTGGCGCCAGGCGGTGAGCTGCTCGGTGGACGCGGCGAAGACGATCCGGCCGAGCCCGACCCACGCGTGCGCGGCCGAGCACATCGCGCAGTGCTCGCCGGAGGTGTAGACGGTGCACCCCGGGCGCAGGCCCGGGGGCACGTGCTCGGCGGCCCACCGCGCGAGCTCGAGCTCGGGGTGGCGGGTCTGGTCGCCGCTCGAGGTGCGGTTGCGGTCCTCGTGCAGGACGTCGCCGTCTGGCCCCACGAGCACCGAGCCGAACGGCTCGTCGCCCGCCTCCAGCGCCTCGTGGGCCAGCTCGACGCACCGGAGGAGGTGGGTGAGGTCGTCGGGTGTCACGTCGGTGAGATCGGTCATCCCCCGACAGTAGGCCTGTCCTACTGCTGCTTGTAGGGCACGCCGTCCGCGGCAGGTGGCCGCGAGCGCCCGACCAGGCCGGCCACCGCGAAGATCGTGATGACGTAGGGCAGCATCAGCATGAACTGGCTCGGGACCGGGGATCCCAGGACCGAGAGCACGCCCTGCAGGTTGGACGCGAAGCCGAAGAGCAGCGCGGCCAGCGTGGCGCGGATCGGGTCCCACTTGCCGAAGATGACCGCAGCCAGCGCGATGTAGCCCGCGCCTCCGGTCATCTCGCGGTTGAAGCCCGCGACCGACACGAGGCTGAAGTAGGCGCCACCGAGGCCGGCGATCGCGCCCGCGAGCAGGATCGTGCGGTAGCGGGTGCGGTTGACCTTGATGCCGACCGTGTCGGCCGCCTTCGGGTGCTCGCCGACCGCGCGGACCCGCAGGCCCCACCGCGTGCGGTAGAGCGCCCAGGCGACGAGCGCGACGATGATGTAGAGCACGTAGACGACCGCGGTCTGGCGGAAGAAGATCGGGCCGATCAGCGGGATGTCGCCCAGCACCGGGATCGGGACCCGCGGGAAGCGGTCGGGGGAGTTGAGCGCCTCGGCGTTGGGCGTGAGCACCTGGCGGAACATGAAGTTGGTCAGTCCGACGACGAGCACGTTGAGCACCACGCCGACGATCACCTGGTCGACGAAGTAGGTGATCGCGAAGAGGCCAAGCACGAGCGCGACCAGTGCGCCGGCCAGTCCCGCGGCCACGAGCCCGGCCCACGGCGAGCCGGTCAGCGAGGCGGTGATCGCCGCGGCGAAGGCACCGAGGAGGAGCTGGCCGTCGATGGCGATGTTGACCACGCCGGCACGCTCGCCGAGCACTCCGCCCAGGGCGCCGAAGACCAGCGGGATCGCCAGCGCGATCGCCCCGCCGAGGAGGCTCACGATGAGGATCCGGTTGTCGGCAGCAGCCCAGCTGAGGAAGCCGACCATCCATGCGAGGGCGAAGCCGATCGGGATCCACATCGGCTGCCTCGAGCGCGCCAGCATGCGGCGTACGGCCTCGGCGGTGAGCGCCAGGCAGACCACGACCATCGTCCAGGCGGTCCCGGCGGAGGGTACGACGATGTCGGGCAGGCTCACGAAGTCGGAGTCGGTCGCCAGGCGGAACGTGGTGTCACCCGAGTGGCCCGCACGGATCAGCACGATCGCCAGGCCGAGGGCCAGCACGCCGAGGATGATCGGCAGCTTGCGCGCGCCCGCCCCCTTGGTCGGGGTGACGACGGTGTCGGGCGCGAGCCCGCCGCTCTCGGGGGTGGGCTGTTCGATCGCGGTGCTCACTTGGCCTCCTGGGCGGGGAGCCGGAAGATCGCGCGCACCAGTGGCGGTGCGGCGAGGAAGAGGACGATCAGCGACTGGACCACCAGCACCAGGTCGACGGAGATGTTCTCCGAGGCCTGCATGGTGAAGCCGCCGGCCTTGAACGCGCCGAACAGGAGACCGGCCGCGAGGATGCCGAACGGTCGGGAGCGGCCGAGCAGCGCCACGGTGATGGCGTCGAAGCCGATGCCGGCGTCGATGTCGGTGGAGACGCCGCTGGTCACCGTGCCGAGCACCTGGTTGACGCCGGCGAGGCCGAGCAGCGACCCGGCGATCATCATGACCACGGTGTAGGTCCAGCCGACGTTGATGCCGGAGGCACGTGCGGCGTGCGGGTTCTCCCCGACGGCGCGGATGCGGTAGCCCAGCGTCGAGCGGGTGAGCAGCCACCACACGATCCCCACGGCGATGATCGCGAGCACGAAGCCGAGGTGGAGGTTGAAGCGCTCGCCCAGGATCTTCGGCAGGATCGCGGAGTCCTGCATCGGCGGCGACTTCGGGTTGACCGAGCCGGGGGTGGCGAGCAGCCATTCCTTGGTCAGCGCCCAGAAGACGAGGTAGTAGCCGACGTAGTTGAGCATGATCGTCACGATCACCTCGTGGGCGCCGGTGCGTGCCTTGAGCAGTCCTGCGATGCCGCCCCACAGCGCGCCGAACGCCATGCCGACGATGATCGCCAGCGGCAGGTGGATGATCATCGGCAGTCCGTCGAACCGGAAGCCGACCCAGGCTGCCGCGCCGCCACCGATGATCATCTGGCCGCGGCCACCGATGTTGAACAGCGAGGCGCGGAAGGCGATGCCGACGCCGAGGCCGCCGAGGATGAGCGGGCCGGCGAACTTCAGGGTCTCGGTCAGCGGCCGCCACTGCGCAGCCGGATCGGTGACCAGGCTGTTGTAGACCGCACCCCGGAACATGGCGGTGTAGGCGCCGGACACGGCGTCCCACACGGCGTTGAGGAAGTCGGACGGGCGAGCCGTGACGTAGCCGGCCGTCTCGCGCACGGTCGCGTCGGTCGCGGCGATCATCACCGAGCCGACGAGGATGGCCAGGACGACCGCGAGCACACCGGCGAGGGCGTTGCCCGAGGCGATCTCACGCAGCATCGACCGGGAGCGGTCGGTGGTCTCGCCGCTGGTGTCCTCGACGACGACCTCGTCCTCGAGGAGCTCGGGCTCCGGGGGCGGCTCGACGGCGGGCTTCTGCTCGTCGCTCACGCGACCACGTCCTTCAGGTCGTCGGGGCGCTCGCCGGTCATCATGAGGCCGAGCGTCTGGCGAGGTGTGTCGGCCGGCACGATGCCGACGATGCGGCCGCGGTAGAGGACCATGATCCGGTCGGCGAGCGCCACGACCTCGTCGAGCTCGGTGGAGACCACGAGCACCGGGATGCCACGGTCGCGGGTCGCGACGACCTGCTTGTGGATGAACTCGATCGAGCCGACGTCGACACCGCGGGTCGGCTGCGCCGCGACGAGCAGGCGCAGGTCGCGCGAGAGCTCGCGGGCCACGACGACCTTCTGCTGGTTGCCGCCCGAGAGATTGCCGGCCAGGGAGTCGATGTCCCTCGCGCGGACGTCGTACTCCTTCAGCTTCTGGTCGGCGAAGGCGCGGAGGGCGCCGATGCGCAGCGCGCCGTTCTTCACGAATGGTGACCTGAAGCTGCGGTTGAGCATGAGGTTCTCGGCGATGGTGAAGTTCGGCACCAGTCCGTCGACCTGGCGGTCCTCGGGGATGAAGCCGACGCCCGCGTCGAGGATCTTGCGCGTGGTGCGCCCGACCAGCTCGACGCCGTCGAGCGTGATCGAGCCCGACGTGTCGTCCTGGAGGCCGAGGATGGCCTCGGTGAGCTCGGTCTGCCCGTTGCCCTGCACGCCGGCCACGGCGAGGACCTCGCCGGCGCGGATCGTGAAGCTGATGCCGTCGACCTGCGTGTGGCCGGCCGGGTCGACGACGCGGAGGTCGGTGACCACGAGCGCGTCGTCGCCGAGCGTCGGTGCGTCCTTGTGGACCACGAGCTCGACCGGGCGCCCGACCATCATCGAGGCGAGCTCGGCGTTGCTGGCCTTGGGGTCGGCCTCGCCGACCACCTTGCCGTGGCGGATCACGGTGATCCGGTCGGCGACCTCGCGGACCTCGCGGAGCTTGTGGGTGATGAAGACGATGGCCTTCCCGGCCTCGCGGAGCTGGCGCATGATGTCCATCAGCTCGTCGGTCTCCTGGGGCGTGAGCACCGCGGTGGGCTCGTCGAAGACGAGCAGCTCGGCGTCACGCGAGAGGGCCTTGATGATCTCGACCCGCTGCTGCACGCCGACCGGGAGGTCCTCGACGATCGCGTCGGGCTTCACGTGGAAGCCGAAGCGGTCGGAGATCTCGGTGACGCGGGCGCGGGCGGCCTCGACGTCGAGCGAGCCGGCGAACCCGGTGGACTCGTTGCCGAGCATCACGTTCTCCGCGACGGAGAAGACGGGGACGAGCATGAAGTGCTGGTGGACCATGCCGATGCCGGCGGCCATCGCGTCGCCCGGGCCGGTGAACTGCTGGACGACCCCGTCGAGCTCGATCTCGCCCTCGTCGGCCTTGTAGAGGCCGTAGAGGACGTTCATCAGGGTCGACTTGCCGGCGCCGTTCTCGCCGAGCAGGCAGTGGATCTCTCCGGGCTCGACGGTGAGGGAGATCGAGTCGTTGGCCACCACGCTGCCGAAGCGTTTGGTGATGCCTCGCAGGACGAGTCTCATGGCATCGCATCCTAGGGGTCGGATCGGTCACGGCTGAGGCGCAGGTGTGCCAAAGATCGCGCCGTGGGTCTGGCAAAGAAGAGGGAGGCCGACGGTGCCGTCGGCCTCCCTCCCCAGTGAGCTGGGTGGTGCTGGGTGGTGCTGGTGATCAGCCCAGGTAGGAGTTCACCTTGATCGAGCCGTCGATGATGCCGTCCTTGATCGTGTCGAGCTCGCCCTGCAGGTCGGGGTTGACCTTGTCCTCGAAGTTGTGGAACGGCGCGATGCCCACGCCGTCGTTCTCGAGGGTGCCGATGTAGGGGTCGAAGGTGAACGAGTCGTCGCCCGCAGCCATGATCGCCTCGTAGGTCGAGATCTTCATGTTCTTCAGGACCGAGGTGAAGATGACGTCCTGCGTGGTCGGGTCGGTCTCGAACACGTCTGCGTCGGCGCCGAGCATGACGACGTCCTTGCCGGAGTCCTCGATGGCGGTGACGGCGCCCTGGTAGATCGGGCCACCGACGGGCAGGATCACGTCAGCGTCCTGGTCGATGAGCTGCTTGGCGGCGTTGGTCGCGGCCTCGTTGGCCTCGAAGCCACCGGTGAAGGAGCCGTCCTTGCCGTCCCAGCCGACGACCTTGATGTCCTTGCCCTTCTCCTCGGCGTAGTACTCCGCACCCTGCTTGAAGCCGTCCATGAAGATCGTGACGGTCGGGAACGGCATGCCGCCGTAGGTGCCCACGACGCCGGACTTGCTGTAGTCGGCGGCGGCGTAGCCGGCCAGGAACGCGGCCTGGGCCGTGTTGTAGAGGAGGGGCTTGATGTTGGGCTCGTCGGCCTTGCCGTCGAAGGTCGCGCCGTCGTCGCCGCCGTCGGCGGAGTCGTCGATCAGGACGAACTCGATGTCGGGGTTGGCCGCAGCGGCCTCCTTGGTCGCCGCGGCGAGCGCGAAGCCGACCGTGACGATGACGGTGCAGCCCTGGCCGACCAGGCTCTCGATGTTCGGGGCGTACTCGTTCTCGCTGTTGGACTCGACCGGCACCATCTCGACGCCGAGCTCCTCGGCGGCCTGCTCGACGCCCTCGTAGCTGAGCTGGTTGAACGACTTGTCGTCGAAGCCACCCGCGTCGGACACGATGCACGGCTTGACGTCGCTGGCGGGGGCGGAGCTCTCGGAGCCGCTGCCGCCGGTGGTGGTGTCTTCCTCGGGAGCGTCTCCACACGCAGCCAGGGTCGCGGCCGCAAGCAGCGCCACGAGGCCGCTCGAGACGACCTTCCTCGTCTTCAACACAAATGCCTCCAAGTTCGTGCACCCCGGGGTGGGGTCAGCGTTCGGCGTCATGATGCCTGCCCCCACGCTCCCCGTCACGTGGATGGCGCGTTCCGAAATGCGTTTGAGACCTAAAACGTGCAGGAGATCTTTCGGCGAAACATGCCCGTGACCTGCCGATCACGAGATGGTCCATAGTTGCGGCGTGGAACAGACGGACTGGGACGAGCTGAAACGCGCCGCGGTCGAGGTGATGGGGCGGGCCTACGCCCCCTACTCGCACTACCCGGTCGGCGCCGCCGCGCTGGCCGACGACGGCCGCCTGGTCGTGGGCTGCAACGTCGAGAACGCGGCGTACGGCGTCGTGCTGTGCGCCGAGTGCGGACTGGTCTCCCAGCTGCACGCGAGCGGCGGCGGCCGGCTGACCCACTTCGTGTGCGTCAACGGGGCCGAAGAGGTGATCATGCCGTGCGGCCGGTGCCGCCAGCTCCTGTTCGAGCACGGCGGCCGCGACCTGCTGGTCTGGACCGTCTCGGGCGTGAAGCCGATGTCCGAGGTGCTGCCCGACGCCTTCGGCCCCGACGACCTGACCCACATCACCCAGTCCACCCCCGACGCTGGAGGGAACCAGTAGTGCCCGCTCACGACGCCGTCGAGGTGATCCTCGCCAAGCGCGACAAGCACGAGCTCAGCGACAGCCAGATCGACTGGGTGATCGACGCCTACACCCGCGGCGAGGTGGCCGACGAGCAGATGTCGGCCCTGGCGATGGCGATCCTGCTCAACGGGATGAACCGCACCGAGATCGCCCGCTGGACCGCCGCGATGATCGCGTCGGGGGAGCGGATGGACTTCTCCACGCTCTCGCGGCCCACGGCCGACAAGCACTCGACCGGCGGCGTCGGCGACAAGATCACCCTGCCGCTGGCGCCCCTCGTGGCAGCGTGCGGCGTCGCCGTGCCGCAGCTCTCCGGACGCGGCCTCGGCCACACCGGCGGCACCCTCGACAAGCTCGAGTCCATCCCGGGATGGCGCGCGGCGCTGAGCAACGAGGAGATGTTCGCGATCCTCGAGGACGTCGGCGCGGTGATCTGCGCGGCCGGCGACGGGCTCGCCCCGGCCGACAAGAAGCTCTACGCGCTGCGCGACGTCACCGGCACCGTCGAGGCGATCCCGCTCATCGCGAGCTCGATCATGAGCAAGAAGATCGCCGAGGGCACGGGCGCGCTGGTGCTCGACGTCAAGGTCGGCAGCGGCGCCTTCATGAAGGACCTGACCACCGCCCGCGAGCTCGCGGAGACCATGGTCGCGCTCGGCACCGACGCCGGCGTCCACACGGTCGCGCTGCTCACCGACATGGCCACCCCGCTCGGCCTCACCGCCGGCAACGCCGTCGAGGTCCAGGAGTCGGTCGACGTGCTGGCCGGTGGCGGCCCCGCCGACGTGGTCGAGCTGACCCTCGCCCTGGCCCGCGAGATGCTCGCCGGCGCCGGGCGCGACGACGTCGACCCGGCCGACAGGCTCGCCGACGGCTCTGCGATGGACGCCTGGAAGGCGATGGTCCGCGCCCAGGGCGGTGACCCGGACGCCGCGCTGCCGCAGGCGAAGGAGTCGCACGTCGTGGCCGCGCCCGCCACCGGGACGCTCACCCGGCTCGACGCGATGGCCGTCGGCCTGGCCGCGTGGCGCCTCGGTGCGGGCCGGGCCCGCAAGGAGGACCCGGTCCAGGCCGGAGCCGGGGTCGTGTGGCACGCCCGGCCCGGCGACGAGGTCACCGAGGGCGAGCCGCTCTTCACGCTCCTCACCGACGAGCCCGAGCGCTTCGACCGCGCACTCGCCTCGCTCGAGGGCGGGTACGACATCGGCGACGGCTCCGGCTTCACGCGCGGCGAGATCGTGCTCGACCGGATCGGCTGAGCACGGCGCCGGGCCGGTCCGCCTGCTCCGGGCCCCGGTTCAGCGCACGAACGCGCGCGTCACCGTGGCGCGGAGCGCCTGACGGCGACGCTCGTGCACGGTCTCGGGGTCGGCCGCGTCCGCCGTGAGGGTGAGCGAGGCCTGCGCCCAGGTGGCGCAGAGCGCGATGAGCATCGACCACATGTCCTCGACCTCGACGTCGGCGACGAGCCGCCCGGCCGCCTGCGCCTCGAACAGCTTCGCGAGCGCCGGTCCGTCGTGGTGCGGTGCGCTGAACAGGTCGCCGGTGGGCCGGCTCTCGAGCCGCGACCACGTCAGCAGCCGGACGAGGGACGCGTCGGCCAGGTAGGCGTCGTACATCCGGGCGGCGTAGCCGGGCAGGTCCTCGACGGTGAGGGGCACCCGGCCGACGGTGCCGACGACCAGCTCGGCGACGGCGGCCGCGAAGAGGGCGTCCTTGTTGCCGACGTAGTGGTAGAGCTGCGCCTTGTTGATCCGCGCCTGCGACGCGATGCGGTCCACCCGCGCGCCGGCCAGTCCGTGGGCCACGAACTCCGCGGTCGCGGCGGCGATGATCCGCCGTCGGGTGTCGTCGGCCTTGCCCATGGGGCTAGCGTAGGCGACAGGAAACCAACCAGTTGGTTAGAAGAAGGAGCTCGCATGTCCCGTGCCACCGGCTACCGCGCGACCAGCACCCCGGGCGAGGTGGAGCTGTTCGAGCTCACCCGCCGCGATCCCAGGCCCGACGACGTCGTCGTCCGGATCAGCCACTGCGGGGTCTGCCACACCGACCTCCACGCGCTCGGCGGGTCGCCGGCCGACCGGGGTGACACGCCCCTGGTGCCCGGCCACGAGCTCGTCGGGGAGGTCGTCGGGATCGGGGCCGACGTCACGCGCTTCTCCGTCGGCGACCCCGTCGCCGTCGGCAACATCGTGGACTCCTGCGGCGTGTGCGGCATGTGCGTCGCCGGGCAGGAGAACATGTGCGAGGAGTTCCCGACGCTGACCTACGGCGGCACCGACCGG
This sequence comes from Nocardioides oleivorans, assembly GCF_004137255.1. Taxonomy (NCBI): domain Bacteria; kingdom Bacillati; phylum Actinomycetota; class Actinomycetes; order Propionibacteriales; family Nocardioidaceae; genus Nocardioides; species Nocardioides oleivorans. The sequence goes on along the minus strand of NZ_SDWT01000001.1, from coordinate 334,552 downwards.
GTCGACGGGACGCCGACGCTGGGCGGTTGGTCGTCGTCGTACGTCGTGCGCGAGGACTTCGCCTACCACCGCCCCGCCGGGCTCGACCCCGCCGCCGTCGCGCCGCTGATGTGCGCCGGCGTCACCGTGTGGGAGCCGCTGCGGGTCTGGGGCGCGGGTCCGGGCGTGCGCGTCGGGGTCGTCGGACTCGGCGGCCTCGGCCACCTGGCCGTGAAGCTCGCGGTCGCGCTGGGTGCCGAGGTCACGGTCTTCACCCGGACGGCCGACAAGACCGACGACGCACGCGCGCTGGGTGCGCACCACGTGGTGGTGTCGACCGACGAGGCCGCGATGGCCGGGATCGGACTGGGCCTGGACCTGGTCGTCGACTGCGTCCCGGCGACGCACGACCTCGGTCCCTACCTGCGCACCCTCGCCCTCGACGGGACGCTCGTGGTCGTGGGCGACCTCGGTCGGTCGGGCTTCGAGGGCATGGACCTGGTCCGCGCCCGGCGCCGCATCGCGGTCTCGGGGAGTGCGGGCCGGACCTCGACGCAGGAGATGCTCGACTTCTGCGGCGAGCACGGCATCGTCGCCGACGTCGAGGTGCTGCCGTCCGCCCAGGTGGGTGTCGCCCTCGAGAGGCTGGCGCGCGGTGACGTGCGCTACCGCTTCAGCCTGGACCTCGGAGACCTCTCACCAACTCTGACGATGACCGGCCAGTAGTCGCCAGCGGGAGCCCGTGCGCTCGTAACGTCGTTTCGTCAAGAAACTGTCTAGAGCTTGGGGGAGCCATGGACATCCCGGACGAGCGCGCCCCAGGCGGCTCACCACTCCCGACGCCCGTGCTGGTCGTGCTGCTGCTCGTGCTCGGCCTGACCGTCGGCGGGGGCGGCGCCTACCTGGTCCTGGCGCGGGGGACCTCCGCGGCCGCCGACACCGAGACGTGCGGGGCCTATCGCTCGGTCGACGTCACCGTCGCGCCGGAGCTCTACTCCGTGGTCGTCGAGGCCCTGGACTCGGTCGCGCCGGCCTGCACCCGCGTGGTGCCCACCTCGCGGAGCGGGATGGAGGTGGCGCAAGGAGTCTCGATGGGCGGTGCGCTGCCCGACGTGTGGATCCCGGAGTCGCGGTTCCTCACCACCCGGGCCTACCTCGGTCCGGCCGCGCGACCGCGGACGATCACGCAGACCCTGGCCCACACGCCCGTGCTCCTGGTCGGCGGCTCCGCTGCCCAGCGGTTCGCCTCCTGGGGCGAGGCGGAGGCGTCGGGACGGGTGTCGGTGCCCGACCCCGAGTCGTCCGCCGCCGGCGCCCTCGCCCTCGTCGCACCGCAGGTGGAGGCCGGGTCGGTGGGACGCACCCGCGCGGCCGCCCGCGAGCTGGTCGTGCCGTTCGCCCAGAAGGTGGGCGCCCGGAGGGCACGCGGCGCCGACACCAACGTCAGCCCGTCCGTGTTCGCCCGCCGCTCGCCCCGGCTCGTGGTCACCACCGAGCACGAGCTCGACGGCGTACGCGCGCAGAGGCCGGACCTGCGTGACCTGACCCCCGGGTCCGGGACGCCCGTCCTCGACTTCCCGCTGGTGCTGGGTCGCGATGCGGCGGAGGGCTCGCGCGCGGTCGCCACCGCCCTCGTCGAGCACCTCGGCGGTCCGGAGGGCCGGGCGATGCTCGCCGACGAGGGCCTGCGCACCGGCGCCGACCCGGGCGCGGGGATGCTGCGCACGCCGTCGGCGGCCACCATCTCCTCGGCCGTCCAGTCGTGGCGCACGCTCGCGGTGCCGTCGGCGATCCTCGCGGTCGTCGACGCGTCCGGCTCGATGGACGCCGAGGCGAGCGGTGGCACCCGGATGGACCTGCTCGCCGACGCGGCCGGCATCGGGCTGTCGTTCCTCCCCGACCACGCGCGGGTCGGGCTCTGGATCTTCTCCATCGACAAGGGCGGGCCGGGCCAGGACTGGCGCCAGCTCGAGCCGATGCGCCGCCTCGACGACCTGCGCCGCGGCCGGACCCAGCGCTTCGCCCTCCGCCAGCGTGCCGAGCAGCTGCCCGCCCTCATCGGGGGCGGGACGGGGCTGTACGACACCGCGCTGGCGGCCTACCGGGCGGCGGTGCGCAGCTACCGGCCGGAGTACTCCAACGCCGTGGTCCTGATGACCGATGGTCGCAACCAGGACCCCGGGTCGGTCGAGCTGGCCGAGCTGCTCGACCGGCTGCGCGACCTGCGCGACCCCGACCGCCCGGTGCGGGTGGTCGGCATAGCGATCAGCGGCGACGCCGACCTCGACGCCCTGCAGCAGATCGCCCACGTCACCGGTGGTGAGGCCTACCTCGCCGCGCAGCCCGAGGACGTGCTGGGGGTGTTCGCCCAGGCCGTGCTCTCCCGCTGACCGGTGTCGCTCAGGAGAGGAGGAGCACCACGTGCGCGGCGACGCACGCGGGCTTGTCGTGGCCCTCGATCTCGACCGTGTGCTCGATGACGAGCTGCTTGCCGGCGGGCAGGTCCCGGACCTCGCCGAAGCGCACGTGGGAGCGCACCCTGCTGCCGACGGGGACGGGGGAGGGGAAGCGCACCTTGTCGAGGCCGTAGTTGAGCCGGGCGCCCGGCGTCTCGAAGCTGAAGACCTGCGAGGCGAAGCGCGGGAGCAGGCTCAGCGTGAGGAAGCCGTGCGCGATCGTGGAGCCGAACGGACCGGCTGCGGCCGCCTCGACGTCCACGTGGATCCACTGGTGGTCGAGGGTCGCGTCGGCGAAGGCGTCGATCCGGGCCTGGTCGATCTGGAGCCAGTCGCTGGTGCCGATCTCGGTGCCGGCGGCCGCGGCGACGTCGTCGAGCGAGGTGAAGGTGCGCATGCGGACGAAGATAGCCAAGGCTGCTTGGATGGGACGGTGAGCACCCCGACGCGCGACCAGGTCCACGCCGCACCGAAGGTGCTGCTGCACGACCACCTCGACGGCGGCCTGCGCCCGCAGACGATCGTCGAGCTGGCGGCCGAGATCGGCCACGAGCTCCCCGCGCCGGACGCCGAGTCGCTGGGCCGGTGGTTCACCGAGTCGGCCGACTCCGGCTCGCTCGTGCGCTACCTCGAGACGTTCGACCACACGGTGGCGGTCATGCAGAACGGTCCGGCCATCGCGCGCGTCGCGCGCGAGTGCGTCGAGGACCTCGCCGCCGACGGTGTCGTCTACGCCGAGGTCCGCTACGCCCCCGAGCAGCACGTCGAGGGCGGGATGACGCTCGACGAGGTCGTCGCCGCGGTGCAGGAGGGCTTCGACGCGGGCATGGCAGCCAGCGGCGGCAGGATCGTCGTACGCCAGCTGCTGACCGCGATGCGGCACCAGGCCCGCTCGATGGAGATCGCCGAGCTCGCCGTCGCGTGGCGCGACCGGGGCGTGGCCGGCTTCGACATCGCCGGCGCGGAGGCCGGCTTCCCGCCCACCCGCCACCTCGACGCCTTCGAGTACCTCCAGCGCGAGAACGCCCACTTCACGATCCACGCCGGTGAGGCCTTCGGCCTGCCCTCCATCTGGGAGGCGATCCAGTGGTGCAGCGCCGACCGGCTCGGCCACGGCGTCCGCATCATCGACGACATCACCGTCCATGACGACGGCTCCGTCGAGCTCGGCCGGCTGGCGGCCTACGTCCGCGACCAGCGGATCCCGCTCGAGATGTGCCCGAGCTCCAACATCCAGACCGGCGCCGCGGAGTCCTTCGCCGAGCACCCGATCGGTCTGCTGACGAAGCTCCGGTTCCGGGTGACGGTCAACACCGACAACCGGCTGATGAGCGGGACCTCGATGACGCAGGAGATGTTCGGGCTGGTCGAGGCCTTCGACCACACCCTCGAGGACCTGCGCTGGTTCACCATCAACGCGATGAAGTCGGCGTTCCTGCCCTTCGACGAGCGCCTCGCCATCATCGACGAGGTCGTCAAGCCGGGCTACGAGGCGCTGATCGGCCAGCAGTGACCGTCAGGCGGTGAGCTCGGCGTAGGCCTGGTCGCCGGTCGCCCTCCGGCAGCCCTGCCGGGTCGCGGTTGCCACCACGCGCTGCTGGTCACGCATCAGGGCGAACCCCCGGCGGACGAGCACCAGCGGTGGCTTGCGGTGCTCGCGCAGGTCACGGGTCAGGCGCCGCCAGAACGTCACGAGCGGGTGCTGGGTGATGCAGTACGCCGCCGCGAGCAGGCCCTCGTCGCGGCAGGCCGCCACCACCTCGGGGGCGAAGATCCCCTCGGCGACGAAGCGTGGGCTGCCCGCCAGGTCGACCGTGCGCGACCCGCACCGGCCGTTCCGGGCGATCTCGTAGACCGGGACGTCGCTGCGGCCGGTGGCGCACAGCTCGCGGAGCGCGGCCATCGCGTCCTCGCGGTGCCAGGAGTCGGGATGGTCCCAGTCGACGATCCCGGAGTTCGCCCCGTGGGTGATGCGGGGGAGTGACGGATCGTCGCCGTCCTTGTAGAAGTCGTCCAGGCGCAAGATCGGGAGGCCCAACCGCTCCGCGAGGCGAGATTTTCCGGCCCCGCTGGGTCCGGACAGGATGATCACCTGTGCCCGGGTCACTGTTCCGCCTCGAATCCTTCAGTTCTCGCAAATTTCCGGTCAAGCGGAACTACTCTCGCCCCCGACGTCGAATGTGACGCCCTTAACAGGAGGAACCCCATGAGTCTCGACGACTCGACCACCCCCGCAAGCGTAGACAACCCCGAGCCCACCTCGCGCGGCGGCCTCTCGGGCAAGGCCCCGCTGCTCGTCGGACTGGCCCTCCTGCTCGTCGGCGGTGGGATCGCCGTGTTCGCCCTCGGTGGGAACGACGCCGAGGCCGGCGCGTCCGACTGCGTGTCGGAGCAGGTGACCCTGACGACCGCCCCCGTCATGGAGGACCTGGTCAAGGCCGCCGTCGAGGACGTCAACGCCGACGAGCCGTGCATCGACGTCGTGGTCACCGCCGGGACCGTCAAGGACGTCGTCGCGCTCCTGGCCGACCCGAACGCGAAGCTCCCCGAGATCTGGATCCCCGACAGCCCGACCTGGAAGGGCCAGCTGACCCAGGCCGGCTGGACCGGCACGGAGGTCGCCCCCGTCCTCGCCCAGACTCCCGTCGGGCTGATCGGCGGCCCGGCCGCCAGCGCGCCCGCGTCGTGGGCCGTCGCCCTCGACGGCGGCAACCTGGCCATGGCCGACCCGAACGGCGAGGGCGCCTCCGCCCTCGCACTCCTCGCGCCCTTCGCCGAGATGAAGAAGACCGGCGAGACGCCCGAGTCGATCAGCGAGAAGACGGTCCCGGTCGCGCAGACCTACGGCGAGCGTGCCGTGGAGGGTGCCACCGGCGAGACCGACCTCTCCACCATCACCGCGTCGAGCACCCAGCTGGTGCCCGCGACCGAGCAGGCCTACCTCGCCGCCCGCCGCAGCAACGACCAGCTCTCGCTCGTGGCCCCGCAGACCGGCGTACCGATGCTGCAGTACCCGCTCATCGACGTGAACCGCGGCAGCAAGGACATCCTCGCCCAGGGTGGGGACCTGTCCGCCCGCGTCGCCCGCGCGATCGGGCGCTGGTTCACCTCCGGCGCCGGCATCGACGCCATCGCGGCCGCCGAGCTGCGCGGCCCCGACGGCGCCCCGCTGCCCAACGAGATCGGCCTCGGCGACGCCGCCGTGCTCAGCACGGTCAACCAGAAGACCACCGACGACACGCTGCGCCAGTGGCGCGTGCTGGCCGTCCCGTCGAGCATCCTCGCGGTCGTCGACCTGTCCGGCTCGATGAAGACCGTCATCGGTGACGTCTCCCGCATCCAGCTCGCGGTCAACGCCTCCAAGCTCGCGCTCGACGCCTTCCCCGAGCAGGCCCGCATCGGCATCTGGGGCTTCTCCAAGAACCGTGGCGACAACGGCGCCTCGTGGGAGGAGTACGCCACCCTCGACCGCCTCGACGCCCCCGCGGCCGACGGCCAGACCCACGGCGACGTGGTGCGCGCCGAGGCCGACGCGCTCGTCGGCCGGGTCAAGGGCGGCACCGGCGTCATGGACACCACGCTGGCGGCCTACAAGTACGCCCAGGAGCACTGGGACCCGGCGTGGTTCAACTCCGTGGTGATCTTCACCGACGGTGCCAGCGACGACTCCAGCTCGCTCTCGCTCGACTCGCTGGTCAACCAGCTCAAGTCGATCCGCGACCCTGCGAAGCCGGTCAAGGTGATCATCGTCGGCATCTCGCAGGACGCCGACACCGGCGAGCTCGACCAGATCGCCGCCGCGACGGGTGGCCAGAACTACCTGGTGGACAACCCCAACGAGATCCTCGGCGTGCTGTCCCAGGCCCTGCTCAACCGCTGACCGGGACGTCGTACGGCACCAGGCGATGGACTTCCACCCGCACGGGTGGAAGTCCATCCACGACGCCTCGCAGCGCTGACGGCTCAGACGCCGATCGGGTGCCAGACGGTCTTGGTCTCGAGGAACTGCGTCATCCGGTCGAGGCCGGGCTCGGCGAGCCAGTCGGTGTCGGGCGCGGGACGGCGGACGCGCTTGAGGTTGTCGGCCGCTGCCGCCTCGAGCTCGGTCGCGAGGGCCTCGTCGGTGATGCCGGTGAGGTCGATCCCGTTCACGTCCATGTGCGAGGCCAGCCAGGGCGCGATCTCGGCCTGGGTGCCGGTGAGCACGTTGACCACGCCGCCGGGCAGGTCGCTGGTGGCCATCACCTCACCGAGGGTGATCGAGGTCAGCGGGTGCTGCTCGCTGGCGATCACGACGACGGTGTTGCCGGTGACGATCGCGGGCGCGACGACGCTGACCAGGCCCAGGAGGGGACCGGCCGGCGCGACGACGGCGATCACGCCGCTCGGCTCGGGGGTCGAGAGGTTGAAGTACGGCCCGGCGACCGGGTTCGCGTTGCCGACGACCTGGGTGATCTTGTCGGCCCAGCCGGCGTACCAGACCAACCGGTCGATGGCGGCGTCGACGTAGGTGCGGGCCCTGGCCGCCGAGATGCCCTCCGAGGCGCGCATCTCGGCCTCGAACTGCTCGCGACGCCCCTCGAGCACCTCGGCGACGCGGTAGACGACCTGCGCGCGGTTGTACGCCGTCCGCCCGGACCAGCCGCCGAAGGCGGCGCGGGCTGCCACGACGGCGTCGCGGGCGTCCTTGCGGGAGGCGAGCGAGGCGTTGGCGAGGAGCGTGCCCTTGGCGTCGTTGACGACGTAGGAGCGGCCCGACTCCGAGCGGGGGAACTGCCCGCCGATGTAGAGCTTGTAGGTCTTGCGGACATCGATGCGCGACATCAGTTGTCAGCCCCCTTCAGGTAGGCCTCGAGCCCGTGGCGACCGCCCTCGCGGCCGTAGCCGGACTCCTTGTAGCCGCCGAACGGCGAGGTGGGGTCGAACTTGTTGAACGTGTTGGCCCAGATGACGCCGGCCCGCAGCCGGTTGGCCATCGAGAGGATCCGCGAGCCCTTGTCGGTCCACACGCCGGCCGAGAGGCCGAACGGGGTGTTGTTGGCCTTCTCGACCGCCTCCGACGGGGTCCGGAAGGTCAGCACGGACAGGACCGGGCCGAAGATCTCCTCGCGCGCGATGCGGTGGGCCTGGGTGACGCCGGTGAAGACGGTCGGGGCGAACCAGTAGCCGTTGGACGGCAGCTCGCACGGGGCGGACCAGCGCTCCGCGCCCTCGGCCTCGCCGATCTCGGAGAGCTCGCGGATCTTGGCGAGCTGCTCGGCGGAGTTGATCGCGCCGACGTCGGTGTTCTTGTCGAGCGGGTCGCCCACGCGCAGCGTGGCCATGCGGCGCTTGAGCCGGCTCATCACCTCGTCGGCGACGGACTCCTGCACCAGCAGGCGCGAGCCCGCGCAGCAGACGTGGCCCTGGTTGAAGAAGATGCCGTTGACGATGCCCTCGACGGCCTGGTCGAGCGGGGCGTCGTCGAAGACGATGTTGGCGGCCTTGCCGCCGAGCTCGAGGGTGACCTTCTTGTCGGTGCCGGCGACGGCGCGGGCGATGGCCTTGCCGACCTCCGTGGACCCGGTGAAGGCGACCTTGTCGACGTCGGGGTGCGAGACGATCGCGCGGCCGGTGGCGCCGGCGCCGGTGACGATGTTGACGACCCCCGGCGGGAGGTCGGCCTGCTGGCAGATCTCGGCGAAGAGCAGCGCGGTGAGCGGCGTGGTCTCGGCCGGCTTCAGAACGACGGTGTTGCCGCACGCCAGGGCCGGGGCGATCTTCCACGCCAGCATCAGCAGCGGGAAGTTCCACGGGATGACCTGGCCGGCGACGCCCAGCGGCGTGTCGCCGTAGCCGGCGTACTTCAGCTTGTCGGCCCAGCCGGCGTAGTAGAAGAAGTGCGCCGCGACGATCGGGACGTCGACGTCGCGCGACTCCTTGATCGGCTTGCCGTTGTCGATCGACTCCAGGACGGCGAGCTCGCGGCCGCGCTCCTGGATGATCCGGGCGATGCGGTAGAGGTACTTCGCGCGCTCGGCGCCCGACATCCGCGACCAGACGCGGGTGTAGGCGCGGCGGGCGGCCTTGACGGCCTCGTCGACGTCGGCGTCGCTGGCCTCGGCGACCTCGGCGAGCACCTCCTCGGTGGCCGGGTTGACGGTCTTGAACGACGTGCCGCTGCCGTCGACGAACTCGCCGTTGACGAACAGGCCGTAGGACGGCTTGATGTCGACGACGGCGCGCGACTCGGGAGCGGGGGCGTACTCGAACGGAGAAGTCATCGGCCTCAGTCCAGCGTGAAGTAGTCGGGACCGGAGTAGCGACCGGTCGTCATCTTGGTGCGCTGCATCAGCAGGTCGTTGAGCAGCGTGGACGCACCGAAGCGGAACCAGTCGGGGTCGAGCCAGTCCTCGCCGCAGGTCTCGTTGACCATCACGAGGTACTTGATGGCGTCCTTGGTGGTCTTGATGCCACCGGCGGGCTTCACCCCGACCATCTGGCCGGTCTGCTCGCGGAAGTCGCGGACGGCCTCGAGCATGATCAGGGTGACCGGGAGGGTCGCCGCCGGCTGCACCTTGCCGGTCGAGGTCTTGATGAAGTGGCCACCGGCCATCATCGCGAGCCAGCTGGCCCGGCGGACGTTGTCGTAGGTCTGGAGCTCGCCGGTCTCGAAGATGACCTTCAGGTGGGCGCTCGTCCCGTCGGGCCTGGCGCACGCCTCCTTGACCTGGGCGATCTCCTCGAAGACGTCGAGGTAGCGACCGGACAGGAACGCGCCACGGTCGATGACCATGTCGATCTCGTCGGCACCGGCCTCGACGGCGTCACGCGTGTCGGCGAGCTTGATGTCCATCGCCGCGCGACCGCTGGGGAACGCCGTGGCGACCGCCGCCACGTGGACGCCGCTGTGGCCGAGCTGCTGCTTGGCGACGGAGACCATGTCGGGGTAGACGCACACCGCGGCCGTGGCCGGGCAGGTCGGGTCGGCGGGGTCGGGCCGCATCGCCTTCGAGGCGAGCGCGCGGACCTTGCCGTGGGTGTCCTGGCCCTCCAGCGTGGTCAGGTCGACCATCCGGATGGCCAGGTCGATGGCCCAGGCCTTCGACGTGGTCTTGATGGACCGGGTGCCGAGGCCGGCGGCGCGTGCCTCGCACCCGACCTGGTCGACCCCGGGGAGGCCGTGGAGGAATCGGCGGAGCGAGGAGTCCGAGCGCACGACGTCGTCGAAGACGCCGTGGGCGGACGCGGAGCTCTCCGTTGAGCTGGCAGTCACCGCCCCAGCATAGGGTTGCGTCCGAGGCCCCGGCCAACCCGCGGAGGCCCAAACCCTGCTCAAATCGACGAGGTTGACATGGCACCCCTGCAGGACGGCGACAACGAGGTCGTCGAGCGCTTCCACGCGACCAGCGGGCGCATCACCGGCTGGCTGAGCGTCGTCGTGGCGGCCCTCGTCGCGGTCGCCGGGGTGGTCTACCTCGACGACGGCTTCCCCGCCTGGGTCGCGGCCGCCGCCCTGCTCGCCGGGGTGCTGGCATGGGCGGCGATGCTGCGCCCGGCGCTGTGGGTGACCCGCGAGCACCTCGTGATGCAGAACATGCTCGAGACCGTCCACGTCCGCCTCGCTGCGGTCGAGGAGATGGCCGTGCGCCAGGTGCTGGTCGTGCGCGCCGGCGACCGTCGGCTGGTCTCGACGGTCGTCGGACGCACCTGGCGCAAGGCCCTGCTCGCCCGGCGCGGCCCGGGCAGCGACCGGACGCGCGAGGACATGCCCTACCCCGACTTCGTGGAGAACAGGGTCTACGAGCTCGTCGACGCCGCCCGCACCAGCGCGGGCGTGAAGGCCGGCTCGAAGGAGCAGCTGGCGCTGCCCGACGCCGTACGCCGGGAGCCGGCGATGCTGACCGTCTCCCTGGTCGTGGCCTCGGTGCTCGTGCTGCTGGTCAGCTTCTTCGTGTGACGGCGGTCGTCAGGACGTGACGGCCGGCCGGGGCTTCCTGGGCGAGCCGAGCCGCAGGACGACCACACCGGCGAGGATGAGCACCATGGCGACCCCGTCCAGCGCGTGCAGCTCCTCGCCGACGAGCAGCCAGCCGATCAGCACGGCGACGACCGGCGGGATGTAGGTCGCGCTCGCGGCCGTCACGGCGCCGAGCTGCTCGACGATGAAGTAGTAGAGGACGAAGGCCACGCCCGTCCCGAGCAGGCCGAGGCCGACGACGATCCCGAGGGTCGCGCGGGTGTCGTGCGTGATCGCGGTGATCCCGTCGAGGTCGGTGAGGACCAGCACCATCACCAGCGCGAGCCCGACCTGGTAGGTCGTCAGCGCGGCGGCCGGGATCTCGAGCGGGCTGATGAAGCGGCGCGCGTAGACGAACGACAGTCCCACGCTCGCCGAGCCGAGCAGCAGGAAGGCGACGCCCTTCGGGTCGACGGTCCCCGAGGTCGCCCACGGCCGCGCGATCAGCACCACGCCGGCCAGGCCGGTGAGCACCCCGGCCAGGCGGATCAGGGTGATCCGCTCGCTGCGGAGCAGGACGGCCGCGCCCAGGAACGAGAACAGCGGGATCGACGCGCTCAGCGCCCCCGCGATCCCGCTCGGCAGCAGCTGCGTGCCCGCGGCGAACAGGAAGTAGTAGAGGCTCGTCGCCAGCACGGACATCACGACGAAGTGGTGCGCGTGGCGCCAGTGCGAGCGGGCGAACGCGCGGCGGAAGAGGCCGTACGCCAGCACCGGCACGAAGCCGAACAGCACCCGCAGCAGGGTGACCTGCCCGGCGCTGATCGTCTCCAGCGCCCACTTCATGGTGATGAAGTTCGTGCCCCAGATGAGACCGACCACGACGAAGGCGACGCTCGCGGCTCGGGACACGGGAGGAGTGTGGCACCGGGCGGACCTCCGCCCGGTGCGGTCTCACCGCGAGCTCACGCCGGACGGCGCGCGGCCTCCGTGCCCGGGGTCGGGAACCAGCGCATGACGACCGCGGACTGCGCCAGCGTCCACGTCGAGCTGAGCACCCAGTAGCCCAGGAGGGCGACCGGCACCACGCCGCCGGCGACCACCAGACCGACCGCGGAGAGCGTCGGCATCAGGCGGTGTGCCGTCGCCACCGCCTCGGGCATCCCGTCCAGGACGGTGTTGGGAGCGACGAAGAACTTCTGGGTGGCGTACGACAACGCGGCCGCGGTCAGCGCGAGGCCGAGCACGACGGCGAGGTGGGCGGGACCGCCGCCGAGGTAGCCGGTGCCGGCGAGCGAGACGCCGAGGAGCGAGGCCGCGCCCAGCGACGCGACCAGTGCCGGTCCCATCGCGCCGACGGCCGAGCCGCGGGCGACGTCCGAGATCAGGTGGTAGAGCGTGAGCCACACGGGCAGCTGCACGAGCAGGGGGAGGCAGCCGAGGCGGCTCACGCCGTGCTCGGCGGACACCGCGCGGCGCTCCGCGATCATCTGCCGGACGCTGTCGGCGTCGGTCCTGCCCCGGTAGCGGTCGGCGATCTCCCGCAGGTGCGGCCGGGCGCGTGAGGCGGCGTGCGCCTGCCGGACGCCGTGGACGGTGAAGGGGAGCAGCGCGGTGCGGACGAGGACGACGACGGCCCCGATGCAGAGCAGCCAGGTGAGGGCCGAGTCGGCCGGTAGACCGAGGGCCGAGAGGCCGTCGTGGGTGGCCGCGAGGACCGCGGCGAGGGCGCGCGAGAAGGGGTCGAGCAATGACATGGGTGTCTCCTGGACGAGAGGTCGGATGGGCCTGTACGCCGTCGCGCGGGGCGACGGGTCAGACGCGTCCAGGAGCGCGCGGGCGCGCCGGGTGGTGGACCACGTCGGTGGTCCGTCCGGCGAGCACGAGGGGTACGTCGGCCGCACGACGCGGCGGACGCAGGGAGCCGAGCCCGGCGTCGGGCACGGTCAGCAGGCAGTGGACACCGGCCAGCGCCGTGGCGGCGGACAGGGCGGCGACCAGCACGACCGACTGGGTCATGGCCGGGGACAGGGCCGCCGCCGACAGGACCGAGGCGACCCCCACCAGCGCCACGACGAGCGCGAGCCGCCCGCGTGCCACGGCGTCGAGCGTGCGGTCCATGCGCATCAGGATAGCCAGGCTCAGCGGAGCTCGTGGGCCCCGAGGTCGGGGCGCCCGACGGTCGGCCGGCGCACCCGGTCGGCGGGAGCGGCGTACTCCCAGCGCGGCCGCCAGCGCCTCGGGACCGGCCCCCCGCGGTCGACGGCGGGCGACGAGGCGAGCAGGCGGTAGTCCTCGCGGTCGGGGTCGACGAAGCTGTCGGGACCGACGCGCCGGTTGGCGCGGAGCTCGACGGTGGCGGAGGTGAAGGCGGACGTCAGGTCGCCAGGGCCGACGAAGAGGTTGTTGCGCAGGTGGGCGCGGGCACCTGCGGCGAGGCTCACGAACGTGCCCGAGCTGCGCTGGTTGACGAAGGTGTTGTGCACGACCCAGAGCGTGTGGCCGGGGTTGGTGAGGCCCTCGGCGCCGTAGGAGACCAGGGCCGGGTTGTCCGAGCGCGGGCCCTGCACGACGACGTTGCCGGCGACGAGCGAGAGGCCGCCGTCGGGCAGGTCGATCGAGTAGCTCGCGGTCGCGTCGCCGTCGCTGATCCGGTTGCCGACGATGGTGTTGCGGGCCGCGCGCGACTTGATCTCGTGGCCGGTGTCGGCGCGCGAGAGCCAGCTGCCGGTGACGGTCAGCGAGCGGACGGCGCCGACGTAGAGGTTGTGCGAGTAGCCGTCGCCGAACCCGTTGCGGAAGAACCGCGACCGGCTGACCACGATGTCGCTCTCGGGGTCGGCGCCGGTGAGGATGCCCATCTCGTTGTGGTGGAACCAGCTGCGGGTGACGGTGAGGTCGGTGCCCTCGGCGCGGATGCCGGCGCCGTTGCGGTCGGGGACGGCCGCGCCGCTGAGCTCGATGCGATCGACGGTGGTCCGGTCGCCGGCGATGACCCAGATCGCCTTGCCCTGGGCGTCGTTGCCGTCGGCGCGCAGGTGCGCCCGCCCGCCGTCGCCGCGCAGCGTCAGGTCGTCCTGGGTCCAGGTCGCGACGTCGCCGGAGTAGGTGCCCGGGTCGATCAGGACGGTGTCGCCGTCACCTGCCACCGCGGCCGCGGCGCTGGGAGCCTCCAGGTCGCGGTCGGGACCGACGTGCCAGGTTCTCGGGGCGCGCGGTGCCGGCGCGCGGGAGGAGTCGTCGTACGACGCACCCGCGGGTGCCCCGACCAGCAGCCCGGCGGCCAGGGCGAGGACGAGGGCGTGGACGAGGGGGCGCACGTCAGGCGCCGAAGGCGGAGGTCCGGAGGTCGGCCTTGATCGCGTCGAGCCGTCCGGCGGCGGAGATCCGGGCGGCGTCGACGCCGCCGCCACCGGTGCCGGGCTCGACGGGGACGACGACCTCGAGGTAGCACTTCACCTTCGGCTCGGTGCCGCTCGGGCGGACGATCACGCGTGCGCCCTCGGCGAGCGAGTACCGCAGGCCGTCGGTGGGGGGCAGCAGCTCGGTGCCCTCGGAGAGGTCCTCGGCCCTCTCGACGGTGAGCCCGCCGAGCGTGGTCGGGGGAGCCGCCCGCAGGCGGTCCATCGTGGCCGGGATGTCGGAGAGGTCCTCGAAGCGCACGGAGAGCTGGTCGGTGGCGTGGAGGCCGTGCTCGTGGGCGATGTCGTCGAGCAGGTCGGTCAGCGTGCGCCCCTCGGCCTTCGCGGACGCGGCGAGCTCGCACACCAGCAGCAGCGCCGAGACGCCGTCCTTGTCCTTCACGTGCTCGGGGTCGCAGCAGTAGCCGAGCGCCTCCTCGTAGCCGAACGCCAGGCCCTCGACGCGCCCGATCCACTTGAAGCCGGTGAGCGTCTCCTCGTGCGGCTGCCCGGCGGCGGCGGCCATCTTGCCGAGCAGGCTCGAGGACACGATCGAGTTGGCGTAGGTGCCGGTGCGACCGCGCCGGATCAGGTGGTGGGCGAGCAGCGCGCCGACCTCGTCGCCGCGCAGCATCCGCCAGCCGTGGGCGTCGGGCACGGCGACGGCGCAGCGGTCGGCGTCGGGGTCGTTGGCCACGACCAGGTCGGCCTTCCGCGCGGCCGCGAGGGCCATGGCGAGGTCCATCGCGCCCGGCTCCTCGGGGTTGGGGAAGGACACCGTCGGGAAGTCGGGGTCGGGGTGCTCCTGCTCCTCGACGACGTGGGGCGCCTCGAAGCCGGCGGTCTCCAGCACCTGCGCGACCGTCGTACCCCCGACTCCGTGGAGCGGGGTGTAGACGACGGTCAGGTCGCGCGGGCCGTCCTCGGCGAGCTCGGCGACGGTGTCGAGGTAGCGGTCGACGATCTCCTCCGACACGAGGCCGCCGGCACCGCCGCGCGGCAGGTCGGCCAGCGCGCCGACCGCCGCGATCCGGTCGGCGATCTCGAGGTCGGCGGGCGGCACGATCTGGCTGCCGTCGCCGAGGTAGACCTTGTAGCCGTTGTCCTGCGGCGGGTTGTGGCTCGCGGTCACCATCACGCCGGCCGCGCAGCCGAGCTCGCGGATCGCGAAGGCCAGCAGGGGAGTGGGCAGGGTGCGCGGCATGACGAGCGCCTTGAAGCCGGCGCCGGTCATGATCTCGGCCGTGTCGCGCGCGAAGACGTCGGAGTTGTGGCGGGCGTCGAAGCCGATCACGACCGAGCCGCCGGCGTGGCCGGTGTCCTTGAGGTAGGCCGCCAGCCCGGCCGCCGCCCGGGTGACCACGACCCGGTTCATCCGGTTGGGTCCGGCGCCCAGCGCGCCCCTCAGGCCGGCCGTGCCGAACTCCAGCGTGCCGGCGAAGCGATCGGCGAGGTCGGTCTCCTCGCCGCGCCCGGCGGCGGCGACGACCGCCTCGAGCTCGGCCCGCGTCTGGTCGTCGGGGTCCTCGGCCGCCCAGGCGCGGGCGGTCTCGATCAGGTCGGTCTGGTCGGTCATGGACGCACGCTATCCCCCGGCGGCGACGGCGGACGGTGGCCGGTGTCGGTGCGCGGTGCCACCATCGGTGGATGATCGATCACCTCGGCATCAACTGCACCGACCTCGCACGGGCAGCCGCGTTCTACGACCGGGTCCTCGGGGTCCTCGGCCACCGCCGGATCATGGATGTCGGCGTGGCCATCGGCTACGGCACCGACGAGCCCGACTTCTGGATCGGCACCTTCGACGGCGTCGGCGACAACCGCGAGGTCCACGTCGCCTTCAGCGCACCGGACGCTGCGACGGTCCGTGCCTGGCACGCCGAGGCGCTGGCCGCCGGCGCCGAGTCGCTGCACGAGCCGCGGCTGTGGCCGGAGTACCACCCGGCCTACTACGGCGCCTTCGTCCGCGACACCGAGGGCAACAACATCGAGGCGGTCTGCCACTCGGGCGACTCCTGAGCAAGGGTCGGCGCACTGGCCGAAAGGCTGAGGGAGTCCGGCCTGCGGGCCGAGGTGCCGGCCGCCGGGCTCCGTGATCGTGGACCCACCGAACCACCACGTCCACATCCACGGAGGCCGCCATGACCACACCCCAGCCCACAGTCGCCGCCCTGCACGACCAGCCGATCCCAGTGCGGATCAGGCTTGCCGCCGCGTGGACGAGCTTCATGTTCCTCTACGCCTACGTCGACATCCTCAACTTCTTCACGCCCGGGGTCGTCGAGGAGATCCTCGACGGCAAGGTCTTCGAGCTCGACCTCTCCCAGACCTTCTCGACCGCGGCGCTGTCCCTCATGGCCGTACCCATCCTCATGATCGTGCTGTCGACGACGCTCCCCGCCCGGGCGAGCCGCGCGGCGAACCTCGTCGTGGCGTCGCTCTACGTCCCCGTCACGGTGTTCAACATCGTCGGCGAGTCCTGGGTCCTCTTCTACGGCCTCGGCATCGTGCTGGAGCTGGCCCTGCTCGCCCTGGTCGTGCGGCTCGCCTGGACGTGGCCCCGCACCGGCCCGGCGGAGATCCGGACGACCCCCGCGAGCAGCCGGGCTAGCGTGGCCGGGTGAGTGCATCCGTCCTGTCCGTCAACGCCGGCCGGCTCGCGCCCGTCGCGGGCATGCGCCGTCCGAGCGGGATCGACAAGCGCCCGGTCGACCGCATCGAGGTGCGTGACCCCGGCCCCAAGCGCGGGGGCCTCGGCAGCGGGGTGGTCGACGACGCGATCGGCAGCCGCAAGCACCACGGCGGCGAGACCCAGGCGGTGTACGCCGTCTCCCGCGAGGAGCTCGACCGCTGGGGCCGTGAGCTGGGCCGGGACCTGCCGGCCGGGATGTTCGGCGAGAACCTCACGACCGTCGGCATCGACATCGACGCCGCCGAGGTCGGGGAGCAGTGGCGGGTCGGCCTGACCCTGCTCGAGGCGGCCGGCCCGCGCGTGCCGTGCGCGACCTTCGCCGCCCACATGGGCGAGCCGCGGTGGGTGAAGCGCTTCAGCGAGCACGGCCGCACCGGTGTCTACCTCGCGGTGCGCGAGTCCGGCTGGATCGAGCCCGGCGACCCGATCGAGGTCGTGCACCGGCCCGGCCACGGGCTCACCGTCCCGATGTTCTTCCGGGCCTCGATGGGCGACCGCGACCTGGCCGCCCGGTTCCTCGACGCCCGGATCCTGCCCGAGGTCGAGCACGAGTGGCTCGCTGGGCGACGGTGACGGCCGGGCGCCGAGGTGGGGTGGGTCAGCGCAGGTAGCCGGCCAGGTCGCGACCCAGCTCGGCGAAGACCGCCTGGTTGAGGTCGAACGCCGTGCTCACCTCCGACACGACGCGCGCCTGCTGCTCGGGCGAGAGCTCGAGCGCGTCGAGGCGGGCGCGGTAGCCGTCCTTGTAGGGCTTCGGCTTCGGGACCTCCGGGAAGGCGTAGAACGCCGTGCCCCGGCCCTCGAGCCCGAGCTCGCGGTCGAGCACCCGGCCGATGACCTGGCCGCCGGAGAGGTCGCCGAGGTAGCGCGTGTAGTGGTGCGCGACGAAGAGCGGTGCCCACGTGCGGGCCTCGAGCAGCTGGGTGACGTACGCGTCGGTGGCGGGGCTGTGGAAGACGTCGGGGGCGGGGACGCCGGACGCCTCGGCCCAGTAGGCCAGGTCGTCCTCGATCGCCGGGAGGCGGTCGAGTGCAGGGTCGACGACGGCGGCGACGGCGGGCTCGGCGGCCAGCTCGGTGCCGAGTGCCTCCATCGTGCGGTAGACCTCGCGGTAGCGCAGCAGGTAGTCACGCACCCCGAGCGCGTTGACCCGCGCCGAGGTCAGCTCGGTCATGAACGAGGAGTTCTCGGCCGCGGTGTGCGCGGCCTGCGAGCCCTCGCGCATGGCTCGCGAGAGGGGTGCGGTCTCGACGACGGGATCGAGCAGGGGGTCGAGGAGGGGGGACATGTCGTGGTCTCTCTTCTCTGGGGGAGTTGGTCGGAGGTGGCGCCCCGGCCGGCGTCGCCGCCTGCCGGGGCGCCACCGGGTGTCACCTGACGCGGAAGGTGCGGGTGACCCTGGCCTTCGCGACGTCGTCGTTGCCGGGGACCTTCACCACGAGGGCGTACTTCCCCGTGCCGAGCCGGGGCAGCCTGACCTTCACGACGCCGTCCTTGATGCGGGCGCTGATCGTCCTCAGCTTCTTGCCCGCACCGGTGCGGACGATCGCCGTGACCTTGCCGGTGGCGAGGTCGCTGACCTTGACGACCGCGATGCCCTTCCGGCCGGCCGCCGGCTTCGTGCCCCACGTGACCCTGGCCGTGCCCTTGACCGGCTCGTCGGCGGTGACGGGCCCCGGGGTCGGCGTGGTGGTCGGCGCGGCGGCGACCGTGAGCCGCGTCGTGCCCGAGACGGCCTCGTTGTTGGCGTCACCGGCGTAGGAGGCCACCAGGTCGTGCACGCCCGCGGCCGGCCTGACCAGCGTGAACGAGGCCGAGCCGTCCGTGAGGGTGGCGGTGCCGACGGTCGTGCCGCCGTCCGTCAACGTGACGTCGCCGGTTGCCGCGGCGTCCCCGGCCAGCGTGACCGTGACGGGCACGTCGGCGCCGTACGTCGCTCCGGTGGCCGTGACGGCCACGCTCGGGACCGCCTTGGCGAACGTGATCGGGGTGAAGGTCTCGTGGAGCGGCTGGCTGGCGCCGCCACCGGGGTAGGTGTAGATGCCGTAGGTGCCGGTGCTCGTCTTGCCGTCGACGACGGCCTTGTCGACGGTGACGGTGGCGGTGAAGGTGCCGTCCGCGCGCAGCTCGATCGCCCCCGCGGCGGCGCCGCCGACCGTGGCCATGTCGGCGGCCGGCACGGCCCACTTGAGGCCCGCGCCGCCGGCGTTGACCCGGGCGGTGGACGGCGCGCCCACCGAGGGCCTCCAGACGTCGGCGTACCGGCCGAAGGCGACGTAGGTGCCGCCCGGCCTGCCGGCGAGCGGAGGCCGGGTGGCGGTCGCGCTGGCCGGGTCGAAGCCGGTGCCCTCGACCGTGACCTCCTGCGCGCCGCTCGGCAGCAGGGTCGTCCTCGTGACGGTGACGCTCGCCTGGCCGGGCTCGGACCACGCCACGGTGAGCGGAGTGGTGACCTTGCGGGCGTCGGCGGCGCCGCCGCTGGAGTACCAGTACGACGCCGTGCCGACGCCGCCCTGGAAGTCGATGAACGACTGGGGGAAGGAGCCGGAGGTCGGGCCGCCGGTGACCTGGGGCGAGCTGTTGGCCGGGACGGTGACGTCGACGCCGAGGTAGCTCGGGGTCGTGGTGAGGCCGGTCGAGGTGAGGTCGACGCCGGCGATGGTGCCCAGGGTGACCTGGGTGGCCGGGAGCGGGACCCACTGGGTCGGGTCGGCCATGTCGGAGCCGTAGCCGCTCAGCGTCGCGGTCAGCGTGCCGGTGCCGTTGGTGACGCTCAGCTTCGGGTTCGAGACGTAGAAGAACGACATTCCGGAGTAGTAGACGACCGTGAAGTCGCCGGTCCACTGGAGCGTGCCGGTGTCGGTGACCGGGTCGACGGTGCCGATGCCGTTCCTGAGCGAGAGCAGGTTCTCCGAGCTCACCCCCGACGTGTTGGCGTTGACGCCGGCGGAGTTCTGCCGTGCGCCGAGCCACGTCGTGGGTGCGTAGGTGCCGTTCGCCTGCTTGTCGAGCACGGTGACGTTGCCCTGGGTGTTCTTCCAGCCGGCGACGGCGCCGTTGGCCCAGGTGGCGCCCTGGTCGGCGCTCGTGAGGGTCTGGGACCCGGCGCCGGGGTTGCCCAGCTTGCCCGCGGAGAAGAGGTTCCAGGTGCCGGGGGCGTAGGCGCCGGAGACGCTCTCCTTGTTGAGCTCCCAGCGGAGCTCGGCGTTGCTGATCGTGGTGGACGCCGCCTGGGCGGGCGCGGGGCTCGCCAGGACGGCGGTGCCGCCAGCCAGCAGCACCATGGCGGCGACGCTGCTCACGGAGCGGCGTGCGCGGTGCGCGTGGTTCATGTCGTTCCTTCCAAGGGATGGCTGGTCAGGGAGGTGCTGACCAGGTGGTGCGCGAGCGCTCCGAGCAGCAGTTCGCAGGTGCCGGCCGCGGACGCGACCGGCGTGGGGGGCTTGGGGGTGGTGGGTGGCCTCACCGGCGTCCGCCGCCGGGGGCACGGGTCAGGGAGGTGCTGATGACCGTGGTCGCGAGCGCTCCGAGCAGCAGCACGCACCCGAGCAGCCACAGCACGCGCGACCCGGTGCCGCGGGCCGCGGGTGAGGCCGTCGCGGAGACCTGGGGGTCGGGCGGGGCGGCGGCCGAGACCAGCACCGGCTGGACGGCCATCGGCATCGCCTGGGCCGGCACCTGGGTGCCGCCGGAGCCGCCGCCGTCGGACGAGCCGCTGGAACCGCTCACCCCGGTGTCGTACGACGACCCGGTCGAGGTCGTCGACTGCGTGGTCCGGGCGGTCGGCGTCGCGGTCGGCGTGGTGCTCGCGGAGGGCGTGCCGGTCGGGCCCCTCGTCGGGCTCGGCGTCTTCGTGGGCGTCCGGGTGGGAGTCGCGGAGGGCGTCTTCGTGGGCGTCGCGCCGGCGGTCGGGGTGGGCGTCGCGATGGTCTTGCCTGCCCAGCTCACGGTCAGGGGCAGCGCGGGCTTCCAGGCGTCGGTCGCACCGCCGGTGGAGTACCAGTAGCCGGCGGTGCCGGCGCTCGACAGGAAGTCGAGGAAGCTGGCCGGGAAGGCGCCCTTCCACTGCCCGCCCACCTGGGCGGACTCGTGTGCCGGGGCAGCCCAGGCGACACCGAGGTAGGCCGGGGTGCTGGCGAAGCCGTCGGTCGCGGTCAGGTCGACCTCGGCGCGCGGCAGGTCGGCCAGCACGACCGGGGTGGCCGGCAGCGGGCTCCACTGCGACTGGTCGTCCATCGACGAGGCGAACCCGCCGGCGGTCGCGGTGAGCTGCGCCTTGTCGGCGGTCACGGTGAGCACCGGGTCGGTGACGGTGAAGTAGGACATGCCGGAGTAGTAGAGGACCGTGAAGGAGCCCTGCCACGTGATCGTCGCGGTGCCGGCCGTCGGGTCGACGGTGCCGGAGCCGTTGCTCACCACGACCTGGTGGTTGCTGAACTGGCCGCTCGTCGGGCTCGGGATCGCGGTGCCAGACGGCGTCGTGCCGAGCCCGGCCCACGTGGCCGTGGCGTAGGTGCCGTCGGTCTTCTGCTTCTCGATCCGGACGTTGCCGTCCTCGGCCTTCCAGCCGGCCTGCGGGAGCGTGGTGCCGCCCTTGCCGGGGTCGGGCACGATGCCAGCGGAGAAGAAGTTGTGGGTGCCGGGCGCGAAGGCGCGGTTGTTGGACTCGTTGTTGACGCCCCACCGCAGCTGGGCGCCGCTGACGGAGAAGGCGTCGGCCCGGGCGCTGGCCGGCTCGGCCATCAGCGAGAACGGCGCCACAGCGGCGAGCAGCAACGCCGCCGTGGCGGTCAGGGCGCCGGCCGCGGCGCGCACCCGGGTGCTCATGCGGTCACTCCCGTCGCCCCGGGGGCCAGGGGGGCACGACGACCACGTCGCCGCAGCCGGACGACGAGGAGCACGAGCGAGGCGAGCAGCGCCAGCGCCGAGGCGCCGACGAAGGTGATGGCGGCGAGGTCGGGCCCGTCGGCGGCGACGGCCGGTCCGGGGTCGGTCGCCACTGCAGTGCCGGCGCGGACCGGGAACCGCTCGCTCGGGCGTGCGTCGGACGCCGCGCCGACCAGCCGCAGCTGGTGGGTGCCGACGGAGAGGTCGGCGGGCAGGGCCATCACGCCGGCGACCTCGCCCGAGGTTCCGGCGAGGAGCGGGCCTAGCGCGACGACACCGTCGTCGAGGAGGGCGAGCACCTGCTCACCCGGCGCGAACCCGCTGCCGGTGAAGGCCAGTGCCTGCCCGGCGACGGCGGTGTCGCGCTCGGCGGTGACCTTCGGCCTGCCGCGGCGGACGGTTGTCGTCGGGGTGGAGGTGGCCGGGCCGGTGGTCCCCGAGGAGCCTGCGGTCGTCTCCTCGCCCGTCGTGCCGCCCCCGTCGGTCGTGCCGCCGCTCTGGCCGGGCCTGTCCTCGGTCGGGGTCGCAGCCTCGTCGGCGTACACCTCACCGAAGCGAACGGGGGTGAAGGTCTCGTTGCGGGCGTTCTTCACGCCGTGCGCGCCGAAGGTGATCACGCCGCAGGTGACCGTGCGGCAGTCGACGGCCACGGCGTTGCCGTCGCGGTCGACGGCCTCGAAGGTGGGGCCGGGGACCGTGAGGTCGACGCTGAAGGAGCCGTCGGCCGACATCACGGCCTGCGCCTCGGCCTCGGTGGAGCTGCCGGGGAAGGCGACGAACCGGAGGTACCCGGCGTTGGACCCGGACTCGGAGTCGGGGACGTAGCGGTAGTCACGGCCCGTGATGCCGCCCTCGGACGGGCGCCAGCCGCCGCCGGCGGGGTCGCGGACCCAGCCGAAGGCCACGTAGACGCCACCGAAGCCGCCCCTGATCGACTGGAAGCCCGACCCGCGCAGGGTGAACGTCGTGGCCCGCCTGTCGTCGGCCAGCGCGGTGCCCTGGTCGTTGGTCACGCTGACGCGGGACGCGGCCTGGGCGGGCGGGGCGACCAGGACGGCCGTGGGCAGGGCGAGGGCGCCGGCGGCGACGGTCGCCGCGAGGCGGGTGCGGGTCAGCACGGGTCCTCCTGGTGGAGCAGGTCGGTGGGGCGGGACGCGCGTGAGCGGTCCGCGAGGACGATCGGGTCGCCGGTGCGCGGGTGCGCGACGACCTCGACCGGGTGGCGGTAGACGCGGCTCAGGACCGCGGCGTCGAGCACGTCGTGGGGCGTGCCGGTCGCGACGACGCGACCCTCCTCGAGCAGCACCATCCGGTCGGCGTGGGCGGCGGCGAGGGTGAGGTCGTGGAGCACCACGAGCACGGCCGCGCCGGCGCGGGCACGCTCGACGGCGGTGGCCAGCAGGGTCTCCTGGTGGCCGATGTCGAGCGCGGCGGTGGGCTCGTCGAGCATCACGATCCCGGTCTGCTGGGCGAGCACGCGGGCGAACGACGCCCGGCCCTTCTCGCCGCCGGAGAGCGACCCGAACGAGCGCCCGGCGAGGTGCTCGACCTCGGTGGTCTGCATCGCCGCGGCGACCTCGAGGTCGTCGAGGTCCTCCTCCGGGCGGCCGCGCCACGGGGCCCGGCCCATCTCGACGACGTCGCGCACCGGGAACGGGAAGGAGATCCGCTGCTCCTGCGTCAGCACCGCCCGCTCGCGCGCCAGCGCCGCCAGGCGCCAGTCGCGGACCGGCCTGCCGTGGATCGTCACGCTGCCGGCCTCGGGCTCGAGGTCGCCCGCGACGACGCCCAGCAGGGTGGACTTGCCGGTGCCGTTGGGGCCGACCAGCGCCAGCACCTCGCCGGCGTGCAGGTCCAGGTCGACGTCGTCGAGCACCCGCCGGCTCCCGAAGGAGACGGTGATCGCGCGGACTTCCGCGACGGCGTTCACGCCCAGCCCCCGGCCGTACGACGGGTGCGCCAGAGCAGCCAGAAGAAGAACGGGCCGCCGACGAGCGAGGTGAGCATGCCGAGCGGCAGGTCGGCGTAGGCCACGAGCGTGCGGGCGCAGAGGTCGGCCACGACGATGACCAGGCTGCCCGCGAGCAGGCAGGCGGGGATCACGAGCCGGTGGCCGGGGCCGGTGACCATCCGGACGAGGTGCGGCACCACCAGGCCGACGAAGGCGACGATCCCGCAGAACGACACGGCGGCGGCGGTGAGGAGCGCGACGACCACGATGAGGCCGATGCGCAGCTTCTCGACGTGCACACCGAGGTGGCGGGCGGGGCGCTCGCCGAGGGCCAGCAGGTCGAGGCTCCGGGCGCTGAGCAGCGCGAGGACGATGCCGACGACCGCGAAGGGGGCGACGACCGCGACGTAGGGCCAGCGGCTGCCGTTGAGGCTCCCGAGCTGCCAGAAGACGATCTGCTCGCGGGCCTGGGTGTCGCCGAGGAACATCAGGAGCGCCAGCAGCGCGCCGGCCACGGCGTTGACCGCGATGCCGGTCAGGACCAGCGTGACGACCTCGGTGCGCCCACCCGAGCGGGCGAGGGCGTAGACGAGGAGCGTGGTCACGAGCCCGCCGGCGAACGCGGCGACGGCGACGGTCCAGTCGCCGGCGAAGGTGAGGCCGAAGACGATCACGGTCGCGGCCGCGACCGCCGCCCCGGAGGAGACGCCGACGATGCTCGGCTCGGCGAGCGGGTTGCCGAACACCCCCTGCATGAGGGCCCCGGCGACCGCGAGCGCGGCGCCGACGAGGGCCGCCATCGCGACGCGCGGGAAGCGGACGGTCCAGAGGGTGTCATCGCCCCGCGGGTGGGAGGGCACCGGCAGCCAGTCGACGCCGATCCGGTGGAGCACGGAGCCGGCCACCTCGTCGGCCGGGATAGGGAGCTGTCCCGACCCGGCGGAGACCAGGATCGCGACGACCAGGCCGAGTCCCAGCAGGACGAAGAACCCGGTGAGGCCGAGCGAGCGGCCCCGGGTGAGACGTCGTACGGTCGCGGTCGGCACCGCTGCCGCGGCCGTCGCGGTCACAGGTCCTCCGGCGCGTAGAGCGCGATCGCGAGGGCGTTGAGCACGTCGGCGGTGCGCGGGCCGTAGCTGAGGACCTGGTCGTCGTTCATCGCGACGATGCGCTCGTGCTCGCCGGCGGGGGTCTGCGCGAGCGCCGGGAACCGCTCCAGCAGCCCGTCGACGCCACCGACGGACTCGAGGCCCTCGCTCATCATCAGCACCACGTCGGGCTGGGCGGAGACCAGGCCCTCGTCGGTGAGGGGTCGCATCCCCTTCCAGCCGATCTCCGAGCTGACGTCGTAGGCGCCGACGGCCTCGATGAGGGAGTCGGCGCCGGAGTCCTGGCCGAACATGTAGTAGACGCCCGAGCTGCCGCGGACGTAGAGGAAGACCGTGCGGAGCCGGTCGTTGACGTCCTTCGGCGCGAGCTCGGCGATCTCGGCCTCCATCGCGTCGGCCTCGTCGACGATGCGCTGCCCGAGCTCCTTGCCCTCCTGCGGGACGCCGAGCGCGTCGGCGACCTGGCTGGTGAGCGAGGCCAGGTTGTCGAGGCCGCGGTGGGAGTCGGTGACCACGACCGGGATGCCGGCGTCGCGGACCTGGAGGATCACGTCCCACGGGCCGAGCGAGGTGTCGGTCAGCACGACGGTCGGGTCGAGCGCCAGGATCGACTCGGCGTTGAGCTCGTGGCCGTTGCTGGTGACCAGCGGCCGGTCGGCGATCTCGGGGAACTGCGAGGAGATGTCGCGCCCGACCACGCTGTCGCCGAGCCCGAGCTGGTAGACGGTCTGCGAGAGCGTGCCGTAGATGTCGAGGGCGAGGATCCGCGAGGTGTCCTCGACCGTGACCTGCGTGCCCTGGGCGTCGGTGACGGTCACGGGCAGGTCGGACCGCGGGTCGTCGGCGACCGGGTCGACCTCGGACGCGGGCAGCGCGATGTCGACCACGCCCTCCCACGAGCGCGGGTCGGCGAGCGGCGTGACGTCGGAGACGTGGGGCACGGCGCTCGCGGACGCGGACTCCGTCGCGGACGACGACTGCGTCGTGACGGGCGAGCAGGCGCCGAGGAGGAGGACCGCTGCGGTGGCAGCGGCGAGCGGGGCGTACGTCGTACCCACACGACGTCCGCCCCGGGAGCGGGAGAGGGAGAACATGCCAACCTTTGGTGAGGCTTACCTTAGTAAGTGAAGCCTAACCTTATTTCTGGTCGGTCGTCATCCCTGCCCACCAGCCGCAGCCGGACATGGGTGTGGCCGCGACCCCGGAAGGGGTCGCGGCCACACGCGAGCGCGCTGGGGGAGGTCAGCCCAGGGCGGCGACCGCCGCGTCGTAGTCGGGCTCGTGGCCGACGGCGTCGGTCAGCTGGGTGTGGAGCACGGTGCCGTCGGTGTCCAGCACGACGACGGCGCGGGCGAAGAGGCTGTCCCAGCCGCCGCCGTCGATCGCGACGCCGTAGTCTTGGCCGAAGGAGGAGCGGAACGCCGAGCCGACGAGGACGGCGTCGATGCCCTCCGCGCCGCAGAAGCGGGCCTGGGCGAAGGGGAGGTCGCGCGAGACGCAGACGACCGCGGTGTTCTCCAGGCCCGAGGCGAGCTCGTTGAACTTCTTCACGCTCGCCTGGCACACGCCGGTGTCGATGCTCGGGAAGATGTTGAGGACCACGCGCTTGCCCGCGACGTCGGCGTCGGTGAGCGCACCGAACTTCGCGTCGACCAGGTCGAAGCCCGGAGCCTTGGAGCCGACCGCGGGGAGCTCGCCCACGGTGGAGATGGTGTTGTCGCCCAGAAGAGTGGTTGCCATGTGCCCAACGTAGTGGCCGGCTGCCAGCGACCGGACCCGATCTAGGGTGGCGAGATGGCAGCCACTGATCGCACGACCGTCATCGTCGAGGTGTTGCGCGACGCCTTCGCGCCCCTCATGCGCGCCGACCCGGCCGCGTTCCGGGCGAAGTACCGCAAGATGGCGCGCGACCCGCACGCCTTCTACCGCGGCACCGCGTGCCTGTTCTTCCACGACGTCACCTCCGAGCCCGATGCGCACGACTGGGCGCAGCACGGCGCCGAGCGGATCTGGATCCACGGGGACCTGCACGTCGAGAACTTCGGGACCTACCTGAACTCCGACGGCCGGCTGGTCTTCGACATCAACGACTTCGACGAGGCCTACGTCGGTCGCTTCACGTGGGACCTCCAGCGCTTCGCTGCGAGCCTGGCCCTCGTGGCGTGGCAGAAGGCGCTGCCCGAGGACGCGGTCCGCAAGCTCGTCGCGCGCTACGTCCGCTCCTACCTGGCCCAGGTCAACCACTACGTCGCCTCCGACACCGACGACGACTTCGAGCTCACCCTCGACACCGCCGAGGGCCCGGTGCTCACCGCGCTCACCGTGGCACGCACGATGCGTCGGGCCGACCTGCTCGACGGCATGACGACGCTGAAGGACGGCCGGCGCCGGTTCGCCGAGGACGCCTCCACGCGGCGGCTGCCGCGCGAGGAGCGGGCCGAGGTGGTCGCGGCGTTCCGGGCCTACCTCGACACCATCCCGCAGTCGAAGCGCTTCGACCGCGCACTCTTCTACGAGCTGCGCGACGTCGTCGGGAAGTCGGGCTTCGGGATCGGCAGCGCCGGGCTGCCGGCCTACAGCGTCCTGGTCGAGGGCTACAGCCAGGCGCTCGACAACGACGTGGTGCTGAGCATGAAGCAGGCCAACGTCCCGGCGCTGAGCCGCTTCGTCGACACCAGCGAGGTCGATGCGTACTTCGACCACGAGGGCCACCGCACCGTCGTCAGCCAGCGCGCGCTCCAGGTCCACACCGACCCGCTGCTCGGTCACACCCGCATCGGCGGGGTCGGCTACGTCGTCTCCGAGGTCTCGCCCTACGAGGTCGACCTCGACTGGTCGGAGATCAACGAGCCCGCCGACATGAGGTCGGTCGTCGACCTGCTCGGCCGGGCCACCGCGAAGATCCACTGCGCCTCCGACGAGGACAGCCAGCAGGACCTCGTCGACTTCCAGGTCGAGGAGGCGATCGCCCGCTCGCTCGAGGGGCGGCGCAACGACTTCGTCACGTGGCTGTGCGACTGGGGGATCGCGTACGCCGAGCGGGTCCGCGCCGACCACGCCCTCTTCGTCGACGCCTTCCGCGAGGGCCAGGTCGGCATCGCCGCCACCTGACCCTCGCGGGTCGGTCAGACCTATCAGGCGTCGATCGTGCCCATGTTGCCGTAGCGGTCGCCCTGGACGGCGTCGCGCGGGACGGCCTGCTCGAGGGCGGCGAGGTCGTCGGCGGTGAGCTCGACGTCGGCGGCGCCCACGTTCTCCTCGAGGTACTTCACGCGCTTGGTGCCGGGGATCGGCGCGACACCAAGGCCGGAGTCGCCCTGCGCGAGCACCCACGCCAGCGCGAGCTGGCCGGGCGTGCAGCCCTTGGCCGAGGCGATCTCGCGGACCTTGTCGACGAGGACGAGGTTGGCGTCGAGGGCCTCGCCCTGGAAGCGCGGGAAGTACTCCGAGCGGCGACGGTCGGCCTCGCCGTCGGCGCCGCCGGTCGCGGTGATCGCACCGGTGAGCAGCCCGCGGCCGAGCGGGGAGTACGGCACCAGGCCGATGCCGAGCTCGCGGAGGACCGGCAGGATCTCGTCCTCGAGGTCGCGGGTGAAGAGGGAGTACTCGGTCTGCAGCGCGGTGATCGGGTGCACCGCGTGGGCCTTGCGGATGGTCGAGGCCGAGGCCTCGGACAGGCCGAGGTGCAGCACCTTGCCGGCCTCGACGAGCTCCTTCATCGCGCCGACGGTCTCCTCGATCGGGACGCTCTGGTCGACGCGGTGCTGGTAGTAGAGGTCGATGTGGTCGACGCCGAGGCGCTGGAGCGAGTCGTCGCACGCCTTGCGGACGTAGTCCGGGGAGCCGTTGATGCCGACCATGGTGCCGTCGGGGAGTCGCTCGTTGCCGAACTTGGTGGCCAGCTGGACCTCGTCGCGACGCCCGGCGATCGCCTTGCCGACCAGCAGCTCGTTCGTGAAGGGGCCGTACATGTCGGCGGTGTCGAGGAAGGTCACGCCGAGGTCGAGGGCGCGGTGGATGGTGTCGGTGCCGCCCTGCTCGTCGGGGGTGCCGTAGAACTCCGACATCCCCATGCAGCCGAGCCCGAGGGAGCTGACGGTGAGGGAGGAGGTGGTGCCGAGGGTGCGTGTCTGGATGCTCATGGCACCCACACAACTCCTTGGAGTGCGCTCGAAGTCAAGCCCGGTCAGGCGGTCTTGTCGAGGGTGTTCTCGTAGAGCGCGATCTTGTAGTCGATCGCGCGCAGGTGGGAGGTCACCTCGGCGAGCTGGCGCTCGACGACCTCGCGGTGCGCGAGCAGGAGCGCCAGGCGCTCGGCCTCGTTGCCGTCGCCGGTGCGCACCAGCTCGGCGTAGCGGCGCACGTCGCGGATCGGCATGCCCGTGGACCTGAGCCTGGTCACCATCTCGATCCAGCGGAGGTCGGCGTCGGTGTAGCGGCGGTGCCCGGACGGGGCGCGGTCGACCGCGTGGAGCAGCAGGCCGTCACGCTCGTAGTAGCGCAGCGTGTGGGCGGTGAGCCCGGTCTTCTCGGCGGCCTCGGCGATCGTCAGGCTGGTCATCCGACCAGTGTCCGACTTGGAGTGCACTCCAAGTCAAGGGCTCGTCCCAGGGCGCAGGGCGGGCCGCACGAACTGCGCGGTCGCGAAGGGCCCGCCGACGAACTCCGCCTCGGCCTCGTCGTCGGGGCCGGCCTGCACCCGGTCGACGTACGCCTCCGCGTCGTCCTGCGGCTCGTAGCCCAGCCGCCGGCCGGGCTCGAGGTCCCACCACGCGCGGGTGTTGGCGCTGATCCCGTAGAGGACGGCGAAGCCGGGGGCGGGCGTGGTGAGCGCGGCCTCCACCATGCGCAGGCCGTCGCCGTGGGAGAGCCAGGTCGACAGGCCCCGGACGCTCGCCGGCTCCTCGAGGAACGAGCCGATCCGGCACGCGACGGCGTCGATGCCGTGGCGGTCGGCGAAGAGCCGCATCAGCGCCTCGGCGGCGACCTTGGCCACGCCGTAGTAGGTGTCGGGTCGGGGGAGCGCGGCCTCGGTGAGCTCGCCGGAGGCCCGCGGGGTGCGGCCGACGGCGTGGTTGGAGGAGGCGTAGACCAGCCGCGGCACGTCGTGGGCGACCATCGCGTCGAGCAGCGCGGCGGTCGTGACGACGTGGGAGGTGAGCTCGTCGGGGAGCGAGAGCTCCTCGGGCGCGCCGGCGAGGTGCACGACGGCGTCGAGCCTGCCCCCGGTCGTCAGGGCGGCGACGACGGCCTCGACCGCGTCGGCGTCGGCGCAGTCGGCCTCGTACCAGGGGAACGTGGTGCCCTCCGGGGCCGGCACCAGGTCGAGGCCGACGACGTCGTGGCCCAGCCCCTCCAGGCCGACCGTGATCACCCGGCCGAGGCTGCCGGCCGCACCGGAGACGAGGACGTGCATCGTCAGCTCCTTCCGCTCAGATCCGGGCGACGACCTGGCTGAGCAGGCCGCCCATCCGGCTCGCGGCGGCCTTGCCGGCCTCGAGTACCTCGGAGTGGTCGAGCGGCTCGCCGCTCAGCCCGGCGGCGAGGTTGGTGACCAGGCTGATGCCGAGGATCTCCATCCCGGCCTCGCGGGCCGCGATCGCCTCGAGCGTCGTGCTCATGCCGACGAGGTGCCCGCCCATGATCCCGGCCATCCGGACCTCGGCGGGGGTCTCGTAGTGGGGGCCGGTGAACTGGACGTAGACGCCCTCGTCGAGGCTCGGGTCGACCTCCTTGCACATCGCGCGCAGGCGCGGGCTGTAGAGGTCGGTCAGGTCGACGAAGTTCGCACCGACCAGCGGGCTGTGCCCGGTCAGGTTGATGTGGTCGGAGATCAGCACGGCCTGGCCGGGCTGCCAGCCCTCCTTGAGGCCGCCGCACCCGTTGGTGAGGACGATGGCCGAGCAGCCGGCGGCGGCCGCCGTACGGATGGGGTGGACGACCGCGGCGACGCCCTTGCCCTCGTAGAAGTGGGTGCGCGAGAGGAAGACCAGCAGGTTCTTGTCGCCGTTCCTGATCGAGCGGATCTTGCCGCTGTGGCCGGCGACGGCGGCGGCGCTGAAGCCGGGGACGTCGGTGGTGTCGATCTCGGCGGTCGCCTCGCCCAGCGCGTCGACGGCCGGGAGCCAGCCCGAGCCCAGGACGAGGGCGATGTCGTGGCGCTCCACGCCGGTCAGCTCGGCGAGCTTCGCGGCGGCGGCCTGGGCGAGGTCGTAGGGGGTCTGGTCGCTCATGGCGGCACTCTATGGGTCGGGGGCAGGGGTCAGAGACCGGTGGACCTGCAGGACCGCCGGCGCAGGGCCGCGACGTAGTCCTCCGGGGCGCCGGCCGCATCGGCGGCGTCGGAGATCACGCCGAGGTAGGACGCCGACGGGAGCCCGCCCTCGTAGGCGTCGAGGACGTAGGACCACACGACCAGCTCGCCGGTCATGGTCGAGACCCGGACCTTGGTCTTGCGGTAGAGCCCGGTGTCGGCGGCCTCCCAGCCGTCGAGCGCCCGCTCGTCCTCGGGGGTGACGTCGTAGACCGCCACGAAGACCTGCTCGAAGGGGTCCTGGACGATCGTGGAGAGCGCGCCGTCCCAGCCGTGCTCCTCCCCGCCGAAGGTCAGTCGCCAGCCCGTCAGCCATCCGGTGGAGTGGAGGATCGAGTGCGGGCAGCGCTCGCTCATCCGGGCGGGATCGAGGTTGGTCCCGTAGGCGGCGTAGAGCGTCACGAGCCACAGGGTATCGAGCCCTGACCCTTGGTGTCCGTCCCGTGCACCGGACAACTAGGCTGGGGGGGTGACCGACACGCACTTCGACACCCTCGTCCTCGGCGCCGGCCCCGGTGGCTACGTCGCCGCGATCCGCGCAGCCCAGCTCGGCCAGAAGGTGGCCGTGGTGGAGGAGAAGTACTGGGGAGGTGTGTGCCTCAACGTCGGGTGCATCCCGTCCAAGGCTCTCCTCAAGAACGCCGAGCTGGCGCACACGCTCCAGCACGAGAAGGCCAAGTTCGGCATCGAGGGCGACGCCACGATGTCCTTCGGCCCGACGCACAAGCGCAGCCGCGACGTGAGCGCCGGCATCGTCAAGGGCGTCCACTTCCTGATGAAGAAGAACAAGATCACCGAGATCGACGGCTGGGGCACCCTGACCAGCGCGACCGGGATCGACGTCTCCAAGGACGGCCAGACCACCGGCTACACCTTCGACAACCTGATCCTCGCCACCGGCGCGACCGTCCGGCTGGTGCCGGGCGTCGAGCTCAGCGAGCACGTCGTGACCTACGAGGAGCAGATCCTCACCGACCAGCTCCCGGAGTCGATCATCATCGGCGGCTCCGGCGCGATCGGCGTCGAGTTCGCCTACGTGATGGCCAACTTCGGCGTCGACGTCACGATCGTGGAGTTCCTCGACCGGATGGTCCCGACCGAGGACCCCGACATCTCCAAGGAGCTCGCCAAGCACTACAAGAAGCTCGGCGTGAAGGTGCTGACCTCCACCGCGGTCAAGCGCGTCGAGGACACCGGCTCCGGCGTGAAGGTGACCGTCGCCCCCGCCGCCGGTGGCGACGAGCAGGTGCTCGAGGCCGGCAAGTTCCTCGCCGCCTTCGGCTTCGCCCCACGGGTGAAGGGCTTCGGCCTCGAGGCCATCGGCGTCAACGTGACCGAGCGCGGCGCCATCGAGATCGACGACTACGGCCGCACCAACGTCGACCACGTCTACGCGATCGGCGACTGCACCGGCAAGCTGATGCTCGCCCACGTCGCCGAGGCGATGGGCATCGTGGTCGCCGAGACGATCAACGGCGCCGAGACCATGCCGGTGGAGTACGACTTCGTGCCCCGCGCGACCTACTGCATGCCGCAGATCGCGTCCTTCGGCTACAGCGAGCCCCAGGCCAGGGAGCGCGGCTACGACGTCAAGACCGCGACCTTCCCCTTCACCGCCAACGGCAAGGCGATGGGCCTGGGCGAGGCGGTCGGCTTCGTGAAGGTCGTCGCCGACGCCGAGCACAACGAGATCATCGGCGCCCACATGATCGGCCCCGACGTCACCGAGCTGCTGCCCGTGCTGACGCTGGCCCAGAAGTGGGACCTCACCGCCGACGAGGTCGGTCGCAACGTCTTCGCCCACCCGACCCTGGGCGAGGCCGTCAAGGAGGCCATCCACGGCATCGCCGGCCACATGATCAACCTCTGATGACCGACCGCATCGTCATCGTCGGCGGTGGCCCGGGCGGCTACGAGGCCGCCCACGTCGCGGCCCAGCTGGGCGCCGAGGTCACCGTCGTCGACACCGACGGTGTGGGCGGATCCGCGGTCCTGACCGACTGCGTGCCGAGCAAGACCCTCATCGCCACCTCCGAGCTGATGACCGACATGGCGGCGGCGCAGGAGCTCGGGGTCAACTTCCGCGACCACGAGGGCGACGCCGCCACATCGATCGTGGTCGACCTCGCGCGGGTCAACGCCCGCGTGAAGCAGCTCGCGGCCGACCAGTCGGCCGACATCGCGTCGGGCCTGGCCCGCGACGACGTACGCGTCGTGACGGGCCGCGGCCGCCTCGGGCCCGACCTCACCGTCGTGGTCGACACCGCCGACGGCGAGGAGACGATCCAGGCAGACGCGATCCTCCTGGCGACCGGCGCCTCGCCCCGCACGCTGCCGAGCGCGCAGCCCGACGGCGAGCGGATCCTCACCTGGGAGCAGGTCTACGACCTGACCGAGGTGCCGGAGAAGCTCATCGTCGTCGGCTCGGGCGTCACCGGTGCGGAGTTCGCCAGTGCGTACCTCTCGCTGGGCATCGACGTGACGCTCGTCAGCAGCCGCGACCGGGTGCTGCCCGGCGAGGACGCCGACGCCTCCGCCGTGCTCGAGGAGGTGCTCACCCGCCGCGGGATGAACGTCCTCGGCACCTCGCGCATGCAGTCGGTCAGCCGCGACGGCGACCAGGTCACCGTGACGCTGACCGACGGCCGCACGGTCACCGGTAGCCACTGCATCCTGGCGCTCGGCTCGATCCCCAACACCGCGGGCCTCGGCCTCGAGGAGGCCGGCGTCGTCACCGACGAGGGCGGCTTCATCAAGGTCGACCGGGTCTCGCGCACCTCCGCGCGCGGCATCTACGCCGCCGGCGACTGCACCGGTGTGTTGATGCTCGCCTCGGTCGCCGCGATGCAGGGCCGCATCGCGATGTGGCACTACCTCGGTGACGCGGTCGCCCCGCTCGACCTCAAGAAGGTCGCCTCCAACGTCTTCACCTCGCCCGAGATCGCGACCGTCGGCTGGTCGCAGCAGGCCGTCGACTCCGGCGAGATGGCCGCCGAGGTCGTCACCCTCCAGCTGGCCGGCAACGCCCGCGCCAAGATGCAGGGGGTGCGCGACGGCTTCGTGAAGCTCTTCTGCCGACCCGGCACCGGGATCGTCGTCGGTGGCGTGGTCGTCGGCCCGCGCGCCTCGGAGCTGATCCACCCGGTCTCGATCGCGGTCGCGGAGTCGCTCACGGCCGACCAGCTCGCCCACGCGTTCACGGTCTACCCCTCGATGAGCGGGTCGATCGCCGAGGCGGCCCGCCGCCTGCACCGCGTCTGACCCGCGCGTCGGGGCCGGGACCGGGCTGGCAGGTCGCGCACCACCACGTCCAGCGGTTGGCGGCGTCTCCCGGGATCTCCTCCACCGTGCTGACCGGTCCGCCGCACCGGCGACACCCGCGGCGCTGACGCCCGACGACCCAGTGGTCGTCGCCCTTCGCGGACGACCCGGTGGTGACCTGGTAGGCGCCCTCGACCGTCGCCGAGTGTCGCAGCATCGTGGCCGCGCGCTCGACGAGGCGATCCACGTCGACGTCACCGACGGGTGTCCACGGACTCACGCCGCTGAGGAAGGCGAGCTCGTTGGCCCAGAGGTTGCCCAGGCCGGCCATCGACCTCTGGTCGAGCAGGGCGCTCACCAGCGGCCTGGCCGGGTCGTCGCCGACCCGGCGGACGGCCTCCTCCGCGTCCCAGTCCGCGCGGAGCGGGTCGGGGCCGAGGTGGCCGACCAGGTCGTGCTCGCGGTCGGTGGCGACCAGGTCGAGGTCGTGCAGCCGGATGCCGTGCACGGTGCGCCGGTCCTCGAGGCTGAGCACCAGGCGCACGTGCGGCTGGACCCTCCCCGGCAACCGCTTGTCCGGCGCGAGCGTCGACCACGACCCGTCCATCTTCAGGTGGCTGTGCAGCGTGGCCGCGGGCGAGGAGTCGGTGGCGGAGAAGCGGGTGAGGAGGTGCTTGCCGTGCGTGTCGTGGCCCAGCACCGTGCGCCCTCCGAGGTCACGGGTCGCCAGCCGGGGCACCCGGAAGTCGGAGCGCGTCACGACCTGTCCGGCGAGCTGGCGGTCCAGTCGGCGGGCGAGCTTCCAGACGCTGTCTCCCTCGGGCACCCGCCCAGTGTCACAGGCGGGTACGACAGCCCCGGGCCCGCAGCCTCAGCCCCGCGCGACCACCAGGTCGGCGATGCTCACCCAGGTGCGCTCGGCGTCCTGGAGCCAGAAGTCGTGGCCGACCCCGGGCAGACGGCGTACGTCCCAGCCCAGGGCGGCCAGGCGGTCGGCCACGTCGTCGGGGAGGACGGCCGGGGAGTCGTCGGACAGCACGATCGTCGACGGCACGGCCGGCGCCGCCACCGGCGCGGGGTGGTGCGCGACCTCGCGGAACACGCCGACCGCCATCGACTTGTCGAACCTCGCGGTCGCCGCCTCGTGGAGCGCGGCGTCCGCGGGCGACATCGGCGGCCGGCCACGGCTGCGCAGCTTCTGGAGGAGGGCTGCGCCGACGACGCTCACCGGGGATGCCGCCCAGAAGACCCGCCCCGCGAGCCCCGAGGTCGGCAGGCCGAGCCGGAAGCCCGGGTCGAGGTAGACCGCGTGAGCCGGGGCCAGCCGGGCGACGGCTCGCTCGAGGACGGTGCCGCCGAGGGAGTGCCCGACCACGACGTCGAGCCCGGACGGCAGGGTCTCGACGAGGTCGTCGGCGAACGCCTGGACGGAGTAGTCGTCCGCACGCCCGCTCGCGCCGTGGCCCCGCAGGTCGACGGTGGTGACGGTGACGCCGCCGGCGGCGACGAGGCGCTCGGTCACCGCGTGCCAGAGCGCGCCGTCGGCGCCGAGGCCGTGGACGAGCGCGACCCGCTTGGGACCGATGCCGTGCTGCTGGGTCGCGAGCCTCACCGGTCAGCGACCTCGCCGAGGAAGTCCAGCAGCACCTCGTTGAAGCGGTCGGGCTGGTCGATGCTGATCGCGTGCCCGGCGTCCTCGATGACGAGGGCGCGGCCGTGGGCCGTCCCGGCCACGGCGGCCTCCGCGTGCTCGCACGACCAGACCTGGCTCTCGCGACCGGCGAGCATGAGCAGCGGCAGGGGGAAGCGTCGTACGACGTCGCGCCAGTCCTGGAGCGCGTGGTCGCGCAGCAGCGGCAGCGTCTCGGGTGCGGTGCTGTCGCGGAAGGCGGGGAAACCGCCGAGGCGCTCGGCCAGCCGCGCCACGGCCGGGCCCGACCTGTCCACGGTGCGGCCACCGTCGAGCTGGGGGACCCCGTGGTCGAAGTGGGTGGCGGCGTTGCTGGCGTCGTAGCCGTAGAAGCCGTGCGGCCACGAGTCGTCGTTGAGCATCTTCGGCGTCTGGTCGGCGACCACCACGCCGGACAGGCGAGCGGGCCCGAACTGGTCGACGTAGGCCCAGATGGTGTTGCCACCCATCGACGCCCCCACCAGCGTCACCTCGGTCAGGTCGAGGTGCTCGAGGAGCTCGCCGAGGTCGCGACCGTGGCGGGCCATCCGCTGGCCGTGCGCGGGCGTCTCGGACTCGCCGTGGCCCCGGCGGTCGAACGTCACGACCCGGTGGCCGGCGGCGAGGAGCGCGTCGACGGTGAGGATCCACGCGGTCGCGGGTGCGGTGAACCCGTGGACGAGCACGACGGTGGGCCCGCTGCCCTCGTCGGTGTAGGCCAGCGCCACGTCGTCGGTCGTGCGGAAGGTCGGCATGACCCGACCGTAGCCGCGCACGGCCGGTCCCGGGGATGGAGACCTCGCCCGTCGCGGGCGGGGTCAGGTGGAGGGGGTGTCCATGAGCCGGTGCAGCCGCAGGGCGACCTGCAGCTCGAGCGCCCGGCCCGGGTCCTTCCAGCCGGGTCCGAGGAGCGCGGTGACCCGGTCGAGGCGCTGGTAGAGCGTGTTCGCGTGGATGTGCAGCACCTCGCAGGTCCGCGCGTGGTGGCGTGCCTGCTCGAGGTAGGTCTCGAGGGTCACCGTCAGGTCGCGCTGGCGCTCGCGGTCGTGGTCGAGCAGCGGGCCGACCGTGGTCCGGACGAAGGCGGCGATCTCGCCGCGACCGGCGCGGCTGAACAGCGAGCGGTAGAGACCGAGGTCCTCGCTGGTCGCGCACACTCCCGGGCGGTCGAGCGCGAGGAGCAGCGCTGCGGTCTGCCGGGCCTCCTCGTGGGCCGTCCGGACGCCGCTCGGTCCGCCGGTGCCGGCGGCCAGGCCGGTGGTCGGCGTCGTGCCGTCGGCCCCGGACAGGCGGGCCACCACGTCGCGCACGTCCTCGACGCCTGCCGGCAGCAGGACGACGACCTGGCCGGCGTGGGCGGCCGACCAGCCGCGCACCTCGGCCGCCAGCCGGGCCGCGAACGCGGTCGCCGCGGTCGTGCCCACCGGCTCGGGGTCGACGACCGCCACCGTCGCCACCGAGCCGAGCTCGATGCCGATCGCCCGGGCGCGTCGGAGCAGGCTGGCCTCGTCGGCCTCGGAGGAGAGCAGCGCGTGCACGAACTCGCCGCGCGTGCGGAGCTCGGCCTCGGTGACCGAGCGCTCCGAGGCCAGCAGCACGGCGACCGTCGTGGCGCCGATGCGCAGCAGCCGGTCGGACTCCTCGCCCGGGGTGGTCGTCGGGGAGGCGACGAGGTCGCCGGCGTGGCCGCTCGGCAGGTTGACCGGCACGACCGGGCCGCCCTCGGGCGAGCGCTCGCCGGCGAGGGTCCGACCCTCGTGGTCACGGACCTCGACGAGGATGCCCGCCGATCGTTCGAGTGCGGCGACGACCGCAGGCAGGCCGCCTCCCCGGATCACCACGTCGTCGAGCACGTCGCGCAGGTCGCTGGCCCGCTGGCGGCTCTCGCTGACCTCGCGCAGGGTGGCGATGGCCGTCCGCAGCTCGGCCGCGGCCGTCCGCTCGCGGTCGAACAGGTCGGCCGTGCGCAGGGCCAGGGCGGCGTGCGCGGCCAGCCCGGCGAGCAGCTCGACGTCGTGGTCGACGAACGCGCGCGGTCGCCGGTCGGCCGCGAGGAGCACGCCGAGGATCTCCTCGCCCACGACCAGCGGGACGCCGAGGATGCCGCCGAGCTGCTCGCTCTGCGCCGCGGACTCGGTCCCGGGGGTGCGGGGGAAGCGGTCGTCGACGAGGTAGGCCTCGCTCCACAGGGGTCGACCCGTGGAGAGGACCTGGCCGCCGAGTCCTTGCCCCGACCTCAGCTCGATGCCGCGCATCGCCGAGCCCATGGCGCCGTCGACGACCTCGATCCGGAGGACGTCGGTGCGCAGCAGCATGATGTAGGCGACGTCGACGACGAGCAGCCTCCGGGCCTGGCGAGCCACCTCGTCGAGCACGTCACGGGTGTCGTGCAGGGCCGCGAGCCGCCGGGCGAGGTCGTTCAGGACGGCGAGCTCGTCGGCGCGGCGGCGCAGGTCGGCGACGTCGTACGCCGTCTCCTCGCCCGTCGTGCCCACCGCCCCATCCTCGCGCATGGGGCCGGGACCAGTGGTCAGGTGACGACCTTGCCGGGGTTGAGCACCCCGTGGGGGTCGAGCGCCCGCCGGATCGCGCGGTGCATGTCGACGACGGCCAGGGGCAGCTCGGCGGCCAGCCCGGCACGCTTCAGCAGGCCGACCCCGTGCTCTCCCGTGACCGTCCCGCCGCACGCCAGGGCCTCGACGATGATGTCGTCGAAGGCATGCTGGGCGCGCACGCGCGCCTCGTCGTCGCCGGCGGGGGTGATGATCAGCGGGTGCAGGTTGCCGTCGCCCGCGTGGGCGATGTTGGCGATCAGCACGTCGTGGCGCTCCGCGATCGCCTGCACGGCGGCGAGCATCTCGGGCACCCGGCCGACCGGCACGCAGACGTCCTCGGTGAGCACCGGTCCGAGCCGCTCGAGGGCGGGGTAGGCCAGGCGACGGGCGGCGAACATCGCGTCGGCCTCCGCCTCGTCCTCCGAGCGCGCCGCGAACGTCGCGCCGGCGCCCTCGAAGGCGGCCAGGACGGCCTCGGCCTCGGCGATCCCGGCGGCGCCCGGGCCGTCGACCCGGGCGAGGAGGATCGCCTCGCAGTCGGCCTCGATGCCGAGGTTCTTCCAGTCGTTGACGGCCGTGAGGCAGTGGCGGTCGAGCAGCTCGAGCGCGGAGGGGATGGTGCCGGCACGCGCCACCGCGGCCACGGCCTCGCCGGCCGCGACGAGCGAGTCGAAGAAGCCGACGACCGTCTGCTCGGCCGGGCGCGCCGGCCGCAGCCGCACGGTGATCTCGGTGACCAGGCCGAGGGTGCCCTCGGAGCCGACCAGCAGGGAGACCAGGTCGTAGCCCGCGACGCCCTTGGCGGTCTCGCGGCCCACGCGCACGAGCTCACCTGTGCCGGTGACGACCTCGAGGGCGAGGACGTAGTCGCCGGTGACGCCGTACTTCACGCAGCACAGGCCGCCCGCGTTGGTCGCGACGTTGCCGCCGATGGTCGACCAGGGGGAGCTGGCCGGGTCCGGCGGGTACCACAGGCCGTGCTCGGCGACCGCCGCGCGCAGGTCGTCGTTCACGACCCCGGGCTGGACGACGGCCAGGCGCTCGACCGGGTCGATGCGCGTCACGGCGGCCATCTGCTCGAAGCTGACGACGATGCCCCCCGACACCGCGTTCGCCCCGCCCGACAGGCCGGTGCCGGCGCCGCGCGGCACGACGGGCACGTCGTGCTCGACGCACCAGCGCACGAGGGTGCGCACCTGCTCGGCAGAGGTCGGCCGGGCCACGGCCAGCGGGACGGCGTACGGCGCCCACTCGGCCTCGTCGTGGCTGTAGCGGGCCGTCGAGGCCGGGTCGGTGAGCAGCGTGCCGGGCGGCAGCAGCCCGGCCAGGTCGTCGAGGTCGACCAGCACGGCGTCGCGGGCGGTCGTGAGGGTCATCGCACGGCCTTGATCGGGCGGACCAGCACGGCGCCGAGCATCACGAAGACGATCCCGGACACGAACACCGCGGGGTAGCCGCCGGTGATCGTGACGAGCGCGGCGGCGATCGACGGGCTCATCGCCTGGGGGAGCGTGGTCGCCAGCCCGAGGATGGCCAGGTCACGGCCGGCGCTGCTCTCGCCCTGGAGCCGGGCGGGGAGCACCTCGGTCATCAGCGCCAGGTCGATCGAGATGTAGACCCCGAAGCCGAGGCCGAGCAGGAAGGCGTACGCCAGCACGCCGGTCGTGGTGGGCACGAGGAGCGGGATGGCCAGCGCGAGCGACATGACGACCGACGACCAGACGATGAAGGGCTTGCGCCGCCCGACCTTGTCCGACAGCCACCCGCTGCCCAGCGCGGACAGCAGCACGCCGACGAGCAGCACGACGCCCATCGTGGCGGCGAACGAGTTCGACTCGGCGTCGCTGAGACCGATGTAGTCGCGCAGGATGTAGAGGCCGTAGGTCTGCGAGCCGTAGAAGCCGATCACCATGAGGAAGCGCGACGCGAACGCCCAGGCGAAGTCGGGGTGCTGGCGCGGGCTGATCCAGAAGCCGCGCAGGAAGTCCTTCGCCGACGTGCGCTGGCGGGGGAGGTCGGCGCTCGAGGGGTCGCGGTTGAGGGTGACGAAGAGCCCGACGACGACGACCATGAGGACTGCGAGGACGACGTAGGGCAGGAGGCCCCGGGTCGCGGTGCCGCCGGCGACGATCACGCCGACGGCGTTGCCGATGGTGATGCCGACGCCGATCATCGCCGACACCCCGCCGCGCCGGGTCGGGGGATAGCGGTCGGGGACGAGGGCGGTCGCGGCGGCCTGCAGGGCGTTCACGCCGACCTGCACGACCAGCCACACCAGGGCCACGGTGAGCACCGAGCCGGCGAGCGGCAGGCCCAGGAGGAAGCCGCTGGTGAGCAGGGCGCCGCCGACCATCCAGGGAGTGCGGCGGCCGAAGCGCGAGCGGGTCGCGTCCGACAGGGCGCCGGCCACCGGCTGGGCGAAGATGTTGGCGATGAAGGCGATCGTGGTGACGAAGGCGAGGTTGCCGACCTTCGACGCCTCGTCGATGCCGGAGACGATGTTGGGCAGCAGGATGCCGTTGCCCCCGGAGTTCACCGCGAGGATCGCGACGTAGACCATCAGCAGGCCGAAGGACATCCGGCGCAGGCGGGGCTCGGGCGCCGCGGCGCCTGCCTCGGCCGTCGGGGCGGGGGCGGGGGTGGGGATCTCGGTCAGCGCCATGGTCTGCTCCTGGCTCCGGGGCGGCCGGTCGCCGCTGGTGCCGGGGACGCTACGGAGGACGGAGCACGGAGGGGATGGAGAACCTCTCCGTCATGTGACGCTCGTCATGGAGGATCGACGATGTCAACCGGTGTGCAGGCCGCCTGCCCCGTCGGCTCCGCCGGTGGTCTGGTTGAGGTAGGCCTGCGCGAGGTTCTGCTGGCCGTGCACGCCGTGGCCGGGCTGGCGGGCCAGCTGGGCACCGGCGTCGATGGCACCCTCGATGCCCCCTGCGAGGTGCCACGGCACCCAGCGGTCGCCGATGCGGACCATCCGGACGAGCGGCTCCTCGCCCGCGGCCAGCCGGCGCGCGTCGGAGGCGCAGACCGGGATCACGCGCGGAGTGCCACCGGGCGGCGACCACTCGACGTCCCGCATCGAGGGACCGTGCTGCGGGTTGAAGAAGCAGGGGTCACGGCGCTCGGGGAGCGGCTCTCCGTCGCGCAGGGCGATCACC
Organism: Nocardioides oleivorans; assembly: GCF_004137255.1. Classification (NCBI taxonomy): domain Bacteria; kingdom Bacillati; phylum Actinomycetota; class Actinomycetes; order Propionibacteriales; family Nocardioidaceae; genus Nocardioides; species Nocardioides oleivorans. The sequence goes on along the minus strand of NZ_SDWT01000001.1, from coordinate 293,182 downwards.
GCGGCCCGGTGGTAGCGCGCGTCGGTGACGACCTGCTCGACCGCGGTGACGTCGTCGGCCGTCCGGCTCGCGGCCAGCAGGTGCGTGGCCTGGTCGTAGAGCTCGAGCGCGCGGCGGTAGTGGTCGCTCGCGTCGGGGCCGAGCTCGTCGGCGAGGGTGTCCACGTGGAGCTCGGCGACCTGCTCGCCGAGGACCGTGACGTCCTCGTCCACCAGCTTGCGCGCGACGCGCCAGCGGTCCTTCTCGACCAGCTCCTGCTCACGTCGACGCCTGCGCTCCGCGAAGAACATCCTCGGAGTCTGCCACGGGGCGCGACCGGCGTACGAGGCGTTCGGGTCCGTGCTTCACGACCCGCCTGTACGCTCGGTGATTCTGCTCGTCGTCCCGCCCGTCACCCCGCTCCTGCCTGCTGGGGGAGGTCCCATGCCCCGCACGACCCACCTGGTCCGCCTGCTGCTCGTGGTCCTCGCGAGCGCGCTGCTGCTCCCCGTCCTCCCCGCGAGCGCCGAGGCGCCGCCGCGCAAGAAGGTCGAGACGTGGACCGTGGCGGGCAGCACCGCCATCACCATCACCGGGCACGGCTACGGCCACGGGCACGGGCTGTCGCAGTACGGCGCCCAGGGCGCGGCCCTGCAGGGGCTGACCTGGCAGCAGATCGACGAGTTCTACTACCCCGGCACCACGTGGGGTCGGATCGCCGGCAAGGTCCGCGTGCTCATCACCGCCGACACCGGCCGCGACGTGCAGGTCGTCGCCCGGCCCGGGATCCGCGTCGGCAGCCTCGAGCGCCCGCGCAACTGGCGGCTGCCGACCAACCGCGCGACGAAGTGGCGGCTCGTCGGCCAGGGCAGCGACACCCGGGTGCAGTGGACCGCGGGCGGTCCGTGGCGCACCTGGAAGAAGCTGCGCGGCCACGCCGAGTTCTCCTCCACCACGAGCGCCCCGCTGACCCTGGTGCTCCCCGGCGGCAGCCGCCGTGACTACCGCGGGACGCTGCAGTCCGCCTCCGCGCGGCAGAGCACCAAGCGCGAGACGGTCAACAGGCTCCCGATGGAGTCCTACCTCCGCGGCGTCGTCCCGCAGGAGGTGCCCGCGCTGTGGCAGCCCGCCGCGGTCAGCGCGCAGTCCGTCGCGGCCCGCACCTACGCCGCCTTCGAGCGCTCGCACCCCTCGGCCGCCCACTACGACCTCTGCGACACCTCGCTGTGCCAGGTCTACGGCGGCGTCGACATCGAGCACCCGGCGGCCACCGAGGCGATCAGGGCGACCGCGAAGCAGGGGCTGTTCTACGACGGCCGGCCGGCCTTCACCCAGTTCTCCGCGAGCAACGGCGGCTTCTCCGCCGCCGGCTCGATGCCCTACCTCGTCGCGCAGACCGACCCCTACGACGGCGTCGACAACCCGAAGTACTCCACCTGGACCTCGACCGTCGACGACACCCAGGTCGAGCGGCAGTGGCCCGCGATCGGCGACCTCGTCGGCATCGAGGTCGCCTCGCGCGACGGCAACGGCGACCTCGGCGGCCGGGTCATCGACATGGCGTTCATCGGCACCGCCGGCACCGTCCGCGTCGACGGCGACGACGTGCGGTCCGCGTTCGGGCTCAACTCCGACTGGTTCACCTTCGCCGTCACGCCCCGGCAGAAGGGCCAGGCGCGCGAGTGAGGCTCCGCCCGGTCTGGACGGGTCTCGCCGCGACCCTCCTGCTCACGACCGCGTGCTCCGCCGGTGGCACGTCACCCGGAGACGACGCCCTGCCCGACCCGATCGTCGACACCGAGGTCACCTCCGACGTCGACTACGTCGCGCTGGGCGACTCCTTCTCCGCCGGGCCCTTCATCGGCACCATGCGCACCGACCCGACCGGCTGCGCGCGCTCGAAGGACAACTACCCGGCCTTCCTCGCCGACTGGCTCGACGTGAAGAGCTACACCGACGTCACCTGCTCGGCCGCCACGACCAGGGACCTCACCGGCACGATGACGCTGTTCGACGGCGGCACCGCCGTCCCGCAGCTCGACGCGGTGAGCGCCGAGACCGACCTCGTCACCCTCGGCATGGGCGGCAACGACTTCGGCATCTACGACTCGCTGATCCGCTGCCAGGACGGCCGGCTCCCGGTCTGCCCGGTCGAGCAGCTGACGACCGACGCCGGCAAGGTGGCGGGCAACATCCGCAAGGCGGTGCGCCAGATCCGTGCGCGCGCGCCCGAGGCCGACGTCTACGTCGTCGGCTACCCCGACATCCTCCCGACCGAGGGCACCTGCAACGCCGTCGGCGTCCCGGCCGAGGTGCTCGGCCCCATCGCCGACGTGGTCGACGTCCTCAACGGCTCGCTCCGCGACGGCGCGACGGCCGGCGGGGCGTCGTACGTCGACATGGAAGCCGTGTCGGAGGGCCACGACGTCTGCGCCAAGGGGCGCGCGTGGGTCAACGGGCCGCGGTTCCGCGCCGGGATCGCGGCGCCCTTCCACCCGAAGATCAACGGCATGCGGGCCGTCGCGTCGACGGTCTACGAGCAGGTCACGGGTGAGGAGCCCGACGTCACGGAGTACGCCGAGCCCGACCCGGACGTGATCGTGCTCAACGAGGGGTAGCGAGCCGAACGGGACCGGGTGCGCGACGTGAGCGACACTGGTGGTCCAGATACCCCACCCCCAGGAGAGCTCGTGTCCCTCACCCAGGTCCCGCTTCGTCTCGCCACCGGCGCGTTCATCCTCAACTCGGGCATCGGCAAGCTCGGGGCCGACGAGGGCACCGCGCAGTTCCTCCACGGCGCGGCCGCGTCCACCTATCCCGCGTTCTTCAAGGACATGGAGCCCGCGAAGTTCGCGCGCCTGCTCGCCTGGAGCGAGATCGGGGTGGGCGCCGCGCTCCTCGCGCCGATGGTCCCGGCCACCGTCGCCGGCGCCGCGCTGACGGGCTTCGGCTCGAGCTTGGTCGGCATGTACCTGCGGACGCCGTCGATGACGCTGGACGACGGCATCCGTCCCAGCCAGGACGGCATCGCGGTGGCCAAGGACGTCTGGCTCGTCGGTGCGGGGCTGACCCTGATGACCCAGGGCATCTCCGCCGCGGCGAAGTCCGGTGCCAAGGCGTCCAGGCGCGCGCTGAAGAAGGCCTCGCCGCTGCCTCGCTGACGTCGTCTCAGCCGATCACCAGCACCAGGTCGCCGCCCTCGGCAGCCTTGGTGGACGGGATCGCCAGCCGCTGGACGGTGCCGGCGACCGGGGCGGTGATCGAGGCCTCCATCTTCATGGCCTCGATGGTCGCGACCGTCTGGCCGGCCTCGACCGTGTCACCCTCGGCGACGGACACGGTGACCGCGCCGTCGTAGGGCGCGGCGACGTGGCCAATGTTGGCCGGGTCGGCCTTCTCGGCGGACGCGACCTCGGCGGAGATGCTGCGGTCGCGCACCTGCACGGGCCGCAGCTGGCCGTCGACCGTCGCCAGCACGTTGCGGTAGCCGCGCTCGTCCGGGTCGCTGATCGCCTCGAGCCCGAAGATCATCTCCCGGCCCTCGCGGACGCGGACCTGGTGCTCCTCGCCGCGACGCAGGCCGTAGAGGTAGTCGATCGTCGAGACGCCCGCGAGGTCGCCGTACTTCTCCCGCGACTCGTGGAAGGCGGCCGTCGGGCCGGGGAAGAGCAGCTCGTTGAGCGTCTCGCGCCGGTCGGTGGCCAGGCTCGCCTGCTGCTCGGTGGTGAGGCTCTCGGCGGGCTGCTTCCAGGTCCTGCCGGCCAGCGCCTTGCTGCGGAACGGCTCGGGCCAGCCGCCGGGCGGGTCGCCCAGCTCGCCGTTGAGGAAGCCGATCACGGAGTCTGGGACGTCGTACGACGCCGGGTCGGCCTCGAACTCGGCCGGGTCGGCCTTCGCCGCGACGAGCGCGAGCGCGAGGTCGCCGACGACCTTCGACGACGGGGTCACCTTGACGACGTTGCCGAGGATGTCGTTGGCCGCGGCGTACATGTCCTCGACCTGCTCGAACTTCTCGCCGAGGCCGAGCGCGATCGCCTGCTGGCGCAGGTTGGAGAGCTGGCCGCCGGGGATCTCGTGGCGGTAGACCCGGCCCGTCGGTGCCGGCAGGCCGGACTCGAACGGCGCGTAGACGCGGCGCACGGCCTCCCAGTAGGGCTCCATCGCGTTGACGGACGCGAGCGAGAGACCGGTCTCCCGATCGGAGTGGTCGGTCGCCGACACCAGGGCGGACAGGGCCGGCTGCGAGGTGCCGCCGGCCATCGAGGCCGAGGCGGCGTCGACCGCGTCGACACCGGCGTCGATCGCCGCGAGCAGCGTCGCGAGCTGTCCGCCCGGGGTGTCGTGCGTGTGCAGGTGGACCGGCAGGTCGAACCGCTCGCGCAGCGCGGTCACCAGCGTGCGCGCCGCCGGGGCGCGGAGCAGACCGGCCATGTCCTTGATCGCGAGCACGTGGGCGCCGGCCTCGACGATCTGGTCGGCGAGGCGCAGGTAGTAGTCGAGCGTGTAGAGCTTCTCGTCCGGCGAGGAGAGGTCGCCGGTGTAGCAGAGGGCGACCTCGGCGACCGACGTGCCGGTGGCGCGCACCGCGTCGATCGCCGGGCGCATCTGGGAGACGTCGTTGAGGGCGTCGAAGATCCGGAAGACGTCGATGCCGGTCTCGGCGGCCTCCTGGACGAAGGCCTCGGTCACCTCGGTCGGGTACGGCGTGTAACCGACCGTGTTGCGCCCGCGCAGCAGCATCTGGAGGCCGATGTTCGGGATCGCCTCGCGCAGGGCGGCGAGCCGCTCCCACGGGTCCTCGTTGAGGAAGCGGAGGGCCACGTCGTACGTCGCCCCGCCCCAGCACTCGACCGACCAGAGCTGCGGCGTCGTGCGGGCCACGTGGTCGGCCACGGCGAGCAGGTCGCGGGTCCGCACGCGGGTGGCGAGCAGCGACTGGTGGGCGTCGCGGAACGTGGTGTCGGTGACGGCGACGGTCTTCTGCGCGCGCAACCGCCGCGCGAACTCCTCGGGGCCGATCTCGCGCAGCAGCTGGCGGGTGCCGTCGGGCACCGGCTGCGAGCGGTCGAGCTGCGGCAGCTTGCTGACCGGGGTCACCGAGACCGGGGCGGTGCCGTGCGGCTGGTTGACCGTGACGTCGGCGAGGAAGTCGAGCAGGCGCGTGGCCCGGTCGCGGCCGAACTCCGCCTTGAGCAGCTGCGGGTGGTCCTCGATGAAGGAGGTCGTGACGCCGCCGGCCGCGAAGTCGGGGTCGGCCAGCACGGCCTGGAGGAAGCCGACGTTGGTGGAGACGCCGCGGATGCGGAACTCCAGCAGCGCGCGACGGGCCTTCTGGACCGCCGCCTCGAAGGTCCGCCCGCGACAGGTGAGCTTGGCGAGCATCGAGTCGAAGTGCGGGCTGATCTCGGCGCCGGTGTAGGTCGTACCGCCGTCGAGGCGCACGCCCGGGCCCCCGGGGGAGCGGTACATCGAGATCCGGCCCGTGTCGGGCCGGAAGCCGTTGGCCGGGTCCTCGGTGGTGATCCGGCACTGCAGCGCGAAGCCGCGCGGGGAGACGGAGTCCTGGGTGAGCTCGAGGTCGGCGAGGGTCGCGCCCGCGGCGATGCGCATCTGCGACTGCACGAGGTCGACGCCGGTGACCTCCTCGGTCACGGTGTGCTCGACCTGGATGCGGGGGTTCATCTCGATGAAGACGTACTTGCCCGACGGGTCGAGGAGGAACTCGACGGTGCCGGCGTTCTTGTAGTTGATCTCGCGGGCGAAGCGGACCGCGTCCGCGCAGATGCGCATCCGGAGCTCAGGGTCGAGGTTGGGCGCCGGGGCGATCTCGACGACCTTCTGGTGGCGGCGCTGCACCGAGCAGTCGCGCTCGTAGAGGTGGATCACGCCGTCCTCGGAGCCGGTGCCGTCGGAGAGGATCTGCACCTCGATGTGGCGCGGGTCGACCACCGCCTGCTCGATGAAGACCGTCGGGTCGCCGAACGCGCCCTCGGCCTCGCGCATGCAGGTCTCGATCGCCTCGCGCAGGTCGGCGCGGTCGTCGACGCGGCGCATGCCGCGCCCGCCACCGCCGGCGACGGCCTTGACGAAGAGCGGGGCCTCGATCGCCTCGGCGGCCTCCAGCAGCTCGTCGACGTCGGTCGAGGGGGGCACCGACTCCAGCACGGGTACGCCGGCGGCCTTGGCCGCGGCGATCGCGCGCGCCTTGTTGCCGGTGAGGGTGAGCACGTCGGCGCTCGGGCCGATGAATGTGATGCCGGCCGCGGCGCACGCCTCGGCGAGCGCCGGGTTCTCGGACAGGAAGCCGTAGCCGGGGTAGATCGCGTCGGCGCCGCAGTCGACGGCGACCTGCACGATCGCCTCGGGGTCGAGGTAGGCCCGGACCGGGTGGCCGACCTCACCGATCTGGTAGGCCTCCTCGGCCTTCATCCGGTGCTCGGACCCGCGGTCCTCGTGGGGGAACACGGCCACCGTGCGGGCGCCGACCTCGCGCGCCGCACGGAAGGCCCGGACTGCGATCTCGCCACGGTTGGCGACGAGCACCTTGGAGAACATGGGGCGAACGCTATCCAGTGCGCGTGTGAGGCAGGTCATGTGTCCGTCACCCGGGCACGACGGTGCTCCCGGCAGGCCCCGAGGATGCGGCGTTGCTCAGGCGGCCTGCTGGTCCTGCGCACGCCACCACGCGACCGTCGTGGCGAGCCCGTCGTCGAGCGACGTGGGGGAGAGGCCGAGTCGTCCCTCGCTCGCGCTGGAGTCCATCACGAAGGGCCGGCTGAACATGTAGCCCGTCTCCGCCATCTCCCGCATCGTCCGCGACGCGACGCCCATCGCGCTCATCACGCCGACCGGGATCGACGCCACCTTCGGGGTGGGGACGCCGGCCGCCTGCGCGACCCTCGTGATCAGCTCCCGCTGCGTGAGGGCGGGCGCGGTCGGGGCGTGGAGGAAGGAGTTCCACAGGTCCTCGCGACCGGCCGCGGTGACCATTGCCGCGGCCAGGTCGGGGACGTAGGTGAACGAGTGCGGCTGGTCGAGGCTGCCGAGCACCCGCATCGTCCTCCCGGCCAGCACGGTCGGGACCAGCCGCTCGCCGGCGTGGGCGGTGCGCACGACCGGGCCGTAGAAGTCGGATGCCGCGACGCTGACCGTCGGGGTGCTCGACGCGTCGCGCTGGGCGAGCAGCTCGGTGCGCACGCCGAGCTTGCCCGTCGTCGCGGTGCGGGGGGTGGCCTCGGTGATCACGCCGTCGACCTGGCCGTAGGAGTAGAGGCTCTCGGGGAAGACGACGACGGCGCCGACGCGGCCGGCCGCCTCGAGGACGGCCTGCTCGGCCTGCGGCAGCTCCGCGCGCCAGACCTTGGAGTCGTACGCCGACCCGTGGATGCAGTGGTGCACCGCGACCGCACCGGCGAAGGCCTCCACCAGCGCCCCGGGCTGCGAGACGTCGACACGGCAGCGCTCGATGAGCGGGTGGACCGGGCCGCTGCCGGACCGGGTGAGGAGCCGGACCTGGTGGCCGGCGTCGGCCAGCTGCTGCGCGACGGTCGAACCGACGGGGCCGGCTCCGGTGACGACGTGGATCGTGTTCATGGTTGCTCCTGGGGAAAGGGAGAGCGGTGCTCTCGTTTCGACCATCGTGGCCCCTTGGCCGACGAAATGCAAGAGCACTGCTCTCTTTTGTCATGAGTGCTCGCTGTTGTGCCACACTGGCGGGATGGTCGACACCTCCACGCCCCGCGCCCGGGCCCGCGAGCAGACGATGCGCGACATCGTCCGGATCGGTCGTGCGCACCTCGCGACCGACGGCGCAGCGGCCCTGTCGCTGCGGGCGGTCGCGCGCGACCTCGGGATCGTGTCGTCGGCGGTCTACCGCTACGTCGCGAGCCGCGACGAGCTGCTGACCCTGCTGGTCGTCGACGGGTACGACGAGCTGGGCGACGCCGTCGACACGGCCCTCGGGAAGGTCGACCGCCAGGACTTCGCCGGGAGGACGAAGGCGATCGGTCGCGCGGTCCGCGCGTGGGCCCTCGCCGAGCCGGCGACGTACGCCCTCCTCTTCGGCAGCCCCATCCCGGGGTACGAGGCGCCCGCCGAGCAGACGACCGGCCCGGGCGTGCGCGTCGTGGGCCGGCTCGTCGAGGTGTGGGAGGACGCCTGGCGCGCGGGCGTGATCGCGGTCGACGAGGCCCCGCTGAAGCCGCGTCGCCTCACCCGCGACCTCGCCCGGCTCCGCAAGGAGGGCGGGATCAGTGCCCCCGACGCGCTCGTCGCGCGCGGGCTCTTCGCCTGGGCGGCGCTGTTCGGCTGCGTGACGTGGGAGGTGTTCGGGCAGTACGGCTCGGCCACCTTCGCCGATCCTGCCGACCTGTTCGAGCAGCACCTCACGGCGCTGGTGGAGTCGGTGGGGCTGGCGTAGGGCATCAGCCCGCCCTCAGGGCGGCAACCGCCAGCATCGCCAGGGCGCCGGCAGACGTGACGCTGCGGGCGGTGTTCAGCAGGACCCACCGCGACTCGAAGTCCGCCCGCACCGCGGCCAGGTCCTTGATCGCGTCGACCCTGCCGGCGGCCTCGAGCGCGTCGTTGAGCGGGATGTTGCCGGCGACGGTGATCACCACAGTGGCGAGGGTCAGTGCGGTGGCGGCGACCGCCCACGGCCGGGCCTGCGGGCCGCCCAGGACGGCGACCGCGGCGGCGAGGACGGGCGCGCCCACGAAGGTCGCGACGAACAGCGGGTTCACGATGGCGACGTTGATCTGCTGCAGCGCGCCGACGAACGTGCGGTCGTCGACGCGGGCCAGGCCGGGCATCACGCCGGTGGACCACGTGAAGTAGGTGCCGGCCTGGAGCCCGGCGACGAGGACGGCGACGGCGAGGACGACGGTCGACAGCAGCGACTGGGGCGGGAGGTCCTGGGCGGTGGTCATGGCAGTCAGTCCATCGCGCTCGGGCGAGAGTCTCCATGGTCGAGCCGCCCTCCTGCATACGCGAGCGTCTACGGTGTGGTCCATGGATGCCCTCACCGGACTGCTCGACGGACCCCGGGCGCGGGGAGCGTTCCTGCTCCGGATCCTGCTGGACGCCCCGTGGTCGGTGCGGCTGGAGGACGAGGCGCCGCTGTCGGTGACGTCGGTGGTGCGCGGCCACCTCTGGGCGTGCCCCGACGGCGAGGAGCCGGTGCGCCTGGACGCGGGCGACGTGGTGGTGTGGGTGGGAGGTGAGCACTGGTCGATCGCCGACGACCCGGGCACCGCCACCCAGGTCGTGATTGGTCCCGGCCAGGTCTGCACGACGGTGGAGGGCCACGACGTGGTGGAGGAGATGAGCCAGGGCGTGCGCAGCTGGGGCAACAGCGAGGTGGGCGAGACGGTGCTGCTCACCGGTGTCTACCTCATGGAGGGCGAGGTGACGCGACGCCTGCTGCGCGCCCTGCCACGCACGATGGTGCTGCGCGCGGGCGAGCTCGACACCACGCTCCTCGACCTGCTGGGCGAGGAGGTGGTCCGCGACGCCCCCGGCCAGGAGGCGATGCTCGACCGGTTGCTCGACCTGCTCCTGATCAGCCTGCTGCGCACCTGGTTCGCCCGCTCGCGGTCCGACGCGCCGGGCTGGTACGCCGCGCAGGGCGACGCGGTCGTGGGACCGGCGCTGCGCCTCATGCAGCACCACCCCCAGCACCCGTGGTCCGTGGCGGAGCTCGCCGACCGCTCGGGGGTGTCGCGCGCGGCCTTCGCCCGGCGCTTCACCGAGCTCGTCGGTGCTCCACCGATGGCGTTCCTGACCGACTGGCGGATCTCCCTGGCCGCCGACCTGCTCCTCGACCCGGACCTCACGCTGGCCTCGGTCGCGCGGCAGGTCGGCTACGCGACGCCGTTCGCGCTGAGCGCCGCGTTCAAGCGCGAGCGCGGGATCAGCCCGCGCGACCACCGCAGGGCCGCGCTCAGCGCGTGAGCGCCCTGCCCACCGCGCGGCCGGAGAAGATGCAGCCGCCGAGGAAGGTGCCCTCGAGCGCGTTGTAGCCGTGGACGCCGCCCCCGCCGAAGCCGGCGACCTCGCCGGCGGCGTACAGCCCCGGGATGAGGCTCCCGTCGGCGGCGACGCACTGGCCGTCGAGGTTGGTCTCGAGCCCGCCGAGCGTCTTGCGCGACAGGATGTTGAGGCGTACGGCGATGAGCGGGCCGTGCGAGGGGTCGAGGACCTTGTGCGGCTTGGCGACGCGGATCAGCTTGTCGGTGCGGCTGCGGCGGGCGTTGTGGATCGCCATGACCTGGATGTCCTTGGAGAAGGCGTTGTCCATCTCCCGGTCGCGGGCGACGATCTGCCGCTCGAGGTCGTCGGCGTCGAGCTTCGGGCCGCGCGCGAGCTCGTTCATCCCGGTCACCAGCTCGGCGAGGGTGTCGGCCACGACGAAGTCGACGCCGTGCTCCTTGAAGGCCTCGACCGGGCCGGGCGCGCCCTTGGCGAGCCGGCTCTGGGCGAGGAACTTGAGGTCCTTGCCGGTGATGTCGGGGTTCTGCTCGGAGCCGGAGAGGGCGAACTCCTTCTCGATCATCGACTGGGTGAGGACGAACCACGAGTAGTCGTGGCCGGCCGCCAGGATCTGCTTCATCGCGCCGATCGAGTCGGCGCCGGGGACGCCGGACATGCCCTCGAGCCGCCTGCCGGTCGCGTCGAACCACATCGACGACGGCCCGGGCAGGATCCGGATCGCGTGGTCGGGCCAGACCGGGTCCCAGTTGTGGATGCCCTCGACGTAGGCCCACATCCGGTCCTTGTTGACCATCGTGGCGCCGGCGGTCTCGGCGATGCCCTGCATCCGCCCGTCGACGTGGGCGGGGACGCCCGAGATCATGTGCTCGGGAGCCGCGCCCACGCGCTCGGTCGGCCAGTTGCGGCGCATCAGCTCGTGGTTGTGCCCGATGCCGCCGCTCGTCACCGCGACGGCCGCGGCGCGCAGCTCGAAGGCGCCCGCCGTGTCGCGGCTCGACCTCACGCCGCGGGCGCTGTCGTCGTCGGCCAGGATCGTCCCACGCACGCCGACGACCGCGCCGTCCTCGACGACCAGCTCGTCGACCTGGTGGCGGAACGCGAAGCGTACGAGCCCGGCTGCCTCTGCCCGCTCGACCGGCTCGGCGAAGATCCGGACGACCTCCGGGCCGGTGCCCCAGGTGAGGTGGAAGCGCGGCACGGAGTTGCCGTGGCCCAGGGCCCGGCCGTCGCCGCGCTCGGCCCAGCCGACGAACGGCAGCGACTTGAGGCCGAGGGCGTGGAGGTAGTCGCGCTTCTCGCGGTGCGCGAAGTCGACGTACGCCCTGGCCCACTGCTGCGGCCAGAAGTCCTCCCCGCGACCCGGACCGTCGGTGCCGTCGCCGAGCCGGTCGAACTGCGCGGAGCCCTGCCAGTCCTGCCAGGCGAGCTCGGGGGAGTCGATGATGCCCATCCGGCGCTGCTCGGGGCTGTCGACGAAGAGGAGGCCGCCGAGCGACCACCAGGCCTGGCCGCCGAGGTTGGCGCGGTTCTCCTGGTCGAGGACGAGCACCTTCTTGCCCGCTAGGGCCAGCTCGTGGGTCGCGACGAGGCCGGCGAGGCCGGCGCCGACGACGATGACGTCGGGGTGGAAGGTGCTCATGCGTGCTGCTCCATCGGGGCGGGGTCGGGGTAGAGGCGGACGATCATCTCGGCGAGCAGGCGCAGCGCCCGCTCGACGGTGCGGCCGGGCGGGGCCGTCGGGTCGGGGTCGAGGGCGGAGAACGCCAGCCCGTCGAGCATGTTGACGACGATGCTCAGCACGGCCGCGAGGTCGTCGGGTGCCAGGCGGCCGTCCCACAGGTCCGCCGCGGCGGCGAGCATCTGCCCCTGCAGCGACTCGCGTGCGGGGCGGAGCGCCTCGCGGAGGTCGGCGTCCGCGCGGGCGGCGACGAGGAGCTCGCGCCAGGTCTGGTTCGTGGGGGAGAGGACCGCGCGGCGCAGGTGGCCGAGCACGGCGGCGACGTCGTCGGCGGTCGCGACGGGTGCGCCTCCGACCGTCGTGCGGAAGGCCTCGACGTTGCGGGTGGCGACGTGCTCCGCGGTCGCGACCAGCAGCGCCTGCCGGGTCGGGAAGTAGCGGAAGAGCGCGCCCTGGCTCACGCCCGCCGCCGCGCAGACCGCGGCGGTCGAGGTGGCGGCGTACCCCCGCTCGGTCAGGCACGCCACCGTCGCGTCGAGGAGGGCGGTGGTCGTGCCCTCGCGGCGCTCGGCCTGAGTGCGCCGTTCGCGAGTCGTGGTCACGCGGCAAGTGTCACATAAAAAGTGAGCACTTGCTATCTATCGCACGCGATCGGGCGCCAGCTGAGGCGCCCTCAGTCCTTGATCTCGCAGATCACGGCGCCGTTGGTGACCGTGGCGCCGACCTCCGCGGCGAGGCCGGTGACGGTGCCGGCCTTGTGGGCCTTGAGGGGCTGCTCCATCTTCATCGCCTCCATCACGACGATGACGTCGCCCTCGGCGACCGTCTGGCCGTCGGTGACGGAGACCTTCACGATGGTGCCCTGCATGGGCGAGGTGACGGCGTCGCCGGACGCCGCGGCGCCGGCCTTCTTGGCGGTGCGCTTGGTCTTCTTCGACCCTCCTGCGCCGCCGGCCGACCCTCCTGCCGACAGCCCGCCGAGCCCGGCCGGGAGGACGACCTCGAGGCGCTTGCCGCCGACCTCGACGGTGACCTTCTGCCGCTCGCCGGCCTCCTCGGCCTCGGCCGTGTCACCGGCGTACGCCTCGATCTGGTTGTCGAACTCGGTCTCGATCCACTGCGTGTAGACGGTGAACTCGCCCTCGCCCGACGGCGTCGACGGACCGACGTAGGCCGGGTCGGAGACGACCGCGCGGTGGAACGGGATGACGGTCGGCATGCCGTCGACGACGAACTCGTCGAGGGCGCGGCGCGAGCGCTCGAGGGCCTGGGTGCGCGTCGTACCGGTGACGATGAGCTTGGCGATGAGGGAGTCGAACGAGCCCGGGATGGTCTCGCCGTTCTCGTAGCCCCCGTCGAGTCGTACGCCGGGACCCGACGGCGGTGCCCAGGCGGACAGGGTGCCGGGGGCGGGCATGAAGTTGCGGCCGCCGTCCTCGGCGTTGATGCGGAACTCGATGGAGTGGCCGCGGATCTCGGGGTCGCCGTAGCCGAGCTCCTCTCCGGCGGCGATGCGGAACATCTCGCGGACCAGGTCGATGCCGGTGACCTCCTCCGAGACGCAGTGCTCGACCTGGAGGCGGGTGTTGACCTCGAGGAAGGAGATCGTGCCGTCCTGGGCGACGAGGAACTCGCACGTGCCGGCGCCGTAGTAGCCGGCCTCGGTGAGGATCCGCTTCGACGACTCGTAGAGCTCGTCGAGCTGCTCCTGCGACAGGAACGGCGCGGGGGCCTCCTCGACGAGCTTCTGGTTGCGGCGCTGCAGCGAGCAGTCGCGGGTGGAGACCACGACGACGTTGCCGTGCTGGTCGGCCAGGCACTGGGTCTCGACGTGGCGCGGCTTGTCGAGGAACTTCTCGACCAGGCACTCGCCGCGGCCGAAGGCGGTGACGGCCTCGCGGACGGCGGACTCGTAGGCGTCGGGGATCTCCTCGAGCGTGCGGGCGACCTTGAGGCCGCGTCCGCCGCCGCCGAAGACGGCCTTGATCGCGACCGGGAGGCCGTTGGCCCTCGCGAACTCGACGACCTCGTCGGCGTCCTTCACGGGGTCCTTGGTGCCGGGGGCGAGCGGGGCGTTGGCACGGTCGGCGATGTGCTTGGCCTTGGCCTTGTCGCCGAGGGCCTCGATCGCAGCCGGCGGGGGGCCGATCCAGATCAGCCCGGCGTCGATCACGGCCTGGGCGAAGTCGGCGTTCTCGGCGAGGAAGCCGTAGCCGGGGTGGACCGAGTCGGCGCCGGTGTCGGCGGCGACCTTGATGATCTTGGCGATGTCGAGGTACGACTCGGCCGGGGTCGCGCCGCCGAGGGAGTGGGCCTCGTCGGCGAGCCGGACGAACAGCGCGTCGCGGTCCGGGTCGGCGTACACCGCCACCGAGCCGATGCCGGCGTCCTTGCAGGCGCGGATGACGCGGACGGCGATCTCGCCGCGGTTGGCGATGAGGACCTTCTTCAAGCTCACGCGAGAACTCCTGACGGTGACACGGGGGCTGTGACGTGCGGCGGCCGCGAGGCGTGCCGCTCGGCAGGTTACCGCGCTCGGGCGGCGGCGCCACCGGTGCCCGTTGTGACGGACAACACCCTGTCGAGGCAACTGCGGCCGCGACTCCCCGGGAGGGGTCGCGGCCGCAGCAGTGGTCGGGTCAGCGGACCGTGATGGTGCGCTTCTCCTGGGTGCGCCCGCCCTCGCCGACCGCGATGACCTTGATCTGGGCGGGGCCGCGGTCGAGCCTGGGCAGCTTCAGCGAGCCGCCCTTCCTCGACAGCTCGCGGACGACGACGCCCTTGCCCTGCTTGACCTTGACCTTCACCGAGGTCGCGCCGTCGACGGTCACCGAGATCCAGGTCTCGGACCCACGGGCGACCTTCTTCGGCGACGCCAGCCAGATCGTCGGCTCCTCGGCCGGGGTGCTCGTCGGCGTGCCGGTCGGGGCCGGGGTGGTCGGCGACGGCGTGGCGGTGACCGTCGTGGTGGTGGTCGCGGTGGGCTGCGTCGGCAGCGTGCTCGGCGTACGACCCATCATCGTGTTGAACAGGTCGGTCTGGTCGATCACGCCGGTGACGTTGGCTGCCTGCGGTCCGATCGCCGCGACGCGGATCTGCGAGCCGGTGTGCGTGGCCTGCTGCGGCGGCGTGCCGGCGTACGACGACGAGTACGCGACCGTCATGGGGTCGCCGTCGACGGTGGTGACCGTGGCCGTCGCGCTGCCACCGAAGTTGTCCATCACGATCTGCGTCGAGTGGGCGTGGTCGCCGGTGACGATGACGAGGGTGTCGGGGTGCGCCTTCTGGTAGTCCAGGGCGGTCTTCACGGCCTGGTCGAGCTCCTCGAGCTCGCCGATGGCACCGCAGATGTCGCGCTCGTGCTCGGCCTTGTCGACGCTCGCGCCCTCGACCTGGAGGAAGAAGCCGTCGGGGTTGTCGAGCAGCGTGATGGCCTTGGAGGTCATCGCGGCCAGCGTGGGCTGCGTGCCACGGCTCTGCTCGACGCACGGACCGGTGTCGGTCGTGCCGCCGTTCACCGCGAGGCGCGGGGCGTACTTGCGGGTCATGTTGCCCGGGCTGAAGAGGCCGATGACCGGGCCGCCGGCGAGGCTGGACACGTTGCCCAGCTCGGCGGCTGTGGTGACGGAGCGGTAGCCCTTCTTGGTCTGCGCGTAGCCCAGGACCGTCTCCGAGCCGTTCTCGAGGGTCTTGGCGTAGCGGTTCTGGCCGCCGCCGAGGAGGACGTCGACCTTGTTGTCGACGAGCTGCTCGGCGATCGAGCCGAGGCCGCCGTTCGACTTCAGCGCGGCCGGGCAGCCGGCCATCGCGCTCGGATCCTGGCAGGCGCGCAAGTTGATGTGCGAGGCCGCAGCGGCCGGCGTGGCGTCGGTGATCTCGGCGGTGGAGACGTCGCCGGTGCGCTTGCCCATCGCCTTGAACTTCTCGAGCACGGTCTGGTAGTTCTCACCCGGCACGGTGTCCGCGGTCGAGGGGCCCTGCGAGATGCGGCCGTCGACGGTCTTCTTGCCGGTCGACCAGCCGCTGGCGGTCGGGGCGGAGTCGGAGACGTAGGCGATCGGGTAGTCGTTCGCCGGGCCGACCTTGAGGCCGTACGTCGTCATCGCGCCCGTGAAGGGGAGCTCGTCGAGCACGAGGCGGCCGGAGGCGCCCTTGGAGTAGTTGCGGGCTGCGGTGATCATCGAGTCGTCCATGCCGTCACCGATGAGCAGGATCACGCTCTTGGGCTTGGCGGGGTTGATCTGCTGGGCAAGGTCCGCGGAGCGGTCCTGGGTGAATCCCATGGGTACCGCGCTGGCGGCGGCGATGCCGAGGGCGACGACAGCAGCGGTGCCGGCGGCGATGGCGGGAACGGAAAGACGCTTCACGTCCGGGTGTCCTTTCGGGGTGGTCAACGACCCGACACTGGTGGTCCGCGGCGACCGTGGGGCGGCCTTCCGGTGACGGGCGGGTGGCCGTCGTACGTCGCGCGTGCGACCCTCGTGCGCAGGGTTAGCGATCGTTAACCTTTCGGGCTAAGGTGCCGGGCATGACCTTCGAGCTGTCCCCCGAGCACGAGCAGTTCCGTCGCAGCGTCCGCGACTTCGCCGAGGCCGAGATCGCGCCGCACGCAGCGCAGTGGGACCGCGACCACCACTTCCCGACCGACGTCGTGCAGAAGATGGGCGCGCTCGGGCTGATGGGGCTGACCGCGCCCGAGGAGTTCGGCGGCGCGGGGATGGCGGGGGAGGACGGCGGCTTCACCTCGCTGTGCCTGGCGATCGAGGAGATCGGCCGCGTCGACCAGTCGATGGGCATCACCCTCGAGGCCGCGGTCGGCCTCGGCATCAACCCGATCCTGACCTACGGCACGCAGGCGCAGAAGCAGGAGTGGCTTCCGACCCTCGTGGCCGGGGAGCAGGTCGCGGGATTCGGTCTGACCGAGCCCGGCGCCGGCTCCGACGCCGGCGCGACCAGGACGAAGGCCGTCCTCGACGGCGGCGAGTGGGTCGTCAACGGCGCCAAGCAGTTCATCACCAACTCCGGCTCGTCGATCACGTCGCTGGTGACCGTCACCGCGCGGACCGGTGACCGGGGGGACGGCCGTCCGGAGATCTCGACCATCGTGGTCCCGTCCGGCACTCCTGGCTTCGTCGCCGAGAAGGCGTACGACAAGCTCGGCTGGCACGCGTCCGACACCCACCCGCTCTCCTTCGCGGACGCCCGCGTGCCCGAGGCAAACCTCCTCGGCGAGCGAGGTCGGGGTTACGCGCAGTTCCTCGCCACCCTCGACGACGGCCGCGTCGCGATCGCCGCGCTCGCGGTCGGCTGCATCCAGGCGTGCCTCGACATGTCGCTGCAGTACGCCGGTGAGCGGCAGACCTTCGGCGGGCCGATTGGCCGCAAGCAGGGGGTCGCGTTCCAGGTCTCCGACCTCCAGGTGATGCTCGACGCCTCGCGCCTGCTGACCTACAAGGCGGCTGCGATGAAGGACGCGATGGACGCCGGCTCGAGCTCGGTGTCCACGGCCGCGTTCAAGCAGGCCGCCGCGGTCGCCAAGCTCTACGCCACCGAGTCCGCGGTCACCGCGACCCGGATCGCGACGCAGGTCTTCGGCGGCTACGGCTTCATGGAGGAGTACCCGGTGGTGCGGTTCTACCGTGACGCCAAGGTGCTCGAGATCGGCGAGGGGACCTCCGAGGTCCAGCGCATGCTGATCGCGCGGGGTCTCGGCCTGCCGGTCGAGTGACCCAGGAGGGTCGTGCCAGACCCTCCTACGCCGACCGCGGGCCGTACATGATGACGGCGACGCCGACGAGGCAGATCAGTGCGCCGGTGACGTCGTACCTGTCCGGGCGGAAGCCGTCGACAGCCATGCCCCAGGCAAGCGAACCCGCGACGAACACGCCGCCGTAGGCCGCAAGGATCCGGCCGAAGTTCGCGTCCGGCTGGAGCGTCGCGACCAGTCCGTAGACCCCGAGCGCCACGAAGCCGGCACCGATCCACACCCAGCCGCGGTGCTCGCGCACGCCTTGCCACACGAGCCACGCTCCGCCGATCTCCGCGACCGCGGCGAGGGCGAAGAGGATGAGCGACTTGGCGATCGTCATGGCGGAAGTGTCTCAGCGCTCGCGTGGCCGCCGATCAGCCCGTCAGGATGTAGTCGATGACCAGCGGGGGCAGTCGTCGGCGCGTGATCGTCGCGACCGGTGGTGGTCGCGAGCTGGTCGTGTGCCCGGTCGGGAGGGTCGTCGTCACGCTGCCGTCTCGCTCGGCCCGGGCTCGCCAGCGGAGTGCGGTCTTGGCGTAGTTGCAGGCCTCGCACAGGCCCGCGCCGTTGGCAGCGGAGGTCGTGCCGCCGCCGGCGTGGTCCTCGACGTGGTCGATGTGACGCACCGGCGCATCGCACCAGGGTGTGCGGCAGGTGCGGTCCCGCAAGCGGATGAAACGCGCAAGGCTTCCTCGGAAGGTTCTCCTGCGCGAGTCCATCGACATCAGCTCGCCCGTCGTCGGCGAGGCGTAGAGGCGCCGGATGCTCAGCTCCTCCTCGTCGGTCAGCGCACCACAGACGATCTCGCGCGCCAGCTCAGCCGGGATGGGTCCGAAGCCTTCGAGGTGTGCGTCGTCATCGGCGCCGCCGAAGAGAGCAGCGTCCGACATCACCAGGCCGAGCTCGACCGGTTGGCGGGGCACCGTCGGCGGGTCACCGCCGGTTTCGTCGGCGTACTCCCGGTGCTCGCGCGCGGGACGCTCCCGAACGGCCGCCACGAGCCCGTCCGCCATCACCTGGCCGCGGGTGCGCGAGTCTCCAGCCGCACGCGAGATGTCGGCCTCCTTGGTGAGGGTGGCGTAGACCGCGACGCCGTCCTTGACCGGCAGCAGTGCCGTCAGCCACGTCATCGAGTCCGGCGCCGGCCGTAGCGTGACGCGCCGCTCTCCCTCAGCGAGACGGCGACGTGCCACGCACGCTGCCGGGTCCAGCCGCTCCGCCTCCGAACGCAGGCGGGCGAGCAGCTGTCGCGGGCTCAGCCGCTCGAGCGCCTCGGGGTCCTCGGCGACCGCCTCGTCCACGGCACGGCGGTGCTCGAGGGGCAGGCAGGCGGTCTCGCGGGCGATGACGGTCGCTGTCCACTCGTCGACGCGCCCGCCCTGCCAGGCCGCCCACGTGTGCGGGAGCTCGGTCGGGACGATCCGCGCGAGGCCGAGGTGGCGACGACCGCGGTGCGGGGACTCGCGCCGAGCAGCGGCGACGACGTTGCCGATGCCGCGGCCGATCTCCTCGGGTCGGGCGCCGGCGGCGGCCTGTTGTTCCGCCAGCAGCTCGGCGAGCCGTGAGGTCAGCGCTGCCTGCGCCGCGCTCACCATGCGCCCGAGCGTCTCCAGCTCGCTGATCGCGTCGACCAGCGCTGCATCGTCGTACGCATCGATCGCGCCCGTGGCTGCCTGCAGCTCCGCGCGCAGCGCCGCGACGGCGGGTGCGAGGGGAGGCGGAGCACTGGTGGGCATGCGGTCACCGAAGCACGGGGCACCCTCGTCGACACACCTCGTCGAACCGCGGCTGTGGACAAGTCGCCGTTCCGGGTGCCTGTGGATGGTTGGTGGCCCGGTGCCAGCGGGTTCAGCGCCGATCCGCGAAGGCCTTCGCCGCCGTCAGGAGCTCGTCCACGACCGTCTCGAGCGGCGCGGTCGCGTCGATCGCCATGCCGGGAGGTACGTCGTCGCCGGTCGCGTGGAGGCGCAGCACCAGGTCGCGCTGCTCCGGCGTCGATCCCCAGTCGTCGTCAGCCCGGGCGTCGAGCCGGCGCAGGAGGGTCGCGCGGTCGATCTCCAGCACGAACACCGCGTCGAACACGTCGAGGAAGCTCGCCGAGTTGCGGGAGCCGCCGCAGAAGAACGTGAACCGCGCGGCCCGGTCGGCGGCGAGCGATCGCACGAGGGTCGCATCCCAGCCGTGGTTGCCGTGCACGTCCTCGGCCGAGGTGGGCACGAGCCCGGGGGAGAGGCGGATCGCGAGGTCGGTGTCGCCGTTGACGGCGTCGTACCCGCGCCGACGCAGCTCGTGGCACACCGACGTCTTGCCCGTGCCGGTCACGCCTTCGACGAGGAAGTTCAGCGCACCCATGCCTGCATGATCTCCCCCTCCCGACGGATCCGCGGTCGGGCGGGGCGATCTAGTCTCGGCCCATGCCCCGCCCGACCACGCGCCTGCTCGACTGGTTCGGCGTGGACGACGCCTTCGAGCGTCCTCGGCCCGCGATCGGCCGGAGCGACGTCGTGCTCGCCGCGGTCGTCGGGGCGGTGAGCCTGCTGGCGCTCGAGCTGGTCAGGAGCGCCGGAGGGTTCTCGCACACCGACGTCCCGGTCTGGCTGCAGTGGCTCGCCGTGTCGAGCGGTGCGGTCCTGCTGCTCGGACGCCGCCGCTGGCCGCTGACGGTCGCGCTCGTGGCCTCGCTCCACATGTTCGTCGCCGGCGTCACGATGCCCGAGGTGATGGGCCAGATGTCGCTGCAGATCATCTACTTCACCGCCATCCTCAGCGGCGTCGCGTGGGCCCGCGACCGGCGCGCGATGGTCCTCGTGATGGGCCTGATCGTGCTGTTCATGTTCGCCTGGATCACCTGGCAGTTCGCCCTCGGCTCGTCCGTGCAGGACTGGCTCGACGACGAGGAGCTCTCGGAGCACATCGGCCTCTTCCCGCCGATCCCGGCGGCGATCGCGATCACCCTGCTCGTGAACATCATCTACTTCGGCGGCGCGATCATCGGCGGTGGCGTCTCCTGGCGGGCCGCCCGGCAGCGGGGCAGGCTCGAGGAGCAGGCCGCCACGATCACGGCGCAAGCCGGGCGGCTGCGCGACCAGGCCGTCGTCGACGAGCGCCTCCGCATCGCGCGCGACCTCCACGACGTCGTCGCGCACGGGGTCTCGGCCATGGGCATCCAGGCAGGAGCCGCGCGCCGGGTGCTCGACCGCGACCCCGACGCCGCGCGCACCGCCCTGTCCAACGTCGAGGACGCCTCGCGCGAGGCGGTCACCCAGATGCGCCACCTCCTCGGCACGCTGCGGGAGGGCACGGCGGAGCGCACCGAGCGGACGACCGACGCCGGCGTGCGCGACCTCCCCGACCTCGTCGCCGAGATCGGCGGGCAGGGCCTGGCGGTGAACCTCGACGTCGTCGAGGCTCAGCCCGATGCGGCGTGCCGGCTCTCGCGCGGGGTCGGGCTGGCGGTCTACCGCACGGTCCAGGAGGCGCTGACCAACGTCCGCCGGCACTCGACCGCCGACACCGTCTCGGTCGTCGTACGCATCGACGAGTCGCCGGCGGGGGCGTACGCCGAGGTGGAGGTCGTCGACAACGGTCGCCCGCGCCACGGCACCTCCGGCAGCGGGCTCGGCCAGCTCGGCATCCGGGAGCGTGCCGCGACGCACGGCGGCCAGGTCGACATCGGGCCGCGGGTGACGGGTGGCTACCGGGTACGCGTGCGCTACCCGCTGGTGGTGAACGCATGAGCGACGTGCTGAGGGTCCTCCTGGTCGACGACCACGCGATGGTCCGCTCGGGCTTCGCGATGGTGCTGTCCGTCGAGGACGACATCGAGGTCGTCGGCGAGGCCGCCGACGGGCTGGCGGCGATCGAGCAGGCCCGCGCGACGCGGCCCGACGTGGTGCTGATGGACGTCCAGATGCCGCGCATGGACGGCATCGAGGCCACCCGCCACCTCGTGGCCGACGACCTCGGGCACGTCGTGATCGTGACGACCTTCGACCGCGACGACTACCTTTTCGACGCGCTGCAGGCAGGTGCGAGCGGCTTCTTGCTGAAGAACGCCGGCCCGGAGCAGCTCCTCGACGCCGTACGCGCGGCCGGGCGCGGGCACGCGCTCCTGGCTCCGGAGGTCACCCGCCGGGTCATCGGACGGATGGCCGGCGAGGACGTCACGACGGACCGGCCCGAACCCGCCGAGCTGGCGCACCTGACCGCCCGCGAGCGAGAGGTGCTGGTGCTGCTCGCGCGCGGGCTGTCCAACGGCGAGATCGCCGCCGAGCTGGTCCTCGGCGAGGCGACCGTGAAGACCCACGTCTCCAACGTGCTCGCCAAGCTCCACCTGCGCGACCGGGTGCAGGCCGTGATCTACGCCTACGAGGCCGGACTCATCCTCCCGACGGAGGACTGACCCAGGAGGGTCGCACCTCCCCCCGGAGGTTCCGTCTCACGGGGGATCCCACGAGGGTCGCACCGGCCTAGCGTCGGAGCCATGTTGGAGATCCGAGAGCTGACCAGGCGGTTCGGCGAGAACACCGCCGTCGACCACGTGTCCTTCGAGGTGCCGTCGGGGCTGATGACGGGCTTCGTCGGCGGCAACGGTGCGGGCAAGACCACGACCATGCGGATGGTCATGGGCGTGCTCGGCATCGACGAGGGCGAGGTGCTGTGGCAGGGCCGGCCGATCACCCGGCTGGACCGTCGCTCGTTCGGCTACATGCCGGAGGAGCGGGGCCTGTACCCGAAGCAGCCGATCCTCGACCAGCTGGTGTACGTCGCCCAGCTCAAGGGCATGGGGCGCACCGAGGCACGGGCCGCGGTGCAGGAGCTGCTCGAGCGGTTCGGCCTCGGCGAGCGGACCAAGGACCACCTCGAGAAGCTGTCGCTGGGCAACCAGCAGCGGGTGCAGATCATCGCCTCCGTGCTGCCGAAGCCGGTCGCGCTGATCCTCGACGAGCCGTTCTCCGGCCTCGACCCGATCGCCGTCGACTCGATGGTCGACCTGCTGCGGGAGTACACCCGCGACGACGTCCCGGTCCTCTTCTCCAGCCACCAGCTCGACCTCGTCGAGCGACTGTGCGACCGCCTGGTCGTGCTGTCCCAGGGCCGCCGGGTCGCCGCCGGGTCGGTGTCGGAGCTGCGCGACGCGGGGGTGCCGCGCTTCCGACTCGTCCTCGGCGGCGACGCCGGTTGGGTCCGCGACCTGCGCGGGCTCGACGTGCTCGACCTCGACGGCACCACCGCCCTCGTCGAGGTGCAGGAGGACGGGGCCGAGCAGCACCTCATCGCCGAGGCCACCAGCCGCGGCGCAGTCCACGAGTTCGTCCGGGTGCGCCCGGCGCTCAGCGAGATCTACCGGGAGGCCACGGCATGAGCACCGCAGGCAACGACCACACCCAGCGCAGCGACCGACAGGGCGGCGAGCCCGGCTGGCTCCTCGTGACCCGCCGCGAGGTCGTCTCGCGGATCACCGACAAGTCGTTCCTCATCGGCACCGTGCTGATGGTGGTGATGCTCGTCGGGTTCATCGGCTTCACCGCCTGGCAGGACGGGCGCACCAGCGACTACGACCTGGCCGCCACGCCGGACGCCGTCGCGATGGCCACGCTCGTCGCCGACAACGCCTCGGCCGTCGACGACAAGGTCAACGTCACGCTCGTCGAGGTCGACGACGAGGACGCCGCGAAGGCCGCGCTGGGCGACGAGGACGTCGACGCCTGGCTGCACCCGACGGACGACGGCTGGCAGCTGACCTCCGACTCCAGCGAGCAGGGCTCGCTGACCACGGTCGTCGAGAGCGTCGTACGCCAGCAGGTGCTGGCCGACAACGCCTCCGCCGTCGGCTCGTCGGTCGAGGCGCTCGAGGAGGGCTCCACCGTCTCGACGGACTTCCTGCGCGGCGACGCCGAGAAGGCGAACGTGGCCGAGGCGGTCGGCTTCGTCTTCGTCTTCCTGTTCTACTTCGCCGCACTCATCTTCGGCATGCAGCTCGCGTCGTCGGTGATCGAGGAGAAGCAGAGCCGCATCGTCGAGATCATCGCCGCCGCCATCCCGCTGCGGCACCTGCTCGCCGGCAAGGTCCTCGGCAACACGGCTCTGGCCGTGGTGCAGCTCCTGGTCTACGTCGCGGTGGGTCTCATCGGGCTGACCTTCACGCCGTACAAGTCCTACGTCCCGGCCCTGTCGGGGCCGACCGTGTGGTTCATCGGGTTCTTCCTCGCCGGGTTCATCGCGCTGGCCTGCCTCTGGGCGGTCGCCGGGTCGCTCGCCTCGCGCACCGAGGACCTCCAGGCCACGTCCACGCCGTTGACCATGCTGATGCTGGCGATGTTCTTCGGTGGGCTCTCGCTCGACGGCCGCGGCCAGGTCATCGCCTCCTTCATCCCGCCGGTGTCGGCGGTCGTGATGCCCAAGCGGATCCTCGCCGGCGGCGTCGACTGGTGGGAGCCGCTGGTCGCGCTGGGCCTGCTGGCCGTCTTCGCCGCGGTCACGGTGATGGTCGGCGAGCGGCTCTACCGCCGCGCGCTGCTCCAGACCGGCGGCCGGGTCTCGCTGCGCCAGGCCTGGTCGAGCGCCGAGTAGCCAGGGCGGTCGCACCGACGCAGGACCCGACGCAGGACCCGACGCAGGACCGACGCAGGAGGGTCGGACCGGAGCCTCAGGAGAAGAGCCCCAGGATCGACGAGGCGCCGTAGACGACCACCCAGAACCGCAGCCCGCGTCCGAGGGTGCCGGTGACCAGGAAGATCCACATCGGCACCCGGAGGACGCCGGCGAGCACGGCGGTGACGGCGTACGGCGGGAAACCGCTGAACGCCGACGCGAAGAGGAGGCCGGCCGTGAACCACGGCCGGCCTTCGGCGCGCTCGTGCCACGTGTCGAGCGACGCCTTGGCCTTGGGCTTCTGCAGCTGCCGGTTGACCCAGGGGGCGCGCTCGACGTGCATGCCGCCCCAGTACCAGAGGACCTTGCCGAGCATCTGGCCCACGGTCGCGGCGACGACCAGGCCCCACGCGTGGCTGGGTGCCTGGCTGACGGCCACGGCGAGGATCGCCTCGATGTTGATGAGGGGGAGGAGGGCCGAGCCGATCGACGCGCCGAGCACGCTCCAGAACAGGACCATCAGGCGCGGTGTCCCGGCACCGGCAGCCCGATCCGCACCAGCCGGTGCAGCGAGACGCACTTCAGCACCAGGAGCGCAGTCGCGATCACCAGGCCGACCCACATCCAGCCGGTCACGAGCAGCAGCACCGCGAAGAGCGCGCTGTTGACCGCCTTGGCGGGCTTCGACCAGTTCCACAGCCAGATCGGGCGGTCGATGACGAAGAAGTAGTTGGGGCTGCGCACCGGCCAGGCCAGGAACGCGATCGACAGGAAGCAGTCGATCACCATGAACTCGGCGAGGTAGACGAAGATCGCCGGCGACAGGTCGGGCTGCAGCCAGGCGAGCCCGATGTAGAAGGCGGCGGCGTTGAGCCGGTCGCACATGATGTCGAGCACCGCGCCGATCCGGGTCTCGCAGTCGCGCACCCGCGCGTAGAACCCGTCGAGCATGTCGCCGACCCAGTAGACGCCGAGCGCGACCACCAGCAGGGTCAGGCTCTCCTGGTGGGCCGCGGTGGCCGCGAGGACGACCGAGGCGATCGTGCGGACCGCCGTGATGACGGTCGCGCCGGTCAGGAGCCGCTCGTCGCGAACGCCATAGCGGTCGTCGGGATCCGGGTCCGGCTGTGCCACGACCTGCTTCGACGCCACTCCCGACCCGCTCCCCACGGTCCGGAATGCTAGCCGGTCACGTCCACAGATCCGGCCACCCGTGCCCGAGTTCGACCACGAGCTCGCGGAGGAGGGGCAGGCTGACGCCGACGACGTTGTGGTGGTCGCCCTCGATCCCGCTGACGAACGCACCCCCGATCCCGTCGATCGTGAACGCTCCGGCGACCTCCAGCGGCTCGCCGGTGGCGACGTAGGCGTCGATCTCGTCGTCGGTCACGTCGGCGAAGTGCACGAGGGTCGAACCCGTCGCCGCGGCCACCCGCCCGGTCGCCACGTCGCGCAGGCAGTGCCCGCTGTGCAGCACCCCGGACCGACCCCGCATGGATCGCCAGCGACGCCTCGCCTCCTCGGGGTCGTGCGGCTTGCCGTGCGCCTCGCCGTCGAGCTCGAGCACCGAGTCGCAGCCGAGGACGAGGGCGTCGGACGGCAGGTCGTCACGCGCCGCGACCGCCGCGCACTTGAGCTCGGCGAGCTGGAGCGCGAGCTCGGCCGGGGGCAGGCCGGCCAGCTGGGACTCGTCGACCCCGCTCACGACGACGGTCGGCTCGATGCCGGCGCTGCGGAGGGTGGCGAGGCGCGCCGGCGAGGCCGACGCGAGGACCAGCACCGTCACAGGCGCTCCAGTGCCGCACGCAGCGGGTCGAGCCCGAGCGAGCCGAGGTCCAGCGCCTCGCGGTGGAAGGCCTTGAGGTCGAAGGCGTCGCCCTGGCGCTCCTGCACGCCGGCGCGCGCCTCGAGCCAGATCCGCTCGCCGACCTTGTAGGACGGCGCCTGACCAGGGAGGCCGAGATAGCGCTTGACCTCGAACTGGATGAACTCGTCGTCCATCCGGCAGTGCAGCCGCATGAACTCCAGGCCGAGCTCGGGCGTCCAGGTCTCGCCGGGGTGGAACGCGGTGCCGCCCGCACCGAGCCGGTTGTCCTCGGGGATGGTGAGCTCGAGGTGCATGCCGATGTCGACGATCACGCGGGCCGCGCGCAGCGACTGGCCGTCGAGCATGCCGAGCAGGTCGGCCGGGTCGTCGAGGAAGCCGAGCTCCTCCATCAGCCGCTCGGCGTAGAGCGCCCAGCCCTCGCCGTGGCCGCTGCACCAGCACATCAGCCGCTGCCAGCGGTTGAGCATGTCGGAGCGGTACGCCGTCTGCGCGACCTGCAGGTGGTGGCCGGGCACGCCCTCGTGGAAGACGGTCGTCACCTCGCGCCACGGGTGGAAGTCCTCGATGCCGTCGGGCACCGACCACCACATGCGGCCGGGGCGCTCGAAGTCCTCCGACGGACCGGTGTAGTAGATGCCGCCGTCGTTGGTCGGCGCGAGCATGCACTCGATCCGGCGGATCGGCTCGGGGATGTCGAAGTGCACGTCGGCCATCGCGGCGATCGTGCGGTCGGCCAGGGCCTGCATCCAGTCGCGGAACTCCTCGCGCCCGTGGACCACGCGGGTCGGGTCGGCGTCGAGGTGGGCGACGGCCCCGTCGACGTCGGCGCCGGCCTCGATCCGGTCGGCCGTGGCGTGCATCAGGTCGGAGAGCCGCTGGAGCTCGGTCCAGCCCCAGGCGTAGGTCTCGTCGAGGTCGACCTCGGCGCCGAGGAAGTAGCGGCTGGCCAGCGCGTAGACCTCGCGGCCGACGCCCTCCTTGTCCAGGCCCTGCGGCTCGAGCTCGTCGCTGAGGAAGAGCCCGAACGACGCTGTGGCCGCGCTCGCCGCACCCGCGAGCGCACGGAGCTCGGCCGGGTCGCGCTCTCCTGCGTCAGCGGGATCGAGCCGGTCGACCAGGCCGAGGTAGAAGTCGCCGGCCTCGCCGACCTGGCCGGTCCAGCGACGCACCTGCTCGGCCACCTCGGCGTACTGCCGCGAGGCGACGACGTTGCCCTTGCGCGCCTCGTCGGACAGCGTCACGCGCAGCCCCTCGAGCGCGGTGGGCACGAGCGCGAGGCGGGCGGCGATCGCGGCGACGGCCTCCTCGCCCTCGGTCGGCATCAGGTCGAAGACCCCGCGGACCTCGTGGAGCGGGCTCCACAGGACCGACATGCGCGAGCGGTTGACGCCCGCCTCCTCGAGCTCGATCTCCAGGCGGTTCCGCTCGAGGAAGGCGTCCCGGGCCGCGGCCTCGCGGTCGTCGACCGGGGTCGCCGCCTCGACGGCGGCCACGACCTGCCGGACGAGCGCCTCGCGCGCGTCGAACCCGGCGGGGGAGTAGTCGGTCATCTCGTGCTCGTGGCCGGCCACCCCGATCGAGGTGGCGGTCAGCGGGTCGAGCGCGCAGTAGTCGTCGACGAAGGCGTCGCACAGGGCATCGATCGTGCGGGTGTCAGTCACGCGACCGACCCTAGACCGGGCGGCCGACAGAGGTCAGCGGGGCAGGCCGCTGGCGCGCCAGCCGCCGGCGCCGCTGCGATGGGTACGCCGGACGCCGCGGGCCGGGT
This sequence comes from Nocardioides oleivorans, assembly GCF_004137255.1. Lineage (NCBI taxonomy): Bacteria > Bacillati > Actinomycetota > Actinomycetes > Propionibacteriales > Nocardioidaceae > Nocardioides > Nocardioides oleivorans. The sequence continues at coordinate 265,596 of NZ_SDWT01000001.1, read as the reverse complement.
GGTTCCAGGAGGGTCGCGTCGGGCGGGGCGCCTCGCCCCCGCCGGACCCGAGCGCGGAGAAGACCGCCACCAGCGCGGCGACCTCCTCCGGCGTGGCGTCGGGGTTGACGACCCGCAGCAACGGGGCAGGCGTCTCCTGCTCGGGAGGGGTGGCCATCAGAGCGGGATGTTCCCGTGCTTCTTCGCGGGCAGGGTCTCGCGCTTGGAGCGGAGCAGGCGCAGCGAGCGGATGATCTCGATGCGGGTCTCGTGCGGTGCGATGACGGCGTCGACGTAGCCACGCTCGGCGGCGATGTAGGGGTTGGCGAGGGTGGTCTCGTACTCGTCGATGAGCTCGGCCCGCTTCGCCTCCACGTCGCCGCCCTCGTCCTCGACCGCCTTGAGGGTGCGGCGGTGCACGATGTTGGCGGCGCCCTGGGCACCCATCACGGCGATCTGGGCGGTGGGCCAGGCGACGTTGATGTCGGCGCCGAGGTGCTTGGAGCCCATCACGTCGTAGGCGCCGCCGTAGGCCTTGCGGGTGATGACGGTGATGAGGGGGACGGTGGCCTCGGCGTAGGCGTAGATCAGCTTCGCGCCGCGGCGGATGATGCCGTCCCACTCCTGGTCGGTGCCGGGCAGGAAGCCGGGCACGTCGACGAACGTCAGCACCGGGATGTTGAAGGCGTCGCAGAACCGGACGAACCGGGCGGCCTTCTCGGAGGCGTCGATGTCGAGGCAGCCGGCGAACTGCATCGGCTGGTTGGCCACGATGCCGACCGACTGGCCCTCGACCCGGCCGAAGCCGACGAGGATGTTGGGGGCGAACAGCTCCTGGACCTCGAGGAAGTCCTCGTCGTCGAGCACGGCGGTGATCACGTCGTGCATGTCGTAGGGCTGGTTCGCACCGTCCGGGATGATCGTGTCGAGCGCCCGGTCGAGGTCGGTGACCTCCATGTCGGGGACCTCGGCGAACGACGGGGACTCGTCGAGGTTGTTCTGCGGGAGGAACGACAGCATCGACTTGACGTACTCGATGGCGTCCTCCTCGTCAGTGGCCATGTAGTGGGCGTTGCCGGACTTGGTGTTGTGGGTCCGGGCGCCGCCGAGGTCCTCCATGGTGACGTCCTCGCCGGTGACGGTCTTGATGACGTCGGGCCCGGTGATGAACATCGCGGAGGTCTGGTCGACCATGATCGTGAAGTCGGTGACGGCGGGGGAGTAGACGTGCCCGCCGGCGCAGTTGCCCATGATCAGGCTGATCTGCGGGATCACGCCGGAGGCGTGGACGTTGCGGCGGAAGATCTCGCCGTAGAGGCCCAGCGAGACGACGCCCTCCTGGATGCGCGCGCCGGCGCCCTCGTTGATGCCGATGATCGGGCAGCCGGTCTTGATCGCGAGGTCCATGACCTTGGTGATCTTCTCGCCGTAGACCTCGCCGAGCGAGCCGCCGAAGACGGTGAAGTCCTGGCTGAACACGCACACCATCCGGCCGTTGACCTCGCCGTAGCCGGTGACGACGCCGTCGCCGTAGGGGCGGGTCTTCTCCAGGCCGAACGCGGTCGAGCGGTGCCGGGCGAGCTCGTCGAGCTCGACGAACGTGCCCTCGTCGAAGAGCATCTCGATGCGCTCGCGAGCGGTCTTGCGCCCCTTCGCGTGCTGCTTCTCGATCGCCTTGGCGGAGCCCGCGTGCACTGCCTCGTCGAGGCGCCGCTCCAGGTCGGCGAGCTTGCCCGCCGTCGTGTGGATGTCGATGTCCGTCTCCTGAGGGGGGAGGTCGGTGCCCTCACCCGGCTGTGCACTCACGCGATGGCCTCCTGGTCGCACTGGGTCTACTACCTGTTGTCCGAATCTCTCGGGCAATCTAGACCCCATGACGCACAGCCCTGCAGAGCGCCCACCCCTCGACCCCGCCCGGATCGTCGCGCCGTTCGGCTGGCGCGTGGAGGTGGAGGAGGCGACCCCGTCGACCAACGCGCTGGTCGCCGAGAGGGCCCGCGGCGGCGAGGAGCCCGGCCTCGTCGTGGTGACCGAGCACCAGACCGCGGGCCGCGGCCGGCTCGACCGCGTGTGGGAGACCCCGGCCCGGTCGTCCCTGACGTTCTCGGTGCTGCTGCGACCCGACGTACCCCCGACGTCGTGGTCCTGGCTGCCGCTGCTGACCGGGTACGCCGTCCAGGCCGCGCTCGCCGACCGGCTGCCCGACATCGCGTTGAAGTGGCCCAACGACGTGCTCGTCGACGCCGGCACGGGCGTCGGCCGCAAGGTCTGCGGCATCCTGGTCGAGCGGATCGAGACCGCGACCGGTCCGATGGCCGTCATCGGCTGCGGCATCAACGTCGACCAGACCCTCGAGGAGCTCCCGATCGCCCTCGCCACGTCGGTCGCGCTCGAGACCGGTGAGCCGGTCGAGCGCACCGGCCTGCTCAGCCAGGTCCTCGGCTCCCTGCACGGCCTGCAGGGGCTGCTCGACGACGTCGAGTCGCTGCGCCGCGCCTACGCCGACGTGTGCGTGACCCTCGGCAGGACGGTCGACGTGCACCTGCCCGGCGGAGAGGTACGCCGCGGCGAGGCGCTCGACATCGACGCGACGGGCGCGCTGGTGGTCGGGACCGACGAGGGCGCCTTCACGGTCGCTGCCGGCGATGTCGTGCACGTGCGGCCCGCCTAGTGACATGATCGCTGCGTGGCCTATCCCAGCAAGCTCCTCAACGAGGGTGAGCACGTCGTCGTCACCACCCGGACCCACGTCAAGGCCCTGATCTTCCCGGGCCTCGGGGTGCTCGTGGCGCTGGCCCTGGCGCTGTTCCTCAACGGCCTCGTCGACAACTCCGTCGTGCGCCTCGTGGTGTGGGTGCTGTTCCTGGCGGTCCTGCTGTGGTTCCTGGTCGGACCGTTCCTGAAGTGGCTGACCACGACCTACACCTTCACCAACCGACGCTTCATCAAGCGCTCCGGCTTCATCTCCAAGGAGGGCCGCACGATCCCGCTCAACCGGATCAGCGGCGTCGACTTCGAGATCGGCGTCATCGACCGGATCTTCGGCTGCGGGACGCTGGTCGTCTCCGACGCCAGCACCGACGGCAGCGTCGAGCTCTACGACATCCCCGACGTCGAGAAGGTCCAGCTCCAGGTCTCCGACGAGCTGCACCGCCTCTCGGGTGGCGACGCGCACCGCCGGGACGATGGCACCTGACCCCAGCGAGCAGCCCGAGCAGCCGGGCTCGACGAAGCGTGCGGGCGAGCGCCTGGACGAGGCGATCCTGCGCAGCAAGCCACGCTTCAACGCCCTCGAGGTGGCCGCCGAGTCCGGCGTGACGATCGAGGAGACGCGCCGGTTGTGGCGTGCCCTCGGCTTCCCGGAGTTCAGCGGGGAGAAGGCCTACACCGCGGCCGACGTCGAGGCGGTCTCCACCCTGATGAGCTTCGTCGACGCCGGCGCCGTCGACTTCGACACGGCCGTCAACCTCACCCGCGGCGTCGGCCAGACCATGGCCCGGCTCGCCGACTGGGAGGTCTCCACCCTGGTCACCCGGGTCGAGGAGATGGCCGCCGGCGACGAGGCCAACAGCTCGCGCGTCCACAGCGCGCTGCAGCTGATCAACGAGGTCAACCCGCCGTTCGAGCGGCTGGTCGTCTACGCCTGGCGGCGCCACCTCGCCGCCGCCGTCGGACGCATCGAGGCGATGGGCGCCAAGGACGAGGACCTCCACACGATCGACGTGACCGTGGGCTTCGCCGACCTGGTCTCGTTCACCGCCCTGTCCAACACGCTCGACCGCAACGAGATCGGCGACCTCGTCGAGGTCTTCGAGGCCCGCTGCCAGGACGTGGTGGCCCGCTTCGGCGGCCGGATCATCAAGAGCCTCGGCGACTCGGTCCTCTTCGTCACCAACACCGCCGAGGAGTCGGTCGGCGTGGCCGAGGGCATCATCAACGTCATCGGGCGCGACGCGAAGATGCCCGACGTCCGCCTCGGACTGGCCAGCGGACCCGTGATCCTGCGCCTCGGCGACATCTTCGGGCCGCCGGTCAACATGGCCGCCCGGCTCACCCAGGTGGCGCGCCGCAACCGCCTCATCGTCGACCAGAACACCGCCGACCTGCTGCCGGTGGAGGAGTGGGAGCACCGCCGCCTCCCGGCCCGCCCGGTCCGCGGCTTCGGGCTCGTGGAGCCGGTGGCCGTACGCCGTCGCTGAGCGCCTCGCCGACCACCGCGCCGACCACCGCGCCGGCCCGAGGACCCGTCAGGGACGGCCTGTCAACGGTCTGGACCACTCGTCCACAAGTCACCCAAAAGGGCTGCTTCCCCGGCCCGGGATCCCTACGTTCGGCCTCGTGTTGGCTGTGCAAGACGTGCGACTGGACCCGACCACCCGGCAGGTGTGGCGTGGCGAGCGCGAGATCAGGCTCTCGCGCAAGGAGTTCCAGCTCCTCCATGCCCTGATGGCGCGACCCGGTCGCATCGTGACCCGGAGCGAGCTGATGGCGGACGTGTGGCAGACCTCGTTCTACACGAACTCCAAGACCATCGACGTGCACCTGGGCTGGCTGCGCCGCAAGCTCGACGACGACCCGCGCAACCCCACCCTGATCACCACGCACCGCGGTCGCGGCCTCCGGTTCGAGACCGACGCCGACACCGTCGCGAGCTAGGTCCGGCCGGGCTCACGCCGCGGCGCTGGGTCCCGGGGTCGCCTCGTGGTGTTCCCCCATCCGTCAAGGGCTGTTCCCGATGTCGGAGGACACGGTCGGGCTCCTAGCGTCGCACCATGCCCACCTCGACGAGACGATCGCGCCTCCACGCCCTGGTCGCAGCCGCCGGTCTGGCCCTGCTCTCCGTCGTCGTCCTGGGTCGCCCCGACGGTGCCGCGGCGGCGGCACCCGGCGACCCGGCCTTCGACGATCGCGGCGCCCAGTCGTTCGTCGACGACTACATCGGCCGTCACGGCCTGCCCGGCGCGGCGTACGTCGTGGTGAAGGACGGGAGGACCGTGGCCGAGGGCGCGGCGGGGGACGTCGAGGCCAGCACCCCGATGTCCGTGGGGTCGCTGGCCAAGGGCTTCACCGCCTTCGCCGTGCTCCAGCTGGTGGACGAGGACCTGGTCGAGCTGGACGCTCCCGTCACGACCTACCTCCAGGGCTTCTCCGTGGGTGGCGCCGATCCCAGCGACATCACGGTCCGTCGGCTGCTCAGCCACACCTCGGGCCTTCCCGACCCGCTGCTGCTCCCGACCACCGGCGACCTCGCCGAGGACGTCGCCCACATCTCCGAGCTCGACGTGGTCGCGGCGCCGGGAACGGGTTACGCGTACAGCAACCTGAACTACCGCACCCTGGCCCGCCTCGTGGAGGTCGTCTCGGGTGAGTCGTTCGCCGACTACCTCGAGGAGCACGTGTTCGCACCCCTGGGCATGCACGACACCCGTGCGGTCGTCACGGTCACCGACACCGCAGGCCTCGACGCCGGCCACGTCACCGCCTACGGCGCGTCGTTGCCGCTTCCTGAGCTGCGCGCGGACGTCGGTGGTGCAGGAGGCGTGATCAGCACGGCTCACGACATGGGCGCGTGGCTGGCGATGCAGCAACGCGGTGGCGTGTCCGGAGACGGTTCCCGGCTGCTGTCCGAGGCGCTGGTCGCCGAGTCGCACACGGCCCAGCCCGGTGCCGGCACGTACGGCATGGGCTGGCAGCACACCAGGACCGCGTCGCCGGCGCGGATCGGGCATGACGGCTCCCTCACGCGCTACAGCTCCCGGATGGACCTGGTCCCGTCGAGCGGGTACGGAACAGCGGTCCTGCTCGACAGCTACACGCCGACCTTCCAGCACCCGTTCTCGATCAGCACCGGGCTGATCGAGATCAGCGAGGGCCGCACGCCCGAGGTGGGCTTCCCGGTCGCGACCGCCCTCGACCTGGCGCTGGCCGGGCTCACCCTCCTGGTCGCGGGGCTGGGGGCGCGTGGAGTCGTGCGGTCGCGGCGCTGGGCGGAGAGGCGTCGGCGGTACCGGGCCTGGAGGCTCGTCCTTCGCCATCTGCCCCATCTGGTGCTGCCCGCCGTCTCCGGGTTCCTCCTGTTCGGACTGACCTCCGGAACCCGGAACCCGGCCACCCCCCTCGACGCCTACGGCCTGTGGCCGGCTGCGACCGGACTCGTGCTGGTGGGTGGTGTCGTCGGGATCGTCCTGGTGTCGGTCCGGTCGCTCGCGTGGCGCCGGGTGCGTGCGGCCCGCGTGGACGCCGGCCCCGCTGTTCCCTGAGCCGGGCGCCCGGAGCGACGGAGGCTTCTCTAGACTCCGGACGTGTCCTCGACCGGTTCCCACCGCGCGCCCACGCTCGCCGTCATCGGGGGCGGCCAGCTCGCCCGGATGATGGCCCAGCCCGCGATCGCGCTCGGCCTCCCGCTGCGCCTGCTGGCCGAGGCCGAGGGCGTCTCCGCCGCCCAGGTCATCCCCGACCAGCTCGTCGGCGACCACACCGACCTCGACGCCCTCCGTGCCGTCACCGAGGGCGCCAGCGTCGTGACCTTCGACCACGAGCACGTGCCCACCGCGCACCTGCACGCGCTCGTGGCGGACGGGATCGCCGTACGCCCCGGGCCGGACGCGCTCGTCCACGCCCAGGACAAGGCCATGATGCGTCGCCGGCTCGCCGAGCTCGACGTGCCGTGCCCCCGCAACGCCGTCGTCACCACGACCGCCGAGGTCGAGGAGTTCGGCCTGCCGTGCGTCCTCAAGACCACCCGGGGCGGCTACGACGGCAAGGGCGTCTGGGTCGTCCGCGCGATCGACGAGGCCCAGGCCGCCTTCGACGCGGCCGCGGCCGCCGGTGTCGAGGTGCTCGCCGAGGAGCTCGTCGACTTCCGCCGCGAGCTGTCGGCGCTGGTCGCCCGCTCGCCCAGCGGCCAGGCGGCGGCGTACCCGGTCGTCGCCTCCACCCAGCTCGACGGCATCTGCCACGAGGTCATCGCCCCCGCGCCGGACCTCGCGCCCGCTCTCGCCGGTCAGGCGCAGGAGATCGCCCTGCGGATCGCCGGTGCGCTCGACGTCACGGGCATCCTCGCCGTCGAGCTCTTCGAGACGACCGACGGCCGGATCCTGGTCAACGAGCTGGCCATGCGTCCCCACAACACCGGCCACTGGTCCCAGGACGGCGCCGTGACGTCCCAGTTCGAGAACCACCTCCGCGCCGTCATGGACCTCCCGCTGGGCTCGCCGGCCCCGCGTGCGCGCTGGACCGTGATGGTCAACATCCTCGGTGGACCCACCGACACCGGCCGGTTGTACGACGGCCTCCCGCACGCGATGGCCCGCGACCCGCGGCTGCGCGTGCACTTCTACGGCAAGGACCTGCGGCCCGGTCGCAAGGTCGGCCACGTCAACGCCTACGGCGACGACCTCGAGGACTGCCTCGAGCGCGCCCGGCACGCCGCCGCGTGGTTCCGCGGCGACCTGGGCAACGTCAGTGCTTGATCAGGGGGAGAGTGAACGATGAGTGAGACGCAGCAGCAGGCCGTCAAGGTCGCGATCGTGATGGGCTCCGACTCCGACTGGCCGGTCATGCAGGCCGCCGGTGAGGTGCTCACCGAGCTCGGCGTCGCGTGGGAGGCCGACGTGGTCTCCGCGCACCGGATGCCGACCGAGATGGTCGCGTGGGGCCAGGCGGCGCACACCCGCGGACTCTCGGTCGTCATCGCCGGGGCCGGCGGAGCGGCCCACCTGCCGGGGATGCTCGCGAGCCTCACGCCGCTGCCCGTCATCGGCGTACCCGTCCCGCTGAAGTACCTCGACGGCATGGACTCGCTGCTCTCGATCGTGCAGATGCCCGGCGGGATCCCGGTCGCCACCGTCGCGATCGGCAACGCCAAGAACGCCGGCATCCTCGCCGCGCGGATCCTCGGCACGAGCGACCCCGAGCTCCAGCAGCGCCTCGTCGACTACCAGGCCTCGCTAGCCGAGAGCGCCCACGCCAAGGGCGACGTCGTACGCCAGGCGGCGACCGGCGGCGCCCGCAAGGTCGGCTTCTAGCGACTCAGGAGTCGCGCACCCGACCGCGCAGGGCCTTGGTCGAGGCGCGCTCCTTCTTCGCCTTGAGGCGACGCTCCTTCGCGCCGCGCGAGGGCTTCGTCGGCCGGCGCGGCGGCGGTGGCGGAGCGAGCGCCGAGCGGAGCTGCTCGGCCAGGCGCTCCCGGGCGGCCACCCGGTTGCGGTGCTGCGATCGGTGCTCGGACGCGGCGATGCTGATCGTGCCCGACGGCCAGCGGCGCAGGGCCCGCGCGCGCTGGGTGTCGGTGAGGGCCGTCGAGGCCGCGACGTCGTAGTCCAGCTCCACGCGCGAGTCGGACGTGTTGACCGACTGGCCGCCCGGCCCCGGCGACCTGGAGAACCTCTCGACCAGCTCGCCGGCAGGCACGACCAGGCCCTCGGGCAGGCCGGGGCCGGCGGGGACGTGGAGGTCGCGCATACCCCCATTGTGGGAGGTCGGGCGGTCTGGCTTGACGCGGCCCGCGGCACGCACCACCGTCCTCCCTGTGGGGAGCGCGGTGGGGGAGCAGACGGTCGGCGTGGTCGGCGGAGGCATCCTCGGTGCCGCGATCGCCCGCGAGGTCGTGCGCCGACGCCCCGGCACGCACGTCGTGGTCCTCGAGAAGGAGGACCACCTCGCCGCGCACCAGACCGGGCACAACTCCGGCGTCGTGCACGCCGGCATCTACTACAAGCCGGGCAGCCTGAAGGCCGAGCTCTGCACCCGCGGCCGCGGGCTGCTGCGTGACTTCTGCGCCGAGCACGCGATCGCGTACGACGCCTGCGGCAAGCTCGTCGTCGCCGTCGACCGGGCCGAGATGGGGCGCTTCGACGCCCTGGAGCGGACGGCGACCGACAACAAGGTGCCCGGGTTGCGCCGCCTGTCGCCGTCCGAGATCCGCGAGGTCGAGCCGCACGCCGTCGGCCTCGCCGCGCTGCACTCGCCGGAGACCGCGATCACCGACTACCCCGCGATCACCCGCGCGCTGGCCGACGAGGTCGTCGCCGCCGGGGGCGAGGTGCGGCTCGGCGCGCGCGTGGTCGACATCCGGCGTCAGGCGGGCGGGGTGTCGGTCCGGGTCGAGGGCGACCCGCAGTCGCTGGTGCTCGACCACGTCGTCGTCGCCGCGGGCCTCTTCGCCGACCGGGTCTCCGCGCTCGTGGACGGCGAGCGGGCCCCGGCGATCCTGCCCTTCCGCGGGGAGTACCTCGGCGTCAGTGCGGCCAAGCAGGACATGGTCCGCGGCATGGTCTACCCGGTGCCCGACCCGCAGTACCCGTTCCTCGGCGTGCACTTCACCCGCCGGGTCGACGGGACGCTCGAGGTCGGGCCCAACGCGGTGCTCGCCACCAAGCGCGAGGGCTACCGCCTGCGCGACGTCTCCGCCGCCGACCTGCGCGAGGTGCTCGCGTGGCCCGGTTTCTGGCCCCTCGCCCGCGCCCACTGGCGCACCGGCATCGACGAGGTGATCGGCTCGGCGTCGCAGCGTGCCTTCATGAGGCGGGCCTCGGCCTACGTCCCGGACATCGGGGTCGCCGACGTGCGGCGGGCGGGCAGCGGCGTACGCGCCCAGGCCGTGGACCGTGACGGCAGCCTCGTCGACGACTTCCGGATCACCAGCGCCGACGGGGTCACCTGCGTGCGCAACGCCCCCTCGCCCGGGGCGACGTCGAGCCTGGCGATCGCGGAGCACGTGCTCGACCAGGCGTGGGGCCCCGCCTGACGCGACCGGTCACTAGGGTCGTCCCATGACGACTCGCTGGGGAATCGCCGCCACCGGGGCCATGGCGCAGGTCTTCGCCACCGACCTCGCCCTCGTGCCCGACGCCGAGCTCGCCTTCGTCGGCAGCCGGTCGGTCGAGTCGGCGGACGACTTCGCGGGGCAGTTCGGGGCCGGCGGTGCGGGGACCTACCGGGAGCTGGTCGAGGCGGGCCGGTCCGGGGACGTCGACGTCATCTACGTCGCCACCCCGCACCCGCAGCACCGCGACCTCGCGCTCGCCGCGATCGAGGCCGGCACCCCGCTGCTGGTCGAGAAGGCCTTCGCCGCCACGGTCGCCGGCGCGCAGGAGGTCGTCGACGCGGCCAGGTCGGCCGGGGTGTTCTGCATGGAGGCGATGTGGACCCGCTTCCAGCCCGCGATCGTGCAGGCGCGCGAGCTCGTCGCCTCGGGCGCGATCGGCGACCTCGTGCTCGTGCAGGCCGACTTCGGCGCCTACCGCGCCTACGACCCCGAGAGCCGTCTCTTCGACCTCGCGCTCGGCGGCGGGTCCCTGCTCGACCTCGGCGTCTACCCGATCTCGCTCGCCCAGCACTTCCTCGGCCGGCCCGACCGGATCACCACCACCGGCACGCGGTACCCGAACGGTGCCGACGCCTCCGCCGCGATCCAGCTGTCGTACGACGACGGGCGGGCCGCCGCGCTCACCTGCTCGCTCGCCAGCCAGACGCCGGGCCGCGCGATCATCAGCGGTACCGGCGGGACCATCGAGCTCGAGCCGCCGTTCCACCACCCCAGCCGCATCGTCGTACGACTCAACGGGCAGGAGCCGGAGACGGTCGAGCGCCCGCCGACCGGGCGCGGCTACACCCACCAGGTCGAGGAGGTGCAGGCGTGCCTCGCGGCCGGCCTCACCGAGAGCCCCGTGATGCCGCTGGCCGACACGCTCGACGTCCAGTGGGTGCTGGGGGAGTGCCTCGCGCAGCTCGGCATCGACATCCCCGAGGGGTCCGTGCAGCTCTGAGTGGAGACCTGAGTGGAGACCTGAGGGCGGTCTAGCGCCCGCGCTTGCGCCACTCGATCGCGGGGCAGGTGTTCATCACCATCGGGACGCCTGCGGCGATCGTGCGCTCGAAGGCCTCGGGGTCGACCACGCCGAGCTGGAACCACACCCCGCCCGCACCGATCTCCACGGCCTGGTCGGCGAACCGGCCGGCCTCCGACGAGCGCCGGAAGACGTCGACGACGTCGATCGGGAAGGGCACCTCGGCGAGGGTGGCGTACCCCTGCTCGCCGTGTACGGTGGGCGCGTCCGGGTGGATCGGCACGATGCGCTTGCCACGCTCCTGGAGCAGCCTGGCGATCGACCACGCGGTGCGCTGCGGGTTGTCGGCGAGCCCGACGACGGCCCAGGTCTGCGCCTCGTCGAGCATCCGCTCGACGGTCGCGGGGTCCTGCCAGCTGAGCCGCTCCGAGGTGGTCACGCCTCATCGTAGGACGGCGACGCGTTCGCGACGACCTCCCGCAGGGCGGGCAGCAGGCCCTCCACCGGCACGTCGCTGCGGAGCACGACCACCGCCGTCGCAGCCTCGCGTGAGGAGGTCCGGAAGACCTCCTCCATCGCCACGCCGAACTCGGCCTCGGCCTCGTCGGCCGTGATCGTGCCGCGCAGCCAACGCCGCAGGACGTGGTTGTGCGCGGTCACGACGGCGTTGGCGAGCAGCTCGGCGCGCAGGTCGCCCCGGTCGCCGGCGCCCATCCACTGGTCGAGGAAGGTGCGGAACAGCCGCTGGTACTGCAGCAGCCCCGCCGTCTCGCGGCTGCGCAGCGCCGGCACGTTGCGCGCCAGGCGGTAGCGCTGCTGCGCACGCGGCCCCTCGGCGACGTAGTGCTCGAGGACCAGGTGCGCCGCCTCGGTCACCGCGACCTCGACGGTCGCGGCGGTGGCGGTCGCCAGCCGTGCCGAGACCGCGCCGAGCATGGCGTCGTGGTCGGGGAAGATCACGTCCTCCTTGGAGCGGAAGGCCCGGAAGAACGTGGTGCGCCCGACCTCCGCCCGCGCCGCGACGTCGTCGACGGTCGTCTCGTCGAAGCCGCGCTCCTCGAAGAGCGCGAAGGCGGCGTCGATGAGCCGGTCGCGGGTGCTGGTCACGGGGGGCATGCAGACGATGGTACTCAGTACCGCATCACGTACACTCAGTATCTATGAGCGCTGGAGTGCAGTACGTCGGTGTGGTCGGGTGCGGCCTGATGGGTGCGGGCATCGCGGAGGTGACGGCGCGCGCCGGCCTCGACGTGGTGGTCGCCGAGTCCTCGGACGCGGCCGCAGCGGCCGGCCTGGCGCGGCTCGAGCAGTCGCTCGCCCGGGCCGAGGCCAAGGGCAAGATCGAGTCCGCGGCCGCCGTGCTCGAGCGGATCCGCGTCGTCACCGACCTCGACGAGCTGGCCGACCGCGAGCTCGTGGTCGAGGCGATCGTCGAGGACGAGTCGGCCAAGACCGAGCTCTTCGCGCGTCTCGACACGATCGTCACCTCGCCCGACGCGATCCTCGCCTCCAACACCTCCTCGATCCCGATCATGAAGCTGGGCGTGGTCACCTCCCGCCCGGCCCAGGTCATCGGCGTCCACTTCTTCAACCCCGTGCCGGTGCTGCCGCTCGTCGAGCTGGTGCCGAGCCTGCTGACCTCCGCGGACACCACCGCCCGCGCCCGCGACTTCGTCGAGACCGCGCTCGGCAAGCAGGCGATCGACAGCCAGGACCGCGCCGGGTTCGTCGTCAACGCGCTGCTCATCCCGTTCGTGCTGTCGGCGATCCGGATGCTCGAGTCGGGCTTCGCCACCGCGGAGGACATCGACCGTGGCCTCGTGCTCGGCGCGGCCCACCCGCAGGGCCCGCTCGCGCTCGCCGACCTGATCGGCCTCGACACGACCAAGGCCGTCGCGGAGTCGCTCTACGAGGAGTTCAAGGAGCCGCTCTACGCCGCCCCGCCGCTGCTCAACCGGATGGTCGACGCCGGCCTGCTCGGCCGCAAGACCGGTCGCGGCTTCTACACCTACTGACCCACCACAGGACGTCACGATGAACGAGTTCCCGATGTACGCGCTCTCCGAGGAGCACCAGGCCATCCGCGAGGCGGTCCGTGCGGTCGCCGACGCCAAGATCGCCCCCTTCGCCGCCGCCGTCGACGAGGAGGCGCGCTACCCGCACGAGGCAGCCGCGGCTCTGGTGGCCTCGGACTTCCACGCACCCCACGTGCCGGAGCAGTACGGCGGCGCCGGTGCCGACGCGCTCGCCACGGTGCTCGTGATCGAGGAGGTCGCCCGCGCGTGCGTGTCGTCGTCGCTGATCCCCGCGGTCAACAAGCTCGGCTCGCTCCCGGTGCAGATCGCCGGGTCCGAGGAGCTCAAGCAGAAGTACCTCGGCGCGCTGGCTCGCGGCGAGGGCGGCTTCTCGTACTGCCTCTCCGAGCCCGACGCGGGCTCCGACGCGGGCGGCATGAAGACCCGCGCGGTCCGCGACGGCGACCACTGGGTGCTCGACGGCGTGAAGCGCTGGATCACCAACGCGGGGGAGTCGGAGTTCTACACGGTGATGGCCGTGACCGACGACGCGAGGAAGACGCGCGGTGGCGTGTCCGCCTTCGTCGTCGAGAAGTCCGACGAGGGCGTCTCCTTCGGCGCGCCGGAGAAGAAGCTCGGCATCAAGGGCTCGCCCACCCGGGAGGTCTACCTCGACCGGGTCCGCATCCCCGCGGACCGGATGATCGGCGAGGAGGGCACCGGGTTCACCACGGCGATGAAGACCCTCGACCACACCCGCGTCACCATCGCCGCCCAGGCCGTCGGGGTGGCCCAGGGTGCGCTCGACTACGCGCTCGGCTACGCCAAGGAGCGGACCCAGTTCGGCAGGTCGATCGCCGACTTCCAAGGCCTGCAGTTCCTCCTCGCCGACATGGGCATGAAGGTCGAGGCCGCACGCCAGATGACCTACGCCGCCGCCGGCCGCTCCGAGCGCGGCGACGACGACCTCACCTTCTTCGGCGCGGCGGCGAAGTGCTTCGCCTCCGACGTCGCGATGGAGGTCACGGTCAACGCCGTGCAGGTCCTCGGCGGCTACGGCTACACCCGCGACTACCCGGTCGAGCGGATGATGCGCGACGCCAAGATCACCCAGATCTACGAGGGCACCAACCAGGTCCAGCGGATCGTGATGGCTCGCCAGCTCCTCGCCGGGGTGCAGTCCGAGCTCTGAGCCACTTGATGCGCGCGTGAGACGTGCGCCTCACCGGGAGCCGCTGGCCGGCGCCCGTCGAGCGAGCCGACGCGGCCGCTGGCTAGCGTCGTACCGTGTCCTCCTCACCTGTCACCGCCGCGTCCGTGCTCGACGACCTCGCGCGAGGCGCGCTCGCCGGCGTGAAGCTCGTGGTCTCCGACCTCGACGGGACGCTCCTCGCCCCCGACCGGACGCTCCCGGCCAGCACGGGCGGGCTCGTGGCCGAGCTGGTCGCGGCAGGACTCACGTTCGTCCCGGCGAGCGGGCGGGCGCACGCCTCGCAGGCCGAGCTCTTCGCCGACGTCCCGGTCATCGACACCTACATCGCCGACAACGGCGCCGTGCTCGTCGAGCACGGTGAGGCCCGCGCCACCGCGACGCTCGACCACGCCTTCGTGCACGAGCTCGTCGACGCCGTACGCCACCACGCGCAGGCCGAGGGCCGCCGGTCCACCGCGGTGGTGTGCGGGACCGAGGAGGCGTGGGTCGAGGTCGACGGCGAGCTGTGGGACGAAGCGCTCAACTACCACCCGCACCTGACGCGCGTGTCCCGGCTCGAGGACGTCACCGACGACGTCATCAAGGTCGCCATCGTCGACCTCGACAGCACCGAGGCGATCGACCGCGACGTGCTGGTGCACTTCGCGGAGCGCGCGCAGGTCACCCGGTCGGGCACCCACTGGGCCGACGTCACCGCGCTCGGCGTGACCAAGGGCCAGGCGCTCCGTGACCTCCAGGCCCGCCTCGGCGTCGGACCGGACGAGACGGTCGTCTTCGGCGACCACATGAACGACCTCGAGATGTTCGGCGAGGCCACCCACTCGTTCGCGGTGGCCCACGCGCAGCCCGCGATCCTCGACGTCGCCCGCCACCGGCTGCCCGACGTGGTCGAGCCCGTGCAGGCCGTCATCCGTCGGATCCTCGAGGACGTCTCCGCCTGACCTCCCGGCTAGAAGAGCCGGTAGTCGTTGCGCGAGACCCGGAAGCCGTGCCCGGAGCCGGTGTTCCAGCAGGTCATCGCGGTCTCCGTGCTCTGGCAGGCGCGGTCCGCGACGACGGAGGTGGTGCCGTACGCCAGCTCGGGCGGCTGGCTGGTGAAGGTCACGTCGCCGCGGCAGATGCCGCGGGCGCCGGTGCTGTCGTTGACCCAGAACTGGTTCTCGGCCCAGTCGAGCTGGCAGTCGGCGGGCTTGCGGAGCGGGCCGTAGGAGCTCTCCCGCACCTCGCACTCGATGCCGAGCTCCAGCGAGCACCAGATGTTGCCGCTCGGCGAGCTCAGCTGGTCCTGCTCCACCACGGCCCCGTCGATGTCGGGCGCGCCGGCCGCCTCGGAGGCCGACTCGTCGGGTGACTCGCTGGGTGAGGCGGTCTCGGTCACCGTCTGCGTCACGGTCGGTGCGGTCGACTCGTCGGCGCTCGCGCCGCCGCCACCACCACCCGAGCATCCGGACAGCGCGAGCACGACCACCACCGCGGCGTACGTCGTGCGCCGCCCCGCCCCCGTCAGCATGCGTCGATGCTCGGAGCGCGGACGGATGCCTGTCAACCGCCGGTCCGGAATGCCCGCCTCCGCGCGTCGGTTGGGACGGACATGACGACCATCGGACTCATCGGAAGCGGACACATCGGCAGCACCGTCGCTCGCCTCGCCCTCGCCGGCGGCCACGACGTGGTGCTCTCCAACAGCAGGGGTCCCGAGACCCTCGCCGACCTCGTCGCGGAGCTCGGCGACGGAGCCCGCGCCGCCACGGCGGCGGAGGCGGCCGAGGCCGGGGACATCGTCGTCGTGACGGTCCCGCTCAAGGCCTACCGTGACGTGCCCGTGGAGCCCCTGCGGGGCAAGACCGTCATCGACACCGACAACTACTACCCCGACCGCGACGGCCGGATCGCCGAGCTCGACGACGAGTCGACCACGACCTCCGAGCTGCTCCAGGCGCACCTGCCCGGGTCGCACGTCGTGAAGACGTTCAACAACATCTTCTTCGCACACCTGGCCACGCTCGCCCGCCCGCACGGAGACCCCGGGCGTTCCGCGCTCGCGATCGCAGGCGACGACGCGGAGGCCAAGGCGGAGGTGACGCGGTTCCTCGACTCGATCGGCTACGACGCCCACGACGTCGGCCCGCTCGCCGAGGGCTGGCGCTACCAGCGGGACACCGCGGCGTACGTCGCCCCCTACGCGCAGCCCGACGCCGAGGACTTCGCCACCGGCACCCGGCAGGCGACCGCCGAGGACCTCGCGACCCTCCTGGGACAGGCCGTCCGCTACCGCGACATGTGAGCCGGCGCCCCGGACTCAGCCTGCGAAGACGGAGCGCCCCGCGGTGGCGGAGGTGCCGAGGTCGCTCTTGGGCAGCGGGTCGCCGGCGCTCGCGGCGGTGATCCACGCGTCGGTGGTGGCGACGGCTGCGAAGTTGGAGTGCAGCAGCACCATCAGCACGTCGTGGAGCTGCTCGGCCGAGACCTTGCCGGCCTCGTTGGCGAGGTGGATGGCGCCGGTCGCGTCGGAGAGGACCTCCGCCTCCAGGCCGAGCTCCTCGGCCGAGACGGCCGTGGCGATGTCGCAGTTGTTGGTCATGTAGCCCACGAGCGAGATGGTGTCGACGCCCTGCTCCGCGAGCCACGCGGCGAGGTCGGTGCCGGCGAAGACGCTCGAGCTCTCCTTCGTGACCCGCTTCCACGCCTCGGTCGCGCGCGACTCGACGTCGGGGTGGACGGTCCAGCTGTGCGAGCCGGCGGCGAAGATCGGTGCGCCCTCGGGCAGCTCGTGCTGCACCAGCACGACCGGGATGCCCTGGTCGTCGGCGACGTCGATGGCACGCACGACGTTCGCCAAGGTCTCGTCGCGGTCGGGGTGCTGGATCTGCAGCACGCCGTCGAAGTACTCGTTCTGGACGTCGACGACGATGAGCGCACGCTTGCTGGGCACGGATCTTCTCCTGGTGGGGGTGTGGGGGTGGGGCGTGGGGGTCGGGCCTCCAGCATGTCCGCTCCTGCCCGAGCACGCATCCCAGGTCGTCGTGGTGACCCTCCTGCACCTCGCGCCTCCGGCTAGCCTCGGGCGCGTGCCCACACTGACGCTGACCATGCCCGACGGCGAGGCCGAGGCCTACCTCGCCACCGCCCCCGACGGGGCCCCGGCTCCGGGGGTGCTGTTCGTGATCGACGCGATCGGCCTGCGCCCGCGGATCGAGGAGATGGTAGACCGGATCGCGTCGTGGGGCTACACCGTGCTCGCGCCCAACGTCTTCTACCGCGACGGCCGCGCCGTCGACGTCGCCCCGAGGGCCGACCTGCGCGAGCCCGGCAACCGCGAGGCGTTCATGGGTGAGGCGATGCAGCGGGTCCGCGGGCTGACGCCCGACCTCCTGGCGCGGGACATCCCGGCCTACCTCGCCGCCCTCCGGGCCCGCCCGGAGGTGTCGGGGGAGGAGGTCGGCACCACCGGCTACTGCATGGGGGCGCGCATCGCGATCCGTGCCGCCGGGGCCGACCCGGACGTCGTCGCCGTCGGCGGCTGGCACGGCGGTGGCCTCGTCACCGACGGGCCCGACAGCCCGCACCTGGCCGTCGCGGGTGCCCGCGCCTCCTTCGCCTTCGGCCACGCCTCCGACGACGGGTCGATGCCGCCCGAGGCCGTGACCGCGCTCGGCGAGGCGATCGACGCGGCCGGGCTGACGGTCGTCAACGAGGTCTTCCCCGGCCCGCACGGCTACTCGATGTCGGACACGTCGATGTACGACGAGGAGTCGGCCGAGCGGCACTTCGACAGCCTGCGGCAGTTGCTCGACTCCACGCTGCGGCGCTGAGCCCCGGCTCAGTCGAGGTCGGGGAGGCTCGCGACGCCCTTGTCGACCAGCAGGAAGGGCGTGTCGATGTCGGGCGTGCCCTCGCCGATGACGGCGGGCTCGAAGCCGCCGAGGTCGTTCTGCACGAGGTAGCGGTTCCGGGTGGTGCGGATCGTCCACGTCGGCTTGCCGTTGCTGGGTGACGCCGACCGGAACGAGAACTGCTGGTGCCGCCTCCCGGCGTCGCACGCCGTGACCACGACGGCCCGCTTGCCGAGCTGCAGGCACAGGGGCTCGCCGCCGCTGCGGAGCGTCGCGGTCCTCACCAGGAAGCGGTCGCCCGTCGGCACGAGCACGAACTGGTTGCGCGGCCCCTGGCCCTCGGCGTACGTCGCCCGCAGGTCGCGGTCGACGCCGAGGATCCCTTCGCTGTTCTTCGGCGCGAGCACGATCCTGCGCTCACCGCTGAACGGATCGGGGCGGCGGCGCCGGCCGGCGAGGCCAGGGCCGCGGTGGAGAGGGTCGCGGTGGTGAGGGTGGCGGCGGCCAGGGCGGCCGCGGTCAGGATCTTCATGGTGGGTGGACGTCCGTGCGCCCCGCGAGGTTGCTCCCGACCGACCGGGGTTCTCCTCAGACGAGCAGCGTGACGAGCGCGAGGGCGACGGTGCCGGCGACGAGGGTGGAGATCGTCGCGAGGAGGAGGGCGCGGACCGGGACGGGCCAGAGGTGTCGGGCCACGATCCCGGTGCCGAGGCCGAACATCGCCGCACTGAGGAGCAGCGTGGTGAGCGAGGCGGCGAGGTCGAGGGCGCCCTGCGGGAGCACGCCGGTGGTCCGGACCGCGACGGCGGCGAGGAAGCCGATGAGGAAGAGCGGGACGAGCGGACCCCGGCGGGTGGCGTCCTCGGAGCGGCAGATGCGCGCGGAGACGATCTGCACGGGGGCGAGGAGGGTGACGCGGGCGAGCTTGACGGTCGTGGCGGTGGCCAGTGCGGTCGCCCCGCCGGCACCGATCAGCGACGCGGCGGCGATCACCTGGGCGACCTCGTGGATGCTGGCGCCCGCCCAGATCGCGGTCTGCTCGTCGGTCAGGCCGAAGGCGCTGCCGAGGGCAGGGACGGCGCCGATCATGATCGTGCCGAAGACGGTGACCAGCGCGACGGCGAGCGCGACGTCGCGGGGCTTCGCCCGGATCGAGGACTCGACAGCGGCGACCGCGGCCGCGCCGCAGATCGAGAAGCCGGCGGCGATCAGGGTGACCAGGTCGCGCTCGAGGCCGAGCAGCCGGCCGGCGAGCTGCGTCGCGGCGTACGTCGTCACGACCGTCGCCAGCACCACGACGATGCCGGAGGTTCCGAGGGCGAGGACGTCGGTGATCGCGATCTTGAGGCCGAGCAGCACGATGCCCGAGCGCAGGAGGAGCTTGTCGAGCCGCGGCGCGGTGCCGACGACGTACCGGCTCACGCCCGGGGTGTTGGCGGCCACGACGCCGATGACCAGCGCGACCAGCAACGGACCCATGAGGGGAGCGACGGTGCTGACGGCCAGAGCGAGGCCCGCGACGGCGAAGGCCACGACCGCTCGGCGGAGGTAGCTGGCGCGCCGCGACGAGGTCCGCTCCTCGACCGGAGGCGGCGACTCGACGACAGCAGGGGAGGGGAGGACGACCACGCGTCAAGGATCTTTCGCGCGACAGGGTGTCGACTAGACGCTGACCCGGGGGCGGGTCATAATCACTGCTTATGAGCAAGGAGCTGGACCTCCAGGCGCTGCGCCTCCTGGTGCTCCTGGAGGAGGAGGGCAGCCTCGGCGCGGCCGGGCGCCGCCTCGGCATCACCCAGCCCGCGGCGAGCATCTCCCTGCGGGCCTTCGAGACGCGCTGGCAGCTGCGCGTCGCCGAGCGCACCCCTCGCGGGACCAGGCTCACCCCCGACGGCGTGACCGTCGCGGCGTGGGCGCGCGACGTCCTCCACCAGATCGACACCGTGCGGGGCGGCCTGCAGGCGCTGAGCGCCCGGCGCTCGCAGGGCGGGTCCGATCTCGGCGTGGCGGCGAGCCTGACCGTCGCCGAGTTCGTGCTGCCACGCTGGATCGGCGAGCTGCGCGCCTCGTTGCCCGAGGTCCACCTGCGCCTGCAGGTCCAGAACTCCGACCGCGTCGACGACCTCGTGCACTCCGGCGAGTGCGCGATCGGCTTCGTGGAGTCCACCCGGGTCTCGGAGGACCTCGCCAGGAGGGTCGTCGGCACGGACCGGCTGGTCATCGTCGTCCCGGCCGCGCACCCGTGGGCGCGCCGCAGCACGCCGCTCTCGCGCGACCAGCTGCTCGCCACCGAGTTCGTCGTCCGTGAGGAGGGGAGCGGCACCCGCAGCACCTTCGAGCGCGCCCTGGCCGCCCAGCCCCGCATCGCGATGGTCGCCACGTCGACGACGGCGATGGTCGGTGCCGCGCTCGCCGGCGTCGGACCTGCCGTCGTGACGCCGTACGCCGTCCGTGCCGGGCTCGACACCGGCGAGCTCGTCGAGGTGCGCCACGACCTCGACCTCGAGCGGCCGCTCACCGCCATCTGGCGTCGCGACCGTCCCCTCGACGGCCCCGCCGCCGCGCTGCTGCGGATCGCCTGCCGCGCCGCCGGCGGGACGCGCCCCGTCTGAATAGGGGCGGGGGCTCAGGTCCGGTCGTCGCCTGGTGTCGGGTGCGGGAGGGTGCGTCCCGGCCGGGCCTGGCCGGGTCCGCTCATCCCTGCTCGCCCGCGTGCTCGAGGGGCTCGCGCGCGGTGAGGAGCGCGCCGGGGTTGAGCAGGCCGAACGGGTCGAGGGTCGCCTTGATCGCGCGTGACACCTCCATCACGTCGGGACCGACCTGGGCGAGGAGTCCGCGGGTCTTGGTGCGACCGACGCCGTGCTCGCCCGTGACCGTGCCGCCGTAGGCGGTGGCGAGCGCCATCAGCTCGTCGAAGGCCAGCCATGCGCGGTCGCGGGCGGCGGCGTCGCCGGGCGGGTAGATGATGCCGGGGTGGAGGTTGCCGTCGCCGGCGTGCGCGACGACGGGGATCTCGAGGTCGTGGCGCACGGCCAGGGCGGTGATCTCGGCGAGCACCTCGGGCAGCCGGTCGACCGGCACGCAGATGTCCTCCGCGAGGAGGGTCCCGCGGGCCTCGGTGGCCTCGCCGGCGCTGCGTCGCGCGTCGACGAACATCAGCCCCTCCTCGGCGACGTCGGTGGTGGCCACCTCGGTGGCGCCGGCCTCCTCGCAGAGCGCCTCGACGGTCGCGATCTCGTCGGCACGGGCGGCCCCGGGTGCGTCGGACTGGACGAGCAGCAGGGCGCCCGCCTCGCGGTCGAGGCCGCGGGGCGAGTGGTCCTCGACCGCGTTGATGGACACCTGGTCCATCAGCTCCAGCATCGCGGGGCGGACGGTGCGTCCGATGCGGGTGACGGCGACGCCGGCGGAGACCAGGTCGGGGAAGGTGGCGACGAGGGTGGAGACCTCGCCCTGCTGGGGGACCAGGCGCAGCACGGCGCTGGTCACGACGCCGAGCGTCCCCTCGCTGCCGACGAAGAGCTGGCGGAGGTTGAGCCCGGCGACGTCCTTCATGGTCTCGCCCCCGAGGCGCAGCAGCCGGCCGTCGGCGAGGACGACCTCGAGGCCGAGGACGTAGTCGGCGGTGACGCCGTACTTCACGCAGCACAGGCCGCCGGCGTTCGTGGCGATGTTGCCGCCGATGGTGGAGATCCGGTAGGAGCCGGGGTCGGGCGGGTACCAGAGCCCGTGCACCGCGGCGGCCTCCTTGACCGAGATGTTGAGGGCGCCGGGCTCGACGTGCGCGACCCGGCGGTCGGCGTCGACCCGGACGCCGGTCATCCGCTCGAGGGTCAGCACCAGGCAGCCGTCGACGGCGGTCGCGCCGCCGGACAGAGAGGTGCCGGCGCCTCGGGGCACGACGGGGACGCGGTGCTGGGTGGCCCAGCGCAGCGCGGCCTGGACCTGCTCCGTGCCCTCGGCCCGGACGACGGCGCACGGCACGCCGGCGGGCAGGTCCTCGAAGCGGTCATGGCGGTACTTCTCGACGCGCTCGGCGTCGGTGACGACGACGCCGTCGGGGAGGGAGGCGACCAAGGCGTCGACCGCGGACCGGGCGGTGGCGGTGACGGACATGCGGTCTCTCCTGCTCTCGTGACGGGGTCGGGACGTGCGGTGCCGCCGCGGCGGCGGGTGGAGGTGCACCCGCCGCCGCGGGGAGCCGGTGTCAGCCCTGGGTCGGGTTCTCCGCGAGGTAGTCCTTCGACCACGCGGTGAGGTCGAGGTCCTTCATCGCCTCCTCGGTGACCGAGGTGTCGACGATGGAGGCGAAGTCGACGTCGTCCTCGAGGATGTTGTACTTCCGCAGCCAGTCGTAGGACTCCTTCACCTCCGACTCCGACAGCACACCGGCCATCCCGCTCTCGCTGCCCGGCTCGGCGCAGATCGAGAAGAAGTTCTGGTTCCAGTCGGCCTGGTCGGCGAGCTGCTCGTCGTACTTGTCGGCGGGCGGGGCGACGTTGGAGAACTTCTCCCAGTGGTCGGCCACCACGCGCTGCGGGTCGTCGGCGCCGAGCTGGCAGGACTTGTAGAAGTTGCGCATGTAGTCGACGAGGAGGTCGTGCTTGGTGTCGAGCACCTCCTGCGTCGTGGTCTGCAGCATCATCCCGGGCAGGTCGGACATGGCCGCCTCGACCGGGGCGAGGGGCTCGTCGGTGAGCGCCGAGATGCTCTGCCACATGCCCTCCCAGCCGGCGATCGCGTCGACGGTGCCGGAGTTGAGGGCCTCGGCCATGGGCGCGCCCACGCCGATGGGGAGGATCTTGACGTCCTTGTCGGGGTCGAGGCCGACCTCCTGGAGCGAGCCGCGCACCATCATGTCGGAGGCGGAGCCGAGCGCGAGGACGCCGATCTTCTTGCCCTCGAGGTCGGCGGCGGTCGCGATGCCGCTGCCCTCCGGGGCCACCATCAGGTAGGCGGGGCCGTTCAGGAAGCCGATGATGCGCAGGTCGGGGTCGAGCTTGGCCGCCGCGTAGGCCGTCGGCGCGGAGCCCTGGGAGATGTCCACCTTGCCGGCGCTCAGCAGCTGCAGCCCTGCGGCGGCGCTCTGGGCGACGTCCCACTTGAGCGTGTAGCCGTCGGCCTTGTCCCAGCCCTCCTCGATCTGCACGGAGCCGAACGGGGCGCCGGAGGGACCGTTGGACGGGTCGCCGTTGACACCGGAGAGGGAGGCGGTGCCGTCGGCGTTGGCCTCGTCGCCGCCACCGCCACAGGCAGCGAGGGACAGGCTGGCGATCGAGAACACGAGTGCCGTCGCCAGGCCGCGGCGCGCGCGGCGGTGGGTGGAGAAGTTCATCTGCTTCTGCTTTCTCTGGTGCGGGTGGGGGTGGTGCCTGTTGTCCCGGGAGGCCCGGGACGACCCGAGGGAGCGCCCGCGTGCGGGCAGGGGTGACCGGGGCGACGTCGCACGTGGTGGTGGGAGTGGCGTACGACGCCGCGATCGGCTTCTTGCTGGTGGTCCGGCCCCGCTTACTTGGGCACGATGGACCGGGGCATCACCTTGTGGAGGATGCTGACGGCCAGGTGGAGGATCGCTCCCGCCACGGCCAGGACGATCAGGACGGCGTAGACCGCGGCCGAGTCGCCGTAGGCGGCACGCTCGGTGATCACGCGGCCGAGGCCGTACTCGGTGCCGACGATCTCGGCGGTGATGACGCCCAGCAGGGCGCCGACCACGGCGATGTCGAGGGCCGGGAAGACGTACGACATCGCGCGGGGCAGGCGCAGGTGCCGCAGCTCCTGCCGCTTGCTGGCACCGATCGAGCGCATCAGGTTGTGCTCGTCGGGGTCGACGTCGAGCAGGCCTGCCATGGTCGCGCTGATGACGGGGAAGAAGGCGAGCGAGGTTCCGATGATGATCTTCGGCGCGTCGCCGTAGCCGAGCCAGACCACGAAGAGCGGGGCGACCGCGATCTTCGGGAAGGCCTGGAAGGCGAGGATGTAGGGGTAGACGGCCGTCTTGACCGAGGCGATGAACGCCATGATCGAGCCGCCGACGATGCCGAGCACGAGTCCGATCACGAAGCTCCACAGCGTGCCGCGGGCGCTGGACATGATGTCCTCGTTCCACACGCCGCCGAGGAGGTAGCTGTCGAGCGCGTTCCACACGTCGCCGGGTGCCGGCACGATGAGGGGGGACACCATGTCCTGGGAGGTGGTGTACCACCAGGCCAGCAGCACGACGGCGGGGACGATCAGGCGTAGTCCGAGGTTCTTGGCGAAGATGCCGGCGCGGCTGGGGGTGGGCAGCACGTCGGGCTGGTCCTTGCGGTTGCGTCCCCTGGACTTCTCGGTCTCGTCGAGGGTGGACGTGGGCTCTGCGGTCACGGTCATGCGGACTCACCTCCGAGGGCGCCGGCCTTGCTGAAGTGGGAGCGGATGGTCGAGACCATCTCGAAGAACTGCGGGTCGGTGCGCAGCGCCGACGTGCGCGGACGGGGCAGGTCGATGTCGACCACGGCCTCGATGCGCCCCGGTCGCGGGGCCATCACGGCGACGCGGTCGGAGAGGTAGACCGCCTCGCTGATGTTGTGGGTCACGAAGATGACGGTCTTCGGGTGGCTGGTCCAGAGCCGCAGGAGCTCGTCGTGCAGCACCTCACGGGTGAACTCGTCGAGCGCGGAGAACGGCTCGTCCATGAGCAACACCTTCGGCTCGCCGGCCAGGGCGCGCGCGATCGAGACGCGCTGCTGCATGCCGCCGGACAGCTCGCTGGGGTAGCGGTCCTTGAAGTCGGCCAGGCCGATGAACTCCAGCAGCTCCGCGGCCCGGTTGCGGGTCTCCTTGGTGAGGGTGCCGGCGATCTTCGCCGGCAGCAGGACGTTCTGCTCGACGGTGTACCACTTGAGCAGGGCGGCCTTCTGGAAGACCACGGAGACCTGCGGGTCGGGCTTCCTCACGGTGCGATCACCGACGACGATGCGACCACCGGTGGCGTGGTCGAGACCGGCGACGAGCTTCAGCAGGGTGGTCTTGCCGCAGCCGCTGGGGCCGACGAGGCTGACGAACTCACCCGGCTCGACGACCAGCTCGGTGGGGCGCAGTGCCTCCACCGGGGAGGCGCCACGGCGCAGGTAGGTCTTGGCCGCTGAGTCGATCGCGATCTGCTCGGCGCCGCCCACGTGCGGGTGGGCGACGAGCTTCTCGGGTGGTGCAGAGACCATGAGGACTCCGTTTCATCGAGGGTGTGACCGGGTGGCGGTGCGGAGGTGTGATCGCGATCACAACCCGGTTCGGGCAACATCTTGTTGGGTGAGTCGGCAACATGTCAATGGATCAAGCGGGGTGTTTTGCGACCGCTGTCACACGAACGATCCCGGCACGTCGTAGGGGTCGATCTGCACGTCGAGGAGGACCGGGCGGTCGCGCTCGGTGAGCCCGGTCAAGGCGGCCTCGAGGTCCTCGAGCGAGCGCACGGTGATGCCGCGCGCGCCCAGGGAATCGGCCACCGGCGCGAAGTCGGGCCAGTCGAAGGTGGAGATGGTCGGGTCGATGCCCTTCGCGACCAGCTGCACGTGCTCGGCGCCGTAGGCCTTGTCGTTGACCACGACGAGCACGAGGTCGGTGCCGGCCCGGACGGCGGTGTTGAGCTCGTTGAGGCCGGCGCTCATGAAGCCGCCGTCGCCGACCACGGCGAGCACGGGCCGCTCGGGAGCGCCGGCGTGGGCGCCGATGGCGTTTCCCAGGCCCAGGCCGATGGACGCGAAGCTGCACGTGTGGACGTACGCCGACGGGTGCGGGACACCGAGCTCGGCGTAGGCGGTGAGGATGAAGCGGCCGTCGTCGATGACCAGGGTGCGGTCGGCGGGGAAGGCCTCGTCGATGCGCCGGAGCACGGCGACCACGTCGAGGCCACCGGTCCGCGTCGGCCGCAGGGCTGGGCGCGGGTTCTTGAGTGCGAGCGCCAGCGCGTCGTCGGCGAAGCCGGTGGGGGAGTGCTCGACCTCGTCGAGCAGCTCCACGAGGGCCTCCGCCACGGCGCCGGCGTCGCCGACGATGCCGACGTCGGCCGAGGACCACGTGTCCGGGCGCCCGGGGTCGGAGTCGACGTGGATGACGCGCTTGCCCCGGAGCAGCGAGCCCTCGGCGGTCGTGAAGTCGTTGAGCGCGGCTCCGAAGGCGACCACGCAGTCGGCGCGGTCCAGGGTGGCGAGCGCGGTCTCGTGGGAGAGGGTGCCGCAGATGCCGAGGTCGTGCTGGTGCCCGGAGAACAGGCCCTTGCCGCGCAGGGACGTCGCCACCGGCGCACCGATCCGCTCGGCCAGGGTGACGAGCTGGTCGCGGGAGTGGCGGGCGCCGCGTCCGCCCAGGACCACCGGGCGTCGGGCCGAGGCGAGGATGCCGGCGGCGTCCTCGAGCGCATCCTGGTCGGGCCGCGTCCGGCGGTGGCGCACCGACGCCCGCGGCACCGGGACGTAGTCGACCTCGGTCCACTGGAAGGTGATCGGGATGTTGAGCACGACCGGGCGTGACTCGGCCACGGCCCGACGCAGTGCCCGGGCGAGGTCGGCGGCGACGTCCTGGGGCGTGGTCGCCGGCTCCCAGCCGGCCCCGCTCACCTGGACCACGCTGTGCTGGTCGATGCTCTGCAGGTGGCCACGGACCTCGGGGTTGGTGTCGCCGGCGATGACCAGGACCGGCATCCGGGCGCGGGTCGCGTCGACCAGCGCGGTGAGCGCGTTGGTGAGGGCGGGGCCGTGGGTCACGGTGGCGACGCCGACCGTGTCCGCGGTGGAGGCGTAACCGGTGGCTGCGAGGACGCCGGCGCCCTCGTGGGCCACCGCGACGTAGTGCCCGCCGGCGCTCTCCCACGCTTGCATGAAGTAGAGGTTGGCGTCGCCGAGGACGCCGAAGACGTCGGTGATGCCCTGGTCGGCCATCGCCCGGGCCAGTGCCTGGTGGTAGTACATCGCGGTCCTTCCGGCGGCAGCTGCATCTGTGGTAGAAGTGATGCTCGCCACACACAACAGGCTGTTGTGCGATTCGTCAAGGTGTCATTCGAAAATCGGATACCCCCCTCCGACGGGGACATGGGTCGTCCGGACGCCCGGCCACCGCACGGGCCCGAGATGGAGAACGAGAGCCACATGCGCACCGCCCCACCTGACCAGGACGCCGTCCCGTACGCCCATGTCCACGTCGACGCCCTGGTCCGCTGACACCGATCCCTGAAGGAGCCCTCGCATGACCGACCGACTGAAGAACAGGACCGTCCTGGTGACCGGAGCCCTCGGCGGCATCGGCTCGGCGACCGTCGACCTCGCCGCCCGCGAGGGTGTCGGCACCGTGGTGCTGGCCGACCTCGACGAGTCCCGCGTCGAGGATGCCGCCGCAGCCCTGCGCGACCGGGGTGTGCGTGCCGTCGGTGCTGCCCTCGACGTGGCCTCGGAGGGGTCCTGGCAGGAGCTCGTCTCCCGCCTCGAGGCCGAGGTCGGTGGGGTCGACGTGCTCGTGAACAACGCCGGCATCACCAACCGCTTCGGCATCCTCGAGACCGCGGTCGAGGACTGGGACCGGGTCATCGGGGTCAACCTCACCGGCGTCTTCCTCGGCATGAAGCACGCCGGCCGCTCGATGGTGGGGAACCGCGGGGGCAGCATCGTCAACATCGCCTCGTTCGCGTCCCACACCGGCTACCGCGCAGCGTCGTACGCCGCCTCGAAGTGGGCCGTGCGCGGCCTGACCCAGACCGCAGCCGACGAGCTCGGTCCGCGCGGGGTCCGGGTCAACTCGGTGTCGCCGGGCTTCGTGCCCACGCCGCTCACCGAGAACGCACCGAACCTGGTGCGGTCGTTCAGCGACGCCACGCCGCTCGGTCGCACCTGCGAGCCGGCGGACATCGCCTCGGCGGTGGTCTACCTCGCCAGCGACGACTCGTCCTACGTCTGCGGGCACGACCTCCTGGTCGACGGGGGCTTCTTGTCCAACACCATCCGGGACGTGAGGGCCTAGGTCGTTGACACATCGCCGAGTCACTCGTCACTATGTTGTCCGAACTGCGTGACGCCAGTCACAACCATCAGCAGCTCGACCAGCACGTCCATCGGTGAGGAGAGCTCATGTCGGACCGGGCCGTGATCGTGGCAGCCGCCCGATCGCCCATGGGCCGCGCCTACCGGGGAGCCTTCGCCGGGACCCGGCCGGAGGACCTCGGCCGCCAGGTCATCGAGGCGGCCCTGGCGCAGGTGCCCGAGCTCGACCCGCACACGATCGACGACATCGTGCTCGGCTGTGGCCAGCCGGGCGGCGAGCACGGCAGCAACATCAGCCGGGTCATCGCCGTCCAGCTCGGCCTCGACACCGTCCCGGCCATGACGATGACCCGCTACTGCTCGGCGTCCATCCAGGCGTTGCGCACGGCGCACCACGCGATCGTGGCGGGGGAGGGCGACGCCTTCGTCACCGGCGGCCTCGAGCTCGAGAGCCGGCACCGCCGGGGCACCAGCGACCACCTCCCGGCCGACGCGCAGGCGCTCGTCGGCGGGACCTGGCAGCACCACGGGTACGACGAGGCGAACGCGCGGGCGCTGGCCCGCGAGCAGGGCGGCGACCTGTGGTCCGACCCGCGAGAGCGCGGTGAGCTGCCCTACGTCTACATGGAGATGGGCCGCACCGCGGAGAACGTCGCCGGACTCAAGGGCGTCTCGCGCCGCGCCCAGGACGAGTTCGCCCTCCGCAGCCAGCAGAAGGCGGAGGCTGCCATCGCGGCCGGCTTCTTCACGACCGACATCACCCCGGTCCGCAACGCGGCCGGCGACTGGGTGAGCGAGGACGAGTCGCCCCGTGTCGGCTCGACGATCGAGAAGCTCGCCGCCCTCCAGCCGGTGTTCCGCACGGCCGAGGAGGGAGGCACCGTCACCGCCGGCAACGCCTGCCCGCTCAACGACGGGGCCGCCTCGATCATCGTGATGCGCGAGTCCCGCGCCCTCGAGCTCGGCATCCGGCCGCGGGCACGCATCGTCGCCAGCGGCGTCAGCGCCCTCTCGCCGGAGATCATGGGCCTCGCCCCGATCGAGGCGTCCCGGCAGGCGATGCGCAGGGCCGGTATGACGATCGACGACATCGACCTCGTCGAGCTCAACGAGGCCTTCGCGGCGCAGGCGAT
This sequence comes from Nocardioides oleivorans, assembly GCF_004137255.1. NCBI lineage: Bacteria > Bacillati > Actinomycetota > Actinomycetes > Propionibacteriales > Nocardioidaceae > Nocardioides > Nocardioides oleivorans. The sequence goes on along the minus strand of NZ_SDWT01000001.1, from coordinate 236,623 downwards.
CCCGTGCGTCGACGAGCTCGGCGTGCCCGACGACAGGCTCAACGTCCACGGCGGCTCCATCGCGATCGGGCACCCGTTCGCGATGACCGGCACCCGCCTGGTCACCACGCTCCTCCACTCGCTCGAGGCGCGCGACCAGCAGACCGGCCTCGCCACCATGTGCGTCGCCGGCGGCCAGGGCATGGCCATCGTCATCGAGCGCGTCTGACCACGCCGCGCTCCCCACCCACCTCCCGATCCAGGAGCCCCGTTGACCCTCACCGCCGCACCCGACCTGCACCAGGCACCCTCCGAGGTCCTGTGGACGCCGGCCGACGGCCGCCGCAGCACGTCGCTCGACGGCTTCCTCGCCTGGCTCGCCGAGGGCCACGGCCTCTCCTTCGACGACTACGACGCGTTCCTGGCGTGGTCGATCGATCGGCACGACACGTTCTGGTCGCTGCTGTGGGACTGGGGCGGCCTGCCCGGCTCGGGCCACGTCGCGCTGCGTCCCGAGCAGCGCGACCAGGTCTTCAAGCCCGCGTGGTTCCCCGGCGCCGAGCTCAGCTACGCCGAGTGGATGCTCGCGATGCCGGGCCGCGCCGACGACGACCTCGCGCTGCTGGGCTACTCCGACAGCCGCCCCGACTCGACGCTGACCGTCGCCGGGCTCCGCGACCTGGTCGGCCGGATCCAGGAAGGGCTCCGCGCCGCCGGCGTCGGTCGCGGCGACCGCGTGGCGGCCTACGTCCCGAACATCCCCGAGACGGTCGCGCTGCTCGTGGCCACCGCCGGCCTGGGTGCGGTCTTCACCTCGTGCGCGCCGGAGTTCGGCGTGCAGAGCGTGATCGACCGCTGGCGCCAGGTCGAGCCCAAGGTCGTCGTCGCCATCGACGGCTACCGGTACGGCACCAAGGACGTCTCCCGCCACGAGGAGGTCGCCTCGATCGTCGCCTCGCTCCCGACGGTCGAGCAGCTCGTCGTGCTTCCCTACCTCGCCGGTGCGCCGGCGATCGAGGGGGCGAGCGGGACGTGGGCCGAGCTCACGGCCACGCCTGCCGCACCGACGATCGAGCGGGTGCCGTTCGACCACCCGCTCTACATCCTCTTCTCGTCGGGCACCACCGGACTGCCCAAGGCGATCGTGCACGGCCACGGAGGGATCACGCTCGAGCACCTCAAGTCGCTCGCGTTCGCCCACGACGTCCAGCCCGGCGACCGGATCTTCTGGCAGACCACCACCGGCTGGATGATGTGGAACCTCGTCGTCTCGGGCCTGGGCCTCGGCGCTGCCGTCGTCACCACCGACATCAACCCGACCTCGCCCGACGTGGGCGCGTTGTGGCGGATCGCCGACCACGCCGGCATCACCCACTTCGGCACCTCGCCGGGGTTCCTCCAGCTCTGCCGCCGGGCCGGCTTCGTCCCGCGCGACGAGGTCGACACCTCCGCGATCCTCCAGCTCGGCGTCACCGGCACCGCGTGCCCCGGCGACCTCGCCGCGTGGGGGTGCGCCTCGATCTCCGACGACGTACGCCTGATGTCCGGGTCGGGCGGCACCGACATCTGCTCGGGCTTCGTCGGCGACTCCCCGAGCCAGGACGTCCGCACCGGTCGGATGGCCTCGGCCTACCCCGGGGTCGCGGTGGCGGCGTACGCCGCCGACGGCACGCCGCTCGTGGGCGAGCAGGGCGAGCTCGTCATCACCAGGCCGATGCCGTCGATGCCGATCGGCTTCTGGGGCGACGTCGACGACGCGCGCTACCGGGCGGCCTACTTCGAGGACTTCCCGGGCGTGTGGCGCCACGGCGACTGGATCACCTTCTGGGAGGACGGCTCCTGCGCGATCTACGGTCGGTCCGACGCCACGCTCAACCGGGACGGCGTACGGCTCGGGACGGCGGAGTTCTACGAGCTGCTCGACACGATGCCCGGGGTCGACGACGCCCTCGTGGTGCACGCCGAGCCCAGCCCCGGCGAGGGCGGCAAGCTCCTGCTCTTCCTGGTGCTCGGGGACGGCCAGGCGCTCGACGACGACCTGCTCGGGCGCATCCGCGGCGCCATCAAGTCCCAGCTGTCCCCACGCCACCTGCCCGACGAGGTGCTCGCGATCCGCGACGTGCCGCGCAACCTCACCGGCAAGCGGCTCGAGGTGCCGGTCAAGAAGATCCTCGAGGGGGCGGCCGTCGCCGACGTCGCCACCCCCGGTGCCATGCAGAACCCCGACTCCCTGGACCAGTTCACCGCCTTCGCGGTCAGGTCCTGAGTCCACCAGCCCCCTACAAGAGGAGAAGCACACCCATGTCCGACGCCACCCCTGCTCCCACCCACGACGAGTCCAGCTCCGTGTGGAACACCACCTTCCTCGGCCGTCCCCTGGTGGTCGGCGAGACCGCGGAGCGCACCCGCACGATCACCCAGGACGACGTCGACGCCTTCGCCAAGGCCAGCGGTGACTACAACCCGCTCCACTTCGACGACGACTTCATCGACGACTCGACGATGTTCGAGGGCCGGATCTCCCACGGCGGCCTGATCATCGGCGCCATCAGCGAGGTCGGCGCCCAGGACATCCCCGGCCCCGGCAGCGTGTTCCTCTCGGTCAGCTGGCGCTTCGTCGCCCCGGTCTACATCCCCGACGAGGTCGTCTCGCGCGTCGAGGTGCTCGAGGTGCGCCACGACAAGCCGATCGCCAGGCTGAAGCAGACCGTCACCCGCTCCGACGGCCAGGTCGTGCTCGACGGCGAGGTGCTGACCTACATGTCGCCGCGCAAGTCGCTGCTCGCGGCCACCGAGGCCGCGAAGAACGACGCCTGAGCCTGCCGTGAGAGCACCCCTCGCCACGATCGTCGGCATCGGCGAGCTGACCCCCCGGCGGTCCACCGACGGTGAGAGCTCCCTCGGCCTGATGGCCGAGGCGGCCGCGCTGGCGGTGGCCGACGCAGGCCTCGGCCCCGGCGACGTCGACGGCCTCCTCGTCGGCCAGCAGTACGGCGAGATACCGATGCACGTGCCCGCCTCGGTCGCCGAGTACCTCGGGCTGCACCCGACGATGGCCAACGTCGTCGACCTCGGGGGCGCGAGCGCCGCCGGCATGGTGTGGCGGGCCGCGGCGGCCATCCGGGCCGGCATGTGCGAGGTGGTGCTCTGCGTCGGTGGTGCCGCGCGGCCGGCGACCGGCTTCCCGAGGTCGAGCTACCGCGCCCCGATCCGGGAGTACGACGTCCCGTTCGGTGCCAGCGGCGCCAACACGACGTACGCCATGATCGCGCAGGCGCACATCGACACCTACGGCACGACGCCCGAGGAGCTCGCGGAGATCGCCGTCCGGGCGCGCGCCAACGCCCAGCTCAACCCGGCGGCGATCTTCCACGGCACGCCGATCACCGTCGACGACGTGCTGGCCTCACCGATGATCAGCACGCCGATCCACCTGCTCGAGGCGGTCATGGAGGCTGCCGGAGCGAGCGCCCTCGTGGTGGTCTCGCCCGAGCGCGCGGCGTCGCTCGGGCGTGCCGGCGCGCACCTGCTCGGCGCGGGGGAGAAGGTCACCCACCGGGCGCTCTCGGGCGCCCCGGCGATCACCACCGGGCCGCTCAAGGACGCGATGGCCCAGGCACTGGTGCAGGCCGGGGTCGGCCTCGCCGACCTCGGCAACTACCAGCTCTACGACTGCTACACGATCGTCGTGGGGGTCACGATCGAGGACCTCGGCCTCGTCGCGCCCGGGAAGTTCGGCCCGTGGCTGGCCGACCACGACTTCTCGCCGTCGGGCGACTTCCCGATGAACACCCACGGCGGCCAGCTCGGCTTCAGCCAGTGCGGCCTCGCCGGCCCGATGTCGCACGTCGTCGAAGCCGTGCGCCAGCTCCGCGGCGAGGCGGGGGAACGGCAGGTCCCGGACCCGCGACTGAGCCTGGTCACCGGCAACGGGGCGACCCTCAGCGAGGCTGCTGCCCTCGTGCTGGGAGGCACCTCGTGACCGGTCTCGTGATCGACGAGTCGTACGCCGACCTCTCCGTCGCGCCGCCGACGCCCACCGCCGAGTCGCAGCCGTGGTGGGACGCGCTGCGCGAGGGCCGGTTCACGATCCAGTCGTGCGCGTCCTGCGGCGCGGCCCAGGGCTATCCCCGCACCCGCTGCGTCGCCTGCTGGTCGGGTGACCTGTCGTTCGTCACGGCCTCGGGCCGCGGCCGGGTCGTCACCCACTCCGAGGTGCACCGTCCGGGCCAGGCGTCGTGGGCTGCGATCGCGCCCTATCGCGTCGGGCTCGTGCGTCTCGAGGAGGGCGCCACCCTGCTGACCCACCTGCTCGCCGACCTGCTGCCCGACGGCCGTCCGCCCCGCGTCGGCGACCGCTGCGACGTCGTACCCACCCGGGTCGGCGAGTGGGTGCTCCCGTTCTTCCGCGTATCGCCCTAGTTTCGGACCCGACGACTGAAAGGCAGTGACGATGGCTGACTCCGTGAAGCTCTACACCCTCGGCGTGGGGGACGCGTTCACCACGCGCCACTTCAACACCCACGTGCTGATGGACGTCGACGGGCGTGAGGTCTTCCTCGACTGCCCGCCCTACCTGCCGAAGATGCTCGCGACCAACAACCGCGAGGGCGCCCGCCGGGTCGAGCACACGCAGTACAAGGAGATCTTCATCACCCACATGCACGCCGACCACGTGAACGGGCTCGAGGAGCTGGCCTACCTGCAGTACTACGTGACCGAGGACCCGATCAAGCTCTACGCCCCGCAGTGGCTGCTGAGCGACATCTGGTCGAGCCTGCGGCCCTCGCTGGAGGAGTCCGCACGCGGCGACGGCGGACTGGCGAACTTCGACTGGTTCTTCGACGCCCAGCCGATCGAGCCCGGGATGGACCTCGGCGGGTTCACCGTCGACTTCACCGAGACCCGGCACCACCCGCGCTGCCTTCAGTACAAGTTCGACTTCGGTGGCGTGAAGTTCGGCTACGCGCCCGACGCCGGCGTCGACCGCGAGAAGTGGGCCTGGTTCGACGACTGCGACCTGGTGATGCACGACGCCTGGTTCGGCCCCACCGACGCCCTCGGCGCCGACATCCGCAACCTGCACTCGCCCATCGAGGACCTGCTCTCGATGCCGCAGGACTTCCAGGAGAAGACCCTGATGGTCCACTACGCCGACGGTGCCTACGACGACGACCCGGACCGGCCGAGCGAGGACATCGGGCACTACCGGCTCGCGCGGCAGTTCCACACCTACGACCTGAAGTAGCCACGCCCCACCCGGGGACCAGCGCAGCGAGGCCGCCTCCCTGCGCCGGATCGCCGTACCCACGACAGACGACACTATGTCTCTTGACACGACACTATGTTGACTCATAACGTGACAGCCGTCACTCGTCGGTCGGTCCGACGGTGCTGAGAAGGAGAACAAGACGATGGCCAAGACGTCCGGCAAGGCTTCCCACGGGCTCACCTTCGACACCGTCGTCGAGCTGCTGACCATGCTCGACGGCTCCGACCTGCCGACCCGCGTGGTCTACAAGGACGGCCCGCTCCGCCTCGAGGTCGAGCGCGGCACCACCCGGTCCGCCGCGCCCGCAGCCGTCGCCGTCCCTGCGCCGGCACCTGCCGCGGCCGCACCTGCCCCGGTCGCCGTGGCCGCCGCTCCTGTCGCTCCCGCCGAGCCCGCCCCCGTGCCTGCCGCACCCACCTCCGAGGGGCGCGGCGACCCCGTCGCCGCGCCGATCGCCGGCGTCTTCTACCGGGCGCCCAGCCCCGACGCGCCGCCCTTCGTCGAGGTCGGCCAGCAGGTCGCGGCCGACGACGTCATCGGCATCGTCGAGGTGATGAAGCTGATGAACACCGTCCGCGCCGGCGTCGCCGGCACGGTCGTCGAGGTCTGCGTGGCCGACGCCGAGCTCGTCGAGTTCGAGCAGGTGCTCGTGCGGATCGAGGCATGATCGTGCCTGACCAGCCCACGGGGACGAGCGAGCAGCTCACCCTCCAGGTCGCGGACGAGACGTTCCGCGACGGTCCGCAGTCACTGTGGGCCAACCGGCTCCGCACCCGGGACATGCTCCCCGCGGCGTCGCACGCAGCCGGCGCCGGCTTCACCCGGAGCAACCTGCTCAGCGGCGTCGGCTTCGAGGTCGCGGTGTCGTTCCTCGAGGAGAACCCGCTGACGCGGTTCCGGCTGCTGCGCGAGCTGATGGGGGAGACCCCCAGCACGATCCTCGTCCGCAGCCGCAACCTCTTCGGCTGGACCCGCTACTCCGACGACGTCGTCACCTTCTTCCTCGAGCACCTCGCGGGCCTCGGCCTCGACGAGTTCGAGGTCTTCGACGCCCTCAACGACACCCGCAACGTCGAGCACCACATCCGCGAGGGACGCCGCCTCGGCATGCACACCTCGGCCTGCCTGACCTTCTCCGAGTCGCCGGTCCACACCGATGAGTACTTCGCGACCAAGGCCAAGGAGTACGCGTCGTACGGCGCCTCCGGGATCCTGCTCTACGACGCCTGCGGCGTGCTGCGTCCCGAGCGCGTCGCGCCGCTGGTGACCGCGATCCGCAACGCGGCGCCCGGCATTCCCGTCGAGATGAACGTGCACGACCAGACCGGGCTGGCGCTCGCGTGCTACCGCGAGGCACTGCGCAACGGCGTGACCGCGCTCTCCAGCGCCGCGCGCTCCGTCGCGGGCAGCAACTCGGTCCCGGCCACCGCCGACCTCATCGCCCTCGCCAGGGAGGAGGGCGTCCGCGTCGATCTCGACGAGGACGAGGTCGCCTGGATGGACTCCTACTTCCGCTACGTCGCCTACGACTACGGCAAGGACCTCGCGCCGCACGTCGACCACGACGAGGACACCTACCGGTCCTACGTCGGTCACCAGATCCCCGGCGGGATGATGTCGCACTACGTCGGCCAGCTCGAGGGCCTCGGCCTGATCGACCGGCTGCCCGAGGTGCTCGAGGAGGCCGCGCGCGTGCGCGTCGACCTCGGCTGCCCGGGCATGGTGACGCCGTTCAGCCAGCTCGTCGGTGTCCAGGCGATGCTCAACGTCCTCGACGGCAAGCGGTTCCACACCGTGCCCGCCGACCTCCGCACCTACGCCGCCGGCCACTACGGCGAGCCGCCCGGTCCGATCCACCCCGACGTCCTCGACAAGATCCTCGGCGACGAGCCGGTGGTCGACCCGATGGCGGCCTACGCCGATCCGATGCTGCCCGCGATCCGCGCCGGCCTGCCGGCCGACGCCAGCGACGACGACGTGTTCTTCGCCCTCTTCTGCCAGCCCGCGCAGGTCGAGGCCATGCAGCGGCGCCCGGCCGACGAGCTGCCCGTGCGCGAGCTCAGCCCGCTCGGCGCACTGGTCGGCCACCTCGCCGGCCGCGACGACATCTCGCGGCTCGACGTCCGCGTCGACGCCGGCCGCTGACCACCGTTCCCGTTCCACCCCCGAACCCGAGAAGGAGGACCACCGTGTCCCGACTGCCCCTCGAAGGCGTCCGCGTGGTCGCGCTCGAGCAGTACATCTCCGGCCCCTACTGCACGATGTGGCTGGCCGACGCCGGCGCCGAGGTGATCAAGGTCGAGCGCCCCGACGGCGGCGACCCGCGTCGCGAGTTCATGCCGCAGCTCACGGGCGAGGACGGCGCCGCGGTGTCCGGAGGCTTCTTCTCCTTCAACCGGAACAAGCGGAGCGTCACCCTCGACCTCGCGAGCGTGGAGGGCCGCGACGCCTACCGCGCGCTCGTCGCGACCGCCGACGTGGTGGTCGAGAACCTCCGTCCCGGCGCCACCGACAAGCTCGGCATCGGCTACGCCGACCTCAGCGCGATCAACCCCGGCCTCATCTACGCGGCGGTCTCCGGCTACGGCCGCAGCGAAGGGCCGTACGCCGGTCGTCCCGCGTTCGACGCCGCGATCCTCGGCATGGCCGGCATCACCCACATGACCGGCCGGAGCGGTGACCTGCCTCCCGAGCTGCCGATGTACGGCCTGGCCGACATGACCACCGCGATCCTCACCGGCTACCAGATCCTCATGTCGCTCTACGACCGCACCCGCACGGGCACGGGCCGCCTGATCGACGTGTCGATGTACGACACGATGGTCGCGCTCAACGAGCGCCCCCTCATGCAGCACGCCTTCACCGGCGACGTCATCACCCGCGGCCCCGACCGGTTCCAGGCGCCGATGGGTGCCTACGAGTGTGGGGACGGCTTCATCTCCCTCGTCGTCCCCAACGACCTGATGTGGCGCCGGGTGGCGGCGATCATCGGCCGCCCCGAGCTGGCGACCGACCCCGCCACGGCCACCGGTGCCGCGCGTGCCGCGAACCCCGACGCCTACCTCCCGGCGATGCTCGCCTGGATGAAGGCGCGCACCCGCGCCGACGTGGTGGCCGAGTTCGAGAAGGGCGGCGTGCCGGCGGGCATCGTGCAGGACTCCGCCGACATCTCCGACTGCCCCCACCTCGAGGCGCGGGGCATGTTCGTCCGCGTGCAGGACCCGGACGTCGGCGAGATCAAGATGCCCCACGCCCCGTTCAGCATGAGCGACATGGGCCCCGTGCCCGCCGGGACCGTGCCCCGCCTCGGCGCCGACAACGACGCCGTCCTCGGCGCCCTCGGCCTCGACACCGAGCAGCTCGCCCGCGCCACCGGCGCCGTCCCCGTCTGAGCCTGGAGAGAATGATGACCGACACCCTGGACCTCGCAGTGGCCCCGCTCACGGGCACCCACTGCGCCACCTGCGGGCGCACCTTCTACCCCGCTCGCGACCTGTGCCCCACCTGCTGGGCCACCGACCTCCCCGCCCACGACCTGACGCCGACCGGCACGGTCGCGACCTGGACCGTCGTCCGGATGGGCAAGCTCTTCGAGGTGCCCTACGCGCTGTGCTACGCCGACTTCGCGGGCGACGTGCGCGTCCTCGGAAGGGTCGTGAACTGGGTGGAGGACCAGCCCCTCGCCCCCGGCATGACCGTGACCACCCACGCCGACGCCGAGACCGGCGACCACGTCTTCACCGTGGACCACGCGTCCGCGCCGACCGAGCAGGAGGCCTGACCCATGGCTGGAGCCGCTGTCACCACCCCCCGCATCGTGGGCGCGGCCACGACGCCGTTCGGCAAGTTCCGCGAGCGCACCCTGGAGTCCCTCGCCGTCGAGGCGGGCATCGCCGCGGTGCGCGACGCCGGGCTCCAGCGCACCGACATCGAGGCCCTGTTCTCCGGCAACGCCTACGCCGGCTCGCTCGTCGGCCAGCGCATCGGCAAGGAGATGGGCCTGGACGGCCTGCCCTGCTACAACTTCGAGAACGCGTGCGCCAGCGGCGCCAGTGCCCTCGCCCAGGCCTACCGGGCGGTGCGCAACGGCGAGTTCACCACCGTCCTGGTGATCGGGGTCGAGCAGCTCAGCGCCCTCGGCGGCGGCCTGCTGCCGATCGGCCCGGGCGACCCCGAGATCAAGGCCGGCCTCACGATGCCGGCGGCCTACGCGATGCGCACCGAGTCGTGGCTCTCCCGCTTCGGCGGCAAGCCCGAGGACATCGCGCAGGTGTCGGTGAAGAGCCGTGACGCCGCCTCCCGCAACCCGAACGCGCAGTACCGGACTCCGGTCACCATCGACGAGGTGATGGAGTCGCGACTGGTGGCCGACCCCATCACGCTGCTCCAGATGTGCCCGAACGCCGATGGCGCCGCCGCCGTCGTCGTGACCCGCGACCCGGCCGCGACCGGGGACGCCCGGTCGGTCGAGGTGCTCTCCTCGGCCGTGCTGAGCGGGCAGTTCTTCCAGGGCTGGCGCGACATGGCCTGGCCCGACATCACCCTCCGCGCGGTGGAGCAGGCCTACGGCCAGGCCGGCATCACGGCCCGCGACGTCGACGTGGCCGAGGTGCACGACGCGGCCGCGATCGGCGAGGTCATGTACTACGAGGCCCTCGGCCTCTGCGAGCGCGGCGAGGGTGCGAGCTTCGTGCTCTCGGGCCGGTCGGCGCTCGCCGGGAGGACCGCGGTCAACACCGGCGGCGGGCTGCTCTCGCGAGGCCACCCGCTCGGCGCCACCGGCATCGTCCAGGTCGTCGAGATCGTCGCCCAGCTGCGCGGCGAGACCGGCGCTAACCAGGTCGAGGGTGCGCAGGTCGGTGTCGCCCACTGCACCGGCGGCGGCATCTGGGGCGTCGACAACGGCGCAGCCGCAGTTCACGTGCTGGCCCGCCGATGAGCACCACACCTGCTCCGGTCGGCCGCGCCGGCGGTCGCTACCGCGTCCTGGTCGCCAACCGCGGCGAGATCGCCGTCCGCATCGTCCGGGCCTGCCAGGAGCTGGGCTTCGAGACGGTCGTCGTGCACAGCACCGTCGACCGGGACGGCCTCGCCGTGCGGCTCGCCGACCGGGCCGTGTGCATCGGTCCGGCCGACGTCACGAAGAGCTACCGCTCGATCGAGACCATCGTGACGGTCGCCCAGGCGGCCGGCTGCGACGCGATCCACCCCGGCTACGGCTTCCTCGCCGAGAACGCCGCCTTCGCCCGCGCGATCGCCGAGGCCGGGCTCACCTTCGTCGGCCCCAGCGCCGAGGCGATCGACACGATGGGCGACAAGATCGCCGCCCGGGAGGCCGCCGAGAAGCTCCAGGTGCCGGTCGTGCCCGGCGCCACGCTGACCGACGCGACGCCGGAGCAGGCCCTCGCCGCCGCGTCCGCCGTCGGGTTCCCGGTGCTGCTCAAGGCGGCCGCCGGTGGCGGCGGCAAGGGCATCCGTCCGGTGCTGCGCAGCGAGGAGTTCGTCGACCAGTACGCCGAGGCGAGTGCCGAGGCGCTCGCCGTCTTCGGCTCCGGCGAGATGTACGTCGAGCGCTACGTGCAGGCTGCCCGCCACGTCGAGGTGCAGGTCTTCGGCGACGGCGCCGGGGGAGTGGTGGTGCTCGGCGAGCGCGACTGCTCGGTCCAGCGCCGCCACCAGAAGCTCGTCGAGGAGTCCCCCTCCCCGGTGCTGTCGCCCGAGACTCGCACGGCGCTCACCGAGGCTGCCCGCGCGCTGACCGCGGGCATCGACTACTCGGGCGCCGGCACCGTCGAGTTCCTCTACGACATGGACTCGCGCGAGTTCTTCTTCATCGAGATGAACACCCGCATCCAGGTCGAGCACCCGGTCACCGAGGTCGTCCACGGGGTCGACCTGGTCGCTGCCCAGCTGTGGTTCGCCGCGACCGGTGAGGTCCCGCTCGCCGAACCCGCCTCGCAGCTGCCGGCCGTGCACGCCGTCGAGTGCCGGATCAACGCCGAGGACCCGCGCACCTTCATGCCCCGACCCGGCACGATCACGGCGCTCGACCTCCCCGGCGGCATCGGCGTACGCATCGACACGCACTGCACCGCAGGCTGCACGATCTCGCCCTACTACGACTCGATGATCGCCAAGGTCATCGCCTGGGGACCGACCCGTGAGGTCGCGATCGCGCGGATGACCCGGGCGCTCGAGGAGCTGCGCATCGACGGCCCGACCACGACCGCGCCACTGCACCTCGGCGTGCTGGCCCACCCCGACTTCGCCGGCTCGCGGCACACCACGACCTGGCTCGAGACCACCGACCTCGTAGGAGAACCCCGATGACCGTCCCTGCCCCCACCGCCGCGCAGGTCGACCTGCAGGCCCGCGCACGCGAGCTCGCCGAGGTCTTCAAGGAGCGCGCCACCGAGGTGGACCGCACCGAGGACTACCCGGTGCAGAACGCCAAGGAGCTCGCAGCCGCGGGCTTCATGGGGATGACCATCCCGCAGGAGCACGGCGGCCCCGGCCTGTCGCTGTACGACGTGGTGCTGGTCGTCGAGGAGATCGCCAAGGGCTGCGGCGTCTCGGGCCGCATCGTGGTCGACGGCAACCTCGGCGCGCTCAGCATCATCATGAAGGCGGGCTCGGAGGAGCTGAAGAAGCACGTCGCCGAGCTCGTGCTGGGCGGCGACAAGCCGGTCATCCAGATCACCGAGCCGGCCGGCGGCACCGACGTCAACGCGATGACGACCACCGCCGAGGTCCGCGGCGACACCGTCGTGCTCAACGGCACCAAGACCTGGATCACCGGTGCCAAGGACTCCATCGTCAACGTCGTCGTCGCGAAGCTCGTCGAGGACGGCGAGGACAAGGGCCTCTGCGCGGTCTACTGCGAGCGCGACGACGAGGGCTTCGACCTCGGCAAGCGCAACTACATGATGGGCCTGCGCGGCATCCCCGAGATGGACGTGCACTTCAACGACCTGGTCGTCCCGCGCTCCCACGTCCTCATGTTCGGGCTCAAGGACATCATGGGTCGCTACAACAACCAGCGCGTGGGCGCAGCCACGGTCGCGCTCGGCCTGGCCCAGGCTGCCTACGAGGACGCGCTGCACTACACGACGCAGCGCCAGCAGTTCGGACGCCCGATCTCCGACTTCCAGGGCCTGCGCTGGAAGCTCGTCGACATGCGCCTCGCGCTCGACGCCTCGCGCCTGCTGATCCACCGCGCTGCCGCCTCGGCGTCGCTCTCGAAGTCGGGCCTGCCCGACCCCGAGCTCGCCGCGCTCGCCAAGCTGCACGCGGCGGAGAACGCGATCACCGTCAGCTCGACCGCGCTGCAGCTGCACGGCGCACTGGGCTACTCGCGCAACATCCGCGTGGAGCGGCTCTACCGCGACGCGCGCATGTTCACCCTGGGCGGAGGCACCACGGAGGCCCTGCGCAACCTGATCGGGTCGCAGATCCTGAAGGGCCTCGTGTGACGCCGGGCCGGGGGTCGTGGCCGGCCGACCTCCTCGCCGGCCAGGTCGCCGTGGTCACCGGAGGCGCCTCCGGGCTCGGCCGCGCCACCGCCCTGCGGCTGGCCTCGGCCGGCGTCTCCGCCGTGGTCGTCGCCGACCTGCGCGAGGAGCCCCGCGAGGGCGGCGACCCGACGACGCAGGCGCTCGCCGACCTGGGCGTCTCTTCGGTCTTCGTGCCGTGCGACGTCACCTCGCCGGCCTCGATCGAGGAGGCGGTGACCGCGGCCGACGCGTTCGGCGGCGTCACGATCATGGTCCCGGCCGCCGGCATCCTGCGGATGGAGGACGTGCTCGAGGTCAGCGAGGCCGACTACGACGCGATGATGGACGTCAACGTCAAGGGCACCTTCTTCTCCTGCCAGGCGGCCGCCCGGTCGATGGTCGCCGGCGACCGGGAGGGCGCGATCGTCACGATCTCGTCGGTCGGCGGCGTGCTCGGATCGGCGTCGATGCCGACCTACAACATTTCCAAGGGCGCCGTCCGGATGCTCACCTACTCGCTGGCCGCCTCGCTCGGCCCGCGCGGGATCCGGGTCAACGCGGTGCACCCCGGCGTGATCGAGACCGCGATGACCCGGCAGGACACCCGTCTCGCCGACGAGCCCGGTACGTCGGTGCCGCTCGGCCGGCTGGGTGTGCCGAACGACGTCGCGGACGCCATCGTCTACCTGGCCAGCCCGCTGGCGGCCTACACCACCGGCACGTCGCTGTTCGTCGACGGCGGCTCGCACTCCTCCAAGGCGGGCCGGGACTTCACGGCCGGGGGATGAATCGGTCCGCCTGTCCGAACGCTCCAGCCACTCCCTGTCGAAAGAGGCAACATCTTGTTGAGTGAACGGCGTACCGCCTACAGTGCGCGTGTGACGACTGGCACGGGGTCCCTCAGGGAGGCGCAGAAGGCGCTGACGCGTTCGCGCATCATCGACGCCGCGCGGGTGGTGTTCGAGCAGCAGGGCTACGCCGGTGCCTCGATCGGCCTCATCACGACCGAGGCCGCGATCAACCGCGCCACGTTCTACCTGCACTTCCCCGACAAGGCCGCGGTCTTCCGCGAGGTCGTCGCGCTCGACCGGATGCACACCGACGAGTACTGGCGCGAGCTCAACACCGCCCTGATGGCCGGCACTCGCGAGGCGATGTCGCGCTGGATCCTGCGCCTGACCCACTGGGCCCGCGACAACGCCAGCCTGATGCCGTCCAAGCACGAGGCGATGGCCAGTGACCCGGAGTTCGCCAAGGAGTTCCAGCCGCGCTACGACCGGCTCTCCGAGGAGATCGCCCAGTTCCTCCTGACGGTCCCGGCCGACGACCGCCCGGACATGAAGGTCCGTGTGCAGATGCTCGTGGTCATGCTCGACCAGATGTTCTTCCACGCCCTGGTCCAGGGCGTCTGGACCGGTGGTGAGGACCAGCTCCTCCGCGTGGCCACCGACGTGTGCTGCAAGGCTCTCGACATCGAGTGACGCGGCCGCTCAGCGTCCCTCGGCCCGGCTGGCGGACGCCTCGCTGGGGCGGTGGGGGAGGATCGTCGCCGTGAAGGTCGTCCTCCCGCTCGCGCTCGTCGCCCTGCTCGCCACGGGCTGCAGCTCCGGCTCGGACCAGGACGGCCGGGTCGAGGCCGGCCACACCCACGCGCCGGGGCAGGGCCACACCTCGCTGCCGGTCGGCGACGGCACCCGGGTGAGCGAGGTCGGCTACTCGCTCGACGGGCTCCAGGTCCGCGAGCGAGCCGACGGCATCGGTGAGCTCCGCTTCCGCATCGACGACTACGAGGGCGAGCCCGTCACCGACTACGTCGAGGAGCTCACCAAGGACCTCCACCTCTACGTCGTCAACGACGACCTCACCGTCTTCCGCCACCTGCACCCGACGCTCGACGACGAGGGCACCTGGTCCGCGCCCTTCGACGTGCCCGACGCCGGTGGCTACCGCGTCGTCACGGAGTTCACCGCGGTCGACGAGGGCGGCAACGGCGACCACGTCATCCTCGGTCGCCCGCTCGCGCTGCCGCCCGGCGACCCCGGCGACACCCTGGCCGACGACGCGATCGTCGGCGTGACGGTCTCGGAGTCGCCGACCACCGGGCCCGACGGCGAGCTCCGGCTCGTCGTCCGCGACGCCGACGGCCAGCCGGTCAACCTCGGCACCTACCTCGGTGCCTACAGCCACGTGACGGGCTTCAACACCGAGACCGGGGCGATGGTGCACCTCCACCCGCTCGACGCCCCCGAGATCACCGAGGCCGGCTCGGAGCTGACGTTCCACGCCGAGATCGAGCAGGCCGGCGACTACCGGCTCTTCGTGCAGGTGCGCGTCGACGGCTTCCTGCACACCGTGCCGGTCGAGCTCACGGTCGCACGCTCAGCCTGACCGTCGTCACCGGGTTGTCGAAGCGGCTGAGCGGGATGCTGACCTGCACCTCCCACTCGCCGGCGCGGGGGATCACGACCTTGCCGCGCCACGTGCCCGCGGCGACCGGCGTGACCGCGACCGCGCCGAGGTCCAGGCCGTCGGTGCGCAGCTCCACGACCGGGTTCGACGGCGGGTCGTAGGGCTCGCCGCTCGCGTCCTGCACCTGCACCAGCAGGGTGTTGGAGCCGGTACGCCGGGGGTCGAGGACCGCGAGCACGCGGAGGTCGCCGGCGGTGCTGGCGCCGACCCCGGTCGTGCCGGACGCCGCCGTGACCGGTGCCGGGCGCGGGGACTGGTTGACCAGGAATCCCGTCACGCCGAGCAGCACGACCAGCAGTGCGGCCTCGACGCGGACGGCCCGCGTCACCAGCCCGGCCGCGCGTCCCCGGTCCGCGAAGCCGGTCGCCGCCCGGACCGCCGGCAGGGTGCGCCACCGGTTCCACCCGCCGATCGCCGCCACCAGCACCGCGATGCCGATCTTGACCAGCAGCAGCCGTCCGTAGGTCGTCTCGACGAACCCCGCCCACGAGCCGAGGATCCGCCAGGTCAGGAACGCCCCAGCGCCCGCGACCACGAGCAGGGCGACGGCCGCGAAGGTCGAGAAGCGCGCGAGCACCTGGGCGGCGAGCAGCTCGCGCCCGGCGAGCGCGCGCAGCGTGAGCACGAGGCCGACCAGCCCGCCGAGCCAGACGGCACCGGCCGTGACGTGGAGGACGTCGTAGAAGACCAGGACCGGCGACGGCGCGAAGGCCCGCGTGTGTCCCACCATCGACGGCCCGGCGAGCGCCAGCAGCGAGCCGGCGCCGAGCACCCGGGCCGCGGTCGCTCCCGGGGCGGCGTCGGTCATCGTGCGCACCACGACGCCCAGTCCGACCACGACCAGTGCGGCACTGACCAGCTCGTTGGTGACCAGGCCGACGTCGAACGCGGTGACGACGTCGGTGAGCTCGAGGCCCTGGCCGTAGACCGCGGCGACCGGCACCTGCAGGACCGCGCCGGCAGCGCCCGCCCCGGCGGCGTACGACGTCAGGCGGCGCAGCCGCGACCGCACCTCGCCGCCTGCCCACGCGCGCGGGAGCACGAACGCCACGAAGAACGCGAGCCCGGCGGCGAGGAGCAGCCCGACGACCGTCACGACGGTCACCACGTCGCGCAGCACGGTCACCACGGCCGAGGAGGTCGCGGGCTCCGGTGGCGCCACGACCGAGGCGCTGGGGGAGCCGACGGAGAAGGTGAGGGCGCCCGCGATGGGGTGGCCGTCGTCGGAGAGCACGTTCCACGACACGACGTAGGTGCCGTCGGCGAGGTCGGCCGCTCCCGGGAG
Organism: Nocardioides oleivorans; assembly: GCF_004137255.1. Taxonomy (NCBI): domain Bacteria; kingdom Bacillati; phylum Actinomycetota; class Actinomycetes; order Propionibacteriales; family Nocardioidaceae; genus Nocardioides; species Nocardioides oleivorans. The sequence goes on along the minus strand of NZ_SDWT01000001.1, from coordinate 220,125 downwards.
GGTGACCGTCACGACGGTGCCGTTGGCGCCGGCGGAGGCGTCGACCGGCTCGCCGTCGGCGTCGTAGACCGCCACCTCCTGCGAGGTCAGGCGGACCGGTTCGTTGAAGGTCAGGCTGACCGACGCGGGTGCCGCGTCGACGACCGCACCCTCCGCGGGATCGGTGCTGACCAGCTCGGCGTGGGCCGAGGCCGGCGCGCTGCCGAGCAGCACGCAGGCACACGCGACCAGCGCGGCGAGGACCGGACCCACCCCTGTGCGGAGGGCCCGGCGCCACCGCACCGGTCGCGCGTACGTCGTCACGCCCGGGTCACGCGAGCTTGCGGGTGCGCGCCAGGGCGAGGCCGCCGAGGACGGCGCCGACGAGGCCGAGCCCGAGGCCCGCCCACCCGAGGGCGGAGGAGCCCTCGTCGGAGTCGGACGCCTCGGTGGTGCCGTCGGCCCCGTCGGCCCCGCCGCCGGTCGTGCTGGTCTGCTCGGCGGACTCCTCCGCCGAGTCGGCCGAGTCGTCCGAGTCGTCGTGGTGGTCTCCCTCGGCGCTCGCCGCGGTGATCTCGAAGGCCGGCGCCGGGCTCTCCAGCGCGTCGGCGTCCTGGCCCTCGGCCGGGACCTCGACCCAGCGGGTCTCACCCTTCTCACAGGTCTGGATGGTCGGGAAGGACAGCGTCTCGCCCTCGGTGTCCGGCAGCTGGAGCGACAGCTCGAACCAGTCGCGCTGGCCGTCGGGGAGCGGCGTGGTCGCGGTGTAGGCGATCGAGGCGACGCGCTCGGTCACCTCGTTGCCGTGGGAGTCGGTGAGGGGCTCGGCGAGCTGCTCCATCTTCTTCTCGACGTCGTAGAACGGGTTCCGGCTCGGGGTCACGGCGAGCACGGACTCGGGGACCTGGATCTCGATGCCGGTCGTCGGTGAGCCCTCGCAGCCGTGGCCGACGCTGAAGGTGACGACCGTGTAGGCGCCGGCGGCGCTGCTCGACGGGGTGGCGGTGACGTGGGCGCTTGCCGGGGCGACGAGCGAGAGGGCGATGGCCGACGTGGCGGCCGTGAGCACGCCGAGGCGCGCGAGGGTACGGGTGGACAAGGGGTTCTCCTGAGGTCGTGGTGCGGGTCGGGTGCGTGCGTGTCCACCCGGGCCGCGACGGCTCAGGTGGGACGGACGACCAGCGGTGGACCGCGCCCGGGTGGGACCAGGAGGTGGACGAGCTGGGGACGCGTGCGTGCCTCGGCGGGCGCGGGCTGCGGTCGGCCCGCGACGGGGAGGGTGGCGTGCTGGCGCACCACGACGGCGTACGACGTCGCGCGGCGGCCGAGCCACCACAGCAGGGCGGTGGCCAGGGTGACGGAGCCGTGGGCGAGCACCATCTGCCAGGTCCAGCCCGGGTCGGCCATGCCGGGCATCTCCGTCATGGTCGACATCGCCGTCATGGTCGACACGGTCGCGTGGTCGTGGCCGGCCACCAGGCCGAAGGTCTCGTGGAGGCCGAGCTGCGCGAGGGCGACGGCCGGGAGCACCGCCCAGAGCGGCACGTTGCGCGTGAAGAGGAGGAGACCGCCGGCCAGCACGACCGCGGACACGAGCGCCAGGCCGGGGCCCGTCGGAACGGTGCCGCCCGCCCAGGTGTGGGCCGACGACGCCCCGGTGACCACGAGGGCGGTGGCAGCCAGCGCGCGACCCAGCGCGTGCGGCGCACGCGCCTGCACCACCTCGGCCTCGAACCTCACGCGCACATGGTCCCAGACCGGGACCACGTGCGCGCGGGGCGTCCGGGCTACCAGCCGCGCGAGCGCCTGGGCCGGCGGTACTCGACCGGGCCGTGACCCGTGTGGGCCATCTGGCCCATCTGGCCTGCGCCGCACGCCATCCGGCGTCGACCGGCGAAGAACATCAGCGGGAAGACGAGGAGCCAGAACGGCGCGTGGGCCAGGACGCTCAGCACGATCAGCAGGGCGAGCACCGGCAGCAGCGGGAGCCGGAACCCCCGGCCCCGGGGCCGCTGCACCGCGCGGGCAGGAGGCTGCTGGGGCTCGGGACGCGGCATGTCGCTGAAGAGCACGGCCAGGTCGGCGCGGGTCCGCGCGGTCCAGATCGCGTCGAGGCGCTCGTCGTACTCCTCGTGGTCGAGCCGACCGTCGGCGTAGTGGCCGGCGAGGTCGGCCATCGCGCGCTCGCGGTCGGCGTCCGAGATCCGCAGGCGGGGGTCCGGCTGGCTCATCGCTCGACCTCGGTGTCTCCGTCGCGGCCGTCGGCGAGGATGCCGTAGAGCCGGCGGCGGGTCTCCACGAGGACGTCGAGGGCGGCCCGCTTCTGCTGCTCCGAGCCCTGGGTCGCCAGCTGCCACACGGCGCTGCCGACCTGGGCGATCTCGCTCTTGATGTCGGCCTGGCCGGACGGCTGGTCGCTCGGCACCTCGGTGCGGGCGAAGGGCGCCCACACCGACGCGAGCTCGGCGGTGTTGTCCTCGGCCCAGGCGACACCGGTGTCGGTGAGCCGGATGGTGCGGCGGCCCCGCTCGTCGTCGGACTCGACCATGCCCTCGTCCTGCAGCTGCTGGATCGTCGGGTAGACCGAGCCGGGGGAGGGGCGCCACTCGCCGTTGCTGAGCTCGGCGATCTCCTGGATCACCTGGTAGCCGTTGATCGGCTCCTCGGCGCGGCGGGCGCGGTGCAGCACGTCGATGATCGCGGTGCGCACGTCGCCCCGGCGGACCTTGGGCCCGCGCGGCTGCGGACGCTGCGGGGCGAAGGTGCTGCCGAAGATCTCGCCCAGCCACGGCGGCGGGCCGCTCTGCCGACCGCGGCGGGAGTGGCCGCCCGGACCGCCGAAGCCGTGGCTCCAGCTGCCGCCCCAGCCGCCGGTCCAGTCGTTGCCTCCGCTGCGCCGGGACCGGTCGCGGGTCTCGTCGTCGTCGTTGCTCTCGGGCCAGTCGGACCCGGGCCACTGCTGTCCCATGTCGTGCTCCTCGGTATGCGGGTAGATGAGAGAAGTTCGTGATGTATCGCAGAACTATCGGTGACCTATCGCGATATATCGTGAGCGTACGTCGACGGAGGTGGTCGTTCAAGAGCCGGTCCGAAATTGTCTGAGCGGTGAGTGAGCCACATTCCAGATGCGTGGAATGTGGCTCACTCACCGCTCAGGCGATGGACCAGACGTGGCGTTCAGTTGATGACGCGGCCCGTCGGGGTGCAGGCCGACCTCGGCACCTTCGAGTCGTCGATGATCGCGTTGAACAGCGCGGGCGCCCGGTCGGGGTCGGCGATGATCCGGTTGGGGTCGCTCGGTGCGTTGAGGTTGGGCATCGTGCACGTCTGGCTCTTGCCGGTCATCGCGAGCGCGAAGCGGCCGAGGTCGAGCGGGTTCATGCCCTCGTCGATGAGGATGGCGCCGGTCGCGGCGTCGTTGATCTGCCAGTAGCGCAGCGGGTTGACGAACGTCCACGGCGACAGCGCCTCGTCGCCGATCGCGCTGATCACCTCGCGCTGGCGGGCCACGCGGTCGAGGTCGCTGAGAGCGGTGACGTGCCGGGAGCGGGAGTAGGCCAGCGCGGTGATGCCGTCGACCTCCTGGCAGCCCTTCTTGATGTCGAGACGCGCCATCGGGTCCTTCATGTCCTGCTTCGGGCAGATCTCCACCCCACCGAAGGCGTCGACCGTGTTGATGACGCTGCCGAAGCCGAGCTCGACGTAGTGGTCGATGTGGATGCCGGTCAGCGCCTCGACGCGCTGCACCAGCAGCGGTGCCCCGCCGCTCGCGAAGGCCGCGTTGATCATCTGGGTGCCGCCGCCGGGCACGTCGACGAGCGTGTCGCGCGGGATCGACATCATCGTGCGGCCACCGGACCCGGTGTGCAGCACGATGATGGTGTCGGTGTTGGTCCCGCCCCGCTCGGGGGTGTCGAGCGCCTCGCGCTGCGCGTCGGTGAGGTCGTCGGCCTTGTCCGAGCCGACGATCAGGAAGTTGGTGCCGGGCTGGTCGCCGGGCCGGTCGCCGGTCGGCGCCGCGTCGACCTTCTCGATCTTCGTCCAGTGGTAGAGCGGCACGCCGAGGAGGTAGACGAGGACCAGCAGCAGCACCAGCGGGACGAGCCGCATGCGCGGACGCCACCGCCGCTTCCTCGGCCGCTGGCTCCCGGCCGGGGTGGGCGCGGGGGTCGGCGTACGACCGCTGCCGCCGGGCGGCGTGCCTCCGGCCGCGCGCTCCTCGCGACGTGCCACCGGCATCACCCTGGTCTCGTCGGGGCGGGGGGCCGCCGGGCCCCTGCCGGTCGCGGGCCCGGATGCGGGCATCCGTTGGGTGGCATCGCCCGAGGGTCCCGACGACTGGGACCCGTAGAGCCAGTCGTACTCCGGTGTCCCCTTCTCGGGCATCCCGGAGCCCTGTGGTCGATCAGCCATGGGAAGTGACGCTACCGTGCGGCACATGAGCGAGGCCCGCACCACGTCGTACAGCCGGGTGAGCCTCGGGATCCTCGCCTCGGGCACCGAGGCCAACCTGCTCGGCAACGTGCACGGCGGCGACATCATGAAGCTCGCCGACTCGACCGCGGGCGCGGTGGCCCACCGGCACAGCGGCGGTCCGGCGGTGACCGCGGCGATGGACGAGATGACCTTCCTCGAGCCCGTGCACGTCGGCGACATCATCAAGACCTACGCCCAGGTCAACTGGGCCGGCACCTCGTCGATGGAGATCGGCGTCCGCGTCGAGGCGCAGCCGTGGGGCGACGCCGCCGACGCGCCGCTCCACGTCGCGAGCGCCTACTTCGTCTTCGTCGCGATCGACGACGACGGCCACCCGCGCCCCGTCCCGCCGCTGGAGACCGAGACCCCGGACGACGTACGACGTCAGCGCGAGGCCGAGATCCGCCGCGCGCACCGGCTGGCGAGGAAGGCCGAGATCGACCGGGGCCGGGAGGAGTGACGCGAGGGGTGGGCGACTGGCGCCACGTCCGCACCCCGCGGCTGTGGCTCGACGAGCCGGTCGACACCGACGCCGCGGCGCTCTTCGCGATCCACAGCGACCCGGCCTCGTGGGTGCACCTCCCGTCCGGGGTCCTGACCGATCCTGCGGCGGGGGAGGTGATGGTCGGCGCGAGCCGTCGTCGCTTCGAGCGCGACGGGCTGGCGTACTGGTCGGTGCGCGACGCCGAGGGTGGACCCGTGGTCGGTCGCGGCGGCTGCCTCGGGCCGGACGACGCAGCCGACGGGCGCGGCTGGTGGAACCTCTACTACCGCTTCGACCAGCGGGTCGTCGGTCGCGGCTACGCCACGGAGATGGGCGCCGTCGCGGTCGAGGCGGCGCACGCGGTCGCGCCGGACCGGCCGGTCCTGGCCTACCTCCTCGAGCACAACGTCGGGTCCCGCCGGACGGCCGAGAGGCTCGGCCTCCGGCTGGTGTGGCGGGGGCCCGACGCGGGCAACCCCGACCCCGACGCCGTACGCCTCGTCTTCCTCGACCGCGAGCCCGACGACCTCCTCGTCGCCGCACTGGGTCAGGCCGCCATGCCGGAGTCGGGACTGGTCCGCCCCTGACGGCGCGTCGCGGCCCGGTGGGACGGGTGTGACTGGTGATACTGGGCGGGCTGACTTCCCCCAGCGCAGAAGAGGTACCCCGATGTCGCCCGTCCCGCCCTCCGGGTCGCAGTCGCGTCCGACCGCGCTCGACCGTGCGCAGCGCGTGCGGTTCCGCCGCGCGGTGACGCTGATGCTGATGACCCTCGTCCTCCCGGGCTCGGCCCAGCTCGTGATGGGCAAGCGCCGGATCGGCGTGGTCGCGATGCGCACCTTCCTCGCGGTGGTCGTGCTCGCGCTGGGCACCGCGGTGGCGTCGTACCTCTGGCACGGGATCGCCTTCTGGGCCGGCACCAACACCTGGATCCTGCAGGTCGTGCGGCTGGGCCTGATGGCCCTCGCGGTCGGCTGGGCCTGGCTGTTCGTCGACGCCTGGCGCCTCGGCCAGCCCCTGACCCTCCAGCGCCAGCACCGGCTCGCGATCGTCGGGGTCAACGGCTTCCTCTGCTTCAGCGTCGCCGGCGCCCTGCTCTTCGGCGCCCACATGGTCGGCGTGCAGCGCCAGTTCATGATCACGATGTTCGGCGACGGCGACGCGGTGGGCGCGAGCCACGGCCGCTACAACGTGCTGCTGATGGGCGGCGACTCCGGTGCCGGGCGCTGGGGCCTGCGACCCGACTCGATGACGGTCGCCAGTATCGACGCCGAGACCGGCAAGACCGTGCTGGTCTCGCTGCCGCGCAACATGCAGAACTTCCCCTTCCCGGCCGGCTCGGAGATGGCCGAGCAGTTCCCCGACGGGTTCGACGAGGAGGGGATGTACCTCAACGGCCTGGCCACCTGGGCGCTCGACCACCCCGAGGTGTTCCCGGACTCGAAGAGCCCTGGCATCGACGCGACCATCCAGGGCGTGGAGGGCATCACCGGCCTGGACGTGAACTACTGGGCGATGGTCAACCTGGAGGGCTTCAAGGACCTGGTCGACGCCGTGGGCGGTGTCGAGCTCAACGTCCGCCAGAAGATCCCGGTCGGCCTGCCCAGCGACTCCTACTTCCACTACATCGAGCCCGGCACGCGCACCCTCAGCGGCGTCGACACCCTCTGGTTCGCCCGCGCCCGCTACGACTCCGACGACTACTCCCGCATGGCGCGCCAGAAGTGCGTGATGGGCGCGATGCTCGAGCAGGTCAGCCCGCAGACGGCCCTCACCAACTTCCAGAAGATCGCGAAGGCGAGCTCGGCGATGGTCTCCACCGACATCCCGCGCAGCGAGGTGGACCGCTTCGTCTCCCTGGCGCTCAAGGCGAAGGGGCAGAAGATCGCCACGCTGTCCCTCGTGCCGCCGATGATCAACACCGCGAACCCCGACATCGCGCTGGTCCAGCAGAAGGTCCAGGCCGCGATCGACAGGGCCGAGGGCCAGAAGCCCGCGACCGAGACCGCCGAGGCGGCGCCCGCCAGCACCGACACGTCGACGGGCACCCCCAGCAGCACGACCGGCAGCACCCCTGACAGCACGACGGGCACCACGCCCGGTTCGACCCCGGAGGCCCAGCCCACCAACCCGCCGTCGGTCACCGGCGGCTCGGTCGGGTCGCTCAAGGAGGGCTACGCGGCCAACGAGTCGGAGGACCTCGGCGCAGTTTGCTGAGCGCGACGGGCTCGCCCCTAGTGTGTACGCCGTGACCACCGGACCGCTGCCCCGCATCATCGCGGTCGTGGTCACCTTCAACCGCCTCGGCCTCCTCGAGAAGCTGGTCGACCGGCTCGGCGAGATCGAGGGCCTCGCCGCCGTGATGGTGATCGACAACGCCTCGTCCGACGGCACGGGGGAGTGGCTCGCCGCGCGCGGCCACGCCGGTGAGGTGTTGCTCCTCTCGCGCACGCTCTCCACCAACCGCGGCGGCGCCGGCGGCTTCCACGACGGCCTGGCCTGGGCGATCGACCAGGAGGCCGACCTGGTCTGGCTGATGGACGACGACGGCCTGCCCGACGTCGACTGCCTCGACCAGCTGCTGCTCGAGACCGACCACCTCGACTTCTGGGGCCCGCTCGTCGTCGACGAGGCCGACCCGGACCGGCTGGTGTTCCCGATCCGGCTGCCCGGAGGCACCCGCGTGGTGCACGCGGTGGACGACGTACGCCGTGCCGCCCGACGCGACCGCATCGACGGGATCGTCATCCCCTTCAACGGCGTGCTCGTGACCAAGGAGCTCGTGGACCGGATCGGGCTGCCCCGCGAGGAGTTCTTCATCTGGGGCGACGACCACGAGTACCGGCTCCGCGCCGAGGAGGCCGGTGCGCGCGTCGCCACCGTCGTCACCGCCACGGTCCGACACCCGAGCGTCGGCAACCTCGGCACCCCGATGATGTTCGGCCGCACGACCTACAACGACTCGCCCAGCGACCTCAAGCACTACTGCATGGCGCGCAACAACCTGGTCAACCTCCGTGACTACCGCGGCCCGCTGCACGCGATCGCCTTCGTGGTGAAGACCGCGTGGTTCTACACCTTCACCCGGCCGAGCCTCTCGCGCCTGCGCCTGTCGGCCGGTGCGATGCGCGCCGGCCTCGCTGGTGACTTCGACGGCCACCGGAGGTTCCTGTCGTGACGACCCCCGGACAGGTCGAGACCGTCGCCGTCGTCGTGGTCACCCACAACCGCGCCGGGCTGCTCGTCGGGATGCTCGACGGCCTGGCCGCCCAGACCCGGCGCCCCGACGCGATCATCGTGGTCGACAACGTCAGCACCGACCACACGCGCGAGGTCCTCGACGCGCGGACCGACCTGCCGCTCCACGTGACCACGACCGAGGCCAACCTCGGCGGCGCGGGCGGCTTCCACCTCGGCGTGCGGGCGGCGTACGACGGCGGCTACGACCGGGTCTGGCTGATGGACGACGACGTGGTGCCCGCCCCCGACTGCCTCGCGACGCTGATGGCGGTCGACGAGGACTGCCTGATCGCCGTGCGCGAGGACCTCTCCGGTGCCCTGGTCGAGAAGGCCGCGATCGACTTCGACCTGCGCAACCCGCTCGCCGTCAAGCCCAAGCGCGCCTCGGTCGACTCGACGTACGCCGACCGCGCGTCGATGCCGGAACGGGTCGAGGTGCACAACGTCGCCTTCGAGGGCTTCATGTGCCGGCGCCGGGTGATCGAGGAGATCGGCTTCCCCGACCCCTCGTTCTTCATCTTCTACGACGACGCCGACTACGCCATCCGCGCCCGCGAGGCCGGCCACCACATCTGGGCGGTGCGCGACGCCGTCCTGGTGCGCCAGCTCGACTTCAACCAGCAGCACGACCTCGCCGGGTGGAAGGGCTACTACATGTACCGCAACCTCTTCGTGGTGCACCTGCGCCACGGGGAGAACGCGCTGGTCAGGCTCAAGCCGTGGTTCATCACCCTCGCCGTCGTGCTGCTCAGCCCGGTGCGCGGAGGACGGGCCGAGGCGCGCAACGTGATCCGGGCCATGGCCTCGGCGCGGGGCATGCGGCGCCTCACCGATCCGGCACTGCCCCCTCGCTAGACTCGAGCAGCCTCTCACCGGGCGCCTTCCAACCACAGGAGTTCCTCCCTTGTCCCAGGGCACCACCCCTCTCCCGGACCTCGTCATCGTCGGCGCCGGCCTCTTCGGTCTCACGATCGCCGAGCGCTGCGCCGAGGAGCTCGGCCTGCGCGTGCTGATCCTCGAGCGCCGCCACCACCTCGGCGGCAACGCCTACAGCGAGCGCGACCCGGAGACCAACGTCGAGGTGCACAAGTACGGCGCCCACCTCTTCCACACCTCCAACGAGCGGGTGTGGGAGTACGCCAACCGGTTCACCTCGTTCACCGACTACCGGCACAAGGTGTTCGGCAAGTACCAGGGGCAGGTCTACTCGCTGCCGCTCAACCTCGCGCTGATCAACCAGTTCTTCGGCAAGTCCCACACCCCCGACGAGGCCCGCGCGCTCATCGCCGAGCAGGCCTCCGAGTTCGACACCGCGTCGGCGTCGAACCTGGAGGAGAAGGCGATCAGCCTGATCGGCCGCCCGCTCTACGAGGCCTTCATCAAGGGCTACACCGGCAAGCAGTGGCAGACCGACCCCACCGAGCTGAGCGCGGACATCATCACCCGCCTCCCGGTGCGCTACACCTTCCAGAACGGCTGGTTCAGCGACACCTACGAGGGCCTGCCGACCGAGGGCTACACCGCGTGGCTCTCGAAGATGGCCGACCACCCGAACATCGAGGTCCGCCTCGAGACCGACTTCCTGGACCCGGCCACCGGGGTCGCCGACGAGTTCAAGGGCAAGGTCCCGATCGTCTACACCGGCCCGGTCGACGAGTACTTCGGCAACTCCGAGGGGCGCCTGTCGTGGCGCACCGTCGACCTCGAGGAGAGCGTCGTCGACACCGACGACTTCCAGGGCACCGGCGTCGTCAACTACAACGACGGCGACGTCCCCTACACGCGGATCATCGAGTTCAAGCACTTCCACCCCGAGCGGGAGAAGACCCACCTGCCCGGCAAGAGCGTGATCGTCCACGAGTACAGCCGCTTCGCGGAGGAGGGCGACGAGCCCTACTACCCGGTGAACACCGCCGAGGACCGTGCCAAGCTGCTGAAGTACCGCGACCTCGCCGCGGCCGAGCCGATGGTCCTGTTCGGCGGCCGGCTCGGCACCTACAAGTACCTCGACATGCACATGGCGATCGGTGCCGCGCTGTCGATGTACGACAACAAGCTCAAGCCCCACTTCGCCGAGGGTGCCGAGCTCAAGTCCGGAGGCATCGACGCATGACCACCACCCGTCTGCTCCAGCGGCAGATCCTGCCGATCGACCGCGACACCGACGTCTTCCCGCTCTACGTCGACCTCGAGGAGGCCAAGCTCGACACCGACCGTGACGCGGTCGGCGGCGACAAGGCCGCCAAGGACCTCAACAACGCCGCGATCCGCCAGTCGACCTCGACCGGCCGCAAGCTGCACCCCGACCAGATCCGCTCGCGCACCGCGCTGCGGCTCGAGCCGTCGCAGCTGCTGTCGTTCGGCACCTACTTCAACGCCTTCCCGGCGTCCTACTGGCGCCGTCACACGATCGTCGACGAGGTGCAGCTGACCGTCTCGGTCACCGGGGACGGCTCGGTCGTCACCGTCTACAAGTCGATGGCGCGCGGGCACTCCCAGCGCGTCGACATCGCCGTGGTGGAGGGCGACGGCGGCACCTTCACCTTCGACCTCACCCTCAAGCCGTTCGTCGACGGCGGGTGGTACTGGTACGACGTCGTCGCCGGCGACGACGGTGCCATCGTCGAGGAGGCCGAGTGGACCGCGGAGGTCCCGGCCGACCGCGTCGAGCACGGCACCGTCGACGTCTGCATCACCACGATGCTGCCCGACATGAGCGCCCAGCTGCTGACCCAGCTCGGTGACACCGCCGAGCTCCAGCCCTACCTCGACACCGTGATGGTGATGGACCAGGGCAAGGACAAGGTCACCGACAGCGAGTACTTCCCCGCCGCGAGGAAGGGCCTCGGCGACAAGCTCCGGGTCATCGTGCAGGGCAACCTCGGTGGCTCCGGCGGCTATGCCCGCGGCCAGCTCGAGAGCGTGCGCAAGGGCACCGCGACGTACGCCATGATGATGGACGACGACGTCGTCTGCGAGCCCGAGGGCATCATCCGCGCGGTCACCTTCGGCGACCTGGCCAAGCGCCCGACGATCGTCGGCGGCCACATGTTCAACCTCTACAGCCGCGCCGAGCTGCACTCCTTCGGCGAGATCGTCCAGCCGTGGCGCTTCTGGTGGCAGACCCGGCTCGACGGCTACTCCCAGTGGGACTTCGGCGCCCGCAACCTGCGCTCGTCGCGCTGGCTGCACAAGCGGGCCGACGTCGACTTCAACGGCTGGTTCATGTGCCTGATCCCGCGGGTGGTCCTCGAGGAGATCGGCCTCTCGCTGCCGGTCTTCATCAAGTGGGACGACTCCGAGTTCGGCCTCCGCGCCAAGCAGGCCGGCTACCCGACCGTGTCGTTCCCCGGAGCCGCGGTCTGGCACGTGCCGTGGACCGACAAGAACGACGGCCTCGACTGGCAGTCGTACTTCCACCACCGCAACCGCATCATCGCGGCGCTGCTGCACTCGCCCTACGAGCGGGGCGGCCGCATGGTGCGCGAGAGCTTCAACCACCAGATCAAGCACCTCGCGTCGCTGCAGTACTCCACCGCCGAGCTGCGCCACCTCGCGATGGAGGACGTCCTGCGCGGCCCGCACGCGCTGCACGGAGAGCTGGCGACCAAGCTCGCCGACATCAACGCCTTCCGCAAGCAGTGGTCCGACGCGCAGCTCCTGCTCGACCGGGACGACCTGCCCCCGGTCCGACGCAAGAAGCCGCCGAAGAAGGGCAAGTCCGACATCGAGATCCCGGGCCGCAAGTCGACCCTCATCGCGGCCGCCCTCGCCCCGATCCGCCAGCTCCGTCCCGTGCGCGAGACGGCGGGGGTGTACCCCGAGACCGAGCTCACCGCCATGGACGCCAAGTGGTGGAACCTCGTGAAGTACGACTCGGCCGTGGTCTCCATGAACGACGGCAGCTCGGTCGCCCTCTACAAGCGCGACCCCGAGCACTACCGCGACCTGCTCAAGCGCACCATCGACATCCACCGCCGGTTCAACCGCGAGTGGCCGCAGCTGGCCCAGCAGTACCGCGACGCACTCGGCGAGATCACCTCGCCCGAGTCGTGGGAGAAGACCTTCGCGCCCTGGACCGACGCCCCGGACCCGACCGAGGGCGAGGGTGCGTGAGCCAGGCGAGCACTGACGCGCGCACGGTCGAGGAGCGCCACGACCTCGCGCACGTCCCGCTGGCACCGCCCTCGCGCACGTCGGGGGTGCTGGAGGTCTTCCGGCGCCGCTTCCTGCTGCGGCTCCTGGTGCGCCGCGAGATCCAGGCGCGCTACGCCGGTACGGCGTTCGGGTTGCTGTGGTCCTACATCAACCCGTTCACCCGCTTCGTCACGTTCTACGTGGTCTTCGGGCTGCTGCTGGGCCGCGGGCTCGGCATCCAGAACTTCGCGATCCACCTGTTCGCGGGCATGGTCCTGGTCAACTACTTCACCGAGTCGGTCACCGCGGGCACGCGGTCGCTGCTCTCCAACCGTGGCGTCATCACCAAGATGGCCATGCCGCGCGAGATGTTCCCGGTCGCGTCGATGCTGGTGTCGCTGTGGCACGCGATCCCGCAGCTGATCATCCTCGTCGTCGCCTGCGTCGCGACCGGGATCTGGGGCGGCGGACCGCTCTGGGTCCCCGACGTCGTCGGGATGGCTGCGGCCCTGCTCGGCTTCGTCCTGGTGATGGTCTACGGCACGGCGTTCGGACTGATGTTCTCGTGCATCAACGTGCTCTTCCGCGACTTCCAGCGCATCGTGCAGACCTTCATCAACATGATCCCGTTCAGCGTGCCGATGATGTACCCCTACTGGATCAGCTACGACCGGTTCGGCGGCGGGATCTGGCACGAGATCTACATCTCCAACCCGGTCGCCGAAGCGGTCCAGCTCATCCAGCGCGGCTTCTGGTACCCCACCTGCGACGGCCCCTGCGCGATGATGCCCAACGAGGCCGGCACCGGCTCGGTCCCCGCGCCGGAGTTCGCCGACCACCTCTACACCCGCGGGTTCGTCATGCTGGCCGTGGGCCTGGTCCTGCTGGTCGTCGGGCAGTGGGTCTTCGCCCGGCTCGAGAAGTCGATCACGGAGCGCCTCTGATGACGACCTCGATCGTGGTGGACAACGTCACCAAGTCCTTCCGCTACCAGTACCAGCGGACCCTCAAGCAGATGCTGCGCCCGGACCGCCGCAAGCGTGCCGCCGCCTCCGACGCCCCGTCGTCCACGGGCACCTTCAAGGCCCTCGACGGCGTCTCCTTCGAGGTCAAGCAGGGCGAGTCGATCGGCCTGATGGGTCTCAACGGCTCCGGGAAGTCGACGCTGCTCAAGCTCGTCAGCGGCGTGATGGTGCCCGACGAGGGCCAGGTGCTGACCCGCGGCCGGATCTCCGGACTGATCGCCACCGGTGCGGGCTTCCACAACGAGCTCACCGGCCGCGACAATATCTACATGAACGCCGCGATGCTCGGGATGACGAAGGAGGAGATCGACTCCAAGTTCGACGACATCGCCGCCTTCGCCGACGTCGGCCTCCAGCTCGACATGCCGGTCGGCAACTACTCCTCGGGCCAGTTCGCCCGCCTCGGCTTCGCCGTGGCCGTCCACGTCGACTGCGACATCTTCATCGCCGACGAGGTCCTGGCGGTGGGGGACCGGCCCTTCAAGCGCAAGTGCCTCAAGCGCATGAAGGAGATCCGCGAGTCCGGGATCACGATGTTCTACGTCAGCCACTCCGCGGGCTCGGTGAAGAAGATGTGCGACCGCGCGATCGTCCTCGACAAGGGCAAGGTCGGCTTCGACGGCGACGTCGACGAGGCCATCAAGTTCCTCCACTACGACGGTGACGAGGACGACGAGGGCGACGACGTCGACGAGCGCGACGAGGCCCTCGCCTCCGACATCTGACCGGCCAGCAGTCGCCGCTCGGCGTCAGGTCGTGCCGACGCGCGCCGTCGGTGCGTGAGCCACTTCGTCGCGCCCGAAAATGTGGCTCACTCACCGCTCAGCAGCCAGATCTGCCAGAATCGATGAGAATGACACCGATGTAACGGCGTGTCGGCTGGAAATTACAGCGTTGTAGTTACTCAGAAACTCTTCCGTGACTGGTGTGACTGGTGTGAACTTCTGCCTTGTGTGACCTTCCCCCACACAGGAACAGAGATTCTTCATGCGACCTCTCCAGACCCGTCTCGTCACCCTCTGCCAGCAGGTGCTGGCGCTCGGTGTCGTCCTCGTCGTGCTGACGCCCGCCTCCGGCGTGGTCTCGCTCGACATCGTCGGTGAGCACCCCGGCCAGCAGTCCTCGGGTGCCGGCAGGCCGGCTCCGGCCGAGCTGATGTCGGCGACCGTGCCGCTCAAGGCCGTGACGCCGACCGTGACCGAGGTGCCGCTGACCGGCGCTGGAGGCGGGTTCGCCGGCCTGACGGGTCGCACCGTCGCCGGCGGCGCCACCGAGGCGCGCGTGGTCAGCAAGCCGCAGGCCGTCACCGGCTTCTCCGCCATCGGCGTCACCTGGCAGCACGGGGAGGACCTCGAGGAGGACCAGATCACGCTGCGCGTCCGCACCCGCGAGGGCGACGAGTGGAGTGCCTGGGAGGACCTGGAGTACCACGACGAGCACGGCCCCGACCCGGGCAGCGCCGAGGACGCGACGGCGCGTCCGGGCACCGAGCCCACCTTCGTCGGCGAGGTCGACGACGTGCAGGTCGAGGCGAGGACCGCCGGGGGCGCCACGCTCCCCGACGACCTGTCCCTCGCCCTCGTCGACCCGGGCTCGGCCGCGGGCAGCGAGACCGAGGCCCCGGCCGACCAGCCCGGGTCCGCCGAGGAGCAGTACGCCGAGCAGGGCTCGCTGATGGGCGGTTCCGAGGACCGGTCCGACGGCCTCAGCCTCCGCGCCGCGACCACCAACGCGAAGGCGAAGACCGCCGCGCAGCCCACGATCTTCTCCCGGGCCCAGTGGGGTGCCGACGAGAGCATCCGCAACAAGGGCTCGCTGCGCTACGGCACGATCAACGGCGGCTTCGTCCACCACACGGTCAACGCCAACGACTACACCGAGGACCAGGTGCCGGCGATCATCCGCAGCATCTACGCCTACCACGTGAAGTCCCGCGGCTGGAGCGACATCGGCTACAACTTCCTCGTCGACCGCTTCGGCCGGATCTGGGAGGGCCGCTACGGCGGCATCGACAAGCCGGTCGTCGGCGCGCACACGCTCAACTACAACCAGTACTCCTTCGCGATGTCGGCCATCGGCAACTACGACGTCGTCCAGCCGAGTGACGCGATGCTGCGCGCCTACGGCCAGCTCTTCGCGTGGAAGCTCTCGCTGAGCGGTGTGGACCCGGCGTCCATGTCGCAGAAGATCGGCAGCAAGACCTTCGCGGCGATCAACGGCCACCGCGACGCCGGCTCCACCGCCTGCCCCGGCAAGTACCTCTACGCGCAGATCCCGCTGATCCGCACGTACGCCAGCCAGGCCGCGCCGGTCGTCACCACACCCACGCCGGTGGCCATCTCCGCGCCCGACCCGCAGAACAACCTCGACGCGTCGCCGTACCCCGACCTCGTCGTCCGCCGCGCCTCCGACGGCCGTGGCCTGGTCATCCCGACCGGTGGCCTGACGTCCTTCCAGAAGCGCACGGTCGTGGGCCAGAAGGGCTGGGACAAGACCGCCGACGTGCTGGTCTCGCCCGACCTCACCGGCGACGGCGTCGCCGACCTGGTCACCGTGGACCGGGCGGGCGTCGTCCGGATCCGCGAGGGTCGCGGCAACGGCAAGTTCGGCAAGACCGTCCGCAAGCTGAAGCTGCGCGGCTACTCGCTCGTGACCGCCGTCGGCGACATCAACGGCGACGGCCGCAACGACCTGGTCGCCCGCTTCAAGGGCCGGCTCGTCGTCCTCACCGGGACCGGCAAGGGCGGCTTCGCCCGCAAGGTCACCCGCAAGGGCTACGGCGACCACAAGCAGATCATCGGTGCCGGCGACGTCAACGGCGACGGCCGTGCCGACCTGCTGCTGCGGACGAAGAACCGGCTCTACCTCCAGACCGGCTACGGCACCGGGCGCTTCGCGGCGCCGCGACGGGTCGCCGGCAGCTGGAGCAAGGTCAACCGCGTCGTCGCCGCCGACTTCAACGGCGACGGTCGTCCCGACCTGGTGGTGCGCAACAGCTCCGGCAACATGCTCCTGATGCCCGGCAACGGCGACGGCACCTTCGGCGCCGCCCGTGGGCCGGCGTCCAACCTCAAGACGATGCGCGGCATCACCGCCGCCAACCTCGTCGACGGCCCCGGTGCGGACCTCATCGGCATCGCCGGCAAGCAGCTCGTCGTCGTCGCCAACCGCGACACCTACGAGCTCGGCGCCCCGGTGGACACCGGCGTCTCGTTCGCCGGGATGGACGTCCTGCTCAACGCCGGCGACGTCAATCGTGACGGCTTCGGCGACGTGCTCGGCCGCAACACGGCTGGCCAGCTCTTCCTCTACGCCGGGCGGGGCGACGGCACGCTCGCACAGCCGACGCTGCTCGGCGACGGCTGGGGCGTCGTGTCCGGCCTCACCGCGGTCGGCGACGTCACCGGTGACGGCATCCCCGACCTGGTCGGCACGCCCACCGGCGGCTCGCTGTCGGTCTGGACCGGAACCGGGGCGGGCTTCGCCGCGCCGGCCGTGGTCAAGGGCGGCAAGCTGCCGACGCCCGCCGGGCTCCCCTCCGACCTGTCCGCCTTCGACTGGGTGTTCGGGGTGCAGCCGATGACCCTCAAGGGCACGCTCGACTACATCGTCCGCGACCGCGCGACCGGGACGGCGTACGTCTTCTCGGGCCGCAGGTCGGGCGTCTCCAGCCCGCGCCTGCTCGGTGGACTGGAGGGCTACGACCTGGCCGGCTAGGCGCAGGGGCCGCGATCAGGCCCGGGCAGTCGCCCGTTCGGCGTCGTACACGCCGTCGAGGCGAGCCGGGTCGGGATGGCGGACGAGGACCAGCGAGCCACCTCTCACGAGGGGCTCGGTGAAGGTGGCGGTTCCTGGTGGGGAAGCCGGGTCCGTCACCGACAGAAGACGGCCGCCGTCGGTGAGAGAGCTCCCGACGGCGGCCGTCAGGTCGTTCGTGGAGTGCCGCGCCGGGTCCAGGAGCTCGCGCTGGGTGAGGTCGTCGGTGGCGAGGTCGTCCTCGCCGGGCGGGTCCCACGCGGCGAACCCGTCGGGCTGCGCCCAGATCTCCACGCCGACGTCGAGGACCCCGCTCGGCAGCGGCTCGGCGAAGCGGGTGCCGAGGGGTCGCAGGCTGCACGCCAGCACCGGGATGTCACCGGTGCGGGCCGACCACGTGTCGAGGCCCTCGGGCCCGCACACGACCGCGTCGGGCCCAGCGGACGTCGTCACGCGCAGCCCGATCGTCCAGGCGGCACCGAGGAACACCGTCGAGAGCCAGTGCGGGGGCAGGTCCACGCGCAGCGTCATCCCGCGCTCGAGGTCGGCCACGTCGGTCAGCAGCCCGGACGCCTTGGCCACCCAGTTGGCGTACGTCGTCACGGACAGCTCGACGCGCTCGTCGGTGGCGTGGTCGTAGAAGGTGACCAGCGGACGCCCGGGATCCCGCCGCAGCTGGGCGGCGAGGACCTCGGCGAAGGTGCTCATGGGGGGAGAGGCCTCGGCCTCAGACGACCGTGGGCTCCGGGGAGTCCATGTAGGGGTAGTCGGTCATGAAGGTGTCGAGGGCGGCACCGCTGAGGTCCGAGCAGTACTGCCACACGCCGACCTGCTTGGAGGCATCGGTCTCGCCGACGCCGCCGACCGACCAGTGCGTGAAGGCGACGTGCTGGCCCTTGGGGAACGCCTTGCCGTCCTTGGACTCCCACGGCACGGCCTTGAACTTGTCGCGCAGGTTGGTCGTGCCCTGGAGCTTGGAGGCGATGCCGCGCAGGACGTCCATCTTGCTGGAGCTGTCCTGGATCGTCTTGTCGTACCAGAGGATCGTGTAGCCGTGCTCGAGGTTGTGGACGAGCTCACCGAGCTCGGGACGGTCGGAGACCGTGTAGAGCTTGCGGTCCATCGTGTCCCACATGTTCCAGTGCTGGCCGAAGGCCGGCGGGGCGTCGGGGTAGGTCATCGGCGTGCCGACCTCGACGTGGTCCTGGTTGCCCTCGGCCGCCTTGGTGGTGACCTTCTGGCACACCGAGGCCTTGGCGCCGATGTCGCTCAGGGAGTCCGAGGCGTAGGAGCGCAGGTCGTACCAGTCCTTGACGGGCTTGAACGCGGCCGCGCCGATGATCACGACCGCGACCGTGACGCACACGCCGACGATCGCCAGGCCGCGGCGGTTCTCCCGCTTCGACTGCTGGGAGCGGATGGAGTCGATGACCGCCTGACGGTCGGTCTTTGCTGCCTTCTTGGCCACGGTGCTCGGAGTCTCTCGGTCGCTGGATCGTCGCTGGACGGCGCGGAACAGACGGGTACGCCGGTGCTGCGCTGGCAGAGTCTACGTAGTGGTCGGTGATCCGTCGCAGTCGCTGTCCCCCCGCGCGTCCGCGGGCAGCCACCCGTGGGCGAAGCGGACCGCCGCGACGGCGGTGGGGTCGTTCGGGTCCGGCAGCCGCACGAGGGCCGCGGCGAGCTCCTCGGGCGAGGACCTCGCGCCGAACGGGACGCGGTCGTCGTCGTCCCCGGCCAGGGCACGTACGACGGCCTCGCGGGCGCCCCAGCCGAACAGGTCCGCGCCCTCGGGGCGGACGAGGGAGGTGGCGCCGGGGCCGTCCTCGCCGGGCGGCAGGACGAGGTCGCGCCGACCGCGGACCACCGCGACGGGACGGCCACCGAGCTTGCCCTGGACGAGCTCGGCCGCTCCCGCCAGCTCGTCGGCGACGGCGGGGAGGGTGACGGCGAGCTGGTTGCCGTAGCCGTCGGTGCGCCCGGCGAAGTCCTCGGCGACCCGGAGCCCGGCGGCCCCGATCGCGATGTCGGTCTGGCCCTCACGCCACGCACGGCCCGCCGTGTCGGTGACGACCACGGCCACGTTGACCCCACCTCGGGCCAGCAGCTCGCGTCGCAGGGACCGCGCCGAGGCGTCGGGGTCGAGCGGGAGCAGCACGATCGTGCCGGGATCGACGTTGGAGGCGTCGACGCCGGCCGCCGCCATCGTCAGGCCGAGCCGGTGCCGCACGATCCGGGTCGGGCCGCGGCGCGCGAGGACCCGCAGGCTCTCCTCGTCGATCGCCTCCTCGCGGTCGCCCCCGCGCGTGCGGCCCTCGGCCTTGCTGACCACCTTGCTGGTGACCGACACGACGTCACCGTCGCGCAGGTCGCACGCACCGAGCACCAGCCCGGCGAGGTCGTCGCCCGGGCGGACCTCGGGGAGCCCGTCGGGCGCCCAGACCTCGAGGTGGCTCACTGCGGCGCCACGAGCGAGACGGCGGCGGCAGCCATCGCCGCGGTCGCGTCGGGCCCGGACATCATCAGCGGCACCGCGCGCGCCCGGAGCCCGGCCTCCTCGAGGGCGGCGACCTCGGCGGCGTCACCTTCGTCGACGAGCCAGCCGTCGAGGACGCCCCCGTGCGAGCGGGCGCCGTAGTGGGTGCCGACGCCGGCGGCGCTGACCTCGACGCCGACGCTGGTGAGCATCTGGCGGGCCATGCCGTGCACGTGGGTGCCGCCGACGATGGGGGAGACCCCCACCACGGGAGCGGGCGTGCCGCGGACCGCGTCGCGGATGCCGGGCACGCCGAGGATGGTGCCCACCGAGACGACCGGGTTCGACGGGGGCAGCACGACGAGGTCGGTGTCGGTGATCGCCTCGAGCACGCCGGGTGCCGGGGTGGCGGCGTCCTGGCCGACGACGAGCACGGCCTCGGCCGGGACCTCGGCGTGCAGCCGTACCCAGTACTCCTGGAAGTGGATGACCTTGCGCCCGCTCGGGCTGTCGGGGTCGGCCACGGCGATGTGCGTCTCGACGCGGTCGTCGCTCATCGGCAGCAGCCGCACGCCCGGCTGCCAGCGGCGGCACAGCGCCTCGGTGACCTGGGAGAGGGTGTAGCCGGCCTCGAGCATCTGGGTGCGGACGAGGTGGGTGGCGATGTCGCGGTCGCCGAGGCCGAACCACGTCGGCTCCACGCCGTAGGCCTCCAGCTCGGTCTTCGCGCTCCAGGTCTCCTCGCGCCGCCCCCAGCCGCGCTCGACGTCGATGCCGTCGCCGAGGGTGTACATCACGGTGTCGAGGTCGGGGCAGACCTTGAGGCCGTGGATCCACCAGTCGTCGGCGGTGTTGGCGACGACGGTGACCTCGGTGTCGGCGGAGCCGCCCGGCACCGCGCCGGTGCGGAGGCCGTGGAGGAGTCCCTGGAGGAACCGGGCCCCGCCGACACCGCCGGACAGGACGGTGATACGGCTGAGCGTGGATGCGGATGATGACATAGGACAAGCCTGCCCGAAGCGGAATGGCCATATCAGATCCGGGCTTGACTTGCGGTGCACGACAGGCATGTAATTCCCACAGTGTCGTTCAGTTCTGAGACGCCTTCGGGACGACGACGCGGGTCGCAGCATCACTAGGGTCGAAAAGAGGCGAAGGTCATGAGGACAGAGCTGTTTCTCCTCGAGCCCGAGGGGGAGGACCTCGGTTGGCAGGACCGCGCACTGTGCGCGCAGACGGACCCCGAGGCGTTCTTCCCCGAGAAGGGCGGCTCCACCAGGGAGGCCAAGAAGGTCTGCCTGACGTGCGAGGTCCGCGACGACTGCCTCGAGTCCGCACTGATGAACGACGAGCGCTTCGGCATCTGGGGCGGCCTGTCCGAGCGCGAGCGCCGCAAGCTCAAGAAGAGCGCCGTCGGCTGAGCCGATCGACTTTTTGAGGGCGTGGGGGCCCTCGCTAAGGTGCTCCGGTGTCCGTCACCGCGCTTCTCGTCAGTCATGACGGAGCGCGATGGCTCCCCGCAGTCCTCGCCGGTCTGAGCGGGCAGACCCTCCCGCCCGACCGCGTCGTCGCCGTCGACACGACGAGCCGTGACGACAGCGTCGCCCTGGTCCGCGACCACCTCGCCGGCGCCGGGTTCACCGGTGACCGACTCGTCGTCGACGTGGTCCCCGGCTCCACCAGCTATCCGGCGGCCGTGCGCCGTGGCCTCGAGATCGCGCCTGCGCTGGCTCCCGATCCCGAGGCCCCCGACGAGCCCGAGTGGGTCTGGCTGCTCCACGACGACAGCAACCCCGACCCCGACGCGCTGCTCGAGCTCCTCGCTGCCGCGGAGGGCGATCCGGACGCGGCGATCCTCGGACCGAAGCTCCGGGAGTGGCCGTCGTTGCGACGCCTGCTCGAGGTCGGCCTGACGATCAGCGGCACCGGTCGGCGCGAGACCGGTCTCGAGCGCGGCGAGTACGACCAGGGCCAGCACGACGCCGTACGCCAGGTCCTCGCGGTCAACACCGCGGGCATGCTCGTCAAGCGCCAGGTCCTCGAGTCGCTCGGCGGGCTGGACGAGGAGCTGCCGATCTTCGGCAACGACATCGACTTCGGCTGGCGCGCCGCCCTCGCCGGCCACCGCACGATGGTGGTGCCGAAGTCGGTCGTCTTCCACGCCGAGGCCGCGCACCGCGGGATCCGTCGTACGCCCCTCACCGGGCGCCACACGCACTACCAGGAGCGGCGCGCGGCCCTGTTCACCTCGCTGGCCAACGTGTCCGCGCGGGGCTTCGCGTGGCACTACGTCCGGCTCTTCCTCGGCTCGCTCCTGCGGGTGCTCGGCTTCCTCGCCGTGCGCGCCGTGGGCGAGGCCCTCGACGAGCTCGCGGCCACGCTGTCGGTGCACGGCCGGCCGCGCCAGCTGCTGGCCGCCCGCCGCGAGCGTGCCCGTCGCCGTGCCGGCGAGGCGCCCCGGCAGGACGTCGCCCGCCGGCTGCTGGCGCCGACATGGCTGCCCTACCGCCACGGCCTCGACTTCGTCACCGACCTCGCGTCCGCGGCCACCAGCCAGGCCGCCGACGTCGCCGAGCGGCGGCGGCTGGCCAAGGCGCCGGAGGGCGCTCCCGCGGGTCGGGACGACCGACGCGGGTCGTCGACGGCCGGCTCCGGCGAGGACGACGAGGAGGCCTACCTCACCGACACCGGCCTCGTCGCACGGTTCTTCACCAACCCCGTGGCCGTCGTGCTCGTGCTCTTCGGGATCCTCGCGCTCGTGGCCGGCCGCGAGGCCTTCGGTGCGATCACCGGCGGCGCGCTGTCCCCGGTCCCGGCCGCAGCCGGGGACTGGTGGCGCCTGCACGTCGCGACCTGGCACCCGCTCGGCACCGGCACCGACGTGCCCGCCCCGGCCTACGTGCTGCCCTTCGCCCTCGCCGCGACGCTCCTGCTCGGCCACACCGGCGCCGTGGTGTCGGGCCTGATGCTGCTCGCCGTCCCGATCGCGGCCTGGGGCGCCTGGCGGCTGCTCAAGGTCGTCGGCCGGTTCGTCGACCCGCTCGGGCTGCCGCGCTGGCTCGTGGTGTGGGGAGCCTCGACCTACGCGCTCGTCCCGATCACCTCCGGCGCCTGGGCCGAGGGCCGGTTCGGCACCGTCGCCGTCGCCAGCCTCCTGCCGTGGGCGGCCCATGCGGCGCTCGGGTTCGTCGACCCCGAGCGCGACCGGCGGTGGCGCGCCGCATGGCGTACGGCACTGCTCGTCGCGCTGGGTGCGGCCTTCGTGCCCGGGTTCTGGCTGTTCGCCCTGCTCGCGACGGCCGTCGTGCTCGGCGGCGCCGCCGTCATCGCACCGCGGCTGCTGAGGGAGCGCGACAGCTGGGGCCCGCCCGTGCTCGCGGTGGCGGCCACCCCGGTGCTGCTCGCGCCCTGGCTGGTCCCGCTCGTCACCACGGGATCCGCGTCCGGCCTCCTGCTCGAGGCCGGTCGGCTCACCGTCGACCGGGTGACCTTCGACGGCCTGGTCACCGGACGGCTCAACGACCTCGGCGCACCGTGGTGGCTCGGGGTCGTGCTCGGCGTGCTCGCCGTCGCGGCGCTGCTCCCACGCCGTACGCGCGTGCCGGTCGTCATCTGCTGGCTGGTCGCGCTGGCGGCCGCCGTCGTCTCCGGCGTCCTGTCCCACGTGACCCTCGACCTGCCCGCGGTCACCACGCGCCCGAGCCTGGGCCTCTTCGTCGTCATCCTCCAGGGCACCGCGGTGGTGGCGGTCGTGCTCGGCGCCGACGCCTACCTCCGCCGTCTCGACGAGCACCACCCCGCATGGCAGCGAGCGCTCGCCGCCGCACTCGCGGTCGCGGCTGCGGTCGTACCCCTCGGCGGGCTGGGCTGGTGGCTCGCCACGCCCGACAACGCGCTCGCGCGCGACGCCGATCAGCAGGTCCCCGCCTACATGGAGCAGAGCTCGCTGCTCGGCCAGGAGCACGGCGTGCTGGTCCTGGCCGGCTCCGTCGACGACGGCATCAGCTACCGGATCCGCCGCGACGACGGGACCACCCTCGGCGAGGACGAGATCCTCACGCTCGCCGACGAGGACACCGAGCTCACCTCCGAGGTGCGCACCCTGGTCTCCTCGCCGACCCCGGGTGTCGTCGCGGCCCTCGGGTCGCGTGGCATCGAGTACGTCGTGCTGAGCTCGCCCGCCGACGGCGAGATCTCCTCGCTCCTCGACGCCACCGCCGGCCTCGAGCAGGCCAGCGCCGAGGACCGCACCACCCGGGCGTGGCGGGTCGACCGTCCGCTGGACGCGTCCGCACTGGACGGCCGCACGTCGTGGTGGCGCACGGCGCTGCTCGTCGTGCAGGGCATCGCGATCCTGCTCGCCCTCGTGCTGGCCGCGCCCACGATCCGGACCCGGAGGGAGGAGCGCGCCGATGACTGAGCCCACCCCGAACCCGCCCGCCGAGGGCCGTCGGCGGATCGCCGCTGCCACCGGCAGGCGACCGTCCGCGCTCACGGTGCTGGCCGTCCTGATCCCGCTCCTCACCATCGCTGCGCTCGCCGTCGTGCGGCCCGCCACCGAGCAACCGACGACCTACGACCCGACCGGTGCGCCCCTCGACCGGACCACCGCGGTCTGCCCGCCCCAGCTCGCCGCTGCCGCTGAGGTCCGCTTCGGCAGCACCGGGCTCGGGTCGGGCGACCTCGCCCTGCGGGTCGGCCGCGACGACGACACCGAGTCGCTCGTCGACGGCGTCGCCGCGCGCGAGGAGCGCTCGACGGTCGTGGTCGGCGGCACCGGCGAGCTCGCTCCCGGCCTGGTCGTCTCACGCTCCGGTGGCGGTTCGGCCACCGGCTGCGACCAGCCCGCCCCCGAGCGGTGGTTCACCGGCCTGGGCGCCTCGGCGGAGCACGCGTCCACGCTGACGCTGGTCAACCCCGACAAGGGTCCCGCGGTGGCCGACGTGTCCGTCTGGGACGGCAGCGGCCTCGTCGACGCGCCCGCCCTGCGGGGCGTCCGCGTGCCCGGAGGCCGCTCGGTCACGTTCGACCTCTCCGACGTCACCCCCAACCGCGACGCGCTCGCCGCGCAGGTGCTCGTCTCGCGCGGCCGGCTCGCTGCGAGCGTGGTCGACACGATCGACCCGCTCGGGCGTGACAAGCCGGTCCGCGAGTGGCTGCCGGGGCAGGCTGCGCCCGCCACGACGTCGTACGTCGTCGGCGTGGGGAGCACGCGCGCCGACCGCGTCCTGACGCTGGCCAACCCCGGCGACAGCGAGGAGCGGGTCACGATCAAGCTGGTGAGCGGGGAGAGCGAGTTCGCGCCGTCGGGCCTCGAGGAGGTCACGCTGGCGCCCGCCTCGGTCACCGAGGTCGACCTCGGCGGCGTGCTGCGCGGGCGCACCCTCGCCGGCGTGCAGGCCCTCCGCCTCGACGCGACGGGACCCGTGACGGCGAGCCTGCGCACGCAGACCGCCGGCGACCTCGCCCTCGCGAGCGCCGGTGCGACGGTCACCTCCGAGACGGCCGCGGCACTCCCGGCGGGCACGAAGAAGCTCGTCGTCGCCGGAGCCACCGCGCCCGGCGTGCTGGTGCTGCGGGCGTGGGACGCCGAGGGCGCGGAGGTCGTCCGCGAGCGCCGGATCGAGATCGACGCCGGCACCGCGGCGCGGGTCAACCTGCCCGACGACGCCGTGCTGGCGCTCGTGCGGCTCGAGCGCTCGGGCGCCGTCGTGTCGCTGGAGGTCGCCGACGGCGGGCTGTCGTTCCTGCCGCTCAGCCAGCTCGGGACGACCAGCCAGGTGCCGGACGTGCGCCCGGCCCAGCGCTAGGCGTCGTCAGTCCTCGTAGCGCTCGTCCACCTGGCCCGGCGTGAGGTTGAGCAGCTCGGCGATCTGCTCGACCACGACGGTGTGCACCATCGCCTCGAGCTCGTCGCGGCTGGTCGCCCGGTGCTCGATCGGGCGGCGGAACAGCACCAGCCGGGTCGGCGCCTGGCCCTTGCCGCGCACCAGCGAGGAGAGCGGGACGGTGTCGTCGCCCCAGTCGTCGGGCAGCATCGGCGCGTCCTCGACGGCGTACTCGACGAGCCCGAGGTGGCGCTGCCAGCGCTCGTCGAGCGGGGTGACGACGTCGAGCACCAGCTGGTCGAACTTCTGGCGCGGGGTGCGCAGGGCCGGGGTGCCGGGTCGGTCGGGCACGACGCCCGGCCCCCGCATGCCGCGGCCCCGGCGGTCGCGGGTGCGGCGCACGTCATCACTCACGCCGCGAGCCTAAGCGTCGGGTGCGGGTGCGGCGGGTAGCGTCGGCGCCGTGAGTCTTGCCCGTCGGTGTTCGCGCACGGCCTGCGGTCGTTCCGCGGTCAACACGCTGACCTATGTCTACGCCGACCAGACCGCCGTCCTGGGCCCGCTCGCCACCTACGCGGAGCCGCACGCCTACGACCTCTGCGACGTGCACAGCGAGCGGCTGTCCGCGCCGCGCGGGTGGGAGGTGATCCGGCTCGCGTCCGACCGGCAGGCCCCCGGCCCGAGCAGCGACGACCTGCTCGCCCTTGCCGACGCGGTCCGCGAGGCGGCCCGTCCGGCACCGGTCGCGGCGCCGCTGCACTCCACCGACGACCCGACGCGCGGCGCCAAGCGAGGGCACCTGCGGGTGCTCACCCAGACCGACTGACGTCCCTCTAGGATCAACGGCGTGAACATCGACGCGCAGCTGCTGAGCATCATCGTCTGCCCGGCCTGCCACGGCGAGCTGGTGGCCGACAGCGCTGCGGAGGAGCTGGTCTGCCAGGGGTGCGGCAACGCCTACCCCGTCCGCGAAGACATCCCGGTGCTGCTGGTCGACGAGGCCCGCAAGCCCGCCTGACGACTGCTGATCCAGATCGAGGAGGCCCGGCGTGGCGACGTGGTTCGACGAGGCGCGGCTCGACGACGCCGGGGTGCTCGACACGGTGGACCTGCGGCTGCGCACGCTCGCCGAGAGCGGTGCCCGCGTACGCCGTGAGGCGCACGAGGCCGCCACCGCGACCGCCGAGCTGATCGCCGCCGGCCGCGACGGGGAGCGACCGCGTGCGGTGATCGCCGCCGGTCCCGACTCGCGCCTGCTGCGCGCGGTGCTCGAGCCGTGGTGCCCGGTGCCGTTCGTGGCGTGGCCCAACCCCGGGCTGCCCGGCTGGGCGGGGTCGCTGGACCTCGTCGTGATGCTGGCCCCCGAGGGCAACGACCACGGGTCCGCGTCGGCCGTCGCCGAGGCCGTACGCCGCGGGGCACAGGTCGTCGTCGCGTGCCCGCAGCGCTCGCTGGTGGGGGAGCACGCCTCCGGTCGCCACGTCACCGTGCTGCCGACCGTCACCGGCGACCAGCTCGCGACCGCCGTCGTGATGCTCGACTACCTCGCCCACGTGCACCTCGGCCCCCAGGCCGACGCCGCTTCCGTGGCGGCCTCCCTCGACGACGTGGCCACCGAGTGCTCCCCGCACCGCGACCTGGCGGTCAACCCGGCGAAGATGCTGGCGATCGCGATGGCCGACACCAACCCGCTCGTGTGGGGCGGCTCCGTGCTGGCCGCGCGCGCCGCACGCCGGCTGGCCGAGTCGCTGCGGCGCACCAGCGGCCGGTCCGCGATCGCGGGCGACGCCGAGCACCTCCTGCCCGTCATCGAGGCGACGAAGCCGCAGGACGTCTTCGCCGACCCGTTCGCCGAGGAGCCGGCGGACCTCCGGCCGCTGCTGCTCATCCTGGACGACCGCTCCGACGACCCGGCCGTGCGGGAGCAGACCGGCACGCTCAACGCCGCGGCGGCACGCCACGGCGTACGCGTCGAGACGCTCGAGACCGACGCCGACGCCGAGGTGGCGCGCTACGCCTCGCTGCTGCTCACCGGCACCTACGCCGCGGAGTACCTCCGCGTCGGACTCGTCGAGGACTGACAGGGGGTTCCGACCTCCCCGTTTCCGGGGAGCGTGGGCCGTGCGGGGAATGGGTAGGAACGGGGGAGTCGCATCCCCCACACGATCCAGGAGATCCCATGAAGCGCACCTCGCTGTCCCTCGCCGGTGGCCTCGCCACCGCGCTGCTGCTCGCGTCCGCCCCGACCGCGCACGCCGCGGTGTCGGCCAAGGACGCCCCGAGCAAGGGTGACATCGTCAAGGCGTTCCCCGAGCTGGCCGACGGCCAGTTCACCACCGAGAAGACCAAGGCGATCAGCGTGCCCGGCAAGGAGTGCGGCGTGCCGTCGACGGAGAAGGCCAAGTCGGGCACCAGCACCACGGGCGTCTCGGCTGCCGGCTTCCCGGTCGTGGTGGCCGGTGCCGCCGAGGTGAAGAACGACGCGAAGGCGAAGTCCTACCTCAAGGCCTACAAGGCCTACGTCAAGAAGTGCGCCACCTTCACCGAGCCCACCACCGGCGCGACGATCACCGCAAGCCTGGGCACGTCGTTCAAGCTCGGGGACGAGTCGCTCACCGTCGTGCAGGAGACCACGTTCTCCGGCATCACGAGCTACTCGACCAGCGTGCTGATCCGCGACGGCAAGCGCATCGCCAGCATCGCCGCGATCGACGACGCCGCGATCTCGACGTCGTCGGTCAAGAAGCTCGCGAAGGTCGCTGCCAAGAAGCTGAAGTGACCCGCGCCCTCGTCACTCTCGCGGCGTGAGCCGCATCCCGAACACCAGGGCGTCCGCGCCGTGGACGTGTGCCGTCCGCTCGACCTCCATGCCGAGGCCGCGGGCGACGCCCTGGGACGGGGTGTTCCCGGGACGGATGAGGGCGACGAGGTGTCCGATGCCGTGCGCGGCTGCACAGTCGCGCACGGCACGGGCAGCCTCGACGGCGTGACCGCGCCGGCGCATCGCCGGCACCACGTGGTAGCCGACCTCGACATGCGGCGTGCCCTCGACGTCCTGCACCGTCAGGCCGCAGTCCCCGACGAACTCGCCGGCGTGGGTCTCGACGACCCACAGCCCGAAGTCGTGCTCGGTGTAGTTCCGCGCCTGCCACTCGATCCACCGGACCGCGTCGTCCCGGGTGCGCGCCGGCCGGTCGAACACCACGGGGTCGGGTGCCTCCAGCACTGCTGTGATGTCGTCGAGGTCGGACATCTCCATCCGGCGGAAGCGCAGGCGCTCGGTCGGCTCGGGCAGCATGGCGTCACGCTAGTCGCGTGCCGTCCGGGGCCTCCTGGCCGACGTCGGCCCAGACCTCGGTGAGGTCGACGACGAGGTCGTCGCGCACGGTCGCGAAGCTGGCGACCGCGAAGACCAGCTCCTCGCCCTCGTCGCCTCGCCCGACGACCCGCGCCCGCACCACGCCACGGTCGCCGGCGGCGACGAGGTCCTCGACGTGCATCCGCTCGAACCCGGGGTAGTCGGCGTTGAACCGCACCCAGGCGTCCTTGTCGAACTCCTCGCCGGTGTGCACCAGGCGGCAGGTGAAGTCGTCGTGGAGGAGGGCGGGCAGACCCTCCCAGTCGTGGGCGTCGATGACCTCGGCGAGTCGGGTGAGCACCGCTCCTGCGTCCATGCGCCCAGTCTGGCGCGCGGGTCCGACAGTGTCGTCGGTCCTCAGGTCTCCAGGCAGAACTCGTTGCCCTCGGGATCGGCCATGACGACGAGGCCCCGGTGCTCCTCGACGAGCACGGACGCGCCGAGCCGGACCAGCCGGTCGCGCTCGGTGCCGAGGTCGCCCATCACCCGGAGATCGAAGTGCTGGCGGTTCTTCACCACCTTCTCCTCGGGCACCCGCTGGAACCACAGGGTGGGTCCACCCCACCCCGACGGCTCGACCCAGGCGCGCTCCTCGGTGCTGTCCTCGTCGACGTTGGACCCGAGCGCGGCCGCCCAGAACACCGCGACCTCGAGCGGAGCTGCGCAGTCGAAGGTCACGGACTTCACGAACGACGTCATGCCGCTCCTGCTGCTGATGCGCGAGCGGCGTACTGGGCCAGGGCGAGGTCGAGGTCGGTCTCGTCGAAGTCCGGCCAGAGCTTCGGACTGACGTGCACCTCGGCGTGGGCTGCCTGCCACGGGACGAACCCCGACAGCCGCTGCTCGCCGCTGGTCCGGATCACCAGGTCGATCTCCTTGACCGGGCCACCGGGGAGGTGGTCGGTGATGGCACCCGGGTCGAGCCCGGTGGCCGGATCGAGGGCGCCGGCCAGGATCGCCGCGCGCACGCCGGCGACGATGTCCGCGCGGCCGTCGTACGCGATCGCGAGCGTCACGTGTGCGTCCCGGCCGTCCGTGCTGCGCTCGGCGCGCGCGAGCGCCTCGGCCACCCGCGGCGGGAGCAGGCTGGTGTCCCCGCTGACGTGCAGCGCCCAGCGGTTCGACCGGTCCACGATGCCCGGCAGCACCTCGCCGATGAGCTCGAAGAGGAAGCCGACCTCGTCGCTGGAGCGCTTGCGGATGTTGTCGGCGGAGAGGACGTAGATCGTCAGGTGGTCGACGGCCCGCGCCTCGCACCAGCCGAGCAGGTCCTCGACGTGGTCGGCGCCTCGCCGGTGGCCCTCGCTGGCGCTCGGCAGCCCGGCTCGCCTCGCCCAGCGGCGGTTGCCGTCCATCACGACGCCGACGTGGGTCGGCAGGATCCTCGGGGTGGTGCGGAGGGTGCTCACGCCGACATCCTGTCCGAATGACCGCGCCAGCACCCGCCCTGCTCGTGATCGGGGCGATGGGCACCGGCACGACCACAGCCCTCGCACGTCGGCGCGTCGCGGGTCCATACTCGACGGATGACCTGGGCCAAGGCCGCGGTGGCGGGTGACTGCTCGTGGTCCTCGCTGGCTTCGCCATCGGTACTGACTACCGGGCGTCCACGTCCGTCATGGGTCTGACCCAGGACTGTGGCCCCTCGATCTCGACCTCCTGGCTGCTGTCGGGGACGCCAGACCAGATGCATCCTGGTCAGACGGCCAATGACGACGAGCGACGCGCGGCAGCTGCCTGTGGTCCCGTGGTCCGCGAGTCCCGGGTGCTGGTCGTGACCCTCATGGGTCTGGGGTGCCTGGTCGCGCTCGTCGGAGGAGCGGCAATTCCCGAGCAAGCGGAGGGCGCGCAGAAGCCACGCTCCTCGGCCCGCTCGTAGACGACGCGCGGCTCGGTGTCCGGAAGAGCCGGCCGTCCGCCCTCATGTCGTTCGGACGTGCCTGTGGCCCCGCCGTGGCGGTGACTGGCGGGGTGTGTGGGTCGGGGTCATGGTCGTTCGGGCTCGATCCGGGTGGTGCCCGACCTGTCGCGGCGGAAGTGGTGGCCGTGGGGGCTGGTCCACTCGAAGACCCCGGGTCCGGCCGTCTGGTAGCGCCAGGCGGTGTGGGTCTTGAGGCGGTGGTGGGACCTGCAGAGGCAGGCGAGGTTGTCGGTCTGTGTCGGACCTGGCTGTGGTCGGCCGTCTGCTTCGGCGTGATGGTCGAACGCGATGACGTGGTCGAGGTCGCATCCGCGGGCTGGTCGGGTGCAGTGGGGGAAGACGCAGGTCTTGTCGCGGAGGATGACTTGTTCGCGGATGCGGTCGGGGATGTCGTAGCCGGGTGCGGTGAGGTTCGCGCTGAGGTCGACGACGGGCTTGATGGTCACCTTCGTCCGGGAGTCACCGCACCAGGACCGGATCTGCTCCAGGAGGAGGAGCTTGTGCCGGTTCTCCATCCGTCCGGTCGGACCGAACACCGTCCCCACGTTCGTGAGGGTGCCGTCGAAGTGGGCGTGGAGCACGAGCTCCCGCGCGGCGGGCAGCCCGTCGGCATTTTCCTGCGAGGTGGCGCCTTGGGTGTGGAACAGGTCGAGGGCGGTCTGGGTGCGGGCGAGGTTGCCGAGGGCCTTGGCGCGTCTGACGTCGAGGGTCTCGGTGGACCCGAGGGCTTTCTGGGCGGCTGCGTCGTGGGCCAGGGCGTGGTCCAGGTCGAGGGCGTCGGCGAGGTCGAGCTCGGCTTCGACGTGGATGGTGCCGGCGTAGTGGACGTCCTGGTCGTGGACGGTGACGTGTCGGGGGTCGACGTGGAGGTAGCCGTCCTCGGGATCCGATGCGGGATCGGGTGAGGCGAGGTCGAACCGTTTGATGGTCTCCGCGACGAGCCTGTCGAGCTGCGCGGTCGCGACGCGTCCGGCGACAGCGGCGACCTGGTCGTCGACCCACCCGGCAGGCTCGCGCGTCAGCGTGGGCGCCGCGTGGATGGTGGCTTCCGCCACGAGGCGGGCGCGCCACGCCGGCACTGTCCCGGACTGCACCTGCGCCCAGAGGCGGGGGAGGCGGTGGCGGAGCTCGAGGGCGTGCCCGATGAGCTTCTTGGCTGCAGTGGTCGAGATGCCGAGGACGGCGCCGAGCTCGGCGACGCAGAACTCCGCCACCAGCGGACAGCCCTCGCCCGCGATCGGCTCCTCGTGCTCGGTCCCGGGGACGGTGAACGCCGCGGCGAGGTGGATCGACTCCGGCGGGTGGAGGTCGGCCCACCTGGCGGCGAGATCGAGCTGGTCGGCCGCGGCGCGGTCCTCGACGGCCTTGCGATTGCGCAGGGCAGCGAGCAGGGCCGAGGCGGTGAGGTCGTCAACCCCCGCCTCGCGTGCCATCGAAAGTGCTTCGCTCATGTGTTCGATTATAGGTGGAAGGTCTGACAGTGACGACGGTCGGAGATGCGAGGTTCGGTCAAGAGAGGGTCTGGTCTCGTGACGGGCGCGGGGCGCCCTCCTCGACCAACGGTGGAGGGATGGTGGTGAGCCCTGGTTCGACACGGGCGCGGGGCGCCCTGCCCAACCAGCGACCATGGGGCGCCCTGCTCAACCAGCGGGCGGACTGCTCAACCGGCGGCGTCGATCAGCCCGAGCACCTCGGCCGTCGGGCGGACGTCGCCGTAGGACCGGTAGACGGTGTGGAGGGTGGCGTTGTGGGCCTGGTCGGTGGTCGCGGCGCAGGCGTCGGCGACGAGGATGACGCGGAGCCCGGCGGCACTCGCGTCGCGGGCGGTGTGCTCGACGCACACGTTGGTGACGGTGCCGGTGACGACGATCGTGTCGACCTCGAGGTCGGCCAGGAGCTGCGGCAGCTCGGACGAACCAGGGGTCCACGCACTGCGCCCCGTCTTCTCGACGACGAGGTCACCCGCTGCGACCGACAGGGACGGGTCGAGCCCGTCGGCGCCCGAGGACGCGTAGAGCGCAGCCACCTCGTCTCCGAAGAACTCCCGGTCCGTGGCGCTGGGCTCGGCGGGTCCGGGCGCCACCCACGCCACGATGCCGCCCGCGCCGCGCAGGGCGGAGGCCAGCTCGTTGACGCGCGGCACGATCCCGCGGACGTACGCCGACTCCCTCACGAAGAACGGCACCAGGTCGACGACGACGAGCGCGGTGCGTCGAGGGTCGAGGTGCTCGAAGGCGTGCCGGCGCCCGCGGCGGGCCTCGTGCCGGGCGTACTCGCGCTCGGCGATGGACCACTGGTGGTGGAGCACTGGGTCGGGCACGGGGCGAGGCTACTGCCCCGGAATCGTCCGCAACCGGCGCTAGCGTGCGGGGCATGACGGCGTACACCGCCCGGCTCCTCACGCCCGCGACGTGGGACGACTTCGCCGCGCTGGTCGAGGCGAACAACGGGGTGTGGGGCGGGTGCTGGTGCATCGGCTTCCACCCGGAGGGCCTGGCGGGCAGGGCGCCTGAGCACCGGGCGGCGAAGGAGAGGCACACGCGCGAGGGAACCGTGCGCCAGGTGCTGGTGTACGACGGTGACGCGGCGGTCGGCTGGTGCCAGTTCGGCACGCCCGACGAGCTGCCGAACATCAAGAACATGAAGGTCTACGAGAAGGGCCTCGTCGACCTGCCGACGTGGCGGATCGGGTGCATCTTCACCGGCAGCAGGCACCGGGGGAGGGGCGTCGCGCGGGCGGCCGTCACCGCCGTCCTCGAGGAGATCCGGCAGGCGGGAGGTGGAGTCGTCGAGGCCTATCCGGAGCAGGTGGTCGACCGGAGGCCCCAGCGCGGTGCGTACCTCCACACCGGTCCCGAGACGCTCTACGAGGACCTCGGGTTCGTGCGCGACCGGCAGATCGCCAAGTGGCGCTGGGTGATGCGACTCGAGGTGGACGCCGTCAGCACCGGGCGCGGATAGGCTTCGTCCCGACCCGACCCACCACCCGAAGGATCGACCATGGCCGGCGGACTGTTCGCCCTCCTCGACGACGTCGCCGCTCTCGCCCGCATCGCCGCAGCCAGCGTGGACGACGTCGGCGCCGCCGCGGCCCGCGCGAGCGCCAAGGCTGCGGGCGTGGTGGTCGACGACACCGCCGTCACCCCGCAGTACCTCCACGGCTCCGCCGCCGAGCGCGAGCTGCCGATCATCAAGAAGATCGCGATCGGCTCGCTGCGCAACAAGCTGGTCTTCATCCTGCCGGCGGCGGTGCTGCTCGGTCAGTTCCTGCCCTGGCTGCTGCCGGTCATCCTCATCTTCGGTGGTGGGTTCCTGGCCTACGAGGGCGCCCACAAGGTCCACGAGAAGTACGCCGGCCACGCCACGGAGGCCGAGGAGGCGGTCACCGAGCAGGGCGAGTTCACCCCCGAGCACGAGGCGCGGACCATCGCCCAGGCGGTCCGGACGGACTTCATCCTCAGCGCCGAGATCATGGTCATCGCGCTCAAGGAGGTCGTCAGCTCCGACGCCGACGCGAGCATCTGGATGCGCGCGATCGTCCTGGCCGTGGTCGCGGTCCTCATCACCGTCCTCGTCTACGGCGTCGTCGCGCTGATCGTGAAGATGGACGACGTCGGCCTCCACCTCGCGGAGAAGCCGTCGAAGGCGTCGCAGCGGATCGGACTCGCCCTCGTGTCGGCCATGCCGAAGCTGCTGGCCGCGATCGCCGCCATCGGCACGCTCGCGATGCTCTGGGTGGGCGGCCACATCTTCCTCGTCAGCCTCTACGAGATCGGTGGCCACGACGGTCTGCTCGAGGGCACCGGCTTCGGCGACGCGCTGCACTGGCCCTACGAGACGCTGCACCACTGGGAGGTCGAGGTCCACGACGCCGTCGGCGGACCCGTCGGCGGGCTGGTCGGCTGGCTGCTCAACACGCTCGTCTCCGCGGTGGTCGGGCTCGTCGTGGGCGCGATCGTGCTGGTCGTGCTGAAGGCCTTCGGGGTCGGCGGCGGGCACGGTGCGGGCCACGGCGAGGAGCACGCGGGGGAGCCCGCCGAGGATTCCTCGAATCGCTGAGGGCGGTCATACGCTCTTCTGGTCCGCGCGGGAGATCCCGACGATGCACAGATGTGCGGCGCAGACGTACCTCCTCTACTCCAGGAGAAACTGATGGACTTCAACGTCGCCGACCTCGGCCTCGCCGCCTACGGCCGCAAGGAGATCGAGCTCGCCGAGCACGAGATGCCCGGCCTGATGGCCATGCGCGAGCGCTACGGCAAGGAGCAGCCCCTCGCGGGCGCCCGCATCGCCGGCTCCCTGCACATGACGATCCAGACCGCCGTGCTGATCGAGACCCTCGCGGCCCTCGGCGCGGACATCCGCTGGGCCACCTGCAACATCTTCTCGACCCAGGACCACGCGGCCGCTGCCGTCGTCGTCGGCCCCCCGGCCAACGGCGGCACCGCCGAGGACCCGAAGGGCGTCCCGGTCTTCGCCTGGAAGGGCGAGTCGCTCGCCGAGTACTGGGACGAGGCGGAGAAGGTCTTCGACTTCACCGACGAGCACGGCGCCGAGAGCGGCCCGAACATGCTCCTCGACGACGGCGGCGACATCACCATGCTGCTGCACCTCGGTGTCGAGTTCGAGGCCGCGGGCGCCGTCCCGTCGCAGGACTCCACCGACAACGAGGAGTTCAAGGAGGTGCTGCGCGTCCTGGCCCGCTCGCTGGAGACCGACCCGCAGCGCTGGACCAGGCGCGCGCCGCTCGTCAAGGGCGTCTCGGAGGAGACCACCACCGGTGTGCTCCGCCTCTACGAGCGCTTCAAGGAGGGCACGCTGCTCTTCCCGGCGATCAACGTCAACGACTCGGTCACCAAGTCGAAGTTCGACAACAAGTACGGCTGCCGCCACTCGCTCGTCGACGGCATCAACCGCGCCACCGACGTCATGATCGGCGGCAAGGTCGCGGTCGTGTGCGGCTACGGCGACGTCGGCAAGGGCTCCGCGGAGTCCCTGCGCGGCCAGGGTGCCCGCGTCATCGTGACCGAGATCGACCCCATCTGCGCGCTGCAGGCCGCGATGGACGGCTACGAGGTACGACGCCTCGAGTCCGTGGTCGAGACCGCCGACATCTTCATCACCACGACCGGCAACTTCGACATCATCACGGTCGAGCACTTCCACAAGATGAAGCACCAGGCGATCGTCGGGAACATCGGCCACTTCGACAACGAGATCAACATGGCCGGCCTGGCCAAGATCCCCGGCATCGTCAAGGACGAGATCAAGCCGCAGGTCCACCAGTGGATCTTCGACGACGGCAAGAAGATCATCGTGCTGTCCGAGGGTCGCCTGCTCAACCTGGGCAACGCCACCGGCCACCCGTCGTTCGTCATGTCGAACTCCTTCACCAACCAGGTGCTGGCCCAGATCGAGCTCTTCGCGAAGGCCGACGACTACGAGCTCGGCGTCCACGTGCTGCCCAAGCACCTCGACGAGGAGGTCGCCCGGCTGCACCTCGACGCCCTCGGCGTCGAGCTGACCGAGCTCACCAAGGAGCAGGCCGCCTACCTCGGCGTCCCGGTCGAGGGCCCCTACAAGTCCGACCACTACCGCTACTGAGCGGTAGCGGTCACCGGTACGGTCGCGGCGCCGGTCCGGGGTCGGACACAGGTCCTCCCTAGACTGGCGCCATGACCGAACTCCCGGAGCCCGCGCGCGGCAGCGTGCTCGTCGTCGACGACGACGCCTCGCTGGCCGAGATGCTCTCCATCGTCCTGCGCCAGGAGGGGTTCGACAGCCGGATCGTGGGTCGAGGTGACATCGCCCTCGACGCGTTCCGGGACTACAAGCCCGACCTCGTGCTGCTCGACCTGATGCTGCCCGGCAAGGACGGCATCGACGTCTGCAAGGAGATCCGCGCCGAGTCCGGCGTGCCGATCGTGATGCTGACGGCGAAGGGCGACACCGTCGACGTCGTCGTCGGCCTCGAGTCCGGGGCCGACGACTACATCGTCAAGCCGTTCAAGCCCAAGGAGCTCATCGCCCGCGTCCGCGCGCGCGTGCGCCGCAACGACGTCACGCCCGACGAGGGCCTCGTCATCGGCGACATCAGCATCGACGTCGCCGGCCACTCGGTCACCCGCAGCGGTACGCCGATCAACCTGACGCCGCTCGAGTTCGACCTGCTGGTCTGCCTGGCCCGCAAGCCGTGGCAGGTCTTCACCCGCGAGGTGCTGCTCGAGCAGGTCTGGGGCTACCGCCACAGCGCGGACACCCGGCTGGTCAACGTGCACGTCCAGCGGCTGCGCTCCAAGGTCGAGCACGACCCGGAGAACCCCGAGGTCGTGCTGACCGTGCGTGGGGTGGGCTACAAGGCCGGCAAGTCCTAGGCCCAGGACCGATCCCATGTCCACCTCATGACGACCTCACTGGGCTCGCTCGGACCGGCCGGCGGGTCCCCGGCCCGCCCGCCGGGTGCGCTCCGGCGGCTGGTCGACCGGCTGCCGGCGGTCGTGCGCCACGGACCGGGCTTCTGGCGGCGCTCGGTGCAGGCGCGGGTGGTGCTGAGCACGCTCGTCCTGTCGGCACTCGTCGTCGGCGTCGTCGGCTGGTTCCTCATCCAGCAGACCCGCGACGGGCTGCTCGACCACCGCGTCGATGCGGTCGTGCAGGAGGCCGAGGCCGAGACCGAGGCGGCCAAGGCCACCCTCACCGCCCAGCTCGGCGTCGACACGAACGAGTCGGCCCAGCAGGAGTCGCTCCTGCAGCCGCTGCGCGCCCGCGGTGCGACGCGCGGCTTCGCCGTCGTGCTGTCCTCGCCGATCAGCGAGGGGCTGCGGCTGGCCGACGGTGGGGCCAAGTTCACCGAGGGCCTCGACCTGTCCAGCGTCCCCGAGACGCTCGAGGCGCGCTTCGACTCCGTCTCGCCGACCGCCTGGACCTACACCGACATCAAGACCGCCCGCGACATCCCGGGCCTGCCGGAGGGCCCGGGGATCGTCGTCGGCAGCCAGGTGCGGCTGCCGGCCGACGACAACGTCTACACGCTCTACTACCTCTACCCGCTCGCCGAGCAGCAGGAGACCCTCGCCCTCGTCTCGCGCGCGATGCTGGTCGCCGGCGTACCGCTGCTGCTGCTCGTCGCGTTGCTGACCTGGCTGGTGACCCGGCAGGTGGTGACGCCGATCCGGATGGCACGTCGCGTCGCGGAGCGCCTCGCGGCCGGTCAGCTGCAGGAGCGGCTGCGGGTGCGCGGCGAGGACGACCTGGCCCGCCTGGCGACGTCGTTCAACCAGATGGCCTCGAACCTCCAGAAGCAGATCCGCCAGCTCGAGGAGCTCAGCCGCCTCCAGCGCCGCTTCGTCTCCGACGTCTCCCACGAGCTCCGCACGCCGATCACGACCGTGCGGATGGCCAGCGACGTCATCCACGACGCCAAGCCCCACCTCGACCCGGTCACCGGCCGCGCCGCCGAGCTCCTCCAGAAGGAGCTCGACCGCTTCGAGACCCTGCTCGCCGACCTGCTCGAGATCAGCCGCTTCGACGCGGGCGCCGCGGTGCTCGAGGCCGAGGACGTCGACCTCGTCGACGTCGCCCGCCGCGTCGTCGACATGACCTCGGCCCTCGCCGCGCAGCGCGACATCCGCGTGGTGCTGCACGACCCCGGCACGCGCTGCTACGCCGAGGCCGACGTGCGCCGCGTCGAGCGGATCGTGCGCAACCTGGTCACCAACGCGATCGACCACGCCGAGTCGCGCGACGTCGAGGTCTTCGTCGGCACCGACCTCCAGTCGTCCGCGATCGCGGTGCGCGACCACGGCATCGGGCTGGGCCCGGGGGAGTCGGCGATGGTGTTCAACCGGTTCTGGCGCGCCGACCCCGCGCGCGCCCGCACCAGCGGGGGCACCGGCCTGGGGCTGTCCATCTCGCTCGAGGACACCCACCTCCACGGGGGCTGGCTCCAGGCCTGGGGACGTCCCGGCGAGGGAGCGCAGTTCCGGCTCACGCTGCCCCGCCACCTCGGCGTACAGCTGCGCCACTCGCCGCTCCCGCTGGTGCCCGACGACGCCCGGGAGACCGCATGAGGACCACGCTGGTGCGCGCCGTCGTCGCGGCGGCGGCGGCCACCCTGCTCGCGGGCTGCGTGCAGATGCCCACCTCCGGCCCGGTCGTCGAGCCACAGGTCACCTCCGCCGCCGAGGACCCGCCCGGCATCTCCTTCGACCCGCGCCCGCCCCAGGCCGGCGAGTCCCCGACGGAGATCGTCGACGGCTTCCTCGAGGCGATGAAGGCCACCCCGATCCGGACGAGGGTCGCCCGGCAGTTCCTGTCCGGGGAGGCGGCCGACGCCTGGGCGCCGGAGCAGCAGATCCTGACCTACGGCGACCTCGGCGACGCGGCCGGCGAGGTGTCGGTCCAGGTGCCGCTGAGCGACATCAACCTGTACGACGTGCGCGGCGCCTGGGAGGGCAGCCGCGGCTCCAGCGAGCTCGACCTCGGCCTGGTCCAGGAGGACGGGGAGTGGCGCATCGACGAGGTGCCCGACGCCCTCATCGTGCCGGAGTCGTGGTTCGACGACTGGTACCAGCGCGTCTCGCTCTACTACTTCGACCCCACCTCCGAGGTGCTGGTCGCCGAGCCGGTCTTCGCCCCGCGCGGCGACCAGTTCGCCTCCTCGCTCGTCAGGGGCCTGGTCTCCCCGCTCGACGACGACGCGCAGGACGTGGTCCGCACCTACTTCCCGCCGCTCAGCACCAGCGGCCTGTCGGTGCCGGTGCGGTCGGGCATCGCGACGGTGTCGATGTCCGGCGACCCCGACGCGATCGACGACGACACCGCCCAGCGCATGCTGGCGCAGCTCGTCTGGACGCTGCGCCAGGACGACGACATCCAGGCGGTCGAGTTCAGCATCGGCGGTCGCGTCCTGTCGACCGGGCCCGGCGGGTCGACGCAGGTCAACTTCGACGTGGGCAGCGCCTACGACCCCAACGGCCTGCGCTCCGACACCGACCTCTACGCCCTCGACGACGGGCTCGTCGTCTCCGGCTCGCTGTCCGGCTTCGAGGACACCCTCGGACCGCTCGGCATGGACGGCTACGACGTGCGCTCGATCGGCGTCAGCGTCGACGGCGCCCACGTCGCCGCCGTGTCGGCCGACGGCACCGGGCTCTACCTCGCGCCGACCGAGGCGCCCGACGGCGAGGTCACCGAACCCGTCGTGGGCGCGGTCGACCTCGCCCGGCCGCACTGGGACCACCGCGACCGGATCTGGGCGCTCGACCGCGCGGGCGGTCGGTCACGCATCATCCTCGTGGTCGACGGGACGGCCACCGAGGTCGAGGTGCCCGGCCTCACCGGCAAGGACGTCACCCGCCTGCTCGTGTCCCGCGACGGCAGCCGGATCGTCGCGGTGCTGCGCGGGCCGAAGGCCGACCGGGTCGTGTCCGCGCGGATCCGGCACGACTCCGCTGGTGCCGTCATCGGGTTCACCCCCTTCGGCACGCTCCCGCTCGCCGTCGAGGGGACGGGCCGCATCCGGGACATCGGCTGGCGCTCGCCGACGGCCGTGTCGGTGCTGAGCGACATCACCGACGGCTCCTCCCAGGTCCGCACGACCTCGGTCGACGGGGCGCCCGGCGAGATCACGACTGCCGGCACCACCAGGACCCGCGACATCAACACGGTGCTCGTCGCCAGCCCGGTCGAGGGGTCCGACACCTACGCGCTCGCCGGTCGCTCCGTGTCGAACCTGACCCGTCCCGAGCGCCCGGTGCCAGACCTGCCGCGCGGCCTGACCTCGCTCACCTACGTCGGCTGATCCACAGGCACCGGCCTGCCGGTTGCCCGGCGTCCCCGGTCCTGCTGGCATGGACGCGTGCTCGACGAGGCCCTCGACCTGTTCCTCGGCAGCCGGTGCGTCGGCTGCGAGCGGCCGGGCCGGATGCTGTGCGCAGCGTGTCGTGGGCTGATGTCGCACCGCGCCGCGGTCGCGTGGCCCTCGCCGGTCCCCGACGGCCTCGTCGTGCCGTGGGCGACGGAGTCGTACGACGGTGCCGTGCGCGCGCTGGTCGTCGGCCACAAGGACCGCGGCCAGTGGAGCCACCGCCGCGTGCTCGGCGCGCTGCTGGCCGAGGCGGTCCGCGCCGCGACGGCGTACGACGACGACGACCCGGACCCGCGGTCGACACCTCTCCTCCTCGTGCCCGTGCCGTCCCGCCCGGGGGCCGGGCGCCAGCGCGGCTACGACGCGACCGAGGCCCTCGTGCGGGCTGCGGCGCGCTCGCTGCGTGGGGAGAGACGGACGGCCGTCGCGCCGCTCGTGGTGTCGCGCGGCGCGGCCGACCAGGCCGGTCTCGACGCGGGTGGCCGGGCCGCCAACGTGCGCCACTCGATGCACTGCCCGTCGGGCGCGCTGGCCCGCGCGGCCCGCCGGTGGCCACGGGCGCACGTGGTCGTCTGCGACGACGTGGTGACCACCGGGGCGAGCGCACGGGAGGCCCAGCGGGCGCTCGAGGCCGTCGGGCTGCGGCCGGTCGCGATCGCGGCCGTGGCCGCAACCCGGCGTCGCCACGGGGACGCGGCGGCCGGGCCTGCCCGAGGCGTGGCCTGACAGTTGGTTCGCAGCCCCCGAAGGGCTAGCGTCTCTTCATGGAGTCCGCCCGGGTCCGTGGTTGCGCTACGGAGAGGGCTGCGCGCGAGCGCAGGTCCTGCCCGTGGCTAGCCGATGCCAGTCGCAGGCGAAACGGTCCACGTAAGTCCACGGGGCTCGCCCCGCTCGGACGATCACGGTGCGGCTTAGAAGTAAGTCCTGCCTCGTCCCCGTCGTCAGATGCGCCGGGTGCCGGGAGAAGGCCAGTAGTGACGGAGAAGTTGCGAACGCTTCAGCAGGCGATTGTGGGGTCGAAGACCAGGTCGGCCGGGCGGACTCCATCCCACCCTGCCCCGGCGCACGGTGCCGCGGCCCATGGAAGGGTGCGGTCCGCTCGCTAGTTGAGGAGGTTCACATGGAGGTTGTGGTCACGGGACGGCACTGCGAGGTGTCGGATCGATTCCGCGAACACGTCTCGGAGAAGCTCACCCGTCTGGAGAAGCACGACCACCGCATCATGCGGGTCCAGGTGGAGGTGGAGCTCGAGAAGAACCCTCGCCAGCACGATCGCGCGACGAAGGTCGAGCTCACGGCGTTCTCCAAGGGTCCGGTGATCCGGGCCGAGGCGGCAGCCGAGGACAAGATGGGCGCGCTGGACCTCGCCCTCGACAAGATGCAGTCGCAGATGCGCCGGGCGGCCGACCGCCGCCGGGTGCACAAGGGGCGCAACCAGCACACCGGGGTCGGGGAGGCGCTCGCCGGCCTGCCCGAGGTGGAGGACGCGGTCGAGGAGGACGGCGTCACCGAGCGCCAGGTCGGTCCGATCACCGTGACCGGTGACGGTCCCCTGGTGGTGCGCGAGAAGTCGCACCAGGCAGCACCGATGACCCTCGACCAGGCCCTCTACGAGATGGAGCTCGTCGGCCACGACTTCTACCTGTTCGTCGACAAGGAGCACGAGCGTCCGGCGGTCGTCTACCGACGCCGCGGCTACGACTACGGAGTGATCTCGCTCGACGTGGGAGACTGAGCCTCTGGTTTGTGTCAACCTCGGTCGCGCGCGCGTGCAATGATGCGCGCGTGACCGAGGCAGCTGGGACCGAACCCGTTCGTGTGCTCGTGGTCGACGACCAGGAGCTCTTCCGCCGAGGGCTGATCATGCTGCTCGGGGGAGACGACGACATCGAGGTCGTCGGCGAGGCCGCCGACGGGGTGACCGCCACCGAGCTCGCCGTGAAGACCGCGCCGGACGTGATCCTGCTCGACGTCCGCATGCCGCGCCGCACGGGTGTGGAGGCCTGCCGGGCCATCAAGGAGGCCGTGCCGAGCGCCAAGATCATCATGCTGACGGTCTCCGACGAGGAGGCCGACCTCTACGAGTCGGTCAAGAACGGCGCCGCCGGCTACCTGCTCAAGGACTCCTCGATCGAGGAGGTCGCGCAGGCCGTCCGCGTGGTCAACGAGGGCCAGTCGCTGATCAGCCCGTCGATGGCGGTCAAGCTCATCGACGAGTTCAAGCAGATGTCGAAGCCCGAGCGCGAGCAGGGTCCCGCGCTGCGGCTGACCGACCGGGAGCTCGAGGTGCTGCGGCTGGTGGCCAAGGGCCTCAACAACCGCGAGGTCGCCAAGGAGCTGTTCATCTCCGAGAACACGGTGAAGAACCACGTCCGCAACATCCTGGAGAAGCTGCAGCTCCACTCGCGCATGGAGGCCGTCATGTACGCCATGCGGGAGAAGCTGCTCGACCTGCCCTAGGCGACGGTCGGCCGAGCCACGCTGTCGTACGACTCTGGTTGAGTGCGTGACGTGGACCAGCTGACCCAGCTCCAGGCCCGCCGGATCGCGCTGGCCGCGCAGGGCTTCACCGACCGCGCCCACGCGGACCCGTCGATGAGGACGTTCGAGCGCACCCTCGAGCGCACCGGCGTTCTCCAGGTCGACTCGGTCAACGTGCTCCAGCGCGCCCACTACATGCCGCTCTACTCGCGGATGGGTCCCTACGACACCGACCTGCTGCGCCGTGCCGCGCAGCCACCGGGCAGCAGGCCGCGACGCGTGGTGGAGTACTGGGCGCACGTGCAGGCGCTGATGCCGGTCGACCTCTGGCCCGTCATGCAGCACCGGATGGACCACTACCGCTCCGAGCGCGGCAAGTGGGGGTTCACCGCCGACGCCGGCCTCGAGCCGCGCGTCCTCGACGCCGTCCGCGACCGCGGCCCCGTCACCGCGCGCGACCTGGAGGACGAGCTCAGCACCGGACCGCGCACCAGGGAGCACTGGGGCTGGAACTGGTCCGAGGCGCGCAAGGTCCTCGACTACCTCTACCTCGTCGGGGACGTCGCCATCGCCGGGCGCACGAGCCAGTTCGAGGTCCTCTACGACCTGCCCGAGCGGGTGCTGCCGGCCGCCGTGCTCGCGGCGCCGACGCCGACACCTCAGGAGGCGGTCACCGAGCTCGTACGCCGTGCCGCCCGCTCCCACGGCGTCGGGAGCGGGCCCGACCTCGCCGACTACTACCGGCTCCGCCTGCAGCCCGCCCCGGGGAGGGCGAGCGCCAAGGTGGCGATCGAGGAGCTGGTCGAGGCCGGCGAGCTGGTGCCGGTCACGGTGCAGGGGTGGAAGCGCCAGGCGTACCTGCACCGCGACGCCCGCCTGCCGCGCCGGGTCGGCGCACGCACCCTGCTCAGCCCGTTCGACCCGGTCGTGTGGGAGCGCGCCCGGGCCGAGGCGCTGTTCGACTTCTTCTACCGCATCGAGATCTACGTCCCGGCCGAGAAGCGCCTCCACGGCTACTACGTGCTGCCGTTCCTGCTCGGCGACCGGCTCGTCGCCCGGGTCGACCTCAAGGCCGACCGC
Source organism: Nocardioides oleivorans (assembly GCF_004137255.1). Lineage (NCBI taxonomy): Bacteria > Bacillati > Actinomycetota > Actinomycetes > Propionibacteriales > Nocardioidaceae > Nocardioides > Nocardioides oleivorans. The sequence continues at coordinate 176,016 of NZ_SDWT01000001.1, read as the reverse complement.
GCCCGCGGCGTGCTGCTCGTGCCGGGCGCCTTCGTCGAGGCGGGAGCGCCCCCGGAGACCGCCGAGGAGCTCGCCGCCGAGCTGTGGCGACTGGCGGGCTGGCTCGGCCTGGACGACGTCGTCGTGGGCGCGCACGGCGATCTGGTGCAGGCATTGGGTCAGGCGTTGGGGCGGTAGGTACAGTTACCACTCGTGCCTGCCATCATCGACAAGCTGCTCCGCATCGGCGAGGGCAAGATCCTGCGTGAGCTCGACGCCATCTCCAAGGCCGTGAACGCCATCGAGGACGACTTCGTCAAGATGAGCGACGACGAGCTCCGCGCGATGACCGACGAGTTCCGCGAGCGGCTCGCCGCGGGGGAGACCCTCGACGACATCATGCCGGAGGCCTTCGCCACCGTCCGCGAGGCGAGCAAGCGCGTGCTCGGCATGCGCCCCTTCGACGTCCAGGTCATGGGCGGCGCCTCGCTCCACCTCGGCAACATCGCCGAGATGAAGACCGGTGAGGGCAAGACCCTCGTCGCGGTGCTGCCGGCCTACCTCAACGCCCTCGAGGGCAAGGGCGTGCACGTCGTCACCGTCAACGACTACCTCGCGAAGTTCCAGTCCGAGCAGATGGGCCGCGTGCACCACTTCCTCGGCCTCACCACCGGCGTGATCCTGCCGTCGATGCGCCCGGCCGAGCGCCGCGAGGCCTACGCCTGCGACATCACCTACGGCACCAACAACGAGCTCGGCTTCGACTACCTCCGCGACAACATGGCCGACTCCGTCGAGGAGTGCGTGCAGCGCGGCCACAACTTCGCCATCGTCGACGAGGTCGACTCGATCCTCATCGACGAGGCCCGGACCCCGCTGATCATCAGCGGTCCGACGCAGGACGAGGTCAAGTGGTACGCCGAGTTCGCGAAGCTGACCAAGAAGCTCGTGAAGGACACCGACTACGAGGTCGACGAGAAGAAGCGCACCATCTCGGTGCTCGAGCCCGGCATCACCAAGGTCGAGGACCACCTCGGGATCGACAACCTCTACGACTCGGTCAACACCCCGCTCATCTCGTTCCTGAACAACTCCATCAAGGCCAAGGAGCTGTTCCGCAACGACAAGGAGTACGTCGTCATGGACGGCGAGGTGCTCATCGTCGACGAGCACACCGGCCGCATCCTCGCCGGGCGCCGCTACAACGACGGCCTGCACCAGGCCATCGAGGCCAAGGAGAACGTGACGGTCCGCGAGGAGTACCAGACCCTCGCCACGATCACGCTGCAGAACTACTTCCGCCTCTACGACAAGCTCTCCGGCATGACCGGTACGGCCATGACCGAGGCCTCGGAGTTCGACAAGATCTACAAGCTCGGCGTGACGCCGATCCCGACGAACCGCCCGATGCAGCGCGTCGACAACGTCGACCTCGTCTACCGCACCGAGGAGGCGAAGTACGAGGCCGTCGCCGACGACATCGCCGAGCGTCACGAGAAGGGCCAGCCGGTCCTGATCGGCACCGTGTCGGTCGAGAAGTCCGAGTACCTCGCCAACCTGCTCAAGAAGCGCGGCATCCCGCACACGGTCCTCAACGCCAAGCAGCACGCCGACGAGGCCAAGGTCGTCGCGCTGGCCGGCCACAAGGGCTCGGTCACCGTCGCCACCAACATGGCCGGTCGAGGCACCGACATCATGCTCGGCGGCTCGGTCGACTTCCTCGCCGACCAGGAGCTGCGCAAGCAGGGCCTCGACCCCGTCGAGGAGCCCGAGGCCTATGACGAGGCGTGGCCCGCGATGGTCGAGCGGATCAAGGCCCAGGTCGCCAGCGAGCACGACGAGGTGCGCGAGCTCGGCGGTCTCTACGTCGTCGGCACCGAGCGCCACGAGTCGCGCCGCATCGACAACCAGCTGCGCGGTCGCTCCGGGCGCCAGGGAGACCCGGGCGAGTCCCGGTTCTACCTCTCGCTCGAGGACGAGATGATGCGGCTGTTCAAGTCCGAGTGGGTCGACCGGATCCTGACGGTCCTCAAGGTCCCCGACGACGTGCCGATCGACGCCAAGCGCGTCAGCAACGCCATCGCCGGCGCCCAGGCCAACATCGAGTCGCAGAACTTCGAGTCCCGCAAGAACGTCCTCAAGTACGACGACGTGATGAGCCGCCAGCGCGAGGTCATCTACGCCGAGCGCCGTCGCGTGCTCGAGGGTGCCGACCTCGGCGAGCAGATCCGCGGCTTCATCGACGACGTGATCACCGGCTACGTCACCGGCGCGACCGAGGGCTACGCGGAGGACTGGGACCTCGACGGCCTCTTCACCGGCCTCGGCCAGCTCTACCCGGTCGGCCTGACCAAGGACGGCGTCCTCAAGGCCGCCGGCGGGGTCGACGGCCTCACCCGCGAGGCCCTCATCGAGGACCTCCAGAAGGACATCCAGGCCGCCTACGACCGCCGCGAGGACGAGATGGGCGACGAGGTCCAGCGCGAGCTCGAGCGCCGCGTGGTCCTGTCGGTCCTCGACCGCAAGTGGCGCGAGCACCTCTACGAGATGGACTACCTCCGCGAGGGCATCTACCTGCGCGCCTACTCCCAGCGCGACCCGCTCGTGGAGTACCAGCGCGAGGGCTTCGACATGTTCGCCGCCATGATGGACGGCATCAAGGAGGAGTCGGTCGGCTTCCTGTTCAACCTCCAGGTGGAGGTGGACGAGGAGGAGCAGGCTCCCGCGCCGACCATCTCGGTGGCCACGCCGCAGATCGACTTCGCCCAGGCAGCCGCGCACGCACCGGGCGCCACCAACGGCGCGAATGGTGCCGACGGTTCGGCCGAGCAGCAGCCGCACACGCCGACGATCCGTGCCAAGGGCCTCGACAAGCCCAAGCGCCCGCAGAACCTCTCCTACAGTGCGCCGTCCGAGGACGGCGACGCCGAGGTGACGGCGGCGGCGGCCGGCGAGGACGACGAGTTCGCCGGAGTCGGTCGCAACTCGCTGTGCCCCTGCGGCTCGGGCCAGAAGTTCAAGCGCTGCCACGGCGCCCCCGGCGGGGCCACCGGCCGCGCCACCATGGGCGGCTGACCGACCTCGGGCGTCGCGTTCACCCGAACGCGATCGCGACGCACTGCCAGCGGTCCCGCACGACCTCGAAGCGTGCGGCGACCGCTCGCGAGCGACGGCCGTAGCGCACGTGGGCGCTGGCCTCGGCCGCGTCGTCGCGGATCAGGGCGGTGCGCACGCTGAGGATCACCGGGCGCGCCGGGTTCGGGCCGCCTCCCGGCCCGCCGGGCGCCGACGGGGCCCCGGCCGCCGCCCGCACCGTGCGGGCGCGCCGGGCGAGGTCGTCGTACACCTCCGGCACGGAGTGGCGCAGCACCTGGCTCACCGGTCGGTCGCCGGCGGCGATCTCGACGACGGCGGCGAGGTAGCGCGCGATGATCGCGTCGACCTGTCGGCGGTCGGCTCCGCCGGTGACCACCAGGTCGTTGGTGTGCGCGAGTCGCGGGCGGGGGCGCGGGGGTGACGTGCGCGGGGTGAGGTCGAGGGCCAGGGAGCCCTGGACGCTCGCCACCGGCGTCTGCGGCCTCAGGAGGACGACCTCCGCGGGTGACCTGTGGGCTGTCGTCATCGTCGCGCTCCGTCCGTGTCGTCGTGGTCGTCGGTGTGGTCGTCGGTGTGGTCGTCGGTGTGGGCCGGTCCGGGCAGGCGCAGGGCCTGGCCGGGGAGGATGAGGTCGGGGTCGTCACCGACGACGTCGCGGTTGGCCCGCCAGATCTCGCGCCACCTCCGGTCGGTGTCGGAGCCGCCCCCGGGATGCGCCTGCGCGACCGTCCAGAGGGAGTCCCCCGGGCGGACGACGTAGCGCTCGGCCACGAGGCCGGCCGGTCGCGCCGCCGCGGGTGCCGGGTCGCGCCGGGGGCGGTCGGCGCGGGCGACCGCCCGCTCGGGCAGCGGCAGGCCGGCGAGCAGCTCGGACCCGGCGGTGTCACCGCCGGCGGCGACGGCCGGGACGCTCGTGCCGGCGACCACGGCGGCACCGCACGCCGCCAGCACCAGCCGGCGGGTCGCGCCGCCGTCGCGCCGCACCCGTCCGGCGAGCAGCTCGACGACGGTGACCGTCGTGACCAGCCACAGCCAGCCCAGCGCACCCGTGAGAGCCGTGGCGCACGCGGCGACGACGAGGTCGGCCACGGTCGTGGACGAGGAGGCGGCGGCGTCCCAGGCGCCAGGCGTGACCGCCGCCGCGCCAAGGAGCGCGCTCGTGGCGGAGAGCCAGACCGCGAGCGGTCGCCAGATGTCGATGCAGCCCCGAGACACGTGCCGAACCTTTCGTTTGCGTGTGTTTGCATCATTCAACGAACGTTCGGAATCGTTGTCAAAGGTCTCTCCACAGCCGCGACCGCCTAGGGTCGTCGCATGTCCTGGGAGCACGAGCTGTTCGCGCTGTTCGACGACCTCGAGGGTCAGGCGTCGGCCGCCTGGGAGGAGGAGCGCGAGGCCGAGCTCGCCGACCGGGCGCGCTCGGAGTACGCCGCGATCACCCTCGCGAGCCGGCTGATGGCGTCACGGGGTGCGAGCGTCGTGGTCGACCTGCCGCACGTGGGTCGGCTGGAGGGCCGGCTCGCACGCGTCGGCGAGGGGTGGTTCCTGCTCAGCGGCCGGGGGCAGGACTGGGTGGTGCCGCTGCGGGCCGTGGCCGGGGTGCGCGGCGTGAGCGAGCGCTCGGTCCCCGACGTCGCGTGGTCACCCGTCGACCGCCTGGGCCTGCGCTCGGCGCTGCGGCGGATCGCCGACGCCGGGGACCGGTGCCTGGTGCACCTGCTCGACGGTGCGCGCCACGAGGCGTACGTCGTCCGGGTCGGGGCCGACTTCGCGGAGTGCCGTGACGCTGCGGGCGCCGCCTTCCTGGTGCCGTACGACGCCCTCGTGGCGGTGCAGCGGCGCGACGCCTAGCCGCGCGACCGGGTGGCGCAGGCTCAGGTGGCCTCGACGTCGTAGGGCGGGAGCTGTCCCTCGGGGAGTCGCTCCTTCTCGGCCTTCTCCGCCTGCTCGCGGTCGACCTCGGCCATCGCCTCGGTGATGTGCTTGCGCACGATGGTGCGCGGGTCGAGGTCGCGGAGCTGGAGGTCGGAGTACTCCGGGCCGAGCTCGCTGCGCAGCTCGTCACGGGCGTTGTGGGCCAGGCCCCGCGCGCGGTGGAGCAGCTGGGCCGCCTGGCGCGCCAGGTCGGGCAGCTTGTCGGGGCCGAGCACGACGATCGCGACGAGCGCGACCACCGCGATCTCCATGAACCCGATGTCGAACATGCGTCAGAACCTACTGGCTAGAACTTGTTCGAGGGCGTCAGGCCCAGCTGCATGCCGGCGAGTCCTCGGCCGCGTCCGGACAGGGTCGTCGCGATCCTGGTGAGCTCGCGGGCCGCAGGCGCGGTCGGGTCGGCCTCGACGATGGGCTTGCCGACGTCGCCGCCCTCGCGCATCGAGATGTCGAGGGGCACCCGCGCCAGCACCGGGACGTCGTACCCGAACCGCTCGGAGAGCGTCTGCGCCACGCGCGTGCCGCCGCCGCTGCCGAACACCTCGAGGCGGTGGTCGTCCTCCGGCGGGCAGTGGGGGCAGGGGAGGTAGCTCATGTTCTCGACGACGCCGATGACGCGCTGGTGCATCATCGAGGCCATCGTGCCGGCACGCTCGGCGACCTCGGCGGCCGCCTCCTGCGGCGTGGTCACCACGATGACCTCAGCGCTGGGCAGGTGCTGGCCGAGCGAGATCGCGACGTCGCCGGTGCCCGGCGGGAGGTCGAGCAGGAGGGCGTCGAGGTCGCCCCAGTAGACGTCGGCGAGCATCTGCACGAGCGCCCGGTCGAGCATCGGCCCGCGCCACGCGACCACCTGGTCGCGGCGGGGCTTGAGCATCCCGATGGAGATCACCGACACGCCGCTGGGCGTCGGGACCGGCATGATCAGGTCGTCGACCTGGGTCGGTCGGGTGTCGGCGATGCCGAGCATCGCGGGGACCGAGTGGCCGTAGATGTCGGCGTCGACGATGCCGACCCGGAGGCCCTGCTTGGCCAGGGACAGGGCGAGGTTGACCGTCACCGACGACTTGCCCACACCTCCCTTGCCACTGGCGATCGCGTAGACCTTGGTGAGCGAGCCGGGCTGGGCGAAGGGGATCTCGCGCTGGGCGCGGCCGTCGCTGAGGATCTCCTTGAGCCCCGCGCGCTGCTCGGCGCTCATCACGCCGAGGGACAGGTCGACCGAGGCCACGCCGGGGACCTTCGTCACGGCGGCCGTGACGTCACGGTTGATCGTGTCCTTGAGCGGGCAACCGGCCACCGTGAGCAGCACGTGGACCGCGACGCTCCCGTCGTCGGCGACCTCGACCGAGTCGACCATCCCCAGCTCCGTGATCGGACGCTTGATCTCCGGGTCGTTGACGGTCGCCAGTGCGTCCATCACCTGCTGCTGCGTGGGGGTGCTCATGATGCCCGAGTCTACGAGCCGACCCGCGACGTCAGGTCCCCGGCCGAGAAACCTGGTCCGGCAGCTCCTGGCCGTCGTCGGGTGGCGTCGGCCGCGAGAGGTCCTCGATGTCGCCGAGCAGGCCGCGCAGCTCGGAGCGGAGGAAGTCACGGGTGGCGACCTCGCCGACGGCCATCCGCAGGGAGGCGACCTCCCGGGCGAGGAACTCCATGTCGGCGTGGGCCCGGGCGTTGGCCTGCCGGTCCTGCTCGGCGACGACCTTGTCGCGCTGCTCCTGCCGGTTCTGCGCGAGCAGGATCAGCGGGGCGGCGTACGACGCCTGGAGGCTCAGCATCAGCGTGAGGAAGATGAAGGGGAACTCGTCGAAGCGCAGGCTCGACGGGGCGAGCACGTTCCACACGATCCACGCCGCGACGAACGCCGTCATCCAGAGGAGGAACTTCGCGGTGCCCATGTAGCGGGCGAACGACTCGGCGAAGACGCCGAACGTGTCGGCGTCGACCGCCGGCCTTCGGACGATCTGGCGACGGGTCTCGCGCGGGGTGTCGAGGCGCGTGCGGCGGGTGTCGCTCATCCGGCCCTCCCCGCGGTCGGGCCGCCGTTGATCCGCCCCGGGCGGGGCGCGCGGTCACGCCAGCCCTCGGGCAGCATGTGGTCGAGCAGGTCGTCGACGGTCACCGCCCCGAGCAGCCGCCCCTCGTCGTCCACGACGGGCGCGGCGACCAGGTTGTAGGTCGCCAGGTGCGCGGCGACCTCGTCCATCGTGGCGTCCGGGCGCAGGGGGTCCATCGAGTCGTCGAGCGCTGCGGCGACCAGGGTCGAGGGCGGCTCACGCAGCAGCCGCTGGATGTGCGCTGCCCCGAGGAGGCGACCGGTGGGCGTCTCCAGGGGCTGGCGGCAGACGTAGACGAGCGCCGCGAGCGACGGCGTGAGCTCGGGGTTGCGCACGTGGGCGAGCGCGTCGGCGATGGTGGCGTCGGGGGAGAGGATCACCGGCTCGGGCGTCATCATCGCGCCCGCGGTGTTGTCCTCGTAGGACATCAGGCGCCGGACGTCCTCGGCCTCGTCGGGCTCCATCAGCCCGAGCAGCGTCGCGGCGGTCTCGGGGTTGAGGTCGGCGATGAGGTCGGCGGCGTCGTCGGCCGACATCTCCTCCAGCACGTCGGCGGCGCGCTCGGAGTCGAGGTGCTCGAGGATCTCGACCTGGTCCTCCTCGGGCAGCTCCTCCAGCACGTCGGCGAGCCGCTCGTCGTCGAGGGCCGCCACCACGGCCGTACGCCGCTCGGGCGGGAGCTCGTGGATCATGTTGGCCGCGTCGGCGGGGCGCATGTCGTGGAGGGCGGCGATCAGGTGGGTCGCGCCCTGTGCGGGCTCGGCCGCGGTGAGGCCGGTGACGTCGCGCCACTCGGCGACGTGGGTCTGCCCGCGTCGCCGGAACCCCTTGCTCGGCTCCTGCACGGCGACGCGCGAGATCACCCAGTCGCGGTTGCGGGCCTGCTCCATCGCGACGTCGAAGACCAGGCCGGTGATGCCGGCGTCCTTGGCGGAGTCCTTGATGGTGACCGTGCGGTCGAGCATCTGGCCCATCACCAGCGTCTCGGTGCCGCGCTGCTGGAACCGGCGCATGTTGAGCAGCCCGGTCGTGTGGACCTGCCCGCTGTCGATCGCGGTGATCCGGGTCATCGGGACGAAGATCCGCCTGCGCCCGAAGACCTCGGCGACCATGCCGAGGACACGCGGCTGGCTCGTCTCGGTGCGGATCGCGACCACGAGGTCGCGGACCTTGGCCACCTGGTCGCCCTGGGGGTCGAAGATCGGCAGCCCGACGAGCCGGGCCACGAAGACGCGGGTCGGGGTGGTGCTCACCCGCGCAACGGTAGCGGTCCGTGCTCCGGTCCCACCGGGGGCTCCCCGGGCGGCTGCCGGTGGATTCCGGGGCGTCTGCGCGAAGAGGTGAGCGCGGCGAGCAGATGAGTTACCCTCGATCGGCCCCCACCTCGCCCCCTCGCGCCCCGTCTCGCCCGGACGGTGACTCGCGCCCGACGTCGAAGGATCCCATTCCCCGTGCCCTCGCACCGCGCCCCCAGCCGACGGGCGGACAGTCCCGCCCGGTCGTCCCGGACCGCGTGGTCGTCGTGGCGGTTGCTGCTGCCGGCGTGCGTGGTGACGGCCGTGATGGTGGTCTCGATGGTCCTGCTGCCCGGCGACGACCAGTCCGGCACGGTCGACCAGCCGACGAGCGCCGCCGCGCAGGAGGTCGCCGCGACGCACACGCCGGGCGTCTCGCGCAGCGACCGACGTGACGCCGGTCGCGGCCTGAAGGCCCGCAAGGCGCGGCCCCTGGACAACTCCGCGGCACGGCACGGGGTCGCGGTCGTGCAGGAGCGGCACCGCCAGGCCAGGATCGCCGCACGCAAGGCCAAGGAGAAGGCCAAGCGCATGCGCCGCCTGGCCCGCATCGCCGCGATGGAGAAGACCTCCAGCTTCCGGGTGGGCGCCCTCAACATCCTCGGCAGCCAGCACACCGCGGGCCCCGGTGGCTACGGACCCGGCACCGACCGGGCGGCGATGGCGGCCGGCCTGGTGATGAGCCGCGGCATCGACGTGATCACGATGTCCGAGGTCCAGGACGACCAGCTCGCGGTGCTCAACAGCCGGCTGGCCGGATACTCCATCTGGCCCCAGCAGTCGCTCGGCAGCAACGGCCAGCGCCTCCAGATCGCCTGGCGCGCCTCGCAGTTCGAGATGGTCGACGGCGGCTCGGTCACCTTCACCTTCGCCAGCCAGGCCATCCCGATGCCCTGGGTGCGGCTCAAGGACCTCGGCACCGGCGCGGAGTTCTACGTCATCTCGATCCACACCTCGGCCGGCCGGCTCCAGGGCGAGCGCGACGCCGGCACCGCGATCGCGATCAACCTGATGAAGAGCCTGATGGCCCAGACCGGCGACCCGGTGATCATCGGCGGCGACGTCAACGAGCACACCAAGTTCTTCTACAACGTCTGCAACGCCACCGGTTTCCTCGCCGCCAACGGCGGCGGTGCCGGGTGCACCCTCCCGCCCCCGCCCCTGCGGGTGGACTGGATCATGGGCGGCGGCGGCAACGGCGTCAGCTTCTCCGGCTACGTCCAGGACGGGGCTACTCTGGCGAGGATCAGCGACCACTACATGATCCACGCAGACGTCAGCGTCACGAGCCCGGGGGACACGCCATGACACGCACGATCTCGAGGAACCAGTGGGCCGCCGCGGCCCTGACGCTCGTCGCGGGCCTCGGCCTCGCGGCGTGCGGGTCGGACGACAGCGGCTCCGCCGACGACCCGTCCGCGGGGGAGACCAGCTCGACCCCGACGGAGTCGTCCACCGAGTCGCCCACCGAGTCGCCCACCGACGAGCCGAGCGAGACCCCGACGGAGCCGGCCGGGCCGGCCTGCGCGGAGGTGTGGGTCGCCGGCGCCACGCTCCCGGCGAACTACAACGGCTGCCAGGACGCCGACAAGGACAAGTGGGTCCAGGCGATGGTCTACCACTGCTCGTCGGGCCAGCGCCTGGTCACCTACCAGCGCAACTTCTACGCCGCCAAGGGTGAAGTGATCACCGAGTCACGGGTCCCCCTCGCGCGCGACAGGAAGTTCCAGCAGATCCTGACAACCTGCGGTGCCTGACCCGCGTCACACACCCGGGCCAGCACGTCGTCACCACCACGACCGCAGTCGCTCCGCACCGCCGTACCACTGGTGCTGATGTGACTGATGTGAAAATTGAGATAGAGTCAGCAATCGTTCGTCACGGGGATCGATGTCGCGTGCGCGCAAGTGGCCGCACGTCGCTCTCCTGGGGACTCACACGAATCAGTGGGGAAACAGCTGTGCGCAAGATGATCATCCTCGTCGCCACCGCCCTGGTCGCGGTGACGCTCGTCGGGGCGCCTGCCCAGGCGAAGCCGAAGCGCGGGACGCCCGAGAAGTACGTCCCGAAGGCCGGCCCGGCCTTCAACAACCCCTACGGCAGCCAGGACGCAGTGCGCCGGCTGATCATGCAGGTGAACAAGACGGTCGACTCGGTCCCGCGCGGCGGCAAGATCCGCATCTCGGCGTGGAACGTGCGCAGTGCCGCGATCACGAACTCCCTCATCCGTGCGCACCAGCGCAAGGTGAGCGTGCAGGTCGTCATGGACCGCGCCAACTGGAACCCCAACAACCCGAACCGGGACGCCGCGCGCCTCGCCGCCGCCCTCAAGGTCGGCAACAAGGCCCGCTCGAAGACCCAGAAGAGCTTCCTGCGCCGCTGCATCGGCTCCTGCCGCGGCAAGCACGGCATCCCGCACTCGAAGTTCTTCCTCTTCAACAAGGTGAAGGTCAAGAAGGGCAAGGGCAAGGACGCCGTCGTCAAGACCGTCCCCTTCGTCACGATGTTCGGCTCCTACAACGCAACCGAGCTCGGCGCCACCATCCAGTGGAACGACCTGTTCACCATCAAGAACGACGAGCCGCGCTACAAGGCCTTCCTCGACGTCTTCCAGGAGATGACGCAGGACAAGCCGATCAAGAACGCCTACGTCGGCTACGACGACGGCGTGATCTTCAACGGCTTCTACCCCTACGTCGGCAAGAACGTCCCCGTGGCGGACCCGATCATGGACGCGCTCAACCAGGTCTCGTGCAAGGGCGCCACGACCAACGCCAGCGGCACCACCCGGATCCGCATCGCGCAGACGTCGATGTACGGCGACCGCGGCCTGGCCCTGGCGCGCAAGATCGCCCAGCTGCAGCGGCAGGGCTGCAACATCCGCCTCGTCTACGCGATGTTCGGCGGTGAGGTCCTGCGGATCATGCGCGCCGCCAAGGTCCCGCTGACCCACCTGGCCTACGACGCGGACGAGGACGGTCTCTACGACCGCTACGTCCACATGAAGACCATGGCCATCAGCGGCAACTTCGGGGGAGACCCGGCCGCCAAGATCACCTTCAACGGCTCGGCCAACTGGACGTCGGTGGCCCTGGCCAGCGACGAGGTGGTCGGCACCGTCCGCAAGAAGTGGGTCACGAACCGCTACATGCAGTGGATCGACTACATGTTCACCCACCGCCCGACCATCTGGGGACCCGAGCACCCCGGCAACAACGGCCAGTCCCCGACGGGCCGGGTCGTGCCCGGGTCGTTCGGGCCGCTCGACACCTACGCGGCCCGCGTCGCGGCGACCGACCAGTACGACGACCTGGTGAAGGCGCGCGCGAAGAAGCGCGGCGTCGACCCCTACGCCCTCATCAAGGAGGAGAACTGACATGACCCCCCTGCGAGCCCTGACCCGCAGAATCCGCAAGGAGTCTCCCGTCACCGGGTTCGCACCGAGGGTCGCTCAGATCGCGACGGTCGGCCTGGTGGCCGGTCTCCTCCTCGCCGGCAACGCGCCGGCGCAGGCGGAGCCCGCCCCGGCCGCCTCCTCACCGACCGCGTCGAAGAAGGCCACGGCGTGCGCCAACCTGCTCGTCGTGGCCGTCGACGGCAACGGCCAGGGCAAGAAGGACACCCCGGGCCAGGCGGTCGCGGCGATCACCAACAAGCTCCAGTCCGCGGCGAAGAAGCAGGGCCGCTCGGTCACCGTCAAGCGGGTCCGGCTCTCCACCCCGGGCGCGGTCGTCACCCTGCGCACCAAGCGTGGCGCCGGCGCCTCGGCCGTCTCGAAGGCCGGCCTGCAGCGCTGGAAGAAGCCGATCCGCTCCGGCGTGAAGGCCACCCGCAAGCTGGTCAACGCCCAGCTCGACGCGTGCCCCGACCAGCAGGTCATGCTCGTCGGCTACGCCCAGGGTGCCGCGGTCGTCCACCAGGTCCTCCAGGACCTCGGCAAGAAGGACGCGCTCGGCAAGGTCGTCGGTGCGGTCACCGTGTCCGACCCCGCGCGCGTGCGGAAGTCGTCGGCCGGTCGCCCGCTCGGCAACCCGGGCGCGGCGAAGAACTCCGAGGGCATCCTGACCCGCTTCACGAAGTCCCGCGGCGACGTCCCGTCGGCCACCGGCACCTTCGGCGTGGTCTCGGTGTGCCACAAGGGCGACCTCATCTGCAACCCGAGCAAGGTCGCGGCGGCCAAGGCGCTCAAGCTGTCGCTGTCCTACGGCTCGAAGTACTCCCGTTCCGCCATGCGTACGGCGGCCGGGCAGGCGTTCGCGCGCGCCGCGCTCTGGCCGGTGCCGACCACGCAGCAGGTCGTCGCCGGCGTCAAGACGCCGATCAGCTCCCAGGTCGCCGTCGCGGGCGGCTCGACGACGCCCCCCGCGGCACGCTTCACCCCGGTCAGCGTCCCCGTCGGGCTCAGCATGAGCGAGAGCGGTGTGCTTACCGGCCAGCTCGACACCCCGGGCAGCTACCCCCTCACCTACACGCTCTCCGGCGTCTCGCCGGCCACTACCCCGACCTCCCACGTGCTGACCGTGCTGGTCCGCGAGCCCTCCAGCGGCGCCGCGGCCGGCGGCCAGTCCTCGTGCGCCGTACGTCCTGACGGCACCGCCTGGTGCCAGGGCCGCAACGACTTCGGCCAGCTCGGCGACGGCACGACCACCCTGCGGGTGAGCCCCGTGCAGGTCGTCGGCACCGGCTGGGCCCGGATCTCCACCGGCGGCAGCTTCACCTGCGGCGTCAAGCTCGACGGCACGCTGTGGTGCTGGGGCCTCAACAACTTCGGCCAGCTCGGCGCCGCGGACAAGGCCACCAGCCTCCTCCCGCGCCAGGTCGGCGCCGGCACCACCTGGAGCGACGTCTCGGCCACGTGGCAGCACGCCTGCGCCACCATGTCCGACGGCTCCGCGTGGTGCTGGGGCCAGAACGAGCGCGGCCAGCTCGGCGGCGGCACGAACAGTGCCCGCAGCACCGGTCCGGTCCGCGTCGCGGGCGACCAGGTGTGGACGTCGGTCACGGCCGGCGGCTGGACCTCCTGCGGCACCACCTCGAGCGGTACGGCGTACTGCTGGGGCGAGAACTCGATGGGATCCGTCGGCGACGGCACCATCACCAACCGCAACCGCCCGACCGTGGTCACCGGCGGCCTCCAGTTCTCCCAGCTGTCGGCGACGTGGGGCCGCACCTGCGGCGTCACGCCGTCGGGCCAGGTCTGGTGCTGGGGCGAGAACTCCAACGGCGAGCTCGGCGACGGCACGCGCACCAACTCCGCCAAGCCGGTCCAGGTCGGTGCCAGCGGCTCCTTCACCTCCGTCGGCACGGCCGTGACCGCCTCGTGCGCGGTGCGCACCGACGGCCAGGTCCTGTGCTGGGGCGACAACCGCTACGGCCAGCTCGGCCCCGCCGCCAGCGGCGGCGGCTCGGCCACGCCCGTCGCGGCCGGCCTGGTCGCCTCCGGCAAGATCACCGGCGGCTGGCTGCACCTGTGCGCCGAGGGCGCCGGCTGCTGGGGCGCCAACGACGTCGGCCAGCTCGGCAACGGCACCATCACCCAGTCCTCGATGCCGGCCGCGGCCGCCACCTGGGGCCCGGCTCCCGCAGTCAGCACGCAGCAGATGAAGAAGTGGGGCCCGAGCAAGGTCGTGAAGAAGGCGATCGCGACCCGCCCGAACGTCTCCGCGAAGGCCAGGAGCGGCTCCAGGCGCGGCGCCATGGCCGTCGAGGTGATGACCTTCAACCTGCTCGGCAGCCAGCACACGGCTCCGGGCGGTGCCCGCCCCAACTTCGCACCCGGCCGGGTCCGCGCCGAGTGGGCCAAGAACCTGATCAACCAGCGCGGCTCGACCCTCGTCGGCCTCTCGGAGCCGCAGCCCGACCAGATCACCTCGCTCGACGTGGCCACCAACGGTGACTTCACGCTCTACCCGGGGATCTCGATGGGCTACGACGCGGCGCCGCAGTCGGTGATGTGGAAGGACTCCGAGTGGTCCTACGTCTGGGGCACCACCGTCCAGATGCCGTTCATGAAGTCCTCGCGCCCGCAGGCGCTGGTGCGGCTCAAGAACCGCTCGACAGGCCGCGAGGTCTACTGGGTCAACGCCCACCTCTCGCCCGGCAAGATGCAGGACGACCGCGACAAGGGCATGGAGACGATCAAGCAGGTCGTCAAGCAGCTCGGCGGCGACGGCCTGCCGATCCTGGTGACCGGCGACCTCAACGAGCACGTGAAGGCGTTCCGCCGCATCGCGTGCCCGACGCAGATGAACGCCGCGGTCGGCGGCCAGACGGGCGGCAACAAGTGCCAGCCGCCCAAGGCCATGCGCGTGGACTGGATCTTCGGCAAGGGCGGGACCTTCGACAACACCGAGGTCAACCAGGGCGCGCAGGTGCGGCGCACGACCGACCACGCGGTGGTCTCCTCGCGCTTCACCGTGCAGTAGTGTCCCGGCTGCCCGCACTCCGCACCACCGGGGCGGGCAGCTGGGCAGGGCGGTAGCAGGGAGGAGTCGTGGTGAAGGCGAGCGTGCAGCGCGTCGACGACGACGGACTCCACCTCGAGCGCGGTTTCGACGGCTCCCTCGACGTCCACTTCGACGGCTGGCGCGGCTGGTCGGTCGCGGTGGAGGACGGCCCCGAGCCGGTCTCGGTGCCGTGGCCCAAGCGGCTCCAGGCACGCCTCGACGGCGTGTCGCTGATCAGTGTCACCGTCGACGACACCGAGGTCTTCCGCCAGGAGGTGACCTTCGGCTCCGGCGAGGGTCGCGTCGAGCTGGTCGACCGCTTCGGCAACCCGGTCATCATCGACAAGTGGGGCCTGACCCAGCGGATCTTCGAGACCCGCCGCGAAGGGGGAGCGGTCGAGGCGATGACCGCCATGGCCGAGCGCGTGCTCGCCGTCATGCGCGACTCGTGCGGGCTGGAGGGGTGGATCTCCTTCGGCACGCTGCTGGGCGCCGCCCGCTCCGGCAAGGTGATCGGCCACGACAGCGACATCGACCTCTGCTTCCTCTCCGAGAAGGAGACCCCCGCCGAGATGGCGGTCGAGATCTGGGACGTCGCCCGGGCCCTGGTCGACGCGGGGATCTCGGTCAAGCACAAGACGGCGAGCTTCATCACCGTCGTCTACGACGCCCCCGACGGGGGCGAGGACGGCATCGACATCTACACCTGCTTCTACGTCGGCGACCTGCTCCACGAGACCGCCACCGTGCGCGAGCGGGTGCCCCGGTCGGCGATCCTGCCGCTGCGTGCGCTCGAGTTCGAGGGCCGTGAGATGCCCGCGCCGGCCGACCCCGACCGGATGCTCACGGTGTCGTACGGCCCGAGCTGGAAGGTGCCCGACCCGTCCTTCCGCCACCTGCCGTCGCGCGAGGTCCTCGACCGGTTCGACGGCTGGTTCAGCTCGGTCATGACCAACCGGCGCGACTGGACCCAGTTCAACGGCCAGGTCGGCGCCGCCGGCGCGCGGCCGAGCCCCTTCGCCCACTGGGTCGTCGACCGGCTGGCGGCCGACGGCGGGATCGACGAGGACCTGCGCGTCCTCGACGTCGGGTCCGGCTCCTCGGCCGACCTGCGGCTCTACCACCGCTCCGGCGCCAAGGCGATCGGCTACGACTACGCCCACCCCGGCAAGCACGCGCTCGGCGGCAAGGAGATCGGCCTGCCGCCCGAGGTCGGCCGCCGGGTGGTCAACCTGCTCGACGAGCGCGACGTGCTCACCGTGGGCGCGCTCGCCGCCCGGCAGAAGGGCCGCAAGGTGCTCACCGTGCGCCGCGTGCTAGAGGCGGTGCCGCCGCGCTCGCGTGCACTGGTGTGGCGCTTCGCCGCGATGGCGCTCGCCGAGGGCGGCCGGGTCTACGTCGAGGGGATGAGCCGTACGCCGCAGGAGTGCCGCGCCGCGCAGGAGCGCACCGGGTCGCCGCGCCTGTGGCCGGTCGACCCCCACGACGTGGCCGCGGACGTCGTCGCGAGCGGTGGTCGCGTGGTGCACCGCGAGGGGCTGGCCGCGGCCTCACGGGCCAGCCGGTCGGGCAGCCCGGCGCGCTGGCGGATGATGGTGGAGTATCCCGGGAAGACGGAGGGTCGGACGCAGCGATGACGCAGGTCGTGTATCTCCACGTGGGTGGGCCCAAGTCGGGCACCACCTTCATCCAGCAGGTGCTGGACCACAACCAGGCCGCGCTGGCGAAGGCGGGCGTGCTGGTGGTCGGCCCGCGCCTGGAGCTCATCCACGCCGCCATGGCGGTGCGCGGCGACCAGCGGCTGGCCGACCTCCCCGCCGCCGCGGCCGACGCCTGGGACCGCGTCACCGAGCAGGTGCGCGAGTGGCAGGGCGACACCGCGATCATGAGCTACGAGCTGTTCGCCAACGCCTCGGCTGAGCAGGTGCGCACCGCGCTCGGGCGGCTCGACGGGATCGAGGTGCACGTCGTCGTCTCCGCGCGCGACCTCGGCAAGGCCATCGCCTCCTCGTGGCAGGAACAGCTGAAGTTCGGGATCACCCGGACGCTCGACGCCTGGTCGCCGCCGCAGGAGTCCTCCGTGGACAGCGAGTGGGGCTGGCGCACCATGCAGCCGGCCAACGTCGCCGCCCGCTGGGGCGCCGACCTGCCCGCCTCGCAGGCGCACGTCGTGACCGTCCCGGCGCGGTCCGCCGGGGCCGACGAGCTGTGGCACCGCTTCGCGAGCGCGACCGGGCTGTCCGACGTCGACGACCTCGACCTCGGCGTCGACCGGGCCAACGAGTCCCTCGGCGTCGTCGAGGCCGAGCTGCTGCGCCGGGTCAACGGCTCCATCGACGGCCGGATCAAGGGCGGTCGCCAGAAGTCGCTGTGGATGCGCGACCTGCTCGCGCACACCGTCCTCGCCCCGATCGGCCGCGAGCCGATCGGTCTCACGCCCGCCCAGGCCGACGAGGCTGCCGCGCAGGCCGATGCCGCGATCGCCGCGATCCACGAGGCGGGCTACCAGGTCCACGGTGACCTCGAGGACCTCCGTCCCGCTCCTGCCGGGGGCCGGCTTCCCAGCGAGGTGACCGACGGCGAGGTCGCCGAGTCGGCCGCGCTGGCCCTCGCCGACCTGCTGGTGTGGGCCCGCGAGGCGGGCGCCGACGTACGCACGCCTGCCCCGTCCGGGGGTGCCGACGAGCCGGCCAACCCGGTCAAGGTCGCCGTCCGGGGCTCGCTGTCCCGGCTGGCCTCGCCGGTGCGCGACCGCCGTGTCGCCCGGCTCGAGAAGCGGATCGCCGAGCTCGAGGCGGAGGTGGAGGCCTCCCGCGCGCTGCACCTGCGCGTCGCGACGCTGTCCGACGTCGTCGCGCAGCTGCTGCTGCCTGCCGCGCAGCAGGACGAGGAGATCACCATGTCGGCCCTGCGGACCTACCGGAGCCGGTCGCTGTGAGCCGTTCGGAGCGCCGCCTCGAGCGGCTCGGCAGCGGCGTACGCCGACGGGTGCAGGGCAAGGTCGCCACCGCCACCGGCCTGGACGAGCTGGCCGGTCTCGAGGAGTCGGTCGACTCCCTCGAGGTCGCGGTCCGTGAAAATAGTGCGCTCCAGGTGCCGCTGGCCCGTCTCGTCGACGCGCTCGAGCGTGACGTCGCCGGCGTGCTGGACCGTCAGGGGATGGGAGCATGACGGCCATGCCGATCGAGCTGTCCGTCGTGGTGCCCTGCTTCAACGAGGAGGAGTCGCTGCCGCGCCTGGTGGAGGTCCTCACCGAGGAGCTCTCCGCGCTGACGCCGCACTTCGAGGTGATCCTCGTCGACGACGGCAGCCGAGACCGCACGCTGCCGATGCTGCGCGAGGTGCACGCCGCGCACCCGCGCTTCCGCTACCTCTCGCTGAGCCGCAACTTCGGCAAGGAGTCGGCGATGCTGGCCGGGCTCAGCCACGCCCGCGGCGACAAGGTCGCGATCATGGACGCCGACCTCCAGCACCCGCCGACCCTGCTGGCGCAGATGCTGCCGCTGCTGGAGACCGGCGAGTACTCCCAGGTCGTGGCCCGCCGCACCCGCACCGACGACCCGGTCGTGCGCACGGCCCTGTCGCGGCTCTACTACAAGATGATGAACCGGCTCGTCGAGGTCGAGCTCGAGGACGGCGTCGGCGACTTCCGGGTGCTCGACCGACGCGCGGTCCGCGCGCTGCTGACCCTGGGGGAGACCAACCGGTTCTCCAAGGGCCTCTTCGCCTGGATCGGCTTCCCCACCGCGGTCGTCGACTACGAGAACGTCTCCCGCGAGGCCGGCGCCACCAAGTGGAGCCTGCGCAGCCTGTTCAACTACGGCATCGACGGGGTGGTGTCGTTCAACTACCGGCCCCTGCGGATGTCGATCTGGCTCGGCATCGTCGTCACCATGATCGCCGTCGGCTACGCCCTGTGGGTGCTCGTCGACGCGATCGTCAACGGCAACAGCGTGCCCGGCTACGTCACCACGATCTGTGCGGTCACCGCCCTCGGCGGCGTCCAGCTGATCGTCCTCGGCGTGATCGGGGAGTACCTCGGGCGCATCTACGCCGAGACCAAGCAACGGCCGCTGTTCCTGCTCAAGGAGAGCAGCGACCTCGACGCCCCGGTGACCAGCGTCCTCGGGCGCGAGCACGAGGCGCTCGAGGAAGGGCGCGCGACCGAACGGAGCGAGCAGGCGTGAGCGAGACCACCACGACCCCGGAGCCGACCGCCACCCGCGGCGGCGGGCGGCGCCGTGCTCCCGTGGCCCCGGACGAGCAGGCGGCACCCCGCAACGGGTGGATCTGGCCCGTCCTCGTCATCGTGGTGACGGCCGTCTACACCGCCATCCCCTACGTCATCACCGGCTGGTTCTACCAGCGCGGCGACACCGCGGCACAGTTCGCCCCGACGTGGTGGCACTTCGGCGAGATGGTCCGCGGTGGCCAGTGGCCACTGTGGCTCGACCCCCAGTCGTGGGCCGGCGGCAACTACGTCGCCGAGGCGCTGTTCGGCACCTACAACCCGCTCAACGTGCTGGTCTGGCTGGGCGTCTCGTTCGGCCCCGACCTCGCCGTGTCGACGTACGCCGTCAAGGCCGTCGTCATGGTGCTGCTCGCCCTCGGCACCTACCTCCTCGCCCGCGAGTACGACGGCGCTCCCGCCCCGTCCGCGGCCGTCGCGATCGCGCTGCCGTTCTCGGGCTTCACGCTCTTCTGGGACGCCGGCTCCTGGCCGTCGGGCCTGATGGCGTTCGCCTACGCACCCTGGGTGTGGCTGACCTTCCGCCGCGCGCTGCGTGGGGCCGGCAGCCCGTTCTGGGCCTTCGTCGCGGGCCTCCTCGCGGTCCTCAACGGCAACCCCTACGGCACGCTCGCCGTGATCACCATCGGCGCCGCGCTCGTCATCGAGGGCCTGGTCGTGCGCGCCTGGGGCGGCGTGGTCCGACTGGCCCTGGTGGGCATCGCCGTCGCGGCCTTCCTCCCGCTCGTCTACCTGCCGCTGCTGGAATCGTCCGACCTCGCCGTCCGCGCCACCGGCGCCCTGTTCGAGAACAGCGGCAAGCTGCGTCCCACCGCCGGCGACCTGCTGGCCGCGAGCTCGCCGCTGCACACGCCTCCGATCCGCGCGATCACCGGTCCGATGATGGTGCCGGCGACGTTCCTGGCGTGGTTCGTGCTGCCGCTGCTGCCGTGGCTGCGCTACGACGTGCTCAGGCGTCGCGCGCGAGAGCTCACCGGCCTCGGCCTGATCACCCTCGTCTACCTCGCGATGACGCTCGGCCCGAGCAAGCTCTGGCTCTTCCGCTGGCCGCTGCGGGTCATCGAGTACTTCTACCTCGGCGTGATGGTCGTCCTCGCCGTCCTGATCAGCCAGGGCCTCGCGCGCTCCACCATGCGGCCGCGCCTCGTCGGCACCGGGCTCATCGTGGTGGCGCTCGGCTGGCTGACGTGGTCGCAGGACCCCTCCGCCCTGCGCCGCGCGGCACTCGGCACCGCAGTGGTGGCCGCGCTGACCGTCGTCGCGCTCGCCGCGCACCTCGTCGTACGCCGCACCGCCCTCGTCTCCCTCGTCGCGATCGGCGGTGTCGGGGTCGTGCTCGCGATGCAGGTCGGCGTCTTCGGCGAGAACGCCAGCTCGCGCGTGTGGCACGTGCCGAGCGACGTGGCCGCGCTCCAGAAGACCTTCGCCGACCGCGAGGGCCGGGTGATGCAGTTCGCCGACCTCAAGCCCCTCCAGAACAAGGGCCAGGTCGCCAAGCTCGAGAAGCAGTGGGACACGTTCCTGCCCGGCAGCATGTACCACCCCGCCGGCGTCGAGGCGGTCAACAACTACACCGGCATGGGCTTCGTGCCGTTCACCCGCACCTTCTGCATGGAGTACGACGGCCTCACCCAGGCGTGCGGCTACCGCAACCTCTGGAAGGTCGGCGGCTCCGGCCAGCCGTCCCTCGCCGACCTGATGAAGCTCGACACCATCGTCGTGCAGACCCGGCTGGCCGAGGGCGTCACGCCGGCCGACGGCTGGACCGAGGAGTCGCGCGACCAGGACGCGATCGTGCTGCGCCACGAGGGCGAGCAGCCCTGGGCCGGCTCCGAGCTGTCCTGGGTCTCCGACGGCGTGGAGGTCGCGAGCGCCGACTCCCGTACGACGCTGCACGAGCGCGTCGAGGTCACCTCGGCCGACGAGGGCGGCGAGCTGGTCTTCTCGATGCTCGCCTGGCCCGGGTGGTCGGCCGACCTCGACGGCAAGCCGCTGAGCGTCACCCGCACCGACGTCGGCCTCCTGGTCGTCACGCTCCCGGCCGGGGCGAGCGGCACCGTCGACCTGACCTACCGTCCTCCGGGGCTGGCGCTCGGCCTGCTCGGTGCCGGCGTCGGCACCCTCATCGGGCTCGGCCTGGCGCTGGCGAGCTGGCGCTCCAGCCGCCGTCGCAAGCGCGACGAGCGCCCGTGGACGACAGCGCAGGACAAGCCGCTCGAGCCTCGCGACGACGGGCCGGGCGGTGTGACATCAGTCTCGAGAACTGACCCTGCCCAGGTGAACGGTCAGTAACTACACTCCCCGGCATGCCCCGTCTCTGCCAGACCGATGGCCTCTCCGAGGACCAGACCGAGATCCTGAAGGCCGTGCGCCAGTTCGTGGACGAGCAGATCATCCCGGTGGCCCAGGAGCTCGAGCACGCCGACGAGTACCCCACCGAGATCATCGAGGGGCTCAAGGAGCTCGGCGTCTTCGGCCTGACGATCCCCGAGGAGTTCGGCGGGCTGGGGGAGTCGCTGCTGACCTACGCGCTGGTGGTCGAGGAGATCGCACGCGGCTGGATGAGCGTCTCCGGCGTGATCAACACCCACTTCATCGTGGCCTACATGCTGATCCAGCACGGCACCGAGGAGCAGAAGCAGAAGTACCTCCCGAGGATGGCCGCGGGTGAGGTGCGCGGGGCGTTCTCGATGTCGGAGCCCGGTCTCGGCTCGGACGTCTCGGCGGTCGCGACGAAGGCGACCCTGGCCGACGACGGGTCGTACTCGATCACCGGGCAGAAGATGTGGCTGACCAACGGCGCCACCTCGACGCTGGTCGCGGTGCTCACCAAGACCGACGAGGGTGCCGACTCGGTCTACAAGAACATGACGACCTTCCTGGTGGAGAAGGAGGCCGGGTTCGGCGAGACCGCCCAGGGCATCACCGTCCCGGGCAAGATCGAGAAGATGGGCTACAAGGGCGTCGAGACGACCGAGCTCATCCTCGAGGGCCACCAGATCGCGGCTGACCAGATCCTCGGCGGCGAGCCGGGCAAGGGCTTCTTCCAGATGATGGACGGCGTCGAGGTCGGCCGCGTCAACGTCGCCGCCCGCGCGTGCGGCCTGGCGTGGCGCGGCTTCGAGCTCGGCATCGCCTACGCCCAGCAGCGCAAGACCTTCGGCAAGGCCATCGCCGAGCACCAGGCCGTGCTGTTCCGCCTCGCGGAGATGGCCACCAAGGTCGAGGTCTCGCACACCATGATGGTCAAGGCCGCGCGGCTCAAGGACACCGGCAAGCGGATGGACGTCGAGGCCGGCATGGCCAAGATGGTGGCCTCGGAGTACGCCAACGAGGTCGTCGAGGACTCCTTCCGGATCCACGGCGGCTACGGCTACTCCAAGGAGTACGAGATCGAGCGGCTCATGCGCGAGGTCAAGTTCATGCTCATCGGCGAGGGCACCTCCGACATCCAGAAGATGATCATCGGCCGCAGCCTGCTCAAGGACTACCAGCTGCGCTGACGCGCGAGCGGCCTCCACCGGCGCGGCGGAACCACCGGCCCGCCCGGTCCTGAGGCCCTGCGTGCCTGGAGCGGGCGACGCTCGCTGGTGCCGGTGTGCGTCGTCATGGCCCTCAGTGCGTGGTCATTCCACCGGCGCGACGTGCCGTGAGCCGGGGCCCGGGCCGCTAGGTGCCCGTCGCCTCCGCCTCGGCGTCGGCCGCCGCCAGCGCCTCGCTGGCGGCCTCCACGACGCCGGGGGAGAGGACGTGCTCGATCGCGAGCGCCGACGCGCCGAGCACGGCGGCCTCGCCGCCGGCGCGCGAGGTCACGATGCGCAGGTGCTCGGTGGCGAGGGGGAGCGAGCGCTGGTAGACCGACTCGCGGATCCCGGCCAGCAGGTGCTCGCCGGCGCCGGCGACCTGGCCGCCGATCACCACGACGGACGGGTTGATCAGGTTGACCATGGTCGCCACGACCTCGCCGATGTCACGGCCGGCCTGCCGCACGACGGCCATCGCGGCCTGGCTGCCGGCGCGGACCAGCTCGACGACGTCGCCGCCGGTCTCCGCCTGCTCGCCCTGTGCGCGGACGGCAGCGGCGAGCGCCGGACCGGCCGCCACCGCCTCGAGGCAGCCAGAGTTCCCGCAGCGGCACGGTACGTCGTCCGCGCCCGGCACCCGGACGTGCCCGAGGTCGCCTGCGGTTCCCTGGGCGCCGCGCTGGAGCACGCCACCGGACACGATGCCCGCGCCGATGCCGGTGGCGACCTTGATCAGCACCAGGTCCTCGACGTCGCGCAGGTGCCGGCGCCGCTCACCGAGCGCCATGATGTTCACGTCGTTGTCGACCAGGACCGGCACCGGGTAGTGCTTCTGCAGGTGGCCGGGGACGTCGTAGCGGTCCCAGCCGGGCATGATCGGCGGGTTGATCGGCCGACCGGTCGAGTGCTCGACCGGGCCGGGCAGGCCGATGCCGATGGCGGCGAGGTCCTCGTCGGGGCGACCCGCCTGCGCGAGGAGGGCGCCGACGGACTCCACGACCCACGCGAGCACGGGCTCGGGGCCGTCGGCCACCGCGATCCGGGCGTCCACCTCGCCGAGGATCGAGCCGTTGAGGTCGGTGAGGGCGGCGCTGGCGTGCGTGGCGCCGACGTCGACACCCACGACGAGCCGGGCGGTCGGGTTGAGCGCGAAGAGGGCCGGGGGCCGACCGCCGGTGGAGCGGGCGCCGCCGAACGGGGCGACCAGGCCCAGTCGCATGAGCGTGTCGATGCGCGCCGTCACCGTCGACCGGGCCAGTCCCGTGGCCTCCGCCAGCTGGGCCCGCGTCCAGGGCCTTCCGTCGCGGAGGAGGTCGAACAGCTCACCGGTGCGCACGGCCGGAGTCAAGCACATGCACGACTTTGCACGCTAGACCTAACACTTTTGAAAGGTGCTCGACAAAAGCCAGTGACGCGTGCCACAGTGACGCCGTGACCGTCACCACGCCCCACGAGCACGACGACCCCGCACTGGTCGCCAGCGGCATGACGAAGAGCTTCTTCGGCAACACCGTCCTCGCCGACCTCGACCTCACCCTGCGCCGGGGCGAGGTCCACGGCCTGGTCGGGGAGAACGGAGCCGGCAAGTCGACGCTGATGAAGATGCTCGCCGGCGTCCACACGCCCGACAGCGGCACGATCGTCGTCGGCGGGGAGCAGGTGTCGTTCAGCCACCCGGTCCAGGCGCAGCGCGCCGGCGTCGCCACGGTGTTCCAGGAGTTCAACCTCCTCCTCGAGCGCACGATCGCCGAGAACATCTGGCTCGGCCGCGAGCCGCGTCGCCTCGGCAGGGTCGGCCCGGTCGACACCGCCCGCATGCGCCGCGACACCGACGAGCTGCTCGCCGGCCTCGGCGTCTCCGGCCTCAAGGCCTCGGCACCGGTCCGCAACCTCTCGGTCGCCGAGCAGCAGATCGTCGAGATCGCGAAGGCCGTCAGCTTCGACGCCACCGTGATCCAGATGGACGAGCCGACCGCGGCGCTCGCCGACCACGAGGTCGAGCTGCTCTACGGGATCATCCAGCGACTCACCGACCGCGGGGTCGCGATCCTCTACGTCTCCCACCGGCTCAAGGAGGTCTTCCACCTCTGCCAGACGATCACCGTCCTCAAGGACGGGCGCCACGTCGCCACCCGGCCGGTCGGTGAGCTCACCGAGGCCGAGCTCGTGCGCCTCATGGTCGGCCGCCCGCTGACGACGTACTTCCCGGACAAGCCGGTCGACGTCGAGGTCGGTGACGTGCGGCTCGCGCTCGACGGCGTCGGCAACGGGTACGTCGACGACGTCTCGCTCGAGGTCCGCGCGGGCGAGATCGTCGGCCTCGCCGGCCTCCAGGGCTCCGGTCGCACCGAGCTGCTCGAGACGGTGTTCGGCGTCCACAGCGTCGCGCGCGGCACGGTGAGCCTCGACGGCAGGGCGCTCAGCGTCACGAGCCCGCGCCAGGGCGTCCGTGCCCGCCTCGCCTTCATCACCGAGGACCGCAAGGCCAAGGGCCTGGCCCTCAACCAGTCGATCCTCGACAACACCCTGGGCGTGGTCCGCTCGGTCTTCCCGCGTCGCACGGCGCAGGCCCGCCGCGACATGCCGGGCGTGCTGTCCAACCTCGACGTCGCGGCCGCGAGCCTGGGCCAGGAGGTCCAGTTCCTCTCCGGCGGCAACCAGCAGAAGGTCGTGCTCGCCCGCTGGCTGAGCATCGACCCGCTCGTCGTGCTGATGGACGAGCCGACCCGCGGCATCGACGTCGGCGCCAAGCACCGGGTCTACGAGCTGATGCGCGAGCTCACCCGCCAGGGCGTCGCCGTCCTGATGGTCTCCAGCGAGCTGCCCGAGGTGATCGGGATGTCCGACCGGATCCTCGTGATGCGCGACGGCCGGCTGGCGGGCGAGCTGCCCGCCGGGTCGTCCGAGGAGTCCGTGCTCGCGATGGCCACCGGTGCGGCGGAGGACGCCGCATGAGCGCCGCGACCGACCGCACGCCCGAGGCCCCCGTGGAGCCCACCGAGTCCGTGCGCCGTCGACGCGCCGCCCGGCCGAAGGGAGCCCGCCGGCGCCTCGACTCGACCCAGCTGATCTACCTCGTGCTGGTCGGCGTCGTCGCGGTGTCGATCGCGCTGACCGCCAACGAGGGCCGCAACTTCTTCAGCCAGGGCAACATCTGGGCGATCCTCACCGCGATGAGCGTGCTGGGGCTGATCGCCATCGGGCAGACGCTCGTGATCCTGGTCGGCAGCCTCGACCTGTCGGTGCCCTACGTCGTCAGCCTCGCCACGCTCGTCGCGGCGGGTGGGATGAAGGGCCTCGACTCCAACTTCGCGCCCGCCGTCTTCAACACCCTCGTCGTCGTGGCGCTCATCGGCCTGGTGATGGGTGTCCTGGTCAGCGTCTTCGACGTGCACGGCTTCATCGCCAGCCTCGGCGTCGGCCTGGTCGTCAGCGGCTACCTCGCGACCAACTACCAGGGCAGCCACGGCGCCGCGGCCCCGCAGCTGCGGCTGCTCGGCCGCAGCGGCATCGCGGCGACGATCCCGACGTCGTTCATCATCCTGGTCGTCGCGGCCGTCCTGGTGACCCTGCTGCTGCGCTACACCCGGCTCGGACACCACCTCTACGCGATCGGTGGCAACCGGGCGGTGGCGCGGATGTCCGGCGTCCGCACCGCGCTCCCGGTCATCGCCGCCCACGTCCTCTGCTCGGTGCTCGCCGGCGTGGCCGGGCTGCTGCTCCTCTCGCGCACGGGCGTCGGCCTCCCGACGATCGGCTCGCAGGGCCGCTACGACCTGCTCTCCATCGCCGCGGTCGTGCTCGGCGGCACGCTCCTGGCCGGCGGCAAGGGCAGCGTCGTCGGCACGATCGGCGGCGTCGCGATCTTCGCGGTCCTCGACAACGTCATGGGCGTCATGCAGGTCAACCCGTTCCTCAAGGACTTCGTCCGCGGCCTGGTGATCGTGCTCGCCGTCGCGGTCTACGCCCGCCGCAGCGTCGTACGCCGTCCTCCCCGGTTCGGGGCCGACCGGACCGCCGCACCGACGAAGGGGGAGACGGCATGAGCGCCGACGCCACCACCAGCCCGTCATCGACCGCCGGTCGCGCCCTCCTGCTCACCGAGGGCACGTTCGTCCAGCGCGTGCTGCGCGGGGCCGTGACGCCGGGCGGGGCGGTGTTCATCCTCGCCGCCGTGCTGTTCGTCGCCGTGATCGTGGTCAACCCCTACTTCGGCGAGCCGCCGCAGCTGATCCGCTTCGTCGGCCGCACCGCGCCGATCGCCATCGCCGCGATGGGCCAGTACTACGTGATCGTCTCCGGCGAGTTCGACCTGTCGATGGGCGCGGTCATCGCGACCCAGGTCGTCATCGCGGGCAACTACATCGGCGACGACGAGAGCCGGGTGCTCCCCGCGCTCGTGCTGATGCTCGTCGTCGGCGCCGCGATCGGGGTCGTCAACGGGCTGGCCACGACGCTGCTGCGGGTGCCGAGCTTCATCGTCACGCTCGGCACGATGCTCGCGCTCGGCGGCCTCGTGCGCTACCTGACCGGTGGCGCCGCCACCGGCAACCCGGTCGACAGCTTCCGCCAGATCGGCCGCGGCGGCATCGAGGACGTGCCCGTCCTCGACATCATCCCGTACCCCGTCATCATCCTGGCCGCGGTCGCCGTGGCCTCGGTCCTGCTGATGCGGTCGCCCTTCGGTCGCACGCTCATCGCGACCGGTGACAACCCCGACGCCGCCGGCCTCGCCGGAGCGCACGTGTGGTGGGTCAAGACCCGCGCCTTCATGCTCTCCTCGCTCTCCGCGACGATCGCCGGGATCCTGCTCGTCGGGTACGCCGGCGTGCACCCGTCGGTCGGCTCCGGCTACGAGTTCCAGGCGATCACCGCCGTGGTCCTCGGCGGTGTCGTCCTCGGTGGCGGCCGCGGCTGGGTGCTCTCCGCCGCCGCAGGAGCCTTCGCGCTCGAGCTGCTCTTCTCGTTCCTGAACTTCCAGGAGGTCGAGTCCACCTGGAGGAACACCGTCCAGGGACTGATCATCATCCTCGCCGTCGCCCTGGCCGCCCGCGCCTGGTCGTTCGGCCGCCGTCCCACCCGAGCCACATCGAACCAGTCAGCAGCACCATCACCCACCCCTGCCCGCCCGGGCACCGAACCAGGAGAAAACTGATGCGCCGATTGACCCACCGCGCGCCGATGGCCATCGCCTCGGCACTGTTGCTGGGGGTGTTCGCCACCTCCTGCAGCACCGAGGACCCGACGTCCGGGACCGGGACCGACGACACCTCGGAGTCGGCCGGGACCGAGGAGTCCCCGGCCGCCGAGGAGAGCCCCACCGAGGAGGTGGAGTGGTTCGACCAGGCCGTCTACGACGAGCAGTTCGACCAGCGCTCGGCCACCTTCGAGGGCGACCCCGAGGAGCCGTACCTGCAGTACATCGACGGCGAGATGACCGACACCTCGGAGTACAAGTCCACCGGTGAGAAGAAGGCGTGCTTCGCCAACGCCTCGATCTCGAACCCGTGGCGCCAGACCGGCTGGATCACCATGAACCAGCAGCTCGAGGCACTCCAGGACGAGGGCGTCATCTCCGAGATGGAGACCCGCGACGCCGGCGACGACGACAACACCCAGATCGCCGACATCGACTACTTCATCTCCGAGGGCAACTGCGACGCCTTCATCATCTCGCCGAACTCCACCGCCGCCATGACGGACGCGGTCGAGCGGGCGTGCGAGACCGGCAAGCCCGTCGTGGTCTTCGACCGCGGCGTGCAGACCGACTGCGCCACCTCGTTCATCCACCCGATCGGTGGCTTCGCGTGGGGCATCGACACCGCCGAGTTCCTCATCGACAACCTCGAGGAGGGCGACAAGGTCGTCGCGCTGCGCATCCTGCCCGGCGTCGACGTGCTCGAGCAGCGCTGGGCCGGCGCCGAGAAGCTCTTCGACGAGGCGGGCATCGAGGCGGTCGACTACTTCACCGGGGCCGACCCGACCGAGATCAAGAAGATCATCACCGACGAGCTCGCCAAGGGCGAGGTCCAGGGCGTCTGGATGGACGCCGGTGACGGTGCCGTCGCCGCCATCGAGGCGTTCGAGGACGCCGGCGCCGACTACCCGGTCATGACCGGTGAGGACGAGATGACCTTCCTGCGCAAGTGGGAGGAGACCGGACTGACCGGCCTCGCGCCCGTCTACTCGAACTTCCAGTGGCGCACCCCGCTCCTCGCGCTCCAGAAGATCTTCGCCGGCGAGGAGGTCCCGAAGGAGTGGGTCCTGCCGCAGGTGCCGATCACCGAGGACGAGCGGGCCGACTACCTCGAGGCCAACGAGGGCATGCCCGACGGCCACTACGCCAAGTTCGGTGGGGAGAACCTGCCGGGCTACCCCGAGGCCTGGCAGGACCGCCAGATCCCCTGATCCGGCACTGAGGCACCGTCGGTGGGCCGGGTCCCGAGCCCGGCCCACCGACATCCCTCGCCCCACCCCTCGTCCCACACACGCCTCCCGGCCCCACCCAGGAAGGACGGCCACCGCATGCGCGAGCTCGGCGTCAACACGTGGGTCTGGACCTCGCCCCTCACCGACGCGAGCGCTCCAGACCTGCTGCGACGGATCGCCGGCATGGGCTTCGACGCCGTCGAGCTGCCGCTGGAGGACCCCGGTGACCTGAGCGTCCCGGTGCTCTCCGAGTCGCTCGCGGCCACCGGCCTGGTGCCGTACGTCGTCGGCGCGATGGCGCCGGGTCGCGACCTCGTCGACGAGAGCTGCGTCGGCGACACCCAGGACTACCTGCGGGCCTGCATCGACCTCGCCGCAGGCATCGGCGCCCGCTCGGTCTGCGGGCCGTTCTACGCCGCCACCGGTCGGGTCTGGCGGATGGACGCGCGGGAGCGGGAGGCGGCGTACGACACGCTGCGCACGCACCTCGCGCCTGTCGTCGACCACGCGGTCGCCCGCGGCGTGCGGCTCGGCGTCGAGCCGCTCAACCGCTACGAGACCTCCCTGGTCAACACCGTCGACCAGGCCCTGACCGCGCTCGGTCCGCTGCTCGGCGAGGGCCTCGGGCTCGCGCTGGACACCTACCACCTCAACATCGAGGAGCGCTCGAGCGCCGACGCGGTCCGCGCCGCCGGCGAGCACCTGGTCCACGTCCAGGTCTGCGGCAGCGACCGCGGTGCGCCGGGTGGCGACCAGACCGACTGGCCGGCCCTCGTGGCAGCGCTCGACGAGGTGGGCTACGGCGGCCCCCTCGTGATCGAGAGCTTCACCGCCGACAACGCCTCCATCGCCACCGCCGCCTCCATCTGGCGGCCGCTGGCGCCCACACAGGACGACCTGGCCCGTGACGGCCTGGCCTTCCTCCGCTCGCTCCCAGCAAGGAGAACGACGTGACCACACAGGCCAACCCGAGTGCCAGCCGTGAGCTGGGCGTCGCCGTCATCGGCTACGCCTTCATGGGCAAGGCCCACTCCCACGCCTGGCGCAACGTCGCTGCCCTGCACCCCGGCGCACCCGGCGTACGCCAGCAGGTGCTGGTCGGTCGGGACCCGGACGCGGTCACGGTGGCGGCCGCGCAGTACGGCTGGGCCGAGTCGGCCACCGACTGGCACGCCGTGCTCGAGCGTGACGACATCGACGTCGTCGACGTCTGCGTCCCCGGGCACCTCCACGCCGAGGTCGCGATCGCGGCGCTCGAGGCGGGCAAGCACGTGATCGCCGAGAAGCCGCTGGCCAACACGATGGCCGAGGCGGAGAAGATGGTCGCCACCGCGCAGGCCGCCCGCGAGCGCGGCGTGCACTCGATGGTCGGCTTCAACTACCGGCGCGTGCCCGCGCTGGCGGCGGCCCGCCAGCACGTCGCGGCCGGCCGCATCGGCGACGTGCGCCAGGTGCGCATCGCCTACCTCCAGGACTGGCTCGCCGACGAGGCCGCGCCGATGACGTGGCGGCTGCGGCGCGAGCTCGCGGGGTCGGGTGCGCTGGGCGACCTCGCCTCGCACGCGGTCGACCAGGTGCGGTTCCTGCTCGGCCAGGAGATCACCGGGGTCAACGCGCTGACCGAGACGTTCGTGACCCAGCGCGCCGGGGCGTCGGGTCCCGAGGAGGTGACCGTCGACGACGCCGCCTGGACGACGATGCGGACGTCCGGAGGAGCCGTGGTCAGCCTCGAGGTCACCCGGATGGCGACCTCGCGCAAGAACGCGCTGGGCATCGAGGTCTACGGCAGCACCGGCGCGATCCGCTTCGACCTCGAGCGGCTCAACCACCTCGACGTGTGCCTCGACGGGGCCGACGCGTTCAGCCGCGTGCTCGTCACCGAGCCGGGCGATCCCTACATCGACGGCTGGTGGCCGCCGGGACACGTGCTGGGCTGGGACGCTACGTTCACCCACCAGGCGTCCGACTTCCTCGCCGCGCTGGCCGCGGGGCAGGAGCCGACGCCGTCGTTCGAGGACGGGCTCGCCGTGCAGCGGGTGCTCGCCGCGATCGAGGCCAGCGCCGCGCAGGACGGCGCCCGCGTAGGAGTGGAGCAGATCTGATGGCACGCCCGTTCACCCTCTTCACGGGCCAGTGGACCGACCTGACCCTCGACGAGGTCGCCGGGCTGGCGGCCGGATGGGGCTACGACGGCCTGGAGGTCGCCGTCTCCGGCGAGCACCTCGACGCGTGGCGCTGGGACGACGACGACTACGTCGCCGAGCGGCTCGGCATCCTCGAGAGGCACGGGCTCCAGCTCCACGCGATCTCCAACCACCTCACCGGCCAGGCGATCTGCGACGACCCGATCGACTTCCGCCACCAGGCGATCGTGCGCGAGCGGGTGTGGGGCGACGGTGACCCCGAGGGCGTGCGCCAGCGGGCCGCGGAAGAGATGAAGCTGACCGCGCGGCTCGCGCAGCGGCTCGGCGTGAAGACGGTCGTCGGCTTCACCGGGTCGTCGATCTGGCAGTACGTCGCGATGTTCCCGCCGGTGCCCGCCGAGCGGGTCGAGGCGGGCTACCAGGACTTCGCCGACCGGTGGAACCCGATCCTCGACGTCTTCGACGAGTGCGGTGTCAGGTTCGCCCACGAGGTGCACCCGTCCGAGATCGCCTACGACTACTGGACGACGCGCCGCACGCTCGACGCGATCGGCAACCGTCCGGCGTTCGGCATCAACTGGGACCCGAGCCACATGCTGTGGCAGGGCATCGACCCGGTCGCCTTCATCACCGACTTCGCCGACCGGATCTACCACGTCGACTGCAAGGACACCCGGATGCGGATGGGCGGGGGCCGCAACGGCATCCTCTCCTCCCACCTGCCGTGGGACGACCCGCGCCGCGGCTGGACGTTCGTGTCGACCGGGCACGGCGACATCGCGTGGGAGGACTGCTTCCGCACCCTCACCGCGATCGGCTACGACGGCCCGATCTCGGTCGAGTGGGAGGACGCCGGGATGGACCGGCTGCGTGGCGCGCCGGAGGCGCTGGCCCACCTGCGCTCACTCGACTTCGACCCGCCGGCCGTGTCGTTCGACGCGAACTTCAGCAAGCAGTCCGACGCCTGATCCCGGACCCGTCGTGGCCCTAGACTCCCGGCCATGAGGGGGTTCCGGGCCAAGGACTCAGACCGCGAGCGCTACGTCGACCTGATCGAGGCGGCCTACGCCGACGGCCAGCTCGGCGACGCCGATCGCGAGCTGCGCGTCGGTCGCGCGCTCTCGGCCGAGACCCTCGACGAGCTCGAGACGCTGACCCGCGACCTCCAGCGGCCCCCCGGTGCGCCCGCCCCGGCCGTGCACCAGGTCGTGGGGCCGGCACGGCAGACCCGGACCCGCTGGGTGGGCGGGGTGGCAGTCGGGCTGGTCGCCTTCGTCGCCCTGGTCGTCGCCGGGGTGACAGCAGTGGTCGCGCTCGCGATGTTCGCCGTCAGCGGCGAGACCGGGGTGGACTCGTCGCGAGCGATCGACTCGCCCGTCGTGGTCGAGACGGAGACCGGGACGGAGACCGGGACCGGGACCGGGACCACGCCGCCGTTCCGACTGTCCGCCGGCTCGGTGCGGTCCTTCGTGAAGGCCTACCAGGAGGAGTTCGGCACGCTCGAGGCCTACGAGGTCGGCTTCTTCGCCCAGCGGGTGGGCGTGCAGGTGCCCGTGCGCGGCTCGCGGCCCCGGATGGAGCGGTGGTCGTGGGACGGCGCCTGGCGCCAGGACACGCAGGCGTCGGCCGTGATCGGCCCGAACCAGCGCGTCGACCTCGGCGCGGTCGACGTACGCCGCCTCTTCGCCAACATCGCCACCGCGCGCACGACGCTCGACGTCGAGAAGGGCCGGTTCACCCACGCCCTGCTGATCCGCTGGGGCGACGAGCCGACCGAGCTCAACATCTACGTCGGCAACGATTTCGACGAGACCGGCTACCTCAGCACCACGCCCGCGGGCGAGATCACCCGGCGCCATCCGTACGCCCCGTGACACTTTTCACGCGGCGACCGCGACCGGTCCGGGGTGCGGCACCATGTCGGGCATGAAGACCAACGCCGGCAACTTCTTCGAGGACTTCACCGTCGGGCAGGTGATCGAGCACGCGACGCCGCGCACGGTCACCGAGGGCGACCGGGCCCTCTACGGGGCGATCTACCCGACGCGCTTCGCGGTCCCGTCGTCCGCGGAGTTCGCCGCCTCCGTCGGTCTGGCGCCGCACCCGGTCGAGGAGCTGATCGGCTTCCACATCGCCTTCGGCAAGACCGTCCCCGACGTCTCGCTCAACGCCGTGGCCAACCTCGGCTACGCCGAGTGCCGCTTCCACCTGCCCGTCGTCCCGGGCGACACGCTGCGGACCCGGTCGGAGGTCATCGGTCTCAAGCAGAACTCCCACGGGAGGACGGGCGTGGTGTGGGTCCGCTCGACCGCGACCAACCAGCGTGGCGAGGTCGCGATCGACTGGGCGCGGTGGGTGATGGTGCACAAGCGGGACGCCTCCTCGCCGGCTCCGGAGACCGTGGTCCCCGCGCTGGCCGACGCGGTCGCACCCGCCGATCTCGTGGTGCCCGCCGGCCTCGACCTCACGTCGTACGACACCGCGGCCGCCGGCTCCCCGCACACCTTCGACGACTACGAGGTGGGGGAGCGGATCGACCACGTCGACGGCGTGACGCTCACCGACGCCGAGCACATGATGGCCACCCGGCTGTGGCAGAACACCGCGAAGGTGCACTTCTCCACCGAGGCGCGACCCGACGGCCACCGGCTCGTCTACGGCGGCCACGTCATCTCGCTGGCCCGCGCTCTGTCCTTCAACGGCCTGGCCAACGCCCAGCTCGTCGCGGCGATCAACGCCGGCGCGCACGTGGCCCCCGCGTTCGCCGGCGACACGGTCTACGCGTGGTCCGAGGTGCTCGACAAGGCCACCGTCGACGCGCCCGGCGTCGGCGCCCTCCGGCTCCGGCTGGTCGCGACAAAGGGCCGCGACGAGTCGATGACCCTGCGTGGCGACGATGAGAAGTACGCCCCCGGCGTGCTGCTCGACCTCGATTACTGGGCGTTCGTGCCGCGCTGAGCCGCCGGTGGGGCGGTGAGTGAGCCACATTTCCGGCGGCCGGAAGGTGGCTGGGTCACCGCCCACCGGTGAGTCGTCGCAGGACACGCCCGAGGGCGGTGCGTGAACCACCTTCGGGCGGCTCGGAATGTGGCTCACTCACCGCTCCGCCGTCCGCAGGCTGCGCCCGCGCCAGCAGCTCGGCCGCCAGGAAGTCCTGGGCGACGGCGAGGACCTCGGAGTCGGGTACGGCGTCGGGATCCACGCCGTCGCTGGGGGCGGGGTCGGGCCGGAGGTCCTCGAGGTCTCCGACGACGTGCCAGGGCGCGGCGGCGAGCTCGTCGACCATCCGGTTGCCGCGCTCGACCAGCCACGCGTGCATGCCGGGCGCGAGCGCGATGCGGTGACCGATCCGATGACCGGGCGCGCTGCCGAGCCGCGGCTCCATGAACGCCTTCACCCTCCGTGACAGCGCGACGTCGAGGTGGGCGTTGCGGAAGTGCGCGTTGACCGCGCGGTGGAAGGCGATCTCGGCGGGCGCGAGCGTCTCGTTGGCGACGGGCGCGTCGAGCGAGAGGCCGGTGTCGTCGATCCCGAGCAGCTCGCACGTACGCCGCCACAGCAGGTCGCGGTCGGCGCCGGGGCGCGGCAGCGGGACGACGTGCACGCGCTCGGCCGGGATCCCGGCGCTCCACCGCGCCAGGATCCGAGGCACGTCCTGGTGGTGCCAGAAGTTGAAGTCGGGGTCGTCCTTCGCGACGCGGGTGAAGAACTTCCGCAGCGTGGTCGCCGACCCGTGCTTGACCCGCTGCTGCCACGCGCTCGGCACCTGCCGCACGAGGTCGCGGACGGTGATCACGACGTGCACCTCGTCGGCGACGTCGCCCAGGCGGGAGAGGGCCGCGGCCGCCGACGCCCCGGAGGCCTCGACCAGCTGCTCCTGGCTGACCAGCGCGTCTCCGTCCCAGGCGGCGACCTCGTCGACCACGCGGTCCCAGGCGGCGAGCTGGAGAGGGCCCATGGTGGCGAGCACGTCGGCGTTGTCGCGGACCACGGCGGAGGCCTGGAACTGCACGTCGGCCGACCCGCCCGGCAGCAGCAGGCCCTGGTCGGCCAGGGCGGCGGCGTTGTGCCACCACAGGCTCTGGAGGAAGGTCGTGCCGGACTTCGGGGTGCCGATGTGCACCAGCGCGCGCCGCGCCATCAGCGCTCCTGCTCGATCATCCGGGCCACGACGGTCGTGGCGACCGCGAGCAGCTCGCCGTCGGAGGCCTGGTCGGGGGTGCGGCCCGACCGCGGGCTGGCGGGCAGCAGGTCGTCGAGGTCGCCCACGACGTCGTACTGCCCCTCCCGGAGCGCGGCCACCATCTGCTCGGAGCGCTCGCGCACCCAGCCCGCGTGCTTCGCGGGGAGGACGAACGGCTCCTTCGGCGCGCTGCCGGCGAGCAGGTCGCGCGCGAAGGCGCCCTTGGTCAGGCGGGTCAGCGCGACCGAGCGGCGCTCGCGCGGGATGACGGTGTTGACCCGGCGCAGCAGCTCGGCCTCCACGATCGAGAGCGAGTCGTTGGGCAGCCGCGGCTCGGTGTCGAGGCCGGAGACGTCGACGCCCAGCACCGAGGCCGTGCGCAGCCAGAGCTCGTCGCGCGCCGACCCGGGGGGAGGTACGACGACGAGGTGCACGCGGGCACCCGGCAGTCCCGCCGCCCAGCGGTCGAGGACGCCGACGACGTCCTGGTAGCGCCAGAACTTCTGCTCGTCGTCGCCGCGGCGGACCGTCGCGAGGAACCTCCGGTAGGGCTGGCGGGCGCCCTGCTTGACCCGCTGCTGCCACGCCGAGGGCAGCACCCGGCCGAGGTCGCGCACGGTGACGACCAGGTGCACCTCGTCGGCCGCCGTGGCGAGGTCGGCCAGGGCGGTGGCGGCCGCCTCGGCGGAGGAGTCGGAGAAGTGCTCGTGGCTGATGAGGGCGTCGCGGTCCCACGCGCGGGTCTCGGCGACCAGCCGCTGCCAGACCTCGCGGTCGGTCGCGTCGAGGTCGTCGACGATGACGTCCATGCCCTTGACCAGCGCCGCCGCGTGGAAGTGGTCGCGCAGCGCCTCGCCCGGCAGCAGCAGCCCGCGCTCGCGCAGCGCGTCGCGGTGGTGCCACCACAGGTCCTGCAGGTAGGTGGTCCCGGACTTGGCGGTCCCGCAGTGGAGGAACACGCGGCGAGCCATGTCCTGATCCTAGGGAACCGGCAGACTCCTCCCATGGCCTGGGACCGCGAGTTCTTCTACGACACCTATCCGCGCATCGAGGAGGCGTTCGGCGCCCGCCTCGACGAGAGCCTCGCGCCGCGGGACCCGTCGGTCCTGCTGCAGGTGGTGCGCGAGCTCGACCTCCGACCCGACAGCCGTGCCGTCGACGTCGGCTGCGGCGAAGGGGCGTACGCCTTCCGGCTCGCGACCCACTTCGGCCTCCGGGTGCTCGGCATCGATCCCGTCCAGCGCCACCTCGACCTCGCGCGCGAGGCGCGTCGCGAGCTCACCTCGGACATCGCCTCGCGCGTCTCCTTCGAGCGCGGCTCCGCGACGCAGGTCCCCGCCCACGACTCCTCGCTCGACCTGGTCTGGTGCCGCGACGTGATGGTGCACGTCGCCCACCCCGTCGACGCGTTCGCCGAGTTCGCCCGCGTGCTGCGCCCGGGCGGGTACGTCGTCGCCTACCAGGTCGTCGGCACCGACCTGCTGGGTGCCGAGGAGGCCCTCGACCTCTTCGACGTGATGGGCGTGGTGCCCACCTCGGCCGACCCGGTCGTGATCGACGAGGCGATCGCGGACTCCGGCCTGCGGGTCGTCGAGTCGATCGACCTGGCCGACGAGTGGGGCGAGGCCGCGCAGGAGGCCGAGGGCAGCGCCGGCCGGGCGCTGCTCCACCTGGCGCGGCTGCTGCGCGACCCCGAGCGCTACCGCGGCGAGTTCGGCGACGCGGCGTACGACGTCATGGTCGGCGACTGCCGCTGGCACGTCTACAAGATGGCGGGCAAGCTCGCCGGGCGCGTGGACGTGCTCCAGAAGCGGTAAGTCGTTGGCCCTCGTTGGAGGACTTTGGCAAGGTGGCAGTCCGACCGTCTCGAGTCCACACCCACCCCAGGAGGACCCCATGGCTGATCAGGACCCCAACGCCGACATCAAGGCGAAGATGCGGGAGGCCCTCGATCGCAAGAAGGGCCACCACCACCCCGACGACAGCGCCGGCTCGCACGAGAAGGCCCACGGCTCGGAGGTCAACGACAAGAACGTCGCCAAGCCGATGCACCGACGCAAGGCCGGTGGCGGCGGGTCCTGACCCGTCGTCGTGCCCGGCGGGCGGTCCTCAGACCGAGGGGTCGTCCGCCGGTGCGAAGGCCCTCGCGAGCCAGAACAGGGCCACGACCAGCACGAGGGGCACGGCGAAGCCGACCCGCAGCGAGCTCGACCCGACCGCGCCGGTCATCACCGCACCGAGCAGCGCGCCGGCGTAGTTGAACTGGTTGAAGCGCGCCACGACCGCGTCCACGCGGGCCTGGCGGGTGGCCGGGTCGGCGTCGCGCCCCGCGAGCGCAGCGGCGGCGGAGAAGCTCAGCGGCGCGACCACCGCGACGCCGCAGCCGAGCAGGGTGAAGCCGAGCACGGCCACCGGCCACGTCGGGGCGGCGACGATGACCGCCAGCGACACGAGAGCGATCGCGGCCCCGACGCGCAGCAGCCGCACCGCGCCGACCTGCTCGGTCAGCCGGTCGCCGACCAGCCGCACCAGGCCGCTGGCCACGAGGTAGGGGAGCGTGGCCAGCGCGACCAGCTCCTCGGGTGCGCGGAAGACGTCGTCGAGGTAGACCGGTCCCCACGTCGACGCCGCCGTGTCGACGGTGTAGAAGACGACGAGCGCCAGGCCGATCATCACGATCGCCCGCCACGGCACGTCGGTGTCGGTCGAGGTGGCGGCCTCGCCGGAGTCGCGGGCGAGGTACGGCGCCGCTGCTGCCGCCAGCGGCAGCAGCGCGAGCGCGGCGAGGGCCGACCACGGCACGTCCGTCGTGGCCAGGGTCAGCACGGCACCGATGACGCCCCCGAGGGTCCAGGCGCCGTGGCACGACGGGAGGACGACCCGGCCCAGCCGGTGCTCGAGGGCGACCGCCTGCATGTTGCCCGTCGCGTCGACGATGCCGAGCCCGACGCCGTAAGCCGCCAGGCCGAGGACGAAGACAGCGGTCACGGGTGCGAGGACCAGCACCGCGACCGACACCGCGATCACGACCAGCCCGGCGCGGAGCACGACGGCGCTGTCGAGGCGGGGTGCGAGCTTCTCGGCGACGAGCGAGCCGACGCCGGCCAGCAGCACCATCATCAGCAGCACGCCGGACAGGGCGAGCTCGTCGAGGTCCCACCGGTCCTGGATGCGCGGCAACCGCGTCGTGAGGCTGATGAAGACGAGCCCCTGCGTGAGGAAGGCCGCGGCGATCGCGAGGCGTGCGCGCCGGAGGTCCGCGCCGGTGCCCGTCGCTGTCGCCATGGTGAGCATCGTGGCAGCACGCCGTCCCGCGCGTGGGAGACTCGCGGCATGTCATCGGTTGCTGGCCCCGAGCTCTGGATCGTCCGGCACGGCGAGACCGAGTGGAGTCGCGACGGCCGGCACACCTCGACCACCGACCTCCCGCTGACCTCCGACGGCGAGGAGGCCGCGATCCTGCTCGGCCCGCGGCTCTACGACGTCGACTTCGACCTCGTGCTGACCAGCCCGCGCCAGCGCGCGCGTCGTACGGCCGAGCTGGCGGGCCACGCCGACGCCGAGGTCGACGAGGACCTCGCCGAGTGGGCCTACGGCGACTACGAGGGCATCACGACCGACCAGATCCGCGAGACCGACCCCGGCTGGACCGTCTGGAGCCACCCGACCCCCGGTGGCGAGACCGCCGCCGAGGTGTCCGCGCGCCTCGACCGCGTCGTCGCCCGGGCGCTCGAGCACGACCGCACGCTCGTCTTCGCCCACGGCCACTCCCTGCGCGTCCTCACCGCGCGCTGGATCCAGCAGCCCGCGGAGGAGGGCCGGTTCTTCCGGCTCGACACCTCCACGGTCTCCGTGCTCGGGTTCGAGCGGGAGACCCCCGTGCTGCTGAAGTGGAACAGCTGACGTGCGGATCGACCTCCACACGCACTCGGCGGCGAGCGACGGCACCGACTCCCCGGGTGACCTCGTCCGCAAGGCCGCGGCTTCCGGGCTCGACGTGGTCGCCCTGACCGACCACGACGCGATGTCCGGGTGGGCCGAGGCGCAGCGCGCCGCCGACGAGGTGGGCATCACGCTAGTGCCGGGCCTCGAGATCAGCACTGCGTTCCGCCACCGCGGCGTGCACCTGCTCGCCTACCTGCCGGACCCGGCGTACCCGCCCCTGGTCGCCGCGCTCGACCGCATCCTCGCCGGTCGCACCGAGCGCACGCCCGCGATGGTCGACGCGCTGCGCCAGCACGGGATCGACATCACCGAGGAGGACGTGCGCCGCGAGGCCGGGAGCTCGGTGGCCGCCGGCCGCCCGCACGTGGCGGACGCGCTGGTGCGCCTCGGCGTGGTGGGGGACCGGACGGAGGCGTTCGAGACGCTGCTCAACCCGGGGCGGCCGGGCTACCGCAACCGGTACGCCGCCGATCTGGAGGACATGGTCCCGCTGCTCGTCGCCGCCGGCGGAGTGCCGGTGATCGCGCACCCGTGGGGGCGTGGTGGCACGGTGCTCTCCGCCGATGCGTTGGCCGGTCTCAAGGAGCTGGGGCTCGCGGGGATCGAGGTCGACCACCAGGACCACCCGCCCGAGGTGCGTGAGCGGCTCCGGGCCATCGGGCACGACCTCGACCTGGTGATGACGGGCTCGAGCGACTACCACGGCCTCGGCAAGGTCGACCACGAGCTCGGGGTCAACACGACCGACCCCGAGCAGTACGAGCGGCTGCTCTCGCTCGCGCGATGACCGAGCTCCCCGACCGGGTCCTGCTCTACGGCGTCACCGGCAGCGGCAAGTCGACGGCGGGGCTCGCGATCGGTGCGCGCACCGGGCACCCGGTGACCCTCGTCGACGAGCTCACGTGGCAGCCCGGCTGGGTGCCGGTGGAGGAGGACCGCCAGCGCGAGCTCATCGGCGAGGTCGTGGCCGGGGACCGGTGGCTCCTCGACTCGGCCTACGGCCAGTGGCGCGACCTCGTCGAGCCGCGGGTCCAGCTGGTCGTCGGGCTCGACTACCCGCGCTGGCTCTCCCTGTCGCGCCTGGTCCGCCGCACGGTGCGCGGCGCGATCACCAAGGAGCCGCGCTGCAACGGCAACGTCGAGTCCTTCGCCAAGATCTTCGACCGGTCCTCGATCATCCGGTGGCACTTCCAGTCCTTCGTCCGCAAGCGAGACCGGATGCGTGCCTGGGCGGCCGACCCGTCGGCTCCCGAGACGCTGCTCTTCACCCGCCCCCGCGACCTCGAGGCCTGGATCCGGACGCTCGCTGGGCCGTGAGTCTCCAGGAGACTCACGTGCCAGTGCGCCTCAGGCGAGGCGCACGAGCGGCGTCACCCGGGCCGCGAGCGCGACCGAGGCCTCGATCTCCTCGCGCCGGATCGACACGCTCTCCACGTTGAGCCCGAAGGGCACACCGAGCTGTCGGCAGAAGTCGGCGATCTCCGCGGCCGTGCTGGCGGCCTGCTCGAGGGAGGCGCGGAGCGGGTTGGCCGCGTGGCGCAGGTCGTTCTCGATCCAGCGGGGCACGTCGACGCCGAGCCAGCGCAGGAACTCGAGGGTCTTCATCGAGCCGCAGACCGAGAAGGTGAACACGATCGGGACCGGCGTCACGCCCTGCGCCTCGCACTCGTAGCGGTAGTCCGAGACGAGGTTCTTCGTCGCGTTGACGTCGTACACGACCTGGCTGACGAAGAACCGGCAGCCAGCCTCCTGCTTGGCGATCATCCGCAGGTGCTCGTCCTCGCGGCGGCTGTGGCGCTCGGGGATGGCGACGCCGCCGAGGAGCAGGTCGGGGTTCACCTCGGCAAGCATCGCCTGCGCGTCGGCGAGG
This sequence comes from Nocardioides oleivorans, assembly GCF_004137255.1. Lineage (NCBI taxonomy): Bacteria > Bacillati > Actinomycetota > Actinomycetes > Propionibacteriales > Nocardioidaceae > Nocardioides > Nocardioides oleivorans. Next base: position 134,861 of record NZ_SDWT01000001.1, on the reverse strand, counting down.
GAGACCGGCGTGCTGCTGTCGCGCGACGACGCGCCCACCATCACGGTCAGCGTCCGGGCGGGGTCCTGCGCGGCGAGCCACGACCGCAGGTCGTCGCGCTGGTGCTTGCCCACGGCGCGGTAGACCACCGCCGGCGTCCGCCACGAGCGCAGGTGCTCGGTGCGGTAGTCGGACGGGTCGACCGTCGGGCTGAACGGGAACGGGCGCTCGGCCGGGTTGCGGTCGCTCTCGTCGTCGATGTCGTAGAGGACCAGCCCGTCGAGGTCGAGGCGGTCCAGGCGCTCGACGGTCGCGCGGGCGATCTCCGGGAGCCGCTCGGGGGCCGTCGACTGCCGCGGCGGCGTGACCGCGAAGAGGACGAAGTCGCCCTGCCCTGACCTGATCCGTGTCGCGACGTCCACGCGTCGAGGCTATCGGCGGGTCGTCAGCGACGACCCATCGACTGGGTCAGCCGGAGTGCGCGGTTCGGGATGGCCCTGGTGAGCGCGATGATCGCCTTGTACTGCGCGCCGGGGATCGAGTAGGCGCGACCCTTCTCGAAGTCCTCGAGCGACCTGCGGACCAGGAAGTCGGCGTCGAGCCACATGAAGCCGTCGCCGCGCGTGACCTCCATCCGCTGGTGGAACTCGGTCTTCGTGAAGCCCGGGCACAGCGCCATCACCTTCACCCCGCGCGACCTGTATTCCAGGTGTGCCCACTCGCTGAACTGGTTCACCCAGGCCTTGGCCGCGGAGTAGGTGCCGCGGGGGAGGAAGGCGGCGACGCTGGAGACGTTGATGATCCCCCCGTGGCCGCGCTCGGCCATCGGCCCGAGGGCGGCGTGGCTGAGCCGCAGGACCGAGGTCACCAGGACCTCCAGCATCAGGGTCTCGTCGTCCGCGGAGTTGTCGAGGAAGCGCTGCTTCAGCCCGAAGCCGGCGTTGTTGACCAGCAGGTCGACCGGGCGGTCGCGGTCGGCGAGCCGCGCCTCGACGCGGGCCAGGGCCTCGCGGTCGGTGAGGTCGGCGGGCAGCACCTCGACCTCGACCCGGTGGGCGCGCCGCAGCTCCTCGGCCACCTCCTCCAGCCGCGCGGCGTCGCGCGCCACCAGGACGAGGTCGTCGCCGCGGGCGGCGAGCTGGACGGCGTACTCGTGGCCGATGCCGGCGGTCGCGCCGGTGATGAGGGAGGTCGTCATGGGCCCAGCATTTCAGGCGACCTGTGGGGAGTGCCATCCCGTCCGGCATGATGGCCGGCAATGAGCCCGAAGAAGCCTGCCGGCCCGATCACCCTGGCCGTCGCCAACCAGAAGGGCGGGGTCGCCAAGACCACGTCCGTCGCCTCGATCGGCGCAGCCCTGGCCGAGCTGGGCCACCGCGTGCTGCTCGTCGACCTCGACCCGCAGGCATGCCTGACCTTCTCCCTCGGCATCGACCCCGAGGACCTCGAGACCTCGGTGCATCACGTCCTGACCCAGGGCGTGGACCCGGCCGAGATCATCATCGCGACCGAGGACGGCGTCGACGTCCTGCCGGCCACGATCGAGCTGGCCCGCGCCGAGGCCGACCTGCTCACCCGCACCGGGCGCGAGCACGTCATCAAGAGCGCGCTGGAGGGCCTCGCCGACGACCTGGCGGACACCGAGGAGGGGCCCTACGACTGGGTGCTGCTCGACTGCCCGCCCTCGCTCGGGGTGCTGACGGTCGCCGCGCTCACCGCCGCGGACGGCGTGCTGGTGCCGCTGCAGTGCGAGACGCTGTCGCACCGGGGCGTGGGACAGCTGCTCGACACCGTCCACGACGTACGCCGCTTCACCAACCGCGGCCTCGAGGTGTGGGGCGTCCTGCCGACGCTCTACGACGGCCGCACCAACCACGCCCGCACGGTCCTGGAGACGATCAGCGAGACCTACGACCTCGAGGTCGTGGAGCCGCCGATCCCGAAGACGATCAAGTTCGCCGAGGCCCCGGCCGCCGGACGCTCGATCCTGGCGACCAGCCGCTCCAGCAAGGGCGCGCAGGCCTACCGCGAGGTGGCCCAGAACCTGGTGGCCCGGGCCAGCCGCCCGAAGGCGAAGAAGCCCCGCAAGCGCTGACACCTGGGCCTGGGTGGCCCCCAGCCTGGATGGCCCCAACCTGGATATCTAGGGACGATCTCGTAGGTGAACCGGTCGCCCGGCCCACCAGATCGTCCCTAGATATCGAGCGTGGTCAGGAGTTGGGCGTCTCGACCGCGGAGCCACCGCGCGTACGGCGACGGTTGCGGTTGCGGCGACGCGGAGCGTCACCGGACTTCTCCGCCGACCCCGCGCCGGACTCGGAGCCCGAGCCGCGGGAGGAGCCGCCGGAGCGGCTGCCGCCACGCGAGCCCTCGCGCGGCGTGCGCTCGGCCTTGGGCGCAGGCGGGGCGGGCGGGACGATGCGGCCCTTGGTGCCGGCCGGGATGCCCTGGTCGTGGAAGAGGTGCTCGGAGGTCGAGTACGTCTCCTGCGGCTCGTCGAAGGGCAGGTCGAGCGTCTTGTTGATCATCTTCCAGCGGTGCACGTCGGCCCAGTCCACGAAGGTGATCGCGGTGCCCGTGGCTCCCGCGCGCCCGGTGCGGCCGATGCGGTGGACGTAGGTCTTGTCGTCCTCGGGGCAGGTGTAGTTGATGACGTGGGACACGCCGCGGACGTCGATGCCGCGGGCCGCGACGTCGGTGCAGACGAGGACCTGGACCTTGTCCTCGCGGAAGCGGGCCAGCGCCTTCTCGCGGGCGACCTGCGCCATGTCACCGTGCAGGGGGGAGGCCTTGAAGCCGCGCTCGGCGAGGTCCTCGGCGATCCGCTGGGCCTGGCGCTTGGTGCGGGTGAAGACGATCATCTTGTCGGCGTCCTCGGCCTGGAGCACGCGCCCGATGATCTCGGGCTTGTCGAGGTCGTGGGCCAGGTAGATGAACTGCGCGGTCGCCGGGACGGTCGCGTTCTCGTAGGACGACTCGGCGCGGATGTTCATCGGGTGGCGCATGTGGGTGCGGGCCAGCGCCACGATCGCGGCGGGCATGGTCGCGGAGAACAGCATCGTCTGGCGGGTCTCGGGGGTCTTCGAGAGCAGCGTGATGACGTCGGGCAGGAAGCCGAGGTCGAGCATCTCGTCGGCCTCGTCGAGGACGAGCGCGTGGACGTGGGAGAGGTCGAGCGCGCGGCGGTTGGCGAGGTCGATGAGGCGTCCGGGCGTGCCGACGACGATGTCGACGCCGGCGTCGAGGGCCTCGAGCTGCGGCTCGTAGCCGACGCCGCCGTAGACGGTGAGGACCCGCAGGCCCATGTCCGCGCTGGCCAGGGCGAGGTCGCCGGAGACCTGGAGCGCGAGCTCACGGGTCGGCGCGACGATCAGCGCCTGCGGCTTGCCCTGCGGCAGGTCGGCGTAGGCCGGGTCGGACGGCGCCACGGAGCGCTGCAGCACCGGGATGCCGAACGCCAGCGTCTTGCCGGTGCCCGTGCGGGCCTGGCCGATGAGGTCGGTGCCGAGCAGGGCGACCGAGAGGGTCATCTCCTGGATGGCGAAGGGGGTGGTGATGCCGGCGCGCTCGAGCGCGTCGCAGATCTGGGCGTGCACGCCCATGTCACGGAAGGTGGTCACGGTGTCGCTTTCAAGAGTCGGGAGGTCCCACACGGATGCGGTCAGTGACTCGGAAAGGATCTGCGAGGGCCCTGCGAAGGGCTACCGACCGCGCACATACAGGCGGCCACCGGCACAGTCGTCGGCGGCTCGGTTGTCCCGATCCTATCGCTAGGCTGCGCGCATGAGCGCATCGGCTGAGGGATCGCCCGACGAGGACTACCGCCTGGCCGCGATCGACCTCCTCGGTGCGATCGCCTACGGCGAGCTCTCGGCCTTCGAGCGGCTGGTCGAGGACGCCAAGATGGCGCCGGGCATCGACGACAAGATCGCCATCGGCGCGATGGCCACCGCGGAGTTCGGGCACCTGCAGAAGCTGGTCGCCCGGATCGCCGAGCTCGGCGCCGATCCGGCCGAGGCGATGCAGGAGTTCCGGGCGAGCTTCGAGGCCTTCCACGCCCACACCGCGCCGGCGGACTACTTCGAGGGCCTGATCAAGGCCTACGTCGGCGACGGCCTCGCCGCGGACTTCTACCGCGAGATCGCGGCCTACCTCGACGCCGAGACCCGCGAGGTCATCATCGCCTCGCTGGAGGACTCCGGGCAGACCGCCTTCATCGTCGACCGGGTGCGCGCGGGCATCGCCGAGGACCACCGGCTCGGCGGCCGCCTCGCGCTGTGGGGTCGCCGGCTGATGGGCGAGGCGCTGACGCAGGCGCAGCGGGTCGCGGGGGACCGCGACGCGCTGACCGCGCTGCTGGCCGGGGGAGTGGACCGGCCAGGGCTCGACCTGGCCGCGCTCGGGCGGATGTTCACCCGGCTCACCGAGCTCCACACGGCCCGGATGGCCGAGCTCGGGCTCGAGGCCTGACGACCGATCTGCCGACCGACCTGACGACCGAACTGACGACCGGCCTGGTCAGGCGTCGCGGTCGTGGCGCCCGGTGATGGTCGCGGCGACCACGACGAGCACGGCCGCCGACCCGACCTGCCACACGTGGCGCCACCAGTCCATGCCGCGGCTGGTGTCGTACATGTCGCCGCCGGGGTTGTTGCCGGACACCCCGAACACGGCGTAGTAGAGGTAGCTGCCGACGAAGGCGCCGACCACGCCGCACACGACCGTCAGCCACAGCGGGATGTTGTCGCGCGACCCCGGCGCCACGGCCTTGCCGAGGAAGCCGATGACGAGGCCGAGGACGACCGTGACGACGACCGTCCAGATCAGCCCCATGGCGCCCCGGCCCCTGCGTGTGCGGGTCGGCTCAGCGGAAGCCGACCGTCGCCGCGGACGGCGAGCCGAGCTCGACGTAGGCGATCTTGTCGGCCGGCACGACGACCGCGCGGCCCTTGGTGTCCTTCAGGTGCAGGACGCCGTTGCCGGCGAGTGCCTCGCCGAGCTGCTTCTCGATGTCCTCGGGCGTGCTGTCGGTGTCGAGCACGAGCTCGCGCTGGGCGTGCTGCACGCCGATCTTGACCTCCACGGGATTTGCTCCTCAGCTCAGGGGGTGGTGCGTTGTACCAGCAGTTCTACAGGGGTGGTGCGGATCAGTGGTCGTCGGTCATCGGGTAACCCCGGATCCCGCGCCACGCCAGGCCCGCGATGAGGGCCGCGGCGTCGTCCTGGGTGATCTCTCCGCCACCCGCGAGCCAGAACCTCGCGGACACCTGCGCCATTCCCACCAGCGACACCGCGAGCAGCTCGGAGGCCTCGTCGGGAAGGCCGGTGTCGCTGCGGATCACGTCGGCGATCAGTGACGCGCACTCGATGGTGACCCGGTCGACCCGCTCGCGCACGTCGGGCTCACTGGTGAGGTCGGACTCGAAGACCAGCCGGAACGCGCCCTCCTCGGAGGCGACGTAGCTGTAGAAGACCTTCATCGTCGCCGCGACCCGGTCCTTGTTGTCCGAGGTGGAGGTGAGGGCCTCGCGGCAGTTCTCGATGATCGTGTCGCACGAGGCGTCGAGCAGCGCGAGGTAGAGGTCGAGCTTGCCCGGGAAGTGCTGGTAGAGCACCGGCTTGGACACGCCCGCCCGCTCGGCGATGTCGTCCATCGCGGCGGCGTGGTAGCCCTGCGCGACGAACACCTCGAGGGCCGACTCCAGCAGCTGGACACGACGCTCGCGTCGAGGCATCCGCCCGCCGCGCGGTCGGGGTGCTTCCTGGTCCAGATGGCCTGCAGTCACGTCGTACTCCTGGGTAGTGCGGTCCGGGTGAGCCTAGCCGCCCGGAGTCCCCCTGCCGGCGTCCGCATCGCGGGACGTCGTCCGGCGCGCCTTGGCGGCGCGGGGAACATGGAGCGCGTCGGTGCTGTTGCACCGGCACCCGATCCGAGGAGAGAAGACGTGTCGTTCGCTGCACTGGTCGAGCCCGCCGCCGACCTCACCATCGACGAGGTACGGCGCTACAGCCGGCACCTGATCATCCCCGACGTCGGGATGACCGGGCAGAAGCGGCTGAAGAACGCGAAGGTGCTGGTCATCGGCGCCGGTGGCCTGGGCTCGCCCGCGCTGCTCTACCTGGCTGCCGCGGGTGTCGGCACGCTCGGCATCTGCGAGTTCGACACGGTCGACGAGTCGAACCTCCAGCGCCAGGTCATCCACGGCGTCAGCGACATCGACAAGCCCAAGGGCCTCTCGGCCAAGGAGTCGATCGCCGAGATCAACCCCTACGTCGAGGTCGTGCTCCACGAGGAGCGCCTCGACAACGACAACGTCTTCGACGTCTTCCGCGGCTACGACCTGATCGTCGACGGCACGGACAACTTCGCCACCCGCTACATGGTCAACGACGCGGCGTACTTCCTCGGGATCCCCTACGTCTGGGGCTCGATCTACCGCTTCGACGGCCAGGCATCGGTGTTCGCGCCGATGCTCGGCGAGGACCTGCCGTGCTACCGCTGCCTCTACCCCGAGCCGCCGCCGCCGGGCATGGTCCCGAGCTGCGCCGAGGGCGGCGTGCTGGGCGTGCTGTGCGCGTCCATCGGCTCGATCCAGGTCAACGAGGCCATCAAGCTGCTGACGGGCATCGGTGAGCCGATCGCCGGCAAGCTGATGATCTACGACGCTCTCGAGATGGAGTACCGCAAGCTCAAGGTCCGCAAGGACCCCAACTGCGCGCTGTGCGGCGAGAACGCCACCGTCACCGAGCTCATCGACTACGACGCCTTCTGCGGTGCGGTCTCCGACGAGGCGGCCGAGGCCGCCGTCGGCTCGACGATCTCGGTCGTCCAGCTCGAGCACATGCTCAAGGAGCGCGAGAACGGCGAGCGCGACTTCGTCCTCGTCGACGTCCGCGAGCCCAACGAGGCCGAGATCAACCACATCCCGGGCTCGGTCCTGATCCCGAAGGGCGAGTTCCTCAACGGCAACGCGCTCACCCAGCTGCCCAGCGACAAGCAGATCGTCATGCACTGCAAGTCGGGCGTGCGCTCGGCCGAGACGCTGGCGATCGTCAAGGGAGCCGGGTACGCCGACGCGGTCCACGTGGGCGGCGGCGTGGTCGCCTGGGTCAGCCAGATCGACCCCAGCCAGCCGACGTACTGACAACTCACGACCGAAGGCCCCCGACCGTGATGGTCGGGGGCCTTCGTCGTGCTCGGGTCAGCCGCGCGTGACCGTGACGGTGCGTGCCTTGATGCCCGTGCCGGTGATCGCGACCTTCAGCCTCGCGGTCGGCGAGGGCCTGGGGGAGAGGGTGACCTTGCCGGAGACAAGGCCGAACTCTTTACCGTCCGAGGACGACCACGGGTGCCTGCCCCACCGTCACGTGGTCACATCTGACTACTCGTGCGTAACCCGTTCGAGCCATCCCTCGTTGGGTGTACATGCGTACCTCCCCGAAGCTCCTCGCCTCCGCCGCGGGCCTCGCCCTCGCCGGAGGGCTAGCCTCGGTCGCGGGCCCGGCGTCCGCGGCACCGACCTGGGCACCTGCCGGCTCGGCCGCCATCACTCCCGGTGTCCAGACGAACACCGAGGGGTCGGGCCAGTGCACGGCCAACTTCGTGCTCACCGACGCTGCCGGCTCGGTCTACGTCGGCCAGGCTGCGCACTGCTCCGGCCTGGGCGAGGCGACCGACACCGACGGCTGCGACGCCGGCACCCTCCCCCTCGGCACGCGGGTGACGTTCAACCGCAACGGCAGCGTCCTGACGCCCGGCACCCAGGTCGGCGCCGGCACGCTGGCCTACAGCTCGTGGAACACGATGCAGTCGCGCGGTGAGACCGACGCGAGCACCTGCGCCTACAACGACTTCGCCCTGGTCAAGGTCGACGCGGCCGACACCGGCAAGGTCAACCCGTCGATCCCGTTCTGGGGCGGACCGGTCGGCATCGACACGACGGGGACCGCCACCGGCGACCGGGTCTACAGCTTCGGCAACTCCGGCCTGCGCGGCGGCGTCGAGCAGCTCTCGCCCAAGACCGGCATCAGCCTCGGGCAGGACGCGGCCGACAACGGCTGGACGCATCCGCTCTACACCGTGACGCCCGGCATCCCCGGTGACTCCGGCAGTGCCTTCCTCGACGCCGACGGCCAGGCGGTCGGCACGCTCTCCACGCTCGGCCTGGCGCCGCTGCCGGCGTCGAACAACATCGGCGACTTCTCCCGCGAGCTCGCCTACGCCCAGCAGCACTCGGGCATCGCGGGCCTGCAGCTCGCCCTCGGGACGGAGCCCTTCACGCCCGTCCTCTGACCTCCCCCACCGCGCGGCGACTCCTTCCCGAAGGGCATCTCGGAGCCCTTCGGCAACGATCCAGCACCATTGCCGCGCCCCGCTCGCATGGCGCGACCCACTCACCTAGGGTCGCGCCATGCGTGTGCTCCCGGCCCTCCCGCCCGGCGTACGCGCCGTGCTGGTGGTCGCCGCGACGACCCTGTTCATGGTGCTCGTCGCGTGGGCGACGCTGATCGGACCGGACGAGGTCTTCACCGGTCCGGGCCCGCAGCCGGCCAGCGTGACGACCGGGACGCAGACCTGCATCCCGCTCCCGGTCACGACCAACCCCGACGGCTCGACCACCGTGCAGACTCCCGACGACGCGGCCGATCGCCCCTACTGCCAGCCGCCCGACACCACGCTGCAGGACGCCCGCGACATGGCCGCCCGGGCGGAGCCGCCCGTCTGGGTGAAGGTCGTCGTCTGGACCTTGGAGGTGCTGCTCCTGGCCGCCGTGCTCGGGCTGCTGGGCTTCCTGGCGTTCGTCGCGGTGCGCTCGATCCGGTTCCGGAGGGGCGAGGAGGCGCGGTCCGCCGTCGCCTTCGACGTGCTCTCCGAGCCGGTCCGCGTGGTCGAGGAGATGGTCGCCGACGCCGAGGCGCAGGACGCCCTGCTGCGCGACGGCGAGCCGCGCAACGCGATCGTGTCGGCCTGGCACCGTTTCGAGGTGCAGGGCGAGCGGGCCGGCGTGCCTCGTCGCGCGTCGGAGACCTCGTCGGAGTACGCCATCCGCGTCCTCGACCTCGTCGCCGCCGACGGCGGGTCGGTGAACCGGCTGGCCGAGCTCTACCGCGAGGCCCGGTTCTCCGACCACCCCATCACCGAGGAGCACCGCGCGATCGCGCTCGACGCGCTGGCCGTGATCCGCCACGGCCTGGGGGTGCGCGCATGAGGCGGCCGCACCTCGAGCGGCAGTGGCGCGCGCGCCTCGTCGGCGCGGCCGCCCTGGGTGCGATCGGCTTCGCGGGCGCGCAGTGGCTCGACTTCGAGCCGCAACCGGTGGCGTACGTCGTGATGGTCGTCGTCGTGTGCGCGCTGGCCTACCTCGTCATCGACACCGTCGACGTCCCCGCCGCCGAGTGGCACCACGGCTTCCCGACCTCGACCGACCGCGTGGACGAGCCCACGTCCGACCTGCGGGTCCTGTCGTCCCACCAGCAGGCCGACCACCCCTCCGACGCCCTGGGCCGTCGGCTCGTGGCCCTGGCGCGCGAGCGCGACCCGGGCCTCGCCGAGGAGGTCCGGCGCGAGCTGGACGGCGTACGTCGCATCCCGCCCGCCGACATCGACCGCATCCTGACCCGAATCGAGGCACTCCGTGACCGCACCTGACCCGCACGCCACCGTCGCCGACTTCGCCGAGCGCGTGCTCGACGAGGTGGGACGCGCCGTCGTCGGCAAGCGCGAGGTGCTCTCACTCGTGCTCGCCGGGATCCTGGCCAAGGGACACGTCCTCCTCGAGGACTTCCCCGGGCTCGGCAAGACGCTCGCCGCCCGCTCGTTCGCCGGCGCGCTCGGCCTGGAGTTCGCGCGGGCCCAGTTCACGCCCGACCTGCTGCCCGCCGACCTCACCGGCTCCTACGTCTACGACCAGCGTCGCGCCGAGTTCGACTTCCGGCCCGGCCCGATCTTCACCGGGCTGCTGCTGGCCGACGAGATCAACCGCACGCCGCCCAAGACGCAGGCCGCGCTGCTCGAGGCGATGCAGGAGGGTCAGGTCACCGTCGAGGGCCAGACCCACCGGCTCACCAGCCCGTTCCACGTCCTCGCGACCGCCAACCCGGTGGAGTACGAGGGCACCTACCCGCTGCCCGAGGCGCAGCTCGACCGCTTCCTGCTGCGCGTGGCCTTCGGGTACCCCAGCGCGGGGGAGGAGTACGACGTCCTGCGCCGGCGGCTCGACCGGCAGCGCGAGGAGGTCGAGATCCACCAGGTGAGCGACGCCGCCGGGCTCGCCGCCGTCCAGGCCGCCGTCGAGCAGGTCGCCGTCGACGAGTCGGTCGCGCGCTACTGCGTCGACCTGGTCGCCGCGACCCGCAGCCACCCCGACGTGCTGACCGGCGCCTCGCCGCGCGGCAGCCTCGGCCTGGTGCTCACCGCGCGTGCCTGGGCGGCGATCCGGGGGCGCGACTACGTCGTGCCCGAGGACGTCAAGGTCGTTGCGCGGGCGGTGCTCGCGCACCGGATCACCGTGAAGCCCGACCTCTGGATGACCCAGGCCTCGGGCGCCCGCGTGGTCGACTCCGTCCTGGGCTCGGTGGAGACGCCGCGCACCCTCGAGTCGCAACCCGGGTCGCACCCGTGACCTCGTGGACGCCGACCCCGTCGTTCGTCCGCGCGAGCGTGCTCGGGCTCGGCGGGCTGGTCGGCGGGGTGGTGCTCGGCCAGGAGGCGCTGGTGGTGCTGGCCGCACCCTTCGTGCCGCTCGCGGCGCTCGGCCTGCTGGGCCGTCCGCGGAGCGCGCCCGGGATCGACGCCCGCCTCGACCACCACCGGCTGCACGAGGGGCAGGGCACGACGTCGCGGCTCGTGGTCGACGACCTCGACGGCGTCGAGCACGTCACCCGGGTCGCCTCCCGCACGCCGCACGTGGCGACGTCGCCGGTCGCCGGCGCGGCCGGGGCCCTGATCGCCGACGGCCTGCCGTCGGTCGGCTTCAGCCCGCGGCGCTGGGGCCGGCGGGCGGTCGGCGCGGAGCGGGTCGCCCTGACCAGCGCCTGGGCCGGGTGGCGGTGGGGACCGGTCGACCTGCCCGAGCACGGCCTCACCGTGCTGCCGCAGACGACGCCGTACGACAGTCGCGCGGAGGTGCCGCAGCCCGACGGGCTCGTCGGCCGGCACCGCTCGCGACGCCTCGGCGGGGGCACCGAGTTCGAGGGCATCCGGCTCTTCGCGTCGGGCGACCGCCTCAAGCGGATCAACTGGCCGGTGTCGCTGCGCACCGGTGACCTGCACGTCATCACCACCCGGGCCGAGCAGGACGCCGGCGTGTGGCTCGTGGTCGACGGGCTGCGCGACATCGGCGTCTCCGGCGGCATCGACGGCGCCGCCAGCAGCCTCGACCTGACCGTGCGGGCCGCGACCGCCCTCGCCGAGCACCACGTCCGCACCGGCGACCGGGTCGGCCTGCTGGTCGTTGCCGCCGACGGCACCCGGGTGCGGCTCGGCTCGGGACCGCGGCACTTCCACCGGATCCAGGGCACCCTCGCCCGGGTGCGCACCGAGGTCCGGGCCGTCGCGCCCGAGCGGCTCGACCTCGGGGCGGGGGCGGGCAGCGTGGTCTACGTCCTCTCGCCGATGCTGGTCACGCCGCTGGTCACCGCGACCGCCAGCCTGCAGCGCAGCGGCGCGTCCGTGGTCGTCATCGACACCCTCGGCGACCGCACGACGGGCGGCGACCGCCTCGCCCTGCCCAGCCTCGCCACCCGGATGCAGGTGATCGAGCGCGACGACCGGCTCCGGAGGCTGGCCGAGCTCGGCACGCCCGTCGTGCCGTGGCGCGGCCCGGGCACCCTCGACACGGTGCTGCAGCAGCTCGCCCGGCGTACCCGCGTGCCGAAGGTCCGTGCCTGATGCCGCGCCACGTCCTCGTGATGCGGGCGCTGCTGTTCGTGCTCCCGGTCGGTGCCCTCGCCCTGGCGCTGCCGGAGGTCCCGCACTGGTTCGTCGTCGGCGGGGTGCTGGTCGCCGCGGCGCAGTGGGCGCGCTCGCCCGACCACGTCGCCGGCGCGGTCGCGCTCGTGCTGGTCGCCTGCTGGTGGGCCGCGCACGGGGTCGTCGACTGGCGGGTCCTCGCGGTCGGGGTGCTGCTCGTGGCCGCGCACGTCGTCTCGACGGTGCTCGCCCTCGGCCCGTCGAGCCTGCCCGTCGACCGTCACGTCGCGCGGCTCTGGGGCGGGCGCGCACTGCTCGTGCTGGTGCCGCTGCCCGTCACCTGGCTCGCGGTCCGCGGGCTCGACCCGGCCCTGGCGCCCTCGTGGGTGTGGCTCGCCGCAGGCGTGCTGACCGTGGCCATGCTCGTCACCACCTCCCGGCTCACGCAGTCGCGGCCCGGGTGAGGCCGTCGTGACGACCCCGGAGGAGCGCGAGCTCTACGTCGAGCTGGTGCTGCAGTGTGCCGAGTCGGTGCCACGCGGACGGGTGACGACCTACGGCGCCATCGCCGACGTCGTCGGCGAGCGGCTCGGCCGCGGCGGTCCCCGCCTCGTCGGCAACGTGATGGCGACCCACGGCGCGGCGGTGCCGTGGTGGCGGGTGGTCCGCGCCGACGGGTCGCTGCCGCCCTCGCACGACGAGGAGGCGCGGCAGGCCTACCTCGAGGAGGCCACGCCGCTCCGGCCGTCCGGGTCCGTGGATCTGGGCCTCGCCTTCTGGCAGCCAGAGCTCAGGGCACAATGACCGACATGCTCTACACGGTGCTGCACAGCGTCGTACCTCCCTTGGCGCGAGCCGTGTGGCGGCCGACGGTCGAGGGCCTGCACCACGTGCCCGACTCCGGCCCGGTGATCGTGGCGAGCAACCACCTCTCCTTCGTGGACAGCGTGGTCATCCCGTGCATCGTGCCGCGCAAGGTCGTCTTCCTGGCGAAGTCCGACTACTTCACCGGCAGTGGCCTGAGGGGCTCCGCGCAGCGCGCCTGGTTCGAGGGACTCGGCATGCTGCCGGTCGACCGCGACGACACCAAGGCCGCGCTGGCCAGCCTCGACACCGCGCTCGAGGTGCTCGGGCGCGGCGAGGCGTTCGGCATCTACCCCGAGGGCACCCGCTCACGCGACGGCCGGATCTACCGCGGCCGCACCGGCGTCGCGCACCTCGCGCTCACCGCCGGCTGCCCGGTCGTCCCGGTCGGCCTGACCGGCACCCCGGACATCCAGCCGATCGGCTCCAACGTGCCGAGGCTCGCCAAGGTGTCCGTGCGCTTCGGCGAGCCGATCCGCGTCGCGGGCGAGTACGACGGCGTACCCACCGGCCGCGCCCGGCGTGACCTCACCGACCGGATCATGGCCGCCATCGGCGGGCTCACCGGCCAGGAGCCCGCCGGCGTCTACAACGAGCGCCCGGTCGACGCCTGAGTCCACTCGTGGGCGGTGAGTGAGCCACATTCCAGGGCGATGGAATGTCGCTGGGCCACCGCTCCCTCGGCGCGTCGGTCACGACACGCCGGTGGGCGGTGAGTGAGCCACCTCCCGCACCCGTCGAATGTGGCTCACTCACCGCTCAAGCAGGTACCTGGGCGGCGAGGGCCGCGAGCGCCTTCGGGAAGATCTCCGCGGGCGGGGTGACGAGCCCGGCGCCGACCTGACCGACACCGGCGACGGCGCCGGCCATGCCGGTGTTGATCTGCGGCAGGATCCCGGTGCGGACGACCTTCGTGACGTCGATGCCTGTGGGCGTGCCCTGGAACTCGAGGACCGGGACCGTCCAGCGGGGGTTCTCCGCGAGGGTGATCTCGTGCATCCGGCGGGTGGTGGCGAGCGCGTCGGGGACGCTGCCCCCGACGAGCCGGACGATCGCGGGGGCGGTCGCCATCGCGAAGCCGCCGATGCCGGCGGTCTCGGTGATCGCGGAGTCGCCGATGTCGGGGTTGGCGTCGTCGGGGCCGTAGTCGCCGAGGAAGAGGCCCTCGGCCACCTGGGCCGGGCCGGTGAACCACTCGTCGCCCGTGCCCGAGACCTGGATGCCGAAGTCGGTGCCGTTGCGGGCCATCGCGACCACCATCGTCGAGCCGGGCACGTCGCGACCGGCGTCGAGCGCGAGCTTGCAGGCGGGCATCGCGAGGTTGAGGAAGAAGTGGTCGTTGCCACCGACGAAGCGGAGCGAGTCCGCGACGTCGGAGCTGTCGAAGCCGGCGTCGACCATCGCGGGGGAGAGGTCGCGCAGCAGCATCAGCGTGCCGGCGCGGTTGCGGTTGTGGGCCTCGTCGCCCATCTGGAGCATCTGGGTGAGGATGCCGGTGACGTCGGTGGCCTCCTCGGTGCCGCGCACCGCAGCCTGCAGCAGGGGGCCGAGCACGTCGCCCATCCAGCGCAGCCGGGTGAGCACCTCGTCGTTGTAGGCGCCGTAGCGCAGCACCTTGCCGAGGCCCTCGTTGAGCGAGCAGTACGTCCGCCGGCCGGTGCTGCGGTCCTCGAGGACCCACATCCACATCGACGGCGTGACGACTCCCGCCATCGGGCCGACGGCGCTGCGGTGGTGGCACGGCTCGAGGCTGACGCTGCTGCCGGACTCGAAGAGCGCGACCGCGTCCTCGGCGTCGTCGACGAGCCCCTCGAGCACGGCGCCGCCCATGAGGGCGCCGCGGAGCGGTCCGGACGCGCGCTCCCACTCGATCGGCGGTCCGGCGTGGAGGAACTGACCCTTCTCCAGACCGAGCACCTCGGACGCCGGGGCGACGTCGACCAGGTGCGCGGTGACGCCGAGCATGGCCTCGACGGCCCTCCGGTTGGCCTCGGTGCGGCGCGGGTCGGTCGCGACCTTCGCGAGGTCGGCCTCGGTCCCGGGCATCGGCGGGCGCCAGTCGACGCGCTCGACGTCGACGGCCTGGCCCTCGACGGCCTCGGCGAACATGTCGGCGCCGACGGTGACGATGGTCGTGTCGCTCATGCGCGTGCTCCGATCAGGTCGAGGGCGCGGCGGGTCGCGGCCGCGTTGGAGAGGTGCACCTCGGCGCCGGCTGCGACGAGCGCGTCGCGCTGGGCGGCGAGGCCCTGGGGGTCGAGCTCGGTGCCGACGAGGCTGACGATGACCGGGATCCGCCGCTCCGCGCGAGCCGCCTCGATGGCGGGTGCCAGCAGCGAGGCGGGGTCGGGCTCGGCGCCGTGGCCGAGGACCAGGTCGAGCAGGATCACGCCGGTCGCCGGGTCGGCGGCCGCACGCGCGAGCTGCTCGTTGCGCAGCGTCGGGTCGATCATCGGGTGGGCGCGGCCCTGGGTGAGGGCGTCGTCGCCGAAGTCGACGAACGTGTGGTCGTCGACGAGGAGCTCGTCGGTGAGCGCGAGGTCGTCGGAGAGCGGGATGTTGCTGCGCACCGGGCCGAGGGCCTCGGTCGCCATCAGCATGGACTCGTCGCAGAGCGTGCCGCCGACGAACAGTCCCCGCAGCAGCGGGCCGCTGGCGGGGCCGGTGCCGTCCGAGCCGTACGACGGCCACGCGGGGGCAGCGTGCCCGAGCCGCGCGAGCACCGACTCGGCGACGGCGGTGAGGTCGCGCTGACCGCGGCCGAGCAGACCGAGCTCGACCGGCGTGCCCAGCCCGTCGGCGTACTCCTGCAGGGATGCGGCGACCTCGGGGGCAGGTGGCTTGGAGACCACCACGACGAGGTCGACGTCGGGGTCCTCGTCGAGGCGGCGCAGGGCCTCGCGGGTGGAGAGACCGCCGACCGCAGAGGAGAGGTCGCGCCCGCCGACGCCGAGCGCGTGGCGCACGCCGACGCCCGGCAGGCTCGTGCCCGCGTGGTCGAGCAGCGCGAGCAGCTGCTGGCAGCCGGTGCCGGACGCGGCGACGATGCCGATCCGGCCGGGACGCACGGTGTTCGCGAAGCCGAGGCCGACGCCGTCGATGACCGCGGTGCCGCAGTCGGGTCCCATCACGAGCGCGCCGCGGGAGGTGGCGTACTGCTTGAGGGCGACCTCCTCGGCGACCGGGACGTTGTCGCTGAAGACCATCACGTCGTGGCCGGCCTCGAGGGCGTCCATCGCCTCGACCGTGGCGCTGGCGCCGGGGACAGAGACGAGTGCGACGGCGCCGGAGCCGGTGCGCCGGAGGGCGGAGCCGGTGGTGCGCGGCGGGGCGACCGTGGTGTCGCCCGAGCCTGGACGCGTGGGCACGAGCGCGGTGTCGACGGCGGCGAGCGCGGCGGCGAGGTCGGCGTCGTCGTCGAGGCGGAGGGCCACGACCATGTCGTTGGGGGAGGAGTCGGGCACGTCGAAGCCCATGCCGGTGAGCACCTCGAGGTTGAGTCCGGTGGCCATCGCCACCTGGGCGGCCGCCACCCCCGGCGCGGCCTGCACTGCGCGGCTCACCTGGAGCAGGGTCACCGAGTCGGCGTACGCGCCGCTCCGGAGCTCGACGTGGTCCGTGCTCACGGGGTCCCCGCGGCGTTGCTCGGAGGAGCGAAGCGGGGGAGTGGAACGTCGTGGGGTGTGGTCATGCAGCCCTCCCGGACTTCTCTTCGAGTGAGGTGAGCGCGAGCTCCGCGCCGGCCATCAGGCCCGCGCCGGAGGTGGCGCCGACGGCGAGCAGCGCCTGCTCGGTCGTCGCGGTGGGGTGGGCGAGCCAGGCCGCCAGCTGGGGCAGCGCCTCGCCCCGGATCGCGCAGTCCAGCAGGGTCGCGGACAGGAGCGTGGTCGCGCCCAGGCGGCGTCGGACGCCGTCGGTGATCGCCTCGTCGTCGCGGCCGAGCGCCGCGCGGGTGGCCAGCCAGCCCGCGACGACGTCGTCGCCGAGCGGGGTGAGGCCGGGGCCGCGGCCGATCAGCCGGTCGAGGTCGGGCTCGGTCAGGCGTCCCTCGGCCGGCAGCTCGAGGCCGTCCAGCCGGGACGTCACGGCGTCCGAGTGCTTGGCCGAGCACGTGTCATGACGTCCGACCCGGGTGATGCGCGGGTCCACCAGGCGCGCGACCCGGACCTCGCAGTCGCCGACCACGAGCGTCCCGTCGCTGACGACCACGGGACGACCGGCCAGCGGCGTGAGGTCGTCGAGCGTCGACCAGAGGGCGCAGGGCACGCGGGTCGCCGATGCCGAGACCAGCCCGAGGCACCAGCCGTCGAGGTCGACGTACAACGCCGTGGCGCTCGCGTGGAGCACGTCGCGCGGCCCGTCGACCGCCTCGGCCAGTCGCTCCGCGACGCGCGTGGGGGCGGCGGCCCCGATCGAGCGGGGGACGTGGCGGGGGATCACCTCGCCGACGCTATCGGGCCATGACACACTCGCCGATGTGAGTTCCTGACAAGCAAGGGGCAGAAGTGGGCCAAGACTTGATAAGCGACCCGGACGCCGTCGCGGCGCTCGAGCGCGCCGATGCACTGCACACGGCGCTGTCGCACATCGTGCTGGAAGGCGGAGACCTGGCCGCGATCGCCGAGGCGGTCGGCGACGCCCTGGGGTGCGGGGTCGTGTTCACCTCGACCGACGGCCGCGAGCGTGCAGCCCACCTCGACGAGGCCCAGCGGGAGTCCCTGTCCGCTGCCGACCTGTGGGATCAGACGGGCCGGCTGCGCGTCGAGCGGATCGACCCCGACGGCACGGCGGTCGGGGGCGGGGAAGCACTGGTACGCCGGGTGGTGGCCGCCGGCGTCGACCTCGCGCGGCTGGTGGCCCTGCGCCCCGACGGCCGGATCCACGCCTCCGACGTGCACGCCCTCGAGCGCGCGGCGATCGTCGCGGCGCTGCTGGTGACGCGGGTCGAGGCGATCACCGCGGTGGAGAACAAGTACCGCGGCGACTTCCTGCGCGACGTCTTCCTCGGCCGGGCCGGCGAGGACGACTACGTCGCCGAGCACGCCCAGGCCTTCGGCTGGCAGCTCGGCCGGCCCGTGGTTGTGGTGGTCGCGACGCTCGACCCCGACGCGATCGCAGCCCTGCGCCCCGGGCCGGAGGAGCGCCGCGCGTGGCAGGACCGCTTCGCCCACGCGTGGCGGCAGGTGGCTGCCGCAGCCGACGACAGCATCGCCTCGGTCGCGTTCAGCCGCGAGGTCGTCACCCTGGTGCCGCTGGCCCCGGGCTCCGACGTCGGCGCCGGTCACGCCGCGGTCGACCGGATCGTCGAGGCCGTGCGCGGTGACCGCGGGGGTGGCCGGATCGCGTTCTCGGCCGGCGTGAGCCGGGTCGCCGAGGGCCTCGGCGAGCTGCCCGAGGCCTTCCGCCAGGCCCAGCGCGCGGTCGAGATCGGTCGCCGCGTCCACGGCGGTGGGTCGGTGACCCGCTTCGACCAGCTCGGCCTGCACCGCCTGCTCGCGCTGGTGCCGGACGGCGCCGAGCTGACGGCGTTCGCCGCCGACGTGCTCGGACCGCTCGCCGAGCGCACCCCCGAGGCGGCCGACCTCCGCGAGACCCTGCAGGTGCTGCTCGACACCAACTTCAACGTCGCCGAGGCCGCTCGCGCCCAGTTCTTCCACTACAACACGATGCGCTACCGCGTCGGCAAGCTGCAGCGGATCCTCGGGCCCGTGGCGACCGACCCGCACCTGCGCCTCGACGTCGCCGTCGCGCTGCGTGCGTTGGAGATCGTCGGCTGAGGCAGGCGTAGGGTCGGGAACCACCTGTCCGGGAGGTCCTGGTGCGCATGCTCCGTCACCGCCTGCTGCCCGCGCTCGTTGTCGTGGCGGTGGGCGTCCCGCTCGCCGCGTCGGGTGCGCAGCCTGCCGAGCCGTCCCCGGACCGCGTCGTCGCACAGCTCCGCGCGGGCGCTCCCGGGCAGTGGAGCCCCCTGCACGCGGCGAGCGACGGCAGCCTCGCGATCGCGCTCGCCGACGGCAGCACCGCGCTGGTCAGCGTCGGTGGCGACCACGACGCGACGGTCTTCGACCAGCGCCTGGCCGCTGACGGCTCGCTCGGTCCCCGGGCGGAGGTGACGAGCCTCGACGACGTCGAGGACTGTCGCGTCGTCGACGCGGCGACGGCCGTCTCGAACCTCGCGGTCGCCGTGGAGTGCGCGGTGAAGACCGGTGTCGAGGAACCCCCGACCCGCCTGCTGCAGCTGGTGTGGAGGGGTGACGACGGCTGGGTGTGGAAGGTGCGGCCCGAGGGCGAGATCGGGTCGGTGGACTACTCGCCGCAGGGCCAGTACGCCCTGTTCACCAGCAACAGCGGCTACGGGCGGCCGCACCACCTGACGAGCTACCACCCCGACCTCGGCTGGCGCGACCTGGCCCGACCGGAGCTCCCCCTCAACACGGGCGAGGACATGATCGCCGCGATCAACGACACCGGGAGCCTGCTCACCGTGCGCAGCGGTGGCTACGAGGAGGAGCCCGGGTCCTGGTACGGCGGGCTCCTCCGGATCGACGGCTACAACGCGAGCACCGAGGAGTGGACGACCAAGCACACCCGTCGCCGGCCGTCCGGCGGGTTCACCGCCCGAGCCGTGGACGTCGCGGGAGGCCGCTTCGTGGCGACCGTCTCGCAGAACCGCTCGACCGGCGAGCTCTACGGCCGTGACTCCCGCGTCCTGGTGCTGTCGGGGAAGCCGTCCCACCCGCGCTCCTGGACATCGCGCTGGACGTACGGCGTGGCCGCCGGCCGCGCGGCGATCACCGACTCCGGCGTGGGCGTCGTCGCCTGGCAGGCGGCCGGCAAGCCGGATCCCACGGACCTGCCGCTGGGAGCCTCGCCCGTGAGCCAGCTGCGCAGCTGGGTCGCGACGTGGGCCCCCTCGCGCGGCCGCCCCACCGCCGAGCGCCTCGCCGGGAGCACCACGGAGGGCAACGTCTCGTGGTACGACCGCTCCCTCGACCTGTCGGTCGACGGCGACGGGCGCGGGGTCGTGGCGCACGTGCGGCACGAGCGCGACGCGACCGACTGGGCGGTGACGGCTCGGTCGTTCACGGTCGGCCCCCGCGGTCGCATGCGTGGGGCGATCGAGCAGACCTGGCGGCTGCCGGCGGATCCGACCCTCGACGTGGTCGCCAGCCGCGGGAACACCAGCATCACGCTGGGCTCGCTGGTGGGGCCGGAGCACCCGGCGCCCGACGTGCAGTACGCCGTCCGGGCACCCGACGCCACCCCGCGCAGGTGAGCGGCCTCGCCATCGCGCCCCTGTCGCGCGAGCACGCGCTCGACATCTGCGCGTGGCGCTACGACCCGCCGTACTCCTCCTACGACATGACCGGCGCCGACCCGGACTGGCTGCTCGACCCCGCGTCCGGCTTCCACGCGGTGCTCTCGGGCGACGAGCTCGTCGGGTTCCGCTCCTACGGCGAGGACGGCCGCGTCCCCGGGTGGGAGTACGACGACCGCGCACTCGACACCGGCGGCGGGCTCCGGCCGTCGCTCACCGGACGGGGCCTCGGTCCGGTCGCCGTCGCGGTCGGTCTGGCCCACGGGCGGGCCGCCTTCGCGCCGCCGGCGTTCAGGGTGACCGTCGCGTCGTTCAACGCCCGCGCCCTGCGGGTCGTCGAGGGCCTCGGCTTCTCCCGCGTCGGGCGGTTCGCGTCGACCCACGACGGGCAGGACTTCGAGGTGCTGGTGCGACCGGAGCCGTGATGCTCAGCGGCGCATGGACACCGGATCGCCGAGGTAGCGCTCGAGGTCGGCCCGCACCGCGTCGCTGAGCCGCCACGCCGTCTGGGCGCGGTGGTCCCACAGCACGTTGACGCACTCCCACGCCACGGCCGGGGCGCCGCCCTCCTCGACCCGGATCTCGGCGCCGACGGTGAACGACGAGCTCCCGATCCGGGTGACCCACAAGGTGGCGAGGAACGGCTGGTAGGGCACGAAGCGCATCTCGGCGTGGTACTCGATCGCCTGCGACGCCACGAGCTCGGAGACCCCGTCGTCGACGGCGTGCAGCAGCCCGGTCTGTCCTGTGGGAAGGCCGGGCAGCGGGGCGAAGCGGAAGAACTCGAGCCGCGCCTCGTCGAGCACCCGGACGGCCTCGACGTTGTCCACGTGGCCGGCGAGGTTGATGTCGCGGTAGCGCGCCTGGATCCGGGTGGTGAAGGTGTCGCCCATGGCGGCAGTCTCCCGGTGGCGCGGCTCGGCCCGATCGACCGGGTGGCCCCGGGCCCGGCCGGGGCTCCATGTCGCTCCGCCATGTTCCATCGCAGAATGACAATATTCGATCAAGTGCTCGATGAGCGGATAACCTGATCTACGTGGCGGGCGGGATGGGCAGGAGGGACGACGAGCGGGAGACGCTGGCCCAGCGCGTCGCCAACACCCGCGCCCGGCAGGCAGGTCAGCAGTCCGCGCCGGCCCGTGAGGTGGAGCCGTCGCCGCCGCCGGTCAAGCACGCCTGGTACGACGGGCCGCGCGGGCGCCAGGCGGTCCTGCTGCTGGCGTGGCGCAACATCCAGGGCAGGTACGACGGCCGCATCTGCGTCGCGGTGCCCGACGAGGGCGGCTGGGCGATCGTCGAGATGTGGGTGGACGGAGCGATGCTGTCGCCGGCCTAGAGGTGCTTGGCCAAGAACACCCGGGTGAGCCCGCGCTCGGTGGCGCGGTGGGTCTCGACGTAGCCGAGTCGCGCGTAGAGCTGCTGGTTCTCGACCATCGTCACGTGGGTGTAGAGCCGGATCCGGGCGAGCCCGAGGGCCTGCGCCCGGAGCTCGGCGTGGGACAGCAGCAGGCGCCCGGTCCCTCGGCCGTGGTGCGAGGGGCGGACGGCGACGTTGTCGAGCAGGAGGCCGTCCTCCTCGGGCACCAGCAGGAGGAAGCCGACGACCGCCGCGTCGGCCACCGCGACCCAGGCCTCGACGTCGCCCGAGGACAGGGCCGAGGCGTAGTCGGTGTCCATCGGGCCCGGGCGGAGGCCGCCCATCCGCTCGAGGTAGGGGAAGTACGCCGCCTCCGCGATGTCGGCGACCGCGGCCGCGTCGGCGGGGGTGGCGCGCCGCAGCGAGGTGGCAGGCAGACCCATGCACCCAATCTAGTGACGACCGTAACGCGCGGGAGAACTTGTCATCGAACCCGGCGTTCCTTCGGCAAGTGTCGCCAGTGAGGGTGTGAGATGGGCCGCACTAGTTTGTGGCATCTCGGGTAACTCACCCCTGCGAATCTGGAGGCCTGACATGTCGATGTTCAAGTGGGACGTGGTCGATCCCGCTCCGGGCGAGGTGGTGCTCCCGCACCAGCGCCTCCCGTGGGGCAAGACCCTCGGTCTCGGTGCCCAGCACGTGGTCGCGATGTTCGGTGCGACCTTCGTCTTCCCGCTGGTGATGGGGCTCGACGCCAACCTCGCCATCATGTTCTCGGGCCTCTGCACGATCCTGTTCCTGCTCATCGTCCAGAACCGGGTGCCCAGCTACCTCGGCACGAGCGCGTCGTTCGTCGCGTCGGTCGCGGCGATCCGCCTGCTCGACGAGGGCAACGACTCGTCCTACGTCACCGGCGCGATCCTGGTCGGCGGCCTCGTGCTCGCCGCCGTCGGCGTGCTCGTGCACTTCGCCGGGGCCGAGCTGATCCACAAGATCCTGCCGCCGGCCGTCACCGGCGCCGTGGTCATGCTCATCGGCTTCAACCTCGCGCCGGTCGTCGCAGGCGTCTACTGGCCCCAGGACCAGTGGATCGCGCTGCTCACCGCCGCGTTCATGGTCTTCGCGGCCGTGATGCTGCCGGGCTTCTGGTCGCGCATCGCGGTCTTCCTCGCGCTCATCTTCGGCTACGTCCTGTCGTGGGTCGCCGACCTCGTCCTCGGCCCCATCACGTCGGTCCTCGGCGGTGCCACCGAGGCGACCGAGCACGACCGCGTCTCCTGGGCGGGCGTGCAGGCCGCCGACTGGATCGGCCTGCCGAGCGGCACGCTCGCCGACGGCGTCTCCGTCGTGCACGGCCCGTCGTTCTCGCTCACCGCGATCCTCCTCGTCCTGCCCGGCGTCATCGCGCTCGTCGCCGAGAACACCGGCCACGTCAAGGCGGTCGCCGAGATGACGGGTGAGAACCTCGACCCCTACATGGGCCGCGCGATCGGTGCCGACGGCATCGCGACCGCCTTCGCCAGCGCCTTCGGCGGCTCGCCGACCACGACGTACGCCGAGAACATCGGCGTCATGGGTGCCACGCGGGTCTACTCGAGCGCGGCCTACTACGTCGCCGCGGGCGTCGCCATCCTGCTCGGCCTGTGCCCCAAGTTCGGCGCCATCGTGAGTGCGACCCCGGGCGGTGTGCTCGGCGGCATCACGGTTGTCCTCTACGGGATGATCGGTCTCGTGGGCGCGAAGATCTGGGTCGAGAACAAGGTCGACTTCGGCAACCCGGTCAACATGGTCGGTCTCGCCGCAGGCATCATCGTCGGCATCGGCGGCGTCACCCTGACCTTCGGTGACGACTTCCAGCTCGGCGGCATCTCGCTCGGCACGATCCTGGTCATCGCCTTCTTCCACATGGTCAAGGGCCGCACCGGTGACGGTGCCGGCGGCGTCACCCAGAACCTCAGCCACCCCGAGTCCGCAGACGGCGAGGCCAAGTAACCCCGTGAAGCCCGCACCCTTCGCCTACCTGCGTCCGACCACCCTCGAGGAAGCCCTCGCGGCGCTCGCGGAGGACCAGGGGGCGAAGGTGCTGGCCGGCGGCCAGTCCCTGGTCCCGCTGCTGTCCATGCGCCTGGCGGCGCCCTCGAGGCTCGTCGACATCAACGCCCTGCCCGACCTGGGACTGGTCGAGGCCGACGGGTCCGGGGTCCGGATCGGCGCCCTCGCCCGTCACGCCGAGGTCCTCGCCTCGGCGGACGCGGCCGAGGTCCAGCCGCTGCTCGCGATGGCGCTGTCCCACGTCGCCCACCCCACGATCCGCAACAGGGGCACGACGGTGGGCTCGCTCGTGCACGCCGACGCCGCGGCCGAGATGCCGATGGTGCTGCGACTGCTGGAGGGATCGGTGGACGTCGCGTCGGTGCGCGGTCGTCGTACGATCCCGGCCGCCGAGCTGTTCGCCGGCCCGCTCGAGTCGACGCTGGCCCACGACGAGCTCGCGGTCGGCGCATCCTTCCCGGCCCTCGCGCCCGGCGGGGGCGTGGCGTTCCAGGAGATCGCCCGGCGCCACGGCGACTACGCCCTCGTCGGCGTCGCCGCCCTCGTGCAGCTGGGGACGGGCCCGGACGCCGACACCGTCACCAGCGCCCGGCTCGGCTTCGTCTCGGTCAGCGACGTCCCGACCGTCGTCGACGTCACCGACGCCCTCGACGCGCCGGCCGAGAAGGCCCTGGCCGGTCTCGACCCCGCCGACGACATCCACGCGACCGCCGCCTACCGCGCCCACCTCGTCAAGGTGCTGGTGCCAAAGGTCCTGGCGGCCGCGACCGACCACGCGCACACCAGGAGGGCCCGATGAGCATCCAGCCCAGCCCGTCAGGGGAGGAGCTCCACGACGTCCGGTTGCACGTCAACGGGACCGTCCACGAGGTGCGGGTCCCGGCTCGGCGCCTGCTCTCCGACGCCCTGCGCCACGACCTCGGCCTCACCGGCACCCACGTCGGCTGCGAGCACGGCGTCTGCGGCGCCTGCACGATCCTCGTCGACGGCCGGCCGATGCGGTCCTGCCTGATGTTCGCGGTCTCGGCCGTCGACTCCGAGATCACGACCGTCGAGGGGCTCACCGAGCCGGACGGCACCGCCCAGGGGCGGCTGAGCCCCGTGCAGCAGGGCTTCCAGGACTGCCACGGCCTCCAGTGCGGCTTCTGCACGCCGGGCTTCCTCACCACGATCACGGCCGGGCTGCGCGACAACCCCGACCCCACCGAGGACGAGGCGCGGGAGATGATCGCGGGCAACCTGTGCCGCTGCACCGGCTACCAGAACATCGTGAAGTCGGTGCTCCGTGCCAGCGAGATCCAGCGGGAGACCGGCGAGGAGCGCGAGTGACCACCAAGCTGTTCGGCACCAAGGTCCCGCGGGTCGAGGACCAGCGCTTCCTGCGCGGCCAGGGCCGCTACGTCGACGACCTGCTCACCGACGACCCGCGGCTGCTGCACTCCGCGGTCCTCCGCTCGCCCCACGCGCACGCGCGCATCGTCGACATCGACGTCTCCGACCTGCTCGACATCGAGGGCGTGCTGGCCGTGTGGACGTGGGACGACCTCACCGGCCCGATGGCCGAGCCGCTGCCCCTGCTGATCCCGCACCCGACGCTGACCCACGGCCGCACGCAGTACGCCCTGGCGAAGGACGAGGTCAACTACGTCGGCGAGGCGATCGCCTTCGTCGTCGCGGTCGACCGCTACGTCGCCGAGGACGCCGTGTCGCGGATCCGCGTCGACTACGAGCAGCTGAAGCCGGTCGTCGGCATCGCCGCGGCCCGCGCGGCCGCCAACGCCGTCCACGACGACGTGCCCGACAACATCGGTGCGCGGATGACGCAGGAGAACGGCGACGCCCGCGCCGCTATCGAGGACGCACCCCACGTGCTGACCCTCGAGCTCGACATCGAGCGCTCGGCCTGTACGCCGATGGAGGGCCGCGGCACCGTCGCACGGTGGGACCCCGACACGTCCCGCCTGACGGTGTGGAGCTCGACCCAGACGAGCACCGGTGTGCGGGGCTGCGTGGCCGCCAAGCTCGGGCTCGACCTGGCCAAGGTCGACGTGATCACGCCCGACGTGGGCGGTGGCTTCGGCGTGAAGATCAACCACCCCTGGCCCGAGGAGCTGCTGGTCCCGCTGGCGGCGATGACGCTGGGTCGGCCGGTGAAGTTCACCGAGGACCGGCGCGAGCACTTCATCTCCTCGGCCCACGAGCGCGCGCAGCAGCACCACGTCGAGGTCGGCTTCGACGACGACGGTCGCGTGCTCGGCCTGCACGTGCAGTTCTGGCACGACCACGGCGCCTACACGCCCTACGGCCTGATCGTCCCGATCATCACCTCGACGCAGCTGCTCGGCCCCTACAAGCCGGACAACTACCGGGTCACCTTCGAGTCGCTCTACACCAACACGGTGATCGTCACGCCCTACCGCGGCGCCGGTCGCCCGCAGGGCTGCTTCGTGATGGAGCGGACGATGGACGCGATCGCCGGCTACCTCGGCAAGGACCGCACCGAGGTCCGCTCGACCAACTTCATCCAGCCCGACGAGTTCCCCTACGAGCACGGCCTGGTCTTCCAGGACGGCCGCCCGCTGACCTATGACTCCGGTGACTACCCCGCCTCGCTCGCCAAGCTCAAGGAGCTCGTCGGCTGGGACGAGTTCGAGGACTTCCGCGCCGAGATGGCCGCCCAGGGGCGACGGGTCGGCATCGGCCTGGCCTGCTACGTCGAGGGCACCGGCGTCGGCCCCTACGAGGGCGCGCACGTGCACATCGAGACGTCCGGCAAGGTCAAGGTCGCGACCGGCCTCACCACCCAGGGCCAGGGCCACCAGACCGCGTTCGCGCAGATCGTCGCCGACACCCTCGGCGTGCGCTTCGAGGACGTCGAGATCACCACCGGCGACACCCGCAAGATGCCCTACGCCGTCGGCACGTTCGCCTCCCGCGCGGCCGTGATGAGCGGCTCGGCGATCCACCTCGCGGCGCTGCGGGCCAGGGAGAAGGCGCTGCGGATCGCCGCCGAGGCGCTCGAGGCCGCCGAGGACGACCTCGAGATCGCCGACGGCGTGGTCTCCGTGCGGGGGACCGACGCGTCGATCGACCTCGGCACCGTCGCCGTGCTGTCCAACCCCCTGCGCTACGCCTTCGACGAGGCGTCCAAGGCCGCCACCCAGTTCTCCGTCGGCGACCCCGGCAAGCCGCCGGTCGCCGAGGACGACGAGCCGGGCCTGGAGGGCAAGGACTTCTACTCGCCCGAGCGCTCCACCTTCGCCAACGGCATGCACGCCGTGATCGTCGAGACCGACCCCGACACGGCCGAGATCACGATCCTCAAGTACGCCGTCGTCCACGACTGCGGCCACCTGATCAACCCGATGATCGTCGAGGGCCAGATCCACGGCGGGGTCGCGCAGGGCGTCGGCGGTGCGCTCTACGAGCGGATGGAGTACGACGAGTCGGGGCAGCTGCTCAACGCCTCGTTCATGGACTTCCTGATGCCCTACGTCACGGAGGTCCCCACGACCATCGACATCGACCACCTCGAGACCCCGTCGCCGCTCAACCCGCTCGGCATCAAGGGCGCCGGCGAGGCGGGAGTGATCCCGTCGGCCGCCGTCTTCGCCGCCGCCATCGAGGACGCGGAGGGCTTCGCCATCACGGCGATGCCCATCTCGCCGTCCGAGCTCTTCGACCTGCGGCTCGCGCACGACAACCCCTCGATCGCTGGTTGAGGAGGGCGCCCCGCGCCCGTCCCGAAACCCACTCAAGGAGCAGAGAAGATGAAGTTCACCGGTGAGAACACCATCGCCGCGCCCGTCGAGCAGGCGTGGGACGCGCTGCTCGACCCGTCCGTCCTGGTCCGCACCATCCCGGGCTGCGAGAAGCTCGAGGCGACCGGCGAGAACGCCTACGCCATGACGGTGACCGCCGGCGTCGCCTCCATCAAGGGCACCTACGCCGGCTCGTGCGTGATGAGCGACCTCGTCGAGCACGAGTCGCTCGTGATGAAGCTCGACGGTGCCGGTGCGCCCGGCACGATCGGCGCGACCGTGCACGTCCGCTTCACGCCCGAGGGCTCCTCGACGCGGGTGTCGTACGACGCCGACGCGGTCGTCGGCGGGATGATCGGCGGGGTCGGGCAGCGCATGCTCACCTCGGTCTCGCGCCGGATGGCGGGGGAGTTCTTCGGCAACGTCGACTCCGCGGTCGCGGGTGGACCGGTCGTGGTGCCGGGTCCCGCGGCGGGTGCCGGCGCGCCCTCCTCGAGCGGTGGGGCCGTCCCCGCTGCGTCCGG
This sequence comes from Nocardioides oleivorans, assembly GCF_004137255.1. NCBI lineage: Bacteria > Bacillati > Actinomycetota > Actinomycetes > Propionibacteriales > Nocardioidaceae > Nocardioides > Nocardioides oleivorans. The sequence goes on along the minus strand of NZ_SDWT01000001.1, from coordinate 107,095 downwards.
CCAGGTCTTCACCGCGCCCGCGAAGGCGCCCGCTGCCGGGAGCAGGCAGGAGTTCCTCACCGGCGTCGCCGTGGGTGCCGGACTCGTCGTGCTCGGCGTCGTGGTCGGCGGCCTCTTCGGTCGCCGCCGATGACCTACCTCACGGTCGACTCCACCGCACGCGAGCAGGCAGCGGCCGTCCGCGACGGATCGATCTCGGCGAGCGAGCTGCTCGAGCTGCACCTCGACCGGATCGAGGAGCGCAACCCCGAGCTCAACGCGATCGTCTCGCTCGACGCCGAGCGGGCGCGCGCGTGGGCGGCGGTCGCCGACCAGGCGCAGGCCTCGGGCGAGGAGACCGGACCGCTCCACGGGCTGCCGTTCGCGGTGAAGGACACCCACGCCCTCAAGGGCTGGCCGCACACCTTCGGCTCACCCGTCTACGCCGACCACGTCGCCGACCACGACGAGCTGCTCGTGGAGCGCCTCCGCGCCGCCGGCGTGGTCTTCGTGGGCAAGACCAACGTCCCGGAGTTCGCCTCGGGCTCGCACACCTTCAACCCGGTCTTCGGCGTCACCCGCAACCCGGTCGACCCGACCCGCTCGGCCGGCGGGTCCAGCGGGGGAGCGGCGTGCGCGCTCGCCTCCGGCATGGTGCCCCTGGCCGACGGCTCCGACATGGGCGGCTCGCTCCGCAACCCGGCATCGTTCTGCGGCGTCGTCGGCATGCGCCCGTCCCTCGGGCGGGTGCCGGAGTGGCCCCTCTACAACCAGTGGGAGACCACCTCGGTCGGTGGTCCGATGGCGCGCAACGTCGGCGACGTCGCCCTCCTGCTGTCCGTGCTCGCCGGCCCGGACCCGCGTGCGCCGCACGCCCTCGGCGACGCGGGTGCCACGTTCGCGCCGCCGCTCGCCCCGGCCCCGCTCGCCGGGCTCAGGGTCGCCACGAGCATCGACCTCGGCGGGTCCTTCGAGGTCGACCACCGGGTCGCGGACGTCGTACGCGCCACGGCTGCGCGGCTCTCCGACGCCGGTGCCTCGGTGAGCCAGGCGCACCCCGACCTGTCGCTGGCCGACGACACCTTCCGCACCCTCCGCGCGTGGCACTTCCAGGCCAAGCTGGGTGCGCTGCTCGCCGAGCACCCCACGTCGTTCAAGCCGTCGCTGGAGGCCAACATCCGCGCCGGCGAGCCGCTCACCGGCGCCGACGTCGCCCGTGGCTACGCCCAGCGCACCTCGCTCTCGGAGACGATGCGGCTCTTCTTCGGCGAGCACGACGTGCTGCTGCTCCCGACGTCGCAGGTGCCGCCGTTCCCGGTGGAGCACGAGTTCCCCGAGACCATCAACGGCAACGAGATGCCCGACTACCTCGCCTGGATGCGGTCGGCGTACTTCATCTCCGTCACCGGCTGTCCCGCGATCTCGGTCCCGGCCGGCACCACGCCCGAGGGCCTGCCCGTCGGCGTCCAGCTCGTCGCGCGCCACGGCGCCGACCGGCAGCTGCTCGAGGTGGCCGCCGCCGTCGAGGAGCTGCTGGCCGACCGGGCGTGATCAGGCGCCCAGTGCGCCGAAGATCTGCTCGTAGCGCTCCTGCGGGTCGAGGCCCAGGCCCGACTTCACGAAGCGCGCCCAGTCGTCGCCCAGCACCTCCTGGCGGCCGGACTCGACGGCGTCGAGGCCCGCACTCGCCAGGTCGGCCGGGCTGATCTTGGGCGCGTCCATGCCCTGCGCCATGTCGGTGTCCACCAGGCCCATGTGCACCGCGACGACGTGGGTGCCCTGGGGCGCGAGCTCGAGGCGGGTCGAGTCGCTCAGCATCCAGGCGGCGGCCTTCGAGGCGGAGTAGGCGCCGGCCCCGGGGACGGTGAACCACGACAGGGCCGAGACGACGTTGAGGATCGCTCCACCGCCGTTCGCTGCCAGCACGGGCGCGAAGGCCCGGGTCATCAGGAGCGGGCCGTAGAAGTTGGTGTCCATCTCGCGCCGGATCGTTGCCTCGTCACCGGTCACGAGCGCCGTGCCGGTGGAGATGCCGGCGTTGTTGACGAGCAGCTGGACGTCGCTCGCCGCCGCGGCCGCCTCGGCGACCTGGGAGGGGTCGGTGACGTCGAGCGCGATCGCGTGGATGCCCTCCGCCCGGAGGGTGCTCGCGTCGCGCGCCGCGGCGTAGACCTTGCGCACCCCGCGCTTCTTCAGCTGCTCGACGAACTCCGCGCCGATGCCGCGGTTCGCTCCGGTGACGAGTGCCACCGCGCCGTTGAGGTCCATGGGACATCCATTCTGTAGTGATCGCTAATGATTCGACGACGACGGTAGCAGGTTCTGTAGCGATCGATACGTTAGGGTGGGCCACATGGTGGGCCGGCCGCGCAGCTTCGACCGCGACGCAGCACTGGCTGCGGCGGTGGAGCTGTTCTGGCGCACGGGCTACGAGGCGACCTCGATCGCGATGCTGACCTCGGCCATGGGCATCACGCCACCGAGCCTCTACGCGGCCTTCGGCGACAAGCGACGCCTCTTCGAGGAGGCGTCGGCGTCCTACTTCGACCGCACCTGCGACGGGCTGGGGCGCGCGCTCGCGCTGCCGACCGCACGGGAGGCCGTGGTCCGGATGCTCCGCGACACGGCGCGCGCGCACGCGGACGTGGCGACCCCTCCGGGCTGCCTGATGCTGACCGAGCCGTTGCTCGACGAGCAGCGCGAGGTGCTGGGCCGGCTCGTGCGGGACCGGCTCGACCAAGGTGTCGAGGAGGGGGACCTGCCGGCCTCGGTCGCCACGGGCCAGCTGGCCGCCTTCCTGGTGGCCGTCATGCGGGGCATGTCCGGTTGTGCGCGCGACGGCGGGACGGCCGAGGACCTCGCCGGCATCGTCGACACCGCGATGGCGGCCTGGCCCGCCGCCTGACTGTCCGCGCCTCCTACGCTGTGGGCATGGGGGAGCAGCAGGAGCGCGAGGCGTTCGACCGGCGGCACGCGGACGAGGTCATCGAGATCACCGTCCTCACGGGCACCACGGTCGGGGGTGCGGGCAAGGCGGGCGACGCGGTCCTGTGGACCCCATCAGCCGACGTGATCGCCCACGTCGACGAGGAGGGCGCTGTCGTCACCGGTGACGGCCGGCTCAGCTGGCTCGCCACCGACGAGCAGCGCGCCACGTGGATCCACGACCTGCAGGCACACACGCAGTACGTCGTCCGCGTCCGCGCGGCCGACCCGGACCCCGCCGAGTACGCGCGGTACGGCCAGCCGTTCCCCGACCTGTCCGGGCACTTCGCCCTCGATGAGGTCGTCCGGCGCGACGTGCACGTGCCCGCGCTCGACGAGCGGCTCGCGGCCTACCTCCGGCCTGTCGTCGTGACGTCCGACCTCGGCGACTTCACCCTCGAACGCGCCTACGGGCACTTCTCCGGCGAGGTCGACTGGGCGGGCACGTCCGTCCACGTGCTGCTCGACGTCGACGACACGTCGGTCGAGGGAGCCGAGACCTGCGACGCCGCGCTGGCCCGGCTGACGACGTACGCCGCTGACGCCGCGGGCACCGACGCGCGCTGGCGGGCCTTCGCGGCCAGCACCCTGGTCGAGCTCGCCCGCGACTGGCAGCAGCAGGACGCGGAGGGCGGGGGCGAGGTCGAGGAGGTGACCCCGGAGTCCTTCGTGCGGCGGATCCGGCTCAGTGAGCTCGCGATCACCGCCGACGGCTCAGCGACGCCGTACTACGACGACGGCGACCTCTTCCTCGGCCACGTCATCCTGGTCGAGGTGGAGCCAGACGGCTCGACGACCGACGCCTACATCGCCGGCTGAGCTGCCGAGCCGGGCTCCCGGTCTGGACCGGACCCTGTGCACGAACCTGTGCAGAGGGGTGTGGAGAACCCGCCCGGGCTGGGGACGGAACCGGCCTTTCGGTGGACGACGCGCCGGAACCCGAGGTATGTGAGAACTGCTCGTCGCAACCCCTTGCGCAGCCGGGTCGCGGAGGCATAGAACTCTTCCTACGCAGCCCCGCAAGGGGAGGCGGGATGGCTCCGGAAGGAGGGTCCGCACGGCGCAGAACCAGTCCGCTGGGGAAGCACCGCAGGCACCGGGTGATGAGGTGGCTGGGACCGGACACAAGGAGCGATCGATCGGGACATCACCGAGACCGGTCACACCGAAGGGCCCTTGACGCTCATACCGCCAAGGGCCCTTCACCTATTTCGGTGCTGGTGCCCGGCGGTCAGGCCGCGGGTGCGTAGTGGACGACGGTGACGTCGAAGGACGCGAGGTCGTAGTCGGTGTCGCCCAGCAGGCCGCCGCTGAACTGCCACCCGATGCGTGTGCTCGACCCGCCTCCGGAGCGCTGCGACCACGGCGCTGGCCCGAGGATCGTCAGCGCAGCTCCCGGTGTCGTGGAGGCGGACGGAGGGGTGCCGGTGAACAGGTACAGGGTGCCCTGTCCGGTGCCGCCGACCGGCACCTCGGCGCCGGTGGAGGTGAGGCTCACCCGGTCCATCGGGTCCAGTGCGAACGGCGCCGTGACGGCGAACTCGCCGCGGCTGTCGGTGCAGTCGGTGTCGATGCGCGCGCGGCTCGAGGCGGGGGAGAGCACGGTGAGGCCCCCGGGCAGGCGTGGGCTCGCCTGGGGCGGGCAGTTGACGACGCAGTCGTAGGGGCACATGGTGGTGATGTCGGGCTCGGTCAGGGCCGCAGCGGCTCCGACCGACGTGGTCCACGTCCGCTGCTCGACCAACGGCACGTCGGAGACGGCCATCGGGAGCCGGAGCCGGCGCGGGTTGCCGTAGTAGTCCCGGATCGTCGCGACGAGGGTGTAGCCGCCGGCCGGAAGCCGCGTGCCGTCGCTCCGGAGCCCGGTCAGCTCCCGCGGGTCGGACTCGGGGGCGGTCCGGTCGCCGAACCGGTTGACGACACGGCCGGCGGCGTTGCGCAGCTCGAGCGCGGCGCGGACCAGGGAGGAGCTGCTGCCCCCGAAGCGGAACCGGGTGCTCCAGTAGGACGCGCGGACCAGGACGGTGTCGGTGAAGGCCGTGGTGGTGGGGTGGAGCGTGTCGCGCGTGACGTCGAAGCTGGTGGGCCGCACCGAGTGGCCGGTGGGCTCGACGTACGTGGTGCGCAGGCCGACCCCGGTGCTCCGTACCTGTCGGTGCCCGCGGGCGGTGGCCACCACCCGGACCCGGAAGTCGCCGTCCCCGACCCGGCGGCCGCGATCGTCCCGCCCGTTCCACCACCAGGTGTGGACCTCGGCCCGCAGTCGGCCGAGCTCGACGTGCCGGACGGCACGCCCCGAGCGTGACCGCACGACGACGAGCGTCACCACGGCCGGCTGGTCGAGATCGAAACCGACCTGCACACGGTCCTGCACGCCGTCGCCGTCGGGGGAGAAGTAGCGGGTGCCCCCGACGTAGCCGACGAGGGGGTCGGGTGCCGCCGTCGCGGGCGGCTGGAGGCCGAGGACGGAGAGCACGAGGACGAGGAAGGCGAGCGCCGGGACGGCGGTCGTCGAGCGGGTGGTGTTCACAGCACATGGGACGCGTTCGGGTGGCCGAAGGTTGCGACACCATGTTGTGCCGATGGATCACTGTTTCATCGGCAATCTCTGCCGTGGTCGCAGTCGCGCCGCCTGAGTTGAATCGGACCATGAGCAACCGGCGGATCAGGATCGGCATCGACACCGGAGGCACGTTCACCGACGTGGTCGCCTTCGACGAGGACTCGGGTGAGCTGGTCACGACCAAGACCCCCAGCACACCGGGCAACCCGGCCGACGGCTTCATCGCCGGCATCGAGAAGATCCTGGGGATCGTCGACGCCGAGGGCAGCGACATCTCCGCCGTCTCCCACGGGACGACGGTCGCGACCAACAAGCTGCTCGAGGGCAAGGTCGAGGCGCTCGGCTTCATCACCACCGAGGGCTACGAGTTCATGCTCGAGATCGCCCGCCAGTCCGTGCCCGACGGCTACGGCAACTCCTACTTCTGGGTGAAGCCCGACCGGATCGTGCCGGCCGACCGCGTCCGCACGGTCGGGGGTCGCCTCGACTTCACCGGCGCCGAGATCCGGCCTTTCGACGAGGAGGCCGCGGTCGCGGCCGCCCGGTGGTTCCGCGACCAGGGCATCACCACCCTCGGCGTGTGCCTGCTCCACGCCTATGCCAACGACGAGCACGAGCTGCGGATGCGCGACATCCTGCGCCGCGAGCACCCGGACGCCGTCGTGTCCATCTCGAGCGAGGTGCTGCGGGAGTACCGCGAGTACGAGCGCTCGATGACCACCCTCGTCGACGCCGCGGTGAAGCCCAACGTGAGCCGCTACGTCACCAACATCTCCGAGCGGCTGATCACCTTCACCGGCAGCGAGATCCCGTTCTACGTGATGAAGTCGAACGGCGGCGTGCTCTCCGCCGACGAGGTCGTGCACCAGCCGATCACCACCGTGCTCTCCGGCCCTGCCGCCGGCGCGCTGGGAGCTGCGCTGATCGCCAAGGTCGCGGGCTTCCCGAGGATCCTCACCTGCGACGGGGGAGGTACGTCGACCGACGTGTCCGTCGTCCTCGACGGCGAGCCGACCCTCACCACCGAGGGCACGGTCGGCGCCTACCCGAGCAAGATCCCGATGATCGACGTCGTCACCGTCGGTGCGGGTGGCGGCTCGATCGCCTGGCTCTCGCCCGAGGGCACGCTCAAGGTCGGCCCGCACTCGGCGGGCGCCGACCCCGGTCCGCTCTGCTACGCCAAGGGCGGCACCCAGCCGACCATCACCGACGCCCACGTCACCCTCGGCCGGATCCCCCCGCACCTGCTCGGCGGCGAGATCCCGCTCGACGTGGAGGCCGCCCGCGCGGGCATCGCCGACCTCGCCGAGCAGCTCGGTCTCGACTTCGAGCGCTGCGCCACCGGCATCCTCGAGATCTCCGCGTGGAACCAGGCCAACGCGCTGCGCCAGGTCTCGGTCAAGCGCGGGCTCGACGTGCGCGACTTCATGCTCACCACCTTCGGTGGCTCCGGCTCGCTCCTGGCCTGCCGGCTCGTCGACATCCTCGACCTGGCGGGAGTCGTCGTACCCCCCAACCCGGGCAACGTCAGCGCCTTCGGCCTGCTGACCGTCGACGTGAAGAACGACTACGTCCAGACCCACGTCGCCAAGGAGTCGGTGCTCGACCACGCGGCCGTCCAGACGATCCTCGACGACCTCACCGGGCGTGCCCGCGAGGCGCTCGCCAAGGAGGGCTTCACCCCCGAGCAGCACCGCTTCCAGCGCACGATCGACGTGCGCTACGTCGGGCAGGCCTTCGAGGTGCGGGTCCACGCGCCGGAGGGCACCGTCGACGCGGCCTACGTCGAGCAGGTGGCAGAGACCTTCCACGCCGAGCACCGGCAGCTCTACGGCTACGACTTCCGCGGCGACCGCGACCAGCAGGTCGAGTGGGTGAACCTCCGCGTCACCGGCATCGGGCCGATCACGCGCCCGGAGATCCCGACGCTGGACAAGGCCGACGGCGACGCCCTCGACCGGGCCGTGCGCGGCCGGCGCGACGTGTGCTTCGACCCCGAGGTCGGCTACATCGACACCCCCGTCGTCTGGCGCACCGACCTCGGCGCCGGCGACACCTTCAGCGGTCCCGCGATCGTCGAGGAGTTCGGCTCGACGATCCCCGTCCACCCCGGCTTCGAGGTCGTCGTCGACGACTGGGCCAACCTCGTGATCCGAAAGGTGGTCAGCTGATGGCCGCAGTCGACCCGGCGTACGTCACCGCGAAGCCGGTCAACCCGGCCGGCCTGCCGACGGCCTACGAGCACGGCGGCCGCCTCACCGCCGAGGGCACGAGCGTCGACCCGATCCTCGTCGAGATCGTCCAGGGCACCCTGGCGAGCGTCGAGATGGAGGTCGAGACCGCGATCGGGCGCACATCGCGCAGCCCGATGATCCGCGACGCCCATGACTTCCGTGCCGGCATCCACGACCGCCAGCTGCGCAAGCTCACCGGCCGCTCCTACAGCGCGCTCGTGCACCCGATCGTGCGCGACTTCCCGATCGAGGAGATGCGCGAGGGTGACGTCTTCTTCCACAACGACGTCTACGAGTCGGAGGGCGGCATCGGCCACCTGCCCGACCTCTGCGTCACGGTCCCGGTCTTCCACGACGCCGGCGACGGTGTGAAGAGCGTCGTGGCGTTCGTGCAGGCCTTCGGCCACCACGACGACATCGGTGGCGCGGTCCCGGGCTCCATGCCCAGCAACGCGACCACCGTCTACGAGGAGGGGCTGGCCGTCCCGCCGATCAAGCTGTGGGACGCCGGCGTGCCCAACCGGTCCGCGCTGCGGATCATGACCCGCAACTCGCGGATGCCCGACAGCCTGGCCGCCGACCTCGACGCCGAGTGCTCGGCCTGCCTGATGGGCGCGCGACGGCTCGGCGAGCTCTTCGAGCGCTACGGCCGCGAGGCGATCGAGGCGTCCTTCGACGCGATCCTCGACGCGACGACGGAGACCTACCGCCGCGAGATCCTCTCGAAGATCCCCGACGGCACCTACGTCTGGGAGGACTACGCCGAGCACGACGGTGTCGACGAGCCGCAGCTGCACACCCAGCGGATCACGCTGACCAAGGTGAGCGACGCCCCGGCCGACCCGGAGAACGGGCGCCCGGCCGGACCACGGCTGATCATCGACTTCACCGGCACCAGCGCCCAGGCGAAGGGCCCGATCAACCACTGCGGCGACTACGTCGGCGGCAACTTCCTCAAGAAGTGGCTGGCACCGATCCTGCGCAACCTCGCCGACACCCCGGAGCGGATGGCTGAGCTCGACGTCAACGAGGGCATCGTGCCGCTGATCGAGATGCGCTTCCCGGAGAAGGGCACGCTGCTCACGCCGATCCACCCCGGCCCGACCAACGCCCGCACGTTCGTCATCCTGCGGCTGCTCGGCGTGCTCGCCGGTGTCGTCGCCAAGGCCGTCGACGGCAAGATGCCGGCCGACCAGGAGACCATCCGCTACACCGGCGTCTACGGCAAGGACCTCGACGGCAACGACTACCTCATGCGCGAGGTGCTCGGCGGCGGCTCGGGCGGTCGCTACTACGCCGACGGCGAGGACACGATCCACGTCGTGCCCGACTCGCGGAACCTGCCGACCGAGTTCACCGAGTCGCGCTTCCCGTTCATCGTCGAGCGCCTGGGCCTGGCCCAGGACTCCGGCGGGGCGGGGGAGTACCGCGGCGGCCTCGGCTACGAGAAGCAGATCCGGATGCTCAAGGACGCGCACTTCATGTCGATCGCCGACCGGTCGATCCTGGCCTGCTGGGGCGTGCGCGGCGGCAAGGCCGGCATGCCGTTCCAGGTCGTCATCGACCCGGGCGGCCCCGACGAGCGCGAGGTCGACGCGCTCGCCGACGCCGAGGTGGTCAAGGCCGGCCAGCTCGTCCGCATCCGTACGACGGGTGGCGGCGGGTGGGGCGACCCGCTGGCCCGCGACCCCGAGCTCGTCGTCCGCGACGTGGTCTGGCGCAAGGTGTCCGCCGAGGCCGCGCTGCGCGACTACGGCGTCGTGCTGACCGGCTCGATCGATGGCGGCGACCTCGGCTTCGACGGCCCGCGGACCGCCTCGGAGCGGGCCGGCCGGGCGGCCTGGAGCAAGGACGACGACGCGTTCTTCGACCGCGGGCCGGGCTACTCCTCGCTCGCCGACGGTGCTGCCTTCGCCGAGGTGGACCGCATCTGATGGCGGCCAGGCGCGTCGCCGTGGTCGGCGGTCACGGCAAGACCGGCCGCGCGGTGTGCGACGCGCTGGCCGCCGGGGACGTGGCGGCGCTGCCGCTGGGCCGGGGCGACTGGCCGGACCTGGTGGCCGCGGCCGCCGGCTGCGAGGCGGCGTACGTCATCGCGCCGAACCTGCACCCCGACGAGCCGGCCTACGTCGGCGAGGTGCTGACGGCGCTCATCGAGGCCGGCATCCGGCGGGTGGTCTACCACTCCGTCGCGTCTCCCCACGCGCCGTCGATGCCGCACCACCTCGGCAAGGCGGCCAGCGAGGACCTGGTCCGCCGGTCGAACCTCGACTGGACGATCCTCCAGCCCGGCGCCTACCTGCAGAACCTCGACCTCACCGGCCCGATCGACCTCCCCTACTCGCCCGACGTGCCCTTCGGGTTCCTCGACCTCGCCGACCTCGGCCGCGTCGCGGCGGTCGTGCTGACCCAGCCCGGCCACGTTGGCGCGACGTACGAGCTCGCGACCCGCGTCGCCACCGTGCGCGAGCTGGCGGCGGAGGCCGGCGTCGAGGTGCGGCACGTCCCCGACCCGAAGACGCACCCGTGGCTGTCCGCGATGTTCGAGTACTACGACGACCACGGGCTGCTCGTGGGCACGCGGACGCTTGCGGCCCTGCTCGGCTGACGCGTCACCGACCCGGGTGGACGAGGCGGGCAGCGGCTTCAGCGCGAGAGCGCCGCGAGGTCGAGATCGACTCCGACCACCTCGAAGTGGTCGGCGTGCAGATCCTTCTCGGCCAGCAGGTCGTCGTCCCCGGGGTAGAACTTCGCAACCTCGGGGTCTTCGCCGGCGAATGCCTTCACGGCGTCCATCGACTCCCAGAGCGAGACCGTGGTGACCTCGACGAGGTCGCCGGTCGTGCGCCGCAGGACGAGCACGCCCAGGTTTCCAGTCGTCTCGCGGTACTCGCGGACTCCCGTGTCGCCCTGGTGCTCGAGGTAGCGGTCGGCGTCCTCCGCGCGTACGGCGCCGCGCCAGGTCCGCATGATCATGGATCCTCCTGGTGATCGGGGTGCTCCTGATTCTGCGCACAGCCATCGAACACCGGCAACGCTGACCAGCGGACCGCTTGGGTGGGGAACCGTCGGGCAGCGGAACGGCCTCGATCGGGACCGGTCGGTTCCCCACAGCCCGGAAATCCCCTACTCGAGCGGACACAGGGCCACCTGAGCGGACACAGGTCCGCTTGGGTCCGGGTCGTCAGGGCTCGATGAGCCCGGCCCGGATGGCGTAGCGCGTCAGCTCGACCCGGTCGCGCATGCCGAGCTTGCCGAGGATGTTGGCGCGGTGGCCCTCGACGGTCTTGAGCGCGATGTGCAGCTCCTTGGCGATCTCACGCGACGAGCGGCCCTCGGCGATCAGCTTGATCACCTGGTCCTCGCGCGCGGTCAGCACCGACGTCGGCACCCGCTCGCCGCGGCGGAGGCGGTCGAGGTAGTCGCGCACGAGCGTGCTCTCGGCGCCGGGGTAGAGGAAGGTCTCGCCGCGCATCGCGGAGCGGCAGGCGCCGACGAGGTCCTCGTCGGCCACCGACTTGAGGACGTACCCGCTGGCGCCGGCCTTGAGGGCGCCGAAGAAGTACTGCTCGTTGTCGTGCATCGACAGCATCAGGATCTTCGGCGGGTCGCGGCGCGCGGCGATCTCGGCGGCCGCCTGGAGGCCGGTCATCCGGGGCATCGCGATGTCGAGCACGACGAGGTCGACCTCGGTGTCGCGCACCCGCTCGACGGCCTCCGCGCCGTCGGCGGCCTCGGCGACGACCGTGAGGTCGGGCTCCTGCTCGAGGATGAGTCGGACGCCGCGGCGCACGAGGGTGTGGTCGTCGGCCAGCAGGATGCGGATCATGCGACCGGCACCTTCAGGCGGACCGTCGTGCCCCGTCGCGGCTGGCTGATCACCGACAGCTCGGCGCGCACGAGCGCGGCCCGCTCGCGCATCCCCATCAGCCCGGATCCCTCGGTGAGCCCGCTGAACCCGCGGCCGTCGTCACGCACCTCCAGCACGACCGACTCGCCGAGCCTCTGGAGGGACAGCTCGACCTCGTGGGCGTCGGCGTGCCGGGCGGCGTTGGTGAGCGCTTCCTGGGCGACGCGGTAGACGACGACCTCGGCCTCCGGGCTCAGCGTCGGCAGGCCGGGTGCGAACGACCGCCGCACCGGCGCGGGGCTGTGGTCGGCGAAGTCGGTGGCCAGCGCGGCTAGGGCGCTGGTGAGCCCGAGGTCCTCGAGCACGCCCGGTCGCAGCCGTCGCGCCACCCGTCGTACGTCGTCGAGCCCGGCGCGGGTGCTCTCCCGCAGCGCGTGCAGCTCCTCGACCAGGTCGGCGGGCGCGCGCTGCTCGACCTGCTTGAGCCCGAGCAGCACGACGGTCAGGCCCTGGCCGACCTCGTCGTGCAGCTCCTGGGCGATCCGGTGGCGCTCGGCCTCCTGCGCGGCCAGCGCGCGAGCGTCGCCGTCGCGGCGCTCCTCGGCGAGCCGGGCGAGCAACCCGTTGACGCTCGTCGTGATGCCGCGGATCGGTCCGGAGCCCTCCTCCGGCAGCCGCGTCGGCTCGAGGTGCTCGATGCCGCCGAGCCGCTGGATCAACCGGTGCAGCGGGGCGAGCGCCCAGCGGATCAGCAGCGCGTTCGTGAGGAGCATGACCGCGAGTCCGACGCCGACCACGACCAGCTCCGAGGGCACCGGGTCGGCCGACACGCTCGCGGGCGACAGCACCAGGAGCAGGGCGCCGACCACGAACACCACGCCGTTGATCAGACAGATCGTCCAGAACAGCGGGAGGTGGCTGGGCAGGCGCATGCCTCCAGCCTCCCATCCGTGGCCTCCACCCCGGGCCAGGACCAGATGGGGTCCGCGCCCCATGTGCTCGGTCCGCCGTGGCACGAAGGATGGCTGCATGCCGCCGCCGGACGAGAACACCACCGTCGACCCGACCGGGACGGCCTGGGTCGTCTGGCTCGTCATCGTCGGGCCCGGGCTGCTGGTCGCGGCCTTCGCGTGCGTACGACGCGTCGGTCCCGGCGAGCTGGTCCTCGTGGTCCGCGGGGGCACCGTCGTCCGCTCCCGCCGCTTCGGGCTGGTGCCGCGCACGCCCGTCCTCGAGTCCTTCGAGTCGGTGCCGACCGGCGCCCGGGTGCTGCCGCTCGTCGTCCGGGCCCGCACGTGCGACGACGTCGACGTGATCGCGCTGGCCGACCTGACCCTGGAGGTCCGCGAGGTGGAGTCCGGTGAGCCCTGGGTGCCGACCGCGGACGTCGTACGACGCGCGGAGGAGGTGGTCGGTCGCCAGGTCGGGCTGCTCGAGGTCCGCGCGCTCGTCGACGACCTCGAGGCGCTGGAGGAGCGCTGGCCCGTCGAGATCGACCGGGAGCTGCCGAGCGGCACGCACGCCGTCGCCCTCGACGTCACCGAGGTCGAGGCGCGGCTGACCGGGGGCGGGGCATGAGCGAGACGCCCTACCTCGTCGAGGTCGCCGTCTCGGTCGCCCTGCTCGCCTCGGCGATCGGCTTCGCGATCGGCCTGGCCATCGGCCGCGGCCGCCAGCCCCGCTGGCAGGAGAAGGGCAGCTTCGTGCACAAGGTGTCGATCGGCTTCGCCGACCTCGACCGGCTCGACGCGGTCATGCTGCGCTTCGAGGTCGAGACCGGCTCGCGCCTGCAGGGAGTGGAGATCGGCGAGCTGCGCCTGCCCGAGGGCTCCGGCGTCGCGATCGTCACCCGTGGCAAGCACGTCTTCGTCCCCGACGACCGCAGCGTGCTGCGCACCGGCGACCAGGTGCTCGTCGTCGCCGCGCTCGGCCAGGTCAGCGCGGTGGAGGAGCGGCTGCGCTCGGTGAGCCGCTACGGCCGCCTCGCCACGTGGGCCGAGGACATGGACGACTACTCCGGGTCGGTGCGGACGTTCGGCGTCCGGCGGCGCGGGAAGGTCGGCGTCGCGTGATCCTCACCTCGGCCGCCCTGGCGGTCTTCATCGTCGCGTACGCCCTCATCGCGACCGAGCGCGTCCACCGCGTCGCGGCCGCGCTCGGCGGCGTCGCCGGCATGGTCGTCCTCGGACTCGTCGACGCCGAGACGGCGTTCTTCCACGAGCACACCGGCGTCGACTGGAACGTCATCTTCCTGCTCTTCGGGATGATGATCATCGTCGGCGTCCTCAAGCAGACCGGGCTCTTCGAGTTCCTCGCCCTGTGGGCCGCGCAGAGGTCGGGCGGCGAGCCCTACAAGCTGCTCGTCCTGCTGGTGCTGATCACGGCCGCGGTCTCGCCGATCCTCGACAACGTCACGTGCGTGCTGCTGGTCGCCCCGGTCACGCTGTCGGTCACCCGGCGGCTCGGCCTGCCCCCGGCGCCGTACCTCATCTCCTTGATCCTGGCCTCCAACATCGGCGGCATGTCCACGCTGATCGGCGACCCGCCCAACATCATCATCGGCAGCCGCGCGGGGCTCAGCTTCACCGACTTCCTGGTCCACGCACTGCCGCTGACCGTCATCTTGCTGGTGCTCTTCGTGGTGATGGCGAAGTGGCTCTTCCGCAAGGACCTCGACCACGTGGCCGACGTCCGCGGCCTCGACGACCTCAGCCCCGGCGACGCCATCACCAACGTCCGGATGCTGCGCAAGTGCCTGGTCGTGCTCTTCCTGGTGATGATCGCCTTCGGCCTGCACACCGTGCTCCACCTCGACCCGTCCGTGGTGGCGATGATGGGTGCCGGCGCGATGGTGCTGGTCTCGCGCACCGAGCCCGAGGAGTTCCTCGAGGAGGTCGAGTGGGACACCCTCGCCTTCTTCATGGCGCTCTTCGTGCTGGTCGGCGCACTCGTGCAGGTCGGCGTCATCGGCGCGATCAGCGAGTGGGCGGCCGAGGCGATGGGCGGTCGCGAGCTGCTCGGCGCGACCGCGCTGCTCTTCGGGTCCGGCATCGTCGGTGCCTTCGTCGACAACATCCCCTACACCACCGCGACGGTCCCGGTCGTCGAGGAGATGGTCGCCAGCACCTCCGCGTCGGGTGCGGACAGCCCGCTGTGGTGGGCCTTCGTGTTCGGCGCCGACCTCGGCGGCAACGCGACCGCGGTCGCCGCCGGTGCCAACGTCGTGGTGCTCGGCATCGCGGCGAAGGCGGGGGAGCCGATCAGCTTCTGGGGCTTCACCAAGTACGGCGTCGTGGTGACCGCGATGACCCTCGTCGTGGCCTGGGGCTGGGTCTACCTCCGCTACTTCGCCTTCGTGTGACCGCCCGCGGCACAGAGCGGGCAACTCTTGCCATCGGATGGCCCGCTTGTTGGCCGAAAGTGCCGTGGGGAGGCCTCGGTCACCGTCACTAGGGTCGACCCATGAGGGTCCTGCTCGCGCTCGGCGGAAACGCCATGACGAACGCCGACGGACGGGCGCGTCCGGAGGACCAGATCGCGGCCGCCCGGGTCGCCATGGCCGCGGTCGCCGGCCTCCTGGAGCACGACCACGAGGTCGTCGTGACCCACGGCAACGGCCCCCAGGTCGGCAACCTCCTGGTCAAGAACGAGCTGGCCGCCTCCGTCGTGCCCCCGGTCCCGCTGGACTGGTGCGGCGCGCAGACGCAGGCCACCCTCGGGTTCGTCCTGATGGACGCGCTCGACCACGAGCTCGCGGCGCGCTCGGTCGAGCGGCGCAGCGCTGCCGTCGTCACGCGCACGCTCGTGGACGCCGACGACCCCGGCTTCACCACCCCCACCAAGCCGATCGGCCGGCACCTGCCCGAGGCCGAGGCGCGGGTGCTCGTCGAGCACGGCGAGACCTGGGAGGACCGGGGGGACAAGGGCTGGCGCCGCGTCGTCGCCTCGCCCGAGCCGCTCGAGATCCTCGACGCGCCCGCCGTCCTCGCGCTCATCGAGGCCGGCTTCGTCGTCGTCGCCAACGGCGGTGGCGGCATCCCGCACGTCCGCCTCCCCGACGGCTCGCTCGGCGGTGTCGAGGCGGTCATCGACAAGGACCTCGGTGCGGCTCTGCTGGCCGGTACGACGAGGGCCGACGTCATGGTGATCGCCACCGACGTGCCCAACGCCGTCATCGGCTGGGGCACCCCCGACGCCCGCCCCCTCGGCACCGTGAGCGTCGAGGAGCTGCGCGCGCACGCCGCCGACGGCCACTTCGCGTCCGGCTCGATGGGACCGAAGGTGGACGCCGTCTGCCGCTTCGTGGAGGCCACCGGCCAGCGGGGCGTCATCACCAGCCTCGACCAGATCACCGCCGCCGTCGCAGGCAACGCCGGCACCGTCGTCGTACCCGAGTAACCCCGCCGAAAGGAAACCCATGCCCAGCGCCATCGAAGTACGCAAGGTCCCGATCCACTCCGTCGCCGACGCCTCGGAGCTCACCAGGCTCGTCGACGAGGGCGTGATCGCCGCCGACCGCGTCTTCGCCATCATCGGCAAGACCGAGGGCAACGGTGGCGTCAACGACTACACCCGGATCATCGCCGACCGGGCCTTCCGCGAGGCGCTCGTCGCCAAGGGCGCCGACCCCGAGCAGGTCAAGGGCATCCCGATCGTGTGGTCGGGCGGCACCGACGGCGTGATCAGCCCCCACGCCACGATCTTCGCGACCACCGACGTGCCCGAGGACGACCCGTCGCGCGACGAGCTGCGGCTCACCGCCGGCTTCGCGATGAGCGAGCCGCTCCTGCCCGAGGAGATCGGCTACACCGCGATGATCGAGAAGGTCGCCGCGGGCGTGAAGGTCGCGATGGAGCGCGCCGGGATCACCGACCCGGCCGACGTGCACTACGTGCAGACCAAGACCCCGCTGCTGACCATCCACACCATCCGCGACGCCAAGTCGCGCGGCAAGACGGTGTGGACCGAGCACACGCACGAGTCCATGGACCTCTCCAACGGCGCCACCGGCCTCGGCATCGCCGTCGCGCTCGGCGAGATCGAGATGCCCACCGACGCCGACGTGATGCACAACCGCGAGCTCTACTCCTCGGTCGCCTCGTGCTCCTCGGGCGTCGAGCTCGACCAGGCCCAGATCGTGGTCGTCGGCAACGCCACCGGCGTCGGCGGGAAGTACCGCATCGGCCACTCGGTGATGGACGACGCGCTCGACGCCGACGGCATCTGGGACGCCATCCGCTCCGCAGGCCTCGACCTGCCCGAGCGCCCGCGCACCAGCGACCTCGACGGCCGCCTGGTCAACGTGTTCCTCAAGTGCGAGGCCAGCCTCGACGGCATGGTCCGCGGCCGCCGCAACGCCATGCTCGACGACTCCGACGTGCACTGGCACCGCCAGATCAAGGCCACCGTCGGCGGCGTCACCGCTGCCGTCACCGGCGACCCGGCGGTCTTCGTCTCGGTCTCCGCGGCCCACCAGGGTCCCGAGGGCGGCGGCCCGGTCGCCGCCATCGTCGACCTCTCCTGACGTCGCGAGCGAGCCACCGGCACCGCCTCGTCCCGAGGGACGTACGACGCGCGGTGTCGGTGGTTCGTGATGAGGTTGGGCCATGACGACGTACCGGCTGGTCCGCCCCGAGCGCGAGGTCGTCGTGCCCACGCTCGACGAGCACCAGCAGCGCGTGGTCGACCACGACGGCGGCCCGCTGCTCGTGCTGGCCGGTCCCGGCACCGGCAAGACCACGACGCTCGTCGAGGCCATCGTCGACCGCATCGAGCACCGCGGTGCCTCGCCCGACTCGGTGCTCGCGCTGACCTTCTCCCGCAAGGCCGCCGAGCAGCTGCGTGACCGCGTCACGGCACGGGTCGCGCGCACGACCGCGACCGCTGCCTGCTCGACCTTCCACTCCTTCGCCTACGCGCTCGTCCGGAAGTACGCACCCGCCGAGCTCTACGAGGGCGCGATCCGCCTGCTGTCGGCACCCGAGGCCGACGTCGTCCTGCGCGAGCTGCTGCGCGACAATCCCGAGTCCGTGGTCTGGCCCGACGCACTGCGTCGCGCCGTGGGCACGCGCGGGTTCGTCCGCGAGGTGCAGGCGGTGCTCGCCCGGGCCCGCGAGAAGGGGCTCGACCCCGCGGGGCTGCGGGCGCTCGGCATCGAGCACGACCTGCCCGAGATGATCGCCGCCGGCCTCTTCCTCGAGCAGTACCTCACCGTCCTCGACAACCTCGGCGCCACCGACTACTCCGACCTCATCCGGCGCGCGGTCATCGAGGCCGAGGCCCACCGCGGCGAGCTCCGGGCGCGCTACGCGCACGTCTTCGTGGACGAGTACCAGGACACCGACCCCGGCCAGGTCGCGCTGCTCCGGGCGCTCGCCGGTGACGGCCGCGACCTCACGGTCGTCGGCGACCCGCACCAGTCGATCTACGGCTTCCGCGGCGCCGACGTGCGCGGCATCCTCGACTTCCCGGCGGCGTTCCCGACCTCGTCCGGCGCGCCGGCACCTGTCGTGGTCCTGCGGCGCACGCGTCGGTTCGGCCCCCGGATCCTGCTCGGGGCCGGCCGGGTCGCGAGCCGGCTGACGCTCACCGGCAGCATCGGCTCCGAGGCGCGCGAGGCGTTCCTCTCGCCCGAGGCGATCCCCGGCCCGCACGGGGACGGCCGCGTCGAGGTGATGACCTACGACACCGAGCGCGCCGAGGCCGAGCGGCTCGCCGACCTGCTGCGCCGGGCCCACCTCGAGGACGGCATCGCGTGGGACCGGATGGCCGTGCTCGTGCGCTCGGGACGCACCAGCATCCCGCCGCTGCGCCGCGCGCTGGCGGCCGCCGGTGTGCCCGTCGAGGTCGCCACCGACGACCTGCCGCTCGTCCACGACCCTGCCGTCGTGCCGCTGCTCGACGGCCTGCGTGCGGTGGTCAACCTCGACAACGACGACCCCGACTCGCCCGGCTTCCTGGACCCGGGACGCATCGAGTCGCTCCTGCTCTCGCCGCTCGGTGGGCTCGACGCGTCCGACCTGCGCGCCCTGGTCCGCCGCCTCCGCACGCGCGAGAAGGAGCTGTCCGACGCCACTGCGCGGCGCACCAGCCGCGAGCTGCTCCGGCTCGCGCTCGTCGAAGACGGGTTCCTCGACGGGATCGAGGGCCCGGACGTGGAGCGGGCCACCGCGCTGGCCGCCCTGCTGCGCTCGGGCGCCCGGATGCTCGAGGAG
Source organism: Nocardioides oleivorans (assembly GCF_004137255.1). Lineage (NCBI taxonomy): Bacteria > Bacillati > Actinomycetota > Actinomycetes > Propionibacteriales > Nocardioidaceae > Nocardioides > Nocardioides oleivorans. The sequence continues at coordinate 88,270 of NZ_SDWT01000001.1, read as the reverse complement.
AGGGCCGGCGCCGAGGACCTGCTGTGGCACCTCTGGTCCAGCACGTCGTGGCCCGAGCGGCTCCGGAGGCAGGTCGACCTCGGCGGAGCCGCCACCCGACGCGCGCACCGCGACCTCGACGCCGTCGTCGCCCTCTTCGAGCTCGCCTCGCGCGTGGTCGACCAGCGGGACCACACCGGGGTCGGGGCGTTCTTCGCCAACCTCGTCGAGCAGCAGCTGCCCGCCGACACGCTCGCCGAGCGCGGCGTGCGGGGCAAGGCCGTCCGGCTCCTCACCGCGCACCGCTCCAAGGGACTCGAGTGGGACCTCGTCGTGGTCGCCCACGTCCAGCAGGAGGGCTGGCCCGACCTGCGTCGTCGTACGACGCTCCTCGGCGCCGACCGCATCGGTGTCGACTCCTCGGGCCACCCCGACCTGGTGCCGCCGCTGACGTCCCGCGCGCTCCTGATGGAGGAGCGCCGCCTGTTCTACGTCGCCTGCACCCGCGCTCGGCGCCGTCTCGTGGTCAGCGCCGTGCGGTCGCCCGACGACGACGGCGAGCAGCCCTCCCGCTTCCTCGAGGAGCTCGGCGTCACCATCGAGCACCAGGACGGCCGTCCTCCTCGCCCGCTGTCGCTGGGCGGGCTCGTGGCCGAGCTGCGGCGCAACGCCGCCGACCCGTCCGTCTCGCCCGCCCTGCGCGAGGCGGCGGCCCGCCGCCTCGCAGCCCTGGCGGTCGAGGAGGTCGACGGGCGCCGGCTGGTGCCCTCGGCCGACCCGTCGACGTGGTGGGGCACGCGCAGCGCCACCCGCTCGGTCGAGCCGATCCGTGACCCCGAGCGGCCGGTCCCGGTCTCGGCCAGCATGCTCGACTCGATCCTGCTCTGCCCGGCGCAGTGGTTCTTCGAGCGTGAGGCTGGTGGTGTCTCGGCCGTGCACCAGTCGGCCAACCTCGGCCAGGTGCTCCACGCCCTCGCCGAGCGGGTGGCCGTCGGCGAGCTCCCTGCCGAGGTCGGCCCGCTCATGGCGGAGGTCGAGGCGATCTGGGACCGCCTGGCCTTCCGCACGCCGTGGTCGCGACAGCGCGAGCTCGCCCGCATCCGCAAGGCGGTCGCGCGGTTCGTGCAGTGGCACCTCGACAACCCGCGCGAGGTGCTCGGCGCCGAGCAGCGGTTCCAGGGCGTCGTCGACGTCGACGGCCGTCCGGTGATGCTGACCGGCTTCGCCGACCGGCTCGAGATCGACGACGCCGGTCGCGTGGTGGTCGTCGACTTCAAGAGCGCCCGCGCCGCGCCGTCCGGCCCCGCGGTCGCCGGCAACCTCCAGCTCGCCCTCTACCAGTACGCCGTCGACGCGGGCGCCCTCGACGAGGTGGCCGGTCGGGTGATGACGTCGGGCGGGGCGGAGCTGGTGCAGCTCGGCATCGACGACGACTCCTCCAGCGCCAAGGTCCAGGGGCAGCCGGCCCACTCCGCCGACGGCCCCGAGCGCACCGCGCTGCGCGACGGGCTCGCCCGGGCGGCCGCGCTGGTCCGTGCCGAGAACTTCCCGGCCACCGCCGGGCCGCACTGCCGCGACTGCCCGTTCGTCGCCATCTGCCCGGCCAAGGGCGCAGGGAGCGTGACCGTCCAGTGACCGAGCAGTCCCGTCCCGACGAGACCTTCACCCCGGTCCGGCTCGACTCCCCGGAGGAGCTGCGGGACCTGATGAAGGCCACGCACACCGCGAGCGACGAGCAGTGGGCCGCCATCACGGCACCACTGCGCCCGACCGTCGTCGTCGCCGGTGCCGGCAGCGGCAAGACCACCCTCATGGCGCAGCGCGTCGTGTGGCTCGTCGCCACCGGCCGGGTCAGGCCGGAGGAGGTGCTCGGGCTCACCTTCACCACCAAGGCCGCGGCCGAGCTGCGCCAGCGCGTCACCAAGGCCCTCGGCGACGCCGGGCTCCTCGACCGCTCGGTCGTCGTCGAGGGCGAGGACGTCCTCGAGCCGACGGTCGCGACCTACCACGCCTACGCCGCCAACCTGCTCACCGACCACGGCCTCCGCATCGGCCACGAGCCCGACACCCGGGTCGTCTCCGACGCCTCCCGCTACCAGCTCGGGGCTCGCGTCATCGAGCGCTTCACCGGGCACATCGAGCTGTTGACCGACCACCCCGCGACCGCGATCCAGAACCTCCTCGCCCTCGACGGCGCGATGAGCGAGCACCTCGTCGACGCCGATGCCGTACGCCGGATCGACGCCGAGGCCCGTCGCGGGTTCGAGCGGGCGATCGAGGAGGAGCAGGCAGGGAAGGGCCGCAAGACCTACCTCGAGCCCCCGGCGAAGGCGATCAACGCCATCGACCGGCGCGCCGAGCTCCTGCAGCTCGTCGCCGGCTACCGCCAGCTCAAGGCCGACCTCGGCCTGATGGACTTCGGCGACCAGATCGCCCTCGCAGCCCGGCTGGTCGATGACCAGCCCGAGGTGGGCGAGATCGAGCGCGGACGCTTCAAGGTCGTCCTCCTCGACGAGTACCAGGACACCTCGGTCGCGCAGGCCACGATGCTCGCCCGGCTCTTCTCCGGGCCCGACGACGACCACGGTCTCGGTCACCCGGTGATGGCGGTCGGCGACCCCAACCAGGCGATCTACGGGTGGCGCGGCGCCTCGGTGTCCAACATCCTCAACTTCGCCGAGACGTTCCCGGCGGCCGACGGTGAGCCCGGCCGGTTGCCGCTGACGGTCAATCGGCGCTCGGACCGGCGCATCCTCGACGTCGCCAACCGGCTCGCCCAGCCGTTGCTCGAGGCCTACGGCGACAAGGTCGCCCGCCTGCGCGCGGCCGAGATCGCCGAGCAGGGCCGGGTGGAGACCCACGTGTTCGAGAGGGCCGTCGACGAGCTGGGGTGGCTGGCCGCAGAGGTGCGTCGGGTCCACGAGTCTGGCACCGGCTGGTCGGACATCGGCGTGCTCAGCCGCGACAACGCCCAGGGCGAGGAGGTCTACGACGCCCTCACCTCGGCCGGGATCCCGGTCGAGATCGTCGGGCTCTCCGGGCTCGTCCGGCTGCCCGAGGTCGCCGAGGTCGTCGCGACGCTGACGTTGATGCACGACGTCACCGCCAACACCTCGATGCTGACCCTGCTCACCGGACCGCGGTGGGCGATCGGCCCGCGCGACCTGCGCCTGCTGGCACTCCGGGCCGCGGAGATCGCCGGCGTCCGCGGTCGCAAGGCGGCTGCGAGCGTCGCCGACCAGCTCCTCCAGATCGCCGACGGCATCGACGCCTCCGAGCTGCCCGCCCTCAGCGACGCGGTCGAGGCCCCGGGCGAGGCGGCGTACTCGTCCGAGGCGCTCGACCGTTTCGGCCTGCTCGCCGCCGAGCTGCGCCGGCTCCGCAGCCACGTCGGCGACCCGCTGCTCGACGTCGTGCGGCGGATCATCGACATCACCGGCGTCGACGTCGAGCTCGCCTCGGCGACGTCACCGGCCGCCGCCGCACGACGCGACAACCTCGACCTCTTCGTGAAGGCGGTCGCGGAGTTCCAGTCGGTCGACGGTGACGTGACCCTGCCGGCGCTGCTGGCCTACCTCACCGCGGAGGACGACCAGGGCAACGGCCTCGACGTCGCCACGCCCACCGCCGCCGACTCCGTGAAGCTGCTGACCGTCCACCGCGCCAAGGGCCTGGAGTGGTCGTCGGTGTTCTGCGTCGGGGTGGGGGAGACCCGGTTCCCCAGCAACCGCTCGCGCACCCTCTGGACCTCCTCGCCCGCGGTCCTGCCGGCCCCGCTGCGCGGCGACCGTGCCGACCAGCCCCAGCTCGTCGGCCACGACAAGGCCGCGCTCGACGCCTACCGCACCGCGACCCGCGCGCACGACGCCGAGGAGGAGCTGCGCCTGGGCTACGTCGCCTACACGCGCGCGGCCCACCACCTCTCCGTCACGTCCTACGTCTGGGGCCAGCGCTCCACCCCGTTCGGCCCGTCGAGCTACCAGGCCGTGGTGCGCGAGCAGCTCGAGGAGTGGGGCGAGCCGGTCGACGACTGGATCGAGAAGCCTGCCCCGAAGTCGCCCAACCCCAACGACGACGTCGACCCGTCCCGGCCGTGGCCGGTGCCGGGCCCGGGGGAGGAGGCCGCACGGCGGCTGGCGGCCGCCGCGCTCGTGCGCTCGGTCGACCCCACCGCTCCCGACGAGGACCTCGACATGGTCGAGGCAGCCCTGGTCGCCGACTGGGACGACGACCTCACCCAGCTCGTCGCCGAGGCGCGCGCCGAGCGGGCCACCGCCGTCGACCTGCCGCTGCCCAGCAGCCTGTCGGCCACCTCGATCGCCCGGCTGCGCGACGACCCCGACGGCTTCGCCCGCGAGCTCGCCCGCCCGATGCCGCGCCCGCCGGCGCCGGCGGCCCGCTTCGGTACGGCGTTCCACGCCTGGGTCGAGGACCGGTTCGGCCAGCAGGCGCTCATCGAGCCCGACGAGCTGCCCGGCCGCGCCGACGCCGGCATCGACGACGAGGCCGACCTCGGCGAGGTCGTCAAGCGCTTCGAGGACGGGCCCTTCGGCGACCGTGCGCCCCACGCGGTCGAGGCGCCCTTCGCGCTGGTCCTCGCCGGTCAGGTCGTGCGTGGACGGATCGACGCGGTCTACGCCGAGCCGGCCGGCTCGGATGCCGACTACCTCGTCGTCGACTGGAAGACCAGCCGCCACGAGACCGCCGACCCGCTCCAGCTCGCCCTCTACCGGCTCGCGTGGTCCGAGCTCACGGGCACGCCCCTCGACCGCGTACGGGCGGCGTTCCACTACGTCCGCTCCGGCCGCACGGTGGAGCCCAAGGACCTCCCCGACCGCGCCGGTCTCGAGCAGCTGCTCGACCTCTGACGCCCGCCTGCGCGCGTCGTCGTACACCGGCCCAGCGGTGAGCCAGCCACATTCCACAGCCGCGGAATGTGGCTCACGCACCGCGGGATGGCGGGTCGTCGTACGGCGCGCGGGCCAGCGGTGAGCCAGCCACATTCTGCTGCCGTCGAATGTGGCTCACGCACCGCCCGGCCAGCCCAGCGGCGGGTGGGACGTCTCCCGAGCGGCAGGAGAGCGGGTGGAGATCAGCCGAGAGCGGCGGTCAGGGCGATCTCGACCATCTCGCCGAAGGTCTGCTCGCGTTCCTGCGAGGTCGTCTCCTCGCCGGTGACGATGTGGTCGGAGACCGTGCAGATCGCGAGGGCACGGCGGTGGTGCTTGGCAGCGAGCGTGTAGAGCGCGCTGGCCTCCATCTCGACGGCGAGGACGCCGTACTTCACCATCTCGCCGAGCAGCTCGGGGCGGGAGGCGTAGAACGAGTCGCTGGAGAAGATCAGCCCGACGTGGAACGGCGAGCCACCGTCGCGGGCCTCGGCGGCCTCGACCGCCCCGCGGAGCAGGCCGAAGTCGGCGACCGGGGCGTAGTCGAGGCCGTGGAAGGTGATCCGGTTCATCGAGGAGTCGGTGCAGGCGCCGGAGGCGATGATGACGTCACGCACCGCCACGTCGTCGGTCACCGCTCCGCACGAGCCGACGCGGATGATCGACTGCACGTCGTAGTCGGTGAAGAGCTCGTTGACGTAGATCGACATCGACGGCTGCCCCATGCCGGACCCCTGGACGGAGACCGGCTGGCCGCGCCACGTGCCGGTGTAGCCGTACATCCCGCGCACCTCGCTGTAGCAGCGGGCGTCGTCGAGGAAGCTCTCCGCGATCCACCTCGCGCGGAGCGGGTCGCCGGGAAGCAGGACGGTGGGGGCGATGTCGCCGGGCTGGGCGCCGATGTGCGTGCTCACGGCGCCCAGCCTAGGCAGTCGACCGGACCGGACGGGGGACTCAGCCCGCGTTGGCGACGATCTCGTTGGGCGTGTGCGGCAGGTCGAGGGTCGAGGTCACCTTCGCCCGTCCGAGGTCGACCACGTGCACCTGGTCGCGGCGGGGGTCGGTGACGTACGCCGTCTCGCCCACGACGTGGAGCGCCGGGCGGGGCTGCTGCCAGTCGAGCGGCTCGCGCCAGCGGTCGACGACCTCGATCGTGTCCGTCGTGCGACCGGACTCGGCGTCGATCACGTGCAGCGCGCCGTCGGTGCCGAGCACGAGCGCCTCGCCGTCAGGGCCGCGGCCGAGCGAGCGGAAGGTGTAGCTGGTGCCGAGGTCGACGAGCTCCAGCGAGGCGTCCCGCGTGTCGATGAGCGCGATGCGGGTGGGCCGCTCCAGCTCGGCGTCGGCGTCGGTCTTGTAGTCGCCGAGCAGGATCGGCGACACCTCGGAGCCGGCCTGGTTGCCGATCCGGCCGTAGCCGTCGGGGCTGGTGACCTTGGTGAACGACCGCCCGTCGAGGACCACGGCGCCGTCCTCGCAGCCGAAGACGGCAGTGTCCTCGGCGAACGCCTCGCCGTGGACGCCGGGGCACTCGTCGGTCTCCGCCATCACCGCGCCCGACGGTCCGACCAGGCGGACCCCGGAGCGCGACTCCTCGTCGCCGACGGTCATCAGCAGGTTGCGGTCGGCCAGCTGCACGGCGACGCCGTGGTGCGCCTCGTCGGCAGCGGTGGTCGTCACCTCCGGAGCACCCTCGCCGAGGTCGGCCGGGTCGAAGACCGTGATCGTGCCCGTCCCGTCGTCGAAGAGCGTGGTGATCTCGTCGTGCACGACGACGTGGCCCGGCTCGACGGCCTCGAAGGCCACCCCGGTCAGGCCGGGGACGTCACCGGTGTAGTGGTGCGCGTGGTCGCCGTGCTCGTGGCTCCACGTGCCGAGGTCGAGGGCCTGCCAGCCGCCGGCGCCGCTGATCAGGACGTGGCGGCCGTCTCCCGCGGCGGACGCGCGGACGAAGCCCTCCATCGGCTCGTCGACGACGACCTCGCCGCTGGTGGCGTCGACCACCAGCACCCCACCGTCGTAGGTCACCGCGAGGCGCGGGGTGGCCGACGCGGCCTCGGTGCCGGACCCGGCGGCCGCTTCGGAGGCGGTGTCGGAGGACGTGTCGGGGGAGGCTGCGGGAGCCGGGGACCCGGCCCCGCTGCTGGTCGATCGGGAGGTCGAGGAGTCGGTGCCGCAGGCGGAGGCGCCGAGGACGACGAGGGTGGGCAGGAGCACGTGGAGGCTTCGACGATTCATGAGAACGATTCTCAACTCAAATGAGAATGATTGTCAAAAGGGATGCCTCGCTAGCCTGACGACGTGACCTCCGACCGCCTCCTCCCGCACGTCGCGCTCTCCGCCCACGCCCACAACCGGATGGGCCTGCGGCGCACCGACGACGCGTGGCTCACCCAGCGGATGGCCGACCCGGGGACGCAGGTGCTCGTCGTCGCCGGCAACCGGCTGCGGCCCGTCGACGGGGCGGTCCAGTGGCTGCCGGGTGACCAGGCTCCCGAGGGGACCCTCGTGCTGCTCGGCGACGCCGACGACGTGGTCCACGTCGCGGTGGTCGTCGACCCGGAGGACGCACCCGGCGAGCCGGACGAGTGGGTCCCGCTGCGGTCCGTGCTCACCGCCGTCGCGGACCGGGCACCCGACCAGGCGCCGCTCCTGATGCACGCGATCGGGCTCGCGGAGTGGCACCACGCGACGAAGTTCTGCCCGCGCTGCGGAGGCACGCTCGTCAGCCGTGCGGCCGGTCACGAGCTGCGCTGCACGCAGTGCGACCGGGCCCAGTTCCCGCGCACGGACCCGGCCGTGATCATGGCGATCACCCACGGCGAGGGCGACGACGAGGCGATCCTGCTCGGCCGCAACGCCGCGTGGCCCGAGGGCCGCTGGTCGACGCTCGCCGGCTTCTGCGAGCCGGGGGAGACGCTCGAGGACGCGGTGCGCCGCGAGGTCGACGAGGAGGTCGGCGTCCGGGTCGGGGAGGTGACCTACTTCGGCAGCCAGCCCTGGCCGCTGCCCGCGAGCCTCATGCTGGGCTTCACCGGCAAGGCGGTCAGCACCGAGATCGACGTCGACGGCGCCGAGATCGCCGAGGCGCGCTGGTGGACACGCGCCGAGTTCGAGGCCGCCGGCCGGTCGGGCGAGCTCGCCGTGCCACGAGGCATCTCGATCTCGTCGTCGCTCATCGAGTCGTGGTTCGGCCGCCCGCTCGACGGCCCCGGCTGGGACTAGCGACCCCTCAGTCGCAGGTGTCGCAGATGCCCGTCGCGGGCAGGGCGATGTAGCAGCGCGGGCACAGGTTAACCGGCCTGTCGGTCGCCGCGACGCGGGACGTGCGCGGGGTGCCGGTGCTGCGGACGCCCGAGGCGCGCGGCGTCGAGGACGGCGTACGCGGGGTGCGGGCGCGGGTGCCCGGCACCCGCTCGCTCGGCGGCGAGTCGTCGCGGACCTGGAAGCCGAGGCGCGTCAACGCCTTGGTGGCGCCCGCGCCGCCGCCGGGGATGTCGGCAGGGGTCAGCGTGCGTCCGGTCGCGAGGCCGTGGGCGATGCCCATGATGGCCGCGGCGTCGTACTCACGACCTCCGTGCAGCAGCACGTGCGTCGAGACGCCCCCGCGGACCAGCATGTAGTTGGCGCCGCCGGCCTTGTCCCACGTCTCGATCGCGGTGAGGACGTGGGGACGGTCGATCGAGTTCAGCAGTGACACGACGTCAGGCTATCCCCGGATCCTGTCGACCCTCACGCGAGGGCGGCCAGCTTGGCCTTGACCTGCGCCACCGACGGGTTGGTGAGCGTGCTGCCGTCGGTGAACAGCAGCGTCGGCACGGTCTGGTTGCCGCCGTTGGCCTGCTCGACGGTCAACGCGTGCTCCGGCTCGGCCTCGATGTCGACCATCGTGAACTCGATGCCCTCGCGGTCGAGCTGGCTCTTGAGGCGGTGGCAGTAGCCGCACCACGGGGTGCTGAACATGGTGAAGGTCATGGGAGTGAGTGTCCCCTCCGGCGTCTAGTGTGAAGAACAAGGGTCAGGCACCCACCTCAACCACCACCACGCAGGAGTTGTTCCGTTGCTCGAAGCGCTCGATCCCGAGCAGCGCCAGGTCGCCGAGGCGCTCCGAGGGCCGGTGCGGGTGCTGGCGGGCGCGGGCACCGGCAAGACCCGCGCCGTCACCCACCGCATCGCCCACGGCGTCGCCGAGGGGGTGTACGCGCCGACCGAGGTGCTGGCCCTGTCGTTCACCACGCGTGCAGCAGGCGAGATGCGCGAGCGGCTGCGGGCGCTCGGCGCCCCCGGCGTCCAGGCGCGGACGTTCCACTCGGCCGCGCTGCGCCAGCTGCGGTTCTTCTGGCCGCGGGTGCACAACCGCGAGCTCCCCGAGCTGACCGACTCCAAGCTCGGCATGGTGGCTCTGGCAGCCCGGCGCCAGCGCCTCGGCGTCGACCAGGCCACGCTCCGTGACCTCGCCAGCGAGATCGAGTGGGCGAAGGTCTCCAACGTCAGCCCCGAGACGTACGCCGCCATCGCGCGGCAGCGCGGCCGGCACGTCTCCGGGATGGATCCCGAGGTGGTCGCGCGCGCCTTCGACGGCTACGAGGAGGTCAAGCGGGGCCAGGGTCGGATGGACATGGAGGACGTGCTCCTCTTCGGCGCCGGTCTGCTGGCCGACAACGAGGCGGTCGCCGCGCAGGTGCGCCGGCAGTACAAGTGGTTCGTCGTCGACGAGTTCCAGGACGTCTCGCCGCTCCAGCACGCGCTCCTCGACCTCTGGCTCGGCGGCCGCGACGAGCTCTGCGTCGTCGGCGACCCGGCCCAGACGATCTACTCCTTCGCCGGTGCCGACGCGCGCTACCTCCGCGAGTTCACCCAGCGCCACCCGTCCGCGACGAGCGTGGAGCTGGTCCGCAACTACCGCTCCACGCCCGAGGTCGTCGCGGCCGCCAACGTCCTGCTCGCCGGCACGTCCAGCAAGGGCGTCGACCTGGTGGCCCAGCGTCCGTCGGGGGCCCGCATCACCTACCGCGAGGCGGCCGACGAGGTCGCCGAGGCCGACGCCGTCGCCGACCGGGTGGCCGCCCTGCGCGCCGACGGCACGCCCGCCAGCCGGATGGCGGTGCTGCTGCGCATCAACGCGCAGTCGGAGCGGTTCGAGGAGGCCCTCGCCGCACGCGGCCTGCCCTACGTCGTGCGCGGCGCCGCCCGCTTCTTCGACCGCGCCGAGGTGCGGCAGGCGATCACCCTCGTCCGGGGCGCCGCCCGCGGCGGCGAGGCGGCGGGCCCGGTCGCCGAGTCCGTCGTGGCCGTCCTGTCCCAGATGGGCCACTCGACCGATCCGCCCGAGGGCAGGGGAGAGGTCCGCAACCGCTGGGAGTCGCTGCAGGCGCTGGTCGACCTCGCCGCCGACTTCGGCCGCGAGCGGCCCGAGGCGAGCGTGGGCGACTTCGTCGACGACCTCGACCGACGGGCCAGCGAGCAGCACGCGCCGGTGGCCGACGCCGTCACGCTGGCGACCATCCACTCCGCCAAGGGCCTCGAGTGGGACGCCGTGTTCGTGGCGGGCATGCACGAGAAGATGATGCCGATCTCGCAGGCGCAGACGCCCGCCGAGATCGAGGAGGAGCGGCGCCTGCTCTACGTCGCGATGACCCGCGCCCGCGACGAGCTCACCGTCTCGTGGGCCACCGCGCGCGAGCCCGGCGGTCGCTCCAACCGCGGGAGCTCGCCCTTCCTGGCCACGCTCCTCGACGGTGCGCCCGGCGTCTCGGCGAGCCACAAGGAGCGCAGCAAGCGCAACCGGGCCGCGATGCACTGCCGCGAGTGCGGCAAGCCCCTGTCGAACTCGCGCGAGAAGAAGACCGGCCGCTGCGCCGACTGCCCCGCGTCCTACGACGAGGCGCTGTTCGAGAAGCTCCGGGAGTGGCGACTGGCCCGTGCCGCCGACGACAGCGTGCCGGCCTTCGTGATCTTCACCGACGCCACGCTCCAGCTCATCGCCGAGCACGTCCCCTCCGACGAGCGCGGGCTCCGCGCGATCAGCGGCGTGGGTCCGAGCAAGATCGCCAAGTACGGCGACGAGGTGCTCGCCCTGGTCGCGGCCGAGGCGTCCAGCAAGGCGTCCTGAGCGCTCCCCGGGCATGGCCGGGAACTTTCTCGAAAGAAAATCCATGTAATACCCATAAAATCGTTTGCCCCTGACGCGAGTCCGGGTCTAACGTTCCTCTCACAACCGCACGCGCACTCAGATCGCTGACGACGATCCGCGCCCTACGCCCCGAAGGAGGTGGCCAGCATGGAGAACACCACGATGACGATGACGGCTTGGACGCCGTCCTTCGGCATGTCCATCCTCGGCCACACCTGCGCGCGCCTGCGCGCCTTCGGTGCCGGCGTGGTGGCTGCCCAGGGCGCCACCGCCGCCATTGTCCGCGTCAAGGGCGATTTCCCGGGTTCACCTGCCTGGAGTCCGTCGAGCTAGGTCCACACCAGCATCGGCAGCCTCCAGGCCGCGGAACCCGAACCCCGGGATCCGCGGCCTTTCTGTTTGTCCAACGGTGCATCCCGCACCGCACCCGCGATCAGGTCAACGAGTAGGAGGTGAACACATGACCATCAGCGTTCTCGACCGCAAGCGAGCTGCCGACCAGCTGGACCCCCAGGCACCCCTGGGCGCCCTGCACGACGCAGCTGCCGAAGTGGATGAGGAGTTGCTGCCCTGCCGCGTCAACGACGCAGAGCTGTGGTTTGCCGAGTCCCCCGCGGACGTGGAGCACGCCAAGGCGCTCTGCATCGACTGCCCGGTGCGCGCGCTGTGCCTCGACGGAGCCCTCGAGCGGCGTGAGCCGTGGGGCGTCTGGGGAGGCGAGCTCTTCCTCCAGGGCGTGGTGATCCCGCGCAAGCGGCCGCGAGGCCGGCCCCGCAAGTCCGAGCAGACCGTCCAGGTCGCCTAGGTCGGACGACAGCACGACGGGGTCGCCGAGCCGGTGACACCGCACACCCATCCCACTGAGGAATCACAGGAAACAACACCCATGAAGACCTACCGAAACGGAAGCAACGACATGAATCTCATGCATGAAGAACTCGCACGCGCGCAAATGTCCGCGCGCCTGGGAGAGGCGCACGAGCTGCGACGGGGCCACCAGCTGGCGATCGCCCGTCGGATGAGCCGCAAGGCCGAGCAGGCTGCGGCGCAGGCGCGCCTCGCACTCGCCCGAGCGCTCTGATCCTCTCGGCCGTCCACGGGGCGGCAGGGGAGCTCTCGCCCTGATCGCGGGTGAGCACGCAACGAGCCGGTACGTCGTCACGGTGACGACGTACCGGCTCGTTCCCGTTCCCGTTCCCGTTCCCTGCCGTGCCGCGCCGGTCCGGGGACGGGGCTAGGGTCGGGGGCGTGAGCGAGCTCGTGACCTGCGACTTCTGCGGCACCCAGGCGCCGGAGGCGGAGACCCTGACCTGGACGACCGCGGTCGAGCGCGGTCGCCAGCAGGTCTTCTGCGACACCTGCTCGCGCACCCACCTGCGCGCGATGGAGAGCAAGCTCGACAGCGAGTGGTGGTGAGGGCGGCCGGTCAGGCCGTCTCGAACCAGGCACACCCGCAGTAGGGGTGTCGCTGCCACCGGCGCGCCTTGGGCACCGGCTCGTGGTCGAAGCGCCACGAGGTGAGCCACGTGTGCGGTGGCTCGCCGCGGGCCCACGAGCCCAGCTCGCGAGCCGCCGCCCCGGCAGCGAGCGCCAGGAGCGGCGCCGACGCCTGACCGGCGAGTGCCTCCGACCCCTCGTCGAGGACCGCGGCCGCCACGCAGCGGGCGCAGGGACCGACCCCCGGCGCGGCCCACGGACCGACGTCGACCGCCCACGGCCAGACCGCGACCAGCAGGTGCGGCAGGGAGGAGACGGTCCAGTCGTCGACCGTCGCCGACACCAGTCGACCGGACGAGACGCCGATCCCCACCGGCGCCCCGGGGTCGACCACGACGCCCGCCGCCGCGAGCGCGGCCGTGACCGGTCGGTGCCACACGTCGGGGCAGTCGAGCTGGGCGCGGAGCAGGGACCGGGCGGCCGGGCGCGGTTGCTGTGCGGGCATGGCGACACGCTGCCACCGCGACGGCGTACGTGGACCGTTGTCCACAGCCCTTCGTCGCAGGACGGCCGTCAGGGCCGGCGCAGCGGACGGATCCGGCCGCTCGCCTCCTCGGGCGGCTCGACGAGCAGGGCGAGGGCCTTCTCGGCGACGTCGTCGGGGAACGGTGCCGAGCCGCGGCCGACCACGTGCACGCCGAGGACCTCCTCGGTGGCCCGCAACCGGCCGTCGACCCACATCTCGTGCCAGATCCACAGCAGCTTGCCCGTCGCCCCGACCACCGACGACCGCACCTCGAGGTCGGCCCCGGCGGAGACCTCGTCGAGGTAGCGCACGTGCGCCTCGACCGTGTAGAGCGAGGAGTCGTGGGCGGCGCGGTGGTCGGGCCCGAGGCCGACCGCGTCCATCACGTTGTCGGTGGCGTGCCCGAAGACCAGGACGTAGTAGGGCTCGGAGAGGTGGCCGTTGTAGTCGATCCAGGCCTCCTGCACGGGCTCGCGCCAGACGAGAGGGTCGGTCATGGGGTCCTCATGCCCGGCCCAGCGCGCGCAGCACCGCCACGACACCGCGGTCGCGCTCGGCGACCAGGTCGTCGATGCTGCGGCCGTCGGCCTCGCGGTCGCACCCGTCGACGACGGCGTCGCGCAGCTCGGGCGTGAGCTCCGCCGCGACCAGGCGCGTCCAGGGCGAGAGCAGCGAGGGTCCGAAGTGGTCGAGCATGTGGGCCATGCCGCCCTGCCCGCCGGCGAGGTGGAAGGTCAGCATCGGTCCGAAGACCGGCCAGCGCAGGCCCGGCCCGTCGGTGATCGACAGGTCGATCTGCTCGACGGTCGCCTCACCGGCGGCCACCATGTGCAGCGCCTCGCGCCACAGCGCCTCCTGCAGGCGGTTGGCGATGAACCCGGGGACCTCGCGGTCCATGGTGATCACCGACTTGCCGGCCAGCGTGAAGAACTCCGAGGTCCACGCCACCACGTCGGGCGCGGTGCTCGTGCCGCCGACGACCTCGACGAGCGGGATCAGGTAGGGCGGGTTGAACGGGTGCCCCACGACCGTCCGGTCGGGGTGGGCGCACTTGTCCTGCATCTCGCTCATCCCGTAGCCCGACGTGGACGAGGAGATGACCACGCCCTCGGGGGTCGCGGCGTCGATGTCGGCCAGCAGCGTGCGCTTGAGCTCGAGGTCCTCAGGCGCGCTCTCCTGGACGAAGTCGGCCTGGGCACAGGCCTTCGCGAGGTCGGGCTCGAAGGTGAGGTTGTCGATGCTGGCGCCCTCGGCGAGGCCGAGCTCGGTCAGTGCGGGCCACGCCGCGCCGACGAGGTGGCGCAGCCGCTCCTCGCCGTCGGGCGCCGGGTCCCAGGCCACGACCCGGAAGCCGTGGGCCAGGAAGTACGCGACCCAGCCGCCGCCGATGACCCCGGCGCCGACGCAGACGACGGTGCGGACGTCGGCAGGTGCGGGCCGAGCTGAGGTGCCCACGTCAGGACCGCGCCTTCAGCTGGAGGATCTCGCGTCCCTCGTCGGGGGTGGCGACCTTGGCGCCCATCGACTCCACGATGGTGCGGGCCCGCTCGACGAGCTGGGCGTTGGTGGCCTTGACGCCCTTGGCGAGGTAGAGGTTGTCCTCGAGGCCGACGCGCACGTGGCCGCCGAGCAGCACCGACTGCGCGACCCACGGCATCTGCATCGGGCCGAGCGCGAAGGAGGCCCACACGGCGTCCTCGGGCAGCTGCTGGACCATCGACATCAGCGTCATCGGATCGGCGGGAGCGCCGTAGGGGATGCCCATGCACAGCTGGTACATCGCCGGGGCGTCGATCAGGCCCTCCTCGACGAGCGTCCTGGCGAACCACAGGTGCCCGGTGTCGAAGATCTCCATCTCGCAGCGGACGCCGAGCTCCTGGATCTTCTTCGCGCCCTCGCGGAGCATGTCGGGCGTGCTGACGTAGACGAGGCTGCCCTCGCCGAAGTTGAGGCTGCCGCAGTCGAGGGTGCAGATGTCCGGCAGCAGCTCCTCGACGTGGGGGAGCCGGTCGACGCCGCGGACGAGGTCGGTGCCCTCGAGGAACGTCGTCGGGTCCGTCGGGTCGAGCACGAGGTCGCCGCCCATGCCCGCGGTGGTGTTGATGATGACGTCGACGTCGGAGGCGCGGATCCGCTCGACGACCTCGCGGTAGAGCGCCACGTCGCGCGAGCCGACGCCGGTCTCGGGGTCGCGCACGTGGATGTGGACGATGGTCGCGCCGGCGCGGGCGGCGGCGATGCCGGACTCGGCGATCTGCTCCGGTGTCACCGGCACGTGCTCGGACCTGCCGACGGTGTCGCCGGCTCCGGTGAGTGCACAGGTGATCATCACGTTGCGGTTCACGGGTGGTGCTCCTTCAGGTGGGTTTCGGTGGGTGCGAGGAGGTCGAGCAGGGCGTGGAGCCCGAGGTAGCTGAGGTCGCGGGCCTGGCGGTCGACGAGGAAGTCGTCGTAGGGCCACAGCGAGGTCTTCACCACGACGGCCCCCGTATGTCGGTCGGCGGCGGCGAACTGGCCGCGACTGCCGTCGGCGGTGAGGCGGACGCCCTCGTCGTCGAGCGGCCACCAGTGCAGGCCGAACCCGGCGAGCGTGGTGATCGAGCTGGGCAGCCGACCCACCCCCGTGAAGCCGTACGACGACCGCGCGGCGGCTGCCACCCAGCCGGGGTCCAGCAACCGGGTGCCGTCGTCGGTGGTGCCGTCGACGGCCAAGAGGGCGATCCGCGCCCAGTCCCGCGCGGTCGCCGCCAGGCCACCGCCGGCGAGCGCGGTGCCGGTCCGGTCGACGGCGACGACGGCCGCGCTGGTGCAGCCCAGGTCGCGCCACAGCCGGGCGACGTCGTCGGCGTACACCCGGCCGGTGGCGCGCTCGCGCACCCAGTCGAGCACCTGCGAGTCGGCGGTGTTGTAGACCCAGCGCGTCCCCGGCGCGACGCCGGGCCGCACCTCACGCAGCAGCGCGCGCGAGTCGCCGTCGGGGAAGCAGCCGAGCAGCCGGGACGCGAGGCTCCCGGGGTCGCGGTGGTCCTCGACCCAGTCGACGCCGCTGGTCATGGTCAGCACGTCGCGCACGGTCGTGCCGTCGTAGCCGGAGCCGGTGAGCTCGGGGACGTACCGGGTCACCGGGTCGTCGAGGCCCAGGCCGCCGTCGGTGACGGCGCGTCCGACGAGGTGCGCGAGCACGGACTTGGTCATCGACGCCCCGAGGAAGAGGGTCTGCGGGCCCACCCCGGCGGCACCGTCCCGATCGGAGTACTCCTCGTGCACGACCGTCCCGCGCTCGAGCACCAGCAGGGAGGTGGTCCAGGTCGCGTCGTTCCACTCGGGCAGCGTGTGCCGCCGCCCGGCCCCGGCCACCGACACCTCGCACGCGCGCGGGGCCGAGGCGAGCGGTCGCGGGTCGGCGGCCGGCACCACGACGTGGCGCCACCCCGGCTCGTGCTGGGGGTCGGTGAACCTCAGGGTCGAGAGCCGCGACCCCGCCTTCGACGTGGTCGGCACGTGGATCAGTCCGACCTAGTCGATCCTCGGACTGTTGCTCAGCAGCTTGCGGGTGTAGTCCTCGCGGGGCGTGTCCATGACCGTGACGACCGAGCCCGCCTCGACGACCTCGCCCGCCTGGAGGATCTCCACGCGCGCCGCGATGGAGCGCACCAGCGCGAGGTTGTGGGTCACGAACAGCATGCTGATCCCGCGCTCGATCCGCAGGCCCTCGAGCAGCTCGACGATCGAGCCCTGCACCGAGACGTCGAGCGCGGAGGTGATCTCGTCGCAGATCATCACGTCCGGCTCGGCCGCCAGGGCGCGGGCGATGGCGACGCGCTGGCGCTCACCGCCGGAGAGCCTGCTCGCCTGGTAGTGCAGCATCTGCGGGCCGAGGGCGACCTGACCCATCAGCTCGACCACCTTCTCGGTGGCGTCCTTGCCCTTGGCCAGCCCGAAGAGCTCCATCGGCCGTCGGATGATCTGCTCGATCGTCAGCCGCGGGTTCAGCGACAGGTAGGGGTTCTGGAAGATGTACTGCATCCGGCGGCGGTCCTCGGCGCTGCGCTTGCGCGCGCTCGTGGCCAGCTCGCGGCCCTCGAAGGTGATCGAGCCGGTCCAGTCCTTGTGGAGGCCGCCGACCGATCGCGAGATCGTCGTCTTGCCGGAGCCCGACTCGCCGACCAGGGCCACGACCTCGCCCTTGGCCACGTCGAAGGTGACGTCGTGGACGACGTGCTTGCGGCCGTAGAAGACGTCGAGCCCCTGGATCGAGAGGATGACGTCGCGGTCCTTGTCGGGGTCGGCGTCGGGCACGGTGCCGATGTTGATGTCCCACGTGCCGATCTCGCCGACCCGGTGGCACCGCACCTCGTGCTCGGGGGCGATGATGCGCAGCTGCGGCACCTCGGCCCGGCACACGTCGATGGCGAAGGTGCAGCGGTCGTTGAAGCGGCAGCCGTCGGGACGACGGCCGGGCGACGGCGTACGCCCCGGGATGCCCTTGAGCGCGCGGGCCTGGCTCAGGTGCGGGATCGAGTCGAGCAGCGCCCGGGTGTAGGGGTGCGAGGGGTTGGCGAAGATCGCGTCCCTCGGCCCGAGCTCGGCGATCTGGCCGGCGTACATCACCGCGACGCGGTCGGCGATGTTGGCGACCACGGCGAGGTCGTGGGTGACGTAGAGCGCGGAGACGCCGTAGGTCCGGCACAGCTCGGCCATCGTGTCGAGCACCATCTTCTGCGTGGTGACGTCGAGGCCGGTGGTGGGCTCGTCGAGGACGAGCACCTTGGGCTTGGGCAGGAACGCCATCGCGAGCGCGACACGCTGCACCTGCCCGCCGGAGAGCTGGTGGGCGTAGCGCTTGAGGAACTCGTCGTCGCTGGGCAGCCCGACCTCCTCCAGGCCGGCGCGGGCCGCGGCGAGCCGGGACTCGCTGGTGCCGATGCCGCGCAGCTGCTGGAGCTCGACGAGCTGCTTGCCGATGCGGATGCTCGGGTTGAGCGCGGAGGCCGGGTCCTGCGGGACGTAGGCGATCTCCTCGCCGCGCAGCTTGCGGACCTCCTTCCACGGCAGCTGGAGGACGTCGCGGTCCTCGAGCAGCACCTTGCCCGAGGAGATGTACGCCCCGGCGCGGGAGTAGTTGAGCAGCGAGGTCCCGACGGTGGTCTTGCCGGAGCCGGACTCGCCGACCAGGCCGACGACCTCGCCGGGCTTGAGCACCAGGTCGATGTCGTCGACGACGTCGACGTCCTTGCCGGTCAGGCTGACGCCGAGGTCCTCGATGACGATGCCGCCGGTCTTGCGGACCGCATGGCCGGAGTCGGTGGTGGCTGTCATGTCACTCGCCCTTCTGGGCGGCCTGGGCGAGCCCGTCGGCCATGAGGTTGGTCGCGATGGTGAAGATCGCGATGACGAGGACCGGGGCCATCACGGCCCAGGGCTGGGTCTGGAGGCCGAGCCGGTTCTCGTTCATCATCTGGCCCCAGTTGGCCGCACCGGGGTCGGCGGCGAAGCCGAGGAAGCCGAGCGCGGCGACGATGCCGATGGAGTACGTCAGCCGCAGGCCGGCCTCGGCCAGCAGGGGACCGGTCATGTTCGGCAGCACCTCGGCCACGATCACGCGGGAGCGCTTCTCGCCGAGGGCCTCGGCGGCGACCACGAAGTCGCGCGAGACGATCCCGAGGGCGACACCGCGGGCGACGCGGGCCACGCGGGGGGCGTGGCCGGCGGCGACGAGCACGATGATCACCCACGCCGACGGGTTCTGCAGCGCGGTCAGCACGACGAGGGAGAGCAGGATCTGGGGAAACGCCAGCAGGACGTCGTTGAGCCGCATGATGATCTCGTCCCACCAGCCGCCGGCGTAGGCCGCGACGACACCGATGAGGATGCCGCCGACCATGCCGAGCACCGTGGCGAGCACGGAGATGGTCAGCACCTCCTGGCCGCCGTGCATGACGCGGCTCAGGACGTCCTGGCCGATGTAGTCGGTGCCGAACAGGCCGTCCTTGGAGTAGGGCGGACCCGCGGTCTCCTTCTCGCCGTAGGGCGCGAAGAACGGCGCGAGGATCGCGAACAGGACCACCAGGAGCGTGCCGGCGAAGCCGAACACGAAGCGCTTCTGGTGCAGCGCGCGTCGGAAGAAGCCGGCCGGGGCCGGGGCGGTCGCCTCGGGGGAGGAGGCGCCGGGTGCAGCGGAGGAGGTCGTGCTCATGAGGAGATCGCCGTCCTTGCTCGGGGAGTCAGCAGGATGGACAGGACGTCGGCCACAAGGTTCACCACGATGTAGACGCCCGCGATGATCATGCTGAGCGCCTGCACCATCGCGACGTCGTGGTTGCGCACCGAGTCGACGAGCTGGCGCCCGACGCCGGGGTACTGGAAGAGGGTCTCGACGAGCACCACGCCACCGGCGAGCCAGGCGAGCTGGAGCGAGACGACCTGGATGCCGGGCACGATCGCGTTGAGCAGCGCGTGCTTGCGCATCACCACCGGCTCGGGGATGCCCTTGAGCCGGGCCAGCTCGACGTAGTCGCTGTCGAGCACCTCGAGCAGCGTGGCGCGCACGATGCGGGAGACGTAGGGCGTGACGGCGATGACGAGGGTGAGGACCGGCAGCACCATGCTCTTGGGCTCGTCCCACGGGCTCCCGCCCGGGGCCACGAGGGTGACGGCCGGGAAGATCTTGAACACCGTGGTGGAGAAGACCGACACGAGCAGGATGCCGGTGACGAACTCCGGCACGCCGGCCAGCGCCAGCAGGATGGTCTGGATGACGGTGTCGGGACGGCGGCGCCGGAAGTGCGAGGAGATCATCGCGATGCCGAAGGCCAGCGGGATCATCACCAGGGCGGACAGGAGCACCAGGACCAGCGAGTTGGTGACGCTGCTGGAGATCTGGCCCCAGACCGGCTGCTGGTTGGCCAGCGAGGTGCCGAAGTCGCCGGTGAGCAGCCCGCCGAGCCAGTCGAAGTAGCGGGTGACGATCGAGTCGCCGATGCCGAGCTGGGCCTCGAGCTGCTCACGGCGGGCCACGTTGGTGCCGTAGTCACGTCCGAGGATGGCGCGGACGGGGTCGCCGAGGGCCGCGGTGGCGAGGAACACCACGATCGACACCAGCCACAGCGTCAGGAGTGCCAGGCCGAGGCGGCGTGCGAGCCAGATGCCCCACGCCGCCCCGCCGGAGCGTCCACGAGGAGGGGCGACCTCCGCGAGCGGATCAGGGAGAGTCGCTTCCTGTGTCATGTCAGAGGGACGCCTTGCGGAAGCAGTAGTTGCCGAGCGGCAGGTACTTGCTCGGCTCCAGTCCCTGCACGGTCGAGCCGTAGGCGTCCACCTGCTGGCGGAAGCCCCAGATGATGTAGCCGCCCTCGTCGTACTCGATCTCCTGGGCGTCGTGCAGCAGCGTCGCCCGCTTGGTCTCGTCGACCTCCTTGGCCGCGGCGTTGACCAGGTCGCGGTGGTCGGCGTTGTCCCAGTGCGTCTCGTTGTAGGTGCCGCCCTGGTTGGGCGGGAACGTGCCGACGACGGCCTGGGGGATGTAGTTGCGGGTGTTCCAGAAGTCCTGGGCGAACGTGTAGGACAGGTAGTCGTCGTCGTAGAACGGCGTCTTCTTGGTGACCTTCACGTCGACACCGGCCGCCTTGGCCTGCTCGGCGAACAGGTTGGCCGCGGGCACCGCGACCGAGCCGATGTCGTCGCCGGTGAACAGCTCGACCTGCAGGCCGTCCGCGCCGGCCGAGGCCAGGAGGGACATGGCCTGGTCGATGTCCTGCTCGCGCTGGGGCAGGTCGCTGGCGTAGGCCACGTCGAGCGGGGCGTACATGTCGTTGCCGAGCGAGCCGTAGCCGCTGAGCGTCTGGTCGATCATCGCCTGGCGGTCGACGATCAGGCGCATCGCCTGGCGGACCTTCGGGTCGTTGAAGGGAGCCTGGTCCACACGCATCGTGAACGGGACCCACTGGCCGCCCTCCGCGGTGAGCACGCCGGCGCCCGCACCCTTGATCGTGTCGACCAGGTTGTAGGGCAGGTTGTCGAGCGTCTGGATCTGGCCGGCCTGCAGTGCGTTGACCTTGGCGTTGTCGTCGGCGAAGTCCTGGATGATGAGCTCGTCGAGGAACGCGGCGTCGCCCCAGTAGTCGGTGTACTTGGTGAAGGTGCTGGTCTTGCCCGCCTCGAAGGACTTGTAGGCGAACGCGGCCGTCCCGACCGGGTTGGCCGGGTCGAACTCGCCGCCCGGGATGATCCCGAGCGTGTACTCGGCGAGCAGCGAGTCGAGGATCGCGTAGGGCGTGTTGAGCACGATCTTGAGCGTCGTGTCGTCGACGACCTTGGAGGACTCGAAGTCGATGATCTGCGAGAGCTGGCCGCCCGCGGACAGCGGCGCCTTCGGGTCTGCCACGCGGCGGATGCTCAGCCAGGCGTCCTCGGCCGTGACGGGCGCGCCGTTGTGGAAGGTGGCGCCGGCGCGCATCTTCACCGTCCAGGTGATGGCGTCCTTCGACGACTCCACGGACTCGGCGAGGGCCGGCTGGAGCTCGTAGTTGTTGTCCCAGATGAGCAGCGGCTCGTAGAGGTTGAGGCACCGGGCGATGTCGGCCGCGGTCACCGGCTGGTGCGGGTCGAGGGTGTCCTTCGCGCCACCGCCGGTGGCGCCGTGGATGAGCTGGCCACCCGAGCTCTGCGGTCCGCCGCCACCACCTCCGCCGCCTCCGTCGTCACCGCCGCCGCATCCCGCCAGGAAGCTGCTGCCTCCGATGGCTACCGCACTGACTCCGGAGTAGCGGAGCATCTGACGGCGAGAGATCTTCCAGTTGCCTGCTTGGTTCTGGTTCACTTCGTGAGCTCCCTGTTGCGCAATGCGAACGGCAGTAGTGGTAGACGCAACATAGGCCGCTGGCAAGGAGCGGTCAATGAACTTGAGGGAAATGAGAAGGGATGTCCGGTCAGGGTCGTCCCGGTGCCAACCGGGTGCAGTCGGTCGAGCGGGCCGCGGCACTGCTCCGCGCCGTCGCGGCGGCCACCGGCCAGGACGGCACGGCCGCGGCCCTGGCCGAGGCCGTCGGGCTCAACCGCACCACGACCTGGCGCATCCTGGCCACGCTCGAGCAGCAGCGCCTCGTCTCCCGCGACGACGCCAGCGGCATCTACTCCCTCGGGTTCGGCCTGATCGACCTCGCGAGCCAGGCCGGCGGAGCCGCGCTGGCCCGGTCGGCGCAGGCGGTGCTCCAGCGGCTCGCCGCGACCGTGGGCGAGACGGCCGCGCTCGCCGTCGTGCGCGACGGGGTGCTGACCTACGTCGCCGAGGCGACCGGAGGCGCGGTGGTCGCGGCGGGCTGGCGCGACCGTCCGGTGTCGATGCACGCCACCTCGACCGGCAAGGTGCTGCTGGCCTTCTCCGAGCCCGAGCTCCTCCGGACGCTCCTGCAGCTGCCGCGCGGCGACCGGCTGACCCGCCACACCGACACCACGACCACCTCGCTCGCCGCGCTCGAGGAGGAGCTCGCGCTGACGCGCGGTCGGGGGTACGCCGTGTGCCGCGGCGAGTTCGAGACCACCGCCTGGGGCGTCTCGGCCCCCGTCCTCGACGTGTCCGGCCGTCCCGTGGCGGTGGTCAGCCTGTGGGGTCCGGGGGAGAGGCTGACAGAGTCACGCTTCGAGCCCCTCGGCCGGCTCGCGGTCGCCGCCGCCGACGAGATCGCCGGACGTCGCACCGACCTGCAGGGCAGCCGCACCGACACCCGACCGAGCCCCCCACCCACCTCCCGACCCACCTCCCGACCCACCTCCCGACCCACCTCCCGACCGGACCCACGACAGAAAGAGGCCTCCACCGGTGACTGACGACGCGACCAGCAGCCAGCCCGACCGCACCCGACTCCCCCTCGACGTCGACACCACGGCACGGCCCATCCGGCCGGTCGAGGCACCGCCGAGGTCACCCAACGTCGTGGTGGTGCTCATCGACGACATGGGGTTCGGCGCGTCGTCGCCCTACGGCGGCCCGTGCGAGATGCCGACGGCCCAGCGGCTGGCCGACGAGGGCCTGCGCTACAGCAGGTTCCACGTGACGTCGCTGTGCTCGCCGACGCGCCAGGCGCTGATGACCGGTCGCAACCACCACTCGGTGGGCATGGGCGTGACGTCGGAGATGTCGACGCCGGAGCCGGGTTACCACGGCTACCGCCCGGCCAGTGCCGCCACGATCGCGCAGATCCTCAGCGGCAACGGCTACTGCACCGCCGCGGTCGGCAAGTGGCACCAGACCCCGCCGGTCGAGGTCAGCCCGTCGGGCCCGTTCCCGCGGTGGCCGATGGGGGAGGGCTTCGACTACTTCTACGGCTTCATGGGCGCGGAGATGAACCACTGGTACCCGCAGCTCTACCAGGGCCGGTACGCCGTCGAGCCCGACCGGCTGCCCGAGGACGGCTACCACCTGTCGGAGGACCTCGTCGAGAAGGCGATCTCCTGGATCGAGAACCAGCAGGCGATCACGCCGGACCGGCCGTTCTTCACCTACGTCGCCTTCGGCGCCACGCACGCGCCCTTCCACGTGGCACCGGAGTGGCGCGACAAGTACGCCGGGAAGTTCGACGCCGGCTGGGACGTGCAGCGCGAGGAGACCCTGGCCCGCCAGAAGGAGCTCGGGATCGTGCCGGAGTCGACCGACCTCGCGCCGTGGGCGGCGGGCGTGCCGCGCTGGGACGAGCTCGACGAGACCGAGAAGCGCGTCGCGGCGCGCTTCATGGAGACCTACGCCGGCTTCGCCGAGCACACCGACGCGCAGGTCGGGCGCCTCGTCGAGGCGCTCGAGGACATGGACGTCCTCGACGACACCCTCATCGTCTTCATGCTCGGCGACAACGGTGCCTCCGGCGAGGGCGGCCCGCGCGGCACCTTCCGCGAGCACCTCGTCGGCCACGGCATCCAGGACGAGACCGCCGACATGGCGGCCCGCCTCGACACGCTCGGGGACGCCACGACGTACGCCATCTACCCGGTCGGGTGGGCGCTCGCGATGAACACGCCCTACCCGTGGACCAAGCAGCTCGCCCACCTCGGCGGGACCCGCGATGGGATGATCGTGCGCTGGGGCAACGGCATCAAGGCGCGCGGGGAGATCCGCCACCAGTGGCACCACGTCATCGACGTCCTGCCGACGATCCTCGAGGCCGCCGGCGTCCCCGCCCCGGACGTCTTCGGCGGGGTCGAGCAGCAGCCGATCGAGGGCACCAGCCTGGCCTACTCCTTCGACGACGCCGACGCGCCCGAGCGCCGCAGCACGCAGTACTTCGAGATGATCGGCAACCGCGGCATCTTCCACGAGGGCTGGACCGCCGTCACCCAGCACAGCATCCCGTGGGAGATGGTCGGCGACGACAAGCCGCCGTTCGACGAGGACGTCTGGGAGCTCTACGACCACACCAGCGGCGACTGGAGCCAGGCGCACGACGTGGCGGCCGAGCACCCCGCCAAGCTGCGCGAGCTCCAGGAGCTCTTCATCCAGGAGGCCGCGCGCTACCACGTGCTGCCGCTCGACGACCGGGTCACCGAGCGCGAGAACCCCGACGTCGCCGGCCGGCTCGACCTCCACCTCGGCCGCTCGTCGCTGTCGTTCGGCCCGCGGGTCGGCCGGCTCACCGAGGAGGCCGCGCCCAACGTGAAGAACCGCTCGCACGTGATCACCGCCGACCTCGAGGTCATCACCGGCGCCAGCGGCGTCGTCGTGGCCCAGGGCGGGCGCTTCGGCGGGTGGTCGCTCTACGTCGTCAACGGCGTGCCGCACTACGCCTACAACTTCGTCGGCCGCGACCTCAACGTGGTGCGCGGCGGCAAGACGATGACCCCGGGTCGCCACGACCTCGTCGTCCGCTTCGAGTACGACGGCGGTCCCGTCGGCAGCGGTGCCAACGTGCTCCTCGAGGTCGACAACGTGGTGGTCGGCAGTGGCCGGATCCCGACCACCACCGCCTACTACTTCTCCTTCGACGAGACCTTCAACGTCGGCGTCGACCGCGGCACGCCGGTGGTCGACGACTACCTGCCCGTGCGCAACGCCTTCGAGGGGCTGATCCACCGGGTCCGGTTCGACCTCGACGAGGTCGTCGACCCGGGCACCGACGAGGGGCGCGAGCAGGGGGTGCTGGTCCACCAGTGAGCGGGTGCTGCTCCCCGTCGGCCGGGGATCGCGAGGGCCGGACCGGGGGCCGGGAGCCCGAGCCCGTCGTCGTACGACGTCCGGGCGGGCCGTCCGCGCTCCTCGACCTCCCCGGCGCGACCGCCCTCGTCGGCAGCGACGACCCCGACCACCCCGAGGAGTGGCCGGTGCGCGAGGTGGTCCTCGCGCCCTACCGGATCGCCGGCTGCACCGTGACCAACGCGGAGTTCGCCGGGTTCGTGTCGGCGACCGGGCACCGCACCGAGGCCGAGGCCTTCGGCTGGTCGTTCGTGTTCGGCGGGCTGCTGCCCGACGACTTCCCGCCCACGCGCGGGGTCGCGGCCGCGCCGTGGTGGCGCGAGGTCCACGGGGCCGACTGGGCCCACCCCGAGGGCCCGCAGTCCGGCGTCGACGACCGCGGCGACCACCCCGTGGTGCACGTGTCGCGCCGCGACGCGGAGGCGTACGCCGCCTGGGCGGGCGGCCGGCTGCCGACCGAGGACGAGTGGGAGCACGCCGCACGCGGGGGACTGGTCGGACAGCCGTTCCCCTGGGGCGAGGAGCTCGAGCCGGGTGGCGAGCACCGGATGAACGTCTGGCAGGGGACCTTCCCGACCCACGACACCGCCGAGGACGGCTGGCGCGGCACGGCACCCGTGCGCGCCTACCCGCCCAATGCGCTCGGCCTGCACGCCACGACCGGCAACGTGTGGGAGTGGTGCGCGGGCCCGTGGGCGCCGGGGGACGCCGGAGGCGTCAGCCGGGGCGGCTCCTACCTGTGCCACGCGTCGTACTGCCGCCGCTACCGGGTCTCGGCGCGGCAGTCGCACACGCCGGACTCGACCGCGGGCAACCTCGGCTTCCGGATCGCCGCCGACCGACCTGACCTGCCTGCCTGAGCTGCCTGCCTGACCTGCTTGCCTGGCCTGCCCGGACACGCAACAGCGGCGCCACCCAGGGGGTGACGCCGCTGTGATCAGCGCGGGTGCGCTCAGCTCCGAAGGGCTGAGGTCACGCCTTGCCGAGGATGCGGTTCAGGTTGGTACCGCAGACCGGGCAGACGCCCTTGGCCATCTTGGTGCCCTTGTCGTTGACCTTGATCTCGCCCTCCGCCTCGCGCTTCTCCTTGCACTTGACGCAGTAGAACTCACCGCTCCAGGTCTCCGCCATGACGGCCTCCTTGCTTCGTTACTTCTTGGTCGTCGCGACGGGGTTGTCGTAGGGGAAGCCCGCCGGGGAACCCTGGCGGTTGCCAGCGCTCCGACGAAGACCCTACGCCACGCGTGGGCCACGCTCACGCACCACACGCGCTGAGCGTGAAACCGGTTCTCCGCACGCTCAGCGCGATCAGTACCCTCGGGCCATGTCCGAGACCCCCTCCCGACCCGATCCCGGCCCCACCCACCTCCGCGCCCACCTCCCCACCCATCTCCGCGTCGAGCGCCCCTCCGAGGGCGTCGTGCTGCTCACCCTCGACAACCCCGACATGCGCAACGCGATGAGCGACGAGATGACGGCGTCGTGGTCGGCGGCCATCGACGAGCTCGCCGACGACACCTCCGTGCGCGCCGTCGTGGTGACCGGCGAGGGGAGTGCGTTCTGCTCCGGTGGCAACACGTCGTGGATCGCGAGCGAGCCCGACGCCAGCGTCGACCACCTGCGCCGGCGGATGCTGCCGTTCTACCGGGCGTGGCTGTCGATCCGGCGCCTCGAGGTCCCGACGATCGCCGCCGTCAACGGTCCGGCCATCGGCGCCGGCCTGTGCCTCGCGCTCGCCTGCGACATCCGCCACGCCGCGTCGGGCGCGAGGCTCGGGATGCCCTTCAACCGGCTCGGCATGCACGCGGGCATGGCCGGCACCTGGCTGCTGCCCAACGTCGTGGGCCCGGCCCTGGCGCGGGACCTGCTGCTCACCGGCCGGGTGGTCGAGGCCGACGAGGCGCTGCGCCTGGGCCTGGTCTCCCGCGTGCTGGAGCCGGACACCTTCCTCGACCAGGTGCTCGAGACCGCGGCCGGCATCGCCGCCACCGCGCCCATCGCGGCCCGCCTCACCAAGGTCGCGCTGGCCGACGGCGGCCACGCCGACTTCGAGTCCGCCCTGCAGTGGGAGGCCCTCGCCCAGCCCATGACGCTCGCCACCGCCGACCTCCAGGAGGGGATCCGCGCGGCGAAGGAGAAGAGGGCCCCGCACTTCGAGGGCCGCTGACCTGGCTCGACACAGGAATGTCGGGCCCCGCGACCCTGCGACGCCTGCCTTCCCCTGCTGACGTCGAGGGGCCGTGGGGCCCGACTGCTGCGCAACGCTAGGAGCGCGGTCGGCCGCGGTCAACGGTGGGGTCTCCACCCCTGTGGACAGACCTGTGGACGACGTGTTGAGGACTGCCCGCTCTCCGTGGAGCACGGCGCTCGACATGGGGAGCACCCTGTGGGCGACACGCCCGGGCGATCGTCGTACTGTGCCGGTGACCAGCCCAGACGCGCCGCACGGTGCTGTGGAGGGAGAAAAGTTGAGCGAGGTCCAGCGCGGTCCCGTGGCCACCCTGCGCCGCATCGCCTTCCTGATGGAGCGCCAGCGCGAGGAGAGCCGGAGGATCGAGGCCTTCCGCAAGGCGGCGCGCACGATCCTGCCGCTGCCCGAGGACGAGGTACGCCAGCGGGCCGAGGCAGGCACGCTCACCGACCTCGCCGGGATCGGGCCGAGCACGGCCGCGGTCATCACCGACGCGGTGAACGGCGTCGTCCCCGAGCGCCTGGCCAGGCTCGAGAAGACCGCCGGACCGCTGGCCACAGGCGGCGAGGAGCTGCGCGCGCGGCTGCGCGGCGACCTGCACTCGCACTCCGACTGGTCCGACGGCGGCTCGCCGCTGGAGGAGATGGCGATGACCGCGATGGAGCTCGGCCACGACTACCTCGTGCTGACCGACCACAGCCCCCGGCTGCGGGTGGCCAACGGCCTGAGTGCCGAGCGGCTGACCCGTCAGCTCGGCGTGGTCGACGCGGTCAACGAGCACCTCGGCGGCACGTTCACCCTGCTCAAGGGGATCGAGGTCGACATCCTCGACGACGGCTCGCTCGACCAGACCCCCGAGATGCTGGGACGCCTCGACGTGCGCGTCGCCTCCGTGCACTCCAAGCTCAGGATGGACGCGTCCGCCATGACCCGCCGGATGGTCGGCGCGGTCCGCAACCCGCACACCAACGTCCTCGGGCACTGCACCGGACGCCTGGTGACGGGCAACCGTGGCACCCGCCCGCAGAGCCAGTTCGACGCGACCGCGGTGTTCACCGCGTGCGCGGAGGAGGGCGTGGCCGTGGAGATCAACTCCCGGCCCGAGCGGCGCGACCCGCCGACCAGGCTCCTCGAGCTCGCCCGTGACCTCGGCTGCCTGTTCTCGATCGACTCCGACGCCCACGCGCCCGGTCAGCTCGACATGCTCGACTTCGGCGCGGCCCGGGCCACCGAGGCGGGCATCGACCCCGACCGCATCGTCACCACCTGGGAGCGCGACCGGCTGCTGGAGTGGGCCGCCCGCCGACTCTGAGCGGCCCGGGACCCGTCCGGGAGCCGACCCGAAACGTCACGAACCGGTCAGGAACCGCGTGGACGCGTGCCGCGGACGGCCCCGACGGCTAAATTCGCCGCATGAGCGCCCCGGCCGGCACGCCTGACGTCACGCCCGACGTCCCGCCTGCCGTGGAGGTACGCCGCTCGCGCCGGCGTCGTCGTACGGTCTCGGCCTACCGCGACGGCGACCGGATCGTGGTGTTGATCCCGGCCACGATGAGCAAGCGTGACGAGGCCACCTGGGTCGCCGACATGGTCGCCCGGATCCAGCGCCAGGAGCGGCGCAAGCTGCGCTCGGACGACGACCTCGTCACCCGCGCGGCCAAGCTCAACGACCTCTACTTCGGCGGGCTGGCCGTCCCCGCGTCGGTGCGGTGGGTGACCAACCAGAACGCCCGCTGGGGCTCGTGCACGCCGGGGGACCGGACGATCCGGCTCAGCGACCGGCTCCAGCAGGTGCCGGCGTGGGTCGTCGACTACGTCCTCGTGCACGAGCTCGCCCACCTGCTCGAGCCCGGGCACACCCCCGAGTTCTGGGCCTGGGTGGACCGCTACCCGAAGGCCGAGAAGGCCAAGGGCTACCTCGAGGGCTACTCCGCGGGGGCGCGGCTCGAGCCGCCGCCGGGCGTCGAGGACGACTGACGCGAGCGCACGCGCTCCAGCGCGACGTCGATGAGGGCGTACATGTCGGGGAACGTCTCCGGCAGCGCGTCGGTCGGCCACCACCGCACGTCGAGCGACTCCTCGCTGGTGGCGTGCGACCCGTCGGGGTCGGCGACGGCCACGAAGCGCACGTCGAGGTGGTGGACGGTGCCGCGGTCGGAGCAGAACTCCACGGCGTGGGCGTCGAGCGACAGGGGCTCGTCGTCGAAGTCGAACGAGGCGAGGCCGGACTCCTCGACGAGCTCGCGCCGCGCGCCGTCGGCCAACGAGGCGTCGCCGGGCTCGAGGTGTCCGCCGAACGCGAGCCACGCGCCGGCCTTGCGGTGGTGGTTGAGCAGCACCGCGTCGGCGCCCGGCGACACGACGATCGCGCCGGCCGTGAGGTGGTCGGGGAAGCATGCCTTGGCCAGGCCGTCCTGGTGCGCGGCGAGGTGGTCGAGGTAGCGCCGGCGCAGCGTGTCCTGCTCCTCCGTCGGCGCCGACCAGTCGGTCAGCGTGGCGACGGCGCTCGCGTGGAGGGCGGTCCCTGAGCAGGGCGCCCCGCGCCCGTGTCGGAGGATCACTCCTGCGGAGCGGCGCCGGAGTCGGAGCCGCCGTCGAGCAGGTTGCGCAGCTCGGCGTCGAACTCCTCCTCCGAGATCGCGTCGGGTGCCTCGGAGCCCTCGCGGAAGCCGAGCGGGTCGTCGAGGTCCGCGGCGGTCGGGAGCAGGTGCGGCGACATCCACACGCCGTCGCGGGCCTCGGCGCCCTGGCGGTTGCGCAGCGAGCCCCACAGCGTGGAGGCGTCGCGCAGCCGGCGCGGGCGCAGCTCGAGGCCGACGAGGGTCGCGAAGGTCTGCTCGGCGGGGCCGCCCGCGGCACGCCGGCGGCGTACGGTCTCCTGCAGCTTGGTGGCGGCGGGCATCCGCTCGGCGGTGGCCTGGCCGACGACCTCGTCGACCCAGCCCTCGACGAGCGCGAGGGTGACCTCGAGCTTCTCCAGCGCGGCCTTCTGCGCGGGCGACGGCTCGGGGTCGAAGAGCCCCCCGGCCAGCGCGTCCTGCATGGCCTGCGGGTTGGTCATGTCGATGTCGCGGAGCTTGGACTCCATGCCGGAGGTGTCGAAGTCCATGCCGGCGCCGTACTCCGCCACCGCGCCGATCAGGTGGTCGCGCAGCCACGGGACACCGGCGAACAGCCGCTGGTGCGCGGCCTCGCGGAGCGCGAGGTAGAGGAGCACGTCGTCGGCGGTGACGTCCGGCAGCTCGGCGGCGAAGGCGGCGACGTTGGTGGGCAGCAGGGCGGCCTTGCCGATCGGGCCGAGCGGCAGGCCGATGTCGGAGGCGCTCAGCACGTCACCGGCCAGCGCGCCCAGGCCGCTGCCGACCTGGGAGGCGACCATCGCACCGCTGGCCTTGCCGAGCATGGCCATGAGCGGGCCGGCGAGCTGGCGCATCTCCTCGGGCATCGCGTCGCCGAGGGCGGTGGTGGCGGAGCCGGCGATCGGCTCGACGAGCACCTTCCAGACGTCGATGGTCTCCACGATCCACTCCGCGCGCGACCAGGCGGCGGTGGTGGTCACCCCGGAGGAGAACCCTGTGGTGGTGTCGAGCCAGTGGTCGGCCAGTCGCACGGCGTCGGCGACCGCACCGGACTGCGCCGGGGTCACCGTCGGGTCGGGCTCCTGGGCCGCGGCCCTGCGCGCGAGGTCGGTGACGGTCTCCCAGTTCACGGGTCCGTCGTCCCCGCCGGGAGCGAAGAGGGACTGCATCTGCGACATGAGGGCGTTGAGGTCGGGCATCTGCCCGCCCGCACCGAAACCGCCCATCTGCGAGAAGATCTGCTCGAAGGGCGTGCCCTTGAAGGGGTTGTTCTCGTCGGGGTCCTGACCGGACGATCCGGGGCCACCGGGGGTGTCACTCATGCCGTCCACGGTACCCACCCGACCTACATGCCGCCCTACACTCACCGTCGTGAGCGATCCCGAGCCCGACCTGGTGCGCCTCGTCGCCATCCGCGACACGCCCCTCGACGTGGCCGAGGTGCTCGACGCGCTCGACGACGACGGCGCCGGCGGCCTCACGCTGTTCGTCGGCCGGGTGCGCGACCACGACGGCGGCAAGGGCGTCGTGGGTCTCGACTACTCCGCCCACCCGACCGCGCTGACGCGGCTCGAGGACGTGTGCCGACGCGTCGCCGACGAGCACGACGTCCGCGGTGTGGCCGCCGTCCACCGGGTCGGCGCGCTGCGCATCGGCGACCTCGCGGTGGTCGTCGCCACCACCGCGGCCCACCGGGGCGACGCCTTCGCCGCCTCGCGCGCGCTGATCGACACGCTCAAGGCCGAGGTGCCGATCTGGAAGCACCAGCTCTTCGACGACGAGACCGAGGAGTGGGTCGGCGCGCCGTAGCCGCTCCCAGCCGAGGGCTCGACCGGGACCTAGGCTCGGTCCGTGGAGATCCTGCTGTGGCTCGTGCCCGCCGTCGTCGCGACGGTGCTGGCGATGCTGTGGGTCTCGTGGGTCGGTCGCGACGGGCGTGGTGAGGTCGACCGCGACGTCGCCGTCGAGCGGCTCGGCAAGGCCCTCGCGAAGGAGCTTCCTGCCGGCGCACGTCGTACGCCGTCGCGCGGCACGACCCCGGCGCACGACCGCAGCACCGGCATCGCCGTACGCCCCAGTGCCGGCACGCCTCCGGGCGACCGGGCCCGTCGCGCCTCCTGAGACTGCCCCGCCGGACGTGCCGGGGTGCCGTGCAGTTGCGGCCGTTTGAGAGAGTTGCGCCCATGAGTCAGCGGACCAGGGCGGGGCTGCTCGCGCTGTGCCTGCTGGCGGTGCTGTGGGGGACGGCTGCCTTCGTGCCGCTGCCCTACGTCACCTACTACCCCGGGCCCACCGTCGACATCCTCGCGAAGAGCGACGGCGAGGAGACCGTGCAGGTCACCGGGCACCGGGCCTACTACGACGACGGCGAGATGCGGATGACCACCGTCTACGTCAGCCAGCCCGAGCAGGACGTGACGCTCCCGATCCTGCTGAAGGCCTACTTCGACCCGGACGCCGCGGTGTGGCCGCGCTCCTCGATCTACGCGCCCGACGAGACCGACGAGTCCAGCGACCGCGAGTCGGCGGTGGCGATGGTGTCGTCGCAGGACACCGCGGTCGCGGCGGCGCTGACCCAGCTCGGCGAGGAGGTCGACCCCGTCGTCGAGGTCCAGGACGTCACGCCCGGACTGCCCGCCGAGGGCAGGCTCGAGGTCCGCGACGTGCTGCTCGAGATCGACGGCAACGACATCACCGAGGCCCAGGACGTCGTCGACGCGGTCGACCGGGCCAAGGCCGGCCAGCCGATCACCTTCGTCGTGCGCCGCGGTGGCACGGAGAAGACCGTCGAGGTAACGCCGAAGGACGTCGACGGCGACCTCCGCGTCGGCATCACCCCCGGCGTCGGCTACGACTTCCCCTTCCAGGTCAGCGTCAACATCGCCGACAACATCGGCGGACCCAGCGCCGGGCTGATGATGTCGCTCGCCATCTACGACACGCTCACCCCCGGGTCGATGACCGACGGGGCCGACATCGCCGGCACCGGCACGATCACCCCTGCCGGCGAGGTGGGCCCGATCGGGGGCATCCAGCAGAAGATCGCCGCCGCCCGCGACGCCGGCGCCGAGCTCTTCCTCGTCCCGGCCGACAACTGCGACGGCATCGGGGGAGTGGACCCCGGTGACATGCGCCTGGCCAGGGCGACCACGATGGACAGTGCCGTGCAGGCCCTGTCCGACTGGGTCGCCGACCACGACGCCGTACTCCCGAGCTGCGAGGACACCGCCTCATGACCGACCTGCCCGACCAGCCCGTGCACGAGCCCTACCCCGAGCC
The DNA here is from genome assembly GCF_004137255.1 of Nocardioides oleivorans. NCBI lineage: Bacteria > Bacillati > Actinomycetota > Actinomycetes > Propionibacteriales > Nocardioidaceae > Nocardioides > Nocardioides oleivorans. The sequence goes on along the minus strand of NZ_SDWT01000001.1, from coordinate 55,079 downwards.
CTCGCTGCCCGACCAGCCGCTCCCGGAGGACCCGGCGCTGGCCGCGGCCGTCCTGGAGATCGAGGCCCACGTCGCGCAGGACGGCTGGGACCAGCCGGCACGGCTATACGCCCTCGTCGACACCGCGACCCTCGTGGCGCAGGAGCCGTCGCTGGCCGCCGCGATGTCGATCGACGGGCCCGGCGACGACGGATCCTTCACCCCCATCGAGCAGGACGGCCTGCCCCACGGCCAGGCGCTCGAGGAGGCGCTGCAGACCATCGCCTGGCCCGAGAGCGTCTCCGGCTGCGCGGCGGTGATCGAGCGCCTCGTCCTCCCGCCCGGCACCGACGACGACATCCCCGACGACCCCACGGCGGCCGAGCTGTTCGCGCGCGAGCACCCCGACCGGCAGGAGGTACGCATGGTGGCGGGCGTGACCCGCGCCGGGGCGTCGTACTGCGCCCTCCGGCTGCGCGCCCACGACGACGAGCAGTCGGTCGTCAACGGCACCGAGCTGGTGCCCGGTCTCCTCGACCTCCTCCACGCGACGTTGCACGACACCCCCCACGACCCCCAGACAAGCGAGCAAGGGCCGGCATGAGCACTCCATTCGACCGACCGACCGGACCGAACGGGCCCGACGGCCCCCAGCGACCGGGTGGCACCGGCGGGCAACGCCCCGCAGCCCCCTCGCGCCGACCCGGCGCGCTGGTCATCACCGCGATCATCCTGATCGTCCTCTTCATGCTGCTGAGCGGCTTCGCGTCCTTCTGGACCGACCGCCTGTGGTTCAAGTCGGTCGGCTACAGCGAGGTCTTCACGACCTTGCTGCTGACACGCATCGGCCTCTTCCTCGTCTTCGCGGGCCTGATGGCGGCGACGGTGGCGGTGACCATGTCGATGGCCTACCGGTTCCGGCCGGTCATCTTCCCGGGGATGCCGGGCATGCCCGACGACGGGATGGACCGCTACCGCGAGCTGCTCTCGCCGCGCATGGGCTGGGTCATCGCCGGCGCCGCCGGCGTGATGGGACTCTTCGCCGGCGCCTCGGCCACCGGCCAGTGGCGCAGCTACTCGCTGTGGCAACACAGCGAGAGCTTCGGCACCGACGACCCGTACTTCGGCAAGGACATCGGGTTCTACGTCTTCCAGCTGCCGTTCTGGCACTACCTCGTCGACTACGTGATGGCCCTGGCCGTCATCGGCCTGCTCGCCTCGATCCTGATGAACTACCTCTTCGGCGGGATCCGGCTCTCGGCCCGTCCGGGGGAGCGGCTCACCAGCGCCGCCCAGATCCAGGTGTCGGCGCTGCTCGCGATGTTCGTGATCGCGAAGGCGGTCGACTACTGGCTCGACCGCTTCGACCTGGTCACCAGCTCCGGCTCGATCTTCACCGGCATGGGCTACACCGACGACAAGGCCGTGCTGCCCGCCAAGGAGATCCTCGCCGGCATCGCGATCGTCTGCGCCGCCCTCTTCCTGGCCAACATCTGGCGACGCACCTGGCTGCTCCCGTCGGTCGGCGTCGCGCTCTTCGCGCTGTCCGCGATCATCCTCGGACTCGTCGTGCCCACCCTGGTGCAGGCACTGCAGGTCAACCCGAACGTGCCCGACCGCGAGGGCCCCTACCTCGAGAAGAACATCGAGGCGACCCGTCAGGCGTTCATGCTCGACCAGATCGAGGAGGAGCAGTTCGCCGGCTCCCCGATCCCCGCCGACGGCCGGCTCCAGGCGCTCGACGGCATCACCTCGTCCGTCCCGCTGGTCGACCCGAAGGTCGCCAGCGAGACCTTCCAGCGCCAGCAGCAGGTGCGGCCCTACTACGCGGTCAACAACGTCCTCGACGTCGACCGCTACGAGCTCGACGGCAACGACCGGGCCATCGTGCTCGGCGTGCGCGAGCTCGACCAGAGCAACATCGCCGAGGACAACCAGACGTGGGCCAACCTCCACACCGTCTACACGCACGGCAACGGCGTGATCGCGGCCTACGCCAACCAGCGCCCCGAGGACGACGAGCGCCAGTCGAGCACCATCCAGTGGGCCGAGGGCCAGGCCGCCAACCAGAACGCGCTCGCGACGATGGACCCCGAGGGCTACGAGTCGCGCGTCTACTACGGCGAGATGAGCCCGACCTACAGCGTCGTGGGCACCCGGCCCAACGGCAACTCGATCGAGCTCGACCTGACGACCGACTCCAGCACCGACGCGGCGGAGGAGCAGGACCGCCTCACCACCTACACCGGCAACGGCGGCGTGCCGATCGGCAACGTCTTCACCAAGCTGCTCTACGCCATCAAGTACTCCGAGCCCAACCTGGTCCTCTCCGGCCGCGTCGACTCGGACTCCAAGATCCTCTACGACCGCAACCCGCGCGAGATGGTCGAGAAGGTCGCCCCGTGGCTCACGGTGGACTCCGACCCCTACCCGGCCGTGATCGACGGGAAGATCCAGTGGATCCTCGACGGCTACACGACCACGGACAAGTACCCCGGGTCGCAGAAGGCGTCGTTCGACTCGATGACCCAGGACGCGCTCCAGGACGACAACGCGTACGCCACGCTGCCGACCGACGAGGTCAACTACCTGCGCAACTCGGTCAAGGCGACGGTCGACGCCTACGACGGCACGGTCACCCTCTACCAGTGGGACCAGGACGACCCGATCCTCAAGGCGTGGTCGGCGGTCTTCCCCGGCACGGTCAAGGGCTACGACGAGATCCCCGACGCGCTCATGGACCACCTGCGCTACCCCGAGGACCTCTTCAAGGCCCAGCGCTACCAGTACCAGCGCTACCACGTCACCGACCCGCAGTCGTGGCTCGAGGGCTCCGAGCGCTGGGAGGCGCCGAAGGACCCGCAGGCGACCGACAAGGTGCAGCCGCCGTACCGCCTCTTCACCGACCAGGACGGCAGCCAGGTCTGGTCGCTGACCTCGACCTACGTCTGGCCCAAGCGCGACAAGCTGGCCGCCTTCATGGAGGTCGACAGCGACGCCACCTCGGACAGCTACGGGAAGATCTCGGTCAAGGAGCTGCCCGACGAGGGCACCGACGGACCACGCCTGATCGCCAACCAGCTCAGCACCAACGACGCGGTGCGCGACCAGCTGCTGCCCTACACCCAGGGCGACGCCGACATCATCTACGGCAACCTGCTGACGCTGCCGGTCGGCGAGGACTTCATGTACGTCCAGCCGCTCTACACCCGGCGCAACAACGAGTCGGCGTTCCCCGTGCTCACGTTCGTGCTCGTGTCCTACAAGGGCAACGTGGGGATCGGTACGACGCTCACCTCGGCGATCGAGGACGCCCTCGACGGTGACTCCGGCTCGACCGGCGGCACCGATGGCGGGTCCACCCCGACCGAGACGCCCAGCGAGACGCCGACCACCTCGCCGTCCGAGTCGCCCACCGAGGAGCCGACGACGCCCCCGTCCGGTGGCGGCACGCAGGCCCAGGTCCGCGACCTGCTCCAGCAGGCCGAGACCAAGTTCGCCCAGGCCGACGAGGCCCAGCGCAACGGCAACACGGTCAAGTGGGCCCGGCTGATGGAAGAGGCTCGCGCGCTCATCGAGCAGGCGGTGAACCTCGCCGGCTGACCCCGATTTGGGAGTGCCGGACCACCCCTGTAATGTTCTGTTCACCGACGCGGGGTGGAGCAGCTCGGTAGCTCGCTGGGCTCATAACCCAGAGGTCGCAGGTTCAAATCCTGCCCCCGCTACACAGTGACGAAGGCCCGGACCACCAGGTCCGGGCCTTCGTCGTTCCTGCTCCTTGTGGCGTGTGCGCCCTACCGAGATTGAGCGATGTCGGTGGGCTGGGGCACCCGACGGCGGGCGACCTGTCGCGATACTCCTGCGCGTGATCTCCCGAGCCTCGTTGTCCCGCGCCGTGTGCGCCGCCATGCTCCTCGCGCTGGTCGCTCCTGCCTCCGCGGAAGCCGATCAGCTGACCGTGCGCGGGGCGCAGGTGTTCACCTACGTCGCGCCCGACAGCCCCACCCAGTTCGGCAACGAGCTAGCGGTGTTCCAGGGCTTCCTCTACTTCGTCGCCGACGACGGGGTCCACGGCCGCGAGCTCTGGCGCACGGACGGGACCGACGCCGGCACCGCGCTGGTCGGCGACCTGTACCCGGGCCTGCCGGGCACGAACGCCGACCCCCACCGCCTGACGGTGGTCGGCGACCGGCTGTTCTTCAACGCGCGCAGCTCCGGGGCCGCCAGCAGCGAGACGGTGTTCTACATCGAGGCGTCGACGCCGACGACGATCAGGCAGATCAACGCCCTCCGCGCGACCGACAACGCACCCGTCCCAGCGGTGGGGTCCATCTTCGGTGCGCCCAACGGCCGGGTCGTCATCAGCCGCCTGCTCGGTGAGTCGAGCAACTGCTGCTACGCGGTCTACGCGCTGCCTCCGGGCGGCACCGCATTCGCGAAGATCTCCGTCGGAGCCGAGGACATCAACGCGAACAACGTGTTCTCACCCTCGGCGACCGCGGGCGGGTGGACCTACTACAGCCGCTCCAACACGAACGTCTCCCCGGGCCAGGGCTCGGAGCTGTGGCGCACCAACGGCGCCACGACCGAGGCGGTGGCCGACATCCGCCCCGGCACCGCGGGCAGCGCGCCGAGCGCGTTCGTCGCGACCGGCAACCGGGTCTACTTCACCGCCGACGACGGCACCCGTGGTCGCGAGCTGTGGGTCACCAACCCGGCCGACAAGTCCGACACGCACCTTGTCCACGAGCACGTCCCCGGTGCGGCGTCGACGAGCATCAACGACCCGGGACAGGTCGCCAACGGCAACGTCCTCTACTACGTCCCGGCCAACGACCCGGTCACCGGACCCGAGCTGTGGCGCACGGACGGGACCGAGGCCGGCACGCGCGTCGTGAAGGACCTGACGCCGGGCACCGGCGGGTACTCGGTCTCCACCCCGTTCGCGTTCAGGGGTGGCGTCGGCCTCCTGCGCGGGTCGGACGTCTTCGTCTCCTCGGACGGCACCGACGCCGGCACGGCCCTGCTGGGCTCCGTCGACCTCGACGGCGTCGGACCGAACACCCCCGTCGTGCTCGGCGACCGGGCCTACTTCGTCGCGGGCGCGACGCCGTTCGGCCAGGCGGTCTGGCGCACGGACGGGACCGAGGCAGGGACGTTCCCCCTGACCGCCGGTGGCTTCGACGGGACCGGTGCCGCCAGCGGGAGCCCCTCGGCCCAGACCCTCGCCGTGCTCGGGTCCAGGCTGATCTTCTTCGGTCGCGACCCCGGCACGAACGCCAGCGGGGCGGTGAAGATGTACGTGCTCGACACGACGCTGCCGGACGAGCAGCGGGTGGCCACCGTGGCTCCCGCCGTGACCGGGACCCCCGCCGTCGGCAGCAGGCTGGACGTGTCCCGTGGGACGTGGTCGGGGCGCCCGACGACGTTCACCTACCAGTGGCTGCGCAACGGGCAGCCGATCGCCAACGCCACCAGTCCCTCCTACGGCGTCGTCGCCGCGGACGCCGGTCAGCGGATCAGTGCCCGGGTCACGACCACGGGGATCGGCGCGCCCCGTACGGCGTCTGCCGACAGCGGTGCGGTGACGATCGGGGGGAGTGCGGGCCCGACGCCGACGCCGACGCCGACGCCGACGTCGCTGACCGTGACCCGGAAGCCCTCCCTCAAGGGCAGGGCCGAGGTCGGGTCCAGGCTCAAGGTCACCCTGCCCAGGGTCGCGCAGTCGGGCGTGAAGATGACCGTCAGGTGGTTCGCCAACGGCAAGGCGATCAAGAAGCAGACGAAGACGAAGCTGAAGCTCACGCGCAAGCAGGTGGGCAAGCGCGTCACCGCGACGATCACCCTCGAGAAGTCCGGCTTCAGGACCTTGCGGCTGAAGGTGGGACCGAGCAGGAAGGTCACCGACTGACGCTGCCGGAGATCTCCTGCCTCTCCGGCCCCGTGCGGTCGGTGCGGGTCAGGCGACGTCGCGGATCGTGCCGAGCCAGGGCTCGAGCCCGTCCTCGAGGACGTGCCAGGCGCGCGGTTCGCGTGCGGCCTCGGCAGGGGTGAGGAGGATGTCCTCGAACGCCGCGACGAGCTCGGCGGGTGGTGCCCCCAGCCCGGTGAACAACAGCCGCGTCGACGGCGTACGACGTCCCCACGGGCTGTGTGCGCCGATGCTCAGCTGGCCGCCGGCACCCGACCACTCCAGCTGGTCGCCCGGACGGGTCGGCAGCCAGAAGGTGCCGCGTGCGCGGAAGGCGCCGCTGCCGAGGCGCTCGATCTGGTCGAGCAGCCGCTCGGGGTGGAACGGACGCGGGGAGGCGAGCCGCAGCCGCCAGGCCCGGCTGTCCCCGAGGGGCGGCAGCTCGGTGTCGAGCTCCGGCGAGCACCAGCCGTGCGCGAGCTGGTGGTGGTGCCGCCCGGTCGCCACCTCGGCGGCGTCCACCTGGTCGACCCCGACGACGAGCGGCACGCCGGGGCGCGCGAGCGCGCGCAGCAGGTCGGTCGCCTCCACGCCGGGATCGGCGTCGAGCACGACGTGGTCGGCCAGCTCGAGCTGCGCGCACGCCACCTCGCCGACGCCGCGGTCGTCACCGGGGTTGCAGTGGGCGTCGCGCTCGCGCAGCAGGTCGTTGCTGAGCAGGTCGCGCACCAGCTCGCCGGACGCGAGCGTGGCCACGACGCTGCTGAGCCTGATGTGGCGCGCGAGCCGGGTGTCGCGGGCGAGCACGGTGGCGAGCCGACCGGCCTCGGTGCCGACGGGCAGGCCGGCCACGATCGTCCCCCAGCGCGGGTCGCGGGCCAGTCGCTCCAGCGTCGGCAGGATGTCCTCGCGCAGCGCGCAGTGCACGCATGCGTGCTCGAGCTGGGTGTGCACCTGCTCCAGGACGCCGCTGACGTCGCTCACGACCCGGGTGAGCACCTGCGAGTGGGGGTCGATGCGGTGGCGCACCGACACGGTGCGCGGCAGGTCCCACGCGAGCGTCATCAGCGTCGAGTCCATCGCCACCGGGTCGACGCCGGCGACCACGACGAGCGGCGTCCTCATGCGCCCGCCCCGTAGCGCCGCCTGAACTTCTCGACGCGGCCCTCGCTGTCGAGCGTGCGGGCGGTCCCGGTCCAGAACGGGTGGCTGTCGCTGGTCACGTCGACGTCGATGACGGGGTACGACGTCCCGTCGACGTCGACCCGTGCGTCAGCCCCGTCGCCCCGGGGACGCCCGGCGAGCGTCGACCGGGTGACGAAGAGACGGCCGGTGGCACGGTCGCGGAAGGCCACGGGTCCGTAGGTGGGGTGGATGTCCTGCTTCACGAAGTCCTCCTGAGAACGAGAATCGTTCTCAAGTATGGCACACTCGTGGAGCCGGGCAAGGGGTCCGGCACGACACGACGCAAGGAGCACCACATGAACCGCAAGGACCTCGTCGAGGCCGTGGCCGCCGCCACCGGCCGGACCCAGGCCGAGGCCGACGCCTCGCTCGCCGCCGTGCTGGACGCGATCACCGGTGCGGTCGCCGGCGGCGACCGCGTGACGCTGCCGGGCTTCGGGACGTTCGAGCGTCGCGACCGCGCGGCCCGCACCGGGCGCAACCCGCAGACCGGCGAGGCGATGGAGATCGCGGCCGGCGTCTCTCCGGCGTTCAAGCCGGCGGCGGGCTTCAAGCAGGCCGTCTCGGCGGGCTGATCGCGGCGCCGAGGGCCTACGGCTGGACTTCCACCCGAGTGCGTGGAAGTCCATCCGCGGGATCCTCGGCGCGCGCCCCGCTGCGCTCGGCGCCGATGCCGGCCGTGACGACCAGCGCGATCCCGGCGACCGCGAGCCCGTTGGGGACCTGGCTGAGGGCGAGGAACCCGATGACGAGGGCGAAGGCCGGCTCGAGCGCCATCAGGGTGCCGAAGGCACCGGTCGTGAGTCGGCGCAGGGCCAGCAGCTCGAGCGTGAACGGCACCACCGGCAGCAGGATCGCCAGCCCGAGGCCGTAGGCGAGCAGCTCCGGCGTGAGGTGGTCGACCACCCCGGGGCCGGCGACCAGAGTCGCCACGAGCCCGGCGACCGGCATCGAGATCGCCAGGCCGCCGAGGCCGCTGACCGCGTCGCCGACGCGCTGGGTCAGCAGGATGTACGCCGCCCAGCACACGGCCGCGCCGAGCGCGCAGGCCACGCCGGCAGGGTCCGCGTGCCCGGACCACGGCTGGGTCAGGCACACGACCCCGGCTGCGGCGAGTCCCGCCCACGCCCGGCCGGAGCCCCGGCTGCGCACGACCGCGACGGTCAGCGGGCCGAGGAACTCCAGGGCGCTGGCGGTGCCGAGCGGCAGCCGGGCGACGGCCTCCATGAAGAGGAGGGTGACGCCGGCGGTGACCACGCCCAGCGCCGTACCGGCCAGCAGGGCCTCGCGGGTGTAGAGCGCGAGCCGCGGCCGCACGATGACGAGCAGCAGGATCCCGGCCCAGAACAGGCGCAGCCACGCGGCGCCGGACGAGCCGATGTCGTCGATGAGGCCGACCGAGACGGCGAGCCCGAGCTGGACGCAGAGCATCGAGGCGACGGCCATCGCGGCGCCGGTGCGGGCCGGGGAGAGGGAGGTGGGGCCGGTCATGGCTCCAGTGAAGGGCAGCGCCATCGTTCGCGTCCACGTGACTTTGCTGTACAGATCGTTCGGCGGATCGACACAATGACGGAATGGACGTCCGCCGGCTGACGATGCTCCTCGAGCTGTCGCGCCTCGGCTCGATGCACGAGGTCGCCGACGCGCTGGGAACCACCACGTCGAGCGTCTCCCAGGGGATCGCGGCCCTGGCTCGTGACGTGGGCACGCCGCTCCTCGAGCCCGACGGGCGCCGGGTCCGGCTCACCCCGGCCGGTCGCCGGCTCGCCGACCATGCCGTCACGATCCTCGCCGCCGTCGAGTCGGCGCGGCTCGACCTGGACCCCGCGGCCGAGCCCGCGGGCGTGCTGCGGGTGGCCGGTTTCGCCTCGGCGATCCGTCGGTCGCTGTCGCCGGCGATCGACGACCTGCGGCGCACGCACCCACGCATCGACGTGCGGATCCTGGAGCACGAGCCGCTGGAGTCCTTCGACCTGCTGGCGCGCGACGAGGTCGACCTGGCGCTGGTCTACGACTACGACCTCGCCCCGGCAGAGTGGCGCGACGACCACGACGTGACGCCGCTGTGGCAGATGGAGTGGGGCGTCGGCGTGCCGACGAGGGACCGTCGCCTGTCGCTGGCCGACCTGGCGGACCGCGACTGGATCGTGAACTCGCGCAACACCGCCGACGAGGACGCCCTGCGCACCCTGGCCTCGCGCGCCGGGTTCGTGCCGCGGATCGTGCACCGCATCGACTCCCTCGAGCTGGTCGACGACCTGATCCTCGACGGCAGGGGAGTGGCGCTGCTGCCGCGCGGTCGTACGACGCGGCGCGGGGTGAGCGTCGTACGCCTGCGCGACCCGGTCACGATGCTGCGCGCGTACGCCGTGGTGCGGCGCGGTCGCGACACGTGGCCGCCGCTGCGGGCGGTGATGGAGCGGCTGGTGAAGGGTTGAGGGCGGCGACCCTCAGCGGACCATGCTGTTGCCGTGCACGGCGGCGAGGCGCGCCTTGACGCTCAGCAGCGTCTCGATGATGAGGTCCTCGCGGCCGTTGTCGAGGCGGCTGATCGGCACCGCGACGCTCAGCGCGTCGACGGCCGAGTGGCTGAAGGGCAGCGCCACGCCGAAGCAGCGCACGCCCATGCACGACTCCTCGCTCTCGGTGGCGTAGCCCTGGACGACGGCGCGGTCGATGATCTCGAGGACCGCTTCCTTGCGCGTCGTCGTGTTGGGCGTGATCGCGCTGATGTGCTCGGGCACCATGCCCACGCGCTGCTCCACGGGGAGCTCGGCGAGGAGGGCGCGCCCCAGCGAGGTGGCGTAGGCCGGGAGCCGGCGGCCGACAGCGGAGTGCATGCGCAGGGGGTGCATCGACTCACGCTTGGCCGTGTAGATGACGTCGTCGCCGTCGAGGCGACCGAGGTGCACGGTCTCCTCCGTGGCGGCGGCCACCTCGTCGAGCACCGACTGGGCCCGGGCGAGGACGGGGTCGCCGTCGAGGTAGGCCGACGAGACGACGAGGGAGTGGATGCCGAGCTGGTAGACGCTGCCGGTCTGGTCGGTCTGGAGCCAGCCGCGGTCGGTCATCGTGCGCAGCAGCGCGTGCAGGCTGCTCTTGGGGATGCTCAGCCGCGTCGACAGCTGGAGCTGGGTGCCGGGGCCGTTGGCGGCGATCTCGTCGAGGAGGTCCAGGGCTCGCGCCGCTGACTTGACCGGTCCCGCGGCCGCGCCGCTGGTCTCCCTCTGAAGCTGCTGGGTGGACATCGAACTCCTCGTGGTGTCAGGGGCCCCCTGCCCCACTTCTCCTGACTGTAGCGCGAGTTCGCATACATGGACAGTATTCAGGTGCTTGACCAGTGGCGGCCGTCACATGTAGCGTCCTCCGCAGTTCACATAGACGAACGCAGTTCATAAACCAAGGAGCTTCCGCGTGATCCAGGTCCGATACTCGACTTCTCCCACCAGTGCGGAGACGTCCACCACCGCGGAGCTCCGTGACAACTTCCTGGTCCAGGACCTGTTCGTCAATGGCGAGGTGAACGCGACCTACACCCACGAGGACCGCATGGTGATCGGCGGCGCCGTCCCCGGCTCCGGCCAGCTCGAGCTCCCGGCCTACGCCGAGGTGCTCGGGACCGAGACGCACCTCGAGGGTCGCGAGCTCGGCATCATCAACGTCGGCGGCGCGGGCCACGTCCTCGTCGACGGCGAGAAGTTCGAGCTCGAGCACCTCGACGGCCTCTACGTCGGCCGGGGGAGCGAGGTCACCTTCGCCGGTGCCGAGGCCGCCTACTACTTCGTGTCCGCCTCCGCCCACGCGACGTACCCCGCCTCCCACCTGAGCCACTCCGAGGTCGAGCCCGTCGCGCTCGGGTCGTCCGACTCGGCCAACGAGCGCAGCCTGTTCCGCTACGTCTGGGGCCAGGACGTCGCGACGTCCGTCCTCCAGTTCGGCGTCACCGTCATCTCCAACGGCTCGGTGTGGAACACCTTCCCGCCGCACCTGCACGCGCGTCGCACCGAGGTCTACTGCTACGTCGACCTGGCCGAGGAGGACCGCGTCTTCCACTTCATGGGCCAGCCCGGCGCCACCCGCCACATCGTCATGAAGAACCGTGAGGCCGTCATCGCGCCGCCGTGGTCGATCCACGCGGGCGCCGGCACCGGCTCGTACGCCTTCATCTGGGCGATGGCCGGCGAGAACAACTGCTACACCGACCTCGCCCCCGTGGCCGTGGAGGACCTGTGACCCACCCGTCCCAGGCGGTCTCCCCCTTCGACCTGACCGGCCGCTGCGCCGTCGTCACCGGCGCGAGCCGGGGCATCGGCCGGGCGATCGCGCTCGGGATGACCCGCGCGGGCGCCGAGGTCGTGCTCGTCGGTCGTCCGGGCAGCAACGACGCGACCCGCGAGGCCGTGGTCGAGCTCGGTGGCAAGGTCGACGTGGTCGACCTCGACATGGGTGACCTCGACGCCGTCGAGCGCACCGGTGCCGAGCTCGCCGCGTCGCGGCAGGTCGACATCGTGGTCAACAATGCCGGCATCATCGACCGCCAGGACACCGTCGACGTCTCCCGCGAGGACTGGGAGCGCGTGCTCGACATCAACCTCAACGGCGTGTTCCTGCTCGCGCAGGCGCTCGGCCGCCCGATGGTCGAGCGTGGCCACGGCAAGATCGTGAGCATCGCGAGCCTGCTGACCTTCCAGGGCGGCATCCGCGTGGCGTCGTACGCCGCCAGCAAGCACGCCGTCGCGGGCGTGACCAAGGCACTGGCCAACGAGTGGGGCCCGCACGGCGTGCAGGTCAACGCCATCGCGCCCGGCTACATCTCCACCGACAACACCACCGCCCTGCGCGAGGACCCGGACCGCTCCCGCTCCATCCTCGAGCGGATCCCGGCCGGACGCTGGGGCTCCGCCGACGACATCGCGGGCGCCGCGGTGTTCCTCAGCTCCTCCGCCGCCGACTACGTCAACGGCCACGTGCTGGTCGTCGACGGCGGCTGGATGGCCCGCTAGACCTGCACGACCTGCTTCATCCGGCACCACCCAGCACCACCCGGCACCACCCAGCAAGGAATCCACCACCTCGGGGCAGTACCTGACCCAGTCAGTCCCACCGCCGGGGCAACCGGCACCGAAAGAGAATGAGGATCGACCATGAAGTTCACCTCTCGACCGACCGCAGTCGTGCTCGGCCTGACCCTGGCTGCTGCCGCCCTCGCCGGCTGCAGTGAAGAGGCCAGCGGCGGCGGCGGCACCGACGGCGGCTCCGAGGCCTCCGCCTGCGCGCCCGAGGACGTCACCCTGGTGGGTCAGGTGCGCAACGAGTCCAACCCCTACGAGGCCTCGTGGCTCGACGGCGGCGACGCGTTCGCCGAGCAGATGGGCCTCGAGCAGCAGCGCCTGACCTACGACGGCGACTCGACCAAGCAGCAGGAGCAGATCACCCAGCTCCTCGCCGGCAACACCGACTGCCTCGTCATGAACATCCTGCCCAACGGCGACTCGGACACCCTTCCGATCGTCGAGGGTGCGCAGGAGGCCGGCGCCTTCCTCGTGACCCAGTGGAACAAGCCCTCCGACGTCAACGTCGAGGACTACTCGCAGTGGCTGAGCCACATCACCTACGACGGTGTCGACTCCGGCCAGCAGATCGGCGACGCGCTCGCCGAGGCCATCGGCGGCTCGGGCGGCATCATCGCCCTCCAGGGCATCCTCGACACCGGTGCCGCCAAGGACCGCTTCGCCGGTCTCGAGGCGTCGCTTGAGGCCAACCCCGAGGTCGAGCTCCTCGACCAGCAGACCGCCAACTTCTCGCGCGACGAGGCGCTGGCCGTCACCAAGACCCTGCTCACCAAGCACGGTGACAAGGTCAAGGGCATCTGGGCCGCCAACGACGACATGGCCCTCGGTGCGCTCGCCGCGCTCGAGCAGGCCGGTCGCACGGACGTGGCCGTGGTCGGCATCGACGCCGTCCCGGACGCGCTGACCGCCATCGAGGACGGCACCATGACCGCGACCGTCTCCTCCGACGGCCCGTGGCAGGGTGGCATCGGCCTGGCGATCGGCTACTGCGTGGCCACCGGTGAGCTCTCGGTCGACGACATCGCCGCCGAGGACCGCGCCTGGTTCGCCGAGCAGTTCCTCATCACCGCCGACAACGTCGCCGACTTCTCCGCGCCCGCCGTGGACGAGGCCGACTTCGCCTGCGACAACGTCTTCAGCCGCTCGCAGGGCGCGATTTCGTGACCATGACATCCCCCGCCAAGGCTGACGACGAGGTCGCAGTCGGGCCGCGCCCCCAGCCTCGGCGGGGGGTGTCGCTCCGGGACGCAGGTCCCCCGATCGCACTGGTGGTCATCTTCGGCATCTTCGCGGTGCTGAGCCCTGACTTCCGCACGGTCGGCAACGTGCAGAACATCATGGACGCGGCGGCGGTCCTCGCCGTCGTGACCTGCGGCATCACCTTCGTGCTGATGATGGGGTCGATCGACCTCTCCGCCCCGGGCGTCATGGGGGCCTCCGCGATCGCGGTGGCCCTCCTGGTCGCCAACAACCGCAACGGCAACGACCTGGGACTCCTCGGGGTCCTGGTCGCGATCGGCCTCGGTGCGGCCCTCGGCTGCCTGAGCGGGGTCGCGCTGGTCGGCCTGAAGGTGCCGTCGTTCATGACCACGCTCGGCGTCTCCGCCGTCGGGCTCGGCATCGCGACGCTGATGTTCTCGGGCGTGCAGCCCAACATCTCCGACGAGATGCTGCACGGCTGGGCCGTCAACCGCTTCCTGGGCCTGGCCTACCTGACCTGGATCGCGATGGGCTGCGTGCTCGTCGGCTGGCTGATCCAGCGCTACTCGCGCTTGGGCCGCTACGCGTACGCCATCGGCGGCGCCGAGGAGGTGCTCGCGCTCTCGGGCGTGCGGGTCGCCCCGTTCAAGGTCGCCGTCTTCACCCTCGCCGGCTCGTTCTACGGGCTGGCGGGCGTGATGGTGACCAGCCAGCTCAGCGCCGGCCTCGTCCAGGCCGGCAAGGGCTACGACTTCGCGGCGATCACCGCGGCCGTCGTCGGCGGCACCCTGCTCACCGGCGGGCGCGGGGGAGTGCTCCACTCCGCCGTGGGCGTGCTGCTCGTCATCGTCCTCACCAACGGCCTCGTCCAGATCGGCGTCAGCCCCTACTGGCAGGGCGGTGTCCAGGGACTCATCGTCGTCGCGGCCGTCTCGGCCGCGGTCATCCCCCAGCGTCGTAGGAACCAGGTGACGAAGTGACCACCCACGTGCAGGCCCACCCCGAGACGGAGGCGCCGGCCCCGGTCCACGCCCTCGAGGTGCGCGGCCTGGTCAAGCACTACCCGGGCGTCAAGGCGCTCGACGGCGTCGACCTGGTCGTGCGCCAGAACGAGGTGCTCGGCCTCGCCGGCGAGAACGGAGCCGGCAAGTCCACCCTGCTCAAGGCGCTGGTCGGCCTGGTCCGGCCCGACGCCGGCGAGATCTGGGTGCGCGGCGAGAAGGTGAGGCTGCGCAGCGTCGTCGAGGCGGCAGACCACGGCATCGGCATGGTGTTCCAGGAGCAGTCGCTGGTCCCCAACCTCACCGCCGCCGAGAACATCGTCCTCGGCAGCGAGGGCGCGGGCGTCCGGCGCGGCATCTACCGCTGGGACACGCTGCGCAAGATGGCGCAGGAGCAGCTCGACAAGATCGGCTCCCACATCGACCCCCTTGCGCGCACCGACACCCTCACCTTCGCCGAGCGCCAGATGGTGGAGATCGCCAAGGTGCTCCGCATCGAGGAGCGCACCTCCAACCCGCCCGTGATCATCCTCGACGAGCCCACCTCGGTGCTGGAGTCGAAGGAGATCGAGACCCTCTTCACGCAGGTGCGCCGGCTCCGCGAGTTCGCGTCGGTCGTCTTCGTCTCGCACCGCCTCGACGAGGTCCTCGACGTGTGCGACCGCGTCGCCGTGCTGCGCGGTGGTCAGTCCGTGGGCGAGATGCCCACCGCTGACGCCGCGCCGACCGACCTGCACCGCCTGATGATCGGCTCCACCGGGTCCGACGACCACTACCACGAGGGCATGTCCGAGCGGTCCGCCGCGGAGGCCGAGCCCCGGCTGGTCGTCAAGGGCATGTCCGGCAAGACCTTCCGCGACGTCGACCTCGAGGTGAAGGCCGGCGAGATCGTCGGCATCGTCGGCGTGCACGGCTCCGGTCGCGAGGACGTGTGCCGCGCGCTCTTCGGCGCCGAGCCCACCCTGGCCGGCGAGGTCACCCTCGACGGCGCGAAGCTCGACCTGTCCGGCACCCGTGCCGCGGTCGCGTCCGGTGTCGGGTACGTCCCGGCCGAGCGCAAGATCGAGGGCATGGTCGGGCCGATGTCGGTCGCCGACAACATGACCCTCACCAAGCAGAAGTCCCGCTGCGCCGGCCCGATGGTCATACCGCAGAAGCAGGCGACCCTGGTGGACAAGTGGATCGAGCGCCTCTCGATCCGCACCCCGCACCGCGGCACCCAGATCGGTCGGCTCTCCGGGGGCAACCAGCAGAAGGTCGTCCTGGCCCGCTGGCTCGTCGCCGGTGACATCCGGCTGCTGCTGCTCGACCACCCGACGCGGGGGCTCGACATCGGCGCGCGCTCGGAGGTCTACCGCCTGATGCGCGAGCTCGCCAACAGCGGCGTGGCCACCGTCCTGCTCGCCGACAGCCTCGAGGAGGCCATCGGCATGTCCGACCGGATCATCGTGATGAACGACGGCCGGGCGACCAAGGAGGTCGCGTGCCCCTCCGGTGGCAAGCCGACCCCGCTCGACCTCGTCAAGGAGATGGTCTGATGGCCACCCCAGTCCTGGCTCCCGAGTCCGGCCAGACCCCGTCGGCCGAGGCCGCCGTCGTCAAGGGCGGTCCGACCCTCGCCCAGCGCGTCACGTCGTTCATGCCGGTCATCGCCCTCGTCGCGCTGCTCGCGGCACTGACGATCGCCGACCCGGACTTCCTGACCCAGCGCAGCCTCACCGCGGCCGTCCGCACCTCGGCACCGCTCGTGGTGCTCGCGGCCGGCGCCACGCTCGTGGTGCTGTGCGGCGGCATCGACCTGTCGATCGCGGCACTCTGCTCGCTCTCGACGGTCTTCTTCGCGATGTGGCTGCCCGACCTGGGCGGCCTCACCATCCTCGTCGTGATCGCCGCCGCCGGTGCGATCGGCGCGATCCAGGGCCTGGCCCACGTGCTGCTCCGGATCCCGTCCTTCGTGGTGACGCTCGGAGGCATGAGCATCTTCTCCGCCGTCGCGCTCGTCATCTCCGACGCCGGCCCGATCCGCGTCATCGACCGCGACGCGACGAAGTGGCTCAACCTCTACGTCGCGGGCTACGTCCCGATGTCGTTCTTCGTCGCGGTGCTGGTCGTCGCGGTCGTCTCGCTCGTCCTCAAGCTCACCCCGCTCGAGAGCTTCGTCAAGGCCATCGGCTACTCCGAGTCCGCCGCCCGCCTGGCCGGGACGCCCGTCGACATCGTCAAGGTCGCGGCGTTCACGATCTCCGGCGCCTGCGCCGGTCTCGCCGCCGTCATGCTCGCCTCCCGCAACTTCAGCGGCAGCCCGACCATGGCCGACAACCTGCTCCTGCCCGCCGTCGCGGCCATCGTCGTCGGTGGTACGGCGATCACGGGCGGCCACGGCTCGCTCTGGCGCAGCCTCGCGGGAGCGCTCGTGGTGACCCTCCTGCGGGTCGGCCTGCCCATCGTCGGCGTGCCGTCGGCCTGGGAGCAGATCCTCTACGGCGCGATCATCGTCGCCGCCGTCGCGCTGACCCTCGACCGTTCGAAGGTGGCGATCATCAAGTAGTCGCAGCACCCGCCCGAGCACCCGCTCCTCCAGACCGCCCCATCCAGCACCCCCGCACGTTGATCCCGCACCCGGAAGGCTTCTCATGTCCGAGAACTCCCAGCTGAACTCCCAGCTCCTGCCCGCCGTCTCCTCGTTCCTCTCCTCGCCGCGCCAGCTCCTCATCGACGGCGAGTGGGTCGACGCGAAGGACGGCAAGACCTTCGACACCATCAACCCCGCGACCGAGCAGGTCCTCGCGACGGTCGCCCAGGCGTCCGCGGTCGACGCCGACCGCGCCGTGGTGGCTGCCCGCAACGCCTTCGAGTCCGGCTCGTCGTGGTCGAAGATGACTCCCCGCGACCGCTCGCACCTGCTGTGGCGCATCGGCGACATGATCGACGACCGGATCGAGGAGTTCGCCCAGCTCGAGTCGCTCGACAACGGCAAGAGCCTCGCCTCCGCCCGCGGCGACGCCGGCGTGGCCGCCGAGCTCTTCCGCTACTTCGCCGGCTGGGCCACCAAGATGGAGGGCACCACCATCCCGATGTCGGTGCCGGGTCGTGAGTTCCACGCCTACACCCGCCGCGAGGCCCTCGGCGTCGTGGCCGGCATCGTGCCGTGGAACTTCCCGCTCACGATGGCTGCCTTCAAGGTGATCCCGTCGATCACCGCCGGCAACACGGTTGTCCTCAAGCCGGCCGAGCAGACCCCGCTCACCGCGCTCTACCTCGGCCAGCTGCTCCTCGAGGCCGGCGTCCCCGCCGGCGTCGTCAACGTGCTGCCCGGCTTCGGCGACGCCGGTGCCGCGCTCGTCGACCACTTCGACGTCGACAAGGTCGCCTTCACCGGCTCGACCGAGGTCGGCAAGAAGATCGCGGCCGGCGCCTCGAAGAACCTCAAGAAGGTCTCCCTCGAGCTCGGTGGCAAGGCCCCCAACATCATCTTCAACGACGCCGACCTCGAGGCGGCCATCGCGGGCGCCGCGCTCGCCGGCTACTTCAACGAGGGCCAGTGCTGCGTCAACGGCTCGCGCCTCTACGTCCAGCGCGACGTGTTCGACCAGGTCATCGAGGGCGTCGCGGCCGCGGCCAAGGCGATCAAGGTGGGCGACGGCTTCGACCCGAGCACCACGATGGGACCGCTGGTCTCGCAGGAGCAGCACGAGAAGGTCATGGGCTACGTCGCGGGCGCGGTCAAGGACGGCGCCAACATCGTCGCCGGCAGCCCGGACCGGGCCGCCGAGACCGGCTACTTCTTCTCGCCGACCCTCATCACCGGGGTCACCGAGGACATGGCCGTCCAGACCGACGAGATCTTCGGCCCCGTCATCACCGCCATCCCGTTCGACACCGAGGACGAGGTCGTCGCGGCCGCCAACAACACCGTCTACGGCCTCGCCGCCGGTGTCTGGTCGAAGGACCTCGGCACCGCGCACCGGGTCGGCAGCAAGCTCCGCGCCGGCACGGTGTGGCTGAACACGTGGCACGCCGACGACGTGACGCTGCCCCGCGGCGGCTTCAAGCAGTCCGGCTGGGGTCGCGAGCTCGGCTCCTTCGGCCTCGACGACTACACCGAGCTCAAGACCGTCATCGCCGAGCTCCGTTGATCGAGGGGTCGACTCCTACCGTGAACGCCACTGACGTCCTGGGCGGCCACCGCATCGTGCCGGTGGTCGTCCTGGACGACCCAGCCAAGGCCGACGCCCTCGGCGCGGCCCTCGTGCAGGGCGGGCTGCCGGTCGCCGAGGCGACGTTCCGCACGCCGGAGGCGGCCGCGGTCCTGCGCCGCCTCGCCGCCAACGACGACCTCGTCGTCGGCGCCGGCACCGTCCTCACCGACCGCCAGGTCGACCAGGCGATCGAGGCGGGGGCGAAGTTCGTCGTGTCCCCGGGCCTCAGTGCGTCCGTCGTACGACGCTGCCAGGACGCCGGCGTGCCGGTGATCCCGGGCGTGGCGACCCCGAGCGAGATCATGCTCGCCCTCGACCTGGGCCTCGACACCGTGAAGTTCTTCCCGGCCGAGGCCAACGGGGGGCTGGCCACGATCAAGGCGCTCGCCGCCGCGTTCCCGCAGGTGCGCTTCATGCCCACCGGCGGGATCACCGTCGACACCGCCCCGGACTACCTCGCCCACCCGTCCGTCGCCGCAGTCGGCGGCAGCTGGATGGTGGCCGGCGACCTGCTCAAGGCCGGTCGCTGGGACGACGTGGCCGCCAAGTGCGCCGCCTCGACCGCCCTCTACGCACCTGATCTGCACCCGATCGTCCAAGGAGTGACCGCATGACCATCGAGACCCGACCCGCCGAGGAGTGCGAGCTCGACATCGTCGCGCTCGGCGAGGTGATGCTGCGCCTGGACCCGGGGGAGGGGCGCATCCGCACCGCCCGCCGGTTCGAGGCGTGGGAGGGCGGCGGCGAGTACAACGTCGCGCGAGGCATGCGCAAGGTCTTCGGCAAGCGCGCGGGCGTCGTCACCGCACTGGCCGACAACGAGATCGGCCACCTGGTCGAGAACCTGATCATGCAGGGCGGCGTCGACACCTCGCTGATCCGCTGGGAGGACTACGACGGCATCGGGCGCACCGTGCGCAACGGCCTGAACTTCACCGAGCGGGGGTACGGCGTCCGCGGTGCGGTCGGCGTGTCCGACCGGGCCAACACCGCCATCGCCCACATGCGACCCGGCACCGTCGACTGGGACGACCTCTTCGGTCGTCGCGGGGTGCGCTGGCTCCACACCGGCGGCATCTACGCCGCGCTGTCGGAGAACGCCGCGGCGGTCGCCGAGGAGGCGATGGCGGCTGCGCAGAAGCACGGCACGATCGTCTCCTTCGACCTCAACTACCGCCCCAGCCTGTGGGCCGGGATCGGTGGCCAGGAGTTCGCCCGTGACGTCAACACCCGGCTCGCCGGGCACGTCGACGTGATGATCGGCAACGAGGAGGACTTCACCGCCGCTCTCGGCTTCGAGGTCGCCCACGTCGACGAGAACCTGAGCTCGCTGCCGATGGACAGCTTCGAGGCGATGGTCGGCACGGTCGCGGAGAAGATGCCGTGGTTCAAGGTGATCGCCACGACGCTGCGCACGGTCCACTCGGCCAGCGACAACGACTGGCAGGCCATCGCGTGGTCCCCGGAGACGGGCGTGCTCGCCTCCACCCCGCGTGACCACCTGGGCATCTTCGACCGGGTCGGCGGCGGCGACGGCTTCGCCTCCGGCCTCGTCTACGGCCTGCTCGAGGGCGAGCCCCTCCAGCAGTGCCTCGAGCTCGGCGCCGCCCACGGCGCGCTGGCGATGACCACGCCCGGCGACACGTCCATGGCGACGGCGGCGGAGGTCCGTGCGCTCGCCGGCGGCGGCAGCGCGCGCGTACGCCGGTGAGCACACCCTGACGCTGCCCCGAGCAGCACACCCCCCGGACCAGGTCTGGGTGGTCGACCCCGTGCGGGGGATCGGCCGCCCAGGCCTGTTTTCATGTATCTGAACGCAATTAGCAAAGAGTTCACAATTCTGGACAGAGTTCTTGACTCTGTGTGACGGCCGTCATACGTTCAGCCTGTCTCCACCCTCGTGACTCCGTGAGCGCTGCCCGCACCCGCCGCCCATCGAGCTCCGCCCCGCCGAGCCCTAGGGAATCGTTGATGAACCTGTTCTCCAGATCAGCCAGCCGGCGCCCGTCAGGACGCCAGACCAGAGGATCCGGTCGCGCGCTGAAGCACCTCGTGGCCATCGCGGCCGCCACCGCGGTGGCCCTGCCGCTGTCCGCGGTCACCGCCGCGCCCGTCGCCGCAGCCGCTCCCGGCGACGACGACGTGCTGCGCGTCCTGCTGTTCAGCAGCGGTGACGGCGTGCACGGCTCCGTGGCCAACACGCGCGCCGCCGTGCGCGAGATGGCCAACGCGCTGGCCTCGCAGTACGGCCTCGACAACAACGGCCAGAGCGCTGCCGTCGCCGACATCCAGGAGACGACCAGCGCCTCCGCCTTCACGCCCGAGAACCTGGCGAGCAAGGACCTCCTGGTCTTCGCCCACACCGCCGGCGTGCTGTTCAACACCGACCAGCGCACCGCGCTCGAGTCCTACATCCGCGGCGGCGGCGGCTTCGTCGGCATCCACTACACCGCGTGGTCGCCCGACCAGACCGAGCACGACGTGAACCCCTTCTACCGCCGCCTCGTCGGCGCGGCCGCCACCGGCCACCCCGAGCCGGCGGGCGGCTACCGGGGCACCATCTCGGTCTCCGACGCGGCCAGCCCGCTCACGCAGGGCCTCGAGTCACCGCTGTCCTACACCGACGAGTGGTACGAGTGGGACGTCAACCCGACCCAGAACGTCAAGACGCTGGTCACCGTCGACGAGTCGACGTACAGCGGCGGGCGCATCGGCGAGGAGGGCACCTCGCACCCCGTCACGTGGTGCCAGAAGATCGACTCCGGCCGGTCGTGGTACTCCTCGCTCGGGCACCACGCGACGACGTGGACCTCCGGTGACGACGGCAACGCCGACGACAACCGCGCCGACGACTTCGTGCGCAGCCAGCTGCGCTACGGCATGGCCTACTCGGCCGGCCTGCTCGCGGCCGACTGCTCGCCGCCGCAGAAGGACCAGCAGGGCGAGATGAGCGCGGTCACCCCGTGGCCCGTCATGCCGATCAACGCCGCCCTCACCTCCGACGGCAAGGTCCAGTCCTTCGGCTCCGTCAGCACGGGCTGCACCGACGCCAACCCCTACGACTACAGCGGCAACGACTGCGTGAGCCAGGGTGGCCAGACCCAGATCGACGTGTGGGACCCGAAGATCCCGCGGACGCTGGCCAACCTCGTCTCCGGCGTGGTGCCCAACGCGACCTACACCGACCTCTTCTGCTCGATGCAGGTGCAGATGCCGCACCGCCGCTCGACCTTCACCGTCGGTGGTGACGACAGCCTCGGCGGCAACGCCCCGAACGACGCCGCCATCGGTGTCACCAGCTACTCCTCGGGTGCGGGCCTCAAGAACGAGGCGCCGATGAACTACCCGCGCTGGTACCCCACCGGTACGACGCTGCCCAGCGGTTCCATCGTGGTCCAGGGCGGCTCGCTGCGCGGCGGCCCCGGCGGCCCCGGTGTCCAGACGCCCGAGATCTACGACCCCTCGCAGGGCAACTCGTGGAAGCTGCTCACCGGCGCCACCAGCGCCCAGGCCTACGGTGACGGCGCCAACGCGCCGCAGGACGAGAACCGCTGGTGGTACCCGCGCGCCTTCGTCGCCCCCACCAACGGCAACGTCTTCACCATCACCGGCACCCAGATGTTCGAGCTCGACCCGTCCGGCAACGGTGCGGTCACCATGCGCGGCACCCTGGGCAACGGCAGCGGCAACCAGGGCACCCTGGGCAACCCGGTCGGCGCCACGTCGACCGCGACGATGTACCGCCCGGGCAAGATCCTGCAGGTCGGTGGCGGCTGGTGGGCCAACGGCGGCGGCCCCGCCGGCGCCCGCGCCGGCTTCACCGTCGACATCTCGGGTGGCACCGCCAGCCCGGTGGTCGCCGCGACCGACCCGATGAAGTACGCCCGCCACTGGGCGTCCTCGACGGTCATGCCCGACGGCAAGGTCATCGTCACCGGTGGCTCGCGCGACAACAACGGCCAGTCCGGCTACGTCACCAACGCCGAGATCTGGAACCCGGACGCTCCCAGCGGCTCGCAGTGGACCGAGGTCAAGATCCCCTACGAGCACGCCCGGCTCTACCACTCGACCGCGCTGCTCCTGCCCGACGGCCGGATCATGATCGGTGGTGGCGGTGCTCCCGGCCCGCACAACTACACCGACGTCGAGTACTACTCCCCGGCCTACCTCTTCGACGGCAACACCCCGGCCGTGCGTCCGGTGGTCACCAACGCCCCGAAGCGGATCGCATACAACGGCTCGTTCTCGCTGACGTCCGACAAGACGGTCGACCGGGTCACCCTGGTCCGCAACGGTTCGGTCACCCACGGCTTCAACAACGACCAGAACTTCCAGGACCTGGCCTTCACGACCAGCGGCAACACCGTCAACATCACCTCCCCGACGAACGCCAACTTCGCGCCTCCCGGCGCCTACATGGTCTTCGTGTGGAGCAACGGCACGCCGTCGGTCGCCAACATCGTCCAGATCGACCCGACGGTGAAGATGAACAAGCCGGCCCCCACGGTGGTCGACCAGTTCGAGTACCCGCGGATCCCGGCGTCGTACCTGTCGGGTGGCTACTCGACCGACGACGTCGTGGTGGCTCCCGGCAACGGCCGGATGTCGCCCTGGAAGGTCGACAACGAGGTCCGGCTCACGCGCGCCAGCGGCGGCAGCATGGGCGGCCTCGGTGGCACCGGCTACCACCTCGCGGTGGGCACGGCCGGCAAGCTGACCCGCACCATCAAGGGACTGGACGTGGGCAAGGAGTACCGCGTGTCGGTGCGCTACGCCCGTGACAGCCGCACGGCCGGCACTGCGCCGGGCACGGCGACCCTGGCTGTCGCCAACCTCTCGCAGGCCCTGACGAGCACGACGGCCTCCACCGCCGCGTTCGAGACCTTCGCCGGGACCTTCGTCGCCACCAGGCGGCAGCAGGACCTGACGATCACCGGCAGCGGTGCCGCCGGCCTCGTCCTCGACGACCTCGTCGTCGTGGGCACGGGCCTCGGGGTCGCCGACGCCCAGGTGTCGTACCAGTTCGACGAGGGCACCGGCACCACCGCCGCCAACACGGGCTCCGACACCACCGTCGGTGACGCCGTGCTGACGGGCAGCACCACCTGGAGCACGAGCGGCGTCACCGGCAAGTCGGTCGACCTGCTGGGCGGCACCAACGCCAACGCCGTGGACCTTCCGGACAACCTGCTGCAGAACGAGGCGAACTTCACCACCTCGTTCTGGGCGCGCCCGGACGAGAAGGGCAACTGGATCGGCATGTTCCACATCGGCGACGGGCTCGGCGACGCCGGCAGCTTCTTCCAGATCCAGATGCAGACCCAGGCGAGCGGCAACACCGGCCTGGCTGCGACGTTCAAGAAGAAGGGCAGCAACGTCCAGGAGCGCGTCTACGCGACCCCGACCAAGGACGTCGTGGCCGGTCAGTGGAACCACGTCGTGTTCACGCGCCAGGGTGCCGTCGGATCGCTCTACCTCAACGGCGCGAAGGTCGCCACGAACAACAACCTGACGCTCACCATGACCGACATCGGTCCCACGACGAACAACTGGCTCGGCCGCAACGGCTATCCGGACCCGGCCTACAACGGCCTGATGGACGACGTGCGCCTCTACACCTCGGCCCTGTCCGACGCCGACGTCGCCGGGATGTACGCCGACGGCACGGCGCTCAACACCACCACGACGGTCAGCGTCACGCCGGCCTCCCCGTCGCCGTTCAACACCCCCATCACGGTGTCGGCGACGGTCAAGGACTCGGCCAACGCGAACCCGACCGGTGTCGCCGACCTGTGGGTCGACGGCGAGAGCGTCGGCAGCCAGGCCACGGTCACCAACGGCCAGGTCTCCTTCCCGGCCGTCACGCTGACCCCCCGTGCCCACACCATCGAGGTCCGCTTCACCGCGGCCGCCGGTTGGCGCGACTCGACCGGCACGGTCCAGCACACGGTGGCCCGTCCGCCGGTGGGTGAGGGCATCCCCGTCCACTACAAGTTCGACGAGGGAACCGGCACCACGGCGGCCAACTCGGGATCCGACCCGGCCATCGGCAACGCCACGCTCACGGGCAACGCCGCCTGGAGCACGGAGGGCAAGTACGGCAACGCCGTCAACCTCCCGGGTGGCGGTCACGTCCAGCTGCCGAACGACGTCACGTTCGGCATGGCCACGGACGCGACGATCTCCACCTGGATCCGTCCCACCGCCCTGCCCAACTGGACCACCCACGTCCAGATCGGCAAGGACACGACGGAGTTCCTGCTCCTGCAGTCCAGGACGGAGAACGGGACCCGGGGCTTCGCCGCCACGCTGCGCATGAACAACGGCGAGCAGTACCGCACCCAGCTCACGGGCAACACGGACCTGCCGCTGAACCAGTGGACGCACGTCGCGGTGACCCTGGGCAAGTCGCCCACGGGAACCGGGACGACGGTGAAGATCTACTTCAACGGTGTCCTGCAGGCCGGCGGCACCCGGGACAACATCCCGGTCACCATCGGTGACATCGCCGACGGCGGCACCACCGCCAACTTCATCGGCAACGGCAGCTGGAACGACCCGCGTCCCACCGAGCGGGTCGACGACTTCCGCATCTACGGCTACGAGCTGAGCGAGCAGGAGGTCCAGGCGATCTTCTCGGCCACGTCGAACGCCTCGCCGGTCGGTGCGCCCGACGCCTACGCCGCCACGGCGGGGGAGACCCTCACGGTTCCCGCGCCCGGCGTCCTGGCCAACGACACCGACGCCGAGGGCGCGACCCTCACGGCCGGTGACGTGGTGCAGCCCGCCAGCGGTGTGGTCGTGATGTCCGCCAACGGCTCGTTCACCTACAAGCCCGACGCGGGCTTCACGGGGACGGACACCTTCACCTACCGGGCCAACGACGGGACGTCGAAGTCGGCGGCCACGACGGTGACCATCACGGTGACGGGCCAGCCCCAGACGCCCAACCGGGCCCCGGTGGCGGTGGACGACGCGTTCAGCACCATCTCCGGTGAGCCGCTGACCCTGGCGGCGCCAGGCGTCCTCGGCAACGACACCGACGCCGACGGTGACGTGCTCACCGCCGGTGGTGCGACCCAGCCGATCAACGGCACGGTCGAGGTGCGGGCGAACGGCTCCTTCACCTACACCCCCGACGCGGGCTTCGTGGGCAAGGACACGTTCACCTACGTCGCCAACGACGGCAAGGTCGCCTCGACACCGGCGACGGTCACGATCACCGTCAAGCCCACGGGCAACGGCGGCGGCAACGGTGGCGGCAACGGTGGCGAGACCGGTCCGGTCAACTCCGCGGTGGCAGGCGCCTCGGCGTCGTACACCTACGGCCAGGCCGGCAACCTCGTGGTCAGCGTCGCCCCGGCGACGGCCACGGGCAAGGTCGAGCTGGTCAGCGGCACCGACGTGGTGGGCACCGGCACGCTCGCCTCGGGCCAGGCCAGGCTCGAGCTCGCGGCCAAGGGCCTGCTGCCCGGGACCTACGCCCTCACGCTGCGCTACCTCGGCGACGCCGGCCACAAGCCGTCGTCCTCGACGGTGTCGGTCGTGGTCGCGAAGGTCGTGCCCGAGATGACGGTCAAGGCGCCGTCGAAGGTGAAGAAGGGCAACCGCGCCACGATCAGGGTCTCCCTCGAGGCACCTGACGGCGTGGCGGTCACCGGTGACGTGGACTTCACGATCGCGGGGGGCAAGACGCTCTCCGGGACGCTGAAGGACGGTCGCGTCTTCATCCAGCTGCCGAAGGCGAAGGGCAAGCGGATCAGGCTGACCGTGACCTACGCGGGCAGCGCGGCCGCGGAGTCCACCAGCGAGCAGCTGAGGATCAAGGTCCGCAAGCGCTAGGCAACGAGAACGGGACGGGCCCCGGAGGAGAGATCCTCCGGGGCCCGTCCCGTTGCGGTGCTGCGGCGCCCGGGTCGTGCGTGGGCGCGGTGGTGCGGTCGGACTCAGTCGTCGGCGAGGGCAGCGACGACGCCGGCGCGGCTGTCGTCCTCGCTGGCCAGGACGCCACCGTTGGCCACGATGTCCGGGGTGATCTCGCTGAACACCATGCGGACGTCCTGGCGGCGGGCGCCGAGGATCTCCACGGCGCTGTCCGCGACGGCCTTGGCGAACTCGCGGCGCTGGTCGACCGAGCGCCCCTTGAGCAGCTCGACGGTGATGTTGGGCATGGGTGTTCCCTTCGGGGATTCGACGTGCTCGTTCACACGTGGGACTTCACTTCAGTGACGTGAATCACGGTAGTGGCAGTTCACATCCTTGACAACAGTTCTACGGGCTGGTTGTGTGAGCACGGTCACCCCAGCCCTCCAGGAGAACTCCATGAACCGCACCCGCGCGACGCTGCGTGCGGCCGTGTCGGGTGCCCTGGTGAGCGCGATCCTCCTGCTGGCAGGTGGGCCAGCGGCCGCGCACGTCACGATCTCCGCGTCCACCACCGCCGCCGGAGCGACCGCGCTGGTGCGCCTCGAGGTCCCGCACGGCTGCGCGGGGTCGGCGACGACGGAGCTCGCCGTGCGGATGCCGGCCGGGGTCAGCGAGCTGACCGCGTCGAGCACCGACCGCTGGGTCGCCGAGGCCGCGGGGGAGTCGATCACCTTCCGCACCGACGACCCGCTGCCCGACGCCCTGCGCGACGAGGTGGCCTTCTCGGTGCGGCTGCCCGACGAGCCGGGCGCCGAGCTGGTCTTCCCGATCGTCCAGCGGTGCGAGGAGGGCGAGTCCGCCTGGACCGAGGTCGCCGAGGACGCCGCCAGCCGCGAGCAGCTCGACATGCCGGCACCGGTGATCGTGGTGACGGGTGCCGACGGGTCCGAGGGTTCCGACGGGTCCGCCCCGACCGCCGCCGCCGGACCCGGCGACGGGCGCCTGATGGCCTACGGCGCCGTCGGTGTCCTCGCCGCCGGGTGCCTGGCCAGCGGCGCCGTCCTCGTGATGCGTCGACGCCGAGCATGACCGACGCCCACCCGCGACCGGGGCCGGGACGCCGACCGGGTCGCCGCTCGAGGAGCCGGCGCGTCGTGCCCCTGCTGCTCGTGGCGCTCCTGCTCCCGCTCACCTCGCTCCTCGTGCTCGGGTCGGCAGCGCCCGCGTCCGCCCACGCGACACTGGTGAGCACCGACCCGGCCGAGGGCGCCGTCCTCGACGCCGCCCCCGACCAGGTCACCTTCACCTTCAACGAGTCGGTGATCGGGGTGCCCGCCGGCATCCAGGTCTTCGACGCCACGGGCGCCGTGGTCGCGTCGACCGCGACCGTGCGCGAGGCCGAGCTCGTCGTGGAGCTCGAGGACGACGTCGGCGAGGGCACCCTCGTCGTCGTCTGGCGACTCGTCTCCGCCGACGGCCACCCGATCGGCGGCTCGCTGTCGTTCTCGGTCGGCGAGCCGAGCGCCGTGGTCGACGTACCCGAGACGAGCGCCGACGCCGGGACGGACGCCCCCTTCCTGCTCAGCGTGGTCCGGTGGCTGGGCTACCTCGGCCTGCTCGCCGCGGCGGGCCTCGCGGCCTTCTCCGTCCTCTTCCTGCCGCGCGAGCCGGCCGACGACGGCAGCCGCCGTCGGCTGCGCACCGCAGCCCGCATCGCCGCCGTGGTGGCAGCGGTCGCGTTCTGGCTCGCCGTGCCGATGGTGGCGCTCTACCAGCTCGGCCTGCCGGCCTCGGCGCTCGGCGAGGGGTCGACCTGGTCGGCGCTCTCGGCCTGGGAGTACGTCGTGCCCGCCGCCGTCACGGCCGGCCTCGGTCTCGCCGTGGTGGGTCTGCCGACGTCGGCTCCCGACCGGACGCGTTCCGGGCTGGTGCTCGCCGGGTGCGCCGTGGCGCTCGCCGCGCCGTCGCTCACCGGGCACACGCGCGCGACGACGCCCGAGGCGCTGGTGATCGCCGTCGACGTGCTCCACCTCGTGGCCGGCGCGCTCTGGCTGGGTGGGCTGCTGGCGATCGGGCTCGTGCTGCGCGACCTCGCGGACCGCGACGACGCGGGCGCGCGCGTGCTCGCCCGCTTCTCGACCTGGGCGTCGGCGGTCCTGGCGCTGCTGGTCGTCACGGGGACGTTCACGGCGTGGCGGGTGGCCGGGTCGTGGAGCGCGCTGCTCGAGACGGGCTACGGCAGCTTCCTCCTCGTGAAGGTGCTCATCGTGCTCGTCGCCATCGTGGTCGCCGCGTGGAACCGGTTCGCGCTCCTGCCGGGCCTGGCGTCGGCGACGGCGCGTGACGAGCGCCGGGGGGCTGCGTCGATCCTGGTGCGTACGACGCTCGCGGAGGCCGGCGTGCTGGTCGCGGTGCTCCTGGTCACCGGCTTCCTCGTCGACCGCAGCCCCGAGCCCGACGTCGCGGTCACCTCGCCCTCCGGGGAGGGGCAGAGCGCGGACCAGGTGGTCGAGCTCGACGCCATCTCCGCCGACGTCACCCTCGATCCGCTCGCGGTGGGCCCCACGACGATCACGATCACGCTGACCGACGACGACGGACGGCCCACCGAGGGCTACGAGTCGCCACGCCTGAGCCTGTCCGCGACCGACGTGGACCTCGGGGAGGTGGCCCTGACCAACCTCGGGCCGGGGATCTACGCCGGTGACCTGGTGCTGCCGACCAACGGCACCTGGGAGGTCCAGGTCTCGCTGCGCACGAGCGAGTTCGACAACCCCGTGAAGACGGTCCGCTTCGAGGTGCCCTGACCCCCTCGGGGTCGTTGCGCAATTCCGGTCGGGTGGCCGAGCCCGCCGGTGTCGCAGACTGGGCTCCATGAGCGAGCCCGGACGCGACCGCCTCCGCGAGCTGCTCGACGCCGTCCTCGACGAGGAGCACGCCACCCTGGCCGACATGGCCGGGGGCGCGTTCTCCTCGCCCCACCACTTCAACCGCCGGGTCCGGAGCGGGACCGGCGAGCCGCCGGTCGCCCTGCGCCGGCGGGTCCAGCTGGAGCGGGCCGCGTGGCGTCTCTCCGAGGGCGCGAGCGTCACCGACGCGGCGTTCGAGTCCGGCTACGAGTCGGTCGAGGGCTTCGCGCGGGCCTACGCCCGGGCGTTCGGGCACCCGCCGAGCACCCCCGCGGCCGGGCACTGGCTGCCCGCGCCCAACGGCATCCACTTCCACCCACCCATGTCGTTGTGGGTCACCTCCACGGAGCAGGCCATGAACCCGATCACCGAGCACCTCGTCCGCCACGACCTGGACGACACCCGGCACCTGATCGACCTCGCGAAGGGCGTGCCGGGGTCGGCGTACGACGCCCCGGTGGTCGAGGGCCTCGCGGTGCTCGGCTTCGACGGGCCCGACGAGTCGCTCGGCCAGCTGCTCGAGCACCTGGTGGCGTCCAAGGAGATCTGGCTCGCCGCGATCGCGGGGGAGGAGCTCCCCACCGGGGGCGGGCGCGGCGCGATCGAGCTGCTCGAGCGTCACGACGCCGTCGCACCGCGCTGGCTCGCCACCGTGCGCGACCTCGACGCCCGCGGGGCGTGGGACGACCGGCTGGTCGACGCGTTGTGCGACCCGCCCGAGAGCTTCGTGATGGGCAGCGTCTTCGCCCACGTGGTGACGTACGCCGCCGCCCGCCGGCAGGTCGCACGGCACGTCCTCCGCCGCCACGGCGTCACGGTCGACGAGGGCGACCCGATCACCTGGCTGCGCGGGCAGCGTGGCGAGGAGTGAGCGCTCAGCCGCGCAGCACCTTGACCATCGGCCGGCCCTTGGCGAGCTCGTCGACCAGCTTGTCGAGGTAGCGGATCTGCCGCATGAGCGGGTCCTCGACCTCCTGCACCTTCACCCCGCACACCGAGCCGGTGATCTGGTCGACGTGGGGATTGAGGGTCGCGTCGGCGAAGAAGTCCTGGAAGGTCGTCTCCTGCTCGAGGTGCGCCCGGAGCGTCGCGTCGTCGTAGCCGGTGAGCCACGCGATGACCTCGTCGAGCTCCGCGCGGGTGCGGCCCTTCTTCTCCACCTTGGTCACGTAGTGCGGGTAGACCGAGGCGACGCTGGTGGTGAAGATCCTGTGCACGGTCCGAGGATAGGCCGAGACCTCAGGCAGCGTCCTCGCGCAGCAGCCACCACGCGGCCAGGAACGCGGCCGCCCCGGCGACCAGCTCCGTGTGCAGCTCGACGATCGCGAGCGTCACCAGCGTGGTGAAGGCGACCGAGCTGAACGCCGACCCGAACACCGATCCGACCACCGATCCGGACGACGTGCCGGTCACGACCGGGTGAGGGTCCCGGCGACGGCGGCCCGACGGCGGGCGTCGAGCGCCGAGGACCGGCGGCTGAGGCGCTCGTCGAGGAGTGCCGCGGCCTCGGCGTTGCGCCCGGCCATGGCGAGGGCGTGGACGAGCGTGTCCTCGACGACCTCGCGCTGGGCCTTGCTGCCGCCGAGGGGAGCCATCGTGCGGACGACGTCGGTGAGGGTGGCGGAGGCGGCGTTCCAGCGCTCCTCGACGACCTGCTCGAGCCCGCGGCACAGCGGTGCCACGATGTCGCGGAAGACGGCGTCCTGGCTCTGCGCCGACTGCGCGGCGAGCGCGGTGAGCCCGGCGCCGTCGCCGTCGGCGGCGAGCAGGACGGCGCTGTGCATCGCCGCGAACGGCGTGGTCGGGGCGCTCAGCCACTCGGCGGGCGCCTGCTCGCGGACCTCGCTGACGGGAAGGTCCTCGGTCCAGGCGCCGGTGACGCGCCCGCGCCACAGGAGGGCGCCGCTGTCGACCACGACCCGGCTGCCGCTGACGACCGACGGCGCGAGCTCGCGGCGCCAGCGACGGCGTACGGCCTCCACGTCGTCCTGCATGAGCTCGTGCAGGGCGGCGTGCCACGAGAAGTGCGAGCGGTGGTTGGCCTCGGGGCCGCGGGTGCGGATCCACTCGTCCAACCAGGCCAGTCCGGCGGTGTGGTCGCCGGTCTCGTAGAAGACGTGGGCGCGGGCGTGCACGGCGTGGCCGGAGGCGGGCTCGACGGAGAGGGCGTACGACGACAGCTCCTCGGCCTCGGACCAGCGCTCCTGGTCCTGGCGGACGAACGCCAGCTGGCCGGCGTACCACCAGTCGTCGCCGTAGGAGCGGCCCAGCGACTCGACGAGCTCGCCCGTCTGCGAGCCGCTCGTGAGGCCGCCGAAGGCGACCGTGGGCACGGCGACGCTGACGGCGAGCGCGTCGCGCGGGAACAGCCGGACGTGGCGCAGCAGAGCGGCCGCACCGGTGGCCTCGTCGGAGCGCAGGCGGGTGGTCACCGCGTCGAGGAACGAGCTCTCGCGGTCGTCGAGGTGGCGCTCGGCCGCGGCCCGGTGCGCGGCTCGCAGCGAGGCCGCCCAGTGCGTGTTGGTGCCCCACTCGTGGCCCAGCAGCGCGAGTGCGGCGTGGGCCTGGACGAAGCCCTCGTCGGCGGCGACGGCCTCGGCGAGGCCCTCCTCGACCCCGCCCTGGAGGCGCAGGAGCCGGCCGAGGGCGGCGTTGTAGCGGTCGGCGGCGTCGGTGCCGGTGGAGAGCGTGAGGCCGTAGGGGTCGACCGGGCGGCGCCGGGACTCGCCATGCATCGAGCGGCTCACCACCCGCGCGACGTCGTAGGCCTGCTCGCGGATCTCGGGCATCGCCGTGGACTCCCACAGGTTGCCCTTGCGCAGCGACCCGACGGCCAGGAACGGCACGGTGTCGGGGAGCGTGCCGAGGATCCGGCCGTCGTCGGTGGTGTCGATGCCGAGCCCGGCCGGGCCGGGCCGGACCAGCCCGGTCTGCGCCAGGCGGGAGAGCAGCGGGTCGGTGGCGATCGAGCCGGACGGCCCGGTGCAGTTGACGACGGCGGCGACGCGCAGGGTGGTGCCGTCGTCGAGCGTCACCTGCAGGGCGCTGGCGTCGGCGCGCACGCCGGCGATGGTGCCGCGGTGGCGCCGCATCCGGCCGGCGTCCCCGATCGCGTCGAAGCGGCGTGCGGTGGCCGGGGCCATCCGGTGGCGGTGGACGTCCCAGCGGCGGGCGTCCTCGCCGATGAAGCGGCGCTTGTCGGCGTCGGAGAGCCCGCGCCAGACCTGCGCCGTGACCGGGCGCAGGCCGTCGATGGCCGCGCGCCAGTCGCCGGTCGTGTCGACGGTCTCCTCGACGTGGGCGTCGAGCGTGGCGCGCAGGGCGTCGAGTCCCTGCGTGCGGGTGATGCCCGGCGGCGGCGGCACCGGGGGAGTGGTGGGGAGCACGTGCGGCTGCGGCACGGCGTCGGTGCGCGAGACCACGTGGACCGTGCGGTCGGGCCGGTCGGCGCTGATCGCCAGGTCGACCATCGTCAGGCCGGAGCCGAGCATCAGCACGTCGCCCACCTCGGGGATCGGCTGGGTCCAGGGGTCGGCGATGAGCCGCGCGTCCGCGGCGAGCTCGGCGGGCGCCCACGCGGTCCCGGGACGGCTGCTGGTGGCGAGCACGACGGCGCGGGCCTCGAGCCGCTCGCCGTCGGAGAGGTCGACGACGAAGCCGCTGCCGGACCCGGCGATGTCGACCACCTCGGCGCGACGGCGTACGAGCCGGGCATTGCCGGGGAACTCCGTCGCGGTGGTCAGCAGGCTCTCGATGTAGCGACCGAAGACGGCACGCGGCGCGAAGTCGTGGGGCTGGAACTTCGGGTCGTGGTGGTTGCGCAGCCACCGCAGGAAGTGCTCCGGGTCGCGCGGGAAGGCGCTCATGCCGGAGGCCGGGACGTTGAGGAGGTGGCGCTCGTCGGTGGTGGAGTAGGCCTGGCCGCGCCCGGTGGTGGGAGCCGGGTCGACCAGCTCGACGCGGAACCGGGAGGAGAGCGCGGTCACCAGGTGCGTCGCGACCAGCGTGCCGCCGGCGCCCGCACCGACCACCACGACCCGACAGTCGCCCTCGTTCGTCCCCATCGGCGCCATGACCACTCCGTCCCATTAATGCAGTGAATTACGCGACTAAAGGTAGCAAGCGGTGCGGCGGTCGGGCGAGTCGGCGCGCTGTCCGCCGTCAGGTCTGGCCGGCTCGGGTCGGCTCGGGTCAGGCGTTGCGACGCATGATCACGCGGGGGAAGCCGGCCGAGGTCGCCTCGGTGCGCATGGCCAGCTCGAAGCCGGCGGCCTCGAAGACCTTGCGGGTGCCGACGTAGGCCATGGTCAGGTCGACCTTCTCTCCGCGGTTGTCGACCGGGTAGCCCTCGATCACCGGGGCGCCCTGCTGGACGGCGTAGGCCACGGCGCCCTCGAGCAGCACGTGCGAGATCCCGCGGCCCCGGTGCCCGGGCCGCACGCGGATGCACCAGACAGACCACGCGGCCTGGTCGTCGACGTGCGGGATCTTCGTGGAGCGGGCGAAGGGCAGGTCGGCGCGGGGAGCGACGGCCGCCCAGCCGACGACCTCGTCGCCGTCGTAGGCCAGCACGCCGGGCTTGGTGCGCCTGCGGGTGAGGGCCTCGACGAAGTCGGCGCGCTCGGTGCCGGCCAGCTCGCGGTTGAGCTTCGCCGGGATCCGGTGGCTCAGGCACCAGCACACGCTGGACGTCGGCTTCTTCGGGCCGACCATGGTGCGGACGTCGTCGAACCGGGCATGGGTGGCCGCGAACACCCGGAGCCCGTCGGTGCTCGCGAGGGCCTGGGTCGCCATGCTCGTCAGGCTAGCGCTGTTCAATGGGCGCATGCCCCACGCGATGCGCACGATCGGCCTGCTCGGCGGGATGAGCTGGGAGAGCTCGGCGCTCTACTACCAGGTCGTCAACGAGGCGGTGCGGGAGCGGCTCGGCGGCTACCACTCCGCGCGCGTGCTGATGGCGTCGGTCGACTTCGCCGAGGTCGAGGCGATGCAGGCAGCGGGGGAGTGGGACGCCGCCGGCGAGCTGCTGGCGGCCGAGGCCCGGGCGCTGGAGGCGGCCGGGGCCGAGTGCCTGGTCCTCTGCACCAACACGATGCACAAGGTCGCCGGCGCGATCGAGGCCGCGACCTCGGTGCCCCTGATCCACATCGTCGACGTGACGGCTGCGGCCGTCCGTGCGGCCGGCCTGTCCCGGGTGGCGCTGCTCGGGACCCGGTTCACGATGGAGCAGCCGTTCGTCCGCGAGCGGCTCGAGTCCCACGGCCTGTCCGTGGTGGTCCCCGCGGGCGAGGACCTCGAGCTGGTTCACCGGGTGATCTACGACGAGCTCGTCCACGGAGTCGTGCGCTCCGAATCCCGGGAGCAGTACGTCGACGTGGTGCGGCGGCTGGCCGGGCGCGGCGCCGAGGGGGTCGTCCTCGGCTGCACCGAGATCGAGCTGCTGATCGGCGCCGACGACGTCGACGTGCCGGTCTTCGCGACGACCCGGCTGCACGCGCTCGCGGCGGTGGACTTCGCCCTGGCGTGATCAGCCGACCAGCCGGTGGAGCCAGTCGTCGAGCCGCGCGAGCTGTCCGGGGCTGCCGAACAACGGCGCCCGACCGGGCGGCGGGAGGAAGCCGACGGCGTCCATCACCAGCCAGTACGGATCGACCGGCTCCGGTGCGTGGTCGGCGTACAGCTCCAGGAAGCGGGTGGCCGGCTCCGGCCCGGACGCGACGGCGAGGGTGGTCGCGGCGTGGCCGGCGTCGAGCCAGGCCGGCCCCGTCGACGTCTCGACCCAGTCGACGACCCCGGTGATCGCCTCGTCGGTCCACAGGAGGTTGCGGTGGCTGAAGTCGCGGTGGAGGAAGGTCGGCTCGTGGGCGGGCGCGGGTCCGGCGAGCAGGTCGAAGGCGCGCTGCCAGGACTTCGGGTGGCGCGTCCACGCCGGCACGACCCACTTGGCCTCCCACGCCCACGTCTCGTAGGTCCGGAACGGCTCGTATGGAGTGATCGCGTGGATGATCGCAAGCATCCTGGCCATCGCGCCGAGCCGTGAGTCTCCGAGGGACTCACGGCCGAGTCCGGGCAGGCGGGACATCAGGTGCCCCGCCACGCCCGTCGTCGTGCCGTCCGCGTCGAGGGCGATGCTGGCCGGCGCCGGCACGGATGTGTCCGCGAGCGCCCGCTGCGCGTCACGCTCGCGCGAGGTGAGCGCGGCGCCGTGGGCGCGCCACGGCTCGTGGGTCATCAGCCGCAGCACCGTCTCGGTGCCGTCCTCGTGGGTCAGCGCGAGCATCGACGAGGTCATCCCGCCCTCGAGCGGCTGCGACGAGACGACCGGGCTGTCGAGGCTCGCCCCCGCCCAGTCGAGGGCGGCCCTCCACTCGTCGGTCACGCGGGTGACGCTAGTGGAGGACTCAGCCCTGGGCGGGCCAGAGGGAGTGGTAGGCGTTGATCGCCGGCTGACCGCCGAGGTGGGCGTAGAGCACGTGCGAGTCGCGGGGGATGTCGCCGCCCGCGACGAGGTCGACGAGGCCGGCGAGCGACTTCCCCTCGTAGACCGGGTCGGTGATCATCGCCTCGAGCTGCGCGCCCAGCGCCATGGCCTCCATCGTCGAGTCGACCGGCACGCCGTAGAGATCGCCCGCCCAGCCCTCGAGCACGGTGATCTCGTCGTCGCGCAGGTCGCGGCCGAGCTCGATCAGCTCGGCGGTGCTGCGGGCGATCCGGGCGACCTGGTCGCGGGTCTTGTCCAGGGTCGCGCTGGCGTCGATGCCGATGACGCGACGGCGGACGCCGGTGAGGTCCTCGAGCGCCGCGAAGCCGGCGATCATGCCGGCGTGCGTCGATCCGGTCACGGTGCAGACCACGATCGTGTCGAAGGTGATGCCGAGCGCCTTCTCCTGCTCGGCGACCTCGAAGGCCCAGTTGGCGAAGCCGAGCCCGCCCAGCCTGTGCTCGCTGGCGCCGGCCGGGATGGCGTACGGCGTCCCGCCGGCCTCCTCGACCTCGCGGAGCGCGTCCTTCCACGAGTCGCGGATGCCGATGTCGAAGCCGGCCGGGTCGAGCCGTGAGTCGGCGCCCATCATCCGGCTGAGCAGGATGTTGCCGACCTGGGTGTTGGTCGGGTCGTCCCACGGCACCCACTTCTCCTGCACCAGGCGGCACTTGAGGCCGAGGTGCGCGGCGACCGCGGCGACCTGGCGGGTGTGGTTGGACTGGTAGCCGCCGATCGAGACGATCGTGTCGGCGCCGCTGGCGAGCACGTCGGGGACGATGTACTCAAGCTTGCGGACCTTGTTGCCGCCGTAGGCCAGTCCGCTGTTGACGTCCTCGCGCTTGGCCCAGACCTGCGCACCCCCGCCCCGGGCGGCCAGGTGTGCGGTCAGCCGCTGGAGGTGCTGGACGGGCGAGGGGCCGAAGGTGAGCGGGTAGCGCTCGAACTGCTCGAGGATCACGGGGTCTCCTGCTGCTGGGTGGTGGGTGCGTCGGTGTCGGGCTCGGTGTCGGGCTCGGTGCCGGACGGGGGCTCGGGGATCAGGGCGGCGAGGTTCTGCCAGGTCCGGAAGGCCACCTCGGCCGCCGCGTCGACGTCGCCGGCCTCGCACGCCGCGACCAGGCGGTCGTGGAGGGTGACCGACTCGGCTCCCGCGAGGGAGGCGAAGCGGCGGCGCTCGAGGCGGCGTACGACCGGGCTGAACTGGTCGAGGACGGTGGCCAGCGCGCGGTTGGCGGAGACGTCGACGGCCACGGCGTGGAAGTCGTCGTCGGCGGCCAGCGCGGCGTCGGTGTCCCGGTCGTCGATGGCCCGCGCGAAGCGGTCGTTGGCCTCGCGCATCCGACCGAGGTCGGCCGGGGTGAGCCGGGTGACGGCCTCGGCCACGGCGAGCCGGTGCATCGAGGCGACGACGGCGTGAGCGGCGCGGACCTCGCCGAGGTCGATCTCTGCGACGACCGTCGAGCGCCCGGGCGCGGCGCGGACCAGCCCGGTCTCGCCGAGCCGCAGCAGCGCCTCGCGCACCGGCGTACGACTGACGCCGAGCCAGGAGGCGAGCTCGGTGTCGCGCACCACCTCGCCCGGCGCCAGCGTGCCGTCGACGATCGCGTCGCGCAGCCGGTCGTGCACGGTGTCGCGCAGGAGGGAGGGGCGGATCGATGCTTCCGACGCGGGTACCGGCATGCAATATATTGCACACCTGACCGGAGTCAGGCGTCAAGTGGGAGGCTGGGCCCGTGCTCACCGTCGTCGTCGCCCTGGCCGCCAACACCATCCTCGCGGTCCTCAAGACGATCGTGGCCGCCGTCACCGGCTCGGCGTCGATGGTCGCGGAGGCCGCGCACTCGTGGGCCGACGCCGGCAACGAGGTCTTCCTCGTCGTCGCCGAGCGACGCTCCGAGCAGGCGGCCGACAAGCTGCACCCCCTCGGCTACGGCCGGGAGGCCTACGTCTGGTCGATGATCGCGGCCTTCGGGCTCTTCTCCGTCGGCGCCGCCGTGTCGGTGATCCACGGCGTGCAGTCCCTCGGCGCCGAGGAGGAGTCGGCCGACTACCTGTGGGCCTACGTCGTGATGGGCGCGGCGTTCCTCCTCGAGGGCACGTCCTTCCTCCAGGCACGCCGGGAGGTGCGCAAGGGCGCCCAGGAGGCCGAGATCAGCGGCGCCGCCTTCCTCGACCGCACCTCCGACCCGACCCTGCGCGCGGTCTTCTTCGAGGACGCTGCCGCACTGATCGGCATCGTCATCGCCGTCAGCGGCCTCGCGCTCCACCAGGTCACCGGCCAGCCGGTGTGGGACGCGATCGGGTCGATCCTCGTCGGCCTGCTGCTGGGAGCGATCGCGATCTACCTGCTGCGGCGCAACATGGCCTTCCTCGTCGGCCAGATCGCCGACCCGCGGGCCTACGAGGCCGTGATCGGGTGGCTCCGCGAGCGGCCCGAGGTGCAGTCGGTCAACAGCCTGCACCTGGAGTACGTCGGTCCCGAGAAGGTCTTCCTCGTCGGCTCCGTGGACCTGGTCGGCGACGACCCCGAGAGCCGGGCTGCCGAGGAGCTGCAGCTCCTCGAGGACCACCTCGAGGAGCGACCCTGGATCGCCCGGGCGGTCCTGTCCCTGGCTGCCCCGGGGCGGCCGCCGGTGGTCGGCGACGGGTTCACCGGCGACCTCGGGAACAACCAGGGTGGTTGAGCGTTGAACCAGTCATGAAGAAGATCGGGTTCCTCAACTTCGGCCACTGGACCGACTCGCCGCAGTCGGCGGTCCGCACCGCGTCCGACACCCTGCTCCAGTCGATCGACCTCGCGGTCGCGGCCGAGGAGCTCGGCGCGGACGGGGCGTACTTCCGGGTCCACCACTTCGCCCGCCAGCTCGCCTCGCCCTTCCCGCTGCTCGCCGCCGTCGGCGCGCGCACCAGCCGGATCGAGATCGGCACCGGAGTGATCGACATGCGCTACGAGAACCCGCTCTACATGGCGGAGGACGCCGGCGCCGCCGACCTCATCTCGGGCGGGCGACTCCAGCTCGGCATCAGCCGGGGATCACCGGAGCAGGTCATCGACGGGTGGCGCTACTTCGGCTACGCGCCCGCCGAGGGCGAGGACCAGGCCGACATGGCGCGTCGCCACACCGAGGTCTTCCTCCAGGTGCTCGAGGGCAAGGGCTTCGCCCAGCCGAACCCGCGCCCGATGTTCCCGAACCCGCCCGGCCTGCTGCGGCCCGAGCCGCACTCGCCCGGCCTGCGCAGCCGGATCTGGTGGGGTGCCGCGTCCGACGCGACCGCGCGCTGGACCGCGGAGCAGGGCATGCACCTGATGAGCTCGACGCTCAAGGCCGACGAGTCCGGTGAGCCGTTCCACGTCCAGCAGCGCAAGCAGATCGAGGTCTTCCGCGAGGCGTGGAAGGAGGCCGGCCACGAGGGCGAGCCCCGCGTGTCGGTCAGTCGCTCGATCATGCCGATCACCACCGACCTCGACCGGGCCTACTTCGGCCACGAGGGATCGAGCTCGGACCAGTTCGGCCAGATCGAGGCCAACCTGCGCGCCGTCTTCGGCAAGACCTACGCCGCCGAGCCGGACATCCTGGTCAAGGAGCTCGCCGACGACGAGGCCGTCGAGGCGGCCGACACCCTGCTGCTCACGGTGCCCAACCAGCTCGGCGTGGACTACAACGCCCACCTCCTCGAGTCGGTGCTCACCGACGTCGCGCCCGACCTCGGCTGGCGCTGAACCACCCACCTCCACGACGGACGACACGAAGGAAGACATCAGATGGCACGCATCACTGTTCTCGGCGGCAGCGGCTACGCAGGCGCGGCGATCGTCGCGGAGGCGATCACCCGCGGGCACGAGGTCACCTCGGTGAGCCGCAACGCCCCGACGGCGCCCGTGGACGGGGCCACTTACGTGGAGGGCTCCGTCCTCGACGCCGCCGTGCTCGACCGGGCCCTCGACGGCGCCGACGTCGTGGTGAGCGCCCTCTCGCCGCGCGGCGACATGGCCGGCGAGGTCGAGGGCGTCCTCGCCGACCTCGTCGACCGCCTCGCAGGTCAGCCGACCCGGCTGGGCTTCGTCGGCGGCGCGTCGTCGCTGCTGGTGGAGGAGGGCGGACCGCGGCTGTGGGACGTGACCGCGGAGCACATGCCCGACGAGGTGAAGCCCGAGGTGCAGACCGGTCTCGACGCCCTCGCCGCGCTGCAGGACAGCCCCGAGTCGCTCGACTGGTTCTACGTCAGCCCGCCGCAGGACTTCGGCTCGTGGCTCGGCACGGCGTCGAAGGGCACCTACACCCGCGGTGGCGACGTCCTGCTCAAGGACGCCGACGGTGCCTCGACGATCTCGGCCGACGACCTCGCCCTCGCGATCCTCGACGAGGTCGAGTCGCCCGCCGCGCGCCGCGGTCGCTTCACCGCGATCGCCTGACGGACCTCAGGGGGCGGCCGCCCGCAGCTTCTCCAGCAGCGGGCCGGCCGCCTCGGCGAGGAACCGGTCCTGGCCCTCGTCGCCGATCTGGACGAGGGCGACATCGGTGAAGCCGGCCTCCCAGTAGTCGGAGACGGCCTCGACGACCTGGTCGAGGTCCGGACCGCAGGGGATCGCGTCCGCGACGTCCTCGGGGCGGACGAACTGGGTGGCGCCCGCGAAGCCTGCCGGGGTGGGGAGGTCGGCGTTGACCGACCAGCCGCCGCCGAACCAGCGGAACTGCTCGTGCGCCCGGGCCACGGCGGCGTCCTCGTCGGGGTCCCAGCAGATCGGGATCTGTCCGACGGCGCGAGCGCCGGAGCCGATGGTGGGGGCGCCGTCGACGGCGTTCCACTGCTCGACGATCTCGGTCTTGGGCTCGACGGCGACGAGGTGGTCGGCCAGCGGTGCGAAGCGCTCGATCCCGCGCTTGCCGGCGACGGCGACACCGATGTCGACGCCCTCGTCCGGGAGGTCCCAGATGCGGGCGGAGTCGACCTGGAAGAACTCACCGCGGTGGTCGACCAGCTCGCCGGTGTGCAGGGCGCGGATGACCTCGATCGCCTCGGCGAGCATGTCCTGGCGCTCGGCGATCGCGGGCCAGCCGCCACCGACGACGTGCTCGTTGAGGTTCTCGCCGCTGCCGAGGCCCAGGGTGAAGCGGCCCTCCGCGAGCAGCTGCAGCGTCGCGGCCTTCTGCGCCACGACGGCCGGGTGGTAGCGCAGCGTCGGGCAGGTCACGTAGGTCATCAGGTCGACGCGCTCGGTCGCCTGGGCCACGGCGCCGAGCACCGTCCAGGCGTACGGCGCGTGGCCCTGCTCGGTGAGCCAGGGCGAGTAGTGGTCGCTCATCACCTCGAAGTCGAAGCCGGTCCTCTCGGCGGCGACGGCGTAGTCCACGAGCTGCCGCGGGCCGCTCTGCTCGGTCATCAGGGTGTATCCGAAGCGGGTCATGCCTCGAACGTAGCCAGCACGCGATCCGGGGGAACCGCCCGATCAGGTGGGCTGTGCGGAGCCCCCGCGTGCTTGTGTGGAGGCATGGCCACACAGGAGCACGACCCCACCGAGCACGAGCACGCCGACCACGACCACGACGACACGGCTGAGCCGGAGGGCCAGGTCTCCGAGATGGCCGTCGCCGGCGAGGAGCCGCAGGAGATCAGCGCCGGCGACTCCGTCGCCGGTCAGCCCGAGCAGGAGTCCGGCGACGTGGAGGAGGGCGCCCAGGGCCCCAACGCGATCCCCGACGACCCCACCGGCAAGCATCCCCACACGACCACGTGAGCATGCGGTAGGAACGACGCATGAACGAGCAGGTCCACGAGGACAGCAAGCCGGTGATCGTCGTCGTCGGCGCCGGTCCGGGCGTGAGCGGGTCGGTGGCCCGCCGCTTCGCGAGCGAGGGGTACGACGTCGCCCTCCTCGGCGCCGACCAGGCCGTCCTGGACGACCTGGTGCCCGGGCTGGAGGCCCTCGGTGCGGCGGTCGGCCACACGGTCGCCGACGTGACCGACGAGCGGGCCGCCCGCGACGCCGTACGACGCTTCGGCGAGCACACCGGGCGGATCGACGTCCTGCACTTCAACCCGAGCGCCTACCGCGAGAAGGACCCGCTCACGCTGACCGTGGACGAGCTGCTCACCGACGTGGCGCTCGGAGTCGGCGCGCTGCTGACGGTCGTCCAGGCGGCTCGTCCGTACCTGGTCGCAGGTTCGCGGATCTCGGTCACCGGGAGCATGGCCGCCGACGAGCCGTGGCAGGGCGCCGCCTCGCTGGGCGTGCAGAAGGCGGGCGTGCGCAACCTCGTCCACTCGCTCGACAAGTCGCTGCAGGACGACGGCATCCGCGCGGTGTCGGTGACCGTGTGCGGCGCCCTCGCGCGCGACGGTGCGTTCACACCCGACCGCGTCGCCGAGGCGATCTGGTCGGCCGTCACGACCGGCGAGGGCGACTGGCTCAGCGAGGTGCCGTACCGCGGCTGACCCGGGCCGGCTCGCGGCTGGCCCGCGGCCGGCTCAGCGCTTGCGACCCCACACCAGGTAGGCGATCGGGCCAACGGGCTGCACGGACATGGCCGGGCCCCACAGGACCTTGGGGCCGCGGACCAGCTCCGACGGCCGTGCCTTGAGGTCGCGCAGGCACCAGGTGGTGAGGGCGATCTCCGCGACGCCGGTGACCACGACGACGGTCCTCTGGGTGTTGGACATGTCCGACCACGACTTCTTCGCCACGTTGTTCACCACGTTCTTCGCCATGGCCGCACGCTAGCGGGCCGACCCTCAGGCCCCGCGGACGCCGTTGAGCAGGAACCAGAAGACGACCACCCCGACCAGGGCCGCGAGCAGTCCCCACCAGACCCCGGTCAGCGCCCGCCGGCCGGTTCCCGCGCCCTCCCGCGCGAGGCCGGGCAGCCCGACCGTGACCGCGGCGCCGAGGAGCGCCATCGCGCCGAGCTGGACCACGATGATCCAGTTCTCCGCGCCCTCGCCGTCGATGGCGTACGCCGACATCGGGAGGCTGAGCATCCCCAGCACGACGAGCACCACGATCCCGACGACGCGCTGCGCTGCCCTGCTCATGGGGCGACGCTAGTGCTCAGGCCTGCTGGTTGTCGTGCTTGGCCACCAGCGTCAGCACGTCGTAGGTCGCGACCGGCTCGTCGTCGCCGTTGACCACGAGTGCGTCCCAGCGCACCTCGCCGTAGTCGGCGGAGGACCGCGGGGTGATCTGCTTGACGGTGAGGGTCACGCGGATCGAGTCGCCGGCCTTGACGGGGGTGAGGAAGCGGAGGTGGTCGACGCCGAAGTTGGCGAGCACCGGACCGGGGGCGGGATCGACGAAGAGGCCGGCGGCCATCGAGACGATGAGGTAGCCGTGGGCGACGATGCCGCCGAAGAGCGGGTTGGCCGCGGCGGCCTCGGGGTCGGTGTGGGCGTAGAACGTGTCCCCGGTGAAGTCCGCGAAGTGGTCGATGTCCTCGAGTGAGATCACCCGCGGCTCGGAGGCGATCGTGTCGCCGATGCGCAGTGTCGCCAGGGAGTGGCGGAACGGGTGCTCGGGCGTGGCGGTGCGCTGCGACCCGCGGGTCCAGCGACCGGTGATCGCGGTGAGCATGTCGGGGGAGGCCTGGATCGCCGAGCGCTGCATGTGGTGGAGCACGCCACGCACCCCGCCGAGCTCCTCGCCGCCGCCGGCGCGACCGGGACCCCCGTGCACCAGCATCGGCAGGGGCGACCCGTGGCCGGTGGACTCGGGGGCGTCGTCGCGGTCGAGCACCAGGATCCGGCCGTGCCACGGCGCCAGGCCGAGCACGAGCCG
The DNA here is from genome assembly GCF_004137255.1 of Nocardioides oleivorans. NCBI lineage: Bacteria > Bacillati > Actinomycetota > Actinomycetes > Propionibacteriales > Nocardioidaceae > Nocardioides > Nocardioides oleivorans. The sequence continues at coordinate 11,502 of NZ_SDWT01000001.1, read as the reverse complement.
GCGCGCGACGGCCGGGTCGTGGGTGACGACGGAGCCGACGAGGGACCCCTTGCCGCGGGCGGCCAGGGTGACGGCCTCGTCGAGGGTGTCGTACGACATCACCGTCGAGACGGGGCCGAAGGGCTCCACGTCGTGCGGCTCGACGGCGCCGGTGCGGGCGCGCAGCAGCACGGGAGACATGAAGGCACCACGCCCGGAGCCGTCGACGTCGTGCTCCTCGACCACGACGTCGCAGGACGAGCGCAGTGCCTCGACGGCCTTGCGGACCTCGTCGCGCTGGCCGAGCGAGGCGAGCGGACCCATCCGGGTCGACTCGTCGCCGGGGTGGCCGACCACGGTCGAGGCCAGTCGGGCCGCGATCGCCTCGGTGACCTCGTCGGCGAGCGCCGCCGGCACGATCACGCGGCGGATGGCGGTGCACTTCTGGCCGGCCTTGGCGGTCATCTCGGTGACGACGCCCTTGACGAACAGGTCCCACTCCGGGTCGCCGGCCGCCACGTCGGGGCCGAGCACGGAGCAGTTGAGCGAGTCGGCCTCGACCTGGAGCTGCACGCCGCCGTGGAGCACGGAGGGGTGCTGGCGCAGGATCCCGGCGGTGTGCGCGGAGCCGGTGAAGGCGACCGAGTCCTGGACGGTGAGGTGGTCGAGCAGGTCGCCCGCCGATCCGGACAGCAGCTGCAGCGAACCCTCGGGCAGGATCCCCGACTCCACGATCCGCCGCACGACGAGCTCGGTGAGGTACGCCGTCTGGCTGGCCGGCTTGACGATCGAGGGGAGCCCGGCGATGAAGGCCGGCGCGAGCTTCTCGAGCATCCCCCAGACGGGGAAGTTGAAGGCGTTGACCTGGACGGCGACGCCCGGTCGCGACGTGTAGACGTGCTGGCCGAGGAAGACGCCCGTCCGGCCGAGCTGCTCGAGGTCGCCGTCGCACACGACGGTGTCGTTGGGCAGCTCGCGGCGGCCCTTGGAGGAGTAGGAGAAGACGGTGCCGAAGCCGCCGTCGATGTCGATCGCCGAGTCGCGCCTCGTCGCACCCGTGGCCAGGGACAGCTCGTAGAGCTCGTCCTTGAGGCCGGTGAGGTGCGTGGCGAGGTCCTTGAGGAGCAGGGCGCGCTCGTGGAAGGTCAGCTCGCGGATCGCGGGGCCGCCGACGGTGCGGGCGTGGTGGACCATCTCGCCGAGGTCGAGTCCGGCGCTGGAGATGCGGGCGACCTCCTCGCCCGTCGCGGCGTCGAGCAGCGGGTGGCCCTCCGCCGAGGCGGCGTACCAGCGTCCGGCGGCGTAGCTCTCCAGCAGTCGGCTCACGGTGCTCTCCCTCGGGTCCAGGCGGCTGGTTGCGTGCCACGGTGACTGGTGACACACTAATACCAGACCGATCGGTCAGTAAATGCGCTGGAGGCATCGATGACGCTCACGGAGACCGCACCCGACGAGCTGGAGAGCCACTTCGAGGCGACGATCGCCCGCCACGACCGCATCGAGCCACGCGACTGGATGCCCGAGGGCTACCGCAGGACGCTCGTGCGCCAGATCGCGCAGCACGCGCACAGCGAGATCATCGGCATGCAGCCGGAGGGCAGCTGGATCACCCGGGCGCCGAGCCTGCGCCGCAAGGCGATCCTGCTGGCCAAGGTGCAGGACGAGGCCGGGCACGGGCTCTACCTCTACTCCGCGGCCGAGACGCTCGGCGTCTCCCGGCTCGAGCTCACCGAGCTGCTGCTCGCCGGGAAGCAGAAGTACTCCTCCATCTTCAACTACCCGACGCTGTCCTACGCCGACGTCGGCACGATCGGCTGGCTGGTCGACGGCGCCGCGATCTGCAACCAGGTCCCGCTGTGCCGGACGTCCTACGGGCCCTACGGCCGCGCGATGATCCGGGTCTGCAAGGAGGAGTCCTTCCACCAGCGCCAGGGCTACGAGCTGCTGACCACGATGGTGCGCGGCACCGACGAGCAGCGCGCGATGGTGCAGGAGTCGGTCGACCGGTTCTGGTGGCCGGCGCTGATGATGTTCGGCCCGCCCGACGCCGACTCGCCCAACACGGCGCAGTCGATGGCGTGGGGGATCAAGCGCAACACCAACGACGAGCTGCGCCAGAAGTTCGTCGACATGTCCGTGCCCCAGGCCGAGGCGCTCGGCGTCACGCTGCCCGACCCCGAGCTCGTCTGGAACGCCGAGCGCGGCCACCACGACTTCGGCCAGCCGGACTGGGAGGAGTTCATGCAGGGCGTGAAGGGCAACGGACCCTGCAACGCCCAGAGGATGGCGCACCGCCGTCGCGCCCACGAGGACGGCGCCTGGGTCCGCGAGGCCGCCACCGCCTACGCCGCGAGGCAGGCGAGCGCATGAGCGACCAGCCGACCGGCCAGGAGTTCACCGCCGAGGGCGGGCACGGGGCCGTGCCCCTCGAGGGAGTGGCCAGCGGGATCGGGGTCTCGCCGCCCGAGAAGGAGTGGCCCCTCTACGAGGTCTTCGTGCGCGGCAAGCGCGGGCTCAACCACGTGCACGTCGGCTCGCTCCACGCCGCCGACGACCGGATGGCGCTGCTGCACGCGCGCGACGTCTACACCCGCCGCAACGAGGGCGTGAGCATCTGGGTCGTCCGCGCCGACGCCGTCACCGCGTCGAGCCCGGACGAGAAGGACCCGATGTTCGCGCCGAGCGGCGACAAGGTCTACCGCCACCCGACCTTCTACGACATCCCCGACAACGTCCCCCACATGTGATGAACGAGCACATCCACACCCCGCCCGAGGACGAGCACGAGTCCGCCTACTCCGGCCTCCTCGTCAACGACGCCCACTGGGCCTTCGGCACCGACTTCGAGGACCCGCTCGCCGGCGTCGACACGACCATCCCGGAGGGCGTCGACGCGGCGACCCTGGCGGCGTACGCGCTCATGCTCGGCGACGACGCCCTCGTCATGTCGCACCGCGTGTCGGAGTGGACGAGCAACGCTCCCGACCTCGAGGACGACATCGCGTTGTCCAACATCGCGCTCGACCTGCTCGGCCAGGCCCGGCTGCTGCTCGCCCGCGCGGCCAAGGCCGACGCGTCGGTCGTGCCGGTGCTGCCGGAGGGCTCGCCGGCCCCGCCCGAGGACGCGCTGGCGTACTTCCGCGAGGCCCACGACTTCCGCAACGTCCGCCTCGCCGAGCTCGACAACGGCGACTTCGCCGAGGCGACCGTGCGGGTGCTGCTGTTCTCCGTGTGGCGGCTGGCGACCTGGGAGCGGCTGCGCGCCAGCAGCGACCACGTGCTCGCCGCCGTCGCCGTCAAGGGCGTCAAGGAGCTGGCCTACCACCGCGACTACGCCGCGCGCTGGTTCGTCACCCTCGCCCAGGGGACCCAGGAGTCTCGGGCGCGCCTCCTGGTGGCGTACGACGCCCTCTGGCCGCTGTGGCCCGAGCTTTTCGACACCCACGAGGTGGAGGCCGCCGCGGCGGAGCAGGGCTTCGGGGTCGACCCGGGAGGGGTCCGCGAGGCCGCGGAGGCCGTGCTCGACCAGGTCCTGGCCGCCGCCGACGTCCCGCGCTCGGAGGCCGCGCGCCGGGTGGGCGTGCTCGGCCGCACGGGCCGCGACGGCATGCACGGCGAGCCGCTCAGCCGGATGCTCGCCGAGATGCAGTCGGTCGCCCGGGCCCACCCGAGGGGGCAGTGGTGAGACTGATGAGCCGCACCCTCGAGAAGGCCCGGTCCGTGGCCCGGAGGGTCACCGACCCCGAGCTGCCGATGCTCACCCTCGCCGACCTCGGGGTGCTGCGCGACGTCGACGTCGTGGGCGAGGGCCATGTGGTCGTCGACATCACCCCGACCTACTCCGGCTGCCCGGCGATGGCCGCGATGCGCGACGACCTCGTGCGCGAGCTGCAGGGCGCCGGCTTCGGCCGGGTCGACGTACGGGTCAGCCTGCACCCGGCCTGGACGACCGACTGGATCACGCCGGAGGGACGGGCCGCCCTGGCCGCCGCCGGCATCTCGCCGCCCGGTCCGGCCCCGTCGACCGACGGCCCGATCCCGCTGACGCTGCTGCCCACCGCACGCCAGGTGCGGTGCCCGCAGTGCGACTCGCCCGCGACCGAGCTGGTCTCGGAGTTCGGCTCGACGGCGTGCAAGGCGCAGTACCGCTGCAGCTCCTGCCTCGAGCCCTTCGACCACCTCAAGGAGATCTGACGTGGCCACGACCTTCCACCCCCTGAAGGTCCGCGGCGTCGAGGTGCTCACCGACGACTCGGCCGCCGTGACCTTCGACGTCCCCGACGACCTGCGCGAGGTCTTCGACTTCGAGCCGGGGGAGTCGCTCACCCTGCGCCGCGTCGTCGACGGCGTCGAGCACCGCCGGACGTACTCCATCTGCGCACCTGCCGGCGCCGCCCCGCGCATCGGGGTCCGCGAGATCCCGGGCGGCCTGTTCTCCTCGTGGCTGATCCGCGACGTCGCGCCGGGGGAGACCGTCGAGGTCGCCGAGCCCTCGGGCAGCTTCCGCGCCGACCCCGCGATGGCCGGACGCCACCTGTGCATCGCGGCCGGCTCGGGGATCACGCCGATGCTCTCGATCGCCGCGTCCGTGCTGGCCAACCCCCACAGCACCGTCACCCTGCTCTACGGCAACCGCGAGACGACGTCGGTGATGTTCGCCGAGGAGCTCGGCGACCTCAAGAACCTCCACGGCCCGCGCTTCGACCTCGTCCACGTGCTCTCCCGCGAGCCGCGCGAGGTCGAGCTGTTCTCCGGCCGCCTCGACGCCGACCGGCTCCGCCGGCTGCTGCCGATCAAGGTGCCGCTCGCGGCGCTCGACCACGTCTGGCTGTGCGGCCCGCTCGGCCTGATCGAGGACTCCCGCGCCGTGCTCGAGGAGCTCGGGGTGGCGCCGGAGAAGATCCACTTCGAGCTGTTCTTCGTCGACGAGCCGCCGCCCGCCCTGCGCCACGCCGACCGGGTCGTCGAGGGCGTCACCAGCGACGTCACGGTCGTCCTCGACGGGCGCACGACGACCACGCCGGTGCCGCGCGACACGACGCTGCTCGACTCCGCCCAGGCCGTGCGCTCCGACCTCCCGTTCGCCTGCAAGGGCGGGGTCTGCGGCACCTGCCGGGCGAAGGTCACCGACGGCGAGGTGGAGATGGTGCGCAACTACGCCCTCGAGCCCGCCGAGGTCGAGCAGCAGTTCGTGCTGACCTGCCAGACGTTCCCCGTCAGCGACGCGGTCACGGTCGACTTCGATGCCTGACGCCGTCCCCGACCTGCCTGACGCCCTCGCCGACCTCGCGGGCCCCGCCGACTTCCCTGAGGCCCGCGCGATGTGGGCCGCCGACGCCGCCAGTGCGGCGCTCGGGATGCACGTCGACCACCTCGGCGCCGGCACCGCGCGGGTCTCGATGCTCGTCCGCCCCGACATGGTCAACGGCCACGAGCTCTGCCACGGCGGCCTGATCGCCAGCCTCGCCGACTCGGCGTTCGCCCTCGCATGCAACTCCCACGGACCGGTCACCGTCGCCGCCGGCTTCACCGTCGACTTCCTGCGCCCGGGCCGGCTGGGCCAGCGGCTCCACGCCGACGCGCGCGAGGTGTCGTCGCGGGGCCGGTCGGGGGTCTACGACGTCACCGTCCGCGCCGACCACCCGGTCGACGGGGAGGTCGTGGCCGAGTTCCGCGGCCGGAGCCGGACGCTCGCGGACCGCCGGGCCTAGTCGTGCCTGGTCAGGCCGTCGAAGGCGAGCGTGGTGACCGCGTCGGCGAGCCCTGCGGTCTCGCCGTCAGGGCGCAGCCACTCGGTGAGCGAGTTGACCATGCCGAAGATCAGCCGGCTGATCACGAGCGGGTCGATGTCGTCGCGGATCGCGCCGGCGTCCGCGGCCTCGCGCACCATCTCCGCGAGACGCTGGTCGATGTCGCGGCGCCGGGCGAGCGCGGCCTGCTCGGCGGGGGTGTTGCCGCGCACCCGCAGCAGCAGGGTGACGGCCGGCAGGTGCCCGGCGAGGACCACGACGCTGGCGTGCACCGCGGCGCGCAGCCGCTCCTCGGGGCCGTACGACGCATCGGCGCGGACCGCGTCGAGCGCCGAGCTGAGCTCACCGAGCGCCTCGTCGAGCGCCCGCTCGAGCAGGTGCTCCTTGCTGGGGACGTGGTGGTAGATCGCGGACTTGGTCAGGCCCAGCTCGCGAGCCAGGTCGCCGACGCTGGTGGCGTCGTAGCCCTGCTTGTTGAACAGCCCGATCGCGACCCGGAGCACCGACGCCTGGTCGTGGCCGGGACGGCCACGCCGGGGTGCACTCCCGGGGCGCGCCCCCGTCTCGTCCGACACGCCTTCCGACATGGACCCACCTTCCCACGCCCCGACGCCTGACCTGGAGGACGACACATGCACGACCTCACGCCGCGACCCGGTGACCTCGACCCGATCGAGACCGCGCCCGTCGAGGAGCTGCGGGCCCTGCAGCTCGAGCGCCTGCGGTGGTCGGTGCGCCACGCCCACGAGCACGTCGCGCACTACCGGCAGGCCTTCGACGCCGCCGGGGTCGTGCCGGACGACATCGAGACGCTGGCCGACCTCGCCCGCCTCCCGTTCACGACGAAGGCGACGCTGCGGGACAACTACCCGTTCGGCATGTTCGCCGTCCCCCGCGAGGACGTCGTACGCCTGCACGCGTCGAGCGGAACCACCGGCAAGCCGACCGTCGTGGGCTACACCCGCGACGACCTCGACATGTGGGCCGACGTGGTCGCGCGCTCGATCCGCGCCGCGGGCGGCCGCAAGGGGATGGTCCTGCACAACGCCTACGGCTACGGCCTCTTCACCGGCGGCCTCGGTGCCCATGCCGGTGCCGAGCGCCTCGGCTGCACCGTCGTACCCGTCTCCGGTGGCATGACGCAGCGCCAGGTGCAGCTGATCCTCGACTTCGAGCCCGACGTGATCATGGTGACGCCGTCCTACATGCTCTCGATCATCGACGAGCTCGAGGCGCAGGGCGTCGACCCGCGCTCCACCTCGCTCAAGGTCGGCATCTTCGGCGCCGAGCCGTGGACCAACGACATGCGCCGCGAGATGGAGGAGCGGACGGACATGCACGCGGTCGACATCTACGGCCTCTCCGAGGTGATCGGCCCCGGCGTGGCGAGCGAGTGCGTCGAGACCAAGGACGGGCTGCACGTCTGGGAGGACCACTTCTACCCGGAGGTCATCGACCCGGTGACGGGGGAGGTGCTGCCCGACGGCGAGGAGGGCGAGCTGGTCCTCACCACGCTCACCAAGCAGGCGATGCCCGTGATCCGCTACCGCACCCGCGACCTCACCCGGCTGCTGCCGGGCACCGCCCGCACCATGCGGCGGATGGAGAAGATCACCGGCCGCACCGACGACATGATCATCCTGCGCGGGGTGAACCTCTTCCCGACGCAGATCGAGGAGCTCGTGCTCGCCATCCCGGCGCTCTCGCCGCACTTCCAGTGCCACCTCGACCGCAGCGGCAACCTCGACAGCCTGACCGTCAGGGTCGAGCGCCGCGAGCACGCGAGCGACGAGGAGGCGTACGCCGCGCAGGCCGACCTCGCCGCGCGGATCAAGGCCTCGATCGGGGTGAGCGTGGCCGTGGAGGTCGTCGACGTGGCATCCATCGAGCGGTCGGTCGGCAAGATGCGCCGCATCGTCGACCACCGCCCGGCGCGCTGATCCGCGGGTAATTGCCGCAGCCGCCGCCGACGGGGCTACAGTGGGCACAGCGTCCCGACGCCGTGCCGCAGCTGATCCCCCCGATCCGCCGGCCACGACCCGGACGCCCGCTCCACACCTGACGCCGTGGCGTGCGGGACCGAGCCCGACGGGCTCGCCTGCTCCACTCGCCCGCTCCACGACGCGTAGCCCAGTCCTGGAGGACACCTTGGCCCAGCGCCAGCGTTCACGCGGCAACCGTCGCACCCCTGCCCACGCCCGCCACAAGGACAACGAGGGCATCGTCCCCGTCCTGGCGCGCGCGGTGCGCGAGCTCGAGTCCGCCGTGCAGCGTGGACCGCTCGCCCCCGGCCAGCGGGTGCGCTTCCAGGTCGTCGCGCTGCTGGCGCGCGAGCACCGCCAGGACGTGAAGGCGTCCGTCGAGCTGACCGACGCGCAGAAGGCCGACGAGCTCAAGCGCCTCGACGGCATCGGCACGATCCTCGCCAAGACCGCGACCCGCGACCCCTCCCTCTTCGGCCTGCTGTCCGAGGAGTCGATGATCACCGACAGTGCCCGCGACCTCCGCCTGGAGATGCTCCGCAAGGCCGGCGTCGAGGCCGTCCCCGAGGAGCCCAAGCCGGCCGACGAGTCCGGCCCCGGCGTCGGCGAGCGTCGGGTGATCCCGCAGTCCGTGGCCCAGCACCAGCTGGCGAACCCGTTCCTCGTGCCCGACTTCGGGATCGGTCGCGAGCGCCGCAGCACCCACGGCCGGCTCACCACCTGGGAGCTCCTCGGCCCGCTCTTCCGCTCCTTCGAGCTCGGCGGCTCGTCGTCGTGCATGGCGCTGCCCGAGCCCACCACCCTCGACGCGCCCGGCAAGCTCGAGCTGATGCCGCACCAGGCCGCGTTGATCGCCTCGGCCGCGGAGGGGCACCGCACCTTCCTGCTCGCCGACGAGCCGGGCCTCGGCAAGACCGCGCAGGCGCTGCTCGCCGCGCAGGCCGCCAACGCCTTCCCGCTCCTGGTCGTGTGCCCCAACGTCGTCAAGACCAACTGGGCCCGCGAGACCGAGCGCTGGACCCCGCGCCGCCGCGCCACCGTCATCCACGGTGACGGCGACCAGGTCGACGCGTTCGCCGACGTCATCATCGTCAACTACGAGATCCTCGACCGCCACGCCGGCTGGCTCGGCGAGTTCGGCTTCCGCGGGATGGTCGTCGACGAGGCGCACTTCATCAAGAACAAGACCTCGCAGCGCTCGCGCCACGTGCTCGAGCTCTCGGAGCGGCTGCGCGCGCGCACCGCCCGGCCGCTGCTGATGGCGCTGACCGGCACCCCGCTGATCAACGACATCGAGGACTTCCGCGCGATCTGGCAGTTCCTCGGCTGGATCGACGACCACAAGCCGATGGCCCGGCTGATGGAGGCCCTCGAGGAGACCGACCTGACCCCGGCCGACCCGCCGTTCTACCCGGCCGCACGCAAGGCCGTGATCGACATGGGCATCGTGCGTCGCCGCAAGGTCGACGTCGCCGAGGACATCCCCGCCCGCCGCATCGCCGACATCCCCGTCGAGCTCGACGACGAGGACACCCGCTCGATCCGCGCGGCGGAGGAGGACCTCGCCCGGCGGCTCGTCCAGCGCTACCGCGCCGCCCTCGAGACCCGTCGTACCGGCTCCGTCGTCGACGGCATCGACCACGAGCTCGTACGCCGCGTCGCGACGTGGGAGCGCGAGGAGATGGACCAGGGCACCGGCGGGGAGAACGTCTTCTCGATGTTCCGCCGCATCGGCCGCGCCAAGGCCGGCCTGTCTGCCGACTACGCCGCGCAGCTCGCCCGCAACGTCGGCAAGGTCGTCTTCTTCGCCCGCCACGTCGACGTCATGGACATCGCCGAGGACACCTTCACCCGCCGCGGCCTGAAGCACACCTCGATCCGCGGCGACCAGACGCCGAAGGCGCGCGAGAAGGCCATCGAGGCGTTCGTCAACGACCCCGACGTCGCGGTCATCGTGTGCTCGCTGGCCGCCGCCGGCGTCGGCGTGAACCTCCAGGTCGCCTCCAACGTGGTCCTCTCCGAGCTCTCGTGGACCGACGCCGAGCAGACCCAGGCGATCGACCGGGTGCACCGCATCGGCCAGAGCGACCCGGTCACCGCGTGGCGGATCATCGCCGCGCAGACGATCGACACCCGGATCGCGGAGCTCATCGACTCCAAGGCCGGTCTTGCCGCCCGCGCGCTCGACGGCTCCGACGAGGAGGTCGGCTCCTCGGCCAACATCCAGACCGAGGCCCTGGTCGCGCTCCTCACCGACGCCCTGGAGCGCGAGCTCGGCTGAGGCCCCACCCCGGCGGCCCTTGTCCCGCCCCTCGCGGTCCGGTAGTCCTGAGGGCATGACTGAGGACCGCGAGACCTACCTGGACATGTCCGTCGACGACGAGGACCAGCTCCAGCCCGAGGACACCCTCGACGACGGTGACCTCACCGACGTGCTGGACCGCGGGTACTCCCCGCCGGACCGCGCGCCCAAGGGCTACGACGACTACCCGACGGAGGCCGAGCGCCTGCAGGGCGAGTCCCTCGACGAGAAGCTCGCCGAGGAGGAGCCCGACATCGACCCCTACGCCGAGGACGACGAGGACGTCGACCGCGAGGACGAGAACGCCCTCGACGAGCAGCTCGGCCTCGACGAGGTCGACGAGCGGACCGGTCGGCTCGTGGCGCCCGACGAAGGGCTCGGCGAGGACCTCGACAAGCAGGAGGTGGCCTACGACGTGGGCATCGACGGCGCCGGCGCATCCGCCGAGGAGGCCGCGATGCACGTCACCCGCGAGCCGGAGCCGCCGGAGACCGACGAGATCTGAGGACTCCTGAGCGGCGACGTCGTCCGCTTCCGGCTCTGGCTGCCGGTCGCGATCGGGACGCCCCTCCTGGCCGGGCTGCTGGCCACTGCCCGCTGGGGTGACCCGTTCGCGCTCGGAGGGTGGCGGGTCACCCTCGGCTGGGCGCTGCTGGCCTTCTTCGCGGTGTGGAACGGATGGTCGCTCTGGCTCTTCGCCCGCCACGACACCGGCCTGCTGCCGGGCGGCGCGACGCTGTCGCTGATCGAGGAGGGTCCCTACCGGCTCTCCCGCAACCCGCTGTACGTCGGTCTCCTCGCGCTTCACCTGTCCCTCGCGCTGCTGGCGGGCAGCACCTGGGCCGTCCTCCTGCTCCCGGTCTCCTGGCTGCTCGTCCGGTGGGGCTCCGTCCGCCCCGAGGAGCGCTTCCTCCACGCCCGCTTCGGGGAGCAGTACGCCGCCTACACCCGCCGCGTGCGCCGCTGGCTCTGACCGCCGCGCCGGCGGCGTTAGTTGAGGAGGTCGAAGCCCGGCCCCGCCCTGCGTTGGTTGAGGAGGTCGCGAAGCGACCGTCACGAAACCAGCCCGCCCCGCATCGCTAGTTGAGGAGGTCGATGATCGGGCCCGCCCCTCGTTGGTTGAGGAGGTCGCGCAGCGACCCGCCCCTCGTTGGTTGAGGAGGTCGCGCAGCGACCGTCTCGAAACCCAAGCCCCGGCCGCCGTTGGTTGAGGAGGTCGCGCAGCGACCGTCTCGAAACCCGGTGTCGGTGGCCGCGGCTAGGGTTGGAGACAGTTTCGAGCCAGCGTGCTCGGGTCCTCCAGTTGAGCCGATCTCCGGCCGTACACACCTCAGACACAGACCCCGTTCCTTGTCGTCGACCGCGCCCCGAAGGGCGTGGAGAGGTCCGTGTCCTGTGAGTGCCGCCCCCTATGAGCGTTCCGAGAGCCAGGCCGCGTCATGGCGCGCGCCCGGCGTCGACGCCCACTCGTCGCCGCTGGTCACGGTGC